>NZ_CP172914.1:0-225000 GCF_050537425.1 Enterococcus sp. DIV1307a
ATGCCCGACGTGGAAAGTTTTTGGCATAGCCTTGAAGAAGCCTATCAAGCGATTTTGTCGGCGCCAAGTTTTGATGCTTGGATTAAAACCACACGCCCTTTGAAATTAGACAACAATCAATTGTGGCTAGAAGTCCCTTCTGCAGTTCATCGTGATTACTGGGAAAAAAATCTTTCGGCAAAAATTGTCGAAACTGGATTTAAATTGACCGGTGCAGAAGTGATGCCCCATTTTGTTGTTGCCGATGAAAAAGACGCAGCACTGGCACAAGAACTCGAAGAACCTGCCGAAGAAGAAGTTGTTTTTAGTGAACAAAGTAAAAAAGCGATGCTTAATCCTAAGTACACTTTCGACACCTTCGTTATTGGTAAAGGAAACCAAATGGCTCACGCTGCAGCGCTTGTTGTTGCCGAGGATCCGGGTTCGATTTACAATCCCCTTTTCTTCTATGGCGGTGTAGGGTTAGGGAAAACCCATTTGATGCATGCCATTGGTCATCAAATGTTAGTGAATCAACCAGATGCCAAAGTCAAATATGTTAGTAGCGAAACGTTTACGAATGAATTTATCAACTCAATTCAAACAAAGACATCCGAACAATTTCGGAAAGAATATCGCAATGTTGACTTATTATTAGTCGATGATATTCAATTTTTGGCGGAAAAAGAAGCAACATTGGAAGAATTTTTCCATACCTTCAACGATCTTTACAATGAAAATAAACAAATTGTTTTAACAAGTGATCGCCCGCCGAATGATATTCCAAAATTACCTGAACGATTAGTTTCTCGCTTTGCTTGGGGTTTGTCTGTCGATATCACCCCGCCTGATTTAGAAACACGGATTGCAATTTTGCGCAAAAAAGCAGATGCCGAGCGTTTAGAAATTCCGGATGATACACTAAGTTATATCGCTGGTCAAATCGATTCCAACATCCGTGAATTAGAGGGTGCTTTGGTCCGCGTTCAAGCCTTTGCAACTATTAATGGAGAAGATATTACCACTAGTTTAGCGGCGGACGCCTTGAAATCTCTAAAATCAGTTGGTAGTAAAAATCAATTGTCCATCTTACAAATTCAAGAAGAAGTATCCAAATATTATCATGTGCCTCTTAAAGATTTAAAAGGGAAAAAACGGGTGAAAACAATTGTGGTTCCTCGTCAAATCTCAATGTATCTTGCTAGAGAAATGACCGACAATTCCTTGCCAAAAATTGGTGCCGAATTTGGCGGCAAAGATCATACCACGGTGATTCATGCGCACGAAAAGATTCAGCAATTATTGGAAAAAGATCCAGCGATTCAAAAAGAAGTCAGTGAAATTAAAAATTTATTGAACTCTTAGGATGTGGAAAACTAAACAAAAAAGAACAAAGTTATCCACAACTTATACACAAGTGGATAACTTAGTAAAATCAATGCTCTTTTGACTTTTCCACAGAATCAACATGTCCTATTACTTTTATTATTTATTTATATATAATATACAAAACAGTGGCGTACAAAATTAGAACGTATTGAAAATACTTAAAAAGGAGTTTACATTATGAAATTAACGGTCAAACGAAGTGTCTTTTTACAAGAATTACAAACTGTTCAACGAGCAATTTCTTCTAAAACAACGATTCCAATCTTAACAGGTGTTAAAATTGTGTTATCAGAAGATGGCTTATCACTTACTGGGAGTAACGCGGATATTTCAATTGAAAGTTTTTTAAGTAAAGACGATGAAAAAGCTCAAATGACCATTGAACGCACAGGTAGCATCGTTTTACAATCTCGTTTCTTTGGCGAAATTATTCGTAAATTACCAGAAGATATGTTCACAATGGAAGTTCTAGATAACAATCAAGTTGCAATTACTTCAGGAAAAGCTGATTTTACGGTCAATGGATTAGATGCTGATAATTATCCGCACTTACCAGTAATTGATACTCAAAACCAAATGAAATTACCTGTTCATTTATTGACAAAAATTATTAGTGAAACAGGTTTTGCTGTATCGATGCACGAAAGTCGTCCAATTTTAACTGGGGTCCACTTTATTTTAGAAAATCAAAAATTACTTGCCGTTGCGACAGATTCACATCGTTTAAGTCAACGTGTGATCCCGACAGAACAAGCAGTAGAAGACTTTAACATTGTAATTCCAGGAAAAAGTTTAACTGAACTTTCTCGTTCATTAACCAATGAAGAAGAAATGGTTGAAATCAGCATTATGGAAAACCAAGTGCTATTTAAAACAGAAACAATGTACTTCTATTCTCGTTTGTTAGAAGGAAATTATCCTGATACCAACCGTTTAATTCCAACTAGCCATAACACGCAAATTGAATTTTATGTACCAGAATTGCTTTCAGCAATCGAACGTGCCTCTTTACTTTCTCATGAAGGACGTAACAATATTGTTCGCCTTTCAATTTCACCAGATTCTGTTGTTTTATATGGAAATTCACCTGAAATTGGAAAAGTCGAAGAAGCGTTAAACTATGAAAATGTTTCTGGTGAAGCGTTGGATATTTCTTTCAACCCAGATTATATGAAAGATGCGTTGCGAGCGTTTGGCGATATGAATATTACCGTGAAATTCCTTTCTCCAATTCGTCCGTTTACATTGGAGCCAACCGAAACAGAACTAGATTTCATTCAACTAATTACACCGGTTCGTACAAATTAATCATGTTTAAAAAAGACCTTCGGAAAATCACTATGATCGCCGAAGGTTCTTTTTTGTCGTCTGTTTAAAGCCGATAAACGCTGCTAGATAAGCTTTTTAAAACTAGAATAGCTTTTACGCTAATATGATTGTGAATGTTTGAACTATCGTTTGACGAATAAATTCTGCCTTTTTTTTCGTGGATAAAGAAAAAAGCCCTTTAATTTTTCGTTTAAGGGCTGTTCATTTTTTTATGAATATTTCCTAGTGAAAGAAGTTTACGTTGCTTAAAACGACGCTCAGACCTCTACAAGCTACTTTTCTTCATTGCGCGCCCTCTTCGTTTGTCTTTGAGTTACCCCTAATTGTTTTTTAGTTAAACGCTACTCGTCATTTCTGCCAAATCAGGCCCCTTTTTTCTCAAGAAAATATCAATTTCCGTTTTAAAATGCTTTTTAAGAGTTTTTTTATCCTAATAATATTTTCGGTCATTTAGAATTAAAATTGCTTAGAATGAAAATTAGACAGATAAATTTGTTTTCTCTTATGAAAAAGGGTATAATATATATGAGAACGTATTAGAAAAAAGAGGGATGCACATTGAAAAAAACGTTTGTTTTAGCAACTGAGTATATAACGCTTGGTCAGTTTCTTAAAGAAATCAACGTCATTGGTAGTGGCGGCCAAGCCAAATGGTATTTGGCAGATAATAGCGTGTTTGTTGATGGCGAGTTGGAAAATCGTCGCGGACGGAAACTTTATGCGGGCATGATGATTGAGATACCTGAAGAAGGTACTTTTTTTATGGTGAAAAACGGAAACGAGTCCGACGATGCGGCTGAATGAGCTGACACTTCAGCATTATCGTAATTATGAAACAGTCAGCTTAGATTTTCCAAAAACGTTAAATCTTTTTTTAGGCGAAAACGCCCAAGGAAAAACCAACTTGTTAGAAAGCATTTATGTTCTAGCAATGACACGAAGTCATCGAACCAGCAATGAAAAAGAATTAATTGGCTGGGAACAAGCAGCAGCTAAAATTAGCGGTGTGGTTGAAAAAAAGACAGGCACCGTGCCGTTGGAAATTTTAATTTCCAACAAAGGACGTAAAACCAAGGTTAATCACATTGAGCAAAAAAGGCTCAGTGCGTACATTGGGCAACTGAATGTTATTTTATTTGCCCCAGAAGATTTATCTTTGGTGAAAGGCTCACCTCAAGTCCGCCGGAAATTTATTGACATGGAACTCGGACAAGTGAGTCCTATTTATCTTTATGATCTTGTCCAATATCAGTCTGTTTTAAAGCAACGGAACCAATACCTAAAACAACTAGCTGAAAAGAAACAAACAGATACTGTTTATCTGGATATTTTGACAGAGCAGCTAGCTGAATTTGGCGGGAAAGTTCTATACGCTCGGTTAGGTTTTCTTAAAAAATTAGAACACTGGGCAAACTTACTCCATCAAAAAATTAGTCATGGACGCGAAACGCTCACCATTGACTACGCATCAAGCATCCCAATTGACAACACGGATCTTTCCTTAGAAGCACTTCAAAATCAATTGCTCCAACAATTAATGAACAATCGTAAGCGTGAATTGTTTAAAGCGAATACTTTTTTAGGCCCTCATCGTGACGATTTGCTGTTTATTGTCAATGGTCAAAATGTTCAAACGTATGGCTCACAAGGCCAACAGCGAACGACAGCTTTAAGTATTAAATTGGCAGAGATTGATTTGATGCATTCAGAAACAGGAGAATATCCTGTGTTATTACTAGATGATGTCATGAGTGAATTAGATAATGAACGTCAAATTCACTTGTTAGAAACGATTGAAGGCAAAGTTCAAACGTTCTTAACGACAACTAGTTTAGATCACATAAAAGACAAGCTAACAGTTGAACCAGATATTTTCTATGTTCAACAAGGCAAGATAGAAAGGAATTCAGCGACATGACAGAAGAAGAAAAAAACATGAGAGAACGTGCGCAAGAATATGACGCTAGTCAGATTCAAGTTTTGGAGGGCTTAGAAGCTGTCCGGAAACGTCCTGGTATGTACATAGGTTCTACTAGTGGCGAAGGGTTACACCACTTAGTATGGGAAATCGTTGACAACTCTATCGACGAAGCCTTAGCAGGATTTGCTAAATCAATTCAAGTAATTATCGAACCAGACGATAGTATTACTGTTATCGATGATGGTCGTGGAATTCCAGTCGGGATTCAAGCCAAAACAGGTCGCCCAGCTGTGGAAACAGTGTTTACAGTGCTACATGCCGGCGGGAAATTTGGCGGTGGCGGCTATAAAGTATCAGGTGGCTTGCACGGTGTTGGTTCCTCTGTTGTTAATGCTTTATCGACCAGTTTAGATGTTCGTGTTTATAAAGATGGCAAAGTGTATTACCAAGAATATCGTCGTGGTGCGGTTGTTGATGACCTAAAAGTTATCGAAGAAACGGATCGTCACGGAACCACTGTTCACTTTATTCCAGATCCTGAAATTTTTACAGAAACAACCGTTTATGATTTTGATAAATTAGCAACACGGGTTCGTGAATTAGCCTTTTTAAATCGAGGCTTACACATTTCAATTGAAGACCGTCGTGAAGGACAAGAAGATAAAAAAGAGTATCACTATGAAGGCGGGATTAAGAGTTATGTTGAGCATTTAAATGCCAATAAAGACGTTATTTTCCCAGAGCCAATCTTCATTGAAGGAGAGCAACAAGATATTACAGTGGAAGTGTCAATGCAGTATACAGATGGCTACCACTCAAATATTTTAAGTTTTGCCAACAATATTCATACTTATGAAGGCGGAACGCATGAATCTGGTTTTAAAACTTCTTTAACACGTGTGATTAATGACTATGCACGTAAACAAAAATTGATGAAAGAAAACGATGAAAAATTAACTGGGGAAGATGTTCGTGAAGGCTTAACCGCAGTGGTTTCCATCAAACATCCCGATCCTCAATTTGAAGGACAAACGAAAACGAAATTAGGGAACTCAGAAGTACGGACCGTTACGGATCGTCTATTCTCAGAATACTTTACAAAATTTTTAATGGAAAACCCAACAGTCGGCAAACAAATTGTCGAAAAAGGCATGTTGGCTTCAAAAGCTCGTTTAGCCGCTAAAAGAGCCCGTGAAGTCACCCGTCGTAAAGGCGCTTTAGAAATTAGCAACTTGCCAGGGAAGCTGGCTGATTGCTCAAGTAAAGATCCGGAAAAATGCGAATTATTTATCGTCGAAGGAGACTCGGCCGGCGGTTCAGCAAAACAAGGACGTAGCCGTGAATTCCAAGCCATTTTGCCAATTCGTGGGAAAATCTTGAATGTTGAGAAAGCCAGCATGGATAAAATTTTAGCCAATGAAGAAATTCGATCATTATTTACAGCTATGGGAACAGGCTTCGGCGAAGATTTCGATGTTTCTAAAGCACGCTATCACAAACTAGTAATTATGACCGATGCCGATGTCGATGGTGCGCATATTCGAACGTTGTTATTAACCTTGTTCTATCGCTTCATGCGGCCAATTGTTGAAGCTGGTTATGTGTATATTGCCCAACCACCACTATATGGTGTGAAACAAGGGAAAAACATCACCTACGTTCAACCGGGCAAACATGCTGAAGAAGAACTAGCAAAAGTGTTAGAAGAATTACCTGCTTCACCAAAACCAAGTGTTCAACGTTACAAAGGGTTGGGTGAAATGGATGATCACCAACTTTGGGAAACAACAATGGACCCAGAAAAACGATTAATGGCGCGAGTGAGTGTCGATGATGCCATTGAAGCTGACCAAATTTTTGAAATGCTAATGGGCGATCGTGTGGAACCACGTCGTGCGTTTATCGAAGAAAATGCCCATTACGTGAAAAACTTGGATATTTAATGTGTCGCAACGTTGTAAGAGACGCTAGAACATATATTTAGAGGGGAAAAAATTCATGAGTGAAGAAATTAAAGAAAACATTCAAGACGTCAATCTGACCAGCGAAATGAAAGAATCTTTCATTGACTACGCAATGAGTGTTATCGTAGCCCGCGCGTTACCTGACGTTCGTGACGGTTTAAAACCTGTTCATCGCCGAATCTTATATGGAATGAACGAATTAGGGGTAACCCCTGATAAACCACACAAAAAATCAGCCCGGATTGTTGGGGATGTTATGGGTAAATATCACCCCCATGGGGACAGTGCGATTTACGAATCAATGGTGCGGATGGCACAACCTTTTAGTTATCGGGCTATGTTAGTTGACGGCCACGGAAACTTCGGTTCCGTCGATGGTGACGGCGCTGCCGCTATGCGTTATACCGAAGCACGTATGAGTAAAATTGCTTTAGAAATGCTACGAGATATTAACAAAAATACAGTCGATTTCCAAGGAAACTATGATGATTCAGAACAAGAACCAGTAGTTTTACCTGCTCGTTTTCCAAACTTACTAGTTAACGGAACAACGGGGATTGCGGTGGGGATGGCAACAAATATTCCACCACACAATTTAAGTGAAGTGATTGATGCAACAAGTTTATTGATGGACAATCCTGATGTAACGACGAATGAATTGATGGAAGTGTTACCTGGACCAGATTTTCCAACAGGCGGTTTAGTGATGGGGAAATCAGGGATTCGCCGAGCATATGAAACAGGGAAAGGTTCGATTACTGTTCGTGCAAAAGTTGAATTGACTGAAATGCCGAATGGAAAAGAACGTATTTTAGTAACTGAATTGCCTTATATGGTGAATAAAGCCAAATTAATCGAACGAATTTCTGAATTACACAGAGATAAACGAATTGAAGGAATTACTGATTTGCGGGATGAATCTTCTCGTGAAGGCATGCGGATTGTCATCGATGTTCGTCGAGATGTGAGTGCCTCTGTTGTGTTAAACAACTTGTACAAAATGACTGCCTTACAAACATCTTTTGGTTTTAACATGTTAGCCATCGAAAAAGGCGTACCGAAAATTTTAAGCTTGAAACGTATTTTAGAAAACTACGTCGAGCACCAAAAAGAAGTCATTACTCGCCGGACGATTTTTGACAAAAACAAAGCAGAAGCACGGGCGCATATTTTAGAAGGTCTACGAATTGCCTTAGATCATATCGATGAAATCATTGCCATTATCCGTGGGTCACAATCAGATGACGAAGCAAAAGCAACGTTAATTGAACGCTTTGAATTTTCAGATCGTCAAGCGCAAGCGATTTTAGATATGCGTTTACGCCGTTTAACAGGCTTAGAACGCGACAAAATTGAAAATGAATATCAAGAGCTATTGAAATTCATTGCGGACTTAGAGGACATTTTAGCCCGCCCAGAACGCGTCATTGAAATCATTAAAACAGAGTTAAATGACGTTCGCACAAAATTTGGTGATGCACGACGCACAGAATTATTAGTAGGTGAAGTCCTAAGTCTTGAAGATGAAGATTTAATCGAAGAAGAAGAAGTCGTGATTACATTAACCAATAACGGCTACATTAAGCGGATGGCAAACTCCGAATTCCGGGCGCAACGCCGCGGCGGACGTGGTGTCCAAGGCATGGGCGTTCATGATGATGATTTCGTGAAAAACCTAGTTTCTTGTTCAACACATGACACGTTATTATTCTTTACGAACACTGGGAAAGTTTACCGAGCAAAAGGTTACGAAATCCCTGAATACGGTAGAACAGCAAAAGGAATTCCAGTGATTAACTTACTGGGAATTGATTCTGCAGAAAAAATTCAAGCGATTATTTCTGTTGAGGGCAAAGCGGAAGCAGGTAAATACTTGTTCTTCACAACCTTAAAAGGAACCGTCAAACGGACAGCCGTAACAGCCTTTTCTAATATCCGTAGTAATGGATTAATCGCCATTAGCTTAAAAGAAGATGATGAGTTAGTTAACGTAGTAACGACTAATGGCAATCAGAAGATGATTATCGGAACACATGCAGGATACTCTGTCACATTTGATGAAAATACTGTACGTGATATGGGCCGGACAGCATCAGGTGTTCGTGGAATCCGTCTCCGCGAAAATGATTATGTGGTCGGCGCAGCGATTCTGGATGAAAATAAAGAAGTCCTAGTCATTACTGAAAATGGTTATGGTAAGCGTACAAAAGCCTCTGAATATCCAGTTAAAGGACGTGGCGGTAAAGGGATTAAGACAGCAAATATCACTGAGAAAAATGGTCCATTAGCTGGTTTAACCACGGTCAATGGTGATGAAGATATCTTATTGATTACGAACAAAGGCGTCATTATCCGCTTTAACGTTGATTCTGTTTCTCAAACAGGACGCGCAACATTAGGGGTTCGTTTAATGAGAATGGAAGATGGTGCCAAAGTGGTAACAATGGCTGTTGTAGAACCAGAAGAAGTGGAAGAAGAAATCGTTGAAGTTGTAGAAACAACAGAAAACGAAACAACATCAGAAACAGAAGAATAACATAAAAAAGTTTCGCCAGTTGGCGAAACTTTTTTATTGGGGCTTTTCAAAACTATTTCTTGCTTTTGTCCATCAATTAGCATATAATTAGAGATTGTGAACTACCTTTTTAGGTATGTTCTCCTTGCTCTTAGCCAACTAAGAGCCTTGAAGTCCATAGGGAGGTGAAAATCAATGAGTCAAGATACGAAGTACGAAATCATGTACATTATTCGTCCGAACATTGATGAAGAAGCAAAAACTGCTTTAGTAGAACGTTTCGACACAATCTTAAAAGATAACGGAGCAGAAGTTATCGAATCTAAAGATTGGGAAAAACGCCGCTTAGCATATGAAATGAACGGATTCCGTGAAGGCATCTATCATATCGTTAATGTTACTTCTCCATCAACAGCTGGCGCAATCAACGAGTTTGATCGTTTAGCAAAAATCAATGACGATATTATCCGTCATATGATCGTGAAGGTAGAAGCATAATTTGTTTCACATGAAACATTTATTGACGAAAGGAGATGTTTTGAATGATTAATAACGTTGTATTAGTCGGAAGATTGACAAAAGATCCTGACTTACGTTACACCGCTAGTGGTTCAGCTGTTGCGACCTTTACACTTGCTGTAAACCGTAACTTTACGAATCAAAATGGTGATCGTGAAGCAGACTTTATCAACTGTGTGATTTGGCGTAAACCCGCAGAAACAATGGCTAATTATGCCCGTAAAGGTACATTATTAGGTGTTGTCGGAAGAATTCAAACTCGTAACTACGAGAACCAACAAGGTCAACGTGTCTACGTAACTGAAGTGGTTTGTGAAAACTTCCAATTGTTAGAATCTCGTTCTGCTTCAGAACAAAGAGGAACTGGCGGCGGTAGCTTTAATAACAACGAAAATGGTTATCAATCACAAAATCGTAGCTTTGGTAATAACAATGCCAGTTCTGGATTTAATAACAACAACAATAGTTTCAATCCATCATCTTCTCAGTCGCAAAACAATAACGGTATGCCTGATTTCGATAAAGATTCTGATCCATTTGGTGGCTCAGGTTCATCTATCGACATTTCAGATGATGATTTACCATTCTAAACGAATTTGATAGGAGGGAACAAGAATGGCACAACAAAGAAGAGGCGGACGTAAACGTCGGAAAGTCGACTATATCGCAGCAAACCACATCGAATACATCGACTATAAAGATACTGAATTGTTAAAACGATTCATTTCAGAACGTGGCAAAATTTTACCACGTCGTGTTACAGGTACTGGCGCTAAAAACCAACGTAAATTAACGATTGCTATTAAACGCGCACGTATCATGGGATTATTACCATTCGTTAGTGACGAACAATAATTTTATGACAATTTCCAGAACCAAAGAGCTTGCTCTTTGGTTCTTTTTTATCTTGACTAGTGTTTCACGTGAAACATAACAAGGTTCGCAGAATGAAGTGTTTTGTGATAAAATAAGGGATGAAATAACTAGTGAATCACCAGAGCAATATGCTCGTTGGAACAAGTCGCCTCAAAGGTCTGCAGAAAGATTGGAGGCAAAAAAATGCAAAAGAAGAGAATTCAAAAAAACGGTTTCTTAATTGTTGTGGGTCTTCTCTTAGTAGAATTTCTCCTCTATTTCTTACTAACAAATAAATGGCTGCTATTGGCGGTAATTATCGCATTAGATATCTTTCTCTTAGTGGTTATTCGGCTGTTGATTAGAGATGTAGAAATTACGAACGTAGAAAAGATTCAAGAAGCAAGTTCCATTGCTGAACAATCGTTGGATTATGTTGTAAATGAAGTACCTGTGGGAATTATTACGTATAACGGGGAAACACGCGCGGTAGAATGGCTTAATCCTTATGCTGCTTCTATTTTTAATAAAGACAATCAGCTAACGTTAACCGCTAGCCAAGTTACGTCTTATTTAGAATTAGCAGAACGAAACCAAGATATTTTTACGATTGACGAAAATACCTATCGCTTTAGCGTCAATAAAGAACAACATACAATTACTTTTGAAGATATCACTAAAGAAAGTAATTTGTATCAAGAAAAAGTCGAAATGCAAACGGCTATTGGCATTGTGTCTGTCGATAATTATGATGATGTCACCGATACAATGGATGAGAAAGAAATTTCTTATTTGAATAGTTTCATTACGACGATGGTTTCTGATTGGATGGACCAATACAAAGTTTTTTATAAGCGAATCAACGCAGAACGTTATTTTTTCATTGCCCAATGGGAAGATATTCAAAAAATGATGGACGAAAAATTTTCTATTTTGGATACGATCCGTAAGGAATCAGCTAACCATGAAGTAGCCATTACGTTAAGTATGGGGATTGCTTATGGGGGCCCAACCTTAGATCAAACCGGGACCACGGCTCAAACAAACCTAGATACAGCTTTAGTTCGTGGTGGTGATCAAGTGGTTGTAAAAGAAGCCAAAGATGAAGCGAAGCCGTTATTTTTTGGTGGAAAAACGGCAGTAACGACGAAACGTTCCCAAGTACGTTCTCGCGCAATGAGCATGGCAATTAAGGGAATTATTGCGGAATCTGCTGACATCTATATTATGGGCCATCGTTATCCAGATATGGATGCGTTAGGTTCAGCATTTGGTGTTGCTCGTTTAGCCTCGTTTAATAATCGAAAAGCGTGGATTGTTTTAGATGAAAATGAAATCATTCCCGATGTCAAAAGAGTGTTAGAGGCGATTAAAGAGTACCCAGAATTAGAAGAGCGCATTATTAGTCCTAAAGAGGCCATGAAGCGCAAGAAAGAAAGTAGCTTATTAGTTATGGTAGATTACCATAAACCGTCTCTATCGATCTCACAAGAGCTCTATGAGCGTTTTGATAAAGTAGTAATCATTGATCACCATCGACGAGGAGACGAATTTCCAGCAAAACCCTTGCTTTCTTATATTGAATCTTCTGCCTCTTCTGCTTCAGAATTAGTCACAGAATTGATCGAATATCAAAGTAATAGCGCAAATAAACTGCAGGCCTTTGAAGCAACCATGATGTTGGCGGGAATTGTGGTTGATACGAAAAGTTTCAATACACGAACGACGGCGCGAACATTTGATGTGGCTAGTTATTTACGAACTTGTGGAGCAGACTCATCTTTAGTACAATATCTATTAAGTTCTGATCTTACAAGCTATCTGGAAATGAACAATTTAATCTCTAAAAGCGAATATGTCACAAAAGATACCGTCGTTGTTGCAGGGAGTGAAGACAAAGAATATGATAGTGTCACAGCTGCCAAAACAGCGGACACATTACTTTCTATGGCAGGGATTAATGCAGCATTTGTCATTACCAAGCGGACGGATCAACAGATTGGCATTAGTGCTCGGAGTAATGGTTCAATTAATGTCCAAATTATTATGGAAAATTTAGGTGGTGGCGGTCACTTTACTAATGCGGCAGTACAATTATCAAACGTAACAGTAGCAGAAGTAAAAGAGCAACTACTTGATGTAATTCGTCAAAATATTAATGAAATGTATGAACAGGAGTGAAGGAAATGAAAGTCATTTTTTTACAAGACGTTAAAGGAAAAGGAAAAAAAGGGGACGTAAAAGAAGTGCCAACTGGTTACGCCCAAAACTTTTTAATTAAAAATGGTTATGCGAAAGAAGCCAATAAAGGGAGCATGAGTGCGTTAGCGGGTCAAAAGAAAGCCCAAGAAAAACATGAAGCAGAAGTTTTAGCACAAGCAAAAGAAATGCAAGCCTTTTTAGAAGATGAAAAGACTGTTGTAGAAATCAAGGCAAAAGCTGGAGAAGACAGCCGTTTATTTGGCTCAATTCCTTCAAAACAAATTGCAGAAGCCTTAAACAAACAATACAATGTAAAATTGGATAAACGCAAAATCGAATTAGCCAACCCAATTCGTTCTCTAGGTTACACTAACGTACCAGTCAAACTACATCATGAAGTTACAGCGAAAATTAAGGTTCATGTCGTAGCGGAATAATACAATCGATAAAAAAGAAGCCGATTTCTCCGGCTTCTTTTTTATGCGAAATAAATTACTAGAATTATTTTTTATAATATTTAAAAATCAAATATACAACAATTTAAATTAACGAAAGTATTATATTTTTATTAATTGTATATTTTTAAAAATTGGAAAGTGAACTAAAAATAGAGAAATCAGCAGAGAAAAAATGTACTTTTTTTAATGAAATTGTGTTAAAATGGATAGACTAAACGAACCAGAAAGTAAGACATCGTGGGAGAGAACAAAATGAATGAATTATTGCAAGATAGGGTACCGCCACAAAATATTGAAGCGGAACAAGCCGTTTTAGGTTCTATTTTCTTAGATGCAGATGTGCTAATAGAAGCGATGGAATATGTGGAACCTAAAGATTTCTATCGTCGTAGTCATCAGTTGATTTTCCAAACGATGATGACCTTAAGCGACCGAAATGAAGCGATTGATGTGGTAACAATCAAAGATCGCCTAGAACAAGAGAATTTGTTAGAAGATGTTGGTGGACTAAGTTATCTGTCAGATTTAGCTTTAGCTGTGCCGACAGCTGCCAATGTCATTTATTATGCAAAAATTGTTGAACAAAAATCGTTGCTGCGCAACTTAATCCAAACCGCTACAGAGATTGTAACTAAAGGCTTTGAGCAAGGTGAAGATGTTGAATCTATTTTGGATGATGCAGAACGAAGCATTTTAGAAGTCTCCGAAAAGCGGAATCGTAGTGGCTTTTTATCAATTTCAGATGTTCTAAATACAACTATTGCGAATATTGACCAATTATACCAAAATGATGAAGAGATTACTGGTTTACCTACAGGCTATCAAGCATTGGATAAAATGACTGCTGGCTTGCAAGCGGAAGAGCTAATTATTCTAGCGGCCCGTCCAGCGGTAGGGAAAACCGCTTTTGCATTAAATATTGCCCAAAATGTCGGCACCAAGACAGATAAAGCTGTCGCTATTTTTAGTTTAGAAATGGGGGCAGAATCATTAGTGAACCGGATGCTTTGTGCAGAAGGATCCATTGAGGCCAGCCATTTAAGAACAGGGCAATTATCTGAAGAAGAATGGCAAAACTTAATTATTGCGATGGGTAGTTTGTCCCGTGCGAATATCTATATTGATGACACACCAGGGATTAAAATTACCGAAATTCGTGCGAAATGTCGTAAATTAGCACAAGAAAAAGGCAACTTAGGTCTAATTTTGATCGACTACCTACAATTGATTGAAGGAACTGGAAAAGAGAACCGCCAACAGGAGGTTTCTGATATTTCACGTCAATTAAAAAAATTAGCGAAAGAATTAAAAGTCCCGGTTATCGCTTTGTCACAGCTTTCTCGTGGCGTGGAACAACGTCAAGATAAACGTCCTGTGTTAAGTGATATTCGTGAATCAGGTTCCATTGAGCAAGATGCCGATATCGTTGCCTTTCTTTATCGTGATGATTACTACGATCGTGGTGAAGGAGAAGACGGTGATCATGAGCCACCAGAAGTTGACAATGTTGTAGAAGTCATCATTGAGAAAAACCGTAGTGGTGCGCGTGGAACGGTCGAATTACTTTTCATTAAAGAATATAATAAATTTTCTTCGCTTTCGCCGAGGACAGAATTTTAAAAAACGAACTCATTTTTTGAGTTCGTTTTTTTGCTTATTAAGGGATTAAAATCAGAGAGTAAAACACGAACAATATTCGTATATTTTATTATTTTACAAAAACATAACTAAAAATGTTCGTATTTTTGACAGAAACGCTTTTGATTGTGAAAGAATATTCGATTTTTACCCTTGAAAGGGACTGGTTTTACTGGTACAATGATTCAGGACAAAAAAATTATGAACGAGGTGTTCGAATGTCATCAGTAGTAGTTGTTGGAACGCAATGGGGCGATGAAGGTAAAGGAAAAATTACAGACTTTCTAAGTGAAAACGCAGAAGTGATCGCTCGTTACCAAGGCGGAGATAACGCCGGACATACCATTAAATTCGACGGCGTAACGTATAAATTACATTTAATTCCTTCAGGGATTTTCTATAAAGAAAAAATTAGTGTAATTGGTAACGGCGTAGTTGTGAATCCAAAATCTTTAGTAAAAGAATTAGCTTATTTAAAAGAAAATAATGTTGCCACTGATAATTTACGTATTTCAGATCGTGCCCATGTCATCTTGCCGTATCATATTAAATTGGATCAATTGCAAGAAGATGCGAAAGGTGAAAACAAGATTGGGACAACGATTAAAGGAATTGGCCCAGCCTACATGGATAAAGCAGCACGGGTGGGAATCCGTATCGCTGATTTATTGGATAAAGAAATTTTTGCGGAACGTTTGCAAATTAACTTAGAAGAAAAAAATCGTCAATTCGTTAAAATGTTTGATAGCGAAGCCATTGAATTTGATGATATTTTTGAAGAATACTATGAATACGGACAACAAATTAAACAATATGTTACAGATACTTCGGTTATTTTAAACGATGCATTAGATGCTGGAAAACGGGTTTTATTTGAAGGGGCACAAGGTGTCATGTTGGATATCGATCAAGGAACCTATCCATTTGTTACTTCCTCTAATCCAGTAGCTGGTGGCGTAACTATCGGTAGTGGCGTTGGTCCATCAAAAATTAATAAAGTGGTTGGTGTCTGCAAAGCGTACACTTCACGTGTCGGTGACGGCCCATTCCCAACAGAATTATTTGATGAAACAGGAGAAACCATTCGTCGTGTCGGTAAAGAATACGGAACAACAACAGGACGTCCGCGTCGTGTCGGTTGGTTTGATTCAGTAGTCATGCGTCATTCAAAACGTGTATCAGGGATTACAAACTTGTCATTAAACTCGATTGACGTGTTAAGTGGTTTAGAAACGGTGAAAATTTGTACAGCTTATGAACTTGATGGTGAATTAATTTATCATTATCCAGCAAGCTTGAAAGAATTAAGCCGCTGTAAACCAGTTTATGAAGAATTACCAGGTTGGTCTGAAGATATCACTGGTTGCAAAACTTTAGCCGATTTACCAGCTAATGCTCGTAACTATGTGCATCGGATTTCAGAATTAGTTGGTGTGCGCATTTCAACATTCTCTGTAGGTCCAGACCGTAACCAAACGAACGTTTTAGAAAGCGTTTGGGCACAAATTTAAGCAGATTTTTAAGGGAACGTAAAGGATGGCTTATGCCAGTTCAGCCTTTACGTTCTTTTTTAATTTTATATAAAAATGAAAAACTATGGTAAAATAAAAGAAAACATGAAGGGGGCAATTGTCCGTGAATTATCAATTAGTGACAGATTCTTGTTGTGACTTGCCGTATACATACTTAAAAGAAAACCAAGTACCTTTTATTAGCATGAATATTCAAATTGACGGGAAAGAATATCGCGATGATTTAGGTGAAACGTTTGATTATCAGAACTTCTTAACGGCTATTAAAAATGGAAGTATGCCCACTACCTCTCAAGTTAATGTAGGACGCTACAATGAATTTTTCCGTCCTTTTGTGGAGCAAGGGTTACCGGTGATTTATTTAGCTTTTTCATCTGGGTTAAGTGGCTCTTATCAAAGTGCGTTGCAATCAGTAGAGATGTTAAAAGAAGAGTATGATAATGTAGAAATTCATATTATTGACACAAAAGCAGCTAGCTTAGGTCAAGGGATGTTAGTCCGAGAAGCCATTCGATTACAAACAGATGGTCATTCATTAGGAGAAGTTGTTGCCTATCTTGAAGAGCAAAAAATGAAACTTCACTCGTGGGTAACGGTAGATGATTTAAAACATTTAGAACGTGGCGGACGGATTTCTAAAACAGCGGCTGCACTTGGTGGCTTAATGAACATTAAACCAATTATTCGCGTGGATGCGGCAGGCAAACTAGCATCCGTTGGTAAAACTCGTGGACGAAACAAGTCCTTGCAAAAGATTGCGCAAGAAACGATTCAAGGCATTGTAGAGCCAATGAAACAAACACTATTGATTGCATATGCGGGAACGAAAGATGACGCGGAAAAAGTCAAAGAATTAATTGAAAAAGAAATAGAGGTTAATGAGATACTGATTTATCCTCTAGGACCCACCATTACTAGTCATACCGGAATAGGTTGTATTGCTGTGTTTTCTTTTGGTGAAAAAAGAAAATAAAAAATAGAGAAGTCATTTTTTAATGACTTCTCTATTTTTTTAATAATCTGAACTGAATAAAACGTCCATTTGTTTTTGAATTTCTGGGTTTTCCAAGAATTCATCATAGGTTGTTTCTGCCCGATCAATAACCCCTTTATCAGAAACAGCAATAATTCGGTTCGCTAATGTTTGGATAAATTGGTGGTCATGTGAAGCAAAAAGAATTGAACCAGTGAAAGCCATCAACCCATCATTTAACGCAGTGATTGATTCTAAGTCTAAGTGGTTCGTTGGATCATCTAAAACTAAGACATTGGCTTTGGAAAGCATTAATTTTGAAAGCATGACACGCACTTTTTCGCCTCCGGAAAGAACATTGACTGGTTTTAGTACCTCTTCACCAGAGAATAACATCCGACCTAAGAAACTACGTAAGAACGTATTGTCATCTTCTTCTTTACCAGCAAATTGACGTAACCAATCTAAAATGGTTAATGGCTCTTCAAAGTCTTTGCTGTTGTCTTTTGGTAAATAAGCTTGGCTAGTTGTAACGCCCCAACGAACAGAACCTGTATCGGGAGTAATTTCGCCCATAATCACTTTGAATAACGTAGTCGTTGTAATATCTGAGTCAGCGATGAATGCCACTTTATCATCTTTTGTTAAGTTGAACGAGATATTATCTAAGATTTTTTTGCCATCAATCGTTACAGAGACATTTTCAACTTGTAATAAGTCATTGCCGATTTCACGTTCTGGTGTAAAACCAACGAATGGATAACGACGAGAGGAAGGTTGAATGTCATCTAAGGTAATTTTATCTAACATTTTTTTACGAGACGTTGCTTGTTTTGATTTTGAGGCATTGGCGCTAAAACGAGCGATAAAGTCTTGTAATTCTTTGATTTGTTCTTCTTTTTTGGCATTAGATTGTGCTTGCAATTTTGTCGCTAGTTGGCTTGATTCCAACCAGAAATCATAGTTACCAACGTAAAGTTTGATTTTACTAAAGTCTAAATCTGCCATGTGAGTGCAGACTTTGTTTAGGAAATGACGGTCATGGGAAACCACGATAACGGTATTTTCAAAGTTGATTAAAAATTCTTCTAACCAATTGATTGAGCGGGTGTCTAAACCATTTGTCGGCTCGTCTAATAGTAAGACATCTGGTTTACCAAAAAGAGATTGAGCTAATAACACTTTGACTTTTTGACCAGCTGTTAATTCGCTCATTTTTTGATCATGTAATTCTTCTGGAATGTTTAGCCCTTGGAGTAAAACAGCTGCTTCAGGTTCTGCTTCCCAACCGTCAAGTTCAGCAAATTCGCCTTCTAGTTCTGCGGCACGAATCCCATCTTCATCTGAAAAATCTTCTTTCATATAGATAGCATCTTTTTCTTTCATTACTTCGTAAAGACGTTTATGTCCCATAATTACAGTTTCTAAAACAGTGTAGTCTTCGTAGTCAAAGTGATTTTGTTTCAGCGTTGCTAGTCGCTCATTAGGACCCATTGAAACCACGCCAGTTGTCGGTTGAATCTCACCTGATAAAATTTTAAGAAACGTTGATTTTCCTGCACCGTTTGCGCCGATTAAGCCGTAACAGTTGCCAGGAGTAAATTTAATATTCACTTCTTCAAAAAGTTTACGATCTGGAAATTGTAAACTTACATCATTAACAGTAATCAATTGTTTTCCTCGCTTTTAATATATTCTTGAACCTCTCTGCATTATATCGGCTACAGAACCTTTTTTCAAGGAGTTTCAATCTTTTTACAGAAACGAATAAAAAGGTGGGTTTTTTATAGAAAAAAAGGCGTTTTTTCAAAATGTTTCATGTGAAACAGAAATTTTTTTCATGAAAGGGTTTTTAGTGTATTTTTTTAATGATACACTGTATCATGTAAATTAATTAGTGTATCGATTAAAGGAGCCATCAAAAATGAAGCGGATTGAAAAAATCTATCAATATGTTAAAGAGCAAACGAAGAATTTAACGCCAATGACCTTAACAAGTGATGCGGGAGTCACGACACAAGAAATTTCAGAACGTTTAAACATTCAGCGGACCAATGCTAGTAAAGATTTGAATCAACTCGTTCGTGAAGGGCGCTTGAAAAAATTATCTGGTCGACCAGTAAAATATGTCGCGCAGGTGGCGTTTCAGCATCGACCATTAACCAAGCCAGTTAAAAGTTATCGGGAAAAATCAATGGATCACTCCACAAAAACTTTTATCGAACCATTGGTTGAACCAGTAGTCACGACAAGTAAAACCCCAGAAGTTGAAGATATTTTCAAAAAAATTATCGGTTCAGCTGGAAGCATGAAAACGCCGGTGGAACAAGCCAAAGCAGCGATTTTATATCCGCCAAAAGGCTTGAATTGTTTAATTACTGGACCAACAGGTTCTGGGAAAACTTATTTTGCTCATGCCATGTTTCAATTTGCGAAGCTGAACCAAATTGTGGCCAAAGAAAAAGAGTTTGTGGTGTTTAACTGTGCAGACTATGCGCATAATCCAGAACTTTTGATGTCGCATTTATTTGGGTATGTAGAAGGGGCCTTCACAGGCGCTACGAAAGCGAAAGAAGGGATTATTGATGAAGCAGATGGCAGCATTCTGTTTTTAGATGAAGTACATCGGTTACCACCCGAAGGACAAGAAATGATTTTTTATTTTATGGATCACGGCGTGTACGCGCGTTTAGGTGAAACAGTGAAATCACATCATGCGGATGTTCGGATTATTTGTGCTACGACGGAGAATCCTACTTCTTCTTTATTGAATACTTTTGTGCGACGCATTCCGATTATCATTCAATTACCGAACTTTAGTGACCGTCCTGCGAAAGAAAAAATTGACCTCCTAAAAGTGATGGTTTCAATGGAAGCAGCGCGGATTCAACGGCGAATCTCTTTGTCAGAAGATGTGGTCAAAGCGTTAATTGGAAGTGTTTCTTATGGAAATGTCGGTCAGCTAAAATCGAATGTGCAACTTGTGACTGCGCGAGGGTTCCTTAATCAGATGGAACAAGAGGAATTAATGATTACGATGGACGAATTAACGGACAATATCAAAGAAGGCATTATGCAACTTGCCAGTAATCGAGAAGTATTGTCGGAGTTATCGAAATATCTGGAACCGCAATTAGTGGTATCACCAAATGAATCTTTAGTAGCTATTCAGTCAGATGCCTATGAATTGCCTTACAATCTATATGAGATTATTGGAGATAAAGCGGCTCTCTTAAAAGCAGACGGCTTGGACCAAGAACTAATTAATAATTTTATTACAACGGATATCAATGTTCATTTAAAATCTTTCTACAAAGATTATGGGTTCACCTTTGATACAGAAAATAAATTGGCTGAAATTGTTGACCAACGAATTATTGATGTCACTAAGAAAATTTATAATTTTGCAGCGAAGCGGTTATCGTATTCGTTTCAACCCAACTTTATTTATGCAATGAGTTTACACATTAGTTCTTTCTTGAAACGCATCCAATTAGGCAAAGATCCTAAGCATCCTTTAAATGAAAGTATTCGAAATATGGTTTTAGATTATCCAACAGAGTTTGAAACAGCAAAAGAAATTAAAAATATTATTGAAAGTAGTTATCAGATGGAGATTCCTGAATCTGAAAGTTACTATTTAGCTGTTTTGCTCATTTCTTTAAGAGAAAATCCTGAGGCTGGCCGGATTGGCATTGTCGTGGCTGCGCACGGAAATAGTACCGCTAGCAGTATGGTACAAGTGGTTTCTCAATTGTTAAATGTTGATAATTTGAAGGCTGTGGATATGCCGTTAGATATGCCACCGAAAGAAGCTTTGCGTAAAATCGTTGAAGCAGTTGGTGAAGTGAATGAAGAGAATGGCGTACTATTATTGGTGGATATGGGTTCATTAAGTACTTTTTCAGAAGAAATTGTACGCCAGACAGGCATTGATGTGCGGACAGTAGACATGGTGACCACGCCAATTGTTCTTGAAGCGGCCCGCAAAACCGCATTAATTGATACGCAATTGGAAACACTTCACGAGTCTTTAAAAAACTTTCATGGCTATGCCGATATTCGCCAAAGTGAAACGAAACAAATCATTGAAAATTGGAAAACAAGAGCAATTATTGCTATCTGCGCTTCTGGAGAAGGAACTGCGCGCCGAATGAAAGAGCTTATTGAGGAAGCTGTCTTGCCACAAATAGACTGGCATTTAGAAGTGATTCCTTTGTCCATTGTAAATATGAAAGAAGTCTTGCCTAAAATTCAAGAAGACTATGAAATTATTGCGACAACTGGGATTACCAATCCCAAAATTGGTGTTCCTTATATTTCCATGGAAAATTTCTTTTCCGGTGAAGCAGAAAAAATTATTCAGCAATTACTAGCAGAGCGGAAAGAAGAAGTAATGAATAAGCCGTTGGACGAAGCGGCAGCAAAAGAAATTTGTCTAAAATATATGGAGCAAAGTTTCACTTTCATTAATGGAAAAAAAATCATTGATCTGTTGTGGTCATTCGCTAAAAATATCCAAACCCAATTAGCGATGCCAGAAGAGTACACATTTTACATCAATTTGATTATGCACACATCGGGCATGTTGGAGCGTATTTTACGGAATGATACACTGACGGTTTCAGAAAAGGAACTTGGTCGATTGGTTCAAGAACCAATTTATCCAGTGATTGTGTCCTCAATTGAGACTATGGAAGAAGCTCTTAATATGGATGTTCCAGCAGAAGAAGTTTATTTTATCGCACAGTTAGTCAAAAATGCTCAGTGTATCGAAGATAAAATCACCGAAATTGATACACTAGATTAATACAGAAAAACGATACACTATTTATTAGTGTATCGTTTTTTTTTATTTTCTTAAAAAAACCTATAATTTTCTAGGTTTCGAACCGATACACTAAAGTTGGCACGAAACTTGCTTATAATAAGGTGTCCCTTTTTACCTAAAATTTTTAAGTAAAAAGACAAAGGTCCTAACCTTTAAAAATGAATTTAAAGGAGCATTCCCGATGGTAATGGATATTCGTTTAGCTCGAATTGATGATCGATTAATTCATGGCCAAGTAGCAACTGTTTGGGCAAAATTGACGAACATTAATCGCATTTTAGTGGTTAGTGATTCCGTTGCTCATGACAATTTGAGAAAAGCCTTGTTGGTTCAAGCTGCTCCACCTGGTGTCAAAGTAAATGTCATCACTGTTCAAAAAATGATTGATGTTTACCCTGATCCTCGTTTTGATTCGTTTCGAGCCATGTTGTTATTCACTAATCCTTTGGACGTGAAACGAGTGGTCGAAGGCGGTGTACAACTAACTTCTGTGAATATTGGCGGAATGAGTTTCAGCACAGGCAAGCGAATGATTACGAATGCAGTCGCAGTGGATGCCAACGATTTAAAAGCATTTCTGTTTTTAAATGAACAAGGTATTGAATTGGAAATTCGAAAAGTCGCAGCAGACAGCCAAGTGAATTTGATGGATTTACTGAAAAAAGAGCGTAGCAAAGAAAATAACGCCAGCTGACGTTAATTTTTACAGACGAAAGACATTGAAAGGATGTGGTGGCCTAGGACCAACATCATTGCTTCATGAACTGTATTGATAAAGGCAAGTGCTGATGTTGAAAAAAATCAAGAACTATTGAAATTTTTTCATTTATTTTTGTCAGAATCTGATTTATCTGATTTTTTTCAAAAAGTGAAAGCGTTTAGCAGTACAACCATGAAAAAAAACATCAATTATACAGGAGGTATAAAAATGGTAGGAATTATCCTAGCAAGTCACGGTGAATTTGCTGAAGGGATCTTGCAATCTGGTGCAATGATCTTTGGCGAACAAGAAAATGTAAAAGCAGTTACGTTAATGCCTAGCGAAGGTCCCGATGATGTAAAAGCAAAAATGCAAGAAGCCATTGCATCGTTTGACAATCAAGACGAAGTACTATTTTTAGTTGACCTATGGGGAGGAACACCATTTAACCAAGCGAACTCATTGTTAGAAGATCATAAAGACAAATGGGCAATCGTTGCAGGTATGAACTTACCAATGGTTATTGAAGCATATGCTTCTCGTTTCTCTATGGAATCAGCACAAGAAATTGCGACACACATTCTTGAAACAGCAAAAGATGGTGTCAAAGTTAAACCAGAAGAGTTACAACCAGCAGAAGCACCAAAAGCTGCTGCGACAGAAGATGCACAGCCAAAAGGTTCGTTACCACCAGGTACAGTTGTTGGCGATGGCAAAATTAAATTTGTGCTAGCACGTATTGATTCACGTTTATTACATGGTCAAGTAGCAACAGCTTGGACAAAAGCAACACAACCAAACAGAATTATTGTTGTTTCTGATGCCGTTGCAAAAGATGACTTACGTAAGAAATTAATCGAACAAGCAGCTCCTCCAGGAGTAAAAGCCAATGTTATTCCAATCAGTAAAATGATTGAAGTAGCGAAAGATCCACGTTTTGGCAATACAAAAGCATTATTATTATTTGAAAATCCTGAAGACGTCTTAAAAGTGGTTGAAGGCGGCGTAGAAATCCCAGAAGTAAACGTTGGTTCAATGGCTCACTCTGTTGGAAAAGTCGTTGTAAGCAAAGTATTATCAATGGGTCAAGAAGACGTTGATACGTTTGATGAATTAAAAGCCAAAGGCATCAAATTTGATGTGCGTAAAGTGCCAAATGATTCAAAAGCGAATATGGACGAAATTTTGAAAAAAGCAAAAAATGAGTTAGCAAACGCGTAACTCGTCAAATACAAATCAAAATAGGAGGCTTATCATGTCTGTTATATCAATTATTTTAGTTTTACTCGTTGCCTTTCTAGCTGGTATGGAAGGGATTTTGGATGAGTTCCAATTCCACCAACCGTTAGTAGCATGTACATTAATCGGATTAGTTACTGGTAATTTAGAAGCCGGAATTGTTTTAGGTGGTACTTTACAAATGATCGCGTTAGGTTGGGCGAACATCGGGGCTGCCGTTGCACCGGATGCCGCTTTAGCATCTGTTGCCTCAGCAATTATTTTAGTTTTAGGTGGCCAAGGTGTTAAAGGTGTTCCTTCAGCGATTGCCATCGCAGTTCCTTTAGCGGTTGCAGGTTTGTTCTTAACAATGATCGTTCGGACAGTTGCGGTTCCAATCGTTCACATGATGGATGCGGCTGCTGAAAAAGGCAACATTAAACAAGTTGAAATGTTACACATTTTCGCTGTATGTTTACAAGGTATTCGTATTGCGATTCCAGCAGGTGCGTTACTATTCATTCCTGCTGACACTGTTCGTAATTTCTTAGAATCAATGCCAGCTTGGTTAACTGATGGTATGGCTATCGGTGGTGGTATGGTCGTTGCCGTAGGTTATGCATTAGTAATCAACATGATGGCAACAAAAGAAGTATGGCCATTCTTCATTATCGGTTTCGTAGTCGCAGCGATTTCTCAATTAACATTAATCGCATTAGGTGCTTTAGGTGTCGCTTTAGCTCTTATTTACTTGAACTTATCTAAAATGGGCGGTTCTTCTAACTCAAATGGCGGAGGCAACTCTGGCGACCCATTAGGCGATATTTTAAACGACTACTAATTCTGAAGGAGGAGCAAAGAAAATGGCAGAAAAAATTCAATTAACTAAAAAAGATCGTTTAGCTGTAGCTTGGCGTTCAACATTTATCCAAGGTTCTTGGAACTATGAACGTATGCAAAACGGCGGCTGGGCATTCTCAATGATTCCAGCAATCAAAAAATTATATAAAACGAAAGAAGAACGTTCAGCGGCGTTAAAACGTCACTTAGAGTTCTTTAATACACACCCATACATTGCCTCACCAATTCTTGGTGTAACATTAGCTTTGGAAGAAGAACGTGCCAATGGCGCACCAGTTGATGACGTAGCGATTCAAGGGGTTAAAGTTGGGATGATGGGTCCTTTAGCCGGTGTCGGTGACCCAGTTTTCTGGTTTACTGTTCGTCCAATGTTAGGCGCTTTAGGTGCTTCCTTAGCAATGGGTGGTAACATCTTAGGCCCAATCTTATTCTTCGTTGCTTGGAACTTAATTCGTTGGTCATTCATGTGGTATACACAAGAGTTTGGTTACAAAGCAGGTTCTAAAATTACTGATGACCTTTCAGGTGGTTTACTACAAGATATTACAAAAGGTGCTTCTATTTTAGGGATGTTCGTACTGGCCGCATTAGTTCAACGTTGGGTATCGATTAAGTTCTTACCAATTGTCTCACAAGTTAAGTTAGACAAAGGTGCTTATATCGAGTGGGATAAACTTCCTGCTGGCGGTGAAGGAATGCATAAAGCCTTTGAACAAGTGAACCAAGGCTTGGCGCTTTCACCAACGAAAGTTACTACTTTACAAGATAACTTAGATCAATTGATTCCAGGTCTAGCACCATTACTACTTACATTCTTATGTATGTGGTTATTGAAGAAAAAAGTTAGCCCAATCGTTATCATTCTTGGTTTATTCGTAGTCGGCGTTGTCGGCCACTTAATCGGCTTATTATAAGAATGACGAGGTAAGTTTATTACTTCTAATCAAAAAAAGCGGAAGAGAAGTCGAGAAACTTTTCTTCCGCTTTTTTAAACAAAGATGTAATTTTGTTTGTTTCGATCAGGAAAGAAACGTATAATAAAGAGGAATTAGTTGAATGAAATGGAGCAGATAACATGGTACAATCATTAAACACAAAAGTTGATTTAGTTATAGATGCGACGGCATTTACAGGATTAACAGATTATGGACAAATTATGATAGGTGACCGCGGGTTTGAATTTTACCATGCCAAAGATCCACGTAAGTTTATCCAAATTCCGTGGGAAGAAGTCGATTACGTGTTGGCTTCAGTAATGTTCAAAGGAAAATGGATTCCTCGTTATGCGATTCAAACCAAGAAAAATGGGACGTATACGTTTGCTTCAAAAGAGCCGAAGCGAGTGTTACGAGCTATTCGTGAATATGTTGACCCAGATCATATGGTCCAATCTTTGAGTTTCTTTGATGTCATAAAAAGAGGGATTCTCTCGATTGGGAAAAAGAAAAAATAATTTATAACTGTTACTTTTTTATAAACTAGATGAAAAAGTAGCGGTTTTTTTGTGGGAAAACGAGGGACTTATTTATACAAAAAAGGCACAATTTTGCACCAAAAAAGAGACAATCAAGTGATACGTTGTTTTTAATGGAGTTATCATTGAAATGGTTTTCAGAAAGCACGATGAAAATATTTGACACCTTGTAAAATAGTAGTAACATAATAAGTGTAATAAATTATTTTATAGAGGAGTGAGTGTCATGGAACAACGACAACATCATGGAATGGACTGGGGTTCATTAGTATTAGGAATTCTATTTGTTCTGACTGCATTAATTTCTTTCCAAAATCCTGCCGGTAATTTAATTGCCATTGTGATGGTTTTTGCGATTTTTGCTATTATTAAAGGGATTTTCGAAATTTTTGTACGTAATCGTATGAAAGAATTGCTAGGCTACAAAGCTTATGCACCAATCATCTTAGGGATTATTGATATCCTCATTGGTGTTTACTTATTGTTTAACTTAAATATTGGTGTCGCTGTGTTACCATTTGTTTTTGCAATTTGGTTTTTATTCGACTCAATTTTCGGCTTATTTACTTTAGATTTTGCTAAACGAGTAAGCACAGGTTACTTCTGGTTCACATTAATTGTTGACGTTTTAGGGATTATCTTAGGTGTAATGTTATTATTTAATCCATTGTCTTCAGCACTAACTTTAAGCTTCTTAGTTGGCTTCTACTTTATGATGTTTGGTATTAGTAATATTGTATATGCTTTTAGATAAAAGAAGTAAAAAAACAGGTTTTCCGAAAAGGAAAACCTGTTTTTTTTTAATAACGACGGTGGCAGTTGCCATTATTTCCCGAAATTGTTCGAACAAGCCACACGATAATCGCTACGGGAACTAAAATTTTTACTGCTAGCCACAATAAGCTTCCCACGATACCGACAACGGCACTAAAGAGTGAACCGACAACTAAAAATAAAAGGACCACTAAAAGAATATTTATAAACATTGGTCGTTGATTATTCATACGTACTACCTCCAAATTTTTCCTGTTTTCTATATACAGAGTATAGCAAGAAAGCGCAACAAACACCTCCATCGGAAGGCTGATTTTTTTCTCTGGCGAATGATGGAGCCGCTGTTGGTTATTTTGGACTTTCTTATTGAAATAATCAGAATATTCTGGTGTATAATTATAAAAAAGGATTTAAAGTGAGGGATTGGATGTCGACTGAGGGATTAATCGCTTTGTTAGAAAAGAAACGAAATCATTTAAGTAAAATTGAAAATCAAGTACTGGATTATATTTTGACGCATATGACGGAAATTAGTTCACAAACCATTTATGAGGTGGCGCAGGCGTTGTTTGTCTCAACAGCCACTATTTCTCGGACAGCAAAACACTTAGGTTATCGAGGCTTCCAAGAATTAAAATACGCAATCGTCCAATCGGTGCAGAGCGAGAGCACAGAAAGCGATAGTCGTAGTTTTCAAGCTATTACGCAACAGTTGATTGCCAATGTGCAAGATAGTTTTCAACAAATGGATGAAGCCAAAGTCGCGGAAATGCTTAAAATGATTGAGCGTGCGAATACGATTGAAGTGTTCGGTGTTGGTGGCAGTTTTCCTATTTGTACTGATTTTGCACGAAAGCTAACATTTTTAGGAAAAAAAGCCTATGCACGATCTGATTGGGATGAACAAGCGGCAGCAGTTAAGAATCTGGACGGACAGGATTTAGCCATTTTTGTCAGTTATACAGGAGAAACTAAGGGGATTTTAGCGTATGCACGTGTAGCGCAGGAACAGCAAGTGCCGATGATTAGTTTGATTTCGACTAAAGGAAGCACCTTGGAAAAATTGTCGACGACGACGTTATTTGCCAAAGGGACGACACGTTATCATCAGCGCGTGGATTTAAGTTCAAGAATTGCTGTCATTTGTTTGTTCGATACGGTTTTATTAATGTACGCAGAGGCAAAGCAGCCGCGGTAATTTTATGCAACACCATACTAAATGATGTAAGGGGATACAGAAAGAGTGTAGCCTCTTTTTTCTTTGTTTTGGGCTAGTTATAATGAGGGCAATGAATGTAAACGCAATCATTTTTAGTTTTGTAAAGAATGAATGGAGGAGTTAAGAAATGGCAGTAAAGAAAAAGAAAGCGACTTTCTGGGAGTTTTTCCAAGGATTAGGTAAAACGTTTATGTTGCCAGTGGCTTTATTAGCTTTTATGGGGATTTTGTTGGGATTAGGAAGTTCTTTTTCCAGTGAATCCATGATTGAAACGATCCCGTTTTTAGGAAAGCCCGCAGTGAAAATTATTTTCCAATTTATGTCGACAATTGGTGGTTTTGCGTTTGCCTATTTACCTGTCATGTTTGCAATGGCCATTCCGTTGGGGTTAGTTCGGAAAGAAAAAGGAATTGCTGCGTTTTCAGGTTTCGTAGGCTATACGGTGATGAATTTAGCGATTAATTTCTATTTAGTGCAGACGAATCGCCTCGTGGATCCTGAGCAGTTGCGGGAAGCCGGCCAAGGAATGGTTTTTGGGATTCAAACGATTGAAATGGGTGTTCTTGGTGGAATTATCGCTGGGCTTATTGTCTATAAGTTGCATAATCGATTTTATACGGTGCAACTACCAGATAGTTTTGCCTTCTTTTCTGGCGCACGGTTTGTGCCAATTATTACTTCATTAGTAATGGCATTCGTGGGCTTAGTAATTCCGTTAGTTTGGCCACTTTTCGCGCTAATGATTATGGCGATTGGCCAACTTATCCAACGTTCTGGTATTTTTGGGCCTTTTCTGTTTGGTTCAGGGGAACGTCTACTGTTACCGTTTGGGTTGCATCATATTTTGGTTTCCATGATTCGTTTTACTGAAGCAGGGGGTTCAGCGGTGGTGGCTGGCAAAGAAGTGTTTGGCGCGTTAAATATTTTCTATGCAGAATTGCAAAATAATTTACCGATTTCACCAAGCGCAACAGCTTTCTTGTCACAAGGGAAAATGCCGACCTTTATTTTTGGCTTACCAGCGGCGTCACTTGCGATGTATCATACTGCAGCTCCGGCGAATCGACATAAGATTAAAGGCTTACTCCTTTCGGGTGTAATTGCTACGGCTATCACTGGCATTACAGAACCAATTGAATTTTTATTCTTATTTATTAGTCCATTATTATGGCTGTTTCATGTCATTATGACTGGTCTAGGTTTCATGGTAATGGCTTTATTAGGTGTTGTGATTGGGAACACTGATGGCGGGCTACTGGACTTTGTTATTTTTGGCTTGTTACAAGGAACTTATACAAAATGGTGGTGGGTTCTCATTGTCGGCGCTATCTGGTTTGTTGTTTATTATTTCGTCTTTAAAACAGTCATTGTAACCTTTGATTTAAAAACACCTGGACGAGACAAGGTCTTAGATGAGACTGAATATACCGATCAAGAAGTTCAATATAAGAAAACGGGTGGCTATGATGCGCCTGGGATTTTAGCGGCTTTGGGTGGGCAAGAGAATATTCAAGCTATTGATAATTGCATTACGCGTTTACGTTTAGTGTTAGCAGATGCTAATAAAGTAGATGATGACAAATTAAAGCAATTAGGGGCTTTAGGCGTTGTACATTTAGATGCGCAGAATGTACAAGTGATTATCGGAACCAAAGTGACAATGGTCCGTAATCAATTAGAGATGATTTTAGGTTAGAAAAAAGACAGAAGGTGAAGAGTGTGTCGTTTGATAAAGCAATTGATCGACGAGGAACGTATTGTACACAGTGGGATTTTGTAGAAGACCGATTTGGGGAAGCGGACTTGCTTCCCTTCACTATTTCCGATACGGATTTTGCTGTGCCAGAGGCAGTTCTGGCAACATTACAGGAGCGTTTGAACCATCCAGTATTTGGCTATACGAGGTGGAACCATCCGCAATTAAAAGAAGCAATTCAAACGTGGTACCAGACAAGATTCCAGACGAAGATTGAAGAACACTGGATTATGTATACCCCGACCGTTATCTATGGTATTTCTGCTTTGATTCAATTATTGACTAACGAAGGGGAGGGCATTATTTTACAAACACCTGCCTATGATGCATTTTTTAAAGTTATTCAGGAAAATAAGCGGCAAGTAGTGGCGAATGAACTGCTTTATCAAGAGAAGCGCTACAGCATTGATTTTATTGATTTAGAAAAAAAACTAGCGCAACCAGAAAATCGCTGTTTGCTTTTATGTTCCCCGCATAATCCAACAGGACGTGTTTGGGAGCAATGGGAATTAGAGCGAATAGTTTCATTGTGCCAACAGTATGATGTGTTTTTACTTTCTGATGAAATTCATATGGATATCGTTAATAAAGGCCATGTTCATCGACCAATTACGCAATTTGATTATAAAAAATCTGCCATTATTACCAGTGGCACGAAAACCTTTAATTTTCCAGGGCTGATTTTTGCTTACGCCTTAATTCCAGATAACGAATTGCGTGACGCTTTTCAGCTCAAATTAAAAAACGCCGATGGTTTATCATCAACAAGTATTTTGGGAATGCTAGCAACCATGACGGCCTATCAAAAATGTGGTACTTGGGTTGACGAGTTGAATGATTATTTAGCGGAGAACCAACGTTACGTGAAAGATTTTTTACAGACATATTTGCCAAAAATTAAAGTGACGGAGCTGGAAGCCACTTACTTAATGTGGTTGGATGTATCAGCGGCAGTTCCAGATGTGGCCCGCTTACAAGCGGCTTTAGTTTCTGTGGGGAAAGTCGCTATTATGGACGGCTCGATTTATGGCGGTAATGGGCAACGATTTTTACGGTTAAATATTGGCTGTTCGCAAGCAAAACTACACGAAGGACTTGAAAGGATGCGCCAAGGTTTTGAAGCTGTTTTACAAAAGGATGGCACAGCATCAGCGCTTAGGAATAATTGAGAAAAGATAGCATTCCGAAAATGGTTGCAGTACAATGGAAAAATAGAAACAAATAAAATAACAAAAAGTAACAACTTGTCATTTACTGGGGGAAAAGAAATGAAAACAATTAAAACAAAGCAAGCACCACAAGCAATTGGGCCATATTCACAAGCAAAAATTGTGAATGGTTTATTGATTACTTCTGGTCAGATTCCACTGGATCCTGAAACAGGCAAGGTGGTTGGGACAACGATTAAAGAACAAACCAATCAAGTACTGAAAAATATTCAAGGGATTTTAACAGAAGCTGGTAGTGATTTTGCTCATGTAGTCAAAACGACATGCTATTTACAAAATATGGCGGATTTCACGGCATTCAATGAAGTCTATGCTGAGTATTTTAGTGCGGAATATCCTGCACGCACAACGATTGAAATCTCTAAATTACCGATGGATGTGTTGGTGGAGATTGAGATTATCGCAGAAGTAGTGGCGTAAAAAATACAGTTAAAAGAGTGAGAAAAAATCGTCTTAGATTTTTTTCTCACTCTTTTTTTCAATAAAACAATACGATTCAGCCAAAATGTCTAGCCGTGCTGGAAAATTTTCAGCAAATAGGCTACCATGGAAGAAAATCGATAAAACGAAAGTTAAATGAATAGAAAAGAGATATGAAAGAGGCTATAAGATGAAAAAAAATATTAGCCAACTAACGCAGTGGTTGAAAGAACACAGTTTATTATTGAAACTAATTTTTCTTGGTTCTGTATTAGTTTTCGTGGCTAACCAAGTGACACATATCGCTCAAGGCATGAGCTGGGCGGATATTTTTTCCACGATGGAACAACAAAGTACGGGGCGTTTAATTGGTATGGTCTTGGCAGGACTATTAGGGGTTATTCCGATGCTCCTTTATGACTATGTAGTCGTTAAATTATTGGAAAAAGAAGGTAAGCCACCAATGAAACGAATGGATTGGTTAACTTCGGCTTGGGTCACCAATACCATTAATAACTTAGCGGGTTTTGGCGGCGTGGTTGGGGCAACGCTACGGATTAATTTTTACGGAAAAGATGTACCGCGGGGCAAGGTTGTAGCAACGGTCTCAAAAGTTGCTCTGTTCTTGATTTCAGGGTTATCTATTTTATCTTTTGTGGCGTTTGTTGATTTATTTTTTATTCGAACCCAAAATGTTTTTCGTGAATATTGGGTTTGGTTATTATTGGGCAGCCTGATTGCGCCAGCGCTCTGGTTTTTCACGTATTTAAAACGGCGAACATTGTTTAAAACATTTTTTCCAAAAGCAGTGCTCCTATTATTCGGCGCTTCATTAGGTCAATGGCTAGGTGGGATGTTTGCTTTCTTGATGATAGGTCGCTTGATGCAGGTGCCAGTTTCGATGGTTTCTGTTTACCCAATGTTTGTTATCGCTACGTTGATTGGGATGTTAACTATGGTTCCTGGTGGTATGGGAACGTTTGATGTCTTAATGATTTTGGGCTTATCACAATTAGGGATTGATCGATCACAAGCGGTCGTCTGGTTGTTGTATTATCGTTTGTTTTATTATGTGACGCCTTTTATGACAGGAGTTATTTTGTTCTTGCAACAAGCAGGCATGAAAGTCAATCAATTTTTTGATAATTTACCTCGGTTATTTTCACAAAAAGTGGCGCATTTTATTTTGGTGGCGGCGTTATATTTTGCAGGGATTATGATGGTTCTATTGTCGACTGTGACGAATTTGTCGAATGTCAGTCGTTTATTCCAAGTGTTACTTCCCTTTTCTTTTAATTTTTTAGATCAAACATTGAATTTATTTGTAGGATTCTTGTTATTAGGTTTAGCTCGAGGCATTTCTATGAAAGTGAAAAAAGCTTATTGGCCTACAATTATTTTACTAGGATTTTGTATTGTAAATACGGTGGCACGAACGACTTCGTGGCAGTTGATTGCTGTTTATGCTGTTATTTTATTGGCGGTTATTTTGGCTCGTAAAGAATTTTATCGTGAAAAGTTTGTTTATTCATGGGGCGCTTTAACGGTAGATAGTATTTTGTTTGGCTGCTTGTTTATCGGTTATGCGGTTGCTGGCTATTACGCCGCACGACCAGCTGGTGGCAATCAAGTTATCAATCACTTTTTGTTGTTTCCGTCAGATGATGTTTGGTTTAACGGATTGATTGGATTAAGTATTTCCTTGATTGGTTTATTCTTTTTGTATCAATATTTAGCCGAAACAACTGTTACTTTAGGTGAGGGATTTGAGAAAGCGCGGTTGACACGCTTTTTGGAAAAATTTGGTGGCAACGAAGGCAGTCAATTTTTGTATTTAAAGGATTATGGTCATTTTTATTACCAAGAAGAAGGCGAAGATCAAGTACTTTTTGGGTTTCAAATGAAGTTTAATAAATGCTTTGTCTTGGCGGATCCGATTGGGCAACGAGAGAAATGGACAGCGGCGACACTGGCGTTTATGGATCAAGCTGATTTGTTAGGTTATCAATTAGTTTTTTATCGTATTTCGGAAGAATATGTTATGAATCTTCACGATTGCGGCTTTGAATTTATGAAAGTTGGGGAAGAAGGCTTGATTCAATTTGATGAGCCGTCAACAGTGAATCAAACAGCCTGGACGGAAACAGTGACTGAAAAAATAGCAGCGGAAGCAGCGGATTTTCAGTTTGAATTTTATCCCGAAACGATTAGTGATGCCTTATATCAAGAGTTAGAACGAGTTTCTGCGGACTGGTCACGGAATCAAAAAGAGCGCTACTTTATTGGTGGACGGTTGGATCCCGAGTACTTGAAATGCAGTAGCGTGGGCTTGGTGAGACAGAAACAAACGGTCATCGGTTTCATTACTGGAAAAGAAATGGAAAAAGGCAAAAGTATTTCGTATGATTTGTTACGTATTCGTTCAGACGCACCTGCTTTTACTAGAGAATATTTGTTCACTCATTTTATTGAAACCTATCAACAGCAGGGCTATCAATTAATTGATATTGGGATGGCGCCGTTGGCTAACGTAGGGGAGAGCAAGTACTCTTTCTTAAAAGAACGCTTTGTTAATATTTTTTACAAGTATAGTTATCAAATTTATGCGTTTCAAGATACACGCAAGCGCAAAGAACAATATGTCACTAGTTGGCAACCACGTTATTTTGCTTATCCTAAGCGGACCAGCGTACTCTTTGCTTTTGTGCAACTTTCCTTGTTGATTACGAAAGGAAGACATCAAAGTGTTTCGCTTGTGGAAGAAGCAATGACTGAAATTTAAAAAAATCACGCGATGACTTAGCCATCGCGTGATTTTTTATTTGTCTTCTTTTTTACGGTTTCGTCTAGCAGGAATCAAGGTTACGTAGGCAACGAAACCACCAGTACATAGAACGAATAACACGATGCCAGGAATCAATCCTTCTGGTAAATAAGAGAACTGAATAGTATGGGTTCCAGCGCTGACAGGAACGCTTAGAAAGGCATCTTTAAAGGCTTTTGGGGTAACTTTTTTGCCATCAATTTTGACACGCCAACCTTTGTCATAAGGAATTGTAGTGACGAGTACTTGATCTTTGTCGGCGGTAAAGGTACCTGAAGCAGAGCGTTTGCCAGTTGTTAAATCAACGCCTTTTTCTTGCACGGCGGAAATGGCTTTTTCAAATGCATTGGTATTTAAGCCAACCACTTGCGGCTGAACAAAACTTACTGCTTTGGTTCCATAAAAACTTACTTTGAAGTTAACGGTTGTATCTTTGGGATAGTAACCTAAGTTATAATATTGGCCAGTAATGCCAATTTGTGATTGCTGACTTGAGCCGTTCACGGTGACCGTCGCAGTGGAACTTTCCAATTGAGCAAAATCCGTTGGGAATAAACTCAAATAAGCTTGCGTATTGGCGGGCACATTGACTGTATAAGAAATCTCTTTGGCTACGTTATGTTGTTTCTCCGTAAAAGTTACGCCAGCTGTATTTTGCGTAATTGTCACGTTATTTTGAAGCGTCATCGTTGGTTGATAAAAGGTAAAATACCGTTCATTAGTATTGGCTAAAGCATTTAGTAAATTTGTTTGACTACCTAAATTATCATTGAGAGGTTGCCGGACATTGTAAATCTCTTTGTCTGCTAAAAATCCTAACGGCAAAGCATTTTCGTTACGATAAAGCTGATATTTACCAGCAGCAGCTTGTCGCTCAAAGCCGAATTTCATTGGATTGTTTTCAGCAATATTGTATTTAATGCCCATCAAAGCATCCATTAACAAGGTATTATTTTGGTAACGAATATTTAAATTCGTGCCTCGTGAGCGGAAACCTAAGGCGTTTAGGTATGTTGAAGAATGTCGGTTCCGTACGGAAGAAAACATGCTAATGCCACTGTAGCCATAGTTAATGCCGTCATTGGCCGAAACACCATTTAAATTTTCCAAGCGGTAAAAGGTATCATTTTCTTTTTTTGTTTGATCGACTAGATTTTTTAAGTCAGGATAAGGCTCAGAATACAAGCTGCGTGATGCGTAGTTCCAATCATCTAAAATACCAGTGACCATCGCCCGTGTGTTAATGATTGCTTCACCAGAAACGAGCAGCAATAACAAAATCACTAAGTATTGCATAGGCGCTTTTTTCAATTGATAAAAAGCAATCCCGAAAAAGTATAATAGTAAAAAAGTTGCCGTTAATACGAAAGAGGTTAAAGTCACATACGTATAACTAGTAGCACCTTTTGTGCCCATTGCAAGAGCAAAAATTGCTAAAAGAATCAAAATCAAGCCGCTTAAGACACCGAGATCATCCTTTTCAAATTTCTCCCAACCATAACCTGCAAGCAAAATAACTAAGAATGAAAAGAGGAAACTATAGCGGAAAAGAAACATGTTCGGCGCATGCATACCGTGCCAGAATAAATTTAAGGGCGTGATGTAAAAGCTAGCAATCAATAGGACAAACAAACTGCCAAAAAGTAGTTTGTTTTTCAATGGAACTTCTTTCGTAACGAAATAGAAGAGACAAAAAATCAAAGGCAACAACCCAATGTAAATAAAAGGAATGGACCCATATTTGGTTGTATCGTAAACGCCAATCATATTTTTCATAATAATATCTAAAAAGGCAGTCGCTTCTGTTTTAAAGGTTGTAATTTCAGAAAGAGTTTCACCATTGGTTCGTAAATCTAAGACAGCAGGTAAGACCATAATCATGGATGCTCCACCAGCTAAAAGAGAAGTAGTAAAATACGCAACGATTCGAGATTTATATCGTTGCCAGTCTGTAAACGTTCGTGCAAAATAGTACAGGAAGGAAAACAACCCAATCATAAAGCCAAAATAATAATTTGTAATGAAAAGCAAGAAATAACTGACAAACAATAATGTCGGTTTTCGTTGGTCCATTAAACGATGAATTCCTAAAATTACGAGTGGCAGATAAATAAAGGCATCCAGCCACATAATTAATTCTGAATGGGCCACAATGAAGGACATTAGCGCATAAGACACACTTAAAGTCACATGGGACCATTTAGGAATCTTAAAGGTTTGTTTTGCCAAGAACCAAAAACTCAAGCCAGCACTCCCAATTTTCAACAACGTTAGGAAATAGAGCGCATCAGGCATGTTTTGATTGTTAAAGAAAAAGACGAGCGGCGTAAATAAGCCACCAAGATAATAGGAAATTAAGGACAAGTAGTTTAGTCCCAAAGAAGCATTCCACGTATAGAAAAGACTTTGTTTTCCATGAAGAACATTGTTAAAGCTTGCGTGAAAATTTGAAAATTGAGAAAAGGCATCGCTGGCTAAAACACTGCGACTACTTCCTGGATAAATCCCAATACTCAAATAGATAATTGCCATAATTAAAAATGGAATGAAGAAACTGGCTAACATATAAGGCCAGTTGTTTTTTAAAAACTGCCTACTTTTATTTTTCATAAATAACCTCACCTGATTTTTCGAAAGTACCTATAGTTTATCATACTCTTTATTTGATGTACCAATAGAAGAAAAACTTTAAAATTTTATTAGGATCCTAAGGGTGGAGTGAAGAAGAATTAGTAGTAAGGGATTGACATTCAAATGCTAAATCACCAGATTAAACAACGAATATTCTCCGAAAAATTGCTGAAAACGCCCTGTGGATAACTTTGTGCATAACTCTGTTGAAAACCACAAAAAAGCTTTTTATCTCGGTTTATCCACAAGGATAAGTTTTCGAGTTGCTAAAAAAAACAGACGTAAGTTCAGAAGTCCTGTTTGCTAAAAGTAAAGGAATCCCTAAAGTTGAAAGAAGATGAAAACGTTATTAAAACAACGTTTTCATCTTCTTTTTTCTAGAATTTACAAAGATTTAATGTCGAACAAATAAGCATTGTGGAAAAGTTTTTTGGAAAAAATAAGAAATTTCATCCACAAAGTTTTCTGTGGAGAATTTAAAAATGCTTGTCAAGCTTTTTTTGAAAAAATGTGGATAACTTTTTAAAGACAAGCTTTTTTCCATTTGCGAATTTGCGTTCGGAAACTAGTAAAAGGGGCAACGCTATTAATGTGAATCCATTTCCAAAGAGGCCATTGTGCTTTGGTGGTCGCCCAAGCCCGTTGTTGAGGTAAAAATAATTCGTCTTCGGAAAGCGAGTCAATCCAATGAAGTAATTTTTCTAAGGTGTCTTGCAACGCAATCAGCTGACTTTCTAAACTCATTTGTCCATAGGTTTGATAAAATGATTGATAGAGCGCGCCCAGTTGATTCCATTTATAGCCTTCAGCTGGCGTTTGAACGGTCAGACCACGTTGTTCTTGTTCTTCCCAAGAAAGCAGCAAGTTGAGCCAACCTAATTGATAGGCTAAGTTCTCTGAAGGTGTTTTAGCTACTGTTTCAATTCGGTGATCTTTAAGTGTTTCAGGAATTTCTGCAAATTCAGCTAAATATTTTTGTGAAGCTATTTGAATGGCCTCAATCAAGGCTTCTTTTGATTCATAGGTTCGCATTCTTCGGCTAACTTCCTTTCTTGGTAGGATCTGCTTGTTTTTCATGAGTAATTTGAGTGACTAAACCAAAAGGATCTTTCACAATCGCATAAAATGTTGCAAATTCATTTTCAATTGGTTCTTGGATAATACAGGATTCGGGATGGCACGTGAGTTTTTCAAAAATTGTTTTGGCAGAGTGACGGCTATTGACGGTTAAGCTGAGGGTCAATTGTTCTGTGGGCGTGGTATTCATTCCTGCAAACAAAGGATTATCAGCTAGTTGTAATTGAAAAGTGTCCATTTGTAAAATCGAGTGAGAAAGCCAGTGTTCTTCGCCAGCGGGAATGGTCAAAGAAGGATTTAAGCGCTCTTTAAATTCTTGATTAGTAATTTTAAAAAGAATATCACCAGCAAAGGCTTCTTGGTAAAACGTCAAGGCTTCCGTTGCTCGTCCGTTTAAGACCATAAAAAGGGCAAATTGTGTGTTTTTCATTGTTTGAACCTCCTAAGATTGATAAGATAAGCATAACAATAAAAGGTGTCAAAAAGTGACACCGATGGAGGGAAAAATGAAAAAATCAGAACGTTTAAATCAGGAACTTTTTTTCTTGAGAACCCATCCTCAGTTTAATTTAAATCAGTTAATGAAAACTTTTGGGATTTCTAAAAGCACAGCTTTGCGGGATATTGAAGCTTTGGAAAATTTAGGCGTGCCGCTATATGTGGAGAATGGTCGTTATGGTGGCTATCGAGTTTTAAACAAACCGTTGTTGCCGCCGATTTATTTTAACGAAAATGAAGTGTTAGCAATCTTTTTTTCGTTACAATTACTGAAATTAGTCGCAGAGTCACCGTTTGGTCATTCCTATCAGCAAATTAAGCAAAAATTATTGCATTCTTTAGATGAACCAACCCAATTTAAAATCAGTCAAATGAGTAAGGTCGTCTATTACGAAGGAATTGAACAAGTAGAAGCACCAGGCAATTTAGAGCAGCTGTTTCATTGTATTTTGGCGCAACAAGTAATTCAGTTTAACTATACCAGATATGAAGCAACAACGAAAAAAATCTTACCAACCCGGTTAACTATTTTAGAAGGGTATTGGTATTGTTCAGGCTATGATGTGACTAAAAAGGCTTGGCGTACTTACCGCTGTGATTTTATGGAGGCTATTCAGCAATTAAACCAAACACTGGATTTTACGACTGAAGAATTGAAAGAATCGTATCGCCATCAACAAACGACGGCACGTACGATTCCATTTAAAGCAATCATTACAGAAAAAGGCAAAGAATTTTTTTATAAACATCGCTTTGACAATATTCAGTTGGAAGAAACGCCCACGCAGTGTTTTTTAGTTGGACAGATTCATCCAACAGAAACACAATTTTTAGCCAACTATTTTATGGGCTTTGGTGAAGAAGTGACAATTTTAGAGCCAGTCCAAGTGAAACAAGCATATGTAGAAAGTATAATGAGGATTCAAAAAAAATATCAAGAATAGATTGTGGAACTGTGAACAATCTCATGTGTAAAAATGCACATTAGAGAGGAGAAAGAAAAACCCTTGATTTTTAAATCAAGGGTTTTTCTTTCTAAGAACGTGCTTGCCCATTTCCATAAATAACATATTTTGTCGAAGTAAGCTCTGCTAGACCCATAGGTCCACGGGCATGTAATTTTTGCGTACTAATGCCGATTTCGGCGCCAAATCCAAATTCAAAACCGTCCGTGAAACGAGTTGAAGCATTCGCATAAACAGCGGCTGCATCCACTTGTTGTAAAAATTGTTGTGTGGCAAAGTAATTATCACTAATAATACTTTCAGAATGTTTTGTATTGTAGCGATTAATATGCTGGATGGCTTCGTCCAAAGAATCAACGACTTTCACTGCTAAGATAAAGTCGAGAAATTCCGTTTCCCAATCTTGTTCAGTCGCTGGAATGGCTTCTTCAAAAATTGCTAACGCACGTTCATCTGCCCGAAGTTCCACGTGAAACTCCTTCAAGGCTTTTTCAATTGTTGGTAAAAAGGCTTCAGCCACCTCTTGATGAATTAATAACGTTTCGGCGGCGTTACAGACAGAAGGACGTTGACATTTAGCATTGACAATAATTTCAGTTGCCATTGTTAACTGGGCGTCTTTGTCCACGTAAATATGACAATTGCCCGTGCCCGTTTCAATAACAGGAACAGTGGCTGTTGTCAAAACAGTTTTGATTAAGTTGGCGCCGCCACGCGGAATGAGGACATCCAAGTAGTCATTTAAGCGCATAAGTTGTTGGGCTGTTTCTCTAGAAGTATCATCAACAAATTGAATGAGATGGGGAGAAACGGCTTCTTGGATTAGCGCTTCTTGTAAAATTGTCACCAATATCTGATTGGAGTGAAACGCTTCTTTTCCGCCTCGAAGAATAACAGCATTTCCCGATTTGAAACAAAGGCTAGCGGCATCTGTTGTCACGTTTGGCCGCGATTCATAAATGATTCCAATAACACCTAAAGGCACGCGTTGTTGCCCAATTAACAGTCCCGCTTCATTGCGCCACATTTTATCTACTTCCCCAATTGGATCGGGTAAAGTAGCGACTTGGCGTATGCCCTCAGCCATCGCTGTGATCCGTTCTTCTGTTAAACGTAAGCGGTCTTGCATTGTTTCAGAAATTCCGTGGGTAGCGGCTTGCTCTAAATCTAATGCATTTGCTTGTAAAATGCGGGGTGCATTGGCTTCAATGGCTGCGGCCATTTTGTTTAACAAAGTATTTTTTTGACGAGTATCCATCAAGCCTAGCGTATAAGAGGCTTCTTTAGCTTGTTGCCCTAGTTGCTTTAAATCAGTCACTTTCATGCCCTCCTTTAATAAATAACGTACCGATATCTTTTCCTTCTAAAATTTCAAAAATGATTTTTGGCTGCTTTCCGTTTGCTAAAATCATCGCCTGTTGATTAGCTAACACACGTTCAGCAGCTTTTAATTTACTAGACATCCCACCAGTGCCAAAGCGGCTTCCCTTACCACCGGCTAATTGGAACAAGTCTTCATTAATTTCATTGATTTCAGAAAATAACGTGGCTTCTTTGTTGACAGTAGGGTTGTCTGAAAAGAAACCATCAATATCTGATAACATAACTAACAAGTCAGCTTGAACAATTTGGCAGACAATGGCAGACAATTGATCGTTATCCCCGAACTTGGTTAAGTGATCCAATTCTTCAATTGCGACAGTATCATTTTCATTGACGATAGGAATAATATTCATTTTTAACAGTTGTTCAAAAGTATTGGTAACATTATTGCGACTTTCAGGATATTCAATAACATCACGAGTTAATAAAACTTGTGCCATTTGTTGGCTATAGGTTGAAAACCGCTGATTATAAATGTTCATTAATTCTGCTTGGCCGACTGCAGCGACTGCCTGTTGTTCGGGAATTGTCGTTGGGCGTACAGATAGATTTAATTTATTCAGTCCGACACCAATTGCGCCAGAAGAAACTAAAATAATTTCTTTGCCTTGGTTGCTTAAATCACTCAAAGTAAAGGCTAATTGATCAATTGCTTTTAAGTTAATATTGCCATTGGGATAAATCAGAGAACTGGTTCCGACTTTGATCACAATTCGTTTGGCCTGTTGGAGTTTGTTTCTCATAAGTGCCTCGTTTCTTTTTACAGTAAAATTTGACACTCATTATAACAAAATCAGCGGCTACTAGAAAGTGCTAAATAATGAATAGTAAAGAAAGTTTAATGAAAGTGTGAACTTTTTGAGGGAATCTTGGGACTTTTTGGGATTTGGTCTGTTTATTTTAAGAGAAGATGATAGACTAAAAGAAGGAAAATAAACAAAAATTCTCCTCTTTTTTGCGTAGTCTAGATTAACTGGGCTTTTAGAAATGAGAAACTTACTAAAAACAACCAGAGTATCAGAGATTATGGTAAAATAGGAGTAGTTTAGACAGTAGGGGAGAATGAATATGAAACAACGTGGTTTTGAGATTATTTCTAAGTATCAAGAAGAGGGCTTGAGTGTCCCACAACGAGCAACAAAAGGTGCCGCGGGGTATGATTTTCAAGCAGCCGAAACGGTCGTTGTACCAAGTCTTTGGAAGTTACAACAAGCTGGAGAAAATCCCAAACCAATTTTAGTTAAAACAGGAATTAAGGCGTATATGCCTGATTCTGAATATTTAGAATTGGTAAGTCGTTCTTCGAACCCGCTAAAACGATTCCTACTTTTAGCGAATGGTGTCGGAGTCATTGACAGTGATTATTATAATAACGAGAATAACGAAGGACATATCATGTTCCAATTTTTAAACTTTGGATATGAAGATGTTGTCATTGAAAAAGGTGAACGAATTGGCCAAGGGATTTTTAAGCCGTTTTTATTAGCGGATGATGACCAAGTCGAGGCAGAAAGAACGGGCGGTTTTGGTTCGTCTGGACAAAAATAAAGCCCATTTTTTCAGTAGGCAACGTTATTCAAACCATTTAATAAATGTTAAAATAAACAACAGATAAGGAGATTCTACATGGCAAAAAAAGCAAAAGTTCAATTTGAATGTCAAAGCTGTGGGTATGTGTCTCCAAAATATCTCGGCCGCTGTCCTAATTGCGGACAATGGAATTCGATGGTGGAAGAGGTTATTCAAGATACTTCTGATCGTCGTGCTAGAGTAAGTTTGACTGGTAAAAAGACACAACCACAACGGCTATCTGAAGTCATACCTAAAAAAGAGCCTCGTGTAAAAACTGAATTAGTGGAGCTGAATCGGGTTTTAGGTGGTGGCGTTGTTCCAGGTTCGTTAGTTTTAATCGGTGGCGATCCCGGAATAGGTAAGTCAACATTGCTCTTACAAGTATCGCAACAATTAGCAGCCACAGGTGGTACGGTTTTATATGTTTCTGGTGAAGAAAGTGCTGAGCAAATTAAATTACGAGCGGAGCGTCTAGGCACCGTCAACGAGACATTTTACTTATACGCAGAAACAGATATGCACGAAATATCACGAGCCATTGAAAAATTAGAACCAGACTATGTCATTATTGACTCGATTCAAACAATGACGCAGCCAGATGTTACCAGCGTTGCTGGTAGTGTCAGTCAAGTCCGAGAAACAACTGCCGAATTATTGAAACTGGCAAAAACGAATGGGATTGCCATTTTTATTGTCGGACACGTAACGAAGGAAGGGTCTATCGCAGGGCCACGGATGTTGGAACATATGGTAGACACGGTTCTTTATTTTGAAGGAGATAAGCATCACACCTTTAGAATCTTACGGGCTGTCAAAAATCGGTTTGGCTCAACGAATGAGATTGGTATTTTTGAAATGCAGACACATGGATTGGTTGAAGTTATGAATCCTTCTCAGGTCTTTTTAGAAGAACGTTTAGAAGGAGCCACCGGATCTTCAATTGTGGTAGCAATGGAAGGTTCACGCCCTATTTTGGTGGAAATCCAAGCGTTAGTTACCCCAACGATGTTTGGCAATGCCAAGCGAACGACCACCGGGTTGGACTTTAATCGCGTTTCTTTAATCATGGCGGTTTTAGAAAAACGGGCAGGCCTTTTGTTACAAAACCAGGATGCGTATCTAAAAGCGGCTGGTGGAGTCAAAATTAATGAACCAGCTATTGATTTAGCGTTAGCAATCAGTATTGCTTCTAGCTATAAAGAAAAAGGAACCTCATCTTCGGAATGTTTCATTGGTGAGATTGGTTTAACTGGTGAAATCCGCCGCGTGAATAGTATTGAACAACGAGTGCGTGAAGCGCAAAAACTAGGCTTTACAAAAGTCTATGTCCCTAAAAATAACCTTGGTGGCTGGGAAGCGCCTGAAGGGATTGAAATTATTGGCGTTTCAACAATTGGTGAAACGTTAAGAAAAGTTTTTAAATAATGAAAGTAGAAATAATCCGTTTAGGTTTTTGGTGGCGTATGATTTTTGTACGCCCCACAACACTAGACGTCTTTATTAAATAAACGAGGAGGATGGCTATATGCAAAAACGAATCATCACGTTGCTGATGATCATTGCTGGTGCAAGTTTAGGAATTTCTCTTTTCCCAATGGCTTGGGAAATGGCTAAGCAAGGCAATAACAGTTGGTTAAACAATAACTTTACGAACGGATTAATCGGTGCAATTATTTTCTTTATTTTATCTTTAGGGTTAGCAAAGTATATTGTTTCCGCTGTCAAAAAAATCGAAGCAGCTTTAAATGAAATGAGTTTAACCTATTTATTATTTGGAAGTATTGGTGCCATCATTGGTTTAACAATTGGTGTCATTATTTCCATTCCAATGTACAACTTACAAATTCCTGTCGTGAATAGTTTACTGCCAATTCTAGTTATGATTATTCTGGGTTACTTAGGTTTCCGAATGGGAACAACACGGATTGAGGAGTGGAAAAAAGTTTTTACACCTCGCCAAAAGAAAGCAAATACGGAAGACACCGAAGGACAAATGTTGGAACGTAAAGTGGAAGACAACTTCCATAAATACAAAATTTTAGACACCAGTGTCATCATTGATGGCAGAATCTACGATATCGCTAAAACAGGCTTTTTAGAAGGTGTTTTGCTCATCCCTAACTTTGTTTTATATGAATTACAATACATTGCTGATTCTGGAGACAGTTTAAAACGGGTGAGAGGTCGTCGTGGCTTAGATATTTTAAATGCTTTACAAAAAGAAGAAGGTATCTCCGTTGAGATGTATGACGGAGATTTCGAGGATATCTCTGAAGTAGACAGTAAATTAATCAAATTAGCAAAATTATTAGATGGCGTGGTTGTGACCAATGACTACAACTTAAATAAAGTCTCTGAATTTCAAAATGTGCCTGTTTTAAACATTAATGCTTTAGCTAATGCTGTGAAACCAGTGGTGATTCCAGGTGAAACGATGAATGTGATGGTTGTAAAAGCCGGAACAGAGCGTCAACAAGGGGTCGCTTACTTAGATGATGGCACAATGGTTGTGGTAGAAGATGGCCAGCATTACATGAATGAGCAAATCGAAGTGGTCGTTACAAGTGCTTTACAAACCGCAGCTGGGCGTATGATTTTTGCCAAACCGGCGCACGCGGGTCGCGGGATTAATGATCGCAAGGATAACCATCCTAAAAACGATAAAAATTAAGCAAAGTGAGGACTTAGTATGATTCGAATCGGTCAAGGTTTTGATGTTCATCAATTAGTTCCGCAACGACCTTTAATTATTGGTGGGGTTACTCTTCCTTATGAAAAAGGTCTGTTAGGTCACTCAGATGCCGATGTTTTAACACATGCAATTATTGATGCAATCCTTGGTGCCGCTGGTCTGGGTGATATTGGGCAACTGTTTCCCGAAACCGATCCGCAGTTCAAAAATGCGAATTCTGTAAACTTATTAAAAAAAGTAAATGAAAAAGTTGGGCGGTCGGGCTTTACTATTGGCAATATTGATTGTACAATTTTAGCGGAAGAGCCAAAGATGAGCCCATACTTGGCAGAGATGGAAAAGAATCTAGCCGCGAGTTGCCACTTAGCGGTCACACAAGTGAACATTAAGGCAACGACCATGGAAGCGATGGGCTTTGTTGGTAAAAAAGAAGGAATCGGCGCAATTGCCGTTGCTTTATTGGAAAAATAACTGAAAACGACGTTAAACCGTCTGTTTTTAAAAAATGGAAAGAGGAATGAACATGACGAAAGTTCGTGTGCGTTACGCACCAAGTCCAACTGGACACTTGCACATTGGGAATGCAAGAACAGCATTATTTAACTACTTATTTGCCCGCCACAATGACGGAGAATTTATCATTCGTATCGAGGATACCGACCAAAAACGGAACATCGAAGACGGCGAGAAAAGTCAGTTGGAAAACTTAGCATGGTTAGGGATGGAATGGGATGAATCACCTGCTCATCCGGGAGAATATGGTCCATATCGTCAATCAGAACGTAAAGAAATTTACCAACCATTGATCGATCAATTATTAAGTAGCAATCGTGCGTATAAGTGTTATTGTACGCCAGAAGAATTAGAAGCAGAACGTGAAGCACAACAAGCTCGTGGGGAAATGCCTCACTACGCAGGCACTTGTGCGAATTTAACACCTTCTGAACAAGCAGCCAAAGAAGCGGCTGGTCTAGAACCAGTGATTCGTTTCCGTGTGCCACGTAATACAGAATACAAATTTGATGACATCGTGAAAGGTGAAATTACTTTTGAGTCAGATAACATTGGTGGCGATTTTGTCATCCAAAAACGCGATGGGATGCCAACGTATAACTTTGCCGTTGCAGTAGATGATCACTTAATGAAAATTTCTCATGTTTTACGTGGCGATGATCACATTGCGAACACACCAAAACAATTAATGATTTACGAAGCGTTTGAATGGACACCACCTGTCTTTGGCCATATGACCTTAATCATTAATTCAGAAACTGGCAAAAAATTGAGCAAACGTGATGAAACAATTTTACAATTTATTGAACAATACCGTGAATTAGGTTACTTACCAGAAGCCATGTTCAACTTTATTGCTTTACTAGGATGGTCTCCTGTTGGCGAAGAAGAAATCTTCTCACAAGAAGACTTGATTAAATTGTTTGATGAACAACGCTTAAGCAAGTCACCAGCGGCCTTTGATGCGAAAAAATTAGAATGGATTAACAATCAATACATGAAACAAATGGACTTAGGTGAACTAACAGATATGTGTATTCCTTATTTAGTCGCTGACGGTCGTGTTGAAGAAAATCCATCTCCTGAAAAAATCGAATGGTTAAAACAATTAGTTAGCTTGTATCAACCACAAATGAGTTATGCAGCTGAAATTGTGGAACTATCAAACTTGTTCTTTAATGAACATCCAGTTTTAGATGATGCTGCGAAAGAATTCTTGCAAGGAGAAACAGTGCCAACTGTGTTACATGCGTTTAAAGAACAATTAGAAGCCTTGGACGTTTTCGATGTCCCAAGTATTAAAGCAGCGATTAAAGCCGTCCAAAAAGAAACCGGCGTTAAAGGCAAAAACTTGTTTATGCCAATTCGAATTGCTGTTTCTGGACAAATGCATGGTCCTGAATTAGGCGAAACCATCGAGTTATTAGGCAAAGAAAAAGCTTTAGATCATTTAAATAAAGTGTTATAAAAACACAAAGAATAGAAGAAGTAGACAATCAGATGGATTTCAGAGACGCTGTGGGTGGTGAGAACAGCGAGCATCTTTTGTCGAAATGCATCTATGAGTGGCTTTGGTGAAAAAAGTAACCGAAGACGTCGGCAGGCGTTAACTGTATCGAGGCAAGAGCTAGTTCTTGTGAAGAAAAGTGGAACCACGCATGGGCGTCTTTTAAGCAACGTTTTTTTGTTGCTTAAAAGACGTTTTTTATTTTTGTATAATAGAAAGGAGTTCACCATATGAGTTGGTTGAAACGTAGCGTCGCAGCTGTTAAAAGAAACGATCCTGCAGCGCGGACCACACTAGAAGTTCTTTTAACGTATCCTGGCTTGCACGCCCTGTTTTGGCATCGCTTGTCTCATTTCTTATATAGGCATCAGTTGTTTTTGTTGGCGAAGATTCATGCACAATTTTGGCGTTTCATAACGGGCGTAGAAATTCATCCCGGAGCCACAATTGGTGCGGGGGTTTTTATCGATCACGGCATGGGCATTGTGATTGGGGAAACCGCGGAAATAGAAGAAGATGTTGTTTTGTTTCACGGAGTGACGTTAGGTGGGACCGGTCGTGATACGGGTAAACGCCATCCAACAGTGAAAAAAGGAGCGATGATTTCGGCACGAGCTCAAATTTTAGGGCCAGTTGTGATTGGTGAACGTTCAAAAATTGGGGCGGGTGCTGTTGTTATTTCAGACATCCCAGCAGATGCCACAGCTGTGGGTGTTCCTGCGAAAGTCGTTCGTCTAAATGGAAGAAAGGTGGAAAAAGGGCATGATTAAAATTTATAATACATTGACCAGAGAAAAAGAAGTATTTACGCCAATTGAGGCGCATAAAGTTCGGATGTATGTCTGCGGACCAACCGTGTATAACTATATCCATATCGGTAATGCGCGCAGTGCGATCGCCTTTGATACAATTCGTCGTTATTTTGAATATCGTGGGTATGAAGTGAATTATGTCTCGAACTTTACAGATGTCGATGATAAAATTATCAAGGCAGCTAAAGAATTGAAAATTACTGCGCCGGAAGTGGCAGAGCGTTTTATCAAAGCCTTTGAAGAAGACACGCAAGCATTGAATGTCCAACCAGCAACGTTACATCCTCGGGTGATGGACCACATGCCTGATATCTTAGCTTTCATCGAAGTTTTAATTGAAAAAGGTTTTGCTTATGAGGTCGCAGGTGATGTGTATTATCGCACCCGTAAATTCCCTAATTATGGTAAATTAAGCCATCAATCGATTGATGAATTAGAAGTGGGGGCAAGTCAACGAACTGGCGTTGAACAACAATTAAAAGAAGACCCATTGGATTTTGCTCTTTGGAAAAGTGCCAAAGAAGATGAAATTTCTTGGGATTCTCCTTGGGGTAAAGGACGTCCCGGCTGGCATATTGAATGCTCTGTCATGGCGACAAAACACTTGGGAGAGACGATTGATATTCATGGCGGTGGACAAGATTTAGAATTTCCACATCATGAGAATGAAATTGCACAGAGCGAAGCCAAAACAGGCCATACCTTTGCCAATTACTGGATGCATAACGGCTATGTCACAATTGGTGAAGACGATGAAAAAATGAGCAAATCCCTAGGTAACTTCATTACTGTTCATGAAATGATTCAAAAAGTGGATCCGCAAATTTTACGTTTCTTTATGTCCACCACCCAGTACCGTCGCCCGATTCGTTATAGCGAAAGCACTCTAAAAGAGGCAGCAGCCAATTATCAAAAATTGAAAAATGCGTTTGAAAATTTACGTTTTAGACAAGCAGATGCGGTCGCAAGTTTGCCAGAGGATGAACACTATTTGGCTCAATTAAACGAATTAGAACAACGTTTTATTACGGAAATGGACGATGATTTCAATGCAGCTAACGGGATTACGGTCGTTTATGAATTAGCGAAGATGATGAATCAGTATAGTGAACAAGCGACAGTTTCGGAACCAATTCTAGTGGCGATGGATAAGCTTTTCAGTGGCTGGTTAGCTATTTTTGGTTTATTCTTTAAAAACGAAGAATTAGTGGATGCACAAGTCGATGCGTTAATTGAAGAACGGAACCAAGCACGGAAAGACCGTGATTTTGCCCGAAGTGATGAAATCCGCGATTTATTAAAAGAACAAGGCATTGTTTTAGAAGATACTCCGCAAGGAACGAGATGGAGAAGAAGTGAATGAGAGATTACAAACAATTAAACGGTTTAGCTTTGGCCTATGTTGGCGATGCGATTTATGAAATTTACATTCGTGATTATTTAGTTTCCTTAGGACAAACGAAACCGAATGTTTTGCATCGCATGGCGACACACTACGTGTCAGCAAAAGCCCAAGCAAGCTTAATGCAAGCGATGTTAGCGGGAGAAATGCTAACGGAGGAAGAAGAAGTGATGTACAAACGCGGTCGGAATGCGAAAAGTCACACCTTTGCCAAAAATGCTGATGTGACGACCTATCGGGTAGCGACCGGTTTCGAATCCTTGATGGGTTATTTACATTTAACACAACAAAAAGAACGTTTAGAAGAATTAATTAACTGGTGTATCAAGAAAGTAGGTGAAACCAATGAAAAATGAAAAATCTCGTCCTTTTAAAAAAGGTAAGAAACGTCCAGAACGTTCAGATAAGCGTTCAAAAGAACGGAACCCACGACCAGCGACAGCAGGTCCTGATGGAACCTCAGAAGAGCTAGCAGATAACTTTGTCTTTGGTTTCCATGCCACTGTTGAGGCGTTGCAGCAAGGACGCGGGAATAAATTGTTTTTACAAGAAGATGCTCGTGGCGAAAAAATTGAGCAATTAAAACAAGCAGCGAAAGAGCAGGCTGTTCCAGTCAAATGGGTGCCTAAAGCAAAATTAGATACGATGAGTGATCACGGCGTGCATCAAGGCATGGTTTTAGCAATCACGGCGTATCAATATTTAACTTTAGAAGAATTATTGGAACAAACAAAAGAAAAGACAGAAACACCATTTTTCCTAATTTTAGACAGTCTAGAGGACCCACATAACTTTGGCTCAATTTTGCGAACAGCTGATGCGACAGGCGTAGACGGTATTATCATTCCGAAACATCGTGCAGTGGGAATTACACCAACCGTAACCAAAGCATCAACAGGGGCCGTGGAACATATTCCAGTGGCTCGTGTAACGAATCTAGCGCAAAGTATTGCAACGCTAAAAGAGAATCAATTTTGGATTTTTGGTACAGATATGTCTGGGACGGATTATCGTCGCTGGAATACACAAGGCGCAATTGCCTTAATCATCGGAAATGAAGGTCGTGGCATGAGTCAAGGTCTTCATAAAGAAGTGGATGAATTATTAACGATTCCAATGACTGGACACGTTCAAAGCTTAAACGCTGGTGTGGCTGCAGGCTTGCTAATGTATGAAGTCTATCGTGGCCGCAACCCATTATAGAAGAAGGCGATTGTATGAAAAAACAATTGTTAATCGTTGATGGCTATAATATGATTGGTGCTTGGCCAGAATTGGTCCAGTTGAAAAAGCAAGAGCGTTTAGAGGATGCGCGTGAACTGCTTCTTAGTCGTCTGTCCAATTATGCCAAATATGAAGGGTTGGAAATCATTGTGGTCTTTGATGCCCAATTAGTCCCAGGTATTCAGCAAACGTACAAAAAGTACCTTTTGACCGTGGTTTTCACCAAAGAAGATGAAACAGCAGATAGTTATATTGAACGTCTAGCTGGTGAAAAAAATGATCGTTTAACGCAAGTAACAGTCGCAACGAGTGATTTGGCTGAACAATGGGTGGTCTTTTCACAAGGTGCATTGCGGACTTCGGCCAATGAACTTTACAAAGCTGTCCAGAAAACAGAAAAGACGATTGCCATTCATGCAACAGATATCCATTTCCAGCAATTTCGTCGAAATTCTCCATGGAACGTGGAGCAGTTATCAAAACTTTCTGAGAAGCTAGAAGAATTGTCTCAAAAAAAAGATTAAACAAATGTTCGCTTAAGTCATAAATTTCTAACATGCTATGCTCTCCTAAATCATTCGATACGTTTATCGAAAAGGAGGGCTTTTTATGTTAGAACAGATTCAACAAGCATTAGCAGGAGACCAAGAACAATTTCAAGCCTTATATGGGCAATATCAGCCAGTGATTTATAAGTGCATGAAAAAATACTATTTAAAAGATTATGATACTGAAGACTGGCTTCAAGAAGGACGAATTGTCTTCTTTCGGACGTTAGAACGATTTGATTCAGAAAAACAAGCATCATTAGGAAAGTTTTTTAAACGAAATTTTGAAAATCACGTACATAGCTTAATTCGCCATCAATGCGCCTATAAGCGGCGAACAGATACCTTGTCTATTTCTCTGGAACAACGATTAGAAAGCGCTGGTGAAGAGTTAGTGGACTATTTAGGGACAGCGGCTACCGACCCATTAGGTCAATTAATGATTCAAGAAAAATTGGCAGCTTTTCCGACACGTCTTTCCTCGTTGGAACAACAAATTTTAAACGCATACTTAAAAGGCTACACGTTAGAAGAAATCGCTAAAGTGCGTGGGGGAACTTTTTCAGCTGTCCGAAGTGCCTATGATCGTGCCAAAGCAAAAATGAAATATACATTAGAAAATGAATAAAAATTCGACAAAACAGCCGGTTTGTCGAGCAAAAGTAGTTGCAAACAGACTTCTAGTATGATAAACTTGAAATTTTTTAAAAAAAGTGATATAATGTTTCTCGAGGTGAATGCAATGCCAACAACGTTATCGTCAATTAAGAAAGATTTGGAAGGCCGTATCGGCAGTGAAATTATGTTAGTTGCTCAGACTGGAAGAAAGCGCCAAACAGAACGTAAAGGAATCTTAACGGAGACTTATCCATCTGTTTTTGTTGTTGACTTGGATCCAGACGAGAACTCATTTGAACGTGTATCTTATAGCTATTCAGATGTTTTAACACGCACCGTTGAAATCGAATTCATCGGTCAAGCCGTATAATTTAGAAAGTCCGCTTAGGAGTGAAGGAAGAGCCCTTCGTTCCTAAGCTCTTTTTAATTTCAGCCATCTGTCGTCAGAGAAAGATCAATCTTCGGTGTACTTCTTCATGGACATATGATAGAATCTAAAAGATTAAAATGTTGGTAGACAAAAGATTAAGGAAGGTGAATCAGGGAACCGATGGAAATAATCGAACGAGCTCCTGCGAAAATTAATCTTGGGTTAGATGTTCTGCATAAACGTGTGGATGGCTATCATGAAGTTGAATCTATTTTTGCAAGTGTAGATTTAGCCGATCATTTAACTTTTGAAAATCTAGAAGAAGACATCATTCGTATTGAAACGGACAGCTCTTTTTTACCCGTGGATCGACGGAATCATGTCTATCAAGCAGTTGACTTATTAAAGCGTACCTATAATATTCATAAAGGAATTAAAATATATATTGAAAAACGTATCCCCGTGGCAGCTGGTTTAGCAGGGGGGAGCAGTGACTGTGCCGCAGCATTACGAGGCTTGAACAAACTGTGGAATCTGGGGTTGACGATGGACGAACTCTGTGAAATTGGCAGCCAAATTGGTATGGATGTTCCTTATTGTTTAAGGGGCGGAACAGCCTTTGCAAACGGACGTGGGGAGAAAATTGAAACATTACCGACCATGCCTCAATGTTGGATTGTGTTAGTTAAACCAAGAATTAGTGTATCCACTAGTACCGTTTTTAATGATTTAGCGGTAGATGAATTGCACCATCCAGATATTGCTGGACTAAGAATAGCCATCGAAAATGGTGATTATACTGGGATGACCCAGACGGTCGGCAATGCGTTGGAAAGTGTCACGATTGCCAGACATCCGATCGTGCAACAAATCAAGGATCGCATGCTGAAGTACGGCGCTGATGCAGCGTTGATGAGCGGCAGTGGACCGACAGTCTTTGCTTTATGTGAAAAGAAAACACGAGCACAACGGATTTATAATGGACTCAAAGGCTTTTGCGAAGAAGTTTATTTGGTTCGGACATTGAAATAAATAAAAACAACAGAGCGTGGAGCAAAAACCCAAAGTGATTTTTGTCCCACGCTCTGTTGTTTTTTTAAATTTATTCCTTGACGTCCCGTGATCCATTTGGTACATTATTCCTGGCAAATCGTAAATATTACGGTTTATAATAGGTAAATCGAAAAGAGGACAGAACATGACGAAAATCTACCGCCGTTTGATAATCGGCGTTACTTTAGCAATCAGTGCTTTTCTTTTAGCTAGCTGTGGGCAAACCACACAATCGTCAAAAGAGAAGAAAGAGCTCACGGTAATGACTACTTTTTATCCGATGTACGACTTCGCAAAACAAGTCGTTGGTGATGAGGGAGAGGTTGAGCTGTTGATTCCAGCTGGAACGGAACCACACGATTATGAACCAAGCGCAAAAGACTTAGCGAAAATTACTGATGCGGATGTCTTTGTTTATAATAGTAAAGAGCTAGAAACTTGGGTTCCGAATGTTATTGAAAACTTGGACACGAAAAAAGTTTCAATCGTGGAAGCCAGTCAATCCATTCAATTGATGCAAGGAACAGAAGAGGAAGAATCTGGCGAAGAAGGTCATGAAGGCCATAACCATTCCCACGAACTGGATCCGCATGTCTGGTTAGATCCCGTGTTAGCGCAAAAAGAAGTAACAGCGATTCGGGATGCGCTTATCAAAAAATATCCTGAGAAAAAAGCCGTATTTGAAAAAAATACCGCTGCTTATTTGGAAAAATTGACTGCGCTAGATAAGGAATACCAAGCTGCATTTGCAGACGCTAAAAATCGGACCTTTGTGACGCAACATGCTGCATTTGGCTATTTGGCGAAACAATATGGCTTGACCCAAGAACCGATTGCTGGGATTTCTCCAGACCAAGAACCTTCGCCAAGTCGTTTAGCCGAATTAAAAAAATATATTAAAACAAACAATGTTTCTGTGATCTATTTTGAAGCATCGGCTTCTACAAAAGTAGCCAAAACATTGGCAGACGAGACAGGCGTCGAATTAGCCGTATTGAATCCTTTAGAGAGTTTAACTCAAAAAGAACAAGAAGCAGGCGAGAACTACGTGTCTGTCATGAAAGAAAACCTCGCTGCTTTACAAAAAAGCATTCATTAATCTGGCAACAGAAAGGAGCCAACTTATGCATTATATTGAAGTCGAAAATTTAACCTTCTATTATGATGATGAACCTGTTTTAGAAGATGTTTCTTATTATGTTGATCCAGGGGAATTCGTTATTTTAACAGGAGAAAATGGCGCTGCCAAGTCAACGCTGATCAAAAGTACCTTAGGGTTATTAAAACCAACAAGTGGCAAAATTACGGTCGCTAAAAAAAATAGTGCTGGTGAAAAAATCAGCATTGGCTACATTCCACAACAAGTCGCTTCTTTCAATGCGGGCTTTCCTAGCACCGTCATTGAATTAGTACGTTCAGGTCGCTTTCCCAGAAATCGTTGGTTCAAACCGTTGACGAAAAAAGATCATCTTCATGTGGAAAAAGCTTTGAAATCAGTGGACATGTGGGAAATGCGCCACAAACGAATTGGCGAGCTTTCTGGAGGGCAAAAGCAACGAATTAGTTTAGCACGAGTGTTTGCGACCGATCCAGATTTGTTTATTTTAGATGAGCCAACAACAGGTATGGATGAACAATCGCGAAACGAATTTTATCAATTGTTGCAACACAGTGCGCATGAACATGGAAAAGCTATTTTGATGATTACGCATGATCATGAAGATATCAAAACCTATGTGGATCGTCAAATTCGTCTTGTCCGCAAAGAAGATTCGAAATGGCGTTGTTTCCATATGAGTGAAGAATCGTATACGTAAAGTTTCCAATAAAACGTTATCTGGCTCGATCATAACGAAAGCCAAGGAACGGCTTAAAGAAATGTTGGAAAAATTTAAAAAATAAGCAGGAATTAAAAAATTAATTCGCTTAAACGTCGCTACAATGGTAGTGTTCATTTTAGCGGTAAGGAGTGAATCGTATGGCAGAAATGCTTTCTTATGCATTTATGCAAAAGGCCTTTTTAGCAGCACTGTTTATCTCAGTGATTGCTCCAATGCTCGGCGTCTTTCTAGTTATTCGCCGACAATCTTTAATGGCAGATACCCTTTCACATGTGTCATTAGCCGGTGTGGCTCTAGGCTTCTTTTTTAATTGGAATCCTAATTTAATGACCTTAATTGTCGTGATTGTGGCTGCAATCATTCTAGAATATTTACGAATGATTTATAGCACCTATTCAGAAATTTCGATTGCTATTTTAATGTCAGGCGGTTTGGCTTTGGCGTTAGTTTTAATGAATTTAACAGGAGGCAATTCAGCTGCTAGTATTCAATCGTATTTATTTGGTTCCATCGTCACGATTACGTGGGATCAAGTGGTTATGTTGGCAATTTTATTCGTAGTTTTAGTTCTATTGTTTATGTTATTTAAACGTCCAATGTATGTTTTAACATTTGATGAAGATACTGCTCATGTTGATGGGCTACCTATTCATTGGATGTCGATGCTTTTTAATGTAATTACTGGTGTGGCGATTGCTGTGATGATTCCGATCGCGGGAGCCTTGTTAATTTCAGCAATTATGGTCTTACCAGCTGCGATAGGTATGCGAATTGGTAAAGGCTTCAACACGGTGATTATCATCAGTGTGTTTATGGGCTTGATTGGCATGCTAACAGGGTTGACTAGCTCGTATTATTTGGAAACACCACCGAGTGCAAGCATTACCCTAATTTTTATTGGTTTATTCTTATTAGTCAATATTTATCGCCGAGTGGTTGTCATGGTCCAACGAAAACAAAAAATGCAAAGAAACTAAGGAGAAAAACGAAAGTTTTTCTCCTTTATTTCTTTTTTTTAAAAGAAATGGCGAACTATTTTCAGTTATTTGAAAAAAATCCTCGAATTTTTCGGTTAAACCCCTTATAATAAGGAACGATAGAATGAAAAGGAGTGACGAATTTGAAAATTCGGAGAAGTGAACGATTAATCGATATGACCCAATATCTTTTAGATCATCCCCATACATTGGTTTCTTTGACATATTTTGCTGACCGATACCAATCTGCCAAGTCTTCCATTAGTGAAGATTTAGCAATTGTTAAAAAAACATTTAAAGAACGTGGAACAGGTATTTTAGAAACGATTCCAGGCGCTGCAGGCGGTGTCCGCTTTATCCCTGAAATTCCTTATGAGGAAGCGGAGCAGTTGATTATGGATTTATGTGATCGTTTGTCAGAACAAGATCGCTTATTACCTGGGGGCTATGTTTATCTTTCAGATTTACTTGGGGAACCGAATTTATTAAGACAAGTGGGCCGGATTATTGCTTCTAAATATTTAGGCAAACAAATTGATGCGGTAATGACCGTTGCGACTAAAGGAGTGCCAATTGCGCAAGCTGTGTCTTATTACTTAAATGTTCCGTTTGTGATTGTTCGTCGCGATTCTAAGATTACTGAAGGTTCAACGGTGAGCGTGAACTATGTATCAGGGTCTTCAGAACGTATCGAAAAAATGGAACTTTCAAAACGCAGTTTAAAACGCGGATCAAAAGTTTTAGTCGTGGATGACTTCATGAAAGGCGGCGGCACCGTCAATGGTATGAAGAGTATGATTGAAGAATTTGAAGCAGAACTTGTGGGCATTACCGTTTTTGCTGAGTCAAAATTCAATGGCCGTCGTGCAATCGATGACTACACTTCGCTATTATATGTGGAAGATGTGGATACACAAACAAAAACGATTAGCGTAGTCCCAGGAAACTATTTCACAGAGAAATAATTTGAAAAAGAACCTGAAAATGGTCCATTCCATTTTCAGGTTCTTTTTTTCTGTTTTATTCCTTTAAAAAAAGATGAGAAAATAAATTGGTCTACCTTTTAAATGCCTTATTTTGTTGAAAAAGACAAAAGAGTAAGATAAACTAGAAAAGGTATAATGAGGACGATTTAGAAGAAAATCAAACAATTTAGTTAATTTGAGGTGGCAAACGTGGAAAATAGATACGCAATTATTTTAGCAGCTGGTAAAGGAACACGCATGAAATCTAAACTTTATAAAGTATTGCATCCAGTTGCTGGTAAACCAATGGTCGAACATATTTTAGATCAAGTAGAACAAACAGAACCAACAGAAATCGTGACGATCGTTGGACACGGGGCGGAAATGATTAAAAGCCATTTAGGCGAACGTAGTCAATATGCCTTACAAGCTGAACAATTGGGAACTGGGCATGCAGTCATGCAAGCACAAGAGTTATTAGGTGGCAAACAAGGAACAACATTAGTTATTACAGGGGATACGCCGTTATTAACTGCGGAAACCTTGAAAAATTTATTCGATTACCATCAAGGTAAGAATGCAAGTGCGACTATTTTAACAGCGCATGCGGAAGACCCAACAGGCTATGGTCGAATTATTCGTGACCATGTGGGCATTGTTGAACGAATCGTGGAACAAAAAGATGCCAGTGAAGAAGAAGCACGTGTTCAAGAAATTAATACAGGAACCTTCTGTTTTGATAATGAATCATTGTTTGAAGCGTTAGCGAAAACAGATACAAACAACACACAAGGGGAATACTATTTAACAGATATCATTGAAATTTTGAAAAAAGAAGGCAAAGCTGTCGCTGCTTATCAAATGGCAGACTTTGACGAAGCAATGGGTGTAAATGATCGTGTCGCTTTATCCACTGCTAATAAAATTATGCATCGTCGTTTAAATGAAATGCATATGCGAAATGGTGTTACATTTATTGATCCAGATACAACGTATATTGATGAAGGCGTGGTAATTGGTTCAGACACAGTCATTGAAGCGGGAGTCACTATCAAAGGAAAAACAGTGATTGGCGAAGATTGCTTGATTGGCGCACATTCAGAAATCGTTGATAGTCACATCGGCAATCAAGTGGTTGTTAAACAGTCTGTGATTGAAGAAAGTGTGGTTCGCGAGGGGGCCGATGTGGGTCCGTATGCACATTTACGTCCTAAAGCAGATGTGGGGGCAAACGTACACATTGGTAACTTCGTGGAAGTAAAAAATGCAACAATCGATGAAGGCACAAAAGTGGGCCATTTAACATACGTTGGTGATGCAACATTAGGCAAAGATATTAATGTCGGTTGCGGCGTTGTTTTTGTTAATTATGATGGCAAAAATAAACACCAAACAGTCGTGGGTGATCACGCGTTTATTGGCTCTGCAACGAACATTGTTGCGCCAGTCACGATTGGTGATCATGCGGTGACTGCTGCTGGTTCAACTATCACAGAAGATGTCCCTTCAGAAGATTTGGCGATTGCCCGGGCACGTCAAGTGAATAAAGAAGGCTATGCTAAAAAGTTACCTTATATGAAGGATTAATCTCAAATAAAAAAGAACGCTCTTTTGCTTAAGCAAAAGAGCGTTCTTTTTCCTCCTTAAAGACTAGACCAATTGCTGCTAGTATTTGTTTAGAGACGTCCAAGGACTAGACCAATGCTGTTTATTCGGTATTTTTAGTTATTTTTTTCAAAAAAATAGTTTTTGTTCCGCTTTTCCAATATAAAAAGACTTTCTTTTTTATAAAGTTCGTGTTTTGGTCAAAATTACTATTTTTTTCACAAACAAATCCGCTATATTGTCCAAAAATAAAAACAATTTACAGGAAAAACATCTTATTTTAACGGAATTTACTGTTTTTTATTTAACGGATATATTATGATAGGAAAAGAAGAGCAGCGTGATGGGGGAAGGCTCTTTTTGTTGTTTGTTACTTTGACAATTGTTTGTTGCAAATGGGTTGAAACACAAGGAGGAAATTTGTGAAAAAGTTGAGCTTTAAAAAAGTGAAGTGGGGCATGCATTTTTTAATGGCTGTTGCGTTGATAGCGCCAAGCGTTACTAGTACGGCATATGCAGTAGAAACAACGAGTCAACAAAGTTCAGAAGCAGTAACAAGTACCACCGATTCAAGTAGAAAACAAGAACCAGTCATCACACAGGAAACAACAGACATCAAACAAGAAGCACCAAATCAGGCTACGAGTGACAGTGTCAAGCAGTCACAAGAAACCACGGCACCAGCAGAAACGACGAATTTAGAAACGTCAACCGCTGAAAAAGAAGAAACGAGCACACCACAAAAAATAACAATTTTAGGTACGTCAGATGTTCATGGTCAATTATGGAATTGGTCTTATGAAGATGATAAAGAACTACCAGTTGGTTTGTCCCAAGTAAGTACAGTCGTCAACCAAGTCCGGGCACAAAACCCAGCAGGCACCGTTTTAATTGATAATGGCGACAATATTCAAGGCACTATTTTAACAGATGACTTGTATAATAAAGCACCTTTAGTGAATGAAAAGACCCATCCAATGATCACCGCCATGAATGTGATGAAGTATGATGCAATGGTTTTGGGGAATCATGAGTTTAATTTTGGTTTACCGTTAATCAAAAAAATTCAACAAGAAGCCACTTTTCCAATCTTGTCTGCGAATACCTACAATAAGGATGGTGGTCGTTTTGTTGAAGGGACTACCACGAAGGAACTTGATCTTAATCAAGATGGGCAGCCAGATTTAAAAGTTGGGATTATCGGCTTAACAATCCCGCACATTCCTTTGTGGGATGGCCCTCGTGTTACTTCGCTTAATTTTTTACCTTTGAAAGAAGAAGCAGAAAAAGCAGTTGCTGAGTTGAAAACTAACGATCAGGCTGACATTATTGTTGCTTCGATTCATGCGGGACAACAAAATAGTGATCCGGTTGCCAGTGCCGACCAAGTAATTGAAAATGTCGCGGGGATTGATGCGTATATTCTAGGTCATGACCACCTTTCTTTTACCAAGCAAGGAGCAGCGCCGAATGGAAAAACTGTACCGGTAGGGGGACCGAAAGATACGGGGACAGAAGTTGTCAAAATTGATCTTTCAGTTGCTAAAAATGCCGATAAGTGGGAAGTGCAAGAAGGTACAGCAACGATTGTACCAACAACGAATGTTCCAGCAGATGAAGCAGTTAAGGCAGCGACAAAAGAATACCATGAGCAAACGCGAGCGTTTATTCAGGAGGAGATCGGCACAGCAACAGCTGATTTTTTACCAAAACAAGAAATTAAAGGAATTCCCGAAGCACAATTACAACCAACAGCGATGGTTTCTTTAATTAATAATGTTCAAAAAGAAGTAACAGGCGCACAATTAAGTGCGGCAGCGTTGTTTAAATACGACAGTAAATTACCTGCGGGGAAGATTTCCTATGCCACGATTTTTGATATCTACAAATACCCGAATACCTTAGTGAGTGTTCCCATTAACGGTGAAAACTTACTGAAGTATTTAGAAAAACAAGGGGCGTACTATAACCAAACACAGCCAGATGATTTGACCATTAGTTTTAATCCAAACATTCGTGTATATAACTATGACATGATTTCTGGAGTGGACTACAAGATTGACATTTCAAAACCAGTGGGTGAACGAATTGTAGATGCGAAAATTGACGGCCAACCGCTGGATCCTGCCAAAGAATATACGATTGCTATGAATAATTATCGTTACGGCGGTTTAGCTAGCCAAGGGATTCAAGTAGGAGAACCTATTAAAAATTCTGATCCAGAAACCTTACGAGGAATGATTGTTGATTATATTAAGAAAAAAGGAACGCTTGATCCAGAACAAGAAATCGAACGAAATTGGTCAATTATTGGGACAAATTTTGATGAAAAATGGCGTGCCAAAGCAATCGAATTAGTGAATGACGGCACTCTTCAAATTCCGACTTCTCCTGATGGACGTACACCAAACGCCGCCGCTATTACGAAACAAGATGTCCGTAATGCGGGCTTTGATTTAGATAATGCATATACCATTATGCACACAAATGACGTTCATGGCCGACTAGAAGCAGGGAAAGGCGAATTAGGTATGGCGCGTCTAAAAACCTTTAAAGACCAAGAAAACCCAACCTTGATGGTGGATGCAGGGGATGTTTTCCAAGGATTACCAATCTCCAATTTCTCCAAAGGCGCGGATATGGCCAAAGCAATGAATGAAGTTGGTTATGATGCCATGGCGGTGGGAAATCACGAGTTTGATTTTGGTTTAGAGATTGCACTAGGTTATAAAGACCAACTGAATTTTCCGATTTTATCTAGTAATACGTATTACAAAGATGGCAGTGGACGGGTTTTTGATCCGTATACTATCGTAGAAAAAGCCGGGAAAAAGTTTGCCATTGTAGGTGTGACGACCCCAGAAACAGCAACGAAAACACACCCGAAAAACGTAGAGAAGGTGACATTTAAAGACCCGATTCCAGAAGTAGAAGCAGTGATTAATGAAATTAAAGAGAAGTACGCGGATATTCAAGCTTTCGTGGTTACTGGGCATTTAGGCGTAGATGAAACGACGCCGCATATCTGGCGTGGTGATACGCTAGCAGAAACCCTTAGTCAAACATATCCTGAGTTAGATATCACTGTGATTGATGGACATTCGCATACAGCCGTCGAAAGCGGCAAACGTTATGGCAAAGTGATCTATGCTCAAACAGGTAATTATTTAAATAATGTTGGAATTGTCACAGCACCAGAGAGTGAACCAACTAAGAAAACAGCAAAATTGATTTCAGCAGCAGAGTTGCTAGAATTGCCAGAAAACCCGGCAGTTAAAGCCATCGTTGATGAAGCACGTACGAATTTTAACGCTGAAAATGAAAAAGTAATTGTCGATTATATTCCATTCACATTGGATGGACAACGAGAAAATGTGCGCACACGAGAGACCAACTTAGGGAATTTGATTGGTGATGCGATTATGTCATATGGCCAAGACGCGTTTAGTCAACCTGCTGATTTTGCAGTAACTAATGGTGGCGGCATTCGCGCTGATATTAAACAAGGGCCAATTAAAGTTGGGGATGTCATTGCTGTGTTACCTTTTGGCAATAGCATTGCGCAAATTCAAGTAACCGGCGCTCAAGTTAAAGAAATGTTTGAAATGTCTGTTCGTTCGATTCCACAAAAAGATGAGAATGGCACAATTTTACTAGATGATGCTGGCCAACCAAAACTTGGCGCAAATGGTGGTTTCCTGCATGTTTCAAGCTCCATTCGTATCCACTATGATTCCACAAAACCAGGTACTCGCTTGGCTAGTGACGAAGGCAATGAAACAGGACAAACGATTGTCGGTAGTCGCGTATTAGGAATAGAAATTAAAAATCGGCAAACACAAAAGTTTGAACCATTGGATGAGAAGAAACAATACCGGATGGCTACCAATGATTTTTTAGCTGCTGGTGGTGATGGTTACGATATGCTAGGTGGTGAACGAGAAGAAGGGATTTCACTAGATGCTGTCTTAATTGAATACTTGAAAAGTGCAACCAGCTTGCGGTTGTATCGTGCAGCAACGACGATTGATTTAGCACAATATAAAGAACCATTCCCAGGCGAACGAATTGTTTCTATTTCGGAAGAAGCTTACAAAGAGTTAATTGGTGGAGGAGAGACGCCAAAACCAGATCCGAAACCAGATCCAACACCAGATCCAACACCAGATCCAACACCAGATCCAACACCAGATCCAAAACCAGATCCAAAACCAGATCCAAAACCAGATCCGAAACCAACACCAGAAACACCAGTAGCAACCAATAAACAAAACCAAGCGGGAGCAAGACAGAGCAATCCATCCGTAACAGAGAAGAAAAAGTATGGCGGCTTTTTACCTAAAACGGGTACAGAAACAGAAACGCTTGCATTATATGGTTTACTGTTCGTTGGACTTTCTTCTTCTGGCTGGTATATTTATAAACGACGTAACAAAGCTAGTTAGTCATTTTTTAAGAACCGTCCTTCGGGATTGGTTCTTTTTTTATTTTAATGCTTGCCATTTGTTTTTAATTTTAGTATTATAAGAATATTCTAAAAATTAAAAAATGAAGAGTTTTTTCTGTGAAGGGAGAAAGGCATGAAAAGTAAACGTATAAAAGGACTTATCGGGTTAAGTTTAACAACGCTGTTAGTTTTAGCTGCTTGTGGTGGTGATGGGGGAGCTGGCGCCGAAAAAGCAAAGGGCGGATCAGAGAAAACTGCCGCTAAACAAGAATTTAAAGTAGTAGTTCAACAAGAAATGCCTTCTGCAGATTTATCTTTAGGAACAGATACAATTAGTTTTACGGCACTGAATAATGCGTATGAAGGAATTTATCGTTTAGATGATAAAAGCAAGCCGCAACCAGCAGGGGCTAAAGAAAAAGTGCAAGTCAGTGATGATGGTTTGACGTACACAGTGAAACTAAGAGAAGAAGCAAAATGGTCCAATGGTGATCCTGTCACAGCTGCCGATTATGTTTTTAGTTGGCAACGTACAGCAGATCCTCAGACTGGCGCTGAGTATGCTTATTTTCTAGAAATGATTGAAAACGGTGCAGACATTGTAGCTGGTAAGAAACCAGTTTCTGAATTAGGCATTAAAGCAAACGGAGATTACGAGCTAGAAATTAAACTGGCAAAACCAACACCATATTTTGATTATTTACTGGCCTTTCCACTATTTTTCCCGCAACATCAAGCAACCGTAGAGAAATATGGCAAAGATTACGCTGCTTCCAGTGAAAAAGCAGTCTATAATGGTCCGTTTGTCTTAGCTAACTTTGAAGGGGCTGGCTCAGATACCAATTGGACTTTGGAAAAAAATGAAAACTATTGGGATAAAGACAATGTCAAATTAGATAAAATCAATTTTGATGTTGTTAAGGAGGCACCAACTGCCTTGAACTTATTCCAAGATGGCCAAGCAGATGATGTTATTTTAAGTGGCGAATTGGCCCAGCAAATGGCGAAGGATCCAGAATTGGTTATCGAAAAAGAAGCACGAACCAGCTATTTGGAATTTAATCAGCGAGATAAAAATTCACCGTATAATAATGTGAATTTACGCAAAGCAATTTCAGCAGCGATTGATCGCAACGCATTAGTAGATAAAATTTTAGGCGACGGCTCAGTAGTCGCTACCGGCTTAATTCCAGAAGGGATGTCGTATTCGCCGACAGATGACAAAGATTTTGCTGATGAAAATAAAAAAATTGTTGAATATAGCCCAGAAAAAGCAAAAGAATATTGGGCAAAAGCGAAGAAAGAATTGGGCATAACAACACTCAAAATGGATATTGTTGCCGATGATGTCGATTCTACGAAAAAGTTAGCGGAATATATTCAAGGTACGTTAAAGGATACTTTAGAGGGCATTGATGTAACAGTGAGCCCAGTGCCGTTTTCAGTTCGAATTGATCGAGGTAGTCGCGGCGATTTTGAGACAATCTTAGGTGGTTGGGCTGCGGATTACGCAGATCCAAGTAGTTTCTTAGACCTTTTTGTTACTGGTAATAACTATAATCGCGGGCGTTTTTCAAGTAAAGCCTACGATGAGTTGATCGAGGCTTCAGCCACAAGAGATGCTTCAGATCCTGAAAAACGTTGGGAAGATATGGTTAAGGCTGAGAAGTTATTGATTGGTGAAGAGACCGCTTTAGCACCACTTTATCAAAAGGCGACTGCCCATCTACGCAGTAAAGAAGTGAAAGGCGTCGTTGCCCATGGTGCTGGCGCACAATATGATTATAAGTGGACATATGTAACAGAAGAGTAGTTAAAAAGAGACACAGAATAGTCAAATCGACTGTTCTGTGTCTCTTTTAATCAAAATATTTCTGCTGTTCTTCTTTTAATTTTTCTGGGGTTACATCTTCACCAGTAGGATCATAAATAGTGACGCCCATTAATGTTTTATTGAATTGTTCACGAATGGTCCGCAAATATTCTTGTCGCAAATCGACACGAAGAGCTTGTTCTTCAGATGTTAAGCCTTGTTCACGCTCTTTTTGTGCAAGCGTATTAATTCTTTTTAAAACATCTAACATTTCTCATTTCCTTTCTATAATAATTCTTTTGCTAGGCGTTCAAACGATTGAAAGCGCGTTTGTTTGTCATAACCTGGGGTGATTAGCATCGCTTCTGTCAACCCTAGTTCTTCTTGTTGGTGGAAAAACTCCGCAACTTCTTGGCTACTGCCAATGACAAAGCGTTGTTTATTTTGTTCTAAAACCAGTTTGTCCATTTCACTGTAAGGGAAAGCTAGGGCTTCTTCTGGCGATAAAAATTTATTAGGAAGCCCATGTTCGGTGGCAAAGATATAATGCTCGAAACTAGCCGCATGGTATTCTGCTTCTTCTTTCGTGTCGGCGGCAAAAGTGAAATACGCAGCGCTCACTTGAGGCTCTTGTTGTTCAGTTACTGGTCGGAAATGCTTGTAATATGCGGACAATACTTCTTTGGGCAAATGTCCATGAATAAACTGCGCAAAGGAAAAATTAATGCCATATTCACCAGCTGAACGTGCGCTTTCTTTACTAGCACCTAGTAACCAGGGTTGTGGTAATAGAACTTCCCGCGGAACAGCTGAAATTTTAGAATATAAATGATCTTCAGGAAATTCCTCTCTTAAAAAGAGTAAAATTTCAGGTAATTTATCAAATTGATCTAGTTGTGGTGGCTGACCATTATTTAACGCCAACGTAGTTAAAGGGCTGCCACCAGGCGAGCGGCCCATGCCTAAATCGATTCGATCAGGATATAAAGCTGATAACGTTTTAAACGTTTCTGCGACTTTAAATGGCGCATAATGCATGGTCATGATGCCACCCGCGCCAACACGAATTTTTTCGGTGGCACTAGCAATATGTGCAACTAAAATTTCTGGCGTTGCACTGGCAAAGGCGTCTGAACCGTGATGTTCGGCATACCAAATTCTTGTGTAGCCAAGTTTTTCCGCTAATTGAGCGAGCTCTTTGGCTTCTTGTAATGTGTCGCTTGCTGATTGATTTTTAGGAACCGTTAATTGATCTAAGATACTTAATTTCATGTATGTAGTCTCCTTTTTGGTTATTTTTTTGAAGCTACCGCTATTATTACGCAAGCATGTCAAAAAAAACAGTACGCACTTTTTAATTCCCTAGTGAGCGAAAAGTAACAAATAGATGTAGCCAAGGTCGATGATAAAAAATTCTCCGCTATGGCTTTTTGATGCTTTGTGTTAAAATGGAACATATGTACGCAATCAGCAATTGGAAAGGTGACAACATGTACGAATATATTATTGGAAAAGTAACGTTTGTTAGCCCATACTATATTGTCGTTGAAACAAATGGCATTGGCTATCAGATTTCAGTCGATAACCCGTATCGCTATTCAGGAAAAATGGATACGGATATTAAACTATATCTTCACCAAGTCGTGCGGGAAGATGCACAGCTATTATTTGGTTTTGGCAGTTTAGAAGAAAAACAATTGTTCTTAAAATTAATCAGTGTCTCTGGAATTGGCCCTAAAAGTGGTTTAGCTATCATGGCTTCTGTGGCTGATCATGGTGGTTTAATCAATGCAATTGAAGGGGAAGATGTTACATATTTAACGAAGTTCCCAGGTGTTGGCAAGAAAACAGCCCAACAAATGATTTTAGATTTAAAAGGAAAACTAGGCGAATTAGAGTCTTCCGAAGCAGCGGTTGCGGCCATGACCGCAACCGAAGTGGTGACAACAAGCAATCAAGCATTGGCAGAAGCGTTAGAAGCATTAAGTGCCCTAGGCTACAGTGACCGAGAGATTAAGCGTATCACTAAGCAATTGGAAGCGTTAGGTGAGACAACGACAGATGTTTATTTAAGCAATGCGTTAAAATTCATGATGAAACGCTAAGGAGGAATAACGATGACAGAAGAAGAACGGTTGCTTTCAGCTGCAAGTCAAGAAGCAGAAGCTTCAATTGAAAAATCGTTACGTCCACAATTTTTAGCACAATATATTGGTCAAGACAAAGTAAAACAAGAACTAACGATTTATATTGAAGCGGCGAAAAATCGGAATGAAGCGTTGGATCATACCCTTCTTTATGGTCCGCCAGGTTTAGGGAAAACGACAATGGCGATGGTCATCGCCAATGAAATGAATGTGAACATTCGTACCACAAGTGGACCAGCCATCGAACGGGCGGGAGATTTAGTCGCTATTTTGAACGAATTAGAGCCTGGCGATGTGTTATTTATCGATGAAATTCATCGTTTGCCGCGAGTTGTGGAAGAAATGCTGTATTCTGCAATGGAAGATTTTTACATTGATATCATGGTCGGTCAAGGAACCACGGCACATCCCGTTCATTTTCCATTACCGCCTTTTACTTTAGTGGGCGCTACCACACGGGCAGGGATGCTTTCAGCGCCATTACGAGATCGTTTTGGGATTATTTCTCACATGGAGTATTATCAAGAGCAGGATTTAAAAGAAATCGTTCTCCGTTCCGCGGATATTTTTCAAACGGAGATTTTTGAGGAAGGTGCCTTTGAAATTGCGCGCCGCTCAAGAGGAACCCCCCGAATTGCTAATCGTTTGTTAAAACGTGTCCGTGATTTTGCCCAAGTCCAATCAGATGGCAAAATCGACCGAGCGATTGCAGACAAAGCGTTAACCTTACTGCAAGTGGACCATCAAGGCTTGGATTATGTCGATCAAAAATTGTTGAAAACAATGATTGATTTATACGGTGGCGGTCCGGTTGGTTTAAGTACCTTGTCTGTAAACATCGGTGAAGAAACCGAAACGGTGGAAGATATGTATGAACCCTATCTTATTCAAAAAGGTTTCATTAAACGAACACCACGAGGACGAATTGCAACGCCATTTGCGTATGCACATTTTGGGTATGATTATTTAGAGGGTCGTAAAAATTAAAGGGTTAAATAAGAGAGAAGGGCCTTCAACAGGATAGAGTATGTTGAAGGTCTTATTTTTCATTTTTTCAAAGTTTATGTAACGGAATAAATATTCTTTTTTTGATAGACCACTATAAGTATATTAACGAATAATTTTTAAAAGTTTCATCTCTTGATAATATAAATCTTTGTAAGATAAATCAGACAGTTTGCGAGTAACTGTTTTTGATATCGGTTTGTTTTCAAAACCATTTAAAGCGGACAAAATATATAACTTAGTTGTGCAGGTATTTTTAAAATGATTTCGGATGTAGCCAAGAAGAGCGACTGCTGAGGGTGTTTCAATATTTTGATTATCTGACGGTAGAGAACACATAGAGCAAACCTGATAATTCAATGTTTTTAAATAGTTGCTGTATGAAAATTTACCTGGTGGATCACCTTCAAAATCATTTATAAAAAAGAAGAACTCTTTATTTAATAGATTGCCAGTGGGCTTGCTCAGTCCGTTTAAAGTTATACTGCCTGTAGATAAAGGTTGTTCGCTAGCTAAGTAGATGTATTCTGTCAATTTTATCACCTCTTTCTTATCGATATGAATTATCGTATCATGATATAATCAAATCCGCTATATTTTAAGGTGAAATGCTAAATGGAAACAAAAGAAAGCAAGCCTTAACCGCTTGCTTTCTTTTGTTTCACGTGAAACGTTTGTTCTTATTTAGAAGAGTGGCATATTTCAGCTGTTGTAGGTATACTGTGTTTGTAATCGCTTTTAAATTGGAGGGATCAATGTTGAATAAAGAAATCAAAGGGGCATTAATTGTTTCTTGCCAAGCGTTGGCAGACGAACCGTTGCATAGTTCTTTTATCATGTCCAAGATGGCTTTGGCCGCTAAACAAGGAGGGGCTAAAGGTATTCGAGCAAATTCTGTGGTAGACATTCGAGCAATCCGGAAAGAGGTTGATTTACCAATCATTGGGATTATTAAACGAGATTATCCTGACGCAGAAGTATATATTACCGCAACTATGCGTGAGATAGATGAATTAATGGCTGTTCAGCCAGAAATTATCGCTCTCGATGCAACCCATTCAAAACGACCAAATGGCGAAACGTTAGCCACATTTTTCAAAAGAATAAAAGAAAAGTATCCTAACCAAGAATGGATGGCAGATTGTTCCACGCTGGAAGAGATGATTGAAGCGGCGGAGTTAGGTTTTGATTATATTGGCACAACGTTAGTCGGCTATACGCCGCAAAGTGAAAATCAGCGGATTGAACAAAATGATTTTGAACTGTTAAGAGAAGCAAAGAAGCATTTTACTACACCAATCATTGCAGAAGGAATGATTGATACGCCAGCAAAAGTCCAACGTGTTCTGGAGCTAGGTGCTTATAGCGTGGTGGTGGGATCTGTTATTACACGACCGCAAAAAATTACTGAAAAATTTGTGGAAGCTACGAAAATAAAACAGAATCAAGCATAAACTAAATACACTATCGATACACTCGTTATTTTTTGATCAATACACTTCGATACGGTCGCTTTTTTTCTAGAGAAAGTTGAATCTTTCAATAATAAAAAGGGATACACTCCATTTGGCATAGTCCTTGCTGATAATAAATCAGTGTATAAAGCGCTATCATTTTATAGGAGGGGTTTTATGAAGGGTTTATCAAAAAAGAAACGGGTGTCTACTTGGTTAGCGTTAGGAATCACCGTAGTCAGCTGTTTTGCGTTAAGCGGGGAAGTGCAAGCAAGTGTTGAAAGAACAAAAGTTGATGAATTTGCAAATGTTTTAGATGTGAGTGCATCACCAACCGAACGGACGAATGGCGTATACGATACCAATTATTTTAATAATTTTTCTGATTTAGGTGCATGGCATGGCTACTATTTACCTGAAAAAAGCAATAAAGAGCTACTGGGTGGTTTTGCGGGGCCATTGATTATTGCGGAAGAATATCCAGTAAACTTGGCGGCAAGTTTAAACAAATTAACGGTCAAAAATAAAAAAATGGGAGAAACCTATGATTTAAGCCAAAGCAACCGCATGGACCTGTCTTATTATCCTGGGCGCCTAGAGCAAACCTATGAATTAGACGATCTAACGATTCATTTAGCTTTAATTTTTGTCAGCAATCGAACGGCGCTTATCCAAACGACACTTGAAAACACTGGTGAAGAGCCCTTGTCACTTGAAGCAAGCTGGACAGGTGCGGTCTTTGACAAAATTCAAGAGGGAACGGAAACCTTAGATATTGGCACTCGTTTAACTGCTAAAGACAATGACATTCAAGTGAATTTTGGTGAAGTCAGAGAAACGTGGAATTATTTTGCTACGAAAGACACAAAATATACGATTCATCACGCGGATAAAGTTTCAACAAAAATTGATAATCGGAATTATACAGCGACCGCTGAACCTATTGAATTGAAGCCTAAACAAACGTACAACACCTATACGACAGAAAGCTATACTTTTACAAAAGAAGAAGAGGCAAAGGAACAACAACAAGCACCCGAATATACCAAAAATGCGGCGCGCTATTTCAAAGAGAACAAGCAAAGATGGCAAGGATATCTAGATAAAACGTTTGATCAAAAGAAAACAGCAGAATTTCCTGAATATCAAAATGCGCTAGTCAAATCGATTGAAACGATTAATACCAATTGGCGAAGTGCGGCAGGTGCCTTTAAGCATGACGGGATTGTTCCGTCCATGTCTTATAAATGGTTTATTGGTATGTGGGCTTGGGATTCGTGGAAAGCGGATGTAGCAACGGCTGATTTTAATCCCGAGTTAGCTAAAAATAATATGCGGGCCTTGTTTGATTATCAAATTCAAAAAGATGATACCGTACGTCCACAAGATGCAGGAGCGATCATTGATGCTGTCTTTTACAATCAAGACAGTGCGCGTGGTGGTGAAGGTGGCAACTGGAATGAACGAAATTCTAAACCACCATTGGCTGCATGGGCAGTTTGGCATATTTATCAAGAAACCAAAGATAAGGAATTTTTAAAAGAAATGTATCCCAAACTTGTGGCTTATCATAATTGGTGGTATACCAACAGAGACCACAATAAAAATGGGATAGCAGAATATGGAAGCATGGTCAGTGATGCTCACTGGCAAAAAGACGACAAGGATCAAATCATTAAAGATAAAAATGGCCAACCTAAAGTGGATGATGATGCTGTTATTGAAGCAGCCGCGTGGGAAAGTGGCATGGATAACGCTACACGGTTTGACAAAGAAGGTGTGGGCAAAGGCGATGATGGAGTTAAAGTTTTTGAAAACAAAAATAAAGGAAAAGTAGTGGGGTATTCGATTAATCAAGAATCAGTGGATTTGAATGCGTATCTCTACGCTGAAAAGGGCTATTTAGCTTCGATAGCAGAAGAACTAGGCAAAAAAGAGGACTATAAGAACTATCAAAAAGAAGCGAAGAAACTAAAAAAATATATTCAAGAAAATATGTTTGATGAAAAAACGGGCTTCTTCTATGACTTACAAATAAATGAAGACGGCTCGAAAACAAAATTGTTAGTCAATCGTGGCAAAGGAACAGAAGGCTGGTTGCCGCTCTGGGCAAAAGTAGCGACCAAAGAACAGGCGGCGGCAGTTAAGAAAAACATGATGAATCAAGAAATGTTCAATACCTTTATGCCATTCCCAACGGCATCCAAAGACAATGAAAAATTTGCTGCAACGAAATATTGGCGGGGACCAGTTTGGCTTGATCAAGCCTTGTTTGGTGTAGAAGCTCTTCAAAACTATGACTATACAAAAGAAGCAAAAGAAATGACACAAAAACTCTTCTTACATGCCGAAGGATTGATGGGAGAAGGACCTATTCATGAAAATTATGATCCACTGACAGGGAAGGGGCTAAGTACGAAAAACTTTAGTTGGTCAGCGGCAGCGTACTATTTACTGTATAAAAACACCTTATTAAGTAATAACCCCACAACGCAAACCGCTTTTGAAATAAAATAGAAAAACAGCTCTTGAGAAAATATCTCTCAAGAGCTGTTTTTTTCTTCACTTGCTACAATCTGTTTCCCTCTGATTTAATTAAAGGTAATTTATTTGTTTAAATAAATATATTCCATATAATTAAATAAAACATCTAAAAATAAACGATATGTACTTTTATAAAAAATGTTATTTAATAAAAATGAAATAGATATTCAACGAAATTGATTGTACAATGGTTAATGAAGAGTGGGTTTAACGGAATAGTGTAATAAGGAATAAGCTGATATCAAAACCAAACATATGCAAAACCTCCTTCTCTGTTAGCTATATTGACTTCTATTATAGAACATTTCTTTTGGTTTTTTCAAGGGAAGTTAAGTATATAAGTTTTTATGATTATCAAAATATTACAATATTATAATTACGGAAATAATAAAAATGAATATTTTGAAATATTTATTAATGTTTTCGCTGATTTTGTTTAATTTGTACAGGTATTGTTGGATCTTTAAATTAATAAAAAAATAATATTTAATATTATTTTTATTATAAAAGGGGGATATTATGGATGTGCTAGGTGCTCTAAAATATTTTAGAAAAAAGAAAAAAATTGCTCAGAAAGATGTTTTGCCAAAAAAGGGGAAACAAACCTATCGAAGAATCGAAATTGGTGAAGCCAAGCTAAGTTACGAGGATTTAATGACGGCATTACAGTCATTGGGGATTACTTTTAATGAATTTTTTTTTATGGTATCTGATACGAGAATCATGGCTTCTTCAGAAGTCAAACATCAAATTGAATGTTGTCAAATGGGGTTGAACAATACAAGTGAAAAAAAGAATCTGATTCATTATTTTTATCAATTAGAGCGCAATCCTCATAAAAATGCGTTGGAAATGTCTATTTACACAGATATTAAATTAACGTTTAGTAATGATTGGGAGGAAATTCCAGAATTTGATGAAACCGATCGAATGGTAATTCTCGCGCTTATCTCTAGCAAAAGCTACTATACATACTACGATTATCAAATGGTGACTAATCCTGCCGCCTTGTTTTCTGAAAATGAAGTCCTTCAGATTCTTGATCAGATGTTTCCTGTCAAAGATGCTGAATTACGTGATACCCAAACACTAAATGTTGCCTATGGTTTTTACCTAAATATCATTACTGGGGAACTTTATAAGAAAAATTATGCGAAAGCTCGGGAATATTTAGCGCTAGTGAGTGTTACCACGATTCCTGCTGAAATCTACTATATTCATTTTAACTTACGTTACTTAAAAAACCTTACGTATTATCTGTACACTGGCAAAATGAGATATTATAAAGAAGTAATCGCCGTTATTGATATGATTGAAAGCTTTGGCGATGTACGTTTGGCGGAAGGCATGAAAAAAGAAATGCTTCAGCTGACGGCTGGTCGGACATTTAATTTAGAAAAAGGTCAGTTTCCATTGAATATTGTCACTGAAAAATAAAAAGCACCCCCCGCAAGGTCAAACTTGCGGGGGGTGCTGATGTTAAACAATAATGTTATCTCTAATCATATCTAAATCTTTAATCAAAATTTTGCGGTTACGTAGTTCAATTGCCCCTAACTCTTTTAGTTGCTGCATCATCCGGTTAACGCTACTAGCAGAAGTTATCCCACAAAAATGTGCAATTTCTTCATTGGTCACCACGAAATCAATTAAAATACCTTCCTCTGTTTCTACGCCAAATGAATCGTACATTTCATAGATTTGTGTACAAACGGCCCCAAATTTGCCATTCATCAACATTTGCTGCATCTTTTTCATGGAATGCATTAAACGGTCCCGATAGTATTCTTTGACATACATTTGCAAGTCTTTACTATTATTGATATCCCGCCAAAATTGAACACGGTCGATTTGGTAAAGTTCTGCTTGTGGAGATTCGATGCGAATATTAAAAGGTGCATCAATAAATTCTGAATATTCATCACGTAGCAATGAAACAATTTCCAAATTGTTGATATAACGTAAATTAAATTCACGACCGTCTTTGGAAATAACGCTAGTTTTGATGATGCCACTTTTTAAAATATAGGCATAACGATCTTGCAGTCCTTCATAAGTTAAATAATTTTTCTTCTTTTTTACAACGACTCGAAAGGAATGTTCATTTAAGTAGTCTTGTAAAACATTTCTCATTGGCGGTAACTCCTCAATTATCTCTAAATATTTTTGTTTTTGCCTGTTGGGCTTCTTTCTTATTTAAGCGAATTGGACATCATATGTCAATAACAAATGTTGATAAAAAAGGTCAATTAAACGCTATTTTGAAAAATAAAATCAGCTTTTAGATAATTTTGCCAAAAATTTCGCTTAATGAGTATTAAAAATATTTTTTTTATTTTATGTGCTCAAATATTTTTCAAAAAGAAAAAATTGTATTAAGGTAATAGTAGAAAGGGAGGAGATTTAATGACAGAACCAAACTTAAAAGACCCAAGAAAGTTATTTTATAGTGATGGATTTCCGCAACAAGATCAAGAAACTCCCGCATTACAGGACAAAATGGTCCCTAAACCAGATTGTGGGGAAGACAGCTATGTCGGAAATCACAAATTAGAAAATCGTCGGGTATTAATTACAGGCGGTGATTCTGGGATTGGACGAGCTGCGGCGATTGCTTTTGCTCGTGAAGGCGCAGATATCGCCTTACATTTTTTCCCAGGTGAAGAAAAAGACGCCGAAGAAGTGGCGCACTATATACGAGAAGCTGGCCGAAAAGTCGTTCTTTTGCCAGCAGATTTAAGAGATAAACAAGCACCTGAAAAATTGGTTGCACAAGCTCATGAAGCATTAGGCGGCTTGGATACCCTCGTTTTAAATGCAGCCCAACAAATTTCCTGTGCCGCTATTGAAGAATTACCAATGGAACAAGTGATAGACACTTTCCATGTCAATATTATTGCGATGTTTGGCATTGTCAAAGCAGCAGTGCCTCACTTGCCTGCCGGAAGTAGTATTGTGACAACGACTTCCGTCCAAGCCTTTAATCCCAGTGAGCATTTGTTGGATTATGCAGCAACGAAGGCATCAATTGCCAACTTTACCGTTGGTTTAGCAAAACAACTGGCACCAAAAGGCATTCGGGTAAATGGCGTGGCTCCAGGACCAATCTGGACACCGTTACAGTTAGATCATGGACAACCAATTGAAGAGTTGCCAGAATTTGGGCAACATTCTTTACTGGAACGTGCGGGTCAGCCTGCTGAATTAGCCCCTGTTTATGTTTTCTTGGCGTCCAATGATGCAAGTTATGTTACGGCTCAAGTTTATGGCGTAACTGGTGGAGAAGCAATTAATCTTTAGGAGGGATGTTCCGTGAATAAAGTTGTTAAAATACTTTTGCTTCTAGGTTCACTGATTTTAATGGCATTATTTGGCGCGGTGGCCATCACCACTTGGTCAGCCGATACAGCTTGGCAACCACCAGATAATGTCCAATGGTTCTTGCAAGACAACGAGTACGCACGTCAAGCAATCTTTTGGGTAGCGCTGGTTTTACTAGGAATTATGCTCTTTCTCTTTTTATTCATTCTTTTATTCCCAAGAAGAAAAGGCACGTTTGAATTAAAAGAAGAGCAAGGAAAGTTAGTGTTACACCGTAAAGCCATCGAAGGATTTGTACGCTCTAGCTTGCAAGACAGTGACTTTCTGGAAGCACCAACCATTCGTGTAAAGGCGACAAAACGGCGCATTAAGGTCAATGTTAAAGGCACACTGAAACGAACGGCAGATTTAATTGGGCAAACAGAAGCTTGGTCAAAAACAATGGAAGAACGGCTTGCTCGTTTGGTGGGAACTGGTCACAAGATTACGATTGATGTTCATTTTGAAGATATTCAATCAATGAAACGACCACAACAACAGCAAACACAAGCACGTGTGGAGTAGGAGGGATGTACAATGGTTGAATGGATAAAACAATATGCCGTTCCGTTAATTGGTGGCCTAGTCGGCTTGGTTTTTGCAATCTTGTTTCTGTCAATCGGCTTCTTTAAAACATTGTTAGTGGTACTCCTGACAGGACTAGGTATTTGGCTAGGTTTGTATTTGGAACAGACAGGCATTGTCAAAAATTATTTTCATCATAAATAGGAGGTTTTGGCTATGGAAAATGCAAATGTATCGATTGTTAAAGGTGAGTTGACGTTTGAGGATAAAGTAATCCAAAAAATTATTGGCATTGCTTTGGAAGAAGTCGACGGTTTGTTAACTGTGGACGGTGGTTTTTTCTCGAATTTACGAGATAAAATGATTAACAGTGAAGATGTTACAACAGGCATTCACACCGAGGTCGGCAAAAAACAAGTCGCAGTGGATATGGACATTGTAGCCGAATACGGGAAAGATATCGAGACCATTTATGATCAAATGAAAGAGGTTATTACTCGCGAAGTCCAACAAATGACTCACTTGGAAGTAATCGAAGTCAATGTCAACGTAGTAGATATCAAAACACAAGCAGAGTACCAAGAAGAAAGTGAAACGGTCCAAGATAAACTTGGCAACGCCGCTGAAGCGACAGGTAGTTTTATGTCAAAACAAACCAACAAAGCCAAACATGCGGTAACTAAAGGCAAGACAAAAGTCAAAGAAAACACGGCACCTCGTGTTCAATAATTGGTTATTATTTTATTAAAAATAAAGCAATAATAGAAGAAACTAGGAGGAATGAACCATGAGTAACGAAAAATTCAATAATGTACCAAAACCAGCAGGAAACGGACCACACACACCAGAAGATCATGCAATCAAAGGTGAATTAACATTTGAAGATAAAGTCGTTCAAAAAATTATCGGTTTAGCCTTAGAAAATGTCGATGGTCTATTAACAGTCGATGGCGGCTTTTTCTCAAATATTGCTGAAAAATTAGTAAACACAGATAACGTCACAGCGGGTATTGATACCGAAGTTGGTAAAAAACAAGTCGCTGTTGATATGGATATCGTGGTAGAATACGGCAAAGATATTCAAGACATTTACGAAAAAATGAAAGAATTAATCAGTCGTGAAGTGAAAAAAATGACCCACTTAGATGTGATTGAAGTGAATGTTAACGTAGTTGATATCAAATCAAAAGAAGAATACGAAGAAGATAGCGAAACGGTTCAAGATAAAGTCACAGGCGCTGCCAAAAGTACCGGTGAATTTGCTTCTGAACAAACAGAAAAAGCAAAAAAAGCTGTGAATAAAGGAACAGAACAAGTCAAAGAAAATATGGAACCACGTGTAGAATAAACAGTTAAAGGGAGGAAACAATCATGGGCTTTATTTGGGCATTAATTGTCGGCGGGGTCATTGGGGCAATCGCTGGAGCAATTACTAAAAAAGGATCATCGATGGGCATTATTGCCAATATCATTGCAGGGTTAGTTGGTTCAACAATTGGTCAAGCCATTTTAGGCACATGGGGACCAAGCTTAGCTGGGATGGCTATTGTGCCATCGATTATCGGGGCAGTGATTTTAGTTGCCATCGTTTCATGGATTTTAGGACGAAAATAGAGAAGATTTTTCAGAAGAGTTTGGGCGATTGTCCAAACTCTTTTTTTTATATTCTTTAATATCATTCAGTTTATTAAAATTGGATTAAATATAGCTTTCCTTTGATAGGTGGTTTTGTTAAAATTTAATTAAAAAGTCGTTGCGTGGCAAAAAGGAGGTGCATCAGTGAAACATAGGAAACAATGGTTAATCGGACTACTCATTATTTTAATCATCGGAATTGGAGGGAAATGGTACATGGACGAACAAGAAAAAGCAAAACTACACGAAATCCAAACAGACTTAGCGAACTATTTGTATAATAACTATCGGATTTATACAAAAAATAAAGAAAAATCGGAAGAAATAAAGAAAAAATATAATCGAGGAAATGGTTCAATAACAGAAAAAGAGTATCTACAAAAAATGAAAAGTATTAGAGAATACTCTGATATCAACAAAATAGAATTTACAAGTTTTTCAGTGGGACCAATGAATAGTTTGGATGTCGAATTTATTATCAATGATGTTTATCCAGATTATACAATATTAGGTACTATCTCAGCAGAAACAGGAAAATTTCGCTATAGTTTTAACACAGGCAACACGATAAATAATTATGTTTTGGAAAGAAAAGAACAGCCAACTTCTGTAACAGTGCTAAAGAATAAAATTATTTATTATGAAGGAGGAATAAAGTAGTGGGCAATTATCGTACATAAAGAACAAGGAGGTGAACAAGTGAGACATAGGAAGCAATGGTTAATCGGACTACTTATTATTTTATTCATAGGAATTGGAGGGAAATGGTACATGGACGAACAAGAAAAAGCAAAACTACACGAAATCCAAACAGATTTAGCGAACTATTTGTATAATAACTACAGACTTTACACAGTAGATGAAGCAAAGGATGAACAGCTAAATAAGGAATACAACAGAGGGGAAGGTAGTTTAACTACGGAAGAATTTCTAAAAAAATCAGATGAATTAAAAGAATACAGCGATATTAAAAAAGTAGAATTTACAAGTTTTTCAATAGGCCCAGTAAACACGTTGAAAGTTTATTTTACCATCAACGATGTTTATGAAGAAGAGGTCAGTTTAGACACAATATCGTCAGAAACTAAGAAATTTATCTATCGAATAACGAATAGTACAGGAAGAGGTCCCTATTATATTGAACAAAAAGATAACCCGACAGAATTAACGATTCCGGAAAATTTAATTATGTATTATGAAGGAGGGATAAAGTAATGGATAACTATCGTACATAAAGACCAAGGAGGTGAATCAGTGAGACATAGGAAGCAATGGTTAGTTGGAATACTCATTATCTTAATCATAGGAATTGGAGGAGCAATGTATATGAACGAAAAAGAAAAAGCAGAATTACACGAAATCCAAACAGACTTAGCGAACTATTTGTATAATAACTATCGGTTATATACAGTGAACGAAAAAGAAGAAGAGAAAATTTTTAAAGAATTTAATAGAGGTAAAGGTTCCCTGACAGAACAAGAGTTTTTTGACAAGCTTGAAAAACTAAAAGAATACTCTGATATCAATAAAATAGAATTTACAGGATTTTCGGTAAGTCCAATGAAAATGTTGAAAGTACACTATACAATAAATAAGAAGCTAAATAAACAGACGTATCTCAACACTATTTCCGCAGAGACAAATAAGTTAGTATTCAAAATCGGTGAGCATGAGGGCGAGGGACCCTATTATCTTGAGAAAAAGCCAACAGCAACCAATTTACCTGTACCAGAAAGTTTGGTTACGTACGATGAAGGAGGGATTCGTTAATGGATCAGAATAGAATCTTATCAGATCAGTCTACGGCGTTCAAAAGAATAAAATAAATACTAAGCTTGAAGGTACTGAATTTATTGTAATCGATGACATATAAAGGAACAAACCAATAAAAATTATCGTACATAAAGAACAAGGAGGTGAATCAGTGAAACATAGGAAGCAATGGTTAATCGGATTACTCATTATCTTAATCATAGGAATTGGAGGAAAATGGTACATGGATGAACAAGAAAAAGCGAAACTACACGAAATCCAAACAGATTTAGCGAACTATTTGTATAATAACTATCGAATTTATACATTTGATGAGCAAGAAAGAGCACAATTAGAGAAGAAATATAATAAGGGAAATGGAGAATTGAGTTATCGAGAGTATTCAAATAAATTAGATGAAATTGTCAAATACTCCGATATTAAAAAAGTAGAATTTACCAGTTTTGCAGTAGGGCCAATGAAAGGTTTAGAGGTCGAATTTATTATTAACGATGTGTATGAAGATAATACAACATTAAGTACTATCTCAGCAGAAACAGGAAAATTTCGCTATAGTTTGGATCCAGGAAATACGAGAAATAATTATGTTTTAGAAGAAAAAGAACAGCCAACTTCTGTAACAATGCCCAAGAATAAAATTATTTATTATGAAGGAGGGATAAAGTAATGGACAATTATCGGAAATTTTCTGAAATAGTATACGGAGTGGAGAAAGAAACAACAAATTCAGGAGATGTTATTAAATACAAAGGGGCGAAGTATCTTGTAATCGATACTATCGACACCGATAAAGATACACTCAGATACGAACATGAACCAAGAAGCAACAGCATGCAAGCTATGACAGTGGCAGAAATCAAAGATGAATATAAAAATGATAAAAATATAAAGGGTGTACCAGACTATCCCCAATCCGTAATCAACCAAAATCTCACCATTGTCTACGCTGGTACCAAATCATGGCAAGATTGGAAAACCAATTTTCGAGAAATTGGCTTTAATGACAAACACCAAGCTGGAGCGTTCCAATCTGCTTTAACATATGCCAGTCAGATTGAGCGCCAATATTCTCCTGAAGCTGGCTATACAATTAACACGACGGGTCATTCTCTTGGTGGTGCCGAAGCAATTTACGTTGCGGTTTTGAAAGGCTACAATGCCATCACGTATGGTGCGGCTGGTTCAGGATTGACAGACGAACAAATTAAAAACTACAAAGGTCAAATTATTAATTTCTATGATACTTCAGATGCGGTCACCAGCAGTTTTGTAACAGGTGGACAAGGGAAAATTCCTTTTTATAGTTTTGGAGTTGATAATTATAGTGGTGTAATTGTCGGTTGGGTTAAAAAGACGTTCGGCCATGATTTGGATATGTTTAAAACTGATGATGCCGGTAATTATATTGATAAATTTGGCGATATTGCTGTCTATTCAGATGGGCATGGTGGCGTTGCAATCGAGCAAACCATCTTGGCGCAGCAGATTTTAGAAAATAAAAATAGAATCCGTGGGCTGGAGACTTACGACGGCACGAATCCTGAGACATTGGCAGAAATCAACCGTTTAAAAAAAGAAAACAAATGGCTTCAAGAACAACTAAAACAATTTAATCAGTTGAATGAATTACGTGTTTCTTTAACGGCGAGCGGTGGCGGATTATCTAGTAATGAACGGATTTATTTAGAAGATAGTCAAGCTTTAGCGGTTGTTAAAGTCGCCGCATCACAATTTGATGTAGCGATGGAAGAGTGCCTACATATTTACAAAAAAGTGATGCAAGAATTACAAGAAGATTGGGAAAACGGATTGCAACTCATTCAACGACATACACCAGAACTTTCGTATGCAGAAATGAGAGAGGCGATGGATCAAGTCCAATGTACGAAACAAACGATGGTTGACCAAGATCTGGAATATTTCCAGAAAAAATTCAGCAAAATCAATCGTATTAGAACTTCATTTGTTCAATTAACCCAACAAATTACCGCTAAAATAAATGAATTGGTTCAGAGAGATCAAGAATTAGCGAACCAACTGAAAGGAGCCTTAACATGACGACAGCCGATGAGCTAGAAAGATGCCGCAGACAATTGCGGGAGTTAGATGAGCAAGAAATGCTCTTAGCTTCTTATCAGAGAAAAAGCCAACAACTCGCTGAAGAAACCTATTATAACATTCAGTCTGCTATTCGAATGATTGCCGAAAATCAGCAACCACTACAACAAGCGAGACAAGCGCTTGGCCGATTAGAATATGACTTTTCAGAAGAAGTAAGTCATGCTAAGAGAAAACTTTACCGTCAGAGGGAAGAGTTAGAAATAACGTATAGAAAATTAAATGCACAGCGGGAAAGTTAACGAAGGAGGATGTTCATGGAGTTATTGGAGAAATTATGGAAAGAATACCAAAAGAATCTGCAAAAAGTAACAGCGCAGTCTCTCGGTTTATCGCTGTTACAACAACAGAGTAAAAAAGTACAGAAAAGCAAGCGAAGGGAAAAAAATGCTTTAGCACAAGCCAAACGCTCAATAGAAAATGCAAATACTGGCTTAGAAAAGTCGATCCAAGGACAATTTGGCCAAAAAGTAACCGATGTCTTAGACATACAGAGTCAAACTATAGACAGTTTGTAATAGATGTGAACTTATTTTTAATTAAAAGAAAGAGTCCTCAACCATTCGATATTTTGAGAATAGTTGAGGACTCTTTCTTCAACAAAAATCAACAACATTTGTTGAAGTTATTTGTAGATAACGTTTATCATTCACAAATTTACATTTTTTTGTAACGGATATCTCGTATAGTAATAACTGCAAATGAATTTCAGAAAATTTTTTGATAAGTCATCAAAGTGAGGGGATAGCGGTCTTTTATTGAAAAATAGCAACACAAAATAAACAGAACAAAAGAGAGAGGAATCCAAAGAATTATGACAGAACAAACACCAACAAAGCTTTTGAATAAAGGCTTTATCAGTATTACAGTGATTAATTTCATTGTCTATCTTGTTTATTATTTATTAATGGTTATTATTGCGGTGATTGCGCAAGATAGCTTACACGCTACTTTAGGTCAAGCTGGTTTGGCCTCAGGAATTTACATCATCGGGACATTGCTTGCACGACTTTTCATGGGGAAACTCCTTGAACTGATTGGGCGCAAACAAGTCTTACGTTATGGGGCTTTGTTTTATCTTTTAACGACTGTTGCGTATATGTATATGCCAAGTATGGGCATTCTTTATCTGGTCCGTTTTTTAAATGGGTTTGGTTACGGAACCGTTTCGACAGCGACCAACGCAATTGTTACCGCCTATATCCCTAAAAACAAAAAAGGGGAAGGAATCAATTATTATGGGTTGAGTACTAGTTTAGCAGCCGGCATTGGGCCATTTATTGGGATGTTATTGTTAAATGTTTCCAACTTCCATGTCATTATTAACTTTTCAATTATTTTAATTTTGTTAACAACCATTGCTTGCTTCATTTTCCCAGTGAAAAATATTGAGTTAACACCTGAACATCGTGAAGCTTTATCTAAATGGAATTTTGATAGTTTTGTTGAAAAGAAAGTTTTATTTATTACATTTATCGCCTTTTTAATGGGGCTTGCTTATTCAAGTGTCTTATCTTTCTTATCTTCTTATGTCAAAGTAATCGATTTAGTTGACGTCAGCACCTTCTTCTTTATCGTCTATGCGGTCGTGATTACCTTAACACGTCCATCGACAGGTCGGATTTTCGATGTCAAAGGTGAACGCTACGTCATGTATCCGAGCTACATTTTCTTAACACTAGGCTTATTCTTATTAAGTATGACTACGTCTGGTTGGATGTTATTAGTTTCAGGTGGGTTAATTGGCTTAGGTTATGGTACTTTCATGTCAAATGGCCAAGCGGTTTGTCTTCAAGAAAGCCCAAGTCCTCACCGTATCGGGATTGCTTTATCGACTTATTTCATCGGTTTAGACCTTGGATTAGGGGTTGGTCCGTACGTTTTAGGTGAATTACGTAACTTTATGTCATTCCAACAAATGTACTTCTTAGCAGGCTGTATCCCAATCGTTTGTACCATTTTATATATGGTCTTCCACAAAGCTAAAAATGATGCCAAAGATTTGTCTCTTGAAACGATTGAAGAGATTGAACACGGCTCAGAACTATAAATGGACAAGGAGTGATTTCAATGCCTAACGATGAACGGATTTTAAACGTTTTACAACAAACACTAACGGAAATTCAACGCATGAACACGCGTTTAGCTAAAATTGAAACAGAGTTAGCCGATGTCGATCAACATCACGCGACTTTGGATCATTACTTGCAAGAGCTAGAATTGGTGACAGAAAATAACAACGTCATGTAAAGTGAGTAGTTAGTAAATGAATGTTCTACGTTTCGGTATCACTAGAGTGGAACATTGAAAATTTTCGTAAAAAACGCCAAAAGGTAGCAGTTTTTCTGCTACCTTTTGGCGTTTTTTGTAATTTTTATCACTTAAAATGTTTCACGTGAAAACTTTTAAAAGTGGCGTGGACTTTGTTTGGTGACAATTTGTGTATTTAAATTTTCTAAGCTTTGCGCTAGTTCACCAATGCTAGCAGAAAAATCAACATAATAAGTGGGAACCGTTGATTTGACACTAACTTCTGAAAAGATATCTGTAATAATTACATCGAAAGGCTTTTCTGGTGAAGCGACAAAAATTAATTTTTTATCCACGGCTTTACTTAGCTTTTCATAAAGGGTATCTAAAATTAAATTACTTTGATTGGTCCTTACTAAGACACGAATCGGTGGTAAAGATTTCGTTTTCAATGTACAAAAAAGAATAAACAAGCAGTCAACTAACAATTTTTCATTGCCCATCAATGTTGGAAGCATTTCGATTGTAAGTCGCTTCACATCTTTGTAGAGACTTGGATTTTTTTGAAGTGCTTCTTTTAAAAAGCTTTCTTGCACAAATGGATTGGCAATCGTGACAAAGGTCTTAAAAAAGACACTTAAATTTTGGATAGAAGTATATAGATAAAGATACTCGTGAAATGTCAATTTAATTTGATAAAAAGACGTTAGTTGATAAATGATCTCTTTAATGGGTGAGCCTAATAGCTGGACCATATGCATCCGTGCTGCAGGAATTTCCAAGACATCTTGTGTGGCGTAGCTGACACTAATCGTCAATAAGAAAAAGGCAAAAAGTCCTTCTTTTTGTATAAATTTTGTTGGAACTTGGTGTAAGGCTTCTTCTTTAAAAAACAATTCAAACTCACTCAGATTAACAAAGGGATTAACAATCGCTTCTTCCTCCACGAAAGTTTCTTTGATAAAAAAGCCCTCTTTCCAACGCGCTAAAATCACCGCAGAAAAAATTAAGTCTTTTGTAAAATCTTGTGTTGTATTGAAAGAAACAGAGTGTTTTAAACGTCGAAAGAGACTATGGACTTCTTTTTTAGTAATCGTGTGCAACGGCCAATCCCCTTCAGAGTAATTGTTCCAAAAAAGCATCATAAAGAAAATCCGGATATCTTTTTCTTTGCCCACCAACACATTGGTACGTTTTAAATTGATTTCAATCTGATATTTTTGAAGCCATTGATTTAGTTGACCAATTTTTCGTGTAAAGGTTGACGAAGAAATTTCTAGGACTTTTTCAAAATGTTTGCTATCAATTGCATTATGGTTAAAGGCGTAGGTCAACACTTGATATGCGAAACTTTTTTTGACAAAGTAAGGCATCAAGAACGATAGTTGGAAATAGGGTGCAAACCAAAATGTGATTTCTTTGGCGTTTGCCGACAAAGAAAATAAGTTCTCCCAGCCGTTCTTTTCAATTTCTGTTTGGAGCAAAGCCACGGATTGTAGAATGGTAGTTTGTTGCATTTTTAATTGAGTCGCTAAAGTAGAAATCGCCAATGTTTGCTCTTCTGCTTCACGACGTTCGAGTAATTCTTCTAAAAGAGCAAAACTTTTACGATAAGGTACATCAAGTAACCCTGTTAACATCCGATTCCCTCCAAACTGTTTTCCCCACGTAATTTGGCAAAATAAATTTTGCGAACTACTTGTTTTAGGTTATAGTACTCGTCTAAATAAGGAACAGGATGCCAATAAAAGGTTTTGCTGGCGTGAAAAAGCGGATTATTTTTGTCAGTAATGACTAGGTCAGGCACTTCTTGAATATGATTGACGAATTTCAAAGGAACATCGCAATAATTATTGATTTCCTTCGCTAACCAATTTTCTTGTATCTGATTAATAGATGAATGAAGTAAAATTTTAACAGGAATTTGTTTGTTTAATAAAACACTCCGAATAATTAAAAAAATGGTTTCTTTAAATAATGCATCTAGTGGGTGCTCTTTGTCAAAAGGCAAACGCTTTAAGAAATAGTTGGTTGTTCGCGAAACATTTGGGTATTGCTTTTCATACAAAGAGACGTTAGCAACCTCATAGCTCAATTCCTCTTCCACAGGAAAATGAATTAGTCGTTCACTGGCATTGGATAAATTAACCAACAAAAAGACAACTTCTATTGCGCTTAAATCCAACTGTAATTGCGTACATTTTTCAAAAATCCAGGTGACATGGGGACTTTCATCCATGCCCATAATCGCTAAGTTGGCAAAGTTGACCGTTTCTATTTGTTCAAGTGAATACATCGTTAATGTACTGAAAAAATCATAGTAGAAACGAATTTCAGCCCGCCATGTGTCGGGTTCTTTTTGTTCATTAATAAAACAATCATTCACTAATAATTGAAATTCTGAATAAGGAAAGGCTAAATTGATCGTAGCAATTTCAGGATAATCGCTGATTGTAAAATCAGATTGGTAACGGAGTAAACCTATGGACATAATTAATTTTAATTTGCGTAAATCGGTATATGTAAAGTAAGGATAACGGTTTTTGATGATTTCAATGAAGTTCTGCAATTGCGCTTGATTAGTCTTAGATAAAAATGGTACTAGAGAAGTTCCTGAAATGAAGAATAAGGAATAAAAGAAACTGCGAAAATCTTTCTCGTTACCACAAATTTTTTCTCGTCTTTTTAAGTTTAAATAACAATTAAATCTAGCTAGATGATTATTTAAACGGTCACTGACTTGTTTAAAAATAGAAAAGTTAATAAAGTGCTCTTCACAAAAATCTTTGGCTGAAGTGTAGCGTTTTAAAAGTAAATCCAGGGCTAACATATAGGTTAGTGACCCGCGGACAACAGCTTCTTTCATTAACTCAATCGGGATATTTTCATCGGCGACTAATTCTATGGACTGTTGATTATTAATAATACGAATATGTACATTTTCATGTGTATTGACTCGAGAAATTAACAAAGTTAATTGATTCAATAAATTGTTGATATTGTAATGGGAAAATTCATATTTTCGTCGGAGTACTTGCATGGGGACTTTTTCTTTACTGTCATACAAGTATTCAATTAGGGAAAGTAACTGAATTTCCTGTTTGGTTAATAAGTTATGCATAATAACCACCTTTCTAATTGGTTATGATTGTTTGATTTTTCAGATAATACAGATAGGGCATTCTTTTCTAAATGACATTTGACAATTGCCAGTGAAAGAACTAGTTGTTCTTATGCTACTGTATCTATTCTTAAAAATCAAGAAGAACTGAATGTGTCAAACGGAAGAAAACATGGACAAAAAATGGTAGAGCAAAAAATTATTAAGAAAAACAACCAGTTTATATAAAACATTTAAATAACAAAAATGATAATTTGAGTCTATTGATTTTTTAGCTTAAATAGCTTATACAAATAGGCTTTTTTGTCTGGTTAGTTCTTATGAAAAAAATTTAAAAAAACGGTATAGTGGAAGGAGGAATAGTAAAAATAAGAAAGGATAAGGGCGTGTCTTCATAAAGATGAAAAGGGTTTCTTGGATTTTATCAACTTTTTCTATTTGGAGGAGAAGTTGTTGATAATTTTTGCTGAAAAATCTCGTTATACTCTTCTTATTCTTATAGAAGAGTCTATAGGAAAAAGCAGAAAATGAATCCGCATTCGAAGTAAGAGTGCGTTTTGAGGAGATAAAAAGAAAAGGTGTGTTGGCTGTCTGTTTTAGCAAGGAAGAAAGACAACAGAAGAGCACTCACTTATTTGGTTTAAAATAAAAAATTGGTACGAAGTGAACGTTCTCTTCTATGTGTCGTTAGTAGAGGAAGGATGAAAGAAATGAGAAAGAATGGACCAATGGTAAACCGTTGGCTCTACGGGTTGATGTGTTTGTTACTTGTTCTAAATTATGGCACACCACTCATGGCTTTGGCGGAAGATGTTAACAGCGATGGCCAGTTAACGTTAGGAGAAGTGAAGCAAACCAGCCAACAAGAAATGACCTTAGCGCTTCAAGGAAAAGCACAACCAGTAACACAAGAGGTTGTAGTGCATTATAGTGCCAATGTGTCAATCAAAGCTGCACATTGGGCAGCGCCCAATAATACGCGCAAGATTCAAGTGGATGACCAGAAGAAACAGATTCAAATTGAATTGAATCAGCAAGCGTTAGCAGATACGTTAGTCTTAACGTTGAACCCTACAGCTACAGAAGATGTGACGTTTTCTTATGGACAACAGCAACGAGCGTTGACGTTAAATACTGGTACTGATCCGACAGAATCAACGGCAATCACGAGTTCGCCAGCCGCATCAGCGAATGAAGGTTCAACAGAAGAAGCATCTACAAACTCCTCTGTTCCTCGTTCGTCCGAAGAAACTGTCGCCAGCACGACAAAAGCGATAGAAAGTAAAACAACCGAGTCTACGACTGTCAAACCGCGCGTAGCAGGACCAACAGATATCAGTGACTATTTTACAGGTGATGAAACAACGATTATCAATAATTTTGAAGATCCGATTTATTTAAATCCTGATGGCACACCAGCAACACCGCCGTATAAAGAAGATGTGACCATTCATTGGAACTTTAACTGGTCGATTCCAGAAGATGTGCGGGAACAAATGAAAGCAGGCGATTACTTTGAGTTTCAATTACCTGGCAATTTGAAACCTAATAAACCCGGTTCAGGTGACTTAGTTGATGCAGAAGGCAATGTCTATGGAACCTACACAATTGGTGAAGATGGTACGGTTCGTTTTACCTTTAATGAGCGAATCACGTCTGAAAGTGACATTCACGGGGACTTTTCTTTAGATACTCATTTGAATGATTCAGATGGGCGGGGCCCAGGAGATTGGGTGATTGATATTCCTACACAAGAAGATTTGCCGCCTGTAGTGATTCCGATTGTCCCAGATACCGAACAACAAATTGATAAACAAGGCCATTTTGATCGAACGCCCAATCCTAGTGCGATTACTTGGACGGTAGATATCAATCAAGCGATGAAAGATCAAACAAATCCAACTGTGACGGAAACATGGCCAACAGGGAATACCTTTAAGTCCGTGAAAGTCTATGAGTTAGTGATGAATCTTGATGGAACAATTAAAGAAGTGGGTCGCGAACTTAGTCCAGATGAATATACCGTTGATAAAAATGGCAATGTGACGATTAAAGGTGACACCAACAAAGCGTATCGTCTTGAGTACCAAACGACGATTGACGAGGCGGTTATTCCAGATGGCGGCGGCGATGTGCCTTTTAAAAATCACGCGACGTTAACAAGTGATAATAATCCAAATGGGTTAGATGCTGAAGCAACTGTTACCGCCACATATGGCAAAATGTTAGACAAGCGCAATATAGATTACGACGAAGCCAATCAAGAATTCACTTGGGAAATTAACTACAACTATGGTGAACAAACCATTCCAAAAGACCAAGCAGTCATTACAGACACAATGGGCGATAATTTAACGTTTGAACCAGATTCTTTACATTTATATTCAGTGACGTTTGATGACAAAGGAAATGAAGTCGTTGGAGCAGAACTTGTGGAAGGAAAAGATTACAAAGTGGTAATCAACGGAGACGGTTCCTTTGCAATTGACTTTTTACATGATGTGACTGGTGCAGTCAAGATTGATTATAAAACCAAAGTTGATGGAATTGTCGAAGGCGATGTTGCCGTGAATAATCGTGTGGATGTTGGCACTGGTCAGCATTCAGAAGGTGATGGCACAGCCAGTCAACAAAATATTATTAAAAACACTGGTGCAGTGGATTATCAAAATTCGACGATTGGTTGGACGTTAGCTGTGAATCAAAATAATTATTTGATGGAAAATGCCGTGATTACGGATACGTACGAACCAGTTCCTGGCTTAACCATGGTACCCAATTCGTTGGTTGTCAAAGATACAACCACTGGTGCTCAGTTGACGTTAGGTAAAGATTACAAGGTAGAAATAACTCATAATGCAGATGGTGAAACAGGCTTTAAGTTAAGTTTTATAGGGGCGTATGCCAAAACAAGTGATGCCTTCCACATAACCTATACTACCTTTTTCGATGTTACCGAGTTAGACGCTAACAATCCCGCGTTAGACCATTACCGAAATACTGCTGCCATTGATTGGACGGATGAAGCAGGAAACAATCATCATTCAGAAGATAGTAAACCGTTTAAACCTTTACCTGCTTTTGATTTAAATGCGCAAAAAAGCGGTGTTTACAATGCCGTTACCAAAGAAATCACTTGGACGCTTGCGGTTAATTTAAGTAATAATCGTTTAGTCGACGCCTTTTTGACGGATCCAATTTTAGCCAATCAAACCTATTTGGCTGGGAGCTTGAAAGTCTATGAAGGCAATACAAAACCAGATGGTTCGGTTGAAAAAGTGAAACCAACGCAACCGTTGACGGATATCACAATGGAAGAACCAAGCGAGAAAAACCAAAATACTTGGCGTGTTGATTTTCCTAATGATAGTCGTACGTATGTGATTGAATTTAAGACGTCTGTTGATGAAAAAGTTATCGAAGGTTCGGCTAGCTATGACAATACCGCATCTTATACAAACCAAGGTTCTTCACGTGATGTGACAGGAAAAGTTTCTATTCAACATGGTGGCGAATCAGTGAAAAAAGGTGGCGAATACCACAAAGATGATCCAGATCATGTGTACTGGCATGTAATGATCAATGGCGCCCAATCGGTTTTAGACGATGTGGTTATTACTGATACACCCTCACCAAACCAAGTGCTAGATCCCGAGTCATTGGTGATTTACGGTACCAACGTAACAGAAGACGGAACTATTACGCCAGATAAATCTGTTATTTTAGAAGAAGGAAAAGATTACACACTGGAAGTTACCACCGATAATGAAACAGGACAACAAAAAATTGTCGTTAAAATGGCCCATATTGAAGCACCTTATTATATGGAATATCGTAGTTTAGTGACTTCTTCAGCGGCGGGGAGTACAGACACGGTATCCAACCAAGTGTCAATTACTGGAAATGGTTCAGAAGTCGTTCATGGGGATGACAATGGCGATGTGGTCGTTGACATTGATCACAGTGGCGGGCATGCCACAGGGACTAAAGGCAAAATTCAGCTGAAGAAAACAGCCATGGATGGGACGACTATTTTAGCAGGCGCCCATTTCCAAATTTGGGACCAAGCCAAAACACAAGTCCTACGTGAAGGTACAGTAGACGCCACTGGGGTTATCACATTTGGTGGGTTGCCGCAAGGGCAATACATTTTGGTGGAGACAAAAGCACCAGAAGGCTATACAGTTTCGGACGAATTAGCTAAAGGCCGAGTCATTACTATTGATGAAGAAACTTCAGCCGAAGGAGCACAACCAACCATTATTAAAAACGATGTAAATAAAGTAATTTTAGAAAAAACAGATGAGAAGGGCAAAAAATTAGTCAATGCACGCTTTAAATTAGAGCATGCTGTAACCACGCCGTTTACTCATTGGGAAGAAGTTCCCCTTGCGCCGGATCGAACCAACGCAAATGGCCAGTTAGAGGTGGATAGTTTAAAACCAGGGCTTTATCAGTTTACAGAAATCGAAGCACCGACAGGCTATCTTTTAGACACGACACCCAAACGGTTCATTGTGACACAAAACACGAGCGGACAAATTCGTGATGTTCATGTTAAAATGCTTAATTACCAAGGTTCTGCTGAACTAATTAAAAAAGACCAAGCAGGCAATCCATTAGCAGGTGCTGAATTTTCAGTCCTTGACACCACAGGACAAGCAGTTCGAGAACACTTAGTTTCGGATGCAAACGGAAAAGTCACAGTGACGGATTTAGCCCCAGGAAAATATCAATTTGTGGAAACCAAAGCGCCAGCAGGGTACCTTTTAAACACTGAACCAAGTGCTTTCACGATTGCAGCAAGCGATCGGGGCAAACCAGCAACAGTTATAGCAACGGCTAACTTTGTTAACTATCAAGGCACGGCTAAATTAATCAAAAAAGATGTGAATGGACACTTATTAAGTGGTGCGACATTTAAAGTGCTTGATGCGAAGGGAGAAACGATTCAAACAGGCTTGACGACAAATAATCAAGGGGAAATTGTTGCAGAGCACTTAGCCCCAGGAAAATATCGCTTTGTAGAAACCAAAGCGCCAACAGGCTATTTATTAAATACCACGCCAGTCCCATTTGAAATTGCTGAGAAAAATGCTGGTAAACCAGCGGTCATTGTTGCTAGTGACAACTTTGTGAATTACAAAGGGGCTTTCCAAATCGTGAAAACGAATAGCGCAGACCAACCATTAGCAGGTGCTGTTTTTGAACTATATGATCACAATAAACAATCATTAGGGATTACAGCAACGAGTGGCAAAGATGGCAAAATTATCTTTAGAGACTTGGCGCCAGGTACCTATTATTACAAAGAAATCAAAGCACCAAAATTACCAGATGGCGCAGATTATATTATTTATCCTGAATTAGTAAAAGTAGAAATTCGTGGTGATTTCAAAGGCGACCCGGAGATCTTCCAATTAGGGGCCTTCGCCAATTTCAAAGGACGTGCCGTCTTTAAGAAAATTGATGCCAATGCGAACCCACTTCCAGGAACGATTTTTAAATTGTATCGAATAGAAAACGGGGAAAAAATCTTTGAAAGAGAAGTAACTGCTGAAAAAGATGGTTCATTGGCTATGGAGGATTTAGGCGCTGGTAGCTATGAATTAGATGAACTGGATGCAACGGATGGCTATATCGTCAATAAACAACCCATTTATTTTGTAGTGAAGAAGAATTCAAATGATAAACAACCATTAGATGAGTTAGAGTTTGTAAATTATCAAGCGGAAGTAACGGGATGTAAAGTCAATGAGCAAGGTCAAGCCTTAGCGGGTGCAGTTTTTGCAATTTACAATGCCGATGAGCAGAATCAGCCACAAGGTTCATCGATAACATTCTTGAATCGTGTAGGAGAAAAAGTTTCTGAAATAACAACGGATAAGACTGGCGAAATTTACGCTAAAGGGCTGAATGAAGGGCATTACGTTTTAGTGGAAACGAAAGCACCAACAGGCTATCTGTTAGACACAACGCCACATCCATTTGATGTAACCGCCCAATTAGGAAAAGAGCAGCCAATTGCTTTAGGCGATCTTATCAATTATCAAGGAACTGCTCAATTAACCAAAGAAAACGAAACAGGTGAAGCATTGGCTGGTGCGGTGTTTAAGGTCATTGATGAAGCAGGGCAAACCGTGTCTGGACAAACCAATCTGATGTCCGACAAGCAAGGCAAAGTCATTGCGAAAAACTTAGCACCGGGAACGTATCGTTTTGTGGAGACACAAGCGCCAACTGGCTATCTTCTTAATGAAACGCCAAGCGCAAGCTTTACGATTGCGAAAGACAACCAAGGCAAACCAGCCACTGTGGTACTTAAAGCACCTTTTATTAATTACCAAGGTGCTGCCAAGCTGGTGAAAATTGATCAGCAAAAGAATGCCTTAGCAGGTGCTGAATTTAAAGTGACGGATGCAGAGACAGGGCAAACTGTCGCTCGTTCATTACGTTCTGACAACCAAGGGTTAGTTCAAGTGAACCACTTACAACCAGGAAAATATACCTTTGTGGAAACAAAAGCACCGGATGGTTACCAACTGTCTAAGCAAGCTGTCGCATTCACTATTGCGGCAACAGCGAAAGACAAACCTGAACTCGTGGATGCGGGCACGTTTGTTAACGAAAAACAACCTGTATCCAAAAAAACAAAACCAAATCAGCCAACAACGAAACAAGCAGCTAGAGAGACAGGTTGGCTTGGTTTACCGAAAACCAACACACAAGTCAATTACTTCTTTGTCTTTATCGGCCTCCTGTTGGTCGGTTTGGCAAGTTGGCTCTTCTATAAAAAGAGCAAGAAATAAGCAAAAGCTATAAAAAAACAGGCCATCCGTCCTTTCGACGGATGGCCTGTTTTTTCATCTTAAGCTAATCAACTGAACAAAAGTAGCTTCTTCTTATTGACATTCTCAGGTAACCCTTCATCGCAGTTTAGCCTTTGAACAGAACTTACGGGGTTCTTGAAGATAACCGCTTGTGCCTCAGCCTTTGTTTTTCGATGCTATCTTTAGGTATTTTGGCTAAAATATTGTACACTTTACATGTGCAAGAAATTTAGTTAGAGATATGAGGATAGAATGATGAAAAAGATGATGGTTTTATACAACGAAACTTCAGGAAGTAGTGAAAGTAAAGAGATTGCAGAACGCTTTAAAAAAGCTGCAGAAGCGAAAGGGGAAGCGGTTATTTTGCAACCTTCCAATCCAGACATTGATCCTGAAGAAATGCGGAAAAATGCCAAAGAAAATCAAGTGGGTGTCTTGGTCGTCATTGGTGGTGACGGGACCATTCATCATGCCGTTCAAAATTTTAAAGACACCATTCGTGACTATCAAATAGGGATTATTCCAGGTGGAACAGTCAATAATTTTGCACGTGTGTTAAGTATTCCTTTGAAAGAAGAAGACGCCTTTGAGACCATTTTGGCAGGACAGACCACGCCAGTTGACTTTGGGATGGTAAATCAAGATGTGATGATTTCGACCTTAACGATTGGACTATTAGCAGATACAGCAGCAAATGTGACCCAACAGGAGAAACAAAAATATGGTCCTTTAGCCTTTACAAAGCAATTTTTCCGCTTATTAATGAAAAAGAAAAAATACAAACTAAAAATTGATGGCGATGAAAGACGTTGGCATGGCAAAGCCCAATTATTAACGATGACCATGACGAATTCTGCTGGCGGCTTTACCAATTTCGATGCCAATGCCACGCCAGATGACGGCGAAGTCCACATTATCATTTTACCTAAGTTAGTTTTTTACAAGTTTGTCTATTATTTACCTAAAATTATCAGAGGACAATTAAATGAAATTCCTGGTGTCGTGTATTTCTCTGGGAGTCAATTTAAAATTAGTGGCGAAAAAGACAAGAAAGTCCAAACACGAACAGATGGCGACCCTACCGATGATTTACCGATTAAAGTAACGGTGGAAGCTGGGGGACTCAACGTGTTTGTTCCTGAAACGTCCACATCTACGAAAGAATAAAAGAAACAACTGTTATTTTTTTCGTGGAATAGATTTCTCATTTTGTGTACAATAGAACAGAAGAGAGGCAGTTGAGTGAACAGTGAAATGGGATGAATATGTTGATATATTCGATACAGATGTCGTTTCTAAAATTATTATTTTAAGAAACTTGCCAATTAATGAAGGCTGGATTGACATCAATGAGTTAGCAGAAGAATTACAATTAAACAAAAAATCAGTCAAAAAATACGTAGAACTTCTAAAAGATGACATTACGTATTATGCTGTGGATAATGATGCTTCTTTGGCTTTTGAAAAGGGGCATGGTTATCGCTTGAACTTGGCGTCTAGCCAAGCGTTCCAGAAACTTTATACAGCAATTTTTCGGGATAGTTTAACTTATCAAGTAATGGAAGATTTATTCTGGGGTCGATTTAATGGAATTGTGCCAGCGACAGCAAAGTATCATACCAGTGATGCCACGATTCGGCGCTTGCTTAAAGGGTTTACAGAAATTTTAGCGCCATTGGGGCTAGTGATTAATAAAAGCACCTGGAAAATTGAAGGCAATGAAGCGTATTTGCGCCATTTTGCTTACACTATTTTTATGGACTTAATCCGTGATACTTGGCCTTTTGACTATATACAAGAAACGGAAGTCGCACAAACCGTCCAAAAAATGATGGCTTTTTTCAACGTAGAAGTTGCGGAAACGGTGACACGCCGAGTTAAATATATGGTCGCTATCTCAAAAGTCCGGAGTGCGCAAGGCGCCGAATATCGACCTTCAGCCGAGCAAGAAACTTATTTAGAAGGTAATAAACATTACCAAGCCTTTATAGAAGAGATGACAGCTACAACCCTTTTCCTTAATAAAAACGATTTAACTTTTGTGTACTTTTTCTTGTTAGCCAATGACCAATTTTATCAAGACGAAGCCACTGCACAAGCAATTTTAGCGCATTTTGATGAGACTGAAGCGCCTGTTTACATGTTGACTCATTTAGTCCAACATTTCTTATTAGAAGAAATACACATGACGCCGCAATTGGAGAAAATTCGTCCGCAAATTTTTTATTATTTGTTTGCTACACATTTATTTGCCGAACTTTACTATGTCCAAAATGTGAAAATGTACAATGTCTTTTGGAATAAAGTTAAAGAAAAATATCCGGTTCTTTTAGAAGAATTAAGCCAAGGCTTAAATCAACTTTACGAACAAACAGGCAATGAATTATTTACAAATAAAGAATTTTTGGCTCTGCGTTATTCTAGTGTTTTGGCGCTTTCCGATGATTTAATTCATCGCGAACAAAAAATTGTTTTAGGTTTAAAATCAGGCTTGCCAGTACTGGAAGAAGAACGGGTGAAACTTTCGATTGAAAATAATTTTCGTCGGTTCTATGCATTGGAAGTTTTACGATACAGTGAAGCAAGCAAAGAAGAATGGCAAAATATTGATTTACTATTAGTGACTTCTTTGGCAGATGTGGAAACGGGTCATCCAGAGATCTTTTTACTTTCAAGTGAGTTAACGTTTGAGCAATATAATCGTTTGAACCAAAAAATAGTAAAAATTAACGAGAAAAGAACCACGTCACTTTAATAAAAAATCAAAAAAATGGGCTTTTTTGATGCATATGTCCGATAAATTGTAAAAAAATTTTTCTAAAAAGTAAAAAAAGACAAGAAGAAAACGTCAATAAGTAGGTGATCAACACCTGCTTATTGACGTTTTCTCGTTGTTTTTTAATAAATACTGCGTCAATTCTTCTGAAAATTATGTCAAAAAGGTACTTTTTTTGCTTTTTTTATCGTAAATAATAGATGATTAGCTATTGATAGTAAAGGAACTACTACTTTTTTTAACAGTCAGTTAAAAAATATTGAGGTTTCTCACAAGGATTTTTCTATATAATAGAAAGAGCAAGGGAAGAAAGGCGGGATAAAATGAAAAAACGGATGGAACAAATTGAAGAAATCTTAAGTTGTGAAGAAAATAGTGCCGGTGTTCGATTAAAGGAATTGGTTGAGGCCTTAGAATTAGAAGTCACAAATCAAAACTTGTTAAAGGTAACAAGTATCTTACATATGAATCCAAAATTCAAAAAAATTTATGCATACGAAGACAGTCGTGTTATTACGCTGTATCAACTTTTACAAAATAAGCCGTTGGAAGTAACGGAATGAAAAGAGGAAAACACATGAAGAAAACAATACTTATTCTTCTGTTTGGTTTATTAACAGTGGTTGGTCTACCAATGGTGACCGAAGCGGTTGAACCAGTTAACGCAACAGATACAACGATTTTTGGTACGCAAGCGATGGTGCCTAATAGTGCAGAAGATCAATCAGAGAAGTTACAGACATTACTGAGTCAGACAGCAAAGGAAGGACGGGCATTATTTTTACCACAGGGAAGTTATGCTTTGTCAAAAGATATTACGATTTCTTCAAATTATCAATTAATTGGCGATACAACAGGAGCCACTATTTTACATAATGCTACAGGTACACCGATTCAACTGAAAGATACTACGTACGGAACGAAAACCAATGTACGACTTCAAAATATTGCTTTTGATGGCATCAATGTGACCTTGAAATTGACGAATCAATTAACGCTAGCAAACAATATCTTCTATAATCCATTAAAAGGATTTGTGGTCAATTTAAATGCAGACATTGGCGTTAAGATTTCAGGCAATATTTTCATGCGAGACACAGCACACATGCAACCCAAGATTGATTTTAACCGAGCGATTTACATTGGTGGTTATTCAACGCCAAGTCGCTTCCAGTATATGTCAGATGTAGACATCGTGGACAATCTATTTGGGTTAAAAGTGACAGAATTAGATGCGATTAAAAGTACCAGTCGTTCAGACTTAGCAGCGACTATTACACGTTTGCAAACAGCCATTGAAGCTGGTGCTATTTCAGTACCTAATGAACAAAATTATCTATCCACCGGGGTTAATTCTTTTAATATGCTGAAGGATGTAACTGTTCAACATAATTTTTTCTATTCACCTTATGATAATGAAGACTTGAATGGTCTGGTGGGAGATCATGCAATTTATTTCCGTGGTGCTCAAAACATCACGGTGGTGGGGAATCATTTACGTGGACTACAAAATGGTCCAGCTGGCGGATTTAAATTTAAATCAGGCCGTAATATTACGATTATGAATAATTATTTGCGAAATACAGGTCTCATTATGTATGGAACACCAGAGATTGGTTTGGCAGAAACACAAGCAGAGGGAGCTATTTCAGAATTATCCAACTGGCTAGTGGCTAATAACATTTTTGATTGGAAGTATTGGGACAATCAATATGCAATTGGAATGGAATACAATCGACATACAGGAAATAACAATGTGTTCAATGGCGTATTTATCAACAATCAGTTTGTTAACTACCACAATATTCCGCAAAACCGACGTCGGGAATTGTTAATCGCTAGTGGCGGTGGTTTCCGACCAGAAACGAGTTTTGTGAAAGACAATACTCGAGATGATGGCCTTAAAAACGGCCAATTATTGGTAGAAAATTGGACAGAGGCCGACTATCGCTTAATGCCAGCAACATGGGAATCGTTAATTTCACCAACACTTTATGAGCAATATAAAAATACGCCAATTCCGGTTAGAAATACTTTAGCAACCCCTGTGGCTACAACGATTGTGCAAGGACAATCAATCGATCCGCAGCAACTGGTTGCTAATACAAATGACGCGGATGAAGCAGTCCCAGCCGCTAAAATCGTCAATCCAGAGGTCTTAAATGAAATCGGCCAACAAAAAGTGACTGTTCAATTAACTTATGAAACAGGTTCATTGGTAACAGTGAACGTACCGGTGACGGTAGAGGCTCCGGCAAAAAAGCTTGATTTGTCCCAACTACAAACCGTTTATGCTTCGATTGGTGAAGCAAACCAATATACGGTTTACTCTTGGCAGCTATTCACTGCCATTGGGCCTAAAACGATTGTTTCTTCCTATTATCAGCAGGCGACACAATTGTTAGCAGAAGGTCAGGAGAGTCAGGACAAAACCCAAGAGCAAGTGGATCAGTTAACAAGTAATTTGCAATCTGCAATGAAAGTATTAGTCAAAAAAGCCGATATCACGCTAGAGCGTACAGAAGCAGAAAATGAACTGGCAAGCGTTCATAAATTAGACGAATCTGTATATACCAAAGACTCTTGGCAAGCCATGCAAGAAGCCTTAATAGATACAACAACTGGCGAAGGAAGCTCTAAGCAGTTACAACAACTGCTTGCTTGGTCAGATGAAGAATTATTAGAGCCAACACTTGGTGGCTTTAAAACGCCTGCAGATGCACAAAAGCGTATTAACCAATTAACACAAACCATAAAAACGGCGTTACTTCTGTTAGTTGAAAAATCAATAGAGACAACTAGTAACACAAGCGAAAGCAGCACCTCAAGCACGACAAATGAAAGCAGTAGTACCAGCGAAAGCAGCACCTCAAGCACAACAAGTGAAAGCAGTAGTACCAGCGAAAGCAGCACGCCAAGCACGCCAAGTGAGAGCAGTAGTACGAGTGAAAGCAGCACGCCAAGCACGCCAAGCACGACAAGTGAGAGCAGTAGTACGAGTGAAAGCAGCACGCCAAGCACAACAAGTGAAAGCAGTAGTACGAGTGAAAGCAGCACGCCAAGCACGACAAGTGAGAGCAGTAGTACGAGTGAAAGCAACACGCCAAGCACAACCAGTGAAACCAGTAATACCAGCGAAAGCAGCACGCCAAGTACGACAAGTGAGAGCAGTAGTACCAGCGAAAGCAGCACGCCAAGCGAGAGCAGTAGTACGAGTAAAAGCAGCACGCCAAGTACAACCAGTAAAACAAGTAGTACCAGCGAAAGTAGTGCTTCAAGTACGACCAGCGCAACCAACAATACAAGTGAGAGTAGCACCCCAAGCACTGTAAACGAAAGCAGCCAAAACAAAGGCCAGAATTCTGTCATTTACGCGGTAGAGTCTAATCAAGATCCTAATGACGCTCAAAGTAATTCAAAGCCCTCTGCCAAGGCTAGTCAAACAAAGGAATCAGTAGCAGAAAACCAAGCAACTAAACAGATACAGACAAATAAAGAATCGTCAGGAACAGTCAAAAAAGCGGATAATACGACCAAAATTGCCAAGAAAAAATTCCCCAAAACAGGGGAACAATCTTCAACAGTTGGGAGCTTCCTAGGCCTGAGCTTTTTATCGTTAGCCATAGCAACCTATTGTTTTAAAGTGAAAAGATAACTCTTTAAAAACGGATAAGTAAACATCCTGAAACAAGAAATAGGACTTGTTTCAGGATGTTTTCATATAAAATTAAAAGAACTACAGTTTTTAGTGAAAAAATACACAAAAGTACTTGAAATTCTGTGATATAAGGGTAAAGTAAAGGAGGACAAAAAACAAAGGAAGTGAAATGTTTGTATACACCAGATGAAATTTTAAGTATCAGTATTGAAAATGGTCAGAAAAAAATTCAAAAGCCTTTGGTAGCAAAACTCATTTTAGGATTTATCGGCGGTGCCATGATTTCTCTCGGCTATTTGGCTTATGTGCGTGTTTCCGCCTCTATTCCAGCAGATTTAGCCAGTGTTCAAGCTTTAGTGGGAGCTGCGGTTTTCCCGATTGGTCTAATTGTTATTTTAATGGCTGGTGGTGAGTTAATCACAGGAAATATGATGGCGGTGAGTACGGCTTGGTTTGCTAAAAAGGTCTCTTTCAGAGAATTACTCGTGAACTGGGTCACAATTACATTGGCAAATATGGTTGGCGCCCTATTTGTTGCCTATTTTTTTGGCCATTATTTAGGTTTAACCAGTAGCGGTGCCTATTTAAATCAGGTTCTTTCTCTTGCAGAACATAAAGTTGCAGCAACTTGGCTTCAAGCAATTATTTCAGGTATTGGCTGTAACTGGTTCGTAGGTCTGGCCTTATGGCTTTGTTATGGTGCGAAAGATGCAGCGGGGAAACTATTAGGCATCTGGTTTCCAGTAATGATTTTTGTTGCAATTGGCTTTCAGCATAGTGTGGCGAATGCATTCATCATTCCAGCCGCAATTTTTGAAGGCGGCGTTCAGTGGGGAGACTTTTTCCGTAATTTTATTTTTGTTTATTTAGGTAATATCATTGGTGGTGCCATTTTTGTTTCTGGCTTTTACTATTTAAGCTATCGCAAACATTAAATCCATTTAGCAGATAAAAACCTACACAAAGGCTAAATGCCTTTGTGCAGGTTTTTTCTTTTTAAACAAAAAGGAAAACGGTTGAAAAATTATTGCTAGATTTTTAAAACAATGTTACATTAATGTTACAAAAAGATTTCTGGAGGTAACGAAAAATGAAAAAAATTGCTTTGTTCAGTATGTTAACGTTCAGTGTATTGTCTTTAAGTCTAGCAGGATGTGGAAACAAAAAAACAGCAAGCACAAATGATTCTAAGCCAAAGCAAGAAACAAAGAAAGCCACGCAGAAATCCTCTAGCCAACAAGAAATGAAAAGTAGTCATTCGTCTGTCACGGGTCAAAATTCTAACGTGACAGGGGAAAATCCGTCAGAAAATGCCACGCAGCCTTCTGCAGAAACTGATGAAACGAATGAAGTCCCTCAAAACCAAACACCTGATACAAACATTACAATTACCAATGTTGTTTTCAATCCTGAAAGAAATGAAATTAATGGTACTACATTACCTAATGCAACCATTACAGCAACGGTAGTCGGTGATGCTTCTGCACAAGCAGGTGTTTTTTATGCGGATGCCAATGGCAATTTTACAGTAATTAGTCCCAGAGCGGGAGCGACTACTCAATTAATCGCAACCGTTGATCAACGGAATAGTGCACCTGTCCAAATTGATATTCCAAGTTCAGGACAAGAAGCAGCGCTTTCTTTTAGCAATATTACGATTGATCCGAAACAAGGGACAATTTCTGGTAAAACAGCACCGAATGCAACTATTTTAGTGTCACGTGCAGATGATGCGCGGGTGATTTTAGCAAGTTTTACTGCGGATGCCCAAGGGAATTTCACAGCCAGTAATTTAGTTCCCGGCACAAAAAATCGCTTAGATGTTACGTTAAATGGAGAAATAGGGACACCTTACTTGTTTGATTTACCAAATTAAAATAGAAGAGAAGTGATCAAAGCCACCAACGCTAGTTAGCGTTGGTGGCTTTGATGGTTTAAGCTTCTTCTTTTTTATGATTGCGGATATGTAAATAGATGGTATTTTTTGAAATACCTAATCGATCGGCAATCTTTATGACAGAATCTTTGAGATTAAAAATTCCTTGATCATATAAACGAATAACAATTTCTTTATTTTGATTCAAATGTGATACATTTGGATCGCTTTCTACTGCTTGTTTTACTTTTGACAGTGAAGTAGTGATTAATTCGTCAATATTGTCAGAAAAATGTTCAGAATTTTTAAGCTCTTGGGACATATCATTTTGTTGTCCTGAAGGTAATAAGTCTTGCAAGTAATCAATTAATGGCATTTCTAAATGCATATTGATACAGATTAATCCAATAATACGATCATTTTCACCGATAACTGGAATAGTGGAAGATTTTAAAATAACCCCTTTTTGATTTTTATTGTAGTAGGGTTTCACAGCGTAATCATGTTCCGACTCTACTTGACTTAACATTTTTAACGCCATATCAGTAATGGGGGCACCTTCCTTGCGGTTACTGAAATGGCCATTGATGACTTTGATAGCTGAACTTTCCAAATTTTCTAAACTATGAAGAATGACTTCATGGGTACTACCAAAGAAGTTCCCTAATCCATCAAGCATTAAGGCATGTGAATGTAAGATTTGTTTATCTACTTCACTTAAACGTAAATATGACTCCAAGTGATATCCTCCCCTACACTGAAATTAATTTTAGTGTAATACTTTTTTAATGGAAAAGCAATAAGATTCTTTACGTTAAAAAAATACATTGACTAAACTTTTGTTTAGTCGTATACTCTGAATGTGGAATGAAATTTTTGTTACTCATTGTACTTTAGTTCATCGGAATGCTCGCTCATTCTTTCACTTGTTGAGCAATAAAAATTTTATTCAGGAGTACCATCCGTTATAAAAAAATATAGTTGGAGGCAAAGAAATGAAAACGTTATCAGGAATCTTGATGTTAGTCTTAGTTTTATGTGGCATGTCCCTATTCTCTTTTAAAGCACCGCGAGGGAAAAAATCTTTAAGTGCTTTGTCTGGTGCAGCTTGTGCCACCTTTCTACCAGAGGCGTTTTTGCGGTATGCAGTAGGCGGCGTTTTTCATTTAGATTATGTGTCGCAAATTGGTGAAACTATGGGTAGTCTAGGTGGTTTAGCAGCTGGAGCTCTTGTGCCGCTGGCTTTCGGTATTAGTCCAGTTTTTTCAATTATTTTAGGTCTGTCATTGATTAAAGTCAGCTTGTTACCAGCTTTTATTACCGCGTATCTTTTATCTTTTGTTGTTGAGCAGATGCAAAAACGTATTCCAGAAGGGATTGACTTATTAGTCGTTATTTTAGTCATTCCAGTCGCTGCCTCGTTAGTTGCTGGTTTTATTCAACCCGTTGTATTAGGTGTCCTAGAAGTTATTGGGGGCACGATTTTAAGTGCAGTAGATGGCAATCCATATGTGATGGGCGCAATTTTAGGTGCTATTATCCCGATTGTTGGTATGACACCGTTAAGTTCAATGGTTTTAACTGCCTTGATTGGTTTGACTGGTGTACCAATGGCTGTCGGTGCGTTGACTTGTTACGGCAGTTCCATTGTCAATGCGGCGCTATTTAAAAAGTTAAAACTAGGCACAGCTTCAACCCCGTTAGCTGTGGCAATTGAGCCATTAACACAAGTCGATATCATCAGCTCCAATCCAATTCCTATTTACGCAACGAATTTATTTTCAGGAATGGTTAGTGGTATTGTAGTGACTTTCTTTGGCTTAAAAGTACCTGTGACAGGAATGGCAACACCGTGGGCTGGTTTACTTGTGACATTAGGTAACAATGCCATTCAAACGACTTTACTAGCAGTAGCGATTATCACAGTGGTCAGTCTGATGTTTGGATTTTTAGGTGCGCTGGTCTTTAAACGTTACAGAATTGAAGCGGTGGATAATACACCAGAATTTGAAGGAACGACGGAAGTAACCAGTGAAAAAGAAAAAGAAGCAGTAAAAACCAAAGGAGGAGTTACGTATGAACACAGCTATGGCCATCAATAAACCTAAAAAAGTGAACAAAGTAATGAACTACAAAAGTTGTTTTGACATTATCGGTCCTATTATGATTGGTCCTTCTAGTTCGCATACAGCTGGGGCCTTAGCAATTGGCTTAGCGGCAAGAAAGTTATTCGGCGGAACGCCAGAAAAAATTGTGATTAAATACTATGAATCTTTTGCAGACACGCATAAAGGACATGGAACTGATTTTGCAATTATTGGTGGAATTCTTGGATTAGCAGCAGATGATGCCAACGTAACACAATCCATTGAACTTGCGGAAGAACAAGGAATTGAGATTCAATTTTTAGAAATGAGTGAAGAAAGTCCAGTGAAGCATGCTAATACAGCATGTGTGACACTCAGTGATGCAACGCACGAAATTCATTTAACAGGAATTTCTGTAGGTGGCGGCACTATCGAGGTGAAATACATTGAATTAGACGGTTTCAATGTCCAACTACATGGTCCTTTACCTATTTTGTTAGTCATTAATCAAGAAGAGCAGGCGATGCAAGCTTTTAAAGATACGTTACAAAAAAATAATATTCAAGTGAATGCGGTGTCTCGTTATGTGGAAGGGAATCAAATTTTATTCATCTTTGACTTAGATTCGGCACCAATTTCCTCGGTGAAAGAACAACTGTTTTCACTAGATGACACATCGAAAATAATCTTATTATGATAGGAGTTTGACATATGTACCTTTCGATTGAAGAATTTATCGATAAAGCTGAAAAAACAGGAAAAAAAATCTCTGATTTGATGATTGAGCAAGAAATGGAGCGTAGCCAAAAAAGCTATGAAGAAATTTGGACACAGATGGGTCAAAATTTGGATGTCATGGATGCTGCTGTCAAACGCTCGCAAGAAGGAGCAGGCGTTTTTTCTCCTACTGGGTTAACGGGCGGTGATGCGGCTCGTTTAAAAAAATACCGCGCAGCTGGCAAAACGTTATCAGGTGATTTAATGATGTCTGCAGTTCAAGCCGCACTAGGTACGAATGAAGTCAATGCAGCAATGGGCGTTGTTTGCGCAACGCCAACTGCTGGTGCAAGTGGCACCTTACCAGGGGTTTTAACAGCGATTAAAAATACCTTGAATTTAACGCGTGAGCAACAAATTCGTTTCTTGTTTACCAGTTCTTTATTTGGAATGGTCACAGCCAACAATGCGATGATTGCTGGTGCTGTTGGTGGATGTCAAGCCGAAGTAGGCAGTGCTTCAGCGATGGCCGCCGCTGCAGCTGTTGAAGCGGCTGGCGGAACACCACGCCAATCTTCTGAAGCTTTTGCTATGGCTTTAGGGAATTTATTAGGTTTAGTTTGTGACCCAGTGGCTGGGTTAGTCGAAATTCCTTGTGTCAAACGAAATACAGTAGGTGCAGGCAATGCGTTAATCGCTGCAGATATGGCTTTAGCTGGAATTGTAAATAAAATACCAGCAGATGAAGTGGTGGAAGCCATGAATAAAGTCGGCCGTCAATTACCACGAGAATTGAGAGAAACGGGTTTAGGTGGCTTAGCTGGCACAGCGACTGGCCAACGAATGAAGAATGAAATTTTTGAAAAAGTAAAATTCACCATTGTTTAAAATTTAATCATGAAGAGGGAAATAAGATGCTGGATATGAAAAAAATTCGCCAAAATGTAGAAGTGGTACAGAAAAAGTTAAAAACACGTGGTGTGGACGAGGAAGTTTTATTACGCTTTTTGGCTTTAGATGAAGAACGGAGAGCGTTACTTGTTAAAGTTGAAGAACTGAAAAAACACCGTAATCAGGTATCAGGAGAAATTGCACAATTAAAGCGTGCACAAAAAGATGCTTCACAACAGTTGCTAAATATGCAAGAAGTTAGCGAGCAAATTAAAGTTTTAGACCAAGAAGTTGTTCATTTGCAAGAACAATGCACAGCAATTGCAGAACGTCTGCCTAACTTACCTCATGAGAGCGTGCCTGTTGGCGCAGACGAAGCCGCCAACGTAGAAGTTCGGCGGTGGAGTACGCCGAAAACTTTTTCATTTGAACCGAAACCACATTGGGAAATCGGTGAAGCCTTAGGAATTTTAGATTTTGAAAGAGGCGCGAAAGTATCTGGTAGCCGTTTTCTTTATTACAAAGGCTTAGGGGCTCGTTTAGAACGAGCGGTCTATAATTTTATGTTAGATCAACATGTTAATGAACATGGTTATACCGAGGTGATTCCTCCTTATTTGGTCAATAGCAAAGCAATGTTTGGCACCGGTCAGTTTCCTAAGTTCAAAGAAGATGTCTTCCAAGTTGCAGAAAGTGATTTGACGCTGATCCCCACAGCGGAAGTCCCGTTAACTAACTACTATAATAATGAAATTTTAGAGGCGCAAGAGTTACCGATTTATTTCACTGCTTTAAGTCCTTCTTTTCGTTCGGAAGCGGGTAGCGCAGGCCGTGATACCCGAGGATTAATTCGTTTACACCAGTTCCATAAAGTAGAAATGGTTAAATTTAGTGATGCAGAACACTCCTATGAAGAATTAGAAAAAATGACCAACAATGCTGGAGACATTTTAGAAAAATTGGGCCTCCCTTATCGAGTGATTACTCTTTCGACAGGTGACATGGGCTTCTCGGCAGCGAAAACCTATGATTTAGAAGTTTGGATTCCGGCACAGAAAACGTATCGAGAAATTAGTTCTTGTTCAAACTGTGAAGACTTCCAAGCACGTCGGGCGTTGATTCGTTATCGTGATAAAACGGGTCATGTTCAATATGCCCATACTCTTAATGGATCAGGACTTGCTGTTGGTCGAACAGTGGCTGCCATTTTGGAAAATTATCAAAATGAAGATGGTACCGTAACGATTCCAGAAGTTCTACGTCCTTATATGGGTGGTTTAACGAAAATAGATTAAAAAAGAAGGTTGATGTCACAACATCAACCTTCTTTTTTAATTCGTTAAATCCGTTAACCAATGCCCAATTTCTTGAAAAACTGTAGCTTTTTCCGTTTCTAATAAAATTTCATGACGCAATGTGGGAAATAGTCGTAACGTCACGTGCTGAAAACCTGCATGCTTTAATTGCTTTTGAATTTTCGCTGGCCCCTTGCTGAAATCACCAACTGGGTCTTCAGCGCCACTAATGATTAAAATAGGCAATTCTTTTGGGATCGCTTGGTACCAATTCCTTTGATTGGCTCGTTTAACAAGTGAAAAAAGGGTAGCAAAACCATTATTGGTAAATATGAAGCCCATTAATGGGTCATTTTCATAGTCAGCGACATTGGCTTGATTTTTAGAAAGCCAATTAAAGGAACTTGCTTCAGGAAATTTTTTGCTAAAAGAACCAAATGCCAGCTTATCAATGAACGGAGCTGGTTTTTTCGGCTGTTTCTCGGCCATTTTTTTAATAAAAGGCAATGCGGCGGTTAAAGGTAACGGACTTGTTCCAGTACCCATGAAAATGACTCCTTGCATAGTTACAGGATAGTCTTGCAGATAGTTGCGCAAGGCGAAAGATCCCATGCTGTGACCCATCATAAAATAGGGCAATTGTGGATAGCGATTCACAGCCCATTGTTTCACTTGATGAATATCTGTAACGACATTTTCAGGCCCTTGTTCTCCAAAAAAACCATAGATCGGTGCGCTTGGTTGTACAGATTCGCCATGACCTAGATGATCATGACCAATTACGGCAAACCCTAATTGATTTAAAAAACGAGCAAATTCATCATAACGTTGGATATGCTCTGCCATGCCGTGAATCAATTGAACTACGGCTTTGGGTGAAGGACAGGGCCAATGACGTACATTGAGCTGAGTTTGTTGATCGTTTGAAGTGAGTATGAATTGTTCAGTCATAAGAAACCCTTTCTTTGCTTTTTGATTATTATACAAAAAAAAGACGGTGTTCAAAAGAAAAACTCATGAGAAAACGCCTCAGCTTTCACTGAGACGCCTTTTTTTATTTATCTTTAATAAAAATAGCAATGATGTCAAAAAATAGTCGATTTTACTAAGTGATGAATTATGGGTGGTACAAATACTGCTGGAAATAGTTGTTAACTTCAAGGGCATCTTCTTTATTTTTTGAAAGAATTAAGATGGTATCATCCCCAGCGATGCAGCCCAAGATATGAGGGTTGTGGATACGTATGCGATCAATTAAAACCCCAATGGCTTGCCCGTTGCCAGGTAAGACGGTTAAAAGATTTGTGAACTCTATTTGTGTTAAAGAAACACCAGTTTCAATAATAATGTCAACAAGACGTTCTTCATCTGTTTTATATTTTGGACGAAGGGCAGAATTATTCAAGATACGATAATAGGCTTCTCCTTGACCATTGTCTACTTTGTTTAAATTCAGCTCACGAATGTCACGAGAAATAGTTGCTTGTGTGGTGTGAATATTTTCTTTTTCCAATAATGCTAGTAATTCACTTTGTGTATGGATTTCATTTTCTGTGACCAATCGCTTAATCATCGTTTGGCGTTTTAATCGGTTCATTACTTTCCTCCAGTTCAGTTAATCATGCAAAAAAACATCATTGCTGTTATTTAAAACGGTGCCAGTAATTCCCTAAAATCACTGTACAACGTTTTACTAAATTGTGCAAGTCTCACTTTTTTAAATGCGAAATATCCGACAAAATCAATGAGAACCTTTTAGCTAAACGACCCTTTTTCTATTCTAATAAGAGAGATTCTGCTAGTATTGCTTTGTAAATGTCTGGAGGAAGGGTGTTATTTGTGAATAAGCAAACACGCCAAAGTTTGATTAAAGAAATCATTCAAACAACTGTAATTCATAGTCAAAATGAGTTGTTAAGAGAATTAAAAAAGCGCGAGATAAATGTCGCACAAGCAACGATTTCACGGGATTTATGGGAATTAAAAGTCGTCAAAGCATTAGATGATTCTGGCGAGATGCGGTTAACGATTTTTGAACAATTCACTTCTTTAGAAGAACGAAAAAAAGAACAGTTGATACAAGCAATTCGTGAGGTAGTGACCAAAGTTGAACGTGTCGCCTTTTTACTAGTGGTTCATACATTACCAGACAACGCAACATTGTTTTCAGCTGTACTTGATGAAGTGTCTTTGTGTGAAAAGAAATGTTCTGTCGCTGGCTTCGACACTGTTATTATTGTTTCATCATCCGAGGAAAAAGCACAAGAACTAGAGCAGTATTTTCAACAATTTATTCAGCCAACACCTTTGTCAAAAAGTAACGCATAAAAGGAAGGGAGCTAGAAGTCGTTTTGACTTCTGGTTCCCTTCCTTTTACCTCTATAAGATTATAACTTTATGAAATGCATGGAGAAATAATTTTTTTTGAATAAATGCATTTTTTTTTATTTAATTATGCATTATTTTTTTAGAATATCTATGAAAGCGCATTCTTTTAGGCTAGAAATATGCATAAGAAAGAATACCGTTGTATATTTGGTATTTTGTTTGGCAAATGGCTCACGTCCTAGGTTAATCAGGTCTGTTATTCTGTGTTTGTAATTAAGTTGAGGAGGTTATTTCACATGAGTCATCCAATTAATGTATTTTCTGAAATCGGAAAATTGAAAACAGTGATGTTACATCGTCCAGGTAAGGAATTAGAAAATTTAATGCCAGATTATCTGGAGAGACTGTTGTTTGATGATATTCCGTTTTTAGAAAAAGCACAAGCAGAACATGATGCATTTGCAGAGTTGTTACGATCAAAAGATATCGAAGTGGTCTATTTAGAGGACTTAGCTGCTGAAGCGTTGATTAATGAAGAGGTCCGCCGACAATTTATTGACCAATTCTTAGAAGAAGCCAATATTCGCAGCGAATCAGCAAAAGAAAAAGTTAGAGAGTTAATGTTAGAAATTGACGACAACGAAGAACTGATTCAAAAAGCGATTGCTGGCATTCAAAAACAAGAATTACCTAAATATGAGCAAGAATTTTTAACAGATATGGTTGAAGCGGATTATCCATTCATTATTGATCCAATGCCTAACTTATACTTCACACGTGATAACTTTGCGACAATGGGCCACGGGATTTCTTTAAATCATATGTATTCAGTAACTCGACAACGGGAAACCATTTTTGGGCAATACATTTTTGATTATCATCCTCGTTTTGCTGGAAAAGAGGTTCCTAGAGTCTATGATCGTTCAGAATCAACCAGAATTGAAGGTGGCGATGAATTAATTCTTTCAAAAGAAGTGGTGGCCATTGGGATTTCTCAAAGAACGGACGCCGCGTCAATTGAAAAAATTGCGAGAAATATTTTTGAACAAAAATTAGGATTCAAAAATATCTTGGCTTTTGATATCGGTGAACATCGTAAATTCATGCATTTAGATACCGTTTTTACCATGATTGACTATGATAAATTTACGATTCATCCAGAAATCGAAGGCGGCTTGGTTGTTTACTCAATCACTGAAAAAGCAGATGGAGACATCCAAATTACAAAAGAAAAAGATACATTAGATAACATTTTATGCAAATACTTGCATTTAGACAATGTTCAATTAATCCGTTGCGGTGCTGGAAATTTAACAGCAGCAGCCCGTGAACAATGGAACGACGGTTCAAATACATTAGCAATTGCCCCTGGGGAAGTTGTTGTTTACGATCGGAATACGATTACGAATAAAGCGCTAGAAGAAGCAGGCGTGAAATTGAATTACATTCCAGGAAGTGAACTAGTACGTGGCCGTGGTGGCCCTCGTTGTATGAGTATGCCACTTTACCGTGAAGATCTTTAAAAAAACACCCAAAAATAGGAGGAATCATCATGAATTCAGTATTTCAAGGACGTAGTTTATTAGCAGAAAAAGATTTTTCAAGAGCAGAATTAGAGTATTTGGTAGACTTCAGTATTCACTTAAAAGAATTGAAGAAAAAAGGGATTCCACATCACTATTTAGAAGGAAAAAATATCGCTCTTTTATTTGAAAAAACTTCGACACGGACACGCTCTGCATTCACGACAGCAGCGATTGATTTAGGGGCACATCCTGAGTATTTAGGCGCCAACGATATTCAATTAGGTAAAAAAGAATCTGTTGAAGATACAGCGATTGTTTTAGGTAGTATGTTTGACGGGATTGAGTTCCGTGGGTTTAGTCAAGAAGTAGTGGAAGATTTAGCGAAATATTCTGGTGTTCCTGTTTGGAATGGTTTAACGGATCAATGGCACCCAACACAAATGATTGCGGACTTTATGACAGTGAAAGAAAACTTTGGTCGTTTAGAAGGAATCACTTTAGTATATGTCGGCGATGGCCGTAACAACATGGCAAACAGCTTGTTAGTGACAGGTGCTATTTTAGGCGTAAATGTTCGCATTTGTGCACCAAAAGAATTGTTCCCTTCTGATGAAGTCGTTAATTATGCAAAAGAATTTGCGAAAGAATCTGGTGCAGAATTAATGATTACAGACGACGTTGCTAAAGGTGTTAAAGGAGCCAACGTGTTATATACAGACGTTTGGGTGTCCATGGGTGAAGAAGATAAATTTGAAGAACGTGTCAATCTGTTGAAACCTTATCAAATTAATATGGCTATGTTAGAAAAAACCGAAAACATGGATGGCGATTTAATCGTATTACACTGTTTGCCAGCCTTTCATGATACGAAAACACAATACGGTGAAATGGTTGCTGAAAAATTTGGCATTACTGAAATGGAAATTACGGATGAAGTCTTCCGCAGTAAATATGGTCGTCAATTTGAAGAAGCAGAAAACAGAATGCATTCTATTAAAGCGATCATGGCAGCTACTTTAGGCAACTTATTCATTCCTCGTGTGTAGGAAGCAACTGAAAAAACATTGAAAAAAGAATAGTTGTTTCGCCCTTTAAGAGTTTCTTTTGAAGGGCGGCCTATTCTTTATTATGATAGGAAAGAAGGATTTGTAATGGGGAAAAAAATGGTCGTTGCACTAGGCGGAAATGCCATCCTTTCAAATGATGCTAGCGCACATGCACAACAGCAAGCATTAGTTCAAACATCTGCCTATTTAGTTCATTTAATTAAACAAGGGCATCGGTTGATTGTTTCACATGGCAATGGTCCACAAGTCGGTAATCTATTATTGCAACAACAAGCAGCTGATTCTGAAAAAAATCCAGCGATGCCGCTAGATACGTGTGTTGCTATGACACAAGGAAGTATCGGCTACTGGTTGTCCAATGCGCTTAATCAAGAATTAAACAAAGCAGGAATCAAGAAACAAGTGGCTACTGTTTTAACACAGGTGGTCGTAGATCCAGCAGATGAGGCATTCAAAAATCCAACAAAACCGATCGGTCCATTTTTAACAGAAGCTGAAGCCAAAGAAGCAATGCAAGCAGGTGCTATTTTTAAAGAAGATGCAGGACGTGGCTGGCGCAAAGTCGTTCCAAGTCCTAAGCCAATTGATATCCACGAGGCTGAGACTATTAATACCTTAATAAAAAATGATATAATTACCATTTCATGTGGTGGTGGCGGCATCCCTGTCGTAGGACAAGAATTAAAAGGTGTCGAAGCAGTAATCGATAAAGATTTTGCTTCTGAAAAACTGGCAGAATTAGTGGATGCGGATGCACTAGTTATTTTAACTGGCGTGGATTATGTGTGTATTAATTATGGCAAACCAGATGAAAAACAATTAACCAATGTCACTGTAGCAGAGTTGGAAGAATACAAACAAGCGGGTCATTTTGCACCAGGTAGTATGTTACCGAAAATTGAAGCCGCCATTCAGTTTGTAGAAAGCCAACCCAATAAACAAGCAATTATCACTTCTTTGGAAAACTTAGGAAGTATGAGCGGCGATGAAATCGTAGGAACGGTTGTGACAAAATAAAGTATAGTATTTAGGAGAATTAAGATGATGATAGAGAAAATAATCACTAAAAATAATCAAGATTTTCAATACTTTTCTGAATCAGAACTAACAGAATTGCGCAACGAGAGTTTCGTTCGCTCCTATAAAAAAGGCCAAGTCCTTTTTTATCCAGGTGATCCGAGAAATCATTTAATTTTATTGGTTTCAGGTGTCATTAAAATTGAAAAAAATGATCGCAGTGGTAATTTTTCCTATCTGCATTTTATGAAAAAGCAGGCTCTTTTTCCGAGAATCGGACTGTTTCAAGATGAGGTTCATTACGACTCCGCGATTGCCTATACGGATATTGAGGTTGTGTTTGTGCCAGTTAAACTGTTTGAGCGTTTTCTCCAAAATAATCCCCAGCAATTGATTCATTGGATTCAAGAACAATCGGTCCTTTTAAAAGAAAGTATGATCAAAATCCAAAAAGGAACAACCAATGATGCATGTGAACGGATTGTGACATCACTGGCGATGTTATTAAATGATTTAGGAGAACGAATTGACAACAGAGAACGCGTTGCAATTACTTGTCCAATTACCATTAATGACATTGCACGGATGAGTGGAACTACGCGGGAAACAGCAAGCAGTGTTATGAAAAAATTAGTCCAAATGAACCGTATTAGCTACAGTCATAAATTCTTAACTTTTCTAGATACGCCATTCTTTATTGATCGATTGAGTAATTAATCATAGAGAAGGGAGATACAGGAAAGTAGGTTCCTGTATAAAAGGATATGGCAGAAAAAAAGAAGAAAAACAAAAAACAGCTTTCGTCTTTTAGTATTTTATTTATTATTTTAATTGTTTTAGGTATCGTAACGGTCTTGCTAAATGGCCAGCCATTTACCCCAAGAGAAATTGATGGCAAAATGGTTGACCACGTGGTAGGGGCCAAATTATCGGATATTATCATGGCTCCATTCAATGGGTTTAAAGATGCCATTGAAATTAATATTTTTATTTTAGTACTTGGTGGCTTTTTAAATATTGTGACACAAACTGGGGCTCTTGAAGCAGGGATTCAATCAGTCGTTAAAAAGTTAAAAGGGAACGAATTGAAAATCATTCCGATTTTAATGATTTTATTTTCTATTGGTGGTTCGACTTATGGAATGGCAGAAGAAACAATTCCTTTTTATGGTTTATTGAGTGCCACCATGGTCGCCGCTGGTTTTGATACGTTTGTCGCAGTAGGCACTGTGCTATTGGGTGCAGGATCAGGTGTTATCGGTTCGACGGTTAACCCTTTCTCCACAGGGGTAGCGATGGATGCGTTGCGAGGTATTGGCATTCAGCCCAATACAGGAATTATTTTAATTGTCGGTGCTATTTTGTGGGCGGCCTCTACTAGCTATTCTATTTTCATTGTGATGCGTTATGCGAAAAAAGTGAAGGCGGACAAAGGTTCAACAATTTTATCTTTACAAGAACAAGAGGATATGGAAAAAACATATGGACAAGCAGCGTCGAAAGAAATGCCATTTACGAATCGTCATAAAAAAATCTTAATGGTATTCGCTTTCTGTTTTGTCATTATGATTGTTTCCTTAATTCCATGGAACGACTTTGGAGTGACGATTTTCAAAGGCTGGACGTCTGTTTTAACAGGCAACAGTTTCGGTGACTGGTACTTTGGCGACTTAGCGATGTGGTTCTTCCTTTTAGGGATCATTGCTGCCTTGATTGGTCGCTTTACTGAAAAAGAAACCATTGAAGCATTTATCGACGGTGCCAAAGATATGTTATCCGTTGTTTTAATTATCGTAGTTGCTCGCGGGGCATCTGTTTTGATGTCTAAAACGTATTTAGATTCATTTATCCTTGATAAAGCGGCAGGCTTATTACAAGGACTCTCCCCAGTCTTATTTGTCATCGGTGCCTTTGTTTTATACTTAGGTTTATCTTTCCTAATTCCTTCAACTTCTGGTTTAGCGTACGTTTCTATTCCTGTAATGGGTGCGTTAGCTAAAAACATTGGTTTAAGTCCAGAAGTGATGGTTATGATTTTTGCTTCAGGTTGTGGCTTGATTAATTTGATCACGCCAACATCTGGTGTCGTAATGGGTGGTTTGGAAATTTCCAAAGTTCAATATGCCACTTGGACAAAATTCATGGCCAAACCAATGATTGTCTTAGGCTTAATTAACCTAATTATCTTAATTGGCGCGATGTTACTCTTTAGCTAATCAAAAATTTTTTATGTTAGGGCTTCGGCTTTCGGAAAAAAGAAGAAGCAATGAAACAACAGCGACTACCTAAAAGTAGTCGCTGTTGTTTCATTTTGATAGTTGTTGAATTAACAATCTTGCGACAGCGCGGACAGAAAAAGGATTTTGCCCAGTGATTATACGGCCATCTTGATACGCAAATTCTTTATAGGGACGCTTTTTCGCAAAAGTAGCACCATGTTCTTTAGCAATTGTTTCGTTTAAGAAAGGAACAACTGCTTTTTTCATGGCTAAAATTTCTTCTGCAGTTGTGAAGCCAGTAATGGTTTTATCTGCAATCAAATAATTTCCTGACGCATCTTTGACATTTAAAAGACCAGCAATTCCGTGACAAACAGAAGTTAGGTATTTGCCCTGTTCGTAAAGGCTACGAGTGATTGCTTGCAACTGAGGATTATCAGGAAAGTCCCACATAACGCCATGGCCTCCTGTAAAGTAAATTGCTGCGTATTCATCTGGCTCAATTTCTTCAAGAGAGAGGGAATGCGCTAGCGCTCGTTCTTGAAAATCGGCACTTTCATAAACCGCCATAATGGATGAATCTACATATTTCATACTCCGGGGATCCAAAGGGACATAGCCTCCTTGGGGACTAACATAGTCAACTGAAAATCCTGCTTTGGTTACTTCTTCCACGAACTCCGTGGCTTCACCTAGCCAGAGGCCCGTTGGTTCTTCGGTGCCGTGATAACGGGAGACGTTTGTGAGGACCACGAGAATTTTTTTCATGCTTGCTTCCTCCCTGGCATAATCGACGTAATGTGGGTCAATAGTTGTTGGAGTTGCTCAATTTTGGTGGTATCGTGAGAAAGTGAATAATAATTTTTAGTTCCTTCACTGCGACAATCAATTAATTTGGCTTGTTTCAAAATTTTTAAGTGGTGAGAAACAGCGGGGCGTGAGAGTTGTGTCGCCTCTGTTAACTCAGTGACACGGCGGCCAACACAGGCCTGGTCTTCTAACAGTGCAATAATAATTGCTTGGCGTTTTTCATCACCTAATGCGATTAAAAAATCACTAAGCGCAGTAAATTCTGTTTGAATTTCTTCTAATTCTTTCATATTCTTTCGCCTCTTTGGTTCGTATTTTTAAACGATTAAACCATTTTTCTTGTTTTTTGTCAATGAAATACGCTGAGGGCTGAAACTTGACGTGGATCCCATTCTTCGTTAAGATACTAATTGATTAAAGGTTTAAACTTTTAAACCGATAAAAAGGATAGAAAGAGAGGAAAGATTCAATGATGAAAGCCGCTTTAATTCATAAATACGGACAAAAAGAATTAGCAATCGAGGAGGTGCCCTTACCCACCATTCATGACAACGATGTTTTGGTCAAAATTATCGCTGCCAGTATCAACCCGATTGATTTAAAAACAAAAGATGGCAAAGTAAAGATGCTTTTAAATTATCAAATGCCACTGATTTTAGGCAGTGATTTTGCTGGGATTGTTGTCTCTGTTGGAAAAAAAGTTCAAAATTTTAGGCTGGGCGATGCAGTTTACGGGCGAGTACCCAAAAATCGCGTGGGAACTTTTGCTGAATATATTGCAGTGGATCAAGCGGCTGTAGCTATGAAGCCGAAAAATTTAACGTTTGAAGAAGCTGCGGCCATTCCGTTAGTCGGTTTGACAAGTTATCAAGCGCTACATGATATTATGAATGTGCAGCCAGGCCAGAAAGTCCTGATTCAAGCAGGTTCAGGAGGGATTGGAACCATTGCGATTCAATTAGCAAAACTAGCGGGCGCTTACGTTGCCACCACCACGAGTAGTAAAAATAAAGAATGGGTTCAAGCGTTGGGAGCAGATGAAGTGATTGACTATCGGACACAAAATTTTGAAGAAGTTTTATCCGACTATGATTATGTGTTTGATACAATGGGGGGGACAATCTTAGAAAAAGCTTTTTCAGTGGTTAAACCTCAGGGAAAAGTTGTTACATTGTCAGGCATTCCCAACGAACGTTTTGCTAAAGAGTATGGCTTGCCGCTTTGGAAACAATGGGCCTTTAAAATAGCTACCCGCAAGATTCATCGATTGGAGCAAGCCACAGATGTTAGTTATCATTTTTTGTTTATGCGTCCCGATGGCGAGCAATTAGCTTTACTCACTGAGTTCATTGAACAGGGAAAATTACAGCCGATAATTGACCGAGTCATACCTTTTAGCCAAATTCAAGAAGCGGTGGACTATTCACTGACAGGACGAGCGCAAGGGAAAATTGTTGTGAAAATCGCCGATGTTAATCACGACTAAGTAAAGGAAACTTGCAAGAAAAATAGGCCCATTTTTCTTGCAAGTCTCAAAGTTTACCATTTAAACGCCGCCTAACGAAAGTGATTTTAGGCGGGAAAAGATTTTTATAGAAAATCCTCATTTTTCCAGTTTCTATTTTGCAAATTCGTTATTTTTTGTTATTCTATTGATGGTTGTGTATGCGCTTTCTTTTTAGGCGGATACACAAAAATGAACGGAGTGCAGAAAGGAATGGTGTTCAAAGTGGGGAACAATTTATCGACAAGAAAAGGAGAAAACAGAGAAACAATTGTCAGTTGGCTGGGTCTTTCGTTATTGGTTGGCTTGGCGTTTATCTTATTTAGTCTGTTTCATCAACCAATGATCAGCCAAGCCAATGAGCCGACCCAAGAGAAACATTTTATGGTTTATTATCGGGCTTGGCGTGACAAAACGATGCAAGGAGTTAATACAACATTGCCAGATGAAAATTGGCTAACGATGCACGATATTCCTTATGGTATTGACATTGTGAATGTCTTTAGTTATGTGCCAAAAGGACAAGAAGCACTTGCACAGCCATTTTATGATACGTTAAAAAATGAGTATGCGCCAGCACTGCATGCACGAGGTGTTCGTTTAGTTCGTGGGATTGATTACAGCGAGCTATTAAAAGTTCCTTACGCAGGAACAACGCCTACAGAAGCAGAATTTGATGCTTATGCGAAAGAGTTGTTAACCAAATTTGTCGATGATTTAGGAATTGATGGGTTAGATATTGACATGGAAACTCGTCCAAGTGAAAAAGATATTGTTCTATCTAATGGTGTCATTCGTGCATTATCAAAATACATTGGACCGAAGTCGGGAACGGATCGTCCATTTTTGTATGATACCAATGCAGAATATTTACCACCTTTACAAGATGTCAGTGACTGTTTCGATTTTCTCGCGTATCAACAGTATGGTAGCGATGACCAACGCACGCAACGAGCATTAAATAATTTAAGTCCGGTTCTCAATGGGGAACGATTTGTTCCAGGATTAACTTTCCCAGAAGAGCAAGATCGCAACCGCTGGTATGACACAAAAGAGCCGTATATGGAAAGTAACATGTATAAAGTAGCTCGTTATTCTTATGAAAATAATTTAGGGGGCATGTTCCTCTATGCCTTAGATCGCGATGGTCGCACCTATAATGAAGACGATTTAAATCAGATAAAACCTTCTAATTTACTTTGGACAAAAACGGCCATTGCAGAGAGTAAAGGCGTTTCTCTTGCAGAGATGAAAGCGGCTGCGCAACACTATTTAAAACGAATTAGCTACGCCAACACAGACCTTGAAGCACAAAATAAAGCCGCAGAAGCAGTGACACAAGCAACAACGCTTTATGATGTGAATAAAGCTATTTTAGGTGGCGATTATGGCCAAGGGCTTTCAAACACCTATGATGCTGAATTAGAAAAAGGCCTGTTAGCCATTGACTTAACCACTTTATATCGTGCGTTGGATCAAGCAGTTACAGCCATTGAAAAGGCAGAAAGTTATACACCAGAAACGATTCAAGCACTACAAACAACAAAAGAGACAGTCGCAACAGAACTTGCGGGAAAAACGTATACAGCCGCGCAAGTGACTACTTGGCAAACGGAGGTCCAAACAGCTTTGGATAATTTAAAAGAGAAACAAACACAACCTTTAAAAAGTGTCTTCTCCATTGATGCGGGAAGAAAATATTTTTCCGTGGAACAACTGGAAGAATTAGTGGCCAAAGCCAGTCAAAATGGGTACACAGATGTCCAATTAATTTTAGGAAATGATGGCTTACGGTTTATTTTGGATGATATGTCGGTCAATGTGAATGGTAAAAAATACAACCACAACCGGGTTTCAAAAGCAATCCAACGAGGCAACAACGCATATTACAATGATCCTAATGGCAACGCGTTAACACAAAAAGAAATGGATCGGTTGTTGGCTTTTGCGAAAGCGCGCAACATCAACATCATTCCCGTGATTAACAGTCCAGGACATATGGATGCGTTGTTAGTGGCCATGGAAAAACTAGCGATTAAAAATCCCGCTTTTGATGGCTCAAAACGAACAGTAGATTTAGGGAACCAAAAGGCAGTGAATTTCACAAAGGCGATTATCAGTAAGTACGTGGCTTATTTTTCCGCGCATAGTGAAATTTTCAATTTTGGTGGCGATGAGTATGCAAATGATGTCGACACAGGCGGTTGGGCGAAACTGCAATCTTCTGGGCGCTACAAGGATTTTGTCGCTTATGCGAATGATTTAGCTAAAATAATTAAAGATGCGGGCATGCAGCCAATGAGCTTTAATGATGGCATTTATTACAACAGCGACGATTCTTTCGGTACATTTGACCCAGAGATTATTATTTCTTATTGGACAGCCGGTTGGAGTGGGTATGACGTAGCCAAACCTGAGTACTTTGTTCAAAAAGGACACAAAATTTTTAATACCAATGATGCGTGGTATTGGGTCGCTGGCAATGTTGATTCTGGCATTTATCAATATGACGATGCTTTAGCAAATATGTCGAAAAAAGCATTTACAGATGTGCCAGCAGGTAGCCCAAATCTTCCAATTATTGGAAGTATTCAATGTGTTTGGTATGATGACCCTCGTCGTGACTATGATTTTGAACGAATTTATACGCTAATGGATACGTTCTCGGAAAATTATCGTGAGTATATGGTGGTTAAATAAAACTAGTTAAAGCTAACGAGTTATCTATAAAGACTGGCACGAATCAAGCTTGATTCGTGCCAGTCTTCTTTAACGGAAGAAGATTTGTTTGAGGGCCAACAATCAATTTAGGAATGCCTTATTGAAATGTTCCTGTTCTTATTGTAGACTGAAAGAAGTGGTGGTGGAAAGCTATCACCATTAATAGAAAAGCAGGAAAATAAAAAGGATCTTGTTGGAAGTTTAATGCTTGGAAATGTAAGCGGAATCATTTTTGTTGAAATGCTAAAAAAGGGAGTAGAGTTATGAGTAATGAAAATATCGTCTTAGCAAGAAATACAGAGCGTGCACCAAAGCATCCTCTCGCAGCCCAAACAGTCGCATTTTCCCACTATAATCATTTGTCGGCACAGTTACCTATTGAGCCAACCTCTGGACAATTGGTAGAAGGTGGCATTCGGGCCCAAGCGACACAATGTTTGAAAAATATCCAAGCGGTTGTTGAAAGTATCAACCATGTGATGAGTGACATTGTCAGAATGACCATTTTTGTCAAAGATATGCGGGATGCTGCCGCAGTTGAGGAGGTCTATGCGGCCTTGTTTACCTATTATTATCCTGCTAAAACAGTGGTCGCCGTCGCAGATTTGCCGTTAGGCGCTTCTGTTCAAATGGAGGCACTTGTTTCAAATGGGGAAGGAACTATCCCTAATGCACCTCAAGCTGGGGATTTAATTAAATTAACAAATCAGACTGTTCAGGCACCAATTGATGCTCTAGCCAGTCAAACGGTCGCGTTTTCTCATTATAACAATCTGTCTGCACAATTGCCTATAGATCCTCAAACGGGCAGAGTTGTGGCTGGCTGTGTTAAAACGCAAACAAAACAATGTTTGAAAAACATAAAAGCCATTTTAACCAGTATTGATGTGCCTTTTGATGATATTGTGAAGGTCAACATTTATTTAAAAGATTTATCTAAGCTGGAAGCTGTCAATCAAGTATATGCCGCTTTTTTCCCAGATTCAGGAATTGCGCGTACGGTCAATTACATGCCAGCACGAACAGTGATTGCTGTTGCTGATTTACCAATGGGCGCGGCGGTTCAAGTAGAAGCGGTGGTTTCTCATGGGGATGGTACGCCACCACAAGCGATTGAAGATCGACATGGATTAATTATTGAAGCAAATAATACAGATCACGCACCGAAGTGTCCATTTTCGACACAAACTGTTGCTTTTTCTCATTACAACCATCTATCAGCTCAGCTACCATTGGACCCTAAAACAAATGCGTTAGTCGCTGGCGGAATCAAGGAACAAACGACGCAATGTTTAGAAAACATCAAAGCGATTATTGAAAGTGTGGATCACAGCTTAGCTGATCTGGTGAAAGTGAATATTTTTGTGAAAGAGATTGAAGAGCTGGCGGTAGTAGATGACGTCTACCAAACGTACTTCCCTGAAGGCACGCCTGCCAGAAGAGTGATTGGTGTGACGGATTTACCAAAAGGTGCCCAGATTCAAATCGAAGCGATTGCTGGGAACGCAGAAGGTACGCCACCAATTGGCTAAACAGTAAAATAAACAAACGTCAGCTGGCTTCTGAAGCCAACTGACGTTTTTAGTATTTAGATAAATCAGTAAAGTAAGTTAGTTGCCATTTTTGTGTTTTTTTCGCGGTTTGATTAAGGTTTTGGCACCAAGAAGGATAAAAACGGGCCGCCATTTTGCCTTTTTGTTGGTGCGTTTTGAGAATTTTTTGTTGGATTAAACATTCTTTCGGCAGAAGAAAGAGACCTTGCTTTTCTTGATCGTCAATGACAATTGCTAACATTTCAGGGGCTTCCGTTGCATCAAAGGCTTCGTTCTGATTTTGTTGATTTTTTTCCCAGAAGGCTACAAAATAGCCTTCTTTTTTCGGCGTTTTTTTGGCTAAGCGACTGCGGATAAGTTGTTGCGATTCATTAACTTGACATAAAAAGCCTTCATATTCGGCATTTTGTTTTTCTTCGGAAAGCAGGGTGATCGCGCCCACTGCTTTTTCAAGTATTGGCAATGAATTCATAGGGAATGTCCTTTCTTTTCGTTTAATGTCGGTAAGAGTTCTTGGATAATGGTTAATCCTTTCGCCAATACCTCAAGCTGATTGGAGGCCAAGGAAATTCGTAAAAAAGTATCTGGCTGATTTTGCACAGTAAAGCGGCTCGAGTGAAAAAGACGTACCCCATTTTGGAGAAATTCTTGTTCAATTTGCGGCGCCGTTTTTTCGGTAGAAAGGGGAATAGTTCGGTAGTACGGCAAAGGATTGCTAGGTCTAGCTAACCCAAAAATGGTATCAAATAAGTCATTGGCTTGTTTTGTTAAAGCCAATTTTTCTATCACTAATTCTTCTGCAACTGGTGAGCGTAAGACTTGGGTGACAATTTCAGCATCAAAGCCAGAAGTTTTAACGTTAATGTTAAAAATCGCACGCTCTATTTCTTGGCGAAGAAGCGGAGGGAAAACAAGGTACGCAATGCGTAAGCCTGTGCAGACAAATTTTGTCATCCCCGCTAAGTAAATCGTTTGTTGAGGTAAGAGTTCTTGAAACGTTGGTAAAACTGCTTGCTGTGCATAAGTTGTTAAAAAAGAATGAATGTCATCTTCAATTACCCATAAGTGTTCTTGCTGAATGATTTCAGCTAAAGTCATTCGGCGGGCGCTAGACATTTGGAAACCAATCGGGTTATTACATGCGGGCATTAAGAAAATACCATGTATTTTTTTCTTTTTGCATTCTTGCAGTAAATGCTCTGGGTCCATCCCCTCGGAATCATAGCCAATCGGGACGATTTCTAAATGATAAAGCTGGGCGAGTTCAATAAAATTTGAATACGTGTATCGATCTACGGCAATCCGCTGACCTGGAGAAAAAGCGGCGGCTAACGTCACGGCCAGCCCATTCTGGACACCAGATACAATGGCAACTTCTTCGGCATTGGTCCGAACGCCTTGTGTCTGAAGCCATTCGGCAGCGGTTGCTCGTTGAAAGTGCGTACCTAAAGGATCGCGATAATTTAGCAAACTGTTAAGGGCCGCATTTTTACTAACGGATTCAATAAAAGGTAAAATCCGCTGATTACACATATCAAAGGAACTAACCAGCCCTAAATCAATTAGATGGTCCGCTACTTGGTTGGTAGAGATTGTAATTGAGTGAAACGCGTTGGGAGAAACGAAAGTGCCGCTACCGATGTTGGTATAAAGTAAGCCTTTTTCCATAGCGTGTTTATAGGCTTGACCAATCGTCGTGAAATTCAGATCCAAGTAATCAGCTAATTCTCTTTGCGAAGGCAATTTCACATTTTTTTGAAGTGCACCAGATAAGATATCCGCTTCTAATTGTTGAACCAATGATTGGTAATAAGGTCTTGTTAAACGTTCTTTAACAGGGCACCATGACAACGCATAGTTCTCATAGGAATTAATCGGCATGAGGGGAACTTCCTTTCTATAAAATTGTATTCCATACAATTATAACATTGAGTGTATTGTTTGTCTGGTTTATGATAGCGCAAAGGGAGGAATTCAGATGGACATTATTTCTTATGAGAGGGTTATTCAACAATTGTCGTTTTCCGAAGCAATTCAAGTGATGAAACGTTGCTTTGCAGAGTTGCAAAAAGGAAAAATTTCGCAAAGTGAGCGCCATGTAGAGGTTTTACCAGATGGGGAAAATCAGAATCTTTTTGCATTAATGCCTGCTTACTTAGGAAAAAATCGCTTTTTTGGGGCAAAAATCATTACAGCTTTTCCAGAAAATCCACAAAAAAATTTGGCCTCGCATCTTGGTCAAATTTTATTGTTTGATAGTTCTACTGGAAGACCAGTCGCGATGATGGACGCCAATGCGATTACGTGGCTTCGCACGGCAGCTGTTTCTGCTTTGGCAACCGATTATTTAGCAGCTCCAAAGGCAAAAAGTATCGCTTTGATTGGTGCAGGTCAACAAGCTTCATCTCATCTCGCAGCGCTACAAAGCGTTCGGGCGATTGAAAAGGTTTTTATATATGACCGCACAGCAGAACGCGCACGAAAATTAATCGCTAAGCAACAGCACAATTACCCCGAATGTACCTTTATTGGTTGTTCTTCTGTCCAAGAAGCCGTCCAGGAAGCGGAAATTATCTGTACACTAACTTCCAGTCAGGACGCATTTTTAGAAGAAAAAGACGTTTTGCCGAATGCCCATATCAATGCAATTGGTACATTCACGCCGACTTCCAGAGAATTAACAAGCGACCTTGTTAAAAACAGTCAAGTGTTTGTAGATGAGTACGCGGCTGCATTAAAAGAAAGCGGGGATCTTTTAATTCCGATTTCAGAAGGTGCCTTTTCAGCTGAAAAAATTGTAGGTTCTCTCGGCGAATTAGTCACTGGCAAAGTTAAACTAAAGGCGGAGCAGAAAGACCGCACGATTTTTGATGCGGTTGGCTTAGCAGTTGAGGATTTGTGTTGCGCGGAATACATTTATCAAAAAATACAAGGAGAGAATTAAAATGAGTTATCCCTATTATATTGTCGATGCTTTCGCGGAGGAAGTTTTTAAAGGCAATCCCGCCGCTGTTTATGTTTTGGAAAAATGGTTGCCAGAAGCGGTGATGCAAAACATTGCGATTGAAAATAATTTGTCAGAGACTGCTTTTACAGTCAAAGAGGGAAAAAGTTACGCCCTGCGCTGGTTTACGCCGGAACGAGAAATCGATCTCTGCGGGCATGCTACATTAGCGACGGCTTTTGTGTTATTTAACTATTATTCCGTTGCGGAAGAAACGCTTCATTTTACTAGTCAAAGTGGACCGCTCGCAGTGACCAAAAAAGAGGAATACTATTATCTAGATTTTCCTTATATCCTACCGGAAAGGATTCCAATTTTGCCAGAGTATGAAGCCGCTTTAGGCGTGAAAATTTATGAAGCGTATTTAGGCCGCGATTTATTTTTTGTCTTAAAAGACGAAGAGACAGTGGCAAAAATCACACCAGATTTTTCTGTATTAAAAGCATTGGATTTAGGAGTAGGAGTCATTGTAACGGCATCAGGAGACTCGGTGGATTTTGTTTCACGAACTTTTTTCCCGAAACTAAGAATTAACGAAGATCCAGTTTGTGGTTCTGCGCACGCCAATTTAATTCCTTATTGGGGAAAACGGCTCAATCAAACGACCCTTTCGGCCTATCAAGTGTCCCCAAGAGGCGGCTTTTTAACTTGTGAAGTGAAAGAAAATCGAGTCATTATTGGTGGCACTGCTAAACTATTTGCAAAAGGAGAAGCTTACTTGCCTGTATAAAAAGTACACCGTCCGCTAGCAATTCGTCGTTAGCGGTCGGTGTACTTTTTAAATAGAATAGTTGCGAGAAACAAAGGGAACTTCTTCACCATTTTCGAGCTGATTTAGATACAAAGCTAACATGAAAAAGTAACCTGAGAGTAAGTTGACTACATCATACAGCTGCGGATCAATTTTTTTACCACCATAGTCCATGCGATAAAGTAAACGAACAATATCTTTGGCTTTGGCTCTTAAAATGTGTGCATAAGAGGAACAGATTGTGCCCATCGGTAAAACAAAAGGACGATTTTCTTCGTATGTCAGTTCATTCATAGCATTGACATGTTCCAAAAGCCAGGCTATTTCTTCCTCTGTGACTGTTAATTTTGTTCGGGTCGTTGGATTGACATGGTAGATTAACTCGCAAATTTTGGCTAGTTCTTCTGTTAGTGCAGGCTGTTCAGGGACGTCTAATTGTTGCACATATCCTCGTAGAAGGCCTGTCATCGAGGCCAATTCATCAGTCATTAATTCAAAATCACATCGTAAATCTTCTGGTTTAGAAGATAGATACGGGTACGCTTCATACGGACTGCGGTACATTTTTTCCATTCAATTTCCCTACTTTCTAAAAATAAAAAGCCCTCAAAAAGAATGCACGAAAGCCAATCTTTTTGAGCGCCGTTGCTCGACTGTTCACAGTACACCATTGTACTTGCTAAGGTAATCATAGCCAAGAGTGAAGGGAGAGTCAAGGGGGAATCAAGGTTGGAGAAAGAAAATGAAGCTAAGAATTACCAAAAGTAAACCAATCAATAAACTGACAAGACCAGAGATTTGACCTAATCGTTGTTGGGTAGAAGAAGGTTGATTGGTAACAGTGAGCAAACTTGAGAAAAAGTTCATTTTTTTCACGAGTATTAAATACGCAACAATAAGCAAAAGAATACCCGAAAAAAGGTACGAAAGGGGCTCAGAAATAAATTTTTGGGCACGAAGTAAAAAAATTCCTATGAAGAGGACAACAAAACCATACTTAAGAAAAGTTTTTTTTGACATGTTGAAATCGCTTCCTTTTAATTGATGAATTTTATTAATAGCCACTATTCTTATGATTAAATTATAGGACTTTGAGGGCGGTGGAGCAAAGGAAAAATGGAGAATGGTGGGAGGAAAGTGTGACCAAACTGTGACCAATAAAAAATAAACGCTCATTAATATCTTGATACAACACGCTTTTTATTTATTGAGTACCATTTTGGCGGAGTATTTTTCTTTAATGCTTGATTGTTATTAAATACTATTTTTGTTTTTTCTACTGTATTAATTTTGATATTACCAACCATAAGCTCAGCAACATTTTCATCTGCACCACTCCATAAATGAGCGTAGTGCTGTAAGGTAATTTCTGGGCTAGAATGCCCAAAACGCTTAGATAAACTTAAAACAGAAACATTAAATTCATTTATAAGGTAAGAAGTATTACTATGCCTTAAGCTTGAACCCTTTTGATACCTGTTAAGGTTGCATAATTCTGGCAAGTGTTGATTTAATCATTGGCAAGCCATCATAAGTAAAGATAAAATCTGTTTTATTTCGAAGTCCAATAGGTTGTTGACGTTTTTGCCGATTTTTTAAAATACGGATTGTATCCTCATCTATTGAAGTGATTCTTCTGCCATCTATCGTTTTTGTATAAGCATTTTTAGTCCATTCTTTACAATTTTCAAGAATGAGCATATGATGAACTTATAAACGTTTATTTTTGAAATCGACATCATCCCACCAAAGAGCAGCACCTTTATTAACTCGAACACCCGTTATATAGTAAAGCCATAGCATGACAAAATTTAAGTGTTCATATAAATCCAAGATACAAATTTGTGAAATAATGGCTTCAAATTCTTTTTTAGTCCAATACGGAACAATTGCTTTGCCTTTAGGAATTGCTTTTGTCTTTTTGGAAATGTTAATTTCCAAAAAGTCCATCTGTTTTTTCACGTACAGCGAAGTTACTTGCTTCAACAGAAGATTTATAAATTGGAATATAGTGTTCTGTCATGAATTGATAATGGTTCATGTGATAGTTCGTACAAGCGTGTGCTTTGTGATATTCTCGTTTAATACAATACGAGTAAGCTCTAAATAGGCTTCTCTTGCGGATAAAAAAGGTTTACCGAGTTTGTCTTTTCGCCCTTTCTTTCTAATTCTTTTACCGCTGAATTAATCCTATATTTTACTCCAAAAAGCTCTGCGTTTCACTTTTCTAAGCATCAAGTATATTTGCTGTTTTTTCAGATTTTATGAAAATAACAACTGGTGTTGATGGGTTATTATCAATATAATCTATACATTCCTGCACACCTGATTCTTTCATAACAGAAATTGCGAGATCATGTAAAGAATCTAAGTTATGTACTTCTTTTTCGACAACAAAATATTTCAATGAATCTTTATCGGGATTTTGATTCAATAATGTTACCATATTTAAATCAATAATAATCTTCATTTTTTGTTAACGTTTCCTTAACGGTTTTGTATTTATATATTGGTAACTCTATAATATATATTCTTATTAAGTCAGTATAAAAAGTATATTTCAATAAAAATCAACATATTTTTTGTTGTAATTTTAGTTTTGTGTGACTAATCCGTGAAATTCACTAAAAACTACACATTGTTACATAATATGGGTTTGAATGTTAGGGAAATCTAATTTATTTTTCATTTAAATCTAGAAGCCGTCGGTATCTTTATTCCATTCCTTTAAAAAAGCGCCTAACTCTTCCTCAAATTTCTGTTTCTGTTTTTCATTTAAATCAACTAGAATACTATACAATTTTGATTCAATTTCAAAATATACATTATTTTCAGTTTCTTGTTCCAAGATAGAATAAATATAAAGAACTTCATGACCGTATTCAAAATCATCTGAAATATTATAGTTGTTAACAATTTGTAAGATTTGCGTTCTGTTTAGACTTGAGTCATCATTATTTTGTTTGAGAGAATAATCAATAATTTTTCTTGTCGCAATTGTAATACTTTCAAAATCGTTATTAATTCTATAGTTTTGAGTTTGCATTATGCCTGTTGAATGAATTTTTGTTGAATTTTTATAAAGAATATTTTCAATAAATCTAAATAATTTAGGTCTACTGTAATTTTCATAAATCATTATGGAATATAAAATGGTAATCAGTTTTTTTTTGTTTTTAACGATATAATTATTAATGTTTTTTTGGCTAACTATAAATTCAAATTCATATTGAATATGCTTATTGTATTTTTTATAAAATTTATTGAATTGATATATAATGTATTTTTTTCTATTGCTTGTATTTTCTCTAGAATTAAAATAATTCATTATTCTATTTTTAAATATACTATATAAAAATAGAATAATTAATAAAAACAACTCATTTCGGAATTCTTCTATTGGAATAAAAAAAGATATATTTTTACTTATGAATTGAGAGAAAGCTATATATGTTACTGTTAATGTTAGAAAAACTAACGTTAACTCATACTTAACATTTAATAATCTAATTCTACCAAGAAATAATCCAATGACAAGATAACGTATTAGGAGATAACCGATGACTATATAGTACATATAGTGACTAAATTTAAAACCTAGAAAAAATTCATTTATAATTAACATGTATAAATTAGGTAAAAACATGTTATAAATTATATTAAAACCAGATGTTGTCTCATTTTTATTAAAAGAAAACTGGTCATAAGAATCGTCTAAGATTGCTAGATTGGATATTCTTACTCCTAGTATTTGCATTAAAAAAAATAAGACAATTGAGTTTATAATAATAAATATAACCATAAAATTCTCCTAACGTTAAAAATGCTTTTTATTAATTATTCTTTATTTTTATGTTGCTTATAAATAAAAAACTAGGAAAACAGATTGCAAATACCTATAATTCCAAGTTTTTATTCATTTCTCTTGGCGGGATTTTTGGCGGGGAATCATTCCAATTCCCGCCAAAACATACCTTCCTATAACTCGTAAATCCGATTAAATCAGCGTAAAAACTTCAATTTTATTATATTTTTTATTCCCACTCTAACCAATCCGCTACTTAAAGAAAGGCCTGTAGCGTTATATTAGAGTCATATTTAATTTTCAGCGGTCACATTGAGGGTTACATTACACTTTAAATTCTACCTGACTGTATTCATTATTTCAAGATAAATAAATAGATAGTAGGTGTGAGAATATAGATGAAACTTTCTTAGATGAGGTTACATCGAGGGTTACAAAAATTAATAGCTTACTCTTTTTAAACGTAACAAACCAAGTATTAAATCGAAATAAATTATAATTATAGTCTGTACTTAAATAAATCTAATGTAAATGTGCTAATCATACTTTTGAATCTCAATTCTTGATTTGGGCTCATACATCCTAAAAAAGCTGTTGAAATTAGCTCTTTTTCGCTTAGAGTTAACATTTTATCAATTAGTGTGGGAGAGAAATAAACGTTTTCGCTATACTCTGCTAAACAAAAAGTCAAGAAAGAGAAAAGTTTTTCATCATCTTTACAAGAGGCTAAAGATTTGATGAAGTTCTCATAACATTCATCTTCTTTAAATCTGGAAACTATAATAATAGTTTCAGTTTCTTTAGGGATTACAGATAAATAAATACTTGGAACATATATAGATTCGTCATAATTATAAATATCAACGGTAGCCTTTCCTTCTATATCAACACATACTGCAATAGCAGTCGTTGCGGTAAATGCGGTTTTAAAAGGTAAAACTTTAACAAAATTTTCTAATCTATCAAAATCACGGGATTCAAAAATACTTTTAAATCGATTATAATCGACTTCCATATCTCTTATACTTAGTTCGTTTCCTCTATAATTATTCGATATTTGCTTGTTTCTCGTGGCTTCGGGTGATCTCTTAAAGAAAGAAGAATAATTTTTTTTAAGTCTGTATTTTCTGTGAGCTTCAAAACAGTGTGCTCTAAAAGCGAACCAATAATTTTGCTCCGCCTTTCCCTCGAAAGGAACATCTTCTATTATTTTGAAGTATTCTTCATCATGATACTTACAAAAACCGTTAAAGACACTTGCTTGTTTTTTACCAACTTTTTTAAATTCTAATTTTGGAGTTAAGGAATTTTCTTGAAAGTTCATCTCTAACATATAAACATGATTTTCATCAGCAATTAGATTTAAAACACCGTTATTTTGTAAAGAATGTGCACCTATATAACCATAGTTACAATTAGTATCAAATCCAAAGCACGTTTTAAAATCTGTATCTCTAAAGTGCTTATGAGCTTCTGAATAGAGTCTTTTGGCATTATAGTTTTGATTATTAGTTATGTTTTTACTTTTAGCGAAACAACAAAACTTGTACTTTTTTCCACTTTCACAAGGACAAGATTCGTAAGGGGGAAATACATAAGGCTTAGTCGTATATGGGTTCATAAGTATCCTCCTTTCATACTAATAGTATGAATTTGTCTTACATTATGTAAGTATATCAAAATAGAAGGAGAGTAACAACACTCCTCCTTCTACACTATTGTTAATTAAATTTTATATTTTGATTGCCAGTGAAATTAATTTGATTTTCTTTTGAGGTTTCAATTTTTATGCTACTAGTGATTTTATCAGCAATAACATAATCTCTATTAGGATACATATGAGAGTAATGCTTTAATGTAATCTCTGGACTTGAGTGTCCTAATCTGCGACTTAGCATAAGGATATCTACATTAAACTCATTTATCAACCATGAAGCATGAGAGTGGCGGAGAGCTTTAATCTGAATCTTATGAACACCGGCAAGTTTAGAATAGCGTTCAATAATTCTAGCAATTGTGGACTTCTGCATAGGTTTGCCATCATAGCTGAAAATGAAATCAGATTTGCATTGTGTTGTTTGGCGCTTCTTCCATTCAGTGAGTATTTTAAGTGTGTCATCATCTAATGAAATAATTCGTTTACCAGCATCTGTTTTTGTATAATTTTTCCGAGTCCAAGTATTTTTATTTTTGAAATCTAGCATGTGATGAACTCGCATTGTTTTCTTTTTACAGTCGATATCATTCCAATACAAAGCACAGCCTTCATTTACTCGAATTCCTGTAGTGAAATATACCCATAACATAATGAAACTTAGATGTTGATAAAATTCATCAATACAAATTTGTTTAATAACTTGTTCAAATTCTTCTCTAGTCCAATAATCTACATTTTTCTTTTAAAGTTTGGACAGTGGAATCAATTCTTTCAAGTGAGTGAGCAGTAACACTTAATGAATCAATAAAACCATTACTACTGCTCGCATATGGGACTGCTTTTGACACATCAACAATTTTGATTTCATCTTCAAGCTCAACATCTGGTTTCTGTGAAGTTTTAACTGTGAACTTTTCAAATTTGTTTGTGGCTGGTTTTTCTGTATCTCTTGTATAAGGATTGATATCTTTCAGAATAACTACTGACGTTGACCATAACCCATCTGTAGCCTGTGCGGATTGTTTTGGTAGTGAAGCAACTTCTAGTTGCCAATTTTCAATAATACCTGTTTGGAGTGTTAAAATTTGTTGTACTTTTTTCATGTGTAAAACCTCTTTCATTATCATATTTTTATATTTTGGGCGTCACTAAATAGGCCTCAGAACTATCTTCTAACAGCTTCTCGCCTCCTTTTTGAAGGTCTTTTATTTAGTTTTTGACTTTTTAGTGATACCTTATAAATCAATTATATATTACTGAGTTTCTTTGTATATAGCTTAAAATTTTCTAATCACAACCATTTATGGATTTAGGTATCAATAGAAGATAGTTAAATCTCAAATATTACAATTTTGTTACAATTTTTGAGGAAATGACATCACTAAACAGACCTAAGAACATCTTCTAATAGATAGAAACTTTATTTTCAAAGGATTTGGAGTTGGTTATTCATCTTTAAACGTTGACCGTGTAATACATTATACACAGATCGCTGTATATGTATAGGGTTAAAATGAATTTATTTTGAAAAAGTTTCAAGACGCTATTTCTCTAGTTTATATGGCGGCTAAGGCCACAACGAATTTATGTTCAAACTGGTATTGTCGGTTTTACCAAAAGGGAAATACACATAATTATCAAAAAGTTAAAAAGTTAAAGTTGAGTTTATATAGAATCGTTTGCGCTATGAAAGAAACTTTCTTGTTATTCGATAAAGTATCCGCTATAATTATTTTGTAGTATAGATTATCTGATATCAAGACCGTAGGAGGAAGAATAATGAATGTAGGTTCGTTTATAAATAGATTCGTAAATCATCCTGTGTTATTCATTGGAGCTGGATTTAGTCTGCGATATTTAGAGAACTCTTATACATGGGAAGGCTTATTGAAGCACATTTCATATGAATTAACGGGAAACAATGAAACGTTTTTAGATTTAAAATCAAAATCGCAAAATTCTGATGGAACATTTTCATATGAAAAGATAGCTAGTGACATTGAAAGGTTATTTAATGATAGTCTTTCACAAGACAGAGATGGTAAATTTAAAGAAATTAATGACATATTTTATGAAAATATGGAGGAGGGAATTAACCTCAGCAGGTTTAAGATATATATATATCTAAATTGCAAAGCGATTTGAGTATTAGGAAAGATAAACAAGAGGAAATAACTGCGCTAAAGAAAGTCAGAAAAAATATTGGTTCCACAATTACAACCAATTACGATGGGTTGATTGAACGTTTATTTGAATTTAGTCCACTTGTTGGCAATGATATTTTATTGAGTAATCCATACGGTTCAGTGTATAAAATACACGGTTGTGTATCTGAGCCAGACAAAATAATTATTACAGATGAAGACTATGCTTTGTTTGATAAGAAATACGAATTAATACGAGCACAACTACTTTCTCTATTCATTCATAATCCAATTATATTTATTGGATACAATATAGGGGATGATAACATACGAAAATTATTAAAAACTGTTTTTACGTATGTTCCTCCAAATTCTGAAGTTGCTCAGAAAATTAAATCTAATTTTTTGGTTATTGAGTATGATGAAGACTCAACTAATTTAGAAGTGCATGACCATGATATAGTTCTTGAAGATATGGTCACAATACGTGTTAATAAAATCAAAACCGACAACTTTTTGGAAATTTATAATTCGCTTGCTTCCATTCAATTACCTGTTTCAGCAATGGATATTAGAAAAGTTCAAAGTGTTGTTAAGGAGATTTATGAAGGTGGAAACATACAAGTAAGCATTGTAGATGATGTAAACAATTTGAAAAACGATGAAAAAGTTTTAGCAATAGGAAATATAAATCGAATAAGTTACGAGTATCAAAGTACTGGAGAATTGATGGAAAACTATTTCAAAGTAATTGAAGAGGATAACTTTCAACTTCTTCAATTAATTGACAAATATACTATTCAAAGAGAACAATTTTTCCCGATTTTTGCTTTTTCAAAAATCAACACTAATATCAAATGTATGGACAAACTAAAAGAACAACAAAAAACAAAACTAAGAAATACTTTAGAAAGAATACCTGAAAACCAGCGAATTTCTGATAATACAATTGAGCAAATTTCAAAAAATGAAAATGTACCTCTATCAGGTAAAACAAATTCCATAGTTTATGCTATTTTAAAAGAACAATTAGATAGTGAAGATGTTGAACAGTATCTTATGAAATTGTCTAATAAACAAGATACTGAATACCGTAAAGTTTTATGTGCATATGATTTTATAAAGTATAGTGAAGATAAAACGTTATAAAAAATAAATTTGAATAACTCAGTTAAGACGTTTACATTAGAGCGTCTTTTTCTGTGTTGTTAAAAAGGATGACGAGTATAGATATTGTCTAAAAAAAGCCAGTCATTTCTGACTGACTTCGTGGTTACATTTGCGGTTACAATATATTTTATTAAAGGTGGAAATTCAATGGGATTTCAAGTTTAAAGTCAAGTAGAAGTCTATTAAATCAACATTCTAAGATTGGATTCACCTATATATTATTCCCACTCCACAGTTGCAGGTGGTTTTGAAGTAATATCGTACACGATACGGTTTACATGTGCAACTTCGTTCACGATGCGCACAGAGATTTTTTGTAAAACATCCCAAGGGATACGGGCAAAGTCAGCGGTCATGCCGTCGATAGAAGTCACAGCACGGATACCGACTGTGTAATCGTAGGTACGGCCATCGCCCATAACGCCTACTGAGCGGATGCCAGGTAAGACAGTAAAGTACTGCCAAATGTCACGATCTAAGCCAGCTGCTGCGATTTCTTCACGTAGGATAGCATCTGAATCACGAACGATTTGTAATTTATCTTCTGTAATTTCACCAAGCACACGAATACCTAATCCTGGTCCTGGGAATGGTTGGCGCCAAACGATTGCATCAGGCATGCCAAGTTCAGTTCCTAAGGCACGAACTTCGTCTTTGAATAATGTATTTAAAGGTTCAATTAATTCAAATTGCATGTCTTCTGGAAGACCACCAACGTTGTGATGTGATTTAATTGTTTGCGCAGTTTCTGTACCAGATTCGATGACGTCTGTGTAAAGAGTTCCTTGTGCTAGGAATGAAACGCCTTCTTCCCCAGCAAGTTTAGTTGCTTCGTCATCAAAAACATACACAAATTCGTTACCGATGATTTTACGTTTTTGTTCAGGGTCAGAAACGCCTGCTAATTTGCTTAAGAAGCGTTCTTTCGCATCTACTTTAATAATGTTTAAGCCAAATTTACCGCCTAAACTTTCCATTACTTGTTCTGCTTCACCTTTACGTAATAATCCATGGTCAACGAAGATACAAGTTAATTGGTCGCCAATGGCTTTTTGTAAAAGCACGCCGACAACACTTGAGTCAACGCCACCTGATAAACCAAGTAAGACTTTTTTATCGCCTACTTGTTCACGGATTTTAGCGACTTCCATATCGATGAAGTTTTCCATGCTCCAGTCACCAGTACAGCCACACACATCAAAAGCAAAGTGACGTAATAAGTCGTTACCATATTCTGAATGACGAACTTCTGGGTGAAATTGTACGCCGTAGAATTTGCGGTTGGCATCTTCGATAGAAGCGATTGGACAATCATTGCTTGTCCCAACTTTTTCGAATCCAGGAGCGATTTCTGTTACTAAATCACCGTGGCTCATCCAAACGGTTTGTTTCGCAGGTGTTCCTTGGAATAATGTCGCATCACCAAGGATTTCTAATTCTGCTTTTCCGTATTCACGGTTTGCGGCAGGTTCTACTTTTCCGCCTAAGTTATGAGTCATTAATTGCATACCGTAGCAGATGCCAAGAATGGGAATTCCTAACTCATAAATTTCTGGATCAATGCTAAAAGCATCTTTGTCATACACGCTGTTTGGTCCACCTGAGAAGATGATTCCTTTAGGCGCGATTTTGCGAATTTCTTCTGCCGTAGTTCGGTGGCTTAATAACTCAGAGAATACGCCAAATTCACGAATACGACGAGTAATCAATTGGTTAAACTGACTACCAAAGTCTAAAACAATAATTTTTTCGACAGATGTCAAATCGGCAACGTTAGTCACGTCTATTACCCCTTATCCATTTAAATTTATCTAAAGAAAAGGCGGTTAAAAAGTGGTCAGCACCAAGAATTAAGAAAGGATTTTCAAAAATTGTTTTACGATTTTTAGAAAATTTTGGCTTAATTCCGCAGGGGCTACTTTTAAACAGCCGAGAATCAGGCGGTTAAAAAGTGGTTCACTTTTGTTCCGTACTCTTCTTTGTCTAGCTATACTTATTAAAACATTTTACTCCTTGAAAGTCATGCATTCTGCTGAAAATTTTCAAGGATATTTCTACAAAAGATACAGGATATTTCTTAGCTCGTCAACCCTTAATATTTACGTAGATAGATTTGGTCAATCAAATGATTTTCCGTTTTATGCAAAATAATGTCCGCACGTCCGCGCGTTGGCAAGATATATTCCTCCAAGTTCGGTAAGTTCACGGTTTTCCAAACATTCCGTGCCATGGCGAAAGCATCTTCTCGTTTGCCAATTGCATATTGGTAATAATAATTATTAGGATCTAAGAAAGCCGTATCTAATAAGGCCCCAAAACGTTCTAGGTACCATTTTTCAATTAAGGCTGGATCGGCATCCACAAAAATAGAAAAATCAAAAAAATCACTCACATAAATTTGTTGATTGGCGGGTAACTGTAAGGTGTTAATGCCTTCAACAATCAGAATATCTGGTTGTTGAATCAACTCATATTCGCCTTCGATAACATCGTAGACACTGTGAGAATAGACGGGTGCTTTAATTTCGTCTTTGCCGCTTTTGACTTCGTTTAAGAAATTAATTAGCTTCTCCATGTCATAACTTTCAGGAAACCCTTTTCGGTCCATAATTCCTTGTTCTTCTAACACTTTATTGGGATACAAAAATCCATCCGTTGTAATGAGTTGAACGTTTCTTCGTTTAAACGTTCGGGCCAGAATTCTTTGCAAAAGACGAGCGGTGGTGCTTTTACCAACGGCGACACTGCCGGCAATTCCAATGATGAATGGTGGTACAGAGACATATTCATGTAGGAATAATCCTTTGCTAAGTGTTAGCGATTCAAATTCTTTCATGTACAAATGAATAAGATGCGTTAAGGGTACATAAATTTCTTGTACATCTTTTAGTGAAATTTGGTCGTTCACACTTTTAATGTTATCCAATTCTGCTTCGGTTAACGGTGCTTTGCCGTCATGATAAAACCCATGCCATTCTTCTCTGGAAATTGGGTAGTAATTCATTTTATCGTCCATTGTTCCTCCACCAAACCCTGTTCAATCTTTGTACATTTTACCATAATTTCACAAGGGAAACACAGGATTTTACAAAAGAATTCCCTTCTTCGCCAATTTATGATGAAAATGGTATCATGAAAAGAGAAAACTGTTAGAAAAGAGGGGAAAAGCCATGAGAAAAATTGTATTATTTGGTGATAGCATTACTGCTGGTTATTTAGACGAAGCCGTCTCACCTGTTCTTGTTGACTTAGTGAAACGGGATATTGCTGCGATGGGTCTAGAAGAAGTGGCTGTCATTAATGCTGGAATGCCTGGCGATACAACAGAAGATGGTTTAAAACGATTAAATAAAGAAGTACTAATTGAGAAACCTGATGAAGTGGTGATTTTCTTTGGCGCCAATGATGCGTCACTGGATCGAAATATAACAGTAGCCACGTTTAGAGAAAACCTTGAAACAATGATTCACGAAATTGGTTCAGAAAAGGTGATTTTAATTACGCCACCATATGCGGATAGTGGCAGACGTCCAGAACGGCCACAAACGCGTATCAAGGAATTGGTCAAGGTTGCACAAGAAGTCGGAGCGGCACATAACTTGCCAGTTATTGATTTGTATAAAGCGATGACTGTTTATCCTGGAACGGATGAATTTTTACAAGCGGATGGTTTGCATTTTTCACAAGTGGGCTATGAATTATTAGGTGCCTTGATTGTTCGAGAAATAAAAGGTAGACTAAAACCAAAACAAGCATAGATAGGAAGAACAAAATGGCGAATCATTATTATACAGAAAATCCAGAATTAGCACATGATTTAGAAAGCTGGTCTTTTCCATTACGTGGTCGGACCTTTCAGTTTACGACCGATAGCGGGGTCTTCTCAAGAGGAACAGTGGATTATGGTTCTCGTGTGTTGATTGATGCCTTTGAATGGGAAAATTTACCAGCAGGCCGTTTGTTAGATGTTGGTTGTGGCTATGGACCAATTGGGTTGTCCTTAGCAGCGGCGACTGGTCGACTGGTGGAAATGGTGGATGTCAACCAACGGGCGGTTGGGCTAGCTCAAATGAACGCCCAACGTAACCAAATTACTACTGTGGATATCCATTCTTCCAATGTGTATGAAACCTTAAACGAAACGACCTACGCGGCGATTGTTAGCAATCCGCCCATTCGTGCAGGCAAAAAAGTTGTCCATGGCATTTTAACAGGGGCTTTTCCGTTGTTGAAAGTTGGTGGCACACTAACGGTGGTTATTCAAAAGAAACAAGGTGCACCTAGTGCAGAAAAGAAAATGGCTGAAGTATTTGGCAATGTTGAAATTGTGACAAAAGACAAAGGCTATTATATTTTACGAAGTGTTAAAGAAGCAGAGTAAAAAAGAACCGCCACTTTAGTGGCGGTTCTTTTTTAGAATAGATACGCTTGATCAATTTTTTGGTTCAACAGTTTTTTTTCGTCTGGCGATAAAAAAGCACCTGCAAGCGCATTTTTAGTGAGTTGCTTCATTTCGTCATAACTTAATTGATACCAAGTGGCCAATTTCATGAATTCTTTCGTTAACGTAGTATCTGAAACAGTGCGATTATCGGTATTGACGCAGACGGCTAAGCCAGCCTCTATAAATTGTTGAAAAGGGTATTCAGCCAATGTTTTGACGGTGCCTGTTTGGAAGTTGCTAGTTGGACACATTTCTAAAAGAACCTTTTTTTCTTTTAAGAGCGCCAAGTATTCGGGTGTATCTTTCAAAGCAATACCGTGACCAATCCGAGTAGCACCTAAAGTGACAGCATCAGCGACGTTTTTGCCACAGCCGCATTCCCCAGCGTGGAGTGTTAATGGAATTGACAATTGGTTGGCTAAAGCTAATACGTCTTCAAATGTGTATGGAGGGAAATCGACTTCATTGCCAGCTAAATCAAAGCCGACAACGCCTGTCTCTCTGAAATCATGCGCTAAGTGAACGATTTTTTCTATGGCTTGTTGTTGGTCATGCCGCATGCCGCATAACAGTGCATTGCTTTTTACACCAAAATCTTCTTCGCCTTGTTTTAAGCCAGTTAAAACAGCGGTCACGATTTCAGGTAACCGTAAGCCTTTTTCTGTATGTTGCGAAGGCGCAAAACGCACCTCTATGTATGCCACGCCATCTTCGGCAGCTTGGCTAATCACGTCATACGCCGCTGCTTGCAAAGCTTCGGCCGTTTGTAGACAGGTTAGCACGAAGTCGAACCGAGTTAAATAATCATTCAAATCGGTGCATTTTTCAGGGGCAACCACTAACTCTTTCAAGGCTTGTTCGTCTTGGGGTAATGGAATGTTTTGTTTTTCAGCAATGGTGCGTAAAGTGGTTGGTCGAATCGACCCATCTAAGTGACAGTGCAGCTCGATTTTTGGTAATTGACGGACACGGGATTCTTCCATGAAAAAAATAGCCTCCATTTTCTTTTGTTTTTTAATCTTTTTAGTCTATTTCTTTTGTCTTTTTTTTGTTAAAATGTAAAAGATTCGATAAGTATTTTGAAGACTGTAACACGTCTACAAATGTCTGTCAATGCAAAAGGAGACGTTGGGAGGGGCGCGATGAAACTAACGATTAAAGAAATTGCTGATATGGCTGGTGTTTCTGTCACAACCGTCTCACAAATTCTGAATAATAAAGGGAGTCGTTTCAGTGAAAAAACCCGCAACAAGGTGTTGGCGGTAGTCGCTGAAAATCATTACAAACCAGATTACTTTGCTTCGAATGTAATCAACCGTCATTCCAAAACCATTGGTATGATTGTGCCAGATGTGACGGATTTCTTTTTCTCAAAAGTGATTGAAGGTGTAGAAACATATTTAAATTCGTTAGGCTACATGATTTTGTTATGCAATTCAAAGCATGATTCCGAGCAAGCGATGCAATATGTTAGCGAGCTGATTCATCGGTCGGTAGATGGCATTATTTTTGCCACGCCGAATGTTTTGCCAGAAAATCATATTTTAAAAGACCGACGAGAACATCCGATTCCTGTCATTCTTGTCGATCGTGGGATTAATCCACGAGATAGTGGACGATTAATCGTTAAAGAGTACGAAGGTGCTTATCAAGCGGTCCATCATTTGATTCAACAAGGGCATCAGCATATTGGCATGTTGCGTGAAAGTGCCGGCTATTATCGTTTAACGGAACGAGTGACGGCGTATCAGCATGCGTTACAGGACAACAATTTACCTTTTCGTCCGCATTATGTTTGTGCTGGGGAATTGAACTTGCATGGCGGCTATGCTGCGGCAAAAGAAGTTTTGAAAAATGAAGAAATCACAGCAATTTTTTGTGGCAATGATGAAATGGCGATGGGAGCTTATCAAGCCATTGAAGAAGCGGGCAAGAAAATTCCTGACGATATTTCGGTGGTTGGTTTTGATGGCTTGGAAATTTCCGAATATTTGGTGCCGAGTTTAACAACCGTCTATCAGCCGAGTTTTGATATTGGCTATTATGCAGCAAAATTTTTGGTGGAAGCTATTGCAGATCCAACAGGGAAAGTTCCGAATAAAGTTTTCGATGCGACGTTTATTGCTAGAAAAAGCACAAAAACGATTTAAAAAACAGCTTAGAAATAGAATGTTCGTGTTGTTTGCGTTTTCACAAGAAAAAAATAATAGTAAACTGGTTTACTAAATGGTTTAAAGCTGAACGATTTTGTTGTATAATACATTATCGGGAAATCGGAGGGAACGAATTCATGAGAATGGTAGACATTATTGAAAAGAAACGTGACGGGCATCAACTAACAAGCGAAGAAATTCAATTTATTATCAACGGATACACAGATGGTTCAATTCCAGATTATCAGGTAAGTGCCTTTTTAATGGCTGTTTTTTACCAAGATATGACAGACGAAGAAATTACACAAATGACGTTAGCAATGGTCCATTCAGGCGAAATTGTGGATCTTTCTTCTATAGAAGGAATCAAAGTCGACAAGCATTCTACAGGTGGCGTAGGCGACACTACGACGCTTATTTTAGCGCCATTAGTTGCTAGTGTCGGGGTCAATGTAGCAAAAATGTCTGGTCGTGGCTTAGGCTACACGGGCGGTACGTTGGATAAATTAGAAGCGATTCCTGGTTTTAAAGTTGAATTGACAGAAGAACGTTTTATTCAATTGGTGAACGATACAAAAGTGGCAGTAATTGGTCAGTCAGGTGATCTAGCACCAGCAGACAAAAAACTTTATGCGTTACGTGATGTGACCGCCACTGTTGACTCAATTCCATTAATTGCAAGTTCCATTATGAGTAAAAAAATTGCCGCAGGGGCAGATGCGATTGTCTTAGACGTGACTACTGGTGAAGGGGCCTTTATGAAAGACCTAGCAAGTGCTCGTCGATTAGCGGAAACAATGGTTCGCATTGGGAAACTGGCAAATCGCCAAACGATGGCAGTGATTTCAGACATGTCACAACCTTTAGGGGAGGCCATCGGAAACAGTTTAGAAATCGTTGAAGCAATCGAGACCTTGCAAGGAAATGGGCCAGAAGATTTAGTGGAGATGTGCTATGTCTTAGGAAGTCAGATGGTCGTTTTAGCTAAAAAAGCCGAGACGTTAGACGAAGCACGGGCTTTATTAGAAGAAGCATTAGCAAGCGGTCGAGCACTCGCAAAATTTAAAGAAATGATTGAAAATCAAGGCGGCGACAGTTCCGTTGTTGACCAGCCAGAAAAATTATTAACCGCAACTTATCAATTTGATTTACCTGCCAAAGAAACAGGCGTGGTACAAAAAATCGTTGCCAATGAAATTGGCGTTGCCGCAATGTTGCTGGGCGCTGGCCGTGCTACGAAAGAAGATACGATTGATTTTGCAGTTGGCTTGAAACTTCACAAAAAAGTAGGGAGCCCAGTTGAAAAAGGCGAATCATTACTAACTATTTATGCCAATCGTGAAGACGTGACAGAAGTCGAACAATTGCTTTATAAAAACATTGAAATTGGACCAACCGGCGAAGAGCCTATTTTGATTCACGATATTATTACGGAATAAAACAAAAAGAAAAGAGGAATTCTCATCATGGAATTAAACCGCATGATTGACCACACTATTTTGAAACCAGAAGCGACAGAAGCCGCTGTCCAAAAAATTATTGACGAAGCTAAGGAGTACAACTTCTTCTCTGTATGTATCAATCCTTGTTGGGTCGCTTTTGCTAGCGAGCAATTAGCAGATACCGACGTCGCTGTGTGTACCGTTATTGGCTTTCCTTTGGGGGCAAATACACCAGAAGTTAAAGCATACGAAGCAGCTGATGCGATTAAAAATGGTGCGAATGAAGTGGATATGGTGATTAATATTGGTGCATTAAAATCACAACAATACGATTACGTACGTCAAGACATTCAAGGCGTAGTAGATGCAGCCAAAGGAAAAGCGTTAGTCAAAGTGATTATTGAAACAGCATTATTAACAGACGAAGAAAAAGTTAAAGCTTGTGAATTAGCCAAAGAAGCAGGTGCCGATTTCGTTAAAACATCTACTGGCTTCTCAACAGGCGGCGCTAAAGTAGCAGACATTCGTTTAATGCGTGAGACAGTTGGTCCTGACATGGGCGTTAAGGCTTCTGGTGGCGTGCATAATGCAGAAGAAGCGTTAGCAATGATTGAAGCTGGGGCAACACGCATCGGTGCAAGTACGGGTGTAGCAATTGTTTCTGGCGCAACTGGCGAAGGGTATTAATTCGTATTTCAAATTAAACGAAGGTGTGGCGAAAAAGATGACAGTAAAACAAGAATGGCTTGATTGTGCCGTAGAAGCATTGGCACACGCCTATGTACCGTATTCTAACTTTCCTGTGGGCGCTTGCTTAGTGACTACAGACGGGAAAATGTATCAAGGAGTCAACATTGAAAATGCCTCCTTTGGTTTAACAAATTGTGCAGAAAGAACGGCGATTTTTAAAGCCATTTCAGAAGATGAACGGACCTTCCAACATTTAGTTGTAGCAGGTAATACAGAGGCACCCATTTCTCCATGTGGCGCTTGTCGTCAAGTAATGGCTGAATTCTTTGATCCACAAATGCCGGTCACGCTAGTTGGTAAAGATGGCGCGACTAAAACAATGACAGTTGAGGCATTATTGCCCTATTCATTTACAGATAAAGATTTTTAAAAAAAGGACATAAGGTTTCGTTGGGCTCAAAGTAGATTTCAATAGCATAAATGCGAATGAAATAATAGATAAAATAGTAGGGGGCTTTTCGGAAAGTGAAACAAGCAAAATTTTTAGGTCTAGGATTGGCAGCAGTTGCCTTAACCATTGGGTTAGCTGCATGTGGCGGCAATAGCAAAAAGAACGCCAACACAAAAGGTGATCCACAACATAGTGTCGTAATGGTCACAGATACAGCCGGCATTGATGACAAATCTTTTAACCAATCTGCGTGGGAAGGAATGCAAGAGTGGGGCAAAGAGCACAAACTTCCAGAAGGACCTCAAGGGTATGCGTATATTCAATCAAATGAAGCATCTGATTATACATCAAACATTGACCAAGCCATTTCAAGTCAATTTAAAACGATTTTTGGCATTGGGTATTTACTAAAAAATGCAGTAGTAGATGCAGCGGACGCCAACCCAGAAACGAATTTCGTTCTAATCGACGATACAGTTAATGGGAAAAACAACGTCGCTTCTGCAACATTTAGAGATAATGAATCTGCGTATTTAGCAGGTGTGGCAGCAGCTAACACTACGAAAACCAACAAAGTAGGATTTATTGGCGGGGTTGAAGGACCCGTTATTGGCCGTTTCCAAGCTGGTTTTGAAAAAGGTGTAGCAGACGCTGGCAAAAAATTAGGCAAAGATATTCAAATTACGTCTACTTATGCAGGGACATTTGCAGACGCTTCAAAAGGACGGGCCTTAGCTTCTTCTATGTATCAAGCAGGTGCCGACATTATTTATCACGCAGCGGCGACTACAGGACAAGGAATCTTCCAAGAAGCCAAAGCGCTAAATGAAACAGGTTCAAAAGATAAAGTTTGGGTGATTGGTGTTGACCGTGACCAAAACGAAGACGGTAAATATACAACCAAAGATGGCAAGGATGATAACTTAACGTTAGCTTCAACCATAAAAGGTGTAAATATTGCTGTGAAAAAAATCTCTGATCTTGCATTAGAAGATAAATTCCCTGGCGGCGAACAATTAACTTATGGATTGAAAGATGGCGGTGTTGATTTAACAACAGAAGCCCTAAGCGATCAAGCCAAAACGGCAGTTAAAGAAGCCAAAGAACAAATCATCTCTGGTGACGTAAAAGTCCCAGACCAACCTTAGAAACAACTTAGTTGTTTAAATACATTAAACTATTTTTAGGAGGCTTTACAGAAATGAAAAAAGCAAAATTATTCGGTTTTAGTTTGATTGCATTAGGTTTATCAGTTTCACTTGCAGCATGTGGTGGTGGCAAAGGAAAAACCGCTGAAAGCGGCGGTGGCAAAGGGGATGCAGCGCATAGTGCTGTAATCATTACAGATACAGGCGGCGTGGATGACAAGTCGTTCAACCAATCTTCTTGGGAAGGATTGCAAGCTTGGGGTAAAGAACATGATTTACCAGAAGGTTCAAAAGGGTATGCATATATTCAATCGAATGATGCAGCTGACTATACAACAAATATTGACCAAGCGGTATCAAGTAAATTCAACACAATCTTTGGTATTGGCTACTTGCTAAAAGATGCAATTTCTTCTGCAGCAGATGCCAACCCTGATACAAACTTTGTTTTAATCGATGATCAAATCGATGGCAAAAAGAATGTCGTTTCTGCAACATTTAGAGATAATGAAGCAGCTTACTTAGCCGGTGTTGCTGCTGCAAACGAAACAAAAACGAACAAAGTCGGTTTTGTTGGTGGTGAAGAAGGGGTCGTAATTGACCGTTTCCAAGCTGGTTTTGAAAAAGGTGTGGCTGATGCTGCGAAAGAATTAGGTAAAGAAATTACTGTTGATACAAAATATGCGGCTTCATTTGCTGATCCTGCCAAAGGGAAAGCTTTAGCTGCTGCAATGTATCAAAACGGCGTTGATATCATCTTCCATGCTTCTGGTGCGACTGGACAAGGGGTCTTCCAAGAAGCAAAAGACTTGAATGAATCAGGTTCTGGCGACAAAGTTTGGGTAATCGGTGTTGACCGCGATCAAGATGCTGATGGCAAGTACAAAACAAAAGACGGCAAAGAAGACAACTTCACGTTAACTTCAACGCTTAAAGGTGTCGGCACAGCGGTTCAAGATATTGCCAACCGTGCGTTAGAAGACAAATTCCCTGGTGGCGAACATTTAGTTTATGGATTAAAAGATGGTGGCGTTGACTTAACAGACGGCTATTTAAACGACAAAACAAAAGAAGCTGTTAAAACAGCAAAAGATAAAGTAATCTCAGGTGACGTAAAAGTCCCAGAAAAACCAGAATAATTTAAGCTCCTAAATGAAAAAAGAAGGGCTCATTATTGTTCCTTCTAAAAATAAAGTGGTCCTTGGCAGCGACGGCTGCCAAGGAAACCCTTTATGATGTTTGGATTTTTAACTAAATAGTTGAGGTTCTTCAACTACTTAGTTAAGGGTCAAAATTACCCTCTAAAGTATTGCCAATATAATTTTGTTAGGAAGTGAATAGACCTTGTCTCAAGAAGAAAACGTAATTGAGATGCGTAAAATCACCAAAGAATTTGGGACGTTCAAAGCCAACGACCAAATTGATTTACAAGTAAAACCTGGTGAAATCCACGCACTGCTAGGTGAAAATGGTGCAGGCAAGTCGACCTTGATGAATATCTTATCAGGGCTATTGGAACCGACCTCAGGTGAGATTTATATGAATGGCGAAAAAGTCAACATTACAAGTCCTACTGCAGCCAATCGTTTAGGAATCGGAATGGTCCATCAGCATTTTATGTTAGTTGAAGCCTTTACTGTGACTGAAAATATTATCTTAGGTAGTGAACCTACCCATGGCGGTATTTTAGACCGGAAAAAAGCGAAAAAAGAGATTGAAGAAGTGTCTAAGCAATACGGGTTGGATGTAAATCCCAATGCCTATATTCGCGATATTTCTGTAGGTATGCAACAACGGGTTGAAATTTTAAAGACCTTATATCGTGGTGCGAACGTTTTAATTTTTGACGAACCAACCGCAGTATTAACGCCACAAGAAATTGATGAATTAATGATTATTTTGAAAGAACTAACCGATGAAGGCAAATCGATCATTTTAATTACACATAAGTTAGATGAAATTAAAAAAGTAGCAGACCGTTGTACGGTCATTCGCCGGGGGCAAAGTATTGGCACCGTCAATGTGAAAGATGTTTCTTCGCAACAGTTAGCCGATATGATGGTGGGTCGTTCTGTTTCCTTCAAAACAGAGAAAAAACCAGCGCAACCGAAAGAAACAATTTTATCAATTAAAGATTTAGTAGTGAAAGAAAGCCGCGGCTTAGATGCAGTGAAAAATCTTAGCTTAGATGTCCGAGCAGGGGAAGTTGTTGGAATTGCGGGGATTGATGGCAATGGACAAACAGAATTAATCCAAGCCTTAGCAGGATTAACCAAAGTCGAAAACGGGTCCATTCATTTGAATGAAAAAGAGATTACTAATCGCAAACCTCGGGAAATTACGGAAATGGGTGTCGCCCACGTTCCTGAAGACCGACATAAATATGGCTTAGTATTAGAGATGACATTGGCTGAAAATATTGGCCTACAAACGTATTACCAAAAACCATACAGTTCAACAGGTATTTTAAACTATCGAATGATTAACAAACACGCCCGTGAATTAATTGAAGAATATGATGTACGGACTCCTAATGAATTAGTACCAGCTCGGGCGCTTTCAGGTGGGAATCAGCAAAAAGCGATTATTGCCCGAGAAGTTGACCGCGATCCAGATTTGTTGATTGTTTCTCAACCAACACGCGGTTTAGATGTCGGAGCTATTGAATACATTCATCGTCGACTAATTGAACAAAGAGATAAAAATAAAGCTGTTTTATTAGTAAGTTTTGAATTAGATGAAATTTTAAATGTTTCTGATCGTATCGCTGTTATTCATGCGGGGGAAATCGTCGGAATTGTTGATCCGAAAGAAACGACAGAAAATGAATTGGGCTTGTTAATGGCTGGCTACTCATTGGAAGAAGCCCGTGCTGAGTTATCAAAAGTAGAGGCAGGTGAAACTGTTGAATAATCGTTCTGAAAAAATAAGAAATATTTTAGTCCCTGTGTTATCTGTTATTATGGGTTTCCTCTTAGGGGCAATTATTATGGTTATCTTTGGCTATGACCCAGTGGCTGGGTATCAAGCGATGTTTGAAACAGCTTTCCAAGGAAAGAAAAGTATTGGTGAGATTTTTGTCACCGCAGCACCGTTGATTTTTACCGCTTTAGGATTCTCAGTGGCTAATTCGGCTGGATTCTTTAATATCGGGCTTTCTGGACAAGCCTTATGTGGTTGGGTGGCTAGTATTTGGGTCGCTTTATCCATGCCTGATGCACCCCGGATGATTGCGTTGCCGGTGGCGATTATTGTTGGGGCAGTTGCAGGAGCTTTAGCAGCAGCTATTCCAGGTTTCTTGCGTGCCTATTTTGGGACGAGTGAAGTTATTGTTACGATTATGTTGAATTATATTTTATTGTACACAGGAAATCATATTGCTAATAATGTCATGAAACCAAGTATTATGGCGAACAAAGGGATCACCAAAATGATTGGTGCGAATGCATCATTACGCTCACCGTTTTTAACAAGTATCAGTGATGGCTCTCGTTTGAACATCGGCATTTTCTTGGCCTTCATTTTCCTTATTCTTGTGTGGTTCTTGATGAAAAAAACAACGCTTGGTTTTGAAATTCGGTCGGTGGGGTTAAACCCATTTGCTTCTGAATATGCTGGAATGAGCAGCAAGCGAACGATTATTTTATCCATGATGATTTCAGGAACGCTGGCTGGTTTAGGTGGTGCGGTCCAAGGATTGGGGACTTTCCAAAACTTCTTTATTCAAAACACATCGTTGAGCATTGGGTTCGATGGTATGGCTGTGTCTCTATTAGGAGCAGGTAGCTCAATCGGGATTTTACTTTCCGCATTACTGTTTGGAATGTTAAAACTTGGTGGACAAGGAATGCCGTTGATAGCTGGTGTACCAACCGAATTAGTTGATGTTGTTATTGCAGCAATTATTTTCTTTGTGGGAATTAGTTATTTAATTCGTTTCTTGTTAGCAAAAGCGTCTGGTAGTAAAAAAGAAGTAGCGATTGTAGAAACAATTGAAGCGGCGCCAGACAAAAACAATCAAGAGGGGGGAGACATCTAATGGATTTAGCAACAATTTCCTCAATCATCACGCAAACATTAGTGTATGCAACTCCGCTCATCTTGACAGCATTAGGCGGAACGTTCTCAGAACGAAGTGGTGTGGTTAACGTTGGTTTGGAAGGTATTATGGTAATGGGCGCTTTCAGTTCGGTCGTTTTTAACTTGACGTTTGCTGATACATTTGGCGCGGCGACACCATGGATTGCTTGTTTAGTAGGAGGCGTTGTCGGGATTGTCTTTTCTCTCTTACATGCCGTTGCAACTATTAACTTACGAGCAGATCATATTATCAGTGGTACTGTCATTAACTTGATGGCACCGGCGCTAGGGGTTTTCCTAGTAAAAGTTATTTATCAAAAAGGACAAACAGATATGATTACACAATCATTTGGCTATTTTTCTTTCCCAGGATTGTCAAAAATTCCAGTGATTGGTGAACTATTCTTTGCAAAAACCTCTTTGCCAGCTTTCGTAGCAATTTTGATTGCGATTTTAGCTTGGTTTGTCATTTATAAAACACGTTTTGGCTTACGGTTACGTTCTGTGGGAGAACATCCACAAGCGGCAGATACATTGGGAATTAATGTCTACTTAATGCGTTATTCTGGCGTCTTGCTATCCGGCTTCTTAGGCGGTATGGGCGGAGCTGTCTTTGCTCAAAGTATTGCGGGTCGTTTTGGGATTACCACAATTGCAGGACAAGGGTTTATTTCAATGGCCGCAATGATCTTTGGTAAATGGAATCCACTTGGGGCAATGGGCGCAGCCTTATTCTTTGGCTTTGCACAAAACTTGAGTATTGCTGGGGAAAACCTACCAATTATTTCAGAAATTCCAAAAGTTTATCTACAAGCAGCACCATACGTATTAACCATTTTAGTCCTAGTTGTGTTCTTCGGAAAATCATCGGGACCAAAAGCGAACGGGAAAAATTACGTCAAAACGAAATAAGAAAAGAAATGGGCCCTCCGTCAAAGCGACGGGGGGCCATTTCTTTTCTTAGGATAATCAGTTGAACACAAGCGGCATTAGGTACTGCTTCACTGCAAAAAAGCGAGTTGATAAAGGTAACTTTTCTTTTGGCTGTTTTTTACAATTCGAAGGAAGTGTCGAAATTTTGAAAAAAACCAAACAGGTCTAGCAGCTTTTTTTCAAAAATCGTTGGTTTTTCTGCTATACTTTTGTTTGTAGTAAGCATAGGAAAAGTGGAGGACGTTCAATGAATAAAACACGTGTAGAAGCATTTAGTGATGCAGTCATTGCCATCATCATGACCATCATGATTTTAGAAATTAAAACCCCTCAAGTGGGTGTTTTGGCAGGTTTGATAGAAAATATCCCATATTTTTTATCGTTTATTGTCAGTTTTATTTTTATCTGTATCGCATGGTACAATCATCATTACATAATGTCCGTAACTCATTGGTTTTCTAAAAAAGCGTTTTGGGCAAATAATTTTTGGTTATTCTCCATGGCCTTCATTCCGGTAGCAACTGCTTGGGTGAGTGAATTTTGGTGGATGCGGGCACCTGTTTATTTTTATCTTGTTGTGTATACGGTTTGGGATTTTGCCTACTTCTTGCTAACAAGGATCATTTATGAAGACAATGTAGTGAAAGATCCACAAGGTGCAGCTAAGTTAAGAAAATCGAAATCTTATAGTAAGGCAACAAAAATCATTCATCTTTGTCTTTTCGCAATCGGATATATCGGTATTTATTTTTATCCGCCCATTGGCATTGGTGTGATTTTATCAGAAGCGGTTATCTGGTATTTAAATGTGCCAAAAGAGGGAGACCGCTTGGAGTGTTAAAAGTTTTGATTGTATAAAGAGTCGTGTTCTTTTTAAAGAGCAGGCTATTCGAAAAAAACAATAAAAAAGTTTCCTAATTACGGTGGGAGACTTTTTTTCTTTCAGTTTTTAAGCCCTGCTAAAATCGAAGGAATCAGTGAAAATTTTAATGCTCTTTCAGGCAATAATAGCGGATTCATGGTATAATTGAAGAGCTGAGAATAAATAGATTATTCTGTTTGATTCTCGAGACTATTTAAAAGGCTAGCGTAAAATAATTGTCATTCTTGACGTATTTACGACCTTAGAGGAGGAAGCAAGTGTGTTTAAACGTGTTCATTTAATCGTACTAGATTCAGTCGGTATTGGTGAAGCACCAGATGCTGAAAAATTTGGAGATGTCGGCAGTGATACACTGGGTCATATTGCCAAAGAAGCGGGACTAACCATTCCTCATTTAGAAAAACTTGGATTGGGAACTATTGCTCCTTTAACAGGTGTCAAAGCAGTGGCAGACCACGATGGCTATGCCACCAAATTAGAAGAAATTTCTGTTGGAAAAGATACTATGACCGGTCACTGGGAAATTATGGGCTTGAACATCAAAAAACCTTTTCGGGTATTCCCAAACGGATTTCCTGAAGAATTGCTGAAACAAATTGAAGATTTTTCTGGGCGAAAAGTTGTTTGTAACAAACCATATAGCGGGACAGCGGTCATTGATGATTATGGCGAACATCAAATGAAAACTGGGGATCTAATCGTTTATACTTCAGCAGACCCTGTTTTACAAATTGCGGCGCATGAAGACATTATTCCATTAGAAGAATTGTATAAAATTTGTCAATATGTTCGTGACATTACGAAAGACGAACCTTATATGATTGGTCGGATTATCGCTCGCCCGTATGTTGGTGAACCAGGTAATTTCACTCGAACCAGTAACCGTCATGACTATGCTCTAGATCCTTTTGGCCATACTGTTTTAGATTCGTTGAAAGAAAACGGCAATGATGTGATCGCTGTTGGGAAAATTAACGACATCTTTAATGGACAAGGAATTACTGAAGCTATCCGCACGAAGAGCAATATGGATGGGGTGGATCAATTATTAACGGTCATGAACAAAGATTTTACAGGTTTAAGTTTTACTAACTTAGTGGATTTCGATGCGCTGTATGGCCACCGTCGTGATGTAAAGGGCTATGCAAAAGCCATCGAAGATTTTGATGGTCGTTTGCCAGAGATTATGGCAGCTATGGCCGAAGATGATTTGCTTTTAATTACAGCAGATCACGGGAATGACCCAACTTTCCCAGGAACAGACCACACACGTGAATATGTGCCTTTATTGGCTTATAGTAAAAAAATGACAAAACAAGGCAGCTTGCCACAAGGATTTTATTCAGATATTTCAGCAACGATTGCTGAAAACTTTGAAGTTCCTGCAACGGAAAACGGTCAAAGCTTTTTAAATCAATTACAATAATTCGAGGAGGCAACACATGACAACGTTAACGAACCATTTAAACGAAACAACTGAGTTTTTGAAAGAAAAAGGGGTGCAACAAGCAGACTTCGGTCTAATCTTAGGTTCTGGGTTAGGTGAATTAGCTAATGAAATAACCGATGCGATTGCTATTCCTTTCTCTGAAATTCCCCATTTTTCTGTTTCAACAGTCGTTGGACATGCTGGACAATTAGTTTACGGAACGCTTTCTGGAAAAAAAGTTTTGGCGATGCAAGGACGTTTTCATTATTATGAAGGACATTCGATGCAAACGGTCACTTATCCCGTTCGTGTGATGGCTGCTTTAGGCATTCATTCAATGATTGTAACCAACGCAGCTGGTGGCGTAAATGAAACATATACACCGGGGAATTTGATGTTAATCAATGACCACATTAATTTTACAGGCGATAATCCGTTAATTGGTGAAAATGATGAAGAAATCGGGCCGCGTTTTCCAGATATGAGTCATGCTTACACGCAAGAATATCGGGAAGTGGCAAAAAAAGTAGCTGCGGAACAAAATATTGATTTAAAAGAAGGCGTGTATATGGGCTTTTCTGGCCCGACATATGAAACGCCTGCAGAAATTCGGATGTCACGGACGATGGGTGCAGATGCAGTTGGCATGTCAACTGTTTCGGAGGTCATTGTAGCTGTGCATAGTGGCATGAAAGTACTAGGCATCTCTTGTATTACGAATTTAGCAGCTGGTATGCAAAGTAGCTTAAATCATGCAGAAGTAGTTGAAACAACTGAACGCGTTAAAGGACAATTCAAAGAGTTAGTGAAAGCAACACTAGCAGCTTTATAAAAAAGGAGTAAACCAGAATGAGTGTGCATATCGAAGCAAAACCAGGTGAAATTGCCGATAAAATTTTACTACCAGGGGATCCCCTCCGAGCAAAATATATTGCGGAAACTTTTTTGGAGAATCCTGTCTGCTATAATCAAGTTCGTGGGATGTTAGGTTACACAGGAACATATAAGGGACAGCGTGTTTCGGTCCAAGGAACAGGGATGGGGATGCCTTCAGCAGGTATTTATGCCCATGAGTTAATTAACTCTTACGATGTGAAGAAGTTAATTCGTGTTGGTACGTGTGGTTCTATTTCAGAAAAAGTCAACGTTCGTGAATTAGTTATCGCACAAGCAGCAGCGACACCTTCTTCCGCGATTCGCAATGATTTTCCTAAATATGATTTTCCACAAATTGCGAGCTTCGACCTTTTACTCAAATCTTACGAAATTGCTAAAGCAAAAGGCTTTACTACCCATGTTGGTAACGTATTGTCAGATGATGTTTTTTACAAAGATAGCTTAGATGATGTCTTTCGTTTAGGTCGATACGGGGTATTAGCGATTGAAATGGAAGCGGCAATGTTATATTATTTAGCAGCAAAATTTGATGTAGAAGCATTGGCGATTATGACGGTGAGTGATAGCTTGGTGACAGGCGAAGAAACAACGGCAGAAGAACGCCAAACGACGTTTAATGAAATGATTGAAGTTGGTTTAGAAACGGCAATTGCTAATTAAAAAAATGCTTGGATGATTATTTTCATCCAAGCATTTTTTTAATTTAAGAGCGCTTTTTTTACATCTTCAACAATTTGAGTATTCGCAATAGGTCCGTTGTATAACCAACTACTTTTTTTATCATAGGTATGAACTTGGTTATTTTTCACAGCAGGTAAGTTCTTCCAAATTGCTTCTTGGAAAAGAGGTGCTGATTCATCGCTGTTTACAAGGAAAATGTGGTCTGCGTCAAGCTCAGCTAATTTTTCTAAAGAAACTTGATTCCAATCCGCAGTAGCATTTTTAGAAATTTCTTCCACTAATTTTGGAACTTGGAGGCCTAAGTCCTGATAGAGCACGGTTCCGCTTGAGCGATTATCGCTAACCATAAAGACTTGGTTGTTGGTTACCCATAAGACTGCCGCAGATTTGCCAGCATCCTTTTTGCCGAGGTCTTCTTGGACGCCTTTGGTTAAGGTATCATAATCTTCTAACACTTTTTTCGCTTGTTCTTTTTTATCTAAAACAGTGGCAATATCTTCCAATTGATCACGCCAGGTGACATTTTCGCCGTTTTTGACTACATAAGTTGGCGCAATTTTACTGTATTCTTTGTATTTACCGCCTTCAACTAGAGCAGATGAACTGATTAATAATAAGTCAGGTTCAAATTTTAGAACCGCTTCATATGGCAAGTCATAGGAAATAGTGGGGACATCTTTCAATTCTTTCGCTAAATAATCTTGAATGCTGCCTTGTCCAACTGTCCATTGTGCCACTGGTTTTTCTCCTAATGCAACTAGATAATCTTCTAAATAACTCGCAATAATCCGTTTGGGTTTCGCGGGGACGGTTACTTTATTGCCTAAGGTATCTGTTACTTCATGTGTTTTGTCAGCGTTGTTGGCTTCTTTATTCGTATTACCACAAGCTGCGAGTAAGAATGAACCAAGAAGAAGGGTTGTACCAATTAGGACCGTCTTTTTTAAAAGTTTCATTGTGTAACTCCTTTATTTTTAGTTGATAACGATTCTCATTATCAGTTAAAAACGACCGTTTGTCAATCATCGCTTGCTTTTTTGAGCAAATAAGTTGCATTTTTTAGATAATTCGTTTTTTTGATTGGAAGAAACATTGCTTTTTAAGGAAGGGTCTTTTATAATCAAGGAACAATGAGTGAGAACGATTCTCAATAAATGTAAAATAACGACAGAAAAATTAAAGAGGAATGGTTATGAATTATTTAGAGGCAGAGGACTTAACTACAGGATATGGTCGTCAAGTGATTAGTGAAGCGCTGAACTGTTCATTTGAAGCGGGAACTATTACAAGTATTATTGGACCAAATGGTTGTGGCAAATCGACCTTGTTAAAAACACTTGCGCGTATTTTGCCAGCTGAGAAAGGCAAGGTGTTCATTAAGAACCAAGAACTTCAACATTTTTCTTCAAAAGAAGTGGCGCAAGAACTAGCGATCTTATCACAAACGCCAGAAAATACAATCGATTTATCTGTTTTTGACCTCGTCTCTTTCGGGCGGTATCCATATCAATCGGGCTGGAAAAGTGTCACCACAGAAGATCAAGAGTACATACAATGGGCATTAGAATTAACAGGCTTAACTGAATTAGCTAGAGAGTCTGTGGCGATTTTATCAGGTGGACAACGTCAACGGGTTTGGATTGCTATGGCGCTAGTGCAGGATACAGATATTTTAATTTTAGATGAACCGACCACCTATTTGGATCCAGCGCATCAGCTAGAAATTTTAAATGTGTTAAAACGAATTAATCAAGAACATCAGAAAACTATCGTGATGACGATTCATGATATTAATTTAGCTTCTCGTTTTTCTGATCGCGTGATTGCGATGAAAGAGGGAAAGATTATCAATGAGGGAACACCGCAAGAAGTGATTACTGTTACTGGCTTAGCAGATGTTTTCGCTATTCAAGCAGAAATTAGTTATCATAGTCAGACACAGCGGCCACTAGTGCTTTCTTATGAGTTGATGGAAATGGAGCTGGATGGATGAAAGGCATAAGCGGATTTTATAGACACCAATGGCAAGTGTTACTTGTCTGTCTTTTTTTGCTAATTGGGACAATGCTTCTGTCATTGATGTTTGGTGCGACGTCGGTTTCGATTCAAACGATTATTGAATCATTTACGCACTTCGATGCGACCAATCAAGCGCATCAAGTCATCCAAACGGTTCGGTTGCCGCGGATTTTAGGGGCCGCTTTTGTGGGGGCAAGTTTAGCAGTGAGTGGGGCGTTAGCGCAAGGGATTACGCAAAACCCATTGGCAGATTCTGGCTTGCTGGGTATCAATGCTGGGGCTGGCTTGGGCTTAGCGCTTGTTTTTGCTTTCCTCCCTCAGGCAAGTTATTGGTGGCTTTTAGTTGTTTCTTTTCTTGGTGCCGGCGTGAGTGTGGCACTGATTTATTATCTTTCTAATCATTCAATTCGAGGAGCAAGCCCCATGCGTCTGACCTTAGTGGGAGCTGGTATTAGTGCCCTTTTTTTATCATTTAGTCAATTCTTAGCCATTCAGTTCAATTTGAGTCAAGAGTTAACGTTTTGGTTTCTTGGCGGTGTCAGCGTTATTTCTTGGGCACAATTAAAAATAGTCGTTCCTATCTTTCTGGGCGCATTTGCATTAGCAGTTCTGATTAGTCCGTCGGTGACTATTTTACGGTTTGGCGATGATGCAACAATTGGTTTGGGGCGAAATCCGCAGCGTATTCGGTTGTTTGCCAGTATAACGATTTTGCTTTTATCAGGATTGTCTGTGGCGCTGGTTGGCTCGGTCAGTTTTGTTGGTTTGGTGGTGCCTCATGTGATGCGAACAGTTTCTGGAGAAAATTACCGGCGCTTGATTCCGTTCTCGGCGTTAGGCGGTGCGCTCCTCGTTTTGGTGGCAGATTTAATCGCTCGAATGGTGAATCCGCCTTTTGAAACACCATTTGGGATTATCACGGCCTTAATTGGCATCCCATTCTTTCTTTATTTATTTCGTAAAGGAGGGCAACTAGGATGACACAGAAAAAAGTGTCCCGTTGGGTGGCTATCTTAATAGTTGGGATTATCCTAACTGCTTGTATCAGTTTAACGCAAGGGGAATTATCTGTTTCCTTCATGGATTTAAAAGCCCTTCTTTTGGGACAGGGAAGTCAGGCCAAACAACTGTTAGTTTGGGATTTTCGGTTACCACGGATTGTGCTTGCGGTCCTAGCGGGCGCAGCTTTAGGCTTAAGCGGCGCTATTCTTCAAGGGATTACTCGGAATCCGTTAGCAGATACTGGGATTTTAGGCATTAATGCGGGTGCTGGTTTGGCAGTGATTTTGTTTATTAGTTTTGTTGAGACGACAAGTATCACGACGTTTGCACTTCCGCTCGTGGCCTTAGTTGGCGGCTTGCTAGCGGCTGTTGGGATTTTGGTAATTGCGTATCATCATCGTTTAGGATTGACGCCAGTTCGAATGGTCTTAGCGGGTGTCATTTTGAGTACGGGTATTTCAGCACTCACCTTATTAATTACATCAAAAATTGACACTGAAAAGTACCGTTTTGTTACAATGTGGCAAGCAGGCAGTATCTGGGGCAGTAATTGGTTCTTTGTGGGCGCTTTGTTGCCTTGGCTAGTCATCGGGTTCTTTTTTGCGATGAAGCGTCATCGTCTGTTGGATATTTTACAATTGGGGGACGAAACAGCTATTTCTGTAGGTATTGCTGTGAAAAAAGAACGAATCGTTTCGTTGCTGTTAGCGGTGATGTTGGCGGCATCAGCGATTTCCGTTACAGGGGGAATTAATTTTTTAGGTTTACTTGCGCCACATATTGCTCGCAAATGTGGTTTTACGCAACAAAAACAGGTATTGCCATTGGCGGCGTTGTTTGGGAGTTTACTTTTATTGGTTAGTGATACGATTGGTCGGCTATTGCCTGGCAATGGAGAAATGCCTGCAGGGATTATTGTTGCGATCATCGGTGCGCCTTATTTTCTTTATTTGTTAATCAAAACAAGCGATTCGTTATAAAAAAGAATCAAAAGCTGGGTCAATCGGTCGTTGTGAAAGCAACTGTCATTTGCTCGGCTTTTTTATTGGCGGATTTTTGAAAAAATAGTATGATAAATGCGTAAGAGCATTGAATGGAGGATGAAAGAATGGAAAACTTTAATTTTTATGTACCAACAGACATCCGTTTTGGGAAAGATCGTTTAGACGAATTACCTGCTGTGTTAGATCAATTTGGCAAAAATGTCTTACTTGTTTATGGTGGCGGTAGTATCAAACGTAATGGCTTGTACCAACAAATTACTGATTTGGCCCAAAAAAACGGGCATACACTGATTGAGTTGAGCGGTGTCGAACCAAACCCGCGCATTGAAACCGTTAGAAAAGGAATTGAGTTGTGTAAAGAAAACCAAGTCGATGTTATTTTAGCAGTTGGCGGTGGTTCAACCATTGACTGTTCCAAAGCAATAGCTGCGGGCTTTTATTCGGAAGAAGATATCTGGACAGTCATTGCAGCCAGAAAAGGGTATACTGGTCCTGCTTTACCAATCGTGACCATCTTGACTTTAGCAGCAACAGGTAGTGAAATGAACGCAGGTGCTGTCATTTCTAACTTAGAAACCAATCAAAAATTAGGCTTTGGTGGTCCGAATATGATTCCAAAAGTTTCGTTCTTGGATCCAACGAATACTTTTACGGTTCCTCAAAATCAAACAGCAGCTGGCTCAGCGGATATTTTCAGTCATTTGATTGAAAACTATTTTAGTATTTCGACAGGCACGGACGTCCAAGATTTTGTGTCAGAAGGCTTAATGCGAACGGTTATCAAAAATTGTCCTATTGCTTTAGAAAATCCAGAAGATTATGATGCACGTGCTAATTTAATGTGGGCAAGTAGTTTAGCCTTAAATGGGTTAACAGGGCGCGGCAAACAAGGTGTTTGGTCTTGTCACCCAATGGAACATGAATTAAGTGCGTTTTATGACATTACGCATGGGATTGGCTTAGCAATTTTAACGCCTCGTTGGATGAATTACGTTTTGTCTGAACAAACCGTAGGCAAGTTTGCACAGTTTGCTCGAAATGTTTGGGGAATAGTCGAACAAGAGGAGGAAGTAGCAGCGAAAAAAGGTATTCAAGCATTGTATGATTACTTTGTGGCTTGTGGCATTCCAATGACATTACCAGAAGTTGGCATCGAAGCAGATAAATTTGAAGAAATGGCACAACAAGCTGTGGCCCATAGTGCAATTGCCGAAAAGGCTTATGTACCATTGGATGTAGCGGACATAGTAGCGATTTATAAAGATTGTTTAACCGAAAGTCAATTTATTTAATCCATAAAAAAGCGGTTTGCCTTGGCAAACCGCTTTTGTTAATAAGAAACAAGTTCTTATAAGTAGTATTTTTCTTTCACAGTTAAATCATCGTTTAATTCATAAACTAATGGTTTACCTGTTGGGATTTCAAGATCCATAATATCTTCATCAGAAATGCCTTCGATGTGTTTAGCTAAAGCACGTAATGAATTACCATGAGCCGCTACTAAGACAGTTTTGTTGTCTTTTAAAGCTGGCGCAATTTCATCTTGCCAGAATGGTAATGCACGTTCCAAAGTAACTTTCAAGTTTTCGCCACCAGGAATATCGCGTTGGTCTAACATTGCATAACGACGGTCGTTTGCTGCAGAACCTTCATCTGTTGCTTCCATTAATGGAGGAAGAGTATCGTAAGAACGACGCCAGATGTGGACTTGTTCGTCTCCGTATTTTTCAGCAGTTTCTTTTTTGTTTAGTCCTTGTAATTTACCATAGTGACGTTCGTTTAAGCGCCAAGATTTGATTTGAGGTACCCATAATTGATCTGAGTATTCTAGTAAATAGTTACAAGTTTTGATGGCACGAGTTAAAACAGAAGTATAAGCAACGTCGAATTCGATGCCTGCTTCTTTAATTTTACGGCCGCCTTCTTTTGCTTCTTCAACACCTTCAGGTGCTAAATCTACGTCAGCCCATCCAGTAAATTGGTTTAAGGCATTCCATTCGCTAAGTCCATGACGAGAAAAAACTAATTTTGGCATGTATAAGCTCTCCTTTGAGTTTAGTTTTCTGAAAATAAGATTTCCACGTTTATTGTACACCGTTTTGCGCAAGATTTCCAATGGAAAATAGTAAAAAAACGTGAAAGTTGCTGAAAAATCAGAGTGAAATCGAATCAAAAAAGAAGCCCCATCTGAAGGACTTCTTTTTTATTCTTAGGAATACAGCCGCTCGACATCTGTCTCAGGTAAATTGATGTACTTATAACAAGTGCCCACCGAAACGCCGCATTTATTAGAAATAAATTGGATTGTTTCTTTGTTTTCGTAATATAATGCACGGATTTTGCGGACGGTGCGTCCATCGATTTTTGGACGTCCACCTACTTTTCCGTTTTCACGAGCTTTGTGGAGCCCGACGAGTGTTCGTTCTTTAATTAGTGCACATTCCATAGCAGATAAGCTCTCCATTAATTGGAAATAGGCTTCACCTGTTGGAAGGTGAGTATCAATTCCTTCTGAAATGCTGACAAAATCAACTTGTTTTTCCTTTAACATTTTCATAAAGTCTGTTAATTGGCGGGTTGTTTTACCTAAATGGTGCAATTTACAAACAATAAGTGTATCCCCAGCAGAAAGAAGTTTTTCGACTTCGTCTAAGACACTGATCTCCGCTTGAGGATCAAATGTCTCTTGGAAAATATCATCACAACCAAACGATTGGAGAGTGGTTAGTTGATTTTTTAAATCGTCTTCAATAATAGTTGTGCGTGCATAACCAATTCGTTTCATATATTATCCTTCCTATATAAATAATCTTTTTTCACACATTCTTAACGTGCGGGAACATGTAAGGTTTTCGGTCCATCTTCATAACCGACGATTACCATAGAAACCATATTTAAAAATAAGCCGTGTTCAACGACGCCAACCAAGTTGTCTAAATAAGAACCTAAAGCTTCTGGATCTGTAATTATTTCTAAATGTAAATCGATGATATGGTGGCCTCCATCTGTTATTAATGTTTCGCCAGCAGCGTTTAAACGAAGTGTTGGGTGATAGCCTTTTTCTTCAAATAAATGCACTAGTTGGCGGCTGCCATAAGGAACAACCTCAACTGGAAGTGGGAAAGCCCCTAAATCGTCCACCATTTTTGATTTATCCACAATCCAAATACATTTCTTTGAATAAGTGGCCACAATTTTTTCAAAAAGTAAGGCAGCGCCACCGCCTTTGATTCCTTGAAAATCAGCGCTGATTTCATCGGCGCCATCAATCGTAAGATCCACATACGGAACCTCATCAATACCCTTTAAAGGAATGCCCAAGGCTAAGGCTTGTTTCTCTGTTTCTTTTGAAGTAGTAACCCCCACGATTGACAATCCTTCTTCTTTTACGCGACGACCAATTTCGTCTACCATAAATTTTGCTGTTGAGCCAGTACCCAAACCGACAATCATGCCGTCTTCTACATATTTTGCAGCTTCGATTCCTACCATTTGTTTCAGATTCATCGCTGTTTTCCGCCCCCTTCAATAGTCAAAGATATTGTACCGTTATTTAACTAAAAAAGATAGAAAGTTTTTGAAAAAGTCATAAAAATTTTTAAAGGAAAAGTGCATTTAAATAGAAGGAAAAGCTTTTTTACGAAAGGCGAAAGAAGAGGGTTGACAGCTGATACTTATCGTGGTATCCTAACAAAGGTGCTTTATCTACAGGTTCCTTATAGGGACGTGCTGACTGTCTATCAAAGCATATTTGATAAAGAGTGCAGAGATTGCATTATTTTTTATCGCGAAAAAAGAACCACCTGGATGTGTGGAACTAGAAGCGAAGTAAGGAAGGAGGAGAACAAGGAATGCCTACAATTAACCAATTAGTACGTAAACCTCGTAAATCTAAAGTAGAAAAATCTGATTCACCAGCCTTAAACAAAGGATATAACAGTTTTAAGAAAACTCAAACAAACGTTAACTCTCCGCAAAAACGTGGAGTTTGTACACGTGTGGGTACGATGACACCTAAAAAACCGAACTCAGCTTTACGTAAATATGCCCGTGTTCGTTTGTCAAACTTAATCGAAGTTACAGCTTATATCCCAGGTATCGGTCACAACTTACAAGAACACAGCGTGGTATTATTACGTGGTGGACGTGTAAAAGACTTACCAGGGGTACGTTACCATATCGTTCGTGGTGCGCTTGATACTGCCGGTGTTAACGACCGTAAACAAAGCCGCTCTAAATACGGTACAAAACGTCCTAAAGCTTAATTATAATAAGACAATAACAACTTGAAAAATCATATTTCGGAAGGAGGAGTTACGGATGCCTCGTAAAGGTCCTGTTGCAAAACGTGATGTTTTACCAGATCCAATTTATAACTCAAAATTAGTAACTCGCTTAATCAACCGTGTAATGGTTGACGGTAAACGCGGGATTGCTGCTAACATTATCTATAATTCATTTGATATCATCAAAGAATCTACAGGTAACGATCCATTGGAAGTTTTTGAACAAGCAATGAAAAACGTTATGCCTGTTCTTGAAGTTAAAGCACGTCGTGTTGGGGGTTCTAACTACCAAGTACCAGTTGAAGTTCGTCCAGAACGTCGTACAACTTTAGGTTTACGTTGGGTAGTTAACTACGCACGTCTACGTGGTGAACACACAATGGAAGAACGTCTAGCGAAAGAAATCATGGATGCTGCTAACAACACTGGCGCTTCTGTTAAAAAACGCGAAGACACACACAAAATGGCAGACGCAAACCGCGCATTTGCTCATTATCGTTGGTAAGATCCTCTCTGTCTGTCGCGTAAAGTGGCAGCAGAAAGTCAATTTACAATCGATTTAAATAAAGAGAGGAGTAAACATACAAAATGGCAAGAGAATTTTCACTTGAAAAAACTCGTAACATTGGTATCATGGCCCACGTTGATGCTGGTAAAACAACAACAACTGAGCGTATCTTGTACTACACTGGTAAAATCCATAAAATCGGTGAAACCCATGAAGGTGCTTCACAAATGGACTGGATGGAACAAGAACAAGAACGTGGTATCACGATTACATCCGCTGCGACAACTGCACAGTGGAAAGGCTACCGTGTAAATATCATCGATACTCCAGGACACGTGGACTTCACAATTGAAGTACAACGTTCTCTACGCGTATTAGATGGTGCGGTAACAGTTCTTGACTCTCAATCAGGTGTAGAACCTCAAACAGAAACTGTTTGGCGTCAAGCGACTGAATATAAAGTTCCTCGTATTGTATTCTGTAACAAAATGGATAAAATCGGTGCGGACTTCTTCTATTCAGTAGAATCATTACATGATCGTTTACAAGCAAACGCTCATCCAATTCAAATTCCAATCGGAGCTGAAGAAGACTTCACTGGAATCATTGACTTGATTAAAATGAAAGCTGAAATCTACACAAATGATTTGGGAACAGATATTCAAGAAACTGATATTCCTGAAGATTATTTAGAAAAAGCGCAAGAATGGCGCGAAAAATTAGTTGAAGCTGTTGCTGAAACTGACGAAGACTTAATGATGAAATATCTTGAAGGTGAAGAAATCACTGAAGAAGAATTAGTCGCTGGTATCCGTCAAGCAACAATCAACGTTGAGTTCTTCCCTGTATTAGCTGGTTCAGCATTCAAGAATAAAGGGGTTCAATTAATGTTGGACGCTGTTCTTGATTACTTACCATCTCCATTAGATATCGATGCTATCAAAGGGATCGATACTAAAACAGACGAAGAAACAACTCGTCCAGCTGATGACGAAGCACCTTTCGCTTCATTAGCATTTAAAGTTATGACTGACCCATTCGTAGGTCGTTTAACTTTCTTCCGTGTTTATTCTGGTGTCCTTGAAAGTGGTTCATACGTATTGAACGCTTCAAAAGGCAAAAAAGAACGTATCGGTCGTATCCTACAAATGCACGCCAACACTCGTCAAGAAATTGACAAAGTGTACTCTGGTGATATCGCTGCTGCTGTTGGTCTAAAAGACACAACAACTGGTGATACATTATGTGCATTAGATGCACCAGTTATTCTTGAATCTATTGAATTCCCTGACCCAGTTATCCAAGTCGCTGTTGAACCTAAATCAAAAGCTGACCAAGATAAAATGGGCGTGGCTCTACAAAAACTTGCTGAAGAAGATCCATCATTCCGCGTTGAAACAAACGTTGAAACTGGTGAAACAGTTATCTCTGGTATGGGTGAATTGCACTTAGACGTTTTAGTAGACCGTATGAAACGTGAATTCAAAGTTGAAGCTAACGTAGGTGCTCCTCAAGTATCTTACCGCGAAACATTCCGTGCTGCGACTAAAGCAGAAGGTAAATTCGTTCGTCAGTCTGGTGGTAAAGGACAATACGGTCACGTATGGGTTGAATTTACACCAAATGAAGAAGGTAAAGGCTTCGAGTTTGAAAACGCAATTGTCGGTGGTGTGGTTCCTCGTGAATACATCCCAGCAGTTGAAAAAGGGTTAGAAGACTCTATGAACAACGGTGTTCTTGCTGGTTATCCATTAGTTGATATCAAAGCAAAACTTTACGATGGTTCATACCACGATGTCGATTCAAATGAAACGGCCTTCCGTGTAGCTGCTTCTATGGCATTGAAAGCTGCGGCTAAAAATGCAAACCCAGTTATTTTAGAACCAATGATGAAAGTTACAATTACTGTTCCTGAAGATTACTTAGGTGATATCATGGGACACGTAACAAGTCGTCGTGGACGTGTTGAAGGTATGGAAGCACACGGTAACTCTCAAATCGTTAATGCGATGGTACCTTTAGCTGAAATGTTTGGTTATGCTACAACATTACGTTCAGCAACACAAGGACGCGGTACATTTATGATGGTATTTGACCACTATGAAGACGTACCTAAGTCTGTTCAAGAAGAAATCATCAAGAAAAACGGCGGCAACGCATAATTTTCCTTGAGAATAAAAGGTTTGTTTTTAGAACTATCCTTTTTTCAAGATTTCGTGTAAAATAGCTTATGATGATCAGACGATTTTTAGTAGCGTCTATCACATATAAAACAAACAATAAAATTTATATTTTTAGGAGGAACATTCAAAATGGCAAAAGAAAAATTTGACCGTTCTAAATCCCATGTTAACATTGGTACTATCGGACACGTTGACCATGGTAAAACTACATTAACAGCTGCAATTGCTACTGTATTATCAAAACACGGTGGCGGGGAAGCACAAAGCTACGATTCTATCGATAACGCTCCAGAAGAAAAAGAACGTGGAATCACAATCAACACTTCTCATATCGAATATGAAACTGAAACTCGTCACTATGCACACGTTGACTGCCCAGGACACGCGGACTACGTTAAAAACATGATCACTGGTGCTGCTCAAATGGACGGAGCTATCTTAGTAGTTTCTGCTGCTGATGGTCCTATGCCTCAAACACGTGAACATATCTTATTATCACGTAACGTTGGTGTACCATACATCGTTGTATTCTTAAACAAAATGGATATGGTTGATGACGAAGAATTATTAGAATTAGTAGAAATGGAAGTTCGTGACTTATTATCAGAATACGATTTCCCAGGCGATGATGTTCCAGTTATCGCAGGTTCTGCTTTGAAAGCTTTAGAAGGCGACGAGTCTTATGAAGAAAAAATCTTAGAATTAATGGCTGCAGTTGACGAATATATCCCAACTCCAGAACGTGATACTGACAAACCATTCATGATGCCAGTCGAAGACGTATTCTCAATCACTGGACGTGGTACTGTTGCTACAGGCCGTGTTGAACGTGGTGAAGTTCGCGTTGGTGACGAAGTTGAAATCGTTGGTATTAAAGACGAAACATCTAAAACAACTGTTACAGGTGTTGAAATGTTCCGTAAATTATTAGACTACGCTGAAGCAGGCGACAACATCGGTGCTTTATTACGTGGTGTAGCACGTGAAGATATCGAACGTGGACAAGTATTAGCTAAACCAGCTACAATCACTCCACACACAAAATTCAAAGCTGAAGTATACGTATTATCAAAAGAAGAAGGCGGACGTCACACTCCATTCTTCACTAACTACCGTCCTCAATTCTACTTCCGTACAACAGACGTTACTGGTGTTGTAGAATTGCCAGAAGGTACTGAAATGGTAATGCCTGGTGATAACGTTGCTATGGACGTTGAATTAATTCACCCAATCGCTATCGAAGACGGAACTCGTTTCTCTATTCGTGAAGGCGGACGTACTGTAGGTTCAGGCGTTGTTACTGAAATCGTTAAATAATTAACTTTTTAACTATAGCTTTAACCAGCGTAAAAAACTGGGGTATTCGGACGTAAGGCCAGAGAATTTATTCTCTGGTCTTTTTTTGTTTAGAAATTGGCTGGCTAAAAAATAAGCCAATTGGCTGTTTTAGCAGACTTGTTTCTTCCGTATACTTGGAGAAAAAGGTTAGGTGATTTAATGGAAAAAGTATTGACGATTGCAGGCTCCGATTCAACTGGAGGGGCAGGGATTCAAGCAGATTTAAAAACATTTGAAGAGTATGGAGTTTTTGGATTTTCAAGTTTAACCTCGATTGTGACGATGGATCCTACGACAGGCTGGTCACATGAAGTAACTGAATTGCCAGAAACGCTCTTAGAAAAACAATTGATTTCGGTTTTTGCAGGCGGTCCAGTAGCGGCCTTGAAAACAGGGATGATGGGCAATGAACAAAATATTAAAATGGCTAGCAAATACATTAAACAAGAAAAAATTCAAAAAGTCGTGATTGACCCAGTCATTGCTTGTAAGGGAACGGCACAAATTCTGCAACCCAAAAGTGTGGAAGGCCTAAAAAACGATTTACTGCCATTAGCATTAGTTGCTACGCCTAATTTAATTGAAGCGGGCATCTTATCTGGTTTAGGCGAAATTTCTTCCGTGGCGGAGATGGAAGAAGCGGCAAAACGAATTGTACAAATGGGAGCCAAACATGTCGTGGTTAAAGGGGGACATCGCTTAGCTGGTGAAAAAGCACTGGACTTGTTTTACGATGGTCACACCGCGCATCTTTTGGAAAATGAATTATATCCTACTGATTATAATCATGGTGCAGGTTGTACTTTTTCAGCGGCGATCACAGCTGGTTTGGCGAAAGGTTATTCGGTGTTAGAAGCAGTAACGTTAGCAAAAAAATTTGTAGCAGCGGCGATTAAACACGGTATTCAAGTTAATCCTTATGTGGGGCACGTGTGGCATGGTGCATACACCCATGCGGAACAACGGATGCGTAAGGAAGCATAATGTTTAGAACTAGAGGAGTCTGTCAAGGACTGGCTCTAGTTTTTTTGTGATAAAGAATAACAATAGTAGGTATTACGTTAAAAGAATGTTCAAATTTTTAAAAGAGGAGTAGAATAGAACTGTAATTGCAAAAAAGAAGCGGAACATAGAAGGGATGTTAACTTTTCTGTGCTTCAGTTTAGAACGGACTGTGGTGTTTGTTTTGACGAACTATCGGAAAGCGACTTCTTTTTGTTTTGGCTTCAAATGGTATTTAATGGAGGGAATGCAATGTTAGAAAAAGAAACGTACAGTCAACTGTTTAAATGGTCTTTTTCAAAAAAGACACAAGTCACATACTGGGATGGTACCGTCAAAGAGTATGGGCAAGGGTCGGGGGATCCGGTTTTTAAAATTGTATTCAATGAAAAAATTCCTGTGAAGGATTTACTGAATAACGCTTCGTTAACTTTAGGGGAAGCCTACATGGATCGCAAAATTGAAATCGAAGGCGATATCCAAGCGCTGATTTATGATGTGTATAACCAAAAGGATAGCTTTTTACACAATGCTAAATTTATTAAATGGCTTCCTAAAGAAAGTCATTCAAAAAAACGTTCGCAAGAGGATATTCACAGCCATTACGATCTAGGAAATGATTTTTACAAAAAATGGCTTGACCAAACAATGACGTATTCATGTGCTTATTTTAAAACGCCTGAAGATACATTAGAACAAGCGCAAGTGAATAAAGTTCATCATATTTTAGATAAATTGTTTATCAAAGAGGGCGACACTTTACTGGATATTGGCTGCGGCTGGGGCACGTTAATTTTAACTGTGGTGAAAGAATATGGAGCCAAAGCAACTGGGATTACATTAAGTGAAGAGCAATTTCATCATATTCGCCATATTATAGAAAAAGAAGGTCTACAAGATCGAATGACTGTCAAATTGATGGATTATCGTGATTTAAAAGGAGAGTCTTTTGACCATATTACGAGTGTCGGGATGTTTGAACATGTCGGTGCGGAAAATCTACATGAATATTTTGATGTCGTTCAGCGGAATTTAGCGCCTAAAGGTACGGCGTTGATTCATGGGATCAGTCGCCAACAAGGTGGGGCTAAAAATGCTTGGATTAATCGTTATATTTTCCCAGGTGGCTATATTCCTGGTGTCACTGAGCTAGTCGGCCATATGACAGAAAACGACTTGCAAGTGATTGACTTGGAAAGTTTGCGCAGAGATTATCAATTGACGCTGGAACATTGGACAAAAAACTTCCATAATATAGAAGCAGAAATTGTTGACGAAAAAGGCGAGCGCTTCTATCGAATGTGGGACTTATATTTGCAAGCATGTGCAGCCTCATTCCAAGCAAGCAATATTGATGTTATTCAATATTTATTGGTTCATCCAGATAACAATGATATTCCAATGCGCCGGATTGGTTAATAGAATAAAAAAGAAAGAATTTGAGATTCTGGTAAAAAAAAGAATCTCAAATTCTTTTTTTATAAAAATAGAATGAAAAGAATTGAAAAACAAAACAAATGCTTTTCAAAACAAGAAAAAATTCTTTCAAAAAAACGCAGAAAATCCTTGCTAACACTATCCTTTCATAGTATAATCAAAAAGGTGCTGTTTACAGGAGTGTAAAAAGCATTGGTAGATCAACGATTTGATTTGCCGGCTGTGAAGCGAGAGGTTGCGACACGCTCGGACGCTTTGCCATGAACGAGCATGCCGGATAAATTTTCGTGGAGCTATGTCTACTTTTAAAATAGGCGAAGGAGGGAACAAGATGGCAAAACAAAAAATTCGTATCCGTTTAAAAGCGTATGAACACCGTATTTTAGATCAATCAGCGGATAAAATTGTGGAAACAGCAAAAAGAACTGGAGCTGACGTATCAGGTCCGATTCCATTACCAACAGAACGCTCACTTTACACAGTTATTCGTGCGACTCATAAATACAAAGATTCTCGCGAACAATTCGAAATGCGTACTCACAAACGTCTAATTGACATTGTGAACCCAACACCAAAAACAGTTGACGCTCTAATGAAGCTTGACTTACCGTCTGGTGTTAATATTGAAATCAAACTATAAAATTAAGATGGAGGTGTACTCATGACCAAAGGAATCTTAGGGAAAAAAGTGGGAATGACACAAATCTTTACTGAGTCTGGTGAATTAATTCCAGTAACAGTAGTTGAAGCTACGCCAAACGTAGTTTTACAAGTAAAAACTGTTGAAACTGACGGATACGAAGCTATCCAAGTTGGTTACCAAGACAAACGTGAAGTTTTATCAAACAAACCTGCGAAAGGTCATGTTGCAAAAGCAAACACGGCTCCTAAGCGCTTCATTAAAGAATTCAAGAATGTTGAGCTAGGAGAATATGAAGTAGGTAAAGAAATCAAAGTAGATGTTTTCCAAGCAGGAGACGTTGTTGATGTTACAGGTACTACGAAAGGTAAAGGATTCCAAGGGGCAATCAAACGTCACGGCCAAAGCCGCGGACCTATGTCTCATGGTTCTCGTTATCACCGTCGTCCTGGGTCAATGGGTCCAGTAGCGCCTAACCGTGTATTTAAAAATAAACGACTAGCCGGCCGTATGGGTGGCGACCGCGTAACAATTCAAAACCTTGAAGTTGTTAAAGTGGACGTAGAAAGAAATGTTATCTTAATCAAAGGAAACATTCCTGGAGCGAAAAAATCTTTAATCACAATCAAATCAGCTGTGAAAGCTAAATAAGTGTAGGGAAAGGAGGAACTAAGGAATGCCGAATGTAGCATTATTCAAACAAGATGGAACTCAAAACGGTGAAATCACTTTAAATGAAGAAATCTTCGGAATCGAACCTAATGAAAGTGTTGTCTATGATGCAATCATCATGCAACGTGCTTCATTAAGACAAGGAACACACGCAGTTAAAAACCGTAGCGCTGTTCGTGGCGGTGGCCGCAAACCATGGCGTCAAAAAGGAACTGGTCGTGCTCGTCAAGGTTCAATCCGTTCACCACAATGGCGTGGAGGTGGCGTAGTCTTTGGACCAACACCGCGTTCATACAGCTACAAACTTCCTAAAAAAGTTCGTCGCTTAGCAATGAAATCTGTATTATCAGACAAAGTTGCTGAAAATAACTTGGTAGCAGTAGAAGGTTTAAGCTTCGATGCACCAAAAACAAAAGAATTCAAACAAGTTCTTGCTAACTTGTCTATCGATACTAAAGTATTAGTTGTTTTAGAAAATGGTAACGACTTTGCAGCTTTATCAGCTCGTAACTTACCAAACGTTTCTGTAGTAACTTCTGATAACGTTAGTGTGTTAGATGTTGTGTCAGCTAACAAAGTCTTGGCAACACAAACAGCTCTTACTCAAATTGAGGAGGTGCTTGCATAATGGAATTACTAGACGTAATCAAACGCCCAGTGATCACTGAAAAATCCATGTTAGCTATGGACGAAAAGAAATATACTTTCGAAGTGGACACTCGCGCAAACAAAACTTTAGTAAAACAAGCTGTTGAATCAGCATTCGATGTTAAAGTAGCAAACGTAAACATCTTAAACGTGCGTCCAAAATTCAAACGCATGGGTAAATATGCAGGTTATACAAAAAAACGTCGCAAAGCGATCGTTACATTAACTGAAGATTCAAAAGAAATTCAATTATTCGAAGCTGCTGAATAAGCAGTCCTGAACAATATCAACGTAGGAGGGAAATAAGACGTGGCGATTAAAAAGTACAAACCTACCACAAATGGCCGTCGTAACATGACAAGTTCTGATTTCGCTGAAATCACAACTTCAACACCAGAAAAATCATTGTTACAGCCATTAAAAAACAATGCCGGTCGTAACAACAACGGTCGCATTACGGTTCGTCACCAAGGTGGCGGTCACAAACGTCAATACCGTGTGATTGACTTCAAACGTAATAAAGATAACGTCGCAGCGGTTGTTAAAACGATCGAGTACGATCCAAACCGTTCTGCTAACATCGCGTTAGTTCATTACGAAGACGGGGTTAAGGCATACATCTTAGCACCAAAAGGATTAGAAGTAGGCATGCGCCTAGTATCTGGTCCAGAAGCAGATATTAAAGTAGGTAACGCATTACCATTGGAAAACATTCCAGTTGGTACAGTTATCCACAACATTGAAATGAAACCTGGTAAAGGTGGACAATTAATCCGTTCGGCTGGAACAAGCGCGCAAGTACTTGGTAAAGAAGGCAAATACGTATTAATCCGCTTAAACTCTGGCGAAGTTCGTATGATCTTAGCAACTTGCCGTGCAACAATCGGTTCAGTTGGTAACGAACAACACGAATTAATCAACATTGGTAAAGCTGGCCGCTCTCGTTGGATGCGTAAACGCCCAACTGTTCGTGGTAGCGTAATGAACCCTAACGATCACCCACACGGTGGTGGTGAAGGTAAAACACCAATTGGACGTAAAGCGCCAGTATCTCCATGGGGTCAACCAGCAATTGGATACAAAACACGTAATAAAAAAGCTAAATCAGACAAACTTATCGTTCGTCGTCGTACTAAATAATTTTTTTGACCATGTGTCGTACATTTTGAGAGGAGGTTCACCATGGGTCGTAGTTTAAAAAAAGGACCTTTCGTCGATGATCATTTGATGAAAAAGGTCGAAGCACAACAAGGTGCCGAAAAGAAAAAAGTAATTAAAACTTGGTCTCGCCGCTCTACAATTTTTCCATCATTCGTAGGTTTCACAATCGCTGTATATGATGGACGGAAACATGTCCCTGTTTACATTCAAGAAGACATGGTAGGACATAAATTAGGTGAATTTGCACCAACTAGAACTTATCGTGGCCACGTTGCTGACGATAAAAAAACTAAACGCTAATTTTGAGGGGAGGATATGCAAATGTCAGAACAAATTACATCAGCTAAAGCAACTGCAAAAACAGTTCGCACTTCACCTCGTAAAGCACGTTTAGTAATCGATCTTATCAGAGGGAAAAGCGTTGCGGATGCAATTTCAATCTTGAAATTCACACCGAACAAGTCTGCTGGAATCATTGAAAAAGTTTTAATGTCAGCAGTTGCTAACGCAGAAAACAACTTTGACTTAGACGTTGAAAGCTTAGTCGTATCTGAAGCATTTGTTAACGAAGGACCAACAATGAAACGTTTCCGTCCTCGTGCAAAAGGTTCAGCTTCACCAATCAACAAACGTACTAGTCACATCACAGTAGTTGTAACAGAGAAATAAGTCTCATGAAATAGACTGTTTTCTTTATGAAAACAGAGCTTAAACATTTAAGAGGAGGGACAATCAGTGGGTCAAAAAGTACATCCAATTGGAATGCGTGTAGGCATCATCCGCGACTGGGATGCGAAATGGTATGCTGAAAAAGAGTATGCTGAATTCTTACACGAAGATTTAAGAATCCGTAAATTTATCGCAACAAAACTTGCTGATGCTGCTGTATCTACAATTGAAATCGAACGCGCTGCAAACCGTGTTAACATTTCAATTCACACAGCTAAACCAGGTATGGTTATCGGTAAAGGCGGATCTGAAGTCGAAAACCTAAGAAAAGAATTAAACAAATTAACTGGCAAACGAGTTCACATCAACATCGTTGAAATCAAAAAACCAGATTTAGATGCAAAATTAGTAGGCGAAGGAATTGCACGTCAATTAGAAAACCGTGTTGCTTTCCGTCGTGCTCAAAAACAAGCCATCCAACGCGCAATGCGTGCTGGCGCTAAAGGAATCAAAACTCAAGTATCAGGTCGTCTAAACGGTGCGGATATCGCTCGTTCAGAAGGATACTCAGAAGGAACTGTACCACTTCACACATTACGTGCGGACATTGATTACGCATGGGAAGAAGCGGACACTACTTACGGAAAACTAGGAGTTAAAGTGTGGATCTATCGTGGAGAAATTCTTCCAACGAAAAAAAACACTGAGAAAGGAGGGAAATAATCATGTTAGTACCTAAACGTGTAAAACACCGTCGTGAATTCCGCGGAAAAATGCGCGGTGAAGCTAAAGGCGGAAAAGAAGTAGCATTTGGTGAATGGGGTTTACAAGCAACTGAATCTCACTGGATTACTAACCGTCAAATCGAAGCAGCCCGTATTGCAATGACTCGTTACATGAAACGTGGCGGGAAAGTATGGATTAAAATTTTCCCTCACAAGTCTTACACAAGTAAAGCTATCGGCGTACGTATGGGTAAAGGTAAAGGGGCACCAGAAGGCTGGGTATCACCAGTTAAACGTGGTAAAATCATGTTTGAAATCGCAGGCGTTCCTGAAGAAGTAGCTCGTGAAGCTCTTCGTCTTGCATCTCACAAATTGCCGGTAAAAACTAAGATCGTAAAACGTGAGGAAATGGGTGGTGAATCGAATGAAGGTTAAAGAAATCAGAGAATTAACCACTGCCGAAATGCTAGATAAAGAAAAACAATTAAAAGAAGAATTGTTCAACTTAAGATTCCAATTAGCAACAGGTCAATTAGAAAACACTGCACGTATTAAAGAAGTACGTCAATCGATTGCACGCATCAAAACAGTATTGCGTGAACAAGCTAACTAATAGTGGAAGGAGGCCAAACGCGTATGACTGAAGAAAGAAATCAACGTAAAGTTTACCAAGGTCGCGTGGTATCAGACAAAATGGATAAAACAATCACAGTTGTCGTTGAAACAAAGAAAAACCACCCTATCTATGGCAAACGTATGAAATATTCTAAAAAATATAAAGCGCATGATGAAAACAACACAGCGAAAGTTGGAGACATCGTAAAAATCATGGAAACTCGTCCATTATCAGCTACAAAACGTTTCCGTTTACTAGAGGTAGTCGAAGAAGCAGTTATTATCTAATAAAACGAGAATTTCCTAATAGATTGAAGCACAAAATCTGAAAGGGGGATACACATCGTGATCCAACAAGAAAGTCGTTTAAGAGTCGCTGACAATTCTGGCGCACGTGAAATTTTAACGATCAAAGTCCTAGGCGGATCTGGTCGTAAAACTGCTAACATCGGTGACGTTATTGTTGCTACTGTCAAACAAGCAACGCCAGGTGGGGTTGTTAAAAAAGGTGAAGTAGTTAAAGCCGTTATCGTTCGTACAAAATCTGGCGCTCGTCGTGCTGACGGTTCTTACATCAAATTTGATGAAAATGCTGCGGTAATTATCCGTGACGATAAAAGCCCACGCGGAACACGTATCTTCGGACCAGTTGCACGTGAATTACGTGAAAACAACTTCATGAAGATCGTTTCTCTAGCACCAGAAGTATTATAATCTCGAGCCCACGTTAAAGGAGGTGCGAAACAGTAATGTTTGTTAAAAAAGGCGATAAAGTAAAAGTTATCACTGGTAAAGATAAAAACAAAGAAGGCGTTGTCTTAGCAGCGTTTCCTAAACAAGATAAAGTTATCGTTGAAGGTGTCAACGTCGTTAAAAAACACCAAAAACCAAACCAAGCAGCCCCACAAGGTGGAATCCTTGAAGTGGAAGCGCCAATTCATGTTTCTAATGTAATGGTGATTGATCCTTCAAACGGAGAAGCTACTAAAGTTGCGTTTAAAGAAGTCGACGGCAAAAAAGTCCGCGTTTCTAAAAAAACAGGTGAAGTTTTAGATAAATAAAAATTGCGGAAGGAGGGCTTACTGAATGAACCGCCTGAAAGAAAAATATATTAAAGAAGTAACACCATCATTGGTGGAAAAATTTAATTACAGCTCAGTTATGCAAACACCTAAAGTTGATAAAATCGTTATCAACATGGGTGTGGGTGATGCAGTATCAAATGCTAAAAACTTAGACAAAGCTGTTGAAGAATTAGCATTAATCACTGGTCAAAAACCACTTATCACAAAAGCTAAAAAATCTATCGCTGGATTCCGTTTACGTGAAGGAATGCCAATCGGTGCGAAAGTAACGCTACGCGGCGAAAGAATGTACGAATTTTTAGATAAATTAGTAACAGTTTCTTTACCTCGTGTACGTGACTTCCACGGTGTCAGCAAAAAAGCTTTCGATGGTCGTGGTAACTATACTTTAGGTATTAAAGAACAATTAATCTTCCCAGAAGTTGATTATGATTTAGTAGATAAAGTACGCGGTATGGACATCGTAATTGTTACAACAGCGAACACTGACGAAGAGTCTCGCGAATTGTTGGCACAATTAGGTATGCCATTCCAAAAATAATATAAGGAGGCGAACTACGTGGCTAAAAAATCAATGATTGCTAAAAACAAACGTCCTGCTAAACATTCAACACAAGCTTATACTCGTTGTGAACGTTGTGGACGTCCACATTCAGTTTATCGTAAATTTCATCTTTGCCGTATTTGCTTCCGCGAACTTGCCTATAAAGGTCAAATTCCCGGCGTGAAGAAAGCTAGCTGGTAAACAAGTAAACTCGCATAAAGGAGGTAAATAGTTCAATGGTCATGACAGATCCAATTGCAGATTTTCTAACTCGCATTCGTAATGCGAACATGGTTAAACATGAAACTTTAGAAGTACCTGCTTCAAAAATCAAACGTGATATCGCAGAAATCCTGAAACGTGAAGGATTTATCCGCGACGTAGAATACATCGAAGATGACAAACAAGGCGTAATCCGTGTTTTCCTAAAATATGGTAAAAACGAAGAACGTGTTATCACAAACTTAAAACGTATTTCTAAACCAGGTTTACGTGCATACGTAAAAGCTGACGAAGTACCAAAAGTATTAAACGGTCTAGGAATTGCAATCATCTCTACATCAGAGGGTGTAATTACTGACAAAGAAGCTAGAGCGAAAAATATCGGCGGCGAAGTAATCGCCTACGTATGGTAATTCTAAAAAATACACAAGGAGGTGTCTCTAAGTGAGCCGTATTGGTAATAAAGTTGTTGTTCTTCCTGCTGGTGTTGAAATCAAGCAAGACGGAAACAACATTACAGTTAAAGGACCTAAAGGTGAATTAACACGCGAATTTTCTTCTGATATCAAAATGAACATCGAAGGAAACGAAGTGACATTCACTCGTCCAAACGATTCAAAAGAAATGAAAACAATCCACGGAACAACTCGTGCAAACTTCAACAACATGGTTGTTGGTGTTTCTGAAGGTTTCCAAAAAGCACTTGAACTTATCGGGGTCGGATACCGTGCCCAAGTACAAGGCAACAAATTAACTTTAAACGTTGGTTATTCTCATCCTGTCGAAATGACAGCACCAGAAGGCGTAACATTTGAAGTACCTGCGAACACACAAGTTATCGTTAAAGGCATCAACAAAGAAGTTGTTGGTGAATTAGCTGCTAACATCCGTGGCGTTCGTCCTCCAGAACCTTATAAAGGCAAAGGGATTCGCTATGTTGGTGAATTTGTACGCCGTAAAGAAGGTAAAACTGGTAAATAATAACAGCTGTGTAGAAAACAGAAGTCAACAACAAGCAACTGTCATTTTATGGGATTTTTCCAATAAAATGCTTTTGTCTTGTCTGCCAGCTTCTCTTTTCCGTAATCTGCTGACTGCTTGAAATATTAGTAGTAAACATTAAATCAAAGAGGTGAAAATTGTGATTACAAAACCAGATAAAAACAAAACACGTCAAAAGAGACATCGTCGTGTACGTAACAAAATCTCTGGTACTGCTGAGTGCCCACGCTTGAACATTTTCCGTTCTAACAAAAACATCTACGCGCAAGTCATTGATGACGTAGCGGGTGTGACGCTAGCAAGTGCCTCTGCCTTGGATAAAGAAATTTCAGGTGGAACAAAAACAGAAACAGCTGCAGCTGTTGGTAAACTAGTTGCTGAACGTGCCGCTGAAAAAGGCATCAAAAAAGTAGTCTTCGACCGTGGTGGATACCTTTACCATGGCCGCGTGCAAGCTTTAGCTGAAGCTGCTCGTGAAAATGGACTAGAATTTTAGGAGAAGGAGGAACACCATTCATGGTTTATATTGATCCAAAACATTTGGAATTAGAAGACCGCGTTGTAGCGATCAACCGTGTAACAAAAGTTGTTAAAGGTGGACGTCGTTTACGTTTCGCAGCTTTAGTTGTTGTCGGTGACAAAAACGGACACGTTGGTTTCGGTACTGGTAAAGCACAAGAAGTACCTGAAGCTATCCGTAAAGCAATCGAAGACGCGAAGAAAAACTTAGTTGAAGTGCCTATGGTTGGTTCTACTATCCCGCACGAAGTAATTGGCGTATTCGGTGGCGGCCGTATCCTTATGAAACCTGCAGTAGAAGGTTCTGGGGTAGCTGCTGGTGGACCAGTTCGTGCCGTATTGGAATTAGCTGGTGTAGCAGATATTACATCTAAATCACTAGGTTCAAACACACCTATTAACGTTGTTCGCGCAACTGTTGAAGGTCTAAAACAATTAAAACGTGCCGAAGAAGTGGCAGCACTTCGCGGTAAATCTGTAGAAGAAATTATCGGTTAAGGAGGACAAAAATAATGGCTGAATTAAAAATTACTTTAAAACGCAGTGTTATCGGACGTCCTCAAAACCAACGTGCTACAGTTAAAGCGTTAGGTTTAGGTAAAGTGAATAGTACTGTTACAAAACCTGCCAATGAAGCAATCAAAGGTATGGTTAACACTATTTCACATTTAGTGGACGTAGAAGAAGTTTAAGATTTATAGATTTGTAATAGAAGATTGCTTAAGGAGGTGCCAAACCTATGAAACTTCATGAATTAAAACCTGCTGAGGGCTCACGCCAAGTACGTAACCGTGTTGGACGTGGTACTTCATCTGGTAATGGTAAAACAGCTGGCCGTGGACAAAAAGGGCAAAAAGCCCGTTCAGGCGGTGGTGTTCGTTTAGGATTTGAAGGGGGTCAAACTCCATTATTCCGTCGTTTACCAAAACGTGGGTTTACAAACATTAATCGTAAAGATTACGCTGTTGTGAACTTAGATACTTTAAACCGTTTTGAAGATGGAACAGAAGTAACTCCTGTTGTCCTAAAAGAAGCAGGAATCGTTAAAAACGAAAAAGCGGGAATCAAAGTTCTTGCAGATGGTGAGTTAACGAAAAAATTAACTGTGAAAGCAGCTAAATTCTCGAAATCAGCACAAGAAGCTATCGAAGCTGCTGGTGGTTCAATCGAGGTGATCTAATTGTTCAAGCTATTAAAGAACGCCTTTAAAGTCAAAGACATTAGATCAAAAATCTTATTTACAGTTTTAATCTTGTTTGTATTTCGCCTAGGTGCGCACATTACTGTGCCCGGGGTGAATGCAAAGGGATTGTCTGATTTAAGTAGCTTACCCTTTTTGAATATGTTGAATATGGTGAGTGGTAGTGCCATGCAAAACTTCTCTATCTTCTCGATGGGGGTTTCGCCATACATTACAGCCTCTATTATTATTCAACTATTGCAAATGGATATTGTACCTAGATTTGTAGAATGGTCAAAACAAGGGGAAGTTGGGCGTAAGAAATTAAATCAAGCAACAAGATATCTAACGATTGTCTTGGGTGTGGCTCAGTCAATGGGGATCACTGCTGGTTTTAATAGCTTAAGTCAAACTGGGATTGTCAACAATCCAACCTTAGGTACCTTTGTGATGATTGCAGTTATTTTAACTGCTGGGACGATGTTTGTGACTTGGATGGGTGAACAAATTACAGAAAAAGGAATCGGAAATGGTGTTTCAATGATTATCTTTGCCGGGATTATTTCTCGTTTGCCAGGAGCAGTCAAAGAAATCTATGAAGATTACTTCGTCAATATCGAGTCTTCTCGTATTTGGCAATCTGTTATTTTCATTGCAATCTTAGTTATTGCTATTTTGGTGATTGTTACAGTCGTAACGTTCTTCCAACAAGCAGAACGTAAGATTCCAATCCAATATACAAAACGTGTTTCTGGTGCACCAACAAGTAGTTATTTACCGTTAAAAGTAAATGCTGCTGGGGTTATTCCAGTTATCTTTGCCAGCTCGTTAATTGCAACACCAAATGCCATTTTACAAGCTTTCTCATCAAAATTCGCTGGTGAAAATTGGTATGACATTATGACAAAAATCTTCAGTTATAACACAGTTCCAGGGGCAATCATCTATACTGTCCTAATCGTTGCGTTTACGTTCTTCTATGCATTTGTTCAAGTAAACCCTGAGAAATTAGCGGAAAACTTACAAAAACAAGGAAGCTACATTCCAAGCGTGCGACCAGGTAAAGGTACAGAAGAATATGTATCTGGCGTGTTAATGAGATTAAGTGTTGTCGGCTCAATTTTCCTAGGACTTGTTGCTTTACTTCCAATCATTGCGCAAATGGTTTGGAACTTACCTCAATCAATCGGTTTAGGTGGAACAAGTTTACTAATCGTTATCGGGGTTGCATTAGAAACAACGAAACAATTAGAAGGATTAATGATGAAACGTCAATATGTCGGCTTTATCAATAAGTAAGAATCGAGTGTTGAGGTTTTACCTCAGCACCATTCTCACATATGGCTAGCTTCATAAGCCGGTCTTTAAAATTAGGAGGAGAATATATGAACCTCATTTTAATGGGATTACCTGGAGCAGGTAAAGGCACCCAAGCAGAAAAAATCATTGATACGTATGGCATTCCACATATTTCTACTGGAGATATGTTCCGTGCAGCAATGAAAAATGAAACTGCCTTGGGCCTAGAAGCGAAATCTTATATCGATAAAGGTGAACTGGTTCCTGACGAAGTAACAAACGGAATTGTTAAAGAACGCCTTGCTGAACCAGATACAGACAAAGGATTCCTATTAGATGGTTTCCCACGTACACTGGATCAAGCAAAAGCATTAGATACAATGCTTAAAGAATTAAACAAAAAAATTGATGCTGTCATTGACATCCATGTAGAAGAAGATGTATTAATCGAGCGTTTAGCTGGACGATTCATCTGTCGCACATGTGGCGCAACGTATCATAAATTATTCAACCCGCCAAAAGTTGAAGGCACTTGTGATCGCTGTGGCGGACATGAATTCTACCAAAGAGAAGATGATAAGCCCGAAACGGTTAAAAATCGTTTGGCAGTCAACATTGAAAGTAGCGCACCAATCTTAGCTTTCTATAAAGAACAAGGCTTGATGCATACAATCGATGGCAATCGCGAAATCGATACTGTTTTTTCTGATGTGAAAAAAATCATTGACGAAAACTAATTTCCAATTGCCCGCAGTTTAACCCTGTTGTTGTATTCAGTTTCTCTTGCCAAAACATAACTAAATATGGTAGAATATATCAGTCCGACTTCTACAGTTTTGTGACATCAAAATGAATAACGAAGTTAGTTGAGAATTTCTAGGTGGGAGCTGGAGTTTCCGCCGTTTTATCGTGTGAAAACGCGAAACAAGTACAAGGAGGTACTGTGCGTGGCAAAAGAAGATATGATTGAAGTCGAAGGTACAGTCGTCGAAACTTTGCCGAATGCAATGTTTAAAGTCGAACTAGAAAATGGACACCAAGTTCTTGCTACTGTTTCAGGTAAAATCCGTATGCACTACATCCGTATCTTACCTGGTGACAAAGTAACAGTTGAATTATCACCGTATGATTTAACGCGTGGCCGTATTACTTATCGCTTTAAATAATTGTACTCCGTAAAACCACAGGAGGTATTATCATGAAAGTAAGACCATCAGTAAAACCAATGTGTGAACATTGTAAAGTAATTCGCCGTAAAGGACGTGTTATGGTTATTTGCCCAGCAAATCCAAAACATAAACAACGTCAAGGATAATTAGGAGGTGTAACGAATAATGGCTCGTATTGCAGGAGTAGACATCCCTCGTGACAAACGTGTAGTAGTTTCTCTTACTTACATTTATGGTATTGGTAACACTACAGCTAAAAAAGTTTTAGCAAACGTTGGCGTATCTGAAGATGTTCGTGTACGTGATTTAACAAACGAACAAACAGATGCGATTCGTGCGGAAATTGATAAGTTAAAAGTTGAAGGGGATCTTCGTCGTGAAGTGAACTTAAACATCAAACGCTTGATGGAAATCGGTTCATACCGTGGAATCCGTCACCGTCGTGGATTACCAACTCGTGGACAAAACACGAAAAATAATGCACGTACTCGTAAAGGCCCTACTAAAACAGTAGCAGGCAAGAAAAAATAATTCCTAAGTGAAGGAGGTTAGAACTTCATGGCAGCAAAAAAAGTTAGTCGTAAACGCCGTGTCAAAAAGAATATAGAATCAGGTGTAGCACATATCCATTCTACATTCAACAATACAATCGTAATGATTACTGATACACATGGTAATGCATTAGCATGGTCATCAGCAGGATCATTAGGCTTTAAAGGAAGCAAAAAATCAACTCCTTTTGCCGCTCAAATGGCTGCAGAAGCCGCAACTAAAGTGGCAATGGAACATGGACTTAAAACTGTAGACGTAACAGTTAAAGGACCTGGTTCTGGACGTGAAGCAGCAATTCGTTCATTACAATCAACAGGTTTAGAAGTGACTGCAATTCGTGACGTGACTCCAGTTCCTCATAATGGATGCCGCCCTCCAAAACGCCGTCGTGTTTAATGAGCGCCACTCATTCTGAGTTTGAATTAGGAACGTCATTGAACAAGACACTTTTCGTTTTGAAAGGGGTATAGATAAGAATGATTGAATTTGAAAAACCAAGAATCGAAAAAATTGATGAAAATAGAGATTATGGTAAGTTCGTCGTTGAACCATTAGAACGCGGTTACGGAACTACTTTAGGTAACTCTCTACGTCGTATTTTATTGTCTTCTTTACCAGGAGCTGCAATTACGAATATTCAAATCGATGGTGTTTTACACGAATTCTCAACCATTCCAGGTGTACGAGAAGACGTAACACAAATTATTTTGAATATTAAAGGCTTAGCATTGAAATTATATGCTGAAGAAGAGAAAACCCTTGAGATCGATATTACAGGACCCGCTACCGTGACTGCCGGCGATATTATCGTGGACAGTGATGTTGAGATCCTAAATAAAGATTTAGTTATCTGTAGTGTTGCTGAAGGAGCTACTTTCCATGCTCGCTTAACAGTGAAACCTGGTCGTGGCTATGTTCAAGCAGACGAAAACAAAAAAGAAGATATGCCAATCGGTGTACTTCCAGTTGATTCCATCTACACACCCGTTCGTCGTGTTAACTACCAAGTAGAAAATACACGTGTTGGTCGTCGTGATGATTTCGACAAATTAACAATGGAAATATGGACAGATGGTTCAATCATTCCTCAAGAAGCACTAAGTTTAGCTGCGAAAATCATGACTGAGCATTTAGATATCTTTGTAAACCTTACTGACGAAGCGAAAAACGCTGAAATCATGGTGGAAAAAGAAGAAACTCAAAAAGAGAAAATGCTAGAAATGACGATTGAAGAACTTGATTTATCAGTTCGTTCATATAACTGTTTAAAACGTGCAGGCATTAATACTGTACAAGAACTTACAAACAAATCTGAACCAGAAATGATCAAAGTACGTAATTTAGGTCGTAAATCTCTTGAAGAAGTAAAACTTAAATTGCATGATCTAGGATTAGGATTACGTAAGGACGATTAAGACTTTTACGAAGTTTCCAGTCCTGCTTAACAGCAGTGGCTCGTGAGAACAGAAACGAAGGAGGGAACCCAACGTGAGTTACCGTAAATTAGGACGCACATCAAGCCAACGTAAAGCTATGCTACGTGATATTACAACTGATTTAATCATCAACGAACGCATCGTAACTACTGAAGCTCGTGCGAAAGAAGTACGTTCAACTGTAGAAAAAATGATTACTTTAGGTAAACGTGGAGATCTTCATGCACGTCGTCAAGCAGCTACTTTCGTTCGTAATGAAGTTGCTAGTGTTCGTGAAGAAGATGAGTCTATCGTTGTTGAATCAGCTTTACAAAAGCTATTTAACGATTTAGGACCTCGTTTCGCGGAACGCCAAGGTGGTTACACTCGTATCTTGAAGACAGAACCAAGACGCGGCGATGCAGCACCAATGGTAGTTATCGAATTTGTTAAATAATTAATAAACCGATCACTTTATAGATGTTTCTTTTAGAGTGTTATGATGTTGGAGGCGACTCCGAGTCTAGCTCTGCTTTCCCTGCTAAAGATGGCTTTAGTAGGGGAGCACTCATCATATAAAGGTGATTTTTTTTTGCTTTGGGAAAACGCTGTTTTCTCAAAGCTTTTTTGTTTCTTAAAAGCATTGCAGAAGCTTTTCCGGTTTGTTATACTGGTTATTAATTGGAATTTTCAGATAATTAAACATCTGAGTTAGTAGAAGGGGGAATTATATGTCGCAAATGTTTGCTTTTTCGTTGCTGATGGTTATTTTATACATTGGTGATGTAGTTTCTATCAAAACAAAAGCTTGGGTTCCATCTGTTTTTGTTTGTGGTGTTTTATTTATTCTTGGTTATTGGACTATTTTTCCACAAAATATTGTGGAAGTGGCAGGGATTCCTACAGTGGTTGCCACTTTATTAATGTATCTGTTGATTACTAATATGGGCACTCTGCTCTCTGTTAAAGAATTGGTTAATCAATGGAAAACGATTGTGATTGCTTTGTCAGGTATTCTGGGCATTATTGCCTTGTTATTAGCTGTAGGGACTTTTGTTTTTGACTTAAAAACAGTTTTAGTTGCAATCCCGCCGTTAGTAGGAGGTTTAGTTTCTTCATTAGTAATGTCAGAAGCGGCTCAATCAGCTGGTTTAGCCTCACTTTCGGTTTTGGCAATTTTAATTTATGTCATTCAAGGGTTTGCAGGTTATCCCTTAACTTCAATTGTTCTAAAAAAAGAAGGAAAGCGGAAGCTTCAAGAATATCGAGCAGGGACATGGCAGCCGGTTCATGAACAAGAGGGGCAAGAAACAGGAGCAGAACCAGATGTGCCTAAACTATTTGAAAAAGTACCCAAACGATATCATACAGATTATTCACGAATTTTACGTTTAGCCTTAGTTGCCACACTCGCTTATTATGTTTCTGTGTGGACGGCACCGTTTGTGACGATTAGTCCTTTTGTGCTGTGTTTATGTTTTGGCGTGATTGCAACGTCTTTAGGCTTTTTAGAAAAGCAACCATTACAGAAAGCAAATAGCTTTGGTTTTGCGATTTTAGGGTTAATGCTTTTTGTCTTTGATGGCTTAAAACAAGCCACACCTGAAATGTTGATGGATTTATTTTTACCAATGATTGGGATTATTGTGATTGGTGTTATCGGGATGTACATCTTTTCAGCAATTGTTGGTCGTGTATTAGGTGTGAGTAAAGAGATGGCATTCGCTGTTTCGTTGACAGCTTTATATGGCTTTCCAGCCGATTATATTATTACGAATGAAGTGATTCAATCATTGACAGAAGATGAACAAGAACAGGCGGCTTTAACGAGCCATTTAATGCCACCGATGTTAGTGGCAGGTTTCGTAACAGTCACCATTGTTTCGGTTATTTTAGCGGGTATTTTTTCAAGTATTTTATTAAGTTTGTAGAAACGGGGCGTAAGTATGAAAAAAATCAAAGCACTGATCAAGCAGCATGCACAAGAAATGATTGCTTTTCGACGGGATTTACACCAACATCCAGAATTACAATTTGAAGAATTTCGAACGACAGAAAAAGTTGCGGCAGTTCTTGATCAATTGGGAATTACTTATCGCAAAACAGAACCGACGGGTTTAATTGCTGAAATTGTGGGCGGCAAACCAGGCCGAGTGGTTGCGCTGCGGGCGGATATGGATGCCTTACCTGTACAGGAATTAAATGAAGATTTAGCTTATAAATCTTTAGAAGCTGGCAAGATGCATGCATGTGGGCATGATTCCCATACCGCGATGTTAGTAACAGCAGCTAAAGTATTAAAAGAAATCCAAGAAGAACTTCAGGGAACAGTAAGGTTAATTTTTCAACCATCTGAAGAAAATGCGCAAGGTGCTAAAGCAATGGTTGCGCAAGGCGCAATGACCGGTGTTGATGATGTATTTGGCTTACATATCTGGTCACAAATGCCTGTAGGAACCGCTTCGTGTCGAGTGGGCTCAAGTTTCGCATCCGCAGATATTTTTTCTGTTGATTTTAAAGGACGTGGTGGCCATGGTGCCATGCCAAACGCTTGTATTGATGCGGCAGTCATAGCTTCTTCTTTCGTGATGAATCTGCAAACGATTGTTTCTCGGGAGACAGATCCTTTAGATCCAGTAGTTGTCACGATTGGACGGATGGATGTGGGGACCCGTTTTAATGTGATTGCTGAGAATGCACGTTTAGAAGGAACGGTTCGTTGCTTTAGTGTAGCAACGCGTAATCGAGTAGAACAGGCGCTGCAACGCTATGCGGAACAAACAGCCGCTATTTACGGTGGGACGGCTTCGTTAGATTATCAATATGGAACGTTGCCAGTGATTAATGATGAGCAAGATGCCTTGTTTGCCCAAACACTAATTAAGGAAAATTTTGGTGAAGCGGCCTTAAGACAAGAAGAGCCGACAACCGGTGGTGAAGACTTCAGTTATTATACTGAACATGCTTCTGGTTGTTTTGCCTTAGTGGGAAGTGGTAATCCAGAGAAAGATACGGAATGGGCACATCACCATGGTCGTTTCAATATTGATGAAGATGCGATGGCAATGGGTGCTGAGTTATATGCCCAATATGCGTTTGAATATTTGAAGACGCATTTTTAAAAGAAAATCAGTAACTTCTTGTTTTATGAGAACAAGAAGTTATTTTTATGAAAAATAGACCTGTCAAGACAGATAAGAGCTCCCATAATGACCGTTCTTTTGGTATAATAAAAAATAGTGTGAAGAATCAGAACAGATGATTGAAAAAACGCTACTTTTTTGGTAGTGTTAGAAAGAATAAATAGATTGAGGGAGTACGCGATGCAACCAATCATTGAACTAAATAATATCCAATTTAATTATCAACCAGAAGATGCTTCTCCCGCTTTAAAAGATGTGTCTTTTTCCATTCAACAAGGCGAATGGGTCGCTATTATTGGCCATAATGGTTCTGGTAAATCAACGTTAGCCAAAACGATCAATGGGCTGTTACTGCCAGCTGCTGGGACTATCAAAGTTGGCGGCAAAGAATTAAATGAAGCAAACGTCTGGGATATCCGGCGTATGGTAGGAATGGTCTTTCAGAATCCAGATAACCAATTTGTCGGTTCAACAGTCGAAGACGATGTGGCTTTTGGTTTAGAAAATCAAGGTATTCCGCGTGATGAAATGGTCGAACGTGTCCACGATGCCTTAGAACGGGTTCGTATGTTAGATTTTGCCAAGCGAGAACCTGCTCGGCTATCTGGTGGCCAAAAACAACGAGTAGCTATCGCTGGTGTGGTTGCTTTGCGACCAGATATTATTATTTTAGACGAAGCGACAAGTATGTTAGATCCAGAAGGTCGTGCAGAAGTAATTGCTACCATTCAAAAGATTAAAGAGGAAAGCAATTTAACAGTTATTTCTATTACCCACGATATTGATGAAGCGGCTAATGCGAATCGTATTTTAGTGATGCGCCAAGGACAATTGACAAACGAAGGAACACCAGAAAAGATTTTTTCTGCAGGAGAAGCGCTTGTTGAAATGGGCTTGGATTTACCGTTTCCTGAAAAATTAAAAGTAGCTTTGAAAGAGCGTGGCGTTGTTGTGCCCACGAATTATTTAACAGAAGAAGGGATGGTGGATTGGTTATGGACATCCGTTTTAAACAAGTAGATTTTACTTACCAACCCAATACTCCTTTTGAGCAACGGGCATTATTCGATATTAATTTAACGATTCAAGACGGCTCTTATACAGCGATTGTCGGACATACTGGCAGTGGCAAATCAACGCTATTGCAACATTTAAATGCTTTGGTGAAACCAACTAAAGGCCAAGTGACAATTGGAGAGCGTGTGATTACGCCAGAAACTGATAATAAGAATTTAAAACCAATTCGTAAAAAAGTTGGGATCGTTTTTCAATTTCCAGAAGCACAATTGTTTGAAGAAACAGTGGAGCGAGACATCGCTTTCGGACCGAAAAATTTTGGTGTTTCAGACGAAGAAGCGAAAAAATTAGCTAAGAAAATGCTTGATTTAGTCGGCTTAGATGAAAAATACTTACAACATTCTCCGTTTGAGTTATCAGGTGGTCAAATGCGCCGTGTCGCAATTGCTGGTGTGCTAGCGATGGAACCAGAAGTCTTAGTATTAGACGAACCGACCGCTGGTTTGGATCCTAAGGGTCGTAAAGAAATGATGGAGATGTTTAGTCGTCTGCATAAGGAACATAATATGACCATCGTTTTAGTGACACATTTGATGGATGATGTGGCTAATTACGCAGATCATGTGATTGTTTTAGAAAAAGGACAAATCGTCCGAGCGGGAGCACCACAAGAAGTGTTTCAAGAGACACAATGGTTGAAAGAAAAACAATTAGGCGTGCCAACTGCAGCCGAATTTGCTGAAAAATTAGTGGCAAAAGGCTTTTCTTTTGAGCAATTACCATTAACGGCCGATCAATTAGCCGATCAGCTTCTGAAAAAAATGCAGGAAGCAGGTGAGGCAAAATGATGAATAAATTGATTTTTGGGCGCTATATTCCAGGTGATTCTTTTATCCATCGTTTAGATCCGCGCGCAAAATTATTAGCTAGTTTTTATTTTATTGGAATTATCTTTTTAGCAAATAATTGGCAGAGTTATGTTTTAATAGCAGCCTTTACTGCTTTTGCTATTTCATTATCAAAAATCAGTGCCCGCTTCTTTATCCGCGGTGTTCGGCCATTATTATGGCTAATTCTGTTTACTGTGGCTCTTCAAACCTTGTTTACACAAGGGGGCGAAGTGTACTTTCAGTGGGGAATTATTTCCATTACCCAGTTTGGTGTGACGAATGGGCTATTTATTTTCTGTCGTTTTGTTTTAATTATTTTCATGTCAACGTTATTAACTTTAACGACGGCACCATTAGAGTTATCAGATGCGATTGAATATTTGCTACGTCCACTTCGTGTGGTGAAATTTCCAGTTCATGAAGTTTCATTGATGTTATCAATTGCCTTACGTTTTGTCCCAACATTAATGGATGAAACGGAAAAGATTATGAATGCCCAACGTGCCCGTGGTGTTGATTTTGGTGAAGGAAACTTACTTCAAAAAATGAAAGCTATTGTTCCACTTTTAATTCCGCTTTTCGTAAGTAGTTTTAATCGTGCGGAAGACTTAGCGACTGCCATGGAAGCAAGAGGTTATCAAGGTGGCGAAGGACGGACAAAATACCGCATTCTTCATTGGCACCTACGAGATACAATAGTAATGTTTGGCTTTGTCTTGTTAACCATTGGCTTATTTGTATTAAGAACTTAGAAAAGGTGAAGAAAAATTATGCCCCGCTATAAAGCAATCATTGCCTATGATGGCACTCATTTTCATGGCTTTCAAAAGCAGCCTAATGAGCGTACCGTTCAAGAAGAAATAGAAAAAACGTTAGCACGCATGAATAACGGACACTCCGTGACGGTTTTTGGTTCAGGACGAACAGATGCAGGTGTTCATGCAATGGGCCAAGTGATTCACTTTGATTATCCGCAGGAACGTCCGTTGGAAAAAATGCGCTTTGCGTTAGACACACAAACACCAGAAGACATTGCTGTGCGCAGCGTGGAACGTGTTTCAGAAGACTTTCATGCACGTTATCACGTGATCGAAAAAACCTATCAATTTAAAGTGGATATTGGCAAACCGCGAAGTCCATTTCGACGTTTTTATGCTAGTTATTTTCCGTATCCCATTGATCTCGAAAAAATCCAACAAGCTTTGCCTGATTTATTAGGCACCCATGATTTTACCTCTTTCTGTGCCTCAGGAAGTTCGGTAGAAGATAAAGTCCGAACCATTCATGAAGCCAGTGTTCATGTCAATGAAACGGGGGATGAATTAACATTCACTTTTCGGGGCGATGGTTTCTTGTACAAAATGATTCGGATTTTAGTTGGTACGCTATTGAAAATCGGCAATGGGCGGCTGGAACCAACCGCGATTCCAGCAATTATCGCAGCCAAAGATCGAAATTTAGCAGGTCCGACTGCTCATCCAGAAGGATTGTATTTAGCAGAAGTGAAATATGAAAACTAAAAAGACGTAGACCTTACAAGAAAAGGTCTGCGTCTTTTTAGTTGCAAAATTTAGATGTATTTAACAGCTGTTCCGTAAGCCACGACAGATTGCATGTCTGTGCCAATTGTGCCAGAATTAAAACGCATCATCACAACGGCATCTGCACCTAATTTAGAGGCTTCTGCTTTTAAACGTTCGATTGCTTGGTCGCGTGCTTCTCGTTGCATATCAGTGTAACCTTTGATTTCACCGCCAACTACGCTTTTTAGTCCAGCACCTAAATCTTTAAACATATTTTTAGAACGTGTGGTTAACCCGAAAACTTCTCCAATAATTTCATATTCTTGACCGCTAATTCTCTCGGTTGTTGTAACTAACATGGGCAATTTCCTCCAGTACTTGTTGGTAACTTCAATTTACCATAGTCAAGAGTTTGGTACAACGAATATACATAAAAACGACACTAGAAAAGATGCGCTTCCGCATTTCTTCTAGTGTCGTTTTGGTAAGAATTAATCAAGAATAGGATCTTTTTTAGAAATCATGACCCAAACCCAACTAATTAGAAAAGCAACCGTTGCTGGAACGACCCAGCCCATGCCAATAGTGAACAATGGTAAGTATTGGCCGGCTTTTTCTAAAAGCGTTGTTACAAACGCCGTATCTTTGATAAAGGCAGGCGCGCTATTTAATGCATCTAAAACAGCAGCAATCAATGTGATATAGGTCGTTGCTTGATAGACTTCCCGTCGATGTTTGAAAATAGGACTGATGATTACCAAAAGCATTAAAGTAATCGCCAATGGATAAAGGAACATCAAGACTGGAACGGCAAATTGAATGATGTTGGTTAAGCCGACATTTGCAAAAATAGCTGGTAAAATAACAACAATTGCCAAGAATTTTTGATAGGAAACTTTCGGAAACATTTCTTCAAAAGTCTCAGAAAAGGCTGTGCTTAAGCCGATACCGGTTTTTAAACAAGCAAGAACTACGATAAAAGCCAGTAAAATACTCCCTGGTAGGCCTAAATAGTAATTAGCAATTTGGGCTAAGGCAATCCCGCCGTTTTCACTGATTGGAAAAGCCCCGATACTCATTGTTCCCATATAAGCAAGTAAGGTATAGATAATCCCCATCAATACAACACTGAAAGCACCTGATTTAATCATTCCTTTAGCGATATCTCCTGGTTTTTCGACGCCCATATTTCGTAAAGTGGAAACGACAACAATCCCAAAAGCTAATGAAGCTAAAGCATCCAACGTATTATAACCTTCTGTAAATCCTTTAAAAAAAGGACTTGAAATATAATTTTCACCAACAGCGGCACTGGCCACATGACCTAATGGTTTTACAAAGGCTAAAACAATCAAAATTCCTAGCAATGCTAAAAATAACGGATTTAAAAATTTACCCACATAATCTAAGATTTTACTTGGCTTTCTAGAGAAGAGCCAAACGGCTAAGAAAAATAATGCGGAAAAACCAGCAAGAACCAGCCATTGCAAGTCTTTAGGAACAAATGGTGCAAGACCAATCTCAAAAGAAGTAGTTGCTAACCTTGGTAAAGCAAAGAAAGGACCAATCGTTAAATATAATAGTAAGGTAAAAATAAGAGCATAACGACGATTAATCCGAGAAGCTAAGTCAAAAACACCTGAACTTTTAGAAACACCCATAGCAATCACACCAAGAAAAGGTAAGCCAATTCCAGTGGCTAAGAAGCCCAAGTTTGCTAAAAAGACGGAAGCCCCCGCTTCTTGTCCCATATGTACAGGGAAAATTAAATTTCCAGCACCGAAAAACAAACCGAATAACATTGAACCAACGTATAGATAATCACGCCAAACTAACTTTTTTTGCATAGATTCACACTCCTTAATATTGTCTTATTATTTAAAATAACAGAAGAAGAAACAGAGAGCAACCAGTTTTTATAGAAAACATTGGTTTTCTTATTTTTCTATGAAATAAGCATACTGATAATCATCACAATAGTGTCCATTTATATAAAATTCTTCTTTAAAATGTGCTTCCTGCACAAAACCATGTTTTTCATAGAATCGAATGGCTTCTTGATTGGTAGCCATTACTCGCAAACTCAGCTTATGAATCCCGCTTATCTGGGCCATCTCTTTGACATACGACAACAAAGAACCACCAATCCCTTGGCCCTGGAAATCTGGCGAAACGCCAATACTTAGTAGCCATTGCTTTTGATGAGCTGCTAACGAAGTGGGCGGATGGACTTCAATAAATCCAGCAAGTTGTTGTCCGCTGATGGCAACGAAAATCGTTTCATCTTTCATTTTTTCTTGATATGCCGCAAGCGAGAGTGGTTGTATCTCGGCAGGGGTATTCTCTTTTGTCCAAATGATTTGGTCCAAGGCATGTAATGCGGGCCAATCTGCTTCGGCAACTAAGCGAATAGTGAGTGAGGTAGACAAGATAATAGTGCTCCTTTTTCTGAAATTTTAAAATATAAAAAGACTATAGCATTTATTGTCTGAAAATTCAAATACTTTTAAAACGAAAAGAAAAATGGCTGCACCTTTTCGATAAAATCAAAATATGCTACCATAGCTACCAGAGGATAGATGGTAAAAAAGAATCTATCTAAATGGAGGGTATGTTTGTGAAAAAAATGGCAGTATATTGTGGCGCTAGTCTGGGAAATGAGCCAATCTATCAGCAAGCTGCAGTAGCGTTAGCCGCTTGGATGAAAGAAAATCACTATGATCTAGTTTATGGCGGTGGCAATGTTGGTCTAATGGGTACAGTGGCTGATACGCTTTTGGCAGAAGGTGGAGAGGTAATTGGTGTCATGCCCACTTTTTTAATGGAACGAGAGATTGCACATAATGGCATTACAAAGATGCATACAGTCAGTGATATGCATGCGCGTAAGAAAAAGATGATTGAATTGGCAGATGTGTATTTAGCTTTACCCGGTGGTCCCGGCACACTCGAAGAAATTAGCGAGGTGATCTCTTGGGGCCGAGTCGGTGAACATATGAATCCTTGTATTTTATACAACGTGAATGGTTACTATGATTTACTAGCTGCTTTTTTTGATAAAATGGTAGAAACTAATTTCTTAACAGCGGCGGATCGAGCTAAAATTTTCATTTCAGATTCCTTAGAAGAAATTGGTGCATTTATTGATTCCTATGAACCGCCAATGATTCGTCAATACAAAAAATAACAAAAGAGGCAGTCACTCTAACCAGAATGACTGCCTCTTTTTTACTAGTTTTTCGTTAAAATCCGATGTAAGAACTCTTTTGTCCGAGCTTCTTTTGGATGGACAAAAATATCTTCAGCGGTCCCTTCTTCAGCAATGACACCTTTATCCATGAAAATAACACGATCGGATACGTCCCGCGCAAATTCCATTTCATGTGTTACAATCACCATTGTTAGCCCTGTATGGGCAAGATTTTTCATCGTTTTTAGCACTTCGCCAACCATTTCAGGATCCAATGCAGAAGTTGGTTCATCGAAAAGTAAAACATCTGGATCCATTGATAATGCTCGAGCAATGGCTACCCGTTGCTTTTGTCCACCAGATAATTGAGCAGGTTTGGCATCAATAAAACGAGCCATGCCAACTTTTTCTAAATTTTCTAAGGCAATTTTTTTGGCTTCTTCTTTGTTTCTTTTTAGGACAGTCATCTGACCAGAAGTACAGTTTTCTAAGACATTCATGTTATTAAATAAATTGAATGATTGGAAAACCATACCTAAATGGGTCCGATATTTGGGCAAACTATAACCACGTTCTAAAACATTTTTACCATTATAGATGATTTTGCCATCTGTTGGTTTTTCTAACAAATTGATACAACGTAGTAACGTTGATTTACCAGAACCAGAAGAACCGATAATGGTGACAACTTCTCCTTTGTTGACGTTCATATTGATATCTTTTAATACTTCGTTTTCGCCAAAGCTTTTTCGTAAATGTTCAATTTCAATAATTGCACTCATCTGTTTGCCTCCTAGCTTTCTTTTCCTTCTTCAGTTAATTCTTCTACTTTAACGTAAGCAGAAGGGCCATCCATTTTACGTTCCACAACACGTAAGATTCGTGTGATCACAAAAGTCATTACCAAGTACATGATGCCGACAATTGTAAAGGTTTGGAAGAACTGGAAGTTTGCGCCAGAAGCAGCATTCCCTTGGAAGAATAAATCTGCGACACCGATAACACTTAACACGGCTGTATCTTTGATATTAATGACAAATTCATTCCCTGTTGCAGGTAAAATATTACGTAATACTTGGGGAATAACGACTTTACGCATTGTTTGTCCATGGGTCATCCCAATCGCTTGTGCTGCCTCGAATTGTCCTTTATCCACTGCGAAAATACCTCCGCGAACAATTTCAGACATATAGGCACCAGTATTCACAGAAACGATAAATAATGCGGCCACTGTTCGGTCTAAAGAGATGCCAAAAGCTAGAGCTAAACCATAGAAAATAACCATTGCTTGAACCATCATTGGTGTACCACGGAAAACTTCAATATAAATAGAAAGAATTAAATTTCCTAATTTTTGGAAGAAACGAGCGACTGGGTTTTCAGAATCTGGAATTGTACGGAAGACACCAATTAGTAAACCAAGGGTTGTTCCGACGACCGTCCCGATTAACGCGATAAATAGCGTTAAACCAGCACCACGTAAAAACATGTCGCCATATTGATTCCAAATATTTTTGAAATCGTTAATAAGTCCTGTTTTTTGTTCATCACTATCTGTTGCTGCAGGTTGATCCTTGATTGCTTGGTCCATAATTTTTGTCCGTTCATCTTGAGAAATACCTGCTAAAATTTTGTTTACTTTTTCAATGTCTGGATCGCCTTTACGCATGCCGACTGCTACTTGTGAGTCTTCAGCGCTAGCATCAAAGCCATTTTCTTTTGGAAATTCTAACATTTTTAATTCTTTATTGACACTAGTTGCTGTTATGCCTTCAGGGCGTTCACTAACATACCCATCAATCATGCCAGAAGCAAGTGCTGTTCGCATAGCTGAAAAGTTATCCATTGCTTGCTGTTTATTGACATTTGGAATTTGATCAATTAATCCGTAGTGGAATGTATTTAGTTGAGCCGTAATTTTAGCATCAGCTAAATCTTTCAAGCTTTTTGCATTAGCGTATTTGCCATCTTTTTTTACAATTACGACAAATTGTGATTCATAATAAGGGTTTGTAAAAGCAATTTCTTTTTTTCGTTCAGCGGTTGGGCTCATTCCGGCGATAATGGCATCAATTTTTCCAGATTGTAAGGCGGGCGCCAAGCCATCCCATTTGGTTTGGACGATTACTAATTTACGACCTAAACCATCGGCAATTTTTTTAGAAATTTGAACATCATAGCCGCCTGCATAAGAGTTGCCTTGAATAGGCACTGCGCCATGTGCGTCATTTTTCTGTGACCAGTTAAAAGGGGCGTAGCCAGCTTCCATGCCGACACGAAATTCACCATTTTCCTCCGCCGAAGCGTTGGTTGTCATGCCAAGTAACGAAAATAGCGTGACAAGTAGTAGACTGAATGAAAAAACTTTTTTGTTCATCTTTTTCTCTCCTTTAAATTTCTTGTCTGATTGATCGTTTTGTCTTTTTTCAATCAACAAGCTTTGATAATCAGCTGAGCAAAAGCGATTCTGTCTTTTTAAAGGAGAATACTTCTGTCACAACCTATTTTTGAATACAAAAAAACAACCAAACAGATGTAAGGTTGCTAGGTAATGTCGAAAAAAATTCCTCAACGAAACATAGCACAACTTAGCATCACTACTAAGACAGTCCGCAAGCTCTTAACTTACGTCCCAACACACAACAGAAGAGGCTCCGTTATGCATTTCGGCGATTGATCCTAAACTTGCTTCCCAGTGTCCTCTCACTCCACAAGCGTAATAAAAACCGCGACCTCTACCTCTTTTTTGAGGCACTATTCAGTTATTAAATTCAGTTATTAATTTTAGGATAAATCCAGAAGAAAGTCAATATGTTCCAGCAAAGGAATTTATCAAGAGGACACAAACACCATGAAATTAGCGTAACATTAAGTAAAAGAAAAAGATAATAAAAGAGAAGAATCGTTTTGAGATGAGCGATTTTACACTGTTAATTAAGCGTTTACAAGGTTGGTGTAGTGTGTTAAGTTGAAGATAGCAAAAGTTGTTTGAATATTCAGTGAATAACAAAGTACGTAGAGTTAGAAAAACATGTCCTATAGATATACATAAAAGAGATAAGTAAACCGTTCAACGAATAATTGAAGCAAATGTGAAGACGGGGGAAAAAAAGGTGCAGAAAAAAATTACAACAGAGTATTTAGCAAATGCAATTGATATGATTAAAAGGAAGGTTCAAACAAACAGTAAAAATGTGAAATTAGAAAGTCAAGGAAAAAAGGCTTAGAGACAGCTTTTGTAGGTGGACTTTCTGAAGAATATCAGGAAGTGAAGATAGCTTAACATAGAAGTTTTAAAAAATTAGTGTACATAAAAAGAAAGGAGGGGAGTCAGTGAAAAAAAGAAAATGGTGGCTAAGTACCTTAGCTGCTGCAGTACTAATCATAATAGGAATTGGAGGGAAACAATACATGGATAAAAAAGCAATAGAAAAAGATTACCAACAAGGGATCGATTTGATTCAAAAATATGTATCGAACTATTTGGTAGAAAACTATGAAGGTATTGAGAAGATTGAGTGGCAAGGCGTTGGTGTAGAGTGGCGGAATGCAAAAGGATATGGGACTTCGCTGTTGGGGAATTATGTGGATAGTGATGTGAAAGTGTATGTTTCGGAAGATAAATACTTTATGCCTTACTTTCGATTGGCTGATGAAGCAGATTATGATTATGAGTTGGAAAAATATGTTGTACTAGATTCATTAAATTCTAAAAATATAGATATTGTTATTGAAGCAGAATTAAAAAATACGATAAATAAATTAAGTCAGAATGAAAATAAAATTTTTGACAAATTTAAAAAAGCTACTAAAGGAAGTCCAAATGCAAAAGTAGTTTATAACATAGAAATTCACGAATTAATTTATTAGGAGGTAAAAGATTTTGACAAAGGAAATTACAACAGAAGAATTGGCAAAGGCAATTGATGCTATTAAAAAGACAGTTCAAAAAGAAACTGACACTGTGACTTTAGATATTCAAAGACGAAAAACAGACTATCAAATCATCCACAAAGCCGCCAGCACCCAATCCAGCCAACTAAATGCCATGGCCATCGCGCCTTTAGATGATCAAGGCAAACCTGACTGTAACAACATCGCTGTCGTGTACGCTGGTACCAATTCCTTTGGGGATGAAGGTAAAAAAGGCTTTGAAACAGCTGGAACAGCTTTTGTAGGTGGAATTTCTGAAGAATATCAGGAAGCCAGAATATCTTAACATAGAAGTTTTAAAAAATTAGTGTACATAAAAAAGAAAGGAGGAAAGCCAGTGAAAACAAGAAAATGGTGGCTAAGTACCTTAGCTGCTGTAGTACTAATAATAGGAATTGGAGGGAAACAATACATGGATAAAAAAGCAATAGAAAAGGATTACCAACAAGGAATCGATTTAATTCAAAAATATGTGTCAAACTATTTGGTGGAAAACTACGAAGGCATTGAGAAGATCGAATGGCAAGGCGTTGGCGTGGAATGGCGGAATGCAAAAGGGTATGGGACTTCGCTGTTGGGGAATTATGTGGATAGTGACGTGAAAGTGTATGTTTCGGAAGACAAATATTTTATGTCAGATTTTCGCTTAAGTGAAAAAGGAGAATACAAGGACGAATTGAAAAAGTATGTTTTATCAAAAACATTAAATCCTGAAAATACAGATGGTACTATTGAGGTAGGGCTAGAGAATGCAGTCTATGGTTTGAGTCAAGAAGAAAAAAAAGTTTTTGAAAAATTTAAGAAGTCCGATAAAGGTAGTCCAAACGCAAAAGTAGTTTATGACATAGAAATTCACGAATTAATTTATTAGGAGGTGAAGAAATTTGACTAATGAAATTACAACAGAAGATTTAGCAAAATCGATTGATATAACTAAGAAGAAGGTTCAAACAAAAGGGAAAATAATTGAATTAGAAATTCAAGGGGAATTAAAAAAATTCAAAATCATCCACAAAGCCGCCAGCACCCAATCCAGCCAACTAAACGCCATGGCCATCGCCCCTTTAGATGACCAAGGTAAACCTGACTATAACAACGTCGCTGTCGTGTACGCTGGTACCAATTCCTTTGGTGATGAAGGTAAAAAAGGCTTTGAGACAGCTGGAACAGCTTTTGTAGGTGGGCTTTCTGAAGAATATCAGGAAGCTGAAAAATTTTTAAAACAAACGCAGCAAAAAATTGCCTCGCAAAACGGCACAATTACCGATGTTGCAGGCTTTAGTCAATCAGGTGGCTACATGATGAAAATGGCAGGGAAATACGGGCAAGAAATGGGCTTCCGTACCACCAGTTTTGATGATTGGGGCCGCAATCAATTTGAACGTTTAACGACGAGTGAAAAACAGTGGCTACAAGAAAATCCAGAATTTTTGATTCGCTACCAAAATGATTCATGGGCAGCACTGTCAGGACGTGATAGTAAATATGGCACGATTTCTTCGATTTCAGGGGTTGGTGAACATAATACTTTAGCCAACTATTTTGACGGGGACGACTTGGATTTGGATCGTTTAGCCAAAGATGGCATTTTCGCACCGAATATGACTTTGGAGCAAGTCAAGTTAGCAGCGAAAGTCTGGGCAAAGAAAAATGGCGACTGGGATCCCACCACAAATAATGAAGCCGAAGCGAAAAAACGAGTGCAGGAGTACTTAGAACTCTATGGCGAATTTGCGCAAACGAATGCGAATTTGGAAAAATTAAAATCTGGTACTGATAAAGCTATTCGTTCTTTACATACAAAAATTGCCAGTGCTTCTGGCGGTCAAAAAATCAAGTTACGAGCAGACTTGGCATTACAGGTAGCTAATCAGGCTAGGACAATCGGTGAAGAAGCGGAGAAATTGCTGAAACAAAGCCAGCAAGACACAGAACAAGCGTTAGCAGAAATTTCCAAGGAAATTTTAACAAGTGCCAATGAAATTAGACAATATTTGTCTTATTCTGAGGTCCAAGCAATGATTGCACCCTATGAAAAAAGTCGTTTGTGGAACGAGGCACAGGCCAGTCACAATCGGAAACAAGTTCAACAATATAATCAAAAACTGATGACGTTTAGTGAAAAGTTAACAACTGCGGCTAAAAATATTCAAGAATACGATCGCCAAACAGGGAATCAGTTATTTGCACAGAAATGAAAGGATGTCGCACATGGATGAACTGGAAAGAGAACTTCAATTGGAATTAGAACGCGTACAAAAGATACAAGAACGCCAAGCCATTCAAGCTGTGATTACAGCAAAACAAACCAGAATCGCAACCATCAAACAAACCTCCACACATACAATCAAGAAACTTTCAGAATTGATGAGCAAACAATCAAAAACTACGTTGCCTTCTTCCTTAAAAGGTGCGTTCCAAGGGCAAGTGGCGGACGCAGCGAGCCATTATTTGAAAACGATTCCTGACGCAAATTTAAAAACACCAGCAAAAGGAGGTTAGGAGATGACACCGGAAGAAAAACGCCGCAGTTACCAGATGATTGAAGACAACTATTATCAAGAAAAGCGCAAAATCAATCAACAACAGCAACATGTTTCCGCTGAAATCCAGCGATTTAGACAACAAACGAACCAACTAGTAGACAAGGTGGCTTATTTTACTAGAAATGATACTTGGGACAAACGAATGTTTCATCATCAAATAGCCACCAGTTTAGATGAAGTGAAACGAACAGAAAATCGGTTTGTTTCAATCCTAGAAGAAACAGAACAAACCCTGCGAAAAAATTATCGAAAAGAGATTGAGAAATTGGAAGAAATGGCAAGAATGGATTTGTAAGGGATTGGTAAATAAGGATTGACAGGATTTTTTTTGAAGAAATAAGAATATCAGTGCGTAATTAGTGTCTTAAAAAAACCTTGAATTCATATGAATTCAAGGTTTTTTAAACAATCACTTAAGCTTTGACAGCTTTTGGTTCACGACCTAAAATAGCTTGAAGAACAGTCAATACACCTAAAGAAGCTAAAATTGTATAAATTAGACTTGAGTAAGTTAAGATACCGAAATCCCAAGTTTTGTAAACTAATAAAACAATTGCTAAGGCGATAATAGCGATAACGTTGAAGAACGCAAAAGCCCAAAGATTTCCGTTTTCTTTACGAGAAAGATAAAAAACAGAGAACCAAATGCTTAAAACGCCCCAAGCGATGCAGGCAATAATTGCAGCCCAATAAATAATAAATGCGACCATTGTTGTTTCACCTCACTTTTACTCATGCATATTTTACCACGAGTTGAGAAATTTGTCACAAACTCTTTCAAGATAAATCAATATATAGGTAAGAAGTTTTCAAAAAGTGGAAAAACTTTTGGTGCTAATGTTAAAATACGTTATAATATAGAAGATTAGGAGCTGAATCGATATGCAAGATATCACGCAAGCTGAGGCAATTCATTGGTTGGCAACCCAACAAAAAATCACATTTTTAACAGGTGCGGGTATCTCGACAGCCTCAGGTGTGCCAGATTATCGTTCCTTAAAAGGTGTCTATCAAGGAATCCAGCAACCGGAATACTTATTGAGCCGGACTTGCTTAAAAACAGAGCCAGAAAAGTTTTATCAATTCGTTAAAACGCTCTATCATCCAGACGCACAACCTAATATCATTCACCAGAAAATGGCCCAATTAGAGCAAATGAAACGGGGAAAAATTGTTTCACAAAATATTGATGGGCTTCATCGAAAAGCAGGTAGCCAAGAAGTGGTGGACTTTCACGGTAATTTATATGAATGTTATTGCCAAACTTGTGGTGCAACGGTTCCTTGGCAAGACTATTTGCTTAGTGATCGGCACGCAGACTGTCATGGACAAATCCGTCCAGCTATTACTTTGTATGAAGAAGGATTATCCGAAGAGGCAATCGAAAAAGCCATTCAGGCCGTTGCTTCTGCCGACTTAATCGTGATTGTCGGCACGAGTTTTCAAGTGCATCCATTTTGCGATTTGATTCATTATAAACAACCAACGGCAGCTATTTTAGCCATTAATCAAACGCCGCTATTTTTACAACAACCTTATTATTTTTTAGAAGCGAAAGCCGAAACGATATTTGCAGAATTAACGATAAAGGAGTAACGGAATGGAAGAATTTAAATCAGAAAAAGAAAAAATGATCGCAGGTGCACTATATTTTGCCTCAGATCCTGAATTAGTGGCTGATCGCAAAAAAGCCCGTGAACAAATGGCGTTAATTAACCAACAACCAGACACTTATATTCGTCGTCAATTAATAGAAGAAACATTTGGAAAAGTGGGTGTCGGGACGTACATCGAACCGATGATTCAATTTGATTATGGCTACAACATTTCTGTGGGAAAAAATTTCTATGCCAATTTTAATAACGTTTTTTTAGATGTTTGTCCAATCGAAATTGGCGATAACTGTATGTTTGGTCCCAATGTGCAACTCTATACAGCCGAGCATCCATTACAAGCGGCCAAGCGTAATAGCGGAATGGAATCAGGGAAACGAATTATCATTGGCAACAATGTTTGGATTGGCGGTGGAGCGATTGTCCTTCCTGGCGTAACATTAGGCGATAATGTAGTGGTAGCAGCAGGCGCTGTTGTGACCAAATCGTTCCCAGAAAACTGTGTGATCGCAGGTAATCCAGCACGGATAATTAAAGAATTGACTGAAGATGACGCCCCAACAACTTCTTTAGAACAACAACGAGCAAAGATTAACCAAATCGATAAGGAACTGGTCCGTTTATTAGAACAGCGGATGGACGTCGTCGCAGAGATTGCTGCAGTGAAAAAGAAAGCAGGTCATGCGGTTTTTGATTCTAAAAGAGAACAACAAGTATTAGAAACTATTCTGAATCATGTTGAAAATGCCGAGTATGAAGAAACATTATCTGAGACTTTCCAGGGGATTATGGACGCCTCTAAACGTTTCCAAGAAAAACATTTAGGAGAGTGAGGCGAAGGTCGTGGATGGAGAAATCAGAAGAAGAGAGATTGTTAAAAGATTAAGAGAGACCGAAAAGCCAATTAGTGCCACTCGTTTTGCAAAAGCTTTTGATGTCAGCAGACAAATTATTGTAGGAGATGTCGCTCTATTACGGGCGACAGGGGTCGAAATTGTCGCAACAGCTCGAGGGTATATGTTGGAACAACCTTTAGAAGGAATTGAGCGGAAAATTGCTTGTCAACATACGCCTGAACAAACGAGAGAAGAATTGTCAGTCATTGTTGCCAAAGGTGGAGAAGTGGTAGATGTGAGTATTGCACATCCGCTTTATGGGGAATTAATCGGCAGTTTGCGCATTCAATCAGAGAAAGATATTGATAAATTTATGGACAAGTATCAAAAAGAGCATGCTACATTACTATCAGTTTTAACAGGAGGCGTCCATCTGCATACTATTCGCTGTGCAGACGAAGAAACTTTCCAAGAAATCAAAGAGGCACTTCGAAAAAAAAGTATTTTGTTTGAAGGATAACGAGAAAAAGAGAGGACATTGATGTTTATTCAAGCCCTTTCTTTTTTTTCTTAGAAAATTACCAAAAAAAGATAGAAGAATTTGTGAATTTTCTTCTATTTTTTTAACTTTTTGCTAGAAATTTTTTATGAAACAGTATACTATTAAAAAAGGAGCCATTTAAACAATAACTATGTCAATTATTATGTTGGTACATAAAAATAAATGGAGAAAAATAAAAAAGGAGAATGAGTATGAAAAAACAATTTGCCCTGTTCTCTACCTTATTACTTTTAGGTTCATCAATGCCAGTAGGTGCATTTGCAGAAGGTAATAACTTGGTAGCTGAAAATAGTTCTGTTGCAGAAACAACCGCAGAAGCAACAACTGCTGAAGACACTGAAACGACAGCAACTAGTGAAACAACAGAAGCGACAGAAGAATCAACAACTGAAACAGAAAGTTCAACCGAATCAAGTGAATCTACAACCACGGAGTCCACGGAAACGTCAGGAACCGAAACGACAGATTCCACAACGGATTCAACATCCACAAGTACGACAGAATCGACTACTGACTCCACCTCAACGAGTACAACAGAGTCAACCACAGATTCTACGTCAACAAGTACAACTGAATCAAGTACCACGCCGACGACCACACCAAGTTCTTCTAAAGAACAGCCAAAACCTGGCACGAGTACTTCTGAATCAAAACAGCCGGCGAAACCAGTGACACCAACAGCGCCAGCTGAAAAACCAGTAGAACAACCAGCAGCGTCAACACCGCAGCCCGAAATAGTCCCACCAGTTACAAATGAAACGGTTGGGTTAGTGGAAGACGATGAGACGTTTACGGTCAGCAAAACGAAGAAGACAGAAGAGTTTATTCAAGAAATCGGGGAATCTGCTCGGAAAGTGGCCAAGGACAAAAACTTATATGCTAGTGTGATGATTGCTCAAGCAATTTTAGAAAGTGGCAGCGGCAATAGTAAATTAAGCCAGAAACCAAACTACAATTTGTTTGGTATTAAAGGCGATTACAAAGGTCAATCTGTTTCTTTTATTACCTATGAAGACAATGGTTTCGGTAACCTATACACAGTAGAAGCAAAATTCCGTCAATATCCAACGTATAAAGAATCAATGGAAGATTATGCGAAATTATTGAAAAATGGTTTAGATTCCAATAAAGATTTCTATCATGGTGTCTGGAAAACGGAAGCCAAATCATACAAAGAAGCGACACGTTTCCTAACAGGAAAATACGCAACGGACAAAGATTACCATAAGAAATTAAATGCGTTAATTAAAACATACGATTTAACTTATTATGATAAAGAAAAAGCAACCGTTGAACCAATGGAATCAAATTTCCCAGCCTATAATGGCAAAAACTATGACACCTTTAATAGTTATGCTTGGGGCAACTGTACACAATATGTCTACAACCGTATTACGCAATTAGGTAAACGTGTGGACTTAACAATGGGGAATGGTCAAGATTGGGGCGAAACAGGTCGTGCACGCGGGTACAAAGTAAGTCGTACACCAAAAGCAGGTGCAGCGGTTTCCTTCCCAGCTGGCGTTTTAGGCGCAGACAATACTTATGGTCATGTCGCATTTGTGGAAAAAGTCTTTAAAGATGGTAGCATCTTAATTTCTGAAATGAACGTGAAGGGATTAAACGTTGTTTCGACACGTACAATCTCAGCTGATGAAACACATTTAATGAACTATATCGTTCCAAAAGATAAATAAAAAAATCAGCTCTTTGTCAATAAGAACGGATGAGTTGGAAAAATCAAAGCTAGCACTGAAGAAGCAATTTTAATTCTTCAGTGCTAGCTTTTTTTGTGGCAAAAGTTCTCTCCAATAAAGTTTAATACATTCAGTTATTGCCAGGAGGCTTGAGGTCGGGATGAGTTAGCAACAGTCGCTGATAGCTATATTTTTTTTAGGTAGAATTATTTACTTTTAGGTGGAAGATGTCTTATAATTGTAAGCGGATACAAAAATAAAAAAAGAGGTGGGTAAATGAGTAAAAAAGAAATAAATCAAGTAGTTGCCAGTAGCTATCAATTGTATATTAATGGAGAGTGGACAACAGGTAGTGGTAACAAAATGATTGCTAGTTACAATCCTAGTAATGGTGAAAAATTAGCAGAATTTGTAGATGCCACAAATGCAGATGTGGATCGAGCTGTAGAAGCAGCTCAAGAAGCGTTTCAGACATGGAAAGATGTTGACGTTGTAACAAGAAGCAATCTTTTATTGAAAATTGCTGATTTGATTGAAGAAAATCAAGAACATTTGGCTATGGTGGAGACTTTAGATAATGGAAAACCGCTTCGGGAAACGCAATCGATTGATGTCCCTGCCAGTGCAGACCATTTTCGGTATTTTGCTAGTGTGATTCGTGGAGAAGAAGGATCTGTCAAAGAATTTGATAAGGATACGTTATCCATTGTTGTGAAAGAACCCATCGGTGTTGTGGGTCAAATTATTCCGTGGAATTTCCCCTTATTAATGGGTGCTTGGAAATTAGCACCAGCGTTGGCAGCAGGTAACACGGTTGTGATTCATCCGTCCTCGAGCACATCATTAAGTCTGTTGGAATTGTTTAAAATTTTTGATCAAGTCTTGCCGAAAGGAGTAGTGAATTTAATCACCGGTCGTGGTTCTGATTCAGGAAATTATATGTTGGCACATCCAGGGTTTGATAAGCTAGCTTTTACAGGCTCAACAGAGGTGGGGTACACTGTCGCTAAAGCGGCGGCCGACCGCCTAATTCCAGCCACTTTAGAACTTGGCGGAAAATCAGCCAACATTATTTTTGAAGATGCCAATTGGGAACGTGCATTAGAAGGCGTGCAGTTAGGGATTTTATTCAATCAAGGGCAAGTTTGTTGTGCTGGGTCTCGTGTGTTCGTTCAGTCAGGTATTTATGATCAATTTGTAGAAGCTTTAAAGGAAAAGTTTGAACAAGTGAACGTTGGTTTCCCGTGGGAAAAAGATGTTGAAATGGGCGCTCAGATCAATGAGCATCAATTGGAAGAAATTTTAAAATATGTCGAAATTGGTGTGAAGGAAGGAGCTACACTGATTACTGGTGGGCAACGTTTAACAGAAAATGGGCTAGACAAGGGGGCGTTTTTAGCACCTACGTTATTAGCGAATGGTACGAATACAATGTGTGTGGCCCAAGAAGAAATCTTTGGTCCTGTTGCAACAGTGATTAAATTTGAAACGGAAGAAGAAGTCATTCGTTTAGCTAATGATTCTGAATATGGTCTAGGTGGTGCGGTCTTTTCTCAAGATATCAATGTGGCATTACGGGTTGCTCGTGGTGTACGGACAGGTCGGATGTGGGTCAACACATACAATCAATTGCCTGCGGGCGCGCCATTTGGCGGTTATAAAAAATCAGGAATTGGTCGAGAAACGCATAAATCAATGCTAGATGCTTATACGCAAATGAAAAATATTTACATTGTGACAAAAGAAGAAGCAGATGGACTGTATTAAGTAGTGTAGTGAATTTTAGATAACAAACTTATTTTTGGTTATTGTTATTTTTCGAGCTAAACAAAACAATAATTTTTTTTAAAAGTTGAGTGATGAGTAAAGTAAAACAGATTAAAAGTAAAGCCTGGTGCAAAAATCACTTTGGATTTTTGTACCAGGCTTTAAAGCGGAGTAACAATAGTGTTCACTCTTGGTTGTTTTTAATTTTCGACTATTATAGAAGGAGTTACTTTGCTTCTTCTGCTTCAAATTTAGCAAAAGCTGTTTCAATAACTTCTTTTAATGCAGAAGCAGAAGCTTCCATTTTTTCTTGTTCAGCATCTGTTAATGGAATTTCAATGACTTGTTTAACTCCTTGGCGGTTGATGATCGCTGGTGCACCGATATAAATATCGTTTTGACCATATTCACCTTCTAAATAAACAGATAATGGTAACACAGAGTTTTCATCGTTTAGGATAGCTTTAGTGATACGCGCTAGTGCAACCGCGATTCCATAGAAAGTAGCTCCTTTTTTCTCGATGATTGTGTAAGCAGCGTCGCGTACGTTGAAGAATAAATTAACCATTGCTTCTTCATCGACGTCAGGATTATTTTTCACCCATTCGTAAATTTGTAAGCCAGCGACATTCGCATGTGACCAAACTGGGAATTCTGTATCTCCGTGTTCCCCTAAGATGTAGGCATGGACATTTCGTGCATCAACATCAACTAATTCGGCAATTGCTTGACGGAAACGAGCAGAATCTAGTGAAGTTCCTGAACCGATTACTCGTTCTTTCGGGAAGCCAGAGAATTTCCAAGTTGAATAAGTCAAAATGTCGACTGGGTTTGCGGCAACTAAGAAGATACCGTTGAAACCAGAATCAACAATTGTTGTAACGATTTCTTTATTAATTTTCAAGTTTTTATGAACTAAGTCTAAACGAGTTTCGCCTGGTTTTTGAGGCGCACCAGCTGTTAAGACAACTAAGTCTGCATCATGGCAATCGTCATAAGTAGCAGCATAGATTTTTTTAGGAGAAGTAAATGCTAATGCGTGAGATAAGTCCAACGCGTCTCCTTCAGTTTTTGGTACATTAATATCAATAATCCCAACTTCTTGAGCAATATTCTGAGTTACTAAAGCAAAGGCATAGCTAGAACCTACGGCACCGTCCCCGACTAAAATTACTTTTTGGTGATCTTTATTCCCTGCGGCTGCAGTCATGTGTACCATTCCTTCCTCTACATTCTTTTTCGTGAGCAACGAGTTTTTATTTCCTGTTGCTAAAGTGATAGTAACATGGTTTGTAAAAAATGTCACGAACTTTGATTGTAAAAATGATACAGTTTTCAGACCTGTTTCAAAATGGTAGCTCTTACATGTGCGTAATTTCACTATCTTGCGCATATTTAAATTTCTAAAAAATTTTTTTACATCTTTCTTAATCTTCAAAGACTGCGAGTTTTTTTATTTCTATGGTATAATGAATAAAACTGGGTAGCGCATACGCTTCCCAGCCATTTTGTGTTGGCAAGCTTATAATCCAAGGAGAATGAAAGATGAAAGTAATCGTAGGACTGGGAAATCCCGGTAGTAAATACAAAGAAACAAAACACAACATTGGCTTTATTACGCTAGATGAAATTGCGTATCGGCAAAATGTTTCGTTTAATAATAGTAATTTTGAAGCAGATATTGCAGAGTTTTTTATAGGGACTGAGAAAGTATTGTTAGTGAAACCATTAACATTTATGAATGAATCAGGTCGCTCTGTTGGGCCGCTGTTGACCTACTTTGGGGTAGATGAGGAAGACTTGATTGTTATTTATGATGACTTAGACTTAGAGGTCGGTAAAATTCGTTTACGGCAAAAAGGTAGTGCTGGCGGCCACAATGGGATAAAAAGTCTGATTGCCCATTTAGGAACTAATGTCTTTCCTAGAATTAAAATTGGCATTGGTCGGCCCTCAAAAAATGATACAGTTATCCACCATGTACTAAGTACTTTTCCCAAAGAAACACACGAAGAGATGTTACTTGCTGTAAAAAAAGCAGCCGATGCCGCTTTATATGCATGCGAAGGACATACGTTTGTTGAAACAATGAATCAATTTAATGGAAAATAGCAGAAAGGAGGGCCCTTGTTTGAATATTATCGAACGAATTAGCCAAACAGAAATTGCTAAATCATGGCGCAGTCAACTAATGACAACAGGAACGCGCCAACTAATTACTGGGTTATCAGGCTCTGCTAAAACATTACTGATGGCAGGCGCTTTACAAAAGACGCATCAAAAAATTGTTATTGCGGTCCCAAACCTATACTATGCCAATCAATTAGTAGATGATTTTTTAAATATTTTACCTTCAGAACAAGTTCATCTATTTCCAGTAGATGAAGTGTTATCCGCCGAAATGGCCTTTTCTTCACCAGAAGCGCGCGCAGATCGAGTGAGTGCGTTAAATTTCCTGATGACAGCGAATGCAGGAATCGTGGTCGTACCAGTAGCTGGACTACGAAAATATTTGCCAACGAAAGAAACGTGGCAAAATGCGCAACTTCATTGGGAAATCGGGACAGAAGTAGAACCTGAAATCCTCGCGCAACGCTTAGTGTTAATGGGCTATGAACGCCAATCGATGGTCGGAAAGCCTGGCGAATTTAGTATTCGCGGAAGCATTGTTGATGTCTATCCGCTAAATGCCGAATACCCTGTTCGGGTGGAACTGTTTGATGTTGAAATTGACTCAATCCGTTATTTTGAAGCGGATACTCAACGCTCATTAGAAAATCTTGAAGAAGTAACGATTTCACCAATGACTGATTTAGTATTCTCAAAGGCAGATATGAATCATGGCATGACGAGGTTACAAGATGCTCTAGAAAAACGTTTAGCGACAGCTAAAGATCAAACGGAGACCGATTTTTTAGAAGAATATTTTGGTCAGTTGCTGTCTTCTTGGGAACAAGGGATTCCTACAGAAAATGCTCACTATTATACAGATTTTCTGTACCAACAAAAAACTACTCTGTTAGATTATTTACCAGAAAATAGTTTGCTTTTTGTGGATGATTATTCTCGTATGATGGAAACGGAGCGAGAAATCGCTAGAGAGGAAGCGGAATGGCAAACCCTGAAAATTGAAGAAATGCGCGTGTTTTCTGAACAAACTTTTGGCGTAGACTTTCATGATCAATTGCGAAAAACTGCACGAAATACGACCTTCTTTTCACTTTTTCAAAAAGGAATGGGGAATCTTCGTTTCCAAGAAGTCCATAATTTCCAATATCGTTCAATGCAACAATTCTTCGGTCAAATGCCGTTGCTAAAAGCGGAAGTGGACCGTTGGCAAAAGCAAAACCAAACGGTTGTTGTTTTTGTTCCTACGAAAGAACGGATTCAAAAAGTCGAAGAGCTATTCCAGGACTTTGACATACCTAGCGTAGTAAGCAATTGGGATCAGCTGTTAGATGGACATGTCCAAATTGTTCAAGGGGCATTACAAACAGGGTTTGAATTACCTAAAAACAAGCTCGTGGCGATTACGGAAAAAGAAATTTTTCATACAACGACCAAAAAACGGGCACGTCGTCAAACAATCTCTAATGCGGAACGTTTGAAAAGTTATAGCGACTTAAAAACGGGCGATTATGTCGTTCATGCGAATCACGGGATTGGTAAATATATTGGTATGGAAACCTTAGAAGTTGATGGGGTCCATCAAGATTACATGACTATCTTGTACCAAAATGATGACAAGTTATTTATTCCAGTAACACAATTGAACTTGATTCAAAAGTTCGTTGCTTCCGAGTCTAAAACGCCGAAAATTAACAAGCTAGGCGGCAGTGAATGGACGAAAACTAAACGAAAAGTTGCTTCGAAAATTGAAGATATCGCGGATGATTTAATCTTACTTTATGCGACAAGAGAATCGGAAAAAGGTTATGCTTTTCCGCCAGATGATGCGTATCAAAAAGAATTTGAAGAGGCTTTTCCGTATTCTGAAACAGATGATCAATTACGTAGTGCTGCCGAAATTAAACACGACATGGAAAAATCTCGACCAATGGATCGTTTGTTAGTTGGCGATGTAGGGTTTGGTAAAACAGAAGTGGCTTTACGAGCGGCTTTCAAAGCTGTTAGCAACAATAAACAGGTCGCCTTTTTAGTGCCAACAACTATTTTAGCGCAACAACATTACGAAACGATTCAAGAGCGGTTTGAGGGCTTTCCTGTAGAAATTGGTTTATTAAGTCGTTTCCGCACGAAAAAACAGCAAAATGAAACAATTGAAAAAATTAAACATGGCCAAGTAGATATTGTGATTGGTACCCATCGTTTATTGTCGCAAGATATTAATTTTAGTGATTTAGGCTTGTTGATTATTGATGAGGAACAACGGTTTGGAGTGAAACATAAAGAACGACTAAAACAATTGCGTTCACAAGTGGATGTCTTGACGTTAACAGCAACGCCAATCCCAAGGACCCTTCATATGTCAATGTTAGGTGTCCGTGATTTATCCGTCATCGAAACCCCACCAGAGAATCGTTATCCGATCCAAACGTATGTCATGGAAAATAATCCTGGGGCGATTCGGGAAGCGATTGAGCGAGAAATGGCCCGAGATGGCCAAGTCTTTTATTTATACAATCGAGTAGATACGATTGAACGAAAAGTTGAAGAGTTACAAGCACTAGTTCCAGATGCACGAATTGCGTATGCACATGGTCAAATGACAGAAGTACAACTGGAGAATACTTTGTTTGATTTTATTGAAGGACAATATGATATATTAGTCACTACAACGATTATTGAAACAGGAGTAGATATTCCTAATGCTAATACCTTGTTTGTAGAAAATGCGGACTACATGGGCTTATCTACGTTGTATCAATTACGTGGTCGTGTGGGGCGTAGCAATCGAGTGGCCTATGCTTATTTTATGTACGAACAGCAAAAAATCCTAAACGAAGTTAGTGAGAAACGTTTAGAAGCAATTAAAGACTTTACGGAATTAGGTTCTGGGTTCAAAATTGCGATGCGTGACCTTTCCATTCGAGGGGCCGGAAACCTTCTTGGTGCCCAACAACATGGCTTCATTGATTCGGTTGGGTTTGATATGTACTCACAGATGTTATCTGAGGCAGTTGCTCGTAAACAAGGAAAAAATATCCAAGACCAAAAAACGTCTGTTGAGATTGATTTGGGCATTGATGCTTATATTCCAGGAACGTATATTACAGACGAACGACAAAAAATTGAAATTTATAAACGGATTCGTCAATTAGAAAATATGGATATGTACGAAGAATTAGAAGCGGACTTGTTAGACCGCTTTGGAGAGTATCCTGACGAAGTGGCGCATTTATTAACCACTGGCCGTATCAAAATGGATGGCGACCGTGCCTTGTTAGAAAGTATTCGTAAACGCGACCAAAAAGTCAAGTTTGTGTTAAGTAAAATTGGCACAAAAACATACTCTGTGGAGCAGTTGTTTGAAGCGTTATCGGCAACCAGCTTAAAAGCGGATCTAGCAGTTGAGAAAGAACAAATGACTATTTCCTTGAAGTTGCCGAAAGATTGTAAAGAAGCTGTTTGGATTCAAGAAATTGCTACTTTTACAACCGCATTGCGACAAGAAAAATACAAACATTCGCAAGAAACGGATTCCCTTTAAAAGGAGGCCTAGAAGATGGCACAAAAAGAAATGCAACGAATGATGCAAGGTGCCGTTGTGTTAACCATTGCTTCCTTCATTGCAAAAGTGTTGAGTGCGTTTTATCGCGTTCCTTTTCAGAACTTTGTAGGGGATGAAGGATTTTACGTGTATCAGCAAGTTTATCCAATCTATGGGATTGCGATGACATTAGCATTGTCAGGCTTACCGCAATTTATTTCCAAAATTGTTGCTGAACAACCAGATATTCGGAGTCAAAAACAAGTGTTGCGCCAACTATATCCCTATGTGTTATGGTTAGCGATTGCTTGTTGGGCCTTCTTTTTCTTTGGTAGTCAAGAAATTGCTATTAGTATGGGGGATGCTGCACTCCAACCATTAATGGAAGTTGTTTCCTTTACCTTTTTACTCGTTCCAATTCTTTCTTTCTATCGTGGGAATTTTCAAGGTCATTTGTTGATGGTGCCTAGTGGTATTTCACAGGTGATGGAACAGTTTGTGCGTGTCGGGGTTATTCTAGTAGCTGCGTTGTCCTATCATTACTTTGGTGGCTCCATTTACCAAACGGGGACGGTGGCCATGAGTGGTGCGTTGGCTGGCGGTGTCTTAGCGGTACTTGTCTTATGGTACTACAATCGAAAAATTCTTAGTGGAAGTACGGAATACTTGCATCAATGGAAGATTATGCCTCAAACCACAGGACTATTTAAACGTTTAATGATTGAGGGTGGTTTGGTCTCTTTATATAGTGCTTTTCTGATTCTATTTCAATTAATTGATTCCTTTAAAGTAAAAAATGCCCTCATGCTTTTCGGGCTCTCTGATTTAGCTGCGAAAGTTGACAAAGGGGTCTATGATAGAGGACAACCACTAGTTCAATTAGGATTGGTAATTGCTTTAGCTTTAAGCTCGACCTTTTTACCAGGTTTGACAAAATATTTTATGAAAAAAGACCGTCAACAATTTTTACAAGTTGCAAAAATCTTTTTGCGTCTTACCACAACCTTGGCATCGGCGGCTTCGATTGGTCTGATGATGTTATTGCCGTACATGAACTTTACGCTTTTTAAAGATTATAAAGGCAACGATGTTTTAGGGGTGTATGTTTTATCCATCGCTTTTATGGCCATTATTCAGGCCTACCAAAGTATTGAACAAAGTCGCAATCGTTTTAAAGGTCCTTTAGTGGCAGCTGGTGTGGGCTTATTAGTGAAATTACTGACAACGGGCTTTTTCACCATTCGTTGGGGAACATTAGGTGCTAGTTGGTCTACTATTCTTGGGTTACTAGCGACGTTATTCGTTTTAGTCCGACAATCGGATGCAGCGATTAATTGTTTTGTTCGAGAACGAAACTTTTTGAAAAAACTGTTGCTTAGTTTAGCAATCATGATGCTGTCATTACTGGTCTATCAAGGAATTATCTCCATCTTGTTCCAAGGTGTGCATCACCGAAGTCAAGCGTTTTTCGTTACAGTTTTAGGTGTTGCAGTGGGTGGTACAGTTTTTATTAGCACCATCATTAAGGTAGAATTATTTACGATACGTGAATGGTTAAGTTTACCGTATGGCGCAAAAATTTTACGGATGAGACAAAAAAAATAAAAGAGGTGAATGTGATGCGGTTAGATAAATTTTTAAAAGTTTCTCGCATTATTAAAAGAAGAACAGTTGCCAAAGAAGTCGCTGATAAAGGTCGGATTCAAATCAACGGAGTCTTAGCCAAATCTTCTAGTACTGTGAAGATTGGTGACCTTGTCAAAATTCAATTTGGGAACAGAATTTTAGAAGTAGAAGTCCTGCAACTAAATGACTCTACGAAAAAAGAAGATGCCACAAAAATGTATGAAATAAAATCAGAAACACGTGTCTCTGAAGAATAAACAGGTGAGGATGGAGCGCTTGGCAAGTTCATTGAAAAGATGAATATTCCAAGCGCTTCATCCTTTCAGCGTTTTAATGAAACAGACGCGCCGCTTTTGAAAAAAATTAATAAATCAACCGCTGTTATTTCAAAAGCAAAGAATATTTTAGAAAAAAGCTTGATTTTCTTTAACTTCTCTGAAATTAACATTAGACAAGGTTCTTAGATGTTGGTATAATAAAACGGACAATCCAAAGCGAGTGGAGCGAGACGATGGGAAAGAATGAAAAAAACTCGAAGAAAGTTGCGGCATTGGAAAATGACTACACGAAAGAACAGTATGTCGAATTCCAAAAACAACAGAAACAATTGATTTTTAGACGCAGACGCTTGGCAGCGATTTTTCTCGTGGCCTTCATTATTTTTGCCTTTTCTGGCATCCAATTGATGAAAGATTATCATCGCTTAGGTGCTTTCAAACAAGAACGAGCAGATGCAATTGCTGAATCCGTAGCAGTTGATAAGAAGGTCAAGGATCTAAAAAAAGACGTTGCTTTGTTAAAAGATGATGATTATGTGGCAAAATTAGCACGTAGCCGTTTCCTTCTCTCAAAAGAAGGCGAACAGATTTATCCCACACCAGAACAAATGAAAAAAACACAGACTTCTGGAGCGGAAGAAAGCAAGAGCAGTTCAGAAAAAAATAGTCAATCACAGTCTTCAACTGAAACAACTAAGTCTTCAGCTGAATAAACTGCAATTATAATTAGGGAAAAAATAGGAGGAACAATTTTTTTATGTCAATCGAAGTAGGAGCTAAATTGCCAGGAAAAGTGTCAGGGATTACTAACTTTGGTGCATTTATTGATTTAGGAGAAGGAAAAACTGGGTTAGTACACATCAGTGAAGTGTCTAATGGATTCGTTAAAGATATTCATGATGTATTAACAGTAGGTGACGAAGTAACAGTGAAAGTAACCTCAGTTGGTGACGACGGCAAAATTGGCTTATCGATCCGTAAAGCACAAGAGCCAGCAGAAGGGCAACAACCAAAACGTGAATTTCAACGTCGTGAAAACAATTATGAGAATCGTGACCGTAATCCACGCGCAGGGGGCAAAAAGCCTTTCAATAAACCACAAGCAAATAACAATAACAATAAACAAGATTTTGACTCATTGATGAGCTCTTTCTTGAAAGATAGTGATGATCGTTTATCTTCATTAAAACGTAATACTGAAGGCAAACGTGGCGGACGTGGCGGACGTCGCGGCTAAGCACAAACAAATAGGGGGACTGGGGATAACGAATGGGTTATTTCTCGGTTCCTCTTTTATTCTAAGGAAGAAAGAAGGGCGAACAATGTTTTGGCAGTTTTATAAACGAGGAAAAGAACAAGGATTTTGGCAACCGCATCAAACAATCGTGGTCGCCGTTTCTGGTGGTGTAGACTCCATGGCCCTTTTGACGTTAATGGAACAGGTGGCAGAAAAAGAACAATTACAATTGGTTGTTGCACACGTCAATCATCAATTGCGAGAAGCGTCGGCACAGGAAGCGCAATATCTCGCTACCTATTGTCAGCAGCGAGAGCTAACGTATTATGAAACACGTTGGGAAGACCCTGAAAAGCAACGGAATTTAGAAGCAAAAGCGCGCACATTTCGTTATGAATTTTTTAAAGAAGTCATGGAAATTGAAGGTGCGGCGGTCTTAATGACGGCACATCATCTAGACGATCAAGCGGAAACGATTTTAATGAAACTGATTCGAGGAACTAATTTTTCCCATTCCGCGGGCATTAAAGAGAGACGTCCTTTTGCGACAGGGGAATTGATTCGTCCGTTACTCATTTATCCAAAAGAAGAATTGTATCAATTTGCACAGCGCCAAGCATTCGTTTATTTTGAGGACGAAACGAACCAAACCAATGAATATTTGAGAAATCGGCTCCGTAATCAGGTTTTGCCGCTATTAAAGCAGGAAAATCCGCAATTCTTAGATCAGATTGCTTCTTTTAGTAATGAACAACGTTTTGCCCAAGAATTTATTCAAGAACAAATTGAGCCTCAATTATCTGAAGCCGTAGAACCGACCAAACAAGGATGGCGCATTCCTTTGAAGAGATTATTAAAAGAAACGCTTGCGTACCAGCACTTCTTTTTAACCGCGTTTTTCCAAAAAACATTAGTGCCATTAGGGGTTTCGTTAAACCAACGCCAGATGACACAAATTTTAAAAGTTTTGAATGATGAACGGCAACCGCAAGGCTCGGTTATGTTAGAACAGCAATGGCAACTAGCTAAAAGTTATGATTGGCTATGCTTAGAACAAAAACAGGCTGCACAGCGAGAAGAAGTTACACATTTATTAGTACCTGGTGCGGGGATTTATTTATCGGAAACCGAGTGGCTAGGATTAATTGCGACAGACAAACCGTTTCCTCTTCCTGAAGAGATTAATCAATGGGCGGGCCAGTTGTTGGCAATCCCGTTGACCACAGCCACACCTTTGACCGTTCGTCATCGCCAAAGTGGTGATCGGATTACATTAAAACCAGGGTTTACGAAAAAATTAAGCAGAGTTTTTATTGATCAAAAAGTGCCAAATGAAGCGAGAGAGAGTGCTTGGGTCATTACGGATGAGCAAGAGGAAATCATTTGGGTACCAAAATTTGCAAATTCCTATTTGAGTATTCCTTTAGAAACTGATAAAATACACTACAGACTCCTTTTTAAGACAAAGGAGTAATGCTGAAAGGAGCGCACTATGATAGAAAAAGATATTGAGAAAGTCCTAATCTCCAAAGAAGAAATTCTTGCGAAGTCTGCAGAGCTTGGCAAGCAACTGACAGAAGAATATCAAGGGAAAAATCCTTTAGTGGTCGGTATTTTAAAAGGTGCAGTACCATTTATGGCTGATTTGACTCGTGAAATCAATACTTATTTAGAATTGGACTTTATGGATGTATCTAGCTACGGCAACGCGACAGTTTCTTCAGGCGAAGTAAAAATTGTCAAAGACTTGGACACAAATGTCGAAGGTAGACATATTTTAATCGTAGAAGATATCATCGATAGTGGTCGTACATTAGCGTATTTAGTAGATTTGTTTAGATACCGTAAAGCTGCATCTGTGAAAATTGTTACCTTATTAGATAAACCAGAAGGCCGTGTGGTAGACATTAAAGCTGACTACGTAGGGTTTGATGTGCCCAATGAGTTTGTGGTCGGTTACGGATTAGACTATGCAGAAACGTACCGCAACTTGCCTTATATTGGCGTTTTAAAACCTGAAGTTTACGAATCAAATTAATATCTATCAAGGAATTAATTGTGTTACAATGTAAAGGTCAGGATTGATAAAAGAATAACATGAATTGTAATGATGAGCATAAGGAGGACAGGCATGAACAAAAAGAATAATGGCATGAAAAATGGTTTATACTACGTCTTAGTAGTACTTGCCATGGTCATGGTTGTCTATTTCATTTTTGGAAATAACAACCAACAATCGCCAGACATCGATTACTCAACCTTCCAACAACAATTGGAAGACGGAAAAGTCAAAGACATGACCATTCAACCAACCAATGGGGTTTACCGGATTGAAGGTCAGTATAAAGAAAAACAAGAAGTGAAAGACACAGGTGGTCTGTCATTGTGGGGCTCAACGCAAGCGTCGTCAAAAGGCTTCACAACAACCGTTTTACCTAGTGATACAACCTTAGCTGGCATTCAAGATGCGGCACAAAATAACAAGGTGAAGCTAGTTGTCAAAGAACAATCAACAAGTGGCGCTTGGTTGTCATTGTTGTTTAGTTTCTTACCATTAGTGATTATTTTCTTCTTCTTCTACATGATGATGAGCCAACAAGGCGGTGGCGGTGGCGGCGGTGGCCGTGTGATGAACTTCGGTAAATCAAAAGCCAAAGAAGCCGATAAAAAAGCTAACCGTGTCCGCTTCTCAGATGTAGCTGGTGCGGAAGAAGAAAAACAAGAATTAGTTGAAGTAGTGGAATTCTTAAAAGATCCACGTCGTTTCGCTGAATTAGGCGCACGGATTCCTGCGGGCGTACTATTAGAGGGACCTCCAGGGACTGGTAAAACGTTACTTGCTAAAGCTGTAGCAGGTGAAGCAGGTGTGCCATTTTACTCAATCTCAGGTTCAGATTTCGTTGAAATGTTTGTCGGGGTCGGTGCTAGCCGTGTCCGGGATTTATTTGAAACAGCGAAGAAAAACGCACCTGCGATTATCTTTATCGATGAAATCGATGCAGTTGGTCGTCAACGTGGTGCTGGTATGGGTGGCGGACACGACGAACGTGAACAAACCCTTAACCAATTATTAGTTGAGATGGATGGTTTTGATGGCAATGAAGGAGTTATCGTAATTGCTGCAACGAACCGTTCAGACGTGTTAGACCCAGCGTTGTTACGTCCAGGTCGTTTTGACCGCCAAATCTTGGTAGGACGTCCAGATGTCAAAGGTCGTGAAGCGATTTTACGTGTTCATGCGAAAAACAAACCGTTAGCTGATGACGTTGATTTGAAAGTTGTTGCACAACAAACACCAGGTTTTGCTGGTGCTGATTTAGAAAATGTCTTAAACGAAGCAGCCTTAGTTGCCGCTCGTCGTAACAAGAAAAAAATTGATGCTTCTGATGTGGATGAAGCCGAAGACCGCGTAATTGCTGGTCCAGCTAAAAAAGATCGCGTGATTAATAAAAAAGAACGCGAAATGGTGGCTTACCATGAAGCGGGACACACAATCGTTGGTTTAGTCTTAAGCCGTGCCCGTGTTGTCCATAAAGTAACAATTATCCCTCGTGGTCGCGCAGGCGGTTATATGATTGCTTTACCAAAAGAAGATCAATTCTTAATGACTAAAGAAGATATGTTTGAACAAATCGTTGGCTTACTTGGTGGACGTACAGCAGAAGAAATTATCTTTGGCGTTCAATCAACAGGGGCTTCAAATGACTTTGAACAAGCAACAGGGATTGCCCGTAGCATGGTAACTGAATATGGAATGAGCGACAAATTAGGACCTGTTCAATATGAAGGAAACCATCAAGTCTTTGTCGGTCGTGATTATGGTCAAACAAAAGCTTACTCAGAACAAGTGGCGTTTGAAATCGATCAGGAAGTTCGTCGTATCTTAATGGATGCTCATACGAAAGCGCATGAAATTATCGAAGCGCACCGTGAACAACATAAACTAATCGCTGAAAAACTATTAGAATATGAAACATTAGATGCAAAAGCAATCAAATCATTATTTGAAACAGGTAAAATGCCTGAAGGTACTGACAGCGACTATCCTAGTGAAAAAGAAGCGCAAACATTCGAAGAAGCAAAACGTGCTTTAGAAGAAAAAGAAGCGCAAAAACAAGTTGAAGAAAAGCAAGACTTTGAAGAAGCGAAAAAAGAATTACATGATGAAGCAGAAGAAGTCAAAGTAGAAAGCGAACAAACAGAAAAAGAAGTCCAATCTGAAGAGAAAAAAGATTCAGATTCCAATTCTGAATATGATCGCAATAACTACGAAGATCGTTATAAATAACCAATTAGTAGAAGGTGCAGTATTTGTCGAGTTGACGAATACTGCACCTTCTATAATATTAAGATATTCTATAGAAGGAAGATTATTTGGTTGAAAAAACACCTGATTCCTAGTATTATCTGACTAATGGACAAAAAAGCACCAAGAGAAGAGGAAAAAGAATGGAAGATTATTTGGTAAAAGCCCTTTGTTATAAAGGTTCAATTCGAGCATATGCCATCAGTGCCACTGAAACTGTTAGCGAAGCGCAAAGAAGACATGATACATGGAGTTCTTCTACCGCAGCGTTAGGGCGCACATTGATTGGAGCCCTTTTACTAGGAGCGACTTTAAAAGGTGACGATAAATTAACTGTAAAAGTACAAGGAAATGGCCCAGCTGGCGCTATTATTGTCGATAGTAATGGCCGTGGAGAAACAAAAGGCTACATTAAAAATCCACATGTCAGCTTAAAGTTGAATGCAACAGGTAAAATTGATGTACGTGGCGCTGTCGGTAACGAAGGGATTTTCACAGTCATTAAAGATTTAGGATTAAAAGAAACCTTTTCTGGACAAACACCTATTGTTTCTGGTGAAATCGGTGAAGACTTTACATATTTTATGGCGGTCTCTGAACAAGTTCCTTCAGCTATCGGTTTAGGTGTATTGGTGGACACGGATGAATCTGTGAAAGCAGCCGGTGGTTTTATGATTCAAGTAATGCCAGGTGCCGATGAAAGTACCATTGATTTTATTGAACAGCGTCTAGCGGAAGTGCCACCAATTTCACAATTACTAGAAAATGGAGAAACACCTGAACAAGTCTTGTATCGCTTGTTGGGAGAAGACGAAGTAGAAATTTTAGAAAAAATGCCTGTACAATTTAAATGTGACTGTTCCAAAGAAAAATTTGCGACCGCTTTGATTGCTGTTGGGATCGATGAATTAAATGCGATGATCGATGAAGATCATGGAGCAGAAGCAGTTTGTCAATTCTGTAACAATAAATATCACTATAGTGAAGAAGAATTAATTGAACTTCGCGATGAAGCGATTCGCAATACGAAACAAAAGTAGGAGGAAAGACTATGTGGAAAATTGGAGACGTTGAAATCCCCAACCGTGTTGTCGTAGCTCCGATGGCGGGTATTAGTAACGCCGCTTTTCGTGTGACTGTAAAAGAATTTGGCGCAGGATTAGTCGTTTGTGAAATGATTAGTGACAAAGGAATTAAATTAAGAAACAAAAAAACCTTAGAAATGCTATATATTGATGAGCGAGAATATCCTTTAAGTGTACAAATTTTTGGTGGAGATAAAGAAACATTAGTGGAAGCTGCTAAGTTTGTGGAAGAAAATACGCAAGCGGCGATTATTGATATTAACATGGGTTGCCCTGTCAATAAAATAATTAAAGCTGAAGCTGGTGCGAAATGGTTGCTGGATCCGAATAAAGTGCATGAGATGGTTCACGCAGTCTCTTCGGCAGTTTCTTTGCCTGTCACTGTAAAAATGCGAACAGGCTGGGATGAAGATCATCTATATGCTGTAGACAACGCTTTGGCTGCCGAACAAGCAGGCGCTTCGGCAATTGCTATGCATGGTCGGACACGTGTCCAAATGTACGAAGGGACAGCCAACTGGGACGTTTTAAAGGAAGTGAAAAAGCATTTAACCATTCCTTTTATGGGAAATGGAGATGTCAAAACGCCTGAAGATGCTAAACGCATGTTAGAATATGTTGGAGCGGATGGTGTGATGATTGGTCGAGCTGCTTTGGGCAATCCTTGGATGATTCAACGGACGAAAGAATACTTGGAAACGGGCGAATTGATGCCTGAGCCTTCACCAGCTGAAAAAATTAACATTGCAAAAGTTCATTTACAACGATTAGTGGATTTAAAAGGTGAAAAAATTGCGGTCCGTGAGTTTCGCCAACATGCTTCTTACTATCTAAAAGGAATTTCGCGAGCAGCCAAAGTGAAAGTTGCGATTAACCAAGTTGAAACACAACAAGCAGTTGTCGATTTACTTGATGCCTTTGTAGAGAAGATTTCCAAAGTTGCTGTAACTACTATAGAAGAATAAAAAATTCAAGCCGAAAGTAAAATTCGGCTTGCTTTTTTTCGAATTACTGTGGCATTATTAGGATAGGTTAAAATCAAGAATGGAGGAACAACAGTGGCAGAAGAACAACAAGCGCATTTAGAGGATTTAAATGATCAAATGCTCGTGCGCCGCGAAAAAATGGAAGCTTTACGTGAAGAAGGGATTGATCCTTTCGGTAAACGTTTCGATCGCACTCATAATTCAGCAGAACTTCATGAACAATATGATAATCATACAAAAGAAGAACTTAGTGAAATGAATACAGAAGTCAGCGTTGCTGGACGTATGATGACAAAACGTGGTAAAGGAAAAGCTGGTTTCGCCCATTTGCAAGACCGTGAAGGCCAAATTCAAATTTATGTTCGGAAGGACCAAGTTGGAGACGAAGCCTATGAACTATTTAAACATGCTGACTTAGGCGACTTCTTTGGTGTGACAGGTCAAATAATGAAAACCAATACGGGGGAAGTTACTGTTAAAGCTCAAACAATTACGTTATTAACTAAAGCTTTGCGTCCATTGCCAGATAAATACCATGGATTAACGAATGTGGAACAACGTTATCGTCAACGCTATTTGGATTTAATCAGTAACAAAGAAAGCTTTGATCGTTTCATGAAACGCAGTCAAATTATTAGCGAAATCCGTCGTTATCTAGATGGCAATGGCTATGTCGAAGTAGAAACGCCTGTCTTGCATAACGAAGCAGGAGGAGCTGCTGCTCGTCCATTTATCACACACCATAATGCATTAGATATGGACTTATACTTACGCATTGCCCTAGAGTTACATTTAAAACGTTTAATTGTCGGTGGCATGGAAAAAGTATATGAAATTGGTCGTGTCTTCCGTAATGAAGGAATCGATACCACTCATAACCCAGAATTTACAATGCTAGAAGCTTATACCGCTTATACTGATTATCAAGATGTGATGGATTTAACAGAGGGAATTATTCGTAATGCTGCGGAAAAAGTCTTAGGAACTACTGATATCACGTACGATGGTCAAGCGGTTGACTTAGGAAGTCCTTTCAAACGTCTACACATGGTAGATGCGGTCAAAGAACAAACGGGCGTAGATTTTTGGCAAGAGATGACGATAGAAGAAGCCCGTGCGTTGGCTAAAGAACATAATGTTGAAATTACAGATGCCATGACAGTCGGTCATATCATTAATGAATTTTTCGAAACATTTGTAGAAGATACGTTGCAACAACCAACATTTATTTATGGTCACCCAGTAGCTGTTTCACCATTAGCGAAGAAAAATCCAGAAGATGGTCGTTTCACTGACCGCTTTGAACTGTTTATTATCGGAAAAGAGTTTGCTAATGCATTTACAGAATTAAATGATCCAATTGACCAACGTGAACGTTTTGAAGAACAAGAAAAAGAACGGGAACAAGGAAATGATGAAGCACACGGAGTAGATGAAGATTTCATCGAAGCCTTAGAATATGGCTTACCACCAACCGGAGGATTAGGTATTGGGATTGATCGACTAGTTATGTTATTAACTGATGCACAATCAATTCGTGATGTCTTGCTATTCCCAACAATGAGATAAAAAAAGATGCCTTAAGGGCATCTTTTTTTTGTATTCGCAAAAAATTAAATAAAAAAAGAATAGAAAAACAATTGAAACCAATTCTTTTTTTCTAAAAAAATCGAAGATGGGTAATAAAAAGAATGGGTAATCTGATAAAAAAACGAACTTTATCTAATCGGATAAGAAAGAATAATCGGTATTGAAAAAAAGTTTAAAAAAAGTGAAAATAATGATTGACCAATGCTTGAAATCTTGGTATATTATTACATGTCGCAAGGCGAGTCACACAGCTGAGCGATTCAGAAATCAATAATTAAATAACAATTCTTGATTTCAAATCTCTCGAAAAAAGTTTGAAAAAACAACAAAAAAGTTGTTGACAAATAACAAGCGAGATGATAAGATATAGAAGTTGTCACAACAGACAACAACAACCGAGCAAAACAACTTAAAAAAACTTTTTTAAAAAAGTTCTTGACATTCAAACGAAAGTTTGTTATGATATAAAAGTTGCTGCGAGGTAACGTAGACCTTTGAAAACTGAACAAAGAATAGACGAACCAAATGTGTAGGGCGTCTTGATTCAATTCAAGACAACAAACATTTTTAACAAGCAAGCAATATGCTAGCAAACAAATTGAGCTTAACAATCGTAAGATTGTTCTAACTTTTATTATGAGAGTTTGATCCTGGCTCAGGACGAACGCTGGCGGCGTGCCTAATACATGCAAGTCGAACGCTTCTTTCCTCCCGAGTGCTTGCACTCAATTGGAAAGAGGAGTGGCGGACGGGTGAGTAACACGTGGGTAACCTACCCATCAGAGGGGGATAACACTTGGAAACAGGTGCTAATACCGCATAACAGTTTATGCCGCATGGCATAAGAGTGAAAGGCGCTTTCGGGTGTCGCTGATGGATGGACCCGCGGTGCATTAGCTAGTTGGTGAGGTAACGGCTCACCAAGGCCACGATGCATAGCCGACCTGAGAGGGTGATCGGCCACACTGGGACTGAGACACGGCCCAGACTCCTACGGGAGGCAGCAGTAGGGAATCTTCGGCAATGGACGAAAGTCTGACCGAGCAACGCCGCGTGAGTGAAGAAGGTTTTCGGATCGTAAAACTCTGTTGTTAGAGAAGAACAAGGACGTTAGTAACTGAACGTCCCCTGACGGTATCTAACCAGAAAGCCACGGCTAACTACGTGCCAGCAGCCGCGGTAATACGTAGGTGGCAAGCGTTGTCCGGATTTATTGGGCGTAAAGCGAGCGCAGGCGGTTTCTTAAGTCTGATGTGAAAGCCCCCGGCTCAACCGGGGAGGGTCATTGGAAACTGGGAGACTTGAGTGCAGAAGAGGAGAGTGGAATTCCATGTGTAGCGGTGAAATGCGTAGATATATGGAGGAACACCAGTGGCGAAGGCGGCTCTCTGGTCTGTAACTGACGCTGAGGCTCGAAAGCGTGGGGAGCAAACAGGATTAGATACCCTGGTAGTCCACGCCGTAAACGATGAGTGCTAAGTGTTGGAGGGTTTCCGCCCTTCAGTGCTGCAGCAAACGCATTAAGCACTCCGCCTGGGGAGTACGACCGCAAGGTTGAAACTCAAAGGAATTGACGGGGGCCCGCACAAGCGGTGGAGCATGTGGTTTAATTCGAAGCAACGCGAAGAACCTTACCAGGTCTTGACATCCTTTGACCACTCTAGAGATAGAGCTTTCCCTTCGGGGACAAAGTGACAGGTGGTGCATGGTTGTCGTCAGCTCGTGTCGTGAGATGTTGGGTTAAGTCCCGCAACGAGCGCAACCCTTATTGTTAGTTGCCATCATTTAGTTGGGCACTCTAGCGAGACTGCCGGTGACAAACCGGAGGAAGGTGGGGATGACGTCAAATCATCATGCCCCTTATGACCTGGGCTACACACGTGCTACAATGGGAAGTACAACGAGTCGCTAGACCGCGAGGTCATGCAAATCTCTTAAAGCTTCTCTCAGTTCGGATTGCAGGCTGCAACTCGCCTGCATGAAGCCGGAATCGCTAGTAATCGCGGATCAGCACGCCGCGGTGAATACGTTCCCGGGCCTTGTACACACCGCCCGTCACACCACGAGAGTTTGTAACACCCGAAGTCGGTGAGGTAACCTTTTTGGAGCCAGCCGCCTAAGGTGGGATAGATGATTGGGGTGAAGTCGTAACAAGGTAGCCGTATCGGAAGGTGCGGCTGGATCACCTCCTTTCTAAGGAATATTACGGAAATACACATTTCGTCTTTACTTTGTTCAGTTTTGAGAGGTCTACTCTCAAAACATTCGTTCATTGAAAACTGGATATTGAAGTAAAAAGAATCAAAACAAACCGAGAACACCGCGTTGAATGAGTTTTTTAATAAGTTCAATTGCTTATTTATTGATTAACCTTCTATCGCTAGAAGAAGTGATCAAGACCCAACCGTAAGGTTGATAAGGTTAAGTGAATAAGGGCGCACGGTGGATGCCTTGGCACTAGGAGCCGATGAAGGACGGGACTAACACCGATATGCTTTGGGGAGCTGTAAGTAAGCTATGATCCAGAGATTTCCGAATGGGGGAACCCAATATCTTTTATAGGATATTACTTTTCAGTGAATACATAGCTGATTAGAGGTAGACGCAGAGAACTGAAACATCTTAGTACCTGCAGGAAGAGAAAGAAAATTCGATTCCCTGAGTAGCGGCGAGCGAAACGGGAAGAGCCCAAACCAACAAGCTTGCTTGTTGGGGTTGTAGGACTCCGATATGGTAGTCTGTTAGTATAGTTGAAGGATTTGGAAAATTCCGCTAAAGAGGGTGAAAGCCCCGTAGACGAAATGCTAACAACACCTAGGAGGATCCTGAGTACGGCGGAACACGAGAAATTCCGTCGGAATCCGCGGGGACCATCCCGCAAGGCTAAATACTCCCTAGTGACCGATAGTGAACCAGTACCGTGAGGGAAAGGTGAAAAGCACCCCG
>NZ_CP172914.1:227500-835000 GCF_050537425.1 Enterococcus sp. DIV1307a
AAGGATACACCTGTTCCCATGCCGAACACAGAAGTTAAGCTTCTTAGCGCCGATTGTAGTGAAGGGTTTCCCTTTGTGAGAGTAGGACGTCGCCACGCGAATTGTTGTTTTTGGAGGTTTAGCTCAGCTGGGAGAGCACCTGCCTTACAAGCAGGGGGTCAGCGGTTCGATCCCGTTAACCTCCATTTTTTGAGCCGTTAGCTCAGTTGGTAGAGCATCTGACTTTTAATCAGAGGGTCACAGGTTCGAGCCCTGTACGGCTCATATTCATATTTCATTTGCGGGTGTGGCGGAATTGGCAGACGCACTAGATTTAGGATCTAGCGCCGCAAGGCGTGGGGGTTCAAGTCCCTTCACCCGCATATTTAGCCGGCTTAGCTCAGTTGGTAGAGCATCTGATTTGTAATCAGAGGGTCGAGGGTTCAAGTCCTTTAGCCGGCACCATTTTGCGGAAATAGCTCAGTGGTAGAGCACCACCTTGCCAAGGTGGGGGTCGCGGGTTCGAACCCCGTTTTCCGCTTAGCCAATTCATTACGCCGGGGTGGCGGAACTGGCAGACGCACAGGACTTAAAATCCTGCGGTGAGTGATCACCGTACCGGTTCGATTCCGGTCCTCGGCATTGTTTTATATTTAGCACCCATAGCTCAACTGGATAGAGTGTTTGACTACGAATCAAAAGGTTAGGGGTTCGACTCCCTTTGGGTGCATTAGTTATATACGGGAAGTAGCTCAGCTTGGTAGAGCACTTGGTTTGGGACCAAGGGGTCGCAGGTTCGAATCCTGTCTTCCCGATAATAATTTTCATGGGGCCTTAGCTCAGCTGGGAGAGCGCCTGCTTTGCACGCAGGAGGTCAGCGGTTCGATCCCGCTAGGCTCCATTCTTATTTAATATAAGAGTTTCGCGGTGTAGCTCAGCTGGCTAGAGCGTCCGGTTCATACCCGGGAGGTCGGGGGTTCGATCCCCTCCGCCGCGATTATACATTTGGAAGAGCCTGGACCTTTAGCTCAGTTGGTTAGAGCAGACGGCTCATAACCGTCCGGTCGTAGGTTCGAGTCCTACAAGGTCCATTGTGACGTTGTTTATAGTTTTATTTTTATCATGGAGGATTACCCAAGTCCGGCTGAAGGGAACGGTCTTGAAAACCGTCAGGCGGGTAAAACCGTGCAAGGGTTCGAATCCCTTATCCTCCTTTCTTAGGAATTAAATTTCCTTGGTCTAATTATCGCGGGGTGGAGCAGTCAGGTAGCTCGTCGGGCTCATAACCCGAAGGTCGTAGGTTCAAATCCTGCCCCCGCAATTGCTTTTGATTTCAAAAGCACATAAAAAGAAAAGTATGGTTTGGTAGTTCAGCTGGTTAGAATGCCTGCCTGTCACGCAGGAGGTCGCGGGTTCGAGTCCCGTCCAGACCGCCATGCGGGTGTAGTTTAGTGGTAAAACCACAGCCTTCCAAGCTGTTGTCGCGAGTTCGATTCTCGTCACCCGCTTTTCTTTTTGGGCCTATAGCTCAGCTGGTTAGAGCGCACGCCTGATAAGCGTGAGGTCGATGGTTCGAGTCCATTTAGGCCCATAATTTTATAAAATGGCCCGTTGGTCAAGCGGTTAAGACACCGCCCTTTCACGGCGGTAACACGGGTTCGAGTCCCGTACGGGTCATAGTTTTGTTACGGAGGATTACCCAAGTCCGGCTGAAGGGAACGGTCTTGAAAACCGTCAGGCGGGTAAAACCGTGCAAGGGTTCGAATCCCTTATCCTCCTTTCTTAGGAATTAAGTTTCCTTAGTCTAATTATCGCGGGGTGGAGCAGTCAGGTAGCTCGTCGGGCTCATAACCCGAAGGTCGTAGGTTCAAATCCTGCCCCCGCAATTGCTTTTATTTTTTAAAGCATACATTTGCATAAAGCAAAAACGAATTGGTTTGGTAGTTCAGCTGGTTAGAATGCCTGCCTGTCACGCAGGAGGTCGCGGGTTCGAGTCCCGTCCAGACCGTTTTTGGCTCGGTAGCTCAGTTGGTAGAGCAATGGATTGAAGCTCCATGTGTCGGCAGTTCGATTCTGTCCCGCGCCATCCAAGAAAAATTTGCGGGTGTAGTTTAGTGGTAAAACCACAGCCTTCCAAGCTGTTGTCGCGAGTTCGATTCTCGTCACCCGCTTTTTTCTTATTTGGGGCCTATAGCTCAGCTGGTTAGAGCGCACGCCTGATAAGCGTGAGGTCGATGGTTCGAGTCCATTTAGGCCCATTTATTTCTTGGGGAAGTACTCAAGTGGCTGAAGAGGCGCCCCTGCTAAGGGTGTAGGTCGGGAAACCGGCGCGAGGGTTCAAATCCCTCCTTCTCCGTTTTTTCTTTTTAATGGCCCGTTGGTCAAGCGGTTAAGACACCGCCCTTTCACGGCGGTAACACGGGTTCGAGTCCCGTACGGGTCATAGTGAAGCATACAAACATTGTTTGTATGCTTTTTTTATTTTTATTACAAACAAATGTCGTTGAAAGCGTTGACATTTGTTGTAAATATGTTATTCTTTGGATGTAGGGATAAGTAAATAGATGGATAGTGATTGTTTAAAGACAAGCTAAACCTAATTTTTTCATGAAGCGACAGGTGTGTCGTTCTTTTTGAAGAAATTGGGTTTTTCTTTTTTCAACGAAACACAAAGGAGGTGGGGCATTGATTATTCACAAAATTTTAAACAATAATGTGGTTATTACATTAGATGATGATAAACGAGAGCAAATTGTTATGGGCAAAGGAATTGCTTTTAAGAAACGCATTGGGGATTGGGTTCCTGATGAAAGTATTGATCAAGTTTTTTATTTAGCCAATCAAGAAACATCACTTAAGTTTCAAGAATTGTTAGGAAATATTCCTTTAGAGATGATGAAACTCTCGGATGACATTATTGTTTATGCAAAATCAACGTTGAAAAAGAGTTTGAATGATACCATTTATATTTCTCTGACGGATCATTTGTACACAGCTTTAGAAAGAAAAAAACAAGGAATTGCAATTAAGAATTTATTATTATGGGATATTAAACGTTTTTTTCCTGAAGAGTACGAAGTAGGAGTAAATGCTTTAAAAATGGTACAAAAGCGCGTAGGAATGGAATTGTCAACGGATGAGGCAGGTTTTATCGCATTGCACTTGGTGAATGCGGAGATGGAGGAAGAAGTCGGTAATATTTACGAATTGACAAAGTTGATGCAAGAGATTACAAATATCGTCAAATACTATTTTAAGGTAAGTTTTGATGAAGACTCTGTTTACTTTTATCGATTTAGCACACATTTAAAATTTTTCTGTTATCGCTTATTACACCAACGTGAAGTTGTCGAAAATGATGATGAAGAACTGTATGCGGTAATTAAAAAGAAATATCTTAACGCCTATCGTTGCGTGGAAAAGATCAGCTTGTATTTAAATGAGAACTATGACTATCAAGTCTCAAATGAAGAACGCTTGTACCTAACGATTCACATTGCACGAATTGTACAAACAACGGAACAATAAACGCACCACTTTGGATAGTGACATTCAGTTGGCTAAACCTTCAAATGAAAATAAATTTTTGGAGGAAAAAAAGATGGGAAAATATCATGAACTAGCAGAAAAAATTGTAAAAAATGTCGGTGGGCAAGAGAATATTAATAGTTTGACACATTGTATCACACGTCTTCGCTTCAAATTAAAAGATGAGAGTCAAGCGAATGATGATGTCTTAAAAAATATGGACGGTGTGGTAACTGTTATGAAAAGCGGTGGACAATACCAAGTCGTTATTGGGAACCATGTTCCAGCCGTTTACGAAGAAGTAGTTAGTATTGCAGGCTTGTCAGGAGAACGTGAAGAAGAAGCTTCCAGTGGGAATTTATTTGATCGCTTAATAGATATTTTAAGTGGTTGTTTCCAACCCTTTTTAGGGGCGTTAGCAGCGGCTGGGATGGTCAAAGGGTTAAATGCCTTATTGGTTTTCTTAAAGCTCTATACGGCTACGTCAGGGACTTATACCATGTTAAATGGGATTGGCGATGCAATTTTCTACTTTATGCCAGTTATTTTAGGTTATACAGCAGCTAAAAAATTCCGGTTGCATCCGATGGTAGGGATCGTGATTGGCGCAGCTTTATGTTACCCAACGATTCAAGGAAGTGCATTACAAACGGCCTTTGAAACAACAGCGGGTGCCGGAGCCGCAGCACCGTATAATTTATTCGGCTTACCTGCCTATAATACATTTATGGGGATTCCTTGGGTCGGTGCGAACTATACAAGTAGTGTCGTACCAATCATCTTCATTATTGCTTTTGCGGCACAAGTTCAAAAAGTGTTTAAACGGATTATTCCAGAAGTTGTTCAAACGTTCTTAGTACCGTTTTTCGTCTTGTTGATTGCCTTACCAATTGGTTTCTTAGTAATTGGGCCAATCGTTAGCATGCTAACAGATTTATTAAGCGCTGGCTTTACAGCATTAATGAGTTTCTCACCAGCTTTGTATGGTTTGATTCTTGGTTTCTTCTGGCAAGTCTTAGTTATTTTTGGTTTACATTGGAGCGTTGTGCCATTAGCTATTATGCAAGTGACACAAGAAGGTTCAAGCCAAGTATTAACGGGATCATTTGCAGCTAGTTTTGCGCAAACAGCGGTTGTTTTAGCGATGTTCTTCAAATTGAAAGATAAAAAGTTAAAAGCTTTGTGTCCGCCAGCAATTATCTCTGGTATTTTTGGTGTAACAGAGCCAGCAATTTATGGAATCACTTTACCAAAAAAATGGCCATTTATTTATTCAATGATTGGTGGCGCTGTCGGTGGTTTATATTTGATGATCAACAATGTGACAGCTTATACAATGGGTGGTTTAGGAATTTTCGGTGTGCTAAACTTTATCAATGGTGATGATGCAAGTGGGATGATCCAGTCCTTTATTGCAATTGCCATTGCAGCGGTCGTCGGTTTTGGTCTAACATTCTTCTTCTGGAAAGACAATACAGTTGAGGAAGAAGAAGTGATTATTGATAAAACAACGATTAAAAAAGAAAATATTACAAGTCCAGTCAAAGGACGAGTGTTATCTTTAAAAAATGCAGAGGATCCTGCTTTTGCAAATGGAGCATTAGGAAATGGGGTCGTGATTGAACCAACGGAAGGCAAAGTGGTTGCACCCTTTGATGGAACGATTGTCACACTATTCCCAACAAAACATGCATTAGGTTTGATTTCAGATAACGGCACAGAATTATTGATTCATATTGGGATTGATACAGTTCAATTAGAAGGCGAAGGCTTTGAAGCTTTCGTAAAACAAGGTGACCGCGTGAAAAAAGGTCAAACATTAGTAACCTTTGATTTAGAAGGAATTAAAAAAGCTGGGTTTAGTACACAAATCCCAATCGTTGTGACGAATACAGCGGATTATTTAGATATTTTGGAAGTCGGCAGTAATGAAGTTTCAACAAGTGATGATTTGCTGACCGCTTTAATATAAAAAGATGTGGAGGAAGAGAATTTATGGCATTTAGAAAAGACTTTTTATGGGGTGGCGCAACAGCAGCCAATCAATGTGAAGGTGGCTATAACGAAGGTGGACGCGGTTTGGCAAACGTCGATTTAGCGCCAACTGGTCCAGATCGTTTTCCAGTAATCACTGGTGAAAAGAAAATGTTTAACTTTGATGAAGAACATTTCTATCCTGCACAAGAGGCGATTGATATGTATCATCGCTATAAAGAAGATATCGCCTTATTTGGTGAAATGGGTTTTAAAACATACCGTTTATCCATTGCTTGGAGTCGAATTTTTCCAATGGGAGATGAAACAGAGCCGAATGAAGAAGGCTTGAAGTTCTATGAAGACTTATTCAAAGAATGTCATAAATATGGGATTGAGCCACTAGTAACGATTACACACTTTGACTGTCCAATGCACTTAGTGGAAGAATATGGCGCTTGGCGTAGTCGTAAGTTAGTAGGTTTCTATGAAAATCTTTGCCGTGTAATTTTCAACCGATATAAAGGATTAGTCAAGTATTGGTTAACATTTAACGAAATTAATATGATTTTACATGCACCATTTATGGGAGCAGGTCTATACTTTGAAGAAGGCGAAAACAAAGAACAAGTGAAATACCAAGCGGCCCATCATGAACTACTAGCAAGTGCAATTGCGACAAAAATTGCTCATGAGGTAGATCCTGAAAACCAAGTAGGTTGTATGTTAGCGGCTGGTTCCAACTACGCTTATACTTGCAAACCAGAAGATGTTTTCGCTGCTCGACAAGCAGATCGTGAAAATTATTTCTTTATTGATGTCCAATCACGTGGGGATTACCCTGCGTATGCTTTAAAAGAAATGGCACGTAAAGGTATTCAAATTGAAATGGAAGAAGGCGACGAAGAACTTTTAAAAGAACATACGGTGGACTTCATTTCGTTCTCTTATTATTCTTCTCGTGTCACATCAACAGATCCAGAAATTAATGAACAAACAGCTGGTAACATCTTTGCCTCTGTGAAAAATCCTTATTTAAAAGCCAGTGAATGGGGTTGGCAAATTGATCCGCTTGGTTTGAGAATTACGATGAATGATTTATATGATCGTTATCAAAAACCACTATTCATTGTTGAAAATGGCTTAGGAGCGGTAGACACACCAGACGAAAATGGTGATGTAGTCGATGATTATCGTATCGATTATTTGGCGGCGCATATTCAAGCGATGAAAGATGCCGTTGAACAAGATGGTGTCGACTTGTTAGGCTATACGACTTGGGGCTGTATTGATTTAGTATCAGCTGGAACAGGTGAAATGAAAAAACGCTATGGCTTTATCTATGTGGATCGCGATAACGAAGGAAATGGTACGTTAAAACGAAGCAAGAAGAAATCGTTTGATTGGTACAAAAAAGTAATCGCAACAAATGGTGAAGATTTAAGTAATTAATAAAACTAGCAACTATTCAAGGGCGTTTGACGTTGGTAGAAAAAACAAGGACTCTTCTGCCAGCGTCAATTCCCTTGATGGTTTCTTTGTTATGCCTAAAAACAGAGGGAAAGAGGGATTTTATGGGATTTCCAGAAAATTTTTTATGGGGCGGCGCAACAGCTGCTAACCAATATGAAGGTGGCTATCTTTCAGGAGGCAAAGGTCTGAGTACATTAGATGCAATTACTGGTGGTAGTCAAACAGAACCGCGACGGATTACGTATTTAACTAAAGAAGGCCAAAAAGCTTCGTGTACGCGCGATCAAGCATTACCCGAAGGAGCGATTGGCTATATCGATGAAGAGTTATACTATCCTAGTCATGTAGCGACGGACTTTTACCATCATTACGAAGAAGATATCGCCTTATTTGCAGAAATGGGTTTCAAATGTTTTCGGCTGTCTATCGCCTGGAGCCGGATTTGCCCAAATGGAACAAAAGAGATTAATGAAGAAGGCTTAGCCTTTTATGATAAAGTTTTTGATACTTTGCTGCGCCATGGAATTGAGCCCATTGTGACGATTAACCATTTTGATATTCCAATGTATTTGGCCGATGAATATGATGGTTGGAAAAATCGTGAAGTGATTGATTTCTTTGTTTTCTTTTGCGAAACCATTTTTACACGTTATCAGGATAAAGTGAAGTATTGGATGACTTTTAATGAAATTAATTTTTTAAGAAGTTGGACGCAAATTGGGATTCACAATAATGATAAACAAAGTAAATATCAAGCAGCGCATCATCTATTTGTAGCAAGTGCGAAAGCAGTTGAATTAGGACATTCCATCAATCCAGATTTCCAAATTGGTATGATGGTGGCTTATATTCCAAGTTATCCTTTGTCCTGCAAACCTGAGGACGTGATGGCAGCTGTTCAATTTAACCGAGAGCAAGAATTTTATATGGATGTCCAGGCTAAGGGCTATTATCCAGCGCATAAGCTCAAAGAATTTGAGCGTGAAGGAATGACAATTCAAATGGAGTCAGATGATTTAGCGATTATTCAAAAAGGAACAGTTGATTATATCGGGTTTAGTTATTATATGTCGACTGTTTCGACTGCTTATCCCGAAGAAGTAAAATATGTCGGAGGCAACCAAATGCCTGCGGTTAAAAATCCTTATTTGCAAGAATCTGAATGGGGCTGGGCTGTCGATCCTTTAGGGTTAAGAATTTCATTGTGTCAGTTGTCAGATCGTTACAATATGCCATTGTTTGTGGTTGAAAACGGGTTTGGCGCGGTGGATACATTGCAAGAGGATGGCTCGATTGTCGACGATTACCGCATTGATTATTTTAAACAACATATTGAAGCCATGAGAACCGCAGTAGAAGAAGACGGGGTTAACTTAATTGGTTATACGCCATGGGGTTGTATTGACTTAGTTTCAGCAGGGACTGGCGAAATGAAAAAACGTTACGGCTTTATCTATGTAGACATGGATGACGAAGGTCAGGGAACCTTGAAACGAACTAAGAAAAAATCATTTAATTGGTACAAACAAGTTATCGCTAGTAATGGTGAAAACTTAACAACTGAGTAGAAAATGAGGGGAAATAAAAAATGAAAAAACGATTGACGATTGTGGGGATGCTTTTTCTGGCCATTTTAGTAATGGTTGGTTGTGGTAAAAATCAGCAAGCAACGACAAAAGAAAAAGAGACAAAACCTGAAGAACTAACTCTTTACATTGTGCGCCATGGAAAAACCATGTTAAATACGACGGACCGCGTACAAGGATGGTCAGATGCGGTCTTAACACCAGAAGGTGAAAAAGTTGTGACAGCAACTGGGATTGGTTTGAAAGATGTTGCCTTTCAAAATGCATATAGTAGTGATAGTGGCCGCGCCTTGCAAACTGCTCAACTTATTTTAGATCAAAATAAAGCAGGCAAAGACCTTGAAGTCGTGCGGGACCCAGATTTACGTGAATTTAATTTTGGTAGCTATGAAGGGGATTTAAACAAGACAATGTGGCAGGATATTGCTGATGATCAAGGTGTTTCCTTAGAAGAATTTATGAAAAACATGACCCCTGAATCTTTTGCCAACAGTGTAGCTAAACTGGATCAACAGCGCGAGGAAAGCAAGAATAACTGGCCTGCAGAAGACTATGCTACAATTACCAAACGTTTAAAAAAAGGCTTAGATAAAATTGTTGCCACAGAATCAGCCAATCCCGGGAATGGCAATGTTTTAGTGGTCTCTCATGGCTTGAGTATTTCAGCGTTGTTAGCAACTTTATTTGATGATTTTAAAGTCCCAGAAGGCGGTTTAAAGAATGCTAGTATCACAACAATTTATTACAAAAATGGCGAATATACTTTGGATAAAGTCAATGATGTCAGCTACTTAGAAGCAGGCGAAAAAGAATCAAAATAATCTAAGGCATCGAGAAACAGTCTAGTTAGGAGTTGGTGGAGCAAGAAAAGGGTTGCTTCACCAACTCCTATTGTTGTGTTCTTTTTTTATTAAAGGTAGAATCAGAAAGAAGAATTTTTTCATTGGGAGGAAATGAGATGAAAAATAGAACAAAATCACGCTGGAAAAAAATTGTCCTAGGAATCGGGCTTTTTTTAGCGGTATTAGTCATCGGTCTGACTATTTTTATTAAAAATAGTACGTATCAAGCAACCGATTCAGCCTTAAAAATAAGCCAAAGTGCCACGCAAGAAAAAAACTATGATTATTATACAAACGGGCAAAAAAATGATACAGCACTGATTTTTTATCCAGGTGCATTGGTTGCGCCCGCTAGTTATAGTGAATGGGCGCAAGAAGTTGCTACGAAAGGTTATGATGTCTATGTTGTTCATTTTCCTTTGAATTTAGCGGTTCTTGCACCAAATGCTGCAGAACAAATTATAAAGGATCATCCACAACAAAACTTCGTTTTGGCTGGACATTCTCTGGGTGGTGTGATGGCTAGCCGTTTTGTAGCGGAAAATGAGCAACGAATCAAAGGCATGATTTATTTAGCCAGCTATCCTGACGAAAAAGGTGCACTAAACAAGCAAGATCTGCCGGTTCTGTCAATAACAGCCACAAACGATGGTGTTTTAAATTGGACTAGCTACCAAAAAGCCAAACAGTTTTTGCCAAAAGATACGCAGTATGTATCTATCAAAGGTGGTAACCATGCAGGGTTTGGTAATTACGGTGTCCAAAAAGGAGACAACAAAGCGACAATTTCTAACGAGCAACAGCAAACAGAAATCAGTCAATTGATTGTAGCGTGGCTACAATCACGCCCCAATAAATAATCCGATGAGCCGAAATGTTATTTTTTCGGCTCATTTTTACTGCGATAAACAGAGGGGGTTACGCCTGTTTCTTTTTTAAAAGTGGTGGCAAAATATGCTGCGGCTTGGAAGCCAACTTTTTTCGCGATTTGTTGAATCGTAAGGGGTGAATGGAGAAGCAATTCTTGGGCTTGCCTAATTCGGACACTTGTTAAATAAGCTAACGGGGTTTGTTTCGTCTGTTCCTTAAAGGTTCGCTGCAAATGAAAGGGACTACCGTGGCAGACTTGCGCTAAATAGTCTAAACTTAAAGGTTCCGCTGAATGCCGATCAATAAATTGCTTAATTTGAGCAACCCATTCCTCGTTAGGAACGACTTGCCCGGTTGGTTGACATCTTTTACATGGACGAAAACCAAGTGTTAAAGCTTCCTGAGCCGTTTTGAAAATCAGAACGTGGTTCTTGTTGGGCACACGGGAAGGGCACGAAGGACGACAAAAAATTTTAGTTGTGGTCACACCATAAAAAAAATCACCATCAAATTGCGTATTATTATTTTGAATGGCTTCCCAACGTTTCTGAGTAAGTCGATACGTTGTTTTCATTGTAAGCACACCTCCCGTTTTCTTCATTGTAAAAGAATCCCTAATAAAAACAAGTAAAAAGTGATAGGAGCGCAAGATTTTGAAAGCCAAAAGAATTATAATGAAGATAAGAAAACACGAGAAAGAAGTGTAGACATATGGTAAAAAAGATTTATTATGCGCAACAAGAATGGCAGAACGATCACTATTATCTTGGTGTGACAGACGCTGGACTAGCTTTTGTAGGTTCAGCCAATCAATCGATAGAAGAGCTGAAAAACTGGTACCCTCAAGCACAATTAGAAGCTTCTGAAAAGAAAACTGCGCCTTATAAAGAAGCATTCATAAGTTATCTTAACCAACATTCGACAACGTTTGCTTGCCCCATAGACATCGAAGGAACGCCCTTTCAAAAAGAAGTTTGGCAGGCGTTGCAAGAAATCCCTTATGGTGAGACAATGACCTATCAAGAAATTTCAGAAAAAATTGGGCGTCCACGTGCGGTTCGAGCAGTTGGCACAGCGATTGGGAAAAATCCTTTATTAATGGTCATTCCTTGCCATCGAGTCATCGGCAGCAAGGGACAATTAACCGGTTACCGTGGTGGTTTAGCAATGAAACAAGCATTATTAACATTTGAACAGTCTTAAAAGGAGGCGGCGATGAACAACTATCAATGGTATACAGAACAATGGGGAAAACCTACAAGAGAGGATGATTTGCTGTTTTTATTGTTGACGGTGGGTGTTTTTCAAGTTGGTTTAAGTTGGAAAGCAGCCGCAGGGAAAAAAGTAGCATTCATGAAAAATTTTTGCCAAATGAAGCCGGAAAAAGTTGCCGCGCTGTTGCCTGACGAAGTCGATCGAATAGTAGCTGATCCAGATATGATTCGCAATCGGCGCAAAATTGAAGCAACCATTAAAAATGCGCAAGCAATTTTAAAAGTACAAGAAGAATTTGGCAGTTTTGCCAATTATCTATGGCAATTTGTAAAAAACGTCCCCGTTTTATCTATTTATGAAGAAGCATACCAAGTCCCGCGCACACAGCTTTTGTCAGATAACGTAGCAAAAGACTTAAAAAAAAGAGGATTTTGTTTTGTAGGTCCGATTGTCACCAATATGTTTCTGAAAGCTAGCGGGATTATCCAGGTGGAAATTTTAAATCCAGAATAAAGGAGTGTTAGGATGTTTGAAAATGAATCTCTTAGTTTTGAAGAACAAACAATTATTCAATCAGCAGCGCGTTATGTTCAACAAGAATTAGCCAACGAAGCAAGTGGCCATGACTGGTGGCATATTTATCGGGTGACACAATTAGCAAAAACAATTGCAGAGAAAGAACAAGCAAATTTATTTTTATGTATATTAACAGCATTGTTACATGATATTGGCGATGAAAAATTTAACGAAAGCGAAGAGGCTGGCTTGCTAAAGGTGCAACAATGGTTGGAAGCAAATAACGTATCAACAGAGCAAACGAATAACATCCTTTCCATTATTGCTAATATGTCCTTTAAAGGAGGAAATACTGGGAAAACAGTTACTACATTAGAAGGAAAAGTGGTCCAGGATGCGGATCGACTAGATGCCATCGGCGCAATTGGAATTGCACGGGTGATGGCTTATTCGGGAAATAAAGGCCGTTTAATTCACGATCCTCATAAACAACCTCGTGAACAGTTAACCCAAGAAGAATACCGGAATGGGGAAGATACTGCTATTATGCATTTTTATGAGAAACTTTTAAAGTTAAAGGAACAAATGAATACAAATTATGGTCGCTTATTGGCGGAAAAGCGTCATCAATTTATGGAACTTTATCTGGAGGAATTTTATCAAGAGTGGGATGGACACCGATAAATGAGGGCCAACTAAAACAGCCAGTACATTTCTTTTTGAATTTTAAGAGAACTCTTTTTTACAAATACCTCAGAAGTGGTAAAATGATGGATGAATAAACGGGTGGTTTATCTTAGTTTTACGTTACATATAGGAGGTAATTATGGAGACAAAAAAATCGAGTGGCATGTTTGCAGTTATTGCCGCACTGATTGCGAATATTTTAGTAGCGATTAGTAAATTTGTTGGTTTTGCTTTAAGTGGTAGTACCGCTATGATGAATGAAAGTATCCACAGTGTCGTGGACTGTAGTAATCAGGTGTTATTACTTTTTGGGAATAAGCGCGCTTCTCGTGGACAAAGTGCGTTACATCAATTTGGAGAAGGCCGTGCAAAATACTTTTTTAGTACAATTGTTGCAACGATGCTCTTTTTTGGTGGGGGTGCGTTAGGCGTAATGGAGGCTATTCAGAAGTTACTGCATCCCTCTCACGAAGTAGAAAATGTGGCTATTGTCATTGGTATTTTAATTTTTGGTTTGCTTGTGGAAGGTAGCTCGTTGCGTGTAGCGATGAAAGAAATCAAAGAATTGAATACAGAGAAGTTATCGCTCTTAAAATTTTTGCGAGAAAGTCGTCACAGTGAAATTTTAATTATTTTTACGGAAGACTTTTGTGCGGTTATTGGTTTGTGTTTAGCTTTGGTGGGAACCCTTTTAACAATGGTAACTGGGATTGCTGCATTTGATGCTATCAGTGGTTTACTGATTGGTTTACTATTAATGTGTGCAGCCATTTTCTTAGCGAAAGAATTTTATAGTTTGATTATAGGAGAAAGTGTGACCGCTACAGATTTAGCAAAAATTAAAACTGCATTTGATCGGGCGGATGTTGAAAAACTAATTGATGTAAAGACCGTTCATTTAGGTCCAACTGAAATTTTAGTAGCGGCAAAAATTGATGTGGTAGAACCAATGGAAGAAGATGCACCTGATGTTGTGAATGCGATTGAACGAGACATTCGCAGTAAAATGCCTGATAAAAAAATCTATATCTATATTGAAGTTGACGATTATGATGTGAATTACATTCGTAAATAACAAATGAAAGAATAACTTTAAAAAACAATATGGGGGAAGAAACGATGCAAGAGGCAATTATAACAAGTACAGTAGATTTAACCAGTGGTGGTTGCAACGCCTGTGGTTTAGTGGAAGATACCGTCTACACATTAGCAATGAATGGAGTGGACATTCCGTTAGATGGCTTGACAGTTGCTCATCTAGTTTCTGCTGTTGTTGCCAGAAATGGATTTAAACAGGAGCTGCAAATGGATATGCTAGATGACGAATATATCCTTTATCGAAAAGAAGACACAGCAGTAACCTTTAAAGAAGCGTACAATCATTTAAGCTACGATAACGGTTCTGAAAAAATCCAATCTAAAAATAAACTGGAAGATTTACCAGAACTTTTTGAACAAGTCAATCAAATTCTAACAACTGTTTTTGGAATTGAAACTGTCAATTTTATTATAGAATAAAGTAAAAAATAGAACAGAAATTGGACAATCAATGAGTGAAAGAGATTGTCCAATCTCTGTTTTTTAATGTATAAATAGAAAATAAAGACAAAAAATGATTAAGTTAAGTGAACGCCTTTATCGACATAAATGATGTCACCGACCACACCACTAGCTAGTTCACTGACTAAAAAGGCACAAGTGTTTCCGACTTCTTCAATGGTTACACCTGTTTTATCTGGTGTCCGCTCATTAGAAATACTAATCAATTGATCGTAGTCTTTTACACCAGTCACAGCCAATGTTTTAATCGCTCCTGCGGAGATTCCGTTGACACGAATTTTATCTGCAGCTAATTCAAAAGCTAAATATTTCACGGCAGTTTCTAAAGAAGCTTTAGCAATCCCCATCATATTGTAGTTAGGAATCGCACGTTCGGAACCTAAATACGTCAATGTGACAATTCCTGAACCAGGATTTAACAAAGGTTTCGCATAATGAGTGACTGCTAAAAGAGAGTAGCTACTAATATCTTGTGCTAATAGGAAACCATCACGAGTGATGTCACTAACGTTTCCAGACAATTCTTCTTTTTTGGCAAAAGCAATCGCATGGACTAGTCCATCGATCGTGCCCACTTCATTTTTAATTGTTTCAAAGGCTGCTTGAATGGACGCATCAGAAGCAACATCGCACTCCACCAACAAATCATTTTCATCTGCTAATTTAACCACTTGCTTTTTCATGCGTTCGTTTTGATACGTATAAATAACATTGGCCCCTTGATCTTTTAATGCTTTTGCACAGCCCCAAGCAATACTTTTTTTGTTGGCAACACCCATTACGACGACATTCTTATTTTGTAAAAACATATAAAATCTCCTTTAATAAAAAATTTTTGTTGATAGAATAGGCTTTTCTTCATCAAAATGTAAAAGTTACATTTATTGAGTTGACGAATAAAATTTCAACTGGTATTATCTGTGTGAGAATGATAACAAAATCTTCTCAATTTTCTAATCTTGAAAAAAACAGACATTTTTCCTGATGTCTGAATTATTAACCAAAATACTTTGAAAGTCAAACTATTTTTCTTATTTTTTAAGAAAAAGTGCTGGAAACCGCACGAAATAATAGTTTGATAATCAAAATAAACTCGGAGGTACAGTATGAAAAGAGTGGTCATAACCGGCATGGGTGCCGTAACACCATTAGGCAATACCGTAAAAGAATTTTGGCATAATCTAGTGGATGGCAAACTAGGAATTGGCAAAATTACTAAATTTGATTCTGAAGATACTGGGGTAGCTTTGGCTGGCGAAGTGAAAGAGTTTGACCCAAGTGCTGTTTTAGAACGCAAAGAGCAAAAAAGAATGGACTTATTTTCTCAATATGGCTTGGTCGCTGCTTTAGAAGCGTGGGAAATGAGTGGTTTAACAGAAGCAACGATTGACCCGACTCGTTTAGGTGTGATTGTCGGTAGTGGGATTGGCGGGATGACTACCTTACAAGACCAAGTACGGGTAATGGATAAAAAAGGCGCAAAACGCGTAACACCATTTTTCGTGCCCATGGTAATTGCTAATATGGCAGCGGGAAATATTTCGATTCGTTTAGGTGCAAAAGGACCTTCTCAAACTATCGTGACTGCTTGTGCTTCTGCGACGAATGCGATTGGTGAAGCTTTTCGCACGATTAAATATGGTTTAGCGGACATGATGGTAACTGGGGGGACAGAAGCCACAGTATGTGAAATTGGGATTGCAGGCTTTGCAGCATTGAATGCTTTAAATACAACAGAAGATGCGACTCGGGCTTCGATTCCTTTTGATAAAGAACGAAAAGGTTTTGTGATGGGTGAAGGCGCAGGAATGCTGGTTTTAGAAGAACTCGAGCATGCACAGAAACGTGGCGCAACTATCTACGGCGAAATTGTTGGCTATGGCAGCAACTGTGATGCTAGCCACATGACCGCTCCTTTAAAAGACGGTAGTGGCGCGGCGGCTGCGATGGAAATGGCGATTGCAGAAGCAGGGATTACACCGGAACAAATTGGGTATATCAATGCTCATGGTACGTCAACCCCAGCGAATGACGCTGCGGAAACAACGGCCATCAAACGTGTCTTTGGTGAGCGAGCATCGCAAATTCCAATTTCAAGTACAAAGAGTATGACTGGACATTTATTGGGCGCGGCTGGCGGTATCGAAGCGATCGCTTGTGTGCAAACATTGCAAGAAGGAAAAGCTCATCCGACAGTAGGCTACCAAGTTGCTGATCCAGATTGTGATTTAGATTATGTCACAGAAGGTGCACGTGACATTACAGCGGACTATACAATTAGTAATTCGTTTGGCTTTGGTGGCCATAATGGTGTAATTTGCTTGAAGAAATGGGAGGAAAACTAGTATGAAAAAAGTAATGACTGCAACAGAAATTATGGAAATGATTCCTAATCGTTATCCGATTTGTTATATTGATTATGTGGATGAAATTATTCCAAATGAAAAGATTATTGCAACAAAAAATGTGACAATTAACGAAGAATTTTTCCAAGGACATTTCCCTGGAAATCCAACAATGCCAGGTGTTTTGATTATTGAAGCATTGGCACAAGTAGGTTCGATTTTAATCTTAAAAATGGATCAATTTGAAGGTGAAACGGCCTATATTGGCGGTATTAACAAAGCCAAATTCCGTCAAAAAGTGGTCCCTGGTGATGTCTTGAAATTACATTTTGAAATCGTCAAATTACGTGACTTTGTCGGCATCGGCAAAGCGACTGCTTACGTGGAAGATAAAAAGGTCTGCGAATGTGAATTGACGTTTATTGTGGGACGATAAGAATCAATCAATTTTGGATACGTTAGTTTCCCTAAGAAAAGGAATAAGTCACAATGGCTTATTCCTTTTTAAATTTATATAAATAACACTAACGCAAAAAAACATGCTATAATCATAAAAAGCTTACGTGAAGGTGGTAAGCTTATGAGTAAAACAATTTACAGGAGGGTTTTTCTTTTGGATATTTCAGTAGAGTTTTCGGGACATAAATTGGCGAATGTGTTAATGAACGCATCAGGCATTCATTGTATGACAATTAAGGAAATGGATGAGTTAGCGGCTTCTCAAGCAGGTGCTTTTGTCGCTAAGACGGCAACACCTAATCCTCGTCAGGGCAATGAGGAACCACGGTATTTTGATACACCATTAGGAAGTATTAACTCAATGGGCTTGCCTAATTTAGGGATTGATTATTATTTAGATTATCAGATTGCACGTCAAAAGGAATTTCCTGAGGAGTTACGCTTTTTATCTGTATCTGGTATGAATTATGAGGAAAATATCGCTATTTTAAAAAAAGTGCAAGAAAGTGAATACACAGGAGTGACAGAATTTAATTTGTCTTGTCCCAATTTGCCTGGTAAACCGCAAATTGCTTATGATTTTGAATTAACAGAAAAGCTTTTAACAGAAGTTTTCCAATTTTTTACTAAACCATTAGGTGTAAAATTACCCCCATTTTTTGATATTGCGCATTTTGACGCAATGGCTGAAATTTTAAATAAATTCCCTTTAGTATACGTGAATAGTATTAATAGCATCGGTAATGGTTTATATATTGACAGTGACAAGGAAGAAGTGGTCATTAAACCAAAAGGAGGTTTCGGTGGGCTGGGCGGCGAATATGTCAAACCAACAGCGTTAGCCAATGTTCGTGCGTTTGCGCAACGTTTGAAACCAGAAATCAAAATTATTGGAACGGGCGGTATTACATGCGGAAAGGATGTTTTTGAGCATCTTTTATGTGGTGCGACATTAGTACAAGTCGGCACACAATTGCATCAAGAAGGTCCACAAGTTTTTGCGCGTCTAGCCAAAGAATTACAAGAAATCATGGCAGCAAAAGGTTATGAAAGTATTGAAGAATTTCGTGGGAAATTGAAAGAGATGTAACAAAAAAACCGTCAAGAAATTTTCTTGACGGTTTTTTGTTATTTCACAGCCTTAACATTTTCCATAAAGGCTTCCAAATATTCAGGTTGTGTTAATTGTTGGTTACAGGTGTCGCTATCATGGCAAATGTAATTGCCTTTTTTCGTGTAGGTTCCGTCACCGCCTGATTTGGTGGTAGCTAGGAACATAGACACATTCGTGATTGTTTGACAGATGGAGCAAACACCTTTAACAATGGTGGGTGAAAGGGTGCCGTGGACGCCGATTAATTTATTTTCTCGATAAGCTAAGATAAATTTTTTCTGAGTCCCAGCGTCGTTCCAACCGACATAGGTATTGTTCCGTAAATCCATGTTTTCCCACTCAGGAATCTTTAACTTTTTCACTTTGCGAAAGACTTTCGTGACTTGTGGTGTTGAAGGTTCTTTAAAGGGCAACACGGTTTCTTTTAATTCATCTAAATATTTTTCAGCACGTGCGCGTGTTAAACGACGATCCATCACTTTGTCCAACAAAATCGTAACAGCAGGGTGTTCTTCTGGAAATAACCCATTGATTTTTTCGACACATAGGGCCTGGACAGTTTTGACAGTCGTAGCATCGTTAACAGACGTATAGGTATTTAGTAACACAGCGACTTGTTCTTTAATTATGTTAAATTGGTAAGGTTGAATAGTTGGGTTCATGATTTTAAATTCCTTTCAAATAGACCGAGTACATACGCTGAAAGGCAATTTGTCTCACCAACGTATGTTTAGTGACAGACAACCTCATGTGTTTTTGATAAAGATAGCGTTTGACGTATCATATCATCACCCCCTTTAATGATTGATTTTTTCTATGTAAAAAGTGAAAATAATTGATGAAAGCTTGGTAATTCTAACGCAATTCAAGAAAAAAGGCAAGTTAAACTCGTTTTATTTCCCAATTCAATGTCTGGGGAGTGATAAACTTCTAAAAAAGATACGTGATTTCCTAGATTAATCCTAGGTTATTTGCTACAATAATGAAGAATTAACCAGAGAAAAGGAGAAATTACAATGATTGCAGCAAGCGATTTAAAAGCCGGTATGACTTTTGAGCAAGACGGCAAATTAATTAAAGTAATGGAAGCTAGCCACCACAAACCAGGTAAAGGTAACACGGTTATGCGTATGAAATTAAAAGATGTTCGTACGGGTTCAACAACAGATACAACAATGCGCCCAGATGAAAAAGTGAAAAAAGCGCACATCGATACAAAACCGGTTCAATATTTATACAGCCAAGATGATATGGCTATTTTCATGGATTTAGAAACATATGAACAATATGAAGTACCAACTGCTTTAATTGAAGAAGAATTAAAATATTTATTAGAAAATATGGAAGTAAAAATTCAATTTTATGGTGAAGAAGTCATTGGTTTAACTTTACCAACAACGGTAATCTTACGTGTTGCTGAAACGCAACCTTCAATCAAAGGCGCAACAGTAACTGGTTCTGGTAAACCTGCTACAATGGAAACAGGATTAGTTGTTAACGTTCCAGATTTTGTTGAAGCAGACGAATTATTAGAAATCAATACTGCGGAAGGTACGTATTTAAAACGTGCTAAATAAGTACCAAAAAAAACAGAAGGCTAGCCTTCTGTTTTTTTTTGGTCTATTAATTCTTTTACCTATAAGAAAACCATTGGTGTGATAGGAAATAGCAATCGTTAGAATCGTTGACACTAGAAAATGGGAAATGGTATAGTTTGGTCAACACATGACGAAGGAGGAAATCAACCATGACGAAAAAACAAGCTAGCTCTTTTTTAGAAACGGAAAGCTGTTGTTGTATGGTGCAAAATAGTGCAGCATACTCTTTTGTGATGGGGAAAACCTCCGTTATTTCTGAAAAATTGCCTAACACGATTCCTCTCTGAATCTAGACAACCAGAAATAAACAAAAAAGGTGCTGATGCGATCAGCACCTTTTTGTTTTATGTACATGTATTAGAAGGAGGAATTCGCTATGATTGTTCAGTCAATTTTAGACACAATCGGAGCAACACCATTATTTGAATTTACAAGTGAACAATATCCTATGCCAGAAGGCACTAAAATTTATGCGAAACTAGAATATTTGAATCCAGGTGGCAGCGTCAAAGATCGGCTTGGTGTGCATCTTCTCAAAGAAGCAATGAAAACGGGAAAGATAAATCAAGCCACAACAATTATTGAACCGACAGCGGGGAATACAGGGATTGGACTTGCATTAGCTGCCAGTCAACTGGGCCTCAAGACAATCTTTGTTGTGCCAGAAAAATTTAGTCAGGAAAAACAACAGCTGATGCAAGCGTTAGGTGCTAAAATTGTCCCTTCGCCAACAGAGCAAGGGATTGTCGGAGCGATAACTAGTGCTCAAGACTTAGCCAAGGAAATTCCTAATAGTTACGTGCCATTACAATTTGAAAATCCGGATAATCCTGCTGCTTACTACGAAGGATTAGGACCTGAAATTGTTCAAGACCTAGGCGGGAAGATTACTAGCTTTGTCGCAGGTTTAGGCAGTGGTGGAACGTTTGCAGGTGTTGGCAGATATCTCAAAGAACAAAATAGTAAGACGCAATTATGGGGTGTGGAGCCAGAAGGTTCGATTTTAAATGGCGGACCTGCACACGGACATGAAATCGAAGGCATTGGCGTGGAGTTCGTGCCGCCTTTTCTTAAACAGATTCCTGTGGACGGCTTTTATACCATTTCAGACGAGGATGGTTTTTTCTGGGTCAAACAATTAGCCAAGAAAAGCGCTTTGCTGGTGGGAAGCTCCAGCGGCGCAGCGTTTGCGGCGGCATTAAGAGAGGCGCGCCGCTTACCAGCAGGCAGCACAATTGTAACTATTTTTCCTGACGGTAGTGACCGTTATTTATCAAAAAATATTTATTCTTAGGAGGAAAACTTTTATGAAATTCAATACCAAATTAATTCATGGCGGCATTAGCAAAGACACAACAACAGGTGCAGTGAGTGTTCCTATTTATCAAACGTCAACCTTTGAACAAAATGGCGTGGGCCAGCCAAAAGAATATGAATATTCTCGTTCAGGTAATCCCACACGTCACGCGTTAGAAACCTTAATCGCTGAGTTAGAAGGTGGGAGCCATGGCTTTGCGTTTAGCTCAGGCTTAGCTGGTATCCATGCAATCATTTCTATGTTTGGACCCGAAGATCATATTTTATTAGGTGATGATGTCTATGGGGGCAGTTTCCGTTTATTGGATAAAGTATTTGTAGCAAATGGGTTAAGCTACACGATTGTAAACGCCAGCGACTTATCAACAATTGAAGCCGCAATTCAGCCAAATACAAAAGCCTTGTTTTTGGAAACACCAAGTAATCCACTGTTAAAAATTACAGATATTGAAGCGGCAGCTAAGCTTGCTAAAAAACATCAGTTGTTAACTATTGTCGATAATACATTTGCGACGCCTTATTTTCAACGGCCGTTAGCGTTAGGTGCTGATATTGTGGTTCACAGCGGGACAAAATATTTAGGGGGCCATAGTGATGTAGTCTCTGGTTTAGTCGTAACGAATCATCCAGAAAGCGCAGAAAAGATTGCCTTTTTACAAAATGCGATTGGTGCTGTTTTAGGACCACATGATAGTTGGCTGGTCCAACGTAGTTTAAAAACATTAGGCGTCCGGATGGCAGCGCATGCCCAAAATGCTCAAAAAATCGCAGAATTTTTAGAAGCGCATCCAGCGGTAGCAACGGTGTATTATCCAGGACTAGCGAGTCATCCTGGTCACGAAATTGCACAAAAACAGATGTCGGGGTTTAGTGGTATGATTTCTTTTGAATTAGCCAAGGATGAGCAAGTCGTTCCTTTCGTAGAAGCGTTGGAAATTTTTACTTTAGCGGAAAGTTTAGGTGGCGTAGAAAGTTTAATTGAAGTACCTGCCATTATGACTCACGCATCTATTCCCAAAGAAAATCGTGAAGCTGTGGGAATTAAAGATGGACTCATTCGTTTATCTGTAGGAATTGAAGCAGTCGAAGATTTGTTGGCTGATTTAGAAAAGGGATTACAAGCATAAACAAAAGGCCCTCGTCTTTAGACGAAGGCCTTTTGTTTATAATTCTTCACCATTCGTAGCAATCACTTGTTGATACCAAGCAAACGATTTTTTCTTTCGCCGTTCCAACGTTCCGTGACCATCGTTGTCCTTATCTACATAAATGAAGCCATACCGTTTCTTCATTTCGCCTGTACTAGCACTCACTAAATCGATGAATCCCCAAGGTGTGTAGCCCATCAAATCAATGCCGTCATACGCAACGGCTTCTTTCATCATCTCAATATGTTCACGTAAATAAGCGATTCGGTAAGTGTCGTTAATCGTTCCGTCTGGTTCTAGCTCATCAATAGCACCAAAGCCATTTTCAACAATAAAGAGTGGTAATTCATACCGATCATTGAACCAATTCATTGCATAGCGCAAGCCCATAGGATCGATTTGCCAGCCCCAATCAGATGTTGCTACATAAGGATTTCGCACCAAGTCTTTTGCTTCATTGTAGTCAAAAGTAGGGACCTTTTCTGCACCTTTCACAGCAAACGACATGTAATAGCTAAAGCCAATATAATCAACACAGCCATTAGCCAAATCAGTTAAATCTTCTTCTGTGACATCTAATGAAATGTTTTTTCGTTTCAAATAGCATTGAATTGCACTTGGATAATGACCGCGGACATGAACATCGGTAAACCAATAACGTTTTTGCATTGCGCTAACACTCATCATCATATCCTCAGGATTACAAGAATAAGGATAAATAGGCACCATCGCAATCATACAGCCAATTTGGAAGTCGGGATTGATAGCGTGGCCAATTTTCACTGCACGTGCGCTAGCGACTAGTTCATAATGAGCAGCCTGATACATAATTGCTTCGCGGTCTTCTCCTTCCTGGTAAGCAATACCAGAGTTAGTAAAAGGTGCAAAATCTTCTTCATAATTGGCTTGGTTGTTAATTTCGTTAAAGGTCATCCAATATTTGACTTTTTTCTGGTAACGAGTGAAACAGACTTCAGCAAATTTGACAAAAAAATCAATGACCTGGCGATTGCGAAAGCCGCCATATTTTGTGACTAAATGATAAGGCATTTCAAAGTGAGACAGTGTCACAACTGGCTCAATACCATTTTTCAAACACTCGTCAAAAAGTGCATCATAAAAACGAAGGCCTTCTTCATTGGGCGTTTCTTCATCTCCGTTAGGAAAAATTCGTGTCCAAGCAATAGAGGTTCGGAAACAATTTAAACCAAGTTCTTTGAATAGTTGAATATCTTCTTGATAGCGATGGTAAAAATCAATCGCTTCATGGTTAGGATAGTGTTCATCTGGTAAAACGCCTGCGGTAATTTTACGAGGGACGCCATGTGCACCGGCAGTCATTACATCCGCCACGCTCACCCCTTTACCGCCTTGGTCCCAGCCTCCTTCTAATTGATGAGCAGCGACAGCGCCGCCCCAAAGAAAATCATTTTTCAAAATTGACATATCGTTTCAGTCCTTTGTTCAAATTTTTATACGTTTTGTGCTTCGACTTTTTCAAGGGTTTCTTCAGTAATCGGTTGATTGGTTTCTTCTGCGTAGTTAAGTGCATCCATTTTTTTAGCAAACGGTAAATAGATAAAGAAACTCATCGTCAGTACTACTACTTGAAGCAACGCTGCTTGCCAACCACCAACTAAAAGTCCAGAAATGATTGGAGGAGTAGTCCAGGGAACTTGTACCGCAGTAAAGAGAGGAACCAGTCCTGTGTACAAGGCAAAATATGTCACAACAGAAGAAACAATCGGTGTGATAATGAATGGCACAGCCATGATTGGGTTCATCACGATAGGTGTAGCAAAGACAATTGGCTCGTTAATATTGAAAACAGCTGGCCCAATTGAAAGCCGACCTAATTGCTTAAACTGAGCTGATTTGGCAAAGAAAACCATGAACACGACTAACCCGATTGTCATGCCCGCACCAGTGACCGTTAAAAATTGATCTAAAAATTGTTGTGTAACAATATGGCCACCATTAGCCAGTGTTAAGTCTTTTCCTGATTTCAAAATTTCGGTGTTTTCTAAAGAGTTTGCTTGTAAAATAGGACCCATGATGCCGCCAACGATTGTTGACCCGTGAACACCGAAAAACCAAAAGAGGGGAATGACAAAACCTAATAGTAATGCGCCACCTAGTGAATCTGTGACTCCTTGAAGTGGTGATTGTAGCACTTCGTAAATAAAGTCAAAGAATGTCGTATTGAAGACTTTATCTAGAAGAATGAAAATTAGCATTGCACCAGTTACAATGACGCTGGCAGGAATTAACGCAGTAAAGGAATTGGCCACATTTTCTGGTACAGCTTCTGGTAATTTGATACGAATATCATGACGTAAAAACCAACTATATACAACGCCGACTAACAAACCAACAATAATAGCTGTAATCATCCCTTTGCCAGCTGTCCAATCTTTGTTGATGACATTGCCAACTACTGCGCCAGAAACCGCATCTTTGACTTCAGATGACATAAACAAAATGAAAACCACCATGGCAATCATGCCCGCTGGGAGGCCTTCAAATCCCTCGCTTTTTACATATGAGTAGGCAATACCGATGACCGCAAATAACGACATAATCGCAAAAGATGCCCCATATGCTTGATTGAAATAAACAGCCAGGCCACTTGCGTTAACCCATTCAGAAATAGCTGTAACTGGGAAATTCGCTAATAGAAGAAACACGGAACCAACAATGGTAAAAGGCATCGTGTAAAGCATCCCGTTCCGTAAGGCAGTAATTGCTTTGGTATTGACGAATTTTAGTACTGGAGGTAATAATTTCTCGTTAATCCATTCGTTCATAAAAATCTCTCCTTTGAAGAATAATATAAATGCAAATGTATCCGTTTACATATTTACTATATAAGGTTATTTGAAGAAAAAATAGACTTTTGCCTGAATGAGAAACATGTACCAAGAAAAAAAACAAAAAAGCTCATGCTGTTTTAGACAGCATGAGCTTTTGTGAAAAACAACTAGGAAGGTGTTTCATCTAGTTCCTTTAAAAGTTGACTTGCTTGATGAGCTAGGAGTTCAATTAAAGCAATGACAGGGATTTGAGTGGTTGTATTAACTGATTTATCTGCAAATGGAGAACGTTCGTCGGGCATATAATAGGAGATGTTGTAGTCAGCCAAGCGGGCAATAGTTGAATGTTGATTGTTGGTAATGCTTAGCACTTTGGCACCAGCTGTTTTAAAATCGGTCATTTGTTTAATCATTTCATTGGTTTCCCCAGATACAGACAGAATCAAGGCTAATGTATTTTCAAATCCGCGCTTGGGGATAGGCGTAAAGGGATCAGCAATACTGTAAGAATTGATATTTAAGTTGGCAAAATAACGACTGCCATAACTACCTAAAATTCCGCTAGTACCAATGCCAGTAAAGGCAACGTGACGTGCTTGAACAATCATTTGAATTGCTGGACGAAGCATTTCGTAATAGGTTTCTTGGTTTAATTTTTTCAAAAAAGCATCGACGTGAACCGTGGCATCATAAAAATTTTCAAACGTTTGTGTTTGTTTGGCTTCTTCTTTCACTGCATATTTTAATTCGGAAAAACCAGCATAGCCCATTTTGTTACAAAATCGTAGAATCGTTGAGGTGGAGACATGACAGGAAGTAGCCAGTTGGCGAATGGTCTGTTGAGGGATTTGGTGCAGGTGTTCCAATACATAATGGTAAACGAGCATTTCTAATTCATTCAAGGTCTGAACCTTCTCTAAATCAAACAAAGTAATCCTCCTTTATATAAAAACTGAATATGTTATTTTTTTTTGTAAATCAAATAAACCAATTCTTATTTTTCTTGAAAAAAATGTAAAATAACTCAATAAAAAGTTTCTTATTTCCTATTTTACAAAAAGTAACCCAATTATCCTAGTTTTTCTCTTTTTTCTTTTAAAAATAACAATGCGCACCCCTAGAGTTTTTTGAGAAAACAAGCTAAAATAGATAAGAAGAGAAAAGGAGGCGTTGATGTGGCACGGGAAGTAATTTTATTTATTGCAGCGAGTATTGATGGTTTCATTGCGGACAAAGCGGGCGGTGTTGCTTGGTTAGAAGAGAATATTCGTGGCGATGAAGAAGATCGTAGTTACGATGAAATGTATGAAAAAATAGACACTGTGGTAATGGGGCGGACTACTTATGATCAAGTGACACAAGAATTGTCCCCAGATGTGTATTTTTATGAAGACAAGCATTCTTATATCATTACCTCTCATCCAGAACCATCAACTGCTTCAAGAACTTTTACAAAGGAAGATCCCGTCACATTAATTCGTCGTATCAAAGAAGAAGACGGCGCGGGAATTTGGATTGTTGGAGGCCCAAAAGTGGTTCAACCGCTTTTGGCAGCTGATTTAATTGATACCTTCATTTTGACGACAATACCACTGTTTCTGGGTGAGGGCATTGCTCTATACGAGACAATGGCTCAATCAATCCCAGTTCGTTTAAAACAGGTTTATCAAAAAAATGAGTTGGTTTATTCGATTTATCAACGTGAAAACAAAAATTAAAAAATAATTATTCGGTTGGGCAAGTTGCTTTCAAGGTTTTGAGTTTCTCATAGGGCGAGAGGAACAAAGCAACAGTTGTCTAGCCGTTTGTGTTGTTTTTGATTGACAAAGAAATGGTAGAGGAGAAAAAAATGAAACATCAGATCAAAAGAAGGTTGTATATTTCACCTGTTCAAACAATTGTCTTAGGCTTTTTTCTATTAATTGTTGTAGGCACAATCTTATTAATGATGCCTTTTTCTGCACAAGCTGGACAAAAAACGCAATGGATTGATGCTTTTTTCGTGGCAACTTCCGCCGTCTGTGTTACAGGGCTTTCGCCTTTGAATACGGCGGAACATTGGAGTCCTATCGGGCAAGTTATTATTATGATTTTGATTGAATTAGGCGGCTTAGGCTTTTTAACCGTTGCCACGATTTTCTTTAGTTTGCTGCGGAAAAAAGCGTCACTAAGTGTACGGATGTTGTATCAAGAAGCTTTAAATGTTAGTGAAGTTTCCGGAGTTTTTCGTTTAATGAAATATATTATGAAGTTTGCGGCCATTATTCAATTACTTGGAGCCTTCTTGTTGTCCTTTCAATTTGTGCCAACATTTGGGTGGAAAAAAGGGTTGTTTTTTAGTCTCTTCCATGCCGTTTCGGCATTTTGTAATGCTGGCTTTGATTTGCTAGGGGATAGTATGGTTCCTTATCAAAATTCGCCTTATCTTTTACTAGTCATTAGCTTTTTAATTATAGCTGGTGGTTTAGGATTTATTGTGTGGCGCGATATTTTTGCAATGATTAAAGGCTATAAAAATAAAATTAAGCACCGTGTTAGTATTCATACACGCCTTGCTTTAACGGTGACCGCCACCTTTTTAGTCTTAGGGACCGTTATTTTTTACATTTCAGAATATCGCCATTTTCCAGCTGACATGTCTTTTTGGCAGCGTCTTGTCAACAGTTGGTTCTTGTCGGTTACACCAAGAACGGCTGGCTTTTATTCGGTTGATTATTTGAAAATGAGTAATCCAGGCCTGATTGTCACGATTTTGTGGATGTTTATTGGTGGCACTTCAGGATCAACCGCTGGCGGCTTGAAAACCACTACGTTTGGTGTGTTATTTTTACAATTTCGTGCAATTTTTAAAGGGAAACAGCGAGTGGAATTCCATGAACGCACAATTCCTGAGCGAGTAGTGCTCCAAGCATTTACTTTGTTCTTCTTGGCAACTTTTTTATGTGTAACTGCTTCGGTTATTCTCTCGTTTACAGAAACATTACCTTTAAAAAACGGGATTGAGTATATTGTTTTTGAAGTGATTTCTGCATTTGGAACGGTCGGTTTAACAATGGGGTTAACACCAGATTTAACTGTTTTTGGTAAACTGGTGATTATTTTTCTAATGTTCGTCGGTCGTGTGGGTGTGTACACGGTGTTATTGTCATTAATTAAGAAAGGCTTGGAAAGTCAGTCGAAAGTTCAATATCCAAAAGAATCAGTGATGATTGGTTAATAGAGAAAGAGGGAAATAGTATGGAATTTTTAGGTATTTTATGTTTGATTTTAATTACAACGACTTTAGCAGGTGTTGCTTGTAAAAGAGTAGGAATTCCTGCGGTAATTGGGCAATTGCTAGTAGGGATTGTGTTAGGTCCAGCGATGTTAAATATTGTGCATCAAGATGTGTTTGTGCATGACTTTTCAGAAATTGGTGTCATTATGCTGATGTTTATTGCTGGAATGGAATGTGAATTGGAATTATTGAAAAAATATGCGAAACCTAGTGTCATGGTCGCTATTTTGGGCATCGTTTTACCGGTTGGTTTTACTATGTTGATTGGTCAGCTGTTTGCTTTTTCTTGGAAAGAAGCTTTTTTCCTTGGGTTAGTTTTAGCAGCAACGTCGGTCAGCATTTCAGTAGAAGTATTAAGAGAGTTGAATGTTTTAAGTAGTAAAGAAGGTGCAACGATTCTTGGGGCTTCCGTCGTTGACGATATCGTGGTCGTGATTATTTTAAGTGTCGCTGTCGGCATGATTGGTGCAAGTACAGGCGGCAATACAGAAGTCAGCTTTATTGTTAAGTTAATTGAACAAGGCTTATTCTTTATTGGGATTTTCTTTTTGGTCCGCTTTATTGCTCCCTATTTACTACGTTTAAGTCAAAAAATGAACATTGGGTCGTCTGTGATTATCATGTCATTGATTATCTGTTTGGGCATGGCTTATTTGGCTGATTTAGTTGGTTTAAGTTCTGTCGTAGGTGCCTTTTTTGCAGGGATTGCTGTGGGACAAACGGATGCAAAAACAGAAATTGATTTCAATATTGAAGCTATTGGCTATGCCGTGTTTATTCCCGTCTTCTTTGCCAGCATTGGCTTATCAGTGACATTTAACACGTTAGGAAAGGATTTACCTTTTATTTTGGTAATGACGATTATGGCGATTTTAACGAAATTACTGGGCGGCGCCTGGGGAGCGAAAATGGTTGGTTTCTCCAATACAAGTTCTTTAATGGTCGGTGCTGGGATGGTTTCGCGTGGGGAAATGGCATTAATCATTGCGCAAATTGGTTACCAATCTAAATTACTTTCAGAAGCGTATTATACGAGCATGATTGTGGTAATTATCTTAACGACCTTAGTTGCACCGTTCTTATTGAAATACTTTGTTAAAAAACAAGAATCTGCGTTGCAATAAAAAAAGATGAGCAGAAGTTGTTGACAAAAAAATAAAATAGCTATATGATGAGTTCAAGATAAACGACTACATTTGTAGTCGATAATCTTGAACTCTTTTTTTATTGATGAAGGAGGAATTTAACGAGTATGGCAAAAGATAAATTAGCGACAATTACTGATGCAGAGTGGGAAGTCATGCGGGTTATTTGGACCCAAGGCAAAACCACGAGTCGTGAAGTGCATACACTTTTAAATGAGAAAAAAGAATGGAAATCAACGACCGTCAAGACGTTACTAAGTCGTTTAACAGATAAAGGGTTAGTTGGGACGGAGAAAGCAGGCAATAAATATATTTATTATCCGCTAGTAGAAGAACGTCGGAGCGTTGAAACGGTGGCAGACGAACTTTTAGCCAAGGTGTGCAGCCGTAAAGTTGGTTCCGTGGTAGAAACAATTTTAACAGAGAGTCAGTTGAGTTATGACGATTTGGATCGATTAGAGGAACTCTTGAAAGAGAAGCGCAAGACGGCGGTTGAATCTGTCCCTTGTAACTGTATTCCTGGTCAATGCCAATGTCATTTAATTTAAAAAGGAGTGAAAAAAATGGAAAGTAAAACGTTTGATATTGAAGGGATGAGCTGTGCTTCCTGTGCCCAAACGATTGAAAAGGCTACGGCGAAGTTACCTGGGATGGCAAAGGCAAGTGTCAATTTAGCTACGGAAAAATTAAGTGTCACGTATGATCAGACGGAAGTCACAGAAGAAGAAATTAAGGAAGCTGTGTCAGATGCTGGCTACAAGGCGATTAGCCCAGCCAAGCAACGAACGTTTACGATTGAAGGAATGAGTTGTGCTTCCTGTGCCCAAACGATTGAAAAAGCTGTGAACCAATTATCTGGTGTTCAACAAGCGATTGTTAATTTAGCCACGGAAAAACTGGTGGTTAGTTATGACGACCATCAAGTAACGAGTGCTAAAATTATCAAAGCAGTTACGGATGCAGGTTATCAAGCGACAGAAGAAGTCGCTGCAGGTGCAACAGCGGACCAAGATCGTGAAAAGAAACAAAAACATATTGCTGAGATGTGGCAACGTTTTTGGATCTCAGCGGTGTTTACAGTGCCCCTTCTTTATATTGCGATGGGACATATGGTAGGCTTACCATTGCCGGATTTTTTGAATCCAATGACACATGCGATGACCTTTGCAATGGTTCAATTGATTTTGACTTTACCCGTTCTATATGTCGGCAGAGAATTTTTCACAGTTGGTTTTAAAGCATTGTTTAAAGGGCATCCGAATATGTTTTCTTTGGTGGCTTTAGGAACCAGCGCTGCTTTTGTGTATAGTTTATATGGCACAGTCATGATATTTTTAGGAGACACAAGTTTTACAATGGCTCTTTATTATGAATCAGCGGGTGTTATTTTAACCTTAATTACATTAGGAAAATATTTCGAAGCTGTTTCAAAAGGGAAAACCTCAGATGCGATAAAAAAATTAATGGGTTTAGCGCCGAAAACTGCTCATATTTTACGTGATGGCGCAGAAATTGAAGTGCCAGTTGATGCTGTTCAGTTGGATGACATTGTGATTGTTCGCCCAGGAGATAAAATCCCTGTTGATGGAGTGATTGTTTCAGGCAGTAGTTCTGTGGATGAAGCCATGTTAACGGGCGAAAGTTTGCCTGTTGAAAAGAAAGTCGGTGATGCAGTAATTGGTGCTAGCATCAATAAAAATGGCAGCTTTCAATTCAAGGCGACAAAAGTGGGAAAAGAGACGGCCCTTGCCCAAATCATTCAATTAGTAGAAGATGCGCAAGGCTCAAAAGCACCGATTGCACAATTAGCTGATAAAATTTCGGGTGTTTTTGTCCCAATCGTCATTGGTTTGGCTGTTCTTTCTGGCTTGGCTTGGTTCTTTTTAGGACAAGAGTCATGGATTTTCGCTTTGACAATTACCATTTCTGTGTTAGTGATTGCTTGTCCTTGTGCGCTCGGCTTGGCAACGCCGACTGCGATTATGGTGGGGACAGGTAAGGGTGCTGAAAATGGCGTTTTAATTAAAAGTGGGGATGCTTTAGAAACCACTCACAAAATTCAAACAATCGTGTTTGATAAAACAGGGACTATTACAGAAGGCAAACCGGTGGTTACAGATATTTTAGTTGCTGATTCAGCACTTTCAGAAGCTGAGTTACTAACATTAGCAGCTTCTGCAGAACAAGGATCAGAACATCCTCTAGGTGAAGCAATTGTGGGGGCGGCTAAAGAACGTCAATTGCCATTAGCAGAAGGAAGCGATTTTTCAGCGATTCCAGGTCACGGCATCCGTGTGACAATCAACGAACGAGTCCTACTTTTGGGCAATATAAAATTAATGAAAGAAGAAGCCATTGAGCTATCAACGTTTGTTCAACAAGCGGATCGTTTGGCAGAAGAAGGGAAAACCCCAATGTTTGTGGCAAAAGATGGTTCGTTTGCGGGTATCATTGCGGTAGCAGATACTGTGAAGGATAGCAGTCAAACAGCCATTGCACGTTTGCATAAAATGGGGATCGAAGCCGTGATGATTACGGGAGACAACAAGCGTACTGCCGAGGCGATTGCAAGACAAGTAGGTATCGATCGTGTCTTAAGTGAAGTTTTACCAGAAGATAAAGCGTTAGAAGTGAAAAAACTACAAGCAGAAGGCAAAAAAGTTGCGATGGTGGGTGACGGTATTAATGATGCACCAGCACTTGCCCAAGCAGATGTGGGGATTGCTATTGGTTCAGGCACAGATGTTGCAATGGAATCGGCCGATATTGTGCTAATGCGTAGTGATTTAATGGATGTGCCTACAGCAGTTGAATTAAGTAAAGCGACCATCAAAAACATCAAAGAAAATCTTTTCTGGGCATTTGCCTATAATACATTAGGTATTCCAGTGGCTATGGGTGTGTTACACTTATTTGGTGGACCTTTGTTAAGTCCGATGATTGCAGCAGCAGCTATGAGTTTTAGTTCAGTCTCTGTCTTACTAAACGCCTTACGCTTAAAAGGATTTAAACCTTCGACGGTGAAAAGAACTAGTGGAAGTCAAAAATAAAATTGAAAAGGATGAAGTGAAATGGAAAAAACAGTAAAAATTGATGGGATGAAATGTGATGGCTGTGTTCAAGCGGTCACTGAAAAATTTAGTGGAATTGACGGCGTAACGAATGTTGCGGTTCACTTGGCAGATCAAACAGCCGTTGTGACAGCAGATCGTGAAGTAAGCCAAGATGAACTGAATACCACGTTGGCAGATACAAAATTCAAGGTTGTCAGCGAATAACAAAAAACAGGGCCTACCATCATGAGTAGGCCCTGTTTTTTTGTTATGGAAGTTTTGCTTTGATTTCCTGATAAATCTTAGTCGTTTCTTGACCCTCACGCGCAGTATAATAATAAACTTTCTCCCGCGTTTCTATTTTCAGAATCGGATGACTTTTTGTATAAATTAGTAAATAAGCAGGTTTTCCCGCGACTTTAAATTCTCCTGTTAAGTAACTATCTGTCGCAGCACCCATTGTGCGGATGCGTTCTTGAGGTAAGTCATCAATCAAAGAAACAGCAGTGATTTGGTTAAAAGGAATTGACCTTGTTTTTGCTAATGGGGCAGATAATTCAATTTGGTTCTTTTCAATAGTTGCTTGAAAGGCATGACTAGAAAAATCATTTATAAACATTGGTACTGTGGCAAAGAACAGCACCGCAATCGTTAAAATACCAGTAGCGGCTAGAATAATTTTCCCAGCAGGCCGTCCTAGGTTAATAGATAAATTCATACCAATGCGATCAGGAACCATGATTTTGGGGTCCTTTGGATTGATATAAATCCCATACCGCCAATATTGATCATCATCCCCATAGCGATAATCGCCAGCCTGTAAAACGAATTGATCTTGTTTTTTGCGCATTGAAAATAGGTAGTAGAAGAGAAAGCCTACATAAACAAACAAAAGAATAAAATAACAAAAAGTAAGGGCCATCGCAACCGTATAATTAATTACAATTGTGAAAGTTGGTAAAATGGTTAGCGGTGCAAAAACTAAGGCTGATAAAACCATTAAAACAGACCAATGATGCCGAAATAAATCATTGATTTGCTGATTAATTTTTGAGTCACTAGTTAGCGGTTTGACAGGTAAGCGCGCAATAAAATAATAGCCGCCAATGAACAAACTTAACATCAAAACAGTAATTAAGAAAAGAATCCAGGAACCAATCGCCGTTTGCAAGGAATAAAAGCCCCCAGCAAAAGTAAGAATAATTGCAGGTAAAAACCACCAAAATGAAATAAGTTTCTGGTTTTTATTTAAAACTAATTGCGTATCGATTAAGAGAGGACGCTTAGGTAGCAACCAGACGTTTTGCATTTTTAAAGCGGCCATTTTGCGAATATAAACGATTTGCAGATAGTAGCCACTGCCAATAAAACTAAATAAAAGTAACAGAAAAAGAAACAACAAAATCGAATCATAAGGAATAAATAACAAAGGTAAACTAAGAACACTAAAAACGGCTGCTAGTTGAACCAAGCGTTTTTTATAACGTTTTCGGATTGCTTGAACGCTGGGATCTTGTAGTTTATCTTCTGGTAAAGTGTTTTCCAAAATAATATTTTTGTGAGGATTTGCATAAATCCCCATAGTAAATGCCATAAAAAAAGCGACAGAAACTAGGATGAAATAAAAGAATACCGCCATTATAATGCACGCCCTTTCGAATCAAAATTTTGATAAATTTTCTGAATAAGTGCTTGGATTTCTGCTTCGGATTGCTGATGTAAAAAACTTTCAGCCAACAGAAGTTCTAAACGCTCATGCAATTGCTGTTGCCAAACAGCGGTAGCAGGTAACTTTGCGGCAATTTTGGTGCCGTTACGACGGTCAGTCACAATATAACCTGATTGCTTTAACTTATTATAAGCTTTTGAAACAGTCATCATATTGACCCCGATTTCGTCCGCCAATTGTCGGATAGAAGGCAAACTTTCATTGGGAACCAGTTCACCTTTGGCAATGCCTACAATGATTTGATCAATGAGTTGCTGATAGATGGGCTGTTCGCTTTGTTCATCTATTTCTAAAAGCATCGAATCACTCCTGTCTTATTTGTGCTATCTGTATTATATATACTAATGCAAAAAGAGTTGGAAAGCAAGGAATTTAGAGTAAATGGTTGTTTCTGTTTAAAGAGAAGCATATAATGAAGAAGAACGTAAAATGAAAGGACGATGAAAATATGACAGCAATTGAACCAAAATTAACAGAGAAATTCCATCAAGATTTCTTGAACAATAATAAACAAAATGCCTTACAACGTAGTGTAGTAAAAAATGGTATCAGCGCTTCAGGTGAATCTGTACAAGGAGCCGTGAATAACGTACCCGTCTTTTCAGTCGACTTAGCTACTGGAAAAGTAGCCAATCAAAAACAAAGCGGTCGCTGCTGGATGTTTGCGGCATTAAATACATTTAGACATAGAATGTTAAATGCGTTTCAATTAAAAGATTTTGAATTATCACAAAACTATACATTTTTCTGGGATAAATATGAAAAATCAAACTATTTCTATGAAAATATTATTGCAACAGCCGATCAACCGTTGACTAGTCGTAAAGTGGCCTTTTTATTAGCGACACCACAACAAGATGGTGGGCAATGGGATATGATCGTTTCAATTTTTGATAAATATGGCGTAGTGCCTAAAACGGCAATGCCTGAAAGCAGCAACAGTTCCAATTCACGTGATTTAAACAACTATTTAAATAAAAAATTACGCAAAGATGCAACAATTTTACGTAGTTTAATTGAAAAAGGCGCTTCTGCTGAAGAAGTCCAAAAAAACAAAGAAGCAATGTTACAAGAAATTTATAATTTCTTAGCAATCTCTTTAGGAACGCCGCCAGAAACCTTTGATTTTGAATACCGTGACGAAGAAAAAAATTATCATTTGGATCAAAATCTAACACCGCAAACATTCTTTGAAAAATACGTTGGCGTTAATTTACATGATTATGTAAGTATTATTAATGCTCCTACAGAAGATAAACCCTTCAACAAAACATACACTGTTGAAATGTTAGGGAATGTTGTCGGCGGCAAAGAAGTTAAATATTTAAATGTAGAAATGGCTGCTTTCAAAAAATTAGCTGCTGCACAATTGGAACAAGGCGAATCTGTTTGGTTTGGTTGTGATGTCGGACAATCTTCAACACGTGACACAGGAATTATGGCATTAGACGTTTACGATATGAACGATCTTTTTGATATTGATTTTACGATGACTAAAGCAGAACGTTTAGACTTTGGTGAAAGCTTAATGACACACGCCATGGTTTTAACAGGTGTTGATATCGTTGATGGTCAAACAACAAAATGGAAAGTGGAAAATAGCTGGGGCGAAAAAGTCGGTGAAAATGGCTTCTTCGTTATGAGCGATGCGTGGATGGACGAGTACACTTATCAAATCGTTGTGCACAAAGATTTATTAACTGATGAACAGAAAAAAGCTTGGGAACAAGCGCCAACTGTTTTGGCACCTTGGGATCCAATGGGCGCATTAGCATAAAACAGAAAAAGAAGGCCCCCGCCGTCATGGCGGGGGCCTTCTTTTTACGTTGGGCGGCGAACTTCACGGATTTCGCCCAATGTTGTATAATCATTGCCTGCTAAACGAGCAATCGGTTGGAGTTTTTCAGGTAAAATGTACTGATGTTCTTCATCGAAAACGGCTGAATCAAAATAGAAATCGGTAATTTCTACAATGAATAAATCCGTAATAATTTGACCTTCATGGTTAGCAATAGGTACATATTGATGTAAGCGAGCTTCCATCCGAATCGGCGCGGCTTTGATTGCTGGAACAGCAACAGTCTGGCTGGCAATGGTTTCAATCCCAAATGTGTCAATTTCACTGATCTCTGCTGCTAAAGGTGCCGAAGTCTGATTCATTTGAGTAAGAACGTCTTCGTTAACGAAATGGATGACAAGTTCTTTAGTAGCCAAGATATTTCGTGCCGTATCTTTAGGCTCTTTGTCTGGTCGTAAAATGGACAACGTTGCTAAAGGAATTTCAGCTGCCGCCGCATTAAAGAAACTAAAGGGGGCAGCGTTGACGACACCTGTAGCTGTATCTTGTGTTGTAACCCAAGCGATTGGCCGAGGAATAATACTTCCTGATAAAAATTTATACGCTGTTTTTGCAGATAACTCGTTACTATTGTAATGAATCATAGGAACCTCCTAGAAAAAATACTAATTTCGTTGAACATTCGCATCTGAAGTATCGAAAGGACGCACAAATTCTTCAATCCCTGCCCGTTTTGGTTCTAAAAATGGCGGTAATGATAATTTTTCGCCAGCGTGTTCATAGGTTTCATCCTCTAAAAATCCAGGACCATCGGTTGCCAGTTCAAATAAAACATGTGTTGCTGCCAAGAAATATTCAGATTTAAAGTAAAAACGTTCCACAAAGCCAGAATTAGGAAATTCCAAACGATTAATTTTTTCAATCCAGAAACGTAGTGCTTCCTCATCGGCAACGCGCAAGGCTAAGTGATGGACATTGCCGTAGCCTTCTTGAGCCGCTGGCAAATCTTCTCGATGCTCTACGATGATGCTGGCGCCATTCCCACCTTCACCAACTTCAAATAAATGGAAACTACCTTCAGCATCAATCAATTTGAATCCTAAAACTTCAGTTAAAACTAGTTGCAGATGTTCGTAATTTTCGACAGTTACAAAGGCTGGACCTAAGCCGATTAAAGCATGTTCACTAGGAACGTTAGATTTTTTCCAAGGCGTGCCGGCTTCGACACCTTGGTTCTTTTCATCAGAAATAAGTTGGTAACGTTGATTGTCAAAGTCTTCAAATTCTAAATACTTTTTACCAAAACGTTCTTGAATTTCTCCATGATCAATTGCATATTCATTAAAGCGTGATACCCAGTAATCCAAAGCAGCATCATCTTTTACACGGAAGGAAGTACGAGAAATTGTATTGGTTCCTTTGGTTCCTTTAGGTAAGCCTGGAAAGTCAAAGAAAGTCATATCTGTTCCGGGAGAGCCGGCATCATCAGCAAAAAATAAATGATATGTTTCAATATCGTCTTGGTTGACAGTCTTCTTAATTAAACGTAGACCTAAAATATCGGTGAAAAAGTGATAAATTTTTTCAGCACTTGAAGTCATGGCAGTGACGTGGTGTAAACCTAAAATTTGTGTATTCATAATAAAAATCCTCCTAAAAGAAAAATAATTTTTTAATTAATTAACTTACTAAAAGTAAGTTTAAATGATTAGTCCTAAAAATGCAAAAGAAATGTCTCGAATTCGAACTATTATTTTTTAGTTGATTTTTTAAAAAAATAAGAATATAATAGCCTGAGATATTTTAATACATAAACTTTCGTAAACATCGCCGGATGCTTGCGACTAAAGTGTTAATGAACAGTTCTTAGGCCATAGCTGAACTGTTTGTTGGCACTTTTTTTGTTTGGAAGGGAAGGAAAACAAGATGAGTAAAGCTTGGTTAAAAGTTATTTTTGGCGCTTTTTGTGAAGTGATTTGGGTCATTGGTATGAAGCATAGTACAACATGGTGGGAGATTTTAGGGACAGTAATCGCAATCTTTATCAGTTTTTATGCGCTGATTAAAGCAGGAGAGGAATTGCCAGTTGGCACAGCCTATGCTGTATTTGTCGGCTTAGGTAGTGCTGGAACTATTGTGACAGATCATTTTTTATTCCACACACCATTGGGCATAGGAAAAGTTCTTTTTCTGTTGCTGTTATTAATAGGTGTAATTGGCTTAAAAATGGTAACTGGAAATAAAGAGGAGGAAACAAGATGAGTTGGTTATACTTAGTTATTGCAGGCTGTTTTGAAATCTTTGGCGTAGGTTCAATTAAATTATTTACAACAAAAAAAGACTTACGTTCATTGTTAATTTTAATTCTAGCGTTTAGTGGTAGTTTCTTATTTTTATATTTAGGGATGAGACAATTACCGATGGGCGTTTCTTATGCGGTTTGGACAGGAATTGGTACAGCAGGAGGCGCTATCTTAGGAATGCTCTTAGGTGAATCAAAAGACCTACGCCGGATATTTTTTATTTTTTTAATCATTGTTTCTGTGATTGGTTTAAAATTAATTGGTTAGAAGGCGAGAGAACATTGTTTGGATTATTGAAAGACAGGTGAGTAAAATTTAAAAAGAGACAGAACCAAATGCGGTGTTCTGTCTCAAAATAGCTTTTATTTTACAAGGTTACTATAACGTGTCGCAAATTCATTGTTGTAGGACTTGCCGTTGACATCTTGACCAACGTCCCAATTTGCAGACCAAGTCATTAAGCCACTTATAGGATTACCGTCTTTTGCTAACTGATCAAAAGTTTTGGCTACAGGGGTAGCCTCAACGACATAGCCGCTACCAGCAGCATCCCGATTTGCTGGTAAACCAAGGACTAATTTATCGTTTGGTATCTGTAGATAGCCGCGCGTGCCATGGATTAATGAATCAGACATATAATAGAGGAATTCGTATTTTAGAGCATCGTTGCTTTGAGCAACCCAAGTCATAATTTCATCGACCCAGACACCGTCGCCGCCTTGGTTATATAATTGTGGGGCAATGTAATCATAATAACCATTTAGGGAAGTAATGTATGTTTCATAAGCGGCACCAGGTTTTAAATAAGGGAATTCTGGCGCCATCGTAATGATGAAATTTTTTCCTTGTGCTCGATAATGGTCTTTGACTATTTTCAACGCAGCAGGGATGACGGTTTGGTTGTCGCCAGCAGTAATCGCCAATTGCTCTAAGTCGATGTCTAAACCATCAAAGCCGTATGTTTCCACTTGACGAATGATTTCATTCGCAAAGGCTTGTTCATCGCCTTTGACTAATTGGATATGTGCATCTGCTCCACCAAGTGCCAATAAAACTGCGCGACCTTGACTATTTAATTGTGCGACTTCTTGTCGGAAGGCAGTGTCCGTTCGGTTATAAGGCTTGAACGTAGGAATCCGTGTCGTACCATCGCTTTTCATGAAGGAAACCGGTACGACATTGTAGGCTTGATTTACTTCTGAAAGGTTCAGCGATGCTGATGTTCCTTGTTTGTAACCATCGCGTTCTTTTGAGGCCCAGTTATGCCAATATCCAACCAACACTTTTTTGCCAGAGATATCTACCATCGTATCCGCAGCATCTGCAGAAGCTTGAGTAGGCGTTAACCACAAGCCAACTGCAACGGTTGAAAGAAGGAGAAAAGCAGGAATTATTTTTTTTAGCTTCATTTTTTGAGAACTCCTTTAATGTAGTTTAAGATGTGAGTATTTTTACTGAATGTTCACATCAATCGCTTGGTAAAAGGCGTTCACCGTATCACCAATGCCCCAGACAGCGTAAATGACATGATAACCTTTGCGGTCTGTCGGAATATTAATTGTTTGTTTAACAACTTTATTAGGAACTTCTTGTTTGCCGTCAATTGAAGCAATTTTGTCGAAGTTTTTAATGTCTAATGGTTGATTGGGGTTCCAGCCATTTTTAGTAATATAGTAATCCCAAGAAGCAGTTCTATGTTGGGCAGTTAAGTTCCAAGTGATGTCAAGGGGACCTGTTGTAATGTTTGTTTTGTGCCAACGAGTAGCTGTTTGTTCATCCAAAGGTTCAAAACCTGAGACACCTGCACTGGCTAATTTACCAGTAATAAACGTATTTTTGGGCGCTTCGATACTTTGAGGTTCCCATTGTGCACGACCAACATTTGTATTTAAGTTACCACCAGCAGAACTACCAAAGAAAGCACGACTTCCAGGACTTGCTACGTAACCATGAGCCTCTGAAACAGTAGGGGCCAATGCAGCGCCACCTAAAACAAAACTAAAAGCCAGGACGATTGTTAATAAACTCTTTTTCACGAAAAAAACCTCCTAAAAAATTATTTTGTATGCGCTTACAGATAGGAATATAACATAATAATCTTTCGGATACAAATAATAAGAAATGTTATTTTTAAAAATAAAACAATATTTTTTAAGTAATATTAAGAATGTTTTTAAATAATATAAATAATAGTGTTTTTCGAAGTTTTGTTAATTTTTCATTCGGAATCGCAATTGAAGAAATCACGTGGTATACTTTTAAGAAGAAACAATGACACGAAAGTAGCCATTGGAAAAAGGAGATTATTTCGTGGGAAAAAAACATACATCCTCTTATGAAGTTGCCTACTATGACGGCGATTTTACTGGTGCAATGAAGATACCGGCTTTGTTAGCGGTTGTCATTAAAGTATCAGAAGAACAAACAGAATTACTAGGAAGAGATGCGGCTTATGTCGCTCAATTTGGTCTAGGCTGGGTCATCACCAATTATGAAATAGAGATTCACCGTTTACCAAAAGTTGGTGAAAAAGTAGCAATTACAACGCAAGCTATGAGTTATAACAAATATTTTTGTTATCGTAACTTTTGGGTTCATGATGAAGAAGGCAATGAATGTGTCTTTGTGAAATCAACCTTTGTCTTAATGGATCAAAAAAATCGGAAAATCAGTAGTGTGTTACCAGAAATTATTGCACCTTTTGATTCTGAAAAAATCACTAAAATTTATCGCCATGAAAAAATTGAAAAAGTCACAGAGGGGAACTTTTTACCTTATCGTGTGCGTTTTTTTGATATTGATGGCAATCAACATGTTAATAATGCGATTTACTTTAATTGGTTATTGGATGTGTTAGGGTATGACTTTTTAACAACGCATCAACCGAAAAAAATTCTTGTGAAATTTGATAAAGAAGTAGAATATGGCCAAGAAGTCGAAAGTCATTACGAAATTGTCGAACAAGAAAATCAGTTGAAAACGCGCCATGAGATTCGGATTGATGGTCAAACCTATTGTGAAGCGAATATCGATTGGACCAACTAAGTTGAGAGGACGGTTTAGAAAAATAAAAAGTTACGCAGAGGAGGAAGGACATGATTCGCTTAGGATTAACATCTTTTAGTGAACACGACTATTTAACTGGAAAAAAACGGGCCACGCTTTATGAATATGCCAGTCATTTACCGCTAGTTGAAATGGACACGGCGTATTACGGGATTCCTCCCAAAGAACGAGTAGCTGAATGGGTCAAAGCAGTTCCCGAAAACTTTCGCTTTGTCATGAAAGTTTATAGTGGAATCAGTTGTCAAGGTGAGTGGCAAACCTATTATGCAAGTGAAGAAGAAATGATCACCGCTTTTTTAGAAAGTATGGCCCCATTAATTGAAAGTAAAAAATTATTTGCCTTTCTGGTACAATTTTCAGGAACATTTGGTTGTACGAAAGAAAATGTCGCTTACTTGCAAAAAATTCGTCACTGGTTTAAAGACCTACCTATCGCCATTGAATTACGAAATAATTCATGGTATCAACCAAACTTTGTAAAACAAATGTTGCAATTTATGAAAGAAAATCAATTTTCACTTGTGATTGTAGATGAACCGCAGATTCCTACGAATCCAGTGCCCTTTTATCCTTATGTAACGAATCCTAATCTCGTGCTCTTCCGGTTTCACGGACGTAATGCGGCTGGCTGGTTAGCCAATGATGCAGAGTGGCGAAAAAAAAGAACCCTTTATCATTATAATACGCAGGAAATCGCTGATTTAAGCGAAGCTGTTTTAAAAATGTCGCAAGAAGCTAAAGAAGTGGGCGTAATTTTTAATAATAATTCTGGCGGCGATGCCGCAGAAAACGCTCTACAGATGCAAAAAGTCTTGAATTTGAGTTACGATGATTTGAATCCAAAACAATTAGATTTATTTTGAGAAAGAAGGTAGCTGAATGTCTGAAAAGCAATCCCCTTATGAAATGGCTTGTGCCTTCCACGAGGTTTTTAATCCACAACAACCAGAGCAACCAACTGCTTTTTCGCCAGAGCTAGCCAGTCGACGAGCAGAGTTTAAAGTCGAAGAACTTGTGGAATTTTTATATAGTGCTGCTGATAATGACCAAGTACTTTTTCAACAATTGGTCAACGGATTAAAAAAATCTGTCGATAAAGCAGAGCAGAAAGTCTTGGCGAAAGGCAAACCAGTATCTGATCCTTTAGTGGAGGAAGTGGATGCACTAGTTGATTTATTGTATTTTACTTATGGTTCGTTTTGCTTAATGGGCGTCAATCCAACAAAAATTATTGAAATCGTTCATCAAGCCAATATGGGGAAATTATTTCCAGATGGGCAGCCACATTATGATCCGGAAACAAATAAAGTATTAAAACCTGAAAATTGGGAACAAGATTTTGCGCCAGAAGCTAAAATTAAAGCGGAAATTCAACGCCAATTGAAAATTACTGAGACCAATGAAAAAGACGAATGAGAAAACTCATTCGTCTTTTTCATTAATCATGGAAGAACGTCCGATATAAGGCTTTGATGGCTTTTTCTTCTTGTTCTTTTTTGATACCAAACATAATACTTACTTCCGAAGATCCTTGGTTAATCATTTCTAAGTTGATTTTTTCTTTGGCTAACGCCATTGTACTTTCAGCAGTAACCCCAATTCGTTGGCGCATGCCTTCCCCGACAATCATAATCATAGAAAGGTGATGCGTGATGCGTAACTCATCAGGCGCTAAAACTTCTTGGAGTTGAGCCATCAGTCGATTTTCAATTTCAGTTGTTAACTGGTCTTCTCTTAAAACAATCGTGATGTCATCAATTCCTGAGGGCATATGCTCATAGCTCAAGGCTAATTTTTCTAGTACTTCTAAGAGCCGTCGCCCAAAACCTAATTCTCTATTCATTAAATACTTACTAATGTAAATACTTGCGAACCCTTGATCACTAGCAATTCCTACAACAGGAGCATGCTTCACTTTGCGAGAGGTGGTAATTAGGGTGCCAGGATGATGTGGGTTGTTGGTATTTTTGATAACGACTGGAATATTTGCGCGATAGGCAGGCATTAAGGCTTCGTCGTGGAGGACGGCAAATCCTGCATAAGCTAACTCCCGCATTTCTCTGTAGGTCAATTCTTGAATCGTTTGAGGCTGTTCAATAATTCCAGGATGGGCGACATAAATTCCGTCCACATCGGTAAAGTTTTCATACAAATCTGCTTGAACACCTGCGGCAACAATGGACCCTGTGATATCGGAACCGCCACGAGAAAAAGTACAAATTTCGCCGGCTTCTGTATAACCAAAGAAACCTGGAATAACCAAGATTTGTTGAGTCTCACGATAGGCACTAATTTTCTCTAAAGCTTTTGGTAAAATGCGGGCATTGCCTGGCTCAGGTGTCACTAGGAGACCTAATTCTTTTGGACTAATGTAGCGAGCATCTAAGCCATTCTGATTGAAAAAACTGGCAACAACTTTTGCATTATTGTCCTCGCCGCTAGCTAAAAAATAGTCAAATAAAAAAGCATTGTTTTCTTTTGGTAAAGTGGCTAATTGGCGAATCGAAATAGCAATATCAGCTAAAACTGCTTTATCCAAGTGTAATTCATCAAAAAGATCTTCATAACGACGAATGATGGCAGAGATTGTCGATTCAATTTCCTCATTATTTAAGTAGCGCTGATAGTATTGAATCAATAAATCAGTCACTTTAATATCTTGCGGGGTTCGCTTTCCAGGAGCAGATACAACAACAAACGTTCGGCGCGGCTCTTCCTTGACGATTTGTAAGACTTTCTGTAACTGTGGTGCTGATGCTAGCGAGCTACCGCCGAATTTAACTACGTTCACGTTTATCACTCCTGTTTTTAATTATTTTCTCATTTGTAGATTAGTAAAAGGATACCGAAAAACATTTAGAAAAGCAACCACTTATTTTCAGAAAGTTAGGAAATCATGAAAATATTTGTTCTTCATTTTTCCTTAAAATTTTGTTAAACTGTAAAGATATGAGTCGTAACGAAGGAGTTAAATAGTATGACAGAATCCAAAACTGCCATTATTTTTGATATGGACGGTGTCCTAGTAGATAGCGAAGCTTATTATTATGAGCGACGTAAAGCATTTTTAGCGGAATTTGATTTGACCATTGAGGGCCTAACCTTGCCGGAATTAGTCGGTGCGGATATGCGTTCATTATGGCAAAAGATTGAACAAGTCAACAAAAAAGAGCTAGATATTGCTTTTTTAAATGAACAATACATAGCCTATAAAAAAGCGCATCCGATAGATTATTTAGCTGTGCTTGATGAAAATGCGAAACGTGTTTTACAATTTTTAAAAAGACAAGGCTATAAAATCGGATTAGCTTCTTCTTCCACAAAAGACGCAATTGAAGAGGTTTTGACAGTGGGGCAATTAAGTAGTTATTTTGATGCGGTCGTGAGTGGGGAAGATTTCGAAGAAAGTAAACCGGCGCCGGATATTTATCTGCACACGTTACAAGAATTAGCTGTTGCGCCACAGGAATGTATAGCCATTGAAGATTCAGAAAAAGGCATTGCCTCTGCCAAAGAAGCTGGGCTAGAAGTTTGGGCGATGCGCGATGAACACTTTGGGATGGATCAAAGTCAAGCGGATGCCTTCTTAACACAACTAAGTGATATTTGTAAAAAAATTAGTGAAAATCGGATCGATGAAAGCAGTGAATCAACCCCTTCGTAAGAAGATCGCGGGTTTTCTTAAAAAAGTTTGTTATAACTAGTGAATGAATATACAGTTTGTGCTATAATTTTCTATAGGTATTTCTGCAAGAATGCCCTTTTTCAAGGGTCAGGAACAATAGATAACCGTGTGAAGAGAACAAACAACCTTTCTTTTATTATAGAAAAATTATCGGAGGAGCCAAAATGAAGAATAATTGGATTATCATTTTAGTACTAGTAATCGTTATTATTGCTGCGGTGCTATACTTAATTGGTTATTTTATGCGCAAAAAAAATCAAGAACAATTAGATGAATTAGAAGTTCGTAAAGAAGCCCTGTTTGACTTGCCAGTCTTTGAAGAAATCGATGACATTAAAAAAATGCATCTAGTTGGACAGAGTCAAAATAGTTTCCGTGAATGGAATCAACGCTGGGTAGAACTATCGACGCGTTCTTTCGCCGAACTAGAGAGTCAAATTTATGAAGTCGAAAATCAAAATGAAATTTTCCGTTTCATGAAAGCGAAGAAAGCAGTCGTGGAAGCGAATGAAACGATGACCGAAATGGAAGCCGAAGTGGAAGTCATTCGTAATGGCTTGAAAGAATTACGTGAAAGTGAAGAGCGCAATTCATTAGAAGTTCAAAAAGCTTTGGATGTCTATGAAGAATTAAGTAAATCACTAAAAGATGATAAAGCTAGCTTTGGTCCAGCTTACTCCGAAATCCAAAAACAATTAAGAAACGTCGAAATTGAATTCACACAATTTGTCACACTAAATACATCGGGGGACCCAATTGAGGCTCGAGAAGTCCTAGAAGATGCGGAACGTCATACGTATGAATTGGAAGACTTAATGAAACGGATTCCACCAATGTATGAAGAATTAAATGAAACTTTCCCAGATCAATTAAAAGAAATCGAAGAAGGCTACAACCAATTATTAGCTGACGATTATGTGTTCCCTGAACAAAACTTTGCTGAAGAAATTCAACATGCGAAAAAACGTGTCGAGAATTCAATGGCTGATTTAGAGAAAACAGAGATTGCTGCAGTAGAGGTCGCAAATCGCGACACAGCAACGGCGATTGATGCATTATATGAAGTGATGGAACGTGAAATTGAAGCGAAGAAATATGTCGTGACCAATCAAAAAATTATTGACGATTATATTTCTCATTCCTTAAAAAATAACCGTCAATTAATGATTGAATTGGACCATGTATCACAAAGCTACACCTTAAACAACAACGAGCTAGGACGTAGTCGTGGCTTCCAAACGGAAATTGAAGAAATTATCCGCCGTCAAAAAGACTTGGAACCTCGAATGAAAGAACATACCGTTCCTTACTCTGAAATTCAAGCGTTCTATAAAGAATGCTATAAGATTTTAGATGATATTGAAAATCAACAATTAGAAATCGATGCTTCATTGAAAGAACTAAGAAAAGGCGAAAAAGTCGCCCAAGAAAAAGTCGACGAATACGAATTCCGTTTACGGAGTATCAAACGATATGTTGAAAAGCAACGATTACCAGGTTTGTCTGCTGATTACTTAGAATTTTTCTATGTGGCAACGGATCGAATTGAAGATTTAAGCCGAGCCTTAAATAAAATGCGCATTAACATGGATGAAATCAATCGTTTGTGTGACTTATGCGAAGATGATTTAGAGTTATTAGATAAGAAAACAAAAGATTTAGTCAATGCAGCAGCTCTGACAGAACAAATGATGCAATATGCAAACCGCTATCGTCATACTCACGAGAACATCCGAGCGGCTTTAGATAAAAGCATGTATTTATTCTCGACAGAATTCCGTTATCAAGATGCATTAGATGAAATTGGAACGGCATTGGAAGCTGTTGAGCCAGGAGCGTTCAAACGAATCGAAGATTTTTATTTTAAAAATATCAATAACCCTAATTTAACAGCAATTTAATTAAACAATCACTAAACAGAGGTTTGTCGACAGACAAGCCTCTGTTTTTTATGGCGTGGGGGTGACTTGAAGTGATACTTTAGAAAGTATATAATGGGAAAGAATTTTAAAAAAGAAGGGTGACAAATGATTTATTTTGATAATAGTGCAACTACACCGATTTACTCCCAGGCTTTAGATACATATGTAAAAACCAGTCAGCGGATTATTGGCAATCCGTCTAGCCTACATGACTTAGGCAGCCAAGCGAATCGGCTCTTACAACAAGCACGGAAGCAGATTGCGGAGCTAATCGATGTTTCAGCAAATGAAATCTATTTTACAAGTGGCGGAACTGAAGGAGATAACTGGGTTTTAAAAGGAACGGCAATCGAAAAACGAGAATTTGGTAATCATATTATTATTTCTGCAGTGGAACATCCAGCAGTTACAGAAACAGCGGAACAATTAGTCGAACTAGGTTTTGAACTTTCTTATGCGCCAGTGGATAAAGAAGGTCGTGTAAAAGTCGAGGAATTACAGAAATTAATTAGAAAAGAAACGATTTTGGTTTCTGTTATGGCAGTGAACAATGAAGTGGGAACGATTCAACCAATTAAAGAAATCAGCGAGGTTTTAGCGGAGTTTCCTAAAATTCATTTTCATGTAGACGCGGTTCAAGCAATTGGGAAAGTTAATTACTCAGAGTGGTTAACGGATCGGGTGGATTTTGCAACGTTTTCTGCACATAAATTTCATGGACCACGAGGCATTGGTTTTATGTATTGGAAACAAGGAAAACGTTTAGCGCCGCTTTTAACAGGAGGCGGGCAAGAAAACAACCAACGCAGTGGGACAGAAAACGTACCAGCAATTGTGGCAATGGCCAAAGCGTTACGCTTGCATTTAGAGAACGAACAACAACGGCCGCAACATGTGGCGACATTACGGAGTTATTTATTAAAGGCGCTAGAAGAATTTCAAAATGTGACTGTTTTTTCACAAGATAATGAACATTTTGCGCCACACATTTTATGTTTTGCTTTGAAAGGGATTCGCGGCGAAGTGCTAGTCCATGCATTGGAAGAAAAACAGATTTATATTTCGACTACGAGTGCTTGTTCTAGCCGAAAAAAAATGGCTAGTAGCACCTTGTATGCCATGCATGTGCCTGGGGAATTGGCGACTTCCGCTGTGCGCATTAGTTTAGATGAAAGCAATACAATGGCAGAAATTGAACAATTTATGATTGTTTTTAACCAACTTTATCAAAAATTTTCTCGTGTAAATTAATAAAAAATAAGTTGGAGCCTAGAAATAGGCTCCGACTTATTTTTGCTCTCTTTATCGATTGAAGCGGTAGCCACTACCCCAGAGTGTTTCAATTGGAGAGTCAGAAAGATTGGCTTTTTTTAATTTTTCCCGAATCCGTTTAATATGAACAACGACAGTCGAAACCTCAGTATCTAAGGCATCAAACCCCCAGACACTTTCAAAAAGTTCTTCTTTATTCCACACACGGTTAGGATGTTCCATCAAGAAAACCAGCAATTTGTATTCTTTGCTTGTAAAAATAACTTCATTTTCTAAAACAAACACTTTGTGGGCGGCAGTGTCGACAGCGATTTCATTGATTTTTAGTAATTGTGGTGGTTGTTCTGCTTTGCTTAACAATTGATAACGGTTCATATGGGCTTTTGCTCGAGCGACTAATTCATTGGGACTAAACGGCTTGATTATATAATCATCCGCACCTAAGCCAAGCCCACGAATTTTATCAATATCTTCTTTTTTAGCCGAAACAATCATGATCGGCGTTTGCTTTTTTTTTCGAATTGCACGACAGATTTCAAAACCATCCATAGTTGGCAGCATCACATCTAAAATAATTAAATCAAAGGGCTCATTTAAAGCTGCTTCCAATCCTTTTTTTCCATCATGTTCAATTGTGACAGTCATATCGTTAATTTCTAAATAATCTTTTTGCAAATCAGCAATGCTTGGATCATCTTCAATAATTAATACATGTGGTTTCATTTTTCATCCTCCAACAACGGCAGCGTAATTATCACGTTGGTGCCGTCTCCTTTTTTACTTGTGACAGTGATTGTTCCCTGATGATAGTCAATAATTTGTTTGACAATACTTAATCCCAAGCCGCTTCCTTTAACTGTTGGGGTTCGAGATTTGTCTACACGATAGAAGCGTTCGAATAAATAAGGTAATTCTTTTTTATCGATACCAATGCCGTTATCTGTAATGGTTAAAACTAAGTCTGTTTGATTATGCGTTAAAGAAATCGTAAAGGCTAGTTGTTCTTTAGTGGGATCCGCAAATTTAATGCTATTTTGAATTAGATTGGTAATCACGCGATTCATCTGCGTGGGATCCATTTGAACGTATAAAGCTTCGGTGGGAAGTACAGAAGTGATCACGAGTTCTTGTTCCAAACGGTATTCTTCAAGAATATGTGCAATAAAACGAGTGAAATTGGTCTTTTCCATTGTAAAGACAGCACGATCTAGGTCTAATTTAGAATACAAAAATAATTCTTCAATTAAATCATTGAGGCCTAAACTTTTTTCATGAATGACCGTTAAATAGCGCTGTTTTTTTTCTTCAGTATTGGCAACGCCATCCATCAAACCTTCAACGTAACCAATAATAGAAGTAATTGGTGTTTTTAAGTCATGAGAAATATTTGCAATTAATTCTTTCCGATTAGCTTCATATTTTTCGCGTTCCGCATTGGCTTCTTCTAAATCTTGCCACATTTGTTCAAAACTAAGTTGGAGCTGTTTGACTTCTGTTGAGACGGTTTGGTGGCTAGTTGGTGTAAATGGATTTTCTTTTTGGGCATCCTTACCCAATGTTTTAGTCGCTTTTTCTAATGCTTCTAATGGCTCGATAGTAGTTTTGGTTAAGCGCTTATTAATGAGCCAAGCTGCCGCAATTGCTACAAGGATAATTAACAAAATCATCCAGATAATCCAGCGTGTGAAGAACTCAAAAAGGCTGCTTTCGCGTTTCAAGACAATAAAGCTCCCGTTAGAACCATCTAAATAATGAAAATCGGATTTGACATAATGATATAGACGCCCTGCATTATCCAGTGTGCCAGTTGGCATAATATTATTCATTTCGTAGTTTGGAATATGTACAGACAAAGATTTTTCTACTAAATTATCCGAATAATAAGGAAACCGTGCATTCTTTCGAATAATCACACTTAATCCTTTTGCCTCAATTATTTGAATCGTTTCCTTTAATTCTTTACTTAAAGGCGTATCTAGTAATTTCGGTGACTTTTTTAACAATTGATCTAAGGCCAAATAACTTTCTTCTTCGTTAGCGGTCAATGGTCGTTGCTTATTCATCATTCGGTAAGCTTGGGGCAAACTGGGGACAGTTCCTAACGTGATGTAAGAAGCTAAGGATAAAACAGCTAAAACAGAGGCTAAAGTAATAATGATGGCACTAATATAAGAAATAAAAAAGCGGCGTTTAATGGTCAAAAGCGTCCCTCCTAGTGGTTTTAATCTATTTCTTACTTATAGTGTATTACAAGTGAACAAAAAAAAGCTAGTATTGTTATTAACTTTTTTTCATTTGTTTATAATTTGTTCATTTTTCGGCAAGTAGGAGTTTATAAGGCTTTGCTATTCTAGGTATATCAAAAAGAAAAAAGGGGATTACCAACTATGAAAAAGAAAAAAGTTTTTAGTACGATTACCTTATTAACCTTTAGTACGTTGTTGATTGCAGGCTGTGCTGGCGGAGCCAACTCTGCAACAGATAAATCAAGTGCAGCTAGCTCAAGCACTGCAGTCTCTAGTTCAGCAGAAGCAGCTAAAGAGCAATCAAAAGGACAAGAATTAACAGAAATTTTATCCAGTACTGATTGGCAAGGCACAAAAGTTTACGACAAAAACAATAATGATTTAACAGCAGAAAATGCTAATTTTATTGGTTTAGCAAAATATGATGGTGAAACAGGTTTTTATGAATTTTTCGACAAAGAAACAGGTGAAACCCGTGGCGATGAAGGCACATTCTTTGTGACAGACGATGGCGAAAAGCGTATCTTAATTTCGGATACACAAAACTATCAAGCGGTGGTCGATTTAACGGAAGTGACGAAAGATAAATTTACCTATAAGCGAATGGGTAAAGATAAAGACGGGAAAGATGTAGAAGTCTTTGTAGAACATATCCCTTATTCTGACGAGAAATTAACCTTTACGAATGGCCGTAAAGATTTAGAAACAGAAACTGGCAAGATTGTTACCAGTGAACCTGGGGATGACATTTTAGGGGCTACATTATGGAATGGCACGAAAGTTTTAGATGAAGACGGTAACGATGTTACTGAAGCAAATAAAATGTTTATTAGTTTAGCGAAATTTGATAATAAAACAAGTAAATATGAATTCTTTGATTTAGAAACGGGTAAAACCCGTGGAGATTTTGGTTACTTCCAAGTAATTGATAATAACAAAATCCGGGCCCACGTTTCAATTGGTGACAATAAATATGGAGCTGCGTTAGAATTAACAGAATTAAATGATAAACGTTTTACGTATACACGAATGGGTAAAGACAACAATGGCAAAGAAATTAAAGTCTTTGTAGAACATGAACCATATGAAGGAGACTTTACGCCAGACTTCACGTTCTAATTGGTCAATCACGAGTGGATGAAGCGGTCAAAAGGAAGTAAAGGATTCTTTTGACCGCTTCATTTTTAACAAAAAAATAGTTTATAGTTGTTTTTAATCGTTTATAAATTGTTCATTTTTCTGACAGTGGTAGTTTAGAATCGTTTGTTAAGATAGGTTTATCAAAGAAAAGGAGCGATGCTTTATGAAAAAGAAAGTATTAAGTTCGATTACTTTAGTAACATTAAGTACGTTACTTATAGCAGGTTATGCAAGTCCAGCATTTGCAGGTCATGCAGCCAATCCAAATAGTGCTACAGCAAATTTAGGCAAACATCAAAACAATGGCCAAACAAAAGGCGATAAGGTGACTAAGATTTTATCTGGCACGGACTGGCAAGGAACCCGAGTTTATGATGCTGCAGGTAATGATTTAACGGCAGAAAATGCTAATTTTATTGGGTTAGCAAAATATGATGGTGAAACCGGTTTTTACGAGTTTTTCGACAAAAACACTGGGGAAACCCGTGGTGACGAAGGAACATTTTTTGTGACGGGTGATGGCACAAAACGAATTTTAATTTCGCGGACACAAAATTATCAAGCCGTAGTGGATTTAACCGAAGTGAGTAAAGACAAATTTACTTACAAGCGTTTAGGGAAAGATAAACTGGGGAATGATGTTGAAGTTTACGTGGAACACATCCCTTATCATGGGAAAAAATTAGCTTTTACAAATGGACGTGAAGCATTAACCAATCAAACTGGCAAAATTGTGACAAATAAATCAGGGGATAAAATTTTAGGAACAACCTTGTGGAATGGCACAAAAGTCGTAGATAAAAACGGGAATGATGTGACAGCGGCCAATCAAAATTTCATTAGTTTAGCGAAATTTGATCCAAACACAAGTAAATATGAATTTTTCAATTTACAAACAGGTGAAACCCGCGGCGACTTTGGGTACTTCCAAGTGGTGGACAATAACAAGATTCGGGCCCATGTATCTATTGGTACGAATCGCTACGGTGCAGCGCTAGAATTAACGGAACTAAACAATGATCGATTTACGTATACTCGAATGGGTAAAGATAATGCTGGTAATGATATTCAAGTGTTCGTGGAACATGAACCTTACCAAGGCGCATATCATCCAGCCTTTACTTTCTAAAAGTCTCTTGTCTTCTCTCTTATTTAACAAAAGAACGTCCCTCAACGTTCTTTTGTTTTCTCTTCTTCTTCTATAAATAAATTGTTATTAGTTATAATTAAATATTATTATTAAGATAATTATAATGATTATTATTTAATAATTTGTTCATATTATGGACAGGTGGAGTTAATAACTACTTGCTATCCTTAAATTATCAAAAGGAAAGGGAGTAGTCGTTTATGAAGAAAAAAATCGTTGGTACAATTACGTTGTTGGCTTTAAGTGCGTTATTAGTTGGTGGAGCAGGAGGGGCTTTGACGGCAGAAGCATACGTTCCTCAAAGCGTAGACAATCCCAATAATTTAGGGGATTTACCTGAGTATTTACGTTCAGTTGGTATTAGACAAGATGAAGGATTATCAGAAAAAGATTGGGCTGGAACACGCGTTTATGATCGAAACGGGAATGACTTAACAGATGAAAATCAAAACCTATTACATGCAATCAAATTTGATGCAACCACTAGTTTCTATGAATTTTTTGATAAAGAGACTGGAGAATCAACAGGAGATGAAGGAACCTTCTTTATGACCGCTGGTATTACAGATGTTTCCCGTCTTGTAATTATTTCTGAAACCAAAAATTATCAAGGTGTATACCCACTTAGAACTTTATACCAAGATACTTTTACGTATAGACAGATGGGGAAAGATAAAAACGGAAATGATATTGAAGTTTTCGTAGAAAACAAAGCAACCTCAGGACCAGTTTATGGTCGTCCGCAGCCATACCCCAATAATCGTCCCAGAACACTAGAATTCACGAATGGACGCCGTGCCATGACAGAACAAACAGGCCAGATTGATGTAAATCGACAAGGGGATGAAATTATTGGTAAAACTTCCTTTGATGGGACACCGCAACTTCTTTGGAATGGCACAAAAGTAGTGGATAAAGATGGCAATGACGTAACTTCGGCCAACCAAAACTTTATCAGCTTAGCGAAATTTGACCAAGATAGCAGCAAATATGAATTTTTCAATTTACAAACTGGTGAAACTCGTGGCGACTATGGCTACTTTAAAGTAGGAAATCAAAATAAATTCCGTGCCCATGTTTCGATTGGAACCAATCGCTATGGTGCTGTCTTAGAATTAACAGAATTGAATGATAATCGTTTTACGTACACACGAATGGGTAAAGATAACGAAGGAAACGATATCCAAGTCTATGTGGAACATGAACCATACCAAGGAACTTTTAATCCTGAATTTACCTTTTAAGAACAAAACATACGAATGGAAACCAAAAAAAGTTTCGACTTCTTTTGGTTTCTCTCTTTTTAAAATAGAAAAACAGAGAAAGCGTTTTAATCGACAAATAAAAAAAGATTCGTTAGATTAGAACCACTGGAGAAAAATCTCATATTTCTCTCGAGGAAAGGAAGTTGAGCACAATGAACAAAAAAATTTTAATGGGGCTATTAAGTGTCGTGACCATTCCATTACTTGCTGCGTGTCAAGGAGGAGAAACACCCTCCGCAGCGTCAAAAAATAGTCAAACGGTGACTACTCAAAGTAGTGCAAAAACTGAAAGCACCAGTACAACCCGTTCGGTGGCTCAAACAACATCAAAAGAGGAAGTGAAAGAACCGATGAAGACCTATGAAGTGGGTGCGCTTTTAGAAGCAGCCAATCAACGAGATACGAAGAAGGTCAAGGAAATTTTACAAAATACTACTTATCAAGTGGATGAAGTCGACACAGAAGGCAACACACCGCTCAATATCGCTGTTCACAATAATGACATTGAGATTGCAAAAGCGTTGATTGATCGGGGTGCCGATATTAATCTGCAAAATAGCATTAGTGATAGTCCCTATCTTTATGCGGGAGCGCAAGGACGTACGGAGATTTTAGCGTATATGTTAAAAAATGCGACCCCAGATTTAAATAAGCATAACCGTTACGGTGGCAATGCGTTAATTCCGGCAGCTGAAAAAGGACATATTGACAATGTGAAGCTCTTGTTAGAAGATGGACGAGAAGACATAGATTTCCAAAATGACTTTGGCTATACAGCGTTGATTGAGGCAGTGGGGTTACGTGAAGGGAACCAACTTTACCAAGATATTGTAAAATTGTTAATGGAAAATGGTGCGGATCAATCCATTAAAGACAATTCTGGTCGAACAGCAATGGACTATGCCAAGCAAAAAGGTTATACGGAAATTAGTAAAATTTTAGCACAGTACAACTAAGTATTGTGTCCTTTCGGGAAGGAATAAATACAGGTAGGAGTGAAGGAAAGCATGAATTATTGGTTAAAAAATGTTCGAATTGAAACAGGGTATCAAAAAGAAGGTGACTGGTTATCTGGGACAGTAACCAAAGAAGTAGCAATTGAAGTAACAGATGGAGTATTTACGAAAATCATTCCCAATGAAGAATTGGTAGAAGAACCTGGGTTGACAATTATTGATGGTCACCATCAATTGATTTTACCAGGTTTGATTGAAAAACATTGTCACTTTGATAAAAGTAAACTAGGTGTTCCGTGGTATCCGGTGACACCAGCGAAGTCAATTGTGGAACGTGTCGAAACAGAAATTCCTTATTTAGATAGTTTAGAACTTTCTTTAACTGAACGCGCCAACCATTTAATCGACTTAGAATTACCACATGGCGCGACAGCTTTCAGAACACATGTCGACGTGGAACCGATGACAGACTTACGTTATTTTGATGAAGTCCAAGCATTGGCCCAAACGAAACCATTTGCGGTAGAAATTGTCGTCTTTCCACAGCACGGCTTACTACGTTCAGATTCCGTTGAATTAGTTGATCAAGCATTGGCAAAAGGTGCCGATTTTATTGGTGGCGTGGATCCTTATTCACTAGATGGTGATTACAAAAAATCATTGGCTGAAACATTCCGCTTAGCAGATAAACATGGTGTCGGTGTGGATATTCATTTACATGACCGTCACGAAGCTGGGACAACAACGATTAAAGAAATTATCCGTTTAACGAAAGAATATGGCCTACAAGACAAAGTATTTATCAGCCATGCCTTCGGGTTAAATGATTTCATTGGTGAAGAACGTGCCGAAGTTTATGATGCTTTAGCAGCAGAAAAAATTCATATTAATTCCAGCGTGCCAATCACACCTAATACGATTCCGCCAATTATGGAATTGTTACGTCATGGAGTCAATGTCCATCTTGGTTGTGACAATATCTACGATTGCTGGTCTCCCTATGGTGATGGTTCATTACAAGAAAAATTGGCTCGTTTAGGTGAACTTTTTAATGTGAAAGATCAAGATGCTTTAACCCAATTATTGGGCTTAGTGACAGATGGTGTCACAACTTTAGACGAACAAGGGCAAGCAAATTGGCCGCAAGTTGGTGCTGAAGCAACTTACTTACTCACTGAAGCAGAATGTGCGGCGGCTTTTGTCGCTCGTCAGACACCGGTGGAAATCAGTGTGGTAAAAGGAACCATACTTTATCAAAAATAACAAAAAGAAGCGAGATTTCTCGCTTCTTTTTTTGTTATGCTTATCGTTCCTTCAACCAGCTATCCAATTGCTCAAATAAAGTGATGACCGAAGGATCTTTGGTTTGTTTTAAAAAATCATGTTCTAAATAGTAAACCGCTTTAAAGGTACTCTCAGGAATGGTCCGTCCGATTTTTTTGCTATAGCGGAACGGCACTTCTTCGTCTGAACTGCTAGCTGTACTGAAACAAGGTGGAAAAGTTTTTAATGTTTCGTCTGACAGTGCGTAAGCAGACCAGTCCCCATTTTCTGGTAATCCGTAAAAGTGCGGCAATAGCGTTTGCTGAATACTGTAATGATACAGCAGATAGCGAGAAAGAAAAGGATCATCCCAAACAGGCTTCGTTTGGTCGATAACAGCTATTTCTTTAGCGGAAATGGCTTGCTTTAATAATTTCCGTGGCTCTTTAATAAATTCTAAATCTGTATAGCCGTAAAAATTGACTAAAAATTGTGGCGTCAAATTTAGTGTTTGTAATTGTTTGGTTAACTGTAACATTAAATAACCGCCAGCGGAACGTCCGCACAAACCAAAGGGCTGATTTTGAATAATCTCTTCGTTTAGCAATTGGAAGGTTTCTGTTAGCGTCCCTAAGATGTGATCGATTTTTGTATTTGGAGCCAACAAATAGTCCAGTGCTAAAACGGTATAGCCATTGCTTGTAAACAGCTCCTTCAGTTCTTCTGGTAAATCACTTTTGGTTCCATAAATCATCCCGCCACCGTGTAAATAGACGACATAGTTCGTTGGTTCAGTCGTAGTGGGGTAGATAGTAACTGCTGCGCCATTAGCGAGTGTTTGATTGTTTTTCAAGTGCACGTCTCCTCATCTTTATAATGTATGTGGCAATTTCATAATTTAACAATTGCAAGGGATTGGCTAAGTCAATATCAAGAAGTTGTTCCACTTTGTTTAAACGATAACGAATCGTTTTTGAATGGAGGAACATCGCTTCAGAGGTCTGTTTATAATTGCGATTATTTTGGAAAAAACTGTACAAGGTTTCAAACAAATCGTAGTTATTTTCGGCTAATTGATAAAGTGCGCGAGGAATTAATTCGTCTAAATTTTCCAATTGGTCTTCGCGGATAAAATTTTTAAATACCCCAATATCGGCTAAGGTGACAATTGGTCCGTTATAAAAAGTTTCATTAAAGCGCAGAATGTCCAGACATTCAATCAGTAGCTCTTTAATCCCTTCTCGTGATTTTAAACTGCTGACGGCAACGGTAAGCGTGTCGTTTTCTTCTAAAAGTTCAGCTAATAAACGACTTAATTGCAGCTTGGTAATTTTTCCATCACTTTCATTGAAGTTAAAAAGGACCGCCGAATAATTTAGCTGATCAAAGAAGATGGATTTCACACGCAGGGTACGAAGTAAGGCAATAATTCGTTCTTTCATGAGTTGTGTATTGGTGTCTTTAGTAGAAAAAGCAATCGCTTGGTAAGAATCTAGTTCTTGCATTTGCACTTCACGAAGCAAACTGTTTAGCTCGTCAGGATTTTGCGGTGTATTTTGTAAAATAGCATCCGCTAAGTTGTTCAAACGAGTATACCGTTCTTTTTTTAATAAATTTTCGGTATTGAATTTTTCTTGTAAGACATCAATCGCATTTTCGATAATCACTAAATCCGTTTCTTTAACCTTTTCATCTTGTAAATAAACCAGAAGTAAACAATTAGTGGAATAACTATTGAAAATAGAAACTTCTAGTGCCAACTGTTTTTTGGGGTTGGCATGAGAATAAAGTGTTAAAAGAGAATAATCATTTTTAGTGAACTCACTGTTTTTTAGTTTTTCTCTTGAGAGCACAATCGCATCATGGGGTAAGTCGCCATCGCTAATTTCCAGATGTTTATCCAACATTTTTAAAGCGAAGGGTAATTTAATGATGTCATAAAATTCTTGCATAATCGTCTCAACCGTTGGGTAGTGGCGCTCTAATTTGGTGAAACGTTGGCGCACATCGTAATACGTACGTAAGACATGCGACTGATAATTCAACAAAGGCTCGTAAATCGTAAACAGAATTTTTTCATAGCTAATGTCTTGTGTGATTTTAATTAAAGGAATTTCATAATTGAAACATAATTCGATAAACCACTCTGGAATCATTTTAATGAATCGATCTGTTTTCAAAATTAAGCCGCTGATGCCAATTCGGCGCATCTTTACGAAAAAATTTTCCAACTCTTTTTCGGGTAGATCATGCAATGCGTAGAAAGAAGTCAAAATTAACTGATTCTTTCTACTCCAGTTCTCGATATCAATCGCTTCTAAGACCATTGCCGAGTCAACTTCATTGTCTAAACCAATCTCTTTCGTCAAAATTTTACCTTTTTTTAAGTCACCTATCGATAATAACTCTCTTAATTTCATCGTTTTCTCCTTTTTTCCTCTTATGGATAAAAATTATACCATTTTTTTAGAATTATGTCCGATGAAAACACTTTCTCATTTCGATACAATAGCATTGTAAGGAATAGATAGGAGGATGAACAATGTTACACACAGTAATTTTGAAAAACAATTACCAAGACTCCATCAATTTAATGTTATTGACCAATAAAATCAATGCATTAGATGGTGTAACCATGAGTCAAATCATGATGGGAACAGATGCCAACAAAGACATCCTTAACAACACAAACTTGTTAACGGATGAGGCCAATAGTGCATCTGCAAACGACATGATGATTGTGGTTGACAGTGAAAAAGAAAACATCATGGAAGAAGTTATGCCAGCGATTGATGAATTCTTAGATGATTTATCAGCAAAGGGAACTAGTGAAGAAGCACAAGCAGCGACTTCTTGGTCAGAAGCGTTTGATCTTTTACCAGAGGCGAATGTAGCGCTATTCAGTATTCCTGGTGAATATGGTGCGCCAGAAATGGAACGTGCCTTAAAAAATGATTTACACGTGTTCTCTTTCACGGATAATGTGTCAATTGAAGATGAAGTACGTTTGAAAAAATTAGCGCATGAAAAAGGCTTACTAATGATGGGGCCTGACTGTGGAACTGGTATTATCTCAAGTATTCCAATCGCCTTTACAAATGTTGTTTCTCCAGGAAACATTGGCGTTGTTGGTGCTTCAGGAACAGGGATTCAAGAAGTTACAACGATTATTGACCGCTTAGGTGGCGGAGTTGTTCACGCCATTGGAACTGGTGGTCGTGACTTAAGCGACAAAGTAGGCGCTATCACAGTGAAAGATGCTATTGTGGCTTTAGAAAATCACGAACCAACCGATGTGATTACAGTTATTTCTAAACCACCTGCAAAAGAAGTTCGTGATGAAGTGGTTGAATTATTACAAAGCATTTCAAAACCAGTCGTTGCGATTTTCTTAGGAGAAAAACCAACAAGTCACGAAGGCAAAGTTTATCTAGCTCATACATTAGAAGAAACAGCTAAAATTGCTGTTGATTTAGCAAATGATGTGGCCGTGAAGAAAAATTACTTTGAAGCATTAGCAAAACCAGCTGTACCAACATTACCAGAAGATAAAGTTGTAAAAGGCTTATATTCAGGTGGTACATTAGCTTCTGAAGCAGGTATGTTAATTTCTGAAGCTTTAGACCTTGGCGGTTTAGTGAAAGCAGAAGGTTATGTCTTGAAATCTCACGGTTATGAAGTCATTGACTTAGGCGATGATATGTATACACAAGGTCGTCCGCACCCAATGATTGACCCAGATGTTCGTATCGAAAAAATTCGTGAATACGCACAAGATGAAAAAACGGGGATTATCTTATTCGATGTGGTGTTAGGCTACGGTGCTCATGAAGACATGGTTGGTGCATTGTTACCAGCAATTGAAGAAGCGCGTGCCACAGCCAAAGAAGCCGGACGTGATCTTTACTTTGTTGCAACTGTTTGTGGGACGACGAAAGATCCGCAAAATTACCAATCGTCGGTTGATCGCTTGAAAGAAGGCGGCGTTTTAGTTGCAGAAAGCAATGCTAAAGCTGTTCAATTAGCTTTATTGCTAAAAGGAATCGAAATTTCAGAAGACGATAAAGAAGTGGTTGCTTACAACGGACCAACTGTCGATGTACCAAAACCAGGCGAAAAAGTAATGGAACTATTAACAACCAAACCAAGAATCATTAACGTTGGGTTGCAAAGCTTTACAGAATCAATCGTTGATTACGGTGGCGAAACTGTTCAATTTAACTGGCGTCCACGTGCTAACGGCAATAAAAAAATGATTAAAATTTTGGATGCTTTGGAAGATTACAGTGAACAAATCGAAGCTGAAAATCACAAAGTAACAGACAAAATTAAAAATGCACAACCATTCTTAGTAGATGTGGTACCTGCGAAATCAGTGATTCCAGAATTAAATGATGACGCACAAAAAACATTACTTCATGCTGGACCACCAATCCAATGGTCTGAAATGACTGGACCAATGAAAGGTGCTTGTATCGGAGCTGCATTATTCGAACGTTGGGCAGACAATGAAGAAGATGCTTTGAAGATTTTTGAAGCTGGCGAAGTACGTTTCATTCCTTGTCACCATGTAAAAGCAGTAGGACCAATGGGCGGTATTACTTCTGGTAATATGCCAGTCTTTGTTGTGGAAAATCGCTTAGAAGGTAACGAAGCATACTGTATCTTGAATGAAGGTATCGGTAAAGTATTGCGTTTTGGTGCTTATTCACAAGAAGTGGTTGATCGTTTAGATTGGATTAAAGATGTTTTAGGACCAACTATTGCGAAAGCCTTGAAACTTTCTGAAGAAGGCTTGAACTTAAACGTATTGATTGCGCGCTCTATTACAATGGGTGACGAGTTCCACCAAAGAAATATTGCCGCATCATTGAACTTCTTAAAAGAATTGTCTCCATTAATTATCAAAACAGATATTCCAGAAGATCAAAAATACGAAGTAATCAAATTCTTAGCTGACACAGATCAATTCTTCTTAAATGTCATGATGGCAACTGGAAAAGCAATTGTTGATGGTGCCCGTAAAGATACCAACGGAACGATTGTCACAACGATGACTCGTAACGGCGTGAACTTTGGGGTCCGGATTGCAGAAACAGGCGATCAATGGCATACCGCACCAGTAAATACACCAAAAGGTCTTTACTTCACTGGTTTCAGCGAAGAAGACGGAAATCCTGATGTCGGGGATAGTGCAATTACTGAAACAGTAGGCGTTGGAGCAATGGCTATGGTAGCTGCACCTGGCGTAACACGGTTTGTTGGTGCAGGTGGCTTTGAAGATGCGTTAGCAACCTCAAATGAAATGGCAAAAATCTGTGAAGGACACAACCCAACATTCTCAATTCCAACTTGGGATTTCCAAGGAACTTGTTTAGGAATTGATATCCGTAAAGTGGTGGAATTAGGAATTACACCAATCATCAATACAGGGATTGCACACAAAAATGCCGGTGTTGGTCAAATTGGTGCAGGGACAGTTAGAGCACCTCTAGGCTGTTTTGAAAAAGCCCTAGAAGCGTATGCTGAGAAACTAGGCATTACGGTTGAATAACCAACTAGTTATTAGTGACTACATTTTTCCTATCCACCAATATGGCAAGATGGGAACCATTCACAGTGTTTTTGAACGTTCATTTAATCTGAAAGTCCAGGATCAATTAATCAATGTTGCAAACTTCCATAATTATTTATCAAGCTTTGGTATGTTTTTGCCAGATCAATTGTTTCAAGAAATCTTTCCGTATGTACAACAAGGTAATAAAGTCAAAATCACAGAAAATCAGTTGACCTTTTACAGTACAGTCGGCGTGAAAACGATCCAACTCACACCTGCCGAGGTCGTTTCTTTAAACATTACTCATTTCAAGTTAGAAAAAGACCAATTACGCTTGTTGCGAGACCGCTTATTAGCGAGAAACTTAGAACGTAGAATTGGCCTGCCTTTAGACGAACGAGCAAAGCATATTTTCAAAAAAATGAGTCAAAAACAAAAAGTTTGGACACTATCGGAATGGCAAGAAGTAACGAATTATCTGATTGGTCGGGGCAAAGGGTTAACCCCGAGTGGTGATGACATTTTAGTGGCGTATCAAACAATTTTGTTCATACTTGCTGATGAAAGAGCTGCGGCGTTAGCCGCTACTCTTTCGGCAGCAAATTTATCCACAACAGATGTTAGTAAAGGCTATATTGCAAGCTCGGCTAAAGGATATGTAAATTCATTGTTGTATCAGTTACTCTTGGATTTGGAGAACCATCGGGATAATAGAGTTGACGAAAATATTGACAGAATTATACAAATCGGACATTCCTCTGGTAAAGATATGTCATTTGGAATGTTACTAGCTTTACAATCTGTAGAGTTAGATGAGAAGTGAGGAGAAGACATGGAGAATAGTAAAAAAAATCAAGCAGTGCAAGTGAGCAATAGTTACTGGATTAAAGTCGTAGCCATTTTCTTCGTAGGCTGGATTTTAATGTACGCAACACGAACTATTTTTAATCCAGTGATGGGGGTCATTGGAGAACAATTTGGTCTAAGTAACACACAACTTGGTTTAGCCAATAGTATCTTCTTTCTAACCTATGCTGTTGCACAGATTCCTTTTGGGATGATTGGCGATAAAATTGGGCGGAAATTAGTCATTGCTGTTGGGTTTATCGTTCTTGCTATTTCTACTTATTTTAGTGGATTAGCGACAACCTTTGTTATGTTTTTAGTCATTCGTGCAATTGCTGGTATTGGTCAAGGAGCTTACTATGGCCCACAATATGCGCTATCGACAGAAGCGATTCCAGCTAGTAAACGGACCATCGGTAATGCCATCATCAATAGTGGGATGGCCTTCGGTACATCAGGTGGGTACCTACTTTCAAGTAAGTTGGTTTTAGAAAATGGTGAACATTGGAGCAAACCATTCTTTATCATGGCGATTCCAACGTTTATCGTAGGAATTCTTTTCTATACAATTTTGAAAGAAAAAGTGATTCGTCCTGGTGAAGAAGCTGCACGAGCAGCTGCTGAAGAAGGACCACAAGAAAAGATCTCATTAAAAGAAATTTTCTCAAATCGTAATTTATTAGCCGCATTTATTTTATGTTTCACAAGTATTTATGCAAACTTTGTCATTATTACTTGGTTGCCACAATTTTTAATTGCTGAACGTGGCTTTACAGGAGCGAGCGTTGGTTTCATTTCATCACTTGTACCATGGGCCTCTATTCCAGGCGCCTTAATCTTCGCTCGTTTGAATGATAAAACAGGTGCGACGAAAAAATTAGTCTTTACATTAGTACCTTTAGCAATCCTATCTGTCTTTGCGATTGCTTTTGTAACAAATCGGACATTGTTAATTTCTGTTTTAATTCTTTATGGGTTAACAGGGAAATTAGCGTTAGATCCAATTATGGTGACTTTTGTTACCAAACATGCACCAAAAGCGGCCTTAGGAACAACGTTAAGTGCCTATAATTTTATCGGGATGTCAGGGTCAATCTTAGCACCGTATGTCACAGGATATTTAGCAGATACAGCAGGCTCAATGCAAGTTGGCTTCTATCTTTCTTGTGTACTATTAGTTATTGGTTTACTAGCTTTTGCTTTCTTAGCTAAAGATGAGAGTAAACCGAAATTAGGTTAATTATCCCTTCGATAATGACTGAAACAATCAAAATGAGCAAGACAAAATCTTTCATTTCGTAAACAAATTATTTCTTATCCGTCGATACTGAAAAGATTTTGTCTTTGCTTTATTAAAAAGGAGCGAATCAATCAATGAGTTTAAACGTAATTGCCCTAGGTGGGAATGCTATTTTAGATACGGATCCAACAGATGAAGGCCAAAAAGCCGTCGTTAATCACGCGGCCAAATATATTGCAGAATTTGTTGCCAAAGGGGAACAAGTCATTGTCTGTCACGGAAACGGACCACAAGTAGGGAATTTGCTTTTACAACAAAAAGCAGGCGAAAGTGAAAAAAATCCAGCGTTGAAATTGGATACTTGTGTTGCGATGACACAAGGAAGCATCGGTTACTGGTTACAAAATGCTTTAACTAATGAGTTTGAAAAACGTAACATTGCTAAACCAGTTATCTCTGTAGTTACGCAAGTGCGTGTGGACAAAGAAGATCCTTCGTTTAAAAAACCATCCAAACCAATTGGTCCATTCTATACAAAAGAAGAAGCTGACGCGGAAGCAGCTAAAGATGGCTCTACGTATGTGGAAGATGCTGGCCGTGGCTACCGAAAAGTTGTTCCATCACCAATGCCTAAAGAAATTGTTGAAAAAGAGGCGGTTCGTGCTTTAGTAGAGGCGGACGTTTTAACTATCTGTTCTGGTGGCGGGGGCATTCCGGTCGTAGCAGAAGACGGACAATACGTAGGCGTGGAAGCGGTTAACGACAAAGATTTCTCTGCACGTGTTTTAGCTGAAAACGTTGATGCAGACCGTTTGATTATTTTGACAGGCGTTGATAACATCTACATTAATTACAATCAACCAGATCAAAAAGCATTAGAACAAATCAGTGTAGCCGAAGCAGAAGAATACATTAAAGAAGGTCACTTTGCTGCTGGTAGTATGCTACCAAAAATCGAAGCTGCCTTAGACTTCGTAAAAGGTGATGACAAACGGAAAGCAATCATTACTTCTATCGAAAACTTAGAAAACATCGATAAAGAAGCAGGAACTGTGATCAGTCAAAAGGGGTAGTTTACCATGAAAAAACCGTCCATGATCACCCAAATTGCAATTGCTGTTGTCGTAGGAATCCTCGTAGGACTCTTGATTCCTGCTAGCGGCAATTACTTGAAAATAGTTGGAGATGTCTTTTTGCGACTGATGCAAATGGCTATTCCTATCTTGATCTTAGGGCAAATTGTCCAAGCAGTTGGCAGTATTAATCCAAAAGAATTAACGAGCCTTGGGGGTAGAACAATCGCTGTTTTCGGGATTTCCTCCTTAGCTGCCGCTTTATGGGGCGTACTAATGGCAGTCATTTTTAATCCAGGATACGGTGTTAAAATGACTGGCTTCCAAGATGCTTCTATTAAAGCGCAAGAAATCTCAATCACTGATACGATTTTAAATTTCGTTCCGAAAAATATTTTTGATTCACTGACTCAAGGATCGATTATTCAAATTATTGTCTTTGCATTATTTTTTGGTTTAGCACTGAATAAATACTTACAAAGCCATCCAGAGACACAACTCTTCCAAATAATTGTGGACTTTAATGAAGTTATCATTACAGTCATTCGATACGTCATGTATCTAGCACCTCTGGGGATTTTTGCTTTAATTGCTTCAACAATTAGTCACTTAGGCCTTCAAATTATTTTACCGTTAGTGAAGTATCTATTGGTCTATGGATTAGGAACTATTTTATTTTTGGGCATCTGGATTTTGGTTATCACATTGTACTGTAAAGTAAGTCCACTACGTTTAATTACAAACATGAAAAATATGTCTGTGATGGCCTTGGCGACAACTTCTTCAGCAATTACTTTACCAGTAGCTTTGGAAGAAACAGAAACAAAATTAGGTTTAAGTAAGCGAATTACTAACTTAGTGTTGCCGTTAGGTATGTCATTAAACAGTAACGGTTCAGCGATGCATATGGCTTTTACTGTAATGACTATCGCTCAGATGTATCAGCTAGAGTTTGATATTACGAAAATGATTTACTTAGCAATTACAGCAACGTTTGTCTCACTAGCAAACGCAGTTGTTCCCGGTGCGGGCTTAGTCTCACTGGCAGTGATTGTTCCGCAAATGGGTTTACCCATTGAGAGTATTGCAATTTTTGCAGGCGTCGAATGGTTTGTTGGCATGTTACGAACAATTTTAAATGTCAATTCAGATGTTTACTCTGCTATCCTAGTTGCAAAATCAGTGGATGAAATTGACTATACTGTCTTTAACAGTAGCAATAAGTAGTGAAAAAAGGGGAGGAAATGCAAGGACGAAGAAGAAAATCACTTGTTTTCTTTCCCTTTTTTAAGATTAATGATAAAGGAGCAAGCGCAATGGAAGAAATGGTTGTCGTTACACCGGAGAAATTAGAAAAGCTGATGAAACAAAAATTAGAAGCTGCTGGTTTACATTCTGAACATGCCGAAGAAGTTGCTCGACATTTAACTTTTGCAGATGCTAGCGGTATTCATTCACATGGTGCGGTTCGTATGGATTATTATGCGGAACGGATTGCAAAAGGCGGGATCACGATTGACCCCGAATTATCATTTGAAAAAACTGGACCGTCCACTGCCATTTTTCATGGCGATAATGGCGTGGGTCAATTTGTTTGTAACGAAGCATTAGCTGCTGCAGTTGACCTAGCCAAAGAATCAGGGTTAGCATATGTTGGCATTTCTCAAACGAGTCATAGCGGGACGTTATCGTATTATGTTAAAAAAGCAGCGGAACAAGGCATGGTTGCTCTTTCGATGTGTCAATCTGATCCAATGGTGGTACCGTTTGGTGGTACAAGCAATTATTTTGGGACAAATCCAATCGCTTTTGCAGCACCTAGAGCAGGTCATGAACCAGTCGTGTTTGATATGGCTACGACAGTACAGGCGTGGGGGAAAATTTTAGATGCACGTTCAAGAGATGTTGAAATTCCCGACACGTGGGCAGTAGACGAAAAAGGCCAGCCAACGACTGATCCTTATGAAGTACGAGGTTTATTGCCGATTTCAGGACCAAAAGGATATGGACTAATGATGATGGTCGATGTCTTAGCTGGTTCGTTGTTAGGCTTACCTTTTGGCAAACATGTCAGCTCCATGTATGCGGATTTAACGGAGAAACGGAATCTGGGTCAGATGTTTTTAGTCATTGATCCAAGCCGCTTTACAGATTCTGAACGATTTAAAGAAAATATTAATCAAATGGTGGAAGAACTTCATAGTGTGCCTACAGCAGAAGGGTTTCAACAAGTTTACTATCCAGGAGAAATTGGTCAGCTAAACTATCAAAAAGCCATGTCAGAAGGCATTGAAATTCCACAAAGTATTTATGATTATTTAGTTAGTGAGATTGTACATTACGATAAATATGGCGGGCAAGGTGCCTTTGCCAAATAATGAGGAGCGCAGAGAGTATTCGCTACTGCGTTGCTCTCGCCTTCTTTCTATTGGAGGAAAGTAAAATGAAAAAATCGTCAAAAGTAGCACTTATTTTTGCATTCTTAGTTAGTATTTTTGTGCCAGTTGCGGCCTTTGCTGATGAGATTGGGGATGTAGTTGCCCCGACAGGAATCATGGCATTAGTTGTGATTATTCCATTGATTGTTGTTTTGGTTCTATTGTTTATGAAAGTCGATATGATTATCGCTGGTTTAATTGGTGGCATCTTAGCGATGCTGATTGGTGGCATTGGACTAGAAGAAGCGAATAAACAGATGTTGGAAGCTATCCCGATGATGTTAGGAATTACCGTTCCCATCATTAATTCAGCTGTTGCGATGGCGGTCTTTAAAGCAGGTAGTTATTCAGCTGCATTAACTTTAGCCAAACGAGGCACAAAAGGAAAAGTCGAGTATGTTTCAGCTTTTATTGTTATCTTATTAGCCGCAGCCACATATATGTCAGGAATTGGTGGCGGAAGTGCGATGGTTATTGCGCCATTGGCCTTTGCTGCAGTTGGCGTTGTTCCTGAATTAATTGCAGCAATGTCTTTAGCTGCTGCGGTATCATTTACAACATCACCCGCTTCATTAGAATCAAGTATTGTTTCAAAATTAGGCGATATCAGTGTCGGTTCATATGTTTCAACCATGCGACCTTACTGGTTATTCTTCGTAGCATTAGCGATTGTTTTAGCCTTTTGGGGAACGAAACATAGAAATGTTGGCTTTAAAGAGTCGGCAGATGATGAATTTGATAAAAAGAGCAATGGTGAATTATTTAAAATTACCTTGCCAGCCATTTTCTTATTGTTTGCTGTAATTTTTGGACCAATTGTGAATGATTTAATTGGTTTTGCCTTCTTTACGCCACTTGTATACATGATTTTAACATTAGTTTTAATTTTCTTATGTACAGATTTCTCAATGAACAAATCTGTCGAAGCGATGGTAGATGGGTCTACATATATTTTGACTCGTTTATTCCAAGTAGGGATTTTCTTAGCCTTTATTAATGTTATTGCGGAAACAGGAACGTTTGCTGTAATCGCAGGTGTTGCTGAAAATGCACCAGCCTTTATTGTCGTGCCAGTTGCTATTTTAACAGGGATTTTAATTGGGATTCCAGCTGGGGCCTACGTAGGTTCTGTTTTAACTTTAGTGCTACCAGTTGCTGTATCGTTGAACTTCCCGCCGTTAGCATTAGGTTTTGTAGCAATGGGTGTTGGTTTAGGTAGTCAAATGAGTTTCGTTAATATTACTATGCAAGCTTTATCTTCAGGCTTCCAAATTCCAATTTTGGATGTTGTTAAAGGAAACGTGAAATGGTTAAGTATTGCCTCTGTACTATTATTAGTTATCGGTTTAATCTTTGGATAAAAAACAATTTAGGGAGTGGAAAACATGGATTTATTAATTAAACAAGTTCGTCTTCAAGACGGTGAAGCATTACAAGATGTAGCTATTAAAGAAGGAAAAATCATTGAAATCGCCCCAGTTATTACTGGCGATGCCAAAGAAGTCATCGAAGCAGATGGTCGTGTTTTAATCCCAGGTTTTGTAGAAAGCCATTTACATTTGGACAAGGCATTAATCGCTGATCGTAAACCAAATAAATCAGGTACGTTGAAAGAAGCGATTGAAGTAACCGCAGAATTAAAACCAACATTTACCGAAGAAGACATTTACGACCGTGCTAAACGTGCCTTAGAAATGTTAATCGTTCATGGAACCACGGCGTTAAGAACGCATGCAGAATTTGACCCAGCGCAAGGTTTTACTGGCTTCAAAACAATTATGCGTTTGAAAGAAGAATACAAAGAGTTAATTGACATGCAAGTAGTTGCATTTCCGCAAGAAGGAATTTTTAAAGCCCCTGGAACAGAACAAATGATGTATGAAGCAATGGATATGGGCGCAGACATTGTCGGCGGTATTCCTTATAATGATGCACCAGCGAAAGAACATATTGATTTAGTGTTTGAAATTGCTAAAAAATATGATAAAGATGTAGATTTACACCAAGATTTTGCCGATGAAGCTGATGATATGAGTATTGAATATTTATGTGAAAAAACCATTGCTGAAGGCTACCAAGGCCGTGTTTCAGTGGGCCACTTAACGGCATTGCATGCCTTACCTGAAGCAGAATTGGCGCCTATTATTGCAAAAATGGCGGAAGCAAATATTAGCGTGATGGCTTTACCAGCAACGGATTTACATTTAGGGGCTCGTGGTGATCAGTACAATGTTCGACGTGCGGTTACGCCAATTCGTAAATTACGCGATGGTGGCGTGAATGTCTGTATTGCTACAAATAATATTCGCAATGCTTTTACACCATATGGCACAGGGGATATTGTTCAAACAGCGATGCTAGCCATTCCTGTTGGGCACCTAGGTGGAGCGGATGACTTAAAAACAGTGCTACCAATGGTAACAACAAGTCCTGCTCGTGCGATGGGACTAGAAGGATACGGTGTCGCAGTTGGGAATAAAGCAGATTTAGTCTTATTAGACACAAAAGTGGTTGAACATGCGATTATTGATATTCCAGAACGGTTATATGTTATTAAAAACGGCCGTGTTACAGTCAAGACAGACAAAAAAGTCGAAATCATTCGTTAAGAAAAAAACAAAAAGCTCAAAATGTTAGTTGTCAAAACTAACATTTTGAGCTTTTTTTGATAAAGGTAAAGATGTGTTTGATTGATCCTGTTTTAGTTATTTTTTTGTTCCACGAGTTCTATTTATTAACAGAATTAAATCATTTCTTTGCTACCAACCGAACTAATTGTTCTTGAATCGCTAGTAAGTCAGATAAAGAAACTTGCGCATTAATTAATAAAAATGGTGCAGCTTGTTTTACTTGGAGCAAAGGCGTAGTGCTTAAATAAAGGTCGTACCTATCTTCTTCAGACAATTGATTAATTGCAAGGTGATAGAAACTTGCAAACGTTTCACGAATTCGTTGAATGATAATCGCTTCAATCGGTGTAGGTAAGTCTGTTTCTATTTTTATGTGAATTGTTTGATTGAAAGCTGTTGGAGCAGTAATTAACGTGTAGGCCATCGATAATTGAAGGCCTAAGCCAGTTTGTTTAGCTGGGTTCGAAACATAGATGTCTTGCTCGGTGACTATCTTTTGTGCATGCTCAAATAAATGAGCAAAATTTTGTAATAAATACTTCTTAATATTGTAGCCAGTAAGTGTAAAATCCATTTGTTCAAATAACTCTACGAAAAGAAGGCCAGCCACTAATTGTTTTGTGAATAAGACCCTGTTTTTTGTCGTTTCAAAGGCATGAGGGTTTTCTGTTTCAAGGGAGTGAAGAATCTTTTTAATAAAAGAATTCGTCTCTGAAAAAGGTCGGTTAGGTTCGATTAAATCTGTAAAGTGTTTGTTCGAGAGTTGTACTGTTGTATTTGTTAATAGAAATAAAAAAATCAGATGACTTTCACTCTTGGGTAACAGAAAGGCGTTCGTTAATTGATTTTCTAAATGTTCTTTTAGTAGATGATGAGTATCAACAAATTGAAGCAGTACTTCTTGATCTTCATCAGATAAAGAAGAAATAGATTCAGAAAGCAGGAAATTTGTCTGGAATCCCTTTCGATAACGAATAATATTTACCGCTAAAATATAACAAATAAGTTTCATATTCAATTGATTAGCTGGAAAATAGCCTAAAGCAATCAGTTCTTTCGCAAGGGTTTCACATTTTGTTTGCGAAACGTCAGCAAATGGCCAATCGAGACCAGAAAAAACGCGCCAATAGAAAGCAATCATGAAAAAACGAATGCGTGGTTCAGCACCAACTAAACGAATCTCGCCTTTGGTTCTCTGGATCGAAAAATCAAAGGTTTTTAAAATGGTATCTAACTCAGCAACCTTATGCCGAACAGTTGATTCGGATAAGAATTGGTCCATACTAAATTTTGTTAAATGAACATTACTTTCAAAGAATAGTTTTTCGAGCAATGTAAAATACGGACTACTTTGCAAAATTTGCTTCGTCAAAATTTTATATTCTTTTTTTGACCCCATGAAACAATAGCCTTTACCCCGCTCGGCAGAGAAAATATGTGAACAATTATTAGCCAACACATAAGGTTTATTAATTAAGGATTCGTAGTATTTATTGATTGAACGTCGATCCATTTGTAACAATTGACTAAGTGTTTCAATACGAATAAAGTTTTTTTTATGGTACAACAAACGCAGTAAATCCAATTCCTTTTTAACTTCTGAGCCGAAAAAAGTGTCTAATATTTCCATTATTCTTCTCCAATTGGTTCGATTCTTTTTGTTAAAATAAGTATAACTTGTTTTTTATTCGATTGTTTAAAAAAATGTACTTAACAAGTACATTTTTTTGTCTCCTTAAAAGTTATTTCTGTAGTAAGTTACATATATCGCTCAAATTTCATTTGAATGAGAAATTACTTACCACAAAGGAGTTAAAAAAATTGAAAAAAACAACCTTATTTTTATTTATGTTCTTTTTCCTAATGACTATTTTTAGTATAGACGTTTCCGCAGAAACATACAATTTTAACTATAAAAATGACGAACAAGGTCATTATTTAACGAACGGAATTAGTGAGGGAGACACAAACAATTATGATTATGGTCATGCCCCTGAAGCGACATTTGACGAAGAAAAATATGTGAATTATGGAGATGAAGCTTATTTGAAGAAAAGTGTGGCGGCTGTAACAGGCCAGCAAGGGCTTTTTAATGTGACTTTAGATGTAAAAGGAAATCAGACAGAAAGCCCTATTGATCTAGTGTTAGTGATTGACTATTCTTCATCAATGAAAGGTGAAAAATTAAACAACGCTTTGAAAGGCTTGCAACAATTCGGCGAAGAACTTTCAGATTCATTAACAGATGGTCATGTTCGAATTGGTATCGTTGCCTATAATCGACTAACTTACTCCACCGCGGATTTTTCTACAGACATGAATGACTTAGAAGACTTTTTAAGAAATACAGCCGAGCCACATTCAGGTACGTTTATGCAAAAAGGCTTGCTAGAAGGGCAACGTTTATTGGCTGAAAAAAGTCGTCCAAATGCAAAAAAGATGTTGGTTCATATTGGTGATGGTAGTGCAAATGCTAGTTTTTTACCTAGAGAAAATGCTCAAAGCTATCCCAATAATGGTGAAATTATCGATTACAACGGTTACCATACATCGTCCTACATGGAAGAGTTTCAAACAGAATCCAATCAGTACTATACAAGTAACAGTGCTTCTACTGATGCTAACGCTATCCAAACAAACAGTACAACAGTGACAGATAATACGTTAGGAACCATTGTTTCTCTAAAAAAATCAGGAGATACTTATTATTCAATTGCAGCTAATCCTTCGTTAAGAGGAGAGTATATTAGTAGGAATATAGCTTCTGATCCTAAAAATTATTTGATTATTGATGAAAATTTATCTGGTTTGGGCACTGCACTGAAAGAATTAGCTGGGAGTATCAATAATACTATCCATGAGGGGCTCATTATCGATCCAATGGGAGAAAATATTCTTTTACAAGGTGCTGGGAATTTCACAGAAGATAACTACCAACTAAAAGGTTGGCGAAAAATGCCAACGGGTGAATGGTCAGAGGCTAGTGACTTATTGACTGATGTCGTAGTTACAGAAGAAAATCAAGTGCTCCATATTTCTACTATTTCATTAGGAAAGAACGAACGTTTAACATTAACTTATCAGATTAGATTGAACACAGAAACAAATGATTTTAAAGGAGATACATGGTTTTTATGTAATGATCGTACTACGTTACAACCAACTCCAGAAGAAGAAGCAGTTGATTTTCCGATTCCAGCAATTAAAGCACCTACTGTACAATTAAAATTGATTAAGAACTGGGAAAATATTGCAGAAAAAGAAATTCCAGAAGCAATTCAATATCAAGTAACTCGAAAAGCGATAACAGAAGAAGCTGCTTGGTCTACTTCAGAAGTCATGCAACTAACCAAAAAAGAAGGCTATCAAAAGCTGATTAATCAAGTAACGGTTAATGGCGCAGAAGTAGCATTACCAAAGTTTAATAACAGGGGTGAAGACTTTGTATATCAGATAGAAGAAGTGAACGTGCCAGCTGAATTTGACAGTATAATGACAAAGACAAAGGATGAATTTATCCTTACAAATCGTCGTAAAGGAGTTGTTTCCAGCACAACAGATACAAGTACGAATGAGTCTTTAAGTTCTGAGACTGCTACAACAAATTCGAGTGCTGAAAAACCAATTGTTGTAGAAACTACCACAACAACCTCAGAACTCAAGGATAATAATTTCTCAGCAGAGACGAACACAACAGCAAAAAAAATAACGAAGGCTACACCCAATGACAGACATTTGCCAAAAACAAACGAAACCCAGAAATTTCAAAGAGTATTCTTACTATTAGGTGGTTTGTTGGTAGGTTTATCTGGATTCTATTTACTTAAGCAGAGAAACTAAAATAATTCTTTAAATAAAGCAATAAAAGGCAGCTCAACGAAGCGGCCTTTTTCTTGGTTCATTACCAAAATATAACGAATTTTGTAACAAAAACGTTTGATAAAAAGAAGGGAAAATGATTAATTTTACGAAAAAAAGCATATATCGACAAAAAAGAAGCAAAATTTGAATAAAAAAAGAAAAAATATGAAAAAAAATCGAAGAATTGTTTAACAATTGAAAACACGTGAAAACCAGTCATGACAAGGTGTAAAAGCCTTACAAAAGGTAAGTTTACCTATTATGGAGAAAGAACGAGTGATCTGAAATGTTTTTGTAACATTTCTATTGCTTAATTGAAATATGGGTGTGGTAGAATGTTTTTGTCGTAAGAAAAGATTAAGATATTTTAAATAAACTTTAGAAATTAATTCGGAGGAATGACAAGTGAAGAAACGTCTATTTGCATCAGTATTACTATGTTCATTAACGCTATCAGCAATTGCTACCCCAAGCATCGCTTTGGCGGACAATGTTGATAAAAAAATTGAAGAAAAAAATCAAGAAATTTCATCATTAAAAGCAAAACAAGGGGATTTAGCTTCACAAGTATCTTCTTTAGAAGCAGAAGTATCTTCAGTATTTGATGAAAGCATGGCTTTACGTGAACAAAAGCAAACACTAAAAGCAAAATCAGAACAATTACAACAAGAAATTACAAACTTGAATCAACGTATTGAAAAACGTAACGAAGCAATCAAAAATCAAGCACGTGATGTTCAAGTTAATGGACAAAGCACAACAATGCTAGATGCAGTTTTAGATGCGGACTCAGTTGCAGATGCAATCAGCCGTGTTCAAGCTGTTTCAACAATCGTAAGTGCCAACAACGACTTAATGCAACAACAAAAAGAAGACAAACAAGCTGTTGTTGATAAAAAAGCTGAAAACGAGAAAAAAGTGAAACAACTTGAAGCAACAGAAGCTGAATTAGAAACAAAACGTCAAGATTTACTTTCTAAACAATCTGAATTAAATGTAATGAAAGCTTCATTAGCATTAGAACAATCATCAGCTGAAAGTTCTAAAGCTGGCTTAGAAAAACAAAAAGCAGCTGCTGAAGCAGAGCAAGCACGCTTAGCTGCTGAACAAAAAGCTGCAGCTGAAAAAGCTAAACAAGCTGCTGCAAAACCAGTTCAAGCTAAAGCTGAAGTAAAAGCAGAAGCACCAGTTGCCTCTTCTTCAACAACAGAAGCGCAAGCACCAGCAAGCTCAAGCTCAGCAACTGAATCAAGCACGCAACAAACAACTGAAACAACTACACCAAGTACAGATAATAGTGCAACAGAAAATACTGGCTCTTCTTCATCAGAACAACCAGTACACCCTACAACACCAAGTGATAATGGAAATAATGGTGGCCAAACTGGTGGTGGAACAGTTACACCACCAACACCAGAACCAGAGCAACCAACACCAGCGCCTTCTGCTGATCCAACAATCAATGCATTGAACGTTCTACGTCAATCATTAGGTTTACGTCCAGTAGTATGGGATGCAGGTTTGGCAGCTTCTGCAACTGCTCGTGCAGCACAAGTTGAAGCAGGTGGCATTCCAAATGATCACTGGTCTCGTGGAGATGAAGTTATCGCAATTATGTGGGCGCCAGGTAACTCAGTAATCATGGCGTGGTACAATGAAACAAACATGGTAACAGCTTCAGGTAGCGGTCACCGTGATTGGGAAATTAACCCAGGTATTACGCGTGTCGGTTTTGGTTACTCAGGTAGCACAATCGTAGGACACTCTGCCTAATCAGCAATGATAAAAATAGACGTAAGCAGCTTCTGAAAAGAAGCTGCTTTTTTCATTACTATTTCATCCATCTCCGTTGACAAATTTGCTAAACGTGGTATTCTAATTATAATCTAATAATTTCCGTTGAATAGGAAAGTAAATGCAAGACAGCTGGTAGAGAGACTTTGGTTGGTGAAAAAAGTTAGATGTCTGTATCGAAAAATGGCCTAGGAGGAATTTTTGTCGAAACGTAGGCAAAAACGTAATGTCTTTCGTTAACAAGACCGCTGATTATGATTGTCAGTTGAAGGGAAAGAGTCATCTTTCCGAAAAAAGGTGGTACCGCGATAATAATCGCCCTTTTACTAGTTACGGCTAGTAAAAGGGCGTTTTTTTATAAATAAAAATAGGAAAGAGTGAGGCAAATGAGTAGTCAGATTCCTTTTACAGTTGATCATGTGGGAAGTTTTTTACGTCCAGAAACAATTAAGAAAGCACGGAAAAAGGTCCAAGCAGGTGCTTTATCTCAAGCAGAGCTACGTCTTATTGAAGATGAAGAAATCAAAGCATTAGTAGCAAAACAAAAAGCTGGCGGCTTACGGGGAATCACAGATGGTGAATTTCGTCGCGGTTTTTGGCATATTGATTTCTTAGAAGGATTAAATGGTGTGACAGGCTATATCCCAGAAACGGGGTATAACCAAACCTTTCATGGAAAAGCAGCTCCGGCCTATAATATCCGCGTAGTGGATAAAATATCTTTTCCTGCGCAACATCCATTTTTAGAGGACTTTTCATTTTTAAAAGAGGTGGTGGAAGTTGGTGATGGCACGGTAGCCAAAGCAACGATCCCTAGTCCGACCATGATTTTACGTCAAGAAATTTTATCTAACGATGGCACCTCGCGCATTCAAACAATTTATCCAGAAATTGGTGATTTTTATAAGGATTTAGCACAAACATATAAAGATGCAATTGCGGCCTTTTACGAGAGAGGTTGCCGTTATTTGCAATTTGATGATACAAATTGGGCGTTTCTAGCGGATCAGACAAAACAAGAAGAATTACGAGCAAAAGGAATACAGCCAGAAGAAATTGCACAAGTGTGTACCACGATTATTAATGAAGCCTTAGCTGGTAAGCCAGAAAATTTAACTGTAACCACGCACATTTGCCGTGGGAACCATGCTTCGTCTTGGTTATTTTCAGGTGGTTATGAACCGATAGCAAAAGAATTATTTGCTACGAATTATGATGGTTTCTTCTTGGAATATGACTCAGATCGTGCAGGGGACTTTTCACCATTAAGACATTGGCAAAATAATGGCAGCAAAGTCGTTTTAGGTTTAGTTACTTCTAAGTTTCCTGAATTAGAAGAGACTGAACAAGTGAAAGCACGAATTGAAGAAGCCCAACAGTTTGTTCCTTTAGAAAACTTAAGTATTAGTCCGCAATGCGGTTTTGCTTCGACGGAAGAAGGAAATCGTTTGACGGAGAAAGAACAATGGCGCAAAGTTCAATTACTTCAAGAAATTGCTAGAGAAGTATGGTAAAAAAACTGGGACATAAGTCTAAACGGCTTATGTCCCAGTTTTTTCATTGTATTATTTTAAATATTGATCTTTAGTAAAATTCGTGTGTTCATACTCGCCGTTGTCACCATAAAAGCGGTTATAGCGTTGTTTGAATTTGCGGAATAAATAAATGACTGTCACTTTAACTAGGCAATACATTGGAATCCCAAAAATAACGCCCATTAAACCAAACAGTTCACCCATAACTAACAAGACAAGTAAAATAGTAATCGGATGGACTTTTAATTTATCGCCCATCACACGAGGAATAACAAAATCACCATGAATCAATTGGATGGCAAACCAGACGATAACAAATTTAACTACCATAAATGTGGAATCCTGAAAGGCAATAATCAATCCAGGAATAAAGGCAATAAATGGCCCGATATAAGGAATAATACATAAAATACCCGCAGCTAAAGCTAAAATGCTACCAAATTGTAAACCAATTAATAGAAAAGCTGGCCAATACATAATCCCTAAAACCAACGAAGCAATGACTTGACCTTTTAGATAATCGCCAATTTGAATGTTGGCAATTTGGCTATATTCGTCAAAATCAGGACGAAAAGCTGGGGGAATGATGCCTTTTACAAAGCGATAAAACTTTTCTTTGTCTTTTAAAAGGAAAAAGGCGATGATAGGTCCTGTAAACAAGGTTAGGAAAGTAGAAGAGACTGCAGAAAAGACGCTTCCCAGACCTTGTGCGCCTGTTTGTAGGTAATCCCCTGCAAAGTCTTTAAAGGAGTTTGCAAGTTTGCCCCAGAGCTGATTAATCGACTCATTAGCAGATTCTAAATCTTTTGCAAAAGGTGTTTTAGCCATAAATTCTTGTACTGTTTGGAGCGTGCTTTTCCAAAAACTTGGGAATTGTTTGATTAATTCTTCCGTTTGGTCTTGGATAATTGGGAAAAGTTGCAGTCCAACTAACACTAGTAATGCAATAATTAAGACATAGAGAATCGCAATCGCCCAAACACGGGGAATTTTTTTCTCAAGGCGTTTCACCATTGGATTAAGCAAATAAAATAGAATAATACCAAAAAGTACCGGGCCTAAGACGGCACTAAAAATAACAAAAATTGGTTTAAAGATAAATGAAACAGTGTTGAATAAAAAGATAGTTACAGCAATTAGACAAAGGATAGTTAATGTGTAAAGTAAATTTTTCCCACCTAAAAAGCGGATCCACTTGGTACTTTCTTTATCCATAAGTTGCTCCTTTCATTAAGCTTTATTTCTAAAATGACCAATAATTTCAATGACACCCATGAAAATCAGGATAAATCCAAAGACTTGCATCAAAACTAAGAGACTTTTGAAGGGATTAAAAACTAAAACGGCTCCAGCGATTAAAACCAGAATACTGTAGATAAGCGCGCCTGTTTGACGAGTATTTAAAGCAAGAGTCAATTGAACGAGGCCGTTTATAACAATGCTAATCCCTAATAAAAACGGCAGAATCGAAACGATCACTGGTGCAAAAAATAAAAAGGCTACTGCTAAGACGACAAAGATTAAACCTGTTACGAAACCAAGTCCCCAGCTACCCGTTTGTTTTTTTATTTTGTAGTCATCATAAATATTAATTAACCCTAAAAGCATCAAATAACCAGCAATTAAATAACCGACGAACTGGAAGAAAGCACCGGGATTAAAGACAATGGCACTTCCGATAACGATAAAGACGGCGTCGCGCAATAGGGTATGGCGCCGAAAATTTTCTCTAAAAGTTTGGAACATAAAAATCCTCCTCAATGTTATTGTTTCTTTTATTCTAGCGGAAAAAAGAAAAAAGTGCGAGTGGTAGCTCTAAAAAGTGTTGGAAACTGTGTCTTTAGAAAAAATAACATTAAAAATTAAAAAAGTCTTACAAATGAGCGAAAATTGGCATATAATGGAAAGTGAAATTTTATTTTAAGAAGGAGAGATTTGATGGATTTATTACCTTTATTAGGCGTATTGATCGTCATTGTCGGCTTCGCATTGAAATTTGATGCTATCTTGATTGTGATGGTTGCTTTAATAGTGACGGCTTTTACTGGCGGGCTTGGTTTGACATCGATGCTAGAAACACTAGGAACAACCTTTGTGAATAATCGAGGCATGGCTATCTTTATTATTATTATGTTAGCAACAGGAACGTTAGAAAGAAATGGCTTGAAAGAGTCAGCGGCTACGTTGATTAAACGATTCAAAAAGGTATCTGCTGGTGTGATTATTGACATTTATGGTGTCTTTCGGATTATCTTCGCCGCTTTTAACGTAAGTTTTGGTGGGGTAGCAGGTTTTGTGCGTCCGATTATTTTGCCAATGGCGTTAGGAACAATTGAATCAAAAAATTTACCAATGGTGCCAGAGTATGAAGAAGAACTAAAAGGGATGGCTTCAGCCATGGAAAATATCTGTTGGTTCTTTGGTCAAGTTCTGTTTGTTGGTGGGGCTGGGGCATTACTTGTTCAATCAACATTAAAAGATTTAGGCTATGAAGTGACATTAGGTAAATTGGCTTTAGTGGAAGTACCAGTCGCCTTAGTTGCCTTAATTTCGGCAAGTATTTACTTTACTTTAAAAGAAAAAAGATTACGTAAAAAATATTATGGACAGGAGGGACTGAAATGAGTTTTTTCACAGATCCAAGTATTGATTTGAGTGCAAAGTTATTGGAAGTCCTTTATATTTTTATGGGGATTATCTTGTTATACACAAGTTTTCGTAGTTTTCGTGATAAAACCAATCAACATGCGTATGGGACTAGTTTATTCTGGGGAATCTTAGGGATCTTAATCGGTTTTGGTCGGTTTATTCCACCAGTTGCCTGTGGCGTACTTATTTTTGTGATGACAATTCCGGCAATTCTTCAAAAAGTGACAAAAGGAGAAAGTCGCTTACCTTCGAAAGAATACATGGAAAAAATGTCTCAAAAATTAGGAATGAAGATTTTTATTCCCGCACTAAGTATCGGGGTTTTTGCAATTCTTTTTGCCACATTGACTACTTTAGGAGCTTTAGTCGGTGTCGGTGTTGGTGTCTTTGTAGCGATTTTCATCATGATGTTCTTTTCTAAAAATAATACGCCGAAAGTATTTTTTGATGATGCGGCGGAAATGTTAGAAACAGTCGGTCCTCTTAGTACGTTGCCAATGCTATTAGCTTGTTTAGGGGCTGTTTTTACTAGCGCTGGTGTTGGTGAGATTATTTCAAAAGGAGTTAGTGCCGTAGTACCGGCAGGAAATGTCAATGTAGGGATTATTATTTATGCTGTGGGAATGGTTATTTTTACGGCTATCATGGGCAATGCCTTTGCAGCAATAACCGTGATGACAGTCGGAATTGGTGTGCCGTTTGTCTTTTCTTTAGGTGCAGATCCCGCATTAGTTGGGATGGTTGCCTTAACATGTGGTTTTTGTGGTACACTGTTAACACCGATGGCTGCGAACTTTAATATCGTACCTGTAGCCATGTTGGAAATGAAAGATAAGTACGGCGTCATTAAAAATCAATTGCCGATTGCACTTTTCATGTTAATTTTCCAAATTGTTTATATGATTCTATTCAAATAAGAAAGGATGATCGAAATGAAAGTTGTCGTTACTGGCTTTGATCCATTTGGAGGAGAAGCAATCAATCCTGCCTTTGAAGCAGTCAAAAAATTACCTGCTGAAATTGCAGGAGCTGAAATTATTAAAGTTGAGGTGCCAACTGTTTTTGGCACTAGTGGTGAAAAAGTGGCTGAAGCAATTGAAACCCATCAACCAGATATGGTGATTTGTGTTGGACAAGCAGGCGGCCGCCAAACAGTCACTGTTGAAAAAGTGGCGATTAATTTAGCGGAAGCGCGTATCCCGGATAATGCAGGACAACAACCAAGCGATGTGCCGTTGGTTGAAGATGGAGCAACAGCCTATTTTACAAATTTACCGATTAAAGCGATGGTAAAAAATTGTCATGACCATCAATTACCTGCAGCGATTTCTTATACAGCAGGAACCTTTGTATGTAATGATATTATGTATCACTTACTACACTTAATTAACACTAAATATCCAACTATTCGTGGCGGATTTATTCATGTTCCGTTCCTACCAGAACAAACAATTGATAAACCAACGTTTGCTTCTATGTCATTAGAAGCAATCACAGATTCTTTGTTCTATATGATTGAAGCAGCAGTAAAAACGCAAGAAGATATTCAACTACAAGGTGGCACAACCCATTAATTAACAGGCGCTTTCGTGAGAACGGAGGCGCTTTTCTATTTTTACAAAAAGAAAAAGTAATTTTTGTAGGCGTGTGAAAAAATTTTTTATACTATTTTCGTTGACAAGTCGGTTTCTTCTTGGTATATTGAGATTCATAAATTATTAGCCCAGTAGGAAATAGATGTTTTGTTCAGAAAGTCGATGGTTGCTGCGAATCGATCAAGTCTATTTGTGAATTACACTAATAAGTAGTAACAATTACATAATACATAAGCGAGAAGCAAGTAAGCTTCTAATTAAGGTGGTACCGCGGAGAGATTCGTCCTTATTCTTTAAGGATGAATCTCTCTTTTTATGTAGCTTTAGGAGGCGTTTTCAATGAGTTGTGGAGGGGTTATTCGTTATCATAAGATCCTTTAATGTCAGAGTATTCAGAAAAAAGATTAGAGGAGAGTAACGAAATGAAAGAAAAACAGAAAAAGAAGACCGTGAGTGTTCGAGAAGCAAGTATCGTGTTATTAATTATTGTGGCAGCTATTGCAACAGGAGTAATTGGCTTAAAGATATCGCCAAATATTACTATTTTGTTTGTGATTGCATTGATTTTAGGCTACGCAATGTTTCGTAAAGTACCATTTGATCAAATGCATAAAGGGATTGTTGATGGCTTGAAGCCAGGGATTATTCCAATTTTTATTTTCATTTTAGTGGGGGCATTGATTGCCGTTTGGATTCAAGCAGGAATTATTCCAACGATTATGGTTTTTGGTTTTAAAATGATTAGTGTTAAATGGTTTGTGCCGTCAGTTTTTATTGTCTGTGCGATTGTCGGCAGTGCAGTAGGTAGTGCTTTTACAGTGATGTCAACAATTGGAATTGCCTTTTTCGGTATTGGCAGTACCTTAGGATTAAACCCTGCTTTAGTTGTGGGGGCGATTGTTTCTGGTTCAGTTTTTGGTGATAAAATGTCGCCTTTATCAGAATCAACAAACTTAGCCGCAGCGATTGTTGAAGCGGATTTGTTTAAACATATAAAAAACTTGATGTGGTCGACTGTACCAGCATTTATCATCTCTTTAATCTTGTTTATGATTTTAGGGCAAACGTACGCGAATACAAGTCTGACAGAAGTAGTTCAAGTTATTCAAGTATTGGAAGACCACTTTACCATTTCCATTTGGTCATTGTTACCATTAGCCTTAATGTTAATCTGTGCCTGGCGCAAAATTCCAGCGATTATCACGATTTTGTTAAACATTATTGTGGCAGTAATTATGATTATTATTCAAAATCCGAAAGTATCGTTGCAGGCATTAGGAAACACGTTGGAAAATGGGTTTGTTTCTCAAACGGGGAACGCACAAATTGATCAATTATTAAGTCGTGGCGGAATTATGAGCATGATGCCGACTGTGGCACTTATTATTCTAACGTTGTCTCTAGGTGGCTTATTAATGGAATTAGGATTGATTTCTGCGGTCATGGAAGTTGTTTCGCAGAAAATGAGCAGTACACCGAAATTGATTTTATCAACGTTATTAACAGGAATTGGCGTAAATATTTTTATTGGTGAACAATTCCTATCGGTTATTTTACCAGGGAATGCCTTTAAAGAAGTTTACAAAAAAGAAGGCTTGGATCCGACTGTTTTAGGCAGAACCTTGGAGGATGGTGGGACGGTTATTAACTACCTCATTCCTTGGGGGATTGCAGGTAGCTTCGTAGCGGGGACCTTTGGCGTACCAACGTTGACTTACTTACCATTTGTTTTCTTTAGCTTATTATCGCCTGTCTTCTCAATGGTCAGTGCATTTACTGGTTTAGGGATTAAGCGGTTATCAGCAGAACCTGTTACCGAAAAATAGATTGATTAAAATAGAACAGTTGATGGGGAATACTGTAGTTTCTCTCTGTCAATTGTTCTATTTTTCTTGTAAAAAAGGTTGCATTTTTAGAAAGAAACAGTTATAGTTGACTAGTCAATTGTTGACGAGTCATTTTTTTAAGGAGGAAACTATGTCGTTATCATTACGGGAAGTCAGCCAATTATTATGTCAGTTAAAGGTATTAGATCAAAAAATTACCAAAGTTTTTGAAGAGCAAGTTGGCTTGAGTTTGACTCGTTATGAGTTGCTGATGATTTTAAAAGAACGTCAGCCGTGTCTTCAAACGGAGATTCAAGAACACTTAAAAATCGATAGTGGTGCGGTCACTCGCCACTTGAAAATTTTAGAAGAGAAACAGTATGTGACACGACAGCGAAATCCAGAAAATAATCGGGAAGTGCTAGTGCATTTAACAGAAAAAGCACAACAAGAACTACAGCAATGTACAGCCAAGCAACAAACGGTAACAGAAATTATTCCCAGTACATTTACAAAGGACGACTGTCGCCAGTTAAAAGAACTTTTGACAAAACTAGATCAAAGCATTACAACGAAAGAGGTATGATAGAATGACAACATATACAACGAATGATTTTTCAGAGATTGTTTTTGGCCGCAAATCGGTTCGGGTGTACGATGAAACCCATAAAATTTCTCATGAAGAAATGTTAACAATGATTCAAGAAGCGACCACTGCCCCTTCTTCTGTTAACATGCAGCCCTGGCGTTTTGTCGTAGTGGAAAGTGAAGCAGGCAAAGAAAAATTAAAACCCTTAATTCGCTTTAATACGCGTCAAAATGAAACATCTTCTGCAATGCTCTTAATTTTTGGTGATCTAAACTGCCATGAGCGAGGAGAGGAAATTTACAATCAAGCCTATGCTAGTGGTAAAATGCCTAAGGAAGTGCGGGACCAACAATTAGCAGCCATTATTCCCCATTATGAAAGTTTAAGCAGAGAACAAATGAATGACATCGTAAAAATTGATGCGAGTTTAGCAGCTATGCAATTTATGTTAGTGGCCCGAGCTCACGGATATGAAACAAATCCAATCGGTGGTTTTGAAGCGGAAAAATTAGCCGAAACATTTGGTTTAGATCAAGAGCGCTATGTCCCAGTAATGATTTTATCTGTGGGTAAGGGCATGGAAACTGGTTATGAATCTGTTCGTTTAGCACCAGAAAAAATCACGACATTTGAATAGGCAATAAAAAATGACGGCGTACGCTTACATCAATCAACATTCTTAAAGAAAGTTGGCTAATGCAACAGCGATGCCGTCATTGTCGTTGGATAAAGTGACTTCCGTTGCGATGCTTTTAAGCTCGTCAACGGCGTTTTCCATAGCAATTCCCGTGCCGGCCCATTCCAACATAGTATAGTCGTTGTGACCATCACCAAAAGCAATTACTTCTTCAGCAGTTATGCCTAACTGTAGGGTTAGTTTTTCTAAAGAACGCGCTTTATCAATATTTTTAGCGGTAAATTCAAAATAGAAAGGAGCGGAAAAAGCAGCGGTGACGGTTTCTTTGAAAGGCGCGTAGATGGCCTCATGATATTTTTGTAAATAGGCGGGTTCACCAGCAATTAAAATTTTGTTCAAGGGAAAGTTTAGTCTGGCGGCTAAATCATGCCACTCACATAATTGAAAGTTGCCGCCCTGTGATTCATATTCAATAATATTAAAATCACCAGTCTCTAAATGTAAGGTGTTATGAAAAACATCATTGACATACATAAATGTTTCATCATTAATCATTGGAATTACGTCAAATTGTTTCAAATGTTCTAAAATTTGTTGACTCAATGACTTTGAAATTGTCTGGTTAAATAGTTGTTGCTGACTGCCATGATGGGTGACACAAGCGCCGTTATAGGAAAGTAAGTGTCCATTATAATGAGCCATCTCCAATTCATCTGCTAAGGGCCGCATACCGTTAGTCGGGCGGCCAGAAGCCAAAATCAGTGAGAGGCCTTGTTTTTGTGCAGCTACTAATGCTTGTCGCGTTTTTGGTGAAATCTTTTTTTCTGAAGTTAACAAGGTGCCATCAATATCCATTACAATTGCTTTGATTGCCATAATTGGCCTCCAATCCGAAGAGTTTCTTTCTTTTAGTATAAAAGTTTTTTCTATTAATGTAAACGGATTCTCTTGTGAGGTGTATAAAAGAATTATTTTACAAAAATCTATACTATTTTTTTGTGAAATTTCATATAATAGAAGTATTCTAATTATCTACATAGAGAGCGAGGGACAAGGAATATGAAGGAAAAAGAAATGCATTCGCTCTTTTTTAAACATAAGTTTGTGAAAGTAACTCCCTATTTACGTCGTTTTGGTCATCGTTTGAGTGGGATGATTATGCCAAATTTGAGTATTTTTATTGCGTGGAGCTTATTGTCTTTGATGGCTGGCTATACGACAGGAAATCTACGGCTAGCTCTTTCTGAAGTCGAAACGATAATGATTCGAGTTGTTTTACCGATTTTAATTGGTTTTACAGGCGGAAAAATGTTCGAGGAACAACGTGGCGGCGTCGTTGCTGCTATTGCGACAGTGGGCGTGATTGTTTCCACAGATGTTCCACAGTTGTTTGGTGCTATGTTTATTGGTCCTTTAGCAGGATATACTTTCGCCAAAATTGAACAAATTCTCTTACCGAAAGTTAAAGAAGGCTATGAGATGCTGACTAAAAACTTTTTAGCAGGAATTGTGGGAGGACTGCTTTGCTGTTTTGGTATTCTGGTTGTAGCTCCTGCTGTTGAAAGTGCTAGTTTTTGGCTGTATCAATTTTCTTCTTGGTTAATTGAAGCCAATCTTTTGCCATTGGTTCACGTTTTCTTAGAGCCCTTAAAAGTGTTATTTTTTAATAATGCGATTAACCACGGATTATTAACGCCTCTAGGTTTAGAAGGCGCTAGTCAAACAGGTCAGTCCATTTTATTTTTATTGGAAACAAATCCTGGACCAGGCGTGGGCGTTTTGGTTGCTTTTCTGCTGTTTGGGCCTTTAGGACAACGAAAAACAGCAGGAGGTGCCACCATGATTCAACTGATTGGGGGCATTCATGAAATTTATTTTCCGTTTGTTTTGATGGATCCGCGCTTATTTTTAGCAGTAATTGCTGGAGGAATGAGTGGTACGCTTGTTTTTCAAATATTTAATGTGGGGCTAAATGCTCCAGCTTCGCCAGGTTCATTGGTTGCGATTTTAGCCAATTCCCCGACTGATGCGAGGCTGGCGGTTTTTAGCGGAATTTTTGTTAGCTTTCTGTGCTCTTTTGCAATAGCAAGCTTGTTATTAAAACGTCAACGAGGAATTGAACCAGTTTCAATGATAAAGATGAAGGAGGAAGACCAAGTGGAAACAGTCACACCTAACTATCAGCAAATTTTATTTGTTTGTGATGCAGGAATGGGCTCAAGTGCCATGGGGGCTAGTTTGCTAAGCCGACAATTAAAAGCTGTGGACTTGGAGATACCTGTGACTTACCAGTCCGTTCATCAGATGAAGTGGCAGCCTAAGACATTAGTGGTCATTCAAGCAGAATTGAAACAGTTAGCACAAAAGTACGTCCCAGAAAAGGATATGGTGAGTGTTCAAAATTTTTTAGAAATTAAATCCTATTACCCGCAAGTTTTAGCCAAACTGACTGCTTCTTCTCAAGAGCAATCTTCACTTGGTTCAGAGTCTACTGAAACGAACCCGATAAAACAAATACAGAAGCTTGTTTTTTTATATGCCGAGAATGTTCGAGGATCGCAAACAATGGGAATGGAATTATTGCGGCAACAAGCGGCGAAACAAGGAGTCGCGATTGAAGTATCTAAAGAACCACTGGAAACAGTCTTTTTTACCAAGGAGACAACCTACGTAGTGACTCGTGAACTGGCGCAAGCCTATCATTTAGATCTAACGCAACAAAATTTATACGTAGTTACTAGTTTTTTGAATAAGAAAGAGTATCAAGAATGGCTGGAAGGAGGAGCTGATAGATGTTTTTAACGACAAGAGAAACTGTTCTATTAACGGAATTAGTGAATAGTCCCACCCCCGTTTCAGTAAACCGCATGATGAATTTGTTAAAGGTTAGCCGCCGGACGGTATATCGTGAATTAGAAAATTTAGAAACCTCGCTAGCATCGATGGGCGCGACGTTGGAAAAAGTAGCTCGTGGGCGCTTTTCGATTCAAGCAGATGAAGCAGCGATGACGGAAATTCAGGCTGCTATTTTAGGAGAAGAGACACAGGAACTTTCTACTTTGGCGCGGCAACATGCGATTTTATTGACATTACTTCAAACAAAAGAGCCAGTCTCTATGCATTATTTTCTGGAAACGTATTGTATTAGTAATACGACTTTTTATGCCGATATTAAACAATTAGAAACACGGATTGCTCGGATTCCGTTGACGATTTCTCGGAATCAAGGCTATGAAGTGACTGGTTCTGAAAAATATCGCCGTCTTCTAATGGCGAATATTCTAAGTATGGAAATTAATGAGTACCAATTTTTTCATTTTACCGAATTAACAACAAACGACCATTTTTTCTTTCAGTTTATTCATGCAGAACATTTAGCATTTGCACAAAAAATTGTTCAGCCAGAAGTAGAAACTTTATTTCCAGCATTAAGTGATCGCAAATTACAACATTTGATTTTAATGTTAACAATTGCGATGGATCGGGTCACTGCAGGTTTTTATTTAGCTGATGAGACCTATACTGGGCAGATGAATAAGGCCTTTCTAAATTGTTCTAAACGACTTTTTTCAAAAGTCGCTGCTGAAACAAAACAACTATACGCTGTCAGTGAGATTGTTTTTTTTGCTAGCTTATTAAGTGATTTTTCTAATTCTTTTGATGAAGATTTTTTTGATGAACATTTTGACACTCAGCTGGCTTATGCAGTGAAACAACTGATTGAAGCAGTAAGTCAAGAAACGGAAGTTAATTTTTTCGAAGATACCAATTTGTATAAAATGTTGTTGACGCATTTATCAGGTGTTTTTTCTCGGGCGGTTTTACAAGAAGAAGATTTAACGAATCCCATTTTAGAACGGATTATGAATCAATATCAAGAAATAGCTGCGGCTTTACGCCAAGCGTTGCCGCAAATTTTTCCGCAAAAGAATTTATCGGAAGAGGAAATTGCCTACATGGTACTTCATTTTGCCAATTCTTTAGAACGGAGTCCCAAAATTATGGAAGTTGATATTGCTGGTTTTTCTCCTAGCGGCTTGGCTTCGACAAGTATGCTTGAAATGCGATTACGGCGCTACTTTCCTTTTATCAACCAGATTCATTTTTTTCGGATTGCGGATTTAGGTAAGGTGAATGTTGAGGAAAACTATGACTTAGTGATTTCCACTTCGTTATTACCAGGATACAATGGTAAATATAAATTGATCTCACCGTTACTTTTAGACGATGAAATCCGCCAATTGAAAGAAGAGTTTAAGCGGATTAGTCACGAAAAACGCTCGCTTAGGAAAGCGCCTGTGAAAAAAATAGGTGGCGAAGAAAGCTACGAAACGGTGGTCGCTTTCATGGAAGAAATTAGTAAACTATTAGAAACATTTTTCATAGCAGATTTAAATAATCAAGCGGATTTAGCAGAAACCGTTCAACAAGCCCTCGCGCAACTTTCCGCAGATTTAATCACCGATAGTGCAATCGTTTGTCAGCAATTGATGAAACGTTACGAGCAAGCGCCTATTGGGATTCCTCAGACGGAAATGGCCTTATTCCATACCTCAAGTACAGCAGTGACACAGCCTATTTTTTGTATTTTTAATCTGGCCCAGCCACTTATGATTGAAGGGATGGATAAAAAGCCGATGCAGTTACAACGTATGTTACTCATGCTAGCGCCGATGCCGATTGATGAAACAATCGGGAAAATTTTAGGAAAAATCAGTGGTGCGATTATTATGAATGATTTAAATACAGAAATTTTTCATTCAGGAAATGAAGCCATTGTTTATCAGTTGCTTTCGTCATTATTAATTGAAGAAATGAAAGGCTAGGTGTTGAGAGATGTTTGAAATTACAGCGGAGCAAATAATGTTGAATCAGTCGTATGCTAGTTGGGAGGAAGCGCTAGCAGCTTCTGGTGAATTACTGCTAAAAAATCAGTTGGTCACGCCTGACTATGTCAAAGCAATGTATCAACGTCAACAAAAAGTCAGTGTGTATATCGGTAACTTCGTGGCATTACCTCATGCGGAAGGACAAGATGAACAAGTTTTAAAAGAAGGGATTTGCTTTATTCAAGTGCCTGATGGGGTCAACTTTGGTACGGAAGCAGATCGAAAAATAGCTACTTTGTTATTTGTCGTTGCTTTAAAAAGTCAACGGCAACTAAGCATGCTTCAAGAATTAGCTTTTTTCTGTTCAGATCTCGAAAACATTCAGCGGCTCAGTGATTGTCAAACAATAGATGAAGCACAAAAAATTCTGACTCAAGCCTAAAGTTACGTCTGAAAAAAATTGGTAGTAAAAAATCAATTCATTCTGAAATGTTCAATAATTATTTAAATAATTTTATAATAAAAATTAAAATATTTTTATTTAAGAGATTAAACAAAAAAGATAAGAAGATTCCTTGACAAAAAATAGGCCCTATGATAAATTTAAGGTAACTTGTGACAAAGTCGTGCATGGATGCACTAAAAAGACACCCTATCAGTAGTAGGGTGTCTTTTTTTGCTGTTTAGACAGCAGCGGTTGAAAGCAACTTGTTTATTCCTCGTTCTGTTTTTCCAACCAAATGGTTACAAGTTTCAGGACAATCCCGACAAAAATCGGCACAAGAATTTTTGTGACAATCTCGTACATGTGATGCACCTCCTTTCGAGGCAAGTCGCCAATTTGAGTATAGCATAAAAAGTTGTTCATTTATTATTGAAATTATTAGAAATGGAATAAGCACGTGTTTTCTGGTTTTCGTAACTAGAGAACACGTGCTTTTTTCTTTCAACTTTTGGCACAATGGTTTGTGCCAAAGTACGACTTTTTCCAGATTCGGAAAGCGGATACAATTTAGTCAACAAGAAAAGTTACTTGAGAGAAGGGGAATAAAAATGGAACAAGTACCAGAAAAAAATAAAGTATCAATTAAAGCGAAAGTCCAAAGACTTGGCAGTACCTTATCTAGCATGGTGATGCCCAATATCGGGGCGTTGATTGCGTGGGGCGTTTTGACAGCGCTATTTATCCCAGATGGATATCTGCCCAATAAAGCCTTTGCCACGATGGTTGGCCCAATGTTGACCTATTTAATTCCATTATTAATTGGCTACACTGGTGGGAAAGTAATTGCAGGTGATCGCGGTGCCGTAGTTGGCGCAATTGCGACAATGGGCGTGATTGTGGGAACCGATATTCCGATGATGCTAGGTGCCATGATTATGGGTCCACTTGGTGGCTTTACAATTAAGAAATTTGATCAGTATTTCCAACATCGGATTAAAGCTGGTTTTGAAATGTTAGTAAACAATTTTTCAGCTGGATTAATTGGTTTTGCGTTAGCTTTACTTGGTTTTTCAGCGATTGGCCCAATTGTCGATGCGCTGACTGCTGCAATGGCACGTGGTGTGGAAATCATTTTAAATGCTCATTTGATTCCATTAACGAGTATTTTTATTGAACCGGCAAAAGTGCTCTTTTTAAACAATGCGATTAATCATGGCATCTTAACACCCTTAGGGACAGAACAAGTCTTATCGGCTGGTAAATCAATTCTTTTCCTATTAGAAGCAAACCCTGGTCCTGGGTTAGGTGTCTTATTAGCATTTATGTTTTTTGGAAAAGGTGCGGCAAAATCTTCTGCGCCGGGAGCAATAATTATTCATTTCCTTGGTGGTATCCACGAAATTTACTTCCCATATGTAATGATGAAACCGTTATTATTCTTATCGGTTATTGCAGGTGGCGCGACAGGTAGTTTGGTTTTCCAAACGTTAGATGCTGGTTTACGTGCGCCCGCTTCCCCAGGCTCCATTATAGCTATTTTAGCGATGACACCAATGGGTTCTTACTTACCAGTTATTTTAGGTGTTTTGGCAGCAACTGCTGTTTCCTTTGCAGTATCCGCAGTCATTTTAAAAGCAGATGCGAAAGAAGAAAGTGATGAATTTGCCCAAAAAGTGAAAGAAACCCAAGCTGCTAAAGCAGCATCAAAAGGATTAACTGTCACAAATGGTAGTGCTTCATTGTCAGGAATTCAACAAATTATTTTTGCTTGTGATGCTGGGATGGGCTCTAGTGCAATGGGTGCGTCTATCTTACGGAAAAAGGTCCAAGAGGCTGGTTTAGTACAAACTGTGACGAATCGGGCTATTAATAATTTGACCGATGAGGGAAATACATTGATTGTCACACAAGCGGAATTGCAAGAACGAGCCAAACAGAAAGCACCTAATGCAACCTTTGTAGCAGTTGAAAACTTCTTGAACTCACCACGTTATGATGAAATTGTGGCTGAACTATCAGGTACCAAAGAAAAAAACGACGCACAACCAACAGCCTCCAAAGCAACACCTGCTTCTGAAATTGAGGGAGATTTAGCAAATGTCAATGAGATTCTTTTGGTTCACGATGATCGTGTCGGGTCAGCAACGATGGGAATGAAAGTCTTAGAAGAAATTTTAGATAAAGAGAAAATTTCAATGCCGATTCGAAAAATTAATATTAATGAATTAACTCAACAAACACAGGCTTTAATTGTCACAAAAGCTGAACTAACGGAACAAGCCCGTAAAAAAGCACCGAAAGCGACACACTTATCAGTAAAAAGTATGGTTAATCCCCAAAAATATGAAACAGTGGTTTCGCTCTTAAAAGAAAGTGCCTAGAGAGGAAGAAAACAATGGAAAATCTTACGAATATTTCAATTGAATTAAATCAACAGTTTAATACAAAAGAAGAAGCTATTCGCTTTTGCGGCGAAAAACTAGTCGAGGCAGGCTGTGTTGAGCCCGCTTATATCGAAGCAATGATTGAAAGAGACCAATTGCTATCTGTTTATATGGGGAATTTTATTGCCATTCCTCATGGAACAGAAGAAGCCAAAAAATTAGTGAAAAAATCAGGAATCTGTGTAGTGCAAGTCCCAGAGGGCGTTAATTTTGGCACCGAAGAAGATGAAAAAATTGCTACCGTATTATTTGGGATTGCCGGAGTCGGTGAAGAACATTTGCAATTAGTCCAACAAATTGCACTTTATTGTAGTGATATGGATAACGTGGTGCAACTTGCCGACGCATTAAGTAAAGAAGAAATAACAGAAAATTTAGCCATTGCTTAAAGGAGAGAATAAGAATGAACGCAGTACATTTTGGAGCAGGAAATATTGGACGCGGCTTTATCGGCGAAATTTTAGCTAAAAACGGGTTTCATATTACGTTTGTGGATGTTAATGAAACCATCATTCAAGCGTTAAAAGAACGTAAAAGTTATACAATTGAATTGGCCGATGCCTCACATCAACAAATTAACGTTGAAAATGTGACCGGGTTAAATAACATGACAGAACCAGAAAAAGTAGTAGAAGCAATTGCGGAAGCCGATTTAGTCACGACGGCGATTGGTCCCAATATTTTACCAAGAATTGCTGAATTAATTGCTCAAGGAATTGATGCACGTGCCGAAGCAAATTGTCAAAAGCCGCTGGATATTATCGCTTGTGAAAATATGATTGGTGGTTCAACCTTTTTAGCAGAAGAAGTGGCCAAATATTTGAAAAACCCAGCTTATGCTGAACAATGGATTGGTTTTCCTGATGCGGCGGTTGATCGGATTGTTCCATTACAAAAACATGAAGATCCACTTTTTGTTCAAGTTGAGCCTTTTTGTGAATGGGTCATTGATGATACCAACCGAAAAGCCAAAGAGATTCAGTTAGAAGGCGTTCATTACGTTGCTGATTTAGAGCCGTATATTGAACGAAAATTATTTAGTGTAAACACTGGCCATGCTACAGTTGCCTATACAGGGGCGTTGTTAGGCTATCAAACTATTGACGAAGCGATGCAGGACGCCTTAGTGGTAGCACAACTCAAATCAGTTTTGCAGGAAACCGGTAAACTTTTAGTGGCTAAATGGAATTTTGATGAACAAGAACATGCAGCCTATATTGAAAAAATTATTCAACGTTTCCAAAATAAATATATTTCAGATGCTATTACACGTGTAGCACGGACACCAATCAGAAAATTAGGTGCGCAAGAACGGTTTATTCGACCAATACGTGAATTACAGGAACGCAATCTAGTGTCGCCGCATTTATTAGCAATGATTGGTATTGTCTTTAATTATCATGATCCAGAAGATGAACAAAGCCGTCAATTACAGGAAATGCTTGACCAAGAAAGCGTTGATACAGTGATTGCTGAAGTAACGGGCATTGAAGATCCAGAAACGGTTAAAAATATTAAACAAAACGTAGAACGCTATGCGCGACCACAAGTAGCATAATAACAAAATCCTTCTACCAAGATACTTCACATTTCTTAATTAAAGGGAAAAAACAACCGCTCGCTGATTAAAGTGAGGGGTTGTTTTTAACATATTGACTAAGTGGTTTTTGATAAAGCTCTCCTTTGAAGGCACCTGTATTGAAGTATTCAGCTAATTGGTAACCAATGAATGGGCCAGTAGTGAGTCCTGATGAACCAAGTCCGCTAGCAACCACAAGGTGGGGCATTTCTGGCAAAGGGCCAAAAAACGGAGCGAAATCAGATGTATAAGCACGTGTACCGACGCGGTAATGCATGGGTTGCTTAAAAAGCTGCTCTGCTTCTTTTAGAAATGGTGCAGTCCCAGAAGTTAGTTGTTGAAAAGCGCTAACAGTCTCTTCTAAATCCCAGGCTTGATCATTTTCGTGGGTGGCACCTAATAAAATTTTTCCTTGATTAAAAGGAATTAAATCGGCTTCGCCATCTAACATAGCAACAGGCCATTGCTGACTGTTTGTAAAAGGGGTCTCGAAAACTAATAATTGTCCTTTTTGGGGACGAATGTCCACAGATAAATTTAAAGTAGCGAGTAATTCCTTTAAATGAGGACCAGGTGTTAAAGCGAGAAAATCAACGCTCTTTTTTCCTGAATTTGTGACAATTTCCCACCCTTGATTCAGTTGTCGAAAGTGCGCCCGTTGTGAGCAAAAAGTGACCCCTTTAGCTTCGGCGCGTTTCTGAAGATGGTTTAGATAAGCTGGTCCATCTAGGCGACCGCCGCCAGAAATAAAAAGTGAGGGAGTTTCCTTAAGTAGCGGTAAGAACTTCGCTGTTTGAACTGCTGACAACATCGTGATTTCTCCAATTTCGGGTGCAGTTTGCTTACGCTCTTCTGCCAAATGGGCTAAGTCTGCCAAAGCAGCTGCCGGACGCAAAATGACTGTCCCTGATTGACGATAAATATCCTCCGTCAGCTGAAAATCTTTGACTAGCTTTGGAAATAGGGCAGCGCCCTCTCGCGCTAATTGGTACCATTTCTTATTCCGACGTTTGGATAGCCAAGGGGAAATAATCCCAGCGCTCGCTTTAGTCGCTTGGCCGATCCCTTCATCATAAACGGTAATGTCAAATTTTTGTGGATCTAAATAATTAGCTAACGTCATTCCGATAATGCCGCCGCCAATAATGGCAATTTTTTTCATGCTTCTTCTCTCCTTCGAACAGTTGTATTGTAACACAAAAAAACCGCCTCTAGACAGAGACGATTGGGAGATAACTTGTTAACGGGTCCTTCTATGTGTGTAAATAGAATTGCCGCCTTCTAAAACGTGAACAATTTCTTGTGCCATTTCTGCCACAGGCACGGGATCATAGCCAATAAATAAGTTCTTTAAAAAGGGGATTTTCTTAAAAAAATAAATACATTTACTAAAAAGTATGGTGCCGGTACGTTCTTGACCTACGAGTAAACTAGGATAAAAAATTACTGCTTCGGCGACTTCTTGGTGGATTAGTTCCTCTGCTGCCAATTTGGCATCCATATATTTTCTCAAAGGGAAAGGAACAGTATTGGCTGAAATAAATAAAAACTTAGCTGGCTTTTTTTGTTGTGCTAAAAAAGAGCTGATTTTTTTCACTGGCGTCAGAATTAGCCGTTGATAGGTTTTCTTTTTTCGTGGATTTTCAAATAAAATACCTACTGTATCAATGACCCAGTCAGCACGTTGGACTTGTTCTTGCCAATTCGTGTCACGAGTAACATCGGAGCATACCCACTGCACTTGGTGGCTCCAAGATGCGGAGAGCGTGGCAGGCTTTCCATGACGTGAAACACTGATGACTTGATGTTGGCGTTGGACTAAAATTTTCGCGATTTGTTGACCTAAAAAACCGCTACCGCCAAAAATAATGATTTTCATGGCAAGCCCTCACTTTCAATTGTTTCTTCTAGTGTACCTTAAATAAAAAAAGAAGCAAAAAATCTCGATTGCGCATAGTTTAGTTATAAATAACATAAAAATAACCTTTTTAGATTGTTGAAATACAAAGACCCAACAATGGTTATTTATTGTCGTGAAATAAATAAAAAAATGAACAAAAATGAAATAAATCAGACTAAAGGCCTAGAGAAATGCCCTTGTTTCTTGAATTCAAGCATGGTTAAATAGTTATAAGTGAACGACCGAGCAATTTAGTTTGTTGGGGAAAATAGACAGAATGAGGAGATGAAACGAAGAAAATGAAGAAGAAAACGATAATTATATTGGGGGCAGTTGCGGTAATTGCGGTTGGGGGCATCGTAACTGTGAATGCGTTAAATAAAAATGCACAACAAGTAGCTGTCAAGCAAGCGCCTAAAGATGACTGGGGAATTGACTATTTTGACGTTCCTGACTTGCAACAAATTTATATTAACGGTGTCATCCAACCGGAACAAATGGAAGCCTTTGCGCGCGATCAAAAAATAACAAAGGATCCAGAGATTAAGGTGAAAAACGGCGATGTCGTAGATGCAGGCACAGAATTATTTACTTATGAAGATGAGGCGGTCACAAAAGAAATTGAGGCACAACAAAATAGCTTAGCCAAATTAGAAACGAAGCGGGCGAATATCTATAATAAGTGGAATCGGGCCATTGATAAATTTAATAAAACTAAAGAAGAAGACCGCACGATGTCTGGTGATGATTTAAATGAACAATATCAAACAGAAGTCGATGCGGTAGATGAAGAGATTACCTTTACCAATGAAACCTTAGCGGATTTAGGAGCGAAGCAATATATTTCCACAAAGGCTAATTTCAAAGGCCGCGTATCAATTCCAGAAGTAAAAGATGCCAATTCACCGATTTTACGGTTAACTTCAGAAGATCTTTATTTAGCTGGGAAAGTGAATGAAAAGGATTTGACTAAAATTAGTGTTGGGCAAAAAGCTAAACTAACTTCTGTTTCCAACAATGTGGTTGTGGATGGCTCAATTTCTTACATCGATGATAATCCTCCTGAAGGCAACAGCGATGCCGCGAGTGGCAATCCAGAGGGCGGCACGACGATGTCTAGTTATAGCGTCAAAATTGCGTTGGCCAATTTAGACAAAGTCAAAAATGGCTATCATATGCAAGCAACCATTGATTTAGGCGATTTAGGGGCGATTGAGTTACCGAAAAAAGCAATTCAAAAAGAGGGTGAACAGGCCTACGTTTTAGTGAATGATTTTGGAACCATCATTCGTCGTGATGTCCAAGTCGGGCAAGAAAATGGCGACAAAATGGCGATTGAATCTGGCTTAGAATCAGCCGACCGAGTGGTTATTTCTTCAAAAAAACCAGTAAAAGTCGGTGATATTGTGGAATCAGATGCAGCGATTGCTTCTGATGAATCAGCAACCAACGAATCAATGACAGATGCGTCGAAATAGGAGGGCTTGATGGTGGAAGCAAACAATACAAATCAACCCCTCATTGAATTGCGGGACATTAACAAGTTCTATCCGGTAGGTAAGGAAAAACTACATGTTTTAAAAGAATTGAACTTGACCATCCATCAAGGAGAGTTCATTTTAATCATGGGGAAGTCCGGCAGCGGTAAGACAACGCTGATGAACATTATTGGTTTCTTGGATCGCTTAACAGACGGAAGCTATCATTTCTCAGGAACAGATGTTTCAAAATTGTCTGAAAATAAAAAATCAGCCTTTCGCAATGAATATCTAGGGTTTATTTTTCAACAATTTTTCTTGATTAATTCTTTAAATGTTAGTCAAAATGTTCAATTGCCCTGTGTTTATGAAGGGAAAAAAAGCCGCGCTGAGAAAAAAGCGATTGCTGAAAAATACCTAAAAATTGTCGGTTTGGAAACAAAAGCCAAATCAAAAGTTACTGAACTTTCTGGAGGACAGCAACAAAGAGTAGCCATTGCTCGTTCCTTGGTGAATGATCCATTATTGATTATGGCTGATGAACCGACTGGGGCATTGGATAGTGAAACGGGTACAGAAATCATGGAATTATTGAAAGAATTGAATGAACAGGGCAAAACAATTGTCATGGTGACACATGATGAAGATATGAAAAAATATGCCTCACGAGTGATTCATATGAAAGATGGTCGCTTTTTGGAAGAAGAGGTGATTAGATGATTGCTAATTTATTTGTTAGTACTTTTTTAAGCTTAAAGGCGCATAAGTTGCGGGTATTTTTAACGATGGTCGGGATTATTATTGGGATTACATCAGTCGTAACGATTTCTGCGCTAGGTGAAGGGATGAAGCGTCAAGTTGTGAAGGCATCCAGTGCAGTGAACGCGGATGTTTTGAAGATTCATTATACAATGTCAGATGGTAGCAGTGACAATTTTATGTCCTATGAAGAGCCAGATTATACGTTTAGCCGAGTGGACTTGAAAAAATTACAAGACATTCAAGGAATTGAAAGTATTTATCCTCAATATGGTGAATCAATGATGGGGGGCGGAGACAATTTGTTTGTACCAATGGATTATTTTGGGGCGCAAGCGAATTTATCCATTACGTCGACTAAAGGGCAGAATGATATTTTATATGGTCGTGATTTTCAACCGAGCGATGCAAATACAGATGCGATTGTCTTAAATCATGATATCTTTGAAGCGCAAATTCGGCTTGATGATCCTAGCCAACTCATTGGAAAAGCTGTTTCAATTGGTGGTTATATGTACAAGGTGATTGGTATTTTAGCACCAAAAGATTTAGATAGTTTGGGTATGAACGATGATTGGGCAACTGCTATGAGTAGTTTTGTTTCTCGAGAATCATACAATAAATTAGCGAAAACAAAAGCAATTAGTGGCATCAATATTAAGGTTCGTGAGGGAGCGGACCGTGAAGCAATTTTAGGACAGGCAATCACTATTTTAAGTGAAAATCATCCTGAAGTGAAAGGAACGTTTAAAGAAAACGACCAAGACCAACAACTCCAACAACAAATGGAAGAAATGGTCACGGGTATGACGATGTTTCTGATGGCAATTACTGCAATCTCCCTATTAGTCGGGGGAATTGGCGTCATGAACATCATGTATGTGTCTGTCACGGAACGGAAACGAGAAATCGGGATTCGTCGGGCCATTGGTGCTAAACCACGAGTCATTTTATTCCAATTTTTAATGGAAGCAGCGTTTATCACATTGATTGGTGGTTTGATTGGTGTCGGCTGCGGCTATTTATTGGCAACTGTGGTCGGTGGGTATATTTCGATTACGCCAATTATTACGCCGTCCATCTTTGCTATTTCAACATTAGTTTCGGTCTTCACAGGTATCTTTTTCGGGATTATTCCAGCAATTGGTGCCTCGAGGATGGATCCGATTAAAGCGATTTATAATTAAAAAGATATATTTTGGGTTTTTTATTCTTTGGTATGCTTCCAACATGATTGTGCTGGAAGCATATTTTATTAAAAAACAATTTAAAATAATAATTAAAATGTAAACATGTACATTTAAAAAATAGTAGAAAAAATGTTGAATAATATTGGAGTCCAATAAAATAGTTTGAATTTTTTGTTTGACTTTGTACAGGCTTGTTTTAGGTGGATAAAAATCTACCATGCTAGTTCTATAAATTTATTTGTTTTTCTTTTTGTAAATAGTTACTTTAAAATAACTGTTAAAATTATTCTACTAAATTTTATATAAGATAGTTTGGATTTTATGAAGAAATGATTTATTAAGGTTTGTTCACTAAAAAAAGGATATCCTTTCTTGTCTAAATGAAAAAAGAGATTGGAAAAGTAACAACATTACAAAGTTTCGGGTACATTATAATATTATTTTTTTGGTAAAATTTATTATATTTATTATTTTTATAATATTTTTAAAAAAATATTTATCTTGAACTTTAAAAATATTTAGGTATAATTTGTTGTGTGAGTGATTACTTGCGGAATAAAAAAAAGAGTAGGAGTGTTTAGATGAAATATTTTAGGAAGTCGTTGGGTATATTACTTTTGTGCGGGATAGTGTTTCTTGGAGCGTGTGGTAATACAGGGGGAAATAAATCGGAAAAGAAGAAAGGTGAAGTTTCAAGTAAAGTGGTTTCGATGCAGATTGTAGACGGAACATATGTTATTCCTGAAAAAGAAACTGTAACAGAAGATACGGGCTATTTAGCATTAAATATTAAAATCAAAAATAAAGGAAAAGAAACACTTAGTTTATCTCCAGATGAAATTAATCTTTATGATGAAGACGACAATAAAATTGCTCAAAAAAATATATATAATGAGGATGAGAATTTTAAACAGATTAAGTTTGAATCTATTTCTGGTGGAAAAAGTACTAATGGATATGTTATTTTCAAAGTAGATAAAGATAAAAAATATGAACTTCACTATGCACCCGTTAGTTTTTTAGGTGATAAGAAAAAGGATATCAAAGTAGCTGTTGAATCAAAAGATTATCCAGATAATTCAGAGGAAGCTCAAAAACTAGTTGAAGGTTTTGTTGATACAGTGTTTTTAAATAAACAAGTTGAAAAAGCAGCAGAAAATTTAACGAATAATTTAGGGGAGGAACAACAAACATTTAGTAAAGAGTTTAGACAAGTGCTAAATGAACAGTTTTACGATTACAAACCTTCAGAAGCAGAATTGGAGACAGCGGTGAAAGCATTTGAATCAGCAAATGCTAAAAAAGCAAAAATCAGTTATTCTTTTAAAGAATTTTATCCAAAATCAGCGATTGTTTATGTAAAACCAGAAACAATTCACTTTGATAGTATTGATCTGACAGGAATTGTCTCTGAATTTGTGGATAAAAATGAAGGGAAATATTCAGATTATGACAAAGCGCAAACCGATGCTGAAAAGTATGTATTAGAACAACTACCTGCTAAGTTTGAATCTGCTTCTACTAATACTAATGATTATTCAAGTGGTGAAGGCTATGAAGTTCGTTTAACAAAAAATTCAGATAAGTGGACAATTGATACCGCAGATAATAGTAATAATCATTCATTTAAATATTTAAAACAAGCATTTATGGGAGATTTGTATTTATAATGAAAAAAAGGAAACTACTGGTTATAGGTAGTTTGTGTGTATTCACGCTGTCGCTATTCGTTACTAGTTATGTCATTAGAAGGATTTATTATGCACCAGAAGCAATAGCAAAAAAATTAGTTAGAACTATCTCTGAGGGAGACGCTGACACAGGTAAGATGATTTGTCCGACTTATTCAGATGGTTCAGCAATATCTAAAGAAAGCTATTCATTGTTCTTTGCTCAATTAGCGGGGAATGTAGATGAACAGTTTTTGCTGAATCCGAAAAATTTTAAGAAGGTTACAACCAAAGGGTTATTCCCGAAAACGACATTTTTACCTCGAAAACGTTATATTCAGTTATTAACAGGGAGTGATTTGGAGAAAGTTTCTGTTGTTCACAAGAAAAGAGCTGTTGAAATCAAGAACAATAAAATTGGTCCATTGATTCCAGGAAAATATCAGTTTGAATTTGAAGTTGAAAATCCTTCTTTTGGCTTGGAGTCTAAAGAGAAAACAATCACATTAGATCAGGACAAGGAAGTAATTTTAACAGATTCAAAAACATTTCTAAATAATCAGGCAATTCAAAAACAGCTTTTAGGTGTGGTTGCAGATTTTTATCAGTCATATAATGACTGTATACAAAATAATTTTAATTTTGACTTATTAACGAATGTGGAAAAAGATGTCAAAAAAGAGCTAATTGAAACATTTGAAATAATCAAACCGATAATGGAAATGTATTGTCAGGATTTTCAAGTGTTGATAATGAATAATGATAGTTTGAAAGTGACTGATGATTTGCAAATGATTCGTTTTGATTTATATATTGACCTGTCTATTTCAATTCGATTAAAAGACGATAAAGTGGAAGAAAATGTTCGAGATGGAAGTGAAAATGCTACGGTTACTTTAGTTTATGACAAGAATAAAAAAGAATGGCTTGTCGCTGAAATTGATTTTGAAACCTATGAGCAAGATCCGTTAAATTGGAAGAATAAGCAACAAATAAAGTTAAAAAAGAAAAATAAAGCTATTTGGAATTTTGGACAAGTTGGAACATTAATATAGACATGTAAGATTGTTTTCGATGATTAATGATATGTTTAGAACTCTCGTTTATTGATAAGTGTAGTTTATAGGAATAACGTTAAGAAGGACCGCCTGATAAGTTTCTCAGGCAGTCCTTCTTTTTATTTCATGTCACTAAGAATTTTCTGAATCAATTCTTGTTGAAACTCTTTGGTATATTGTTCGGTGAGTTTCGCTTGTTCTTCTTGGGACATTGATGGATTCGCCATCATAGCAGCCATCATTTTTTTGCCAACTGTTTCAGTCCCTTCTTTTTTGATATCAGCGGCATGTTGTTCCATATATTCGCCTAATTTTTTGGCTTGATCAGCACTTAAAACTAGCCAGTCACTAGCAACGTTGAAGGTGTTTTCTTGTTTTGCAAATTGGTTATCGTTGTCAGCAAGGCCAAATAGTGTTTTGGCCCAAGACTCTTGATAGGACCATTTCGTCGTTTTTTGGACTAATGTGGCTTTTTGAGCATCTTTTTGAACCGTGTTTGTGACGTTTTCCGTTCCTGTTTTTTGTAGTTTCTTTTTATCTGGTGTGTTATATAAATAAACTTTTTCGGAACCATCGCCCAACGGCTGGTACAATAACATGTTGGGGCCATCTTTGCTTGAACTACTGCTTTTTAGTTCAAACGTTTTGTCCTGAGTAACTTCGGTCATACCAAAATGATCTTTATCGTTTAAAACGATAAGACTTAACGAAGCTAAGAACCCTAAACCAAAAATAACCATACAGAATTTATGCCAGACTTTTCGGCCAAATACATTCGTATAGGCAAAGCCTAACACGCAAAGGATTAAAAGGAAAATAATCATTATTTCATTGCACCTACTTCCTTAACAGGCATCGCTTCTTTTTTATTTAAGAAGAAAGTAATCGCCAAGCCGAGAACGCCAAAGATTGTTGCCACGAAGAAGGCTGCGTGATAACCGTTTAGTGTTGCGTTTGTTGCTTGATCGCGATAAGTGAGTGGGGCTGTTTTTAATAAGTCCGATGCAGGTAAGCCGTCTTTGGTAACATTTGTTAAAACACTAATCAAAACAGCTGTTCCAATTGAGCTGGCTACTTGTCGGAAGGTGTTGTTTACAGCAGTCCCGTGACTTAATAAATTCATTGGTAAAGCATTCATGCCAGAAGTTGTCACAGGCATCATGACCATCGAAATACCAAACATCCGAATCGCATATAGGACAATGATATAAATAATAGGTGTTGCTTTTGTTAAGAAAGCAAACGGTAACGTTGCAGCTGTTAAAATAAACATCCCAGTAATCGCAAGACGACGGGCACCAATTTTATCAAAAATGCGACCAGTTACTGGCATCATAAGTCCCATGACTAACGCTCCTGGTAAAAGCATTAACCCTGAATGGAAGGCAGATTCGCCACGAATATTTTGGATATACAAAGGTAAAACCATTTCGGCGCCAATCATTGCCATGTTGGTTACGCCAGATAAAATGGCCGCAACAGTAAAGACTTTTGATTTAAAAACGCGTAGTTCTAAGAAAGGTTGTTCTAAATGCAATTGTCGATATGTAAAAAGACATAAAACAATCGCACCAACAATTAAGAATCCATAGACTTGCGGGCTACCCCAACCTTTATCACCAACGCTTGAGAAACCGTAAAGTAAGCTACCAAAGCCGAGAGTAGAAAGAATGACCGATAAGACATCGATACTTGGATTAGATAATTGAATGACATTTTTCATTAAAAATGAAGCTAAAATTAGGACTAAAACGACAATTGGAATGACCATCCCAAAAAGGTCACGCCATGTATAAGAATCAATAATCCAACCAGATAATGTTGGACCTAAAGCGGGTGCTAATCCGATAACAATTCCCGTTGTGCCCATGGCAGCGCCACGTTTTTCAGGCGGGAAAATTGAAAGCATAATTGTTTGTAAAAGAGGCATAGATACACCGACCCCTGCGGCTTGAACAAGACGTCCAGTCAATAACATGCCGAAGTCTTGCGCTACAAAACAGATGATGGTTCCGATTAAGAACGTTGACATCGCTGTTATGTATAATTTTTTTGAACTGAATTTGTTAATCAACCAAGCACTGATGGGAATCATAATGCCGTTCACAAGTAGGAATCCAGTGGTTAGCCACTGTACACTTGAAGCTGAGATATCAAATTCTTTCATTAATGTAGGTAAGGCCGTCGTTAAAAGCGTTTGGTTTAAAATCGTACAAAATGTTCCGATTAGTAAAACACCGACTAGTAACGACCGGTTATAAGGTTTTCCGTGAATATCCACAGGTTGTTGTGAAGTCACATATATCGCTCCTTTTTCTGTAAGTTTCAAATTAAATTGCATTAACTACTTTACAACTAATTAGAATCTTTGTCAACTTACTTGACAAAGGTGTAAAAAAAACTACAATTAAGGAAAGGATAAGGGAAAGGAAGTTAAACTAATGTGGTCAAAAATGATTCAGCGTTTGTTAAATGAAGAAAATTTGTTGATAGGAATTAGTGAACTAAGTGAAATTGCTGAAGTTTCGCCACGTCAACTTCGTTATTGGGAAGAAAAAGGGTATATTTCTTCTATTGCGAAAGACGCAAACGGTCCACGGAAATATCGGTTACATACAGTCGTCAAAGTGCATTGGATCAAGCGTTTTTTAGATGAAGGATATACGTTACAAAGTGCGGTGGAAAAAGCAGAAGAGCAGCATCGTAATGTGGGGATGACGAAAAAAATCTTTAGTCAAATGTTTCATGGTATCTCAGAAGTTTGTCCCAATTACGTAGCGATTGATTTGGGCGATTTCGATGAAGAACAAAAATTATATGTTGTATTTAATGAAACCACAGAAGTCAGTGAGTATCTTTTAATTCCTAAGGATGCAGATGTTTCTGATGAGTTAAAGAAAAGAAAATAAGAATGAAATAGGACTGGGAGAAAGACCTGAAGTGAAAGTAAAACGTTACTGAATGAATCTTCGAGTTCTTTTTTTCTTGCAATTTCTTTATTTTTCTATATAATTTCTTATATGGAAAAGGAGGGTTTCGATGAAAGAAACAAAACCTTACGGAACAGTCTTGTTAAAAGCGGCTAAAATCATGGACTGTCTAAGTTTACAACCCGATCAAACCTTACAGGAAATTGCAAAGAATACCGAAATGACGGCATCAACGGCAATCAAAATTTTAGAAACCTTAACATTAATTGGCTATGTTCAAAAAGACACGAACAAGACGTACCGCTTAGGAACAAAATTGATTCGCTATGCGAATCAAAGTGTGGAGCAAATCGATTTAGCTGAAATTGCGGTACCTTATTTAGAAAACCTTCAAAATACGGTCGATGAAACCATTCATTTAGGGATTTTAAATAATAATGAAATTCTGTATATCAATAAATTAGAACCGAAAAATCAAACGATTCGCATGTCCTCGAAAGTGGGAATTACTCGACCTTTGTATAATTCGGCCATGGGTAAAGCCGTTTTAGCAGAATTTTCGGAAGAACAAGTGCAACAATATTTAGACACGCAGACATTAATTCCCTATACCGAAAATACGATTACCAATCCCTTGCGTTTGAAAAAAGAATTAAAACAAGTGCAACAAACGGGGGTTGCTTACGATGATGAAGAAATTGAACAAGATATTTTCTGTAGCGGAGTATCTTTAATGAAAGATGGCGAAATTGCGGGTGCTTTTAGTGTAAGCATGCCGAAATATCGTTTGACAGAGGAAAATAAAACGACGATTAATCAAGCCCTTTTGGCAACAAAAGCAGCGATTGAAGCGAAATTATAGTAGAAAAAGAAAGACAAACAAAAGTCGATTGGGATTTTTGTTTGTCTTTCTTTTTTTATTTTTGTAAAAACGTTTGCATTTTCTTTTTTTATCTGTATAATGAAGTTGTGAATTTCTTTATAATAAATATATATTTCTAAATAAGAAATGAGGGAGTCTGTTGAAGCGAGTATCAATTTTACAAAAATTAGAAAATGCTGGCGTGATTGCTGTGGTTCGCGGAAAGACAAAAGAGGAAGCGCTAAAAGCTAGTCAAGCCATTGTAGCAGGCGGTATGCGGGGGATTGAGTTAACCTTTACTGTTCCTCAAGCAACAGAAGTGATTCAGGAATTAGTTGCGTTATACCAAGAGAATCCTGACGTAGTCATTGGTGCGGGGACAGTTTTGGATGCTACGACTGCTCGTTTAGCTATTGTAGCAGGGGCTGAATATATTGTGAGTCCAAGCTTCGATGAAGAAACCGCTAAAATTTGCAATTTATATCAAGTTCCTTACTTGCCAGGCTGTATGACCATCACAGAAATGAAAGAAGCACTGAAAAGCGGAGCAGATATTATTAAACTATTTCCGGGAAGTGTTTATGGACCGAGTGTTATTTCAGCATTTAAAGCGCCATTGCCTCAGTTAAATATTATGCCAACGGGTGGTGTCAGTTTGGAAAATATGGCCGAGTGGTTCGCTGCAGGTGTGACGGCCGTCGGTGTTGGTGGCAATCTGTTAGCGCCAGCAGCAACTGGGGATTTTGAAAAAGTTCGTGAGGTTGCCCAAGCCTATATGGAAAAATTCCAAGCAATCAAAGGGGTGTAGGCACATGGGGAAAGTCGTAACATTGGGAGAAATCATGTTGCGTTTGTCTACGCCTGTCGGAATACGCGTAGCACAAACAGAAAATTTCGCTGTACATTACGGCGGTGGTGAAGCGAATGTAGCGATTTCGTTAGCGAACTATGGCCACCAAGTGACTTTTGCTAGTAAAGTGCCCGATAATTCATTAGGAGAAGCCGCCAAAAAGCATTTAAGTCGTTATGGGGTTTCAACGGAATTTGTACGAACTGGCGGAACACGTCTAGGAACGTATTACTTGGAAACTGGTACAGGAGAACGAGCAGCCAGTGTTGTCTATGATCGCGCCTATTCAAGCTTTGCTCAAATCGAAGAAATGGAATGGGACTTACATGAGCTGTTTTCAGGAGTAGAGATCTTTCATATTTCAGGGATTACAGCGGCGTTATCAAAAAATTGGCAAAGTATGACGGTTGCGTTAGTTAAAGCAGCGAAGCAAGCAGGGTGCCAAGTAAGTTTTGACATTAATTATCGAGGGAAACTTTGGTCCCAGAAAGAAGCGAGCGTGGCATTGAAGGCCATTCTTCCATTTGTTGATATTTGTTCAGCTGGGGTATTAGATGCTCGTTATTTACTGGAGATTCCAGAACCAGAGGAAGAACTTGAAGACGCATTAACGTGGTACTACCGAAAAATGCAAGAACGTTATCCCAACATTCAAGTATTTTATTCAACCAAACGTCAAGTTCATTCAGCGACAGATAATGAATTAATCGGAACGCTATGGTACAAAGGTGCGTATTATACGTCCAAATGTCATCGATTACAACCGATTGTTGACCGTGTCGGTGCCGGTGATGCGTTTGCTGGTGGGGTTTTACATGGCATATTAGCTGCCTATGATCCACAAACCTGCATTGATTTTGCGACAGCGGCTAGTGCGTTAAAACATACTGTCCATGGTGATTGTAATCAATTTAGTCAAAAAGAAGTCCTTGCTTTTTTGGCAACGGGCTCAGGAAAAATAAATAGATAGGAGATTTTAGTTATGCAAAATATGGAAACACGTTATACACATAGTCCGGCGGATATCCGTCACTATTCAACAGAACAATTGAGAGATGAATTTTTAGTAGAGAAAGTTTTTATTCCAGGTGCAATCAGCTTAACCTACACACATAATGATCGGATGATTTTTGGTGGTGTGACACCGACCACAGAAGAATTAGAAATTATTTTGGACAAAGAATTAGGAGTTGATTATTTCTTAGAACGTCGTGAACTAGGAGTTATTAATATTGGGGGACCAGGCTTTATTGAAATTGATGGCGCCAAAGAAACAATGAAAAAACAAGATGGCTATTATATTGGGAAAGAAACAAAACATGTTCGTTTTTCTTCAGAAAACCCTGATAATCCAGCGAAATTTTACATTAGTTGTGTGCCAGCACATCATAAATATCCCAACGTAAAAATTAGTATTGATGAAATTACCCCAATGGAAACGGGTGATCCATTAACATTGAACCAACGTAAAATTTACCAATACATTCATCCGAACGTTTGTGAAAGTTGCCAGTTACAAATGGGCTACACCATTTTAGAACCAGGTAGCGCTTGGAATACAATGCCTTGTCATACACATGAACGTCGTATGGAAGCGTATGTTTATTTTGATATGGAAGAAGATACGCGGATTTTCCACATGATGGGTAAACCAGACGAAACGAAACATTTAGTAATGAGTAATGAACAAGCAGCTATTTCACCAAGCTGGTCAATTCATTCTGGGGTTGGTACAAGTAATTATTCCTTTATTTGGGCCATGTGCGGAGAAAATATTACGTACACAGACATGGATATGGTTGCAATGGATCAATTAAAATAAACCAAAGAAAGAGGAGAAAACATGGAATTTAAAATGAATGATTTTCAATTAGATGGAAAAGTAGCGTTAATTACAGGTGCTGTTTATGGGATTGGCTTTGAGATTGCGAAATCCCTAGCTGAAGCAGGAGCAACAATTGTTTTTAATAACTTATCTCCTGAATCAGTTGAACAAGGCTTGGAAAATTATCGGGCCGCAGGGATTGAAGCACGTGGTTATGTGTGTGATGTCACTGATGAAGAGCAAGTTCAAGCGATGGTTGCTCAGATTAAAGAAGAAGTCGGCTCTATTGATATTTTAGTCAATAATGCGGGAATTATTAAACGAATTCCAATGGTGGAGATGTCAGCAGAAGAGTTCCGTCAAGTGATTGATGTTGACTTGAATGCGCCATTTATTATGGCAAAAGCGGTTATTCCAGATATGATTGAAAAGGGTCATGGCAAAATTATCAATATCTGTTCAATGATGAGTGAACTAGGTCGTGAAACAGTTAGTGCGTACGCAGCAGCAAAAGGCGGACTAAAAATGTTAACGAAAAATATTGCTTCTGAATATGGACAATATAATATTCAATGTAATGGGATTGGACCTGGCTACATTGAAACGCCGCAGACGGCACCATTAAGAGAACCAGGGCATCCATTTAACGAATTCATCTTGGGACGAACACCTGCTAATCGTTGGGGCACACCAGCAGACTTAGCTGGCCCAGCAGTTTTCTTAGCATCTAACGCTTCTGACTTTGTTAACGGACATATCTTATATGTCGATGGTGGAATTTTAGCTTATATTGGAAAACAACCATAAAAAATAAGTAAAAGGAGCGAGACTAGCAATTTCGCTCCTTTTACTTATGGCTAGCCTTCTACTAAAAACTCACATAAAAGAAAGAAGCAATCGCCACAGCAAATGAAATAATAGCAAACACTAAACTACTTCATAGTCCTAACAGAATAAATGGTGAGGTTCTTTTGCCGCCCTCTTTCTTTAAGTAGGAAAATGTTCGTCCAGTAACAATGAATTGCCAGATACTAATCAATAAAAAAATACCGCCAATTAAGTAACGCATGTCCTCGTCCTCCTTCTATTTAGTATACCACTTGATGAAAGCGTTATCAAAACGCTGTATAAAAAAGTTGCCTTTCAAAAAAGAGAAAGGCAACTTTTTGACGGTTTAACGGACGTCACCCATTAAGTTTTGGATTGGTTTTTTCACAATGAATAAGAGAATCCCAGCAACGACAGCTACAAGTCCGACAATTCCAAAATATGCTGACTCTGTTCCAGGTGTATAGAAACGAGCAATTTGAGCGTTAATGGCTTGTGAAGCGGCATCTGCTAATAACCAAATAGCAACGGTTTGAGCTTCGAAAGCTTTCGGTGCTAATTTTGTAGTAATCGATAAGCCAACGGGAGATAAACACATTTCTCCGACAATCATAATGAAGAAACTAAAGAATAACCAAAGTGGACTCACCCGTCCTTCGGTACCATAAAGTAGACCTGGCAACATTAATAAGACGAAGGAAAGACCAGCAAAGACTAGCCCTAGTGAAAACTTCACAACTGTTGATGGTTGACGTTTACCTAGTTTTGTCCATAATGTAACAAAAATAGGGGTCAAAATAACTACGAATACAGGATTTAATGATTGGAACCAGCTAGCGGCAATCGGGAAGCCAAACAAACTCGTTTGCGTCCGTTCATTTGCAAATAGAGCAAGAATAGACGAACCTTGTTCTTCCAATGACCAGAAAACAATTGCTGCTAAGAATAATGGCAAGTAAGCCAGAACTTTTGGTTTTTCTTCAGCAGTGACATCTTTAGACGTTAACATTTTGCTGAAATAATAAACAGGTAACAGGATTCCTAACACGCTGATGGTATTAATAAAGAAATCAATTGTTAAATGTCCTGTGACATAGGCGCCACCAAAAATAAGTAAAGCAACGACAATTGCCAACATAAATGCTTTAGCAAATTTCTTTTGCTCTTCTTTAGACATTGGATTAGTTGGGGCCTGACCAATTCCAGCAAGAGATTTACGTCCTTGGAAATAATATTGTAGTAGCCCGAAGAACATCCCTACTGCGGCAACTGAAAAGCCTAAATGATAATTATATTCTTGTCCTAAAGTTCCGACAACAAGGGGAGCGATTAAGGCTCCGATATTAATCCCCATGTAAAAAATGGAGAAGCCTGCATCTCTACGTAAGTCAGTTTTTGAATAAAGATGGCCAACCATCCCTGAAACGTTTGGTTTTAACATCCCAGTCCCAAACACAATCAACATAATAGAAACGAATAAGGCGGGGACACCAAATGGGGTAGCGAGAACAATATGTCCAGCAATGATTAGCAAACCACCAATAAAAACAGTTTTCCTTGAACCTAAGACACGGTCAGAGACCCAACCGCCAATGATACTGGACATGAAAACCATTGATCCATAAATGGACATGATGGCTAAGGCAGTTGCTTTGGGGAGACCTAAACCGCCATTGGCTACGGTATCGTAAATGTAATACATTAGAATAGCACGCATGCCGTAGTAACTGAAACGTTCCCACATTTCTGTGAAGAACAGTGTTGCTAGTCCTTTCGGTTGTCCCAGAAAGGATTTGTCTAATTTCTCAAGTTGTTCTTTGTCACTCATAGATAAAACTCCAATTCTTATAATATTCAGAATATTTGATAATAAAATGACTTAAATGTAGATTCATATATTTTATTACTCATAGATTGGAAAATAGAAAGAGAAAAAACTGATTATGTTTTTAAATAACAAGCGTTCGAGCGATTGTTTGTTTTTTATTCGTGAATTATGATGAAAATGAATATTTATTCTGCTTTATTTTCAATAATTTGTTTTCACAGTCGTTTTAGCTGTTCTTTTTTTGAATAAGATTAAAATGAATAAATAACAAGCAAAATATAAGATTTTTTTGTTTAACTCTTTTTGTTTCAATAGGAAGTGCTTAGTGTTTTTTCAGAATCGAAAAATGAATACGACAAAAAATTTATCTATATAATAGAAGGAAAAATAAAAGTAGTGAATGATAAAAAAAATTCAAAGAAAACACTTGTTCTTTTTAGGCGTGAGTTTTTGAAAAAAACATTCTCATGTCTAGTATCTTTAACATTTTGTTACTTTTTGACTGAAACGAATGTAAAAAAAACGACATTTAATGGCTAATCAAGGGTTAGAAAACGGTTTCTCAAAAATAAAATCCTGTTTTTTTAACTTTTTTTCGCAAAATATAAACAGGATAATATCAAGCTTCCAGCAGCTTTTTATTACAAAATGTAACAAAACCGACATTCTAGTAATAAATTGTCACGAGATATTCACCTACGGCCGGCCATTCGATGATAAAGTATGTGAAGTCGTTTCGATAAAGCGAAGCAGACGTGGTTGTTGCCGAGAGCTAAGAGCAACAATCAAATATTTTTAATTACAAAGGAGAAACATACATGAAATCAATCAAAACGATTTTACTTGGAACAACTTTGGCCGCAGGTTTAGGATTATTCTTAGGAACAGACGCAAACGCAGAAAGCTTATATACAGTTAAAGCAGGAGATACTTTATCAACAATTTCTCATCAATTTGCAGGAGACAATAGCTTAATTCAAAAAATTGCTTCTGATAACAAATTGCCAAACCTTGATTTAATTTTTGAAGGAGAACAATTAGTTATTCGTTCAGAAAAAGAAGTTGCTAATACTCCAGCACCAGCTGTAGAAGTTGCACCAGTTCAACAAGTAGTTGAACAACCTGTTGCACAACCAGTACAACAAGAAGTACAACAAGAAGTACAACAACCTGTTGCTCAAGAAGTAGCGCAACCAGCAGCACCTGCCGCAAGCAGTGATGCAAAAGAGTGGATTGCACAACGTGAATCTAGTGGTTCTTACGATGCAACAAACGGTCAGTATATCGGTCGTTACCAATTATCTGCCTCTTATTTAAATGGTGACTATTCACCTGCCAACCAAGAACGCGTGGCAGATCAGTACGTAGCAGGTCGCTATGGTTCATGGGATGCAGCTAAATCATTCTGGTTAGCAAATGGTTGGTACTAAAATTAAATAAACGAAGTAATCTAATTACTTATTAAAAACCATAAACAAAAAAACAGTAACCTGTAAAGATTACTGTTTTTTTTGTCGATTTGTTAAGGTACAACGCCCCACGCTCGTCAATTGGTGGTCTGCGTTATATATTTTTGCTTCCCAAACTTGAAGGGTCTTTCCCGAGTGATCGGGTGTCGCAATCACGGTAAGGCTACCATCATGGACACTACGAAGATGATTTACTTGTAAGTCTATGCCGACAGCAAAAGTGTTTTCAGGAACGTTTTCGTTCGCGCCTAAACTACAGGCAGTTTCAATTAAGACGCCGTTTAAGCCCCCGTGGACAAGGCCATAGGGTTGTTTATGCACGTCTTTTACCGTTAAAGTAAGCTGACATTTCTCAGCAGAAACGTGTTGAATCGTGATGCCTAAATACTCTAAAAGATGAATAGTAATCAGTCCTTTCTAATAAAAGAGAGAATAAAAGGTTTTTTATTTATTATACAGGAATGAAGAAAATTTGAAATAGCCATGTTTTTTCTTAAAATTCAAGCGACTTTTTCTCTAAAGTGCCGATTCTTGTGTATAATAGAAAAGATGAGATTAATGAAGGAGGTTTCCTAATGAGAAACTGGACAACAATTAAAGAATATGATGAAATTTTATTTGAGCAAGCAGGCAAAGTAGCAAAAATTACTATCAACCGCCCGCATGTTCACAACGCATTCACACCAAAAACAGTCATGGAAATGATTGATGCATTCAACATTAGTCGTGATAAAGAAGATGTCGGGGTTATTATTTTAACAGGGGCAGGTGACCAAGCATTCTGTTCGGGTGGCGATCAAAAAGTTCGAGGTAATGGTGGTTATGTTGGCGAAGACAACATTCCACGTTTAAATGTGTTAGATTTACAACGGTTAATCCGTGTCATTCCCAAACCAGTCATCGCAATGGTGAAAGGCTGGTCCATTGGCGGCGGCAATGTTTTACAATTAGTTTGTGATTTAACAATTGCGGCTGAAAATGCTAAGTTTGGGCAAACAGGACCAAATGTCGGTAGCTTTGATGGTGGATACGGCTCAGGTTACTTGGCGCGCGTTATCGGCCATAAAAAAGCGAAAGAAGTTTGGTTTATGTGTAAACAATATTCTGCCCAAGAAGCTTTAGATATGGGCTGGATTAATACCGTTGTTCCATTGGATCAAGTAGAAGATGTGACAATGGAGTGGGCAGAAGAAATGTTAACCAAAAGCCCGATTGCTTTACGGATGATTAAAGCCTCTTTAAATGCCGATACAGATGGCTTGGCTGGTGTGCAACAATTAGCTGGTGATGCGACACTTCTTTACTATACAATGGCTGAAGCACAAGAAGGCCGAGATGCATTTAAAGAAAAACGGACACCAGATTTCGATCAATTCCCTAAATTCCCATAAACCAATGACTTGGTTAAATAAACAAGTACAAAAACGTCCCGATCATCCTGCTTTTTATTTTCAGGATGAATCTTGGACGTTTTTAGAAGTGCAACAAGAAGTCAGCCATTGGGTAGCCACATATCAACAGGTGCTTGCACCAGAAGAAAAACGTGTGGCTTTATTCAGTAAGAACAGCAAAGAGTTGTATTTTTCAATTCTAGCCTTATGGGAATTGGGGAAAGAGTTATTATTTTTAAATACGCATTTGACACTTGCTGAACTGACTTTTCAGTTAAAAGATGCGCAAGTTAAAACGATTATTGGTGCGCCTGAAACGCAGGCTTTGTTAGAAGAAATTTCTTTTGTCGACGTTCAGCCAATGATTAAAAAACAGCATAGTCTTTCACATCAGGAGTTTCAACAGCCAAGTGACTTAGAGTCGGTGGCTTCTATTATGTATACATCTGGAACTACAGGACAGCCTAAAGGGGTCTTGCAACGGTTTAAAAATCATTTGGCCAGTGCTAGAGGCACCCAAGAAAATATGGGGATTACTGCTGAAGATTGTTGGTTGTGTGCAGTCCCATTATTTCACATTAGCGGATTGTCGATTGTTGTTCGACAACTCGTCTTAGGTTGTAGTATTCGCCTTTACGATAAATTTGATGAACAGCAAGTGACACAAGATTTACAAGAAGGCCGTGGAACCGTTATTTCAGTGGTTGCGACAATGTTACAAAAATTATTGTCTGTCTATCCTGAAGCTGGCTACAGCGTCAGCTTTAAAGGAATGCTATTAGGCGGCGGACCGATTGCTCCGGATAAATTAGCGCAGTGTGAGGAAAAAGGGATTCCAGTCATTCAATCTTATGGGATGACGGAAACGTGTTCGCAAGTTGTTGCCTTGAAATTTGAAGATGCGGCACTGAAAATCGGCTCTGCTGGGCAACCGTTAAAAGATATGCAGATCAAAATTGTTGATGAACTAGGACAAGAACAGCCAGAAAAGCAAGTCGGGGAAATTTTACTTAAGGGACCAAACGTTGTTTCAGGTTACCTTAACCATCGTCAACCTGAAAAATGGACAGCAGATGGTTGGTTTAAAACAGGCGACATGGGCTATTTAGATGCACAAGGTTACCTGTATTTGGTTAGTCGTTTAAGTGAACTCATTATCTCTGGTGGTGAAAATATTTACCCCACTGAGGTTGAACAGGTGTTACAGGCGATAACAGGAATTAAAGCAGCGGCAGTTGTAGGAGAACCAGATGCGCAATGGGGAGCCGTCCCAGTTGCATATGTGATTAGTGACCAAGAAATCACCTTAGCGCAAATTCAAGACCAGTGTTCACGAAAACTGGCAAAATATAAACGACCGAAACGCATTTATTTTTGTCATTCTTTCCCGCAAACAGCAAGTGGAAAGATTGCCAAACATCGTTTCATGACAGAAGAAAGAGAGGCGTTTTTAATCAGATGAAATTGCCTGATGAATTACGACAAGCCTATCAGAAGAATGCCCGTCAGTTCAGTTGGGTTTTTCCATTAGAAACAGAACAAACAGCCTTGGCAATTTTTGCCGCTGGTGAAAAGGCATACCAAGGAGAACGTTTTTTTTGGCAAACGCCGAAAAAAGATTTTGCTTTGGTTGGCTTCGGATATGAAACTATCTTAAAAGGCGCAGAAACAGAAACGCATCAATTGAACAACTTTTTAAAAAAAGATGCGGCAACTCGTTTTCAAAATATGTCTATTTCTGGTACGGGGGCTCTTCTGTTTGGCGGTTTGCCTTTTGATACAGAACAAACGCCTACTGAGGCCTGGGGAGAGTTAGGGGAAGGTTGGTTTTATCTACCAAGTATTCTATTTACTTTTTCAGGTTCACGTATTTATGGAACGCTGAACTTTTCAGGTTCTAGTGAACAAGAAGTCGAGGAACGTTGGTCGACTTTGGTGGCTCAGTTTGATCGCTTGTTAGCTACCTGTGAGGAGTTGCCAGCTGTAGCGGAAACAAAGATTGACAAGGAAGAAGTTGCCGTGACTGAATGGCTACAAGCTGTCAACGAAACAGTAGCAGTCTTAAGAGAAGATGGCCCTTTAAAAAAAGTGGTTTTGGCTCGACAACTTGCTGTGAGCAGTCCTGAAAAAATTCGAAGTAACCAAGTGCTCGTTAATTTAATGGCACAACAACAAAATACGTATTTGTTTGCTTTAGAAGCCAAAGACACAAGTTTCATTGGTGCAACACCAGAACGACTTCTGTTGGGTACTAAAAAAACGTTTGCGACCGCTTGTATTGCAGGAACCATTAAAACGGGTCAAACACCAGAAGAAACGAAAGCTTTAGGAGCACAACTTTTACAAGACCGCAAAAATACCGGAGAACACCAAATTGTGGTGGAACGTTTAGCGAAAGAGTTGGCGAAGATGACGACTTCTGAAAACAGTATTCAAGCACCCATTATTTTGGAAAATCGAGATGTACAACATCTTTATGTACCAATCTCGGGTCAACGTAAGCCGGGAATTTCGTTCTTGGAAAGTGTGATGCAGTTACACCCAACGCCAGCTTTAGGCGGTGAGCCCAAAGAGTTGGCAGTCGAATGGATTCGACAATATGAGCCAGGGAGTCGTGGGTTATATGGTGCGCCAATCGGTTGGATTTCAGGGAATGATGATAGTGGAGAGTTCGCTGTGGCCTTGCGTTCAGGTGTCTTTGCTGGTCAGCAAGGCGTTCTTTATGCAGGTTGTGGTATTGTTGCGGATTCCCAAGCAGAGCTAGAAAGAGAAGAAACGAAAATAAAATTTCAACCGATGTTACGAGGAATTGGAGGGCAGGTTTAATGAATCATCAAGAAACAATGACCGATTATTTAACGGCCTTTATTGAAGGCTTAAAAAATAGTGGGGTTGAACAAGCAGTCATTAGTCCAGGGTCCCGTTCCACACCACTGGCTTTATTACTTCATCGGGAAACCGCAATCCAAACTTTTGTCGATGTCGATGAACGTTCCGCTGCTTTTTTTGCTTTAGGATTAAGTAAAGCGAGTCAAAAACCAGTGGTCTTACTTTGTACCTCTGGAACAGCAGCTGCAAACTATTATCCAGCAATTTGCGAAGCCAATATTAGCCATGTACCCTTAGTCGTTTTAACAACGGATCGGCCGCATGAGTTACGTCAAGTTGGCGCTCCTCAAGCCATGGAGCAATTACAAATGTATCAAAATCATGTGAAATTATTTGTTGAAATGGCTTTGCCAGAAGCAACAGAAGAGATGTTGAATTACGCCTATTGGCAAGGCGCTAAAGGAGCAGCATTCGCGCAACAAACGCCTGCAGCACCTGTTCATTTGAATTTTCCTTTGCGGGAACCATTATTACCTGACTTAGAGAGAAAAACAAAGAGTTCTCAACAAACGGCTTTATTCGCTGGTCAATCAATCCTTTCTACAGAACAAGTGCAACAGTTAGCGAATCAATGGTACCAGAAAAACGGCGTCTTGGTTGTCGGTGGCAGTCATACAGAGAAAGAAGCGGCGTTATTTATTCAATTAGCCGAAGCTTTGCAATGGCCGTTACTAGCGGATCCTTTAGCAAACATTGTGACACATGGGCAAAATAGTGAAGTTGTTATTGCACATAGTGATCTGTTTCTAAATGTGGCGACCTTGCCACAAGAACCAGAAGTGGTAGTGCGCTTTGGTTCGCTGCCAATTTCTAAAAACATCATGTTATGGTTGAAACGCTTAGCAACGACAGAGACTGCTTTTTATTTTGTGGACGAAAATGGGCAATGGCAAGAGCAATTGAAAAAATCACAAACAGTTATTCAGGCAAAGGAAACCACGTTTGTAGAACAACTGCTAACGGTTGTCAAACCAACAGAAGCGACTTGGTTAGCACAATGGCTCCTGCTGGAAAAAACGGTCTCTGAAGTTCTTCTAGAAACGCTGAACGCGACAGAATTAAATGAAACAACAGCCAGCTTAGCTGTTCACCAAACAATGAAAGAGAACGGTCAGTTATTTGTATCTAATAGTATGGCTATCCGCTACTTAGATCGATTTATGGATAGTCGCCCTTATCGGATGTTTGGAAATCGCGGCATCAACGGGATTGATGGGATTGTTTCAACTGCTTTAGGAATGAGTGCCGTAGCACCGACACAGCAAAACGTTCTACTGATTGGTGATTTAGCACTATATCATGATATGAATGGTTTATTTTTGGCTAAACGTTATCAGTTGCCGTTAACAATTGTTTTATTAAATAACAACGGTGGCGGGATTTTCTCTTTTCTATCTCAACGAACTTTACGTGAGGACGATTTCGAGCCTTTATTTGGAACACCGCTTGATTTAGATTTTTCGTTAGTTGCTGAACTTTACGGTGCTTCGTATCAAGAAGTCAAAACAAGCGCGGAGCTTAAGCAAATTTTACAAACAGCGGCTGAAGAACCACAATTTCAAGTGATAGAAGTCAAAGGAAATCGCCAAGAGAATGTTCATTTGTACGAATCAATTTTAGCTGAAATTGGTAGACGAGTAGAAAGACAGGGGATTTCATGGAACGGTTAATTCGGGGGATGCAGTACCATTATCAATGGTTAACACCTTTTGATGCAAAGCGAACGACTCTAGTCTGTTTACACGGTTTCACAGGAACGTTAGCCACGTTTGCAGCCGTTTTTCCCAGTCAAACACCTTATAACGTTTTAGGCATTGACTTACCTGGTCATGGCGCGACTGCTAGTTTGGTAGCACCAGAGCGTTATACCATGAAACAGGTTTGCCATGATCTTGCTGAACTAACCGAATCGCTAAATTTGCCTTGCTTTTGTTTATTAGGCTATTCAATGGGCGCTCGAACAGCTTTAGGTTTTGCATTACATTATCCACAAAAGGTACAGCATCTTTTATTGGAAAGTGGATCACCAGGTTTGGCCACCGCCGCAGAACGTCAGGCTCGTATCTGTCAAGATCATCGTTTGGCGGAACGTCTCTTAGAGGAACCGCTTGTGGATTTTATTGATTTCTGGCAAGAATTACCGTTATTTCAAACGCAAAAAGCCTTGTCTGTGGCACAGCAAATAGCCATTCGTCAGGAACGTTTGAGCCAATCGGCCTTTGGGTTGGCTAGCAGTTTGTGGTATATGGGTACAGGAGCGCAAGAGAGTTACTGGGAACGTCTAGCAGAATTGCAGCCGATTCCTACCGATTTATTGGTAGGCGGCGAAGATCAAAAATTTATTGGGATTGCGAAAAAAATGCAGGCACGTCAACCGTTGTTGAGGCTGACAATTTTTCCTGAAGCAGGACATTGTATCCATTTAGAACAACCAACGATTTTCTATGAAAAGGTGACAGCGTTATTGGAAGGAGCCATCTGAATGAACATTCAATCAATTGAAACCTATCAGGTTCGTTTGCCTTTAAAAACGCCGTTTGTCACGAGCTATGGTCGCTTGGAAGAAAAAGCGTTTGATCTATTTGTAATAACGGATGAGCAAGGAAATCAAGGGTTTGGCGAATTAGTGGCTTTTGAGCAGCCTGATTATGTGCAAGAAACGTTGGTAACCGAACGCTTCATCATCCAACAGCATTTAATTCCGTTACTTTTAACAGAAGCGATTGAACAGCCGCAAGAGGTTTCAACAATTTTTGAAGAAGTTAAAGGACATTGGATGGGAAAAGCTGCGTTAGAAACTGCCATCTGGGATTTATATGCCAAACGGCAACAGAAGAGTTTAACTGAATTTTTTGGACCAACGCGGAGGAAAATTCCTGTAGGGATTAGTTTAGGGATTCAAGAAGACTTACCTCAATTACTTAAACAAGTTCAGTTAGCTGTAGAAAAAGGGTATCAACGAGTGAAGCTGAAAATTCGTCCCGGTTATGATGTGGAACCCGTTGCTTTGATTCGTCAGCATTTTCCTAACTTGCCTTTAATGGTCGATGCCAATTCAGCGTATACATTGGCTGATTTGCCTCAATTGCAACGTTTAGATCACTATCAATTAGCGATGATTGAACAGCCTTTTGCTGCAGATGATTTTTTAGATCATGCACAATTACAAAGAGAACTGAAGACAAGAATTTGTTTGGATGAAAATATTCGTAGTCTCAAAGACTGCCAAGTGGCGTCAGCATTGGGCAGTTGCCGTAGTATCAATTTGAAGATTCCTCGTGTAGGTGGGATTCACGAGGCGTTGAAGATTGCCACATTTTGCCAAGAAAATGATTTATTGGTTTGGTTAGGTGGCATGTTTGAGTCTGGTGTCGGACGCGCATTGAATTTGCAATTTGCGTCACAGCCTACCTTTTCCTTTCCAGGTGATATTTCAGCCACGGAACGCTATTTTTATGAAGATATCATCACGGAACCTTTTGTTTTAGAGCAAGGGACAATGACCGTGCCTCAGGGACTTGGTATTGGTGTTACACTTTCCCAGACGAGTTTGCTAAAATACAGTCAGTATCAAAAAATCATGTAATGATAACAAAATTGCGCCTATGACTATGCAGAGAAGCATAATCTAGGCGCAATTTTTTATTTTTCTAATTGACTCGCTGCGGCTTCATCCAAGAGAACCGTTAAATTTGGATGGAGTTGAAGAATAGAAGCAGGATACGTTTCTGTGACAGGTCCTTGGAGTACTTGTTTGACCATTTGAGCTTTTTTTTCACCATTTACAATTAGGACAAGGTGCTTAACTTTCATGATGCTGGCTGGCCCCATCGTAACAAAGGTCATGCCTGGCTGCATCATTTCAGGAACAAACCAAGGCTCTGAACCAGTGACGGTCACTTGATAGGTTTCATTTTTAAAATGAGTGGTAGTGGGCATGTTCCCACAAAAATGACCATCTGCTCCTAAGCCAATTAACATCAAATCTAAGCCGCCTGCGTCAGCAATCCGTTGTTCTTGTTGTTGAAAGTTTTCAACAGTTAATGGATGGATGTTTTGCTCGGATATTTCTGCAGGTGTCAAATACAGCGTCCGCAAATCTGTCAGAGTAATGCCTTCCTTTTGATGAGGAACGGGGATTTCATCAAAGTTATAATAATGAACATTATCAAAGTCAGATGAATTTTTCACAATCGAGGCTAATTTTTGGTAAACAAGTGTTGGCGTTTTGCCAGCGGTAATTGATAAATTCACTCGTTTATCTTGACTCATCGTGCTTAGAAGTAACATTTTTGCCCATTCGCTCATCGTGTCGAAATCTTGTTTAATTAAAATTTTCATACTTGCTCACTCCATTCTTTGAATAAGCTAAGTATAATTTGTGGGAACCATCCCATGTCAAGTTCTTCACAAAAAGGATTTAATTAACGGTAGACAAAAGAAAGAGGAGCAGCCGTCAAAACGACGACTGCTCCTCTTTTTAAAGCTTAAGATAACCTACAACGAGTTAACTTTTTAGCTTTCTGCTCCACTTGCTCCAACGCTGGCCTAAACGTTCTTTTGACCAACGTTATTTGACAAAGAATCTTATTTTATTGTTCTTTCAACCATTTTTCTAGTTGTAAACGTTGCACTTTCATAGTAGCTGTGTGAGGGATTTCATCAAAAGCCATAATGATAGGTTCGTTTAAATGTGGTAAATCGGCTACTTGTGTCCACCAAGCGTCCCAATCCATTTCTTCCCCAGGGACAACCGCTAAAATTGGTTGAGGTTCATTTTCTTTACCACGGACAATAATCACTTCTTCTAAGAAATCTAATGCATCCAATAAATGATCTTCAATAGCTAAATTACTGTCGATGTTTTCAATTAGATCTACTTGGCGATCTTTCAAGAATAAGTGGCCGCGTTCATCTAACATCCCGTAATCGCCGCTGTCCCACCATTCGCCGTAGACATTTTCTGCAAAGCGGGCATCTTCTTTGTAATATGTTAAGGCCCGTCCTTTTGATAAGAATTGGATATGGCCGTCCGTCATCGCAGGTAAAACTTGTCCTTTTTCATCGGTAATTCGAGCTTGTGTTAAATCCTCTAAACCAACACCCATGTCACGAGCATCTGAATCTTTTAGGGATTCTAAAGTATGCGCTCGTAAGATCATTGGCCCGCATTCACTTTGTCCATAAACTTGTAGGAAAATTGGTTTATTGGCAGCAGATGCTTTTAAGAAAGCCACCATTGTAGCGTTGTTAATTGCATCAAAAGTAGAATGATAATAATGGACACTAGCGAAGGCTTCAGGTTTTTCTTTGGCCAAACGAACCCATTGAACGAAGTTATTGGGGTGTGTTTCTACAGCGATTGGTTGATAGGTGCTGAACATTTCAGCGACTTTTTCGCTCGAAGCATTTGCTAAAGGCATCATAGGGAAGCCCATAGCCATTAAAGAAGACACGCCAATGTTAAAACGAGAATGAACTGGCGAAATATGAAAGCCAACTAATTTCTTTTCAGCAATTTTTGTAAAAATGGTTTTTTGCCATTTTGTACGCCAACCCATAGAGTGATTGGAATGACAGATAAGTTTAGGAATACCTGTTGTTCCAGAGGTGTGAGTCATGTAGGCAATTTCGTCTTTAGTCAGTTCGTCTTGAGGAACTTCCGTGGCATCAGCTTCTAAAAGAGAAGCAACCGAAAGTTTTTTATTGTCAGAGCTGTTACGAACAGCTTGAACTTTTTCAGCAGTCACATCATCAAATAAAATATAAGGATCTTCTAAACGATCAACGAATACTTCAATTGTTTCAAAAGGTAAATGGTATGAAACCATTACAGGAACGGCTGCTAGATATGAGGCTGCAACAGCTAGTAAATACGTGTCGAATTTAGGACTTTTATAAATAATAATTTTGTCGCCTTTTTTTACACCTAAAGCGGCTAATTGATATGCCCGTTTCAAAATTTCTTGATGGCTTTCACCATAAGTTGTTTCTAAGCCAAGTGCAGGAAAAGCAGGCAAAGATTCATCAAAAATAATTGGAACAGTTGGTGTTTTTTCTGCGGCTTCTTGATAGTTTGTGTAGAGGTTTAATGGTTGATAATCAAGTAAGTGTGTCAAGGGAAAGTCTCCTTTGTAAAATAGTTTGTGTACAAATGTACAAGTTCACTTTATCCTATCATAGAATGGGTTCTTTTTCTACGTCAAAAATACAACGTTAAATGTTATTTTTTATTATTCACAAGCACAACGTTTGCTGTATCTGGCAAAGTTTCCTACAATAACTATGTAAGTAAAAAGTTCTCAGAAGTGTAAAACTTTACAAAGGAGAGGAATTTACATGAAAAAAATCTATGAAACAACTATCATTAATACGGGTGGACGTGCAGGAGAAGTTCACTCACCGGATAAATCATTTTCTTATGCGGTTGCTTCGCCAGGTGTCAAGAAAGAAAATACAACAAATCCAGAACAATTATTCGCAGCGGCTTACAGTGCTTGCTTTAACGGTGCGTTAGAATTAGTGATGGATCAAGAAAAAGTCGAAGGTAAAAGTACAGTAACTGCACGTGTTTCCTTATTCCAAGGAGAAGATGGGTTTAGCGTTGGTGCTGAATTAGAAGTTCATATTGATGGGGTAGATCAAGCTAAAGCAGAAGAACTTGTTAAAAAAGCCCACGAAATTTGCCCATATTCTAAAGCAACAAGAAATAATATAGATGTTAAATTAACAGTGATTTAATTAAAAAAGAAGCGCTTTGTCTATACGACAAAGCGCTTCTTTTTTAGATAACAGTCCACAAATTATACATATTTAACAAAATAACTAAAAAAACAACTAAACTATAAATTTGGGCGACCCGTTGTTGGGATAATTTTTTACTGAAAAGACCGCCGACATAACCACCGAATAAAGCGGCAGGAATAATAGCCCAAAGCATTGTCAAATCAAAAACCGCAAACCCTGTGGTCAAGCCGATATTGCCAAGTTTGGCGAGTTGGGAGAAAAAAATAGTAATGATGGAATAAACAGTTGCTGATTTGATATCCATTCCAAAAAAGAGAATAAGGCAAGCTACATTAATGGGACCGCCACCGATGCCTAAAAAGGTTGATAGAATCCCTAAGCCTAATCCGACAATCAGAAAAATGCTCAATCCGTTGAGGTGTAAGTGCCAGTTGGAAAATTGATTGTAGAGAAGAACCAAAACCAAGGTCAGCAACATGATGATATATTGGATTAGTTGTACTTTTTCTTCATTTGGTGCTAGTGCAATCGCCTGATTAAGAAGTAAATCACCTAACATGCCGCCGACTAAGGAACCAAACGAAATACTCGCGGCTTTTTTCCATTCAATTTGGACACCATTTTGATACTGTTTATAAGTCGAAGAAATGGACATGACAAAAACAGCGACACTTGAATAGAACGCAATACTATTTAACGAATGGAACCCAAGAAAATCCAAAACAGGCTTAATAATGACGCCTCCACCCATCCCAGAGAGCGCACCAACTGTATTGGATAGAAAAATAGTTATGAAATAAATCAGCAAAACCCGCACATAATCACTCCTAAACCGTTTTCTTTTAGTATAGCACAAAAATTATATAAGAAATATAATTTCATTTAAAAATATTTTTAAAAAGAACTTGAAATGATATTTCTTTAATGGTATTCTACAAATACAAAAAAAGAAAACGCATTCAAGGAGGATGAGAAAGCATGACAGTATCGATTGGTATTATTTTGATTTTATGTCTTTACACAGTTGTTGGTGTACTTGACCAAATTTCTATTCAGATTGGTCCATATACACCATTGTTTGCTGCAACGTTTACTGGCCTAGTCTTAGGAGATGTTCAAACAGGTTTGATGATTGGGGCAACGCTTCAATTGATGACATTAGGCGTAGCGACTTATGGAGGAGCAACAGTCCCAGACTTTCTTTCGGGGGCCATTATGGGAACGGCTTATGCAATCATTTCAGGGAAAGGGGCAGAGTATGGTATCGGAGTTGCGGTTCCGATTGGGTTATTATTAACACAACTAGATATTTTAGGCAGAATGGCTAATACGTTTTTCCAACACAAAGCAGATCGCTATGCGGAAGAAGGCAATTATAAAGGGGTCGAGCGCTGCAATGTTTTAGGAATTTTTCCTTGGACGATTTCTCGTGTCATCCCAGTTTTTATTGGCCTAGCTTTTGGTGAACAAGTTGTAAACGCTATCAATAATTGGATTCCTATTTGGGTGATGAATGGGTTAAAAGCAGCAGGTGCTATTTTACCAGCGATGGGGATTGCTATTTTAATGCGGTACTTGCCAATTAAAACATACTGGCCTTATTTTATTATTGGGTTCGTGTTACTTGCTTATGGGGCCCAATTCTTCTCAGTTTTAGGTGTCGCACTGGTTGGCTTGGCTTTAGCAGCGATTTATGTGATGAATCATAACAAAGGCGGCGCAGCTACAACAAGTGGCACGGTTATTTACGAAGATGATGAGGAGGTTGAGATTGATGACTAACAAATTAACAAAAAAGGATATTAATAAAGTTTACGTCCGTAATCTTTTTGGCTATCAGTGGGGCTGGAACTATGAAAAAATGCAAGGACTTGGTTACGCTTGGGTGATGATGCCTGCATTAAAGCGACTATACAGTGAAGATCCAGTAGCTATGAAGAAAGCCTTGAAGACACATCTTGGCTTTATGAATACAACGCCAGCCATGTCGCATTTAATTGTCGGAGCTGATATGGCTTTGGAAGAAGAAGTCGGCATTGAAGATGAAACGGCCATTACTGGCTTGAAAACAGGTCTAATGGGTCCGTTTGCTGGTGTTGGTGATACCATTTTTATCGCGATTTATCGTGCGATTGTTTTTTCGATTGCAGCTTACATGGCGCAAGGGGGCCAGGTTGTTGGGTTACTGATCCCGTTAATTGCCGGAGCAGTGGTCCTATGGGTTCGCTATAAATTCACTTGGATTGGTTACCATCAAGGGAAAAAAATTGCGACAGAATTTGCGGATAAAATGAAATTGTTTACACAAGGTGCAGCTATTTTAGGGTTAACGGTGGTCGGCGGTTTGATTCCTTCGGTAATTACTTACAAATTAGATTTAACTTATAAAATGGGAGATGTAACATTATCTGTTCAAGAAATGTTGGATAAAATTTTACCCGCATTAATTCCTTTAGGGATTGTTCTTTTATCCTATTGGTTACTAGGGAAAAAGAAAATGAATTCAACACGGCTAATCTTTGTTTTAATTTTAATTGGCATGGTTTTAGGCAATTTACAACCAATGTTGGCTTGGGTTGGCGGTTTATTTTAAAAAAATAGTATATAATAGGAGAGATTTATTATGACAATTGTACATGCAAGAGTAGATGAGCGTTTAATTCACGGACAAGTTGCAACCGTTTGGACGAATACGGTTGGCGCACAAAGAATCATGGTAGTAAATGATGCCGCTGTCAAAGATCAATTACAAATTGGTGCCTTAAAAATGGCTAAGCCTGCAGGAGTTAAATTATCCATTTTATCAAAACGTAAAGCGATTGAAAAAATTTTAGCAGGCAATTATGATGAAGAAAAAGTCTTTTTAATTACGAAAGACATTGCAGATATGGCGGCTTTAATTGATGGCGGTGTTCCGTTGCAGAGCTTCAATGTCGGCAATATTTCTCAAAAAGAAGGCAGTCGAGCAATTAAAAAATCTGTTGCATTAACCGATGAAGATATTCAAACCGTTCGTCGTTTAACAGATAATGGGGTGACTATTACCGCACAGATGATCCCCTCTGAACCAAACGAAGCAATTTTAACTTTCATAAAATAGAAATGGAGATGAGAAGATGGAACCAATCCGTTCAATCAGACAAAAATATAAGGACTTTTCCAAAGTAAATAAGAGAATCGCAGACTATATACTGAAGGATCCGACCCGTCTTCTCTCATTAACAGCAAACGAAATTGCTAGCAATAGCGAAACTTCTCCGGCGTCAGTTACCCGTTTTTCTAAACAATTAGGGTTTGACAGCTGGGAAGAGTTAAAACTATCCATTGCAGCGGTACAAGCTGCCAGTAACGGTAAAAAAGATATTGATCCAATTGTAGCGGCGGATGATTCGGTGGATACTATTTGTATGAAAGTGGAATCTTTATTAAATGCTACGATTGAGGATTTATTTTATACAGTGGATAAACAAGCCTTGGAACGAGCAATCGCGCATGTTAAAAAAGCGGAAAAAATTCATTTGGTTGGAATTGGTGCCTCTTCTTTAACGACTTATAATCTTTATCACAAGTTTAACCGCGCTGGTCGCCAAGCGATTTTTAATTATGATAGTCACATGATGTTGGAGTTTTTAAATTATGCAACGGCACAAGACATTTTGATCACGGTCTCCTATAGTGGTTTGACAAAAGAAGCCTTAATCGCCTGTGAAATTGCCAAAAATAGAGGCGCAACGGTTATTTTTATTACCAGTAACGATGGAGAAAACGTGCGATCATTGAGCGATGAAGTTCTTTTAGTCCCCAATAATGAGCACCTCATTCGAGTGGGGGCTATTTCATCGATTGCTTCGTCAATGGCAATTGGCGATGTTCTGTATTTAGGTTCAATTCAAGATGATTTAGACACAGAAATTGAACGTAATATGATTGAAACGAGTCAACTTGTCAGCCGTCTAAAAGAGAAGTAGGGGTGTGCAAGCAAATGAACTTAGAAGGATTAACGACAGAAGCCAGAAATGAAGCGACTAAAAAGATTGACCAAGTGTCAACATTAGAGATGGTGACTTTAATAAATCAAGAAGACCAAAAGGTAGCACAAGCAATTGAAAAGGTGCTTCCGCAGATTGCTGCAGCAATTGATGCAGCGGCAGAACGATTTAAAAAAGGGGGCCGTTTAATCTATTGTGGTGCAGGAACGTCTGGACGTTTAGGGGCTTTGGATGCGATTGAATTAACGCCCACATATAGTGTGTCGCCAGAACGCGCATTTGGTATTTTAGCTGGTGGTGAAAAAGCAATGTATCAAGCAATTGAAGGCGCTGAAGACTCGAAAGAATTAGCTATCGAAAATTTAACGCAACATCAATTGACCGCCCGAGATGTCGTAATTGCGATTGCTGCTAGTGGTCGGACACCATATGCTGTTTCCGCAATTGAATACGGAAAAAAAGTGGGCGCTCTAACCATTTCAGTTACCTGTAATAATCAAAGTCCGATGAATCAATTGGCGGAAATTGGGATTGCGCCAATTGTAGGACCGGAAGTCATTACAGGATCAACTAGAATGAAAGCGGGTTCAGCACAGAAAATGGTGTTAAATATGTTTTCAACAGGGATTATGGTTAAAGTAGGGAATATCTATCAAAATTTGATGGTCAACGTACAACCAACGAACGAAAAATTAATTCAACGTGCCACGAATATCATTAAAGAAGCAGCAGAAATCGAGGAATCGCAAGCCAAAGAATACTTGGAGGCAGCACAGCTAGAAGTGGCACCAGCCATTGTAATGGCGAAAGCCCACGTTGATTTTCAAAAAGCCAAACAACTATTAGCAGAACATGACGGACGGATTTCAGAAGTTTTAGCATAGAAGTGGTGAACAATGAATCAAATCGCAATTCAAGAAACAATTCAGAGACTGATTAATCAGCAAGTCGTTCCGGGTGTCGCTTGGGGAACGATTACAGAAGGTAGCTTATCAGAACAGTATACGGGCTTTTTAGGTAATACTGGTCCATTTGCAAGACAAAAGGTTTCATCAGCTAGCCTGTATGATTTAGCGTCCTTAACGAAAGTTATTGGGACAACAAGTCGAATGTTACAATTAATCGATACAAATCAGCTTGCTTTTTCAACCACTGTGGGGGAAATCCTACCTGATTATCAAGGACTATCTTGTTCGATTGGGGAGCTTCTACTGCATCAGAGCGGACTGCCAGCTGATGTTGCCGATAAGAAAAATGTCACAAAAAAAAGCTTGCAAGAAATCATTTTAACGCATTCGTTATCTGAACGAGGGAAAACCACTTATTCTGATTTAGGGTATTACTTATTGGGAGAAATTATTCAAGTATTGGATCGCTGCTCATTAGAAGAGAGCTTTCAAACATATGTATTTCAACCAATGAACCTACAGCATACAAGTTTTACGGTCAGCGATTTTGCCCAGGCAGTGCCCACAGAGATTACAAAACAACGCGGCGTTATTCAGGGAGTGGTCCACGATTCGAAAGCCTATCAACTAAAAGCGCCAATCGGCAGTGCAGGGTTATTTGCAACTTTACCAGATTTACTCACTTTTGTTCAGTGTTTTATGAACAATCGCTACCCGTCTGGCAAACCATTATTTTCTGAAAAAATGTTCGATGCTCTCTGGTCTATGAACCAAGGGGGACGTACATTTGGTTGGGAAGTGAAAAAGACGCAAGCTGGGGCAGACTATTTGTATCATACTGGCTTTACTGGAACGGCGATTGGTATGAAAAAAGAGACCAAAGAAGCCCTAATTTTGTTGACGAATCGGATTCATCCCACTCGTGAAGAACGTGGTTTTCTGAAAGCACGAACAAAAATTTATCAGCAGTATTTTTAGGAGGATATGATGAAACCAAAATTAATTTTAATGAGCCATGGACGGATGGCAGAAGAAACCTTAGCTTCTACTCAAATGATTGTCGGGGAATTAGCAGATGCTGCGATTGTGTCAATGACCGCAGAAGATGGCTTGAGCGGCACGCAAGCAAAACTGGCAGCAATCTTAAAAGAAGCTGGCAATGTCCCGACGCTTGTATTAGCTGATTTAAAAGGAGGAACACCTTGTAATGTGGCTATGATGGCCATGGGCACTTATCCGCAATTGCGAGTAGTCGCTGGACTTAATTTAGCAATGGCAATTGAAGCAGCCGTCTCACCTGTGGAAAATGTGGATGAATTAGCTGCATATTTAACGCAAATTGGCCAATCTGCGGTGACTACGATTGACTTACCTGAATTAACAGATGAAGAAGAATTTGAAGAATAGAAAGAGGTCGGGACGGAACCGTTTAGCTCCGAGAAATAAGAAGGAATTTCCGAAAATTGCTTTTTAATTTTTGGAGAATTTCGGCTTATTTCCGAAGGAGTTGGTTCTGTTCCCGCCGTTTATCAGGTTTTGAGCCTGGAACAAAAATCCAAAGTGATTTTTGTCCCAGGCTCTTTTTTTAAGAACCAGGGATATTCCGTGGTTCGTTTTTGGTTGTGACAAAGAAAAAGAACAGACTTAGTAAAATAACTAGGATGCCATCGTTAAACATCGGATTTACGAAGTTTAAAATAGCACTTAAGATGACTGGCACGGTAGCACAATACGTAATAATTTTTAAACAATCAATCAAACGTAAAGAATAAAAACGTAATTTTGAATAGAGAGATGCACCGATAGCGGCAATCAGTAAGTCTAAAACTAAACCGATTAGAACAGGGTAGATAGCCACTAAAAAGACAATAAGTTTTGTCCACCAGGGGATCGCTGCTTCACTTAGCGCAGTCTTGATACTCTGAGCGTTAACGCCATCTAAGGTTCCTTTACTATAGGGGAAGATAAATTGGTCGGTGCCTAGAATTGATTCAGTTGCGCCTGAATTTGGTAAGGCGACTACAAATTCATCTTGTAAAAAAGCCAAACCAAACGCATTACCAATTAAATCTTTTTGGACATCAGCGGCTGTACGCTTTCCATCTGGATCAAACGTAAAAATAATCGAGTCGGTTTGATAAATAAAGCCAGATTCTTTAGCCTTTGTTTGCAACGTGCCATTTTCAATAGAAAAGTCAGGCAACTTTTCTGCAATTTTTTGGCCATCTTGTTGCACCTCTTGTAGCACAGAAAAGACTTGTTTGGTAATAGGTAGTGCTAAAATAGCACTTAAAAAAACAGCATAGAGAATTACTTTCCAAAACGCCATTTTTTTCGCATGCCGTAATTCTGAAACTGAAAAAAAGGCCTGCTTAAATAATTGCAATGTATTCATTTATTTACTCCTCACATCATTCTTCTACAGGTCATTCTAGCGAATTTATGAGGGAAACACAAGGTAATCTCCCTCTTTTGTAAAACTTTTCTTTTGGCAAGCAAACTATTTTGTAGAAAGCGGTTCACTCTGTTATCATAATAGTTGTATGAAAGACGTATGTTACATACTAAAAAATAGGGGGATTTAAAAAATGACTTACACATTACCAGAATTACCATATGCTTATGATGCATTAGAACCTTACATTGACGTGGAAACAATGCACTTACACCATGATAAACACCACAACACTTATGTGACTAACTTAAACGCAGCGATTGAAAAACATCCAGAATTAGGCGAAAAATCTGTAGAAGACCTAATTTCAGATATGAATGCTATTCCTGAAGATATCCGTACTGCCGTTCGTAACAATGGTGGCGGTCACGCAAACCATACATTCTTCTGGGAAATTATGGCACCAAATGCTGGTGGACAACCAACTGGCGCTATTAAAGAAGCAATCGATGAAACATTTGGTAGCTTTGATGAAATGAAAGCTGCTTTCAAAACAGCTGCAACTGGCCGCTTTGGTTCAGGTTGGGCTTGGTTAGTTGTGAATAACGGTAAATTAGAAATCACTTCAACACCAAACCAAGATTCACCATTAATGGATGGCCAAACACCTGTTTTAGGTCTTGACGTTTGGGAACATGCGTATTACTTAAAATATAAAAACGTTCGTCCAGATTACATTGAAGCATTCTGGAACGTTGTTAACTGGGATAAAGTAAACGAACTTTTTGCAGCAGCAAAATAAGTTTGCCAATTGTGAAGGAAAGAGTCAAATGACGGCTGTCATTTGACTCTTTCCTTTTACAAATCCAGGGTCGAAATAGTTGTTCGTTTATGGCATACTAAAGTAAGTAGGGAAAGATAACGGATACATAAAGAAGGAGCTAAAAAAATGAATGTTATGATGCAAAAAGTACACGGGTCAGAAAATGATTTCTTTTTATTGGATGAGACACAGTTTGAGCGCTCTTTAACCGCTGAGGAAATTGAGCAATTGCGCATCCAGTTATGTTCGCGGGAAACAGGATTATTGGCGGGAGCAGATGGGTTACTTTTGGTAGGAGAAGGGACTCACGGCACGTCCAATGCTAGAATGCGAGTGATTAACAGCGATGGTAGTGAAGCAAGCATGTGCGGGAACGGCTTGCGTACGGTTGCCCGTTATTTAGCTGAAAAAAACCAAGAAAAATCATTTACAGTTGAAACAATGTTTGCAGATTTGAAAGTACGTCAAGCCCCCAATTTAGCTGAAGAAGTAGCGACTTACCAAGTGGAAATTTCGCCAGTAAGTTTTGAAGCAGTCACTATCCCAATGCATTTAGGGGTCCAAACATTAATTGATGAAATTGTACCAGCCTTATCTAAAACCATTCGCTTTACAGCGGTAGCAGTGCCTAATCCGCACCTTGTAGCATTTGTGGATCACGAAACCTTAAATGGTCCAGAATTTGAACGAATCGCTTCCTATGTAAATAATGAAAATCCATATTTTCCAGAAGGGATAAATGTGAGTTTTGTTGAAATTCTTGGCAAAAATCAACTATTTGTTCGAACGTATGAACGTGGTGTAGGTTTTACAAGTGCTTGTGGGACAGCCATGTGCGCAAGTAGTTTACTTTATACGTTATTGAAAGATGGTGTTTTTTATGAAGAAATAACCGTCAAAAATGCTGGAGGTATGGTGAAAACAGTCGTCCACGAAACGTCAGATGGCAGTTATTGGATGGAATTAATTGGGAATGCCACGATTACGCATTTGATTGAAGGATCACTGACTGATTTACTAAATGGTGCATTTGAGAAAATAACTATCACTGAAACGAATGAACAGAAACATTATCAAGAATTTTTGCAAACACTTTCTCAAAAATAACAATTGTTCCTTGATAAAGCGCTCTTTTATTTTACAATTGTGTTAAGTTCTTGTTCCAAAAAATAAAAAATATTGCTTGAATAAGCAAACTATGAGAAAATAAAGGGCATGAATTAAGAATTATTCTTAGATAAACGAGGAAGTGTCTTATGAAACTATGGAAAAAAGTAGTACTGGGCTTCTTGAGCGTCTTGCTAGTGGTAGTAGCTGGGGTATGTGCTTACGGGATTAAGATGTATTCAGATGCCAATTCAACAATTAATGGGATCTATCAATCAGTTAACCGTAAGTCCAATAAAGGAGCCACGGCCAATATTGATGCGCAAGAACCATTCTCTGTTCTTTTAATGGGGATTGACACAGGCGATTTAGGCCGAACAGAACAAGGTCGTTCAGATACTACAATGGTTGTAACCATCAACCCGAAAGAAAACAAGTCCACAATGATCAGTTTGGATAGAGATATTCTAACAGATATTGTTGGAAATGACACACAAGACAAATTGAACCATGCCTATGCATTTGGTGGCGCCGAAATGGCGATTAATACAGTCCAAGAATTACTGGATATTCCCATCCATCACTATGTATCCATCAATATGAAAGGATTAAAAGACCTGATTGATGCGGTAGGCGGTATTGAAGTAGATAATACGATTGGTGAATTTACGTTGGACGGTATTACTGTTCCAGCAGGTAAAATCAAGTTAGATGGCACGACAGGTTTGGCTTATGCGCGGATGCGTCACGAAGATCCTGAAGGAGATGTGGGTCGTCAACGCCGCCAACGAGAAGTTGTTGAGAAAATTGTGCGCAAAGTCATGAGTTTTGACGGTGTTTCAAAATATCGAAAAATTCTTGATGCTGTTGAAGCCAACGTAAAAACAGACTTAACTTGGGATGACATGATGGACATCCAATCAAAATATTTATCTGCCTTTAAAACAATTGACTCAGAACAATTACAAGGATACAGTGCAACCATTGATGATATTTATTATCAAGTCCTAGATCCAAATAGTTTATATAAAACACAAACAACGCTTAGAAAACAACTTGGTTTAAAAGAACATGCTTCTGAACGTGAAAAAGATTTAGCCTTTTATAATCAGTTTAGCTATGCTGTTACAGATACTGCACTGATTGGTGAATCTGGTGATTCAAGTGTCAATAGCTCTACTAGTTCGAGTAGCACAGCGGACACCACAGCCGGACAAACAGAATACAACGGCAATACGCAACAAGCAGCAGAAGGAGCCTATGATCCGAATACGTACGTTGACCCAAATACGTACACAGATCCAAACGCTTATGCTGATCCAAATACGTATGTGGATCCCAACGCACCACAATATTAATCTGTTAAACAAGCTCGAAAACTTCTATTTCTGATGGAAATAGAAGTTTTTTTCTTTTATTCTAGAAATTTTTTTCAGAAGGTGTTATAATTGGACTATACCAAAATAAACCGTAAGGAGCGTGTCAAAATGCAAATTATCCGTGTAGCAAATGCAGAAGAAGGCGGCAAAAAAGCGTTTGAATTAATTAAAGAAGGTATGAACAATGGTGCGAAAGTTTTAGGCTTAGCAACAGGTAGTACACCAGAAACATTATATAAAGAAATGACAGCAAGTGATGTCGACTTTACAGAAATGACTTCTGTAAACTTAGATGAATATGTTGGTTTAGGTGGCGAAGATGAGCAAAGTTACCGTTATTTCATGAACAAACACTTATTTGACAAAAAACCATTTAAAGAAACATTTGTACCAAATGGTAAAGCAGAAGATTTAGATGCTGCTTCCGCAGAATATGAAAAAATTATTGATGCACATCCAGTAGATATCCAAATCTTAGGTATTGGTCAAAATGGACATATTGGTTTCAACGAACCAGGCACACCTCTAGATAGCTTAACACATGTCGTTGAGTTGACTGAATCAACAATCAACGCAAACAAACGTTATTTTGACAAAGTAGAAGATGTCCCAACACGTGCTGTTTCTATGGGGATTGGCTCAATCATGAAAGGTAAAAAAATGATTTTAATGGCTTATGGCGAAGCAAAAGCAGAGGCCATTAAAGGAATGATTGACGGACCAGTAACAACAGACATGCCAGCAAGTGCATTACAAAACCATCAAGATGTTGTTGTAATCATTGATGATGCAGCTGCAAGTAAATTATAATCGTTGATGAAAAAGAACTTGAAACATAAGGATTTCCTTATGTTTCAAGTTCTTTTTTTGTTATACTGGAAGTAATAGAAGAAGAGGTGAAAAGGATGTTACAGCTAACAATTCCAGAAATTATTTTACGGTTAGTCCTAGCGATGGTGATGGGTGGCGCAATTGGTTTTGAAAGACAATATAAGAATCGCCCAGCAGGGATGCGCACTCACATTTTAGTTTGTATGGGCGCGGCTATTATTGCGTTAATTCAGTCGCAAATTGCAATCAATGCATTGAAAGATGCGTTAGCTAATCCGGCTTTGACGGGGGTCATTCGTTCAGATCAAGCAAGGTTGATTGCACAAGTTGTAAGTGGAATCGGCTTTTTAGGTGCTGGAACCATCATTGTAACGAAACAAAGTGTCACCGGATTGACGACAGCAGCGTCACTATGGACCGTTGCTGGTTTAGGGATCGCGGTGGGCATGGGCTACTATACGATTGCCTTAACAAGTTTTATCGGTGTATTATTTGCCTTAACCATTGTCAAACGAATTATTCACGTACCAACAATCAAAAAATTAGAAATTCGCTATCAACATAAACAAGAAACCAAAGAATTTATTAATCAGTATTTTGAAGAAAAACATATTGAAATTTATGATGTGAACTTCAATGTTTCTTGGGTGGATGATACAAAAATCTATACGAATATCTATACTATTGATTTGCCTAAAGGCCTAACGTATGCCGATGTTATCGAAGATCTATCTGTTTCAAATAATGTAACAAAATTACGATTGATTAATGTGTAGAAACATCTATTTATAATTAATGACAACCGCTATAAGTTAAAATGCTTATGGCGGTTTTCTTCTAGGACCTAGGACTGATTTTTTAAGTTTAATATTTCAAAAAGATTACAAAAGAGTTATGATTGTATTACGAGTTAGAAAGAAAGGTGATAAGTAAGATGAATAAAAAAAATAAATTTCTTAGTATTATTGTTGTTGTCGTTGTGATTATTGGTGCATTTGTGATGAAAGCTTATAATCAATTGATTACTTTAGATAATAAAGTCGAAGCAGAATGGTCACAAGTAGAGAATGTAATGCAAAGACGGGCTGATTTAATTCCTAATCTTGTCAGTAGTGTTCAAGGCAGTATGACTCAAGAAAAAGAAGTTTTAAAAGAAATAACGGAAGCACGTAAAGCATACGCAGGAGCAAAATCTTCTTCTGAAAAAGGGCAAGCAAATGAGCAAATTGAAAAAGGATTAGGTAATTTTGTTACAGTATTGAATGAAGATTACCCAAAGTTAGCTTCTTCTGAAAATGTCAAAACCTTAATGACTCAATTAGAAGGATCTGAAAATCGAATTTCTGTTGAACGCCGTAACTATATACAAGCTGTTGAAACATATAACCAACAGATTTCAAAATTCCCTGATAAAATAATTGCAAAACTTTTAGGATTTGAGAAGAAAACTAACTATGTTGCGACAGAGCAGGGAAAAGAAGTGCCACAAGTGGAATTTAAATAAAAAATTTGTAGAAAATTTGGGTTAAAAAGAAAGAAGTGAGGAAGGTTGGATAAAAAAGTCGAAAAAATTCAAGAAAAAGTTCGTTTGTTTTATAAAAAGCATCAGCGGAATACAACGATTGTTGTGGTAATTAGTTTAAGTATGATTTTAATATTAGGAATGGCTGCTTGGCATGAAGGAAAGGGAATCTCCTATGAAGCAAAACAAACTGCACTGAGAGAGAAGCAACATGCCTTACAAAAAAAGAGAGACGATATTTTAGCAGGGAAAATGACTGAAGCGTCAACCCAGACAACAATAAATAACTTTTTTAAACAAGAAATAACTGGTGAAAATGAATTAGTGACAATTACTGGAACGAATGGGCAGTTGAACATTAATGATGCTAATATCTATGTTTCAGATAATGCAGGTATTGTCTCAAATCAACTTAAACAGAAAATGTTTCAATTGAATCAACAATTGTTGGAAAATGCGAATGGCGCACAATTTATGCTTATTACCGTTCCTGCGTTACCTAGTGGGGAATCTGTTGAATCTTACAGCAATAAGATTGCTAATCAATTAGGTGTAGGGGATCGTGAAAAAAATAATGGTGTGGTTTTTCTAATGGCAATTGAGGATCGCGAGTCTCGCTTGGAAGTTGGATATGGCTTAGAGAGTATTTTAACGGATAGCTATGCGGATGATATTATTAATAATGAAGAAGTAAAAGAGGCTTTTAGAGACGAGGATTATAATACAGGTCTCAATAAAATTATTGATCAAGTATCGGCTGCAATCAATTCAAAAACCGCACAAGTGGATAATGAATTAACAAATATACAAACAGAGTTAAACACTAATACAACGAAAAGAAATGTTCTTTTAATGGCAAGTATTGCTGGGATGCTCATTTGTGCTGTTTATATTTTACAAATTTTAAGAACAAGAAAACTTGTTAAAAAAATGTATCAAGATTATTTGAATTGTTTACCAACAAAGGCTGTCCTAAATAACTCAGAACAGACAAAGGAAGTATTAAATAAGATGAAAAAGACTTCTTTTTATTGTTTATATCTTAATGGAGCAACGTTATTTGCCACAAAAGGGAAAATAAGACGTGCCACTAAGCGTGGTTCTTTACTAAGTATATATCCAAATGCAAAAAAACAATCTTTTGGGCGTTTATTAGTAGGAGATACTTTATATAGTTATGATGGTAGTGTTTTGACGTATGCTTATTTAAACTCACAATACAATCCGTCTAATCATAGTAGTTCTGGTAGCAGCAGTGGTGGTTCATTCGGTGGCGGCTCATTCGGCGGTGGCGGTGCCTCAGGAAGTTGGTAAAATAAAAAGCTAGAAACGTTAATCGTTTCTAGCTTTTTGCTATTTATCTAAACCGTAAAGATAGTCATCATCTTTCATGGCTTCAACTGTTCCTAGTAAATAGCCATTTCCTACTTGGGAGAAGAAGTCATGGTTGCTAGTTCCTGTCGAAATACCATTCATTACAATCGGATTCACATCATTGGCTGTATCCGCAAATAAGGGATCCATACCTAAGTTCATTAAAGCTTTGTTGGCGTTGTAACGTAAAAAGGTTTTTACTTCTTCGGTCCAACCTAAGTCATCATATAATTCTTCTGTATAACGTTCTTCGTTTTCGTACAATTCGTAAAGTAAATTATACATCCAGTCTTTTAGTTTATCTTGCTCATCTTCTGGTAATTCATTAAATCCTAATTGGAATTTATAGCCAATATACGTGCCGTGCACTGATTCATCACGGATAATCAATTTAATAATTTCAGCGACGTTCGCTAGTTTATTGTTTCCTAAATAGTAAAGAGGAGTGTAAAACCCAGAATAGAATAAAAACGTTTCTAAAAATACACTAGCAATTTTTTTCTCTAACGGAGTACCGTTTTTATAAATTTCGTTAATCCGTTCTGCTTTATATTGCAGATGTTTGTTGGTATTTGTCCACTCAAAAATATCATCAATCTCTTTTTTTGTATTTAATGTACTGAAGATAGAAGAATAACTTTTGGCATGGACAGATTCCATGAATTGGATGTTATTTAAGACGGCTTCTTCATGGGGCGTCCGCACATCATTTCTCAGTTGATCCATGCCGCTTTCTGATTGAACAGTATCTAATAAAGTTAAACCGCCGAAAACGTAGCCGACAGTAGTTTTTTCTAAATCGGAAAGAGTCCGCCAATCATCTAAGTCATTGGATAACGGAATCCGTGTATCTAACCAAAATTGTTCGGTTAATTTTTCCCAAGTGGATTTATCAATGACGTCTTCAATGGCGTTCCAGTTAATTGCTTCATAATACGTTGCCATGGTTATTCCTCCTGTATGCTGGGACAGCAGTCTGTTTGACTAGTTGTCTCGTTTCTTCGCTTAAAACGTTCTACAGAGTCCAAATAGGAGCATGCAGCCGTTCTTCTTTGTCCAGTATATCTGAAAATGTCCTGTTTAAAAAGAGAACATTCCTAAAAAATAAGACGCTCAAGCAGAACGCCTTATTTAAGTGCTTTTCATTAAATCACGCAAGACTCACATTGATTGCTGCCAATTTCTTCAGCATCATCTGTAAATGTACGAATATAGTAAATTGATTTAATCCCTTTGTTGAACGCATAATGACGTAAAATGTTTAAGTCACGGGTTGTTTGTTTTGGTGTTTCTTTCCATTCATACAAGCCTTCAGGGATTTCTGAACGCATAAACAAGGTTAAACTCATTCCTTGATCAACGTGTTGTTGCGCTGTTGCGTAGACATCAATCACTTTGCGCATATCCATGTCGTAAGCAGAAGTATAGTAAGGGATTGTATCATTAGCTAAATAAGGCGCTGGATAGTAAATCTTACCAATTTTCTTCTCTTGACGTTCTTCAATCATGCGAGTAATTGGATGAATGCTGGCACTAGTATCATTAATATATGAAATTGAACCATTTGGCGCTACGGCTAAACGATTTTGATGATAAAGACCATCTTTTTTCACAGCATCGCGTAACGCAGCCCAATCTTCAGCCGTTGGAATCTGAATGTCTTTGAAGATTTCTTTCACTTTATCAAATTTTGGTGTAAAGTTGCCTTCAATATATTTATCGAAGTAAGCACCAGAAGCATAATCTGATTTTTCAAAATTATGGAAGACTTGGTTACGTTCTTTCGCAATTTGGTTACTTTCCATTAAAGTCCAGTAATTTAATAACATGAAATAAATGTCTGTAAAGTCTAATGATTCTTCAGAGCCGTATTCCATATGATTTTTAGCGAAGAAGGTGTGTAAGCCCATTGCGCCTAGTCCGATTGTATGGCTTAAACGATTTCCATTTTGGATAGTTGGCACGACATCAATTTCAGAAGCATCTGTTACAAAAGTTAACGCACGCGTCATAGCGCGGACAGATTTTCCAAAGTCAGGACTTTCCATTAAATTAACAATGTTAGTTGAACCTAAGTTACAACTAATATCTGTTCCTAAAACTTCATATTCTTGTTTCCCATTAATAACAGAAGGCGTTTGAACTTGAAGAATTTCAGAACATAAGTTACTCATGATAATCTTGCCATCAATCGGATTGTTTTTGTTAGCAGTATCAATATTGATGATATAAGGATAGCCAGATTCTTGTTGTAATTTAGAAATTTCATTTTCTAAGTCACGGGCTTTAATTTTACGTTTACGTATGTTTGGATTGGCCACTAGGTTATCATATTCTTTGGTAATATCTACATAGGAATAAGGCACACCATATTCACGTTCCACACTATAAGGACTAAATAAATACATATCTTCGTTGTTACGTGTTAATTCGTAAAATTTATCTGGAACAATAACACCAAGAGACAACGTTTTTACACGGATTTTTTCATCAGCGTTTTCTTTTTTAGCAGATAAGAACATTTCAATATCTGGATGGAAGACGTTTAGATAAACCACACCAGCACCTTGACGTTGACCTAATTGGTTAGAGTAGCTAAAGCTATCTTCAAATAATTTCATAACAGGGACAACACCACTTGCTGCGCCATCATAACCTTTGATTGGTGCGCCCGCTTCACGTAAGTTTGAAAGAGTAATTCCTACGCCGCCGCCGATTCGTGATAATTGAAGGGCAGAATTAATTGAACGCCCAATGCTGTTCATATCATCTGTTACTTGAACTAAGAAACAAGAAACCAATTCACCTCGACGTTTACGCCCAGCGTTTAAGAAAGAAGGTGTGGCTGGTTGATACCGTTGATGGATCATTTCATCCGCCAATGTTAAAGCCAACTCTTCATCGCCATCCGCAAAATACAAGGCATTAAAGGCAACTCGATCTTCATATGTTTCTAAATACTCTGTTCCGGCGTTGTTCTTTAAAGCGTATTGAGAATAAAATTTATAAGCCGCCATGAAAGACTTGAATTGGAAATGTTGTTCATCTAAGAAAGCATACAATTTTTCAATAAAGTCCATTGAATATTTTTCGATGAATTCAGTTTCAATAAAATCTTCTTTCATTAAAAAGTTGATTTTTTCTTCAGCAGAGCTGAATTTACGTGTATTCGGTTCTACATTTTCTTTAAAGAAGGCTGCGAGTGCTTCTTTATCTTTATTTAAAGGGATTTGACCATCAACAGGACGGTTAATCTCGTTATTCAGTTTGAAATAGCTGACATCTTTAATTTCTTTTAGACTCAATTTCTTCCACTACTTTCTTAAAGGTCTCCACGTCTTCGTCTGTTCCGCTAAACTCAAAGGAGTATAGAAGCGGAACGTGGTAATCGCGGGCAATATCTTTGGCGGTATAGACAAATAATTCAGCAAAATTACGGTTGCCCCCACCAGCTACACCAACTAACAGTTCTTGATTACTTTTATAATCAAGAAAGTCATTCACTACCTCTGTAATTTCTGCATCATAGGTAGGAATGACAAGAATAAAAGGCTCATTTATTTCAAAAAAAGGATTCGCTGGCTCAAGTTCATAAGCAGGCAAATCCAATTTTTTAATAAAGCGCCTTGTTTGACCGGTGACTGAAAAATAAACAAGTTTCATCTTAGCTAGCCAATTGTTTTAATTGGTCTGGACGGAAGCCAACAACGGTTGTTGCTTCAGATGTGATTACCGGTACGCTTTGGAACCCTTGTTCTTTTAACCAGTCGATAGCATCTGGTTGTGCGTCGATATTGATTTCTTCAAAAGCGATGTTATTTTCACTTAGGAAACGTTTCGCCATTTTACATTGGATACAGTTATTTTTTGAAAAGATTTTTACGTTCATTGAAAGTTCCTCCTCTTTTTTTCTACATAGACTAGTATAAATCTATGTAGAAAAAAGTCAACACTTTAACACTATATATTGTGGTGCGTTTTTCTCATAATACTAGTTTTTGTGTTTTTGAAAGAAAAATGAAAACACGTGAATCCTCGTTTTTGGGAGAAAAAACACATTGGTCAGTGTTTGACAAACAAAAAAATTAAAATTTTGAAAGAGAACATTTAGTGAAAAAACACTAAATATTGTGTTGACATTTGAGTTAGGCACAAGAAGAAAAAATAAGCGGATTTGTTATTGAATGAGTGGAATTTTATAGTAGCTAGTAACATAAAAAACAAGAGCTGACTTTTTTCAAAAATAGTAACCTGAAAAAAGTGTCTCTATATAGAAGGAAAATAGAAGAAAACAGGAGATACATCCAGAAATTCATTGACTTTCCGTGTAAGCAAGCGTATTCTTTTAATTGAGAACGATTCTCATTTTCGTTTGAAACTTTTTCACATGGAGGAAAGTAAATGATTACGTTAGCGCAGGCAGAAGTTGGGAAAGTCTATACAGTCGAAAGCGTCCAAGCAGATGTTCAGACAAAGAAACATCTGAACAATTTAGGTGTCGTTGCAGGCCAAGCAGTTGTCCTTGTCAATTATCAGAATCAAAATGGTATTGTTTTATTACATAATAGTCGAATTGCGCTGACAGATACGATTTTACAAGCGATTCATGTGGAGGAGCGCTCGGCGAATGAGAAAGTTTGGGTCTCCTTAGATACCTTGAAAGTTGGAGAACGCGCTACAATAGTAGGGATCCACGGACAAGGAGCGGTGAAACGTCGGTTGATGGACATGGGTTTAACAAAAGGAACAGTAATTTTTATTCGTAAAGTAGCTCCTTTAGCTGATCCAATTGAAATCAATGTACGTGGCTACGAACTAACGTTACGAAAAAGTGAAGCGGAACTAATCTTGGTTGAAAAGGAGGAAAGCGAATGACTCAGCAAATTGCACTAGCCGGCAACCCTAATAGCGGTAAAACGACAACGTTCAATATGTTAACAGGAGCCAACCAATATGTTGGAAACTGGCCAGGGGTGACTGTGGAACGCAAAGAGGGGGTGGCAAAGAAAGATAAGACACTCATTATTCAAGATTTGCCAGGGATTTACTCTCTTTCTCCTTATACGCCTGAAGAAATTGTGGCACGAGATTATCTTTTGGAGGACCAACCTTCAGTGATTTTGAATATTCTCGATGTGACCAATTTGGAACGGAATCTTTATTTAACAACACAATTAATTGAAACCGGATTACCGGTTGTTTGTGCGTTAAATATGATGGATTTGTTGGAAAAAAACGGCCAAACATTGAATAGTGAAAAGTTAAGTTATGGCTTAGGCGTGCCTGTCGTTGAGATTAGTGCTTTGAAGAATCGTGGGTTGGATCATGCTTTAAAACAAAGTAAGCAGCGAGCGAATGCCATAGAGACAGAGGTTATTTATCCTTCTTATGATAATCGCTTAGAAGCAGCACTTGCTGAAATTGTTGATATTTTAGGGAATACTGTTCCTGAAACGCAACAGCGTTGGTATAGTTTAAAACTTTTTGAACGAGATGTTCGAACCAAAGAGCAATTATTATTGAGTTCTTTTCAAGAAAAAGAAATTGAAGAAGTCATTCAAATTACTGAAAAAATCTTTCAAGATGAAAGTGAAGCGATTATCATCAATGAACGCTATGCCTTTATTGCTCGATTAATTGCTTTATGTGCGACGAAAAAAACAGAAATGACATTTACTCACAGTGATAAGATTGACCGAGTGGTAACCAATCGGTGGTTGGCGTTGCCAATCTTTGCGTTTGTGATGTGGTTGGTCTATTACTTGTCTATTCAAACGGTTGGTACAATGGGGACAGACTGGTTAAACGATGTCTTTTTCGGGGAATGGGTTCCTCAATTTGTAGGAAATTGGTTGGCGCAATGGCAAGTAGCGCCATGGATGCAAAGTTTAATTTTAGATGGGATCATTGCAGGGGTTGGGGCTGTGTTAGGCTTTTTACCACAACTGGCCGTCCTGTTTTTATGTTTAGGTTTTTTAGAAGATTGTGGCTATATGGCACGGATTGCCTTTGTCATGGATCGCTTGTTTCGGAAATTCGGCCTATCTGGTAAGTCGTTTATTCCAATGTTAATTGCGACAGGTTGTGGGGTCCCAGGCGTGATGGCTAGTCGAACGATTGAAAACGAACGCGATCGGCGAATGACTATTATGGTCACGACTTTTATGCCATGTTCGGCGAAGTTGCCAATTATCGCTCTGATTGCAGGTGCATTTTTTCCTAACCAAAGTTGGGTCTCGCCCTCTGCTTATTTCTTAGGGGTTGCTTCCATTGTGTTGTCAGGGATTGCTTTAAAAAAGACCAAGCATTTTTCGGGAGATCCAGCACCATTCATTATGGAACTTCCCGCCTATCATTTGCCACAGCTTAGAAGTGTGGTTCGACATGCCTATGAACGATGTCGCTCATTTGTAAAAAAAGCAGGCACGATTATTTTTGTTTCCAGTATTCTCATTTGGTTCATGTCCCATTATTCTGTGACGTTTCAACCCGTTCCAGAAAGTCAAAGTATTCTAGCATTTCTAGGTAAAGGGTTGGCGGTGCTATTTATCCCATTAGGTTGGGGGAATTGGCAAGGGGCAGTTGCTACAATTACAGGATTGATAGCGAAAGAAAATATTATTGGTACCTTAGGCATTTTATTTGGCAATGTGAAAGATGTTTCTGAAAATGGGGTAGAAGTCTGGGGCGCACTGCAACACACCTTTACGCCAGTCGCGGCCTATTCGTTCTTAACTTTTAACTTATTATGTGCACCTTGTTTTGCTGCAATTGGCGCAATTCGTCGTGAAATGGGAGACCTCAAATGGACATTAGGAGCCATTGGTTATCAATGCGGTTTGGCTTATATGGTCAGTTTTGTGATTTATCAATTAGGCCATGTGTTAGTCGAAAAAGGCACACTAACTCTGGGGACTTTTTTAGCGATGGGTGTTGTTTTAGCTGGATTTTATTTCCTTATAAGAAAACCAAAGCCAGGCAAAGAAAGTGTCCAAGCAATCACTTCTTTAGAAAGAGGGTAATAACGGATGGCAACAATTATTTTATCCATTTTAATTTTTGGAACAGCAGGAATCATCACCTATCGACGAATCAAAAAAGGGGAAAGTTGTGAAGATTGTCAAACAGCTTGTCCTGTAAAAAAAGAACAATCTTCACAAGAATAACAACTGAAAAAAATTCCCTCTTGTATAAATAATAGCGGAGTGCTACAATATTGAGGTAGCTGAAAAGCCATTTTATACAACGGGGGCATAGCTCAGTTGGTTAGAGCATCTGACTCTTAATCAGAGGGTCTAGGGTTCGAATCCCTATGCCCCCATTGGGTGCCAAACCCACGAGAACGGTATTCTGTCGGCGTCTTAGGACGTTTCGAAGACGGAGTACGCGTTCTCTTTTTTTACATAAGATGTCGTGTGTCGTGAGAGATACACTAGTTAAATCGTTTAAAGAATGCTACGCTTAGAAGAGCGAGAAAGTACGTTATATAAAAAAAGTTAAAAAAATTTCAGGCTAAAAAAGCGAATTTAACAAAAAGCGCACTTTTTGGTTCCTATGAAACGAAAAAGTACGTACTATACAGCATGTACGGCACGGTATATGATGATATCAGAAAACGTTAAAGGAGCGAATCAAATGATTACATCACTAGCAGATACAGTAACATTAAACAACGGCACTAAAATTCCAGGAATGGGTCTCGGGGTATTCCAAATACCAGATGAAGAGACAGCAAAAGTGGTCGAAGAAGGGATTATCAATGGTTATCGTTTAATCGATACAGCGCAAATCTATGGCAATGAATCTGGCACAGGAGCGGGAATTAAAGCAGGCTTAGCGGCAACTGGTTTGAACCGTGAGGACTTATTTGTTACCTCGAAAGTTTGGAACGCGCATATTTCCTATGATGAAACAATTCAAGCTTTCAATGATAGTTTGGAACGTTTAGGTTTAGATTATTTAGATTTGTATTTAATTCATTGGCCAGGAAATAATTCTTACAAAGAATCATGGCAAGCTTTAGAAACTTTATACGCCGAAGGAAAAGTGAAAGCAATTGGTGTCAGCAACTTCCAAGTTCATCATTTAGAAGATTTACTTTCTTATGCAAAAGTTGTTCCGGTAATTAACCAAGTGGAACTACATCCAAAATTGGATCAAAAAGAAGTGCGTGATTTCTGTGAAAAACATGATATCAAAGTCCAAGCTTGGTCACCATTGATGCAAGGTCAATTATTATCGAATGAAACCATTTTGGCGATTGCTGAGAACCATAATAAATCAGCAGCGCAAGTGATTTTACGTTGGGATATTCAACAAGATATCTTATTAGCCGTGAAATCTGTCCACAAAGAACGGATGATTAGCAATGCAGCGGTCTTTGATTTTGAACTAAGTGCAGAAGAAATGGCACAAATTAACCAATTGAATGAATCGTTACGTGTGGGACCAGATCCAGACACGTTTGATTTCTAAAAATTAACTAGGAGGAGATACAATGAGTGAAGCAGTTAAAGGTTTTTCAGTAGTCAACCACGTGGGGATTACAGTCAGTAATTTGGATGAATCAGTGAAGTTTTATGAAGCATTAACAGGAACAAAAATCGCAAATCGTGATGAAATTGGTGGAAAACGGATGGCCCAAACACAAGGGTTAGATGATACATTAATCAAGTATGCCAATGTGCATCTAGAAAACATCAATATTGATTTATTAGAATATGTTAAACCAAAATCAGAAAAAGCTTCTTATTCCAACGAACAAATTAGTGCAATGCATATGTGTTTCGAAGTGGAAGATATTGATGCAGCTGTTGCACGTTTAAGAGCGATTGGCGTAGAACCTGATGGAGAGCCGATTACATTCCAAGAAGAAGATGGCTTGAAGAGCGGTTTTGGTACAGGGGTCGCTTACTTTACCGATCCAGATGGTACAAATTTAGAATTGATTGCTCCTAAAGGTCCATTTACACGAAATTAAGTTAAAAGACTTTCAAATAAACATCAAAAAGACCCCCTCATTCTAGTATCACTAACTAGGATGGGGGTTCTTTTTATTTTTTGAGACAGAAGTCGCTAAAGAAAAGATATTCCAAATCCGTAATTGATGGTATACTAAAACGTAACAAATAAAGGAGGAAGACAATTGATTCTTAGCGTCTTAACAGTTATTTATTTTATTAATGCAATTATTGCGGGAATTACCATTTTGTTAAAACCTCGAGATGTAGCAGCAATTTGGGCATGGCTACTCGTACTGATTGCTCTACCCGTTTTTGGTTTTTTCTTATATTTATTCTTTGGGCGCGGTTTAACCGACAAAAAGAAATTTTATTTGCAACAAAGTGATTTACGGGAATTAGAGAATTTCCAGAATTTCCAAGAAGAAAGTTTTGAACTTTATAGTCTAAAGATGCCGACGGAGGAGCAACAACAGTTTACAGACTTTTTTTCCTCGTTAAATAGGATGCCCCTGACTAAGAAAAATGATGTTGAAATTTTTACGGATGGTACGGAAAAATTCAATGCGTTGATGGCGGACATAAAAAAAGCTCAGCACTCCATTCATATTGAATATTATGCCTTTGTAACGGATCATATCGGTACCAAAATTTTGAACTTATTAGAAGAAAAGGCGGCTGAAGGGGTTGAAGTGCGGTTGCTTTACGATGCCTTTGGCTCAAAGGGCACCAAGGTTCATCATTTGAATGAATTGAAAAAAAACGGCGGTTTTGTCCAAACGTTTATTACTTCTCAAAAAGCACTTTTGAAGTTTCGTTTGAATTATCATGATCACCGGAAAATTGTTGTTATTGACGGAAAAGTAGGCTACATTGGCGGCTTTAATGTTGCCGATCAATATGCCGGAACGACTAAAAAGTTTGGCTATTGGCGGGATACACATTTACGGATTCAAGGGCCAGCAGCCTCATTACTGCAAATGCGTTTTTTAATGGATTGGAACGTCTCTTCCCCCGAGAAAAATCGTGTGGCGTATCAATTGGATTATTTCTTTAAACTTGAAGCATTGGTGCCAGAGGCAAATACATCCATTCAGATGATTGCCAGTGGTCCTAACAGTGACCGTGAACAAATTAAATTGGCCTTTATTAAATTGATTACTTCTGCCAAGAAAAGAGTCTGGATTCAAACGCCGTATTTAGTTCCTGATGATAGTGTCTTGGCTGCTTTAAAGGTTGCTGCGGCTTCAGGAGTAGATGTTAAAATTATGATTCCAGATAAGCCCGACCATCCGTTTATTTATCGAGCAACACAGTATTACGGCCGCTTATTGATGAAAGAAAATATTGAAATTTTAATTTATAACGGTGGTTTCTTACATGCGAAAACAATGATTATGGATGATGAAGTCTGCACAGTTGGTTCAGCCAATCAAGATATCCGAAGTTACAAATTAAACTTTGAAGCAAATGCTGTGTTATATGATAAAAAAATCATTGATCAATTAGAAGCAATTTTCTTAGAAGATCGAAAAAAATGTACAACAATGACTCCAGAAGTTGTTCGCGACATGTCAAAATGGTTGATTTTTAAACAGCAAATTTCACGATTATTTTCACCAATTCTTTAAAACTGTTTTTCACAAAATGACGAACTTCTGATCCGAAGTTCGTCATTTTTCTTCGGGAATTTTATAAAAGTATAGAAAATCACAAAAAAAGTCAAAAAAATTTTAAAGAATATTTTTTTATTTTATTCGTTATTTTTTTATCTGTAGTTGCTGTTAAAACAAATAAATATTATTGTTAATTTGTTATTTTATTTTTGCGAAAAAGGGACATCTTTTGTAAAAGTAAAAAAAATTAAGCAAAGAGTGTTGACAAAAAAAACGAAAAGGAATATGCTACATGTACAAGTTAAATACAAAGCAATGACAGAAAAGCAGTAGAGAAATAACCACTGTTACAGAAAGCTAGTGGCGCTGGAAACTAGTACACGTTATTTATCGAATTACATTCTTGAGCTTCTGCCTACAGGGCACGGGTAACAGCGTTATTTGTTAAGAGGTATATAGTATTTTAAATAAACTAAACTATGTATAAATTTGGGTGGTACCACGAGAAATTCGTCCCTAAGTCGTTTCGACGGCTTAGGGATTTTTTGTATTCTTTTTTTGAATACGTGGCAGACCAAAGAAAATTTCGTGAACCCGTGTATACATAGAAATAAACACGGAATATCGTGTAAAAACAAGTGTGTTAATCGTTTGTTTCGTTAAATGAACGATTTCCTATAAAGAGATAATTATAAATATGGAGGGTGATAACATGAATATCATTGACGAGCTAGCATGGCGTGATGCAATCAATCAACAAACAAACGAAGAAGGACTAAGAGAACTTACAGAAAATACGAGCATTTCGCTATATTGCGGTGTCGATCCAACTGGAGATAGCATGCATATTGGACATTTAATTCCTTTTATGATGATGAAACGATTCCAATTAGCAGGTCATCACCCATACATTTTAATTGGTGGCGGAACTGGAACAATTGGTGACCCAAGTGGACGAACAACCGAACGTGTCTTACAAACGATGGAAGCTGTGCAACATAATGTGGACAGTCTTTCAAACCAAATGAAAAAATTATTTGGTAAAGATGCTGAGGTAACAATGGTGAACAACTACGATTGGTTATCAGAACTATCTTTATTAGATTTTTTAAGAGATTACGGGAAAAACTTTAATGTCAACACGATGTTGGCAAAAGACATTGTCGCTAGTCGTTTAGAAAGTGGCATTTCCTTTACAGAATTCACATACCAAATTCTTCAATCAATTGACTTTTACACATTGCATAAAAAACATAATATTCAATTGCAAATTGGTGGCGCTGATCAATGGGGCAATATCACTGCAGGATTAGATTTGATTCGTAAAAAAGAAGGACCAGAAGCCAAAGTATTCGGGTTAACCATTCCTTTAATGCTAAAAGCAGATGGTACAAAATTTGGGAAAACAGCGGGTGGCGCTATCTGGTTAGATCCTAAGAAAACCTCACCATTTGAATTCTACCAATTCTGGTTAAACCAAGATGATCGTGATGTCATCAAATACTTGAAATTCTTTACTTTCTTAGATAAAGAAGAAATCGATGCGTTAGCTGAAAAAGTTGAAAAAGAACCAGGTAAACGTGAAGCACAAAGACGCTTAGCTGAAGAAGTGACACGATTTGTTCACGATGATGCAGCTTTAGAAGAAGCGCAAAAAATTTCAGAAGCTCTTTTCTCAGGCAACATTAAAGACTTAACGATTGAGGAAATTGAGCAAGGGTTAGAACATGTGCCAACTGTTGAAATTACCAAAGATGCTAAAAACATCGTAGATTGGTTAGTTGACACAGAAATCGAACCATCAAAACGTCAAGCTCGCGAAGATGTGAGCGGAGGAGCTATAAGTATTAACGGTGACCGAGTTACCGATTTAGATTTTGCAGTCGATCCAACACAACATTTCGATGGAAAATTCGTTGTTGTACGGAAAGGGAAGAAAAATTACTTTTTAGCAAAAGTAATGGATTAGAAATTGATAATAATTTCACGAAGAGAAGACGTGTGATTATTTGATCAAAGTTAAAATTCTATTTCTCCTTACAGGTAGTGGTGAAACCGTTAATACACCTAATAAGAGTGGGATTGTACACACAATCCCACTCTTATTTTTTTATATAATGGTTCTGACAAGACACCTTGTGAAAAAATTATAAAATTAAAGAGCTATGATAACCATTGTTATTTTTCTTCTTTACACTTTAGCCGTTTGGGTGTAAGTTGTGAATGCAAAATCTAATTCATTAAAATTTGTAAGGAGGAATTTTCGTATGAAAAACGAAAAATTAGCAAAAGGCGAAATGAACCTTAATGCACTATTCATTGGGGACAAAGCCGAAAACGGACAATTATATAAAGACTTGTTGATCGACTTAGTAGATGAACATTTAGGATGGCGTCAAAACTACATGCCACAAGACATGCCAGTTATCTCTTCTCAAGAACGCACATCTGAAAGCTACGAAAAAACTGTCAACCATATGAAAGATGTATTGAATGAAATCTCTTCTCGCATGCGTACACATTCAGTTCCATGGCATACAGCAGGTAGATATTGGGGACATATGAACTCAGAAACATTAATGCCTTCTCTATTAGCTTACAACTTTGCAATGCTATGGAACGGGAACAACGTTGCCTATGAATCTTCTCCAGCAACTTCTCAAATGGAAGAAGAAGTAGGACATGAATTTGCTCACTTAATGAGCTACAAAAATGGTTGGGGACACATCGTTGCTGATGGTTCTTTAGCTAACTTAGAAGGCTTATGGTATGCCCGTAACATTAAATCATTACCATTTGCTATGAAAGAAGTAAAACCAGAATTAGTTGCTGGCAAATCAGATTGGGAACTATTGAACATGCCAACAAAAGAAATTATGGACTTATTAGAATCAGCTGAAGATGAAATTGATGAAATCAAAGCTCATTCAGCTCGTTCAGGTAAACATTTACAAGCAATCGGTAAATGGTTAGTCCCACAAACTAAACACTATTCTTGGTTAAAAGCTGCTGATATTATCGGTATCGGTTTAGATCAAGTTATCCCAGTACCAGTTGACCATAACTACCGTATGGATATCAACGAATTAGAAAAAATCGTTCGTGGCTTAGCAGAAGAACAAATTCCAGTGCTAGGTGTTGTCGGTGTAGTTGGTTCTACTGAAGAAGGTGCCGTTGACTCAATCGATAAAATTATTGCTTTACGCGATGAATTAATGAAAGACGGTATTTACTATTATGTACACGTTGATGCTGCTTATGGTGGTTATGGACGTGCCATCTTCTTAGACGAAGACAACAACTTCATCCCTTACGAAGATTTACAAGATGTTCACGAAGAATACGGTGTCTTCAAAGAGAAAAAAGAACACATTTCAAGAGAAGTGTATGATGCATATAAAGCAATCGAATTAGCAGAATCAGTAACAATTGACCCTCATAAAATGGGTTATATCCCTTATTCAGCTGGTGGTATCGTTATCCAAGATATCCGTATGCGCGACGTTATTTCTTACTTCGCAACTTACGTATTTGAAAAAGGTGCCGATATTCCTGCGTTACTAGGTGCTTATATCCTTGAAGGTTCAAAAGCTGGTGCAACAGCTGCTTCTGTATGGGCTGCACACCACGTTTTACCTTTAAACGTTGCAGGTTATGGTAAATTAATTGGTGCTTCAATTGAAGGATCACATCATTTCTATAACTTCTTGAATGATTTAACATTCAAAGTTGGCGACAAAGAAATCGAAGTCCACACATTAACTCATCCAGACTTCAACATGGTTGACTATGTGTTTAAAGAAAAAGGCAACGATGATTTAGTAGCAATGAACAAATTAAACCATGATGTATATGACTATGCATCATACGTTAAAGGAAATATTTACAACAACGAATTCATTACTTCACATACTGACTTTGCTATTCCAGATTATGGCAACAGCCCATTAAAATTTGTAAACAGCTTAGGATTTAGTGACGAAGAATGGAACCGTGCAGGTAAAGTAACTGTGTTACGTGCTGCTGTAATGACTCCATACATGAACGATAAAGAAGAATTTGATGTTTACGCTCCTAAGATTCAAGCTGCTTTACAAGAAAAATTAGAACAAATTTACGACGTAAAATAATTGAATCTTAAACGGAAAAAAGAAATGGTAACCGAACGAGGGAACGTTGGTCTGGTTGATTTATTCAAGAGATAAATCAACCAGACGGCTAACCTCTTAACCAATTCTTTGTCTGGGTAAGAGGCAGTCGAATGACTGTTTTACTCAGCGTATAACAGTCATTCATGCTCCTTATCCAAAATCTTATAAGGAGTGTACAAAATTGGATAAACAACAAGTTAAAAAAATTGAATTAGGTACTTTTATCGGTTTAACAATGGCATTGTGTGCAACTGTACGTAGTATCCCAACACTTGCTGCTGTTGGTTGGACATTAATTTCTTACACAATTTTCGCGGTCTTATTCTTTGCTGGTCCAATCGCATTGATATCTGGTGAATTATCTACGATGCTTCCTCAAGAAGGTGGCCCTCAACTTTGGGTTAAAACTGCCTTAGGTAGCAAATGGGGTTTTGTTGTCGCTTGGTTACTATGGGTGCAAATGTTCCCAGGAATGGTAATGGTTGCTTCTACATTAGGCCCTTTGCTAGGTAATACATTTGGTAATGTTCACTTAGGTGAAAATCATTGGTTCGTATTAGGTTGTATCTTAGTGATTTACTGGATTATTACAATCTTGAACTTGAAATTTGACATGGCGAAAGTTGGCGGAAATATTGGTGTTTGGCTAGGTGTTTACATCCCAGTATTAGTTATGTTTGTTTTAGGTCTTCTTTCAATGATTAAAGTAGGCTTAACACCTGGCGGCTATTTAGGTGCCTTCTCTTGGTCAAAAGTTTTACCAAACTTAGAAAATATGGACACATTTAAATATCTAGCAGGGATTGCGTTTATCTTTGTTGGGATTGAAATGTCTTCTGTTTATATTCCTCGTTTGAAAGATGCAACAAAAAATTATACAAAAGGCGTTTTCATTTCATTAATTGGTTTAGTTTTATTAAACGTTATTAATGCAATGTTTGTTGCTAATATTGTTCCAAATGGCAAAATGGAATTGTCTAACATTACACAACCAATTTTGCTTTATTGTGACGTTTTAGGTTTACCAACAATTATTGGTAATATCTTTAGTTTCATGGTCTTCTTAGGTGTGTTATTACAATTATCTGCTTGGGTTACTGGACCATCAAAAACAATTATTCAAGTTGCTCGTGATGGCTTATTGCCACCAAAATTTGGTTTCCATCGCGAAAATAAATATGGCGTTTCTCGTAACGTTGTGTTAACACAATCTGTGGTTATCTCATTATTCGCTTTACTTTATGGGGTAATGGATGATGTCAACGCTGTATTCTTAACTTTAACAAATGCAACAACAATTATTTATAGTATTGTGTATGTATTGATTGCGATTTCCCTAATTAAATTACGTAAATCTCAACCAGATACACTACGTCCTTACCGAATTGGTAAAAAAGGTAATGGCTTAGCTTATTTAGTGGCAGCAATGTTAATTTTTAGTGTTATCATTGTTATTTTCGCCACATTAGGTACAACAACCGTGACTGATGCAGTCTTAGTTGCATTAATCACTATTGTTATGTTTGTGATTCCGTTAATCATTAATCGCTTTAAAAAAGCAAGTTGGGCAACGGAAGTAAAAGAAGATTTAGGTGAATAAAAAGGCTAGCAATTATTTTGCTGAGTGCCTCTTCACCTGATGACTATAGTAAATTGTCGTTTGGAAACTGAAGCAAGTTCGATTATTGCTTCAGTTTTCGCTTTCCATAAAAGGAGGTTTTCATATGAAATCAACGAAACCCACTGTTTCGTTCGCTGAAAGTTTAGGCATTTTGATTGCCTTGTTAGCGATTCTCGGGTACTTAATTATTGGTCAAAAATTAACCCCTCACATACCGATTCTTTTTGTATTCATGTTGTTGTTGCTTTATGGCAAATGGAAAGGATTTTCTTGGGATGAAATCCACGAAGGCATTGTGGAAGGGATTAAACCAGGGATCATTCCGATTATTATTTTCTTGCTGATAGGTGTCTTAGTTGCTACTTGGATCTTATCTGGGACGATTCCAACAATTATGGTCTATGGTTTTAAAATTATCTCAGTGAAGTTCTTCTTACCAACCGTTTTTGTGGTCTGTGCACTAGTTGGTGTGACGGTAGGGAGCTCCTTTACGACTGTTTCAACTATGGGGATTGCCTTTCTAGGTATTGGACATATTCTTGGATTCGACAATGCGATGACAGCTGGCGCAGTTGTTTCAGGTGCCTTTTTAGGGAACAACATTTCACCGTTATCTGATACAACAAACTTAGCTGCTGGAATTGGTGGCGTGAACCTTTTTGAACATATACTAAACATGATGTACACTGTTATTCCGGCGTTTATTATTTCGATTGTCGGCTATATCTTCTTGGGGCATCAATCTGGTTCGGCGGATTTACAATCGGTTGATGCAATGGTCCAAACGTTACATCAAGGATTCTGGATTTCACCGATTACATTGTTGCCAGTAGCGGTTTTATTCTTATTCGCCTGGAAAAAGGTACCGGCTATTCCAACGTTACTAGTCGGCTCTACAGTGGCGGTCATCTTAGCTTTTATAAATGATCATCACCTAAGTTTAGCGAAAGTTTCTACCATCTTAATGAGTGGTTATGTGGCAGATACAGGGGACCAAAGTATTGATACACTTTTATCTCGTGGTGGGATTGAAAGCATGTTAGGTTCTGCTGCGTTGATTATTTTGGCATTAGGTTTGGGCGGCTTGTTGATTAAGTTTAACATCGTGGCTACTTTAATTGATAAAATTAAAGGCTATGTGAATAATCCAGCCAAATTAATCGCTTTAACTGCCTTAAGTTCTGTGGGAATTAACTTACTAGTTGGCGAACAATATTTGTCAATTATTTTACCAGGGGAAACATTTAAATCCTCATTTACTCGTTTAGGTATTGATAAAAAATATTTAACTCGTACTTTGGCAGATGCTGGGGCGGCAGTCAACTCGTTAATTCCTTGGGGAGTTAGTGGTACCTTCATTATGGGAACGTTAAAAGTTGGTGCACTAGAATACTTACCATATGCCTTTTTCCCATTGCTTTGTCCTATTATCACTGTCATTTTGGGGATATTCTTAAAAAAACAACAAGGGGAAAACAAAAAAGCACCAGGGACTAACGTTGAATTGTGAGTTTTTTCAGATAATTAAACAATTGGTTACGATTGAACCTCAGTGTATCTACTGATTGGTTCAATCGTTTTTTCGTCACAGATTTTTTACAATTCTTCATATAATCTTTGAAGCTCCTTAAAGGCAATTTAATTATTCTAAGTTATGATACAAAGGATCAATCAAATAGGTGGATGAACGTGGTGTTAAACTCATAGAGACTAACAGTAGTTTATTCTTGCTCAATGTTGAGGTGTAGGTTCGAATCCTACCGTCCACTTTCTGTTATTTAAACCAACTTAGAACGAAACACAAACAAGTGACGGATACACATGATTAAGGTACAATAAGGGTAGGGAAAACAAGGAGGAATTCTTATGAAAAAGATAGGGCTTATTTCTAGTGCTTTTCTTTTAACCCTTGCTTTAGCAGCATGTGGCGGCGGAAAAAGTACAGAAAATACGGATAGTCGTTCCAGTGCTGCGGAAAGTACCACAGTCGAGAGTACAAAAGCATCTGCTACAAAAGAATCAAGTAGCAAAGCAGCAACAAAATCTAGTGATGCGAAACCGTCAGGAACAACAACAGCTGATTCGAAAGCAACAGCTTCTTCTACGAAGGAAGCGGCAAATAATGGCTCAGCAGAAAAACAATCACCAGCGAAAAATGCGAATCCAGATGACCAAGCCAAGCAAGTGCTTAACCAGCTAGCAAACATGTTTCCTAGTCAAGGCTTACCGCAGGCAATTTTAACGAGTCAAACGAATAACTTTTTAACTGCAGCGACAACATCACAAGCGGATCAAAACAATTTCCGTGTTTTATATTATGCAGAAAAAGAAGCGATTCCAGTGAATGATGCACGTGTTAATCAGTTAACGCCAATTAGTTCTTTTGAGAAAAAAACATATGGCTCTGATGCTGAAGCAAAAAATGCAGTGAACCAAATCATTGATAATGGCGGTCAACCAGTAGATTTAGGTTACAATATTACTGGGTATAAACAAGGGGCGGCAGGTTCTAGTTACTTATCTTGGCAAGAAGGCAATTGGAGTTTAGTCGTACGGGCCTCAAATATCAATGGTGAATCGCCTGATGATTTAGCGAAAAATGTTGTCAACATTTTGGAACAAGAAACATTACCAGCACCGAATACCGTTGGTCAAATCACACTGAACGTGGCAGGAACCACTGACTATAATCGAAACTCAGTAGTTTGGCAAGCCGGTACAGTCGTTTACTCTGTCCATCATTTTGACCCAATTCAAGCAGTGAAGATGGCAACATCAATGTAATTAATAAAAGAAAGCGTGCGACAATACCCATTGTCGCACGCTTTCTTTTATTATTTTTGTTCTGTATAACCTTGTGACTCCACCAATTCTTGGCTTTTCTTCATGCTAATTCCCTTAGAAGAATCTCCATCAATCTGGATACCATCCACTTTTTTGGCTTTATCATAATCAAGTTTTTCATAATTAATCGTCAATTTTTCGATGGCTTGTTTGTCCTCATAGGTCAGTTTGTAATCAAGCCCTTTGATGTCCTCATATTGTTTAGAAACGGGTTCCAACGCTGTTTTTGCCTCTTCTTTTGTAATCCCCAATTTGTCATAAGAAACAATGTTTTTAGCCGTTTGCGTTAAGACTTTATCTCCTTGGTACGTATAGGTTAAGGTGGAATCAATCCCATCTTGTGGCGAACCTACAAAGGTTTTTGTCTCTATTTTTGAACCGCAACTTGCAAGAAAGAATACCCCAATAAAAATTAAAAATACGCGTAAAAACTTTTTCATTTCTAGATAACCTCCTTTAGCTGTTTATTCTTGACTGTAACATAACATGGCAAATAATTACTGTTAAGTAGAAAGCTTGTGAGAAGTCCAGCAAATAAAAAACTTGCCTCTTCTCATAAAAATGAAGAGGCAAGTTTTTTATTTAGTAATATCACTTAAATCTGGTTGTGAGTGAGCCAACCGACTGGCTGCCGCAGCCGCAATTGCACCTACGATATCATCCAAGAATGTGTGGACATGTTCGCCATCATGCGCATTTAACTCTTTTAAAATGCCTGGTTTAACCTTGTCGATATACCCATAGTTCGTAAAACCGATAGATCCATAAACATTTACAATGGAGAGCGCCATAATTTCATCAATGCCATAAAGCCCTTCATCTTCCGTTAAAATTTCTTGTAACGGTGAGAGTAGCTTGTTTTCTTCTGCCAGAATATCCAGTTGGACACCTGTAATAATCGCGTTGTGTACTTCACGCTTTGTTAACACGGCATCAATACTTTCTAAACAAGTATCTAATGTTAAATTATCAATATAATCTTTTTGTAAAAATAACACAAGTTCAGCTAAATCATTCATTGTTACGCCACGTTCTTGCAATAAACGACGTGCGCTATTTTCTAACGTATCTCCTTGGATTACCATTTTTTGTCCTCCTAATTTCTGCTTTAGTTGAAGTTCTTCTTTCATGGTACCAAAAAGAACGATAAAGGGGAATTAGAATCTATTTTGGTAGAGAATAATTTAGTTGAAGTGTTATTTTTAGTTAAAAATTACTAAGCGTTCGGTTGTAACGATGCCATCACTTGTTTTAATCGTGTCACTGATTTTTGGAAGAGTTCTTTTTCAGCGGCATTCAGATTCAATTCAATAATGTCAGTCACACCTTGATTGCCAACGACTGCAGGAATCCCTGTAAATACATCTTGTTGCCCATATTGCCCATCTAAGTAAGCTGAGACAGGTAAAATAGCTTGTTCATTATTTAAAATGGCTTTAACAATGCGTGCAGTACTCATACCAATCCCATAATAGGTCGCTTGTTTGCGATCGATAATTTCATAAGCTGTATTTTTCACTTTATCAGAAATGATTGGTAAATCGTCACTAGTTAAGCGTTCTGTCGTATCCACAATTTCTAAAATAGGTTTGGTACCAATCATGGTATGAGACCAGACAGCCACTTCAGAATCCCCGTGTTCGCCAATAATATAGCCGTGAACATTGCGTGGATCAATCGCTAAACGTTGAGACAGTTCTTTGCGGAAACGAGTTGTGTCCAAAGTTGTACCAGTTCCAATTACTCTTGAAACAGGTAAACCAGAAGCTTGCCAAGCCACATAAGTCAGTACATCGACAGGATTTGAGGCAATCACTAAAATTCCATCAAAACCAGATTTCATGATATTGTTAACAATTGTTTTCATAATTTCTGCATTGATTGAAACCAAATCTAGACGACTTTGCCCAGGTTTTTGATTAGCACCAGCTGTAATCACGACGATATCGGCATCTTGGCAGTCTTGATAGTCGCCAGCCCAGACGTTTACATTTTCTTGGCCCCAAGACACACCATCTAATAAGTCAATTGCTTCGCCTTCAGATTTGGCTTTGTCAATATCAACTAAGATTAATTCATTCGCAATCCCTTGGTTGATCATGGAATAGGCAATACTTGTGCCAACAAAACCAGTACCAATAATTGCGACTTTTTTGTTAAATACTTTCATCGTTCATCTCTTCTTTCTGTAATATTTCTTTCTTAGTGAATTATATCACGAACTTTTTAGGTGTGGTTATACCAATCTGTAATAGTCTTTATTAACAATTTAAATAAGGGAAGCGTGCTTTTTTTGTTATGATAAGAGTAGGAAAATAGAGGAGATAAGGAGGCAAAATGACAACGACAACAGTGTATTATGCAAGCAATAATGAAAAACAGCCGAACCGTTTTCAACTAGTTATCGGTAGCTGTAGCTATGAACTTCCAAAAATAGAAATCTACGAAATCCTGGAATGTGTCGCTTCAGCATATGGCTATCAAAAAGAACCATTCATTGAAGAACAAACAGAATGTTTTGTTAAAGGCAACCGTTGTATACATGTTTCCCAACAAGCGACGACGTTGACTTTTGTTGTGAATGATCTGCGTTTAGTAATGGAAAAACAATGCCGGAATCACGAAGAAGTCTTTCAAGAAGTCAATCATATTTTATTGAATATTTTTGAGGAGACCCCTTGTGTTTTTCTCGAAAAGTAGGAAAGAAGGATTAAGATGAAACAGGTGAAAATAACAACTACCTCAGACTTGATTAATGGCGGCTGCAATGCCTGTCCGAATGTGAAGTGTACGAATTATCTTGTTCATGTAGAAGATGAAACAATTGCGTTAGAAACGCTAACCGTTGCAGATTTAGTAACTTTATTAGCACTCAAAGAAGGGTTTCGTCAAAAATTAGTTATGGAAATGTTCGAAGAATATACGATGTTTGAAAGGGAAACTCATCAAGTGGTATTTAAGGAAGAGGAAACGAGAATTCTTTTTCAATCAAAAAAACAGACCATTCGAAGCACTCTTTTGTCTAAAGAGCCACAACAAGTGTTCCAAGAAACCCAGCAAATTTTACACCAACTATTTGAGTTAGAACCTTTTGAATTTGAATTGGTAGAGGAAACTGATAAATAAAAAACAGGAAAACGATTTAGCGAAAGCTAAGTCGTTCTCCTGTTTTTTAGGTTTGTCGTTCACGAATTTTTTCAACGATTCGGTTATAAACTTCAGAGAAGGAAGTATTGGCATGGTGATCGGTCTGGACAATGAAAATTTTTCGAGAAGCAAAGGACTGATCAATTGGTTGCCAAGGGATCTCATCGGAAATAGATAATCGAGAAACAATTGATTGCCCAATGTTATTTTTTAGCAATTGTAATAGGACTTCGTTGTTGTTTAATTCGATAATTGGTAAGTTGATGCTGTGTTCGTTGAGATAAAGCTCATTGAAAAAACGTAAGCCAGAGTTCTTTTCTCTTAAGAGCCAAAATTTTGAAGCGGCATCTCCTGCTAGAACTAGTTGGTCTTCATAAACAATTTCTTTGTGTAGATTTTTGGTTTCAATGGGTTTTTCAATTAGTCCAATGTGGGCATGATTATTTTGAACCATATCCACGACTTCGTTTGAATTCATCAGTTGAATCGAAAAGTTGATGAGTGGAAAAGCGGTAACCAAACTCTCCATAATATCTGGCAGTAAATAAATAGCAACTGTATTTGAAGAGGCTATAATGCAGTCTTCTTTAAAATTCTCTTTTTCTGCAGCTTGCGCAAAAGAAGTAGTTAAGCTTTCAATAATCGAGAGCATTTTTGGATATAGAAAATCAGCTTCTTTGGTAGGAATAACCGATTGTTTTCCATTACGATAGAACAGCTTGATCGAAAAGTGTTGCTCTAATTTCTTGATTTGCAAAGAAACAGTTGGCTGAGAAATATACAATTGTTTGGCCGCCGCACTAAAATTTTTGGTTTCATACACAGCAATAAATGTTTTGATCCATTCGAACATAAAATCGCCTCTTTCTATTTACTATCTTAATAGTTGGTATTGCAAATATTTATTTTACAAATATAAATATTTCATTTAGTATAATAACATACTTTTGATTAATATCAATAATAATAAATAAAGACGGAGTGTGACTACATAATGGTAGAAAGTGCGAAAAAATTCTTGCGGAAAGTCCCGATTCCCATTTGCGGACTAATTTTAGGGATGGTTTCTTTGGGGAATTTACTTTATTCCTTGGGATATGCAACAATTGGGACCATTTATTGTGTACTTGGCAGTCTCTTAATGATTTTAGTTATTTTAAAAATTATTTTTACAATGAAACATGCATTAAGCACCTTAGATGATCCAATTATTGCTTCGGTATCACCAACATTTACAATGGCTTTAATGGTTATTTGTGTTTTCTTAGATCGGATATTTACCAATGCTGCTTGGATTAATGTGTTGTGGATTGGCGCAGTGATTTTACATTTTATTTTAATGATTTATTTTGTAGCGGTGCATATTTTTCCAACAAAAATCGAACTGGAACATATTTATCCAAGCTGGTTTATTACGTTTGTCGGCATTGGCGTTATTCCTAATACTTCTCAATTGTTTATCAATGAGTTGGGAAAAATTGTTTTTTGGGTAGCGTTGTTCTTTTATTTACTCTTGTTACCAATTTTAATCAAGAGAATTACGAAGTCGAAAGAAATGCCTGAATCGACCATTCCTTTATTGACGATTATGACAGCGCCAGGTTCGTTATGTTTAGCTGGCTATATTTCAATGGGTGGTCATTTGTATATGCCATTAGTTGTTTTCTTGCTAATTTTATCTCAATGTATTTATGGGATTGTAGTAGTGAATCTATATAAAATTATGCAAGTGACATTCTATCCAAGTTATGCTGCCTTTACATTCCCATTAGTGATTTCTGCGACAGCATTAGTCAAAGTTAAACCTTTATTTGCAGAAAAGGTAGGCCTAACGAGTCTGCTAAATATTTTGTCTACTTTTGAACTTTTATTAGCTGTGGCTATTGTAAGTTATGTGTTCATTCGATATTGCATTTTTTTATTCCAAAGAGAAAATAACACGAAAAAAGTGGAATTAAATTAAAAAAAAGAGAGGAAGCAAAGAGGTGAAGAAACTATTAATTACTGGAGGAGCTGGCTTTATTGGTTCTAATTTGGCTAATTTTTATAGTCAACAGTATCAAGTTTTTGTGATTGATGATTTGTCCATGGGGCGAGTGTCAAATTTGCAACAAACTGAGCAGTTGGTTTTTATTAAAGGAAGTGTGACGGATCAGCAATTATTGGACGAAGTACTTTCAAAGCATTCGTTTGAGTATATCTTTCATCTTGCGGCCGTGGCAAGCGTGGCAAGTTCTGTGGCACAGCCTCTAGAGACCCACGAGGTCAATTTTTTAAGTGTATTGAAAATATTGGAATCAATAAAAAAATATCAAAAAGAGCTCAAACGTTTTGTTTTTGCTTCGTCGGCAGCCGTTTACGGTGCAGAGCCAACGTTGCCTAAAAGAGAAACTTCGGTGATTTGCCCTTTGAGTCCCTATGCTATTGATAAGTTTGCTGCTGAACGTTATGTTCTCAATGAATACCATTTACATGGGGTACCTACAAGCGCAGTTCGCTTCTTTAACGTCTATGGTCCCAATCAAAATCCTGCTTCCCCCTATTCTGGTGTCCTGTCCATTTTGATGGATCGTTATATCCAATTAGAGCAAGGGCAAGCGAGCCAATTTCAAATATTTGGAGATGGTCAGCAAACACGTGACTTTATCTACATTGAGGATGTCCTAACTGCATTAGATTTAGTAGCAACCAAAAGTGAAGCGTTGGGACATGTTTATAATGTGGGTACCGAAGTTGCCATTTCCCTTAATCAATTAATTGAAGAAATGAACCAATTAGTGGGACTTTCTTTGCCAGTTTCTTATCAAAAGGAACGAGATGGCGATATAAAATATTCTCTTTCAGATAGTTCTGCTTTGAAAGGCTTAGGTTTTTCACCCGTTTATTCAATTCAAGAAGGACTTCAAAAATATCTTAAGTTTACCCATAATACCCAAAATAGATAAAAAAAGACGAGACTTATTTGTTAAGTCTCGCCTTTTTTTGTGCAAATGTTTCGCCCCAATGGCAAAGTGAAGAGAGGGCATCATAAAGAGCATATCCTTCCGGAGTGAGCGTATATTCCACACGAGGGGGCAGTTCGTTAAAGGATTCTCGATGGACTAGGCCATCTTTTTCCATTTCTCTCAAGCGATCTGTCAGGACGCGCTGAGTGATTCCGTCGAGCGCACGCATCAATTCACCGTTGCGCTTGGTTCCTTGGAATAATTCATCCATTAATGATAATTTCCATTTGCCGTTAATGGTGGAAAGGGCTAAGTTGATACTGGTTTGTTTATCAGTTGTCATAGTTTCTCCTTGTGACACGTAATGGTTACTTTTTTCTTCCTAGGTGAATAAAAAGTGCGTACTTTTTTTCTCCATCATAGTGAGTAATAATAACTATGTCAAGTAAGGCAAGAGGAAGGAAGAAGAAATATGATGTATCAAGATGTTGTTCGCAGCCGCCGCTCAGTTCGGGATTTTATGCCAGATGTTGAGATTCCAAAAGAGGAATTAATGGCCATAATTGAGGAAGCGATGTTCGCGCCAAATAGTACCAATTTAAATTCATGGCGTTTTTTAATTGTCACAGAAAAAGAACAAAAAGAAGCCCTTTACGAAGTTTCGATGCAACAACCAGCAGTTAAAGGGGCAGCGGCGGTGATTATTTTATTAGGTGATTTGACTGCTTATACAGTGGCCAATGCAGATGAAATCAGTGCTAAAGCTGTCGCACAAGGAACGATGACGGAAGAAATTCGTCAAGGAATTAATGAAAATGTTTCTTGGTACTATGATGTTAGCGAAGAACAAAAAAGAGAGTGGCTAATGTTAGACCAAGGCTTAGTTGCAATGCAGCTGATGCTTTCTGCAAAAGATCGAGGCTATGATACAGTGGCGATGTCTGGGTTTGAAACGGAAGCTGTTCGCAAGTTATTTAATATTGAGGATCATTTAGTGAACGGACTGATTATTCCGATTGGTAAAGCTCAAACACCCGGCTTTGAAACAGTCCGACGAGATGTTTCAGAAGTAGTAACTTGGTTAGACTAAAAAGCTAAACAGTTCTGTAACTGCTGTTTATTAGATTTTGAGCGTGGAACAAACATCCAAAGTGATTGTTGTCCCACGTTCGTTTTTTTGTTGATCATCCGCTTTTGAGAATGGCCAGAGAAGACGTTTAGTGAACCAATTTTGAAAGAAAGTGATACACTAGAAGAAAAAGAAGTGGGGCGACCTTATGCGTTATGTCATAATGCAGTCACGAGATATTCGTGAAAATTTAGCAACGGAAGATTATCTATTAAACACTCTCTCTTTTGAAGAGCCCTTAGTGTTGTTTTATATTCAGGAACCCTGTGTTATTTTAGGCCGAAATCAAAATGCTTATGAAGAAATTGACTTAGCTTATGCTAGAGAGAAGGGAATCGTTATTACTCGCCGTTTATCGGGCGGTGGTGCTGTTTATGATGATCTCGGGAATGTCAGCTTTAGTTTTGTTGTTCAGGAAGGACATCAAGCTTTTGGGGATTTTAAAGCGTTCACTAAACCAATTATTGAAGCATTACATAAAATGGGCGCAACGGGGGCCGAGATTAGCGGTCGCAATGATTTATTAATTGATGGGAAAAAATTTTCTGGCAATGCCATGTATACAAAAAAGGGGAAGATGTATACTCATGGTACCTTGATGTATGATGTTGATTTGGCAGAAGTTCAACGTGTTTTAACTGTTTCTAAGAAAAAAATTGAATCAAAAGGGACAAAATCTGTTCGGGGACGCGTAACCAATTTACGGCCGTACTTAGACGAAAAATATCAACAATTAACCATTGAGGAATTTCGCAATCGTTTACTGATGGAGCTCTTTGATGTCGAATCTCTAACTGAAATTGCTGAGAAAGAATATGTCCTAACCAAAGCAGATCAACAGGAAATTAGGAAATTGGTCGCTGAAGTGTATGGCAATGAAGCTTGGATTTTTGGTGAAGCGCCTAAATTTACGATCAAAAAAGAAGAAAAGTTTAAAGGCGGCATCGTGGATGCACGTTTGACTGTTGAAAAAGGTAAAATAATTGAGTTAACGATTTATGGTGATTACTTTGCCAAAAAAGAAACAGCGGAAATCGTTGCGGCTTTATTAGGTGTGGACTATCAGTATTCATCAATTTGGCAAGCATTAGCAGCGTTTAACTTTGAAGACTACTTTGTAAATATCACCAAAGAAGAATTTGTTCATTTATTGGTGGATTAATAAACGTGCTGGGACAAAAGTTAAAGAATCTTTTGTCCCAGCACGTTTATTTAATGATGGTTGGCTCTTGCTAGAAAAATTTCCCATGAACGTCCCAATTGCCAGTATCTTTGGCTTTTTTCAATGTTTGCATGCGACGGAAGCCAACAGGATGATCGGATAAGAAGTTACTCAATTTAAGCCAGATGGTATCATCATGTAAATCAATACTGTGAAAGTATTCTTCTAAATCCACACGACTGCCCATGTATTTTCCTGAAAATAAATAAATCATGCTTAAAGCACCTTCTTCGGCGTAGTATAAACCTGCGCGATCAGCGGTATATTCTTGCGTTCTTGTAAAACTTTTATCTAACGCAACTGGTTTCAAAATAATGGATAACATTAGCCGCCATAAATTAGTGTGCCCACATTTATGGTGTCCTAGCTCGTGTGCCAAAATAAAGCGAATCAGCGAAAAATCGCCTGTATTGTACGCGATATCCAACAAATCACTGTGAATGACAACATAGCGTCTGTGTAAAGAGCATTTTGCCGCAAAAGCGTTTAAGACACCATTCCCGTTGATTAAATAAAGACGTGGCATCCTTAATTTTTTAGTGCCAAAGCCCATTTCTTTTGCCAAATCAATATACAAGGAATAAATTTCTGGTAACTGATTTTCTGTAATTTCCACTCCGTTAGAAGCAGTATCCATGTACATATAACGAATGGTAAAAAAAGCAATGACTGGCGCAATTGGTGCAATTAAGACAATTAATAACCAGTCAGGAATCGGCAAATCACTCAATATCAATAAAGCAACTAACCCCAATGCTAAAAACAATAAAACAAAACCAATGATAATCATTGGTACTTCAAAACGATAACGTAACTTAGCAACAGAAATTTCTTTCTTTTTTTCCTGCGGTTGACACATAAACATTCCTCCCCAAACATTTCCCAAACACTTTTTCAAATAAAATGACTTATCTGTTACTTCTAATATACCATTGGTTAATCGATAATGACAATGGTGGGAACTTGAATAAAGGTAATTATATCAAGTGATTAATGAAAGGGACTCGTTGTACGCGGGGAATTGGTCTATCTTGATTAAATAAAATTTTAATAATCTAACTGTTTTAGACGTAATAAAGTAGTTTCTGGAGTTAATTTTTTAATAACATACAAACGTAAAATCGCATGTTCAATTTTTTGTTCTTCTGGCGATAGCTCCGAATTTATATAGGATAACTTCTCGATTAAATAGGTTAAAAATGAGCCAGCACCTTGGCTGCCCACTAAAAAGCCCATTTCTTCCGTTTCGGTTAATTGTTGTTTTTTTAAGTGGTAAATTTCTTGTGCAAGTGCCCCCGAGATAATGATTTCATCTGTTTGCTTGTTCAAATTTGTTAGTAAGTCGCTTTTTGTTGCTACTGTAACAGTTTCCATTGCACTCATCCTTTGCTTTTATATGATACGTCTAGTATAACATGGTCTCACTTTTTTTATTTTTCCTCTTGCTCTGGTACGCGTTTCATAAGGTAAGCTAGGTGTATCAAAATATTGGAGGGCATGAAAATGAATGTTATAGTGGAGATAAGCGATAGACTTGGTATGGATTACTATTTTGTCTCGGTGACTACGACGGCCAAAAGTCTGCAGTTAAATAGTCCCAAAAAATACTATAAGATTTGGCATCAAGAAATTCCGTACCATCAGATAACGGAGTGGCACTTGACACAGCAGGAGGATATTCAGGAAATTTCTTTTGCTTGGCAGGAGACCTTTTATCGTTTTGTTGATTACGGGACAGGGATTGTGCCTTATTTAACTCAATTTTGTAAAGTAATGAGGTGAAAGTATGACAACAATTCGAGAAATTGCGCGCCTTTCAGGATCTTCAGTTACGACTGTTTCGCGTGTGATTAATCATCATCCGTATGTTTCTGAAGAAAAACGACTGAAAATCCAAGCAATTATCGATGAGTTGGGCTATAAGCCCAATATATTAGCGAGAAATCTTAGCTTTGGGAAAAGTAATACATTAGGTGTCATGGTTCCTTATACGAATCAACCTTATTTTGATGCTATTTTAAGTGGGATTATCCACCAAGCATTTCAGCAAGGGATGATGGTTAGTTTATTACCAACGGATTATGATAAAGAAGTTGAAAAAAGTTACTTGGAAAAAATGGCCACGGGTGCGTTTGATGGCATGATTGTTTTGTCAAAGGCAAATCCTTTAAGTGTGTTTGCTCCGTATAAAGAGCAAGTTGTTTTTTGTGAAAAAATAGAAGACCCTAGTTATGCTAGTATCTATATCGATCGTTTAACCGTTTATCGGCGGGTTTTCCAAGCGTTGAAACAACAAGGATGTAGTGAAGTGGCAATTACGATTAACCGTGCACCAGAAAAAAGTACAAGCGCACGCTATTTAGTTGACGCATATCAGGAAATTTATGGAGTGATTCCTGAAAATCGGTTATTTAAGGACTGTTTAACCTATGAAGATGGGTGTGAAGTAGGACGACACTGTGGGCAAGATCCAACGCTCCAGGCGGTTGTGACCAACGGTGATGAAATTGCCGCAGGGATTCAAGCCGTTATTGAAAGACCACTCTTTTTAGTGGGACAGGAGCAAACTTTATTAAGTGAAATTTTAAATTTTTCAACAATCTGTCATCCATTAATGGAATTAGGTGAAAAAGCCACACACTTATTTCAAGAAAAACGGCCGAAAACGATTCAATTGACTTCTACATTTATTAATCGACAACCAGATTTTTCTTTTTCTTAGAAAAAAGCTGGTTGTTTTTTCTTTGGTAGAATAAGGTTTTTCACTAAAAAATAAAAAAAACTTACAAAAAGTAAGACAAAAAGCTTTACTTACTTTTAGTAAGGTAGTATAGTAAGCATGTAAACAAAATTAAATGAATTTACTGAGGAAATTCGAAAGGATGAACATATTATGTCAAAATTTACTGAAATGATGAAAAACCGTCGTTCAATCTATGCTTTAGGAGAAAACTTACCAATTTCAAAAGAAGAAGTAACTGCTTTAGTAAAAGAAGTTGTTAGAGAAAGTCCAACAGCTTTTAACTCTCAAACACAACGCGTTGTGTTCTTATTCGGCGATGCTCACAAAAAATTATGGGCAATGACTGAAGACGCCTTAAAACCATTAACTCCAGCGGAAGCATTTCCAAACACACAAGCTAAATTACAAGGTTTTGCAGCTGGTGCGGGCACAATTTTATTCTTTGAAGATACAGATATCGTGAAAAACTTACAAGATAGCTTCCCATTATATGCGGATAACTTTCCTGTTTGGTCTGAACAAGCAACTGGTTTAACACAAGCGAACGTTTGGACTGCCTTAGCGCAAGAAAATATCGGCGCAAACTTACAACACTACAACCCAGTCATTGACGAAGCGGTTGCTGCAGAATGGTCAATTCCTGCAAACTGGAATTTACGTGCACAAATGGTCATTGGTTCCATTGAAGCGCCAGCTGGCGAAAAAGAATACATGGAAGATAGTGCTCGTTTTAAAGAATTCAACTAAATCATTGCTTTAGTAAAACGAAGAGGAAAGGAGTGAAAGCAAATGGTTCAAGCATTACCAAGTAATATTGGGATTCAACAAGTCACTTTGAAAGTGGCTGATTTAGATAAAATGGTAAACTTTTATACGAAAACAATTGGCTTAAAACTTTTAAAACAAGGAGAGGGACGTGCTTGGCTAGCGCCACAAGGCACCAACGATGCAATTCTTGTCTTAAAAGAACTAACAGCTGGGGAAGAAAATCAGGGTACCACTGGCTTGTACCATATTGCTTTCCTGCTACCAACCCGCAAAGATTTAGGCAATATGTTGCTGTGGCTTTTGCAAGAAAATGTGCAAATTGGCGCAGCAGATCATGGCTATAGTGAAGCCCTTTACTTAAGTGATCCAGAAAATAATGGCATCGAAATTTATTGGGATAAACCAGAAGAAGTCTGGGATATTCGTCCAAATGGTGAAATTATCGGTGTGACAGAAGAATTAGACGGTGATAGTTTAGCTGCAGAAGCTGACGGTCACTGGCTAGGAATTTCCGAAGGTTCTAAAATTGGGCACATTCATTTGAAAGTGGCCGATTTAGATACCACTGAAACGTTCTATAAAAATTTAGGGTTTGGCTTAAAGTCTAACTTTGGTCAACAAGCGAAGTTTTTTGCAGCGGGTCAGTACCATCATCATATTGGGACAAATACATGGAGCGGCAAACAGCTGCCAACGATTCAAGAAAATCAATTTGGCTTAGAAAATTACACCTTCCGTTTGCCAACTGCGGCAGATTTAGAGATAGTCCAAGCTAATGCGGAAGAAGCAAAGTTACATTTTATTGCCAAAGATCATTTACTTGCGTTAGAAGATCCTAGCGGGATGATTATTCAATTTACCTATTAAAACCACTCTCAAACTAGCCCTTCGTTAGAAAATGAAGGACTAGTTTTTTTTTGTCTTTTTTTGCATTATTTTGCATTTGTTTGCAAAATAATGCAAAAGATGCTATCTTTACTTAGAAGAGGTGAGGAAGCATGTTGATTGAAGAACGTTTAGCCAAGATTCAAAAAATAGTGAATAAACAAAAAAGTATTTCCATGGAAGCGTTAGCGGAGCAAGTCTCCGTTTCAAAAGATACTATTCGGCGAGATTTAATTCGTTTAGAAAAGGAAGGACATTTAAAGAGAACGCACGGTGGCGCTATCTCAGTTCAGTCTGAAGCAACTATTTACGATTATGCTCAACGAATAATGAAGCATCCAGAGAAAAAACAAGCGATTGCCCAAAAAGTTTGGGCAAATATTCCCAAACAAGCGTCCATTTTTTTTGATTCATCAACCACGGTGGAAGCAGCTATTCGAGCGATGGAAAATAGTCCGATTCACGCGATCACGAACTCTCTCAGTCATGCGCTACTTCTAGCGCAAATGGATCAGACAAAAATTACAGTATTACCTGGGCAACTGCATAAACAACAACTCTTTTTGTTTGGGGCAGAAACAGTCGCTAAGGTTGGGGAATTTGCCCCCGACTATACATTATTAGGTGTGTTTGCGTTATCTGAACAAGGATTATTTATTCACACAGAAGAAGAAGGTCAAGTCAAACGGCGAATGATTCAACAAGGCAAACAAGTCATTGCCTTAGCAGACCAAACGAAATTAAACAAAACGGGTTTATTTAAAATTTGCGAATTAACAGAAATTGATTGTTTAGTGACAGATACACGACCTGATGAAAAATTCTGTGAGCAATTAGCGCAAGCAGGCGTAACGTTGATTGTCGCAGATGAATAATGGAGGATAATAATGAAGCGAAAAATTAATTATACACATATTGCTGAACCTACTGTTTTTGAGAATGTTTTTCCAACGTATTTGACGAATGAAACGATGATGGCGCGTAAGCAGAAAGTATTACAACGAATGGAAACAGAAAAATTCGATCAATTGGTCTTCTATGCAGACAAAGAGCATGGCAGTAATTTTGAATACTTAACTGGCTTTATTCCGAGGTTTGAAGAAGGACTCCTTGTGTTAAATAAGGATGGTGCGACGACACTTATTTTAGGCAATGAAAATTTAAAACTGTGCCAACATGCCCGCATCTCAGCCGATTTAATTCATTATCCAGCTTTTTCGCTACCTAATCAACCAATGGCTGGGGAACAAAAGTTGTCGCAGATTTTTGAAACGCTTCTCGATGAAACTGCTCAAAAAATAGGTATCGTTGGTTGGAAAATGTTTACGACACAACAGCAAGAACCCGCTACGATGTTTGATGTGCCACATTTTATTGTCGAAGCACTGAAAAAAGCGCTGCCGAAAGAAGCTCGTTTACTAAATGGGACCCACTTATTGATTGGAGCAAAGGGGGCCCGCACAACAAATAATGCCAACGAATTGGCGCACTATGAATATGGGGCGAATTTGGCTTCTCGCAGTATGTTAAAGGCCTTAAATGCAATTGAAGTAGGACAGCGTGAAACGGACATTGGGGCTTTGTTAAATGATGAAGGTCAAACGCCGACGGTAGTAACCATTGCGGCAACTGGTCAACGTTTTGAATATGCAAACATGTATCCGACTGCCAAAGAAATTCAGTTAGGTGATGCCTTATCATTAACTACAGGCTACAAAGGCGGCTTGTCTAGCCGAACAGGTTTTGTTATTGAAAACGAGCAGCAATTGCCAGAAGCGCAACGTGATTATTTAGAGCGCGTAGCAAAACCCTATTTTCAAGCTGTCGTTCACTGGCTTGAAACCATTCGAATCGGACTGTTAGGGCGAGAAATGTACCAAGCGATTGAAGAACAGTTACCAAAAGAAATCTATCACTGGCATTTGAATCCTGGGCATTTAGTTTCGGATGATGAATGGATGTCGTCGCCTATTTATCCAGATTCAGCCATTCGCTTGGAAAGTGGCATGCTCTTTCAAGTGGATATTATTCCTTCTGTACCTGGTTATACAGGGGTGAGTGCAGAAGAATGTGTGGCTTTGGCTGATGAAACATTGCAAAAAGAGATTCAGCAAACTTATCCAGACATGTGGCAACGGATTGCGACACGCAAAGCCTATTTAAAAGAGACATTGAAGATTGACTTACCAACGGAGGTTTTACCAATGTCTAATTTAGTTGGTTACTTACGGCCTTTTTATTTAGCTAAAGACAAAGCTTTGTGTGTAGAAAAACCAGCGCTTAAATGAATAGGCTCCTTTTTTTGAGTTTCTTTTGGGTCTTATTTATAATCAATATAGCGAAGGAAGAACACCAGAAGAGAGGCGTGATGGTAAATGCACTATCCTGAACATCTGAAAAAAGCAGTTTTAGCTAAAGCGAAAGACTTACCATTAGAAGGTTTTGTGGAAGGGCAAGGCCCGCAACAGCCAAAAGTGATGCTGATTGGGGAAGCCCCTGGAAAAGAAGAAATTAAAGAAAATGTGCCATTTATTGGTCGTTCAGGTCAATTGTTGATGGAACAATTACAACAAGTTGGCTTAAGTCGTGAAACGGTGTATATCACCAGTGCGGTTAGGAGTCGGCCTTTTTCTGTAAAAACGAAGCAGATTGCAAAAACGGGAGAAAGAGTAACCAAATTTCCTAATCGAACGCCAACCAAAGAAGAAATCAAAATTTTTGCGCCTTTGCTTGATTGGGAAATCGCTGTTTGCCAACCTGAACTAATTTTGACACTGGGGAATATTGGGTTGCAACGACTTTTAGGACCAAAGCCAACAATCACTGCAGTGCACGGAACGGTCATTCAGTCGCCCATTCAAACATTTGATGAGCAATCACAAAACTATCATTGGACGCAGAAAACCTATCAAATCATTCCACTCTTCCATCCAGCGGCTGTCTTTTATAATTATCGTTTAAAAGAAGTCGTGAAAGAAGATTGGCAAGTGGTTCAAAAACAACTGCAACTGCTTAAGAAAGTTTAAAATGAGAAAAATAGAAGGATGGTTGTTTTTTCGAAGAGAGAATGCTACCCTAGAAGTATCAATAAATAGACAGATTATTTAATCGCTGGGTTGAATAATTGAAGGATTCTGATTTTTGCGTAAGCCTTGAAGCAAAAAGAATGAGTCCTTTTTTTGTTAGAAGGAGATTTGGGTATGGAGCAAACACAGCAAAACCATTTTACTGCGTTGTTTTATAAAAATGTTCTGTTAGGAATTTTAAGTATGGCGGCGCAATCAATTTTTATTTTGGCGGACACATTTTTCATTGCAAATGGGATCGGCACCGAGGCGTTGGCGGGGCTTAACATTGTCTTACCACTCGTTAATATTATTAATGGATTAGGTTGGATGTTTGGCGTTGGCGGCGCTACGTTGTTTTCGACAACGGTTGCGCAAAAAGAAATCAAAAAAGCCAATCAGTATTTTAGTTTAACGATTGGGTTAGTTTTCGTTATAGGGAGTCTCTTTACTTTAGCGAGCTTGATTTTTTCCGATCAAATTATTCGGGGACTTCAGGGGACCGGTGTCTTGTTTGGTTTGGCAAAGGAATATTATATGATTTACCTTAGCTGTTCATTATTATTTATTTTAAACAATTGCCTGATTACTTTTTTAAGAAATGACCATAATCCTCGTTTGGCAACGATTGCTTTTGTCAGTGGGGGAATTGTCAATATTATTTTGGATTATGTCTTTATTTATCAATTTGGGTGGGGCATGGCAGGCGCGGCCATTGCAACGGTGATGTCACCGTTAACAAGCTTAATCCTGATTACGTTGCATAAGTGGTCGCCGCAACGAGTTTTACGTTTTGAAAAGTTTAAAGTGAAATTTCAGGATGTTCGAGAAATTATGTCGATTGGTTTTTCTTCCTTTTTAAATGAATTTTCTTCGGCCTTTGTCATGTTTTTATTTAATATTGTTTTGTTAAACTTAGTTGGTCATGTGGCGATTTCAGCTTATGCGATTGTTGCCAATCTCAATATTATTGTGATTGCCATTTTTACAGGGATTGGGCAAGGGGCGCAACTATTACTCAGCCGATACTATGGTTTAGGGGAAACGAAGGTGTTGCGTAAATTTGTTAAACTTAGCTTTATTACGTACTTGGTCGCCGGCTTCCTGTTCTTTTTAATCAGTCAAGTGTTTACGGGACAAATTATTGAGGTCTTTAATAGCGAAGGGAACGACCAGTTGGCGCAAATTGCTAGGACAGCCATCCGCTTATATGCGATTTCCTTCTTGTTTACAGGATTGAATTTTATGGGGATTTATTACTTTTCGGCAGTTCGTAAACCGAAAATGGCGCTAATGATTTCCTCTTTGCGTGGGTTCTTTTTAATTGTGCCAGTTTTATTTATTTTGGTGAAATTACTAGGATTAACCGGTGTTTGGCTAGCCATGCCCGTAGTTGAATTTGTTACGTTTGGACTAATGCTTGTGGGCTACTTTGCGTATCGAAACTATTTGAAAAAAAGAGAAGCAGTAACCTGATGTTGGTTACTGCTTCTTTTTTGCTTAGTTTACATAGCTTTCAGTTAAAGTCATGAATTGTTCCACATCTTTTAGGACTTGATCAATGCCGGCTTGCCAGAAATCAGGTTTTGTTAAGTCAACATTTAAATGTTTTTTCGCTAATTCTTCGCTTGTCATCGAAGCAGTGTCTCTTAATAACGCAATGTATTGGTCTTCAAAAGAGCTGCCTTGTTGATTAGCATACGCATAGATACCCATGCTGAATAGATAGCCAAAAGTATATGGGAAATTATAGAAAGGCACATCATCAATAAAGAAGTGCAATTTGCTCGCCCAGAAATGAGGATGATAACTGCCAAGACTATCTTTGTAGCTTTCTTTTTGCGCCGCTAACATTAATTCAGTAATATCTTCTTCCGCTACTAAACCTTTTTGGCGCGCTTGATAAAAATTATTTTCAAAGATAAAACGCGCATGAATGTTCATAAACATGGCAATGGCATTTTGCATTTTTGTGTCTAAAAGGTTAATCTTTTCAACGTCTGATTTGGCCTCTTTTAAGGTGGCGTCAGCAACAATCAATTCTGCAAAGGTACTAGCTGTTTCTGCTACGTTCATGGCATACTCTCGATTCAATGAAGGTAAATCCCACATCACGCTACTATGGAAAGCGTGACCTAATTCATGGGCTAAAGTAGCTACTTCGTTGATTGAATTGCCAAAGGTCATGAAAATCCGCGACTCTTGTGTTTCAGGTAATTCTGTACAATAACCCCCAGGACGTTTGCCTGGACGATCTTCAGCTTCAATCCAACTTTTTTCAAAAGCCATTTGGGCAAAATTAGCCATTTTCGGACTGAATTTACGGAAATTTTCTAAAATAAAGGCAGCGGCTTGATCAAAGGAATACGTTTTTTCTTCTAAATTACCTAAAATAATTGGTGCATCTTGGTCTTGCCAATCCATTTTTTCTTTGCCGAATAATTGCGCTTTGCGCGTTAGAAAGTCGACGAATGGTTGTTTATTTTTTTGGATGGTTTCCCACATAACCGTTAATGTTTCTTGACTCATTCGATTATAGTTTAAGGGATTTTCTAAATAATCTGTAGTGCCATGCAATTTGTAATCAGATAAACGGAACCCATCTAAGTGATTTAGGGTATCTGCTAAAATTGAAGCTTTGCCACTCCAAGCTTTCTCCCAAGCTGTAAACAAACGTTGACGAACCTCTTTGTCAGGATCTCCCATCATGCGGTTAAAGGCTTGGCCTGCAGATAGTTCTGTCACAGAGCCATCTTTTTCTTCAAAAGGAATCACAATGGAAGCAACAATCGTATCGTAATGTGTACTCCAAGCATTTAACCCATCTAGAGAAAGCGTATTGATGATATTTTCTTCTTGTTCGGAAAGCAGTTTTTTTCCATCACGGCGTAATTCATTTAAGCGAAAAGCCATTGTTTTGAACGGTTCTTCGGCTAACAGGGCTTGCCAATGTTCTGCTGAAATCTCGGTGATTTTTTTAGTAAAAATGGTTTCAGCTAATTGAATCGCTGGCAACAGATTGTATAAATCGCCTGATAAAATTTTGGCCTTGGTATCATTAGTATTAGCAGAAATTAAAGCAGTTAAAAAACTATTACATTGTGAAAAGCCATTTGAGATTTTCCCTTGTAACGTTAAGATTTCAGCAAATTGTTCTTTGCCTTGGGCACTTTCTGGTGTCCATTCTGTGATTAATTGATGGTACTCTTTTGTCTGTTCGGTTAATTGAGTCATTCGTTGGCTAAGTTCTTTGGACTCGCTCCCATTGGGGAAAATACTGTCTAAATCCCATGTAATAGAATAGGTCATATCCAATCCTTCTTTCATTTTTTTCTTTTCAGTATATCATAAGACCTAAGAGAAGTTGTTTCTTTTTCCCTCGAAACCGACTATAATAAAAAAGAATTTTCCGTGGCAGGCACGGGGTAACTTGAAACCAAGAAAAGAGGATTATATGAAAAATTATTTGAAAGATAGTAATTTATATTTAGTCATTGCGTTTGTTATTATGGCCATTTTATTTTTCAGTTCATCACAGACGTATGAACAGCAATCACAAGTTGGTCTTTTAGATAAACTTCTGAGCAGTCATCCTTTTGAAGAACAATTAAAAAACATTTCTTTTCAATATGCTGGCAGTGAAGTGAGCATTCAAGCTAGTGGTTATAGTAAATTTGTTGAATTTTTTATTCGTAAGGGAGCCCATTTTGGTACGTATTTTCTATTAGGTGGTAGTTGGTTCATTGGATTAGTGCCAAGAATCAAAGGTCTGTTTTTAACAGCTGTTGTTTCCTGGCTAGCTGCTACTGGCTATGCAGGTTTAGATGAATTTCATCAAATGATCACAGGCGGAAGGACCCCTCTTTTTCAAGATGTTATGTTGGATGCCATGGGTGCTTTGACAGCCATCGTTATTTGTTTAGTGGTTCATGGTTTGAAGAAAAATAAAAAAAGAAGACGCTAATTTAGAAGAGCTTCGTTTATTCGTCAGAAAGATGGATAAGCGAGGGTCTTTTTTTGGTAGCGCTTGTTCCTAACTGAAAAGAAGAGTAGAATAAAGGAGAATAGTAACGAAAAGTCAGGAGGAATCAAGGATGTCAGGACACAGCAAATGGAGCAACATTCAAGGGCGTAAAAATGCGCAAGATGCCAAACGTGGGAAAATTTTCCAAAAAGTTTCAAGGGAAATCTATATGGCGACAAAAGCAGGTGGCCCTGACCCCGCAATGAATCCTGCTTTACGTTTAGCAGTCGATAAAGCTAAGTCAGCCAATATGCCCAATGATAATATTGCGCGCGCCATAAAAAAAGCCAGTAGTGCTGGTGAAGGGGAACATTATGACGAGGTAACTTATGAAGGATACGGGCCAGGTGGCGTGGCAGTTTTAGTTCATGCACTAACAGATAACCGCAACCGAACGGCCACCAATGTTCGCGTCGCGTTTACTCGAAATGGTGGCTCTTTAGGTGAAACGGGTTCGGTGAATTATATGTTTGATCGTAAAGGCTATATTGTCATTAAGAGAGAAGATCATGCAATTGAGGAAGACGACATGCTAGAAGTCGTTTTGGAAGCAGGCGGCGAGGATTTAGAAACATCACCAGAAGTATTTGAAATTTACACAGCACCAGAAGATTTTACAGCGGTTCGCGATGCTTTAGAACAAGCAGGTTATTCATTAGCACAAGCTGAATTAACAATGGTTCCGCAAACCTTACTAACCTTGAACGAGGAACAAAAAGCGCAATTAGAGCGCTTGGTTGACAAGTTAGAAGACGATGATGATGTGTCAGAAGTATTTACCTCTGCAGAAAATCTATAAAATAAAGGGATGCTTGGCGTCCTTTTATTCATAAAATGAAAGCGGATACAGAATGGAGGGCATTTTGAAAAAGAGAATTTGTTTACAAGCAATCAGGGAAGAAGCGGAAGCCTATTATCGTAACGGTGATTTTTATTGCTCGGAAGCGATTGTGGCGACCATTCGGCAACACTTTGATGCGGAGATTCCCATTGAAGCTGTGGCCATGGCTTCTGGGTTTCCTGTAGGTGTTGGAGGAGCGAAGTGTATTTGTGGTGCTCTTTCAGGCGGGGTTATGTGTCTGGGCTACTTTTTTGGTCGGACAGAAGCCAAAGGAGAACAAGTAAATAAAACGATGACTTTAGCCAACGAATTGCATCAAAGTTTTCGACAAAAGCATCGAGTGGTTTGCTGCAGTATTTTGACAAGTAAAATGACGATGGGCTCACCTGAGCATATGGAACAATGCATTGGCTTTACTGGAGAAATCGCTGAAACAACCGCAAAAATTATTGCACGAGAACTTGCTTACGAATTAGTCTAGTAAAAAATGAGAGAGGAGCAACCAGATTCATTCACCTGAATCTGGTTGCTCCTCTCTCATTTAATGCGTAATCAATTAACCAAGTACTTTTTCATAAGCTTCCACTTGAGATAAGACACGTTGGAGCTGTAATTCATTTTCAATATAGTTGATTGAATTACCTAAATCTTCTTGGCGGTTTGTTTCTAAACGATCGACTTCTTTTTTTGCTTCGTTCAATAAGTGTAGAACTTCTTCCTTAGATAACATGTACTCACCTCCTTGCGCAGTTCATCTACTATTAGTGTACTCCTTTTTTTCAAAAAAGGGCAATAATAGGATATTAAAAAACAAAAATAGCGGTCCTAACCGCTATTTTTGTTTACTCATGGCGTTGTTGTGCTAAAATCGCTTCGATTCGTTCTCTTTGATCTGCCAAAAAGTGAGGCAAATAAAGGGGGATTTCATCAAAGTTTGGACTTTGATTTTCGTAGGCTTCGGCATCTAGCAGGCCTTTTTGTGTGGCTACTTCAAATAACAAGTGGTTCGGTTCTCTAAAATACAATGATTTGAAAAATTCACGGTCTTTAATCCCTGAGTTTGTAAAATTCTTTTCATCCAACAGGCTGTCAACTTGCGTTAATTCTTGCGTATCTTCCACCCCAAAGGCGACGTGATGAACGCCACCAATTCCTTCAATGGCAAGCGGATTGGTACGGTCATCAATGATGTGTACCTCTTGATAAAACTGTGGATGATGATTTTCCAGAACGGTTACTTCATGCGCAGTTTCAAAAAAAGGTACTGTTTCTTTTTCATGCCAATGTAAATAATCCACTAAAGGTTGTTTGGTAGCTGCGGCATATTGGACGCGTAATTGAATTGCATCAATGCCTAAAATTGCATGTTCTACTGGAATTTCAGAATGCTCAGCTGGAAAATAATCTTCCGCATTTTCAAATTCACGTAACGGAACAAGCGCCATTTGCGTATTATCGGGCGCTTCAAAACGCAAAATTGGGTGTTGGTTAAATGTTTCCACACCATAGTGGCAGATACCCGCTTGCTCAAGACGTTCTGCCCAAAAATCCAAAGAGGCGCGCGTTGGTACTTTTAAAATAGTTCGTTCAATTGTATTTGTACCAAAGGATTGATCTTGGCCATCATTCAATTCAAAAAAAGTTAATTCGGTACCTGTTCGTTGCTCATTATCTGAGAAAAACAAGTGATACATGGTGTGGTCATCTTGGTTGATCGTTTTCATTAGTAATTTTAATCCCAGTGTATTATGATAGAAGTCAAATGTAGGCTTTATCAATCGATTTAAAATAGAGATGTGATGAATTTGTGCATACATAGTAAAATTCCTTTCTTGGAGGTTTATTAAATGAAACAATTTTTTCAAAAAGGGTCGAAACCTAATCAATTAGTTGTTGCTTTCCATGGTACTGGTGGCAATGAATATCAATTATTAACCACCATCGCAACCCTTTATCCAGAAGCGAGTGTTCTAAGTTACTTAGGGACAGAAGGTGTAGGCGAACAGCGACGCTTTTTTGCGCCATTAGTCAATGGAGCATTACCTCGTGCTAACTTTGATGAGCGAGTGACGGCGTTTCTAGAAGAAGTTTGGCAACCGCAAAAGTTATACGATGAAGTTATTTTTATAGGGTACTCTAACGGTGCCAATTTTATTTTAGGCCTGTTAGAAAAGAACCCGACTATTGCTAACACTGTTATTTTACTGCATCCAAGCAATTTAGGCTATCAATATGTATCTGGTGAGTTTGCGACAAAAGTGATTGTCACAACAGGGGCTCAGGATGAGTTGAGTATTCCGGGACAAGTTCTTTCTTTAGCTAACCAATTAAAGAAACATTTTCCAGTCGACTTTTTACTAGTGGATGGCGGTCATGGCTTATCAGAAGAAGAAGTAACGAAAATAAAAGAAGTTCTTTAAAAAACAAGCTGCAACCTTTGCTGATAAGTGGTTGCAGCTTGTTTTTTTATGTGTGTTTAAATAATTTAGTTCTTTTTATTAATGAAAGCTTCCGCAAGGGCAAAGTCTCCTGCGTAAGGTTCATCTACGCCGTTTACTTTTTGATAAAGGTCGGCGCCTTTACCAGCTAAGACAATCGCATCATCAGCCGTTGTGCTTAAAGATAATGCGTGAGCAATTGCTTCGCCACGATCTAAAACGGTGTAAACAGGCATTTCTTTGGTAATATGGGCTTGGATTTCTTGGCAAATTTTTGCTGGATTTTCACTGGCTGGGTCATCGGTTGTTAGGACTGCAACATCAGCCAATTCAGAAAGAACCGTACCAAAGTCTTTGCGGCGAGAAATCGCTTTGTCTCCCGTGCTACCGACAAGAACGATTAAGCGGCCGTCAGGATGTTCTTCACGGACAAAGGTTAAAAGATTCTTCAAACTGTCATAATTATGAGCGTAATCAACATAGACGGTTGCACCGTTGGTATTCGTTAAAGATTCCATCCGGCCAGGGACGGTGGTTGCTGCGATTCCTTGTTGACACTCTTCTTTTGAAGCTCCCACAAGGACACTAGCAATCGCCGCACTTAACGCATTACCTTTGTTAAAATCACCACCTAAACGAAGGTGATAAGAGCCGGCCAATCCTAACGCATCTGCAGGACTTTCAACGATAAAACGTAAGGAATCCTCTGAAGAAACAGCGAATGAATAGTCTACTTCTGGAGCCGGCTGACTGCCATAGACAATGGCTGGGACTTTTTGCTGTTGTGCAGTTTCTTTAAGTAATGGAAAATAATCAGCTTCGTGATTCAACACAATGACTTTAGAATGTGTAATCAATTGACGTTTGCAATAAAAGTAATCGTCAAAGGTTGGATGTTCAATTGGACTGATATGGTCGGGGGTAATGTTTAAAAAAATGCCGACATCAAAAAATAACTTGTAGACACGATTAGTTTTGTAGGCTTGGGAAGAAACTTCCATAATAAAATGAGTCATCCCGTTAGCAACAGCGGTTGCCATCATTCGATACAAGTCCAAAGATTCGGGTGTAGTCAATGCAGATTTAAAGAATGTTTTGCCATCTAATGTCGAATTCATGGTAGAAAGCAAGGCTGTTTTTTGTTGTGTAGCAACATCTAAAATATATTTGGTGAAATAAGCCGCTGTTGTTTTACCTTTGGTTCCAGTAAAACCAATCAGTTTTAATTTATTTTGTGGATAATCATAAAAAGCCATGCTTAACACAGCCATTGCTTTTTTTATGTCAGTCACGATAATTCCTAGTTGTGCCGGAACCTCATAAGGCACCTCAGAAACATAGATTTCTAGGCCGTCTTTTACAGCATTTTCTAAATAGATTTCTTTAAAGTTTAATCCTTTACAAAAAAAGAGTGTTTCTGCTGTTACGTCTCTCGAATCGTAAGAAAGAGCCGTTACTTCTCGTTGACCTAACGTGTCGGAAAGAGTCAAGTGCCAGCCTTCTGGTGAAATAAATTCTTTTAATAAATCTTCTTTTTCTAAGCAATCGCGAATTGCGAATAATGAAATCGTCACTTTTTTTGCCTCCAAACGTTTCAACGAAATTTCAAAACTGATGTCATTATAGCATTATTTTTCTTTTAAAAAAACCATCTCGTTAGCGTGAGAAAATCCATGAGAAATGTTAAAATAGGATAATTCTTCGAGAAAGTCGTTGCATATCCCAAGATGAACAATTAAAATAAAGAAAGCATACTCAAAGAATATTGGAGGACAAAATGATCAATCAACCAAATTCAGTTGATCAACCAATCCTGACGAACCAAGAAAAAATGGTCAAAGGCTCAGCTTGGATGACAGCTAGTAATATTATCTCCCGCATGTTAGGGGCGATTTACATCATCCCCTGGTACGCTTGGATGGGCGAGCACGGAAACGAAGCGAACAGTTTGTTTTCAATGGGGTATACGATTTATGCCTTATTCCTAATGATCTCTACCGCCGGAATTCCAGGTGCGATTGCCAAGCAGACCTCGCATTATAATTCATTGAACGAATATAAAATTAGTCGACAGCTTTTTTATCGTGCCTTACAACTAATGGGTGGCTTAGGTGTGGTTTTTGCTATTGTGATGTATTTGGCATCTCCGGCATTAGCAGCTTTGTCTGGCGGAGGTCCTGAATTAGTTCCAACAATGCGTTCATTAAGTTTAGCCGTTTTAGTTTTCCCAAGCATGAGTGTCATTCGCGGTTATTTCCAAGGAAATCAAGAAATGATGCCCTTTGCTTTATCACAAATTGTTGAACAAGTAGCACGAGTTTTTTACATGTTATTAACTGCTTTTATTATCATGAAAGTCTTTGAAGGTAATTACGTTACAGCGGTGACCCAAGCCACTTTTGCGGCATTTATTGGGATGCTCGCAAGTTTTGCGGTTTTAGGTTATTACATGTACAAACAAAAACCATTATTTGATTATTTAGAAGAACACAGCGCCAATGAACATGAAATTGCTCCAAAAGAGTTATTGATTGAAACTTTTAAAGAGGCGATTCCTTTTATTGTAGTCGGCTCAGGGGTGACTGTCTTTAAACTTGTCGATCAGTTTACTTTCTCAAACTTTATGCGTTTGTTTACGGATTATTCAGATACCCAATTACGAGAGCTTTTCGGTATTTTTAATGCCAATCCGGACAAATTAACCATGATTGTCGTGGCTTTAGCGACTTCGATTTCGGCTACTGGATTACCGTTGATTACAGAAGCGGTCACCTTAAAAAATCACCGTGAGTTAGCGCGTTTGATTAGTAATAATTTACAACTTTTTGTGTTTGTAATGTTGCCAGCAACGTTCGGTATGATTGTTTTAGCGCAACCACTATACACTGTTTTTTACATGCCAGATGCTTTAGGTACTTCTTTATTAGTGCAAGCTTGTTACGCTAGTTTATTCTTGGGCTTGTATATGTTAGTGTCAAATATGTTGATGGGGATGTATGAAAATCGTGACGCAATGCGTTATTTAGGAATTGGTTTAGCAGTGAAATTAATCGTGCAATTCCCCGCAATCCGTTTATTTGAAGTTTACGGTCCGTTATTAGCAACGATGATTGGCTTTACGGTTTCTTGCGTATTGATTCTAAGAAGAATTCGTCAAGTGACACGTTTTAATTACAAATTAACCTTACGGCGAACATTGTTAATGTTCTGTATTACAGTCATCATGATGATTATCGCTTTGATTTTCCGTCAGTTCTTGTATCTATTTTTAGATCCAACTAGACGTTTCCAAGCCTTCATTATCGTTGTAATTGTGGCTGCTGCAGGAGGCGCTTTTTATGGCTATTCGGTCTTGAAGATTCGCTTAGCTGATCGTTTATTAGGGAAAAATGCCGCAAAATTACGTGCAAAATTCAATATTAAATAATAGCTGATTGAACTCCTTTCAGCAGATTCTCTTAAGAGACAAGGCTTGAGACATCGATCGATTCGATTTATGTCCCAAGCTATTTTTTTAAAGGAAAGAGGAATGACGATGCGTTTAGATAAATTTTTAGCCGATGTTGGTATCGGTAGTCGTAAAGAAATCAAACAATTGTTAAAGAAAAAAGTCGTTACGGTGAATGGTGACGTCGTAAAAGAAGCCAAAACACAAGTAAATGAAGAAACAGATCAAATTGCCTTGATGGGAGAAATTCTTACGTATCAAAAATTCTTTTATTACATGTTGCATAAACCACAAGGTGTCATTTCTGCGACGGAAGATCAGCGAGATGAAACGGTAATTGACTTGTTAACTGATCAGGATTACCGTGCCGACTTGTTCCCAGTTGGTCGCTTGGATAAAGATACTGAAGGCTTGCTTCTATTAACAAATGATGGCCAGTTAGCGCATCAATTATTATCACCCAAAAAGCATGTGGATAAAGAATATTTAGCTGAAGTTGAGGGACTTGTGACAGCGGAAGATTGTCAACTGTTTGCGCAAGGATTTGCCTTGAAAGATGAAGAAATGGTTAAACCAAGTCGTTTAGTCATTGAGACGATCAATGAGGAAGAAGGGACTTCCGTAGTCCGTTTAGTGATTCAAGAGGGAAAATTCCATCAAGTCAAACGGATGTTAGCCACTGTAGGCAAACCTGTGACGTATTTAAAACGATTACGAATGGGCGAACTATGGTTGGATGAAACGTTAGAACTAGGGGAATATCGGCCCTTAACAGAAACCGAATTGCAACAACTACAACCTAAACAATCATACCTCAATTAAAATAAACAAAAACCCAGCCCTTTCTGCGGAAAAGATAAAAAATTTCTCGAAAAATAGTGTCGGGTTTCTTTCTTTTTCTGCATAAAATGGTATGATTGACTATGTAGAACTTTATGAATAGGAGTGACAACAAATGACAATTGATTGGACAAAAGAAGTCGAAGCACGTAAAGACGACTTATTAGAAGATTTACAAAACTTATTACGGATCAACAGTGAACGTGATGATGCACAAGCAACACCTGAAGCGCCCTTTGGACCTGGACCAGTTGCTGGCTTAAAACACATGTTAGCTTATGGTGAACGTGATGGCTTTACGGTGAAAAATGTCGACAATTACGCTGGACATATTGAATATGGCGAAGGCGACGAAACATTAGGAATTTTTGGTCATATGGACGTTGTTCCTGCTGGTGATGGTTGGGAAACAGATCCTTATGAACCAGTCATTAAAGATGGCAAAATTTATGCACGTGGCGCGAGCGATGATAAAGGCCCAAGTATGGCTGCTTATTACGCAATGAAAATTATCAAAGAATTAGGCTTACCCGTGTCTAAAAAAATCCGTTTCGTAGTAGGAAGTGACGAAGAAAGCGGCTGGGGCGATATGGATTACTATTTCCAACATGAAGAAGCGCCAGACTTTGGTTTCTCACCAGATGCTGAGTTCCCAATTATCAATGGGGAAAAAGGAAATGTGACTATTCGTTTAACTTTCCGAGGCGGTAACGGCGCTGATTATAAATTAGAAAGCTTCAAATCTGGTTTACGTGAAAACATGGTTCCGGGAACAGCAGATGCTGTTGTAACGGCTGCTTCAGCAGACGAAGCGGCTTCACTAGCTGCTAGCTTTGAAACATTCATCAAACAAGAAGCAAAACTTTCAGGTAACGCAGAACTTTCAGATAAAACAGTGACTTTCCATGTAGTTGGTAAAGGTGCTCACGGTGCTAGCCCACAATCTGGAATTAACGCAGCGACTTTCTTGGCAACTTTCTTAAATGATTACAGCTTTGCAGAAGGCGCATACAGCTTTATTAATACCATTGCTGAATTTATCCATGAAGATTTTTATGGCGAAAAATTAGGTGTGGCTTTTGAAGACGAAAAAATGGGTAAATTGACAATGAACGCTGGGATTGTTAACTTTGATCCAGAAAATCCTGAAAATAGCTTAGTAACATTAAACTTCCGCTATCCAAAAGGAACTTCAGCAGAAGAATTACAAGCAAAAGTTCAAGCAACAGTCGGTGAAACGGTCACTGCAACACAAGGAGATCGCAACCAAGAACCGCATTATGTACCAGTTGATGATCCATTGGTGGCAACGTTACTACAAGTTTATGAAGACCATACAGGCGAAAAAGGCCAAGAACAAATCATTGGTGGCGGTACTTATGGCCGCTTATTAAAACGTGGTGTTGCCTATGGCGCAATGTTCCCTGGCTACACAGACACAATGCACCAAGCCAACGAATTTATGGAATTAGATGACTTATTCCGAGCAGCTGCTATTTATGCAGATGCGATTTATCGTTTAGCGAAGTAAAGTAAAAAAGCTGTTTTCGATTTTCGAAAACAGCTTTTTTTGCAATTTTTGCCTTTTAAAAACCCAAAATCAGAACCGTCAATTTACTGAAAATTTCTTGCAAGTCAACGGATCCCACGATACGATAAATAGGAGAAAACGCAATGAGTGAAACACTTATTGTTAACTATTTAATCAAAGGACGTGTGAAAATGAACGTAGAAGAATTAGTTCAAAAAGCAAAAGATTTAATTGGAGAAGGTAACGTGGAACATGCGCAACAATTCATTGAAGAACATAAAGATGAATTAGGCGAACACTATCATAAAATTACAGCGATGTTAGCTGATACAACGACCGATGGTTTGTTTGATAAAATTAAAGGATTGTTTCAATAGTCGTAATTAAAAAGGCAAAACACAGTTAACCACGCACTGTGTTTTGCCTTTTTTGCCATGTAAAGTTTGACAACATCAACAAATAGTAAAAGATATTACCATACAATAAATATAGATTCGTTATTTTAAGGAAAGTAAAGAAATTAAGGTAAGAGATTCTTAAATAGATAATGTTATTTTTGTTATGTATATAATTCTATTAGTTTGCAAAAACTATAAATACCCCTTTTTTTAAGAAAATAAGAATGGTAAACTTTAAGTAGCGGTATTCAGTTTGATTAATTTGAAAGCGATTACTTTCTGGTTGTAAAAAAAAAAAAGCGCCGAAACAGCGCCACTTTACAGTTGATTACGGTTAAAACCTTATTTTAACTTGCTATGTTGTTTAGAATAGTCCCAAAAGAACTTAACTAAATTATAGCATAGAATAAAAATCATTCAAGTAGTAATTTAAAAAAAGGAGTGGAAATAAAATGAAGAAAGACTACGTTATTGGTCTGGATATAGGGACTAATTCTGTCGGCTGGGCAGTTATGACAGAAGACTATCAGTTGGTGAAGAAAAAAATGCCTATTTATGGAAACACTGAAAAAAAGAAAATCAAGAAAAATTTTTGGGGTGTGCGTTTATTTGAAGAAGGGCATACAGCCGAAGATCGCCGATTAAAAAGAACGGCACGACGAAGAATTAGTCGTCGACGGAATCGTTTACGCTACTTACAAGCTTTTTTTGAAGAAGCGATGACAGCTTTGGATGAAAACTTTTTTGCTCGTTTACAAGAGAGTTTTTTAGTGCCTGAAGATAAGAAGTGGCACAGACATCCGATTTTTGCTAAGTTGGAAGATGAAGTAGCTTACCATGAAACGTATCCGACAATCTACCATTTACGCAAAAAATTAGCAGATTCATCTGAGCAAGCAGATTTACGACTAATTTATTTGGCGTTGGCACATATTGTCAAATATCGTGGACATTTTTTAATTGAAGGGAAATTAAGTACAGAAAATATTTCTGTTAAAGAACAATTTCAACAATTTATGATCATTTATAACCAGACCTTTGTGAATGGAGAGGGTCGCTTAGTTAGTTCGCCTTTACCTGAATCTGTCTTGATTGAGGAAGAGTTGACTGAAAAAGCTTCTCGGACTAAAAAATCTGAAAAAGTCTTACAACAATTTCCTCAAGAAAAAGCTAATGGCTTATTTGGTCAGTTCTTAAAGCTAATGGTAGGGAATAAAGCTGACTTTAAAAAAGTTTTTGGTTTGGAAGAAGAAGCCAAAATAACCTACGCTAGTGAAAGCTATGAAGAAGATTTAGAAGGCATTTTAGCAAAGGTTGGGGATGAATATAGTGACGTGTTTTTAGCTGCTAAAAATGTGTACGATGCAGTTGAATTATCAACGATTTTAGCAGATTCGGATAAAAAAAGTCACACGAAATTATCTTCTAGCATGATTGTCCGTTTTACAGAACATCAAGAAGATTTAAAAAATTTCAAACGATTTATTCGTGAAAATTGTCCAGACGAATATGATAATCTCTTTAAAAATGAACAGAAAGACGGCTATGCAGGCTACATTGCACACGCAGGTAAGGTTTCACAGCTTAAATTTTACCAGTATGTTAAGAAAATCATTCAAGATATTGCTGGAGCAGAATATTTTTTAGAAAAAATTGCTCAAGAAAACTTTTTAAGAAAGCAACGGACCTTTGATAATGGGGTGATTCCTCATCAAATTCATTTGGCTGAGTTACAAGCAATCATTCATCGTCAAGCGGCCTATTATCCATTTTTAAAAGAAAATCAAGAAAAAATTGAACAACTGGTTACATTTCGAATTCCTTATTATGTCGGACCATTATCAAAAGGAGATGAAAGTACCTTCGCTTGGTTAAAACGTCAAAGTGAGGAACCAATTCGTCCTTGGAACCTTCAAGAAACCGTTGATTTGGACCAATCAGCGACAGCCTTTATTGAACGAATGACCAATTTTGATACGTATTTACCTTCTGAAAAAGTTTTACCGAAACATAGTTTATTATATGAAAAGTTTATGGTATTTAATGAATTGACCAAGATTTCTTATACGGATGATCGAGGAATCAAAGCCAATTTTTCAGGTAAGGAAAAAGAAAAAATCTTTGATTATCTGTTTAAGACGCGTCGAAAAGTTAAGAAAAAGGATATCATTCAATTCTATCGAAACGAATATAATACGGAGATTGTCACGCTTAGTGGACTTGAAGAAGACCAATTTAATGCTAGTTTTAGCACGTATCAGGATTTACTGAAATGTGGTTTGACAAGAGCAGAATTAGACCACCCAGATAATGCCGAAAAATTGGAAGATATCATAAAAATTTTAACTATTTTTGAAGATCGGCAACGAATTCGGACGCAACTTTCCACATTCAAAGGGCAGTTCTCAGCAGAAGTACTAAAAAAATTAGAACGCAAGCACTACACTGGCTGGGGAAGATTGTCGAAGAAATTAATCAATGGTATCTACGATAAAGAATCGGGTAAAACAATTTTGGGCTATTTAATTAAAGATGACGGGGTCTCAAAACACTATAATCGCAATTTTATGCAACTGATTAATGATTCACAATTATCTTTTAAAAATGCTATTCAAAAAGCACAGTCCAGTGAACATGAAGAAACATTAAGTGAAACTGTCAATGAATTAGCTGGTAGTCCAGCAATAAAAAAAGGAATTTATCAAAGTTTAAAAATTGTCGATGAACTAGTCGCGATTATGGGTTATGCGCCTAAGCGGATTGTTGTCGAAATGGCACGTGAAAATCAAACGACTAGCACTGGCAAGAGAAGATCCATCCAACGCTTGAAAATAGTTGAAAAAGCAATGGCCGAAATCGGCAGCAATTTATTAAAAGAACAACCAACGACTAATGAAAAGTTACGAGATACCCGTCTTTTCCTTTACTATATGCAAAATGGTAAAGATATGTACACGGGAGATGAATTATCGCTTCATCGTTTATCTCACTATGATATTGATCATATTATCCCACAAAGCTTTATGAAAGACGATTCATTGGATAACCTAGTTTTAGTGGGCTCTACTGAAAATCGAGGGAAATCCGATGATGTACCTAGCAAGGAAGTTGTTAAGGATATGAAAGCTTATTGGGAGAAATTATATGCTGCTGGCTTAATTAGTCAACGGAAATTCCAACGTCTGACCAAGGGGGAGCAAGGTGGCTTGACTCTCGAAGACAAAGCGCATTTTATCCAACGGCAATTAGTAGAAACTCGTCAAATTACTAAAAATGTTGCGGGAATCCTAAATCAACGCTACAATGCTAATTCAAAAGAGAAAAAAGTTCAAATCATCACCTTGAAAGCTAGTTTAACGAGCCAAGTTCGTTCGATTTTTGGCTTGTATAAAGTCCGTGAAGTGAATGATTATCACCATGGACAAGATGCTTATTTAAACTGTGTGGTCGCAACCACGTTATTAAAAGTTTATCCTAATTTAGCACCAGAATTTGTTTACGGAGAATATCCTAAGTTCCAGACCTTTAAAGAAAATAAAGCCACGGCGAAGGCTATAATTTATACAAATTTGCTGCGCTTTTTCACGGAAGATGAACCACGGTTCATGAAGGATGGCGAAATTCTTTGGAGTAACAGTTATTTAAAAACTATCAAAAAAGAATTAAATTACCATCAAATGAATATTGTCAAAAAAGTAGAAGTGCAAAAAGGCGGTTTTTCAAAAGAGTCGATTAAACCCAAAGGACCATCGAATAAATTGATTCCTGTCAAAAATGGTTTGGATCCCCAAAAATATGGCGGTTTTGATAGTCCTGTAGTTGCTTATACAGTGTTATTCACGCATGAAAAAGGTAAAAAACCTCTTATTAAACAGGAGATACTGGGCATTACGATTATGGAAAAAACAAGGTTTGAACAAAATCCTATTCTTTTTTTAGAGGAGAAAGGCTTCTTGCGGCCTCGTGTATTAATGAAATTGCCTAAGTATACACTGTATGAATTTCCAGAGGGGCGCCGGCGCTTATTAGCCAGCGCTAAAGAAGCGCAAAAAGGGAACCAGATGGTTTTACCTGAACATTTACTTACATTACTGTACCATGCGAAACAATGTTTGTTACCAAATCAATCAGAAAGTTTGGCTTATGTAGAACAACATCAACCAGAATTTCAAGAGATTTTAGAGAGAGTGGTTGACTTTGCTGAAGTGCATACATTAGCCAAGTCAAAAGTCCAGCAAATTGTGAAACTTTTTGAAGCAAATCAAACAGCAGATGTGAAAGAGATTGCGGCATCCTTTATCCAACTTATGCAGTTTAATGCGATGGGCGCACCAAGTACATTTAAATTTTTCCAAAAAGACATTGAGCGAGCACGCTACACGTCAATCAAAGAAATTTTTGATGCCACTATCATTTACCAATCGCCTACGGGCCTGTATGAAACACGCAGAAAGGTTGTCGACTAGATGGGCTGGCGAACGGTAGTGGTTAACAAGCATTCAAAATTATCCTATAAAAACAATCATCTTGTTTTTAAAGCAATTGATCACCAAGAATTAATTCATTTGTCTGAGATTGATGTTTTGTTGTTGGAAACAACGGACATTTCGTTAACCACGATGCTATTAAAACGATTAATTGATGAAAAAATATTAGTGTTATTTTGCGATGATAAGCGTTTACCAATTGGTAAAATTTTGCCCTTTTATGGACGGCATGATAGTAGCTTGCAATTGACACGCCAGTTGGCTTGGACGGAAGAACGAAAAGGTCAAGTTTGGACAGCGATCATTGCACAAAAAATCACCAATCAGAGTTTACACTTAGCGCAACGAGACTATAGCCAAAAGGCTGCTGCTTTGTTAGCTATGCGCGCTGAATTACGTCTGTTTGATCCAGCCAATCGAGAAGGTCATGCAGCTATAAGTTACTTTAATACTCTCTTCGGCAATGATTTTAAACGTGAACAAGAAAATGACATTAATGCTGGTTTAAATTATGGTTATACGTTGTTATTAAGTATTTTTGCTCGAGAGTTAGTCCAGACAGGTTGTTTTACACAACTAGGACTAAAACATGCCAACCAATTTAATGACTTTAACTTAGCAAGTGATCTTATGGAGCCTTTTCGTCCATTGGTAGATCAAATCATTTATGAGAATAGAAAAGAAGCATTTCCGATAATGAAACGTAAGTTATTTGCTTTGTTTATGAATACGTATATGTACAAGAAAAAACAAATGTTTTTAACCAATATTGCTACCGATTATACAAAACATGTAGTAAAAGTTCTGAATCAAGAGGAGGAAGGAGTTCCAGAGTTTGGGATATGAGTTATCGATATATGCGTCTATTATTAATGTTTGATATGCCAACGGACACAGCCAGTGACCGGAAAGCGTATCGGAAGTTCCGGAAATTTTTGATTAATGAAGGATTTATTATGCATCAATTTTCGGTTTACAGCAAAATTTTGTTGAATGATACTGCTAATAAAGCAATGTTGGCTCGCTTAAAGCAGAATAATCCGCAAAGAGGACTAATTACACTATTAAATGTAACAGAAAAACAATTTTCTCGAATGATTTATTTGCATGGAGAACAAGACAATCGAGTTGCTAATTCAGATGAACGGATTGTCTTTTTAGGAGAAGAATAGATGAGAGTTAATTTTTCTTTATTGGAAGAACCCATTGAAATTGAAAAAGCCACCTTTTTAACGATTAAAGACGTTCAAACCTTTGCCCATCTAGTGAAGTTAATTTATCAATATGATGGGGAAAATGAGTTAAAACTATTTGATGCGCAACAAAAAGGGCTGAAACCAACGGAATTATTTGTTGTTACGGATATTTTAGGCTATGACGTTAATTCGGCTGCCACGCTGAAATTAATCTATGGGGATTTAGAAGCACAATTAAATGATAAACCAGAAGTCAAATCAATGATTGAGAAGTTAACTGGAACAATTAGTCAATTAATTGGCTATGAATTGTTGGAACATGAAATGGATTTGGAAGAAGATGGCATCACTGTGCAGGAACTTTTCAAAGCTCTTGGAATCAAAATCGAAACAACGAGTGATACGATTTTTGAAAAAGTTATGGAAATTACACAATTACATCGTTATTTATCAAAGAAAAAATTATTGATTTTTATTAATGCGTGTACGTATTTGACAGAGGATGAAGTGCAACAAGTGGTAGAATATATCTCTTTAAATAATGTGGATGTCTTGTTTTTAGAACAAAGGGTGGTCCAGAACAGATTCCAATATATTTTGGACGAAAACTTTTATTTGAGTTATGAAAAAGCTTAAATTGTTATTGATTAGTGGTTCATTCTAAACTGAAATCTAGCTATGGATAAGTGATGCGAGTACGGAACTTTGGAGAAAAAATAATTCTCCGAGGTTTTAGAGTCATGTTGTTTAGAATGGTACCAAAACGGTGGTGGCACTGGTTTTACCGGATCTTCGGTTTTAGAGTCATGTTGTTTAGAATGGTACCAAAACCTTTTGACACGGAAGGGCTTCAAAAATTTTGTTTTAGAGTCATGTTGTTTAGAATGGTACCAAAACCAATCCTGTCACAATCGCCGTTGCAAAGGCGTTTTAGAGTCATGTTGTTTAGAATGGTACCAAAACGCTATGGTGCCAGACGAGGTGGCATTTAGTGTTTTAGAGTCATGTTGTTTAGTTTTCGCAGATACGATATGATTGATGTAAAAATATCGTTAATATGTATAAATATGGTTATTATATAAAAAATATAATTAATAAATTGAAGCTTTGCTAGAGCAAGTGATGCGATTACGAAATTATTTAATTTTAGAGTCACGTTATTTATTACTTTACGAATAGAGAATACGATTATCTATAAATCAAGAACTAATCCCCAATTTATTGAAAATGACACTCCCTGTTTTATTAATATTTCATGCTTTTGTTGTACTATTTGATGATACAAAAAAGTAAAACTGAGGACCCAATTAAAGTTAAGTTAACCACATTGAAAGATAGACCTTTCAATGTGGTTAAAGATGCTTAATGAGATTCATGAAACATAGAAAGCGGATTAATTTTCTATGCTCTTTATTTGTATATTTTCTTGGGAATCATTATTGATTGTGGATTAAAAAGATAATCCACTCCCCGTTTCACCACAGGCATATTCGTAATAGCTAAAATGAAGAGGGCTAAGAAGAAAAGTGCCAGGATTCGGAAAGTAAACCATTCTTTAAAGAGTGTGTCTAATTGTAAACCACTTTCCAACAGAATAATTAAGGGCATATGCAAGAGATAAGGGTAGAGGGTATCTTTTCCGAGGGCGCTTAAAGGTAACTTTCGTTTAGGCAATAATGCAAACCAAGAAAGAGACACCAATGCTGCAGCAACGTAAAAGAACAGCTGAATGAAACTACTGTATTCAAAGGCCGGACTAATTTCAGCGTAGGAAGCCCAACCAGTTAAGAAGCCCCAAAATTTCGTTGCCAATGACCATTGACTATTTACAAATAAAAAGGAGCTTAAAATTATGCCTATCGCTGCCCATTTGACTTTGCGATGATCTAAAAAGGTTTGTAGCTTTTGAATATCCATTAAGTAGCCACAATAAAAGAAAGGAAAGAAGCCCAGAGTCCGTCCTAAAGACAAGAAACCTTCCACAGGCAAATAGCCTGAGGCGCAGCCGATAACAATGATGATGGGCAACATGATTTTCGGCTGAACGCGCTGAAGAAAGATGGTAATTAAGTAGAAACTTGCTAAGGAAAGTAAGTACCAAGGAACGCCCGTTTCGTTCAGTAAATCAAAATTCATTTTATTTGCAAAGGCGAAATTAGCAAGTGTAATCAACAACTTCGCTAAGAGATAAAGCCAAACAAAGGAAAGTAAACGGAGATATTTTCGTTGTTTAATGGCATGTTTACTAAAGAGTCCAGAGACAAAAATAAAGGCTGACATATGGAATGAATAGATCCAAAAGTTGATCGTTTCCATGAGTCGTGAAGGAGCAGCTTCACGATCTAAAATATGCCCAAAAATCACTAAGAAAATTAAAAAAAGTTTCACGTTGTCCCATTTATAAATTCGCTTGTCGTTTTCCATAACGATCACTCCTTTTAGTAGAAAACAGTTCACTTTTGTTTAAGGCAGAAGAGGACAATTTTTCCATTCATTGAGTAGATAATTGTAGATACGAACCGGCAGCCGTTAAATGAGCCCCCACATACTTGCGCTTAAAACAAAAAATTAGGCAGGATGTTAGTCTTAAATTATACTGAAAGAGTGACGATCCTCCAAAGATTTTGTTTATTAAGAAGTGAAAGATGCGGTGAAAATAAATGATAAAATTTCAAAATGTTTCAAAAGTATATCAAGAAAATGCCGTTTTGTCCGATGTGAATTTAACAATCCAACAAGGCGAATTTTTTGTATTAGTAGGGCCGAGTGGTAGTGGAAAAACGACGACTTTGAAAATGATTAATCGGCTCATTGAGCCAACGACAGGTGAAGTGGCTCTCAATGAACAAGCGGTAACCAACTACCCTTTACGTGAATTACGACTAAAAATTGGCTATGTTCTTCAGCAAATTGCCTTATTTCCTAACTTAACCGTGGCGGAAAATATTGAGTTGATTCCTGAAATGAAAAAATGGCCCAAAGAGCAACGCAGAGAGCGAACCATTGAACTATTGAAAAAAGTTCAGCTGGATCCTGAGGAATATCTGCATCGTAAGCCAGCAGCGCTTTCAGGAGGCGAACAACAACGTATCGGGATTTTACGCGCCATTGCAGCCGAACCAGAAGTGATTTTAATGGATGAACCTTTTAGCGCGCTAGATCCGATTTCAAGACATCATCTTCAACGTTTGGTGAAAGAACTTCATCAGGAATTAGCGAGTACCATTGTTTTTGTGACCCATGATATGAATGAAGCTTTATTGTTAGGGGAGCGCATCTGTATTATGGACGCTGGCAAAATTATTCAAGTCGATACGCCAGAAGCCATTCAAAAACATCCGAAAAATAATTTTGTCGGTCAATTTTTCAAACAATCTTCGCCAGAACTAGCGAACTATTGTGGCGCTGACTTGAATGCATTTTTAGAAGCCGCAGATGAGACGATTGAGCCAGTGCCGACTGTTTTCATGGAAACCAATTTAAAAGAGATTGTCCAACTCATTAATGCACAAGAGAAAGCAAATTTAGTAGAAAAACAACAAGTTTTAGGGTGTATCACCTCAAAAACGATTACTCGTTTTATGGAACAGCTGTTGGAAAGCGAGGGACAGTAGATGCAAGCACTGATTGAAACTTTTTTCGCTCGAAAAGAAGAATATCTGCAAGCGTTAATCGAGCATATGCAATTGTCCTTTATTTCGTTATTATTCGCTGCGTTGATTGCAATTCCCCTAGCCATTTATTTAACGAGTCATCGTAAGTTAGCGGAAAGTCTGTTACAAGTGACTGGGATTTTCCAAACCATCCCTTCTTTAGCCTTGCTAGGCTTACTGATTCCGTTAATTGGTATTGGTCGACCACCGGCAATTGTTGCGCTAGTGATTTATGCCTTATTCCCAATTTTACAAAACACCTATACTGGTTTGACGGAAATTGATCCTTCGTTAGAAGAAGCCGCAGAAGCATTTGGGATGAGTAAAAAAGAAAAACTGTTTAAGTTTGAGTTGCAAATGGCGTTACCATTTATTATTTCTGGGATTCGAACGGCTACCGTTTTAATTATTGGTACGGCCACGTTGGCGGCGTTAATTGGAGCAGGTGGTTTAGGGACCTTCATTTTATTAGGAATTGATCGAAATAATTTATCGTTGATTTTTATTGGAGCCATTTCATCGGCTGCACTAGCAGTCTTATTTAATTATGGAATTCATTGGTTGGAAAAAGCGAATGGGCGGCGACTAATCATTGGCGGTACTATTTTAGGCCTTTTGTTAGGTGGTTCATTTTTCTGGAATCAACAAACTTCTTCAAAGGAAAAGCAGCTGACAATTGCTGGCAAATTAGGAGCGGAACCAGATATTATTATTAATATGTATAAAGCCTTAATTGAAGAAAATAGCGACATTCAGGTGACGTTAAAGCCAAACTTTGGCAAGACTACTTTTTTATATAATGCCTTGAAATCAGATGAAATCGATCTTTATCCGGAATTTACAGGAACAGTGATCGAAACCTTTTTAAAAAATCCTCCTCAGCTAGACAATCAACCTCAAGTAGTCTATGAAGCGGCACGCGCTGGCTTGAAAAAACAAGAAAACCTTACTTTGTTGAAACCGATGCGCTATGAAAATACGTATGCCGTCGCAGTTAAGCGCTCATTTGCAAAAGCGCATCAATTAAAAACGATTAGTGATTTACAGAAAATTAGCAATCAGTTGAAAGCAGGTTTTACGTTAGAATTTATTGATCGGCAAGATGGTTATAAGGGATTACAAGAAAAATATCATTTAAATCTGAATGTCCAATCGATGGAACCGGCGTTACGCTATCAAGCGATTAATAATGGTGAGGTAAATGTGATTGATGCCTATTCAACGGATAGTGAATTGAGACAATACGATTTAGTAACGTTAGAAGATGATCAAGCGCTATTTCCGCCTTATCAAGGAGCACCACTTATTAAAACAGCAACGTTGGAAAAATATCCAGAATTAGCAGAAATATTGAATAAATTGGCAGGAAAAATTAGCGAAGAAGAAATGAGTGAAATGAATTATCAAGTCAATGTGGAGGGGCAAGATCCTAGCATAGTGGCGAAAGACTATTTAAAAGAAAAGAATCTTCTTAAATAAGTATTTTTTACTGAAAAAGACTGGTATATAAACATTTATCCAGCCTTTTTCAGATAAATAAAGAGTTTAATGTGAAAAGTACCTGTATTTTTACTCATTTTTGGATATAATAAAAGAAATGAATGGAGAGGAGTGGTCTATATGAAAAAAGCAGAACGCCAACGTTTGATTAAACAATTAATTATGCAACAAGAAATTGAAACACAAGATGAATTAATCACTCGTTTGGAAGAACTTGGCGTCCGAGCCACTCAAGCGACTGTTTCAAGAGATATCCGTGAAATGAGTATTGTTAAAACACATGGTGCAGATGGTCGTGTCAAATATGCAATTTTTTCTCAAGCACAAGGCACAAGCAGTGAAGAGAAATTACGAGAATCAGTAAAAGATTCAGTTGTTCGAATGGAGCGAGTACAATTTATTGTCATCTTGCATACAGAGATGGGGAATGCCGATGTGGTGAGTAACTTTTTAGATGAAGTAGCTTATCCAGAAGTGGCTGGTACAGTGGCTGGTGCGGATACGATTATTGTGATTACACGTTCAGAAGAGGATGCGGAACACTTTATCGAACGCATCGAAAATATGATTTTTTAAAATTGAAAGCATCAATAGAAGGGAGTTTTTTTCTTGGTAGAATTGAAAGCGCTACAAAATGGTTCGGATATTCGGGGAATTGCTTTGGATACGGAAGAGCAAACTGCAACATTAACCGTAACAGCAGTAGCCAAGATTGCGGTGGGCGTGGTTCGTTGGTTACAGGACAAAAAACAGCTGCCACGAAAGGCACAACAGCGCCTGACAATTGCAATCGGACATGATAGTCGTCTAACGGCGGAGCCGATTAAGCAAGCATTAGTAGATACGTTTCTTTCATTAGGTATTCAGGTGATTGACGTTGGTTTAGCTACGACGCCTGCTATGTTTATGGCTACTCAATTTCCAACGCTTCAATGTGATGCAGCGATTATGATTACAGCTAGCCATTTGCCTTATTACTTTAATGGTTTGAAGTTCTTCACAGCAGAAGGTGGAGCAGAGAAAGAAGATATTCGGTATATTTTATCTCATACTGATCCGCTGACGGCCAATGAAAATGGCACACTGATGAAGCAAGAGTTACTGCCAATTTATGCGGAGCATTTGGTGGCAAAAATTCGCCAAGGAATTCATTCGCCAGAAGAGAAACCTTTACAGGGCTTTCGAATTATCGTTGATGCGGGTAATGGGGCTGGGGGCTTCTTTGCAGAGCAGGTTCTTCAAGTTTTGGGCGCTGATACGACGGGATCACAGTTTTTAGAACCAGATGGGCATTTTCCTAATCATGTACCTAATCCAGATAATTCTGAAGCAATGAAAAGTATTCAAACAGCTGTTTTAGCTAATCAAGCAGATTTGGGCATTATTTTTGATACAGATGTAGATCGTTCGGCCGTGGTGGACCAATCAGGTGAGGTACTAAACCGAAATAATTTAATTGCTGTTTTAGCGGCAATCGTTTTAAAAGAAGCGCCTGGTAGTTATATTGTGACAAATTCGCCAACCTCAAGTCATTTAAAAACATTTATTGAAGAAAAAGGCGGCCAACAGATTCGTTATATTTCTGGTTACCGAAATGTCATTAATAAAATGATTGAATTGAATCATGGGGGCTTTCAGACACCGTTAGCCATTGAAACCAGTGGTCATGCAGCGTTTCAAGAAAACTACAATCTGGATGATGGTGCATATGTCGTGGCAAAAATTTTAATGTTGTTACCAGAATTGAAACAAAACAATCAAACGTTAGGTGATCTGATTGCTACATTGAAGCAACCGGCAGAAACCAACGAATTTCGCTTCAAAATTACTGCGGAGGATGTGACTTGTTATGGGCAACAAGTCTTGCGAGACTTTGAATTGTTTGTAGAAAATCAAGCAGACTTTGCTGTGGACCGTGAAAACCAAGAAGGTGTTCGGGGAAACGTGTCTGGTCAATATGGCAGTGGGTGGTTTTTGCTACGCTTAAGTCTGCATGAACCGTTGCTTGTTCTTCAGGTAGAGAATGACCAAAGCGATAAAAATGCGTGTGTCATCGAAAAAATTGCCACTTTTTTACAAAAATACGAGGAAATAGATAGTCAGCAAATAGAAAATAATTTAGGAAATTAAAGGTGTTCTTATGGAAAATGTCTTAAAAGGAAAACACATTGGCTTTTCTCATTTTAGAGAAGAATATATCGAACATATTGCAAAACAGCAATGGGATAATGAATTGCTTCGGCATTTGAGCTGGGATGCTTTACATCCGTGGGGGCTTGAAGAATGGAAAGATTTCACGATTAATAAAGGAGAAGATGATCGATTTCTATTTGCTATTTTAGAAAATACGACAGAGAAATTTATTGGTTGGGTCTCGTTGTCTGATGTACAGTTGAAAAATAGAGGGGCCAATTTAGGGATTGCTATTTTACAAAAAGAGCAACGTGGTCAAGGATATGGCTTTGAGGCGGTGTCTTTAATTTGTAAATTTGCTTTTTATGAATTGGGCTTGCACAAAATCAGATTAGCTGTCAATAGTAACAATCAAAAAGCGATTCATGTTTATGAAAAAGTAGGCTTCAAAAAAGAAGGAATTGATAGAGAAGCGTTATTTCAAGATGGCCAATGGCTGGATATCTACAATTACGGAATTTTACAAAAAGAGTGGCTACAAATGATTAAGGCTGAGAGTTAGCTCAGGAACTGTTTAACACCAAGACACTGAGCAAACGCAGATATGCCGTTCTCAGCAGTGAATGTGCGGTAAAATAAAAAAACAGAAGAAATCGGCGGTTACCGTCCGATTTCTTCTGTTTTTTTACCATAGGCCAGGCGCTGCAGTCACAACGATTTGTTTTTTTGTAAACGGATGGAGTAAATGAAGTTGTGAAGCATGGAGCATTAAACGAGCTGCCTGCGATTTTGGGTTGTATAACGGATCACCAATAATTGGATGCCCTTCGCTAGCTAAATGGACCCGAATTTGGTGCGTCCGACCTGTTTCTAAAACACAGGTAACTGCGGTTTGATTGTTAGAAAGAGCTTGGACCACTTGGACATGTGTAATCGCTGAATCCCCTTTTTGAGGATCAATCCGTCGTTTCCGGCGATCATGTCGATCACGACCAATCGGCTGATTGATTGTCTGTTCTTTTTGGTTAAAGTGACCAGCTACAATCGCTTGATATTGACGGTAAATTTGTTTTGTTTCTAATAAACGCCCTAAAATAGGTAAGACAAAAGGATTTTTAGCAAAGACAATCGCACCACTGGTTTCTTTATCTAATCGATGAACGACATAAGGGACCTGATTTTTCTCAGCTAAATAGGCAGCAACATGATTTAACAAGGTGTCTGTTTCCTGTGGCTGATTTGGATGGGTTTTAATGCCATAAGGTTTATTTACAATCATTAAATGTTCGTCTTCATATAAAACCTTCACACGCGTTGCTTCCCCCAAATGAATAGTGGGACGCACATAATCGGTTTCTTCAAACGTTAAGGTGACACAATCGCCAGCTTGGACTGGAAAATGAAAAGCAGCTGTTTCTCCGTTGATTTTGACATTTTTTCGCGTGCGTAAAAAATGGCGCACTTTTCGAGGGACTAGCCACTCATTTTCTAATAGTTCTTTTACAGTCATTGTTGAAAAATTTTCAGGTAATCTCATTGAATATTCCACCAAATCCCACCTTTCACTGATTCGCTATTTAGTGTAACAAAGCTACTCAAAAGGTCAAGTCAGAACGGAAAAAAAGCTGAAATTTGTTAGAAAGGCAGTTCCTTGAGAGATTCTTAAACAAATTTACATAAAAAACGAAGAAAAGCATGATAGAATAGAGGCTAAATAAAGACTCGTTTCTAAACGTAAGCAATTATTTACCTCTAGCGAAGGCCACATTTCCTTTGCTACAGCGAAAAGATCATTGAAATTGTTTTTCAAGAATTTTTCATGCTTTAGACCTAGGTCGTACCCACAAGAATATGGTAGACTTAGCCAAGAAACGTAAATAGAGGGAGTACTATGGACAATCTTAAACAATTTTTTAGTAAAGTCGGTGTCGGATTACGTCATTTTTGGACGTGGATAAAGCCTTATTTAATACAATTCCATCAAGCCAGAAAGCGGATTTGGAAAAAGTATCAAATCAATAAAATTTTCTTGTTAATTGGTTTGGTAGTCGCTTTAGGTGCCAGTATTTATTTATTTTACTTAGCCAAGTCCGCAAACGTTGAGACCCTAAAATCGGGGCTAAGTGAATCAACACGTGTTTATGATGAATCAGGAGAGGAAGTCGGAAAATTATTCGGGCAAAAAGGGACTTTTGTGGAACTGGATAATATTTCTCCTTATATTCAAGATGCGGTTATTTCAACTGAAGATCGCGGGTTTTATCAACATAAAGGGTATTCCATCAAAGGGATTGCCCGTGCGGTTGTTGGAAAATTGACCTTTGGGAAAATCGGTGGCGGTGGTGGCGGAAGTACAATTACGCAGCAATTAGCCAAAAATGCTTACTTAACGCAAGAGCAAACGTTAGATAGGAAAGCCAGAGAATTATTCTTAGCGATTGAAATCGAAAAGAAATATTCGAAAAAAGATATCTTGGCAATGTATTTAAATAATTCTTATTTTGGTAATGGTGTCTGGGGCGTGCAAGATGCAGCTCGTAAATACTTTGGCGTGGATGCGTCCCAAGTTACAGTGGGGGAAGCCGCAACGCTAGCGGGCATGTTAAAAGGGCCAGGAATCTATAACCCAATTGATTACATTGACAATGCCACAGCGCGACGGAATACCGTTTTACAACTTATGGTCGACAATAAAAAACTGTCTCAAGAAGAAGCCAATCAAGAAGCGAGTGTTAACTTAGCGAGTCTATTAAATGACACCTATGTTGGCGACGAAAATAGTTACAAATATCCATATTATTTTGATGCGGTAATTGATGAAGCGGTCAATCGTTATAAATTTAAAGAAGAAGATATTTTAAATAAAGGCTACAAGATTTACACTTCTTTAAATCAGGGGTATCAAGATGCGATGGATGCAACTTATAAAAATGATGCACTATTTCCACCCAATGCAGAAGATGGTGCCATGGTTCAAAGTGGCTCTGTAGCCATTGATCCGAAAACCGGCGGCGTGCAAGCACTGGTGGGCGGTCGAGGAGAACACGTTTATCGAGGCTTTAACTTTGCAACGCAAACAAAACGTTCACCAGGCTCGTCCTTAAAACCAATTTCTGTCTATACACCAGCTTTAGAGGCTGGCTATAAACCAGACTCTGTTTTAGAAGATAAACCACAAGATTATTATCCAGCGCAAAACTATAGCCGAACGTACAGTGGAGAAGTTCCTATGTACCAAGCCTTAGGAGAAAGCTTAAATTTACCAGCGGTGTGGTTATTACATCAAATTGGTTTAGATAAAGGCTATGAAAAAACAGAGAAATTTGGCATTCCGTTATCAGAAAAAGATCGGTACTATGGTTTAGCCCTTGGAGGATTACAAACGGGTGTTTCGCCACTAACTATGGCGGGAGCTTATAGTGCCTTTGCCAATGAAGGCTATAAAACTGAAACGCATTTAATTACAAAAATCGTCGACTCAACTGGCGCAATTGTAGTTGATAATACTAAAGTCAAGAAAGAACAAGTCATTACCAAAGATGTTGCAGACGGGATTACAAGTATGTTACTAGGGGTCTTTAGTTCTGGGAGCGGGGTCAACGCACAACCAGCAGGCTACGTAATGGCTGGTAAAACAGGTACGACAGAAACCAACTTCGATAGTAGTAAAACGAACGATCAGTGGGTGATTGGTTATACACCAGAAGTTGTCATTGCTACTTGGCTAGGCTTCCAAGAAACCAGTAAAACCCATTATCTGGAAGGTAGTAGCGCCACATATGCTTCTCAGGTGTTCAACAGTCAAGCCAGTGGCATCTTGCCACAAGTCAAACAAGCACAATTTCCTGTCGCGGATGCTTATGCCACAGGTGGGAAAGTTGTTGATAGCAACGATAGTTTAACTGGTGGTGCCAATTCTAATTGGCGGGATAACTTAAAAGACTTTGGAAATTCTGTTCAAGACGGCGCTAGCAATTTCGGAGATACATTGAATGAAGTTGGGGGACAAATTAAAGACGGCGCGAAAAAAGTCAAAGACAAGATTGAAGGAATTTTCGGAGGCTTATTAGGAAATTAGTTGGGAAAACCTAAGAGAAATGGTACAATAAAGATGAAACTATTGAGAAAAGAGGGATTCCATTGAGTAACATTTATGATACAGCCAATCAGATTGAACGTGAACTACGTGAGTTAGACGAATTTAAAGCATTACAAGCAGCGTATGAAGAAGTAAAAGCAGACGAAGCAGCTTACACATTGTTTAAAGAATTCCAAGGATTCCAACAAGGACTTCAAGAAAAACAAATGCGCGGCGAAGAATTCACGGATGAAGATGCTGAAAAAGCACAAAGCATTGCAACGAAAGTGCAAGAAACAGCAGTTATCAACGAATTAATGCAAAAAGAACAAGCGTTTAGCTTAGTTGTCAATGATTTAAACCGAATTATCATGACTCCTGTGCGTGATATGTATAACGATTAATTTACGTAATTGAACTCTGACAAGTTGTCTATAAGACAATTTGTCAGAGTTTTTCTTTTACTGAAAATAAAAAAACGAACAAATTTTCGTATGTTTTTACTGACCAAGCTGGCAGAAAATGATATGATAAAGGGAGGAGAAAAGGAGGGGAAACGATGAAACTATTGCATACAGCTGATTTACACATGGATCGGTCTTTTGAAGGGTTAACTGGGATCCCGACAGCCTTAGCGAAGCGCTTAAGAGAAGCTAATCAACAATTGTTAATGAATATCGTAACAGTTGCCATTCGAGAAGCGGTGGACTTGGTTATTTTTGCAGGAGATACGTTTCATCAAAGTCAGACCTCTATTTCAATGCAAGCCCAATTGATGGCTGCATTAGAACAGTTGAAACAAGCAGAAATCCCTGTGATTCTAACATTTGGGAATCATGATTACTATAAAAAAGACCGCTATTGGTTTTCTTTTCCAGACAATGTTTTTTTATTTGAAAAAGAAATGGTTGAGACACTGTATTTTGAAACGAAAGCGGGCGAACAAGTGGCTGTTTCAGGGTTTAGTTATGAGCATCCCTGGATTGATGAAAATAAAGCACTAGAATTTCCTATCAAACAAGCAGAATCTGATATTCATATTGGGATTTATCATGGAGACACCAGTCGGAAAGCGCAACAAAATTATGCTCCGTTTACATGGAAGGATTTAAAAGCCACTGGCTATAATTATTGGGCATTGGGCCACATTCATCAGCCGCAAATTGTTAGTGAACAACCGCTAATTGTTTATCCTGGAACACCTCAAGGACACACGAAAAAAGAACAGTCTTTACAAGGGGTTGCAGTGGTCACACTTTCCCAAAATCAAGCGACTGTTCAATTTGAAAAAGTCGCAGAAATAGATTGGACGAATGAAGAAGTATCTCTTGCGCAATGTCGTGACACCCAAAGCGTTTTGTCTTATCTTGAAACCAGTTTGCTGACGAAGTGGCATGCGCATCAGCAACAGCAATTGATGGCGTTGACACTGAAAGAAACGCAACATTTGGATGTGACCGTGGTGCAAGCCATTGTCAATGGTGAACTATTAAGCTACTTACAGCAGCAGCTTTTACAAAAAACGCAAGGTGATTTTTTTGTTTATCGCCTAATATTGCAAGCAGAGGAACCAACGAAAGAACCGATCTATTTATCCGCTAGTCCCAACTTATTAACGGCATTAGAAAAAACATACTTAGATCCAGTTATTTTTGAAGATACCACCAAGGAATTGTTACGTTATCCAGAATTTGCTGGAATTTTTTCAATGGATGAGCAGTGGCGATTAGAGAGCTTGCGCCTAGCACATGAGCAAATTAATGAAGACTTTACTATTCAGGAGGACCCACTATGAAATTACTTGCAGTAGAGATTGTGGGCTTTGGAAAATGGCAACAACAGAAAATTACATTTGAATCTGGTAATCAATTGCTGTACGGCGCAAATGAAGTTGGCAAGTCCACATTGTATCAATTCATTCAAGCAATGCTGTTTGGTTTTCCCACAAAGGGCAAAAGAAAACGCGATTACGTACCTAAAAATGGTGGTTCGTATGGTGGTCGTTTGTGGTTGGCACATCCTGTGTTTGGGGAAGTTCAAGTCGAGCGTTTTAAAGAAAAAAATAAAGGGCAAGCAATCATTTATTATCAACAACAAATGGGGGATGAAAAAACCTTACAGCAAATGTTACATCCGCTAACGAAAAAGTTATTTCAAGAGATTTTTACTTTCCAACAAGAACAATTAATTACGAGTGACAAGTTGACAGAAGAGGAACTGCAAACATCCTTGTTAGCCATTGGTGTTTCTGGTAGTCAACAACTTTTGACTTACCGAAATGCGTACTTTAAAGAAGCACAAAAAATCTTTAAAGGCAAAGGGCAGCAGCCATTACTCAATCAGAAGTTGGCGGCTTATCAAGAACTAAAAGAGCAAATTCAAGAGAAAGAAGCGCAGCAACAAACTTTTCAACAATTAGAAGAAACGATTCGCGAAACAGAACAACAGCGAGTGACACTGCAACAGCAATTAAAAGAAACGCAACAGGACTTGTTACAGGTTGCGGAACAGCAACGTCACTTTCCCTTGTACGAAGAATGGCAGTCGCTACCTGAAGAAACAGAGAACGTTGTTTTAGTAAAAGAAGACCAAGTTCAATTAGAAGAAACCTTTCAAGAATATATGTACCTAGACAAAGAACGACAACGTTTGACCAAAGAGTTATCTCTTCAGTCAGAAGCGCTCGATGTTCCAGAAGGGTATGCTTTTTACCTAGAACAAGAAGCATTGATTCAACAATTGTTGAATCAACGCTATGATATGCAACAATTGATGACGGAATCGGAATGGATGACCCAAACCTTTGAGCAAAATCGTCAAGAAATGGTCCTTTTAGAGAACGAATGGTCATGGTCGCCTGAACGACCACCACAGCTTTTTTATGACAACGAAACCGTTCAAAAGTGGCGCCAACAACAAGTTGCGTATACGCAAGCTCTTCAAAAAGGACAAGAACAGAAAGCATTCTTGGCTTCTCAAATTGAAAATCTGGAAGACCAGTTAACGGATTTTGAAAAAGCGCATGCCGCATTTTTTGGTGAAGCGACGCGTGCCCAAAAAGCGCAGAAAACAAGTCAACCACTTTGGTTATTGCTAGGAAGTATCCTTGCATTACTCGGTTTCTTTTTGCCAAGCCCTTTAAAATGGGGCCTAGTTCTCGTGGGAGTTAGTTTTATCGCGAAAGAAGTGCTTAGCTACGCCACTAGAAAAGAAGCTTCCTCTGATGAAGTGAAAGAAGAATGGCAGACGAAACTTTCGCAACTAGATTATTTAAATGAACAGTTCCAACAAGCGCTGAATCAAGAACGTGAGGCACAACTGCAAGTGGAACAACTTGAACAAGCAGTAGCGGAGCAAGCCCAAGTCCATCAATTAGGAAAAATGCAACAAATTGATACTTTAATGAATCAGCGGGAATTGATTACGCGCTATTTATTGCTTGTTCAAACAAATGAAGAACTCATGAGTCAATTGAAGGAAAATCAACAAAAACGCCAAGTATTTGAAGAACAAATCTTCCCATTGATGACGCATTTACCCTTGCAAGGAAAGAGCCTTTCCGAAAAGTTACACTTTTTAGAAGGGTTTGCTGAAGAAATGGAGAAAGTTCGCTTTGCTCAGGAGTATCAAGCAGATGGCTATCTCAAACAGCAGTTACGAGAGTTGAAAACTAAACAGCAAGAAGCGTTAACACGAATTCAGCCTTTACTAATTCGTTATCGGATTCTATCAATCGCTGATGTTCCAAGTAGGATTCAACAGCTGACCACTCAGCAAGCCCAAGTTGGTCGTGGACAAGAATTAGCGACACAATTAGGCAATCTGTTTCCAGAAGCAGTAACAGAAGCAACGTTAAAAGCCCGTTCTCTACAACTGGCGCAGCAACAAGCACTGGAAGAAAGCAAGTTAGATAAAATACAAGAACAGTATCAAGCGCTGATTTATGAAAAACAACAATTAATGACGGATGGTACCTTAGATGAGTTGTATCAACGACAAGCAATTTTAAAAGCGGAAATCAAAGAACTAGCTCAACGTTGGTCTGGGTATCAACTGGCGGGGCAACTGTTAATGGACCTATTAACAGAGCTTTCGGAACAACAATTGCCCAGCTTATTACAGTATGCATCAAGCTACTTTGCACTTTTAACAAATCAGCGTTATCAATCAATCCAAGTAGCCGAAGGTCAACTAGTTGCGGTGACGAAAGAACAAGAAATGTTTTATTTACATGAATTATCAACTGGCACTAAAGATCAATTGATGATGGCTGTTCGTTTTGCCTTTTTAGCAGTCCAAGGCGAGCAACTGATTTGTCCAATTATCATTGATGATGGCTGGTTACATTATGATCATCAAAGAAAAGCCCAATTAGCTGAATTATTTACTAAGTTTGGTCAAAAACAGCAAGTCATTTGTTTTTCTTCTGACCAAGAAATGGTAAGCTATTATCAGGACTTAAAACAAAGAGTAATTGCGTTAGAAGGAGGAAGCGTCAAGTGAAAAAATTACGTGAATTAACAGTAGAAGAACTTTTTGAATCATTTGTTCTAATTAAAAATGCCGATGTACGTGTAGCTAAAAATGGGAAAAAGTTTATTGCCTTTACCTTTCAAGACACATCTGGCACGATTGACGGAAAATATTGGGACGCCTCTGAGGATGAAATTACACGATTTACTGCGGGGAACGTTGTTTTACTGAATGGGAAACGAGAAGTTTATCAAAATAAACCCCAAGTAAAAATTTTACACATGCGTTTAGCGACAGCAGAGGAACCAAGCCAGCCAAGTTTATATATGGAACGAGCGCCTTTGAAAAAAGAAGAGATGGTCGAGGAAATCAATCAAGTAATTTTTGAAATTACCAATGCTCATTGGAATCGTATTGTGCGCTATCTCATGACGAAATACCAACAAGAATTTTATGAATTTCCTGCAGCCAAACGGAACCATCATGCTTTTGCGAATGGCTTAGCTTACCACACTGTCTCAATGTTACGCCTAGGCAAAGCAATTGCTAAGGAATATCCTGAAATTAACACGTCACTATTATACGCGGGGATTATTTTACATGACTTAGGAAAAGTTTTAGAATTATCTGGTGCTATTACGACAGAATATACGGTGGCAGGGAACTTAATTGGTCATTTAGTTTTGGTGGATGAGGAAATTACCAAGGCGTGTTTGGCTTTGAAAATTGATGATCGAGAAGAAGACGTTGTCGTTCTTCGGCACATGGTCTTAGCCCACCATGGATTGTTGGAATATGGCTCACCTGTGCGACCAAGAATTATGGAAGCGGAAATCTTACATCAAATTGATACCATGGATGCGTCCATTCAAATGATGCTAGGGGCAATTCGTCAAACACAGCCTGGGGAGTATACGGAACGAATCTTTGGTTTAGATAACCGCAGTTTCTATGTTCCAAAAGATAAATAAAAAAAGGGAGTGGTCAATCGACCACTCTCTTTTTTATGCTTATTTAGAAGAAGATTCTGTTGTTTTGCTTGAAGAATCTGTTGCTTTTTCAGAGTCGCTTGTTTTGGTATCGCTTGTTTTAGAATCACTTGATTTTGATTCTTTTTTCTCTGAAGAAGCGCTTGAAGATTCAGTTTGCATGTAGCCTGCTAAAGCATTCTTGAAGGCATCATCTTTAATTTTCACATTGGCCGCTTTTAATTCGTCACTAATAACTTTTGCTTGGAATGTTTGATCGGCTAATTTTGTATCTTCAGCAATTTTCTTGATCTCTTTTTCATAAGGTTTCATGTCATTGCCTTTTGCTTTGTTTTTCGTCATTTTCACTACATAGTAAGTTGTTTGGTACGTTTGTGCGTTTGTTGCAGCAATTGGTTCTGATACTTCGCCGTCTTTTAGTTTGAAGGCAGCTTCTTTAACTTCGGCAGGAACAGTTGTTGATTGTGAATCAAATTTAATTTTACCGCCGTCTTTTTTCGTTGCAGCATCGGTTGATTTGTCTTTGGCAATTTTTGCGAAATCGCCGCCGTCAGTGATTTCTTTCTTGACAGCTTTGGCATCATCTTCTGAAGCAACTTGGATAATTTGTGCTTCTACTTCTGGATGGAAGCTTGCCCAAGCTGTTTTTAAGTCTTCATCTGTAATTTTCAAATGATCTTTCAAACCTACTTGCATTGCTTCGGCTTGTTTTAATTGTTTCTTGAATGATTTTTCAGTTAAACCAGCTTGTGTTAGTGCATCAGAGAATTTTCCGCCTTGCGCTTCCACTTGTTTTTTAGCGTCATCAAATTTCTTTTGAATGGCTTTGTCAGTTACTTTGTCGCCATATTTTTCTTCAAAGACTTTATAAATAACCATTTGGCTAAACGCTTGTTGGCTAGTGCTTTGTTCTTTAATTTGGTTATAAAAATCATCAACAGTAATTGTTGAACCTTTCATTGTTGCGATATCTTTTGAACCGCTTGAACACGCTGCTAAACTAAAAACGGCCATTGCGCCCGCTGCAGCTAAGATTAGTTTTTTCTTCATTCTCTTATGCACTCCTGTTTTTTTTAGTTTTATTTCTGTTATAACTATACCATACCTCATTTTGAAAAAGAAAGAGTCTCAGGCATAGTTTCAAACAAAATTCGTATTTACGTCACACTTTTTATTTTTTTAATAACAAAAGAAATAATTAACATCAAAGACTTTACTTTTGCTTGTTGGTTTGTGTGTCAGGTAATTCAGCTGTAATTTTGGCAATTTGTTCTTTAATTTGAGCAATCCGAGGTTCCGCTTGGAATTTGAAATCAGTGATTTCTTGTTGCAGGTCTTTTGAAAATTCAGTTGCCAGTGGAACGTTTTCTTCGACAACTCCCAAGTTTCGTTGCACCTGATCCCAGTCATTCGTGACTTGATTTTTCAGTGAACGATAGTCCTCTAGCTCATTGATTAAATGCTGACGTGTTTCTTTCCCGCTTCTTGGAGCAGCCAACAAACCGCCAATGGTACCGGCAGCTGCGCCAAAAAAGAGGCCTTTAATAAATTTTTTCATTTAGTTCACCTGCTTTGCAATGGTCTCAGCAATTTCTTGCATCGCTTCGGCGGAATAGTCCTCTTGATGGTTGCCAAAATGAATAGAGAAATCATCTTCTTTTGAATAACGGGGAATCAAATGAACGTGGGAATGGAAAACGGATTGATAAGCCACTTCCTTATTGTTATTTAAAATGTTTAATCCTTCCATTTCTGGAAAAGCTTTTTCTAATGCTCGTGCTACTTTAGGAATACGAGCAAAGACGTCACTTGCTAAAAGGTCATTATATTCAAAAATATCAGCAACGTGTTGTTTTGGAATCATTAAGGTATGTCCTTTGGTCACTTGTGTGATGTCTAAAAACGCGTAGACTTTCTCGTCTTCATAGACTTTATAACTTGGGATTTCGCCGTTGATAATTTTACAAAAAATACAATCATTCATGAAAAATTCCTCTTTTCTCTAGGTTCTTTCCTTTACTTTACCACAAGTTGATTTCTCTGTGGATGAAAAAGTACGTGAGTTCGCTAAAAAGTTCGTTTCATTTCGTGTATAATAAGAGAAAGAAAAAAATCCATTTAATTAAGGGAGTAATTTTTGAATTCTTGGTTCGCTTAGGGTTTAATAATGGTAGAGAGAAAAGGTTGGAGGCAAAAGAAATGAGCTTAACAATTGAACATTTAACAGGAGGTTACGGCCATATTCCTGTCTTAAAAGATATTAATTTTGATGTCAAGTCTGGTGAAATGGTTGGTTTAATCGGCTTGAATGGTGCGGGGAAAAGTACCACCATCAAAAATATTATTGGGTTACTTACGCCGCAAAAAGGCAAAATTATGATTGACGGGGAAACATTGCAACAAGCCCCTGAAGAATATCGTAAAAAAATCGGGTATATTCCGGAAACACCTTCTTTATATGAAGAATTAACATTGAAAGAGCATATCGAAGTAACGGCCTTGGCTTATGATATTCCATTAGAAGAAGCGTTCAAACGAGCAGAACCATTACTAAAAACGTTCCGCTTAGACAATAAATTGGAATGGTTTCCTGCTAATTTTTCAAAAGGCATGAAACAAAAAGTCATGGTACTTTGTGCATTCTTAATTGAACCGAGTTTATATATTATTGATGAACCTTTTCTAGGCTTAGATCCTTTAGCAATTCATGCTTTATTAGAATTAATGGATACGATGCGTAAGCAAGGGGCAGCGATTTTAATGTCCACGCATATTTTAGCAACAGCTGAAAAATATTGTGATCGCTTTGTGGTGCTACACGAAGGGAAGTTACGGGCAAACGGTACAATGGCTGAATTACGTGCAGAATTTAATTTACCAGAGTCTTCTTTAGATGATATTTATCTTGCCTTGACGAAGGAAGAAAAGGTGGGGTAACATGGGCGAATTTTTTAGTCAACGTTTGTCACGGCATTTCAAAAAAATGTCCAAGTACTTGCGCTATATTTTAAATGATCATTTTGTTTTAGTCTGTATGTTTTTATTAGGCGGATTAGGTCTGTACTATTCCCAGTTGTTAAAAGAATTACCTCGTGATTTTGTTTGGGGCAGACCGTTAATTCTGTTGGGCTGGCTGCTACTCATTCAAGTTGGTAAGTTGGCTACTTTGACAGAAGAGCCAGACAAGGTTTTTTTATTACCAAAAGAAAAACAATTCGCTGCTTATCTGAAACGGGCGCTGCGCTACTCTTTACTTTTACCGATTGTGGTCAGCTTTCTAGGAAGTGGCCTATTGATGCCGTTGATTGTAGTTACAACGGGTTGGTCGTTTCAAACCTTCTTTTTATTTTTGGTCATGCTAGTTTGTATGATTTATACACATCTTAGTTTACAAAGCTATGGGCTCTATCATCTTTCGTCAACCACTTACCGTAGTTGGTGGTTCGTTTGGTTGATCAGTAGTCTCTTGATTATGACGGGAGCCATTTACTGGACGCCTTGGGTTGGTGTGATTGGTGGCATCATCCTGGCCGTTTGTTTATCGAGTATTTGGCAAAATAAGATGAAACAGAGTTTCTTGGATTGGGAAAAAATGATCCAAAAAGAACAAAACAGAATGCATAGAATTTATAAATTCATTCAGCTGTTTACAGATATTCCTGAAGTGAGTAGTACAGTGAAACGCCGTAAATACTTAGATCCTCTCCTCGGAGTAGTCAAAAAAACATCTGAGAACACGTATGCTTACTTATTCATTCGGAGCTTTTTACGAGGTAGCGAATATAGCGGCTTATTGTTTCGTTTGATTTTGGTTGGTGGCGTGCTACTCTTCTTTTTACAAGAATTCTGGATTGCGTTGGTAGTTGCTTTATTGTTTGTCTATTTAATCGGGTTCCAGTTGATTCCCATGTACACGCAATTTGATTATATGGTGATGACACAGCTATATCCAATTTCAATAGAAAAAAAACAAGCAGCGATTCGCCGGTTAATTGGTGGCGCATTATCTGTTGCGGCCATTATTTTTGGTGGGATTGTCTGCCTTCGTTTAGGCAGTTTGCAAAATAGCTTGCTCATTCTGGGTGCCTTAATTGTAGAAGTTGTGATTTTCACTAAAATGTATGTTCCAATGCGCTTGAATAAGTTATAAAGATGAGAAAACCCAGCAAAATTTACAAAAGAACCACATAGAAGCTTGACGAAGCAAGGTTTGGCGACTAAAATGGTAATTGCTGTAAAAATTGCAATAAAATTGTGTTGAGATAGGAGATAATTTCCATGGAATTTCAGTTGGATAAAGACTGGCGTCTGCAGCCGATAAAGGGCGCAACTGGTCAAACATACATGGGAATAAAAGAAACAGAGAAAGTGTTCATTAAACGAAACACTTCTCCACTTCTTGCAGCATTGTCTAAAGAAGGGTTAGCCCCGAAGATGATTTGGACAAAGCGGACAGCGAATGGCGACGTACTAACAGCCCAAGAATGGCTGGAAGGACGTTTATTACATGCGGACGAAATTGGCAAACGCAATGACGTGATTGACGTGTTATACCAATTGCATCATTCCAATTTGCTGAAAGACATGTTGAAAAAAATTGGTGGCGAAGTTTGTACCCCGCTAACAATGTTGAAAGAGTATAAGCGTCAACTACCTAAAGAATTAAAACGAAACAGTTATTTAAAAGAAGTAATCACTTATTTATACAATCATTTACCAGAATATCCAGAAACTAGCTATGTGGCTGTCCACGGCGATGTGAATCATCGGAATTGGTTAGTCTCGAATAATTATCTCTATTTAGTAGATTGGGATTCTGTGATGGTCGCGGACCCAGCGGTAGATTTAGGAATGATTTTGAGTCATTATGTGCCTCGTTCCGGTTGGAATCAATGGTTACTATCTTATGGTTTAATCCCGAATGAAAGTACGGTTCAACGAATTTATTGGTATGGTTTATTTAGCTTTTTACAAGAGATTGTTCGTCATCATCAAGAAGGCGAAAGAAGAGCAATGACTGCAGAAATTTTACAATTAAAACGAATGTTTAGTAGTTAAACTAATTCATTTAACATCCACACAGGCTGGCGAATTTCACCAGTCTGTTTTTAAAAGAAAGGAATTTTAAATATGCGTGTAAGAAATAGACCCGGAGCAGCAGAATATATGGCAAAATATCCACAATATGTGGTAGAAGGTCCTGAAAAATGGCAAGGGAAATGGCAAGAACGTTTTGGCAATAATCATCCCATCCACATTGAAATTGGTTCAGGTAAAGGTCGTTTTATTTATGAAATGGCTAAAGCACATCCTGAAATTAATTATATTGGTATCGATATGCAATTAAGTATTTTATCGATTGCATTAGATAAGCTAGTGGCCGAGCCGTTACCTAATCTACAGTTATTGCGAGTAGACGGCGAAGCATTAACAGAATATTTTGCTGAAAATGAAGTAGATTTAATCTATTTAAATTTTTCAGATCCTTGGCCAAAGAAAAAACATGAAAAACGTCGTTTAACGTATAAAAACTTTTTAGCGACAGATGAAATTATTTTAAAACCAAATGGAGAAATTCATTTTAAAACGGATAATCAAGGGCTCTTCGAATACTCATTAAGTAGCTTTTCTAAATATGGCATGATTATTGAACGTGTGTGGCTAGATTTGCATAATAGCGAGTTTGAAGGCAACATTATGACAGAATACGAAGAAAAATTTTCTAGTCGTGGTCAACGAATTTATCGAGTAGAAGCACGTTTTGTTGCAAAATAAAAACAAGCATTCCTTTATTTTAAGTGAAGGAATGCTTGTTTTTTATTATTTAAGAAAGCCTAAGTTGTCGTTCTTAAAGCATAGGCGTCCAATAAAATTCTTGCCAGAATGGATAGTGGTAACCGTGAACGCACTTCATAATCGGGGAAAAAGGAGCCTTCTGATTTGAAGCCTACGAACGGAATTTCAATATATTTCATTAAACTAGAGTGTTTGCTTGCAGTTAAAAGGATAGTCCCAATTTCTGAGTCGTAACAGTTTTTACCAGCGACAACTAATTCTTGGGTTTCTCCGTTTAAAGAAACAAAAAGAGCCACATCTTTTTTTGATAACTTTTTACTAATATTTTTAATAATTTCTGGGTCCGTATGCAGTTCACAGTATTTGCCAGCCAATTGAAACTTAACCATCATTTCCTGAGCAATTAATTCTGAAAAACCTCTAGCAAAGATAATAATCCGTCGAGAAGCTTTGATTTTTTGGATCGCATCTTCGATATTACCAATTTCAATCATGTTAATCGTGCGAGTTACTTCTTCTTCATTCTTTAAAATGGCCGTCCGAATTCCTCGGTCTACTTTTTCTAATGCTGAAAAATTTATATTTTGGTTTTCTTTATCTTTCAAATGATGCTTGAAGGATGTGAAACCTTCATAGCCTTTCTTTTTCATGGTTCTTACAATCGTCGCAGTTGATACGTTGGCTCGTTCGCTTAATTTTACAATGGAATAATCAGGGATTTCTAAAATATGTGTTTCGATAAAATGCCAGAGATATTGCTCTGACTCACTCAATTTTTGTTCCATAATGGCTAGCCCTTCTTTCTTTCACTAAAAAAACATTTATAAGCCTATTTTTAATGAAAAAAAATAAAAAAGCTAGAGAAATTATGAAATTGTAAATGTTTTCTATATTTTTGCGAAAGAATGAAAACCTTTACATGGTATTTTGAGACATAATAAAGAGGAGAAAGGAGGAACTACAGTGACTATTTATACATGTACATTAAATTTAGCCATTGATTTATTTATCGAAACAGAAGAGCTAGTTCCTTTTGTCGTGAATCGCACGAAGGAAGATGATATTCAAGCAAACGGGAAAGGAGTCAATGTTTCCCTAATTTTAAAGATGTTAGGGATTGATAATACCGCTTTGGGAGTCAAAGCTGGTTTCACTGGGAACTATGTCGAGGATTATTTAAAAGAAAAAGAGATAACCACTGATTTTATCGAAGTCGCTGGCACAACGAGAATCAATGTGTTTACAAAAGTTACCCAAGATCAAAAGGAATACAAATTAGTCAATAAAGGACCAAAATTATCTGAAGAACATGTACAACGTTTTTTGAAAAAAATTTCAGAGTTACGTAAAGGGGATTATTTGTGCGTATCAGGAAGTTTACCACAAGGGGTTTCGCCAAGTATTTTGATTGAAATTAGCCGAATTTGTTTTGAAAAGCAGGTGTTCTTAATTTTAGACAGTAGTTATGAAGAAATTTTAGATTGTTTGCCTTATCAACCATTTTTATTGAAACCAAATGAAGAAGAACTTCAAGAGTGGTTTCATACAGAAGTGCAGACTAAGGACGATTACATTTTTTACGGACAAGAATTACTGAAGCGGGGAGCCAAAAATATTTTACTTTCTTTAGGTAGTGAAGGGGCTTTATTTATGAATAATGAAAAGGTTCTTTCAGGTAATTCACCAACTGGAATGGTTGTGAATACAGCTTGTTCAGGGGATGCAATGTTAGGTACCTTTTTAGCTGGCTGGCATCAAGGACTTTCATTGGAAAAAAATTTAAAAAGAAGTATTGCAGCAGGTAGTTCAACAGCATTTCGCAAAGGATTGACAGATTTTTCAGATGTTCAGGAGTTAGAGCAACAAATAAAGATTCAAGAGGAGGAATAAACAGATGGCTACGTATCAATTAATAGCTGCTACAGGTTGTCCGACGGGAATAGCGCACACGTATATGGCACAGGAGGCATTGGAACAAGCTGCGAAACGTAAAGGTATTACGATTAAGGTTGAAACACATGGTCAGATTGGTATAGAAAACGAGTTAACACCTGCAGAAATCCAAGGAGCGGAGGCAGTCATTATTGCCGCCGACAAAGACGTTCAAGCAGAACGTTTTGCTGGGAAACGAATCATTGATGTCCCTGTCAGTGTGGGGATTAAAGAAGCAGATCGCTTAATTGAAGAAGCACTCGCAGGCAAAGGATCGATTGCGGCCGAAAACCAAGCAGTGGATGAACTTGAACAGGAAACACAGATTTCTTCAGGAAATGTTGGACATAGTATTTATAAAAACTTAATGAATGGCGTCTCTCACATGTTGCCGTTTGTAGTAGCAGGCGGCGTTTTAATTGCTCTTTCTTTTGCTATTTGGGGCATTTATTCATTTGATCCAGAAAGTAGTCAGTATAATGCTACCGCTGCTATGTTAAAAAGTATTGGTGATGCCTCAATGGGCATGATGGTGCCAATCTTATCTGCGTATATCGCAGAGGGGATTGCCAAACGACCTGGTTTGGTTGTGGGCTTTGTCGGTGGTTTGATTGCTAACACTGGTGGCACTGGCTTTTTAGGAGGGATATTATCTGGTTTTCTTGCTGGGTATTTCATTCTTTTATTACAAAGAGTATTTAAAGGTTTGCCTAAATCATTAGATGGTTTAAAAGCAATTTTCCTTTATCCAGTCATTGGCGTTGCAGTTATTGGTATCACTATGTCTTTACTAGCAGATCCGATGAAAGCTGTTAACGAAGGAATGATGAGCTTTTTAGCTAGTTTCCAAAACTCCAGTCCGTTGGTTTTAGGAATAATTGTGGGTTGTATGTGTGCCTTTGATATGGGAGGTCCAGTTAATAAAGCGGCCTATGTTACTGGGACGGCACTCTTAGCTCAAGGAAATACTTCTTTTATGGCAGGAGTTTCTGCTGCCTGCATAGCGCCACCTTTAATTACAGGCTTTGCTACATTATTCTTTGGAAAATACTTTGACACAAATGAACGCAATGCGGGGCTAGTGAACTTTATTTTAGGCTCCACACATATTACAGAAGGCGCTATTCCGTTTGCGGCAAAAGACCCCTTGAAGGTTTTACCAATTATGATGCTCGGATCTTCAATTGCGGCAGTCCTAACGTATATGTTTGGGGTACAAGTGCCAGCACCTCATGGAGGATTTCTTGTTTTACCAGTTGTTACTCACGCTGTTCAATGGGTTCTGGCAATTTTAGCTGGTTCATTGGTAGGCGGTTTATTGCTAGGTTTTGTACAAAAAAGTAGAATCGCCAAACAAGAGCAATCGTTATCAAAAAAATGAAATAACAGGAATTAGGAGTGGATGGAATGGCTTTTATTAAAGAAAATCATATTTTTTTAAATCAACAGTTACAAACGCAAGAGGATGTTTTTCACTTTTTAGCAAAAAAATCAACAGAATTGGAAGTTGCTCAGGACGCACAGGAAGTTTTCGATAAACTGAACGAGCGAGAACAAGAAGGAACAACGGGGATGATGAATGGATTTGCGATACCTCATGCAAAAGCAGCAACGATTCAACAAGCGGCCATTATCATCGTTACCTTGGACCAAGGTGTTGAGTGGCAGAGCCTTGACAACCAATTAACGGAGTTTGTGATTGCGCTGTTTATTCCAGATGCCGAAGCTGGCACGACACATTTGAAATTACTCTCTTCCGTTGCGCGCCTCCTATTAAGAGAAGAAGTTACTTCTGGACTGAAACAAGCAAGTTCGCCAGCTGAAATTGCTACGTTACTAAATAATCAATTAGGAGAGGGAACAGAATGAAAAAAATTAGTGAACAAAAACGTAAACATTTAGAAAATCTGGTAGATGATCAAGGGATTATTGGCGCACTAGCCATTGATCAACGTGGGGCCTTAAAACGCATGATGGGAAAATACAAAGAGGTGACTGCGCAAGAAATCAGTGACTTTAAAGTATTAGTATCTCGTTGCTTAACACCAGAGACTTCAGCAATTTTGTTGGATCCAGAATATGGCCTAGCTGCTGCTGAAAATCGAGCACAGACTTCAGGTTTGTTACTTGCGTATGAAAAAACGGGCTACGATGCTTCGACACCAGGACGGTTACCCGATAGTCTTGATGTTTGGTCGGTTAAGCGTTTAAAAGAAGCGGGCGCAGACGCGTGTAAATTTTTACTTTATTACGATGTTGACGAAAGTGAAGCAATCAATGAACGAAAGAAAGCTTATATAGAACGGATTGGTTCAGAGTGTTTAGCCGAAGAAATTCCATTCTTTTTAGAAATTGTCTCTTATGATGCAAACAATTCGGATAGTGCTTCAAAAGAATACGCTAAAGTAAAACCGCACAAAGTAATTGAAGCGATGAAAGAATTTTCAAAGGATCGCTATAATGTTGATGTTTTAAAAGTAGAAGTCCCTGTGAACATGAATTTTGTAGAAGGTTTTGGCACTGAAAGTCTTTATAGCCAAGATGAAGCGCAGGCCTTTTTCAACATGCAAAGTGAAGCAACACAACTTCCATTTATTTTCTTGAGTGCAGGGGTTAGTGCTACGATGTTTCAGGAAACATTGAAATTTGCAAAAAAAGCAGGTTCCTCGTTTAATGGAGTCTTATGTGGTCGCGCAACTTGGGCAGACGGCGTGCTTCCATTTGTTCAACAAGGTTCTGAAGCAGCCGTTGCGTGGCTTGAAACAACTGGTAAAACAAATGTTGAAGAATTGAATCAGGTTTTAAGAGAGAGCGCAGTATCAGTCTTTGAAAAAATACAGTAATTAAGCTGAAAATATATACTGAATTTAAACTATTTGGTCATCTGAATTAAATTTTTTCAGAAATCGTCTTCTTTAAGTGAACTCAATGTACGCAAACTCAAAAGATATGATATAATTATTTTGATATCGATGTATGAACACCCAAAAAGTAACAGTGCTTTACTTTATTTGGGGAAAGTTGGGGTATTATGGGAATTCCTAAAGAAGGCGAGTTTGTAACCATTCAGAGTTATAAACATGACGGACATTTACATCGAACGTGGCGTGATACGATGGTACTAAAAACGAGCGAGTATTCTTTAATTGGTGTGAACGATCACACGTTAGTAACGGAATCCGACGGACGTCGGTGGGTGACTCGTGAACCAGCCATTGTTTATTTTCACAAGAAATATTGGTTCAATATAATAGCAATGATTAGAGAAAAGGGGGTTTCGTATTACTGCAATCTGGCTTCGCCATATGTTTTAGATGACGAAGCGTTGAAGTATATTGATTATGATTTAGATATCAAGGTTTTTCCAGATGGTGAAAAACGTTTACTAGACGTTGATGAATATGAATTTCATAGCAAACTAATGGATTATCCAGAAGATATTGACTTCATTTTAAAAGAAAATGTCAAGACTTTAGTGGATTGGATTAATAACGAAAAAGGCCCCTTCTCGCCCGAGTATGTAGATATCTGGTATCAACGTTATCAACAGCTATCAAAAAAATAGCCGATGTAAACAGCCCACAAAAGGAGCTTGGAGCATTAGCCAAAATGGCTAATGCTCCAAGCTCTAAATTTTCCGATTTAATTGGTGTTATAGTTCTTTATTCATTTCGTAGTGTTCAATGCCAGCATCCATAAAAGGTGCTCCTGTTTTTTGATAACCTAAACGTTCATAGAAGCCTACAGCGGTGACTTGTGCTCCTAGAGTAATCTTGTGGTAGCCTTGTTCTTTGGCAAAATTTTCCGCCGCTTCCATAATCACTCGTCCATAGTCGGCGCCACGGTAAGCTTTTTCAACGGCCATTCGTTGTAATTTCATAACGCCATTTTCTAGTGGAAGCAAGCGACAAGTTGCGACAGCTACATGGTTCGTGTACAAAACAAAGTGAATACAATGTGCTTCATATTCATCGATTTCCATCTCTTCTGGTACCCCTTGTTCCGCTACGAATACGCGTTGACGAAGCCGGACAGCATCTAAATAAAGATCACTCATGGTATCTTTTGTTTGAGCTACATGCATAGAAAAACCCCCAAGTTCAGAATCTGTTTCTATTTTATTATACCACGAAAAAGTTCTAGCAATGAAGTATTCTCAATGACTGAGGGGGGAAGGTGTGATAAAATAAAACAGCAACAATTGAATAAAAATAAAGGAGGAGCCGCTGTGATTAATCGATTTAAAGAATCGAAATTATTTTTCTGGTCAGTTGAATTACTTGTCGTGGCCATGCTATTATTTATTGCTTCGAAAATTAATTTCTTATTTGCACCGATTGGGACATTCTTTTCAACGTTGTTTGCCCCAGTCTTAGTAGCAGGCTTTTTGTATTATTTACTAAATCCTGTGGTCAATCTACTAATGAAGACGAAAATGAAACGAATTTATGCCGTCTTACTGGTATTTTTATTACTAATCATCGCATTAGTTCTGATCTTATTAACAATTATCCCTAAGTTGGCAGATCAGCTAGCTAGTTTAGCATCAAGTATGCCTGATTTCTTTAAACAAGTGGAGACCTGGATTTATGAGATTGCGGAGTTACCTATTTTTAAACAAATTGATTTAACAAGCTATATTGAAAAAATGGATATTTCTTATGCAAATATTATCCAACAATTTTTAAGTAGTTTATCAAGTAGCTTAGGTTCAATCGTATCAACGGTGGCGTCAACCACCATTGTTTTGGTCACTGCGCCATTTATTTTATTTTATATGTTAAAAGATGGAGACAAGCTAGTACCAGCGATTCAACGTTTTTTACCTGAAAAAAGAAAAGATGATATTGTGGATCTTTTAGGACAATTGAACCAAACCTTATCCAGTTATATTAGTGGACAAGCGATTGAATGTTTATTTGTCGGTACATTTACGATTATTGGGTATTCATTGCTTGGCGTTCGTTATGCCTTTTTATTTGGTGTCATTGCCGGCTTTACGAATTTGATTCCCTATCTAGGCCCTTATCTAGGATTAGCGCCCGCTGTCTTAGTGACCATCTTTAATGAACCCGTCAAAGCAGCCTTATGTTGTTTAGTGGTGCTAGTGGTTCAACAATTGGACGGAAATATTATTTATCCAAACGTTATCGGAAAATCTCTAAAAATCCATCCGTTAACGATTATTTTAATTTTATTGGTGGCAGGAAATTTAGCAGGTTTGCTAGGTATTTTCCTTGGCGTTCCATTTTACGCAATCTGCCGGACCATTATCTACTATGTTATTGATATGGTCAAAGCGGGTCGTAGTGAAAAAGTTACCAATGCCGTTCTTTTAGGGAATGAAACAAATACGAAAGAAAATAACGGTTAATGATTGAATCCGCTAATCTTTCGTGCTATGATTTTATGGATTAGGATAGAAAATAACCTGTCATAATACTGATTGTGTCTGTTTCTAAGCCTAACCATAAAAAGAGGAAGAACGTTAAAAGAGTACGAAAGTACAGCCTCGGAATTATCAACAATTAAGGAGAGAGAGAACATTATGAATAATGCTGACCCTGAGAGTCAGTCGCTAATTGCGCAACTTCTATTATTAGTCGTGTTGACGTTTATCAATGCCTTTTTGGCAGCGGCGGAAATTGCAGTCGTATCTGTTAACAAGAATCGTGTGGAACAAAAAGCGGAAGACGGCGACGCAAAAGCTCAAAAATTGCTTAAGGTATTGCAAGACCCCAATAACTTTTTATCCACAATCCAAGTAGGGATTACTTTGGTTAATATCCTATCTGGTGCTTCATTAGCAGAGACTTTATCTAGTCGTTTGGCCCCTGTATTAGGTGGCGGCGCCGCAGCTAAGAGTCTTGCCAGTATCATTATCTTAGCGTTGTTAACGTACGTTTCTATTGTATTTGGTGAATTATATCCTAAACGAATTGCCATGAATAAATCAGAAGAAGTCGCTCAATTGACTTCTGGTGCAGTCCGCTTTTTAGGAGTTATCGCGCGTCCCTTCGTTTGGTTGCTATCGGCTTCGACCGATTTATTATCCAAAATCACACCAATGACTTTCGATGATGCCGATTCGAAGATGACACGAGATGAAATGCGCTACATGCTTGAAACAGAAGGTGTTTTGGAAAACGAAGAACTAGAAATGTTACAAGGTGTCTTTTCATTAGATACAAAAGTGGCACGAGAAGTAATGGTTCCTCGGACAGACGCATTCATGGTTGATATCCAAGATGATGTCCAAGAAAACATCAATTTAATTTTAGGAGAAAATTATTCTCGGATTCCTGTTTATAGTGAAGACAAAGATAAAATTGTTGGTATTTTACATACCAAAACGTTACTAAAAGCTGCACGTAATTTAGGCTTTGAAAACATTGAATTAGGCGCGATTATCCAAGAACCATTATTTGTCCCAGAAACCATTTTTATTGATGATTTACTTTATGAGTTAAAACGAACACAAAACCAAATGGCGATTTTACTAGATGAATATGGCGGTGTTGTCGGTTTAGCAACACTGGAAGATTTACTAGAAGAAATCGTTGGTGAAATTGACGATGAAACAGATGAAGTAGAAAATTTATATACACAAGTGGCTGACAATGAATATTTGGTTCAAGGACGCATGTTAATTGACGAATTTAATGAAGTATTTGAAACAGATTTACACATGAGCGATGTTGATACAATGGCAGGTTACTTAATTACAGCATTAGGAACCATTCCTGATGAAGGGGAAAAACCTTCTTTTGAAGTGGGCAATATTAAGTTAACTGCTGAAGAAATGGAAGGCACACGTTTGCTAGTCTTACGCGTTCATTTCTACGATGAAGAAACTGTCGATGAAGAACCAGAAGAAAATCGTCGTTTTTTCCGTAAAGAAATGGAAGATGACGAACCAAGACGTTAAAAATAACCTGTGACATCAGTCGTTTTGACTAATGTCGCAGGTTTTCCTTTTAAAAAACAGCCAACAGCAGCTCTTTATTCTCAAGGCTTGACATGATATACTAGCAAAGGTTAATCAAAAATTATGCTGAAGAAAATAAATAAATAAACATCACAAGTGATAAGGAGATTTTTATGACGATCAATCAAAAAGAAGCAGTCGATAGTCGCCGTACGTTTGCGATTATTTCCCATCCGGATGCTGGGAAAACAACGATTACTGAACAATTATTATTATTTGGGGGCGCCATCCGCCAAGCTGGAACAGTCAAAGGGAAAAAAACAGGGAACTTTGCCAAATCTGACTGGATGGAAATTGAAAAACAACGGGGAATTTCGGTAACGAGTTCTGTGATGCAATTTGACTATCAAGACAAACGGATTAATATCTTAGACACCCCAGGGCATGAGGATTTCTCAGAGGATACGTATCGGACCTTAATGGCCGTGGATAGTGCTGTGATGGTTATTGACAGTGCCAAAGGGATTGAAGCACAAACGAAAAAACTTTTCCAAGTTGTTAAAAAACGTGGTATTCCAATTTTTACTTTTATTAACAAATTGGACCGTGACGGACGGGAACCATTGGAACTTTTAGAAGAATTGGAAGAACTATTGGATATTGAATCTTATCCAATGAACTGGCCAATTGGTATGGGAAAAGGCCTAGAAGGTCTATACGATATTTATAATGAACGTGTGGAATTATATCGTCCAGAAAATAATGGCGGGGAGCGTTTTATTCCTTTAAAAGATGGCGATATCCCAAGCGATTTACCATTGCACAATAACAGCGTTTATCAACAAGTGTTGGAAGATGTTGAGTTGTTGGTAGAAGCAGGCGATGAATTTAGCGAGGAAAAAATCGCTCGTGGTGATCAAACGCCAGTCTTCTTCGGTTCTGCTTTGACAAACTTTGGGGTTCAAACATTTTTAGAAACCTTCTTACAATTTGCGCCTGCGCCACATGCGCATAAAACAGAAGAGGGTGGCGAAGTAAGTCCTTACGAAAAAGAATTTTCAGGCTTTGTCTTTAAAATTCAAGCGAATATGAACCCAGCCCATCGTGATCGAATTGCCTTTGTTCGAATTTGTTCAGGTGTTTTTGAAAGAGGCATGGACGTGACTTTAGGTAGAACAGGCAAAAAAGTCAAATTAAGTAACGTGACACAATTTATGGCGGATGCCCGCGAAAACGTCACAGAAGCTGTTGCAGGCGATATTATCGGTGTGTATGACACAGGAAATTACCAAATTGGCGATACTTTGTATGAAGGGAAAATGAATGTTCAATATGAAGAGTTGCCGTCATTTACCCCTGAATTATTCATGAAAGTGACTGCCAAAAACGTGATGAAACAAAAATCTTTCCATAAAGGAATTTACCAACTGGTTCAAGAAGGAGCCATTCAATTATACAAAACATATTTAACAGAAGAATATATCATTGGCGCAGTAGGTCAATTGCAGTTTGAAGTTTTCCAATACCGAATGTCTAATGAATACAATGCTGAAGTAGTAATGACGCCAATGGGTTCTAAAATTGCCCGCTGGATTAATCCAGAAGATTTAGATGAACGCATGAGCTCTAGCCGAAATATTTTGGCACGGGACCGTTTCGATCAACCATTGTTCTTATTTGAAAACCAATTTGCGGAACGCTGGTTTGCGGATAAATATCCAGATGTTGAACTGAAAAGTTTGATGTAAAATTAATTTGTAATCAATCGGTAGCTGAATCTTTAGAAGATTGAAGCTCGGCGCAATCATTCTCAAGATGATTGCGCTGAGCTTTTTCTTGTTATAAGGTATTAAAGTAGGCGTGATTGTTTTTTTGAGATAGAATACTTACTATAACGAACCTATCAAGGAGTGGACAAGAACATGAATTTTTATGGCATCGAGTATTTAAAAAGCCAATCTAATTTAAATGATTACTTAAAGTATTTTTTTATTTTTGCTTTGTTAATCGGGCTAGTCATTGTGTTTAGTTTTTATGTGCGACATCAAATTCAAACGAAATATCGTGAATTAAGTATTATTATTTTTTTATCATTATTATTTGTTTTAGGGGTTCAATATTCCAATTATCAACTGAACCAAAATCAGCATTCACAATCTTCACAAATGGTACATTTTGTCGAACAAGTGGCACAGGAAAAAAAGGTTTCTCCAGAAAAAGTTTATGTCAATGGTACACAATTGGCTGACGGAACCATAGTTAAAATTGACGAAGTCTTTTATAAAATGAGTTTAAGTACGGATCAGCAGTCTTATACATTACAAGAAACGTATTTATTAACACCAACGATTGAAATCATAAAGTAAAGTGAGGGAAAATTAATGCAGTTTTATAGTCCAATTATTATTAAATTTGCTTTAGGTATTATTTGTTTAATTGTCCAAATTAATTTGATGGGAAAAGGGAATTTGGCGCCCACATCGGCTATGGACCAAGTGCAAAACTATGTATTGGGGGGCATTATTGGTGGTGTTATTTATAATGATTCAATTACGGTGCTCCAATTTGTATTAGTGTTAATTTTGTGGACATTATTAGTCTTAATTTTAAAATTTGCAAAAGAACACAATCGCTATGTGAAGCAAATTGTGGATGGTAAACCCATTACTTTAATCAAGGATGGACAGGTTGTGGTGAAGGAATGTTTGAAAAATGGTATTTCTGCAAATGATCTGATGTTTAAATTACGAGCAAATGGTATTTATGAAGTCCAGCTTGTTAAACGGGCGGTTTTAGAACAAAATGGTCAATTAACAATCGTCGAATATGGCGATGAAAGTATTCGTTACCCGATTATTGTGGACGGTCAAGCCAACATGGATGTCCTAGAGTTAATCAAAAAGGATGAGCACTGGCTATTAACGCAAATCCAAGAACAAGGATTCCAAAGATTACAGGAAATCTATCTAGGTGAGTATTTATCTGGGCAGTTAAGTTTATCGCCATATGAAGAAAAAACGATTGCTTAGCTATACTTTTTATCCTACTTATATTAGAATTGGATGGTAATTCAATGAGCTTTAAAAGGAGGAAAAATGAAAACTAAAAAGATAGTTGTCGGGTTATTTTGTTCAATGCTTATTTTAATGGGGTGCCAACCAGATCAACGAACTGAAAAAATGAAAGAAAGTACTGAAGCAGAAGCAGGCCAAGTAACGAGTGGTGCCTCGGAAGCCACTAATGACACTTCTGTAAAGCAGGAGGAGCAGGCAAACACGAATAATCAATCGAAAGAGAGTGCTGCCAAAGTGAGTTATGAGCGTAATGGACATACCTTTGAAGTTGATGCTGTTTCTGGCGCTACAGTAGAAGCTAATAATGGACAATCAGTAATTAGTCCAGAAGAAAAAGCCCAGAAGATGTATTGGTCAGGTCGTCCAGAAATCGGGGAAGTTCAAGGAGATTATTATCATCATGAAGTCGTGTTTGATGGCGGCTATACGGCTTTAATTGATGTCGTTGTTAAGGATCAACAAATTCAGTTAGTGGAATTTGATGAACGTGGACCTAAAAACTATTATTCTGAAGAATGGGCAGGAGTGACAAAACGTTTATCCGGCTATGCAAATTTTCAAGCGAACAACGCCCGAACTGATCAATCGTTAGTGACCGTTGTTAATACGATGACTTTTTTAGAAAATCAAATGGTTACTGAAAATCGTCTAGATGGCGCCTTCCAGACAGCCAAAGGTCAATCCAATAGCGCTAATAATGGCTATCTTCCTGCTGCTAGGGCTTTAGCCAAGGAAATCAAAGAACCCTCAAAAGAACATTATACAAGTCTAACAGAAGATTTTGGGGAGGGGCTTTCTGGACGTTTAACGGTTATTACGTTAAAAGATTCAGGGAAAATAACCGATCTTCGTTATGATGAATATTTTGCAGATACAGAAGAAGAGATTAAAGATGCGAAACTGAAGGCTTATTCTCGCCAATCAAAATATTTTTCAAAAGATTATGCTCAAAAATCGGGGGAAAATTTCAAAAAAGAAGTAGATGACTTAAGAAAAAAAGCAATCGAGGAAAATAAATTAGTCAGTCCGACAAATGAGGAAGCCTGGTCGGAAAATTATCAAAGTCTTGTAAAAAAAATAACGTCACAATAAATTGAAAAAACTGCCGAAGTGGGGAAACTTCGGCAGTTTTTTTTTAGTTTTCCATGAGGGAAACTTTTAATGGAACAGACACTTCGGTCACATGGTTTAATTCAATGATAGAAATTTCATCTGGGTCATAAGCCTCTTTAGGTAATCGTTTTAACAGTTTTGCTAAAATTTCTTTTACTTCTGTCGGACGAATGCGACGATTTTTATTCATAATCAGAACTTCCACATGGTGAGCTGCTTCTGAATAGACAGCGGTCGTGTTTCCTGCTGAGTAGACTTTTACAAAGTAAGCATCCGTGTTTTCCAATTGTTTATTTACTAATTGTTTGTAGCTATTGGTCACATTCACTAATTTCATTTTATCACCTCATTATAGTTGTGTGCTGCAAAAGAGCGTTTCCAATTATGTACAGGAGTTCCAGATTGAATTTTTTCTATGAGGAACAAGTATACGAATATCTTTCTTCTATTATAGTTTTTTTTGATGAAAATAAAAAGTGAAAAGCATAAAAAAATCCGCACGCATTGTTATTAATGCGTGCGGATTTTTGATTATTCTGCTTGGTCAGATGTTGAAGTTTCTGTTTTAGTCACTTCTTGTGCGCCAGTTACGATAATTTTACCTTCGTTATCTAACGCTGCGACTAATTGATGATTTTCAGGATGATCTAGATAGTATTCAGCAATGCCGTCTTCAATTTGTTCTTGAATTGTTCGACGTAAAGGACGAGCGCCCATTGCAGGATCATAGCCTAAATCAACGAGTTTCTCTTTGACTTCTGTTGGAACCTCAATGTGTAATTTTTGTTTAGCTAATAAGCCATTTACTTCTTCTAACATCAAGCTGACAATGTTCATCAGGTTTTCTTTGCTTAATGCTTTGAATTCGATAATACCATCGAAACGGTTAAGGAATTCGGGGGTGAAGAAGTTGTTCAATTGACCTAAAACAGATTTAGTCACACCTTCACGGGCAGCGCCAAAGCCAACGTTAGCTTCCACAGCTCCTGTTCCAGCATTACTTGTCATGATAATGATGGTATCTTTAAAGCTGACTGTACGACCTTGTGCATCTGTTAAACGACCATCGTCGAGAATTTGTAAAAACATGTGTAAAACATCAGGATGTGCTTTTTCAATTTCATCCAATAAAATTAAACTATAAGGATTACGACGGACTTTTTCTGTGAGTTGTCCAGCTTCGTCATACCCAACATAGCCTGGAGGAGAACCAATCAGTTTAGAAACACTGTGTTTTTCCATATACTCACTCATATCAAAACGAACCATCGAATCTTCTGAACCGAATAGCTCAAAGGCTAATTGTTTTGCTAATTCTGTTTTACCAACGCCTGTTGGCCCTACAAATAAGAAGGAACCAATTGGGCGGTTTTGTTTGCCTAGGCCTACACGATTGCGACGAATCGCTTTAGCTACTTTATCGACGGCATCATCTTGTCCGACAACATGAGCTTTTAAGTCAACAGCTAAATTTTTCAATTGGGTTTGTTCTTTTTCTTTTAAGTCACCGACAGGAATGCCAGTTTTTTGTTCCACAATGGCTTCAATATCTTTTTCAGTGATGACGGGTGTTTCTTCATCGCTGATTTGTTTTTCTTTCATTGCTTGTAATTTATTGATTTGATCACGATAGTAAGCCGCTTTTTCAAAATCTTCTTCTGCGGAAGCTTGTTGTTTTTGTTGTTCCGCTTCTGCTAATTTTTTATCAATTGTTTTTGGATCGACGAGTTGAATAGTTAGATTCATTTTTGAACCAGATTCATCTAACAAGTCAATCGCTTTATCTGGTAAAAAGCGATCTTGAATGTAACGGTTGGATAAGTTTGCTGCTGCGTTAATCGCTTCATCTGTATATTTAACATGATGATAATCTTCATAACGTTTTTGCAAACCATGTAAAATCGTTATGGTTTCGGCAACGGTTGGCTCATCTACTTGGACTGGTTGCATCCGACGTTCTAAGGCAGCGTCTTTTTCAATAATACGGTACTCATTTAAAGTTGTGGCACCGACTAATTGTAATTCACCACGTGCTAAGGCTGGTTTTAAAATATTGCCAGCATCCATATTGCCATCACCAGCAGCACCAGCACCCACAATTTCATGGACTTCATCAATAAATAAAATGACATTTTCAGCTTCAGTGATTTCTTCAATCAATTTTTGCATCCGTTCTTCAAATTGTCCGCGAATACCAGTTCCTTGAACAAGTGAAACCACATCTAAACGAATGACTTCTTTGTCCAATAATTTTTGGGGCACATCGCCATCGACAATTTTTTGGGCTAAACCTTCGACAACGGCTGTTTTACCAACACCTGGTTCACCGATTAAAACGGGGTTGTTTTTTGTACGGCGATTTAAGATTTCAATGACACGCTTAATTTCTTGGTCACGTCCTACCACAGGATCGATATCTCCTTGGCGTGCCGCTTCGGTGATGTTAATCCCATACTCGCCTAGTAAACCTTGACCAGCGCCAGCGCCTCCGCGAGGGGGTTGACCTCCATTACCACCATCACCAAATTGAGTGGGTGGTGTTTGTTGTTCATAAGGATTACCTTGTTGCATTTGGCGAGAAAGAGAACGATATAAATCGTCTAAACTCCCAAAGCCAAAAGGGTCTTGTCCCATATTTTGAGGGGAATTATTTGCTTGATTTTTTAATTTTTGATAGCAGCTTTGGCAATAGTCCAGTTGTTTTCTTTGACCATTCACATTTGCATATAAATGAATTGTTGCTTCATTTTGTTGACAATTTTGACAAATCATTGAATGAAACACATCCTTTCAAAATAACTGAGGCCAGAAAAATAGTTGTTTGCTCTATTATTTCTAGTAAACAGACCATTTTTCCTCAAACCAGCCAAGTACTAGATAGCAAGAATAAATTCTGTCTATAAAACCACTTGACCATTTTTGACCTTTGAAGTTATTATAGCATTTTTTGTAAGAGAATCAAGTAAAAGACCTTGTTTAAAAAAAGGCAAAGATTCGATTTTTTTACAGACAATTGCGCCATTTTCAAGTAAACTATAGGAGTTGATATTTAAGAGAAAGAGTGGTGAAATCAATGGCTGAAAATCCTTTTGTAGAAAAAATTGCTTCATTAAAAGCTGGAGAAATCTCTGAATTAATCGTGGAGCAAAATGAATTTTTCCAATTTCGTGATGCTTGGATTTCTTTACCTGACCGCGCGGAAATTGTTGGAGAAGCGGGGTTAAATGGACGAATCATTTATCGTTACCAAAAAGAGGAAGAATAGTCAGTGCAAAACATCACGAAATTTAAGCAAAAAGTGTTGTGTAAGATAGAAAAAAATGGTAATCTTAGAAACTGAAAGGGTCTTTTTTCGAGTAGACGTTTGATTTTAGCGTATCAAGAAAGGAAAACCCTAACATAAAAATTTTTTATTTACGAAGGAGACCGATTTATATGGAAAAGAAAGAATTTCACATTGTAGCAGAAACAGGAATTCACGCACGTCCAGCTACTTTATTAGTACAAACTGCAAGCAAATTTAACTCAGATATTAACTTAGAATACAAAGGTAAATCTGTTAACTTAAAATCAATCATGGGCGTTATGTCTTTAGGCGTTGGTCAAGGTTCTGACGTAACAATCACTGTTGATGGTGCTGACGAAGCTGAAGGAATGGCAGCAATCGTTGAAACATTACAAAAAGAAGGATTGGCTGAATAATGTCTGAGATGCTAAAAGGGATTGCCGCAAGTGATGGCGTTGCTGTTGCTAAAGCTTACCTGCTAGTTCAACCTGACTTGTCTTTCAACAAAACTTCCGTAGAAGATACTGATGCAGAAGCAACTCGCTTAGACGATGCTTTAGCAAAATCTACTGAAGAGTTGCAAGCAATTCGCGACAAAGCAGCTCAAAGCCTTGGTGAAGCAGAAGCGCAAGTTTTCGATGCTCATTTAATGGTTTTATCTGACCCAGAAATGGTTGGTCAAATCAAACAAAATATCCAAGACAACAAAGTCAATGCAGAAGCTGCCTTGAAAGAAGTTACGGATATGTATATTGGTATGTTTGAAGCAATGGACGACAATGCTTACATGCAAGAGCGTGCAGCAGATATTCGTGACGTTGCCAAACGTATCTTAGCACATTTATTAGGTGTGACTCTTCCAAATCCTTCAATGATTAACGAAGAAGTAATCGTGGTTGCCCATGACTTAACACCTAGTGATACTGCACAATTAGACCGTACGTATGTTAAAGCCTTTGTTACAGACATCGGCGGACGTACTTCTCACTCAGCAATCATGGCTCGTTCGTTAGAAATCCCTGCAATCGTTGGTACAAAAGAAATTACTGACAAAGTAAAAGCAGGCGATATTTTAGCAGTGAACGGAATCATTGGGGATGTTATTATTGACCCAACAGATGCTGAAAAATCTGAATTTGAAGCAGAAGCAAAAGCTTATGCAGATCAAAAAGCAGAATGGGATAAACTAAAAAATGCAGAAACAGTGACAGCTGACGGCAAACATGTTGAGTTAGCTGCAAACATTGGTACACCAAAAGATTTAGAAGGCGTACACAAAAACGGCGGCGAAGCTGTTGGTTTATATCGTACAGAATTCTTATACATGGATTCATCTGACTTTCCAACTGAAGAGGACCAATACCAAGCGTATAAAGCAGTTCTTGAAGGAATGGAAGGAAAACCAGTTGTGGTTCGTACAATGGATATTGGTGGGGACAAAGAGCTTCCTTACCTAACATTACCACACGAAATGAACCCATTCTTAGGTTACCGTGCATTACGTATTAGCTTATCAGAACTAGGTGACGGCATGTTCCGTACACAAATGCGTGCATTATTACGTGCGTCTGTTCATGGTAACTTACGTATCATGTTCCCAATGGTTGCTACTTTGAAAGAATTTAGAGCAGCGAAAGCAATCTTTGAAGACGAAAAACAAAAATTAGTCAACGAAGGTGTTGAAGTTTCAAACGATATCCAAGTAGGTATTATGATTGAAATTCCAGCAGCTGCCGTATTAGCTGATAAATTTGCCAAAGAAGTTGACTTCTTTAGTGTTGGAACTAACGACTTAATCCAATACACAATGGCGGCAGACCGTATGAACGAACGCGTTTCTTACTTATACCAACCATACAACCCATCAATCTTACGTTTAATTAAAAATGTAATTGATGCAGCACACGCTGAAGGTAAATGGGCTGGTATGTGTGGTGAAATGGCGGGCGATCAAACAGCTGTTCCATTACTATTGGGTATGGGCTTAGATGAGTTCTCAATGAGTGCTACATCTATCCTTAAAACACGTAGCTTGATGAAACGTCTAGACACAACTAAAATGGCTGAACTTGCTGATCGTGCATTAAAAGAATGCGACACGATGGAAGAAGTCGTTGCATTAGTTGAAGAATATACAAAATAATTAAGTGATTATGAAAGCACATCGACAATTGTCGATGTGCTTTTTTATTGTTGCGATTCACGTATTTTTTTCTTGAAATAATAAATCGTGCTTCCCAAAATGAATAGAAAAACCAGCGTGATGCTACTCACTAGTTTCCAAGGGAAATTGGTGTGTTTCTCAGGTGGGAGGTTGACGGCGGTAGCATTGTATTTTTTAGCTTCTTTTTCTTGGATGACTAAGTGTTTTTCCCACGAATAGTCTTGATAGCCATCGTTTGCTTTGATTTTTACAGTATAATTTCCAGGAACAAAAGGTTGTTCCTTTAAGTCAATCCGATAATTAAAATTTGTATTAGGGGCCATTGTTAACGACTCTTGGTGATTTTCGTAGCGAGGTTTGGTTTCTTTTTCATAATATAAAGAGGCATCGACTTGTAATTTTTTAATCATAGCCGCTTGTTTGTTTTGGAGATTCATTAATATGCGGTTACGACCGTTAGCTTGATCGGTTTTTACTTCATTTAAAGATAATTCTGGCTGAACAGGTTCATCTGTTTCACTAAGTAAGACGCCGACTACATAAGAAAAACGATTATTGATGGCCACGCCGTTTTCTGAGTGAGCAGGTTGTTCATCTGACTTTTGTTCAAAGTAGAGTCCTCCTAAAACGTACCCATTAAATGGTTTTTCCGGTAAAGTAAGCTGACATTCAACAGTCTTGGTTGAGTGTTTAGGTAGTTGGATTTCTTTTGGTAATTGCGCAATCTCATTAAAAGTAAAAGGTGCAGATGGGTCTTTTTTTTGTTTCAGCATGAGAATAATCTGCCAAGCCATTATCATTAGTAATCGCTGCATTGGCTGAAGCTAGCACGGTAATGTCGTTGGCTGTTTGATTCGTTAGTTCGATTTGTAGCTTTTGTGTTTGGTTTGGAGCGACACGTAAATCAAAATAACTTGTTTCTTTGGTTCGTTGATTGTCGGGTAAAATGGCTTTTACAGAAAAAGTCATTTCGCTTGCTTCTACAGAATAAGAGCCAATAAAAAATAAAAAAATGATGACGCTAATAGCATGGAGCCATTTAAAAAGCTGCTGATTCATAGTGTGCACTCCTTTTTGACAATTTTTTATAACAAGGTATTGCATGAAACAACTTCATACAATACCTTGTTTGTTTTCTTTTAAAGTGGTGTATCATCCAAAATCCAAGTAAGCGTTGTTTTATATTGTTTAGCTGCAACTTTTTTCGTTGTCGCAGGAACAGTTAATTGAATGCCTTGAGCAGCGGTCGCTCCGCTACCAAAAGCTAATGTCCAAGTGCCCATTCCTGTTGAAAGAGCGGCAGTCGCCACAGGAGAAGTGGCGGCACCAGTTGGATCCAAGGTTACTGGGACCGTTAATGGTGCCAAAGAAAGTAACTGTGTTGAATTGGGTGTTGCTGCTAAAAAGGTCAAGGATGCATTATCCAAAACAGCGGGTGTTGAATCACTTGTAGCAAATTGCGCACTCTGTTTAACTGATAATTTCCAGCCAAGATTTAGACCACGTTTGTCAGTTACTTGGACATAGTTTGGCACGCTAATTAAATCGCTAGTACTATTTTGCACTTGATCCAGTTGTGCCGAATAGATCGCTGTTCCGGCTTGAATTTGTTTTGATCCAAAATGGATATTTGAAACATAGTCAATACTAAGGGGGCCGGCTGTACCAGGTTGATGAGGATCAGCAGGATTAGGTGTCACAGGCTGAGAAGGGTTCGTCGGGTTGACAGGTGGCGTGACAGTATTATCAAGAGCAAATGTAATATCAGCGTTGGATTGAATAGAAGCGACTTGAGCTGCTTCAACTTTTGGACTATTTAAAAGCATAAGAGGCGTAGCAACGAACAAAATGCTTGAAATGCGCACGATCTTTTTCATTTTTTATTCCTTCTTTCTTGTTTATTTTTAACTTTTAAAAAAGCTAAATCCTAATTAGAGGGGTGTATCAGAAAGAATCCATTGTAATTCGGCAGTGTAAGATTCTTTGACCGTTAAATTAAGGTCAGGAGCAACGCTTAAAAAAAGTCCATTTTGTTGGTTCCAAGGAATTTCTACATTGTTATCGTCCGTTGCGGTGTATTGATAAACTTCGGTTGCTAAAGAGGAGAGAGGAAAATCACTGCCATTTTTTCGATAAATGAAAGCTTGCTGGATCGTTTTATTTGTAGAAGTTGAATGCATGGGCTGACTCTCTCTTACCAACAAATGCCATGGTGTTTTTGCAACTCGACCATCGGCAATGAGGAAAGGAGCGCTGATGGTCGATGGTGAGTATATGGTTCGTTTGCTGGGAAAAGGTAAATTTTTAAAGGAAACTGTAGTTGGCATCTGCACAAAACGGAGGGTACCGTTTTTGATAGGTAAAGACTGTTCCTTAGTGATTGGCGTAATTGGCGTTCCGCCACCATCATTGCCAGTAACCGTGCTAGAAAATAAAAGAAATTGGTTTATCCATTCTTCTGTAACCGTTGCTGTATATTGTAAGGTGAATTGTGTATTAGCTTCCGTAAAATTATCTGCTGGCAGCGAATTGTGATAACTCCAATACGGCAAACCAGTGGAACTATCAGTTAAAAGTTGAAGCCCAGCTATTGGCGTACTTAAACCTACTGCTGATTGTTTTGTTAATGTAGCAGCTGAAAGTTGGGACAGTCCTTTAGGCACCGTTGCTCGTAATTGCTGATTCATCCATGTTGCTGGTTGATTGGTTAAACGTGTGGTTAACGTAAAACGAATGATTTGACCACTTACGACAGAGTTTGCAGCTTCCCAGAGCCCTTGTGCATTTTTCCGCTCAATGATTTGCGTGACTGTTAGTTGAGGCACAGGATAAGCAACTGTTTGAGAAACAGTAGAACTGGTTAACAAAGGCAGGCCAGTGCGATTGCTGACCCCTTGGACCCACAAGCTGACCGTTTCTCCTCCTTGGAAAGTGGGTAAATTAGCAAATTGAAAATGGCCATTGGAATCTAAGGGCGTTGTGGAAATAGAACCACCATTTATTTGTACTTTAACTTGATAGGTTCCGTTAGATGCTTGAGAAGCTTTACCTGAAAGTTGAGTTGAGCCGGCATTGGCGACTACGTTTGTGACTGGTTGGATTGACCAATTGACACTTTGGTCAGCTGAGGGGCTGCTTTGAATATAGTCGGTTGACGTTTTTGAACGAGCAAAGACAATTGTAGAGAGCGTGTCGCCATATTCTAATGGTGAAGCTAACGATGTCGAGAAATTTCCGGCTGCATCGACAGAAATCCCTTTCACCACAATGGGGGTAGTGGTGCCATCATGGCGGTTCAAGGTTAATTGAACAGAGTAGTTATAGTTTGGGTCTTGTACTTGTTGAATGGTCCCTGTTACAGTAGTGTCCAGATGATTTGGTTGAGTTAGTTTGGCTGGTGTGACTTGAGGAACGGGATAATTACCTAAACTAAGTTGAGCTTTGCTAATTATGCCTGTTTTTGTATTATTCCCAATAATAATATTAATTGCGCCTAATCCAGTGCCGACATCTGTAAAGGTTCCTCGAATCGGATAGTCTTTGCCGTTAAGAGCAGGAGGGATTGAAATTCCTCGTTTATAAAGTGCGCCGACATCAAATGAAATGGCGGCAGACCATTTGGTTCCGGGAAGTAACACCAAGGTGCTACTTGGAAAAGTCAGATAAACAGAATGATAAGTGCTACTATAAGAGAGGCTGACGCCGTTAGTTGAACTGTGAATATCTTGAGTGGCTGTTCCTGGATAACTGACAGTCCCTGTTAAAAGAGTCAGAAAATCTTGTTGCTTTAGAGTGTCGTTATCTAACTGGCTTGAAATTTCTGTAGGAAGTTGAATAGCAATAATCGGTCGATCATTAATTGCTAAGCCGATAAGTGTCACACTGTATTCATACGAAAGTGTGATAATATCTTGGTTATACGTTCCCGTGCTTAAGGTACTTTTTAAGGTGCTATTACCAACAGAAACACTAGCTGGCGTAGGTGCCATAGGTTTATCGTTTTCAGAGGAAGTGTGTGTTTGCTCGGTTTCTTGTTCCACGATATCGGTTGCTTGAGTTGTTTGTTGTTCTGTTGAAACTGAGGTAAATGTTTCACTAAAAGTAGAGGCGTGAGTTGTAGGGTTCAGTGTTTCAGAATGAGCTATCAAAGGTTGAGTCAGCGATAAAAAAAGCCATGATATGATGCAAGAAAAGATTCCCCAGACGAACTTATTCAAAACCATCCTCTCCTTTTTTATATTATATGTATAATGGCGAAAATATATACTGAGTAAATATTGAGTACATACATTCTATAATGGGCCATTCATAAAGTAAAGCGATTACATCCGATTGTGAACAAGATATTTTAATCACAATCTTTTAGTGTTTTAAGAAGGAAATTTCTCGAAATTCTATGCTTTTTTAATCCGAAAAAATTAAAAAACTGATAGTTTGCTAAAAATCGAGTCTTTCTTTCACTTCTTAGCACTTAAAATATTTACATTTTCCTAGGGATAGTGTACTATTTAAAGGTATGCATAAATAAAGTTTGATGTATAAAATTAAATGTTATTCGGAGGGAAACAAATGTCTGCGAAATGGGAAAAAAAAGGCACTAATGATGGTGTATTAACTTTTTCAATCGAACAAGCAGTAATCGAAAAAGGATTAACGCAAGCGTTCAATAAAGTGAAAAAAAACTTAAACGTACCTGGTTTCCGTAAAGGAAAAGTATCACGTACTGTTTTTAACCGTATGTATGGAGAAGAAGCGTTATACGAAGATGCGTTAAACGCTGTTTTACCAGAAGCATATGAAGCGGCTGTTTTAGAAGCAGGAATTGAACCAGTAGCACAACCAAAAATTGATGTTGAAAGCATGAATAAAGGGGAAGACTGGGTTATCACTGCTGAAGTAACTGTAAAACCTGAAGTAAAATTAGGCGAATACAAAAACTTAACAGTGTCTAAACAAGACCGTGAAGTAACAGATGAAGATGTGGAAGCACGTTTGAAACGCGAACAAGAATCTCAAGCTGAATTAGTAATCAAAGAAGATGCCGCTGCTGAAAATGGCGACACTGTAGTTATCGACTTTGAAGGCTTCTTAGGCGACGAAGCATTTGAAGGCGGCAAAGGAGAAAATTACTCATTAGAATTAGGTTCTAATTCATTTATTCCAGGCTTTGAAGACCAATTAGTTGGCAAAAAAGCTGGCGAAGAAGTAGAAGTAAACGTTACTTTCCCTGAAGATTACCAAGCAGAAGATTTAGCTGGTAAAGAAGCAGTCTTCAAAGTAACTGTTCATGAAGTAAAAGCAAAAGAATTACCAGAATTGGATGATGAATTTGCAAAAGACGTTGACGATTCAGTAGAATCATTAGACGAATTAAAAGAAAAATTCCGTAAAGAATTGACAGAAGCAAAAGAAGCAGCAGCTGAAGAAGCAAAAGACGAAGAAGCAATTCGTTTAGCTGTTGAAAATGCTGAAATCGTTGAATTACCACACGTAATGGTTCACGACGAAGTTCACCGTTCAATGGATGAATTCTTAAACAACATGCAACGCCAAGGAATTTCTCCTGAAATGTACTACCAATTAACTGGTTCTACAGAAGAAGATTTACACAAACAATTTGAAGGCGAAGCAGAAACACGCACAAAAACAAACTTAGTGATTGAAGCAGTTGCCAAAGCTGAAAACATCGAAGTAACACAAGAAGACATCGATGCTGAAGTGAAAGATTTAGCAGAACAATACAACATGCCTGAAGCACAAGTACGTAAAGTATTAAACAACGACATGTTAGAACACGATATTCGTATGAAACGTGCTGTTGAAACAATTACTGAAACAGCTGTTGAAAAATAAACATTTTTAATAAGCTCTTCATTCGATAGAGTTTTCTAAAACTGTAGATGGAAGGTGTCTTTCATCTACAGTTTTTTTCATATAAAATAACTTTTGAAAGGGTGTGTCAAAATGGATAAAAATTATTCGAAAATTAAATATGGATTAGTGGTGTTTGGCATCTTATGCTTGACGTACAATCTCTGGGAATTTTTTACGGCTAAGTATTCAACAAAACAAGGTGTGACGTTTGTTATCGAATGTTTACTTGGAATTGGGCTGATCTTTTTACCAGATCTTGTCAATAAATTTTTAAAAATTCTTATGCCACCGACCATCGTTTATTTTTACTGGTTTTTCTTATTTATTTCAGTATTCCTAGGAACCTCGTTGCATATGATTTCAATCATTTCGTTCTGGGATAAAATTTTACACTTTGTTAGTCCGATGCTGTTAACTGCTGTGGGTTATGGTATTGCTGCTTTCCTATTGAAGAAAACGAAGTACGCCGATGTTTCCCCGTGGTTATTTTTATTATTTGGGTTTGCATTTGCAGGGCTTTGTGGCGTCTTCTGGGAATTCTGGGAATTTATCTGCGATTCATTAGGAAACATGAACTTACAACGCTATAATATGTCCAACGGCCAACCATTTATTGGGCGTGCTGCTTTGATGGATACGATGGGGGATTTATTTACCAATACCCTTGGGGCCTTTGTGATGGGCGTGTACACGTATATCAGAAGCAAAGGAAACCCTGAGTATTTAGAAAATTATGCGATAAAGAGAAAATAATAATAAAAAAGCGATTCAACCATGGTTGAATCGCTTTTTTGCTGTTTTTTTTTAAGCAGGTACTTCGACAGGTTTTTTCAAAAGTCCGTAGACAATTCCTGAAATAATCGCCCCAATTAAGATGAACAATAGATATAGTAATGGATTACTTAATAGGAAGACGACGAAGATTCCTCCATGTGGTGCCAATAATTTGATACCAAACGCACCAACCAACGCACCAGTAAAGGCAGAACCTACCACGAAACTTGGAATCACACGTAATGGATCAGCTGCTGCAAAAGGAATTGCCCCTTCAGTGACAAAAGAAAGGCCCATTACAATATTGGTTAAGCCAGCGTCTTGTTGATCTTTTGTAAATTTATTTTTAAATAAACGAGTTGCTACGAAAATTGCTAATGGAGGAACCATTCCGCCAGCCATTACAGAAGCCATGACCACGCTGCCACCTTCTGCAACAGTACTTGCTAGCGTAGCTGTACCGAAAACATAAGCAGCTTTGTTAACTGGTCCACCTAAGTCGATGGCCATCATACCAGCTAATAAGGCACCAAGTAAAGCAGCATTTGTGCCATCTAAGCCAAGTAGGAAATGATTTAACGCATCATTAATTGCTTTCATCGGGATGTTAATGACTAACATTAATAAGCCCGTAATAATCAAACCAAAAACTGGATAGAATAAAATGGTTTTAATTCCATCTAATGATTTTGGCAAGCCTTTGAAGACTTTACGTAAAAGAACCACTACATAACCAGCTAAGAAACCACCGATTAAGGCCCCAAGGAATCCAGCTCCGCCAGCATTTGCTAATGCACCAGCCGCGAAACCAGCAACTAAGCCTGGACGATCCCCGATACTAGAAGCAATAAAACCAGCTAAGACAGGTAACATAAAGCCAAATGCTGCGCCACCAATTTGGTTAAACCAGCTAGCTACGTCATTGTAATTCCCTAAGTTGGCTAATTGATCTTGAGGAACTCCGATAAATTGATCAATCATAAAGGAAAGAGCAATGGCAATTCCGCCACCAATAACGAAAGGTAACATATGAGAAACACCATTCATTAAATCTTTATAGATACGAGAACCGATTGAACCTTCCGCTGAATCCTCTTGGTCGCTTGCAGCCGAGTCACTGCCATGGAAAGTAGGAGCTTCACCACTAATGGCTAAGTTAATTAGTTCTTCGGTTTTACGAATTCCATCACTGACGGGACGATTGACTAATTTTTTACCATCAAATCGATTCATTTCTACTTTTTTATCGGCTGCAACAATCACGCCATCAGCACGAGCAATATCTTCAGCAGTTAAACGATTTTTAATTCCTTCTGAACCGTTTGTTTCTACTTTAATGTCTACGCCCATTTCTTTTGCTTTTTTCTTCAGTGCATCTTCGGCCATGTAAGTATGAGCAATTCCTGTAGGACAAGCAGTCACAGCAATAATATATTTACGATTGCTTTCTGGTGCTGGCGTTGTTTGTTCTTGTTCTGCTTTTTCTTCCGCTTCTTTTTGATCTTCTGCTGCTTGGAAAAGAGCTTGTACTGCTTCTGGAGTTTCTGCTTCTTTCAATTTGCCAACAAATTCTGGGTCGATAAGTAATCGAGAAAGGGCCGCAAGCGCTTGGAGATGTGTATCATTGGCGCCTTCTGGAGCAGCAATCATGAAGAATAGATAAGTAGGTTGTCCATCTAGTGCTTCATAATCAACACCTTTTTTACTTTTAGCGAAAAGAACTGTCGGTTCTTTTACGGCACTATTTTTTGCGTGAGGCATAGCGATGCCGTCGCCTAAACCAGTCGATGTTTGTGCTTCGCGTTTTAAAATTCCTTCTTTGTAAGTGTCAATGTCAGAGATGCGGCCACCATCGTATAATTTTTGGACCATTTCATCAATCGCGCCTTTTTTATCAGTAGCTTGTAAATCCATAATCATGACATCTTTTATTAATAAATCATTAATGTTCACTCTATTTTCCTCCCTTAGTGGATTTATTCTGAAATTTTTTCAATTGTTACTTCGTGAATAAGTTCTTGGATAAAATCTTCTGAGGCTAAATCATCAGAAAATGCGGTCGCGCTACCGCAAGCGACACCCCATTTGAAAGCCTCTAAAGGATCTTGTGTTTTTGAAAAGTTGCCAATAAAACCAGCAATCATTGAGTCGCCAGCGCCGACAGAATTTTTCAGTGGACGTTTTAAAACGTTGGAACGATAAACACCTTCTGTTGTGAAAAGTAATGCACCATCACCAGCCATTGAGATAATTACGTGTTGCGCTCCTTCTTCTAGTAACCGATGTCCATAAGGTAAAATGTCTTCAACACTTGTAAAGGTTGTATGATATAATTCTGCCAACTCATGATTATTTGGCTTGACCAATAAAGGCTTTTGTGACAAAGCGTTCATTAAATCTTCACCTGTCGTATCAATAACAAATTCTGCGCCTTTTTCCTTCACAATTTGGATTAATTCTTCGTAAAATCCTTTGCGTAGAGAAGCAGGTGTACTTCCTGAAAGAACAACAATATCACCAGCCTGAACACGACTAACTGCTTGTTTTAGTTCTTGAATTTCTTCGTTTGTTAGAGCAGGTCCTAAGCCGTTAATTTCTGTTTCAGTATCTGATTTCAATTTAATGTTGATTCGTGTATCAGCAGACACGGGAGTGAAATTCGTTTGGATTTCTTCTTTTTTCAACCAATCAGCAATGAATGAGCCTGTAAAACCACCTAAAAAACCTAAGGCAGTGGATTCTGTCTCCATACGTTTTAAAATACGTGAAACGTTGATTCCTTTGCCGCCAGGTAATTTAAAATCATTCGTCATCCGATTTAAATCACCAATTTGTAGATGATCGACATGAACGATAAAGTCGATAGAAGGGTTTAAAGTCACTGTGTAAATCATTTGTTTGCCTCCATTAAAATAGTTTTTTGCTGGAATCCTTGAAGCGATTCAGCAGGGCAGTAGTCAGTTAGTAAAGTAACTGACTCTAATTCTTCCACTTTGGTAAACGTTACTTCATTAAATTTTGTATGATCCAGTAAAACATAGGCTGTTTCTGCTTGATGAATAGCCAAGGCTTTTAGCGCTGCTTCTTCGGGATCAGGCGTCGTTAAACCAAACTCTAAATGTGCGCCGTTAGTTCCTAAAAAAGCTTTGTTAAAACGAAAATGTTGTAGCTGTTCCATACTAGTGGCACCAATGATTGCTTTAGTGGAGAGCTTCAAAGTACCACCAAGCATAATAGTGGGAATTTCCATATCGCTAAGTTTTGCAGCGTGATGCACGGAATTTGTCACTACATGGATTTGTTTCCCAACTAAAAAAGGGATCATTTCTAACGTGGTTGAACCAGCATCTAAATAGATCATATCGCCATCTTGTACACAACTAGCGGCTAAAGAAGCAATCTTTTGCTTTTCGTGCGTGTTTTTGATTGATTTTTCCGTCATGTTTTGTTCAAAGCCTAAATTAAGAATACGCTTAGCTCCGCCGTGAATGCGTTCTAACAAATTGGCGTCTTCTAATTCTTGTAAATCGCGGCGGATTGTGGATTCTGAAGCATTGAATAAGCTAGCAAGTTCTTGTGATTTGACGACTGATTTTTGATCTAACAATTGTAAAATTTTTTGATGTCGTTCTTCCGTAAGCATTTTCATCCCTCATTTCATGGATATAATAGCACAAATGAAAACGCTAATCAATCTAAAACGGTCAAAAACATTCAAAAAAATTAAAAAACAGTCATAAGAAAAAAAGAAAGCTGCTGAACCTGAGTTCAGCAGCTTTCTTTAATTCACTAAATCATTCGGTAAAGTTTTTTGATAAATCTCTTTTTTGACTTGGTAAGCGAGTTTTTCATCGGTCAAAATAATGAGCACATCGCCAACATGCATAACAGTATCACCATGTGTTAAAATTTCCGATTCGCCACGGCGAATGGAAGTGAGCAACATTTGTTTAGGCCAGACAAAATCACGTACCATCGTATCATCTAAGGAACTTTCTGCAGTGATAGGTAATTCAATAATCGTTTTGTGGCCACGAATATTACTTACTTTAGAAGGAACCAAACGTTCTAATAAGCTTTCATAAATTGGCTTGCCGCCAAGACTATCGATGGTAATATAACTAACTAAAGCAACAACCCCTAAAGACATTAAATGAGAAAAATTGCCGACCATTTCTGTTACTAAAATAATCGCTGTTAACGGTGCTTTACCAATCGCAGTAAAATAACCAGCCATGGCAAAAATTAAAAAGTTTTTCACAAAAATTGGATCCATCCCTACGTATTGGACAAGTAGACTGCCATACAATGTTCCGATAATGGCACCTAAAGTTAGAATAGGCAAGAAAATACCACCAGGGAGATTCGAACCGTAAGAAACCATTGAAAAAACAAAACGTAAAACCAGTAAGCCGACTAAAGCCCAAATCGTGGCCGGTTGATTGCCTAAAGCTAAAACAATTTGATTCCCACCGCCAAGTAAATGTGGAAAGAAATAACCAATCGGTAAAATCAAAATAAAAGGAACAAAACCATAATAATTAGAAGAAAGGCCTTTGATTTTTCCATATACTTTTGGTAAGGACAACAATGTTTTTTGATATATCCAACCTAATAATCCTAGCAAAACGCCCAGCAGGACTAATGTCCAATAGTACTCTAAAGGCAAAGATTTAACCGGACCAATATAAAGAACTGGCTGCAATCCGAAGAAATGCAAAGAAACAAAGTTAGCGGAAATGGCCGCAGAAAAAGAGGTTAACCAAACTAAAGGTGAAAAGGAATGGTGAACCTCTTCTAGAACAAATAAAAGTCCTGCGATTGGTGCGTTAAAAGCGGCGGCTAAACCAGCACTGGCACCACTACTGATTAAAATTTTTTCTTCAGACTTGGTGCTTTGCCGCCATTGACTATAGCCTTGTCCAACCACTGCACCTAGTTGAATTGAAGGACCTTCACGTCCCAAAAATAGCCCAGGACTAATCGCTAAGATCCCACCGATAAATTTTTTCCAAAGCACTGGAAACCAGTGAATTTCTAATTGACCTTGAAGTTGTCCTTCCACTTGGGGAATGCCACTGCCTTTAATTGCTGGTTCGCTTTTGATCAGTCGTCCTAATAAATAAGCAAGCACGAGAGAAAATAAGAACCAAGGAATCATCCAAAAGGGTTTTTCGTGAAACGTTTGATACAGATGCACGACTTGTTCGCCAATTTTTTCAATGCCTAAGCGAAATAAGCTGACAACAAAGCCGACCAGAATTCCGACGACGATGCCTTTAAGGATAAAGCCGATTCGGGTACCATCTAATTGTTTAATTTCATGTACATCATTATTCATTTCATTTTTAGCCTCCATCACTACTTACTAATGTACTGCGGTTTGACTTGATTTACAAGAAAATTTCATATAAAAAGAAAAAGATTTTTTGTTCTTTTCTAAAGAACTTCAAAGGGATTTTTGGTATACTGTATAAGATTGAAAAAAGAGAGAGGACGTTTAATATGACACAAAAACATGCCTTGGTTCAGGGAATGAATCCTCGACAAGAAGAAGCCGTTTTGCATACAGAAGGACCACTGTTAGTCATGGCTGGTGCTGGTAGTGGAAAAACGCGGGTTTTAACACACCGAATTGCCTATCTAATTGAGGAAAAAGAAGTAAATCCATGGAATATTTTGGCGATTACGTTTACCAATAAAGCTGCTAAAGAAATGAAAGAGCGTGTAAATAAATTACTGGAAACGGGTGGCGAAGATGTATGGGTCTCCACTTTTCACTCCATGTGTGTAAGAATTTTACGTCGTGATGTGGATCAGATTGGTTACAACCGTAATTTTACAATTATTGACCCATCGGAACAAAAAACATTAATGAAACGCATCTTAAACGACTTAAATATTGATTCAAAAAAATATGATCCTCGCTCAATTTTAGGTACGATTAGCAATGCCAAAAATGAATTACAAACGCCTGATAAAGTTGCTGAAATGCAAGGTTCCTTATATGAAGAAATTGTCGCAAAATGCTATGAAGCCTATCAAAAAGAATTACGCAAAAACCAATGTATGGATTTTGATGATTTGATTATGAATACGATTCGTTTATTCAATGAACAACCAGATACGTTGGCGTTCTACCAAAATAAATTTCACTATATTCATGTGGATGAATACCAAGATACCAATCATGCACAATATACCTTAGTCAATTTATTAGCTGCACGTTTCAAAAATCTGTGTGTCGTAGGTGATGCCGACCAAAGTATCTATGGTTGGCGCGGGGCGGATATGCAAAATATCTTGGATTTTGAAAAAGATTATCCAGATGCCAGTGTAATTTTGCTAGAACAAAATTATCGATCCACCAAAAACATTTTGGCGGCTGCGAATGATGTCATCAAAAATAACCGTAACCGCCGCGAGAAAGAACTGTGGACAGAAAATATAGACGGTGAAAAAATTGTCTATTATCGTGGGGACACAGAACGGGATGAAACACAATTTATTGTGAGCCAAATCCAAAAAGAAATGCGGGAAAATGACCGAATTTATGGTGATTTTGCGGTATTATATCGGACCAATGCTCAATCCCGTGTAGTGGAAGAAATGCTCTTGAAATCTAATATTCCGTATACCATGGTGGGCGGACATAAATTCTACGACCGTAAAGAAATTAAAGATATTTTGGCTTATTTAAGTTTGATTGCCAATCCAGATGATTCAATCAGCTTTGAACGAATTGTCAATGAACCAAAACGAGGAATCGGTAAAAGTTCAATTGAAAAATTACGATTATTTGCGGATACGCATGGTTGGGCTTTGCTGGAAGCTGCCCAAAATGTTGATTTGGCAAATATTTCAGGAAAAGCGGGTAAAGAGCTTGGTAATTTTGGCATGATGATTCAAGACTTAACGAAAACAGTGCCCTATTTAACGATTACAGAATTGGTGAAAGAAACTTTACAACGTAGTGGTTATCGGGAAGCTTTGATGGCGCAAAATAATTTAGAGTCTCAAGCTCGCTTAGAAAACTTGGACGAATTTTTATCTGTGACACAAGAATTTGATAAACGTTTTGAAGCGCAAAATAACGACGATCCAAATGGCGAAGAAACAAAATTGGCGGATTTCTTAACAGATTTAGCCTTGGTTTCTGATTTAGATAATTTAGAAGAGAGCTCTTCACAAGTAACCTTAATGACGTTGCATGCGGCCAAAGGGCTGGAATTTCCAGTGGTCTTTTTAATGGGCTTAGAAGAAGGGGTTTTCCCATTATCACGTGCCATGCTAGAAGAAAGTGAACTGGAAGAAGAACGGCGCTTGGCTTATGTTGGTATCACACGAGCGGAAGAAGCCCTGTTCTTAACGAATGCTTATTCGAGAACATTATATGGTCGCACGCAATATAATCGACCAAGTCGCTTTTTAGAAGAAATTGAGGCGGAGCGTTTAATGAAACAAGGGGCGGCGGCCAATTTACAGAAAGCTCCAGCGCGTACCTTTGATCCTAAAGTATTCAAGCCCAGTGCAAGTAAACCAGCTTATGCACAGCCAGCTACAAAATCAGTTAGCAACAAAGTGGCAAGTGGTGGCGAAAAAGTTTCTTGGCAAGCAGGTGATAAGGTCCAACATAAAGCATGGGGCGTTGGTACAGTCGTTCGTGTAGGCGGTTCGGCCAAAGACTTAGAGTTGGACATTGCTTTCCCAGAAAAAGGCATTAAACGGTTGTTAGCGGCATTTGCACCTATTGAAAAAATTTAACATGCAAAATAGGTCAGCGATTTAATGAGAAAGCATCATTAGATAAATTCTTTTTATTTTCTATCTTAGTGTAAATGTGTTAAAAAGACGATAAGAGCATTACACTTATGAGGAGGAGTTCTACGATGGAACAACAACCATTAACATTAACGGCGGCGACAACTCGTGCGCAAGAATTAAGAAAACAACTCAATCAATATTCCCATGAATATTATGTCAAAGATCAACCATCCGTAGAAGATTATGTTTACGATCGTTTGTATAAAGAGTTAGTCGATATTGAAACGGAGTTTCCTGATTTAATCACGCCAGATTCGCCGACACAACGTGTAGGTGGCAAAGTTTTATCTGGTTTTGAAAAAGCTCCGCATGACATTCCAATGTATAGTTTAAATGATGGGTTTAGCAAGGAAGACATTTTTGCTTTTGATGAACGTGTTCGTAAGGCGATTGGTAAACCCGTTGCTTACTGTTGCGAGTTGAAAATTGATGGGTTAGCAATTTCATTACGTTATGAAAACGGGGTGTTTGTACGCGGAGCAACACGAGGCGATGGAACGGTTGGTGAAAACATTACAGAGAACTTACGAACGGTTCGCTCTGTACCGATGCGTTTAACGGAGCCCATTTCAGTGGAAGTTCGTGGCGAGTGCTACATGCCTAAACAATCCTTTGTCGCGTTGAATGAAGAACGTGAAGAAAATGGCCAAGATATTTTTGCCAATCCTCGGAATGCAGCGGCGGGAAGTTTGCGCCAATTAGATACAAAAATTGTGGCGAAACGGAACTTAAATACGTTTTTATACACAGTTGCTGACTTTGGACCGATGAAAGCGAAGACGCAGTTTGAGGCATTAGAAGAGCTTTCTGAAATTGGTTTTAGAACCAATCCTGAACGTCAATTATGTCAGTCAATCGATGAAGTTTGGGCCTACATTGAAGAATACCATGAAAAGCGGAGCACTTTGCCATACGAAATCGATGGAATTGTGATTAAAGTGAACGAATTTGCGTTGCAAGATGAATTAGGTTTCACTGTCAAAGCACCTCGCTGGGCGATTGCCTACAAATTTCCACCAGAAGAAGCAGAGACAGTAGTGGAAGATATTGAATGGACAATTGGGCGCACGGGAGTGGTCACTCCTACTGCGGTCATGGCTCCTGTACGAGTCGCGGGAACCACGGTTAGTCGGGCAAGTTTGCATAATGCAGATTTTATTCAAATGAAAGATATCCGTTTAAATGATCATGTTATTATTTACAAAGCCGGCGATATTATCCCAGAAGTAGCGCAAGTCCTAGTTGAAAAACGTGCAGCCGATAGTCAGCCTTATGAAATGCCGACACATTGTCCAATTTGTCATAGTGAGTTGGTGCATTTAGATGAGGAAGTGGCGTTACGTTGTATTAATCCAAAATGCCCTGCGCAAATTAAAGAAGGGCTGAATCACTTTGTCTCACGAAACGCAATGAACATTGATGGCTTGGGGCCAAGAGTGTTAGCACAAATGTATGACAAAGGATTAGTGAAAGACGTAGCGGATCTGTATTTCTTAACAGAAGAACAGTTAATGACTTTGGATAAAATCAAAGAAAAATCAGCAAACAACATTTATACTGCCATTCAAGGGAGTAAAGAAAACTCTGTCGAACGTTTGATTTTTGGCTTAGGGATTCGCCATGTGGGTGCGAAAGCGGCGAAAATTTTAGCGGAGCATTTTGGTGATTTATCAACCTTAAGTCGAGCAACTGCGGAAGAAATTGTGGCTTTGGATTCAATTGGCGAAACAATCGCAGACAGCGTTGTGACGTATTTTGAAAATGAGGAAGTTCATGAATTAATGGCTGAACTGGAAAAAGCCCAAGTGAACTTGACATATAAAGGTCTCCGGACAGAACAATTAGCAGAAGTGGAGTCACCTTTCAAAGACAAAACAGTTGTTTTAACAGGAAAATTAACGCAGTACACTCGCGAAGAAGCCAAAGAAAAAATTGAAAATCTTGGTGGAAAAGTTACAGGGAGTGTTTCGAAAAAAACTGACATTGTGGTTGCTGGCGAAGATGCAGGCAGTAAATTAACCAAAGCTGAAAGCTTAGGCGTGACCGTTTGGAATGAACAAGAAATGGTCGATGCGTTAGATGCAAGTCATTTTTAAGAAGAAAAATTAACGTTGTCAGATTTTATGTAGTAATTTGATGGTATACTTATTTTAGTCATAAAAGTTATATGAACGAGGACTTTCTGAGTTGAGAAAGGAGGTTGATGCTTATGCGCAATTCTTCTTACTTTAACGAAAGGAGCAATGTTTTTGTCCGTTGAAGCAGCGCTAGGACTGATGATTGGTTTTGCAACACTTGTTGTGACCATTATCTTCGGTATCTTAGCGCTTGTCTTAGACAACAAAAATAACCGTTCATAAGCTTTGAGGAGCTGAACGGTTAAGCGTTTGAAATAAAACCAATAACTCAGTAAGCCACCAGTTCTTATAACTGGTAGTGGCTATTAGAGAGGTATGTTCCTGCATATCTCTCTTTTCATTTTCATAATAACATATTTCCGTCATTTTTGCGAGCGACAAATTATCAATGAAATTCAAGGTTTCATCTAAAATATCCGACCATTTTATGGTAGAATGGGAACAGAGTGAGCAGCTGTGCTAAGCTGTTTAAAGAAATACAATCCAATTGATTAATCTGAAAATGAAAATTTCAGTAAATGATAGAAAGAAGGGTATCTATGGCAATTACAGAAGAACAAGTCAAACATGTCGCTAAATTATCAAAATTATCTTTCTCCGAAGAAGAATTAGCGGACTTTACCAATCAACTAGATAAAATTATTGATATGGTGGAATTACTAGAAGAAGTAGATACAACAGGGGTTCCTTTTACTTCAAATGTGAATGAATCAATCAATGTCATGCGTGAAGACGTAGCGACACCAGGAATGGACCGTAAAGAATTAATGCGGAATGTTCCGGAATCAGAGAATGGTTACATTAAAGTGCCTGCAATTATGGATAACGGGGAGGCAGGAGCCTAATGGAAAAATTATACGACAAATCGTTAACAGAGTTACATGATTTATTGGTCTCAAAAGAAATCACTGCAGTTGATTTAACCGAAGAAACATTAAATCGTATTCAAAATACAGAAGAACAACTAGGTTCTTTTATCACAGTTAGTGAAGAAAAAGCAATGGCATTAGCCAAAGCGATTGACTTAAAAGGCATCACTGAAAGTAATCCATTAGCTGGGATTCCAATTGGGATTAAAGACAACATTGTCACAAAAGATATTTTAACAACAGCTGGCTCAAAAATGTTACACAATTTTGACCCAATTTATGATGCGACCGTGATGGATAAAGTCTATCAAGCGGATATGATTCCAGTCGGAAAATTGAACATGGATGAATTTGCCATGGGCGGAAGTACGGAAACGTCTTACTTCAAGAAAACAAAAAATGCTTGGGATCAAACGAAAGTCCCTGGTGGTTCTTCTGGTGGTTCAGCTTCTGCTGTCGCAGCCGGACAAGTCCCAGTTTCTTTAGGGAGCGATACAGGTGGCAGTATCCGCCAACCAGCCGCATTCAACGGTATTGTGGGCTTGAAGCCAACTTATGGACGTGTGTCTCGTTTTGGCTTGATTGCTTTTGCTTCAAGTTTAGACCAAATTGGTCCATTGACACGAAATGTTAAAGACAATGCCTTAGCTTTAAATGCAATTAGTGGTTATGACGAAAAAGACGGCACTTCTGCAGGCGTTTCTGTTCCTGATTTTACGGCAGATTTAACTGGCGACATCAAAGGCATGAAAATTGCTTTACCAAAAGAATACTTAGGTGAAGGGGTACACCCAGATGTTCGTGAAGCGGTATTAAAAGCAGCAGAAACATTTAAATCTTTAGGAGCAACGGTGGAAGAAGTTAGTTTGCCACATTCTAAATACGGCGTAGCGGTTTATTATATTATTGCCTCTTCAGAAGCAAGTTCAAACTTACAACGCTTTGATGGTATTCGTTATGGTTACCGTTCCGAAAATGTCCAAAATCTAGAAGATGTCTATGTTAATTCACGTTCTGAAGGTTTCGGAACAGAAGTTAAACGTCGGATTATGTTAGGAACCTTCTCTTTAAGTGCTGGTTATTATGATGCGCACTTTAAAAAGGCTGGTCAAGTCCGTACACTAATCAAACAAGATTTTGAGAATGTCTTTGCGGATTATGACTTAATCATTGGCCCATCCACACCAACAGTTGCCTTTGGTCTAGGGGAAAACATCAATGATCCAATCACAATGTATATGAATGATATTTTAACCATTCCTGTCAACTTAGCAGGACTACCAGGCATGTCCATTCCAGCAGGCTTCTCAGAAGGCTTGCCAGTTGGTTTACAAATTATTGGAAAACATTTTGACGAACATACAATGTATAAAGCAGCCTATGCTTTTGAACAAGCGACAGATTTCCATACGAAAAAACCAGTCATTTTAGGGGGGAACGATTAATGAACTTTGAAACTGTCATTGGATTAGAAGTCCACGTAGAATTGAAAACCAACTCTAAAATTTTCTCCTCTGCGCCAGCGCATTTCGGAGCAGAACCAAACAGCAACACAAATGTGGTTGACTGGAGTTACCCAGGTGTTTTGCCTGTCATGAATAAAGGTGCCTTAGAATTTGGCATGAAAGCAGCACTTGCCTTGAACTGTGAAATTTCAAAAGAAACACATTTTGACCGTAAAAACTATTTTTACCCAGATAACCCGAAAGCATACCAAATTTCTCAATTTGATCAACCAATCGGACATGATGGTTGGATTGAAATTGAAGTCGAAGGCAAAAAGAAAAAAATTCGCATTGAACGGGTGCATTTAGAAGAAGATGCTGGGAAAAATATTCACGGCACAGATGGCTATTCTTATGTAGACTTGAATCGTCAAGGCACGCCTTTAATTGAAATCGTTTCTGAAGCAGACATGCGTTCACCAGAAGAAGCGTATGCTTACTTAGAAGCGTTGCGTTCAATTATCCAATTTACAGAAGTTTCTGATGTGAAAATGGAAGAAGGTTCTATGCGTTGTGATGCCAATATTTCTTTACGTCCGTATGGTCAAGAAGAATTTGGTACTAAAGCGGAATTAAAGAACTTGAACTCCATGAACTTTGTAAAAAAAGGTTTAGCTTATGAAGAAAAACGCCAGGCCAAAGTCCTATTATCTGGTGGCGAAATTCAACAAGAAACACGCCGCTTTGATGAAGCAACTAGTACAACGTTGCTTATGCGTGTTAAAGAAGGCTCAAGTGACTACCGTTACTTCCCAGAGCCAGATGTTCCTCGTTTTTCAATTGATGATGAATGGATTGAAAAAGTTCGCGCTAGTTTGCCAGAAATGCCAGCCTCACGTCGTGCCCGTTATATCAGTGAATTAGGGTTACCTGAATACGACGCAATGGTCTTGACTTTAACGAAAGAAATGTCAGATTTCTTTGAAGCAACTTTAGTAAACGGTGCAGATGCGAAACAAGCATCAAACTGGTTAATGGGCGAAGTTTCTGCTTACTTAAACAGTGAAAAAGTTGAATTAGCCGATACTAAACTAACACCAGAAAATCTAGCGGGTATGATTACTTTGATTAACGATGGCACAATCAGCTCGAAAATTGCGAAGAAAGTGTTCAAAGAGTTAATTGAAAACGGTGGAGACGCTAAAGAAGTTGTCGAAGCAAAAGGTTTGGTTCAATTATCTGATCCAGCGCAATTATTACCAATGATTAACGAAGTTTTAGACAACAACCAACAATCAATTGATGACTTTAAAAACGGAAAAGACCGTGCAGTTGGTTTCCTTGTTGGACAAATTATGAAAGCAACTCGTGGACAAGCAAACCCAGGTGTGGTTAACAAGTTATTGCAAGAAGAGCTTTCAAAACGATAAGAAAGTAGCAGGCAAACCATGAAAAAAGCTAGAGTGATTTATAATCCAACGTCAGGCAAAGAGTTAATTAAAAAGAACTTAGCCGATATTTTATCTATTTTAGAAGAATGTGGTTATGAAGCCAGTGCATTTGCGACCACACCAGAAGAAAATTCGGCACGCAATGAAGCACATCGTGCTGCGCGTGCAGGATTTGATTTACTAGTAGCAGCAGGTGGAGATGGGACCATTAATGAAGTCGTGAATGGGATAGCTCCGTTGAAGCGGCGACCTAAAATGGCCATTATTCCTGCTGGAACGACGAATGACTATGCACGGGCATTGAAGATTCCTCGTGATAATATCGTTAAGGCAGCAGAAGTGATTAAAAAAAATCAAACTGTCAAAATGGATATTGGGCAAGCCGGCAAAAATTACTTTATCAATATTGCGGCGGGTGGTCATTTAACGGAACTGACTTATGAAGTTCCATCAGAGTTGAAAAGTATTTTTGGTTACTTAGCGTACTTAGCCAAAGGAGCCGAAATGTTGCCGCGAGTGAAGCCGATTAAAATGCGCATGACGTATGATGAAGGTGTGTACGAAGGCAACGCCTCAATGTTTTTCCTAGGGCTGACTAACTCGGTGGGGGGGTTCGAGCAAATCGTACCAGACGCTAAATTAGATGATGGTAAGTTTTCATTAATCATTGTAAAAACAGCCAATATTTTTGAGATTCTTCATTTAGTTGCGTTAATGTTAAATGGTGGAAAGCATGTTGATGATCATCGACTAATCTATACAAAGACTAGCTATTTACATGCAGAAACGTTAGAAAAGAACAATAAAATGATGATTAATTTAGATGGTGAATATGGTGGCGATGCTCCAATGACCTTTAAAAATATGCATCAACACATTGAAATTTTTGCAAATGGTGATGCACTGCCGTCCAATGCAATTATGGGTTCTGTCTTAACTGGTAGCGATGAGATTGTCGTAGAATCAGAAGACGAAGAGGAAGAAGCATATAACGAAGCCAGCAAAGAATTTGTCAAAGAAGTTGAACGACTAACAGACGAAGATATTGATGGCGATGGAAAGATTGCCGAAAAAGAAAAGCAATAGGTAGTCCGTGAATAGCTAATGAAAGATTTAGTTGATAAGATCTTTCATTGGCTATTTTTTGACTAAGGGAAAGGATCTCATTCTTTTATTTACCTAAAAAGCTCAAACGAAATTGCTAAATCGCCATGAAAATTCGTTGTTGCTTTTCTTAGGTATTTTCATTAGAATGAGTGAAGTGTATAAAAAGAAGGAGCGACTTATGAAAAATTATCCAGTAAAGAAAAATGACGTCATTGAAGTAGAAATCATTGACTTGACGCATGAAGGTTTAGGCGTGGCAAAAGTGGACCATTATCCATTGTTTATTGAAAATGCCTTACCAGGTGAAAAACTTGAAATCAAAGTCTTAAAAACAGGCAAAAGTTTTGGTTATGGGAAAGTATTGACTGTCCTAAAAAGCAGTGAACAGCGTGTGCCCGTGAAAGATGAAAACTTTACAAAAGTCGGGATTAGTCCGTTGCAACATTTAGCGTACGGCGCCCAACTATCATTTAAAACGCAACAAGTCGAAAATGTTATGCAACGTGTCGCTAAATTGCCAGAAGTCCCTGTTTTACCAACAATTGGGATGAACGATCCGTGGCATTACCGGAACAAAGCACAAATTCCCGTGCGTAAAATTGACAACCAACTACAAACAGGTTTTTTCCGGAAAAATAGCCATGATTTAATTCCGATGGAACATTTCTATATTCAAGACCCCGAAATTGATGCAGCAATTGTTAAAATCCGTGACATTATGCGTAAATATAGCGTAAAACCTTATAACGAATCTGATAATACAGGGAACTTACGCCATATTGTCGTTCGTCGTGGCTACCATACTGGGGAGATGATGGTTGTTCTAATTACGAGAACACCGAAATTATTCCCAATTAGTAAAATTGTGCCAGATATTTTGGAAGCTATTCCGGAAGTAGTCAGCATTGTACAAAATGTAAATCCAAAACGAACCAATGTCATTTTTGGCGACGAAACCATCTTATTACATGGGTCTGAAAAAATTACAGATACTATTTTTGATTTGAAATTTGAAATTTCCGCGCGTTCATTTTATCAAGTAAATCCACAACAAACAGAAGTGATGTATCAAAAAGTCAAAGAGTATGCGGCTTTAACAGGCAATGAAATTGTGGTGGATGCCTATTGTGGGATTGGGACGATTGGCTTAACTTTAGCCCAAGATGCAAAGCAAGTTTACGGTATTGAAGTAATTGAAGAAGCGGTCAAAGATGCAGAAAATAATGCTAAATTAAACAATATTGAGAATGCCACTTTCACGGCTGGTTTAGCGGAAGAATTATTGCCAAAATTAGTTGAAAATGGCTTGCAACCAGATGTTGTGGTGGTGGATCCACCACGGAAAGGGTTAGACGGTCAATTAGTAAACACATTAATTGAAACGCAACCTAAACGAATTGTTTATGTCAGCTGTAATCCAGCCACACTCGCTCGCGACATTGCATTATTAACAGAAGGTGGCTATGAAGCAAAAGAAATTCAACCAGTGGATAATTTCCCACAAACGACCCACATTGAATCTGTCACGTTATTAACAAAGGCGGTGGATTAAATGAATGAAAAAGAAAAAATGTTAGAATTAATTAAAAAGAAACAAGGTGGTGGCCGTTCTAAAAAAATGGAAACTCCCAAAAATGATCGTAAAAACATGCGCAAAGGGCCTAAAATTTTTAATAAATAAGCGGTTATCAGTAAAAAGTTGCCGCCCATTAATGAAATGGGCGGCAACTTTTTTGTTAAAGCATTCCTAACCAAACAAATAAGTTGTTATTTTGCTAGTAAATCTGTTATTTTAGACAAAAGACAAGGAGGGCTATTCAGTGGAATATGTAACAACATTAGAAGAATTAGAAGAAAAAATTACAGACAATCGTCTACAAGCCGTCTTTTTGACAGCAAAAAATTGTAGTGTTTGTACAGTTGATAAACCGATTGTCGAAAAAATTGCAACAAAATATGAATTTCCTACATACATTGCAGAAGCTGATAAAAGTCCAGAAATAATTGGACAATTAAATGCTTTTTCTGCACCGACCATTATCTTATACTATGAAGGAAAAGAAATTCATCGCCAAGCTAAAATTATTAACTTTCAAGAAATTGAAAAGAGAGTTCGACAAGTGCAAGAAAATAGTTAATCAAAAAGGAAGCCACCGATCACGGAGACTTCCTTTTTAATTATCTCGCTAAATGTTCAGTTTGTTGTTGAGAAAAAAGTTGATAACTGACAAAAACTTCTGCTCTTTTGTTTACTTCTAATTTAACGAAAATATTGTGGATATGTGTTTTTACTGTCCCGATTGATAGGAATAGTTCGTTGGCTATATCTTGATTTGTTTTGCACTCTAAAAGTAACGAAAGCACTTCTCGTTCTCGCTGCGTTAATTGATAGGCATCACAAAAAGGCGCCAAAAGTACGGGTTCATCTGATTGATTTTCTTCCAATTTAGCAGCGTCTTTTTCAAGAACCGACAGAGGAAAATCACGATTACAGAAGTAGATAATGGCGATGGAGAGAATGATTGTATAAATATCTTCAGAAACGTTTCGGTTGTTAATTTTAAAGACAATATCAGAATATTGGTCAATGTTAAAAATAACGAAGGTATCTTCCAAAAGAATCGCCACACCGAAACCAATGCTTAGCCAACCAATAAAACGAAGATATTTTTTCGCAAGGGCTGATAAAGGATCTATTCGTAATTGATAGAGCGCATAGCATCCAAGGTAAATTAAAAATAGCTGATTGGGTAAATAGTACAACCAAACTTTTAAGGCGGAATTTTGTGAAAATGGAATAGCTAGCATCCATAAACCAATTAAAAATAACCAGACAAATTGATAATTTTTAAAAGGACGACCACTAACAGTATTGATAATAGCCAGATAGGCAAAATTACAACAAATAAAAATGATGGTCTTTAAAAAAGGTGCGGTCATAAAGGTCTGATTATATTCGGTTGCAAACGAATTAATGAACTCAGTCATATAAACAATCACATTGTCACAAATAAAAATAATCATTAAAAAGAGAAGCAATAAAAAAATCGGTTGTTTATTTTTCAAGTAAAGATTTAAGGTAAAGGTTGAAGTAAACGAGTATAAAATAATCAACAAGATGTTATAAATAAAAACAAATGTCACGATTGGAAACCCCTTTCATCTTTTATTTTAAGTGAATGATTTTTCAAAATAATTATACCATTTTCAAATCTATGATTGGTCAGAAATTAGAGAGAAATCCGCCTAAACTTTTATAAACCCCTGGTGTACCAATGGTTTATAACCATAAATAAACTTTTTTTAATGAAAAATCACGCAAAAAAAGAAAGCGTTTTCTAACTTTTGGCGGATAGTAAACTCTTCGCTAAACTTGGTAAAGTCAATGTGTAAACAAAAACAACTTTAGGAGGAACACATCATGAAAAGAGATTACGTTACAACAGAAACATATACGAAAGAGGAAATGCACTACTTAGTCGATTTATCATTAAAAATTAAAGAAGCGATTAAAAATGGGTATTATCCGCAACTGTTAAAAAACAAATCTTTAGGAATGATTTTCCAACAATCTTCAACTCGAACACGAGTATCTTTTGAAACTGCAATGGAACAATTAGGTGGACATGGCGAATATTTAGCACCTGGTCAAATTCAATTAGGGGGACATGAAACGATTGAAGATACCAGCCGCGTATTGTCACGTTTAGTAGATATTTTGATGGCTCGTGTGGAACGTCACCATAGTATTGTTGATTTAGCTAATTGTGCTACCATCCCAGTCATTAACGGTATGTCTGATTACAATCATCCAACCCAAGAATTAGGTGATTTGTGTACCATGGTTGAGCATTTACCAGAAGGCAAAAAATTAGAAGATTGTAAAGTTGTCTTTGTCGGAGATGCGACACAAGTTTGTTTTTCTTTAGGATTAATCACAACAAAAATGGGCATGAATTTTGTTCACTTCGGTCCAGAAGGTTTCCAATTAAATGAAGAGCATCAAGCGAAATTAGCAAAAAATTGTGAAGTTTCAGGCGGTAGCTTTTTGGTCACAGATGATGCAAGTTCTGTTGAAGGCGCTGATTTCTTGTACACGGATGTTTGGTATGGCTTGTACGAAGCGGAATTATCTGAAGAAGAACGTATGAAGGTTTTCTATCCAAAATATCAAGTGAATCAAGAAATGATGGATCGGGCAGGAGCCAATTGTAAATTCATGCACTGTTTACCAGCAACACGTGGGGAAGAAGTAACTGATGAAGTGATTGACGGTAAAAATTCTATTTGTTTCGATGAAGCAGAAAACCGTTTAACATCTATTCGTGGCTTATTAGTATATCTTATGAATGATTATGAAGCAAAAAATCCTTATGATTTAATCAAGCAAGCAGAAGCGAAAAAAGAACTAGAAGTTTTCTTAGACACTCAAAGCATTTAACGGCCAACTGTCCACTGATTGAAAAAATGAATCAGTGGACAGTTTATAAAGAGAGGAAGAGTCTTCATGGAGGGGAAAAAGAAATTTAGTTTAACGAGTGCCATTTTATCAGTCATCTGTGTGGTTTTCGTTGCTGAAGCAGCGGCGCCTGTTGCTGCAATTGGTAATTCTCAGTTTTTTTGGTGGATTTTCTTATTAATTGCATTCCTATTGCCATATGGGTTAATTTCATCAGAATTAGGAACAACTTATATTGGTGAAGGGGGCATCTATGATTGGGTGACCAAAGCATATGGTCATCGTTGGGGTGCCAGAGTTTCTTGGTATTATTGGATTAATTATCCATTGTGGCTAGCTTCATTAGCCGTTATGACGCCAGAACTATTAACGACAATTACAGGTATTAAGTTTTCAACACCGATGATGATTATTGTTGAATTAATTTTTACTTGGATTGTGGTTTGGATTAGTTTTTATCCAGTCAGCGACAGTATCTGGATTCTAAATGGAGCTGCCGTAATCAAGATGGTTTTAGCAGTCTTAATTGGTGGGCTAGGATTGTATGTAGCCTTGACGAAAGGTGTTGCCAATGAATTTACCTTGAAATCAATGCTGCCAACGTTTGACTTAAGGAGTTTATCTTTTATTTCTGTAATCATTTTTAATTTGTTAGGGTTTGAAGTCATCTGTACGTTTGCAGATGATATGGAAAATCCTAAGAAGCAAATTCCACAAGCTATTGTAGCAGCGGGGTTAGTCATTGCGGCCATTTATATTTTTTCAGCCTTTGGAATTGGGGTAGCGATTCCCACCGATCAAATTAGTACCGGCAGTGGTATGATGGATAGCTTTAAACTATTGACAGGCTCGACAGAAGGTTGGTTCATTATGTTGATGGCTTTCCTATTCCTTCTTACGTTGTTCGGCAACATGATTTCTTGGTCATTAGGAGTCAATAATACAGCTTGTTATGCTGCTGAAAATGGTGACATGCCTAAATTTTTTGAAAAACGTAGTAAGAAAAATGACATGCCAATTGGGGCTGCTTTGATGAATGGCATTGTGGCATCGGTGGTCATTGTATTAGCACCAATTTTACCTAATCAAGATTTATTCTGGGCCTTTTTCTCCTTGAATGTCGTCCTATTCTTGTTATCGTATATCCCAGTTTTCCCAGCTTTTTATAAGCTTAGAAAAATTGATCCCGATACACCACGTCCGTTTAAAGTTAACGGAAAACCAGGATTTTTAAAAGTTTTAGTGGTTTTGCCAATGATTATGATTATTATTTCACTGATTTTCACAGCAGTGCCTTTAGATTTTAGTCCCGCAGCATTAAATGAAAAGTTACCAATCACAATTGGGGCAATCATTTTTATTCTGTTTGGTGAAGTAATTATTTACGTGAAAAAAATTAAGAAGGGAACGAAAGAAAATGGCTAAACGAATTGTAGGAAGTACCCCTAAACAAGATGGCTTTAGAATGCCAGGAGAATTTGAACCACAAGAGAAAGTTTGGATGATTTGGCCAGAAAGACCGGATAATTGGCGTGATGGTGGTAAACCTGTCCAAGAAGCGTTTACTAATGTGGCCAAAGCAATTAGTCAATTTACACCGATGAATGTGGTGGTTTCTCAACAACAATTTCAAAATTGCCGTCGCCAATTGCCGCCAGAAATTACGGTTTACGAAATGTCAAACAATGATGCCTGGGTCCGTGATTGTGGACCATCATTTGTCATTAACGACCATGGAGAAATCCGTGGTGTGGATTGGACATTCAATGCTTGGGGGGGATTAGTAGATGGTTTATATTTCCCTTGGGACCAAGACAATTTGGTTGCACAAAAAATTTGTGAAATTGAGCATGTAGATTCTTATCGTACAGATGATTTTGTTTTAGAAGGCGGTTCATTCCACGTAGATGGACAAGGAACAGTCTTGACTACAGAAATGTGCTTATTAAGTGAAGGTCGAAATCCACAACTTTCAAAAGAAGCAATCGAACAAAAATTATGCGACTATTTAAATGTTGAAAAAGTTCTTTGGCTAGGTGATGGAATTGACCCAGAAGAAACCAATGGTCACGTGGATGATGTAGCTTGTTTTATTGCACCTGGTGAAGTGGCTTGTATTTACACCGAAGATCAAAATAGCCCATTTTATGAAGCGGCACAAGATGCATATCAACGTTTGCTTAAAATGACTGATGCTAAAGGACGCCAATTAAAAGTCCACAAATTATGCTGTCCTGTCAAAAATGTAACTATTCAAGGCTCCTTCAAAATTGATTTCGTGGAAGGAACCATGCCACGAGAAGACGGCGATATTTGTATCGCATCCTATATGAACTTTTTAATTACAAATGATGGTGTGATTGTGCCACAGTATGGTGATGAAAATGATCGTTTGGCTTTAGAGCAAGTTCAAACGATGTTCCCAGATAAAAAAATTGTCGGCGTTAATACGGTAGAAGTTGTTTATGGGGGCGGCAATATTCACTGTATCACACAACAAGAACCAAAGCGCTAGGAGGGAAACAGATGTCAAAAATAGTGATTGCATTAGGTGGAAATGCGTTAGGAAATTCTTCGAAAGAACAATTGGCAAAAGCACAAACCGCTGCAAAATCCATTGTTGATTTAATTGAACAAGGCCATCAAGTGGTGATTGCTCATGGCAACGGGCCACAAGTTGGCAAAATTCGCTTAGCTTTTGAGGAAACGAGTCAATCTCCAGAAGATGTCGTGCCGTTTCCTGAATGCACAGCAATGAGCCAAGGCTATATTGGCTATCATTTACAACAAGCAATTGATGAAGAACTAGTAGCCAGAAATTTAGGGGAACAACCAGTTGTTACGTTAATTACACAAGTCGTGGTGGATCCAAAAGACCCAGCGTTTACAAAACCAACAAAACCAATTGGTGGTTATTATGACGAAGAAACAGCCAAACAGTTGATGGCGGAAACTGGGAACGTCTATCAAGAAGATGCGGGTCGAGGCTGGCGACGGGTAGTTCCTTCACCAAAACCAGTCGATATTTACGAAAAAGTTAGCTTGCGAACACTTGTTGATGCAGGACAAATCGTAATTGCTTGTGGTGGCGGCGGGGTTCCTATTGCCTATGATGGTCCAGTCTATCATGGTGTAGATGCAGTCATTGATAAAGACTTTGCGGCAGCAAAAATGGCTGAACTCATTGAAGCAGATGTTTTTGTGGTATTAACTGCAGTGGAACATGTTTTTGTTAACTTTGGTCAAGCAAATCAACAAGCTTTGACCGATGTTACGGTTACGGCAATGCAACAATATATAGAAGAAAATCAATTTGCGCCAGGTAGTATGTTACCTAAGGTAGAAGCGGCCATCAGTTTTGCAGAAAGTAAACCAAACCGCCAGGCGATTATCGGGCTTTTAGAATTAGCTTCGGAAGCAATCAAAGGAGAAAGTGGTACACGAATTACACAATAAATTCTCAGTATTTAACTTTCACAAAAGACTAAAACAAACGCATTTAGCGGACTATCTTAATCGTTAGAGAGTAGGACATCGGTCGTTTTGACGGATGTCCTACTCTCTATTTTGTCTTTTTAACGAACAAAACTGTTAGTTGTCATGCAAAAATAAACATAGTAAGATAATCTTTAAATGGTATAGGAGGATAAAAATGTCTAAATTTTTAAAAGTAATCGGAATAATTGCTGTTTTGTTAGTCATAATAGGCGCTGCAGCGTATTGGTTTATACTCAAAAAGTTCACTCCTGAGGCAGAAACCCCAGCAATGTACAATCAAGAGAGAATCGTTAAAACGATTGAAGACCAATTAAAAGAAACAGATGTACAAAAAGCTCGTACCAAAGCACCGTTGATTACTGAAAAAAATATCACTGAATTACAGCAAGCGATTGCCGAAGGAACATTGACCTATGAAGAACTTACGGCGTTTTATTTGGACCGTATTTTACAGTTCGATCAAATAGATAATGGCATGAACAGCATCTCTGAAATCAATCCGCAAGCAATTAAGGAAGCAAAGGCATTTGATCAGCAAGCCTCTCAAACACCGAGGAAGCCTTTGTATGGTATTCCTGTGACTTTGAAAGAAAATATAAATACGACCAACATGATTTCGAGTGCAGGAGCTTATGCCTTACGCACGTTCAAGCCTAAGGAAGATGCGGAAGTAGTTAAGAAGTTAACAGAGGCGCAAACTTTGATTTTAGGAAAAGTAAACTTATCTGAACTAGCGAATTATATGTCAATGAAAGCACCAAGTGGCTATAGTTCTAAACATGGACAAACACTTAATCCTTATGGGCCGCTCAAAATAACACCTTCAGGTTCAAGTTCTGGGAGTGCGGCTAGTGTGACGATGAATATCGGCGCCTTCTCTTTAGGCACTGAGACGATGGGATCGATTGTTTCCCCCGCTTCTCATCAATCAGTGGTTGGTTTTAAACCGACCCACAGTTCAGTAAGTGGCGAAGGTGTTTTGCCATTGGCACCGTCATTAGATACAGTTGGCCCGATTGCCCGAAGTGTCGTTGATGCTGCGCAAGGCTATAATGCGTTTAAGAAAGACACGGTTCCGAGCATTGATTCAACGAAATTTACTAAAAATAACTTACAAGGTCAACGCATTGGGTTGCTAGAAATGCCAAGTGCTGAAGAAGAATTTACGGCTGCTAAAAAGGCCCTCCAAAAAGCTGGAGCAGAAGTGATTCCGGTAACACCAGACATGGAAGGGATTGATGGCGGGAAAGTTATTTCCAATGAATTTAAGTTTGCATTGGAAGAATTTGCGAAACGGTATGACTTACCATTTAAAACACTGGAGGAACTAATTGCGTATAATCAACAAGATAAAAAGGTTCGTGCCAAGTATGGGCAAGATTTATTAGAAGCAGATGTTAAAAAGAAACAACCAGATAAAGAAATCATTCAAACAACCATTAAAAAAGCACAGCAAACGTTTGATGCGTTGCTGAAAAAACAACAATTAGACGGATATGCCTTTATTGATTCTGAAGGTACGGGTTTAAGTGCCGTGGCAGGATATCCTGAATTGACGGTTCCTTTGGCTAAAAACAGTGAAGGACAACCTTATGGGCTGACTTTTACACAAACTGCCAATAAAGAGCAAACGTTATTTGAGCAAGCTTACAGCTTTGAACAAAGTACCAAAGGACGGATAGTGCTTTCAGACAACGAGCTGTTGGCAAACAGTAAAAAAATAAGTAGAGATGAGCAGTAAAGGAAACTAGGGATGGCGAAACATCCATATCAAACCTAATAAAAATAATCGACCTACAAACGAAAGGGAACCGTTTGTAGGTCGATTATTTAGGTGAGTCGTTTTTTTTTTGCTTTTTTAGGCGAATGTTTTCATGTAATAAGTTAATAAGTGGCCAGATTCGAGAAATAAGGCCATCAATTTTTAAGCATTTCAATAAAAAAAGTGAACGATGGCTGTGTTTGAAGCATAAATATGTGCGGTTGCTTCCACTTTCACAACATTAATTTGGAGCGCTACCGTCGTAAAGGGTTCTGCCGCAGGAATCATTAGATGGAAACAAATCCATGACTACATAGAAGATTAAAGCAAGATGAAGAAAATATTGTGGCAATAAAGGATATCAGAAAGCTTACGAAATAACTATATGTAGTGTATTTTTATTTTTTTAATCAATATATAGTATTAAAATCTTCTTTTTATTCCGAAATCTGATTGACTTGTTTTTTAAAACGGAGTACTCTTATTGAGACGTCAACAGAGAAAAGTTTGGTTTTAGGAAGGTCGGAAATTTGTCGTGAATAAGAATTTTTTGGTGAATGATTTTAAAGGTTGGGAAACGAGAAGTTACTTGTTTTTAGCTTTGATGGTGGGGGTACAGTTGATTGCATTTGCTATCAATCCATCGAATTGGATTACGTTAGTAGGTGGTTTAGCCGGCATCATTTGTGTGAATTTAATTGCCCAAGGAAAAGTCAGCAATTACATTTTTGGGTTAATCAGTGCAGTGATTATTGGCTATTTTGGGTTAGTGACACGGGTATATGCGGAAGTTCTTTTACAAAGCTTCTATATTATTATGGACATTACAGGGCTTTATGCTTGGCTTCGGGCTAGCAAGGATGGCTCGGGTCAAGTAACCGAAGTAAAAGTTTTAAAAGGTATTCAGTGGTTGTATGCCTTTTTCACGTGGCTGCTCATTGGCGTAGCTGCATATATTTTGTTAGGTTTTGTAAATGATGCGCAACAAACATTAGATGCAATCACGTTCAGTGTTTCAGCGACAGGGATGTTATTGATGATTAAACGTTATCAATCGCAATTCGTGTTTTGGCTACTAGGAAATATTTTTTCAATTTTGTTATGGTTCCGAGCAGGGACGCACGCTGGTGGTGATTATGCGATATTTGTTATGTATTGTATGTATACTTTTAACTCAATTTTTGGTATGTTTAATTGGTTGAAGATAAAAAATAAAATGGAAAAAAATAGGTAGGGAGTTCGATGGCAGTGATTGTTTTAGCAGGTACGATTGGCGCTGGTAAATCTAGTTTAACAGCTTTAATTGCAAACCGTTTAGGTTCAGAAGCCTTTTACGAATCAGTTGATGATAATGAGGTATTACCTTTATTTTATGCGGAACCGGAAAAGTACGCATTTTTATTACAAATTTATTTTTTAAATAAACGTTTTGATAGTATTAAACAAGCATTAACGCATGAAAATAATGTATTGGATCGCTCGATTTATGAAGATTCATTACTTTTTCATTTAAATGCAGATTTAGGTCGTGCAAACGAAACAGAGGTCAAAGTGTACGATGACTTATTACAAAACATGCTCCAAGAATTGCCTTATGCTGCGCATAAAAAAAGGCCTGATTTGTTAGTTCACATTCGTATTTCATTTCCCAAAATGTTAGAACGCATCAAAAAACGTGGCCGTCCTTATGAACAAATTGAGACAGATCCAACGTTGTATGATTACTATCAAATGTTGAACGAGCGTTATGATCAATGGTATGAAGACTATGATGAAAGTCCTAAAATTCAAATTGATGGCGATAAATATGATTTTGTCGAAGATCCTGAAGCGTGTCAATATGTCTTGGCGTTAATTGAGAAGAAAATTGAAGAATTAGAAAGATAAATAAAAAGAAGCAAGTCCGGACTTGCTTCTTTTTGACTTAAAATGTGGATAGATAGGCTAAAGTTGCTACTAAATAAAGGAGTGTAGTGCTAAATTATAGAATCGGATTTTAACCTTCCCCTAAGTTAAAATCGGATAATCTATCCATCGACAGTTTAAGTTTGTATAAAATAGCGGTAGCTATTATCAACGAAGTCATTCATCGGTTGACCTGACTTCTCTAGAAGTATACCATCGAAAATAACCAACAGTTGTTCAAAATTTGGACTTAGTAAGTGTAAATTTTGATTGAAAGTTTCTGTAAATCAATCATTTATTCAAAAAATAATACTCGAAAGAAGGAAGATAAATGGGCCAAATTTGGTTTGAACGCATTCTACGTTGGCGCAAAAAAGCGCAACGATTTTTACAAGGACGTTATGCACGGTTCGATGAATTGAATCGAACGCTGTTGCTAACAAGTGTCGTGCTGGCGCTCATCAATATTTTTACTGGCTATCTTTGGGTTCGGTTATTGATTTTAATCACAGTCGCCTACGTGTATTATCGCTTTTTTTCAAAACATATTCACCCGCGATTGAATGAAAATCAACGGTTTATTCTTCGAAAACAACGCCTAATGCAAAAGGTTCATGCTTTTCGCAAGCGACACATGACTCAGAAAGAGTATCGTTATTTTAAATGTCCAAAATGTCAGCAGTCATTACGTGCGCCGAAAGGACGAGGAACAATCAAAGTCACTTGTTCAAACTGCCAAAATCAATTTATCAAAAAAGTCTGACCTTCTGTGTTTTTTGGTCTAGGCAACTTTCGGACTTGTGGTATACTTGAGAAAAGAAACCATTGGATATTCTAAAAGGGGAATATCTTGTTAAAAAAGGAGAGAAAAAACAATGGAAATTAAACGCCAACAAGAAATTGTTGAAGCGTATCACTATGATATGCGAGTACCTGATTCAGAAGTAGAGACAGATTTACGTGTCAGCTTTTCACCAATTGAAGTAGAAGAAGAAAATTATCCAGAAAACAGCTCAGCACTTGTTGCTCGCTTAGAATTTCGAATTGTCTTTGACGAATTTGTTTTATCAGGGGCGATTAGCCAAATTAATCACATTATTGATCGTAAAATTGAAAAACAAGAAGATATTTCGCAAGAAGAAGTCGATGAACTTGTGCGTCCTTTATTTAGCATCGTCGAACGTTTATCTTATGAAGTAACTGAAATTGCTCTGGATCGTCCAGGTGTTCAATTGAATTTTCAACAATCAGAAGAAGCTTAAACTTTGAAAACAGCGTTTATAACGGATTCCGTTATAAACGCTGTTTTTATTCTTGTGAAGATTTAGCAACCAAAGCTTTTTTAAACTGTTCATAATTTTTTGTAGCGATATCCACATAAGCAATCGGCTGACCAACTTTGGTGATTTTTTCGGGAAGATAGGGAGCGAGCATTTCATTGTACAAAATGAACGCAGCTTCTGGTACTTCCTCTGAAAGAACATCATAACTGATAAAGTCAATTTCATAGGTTGGTTGAAAAAAGGCTTTGATGTTTTGCTGCTCTTTATTTGAAAAGAGCCAAGGACCCGCATTTGCAGGGCTTCCCACAAATAACGTCGCTCCATCACGGTTGACAGAAAGGATCCAACAAATTTTTTGCATACGCTTACACCTCCTAGAACTAAGTATACCACGTCAGCTTAAAAGAAAGAGGACAAAAAACAAATTATTTTTACAGTGACTAGTAAAACAACGCTTGGTGATAGTTTTAAACTATCGCAACGGTTATTTTCTATCAAAAAGTAAGCAAATTATCCCACTATTTGCTATAAAATAAGGTACAATAGAACTATCACTGGAAACAGCCTGCTGTTTTCAGGGTATTTACTGGAGAGTGAGTACCGGGAACCTTTACTTCCTTTGATGTACTTGTCATTAAAAACATAGGGAGGAACTAAAATGACAACATTCATCACTGTATTAGTGATCCTTGCATTTATTGCTGTGTTATTCGGTTTCTACCAAATGCAAAAGAAACATTTAAAATTCTCAACACGTGTCTTTTCAGCATTGGGCGTGGGGATTGTTTTAGGTGCAATTATTCAATTTGCTTTTGGTACAGACAGTAAAATTACTACGCAATCAATGGAATGGATCGGGATTGTAGGTAATGGTTATGTAGCGTTTCTACAAATGCTCGTAATTCCGTTAGTATTTGTATCTATTGTAGGTGCATTTACAAAAATGAAAGAATCCAATAAATTAGGAAAAATTAGCTTTAATGTGTTAGCCACCTTACTAGGAACAACAGCAGTAGCTGCCTTGGTGGGGATTGGAACAACCTTAGCATTTGGTCTTCAAGGGGCAAAATTCACGCAAGGTGCTGCAGAAACGTCAAGAATTGCCGAGTTAGCGACGCGTCAAGATGCGATTCAAGATTTGACGATTCCCCAACAAATCGTTTCATTCATTCCTAAAAATGTCTTTGCTGACTTTGCGGGAACACGACCAATGAGTACCATTGGGGTGGTAATCTTTGCTGCGTTTGTTGGTGTCGCTTATTTAGGCGTTCGTCGTAAAGCGCCAAAAGAAGCTGAATTTTTTGCAAATTTAATTGATAGTTTATATAAAATTACCATGCGAATTGTTACCTTAGTTTTACGCTTGACCCCTTATGGCGTGTTAGCGTTAATGATTAATGTTGTAGCAACAAGTGATTTTGTTGCGATTATTAACTTAGGTAAATTTGTGTTGGCATCGTATGTGGCCTTAATCATTGTTTTTGCCATTCACATGTTGATTTTAATTACTTTAAAAGTCAATCCAGTTACGTATCTAAAAAAAGTTTTTCCAGTTTTGAGCTTTGCTTTTACTTCTCGTTCAAGTGCAGGAGCTTTACCATTAAATATTGAAACACAAACCAAAGCATTAGGTGTCGATGATGCCACAGCAAACTTTGCTGGTAGTTTCGGTTTATCTATTGGACAAAATGGTTGTGCCGGCGTTTATCCAGCTATGTTAGCAACCATCGTTGCACCAACTGTTGGAATTGATGTCTTTAGTTTACAATTTATTTTAATGTTAGTAGCAGTTGTCACAATCAGTTCATTTGGCGTAGCCGGTGTCGGTGGCGGAGCAACCTTTGCTTCTCTAATCGTTTTAGGCGCAATGAACTTGCCGGTTGCAATTGTTGGTTTAGTAATTTCAGTTGAACCACTTATTGACATGGCGCGGACAGCTGTTAACGTTAACGATAGTATGGTTGCAGGCGTGTTAACAAGTGCTCGTATTCATGAATTAGATCGTGATGTCTTAAATGATCGCGACGTTGTCTTAGATGCAAATATCTAAATCAATAAAGCGAAAAGTGTTTGAGCAATGTCTTGCTCAAACACTTTTTTTTGATTTTAAGCGAAAGTGCAGTAATTATTTAAAAGAACGTATATAATAAGTTGTTAACTAAATTCAAAAGGACGTGAAGGAATGTTTTCAAACCAAGTAAAGATTATGTTATATGTGAATAATGTTGAGGAATCTAGTCAATTTTGGCAAACGTTTGGCTTTGTTGAAAAGGAAAGAGAGGAAGTTGACGGCACATTGGTGGTAGAAATTGCGCCAAGTGAATCAGCAGAGACGATTATTGTTTTATATGATTTGGCCTTTATTCAAAAACATTCACCAGAAGTGGCGGGGAATACCCCTTCTTTAATGTTTGCTAGCGATGATATCATTGGTCTCTATAAAAAAATGCAAGAGGCTGGCGTTACTGTCGGTGAAATGGTTCAATTGCCAACAGGCTTAGTTTTTAATTTTGCAGATAACGATGATAATTACTTTGCTGTGATGGGGCAAGAAAGTAAATAAAAAACAGCTTGGCACTGGAATCTAGATTGATTCTGGTGCCAAGCTGTTTTTTATAAAAGTTGAAAGTTTTATAAATTTTACTAAAATCTGTAATTTTCATGAAAATATAGCGTATGATAATGCTGTTAATAGAATAGGCGGAGGTAAGCGGTATGCGTAAACGACATGCAAAGAAAAGACATGGAGGAGTGAATTGGCTTTTTATAGTGTGTTTGTTGGTGGTGATTGGTGGTAGTGGTTATTTAATAAAAACGTTCTTTTTCACTAGAGATTCACAAGTTAGTCAAGAATCGAAAGTGGTCTTGGAAGAAGATCGCCGAAGTGATAATTATGCGAATTTAACGAAAGAAATAGTTGCACCAGATAGTGGCGAACTTGATCAAAAAATTCAAGAAACAAATTATATTGGTTCGGCTTTGATCATTAAAGATGGTCAGGTTTTAGTAAATAAAGGATATGGCTTTGCCAATTTTGAAAAGCAACAAGCCAACACGCCAAACACAAGGTTTCAGATTGGCTCGATTCAAAAATCTTTTACCACAACCTTGATCTTAAAAGCGATTGAAGAAGGTAAACTTACATTAGATACAAAACTCGCTACGTTTTATCCGCAAGTTCAAGGTGCTGGAGACATTACGATTAGCGATATGTTGAATATGACAAGCGGTTTGAAGTTATCAGCAATGCCTAATGATATCGTTACCGATGAAGAAATTATTCAATTTGTTAAACAAAATACCATTCAAGTCAATAAAGGAAAATACAATTATTCCCCAGTAAATTTTGTCCTTTTAGCAGGAATGTTAGAGAAAATGTATCAACGTACCTATCAAGAATTATTTAATAATTTTTATCACAAAACGGCTGGTTTAAAGAATTTTGGCTTCTATGAAACCTTATTGGAACAGCCCAATAATTCAACAAGTTATAAATGGACAGAAGATAATTCATATAACCAAGTGCTCTCAATTCCTGCAGCTAGTTTTGCCCATGAATTTGGGACTGGTAATGTGGATATGACGACAGGTGATTTGTATTGGTACTTACATCAATTAACGAGTGGACATTTAGTTTCCACCGCACTTTTGCAAAAATTATGGACGTCTTCTCAGCAAAGCTCTTATCATGGCGGCATCTATGTTCATGATAATTATTTACGTTTACACGGAGTTGAAGCGGGTCAACAAGCCCTAGCTTTATTTTCAAAAGATATGAAAACTGGGATCATATTGCTAACTAATTGTGTAAATCCAGCGAAATACAAAGAATTAATTGGTTCGTTGTTCCATGATGTAACCAATTTAACTGTTAAATTTTAAAGCAGAAGTAACAACGATCACTCCCAAAGCCTTTTTAGGTTTCTTCTGAGAGACTTTATATTAAAATAAAGGGAAGAACGATCAAAGGGAGTGACGAAGATGAAACAATCAAAAAATAAACAAGTTGTTATTGGTGAACCAACGAAAAAAAACATTTATCTTCAAGATATAGAACAGGAAACGCAAGCTTTTATTCTCCAAAACAATCCACAATTGACAGCTGAATCGATGATTACATTGGCGGAGTTACTTAATTATCGTTTGGATTACATGAAACAATTGGTCGCAAATGATTCTGAAAAAATCCAACAACTGAATGAATTAGTGGTTCAACACATCAAAGAAGATAAGCTGATTTCCAATAATATGAATGAAAAGATGGAAAAGAAATTAACCTTTGGCCAACGAGCAGCGGATACCATTGCTAAATTTGGCGGTAGCTGGGTGTTTATTGGCTTCTTTTGCTTCGTGTTGATTGCTTGGATCGTGATTAACTCTACCACTTTATTGGGACAACCATTTGACAAATATCCTTATATTTTGTTGAATCTTGCCTTATCTTGTTTAGCAGCTATCCAAGCACCGATTATTATGATGAGTCAAAACAGACAAGAAGCCCGTGATAGAGAACAAGCGAATAATGATTATAAAATTAACTTAAAAGCAGAGGTAGAAATTAATTTATTACATGAGAAAATGGATTATATTATCAATAATCAACTAGAAAATTTGGTAAAAATCCAAAATATTCAAATTGAACTTTTAGGTGAGTTGCAAGAACAACTCGCTACGACTTCTGAAAAGGAGTAGTAGATAGAAGTAGCTCGTTGTTGCGTAATAATTATTACGCAACAACAAGCTACTTTTTTATTGTGTGTAAATACACAAGCAAAATAATCGCTTTCCCTTTTTCATTCACCGTATAATGGGATAGAATGACTTTATACAAAAGGGGAAAACAAGATGAAATACCAAGTATTACTTTATTACAAATATACAACAATTGAAGATCCAGAAGCTTTTGCGAAAGAGCATCTAGCCTTTTGCAAATCATTAAACTTAAAAGGCCGTATTTTAGTAGCGACAGAAGGGATTAACGGAACGTTATCTGGTACTGTCGAAGAAACAGAAAAGTATATGGAAGCAATGCAAGCAGATGAGCGCTTTAAGGATACATTCTTTAAAATTGATCCAGCAGAAGAAATGGCCTTCCGCAAAATGTTTGTTCGCCCACGTTCTGAATTAGTGGCGTTGAACTTAGAAGAAGACGTTGATCCATTGGAAACGACGGGGAAATATTTGGAACCTGCAGAATTTAAAGAAGCCTTATTAGACGAAGACACTGTTGTAATCGATGCTCGTAACGATTATGAATATGATTTAGGTCATTTCCGTGGTGCCGTGCGCCCAGATATCCGTAGCTTCCGTGAGTTACCACAATGGATTCGCGAGAACAAAGAACAATTTATGGATAAAAAAATTGTTACCTATTGTACTGGCGGGATTCGCTGTGAAAAATTTTCTGGCTGGTTATTAAAAGAAGGATTTGAAGATGTTGCTCAATTGCATGGTGGTATCGCCAACTATGGAAAAAATCCAGAAACACGTGGCGAACTTTGGGACGGCAAAATGTATGTCTTTGATGACCGAATCAGTGTCGAAATTAATCACGTTGATAAAAAAGTTATTGGGAAAGACTGGTTTGATGGAACACCTTGCGAACGCTACATTAACTGTGCAAACCCAGAATGTAATCGTCAAATCTTAACTTCAGAAGAAAATGAACATAAACATTTAGGCGGCTGCTCATTAGAATGTAGCCAGCATCCTGCCAACCGTTATGTAAAAAAATATAATTTAACAGAAGCAGAAGTTGCTGAACGTTTAGCTTTGTTAGAAGCGGTTGAAGTATAAAAATAATAAAAAAATAAACAAAAAAACTTCGAAAATTATTTTTTGAAGTTTTTTTGTTTATTTTTTTGTCTTTAAAAGTGTTGATTTTAAAGCTTTCTTAGCTAAAACCATTTTATTTTTTAAAAGCGTCTGAAAAAAATAAAAAAATCTAATAAATATTTCTTTTATATAATGTTTATTGGCTGGGCCAGTCAATGTTGAAAATGGGGAAGGAGGAATTCAGATGAAAATCATAAAAAGGTTTAGTTTGGTATGTTTAGGGCTGTTGATCATTGGGTTGCAAACAAAAAGCGTTATGGCTGAAGAAAATAATTATGAATCAAATGGTCAAGCGAGCTTCTATGGTACCTACGTTTATGAGAATGAAAAAGAGTCAAATGACATAGCGGATACCCAACAATCAGAAGAACAGGGAAGAAACAATTTAACTGCTTCTGGACAAGCAGTTTTACCTAAAACAGGCGCGTCTGAAAATCCGCTGTATTCCTTGATAGGAGTTAGTTTGTTGGGGGTAGTCATTTATTTAATTAATAAAATGAAACGAGAGAAGGAGCTTATTTAATGAAAAAAACTATTTTACTTACATCGGCAACCATACTTTTAGGCGTAGGGTTTCAAGCAATAAACGCATCAGCAGCAGAAACTTTTCCGAAAGAATACAATACAGAAGGCACAATTACTTTTGAAGCAGGCGATAACGAAATCACACCGCCAGTTGATCCAGAAAATCCCGATCCTACTGATCCAGTAGACCCAATTGATCCTCCAGGGCCAGGAACGGGTGGTGCCTTATCAATTGATTATGGGTCAAAATTTAAATTTGGCACACAAAAGATTTCTACGGCAGATCAAACGTATTATGCCGCGCCAGATGAAATGAAAGATGGTTCAAAAAAACCAACCTATGTACAAGTAACTGATAAAAGAGGAACGTTAGCAGGATGGAAACTAACGCTTTCCCAACCTGAACAATTTAAAACAGCTACTGGAGAGGAACTAGTCGGCGCTCAATTAACGTTTACAAAGGCAGAAGCTGCCTCAATGGTGGATGAAAAATATAAACCTACTGAAGTCAGTAGTACTATTTCCTTAACACCTGGTGTAAATAATAATCTAGCGATGAACGCTAAAAAAGAAACAGGTGTTGGGACTTGGGTTTATCGCTTTGGTTCAAATGAAGCAACAAATAAAGAAGCTGTCCAACTATTCGTTCCCGGAAAATCTGTAAAGCTTGCACAACAATATTCAACGAAGTTAGTTTGGGCATTAGAAGATACTCCCGCTAATAATTAAATAAAGGAGAAAAGCAATGAAAAAACAATTCACAGGAATCGTTCTATGCAGTACGTTTGCAGTTGCTGGTTGGTCCTTACAAGCGAAGGCAGAAGAGCCAAAAGAGTATCGTTCGAATGGTTTAGTAGAATTTATTCCGAACGTAGATCCGACAGAGCCAGTTGATCCAGAAAATCCCGATCCAGAAAAGCCAGTCAAACCAATTGATCCGACAGACCCAGAAGGTCCCAATCCTGGTACCCAAGGACCGCTGTCTATTGATTATGCTTCAAGTTTTGACTTTGGGAAAAATCGTATTTCGAATAAAGACCAAATATATTTTGCAAGAGCACAGCAATATCAAGAAAATCAAAAAGAAACACCAAATTTTGTGCAAATTTCTGATAATAGAGGAACCAATAGTGGTTGGTCTTTAACGGTTACGCAAAAGGAGCAATTTAAAGCAACAAAGGCGACTTTAAATAGTCAGTTGACAGGTGCGCAAATTTCTTTAGCTAACCCGACCGTTAATAGTAATGCGCAAAATGTTGTGAAACCAGAGGCAACAAATAAGATTGCCCTTGTTCCAGGAACCGCATCGCTAGTGGCAGCTGCGAAGCAAGGAACCGGTGCAGGAACCTGGGCTACTTATTGGGGCAAAGTAGAAGTTGTTGCAGAACGCGATGAAACCAATACGGTACACAATGTTAATGTTACAAAAGATGTTGCGCTATCAGTACCAGGGTCAACCCCTAAAGATGCCGTGAAATATCAAACAAAATTATTGTGGACGTTGACGGATGTACCAGGAATTTAAAAAGTAGAGGTGAAGAGAGATGCGAAACAAACAAAGCCTAGTCTTTTTGGCAAGTAGTTTATTCTTACTAATCCTTGCGCCTATTACTAGCGAAGCGATTAGTAATCCTTCGACAAATATCAACGAAGTCAATCGGGAAATAGTGGAGGAATCGGCCAATGATCAGGCAACTAGCGCTCCTTCTCACTCGGAAACATTAGAGCAAGAACCTTCCCTAGAAACGACAACAACAACCGATAATCATCCAGCAGAAACAGACCAATCAACGGCTACTTTAGAACCTAGCGAACAACAAAAGGATGACGGTACCAGTGCAACGGAATCGGTGATAGTTGAACCACAGCCGCGCATGTTGGCTGCGCCATACGCTACTTCATTGCCGGATGATCCTAACATCATTCCAATCGACAAGGTGTTTCAAGAGCCAATTGGAAATGCAACAAGTATTTTAGAAGGTGGGAAGTTATTACAACTAAACCCAGCTGTTAAATCACAAAAAGGAGCTATTTGGTCAAAAAAACCAATCAGTTTATTGTCGGATTTTACCTTTAAAAGTTATTTGTATTTAGGAAACGAGTATGCAAATGCTGGTGATGGTATGACCTTTACCTTAACGAATGATCCTAGAATGTCCACAACGCCTCAAGAAGTCATTGGTTCACCTGGGATGGGAATCGGTGCATACTCCACGAAAGCTGGTCAACCTTATGTTAGAAATGCCTTATCGATTGAGTTTGATACCTATAAAAATACTGGTAGTTCCAACCGAATGGACCGAGAAATTTCACAAGATAAGGGAAATGGACATTTAGCTTTTGTCACTCCGAAAGCTAATAACAACAACTATACAGGGGAGCATTCAGGCGTCACTGTTGCGCCAACCTATCTATCTAATGGAACTTGGCGCATGTTGACTGTTCATTGGAATGCCGCAGCCAAAGCATTAACATATGATTTAGAAGGTGTGGGCACGAATACGTATGTAGTTTCAGATTTAAATGCACAATTTGGCGCAACAACGGTTTATTGGGGCTTTACATCATCCACAGGTGGCAAATACCAAGAGAATGCTTTAGCAATGACACAAATTCCTACCAACGTTACGTCACAAGCAGCCCTTAGCGTGAATGGTCAGGAGTTTAGCTCAGCTGTTGAAGCAGTGAAAAATGATCAGGTGAGACTACGGAATACGTTGAATATTGACAATGACTTTATCGAAGATCGTCAACCGCAAGTAAGCATTGACTTACCTGATGAATTAGCATATGAAGAAAATTCATTAATGATTGATGGTAAAAAGGTAGCAGCCAAAGATCTGACACAAACAGGGAATCACTTAACAATTGCTTTAAATGACTACCTAGTTTTAAAGAAGGACATGATTATTGAATTAAAAACAACCCTTCAAGATAATACGCCCGAAAAAGTTTTAACTATGAACTTTGACTATTATGAAGAAGGAACCTTACTGCAAAAGTCAAATAATGTAACGATTACTATTCCTAAACCAACAGAAAAAACAGTAACCGTTTTTTATAAAGACGCGGAAGGTAAAGATATTGCTCCACCTAAAAGTGTAACAGGGAAAATTGGTGCACCCTATCAAGAAAAACCCCTAGATATTTCTGGCTATATTTTTACAAAAGACTCAGGCAATGCGGAAGGAACAATGACAGAGGAAACAAAAGATATTTATTTTTACTATCGTTTAGGGGAACTATATTTTAAAGAGGCACCAAAACAGATTACTTTTGGTACGGAAAAGATACGTAATCAACCACTAATTAAACTTGGGCATCCCACCGAAGGACTCAAAGTTGTGGATGAACGTAACGCAAATAATTGGCGCTTGCAACTAAAGCAAACGCAACCGTTAACGAATGATTCAATTGTAATGCCAGATGTTTTTTCTTTCGTTTCAACTGCTGGAAGCTCTCAGATTACAAATGAGGCAATTACGCTTTTAGAAAGTAATCAGAAAGGTGAAACAGATTTAACAGCATTACTTGATGAATCAAAACAACAAGGAATTCAAATCAATGTTCCTGTAGCTTATCAAAGAGTTGGAACATTTAAAGCTCGTTTATCTTGGGCGTTAGAAGACGTACCAGGAAATTAAAGAAAAGAATGGAGAAAAGAAAATGAAAAAAGTAACAACAGTATGTTTATCCACATTTATTTTAGGGAGCTTAGGCATGACTTCTCAAGCCTTTGCAGAAGATGGCGGTAGTTATACATCTAATGGTATCGTAGAATTTACACCAAGTGAAGATCCAACTAATCCGGTTGACCCAACGGATCCAACTAATCCAGTTGATCCTATTGACCCAACAGATCCTGAAGGTCCTAATCCAGGAACAAACGGTCCGTTGTCAATTGATTATGCGTCAAGTCTAGACTTCGGTGTTCAAAAAATCACGTCGAAGGATCAGACTTATTTTGCTGCTACCCAAAAATACAAGACAGTAGGCGCAACCGATGAAGTCAAAGAAGGGCCTAACTATGTCCAAGTAACAGATAACCGTGGAACCGAAGCTGGCTGGTCATTAAAAGTGAAACAAGAAGGACAATTTAAATCAACTTCTGGTAAAGAATTGACTGGGGCAGCTATCACGTTTAAAAACGGAAATGTAGTGACTGCTTCAGATTCAGGCAAACCAACAGGCCCAGCCACAATCACGCTAAATTCAGATGGTAGTCAATCAGATGTAATGAGTGCAGCGAAAGGAAACGGTGCAGGAACTTATTTATTTGATTGGGGAACAGATGCAACTACAGCTGCTAAAAGTATTGAGTTAACTGTTCCAGGTTCTACAACCAAATACGCTGAAAAATACGCCACAAAATTAACATGGACGTTGACAGACGCTCCAGGAAATTAAACGAGTTTTAAAAAGAAGAATAGCAGGAAACATGGTTACCTGCTATTCACTACATATAGAAAAGGAGTAAATAATTTGAACAGAAAAAAACAACGATTTCTTTTTTTTCCGATACTACTAATTCTTTTATCGTTAGTACCTAGCAATGGTTATGCCAGTGAATTTAATTTTGCGGTTACGCCTATTCCATCAGAAAAACAAGTAGATAAAGAAAAAACTTACTTTGATTTATTACTAGCACCAAATGAAGAAACTGAGTTGAAAGTGAACTTGCGCAATGATACAGATAAAGAAGTAAAGGTAGGTATTTCCATCAATAGTGCCATTACCAATTCAAATGTAATCGTGGAGTATGGTGAAAATAAGGGGAAAAAAGATCAAAGTTTAGCGTTTGATATAAAAGACTACGTTCAATACCCTAGCTCAGTTCGTTTAAAACCGAAAAGTGAACAAACGGTTTCTATTAACGTCAAAATGCCTAATACACCCTTTGATGGAGTGTTAGCTAGTGGTATCACTTTTAAAGAAGAAACGTCGGATGAAGGCAAACGCCAAGACGATAAGAGTCAAGGGTTATCCATTAAAAATGAATATTCGTATGTCGTTGCATTATTGATGCAACAAAATAAAAAAAAGGTTGAGCCGAATTTACTTTTGAAAAAAGTCTCACCAGGACAGATTAATGCTAGAAATGTGATTTTAGTCAATCTACAAAATGATCAAAAAACATATATTAACCAAGTTGCATTTTCGGTAGAGATTACCAAAAAGGGGCATGAAGAAGTTTTATATAAAGAGGAAAAAGCAAACATGCAAATTGCGCCAAATACCAATTTTTCTGTTCCCATTGCGCTAAAAGGGCAACCGCTTAAGCCAGGAGATTACCATTTGTCTATGACCGTTGTTGGGAATAAAGATGCTGCAGGCTCATTTAAAAAATCAATAAACAATGAATCGATATCTTTTAGAAATCAATGGCAATTTGAAAAAGACTTTACAATTAATGGTGAAGTTGCCAAAGAATTAAATGAAAAAGATGTCACCTTAAAAGAAAATCATTCGAATTTATATTTGATGATTGGCTTACTACTATTATTGATAGTGATTTTAATCATTGCCTGGTTGATTTGGCGAAAAAAGAAACAGGAAAAAAACGAAAGAGAAATATAAAGAGTAGTTAATTTTTGATTTGATTATCGGCAACGTTTTTGTTTGTTTTTACTTATCAAACATGCAGTTTATTCAACAAACCTAACTCAAAAAAAGAAATAATAAGAAGGAGTATTGTTAAATATCGTCTGATACCACTTTACTAGTTATATTTTTTGTTTTGTTATGTAGCTAAAGTATTTGGCAATATATGTGAGAAAAATGGATAAATACAAACATTTACTATTATGGAGTACATTGTTACTCTCGTTTTTTCAAGTAACCACTGTGCAAGCAGCAGAAGAACGGAATCCAATTTATAATCCGACCAATCCAACAGAAGAAATTTATCCGATTGAGAATACTGGCACACCAGAAAAAATGGAAGAAACAAATGAAAGTACTATTACTAGCGAAACGCAAGCGGAAGAAAGTAGCGAAGACGTTAGTAAAAAAGAAGTGATAACAAATAATCCAAAAACAAATGAAGAAAGGCCTTCTTCCAAGAAAAGTCAGCATCAAGTATTTTTCACGGATGAATTATTTGATGCTAGCCATATCACCATTGTACCAAATAGCACAGGCGGTGCTGGAACGGAGGGGCAAAACACTTTTTACTTGAATTTCATACGGGAATTAGTAGGAACGGCTATTTATGGGAGAAAGAACTGATAAATGATGAATTATGAAATTTTTTTAAATAAAGAAGATCAACGAAGTTATTCCTTGCTAAGGCATTTAGAAGAAAGTCCCACGCTATCAGGTACTTTTATTGCACTTCGCGAAGAATTATCAATGTCGAATTTTTTAGTCAAAAAAACATTAGAAAAATTAAAAGCAGATATTGACAATCTAAAGTTAAGCGACAGCTTAACTTTAGTCGTTTCTGATGTAGATGTTACACTTGAAATTGATGGAAACTATTCAAGTAAACTTTTGCTCACGAAATACTTAACAGAATCGCTCTCTTTTAAATTAGTGTTGTCTTACTTTAGAGGAAATTATAGTTTGACAAAGTTTGCTGAATGTAATCATGTCAGCACCTCTGTGGCGTATAGTACCTTACAGCGGCTAAAAAAAGCCTTAAAGGAGTATCAGATCTATTTTAGTAAGCGGGAAATTGTCGGCAATCAAAAAGCAATTTCATTTTTTTTGTATAAATTGTTCACGCTTTCCAATCAACCGATTTCCGAATTATATTCGGTAAAAGTCTATAATGAAGCGAAACGTGTATTACAGTCTGTTGAGTTAAACTATACTTTCACCACCTATGAGCGACGCAATTTTTTCCATTATTTAGCTATTATGATTAACAACGAAGGACGTGCGGTGGAAGGGATCGATACGCGTGCACTGAATACATTTTCAGAGGAACTAATAAAAAAATCGCAAGTGGCATGGGCATTGGCCTCAAAATCATTAACGTATACGATTGTTTTTTTCTTGTATTTGCATGGCAAACTAGAGAAAAAATATGTTATTCACGAAGATCCTACGATTGAAAGCCTAACTCGTGTTTTCATTGGAAGTTTTGAAAAAGCATTTAATTGTTTAGAGGAGTCAACAAGGAATACTCTAGAAGAAGGGTTAGCAATTATTCATTTCAATGTTATTTACTTTCCGATTAATATGTTTGACGATTTTGAAATGGATTTACAGTTTTTTAAGCAAACATATCCGGAATTTTATTTTTATTTAATTGAATATATTCGTTGGTTAACAGCAAAACATAAAAAAATTGCGAAAGCCAATCACTGTTTGTTTTTTAACTATCTATTGTTGCTAATTAATCATGTTCCGGTTCATTTAATTGCAGAGCCAGCCAAGGTCCTAATTGATTTTTCTTATGGAAAAGAGTATAACCAATTCATCAAAAAAAATTTATCCGTCTATGTGAATTTAAATGTAGAAATTATTGACCCGTTATCAGATACCTTACCAGATGTGGTGATTACCAATTTAAATAACTTGTATCAAGAAGAAAAGAGTAAAGTTATGGTTTGGCTGGATCCACCTCGTTCGATTGATTGGGTCAATTTAACGCAATCATTATTGACTATTCAAGAAGAAAAATATCAACATCAAAAAGAATCGACAAAGACAAGCGGTGATCCTATCGAATAGAATCATCGCTTGTCTTTGTGTTTAAGTCTTTACAAAACCACCCAAGTGTTTTACAATATGAATATACATTCATATGAATAGAAAAACATTAATGAGGAGGCGCATAACAATGTCAAAACAAACAGGTGCACACACACATGAAGAAAAAGGTAAAAACGTTCCAGTTATTCTCTTTTTTACAGGATTGGCTCTTTTCTTTATCGGTTTATTTTTAGGGAACATGCTCTTAGTGAAAAATATTCTTTTCTCGTTAGCTGCTATTTTAGCTGGTTATCATATTATTGGGGAAGGCTTTGGAGATACGTATCGGGATACGAAAAACAATCGAAAGTTTTCGCCTAATATTCATTTGTTAATGACCTTAGCTGCAGTTGGTTCAGCATTAATGGGAAGTTTTGAAGAATCAGCATTGTTGATTTTGATTTTTGCGGCGGCGCATTTCCTTGAAGATTATGCCCAAGGCAAAAGCCAACGTGAAATTACAAAACTATTAAATTTAAATCCAACAGAAGCTCGCCTGATAACAGATGACGGCTCAATTCAAACTGTGTCAGTTGAACAATTGAAGATTGGTGACCGCGTGCAAGTCCTCAATGGTGCCCAAATCCCGACAGATGGCGTCGTGATTGAAGGAAGTACCGCTGTGGATGAATCATCTATTAATGGGGAAAGTATTCCCAAAGAAAAAAATAGCGGGGACGCAGTTTTTGGTAGTACCATGAACGGTTCAGGCACAATTGTTGTTGAAGTAACGAAAGATAGTTCAGAAACAGTTTTTGCAAAAATCGTACAGCTCGTGAACCAATCACAAGAAAATCAATCAGAAATTGCAAGCAAAATTAAACGATTTGAACCGAAATATGTCACACTAGTTTTAGCAGTTTTTCCACTAATTGTTTTAGGTGGCGCATTACTTTTCCAATTGACTTGGGCTGAAAGTTTTTACAGAGGCTTGGTCTTCTTAATTGCTGCCTCCCCTTGTGCATTAGCAGCGAGTGCCGTTCCGGCAACTTTATCAGGAATTTCCAATTTAGCGAAACAAGGCGTTTTGTTTAAAGGTGGCTCATTCTTATCAAATTTAGCTGAAGTGAAAGCACTCGCTTTTGATAAAACAGGCACACTAACAAAAGGCAAACCTGAGGTCACAGATTATCTTTTTGTTGATGGCTTAGAAGATCGCCAAGACGAATTAGTAGCTGTTTTAACAAATATGGAGAAAAAATCCAATCATCCATTGGCGACGGCGATTGTTAATCGCTTTGAAGCAGAAACAACGGCTTTAAATTTAGAAGTAGAAAATATTGTCGGGGTGGGTTTAGTAACGACCATTGCAGACACAACTTTTAGAATGGGTAAACCATCTAGTTTTGAACAAGTGCCAACAATCATTGAGAAACAAACAACGAAATTAGCGAGTGAAGGCAAAACGGTAGTGTACTTTGCCGAAAATGAACAAGTGATTGGTTTAGTGGCATTGATGGATGTTCCTAATGAAGAAGCAATGAACGCCATTCACTATTTCAAGTCACAAAATATTGAAACAACAATGATTACAGGAGATGCAAAACTTACGGGTGAAGCAGTTGGTCGCTTAGTAGGCGTGGACCAAGTTTTTGCTAATGTTTTACCTGAGGAAAAATCAGCGATTGTTGATCAATTAAAACGCGAAGTAGGAATGACAGGGATGGTTGGTGATGGCATTAACGATGCGCCCGCTTTAGTGAATGCTGATATCGGAGTGGCGATGGGGGATGGTACAGACATTGCTATCGATGTTGCAGACGTGGTAGTGATGAAAAATGATCTTTCTAAATTAGGCTATGCTCACCGTGTCTCAAAACGCTTGAATAAAATTGTGCAGCAAAATATTATTTTTTCAATGTTAGTGGTAGCAACGTTAATTATCTTGAACTTTTTAGGTATTGCGAATATCGCATTTAGCGTACTTATTCATGAAGGAAGTACCTTAGTGGTCATTTTTAATGGCTTGCGTTTATTAGTTAATACAAAATAAGTCAAATAGTCACTTGCAAGAAAGGAGAGAAAGCGATGAATTCTTTAAAAATGATTGAACTTTCTCTCACCGACGTTGTCATTCGGATGGCTCTAGCCGTGGTTTTTGGAGCATTGATTGGGTTAGAAAGAAGTATTAAAAGAAAAGGCTTCGGTATCAGTAGTAATGCCATTTTATGTTTGGCCTCCTGTACGATTTCCATTTTACAGATTCAATCGGTGGATATTTTAGTCGATGTGGTGAAACAAAATAGCGCCTTGGCGTCCATTATTTCTATGGATATTACACGATATGGCGCCCAAGTGATTAGTGGTGTAGGCTTTCTCGGTGCGGGGATTATCGTTTTTAGAGAAAGGAAAGTCTCTGGGTTAACAACAGCAGTAATGATGTGGAATGTTACTATTATTGGTTTAGTCATTGGGATGGGTTTTTTAACCATTGCATTTATCAATCTCGTGGCAACTTTGCTAGTATTAGCTCTGGCCCATTTTAAACGAAAAACTCCTTTAAAACGATTGCAGCTTATCGTAAAAATGAAGGAACCCATGATTAAAGAAAGCCGACTGCATGAACAACTTCAAGCTTCTTTAGAAAAAGGGGAGCGCTTAGTAGAATTGACTTTGGAATCCGAACAAGAGGCAGTGACAGCAAAGATTTCTTATGTAGGCAAAGAAGATTTCTGGCATTCCAACTTGCACCATCTCTTAAAAGAAAAAGGGCACGTTCAATCTGTCTCTGTCACGGAAACAATTTAACCATAAAATAAAGCACTTGGGCGCTAGCGCGCGCCAAGTGCTTTTGTTTAAATATTTAATACTTTATCTAAGAAATCTTTTGTTCGAGGGTTTTGAGGATTTTCAAAGACTTGCTCTGGCGAACCATCTTCTAGGAAGTTACCGCCATCAATGAACATTACTCGATTAGCCACTTCTTTTGCAAAGCCCATTTCGTGAGTAACTATGACCATTGTCATTCCTTGTTTTGCTAAATCTTTCATTACACCAAGAACATCGCCAACCATTTCTGGATCAAGAGCTGATGTTGGCTCATCGAAAAGCATAATATCAGGATTCATCGCTAACGCACGTGCAATTGCGACACGTTGTTTTTGACCACCAGATAAAGAATCTGGATAGGCATCTTTTTTATCTGCCAACCCAACACGTTCTAAAAGTTCTAACGCTTTTTTCTCCGCTTCGTCTTTTGATAAGCGACCTAAATCGGTTGGTGCTAAAACAATATTTTCTAAAATAGATAAATGTGGAAACAAATTGAAATGTTGGAAAACCATGCCGATATGTTGACGGACTTGGTTGATGTCCGTATTTTTATCTGTCAAGTTCGCACCATCAATAATAATGTCTCCGCTAGAAGCTTCTTCTAATTGATTCAAGCAACGTAAAAAAGTACTTTTACCAGAACCAGAAGGACCGATGACGCAGACTACATCGCCTTCGTTAATAGAAACATTAATGTCGTTTAAGACCGTGTTGTCACCATATTTTTTTACTAAATGTTCAACTAAGATTTTTTCAGTCATATTAGTTCACCTTCTTTTCAAGGTTTTTCGCTAATTTAGTTAAGCTAGTAATTAAAATTAAGTAGATTAACGCAATAACGAAGTAAACCATTGTACTTTGTAATGTCCGAGCAACAATAATTTTTCCTGTTTGTAGTAGTTCGATTAAGCCAATTGCTGAAAGGATAGTTGTATCTTTCAATGAAATAACAAATTGGTTAATGAATGAAGGAATCATAATGCGAATCGCTTGTGGTAAAATAATTTTTTGCATTGTCCGATTATAGGAAAGACCTAAACTTCTTGAAGCTTCCATTTGGCCAACTGGAACAGCTTTGATTCCGCCGCGCACAATTTCAGAAATATAGGCACTGGCATTTAAAGTTAATGTGATAATCCCAGCAATGAAGACCGGGATATTAAAGCCCAGCACACCAGGTAATCCGAAATAGATGAAGAACGCTAAGACCATTAAAGGAATTCCGCGAATTAAATCAACATAAATGGTTGAAAGTACACGTAATGCTTTGATTGGTGAAACGCTGAATAATCCAAAAATAACGCCGACAATTAAAGCAAGTACGAAGGAAATCAACGTTAATAGAATCGTCATCCATAAACCGTGTAACAATTGTTTCCAGTTGTTTTGCATAAAGCCAACAAACGTAGATTCGTCAGCTGTTTCTTCTTTGGCTTCGTTGCCATCTTTCACGTAAGTGCCGATAATTTTATCGTATTCACCTGTACGTTTCATTTCTTTTAAGCCTTCGTTAAACATTTCAAGTAGTTCAGGATTTTGCCCTTTTTTGACAGCAAAACCGTAAGAACCACCTTTTTCACGAGGAATTGGTGTCGCTAGTGGTTGATTTTGCGCAACCCCGTAGCCAATGACAGGATAATCATCCATCATGGCATCAACTTCGCCAATTTCTAACGCACTGTATAATGCATCAGTTGTGTCTAAATACTTAATTGAGTAATCATATTTCTTTTTATTTTTTTCTAAGAAATCAGCACTTTCAGTACCAATTTTTACGCCGACTTTTTTGCCTTTTAAATCATCATACGATTTAATTTTGTCATTGCCTTTTTTGACCGCAATTTGAATACCGCTATCAAAGTAAGGAACAGAGAAGTCGAAGGCTTTTTTACGATCATCCGTAATCGTCATGCCTGCAACCATCCCATCTGCTTGACCAGATTCAACAGCTTGGACAGCAGAACTAAAACCAATAAATTTAAATTCAACAGTAAAACCTTGCAATTCAGCTGCACGTTTGACTAAATCTACATCAATTCCGACATAATCGCCTTGGGCATTTTGAAACTCAAACGGAGCAAACGTAGAATCACTAGCAATCACATATTTCTCTTTTTTAGGAGTGATTTTTTTCATCTGTTCGCCAGCGTCTTGTGTGTTTGTTTCATCACCTGTCGCTAAGTAGTTGTTTAAAATTTTATCATAAGTACCATTGTCTTTAAGATTTTTCAAACCAGCGTTGAACTTTTTGATTAATTCAGGGTTTTGTCCTTTTTTCACTGCGAAACCGTAAGAACTGCCTGTTTCTTTATCACCAACTAATTGTAATTTTTGCCCATTTTTAACTGCGTAACCCAATACAGGATAATCATCAACGATTGCATCCGCTTCGCCGTTTTCTAAGGCTTTATAAAGACCCGTTGCATCGTCAAAATTTTTGATGGTGTAGTCATATTTCTCTTTATTTTTTTCAAGGAAGTTGGCACTTTCAGTTCCAACTTTAGCCGCAACCGTTTTGCCTTTTAAATCATCATATGATTTAATTTTGTCGTTTCCTTTTTTAACCGCTAATTGTAAACCGCTATCGAAGTATGGATCTGAAAAATCAAAGGATTTTTTTCGCTCATCCGTAATACTCATTCCAGCAATCATGCCATCAATTTGTTTAGATTGAATCGCTTGGACTGCACTATCGAAGCCTAATGGTTTTAAATCCACTTCAAAATCTTGATCTTTGGCAATCGCATCTAATAAATCAACGTCAATACCAATGTATTTTCCTTTTGAGTCTTGGAATTCAAAAGGGGCGAATGTTAAATCCGTTCCAATTGTATATTTCTTTCCTTCTGCATGTGCTGAAGTGCCACTAATGAATGTTAGCAGAGTTACCATCATCACAAAGAAAGAAAGTAAAAAGTGTTTCCTTTTCATAAAATACCTCCTAGTTTTGCATATTGAACAATTATATAGTAAGAAATAGGAAGCTGACAAGTATTTGAACGCTAAAAAGAGAAAAAAACTCTAATTTCCTTACATTACATGTTATAAAATGTGACATAGAAATTAAGAACAAAAGATTAAGATCAGTTGAAGTCCGAAACAGCAAAAGTGGCGAAAATATGTTCGGTATGTTAAACTAATAAGTGGACATTCTGCCAGAATGGGCCGATAATTTAAGAGAAATTAGACACTTTGAGGGGGAGTTATAAATGATCGAAAGAGAAACTTCCAATACCTTTCATTTGGCTTCTAAATATGAGCCTGCCGGAGATCAGCCAGCCGCTATTGCTGAACTAGTTGACGGTGTCAAAGGTGGAGAAAAAGCTCAAATTTTACTTGGAGCGACCGGAACAGGTAAAACATTTACAATCTCTAATGTGATTCAAGAAGTGAACAAACCAACATTAGTGATTGCACATAATAAAACACTAGCTGGACAATTATACGGGGAATTTAAAGAATTTTTCCCAGATAATGCGGTCGAGTATTTTGTCAGTTACTATGATTATTATCAACCAGAAGCATATGTACCCTCAAGTGATACATATATTGAAAAAGATTCCAGTATTAATGATGAAATTGATAAACTACGCCATTCAGCGACAAGTTCTTTATTGGAACGAAACGATGTCATCGTGGTAGCATCAGTTTCTTGTATTTTTGGTTTAGGGGATCCGCGGGAATACAGTCAACAAGTTGTTTCATTACGTGTGGGAATGGAAATGGATCGTAATGAGTTACTAAAAAGCTTAGTCGATATTCAATTTGAACGAAATGATATTGATTTTCAACGGGGGCGTTTTCGTGTCCGCGGTGATGTGGTTGAGATATTCCCAGCTTCACGGGATGAGCATGCGCTACGTGTTGAATTTTTCGGAGACGAAATTGATCGAATTCGTGAAGTAGATGCGTTAACTGGTGAAATTGTCGGCGAAACAGAGCATGTCGCTATTTTTCCAGCAACACACTTTGTGACGAACGAAGAACATATGGAACACGCCATTTCGCAGATCCAAGAAGAATTAGAGGCACGTTTGAAAGTGCTTCGCAGTGAAAACAAATTATTGGAAGCCCAACGTTTGGAACAGCGAACCAACTATGATATTGAGATGATGAGAGAGATGGGCTACACGTCAGGGATTGAAAATTACTCTCGACATATGGATGGTCGCCAAGAAGGGGAGCCGCCATATACGCTGTTGGACTTTTTCCCAGATGACTTCTTACTTGTAATCGATGAGTCTCATGTAACAATGCCGCAAATTAGAGGGATGTATAATGGCGACCGAGCACGGAAACAAATGTTAGTGGACTATGGTTTCCGTTTACCAAGTGCACTTGATAACCGACCGCTTCGTTTAGAAGAATTTGAACAACATGTAAACCAAATTGTTTATGTATCGGCAACACCAGGACCTTATGAAATGGAACAAACAGAGACTGTTGTTCAACAAATCATTCGACCAACAGGTTTACTAGATCCAGAAGTAGAAATTCGCCCAATTATGGGTCAAATTGATGACTTGGTGGGCGAAATTCATGAACGGATCGAAAAAGATCAGCGGGTGTTTGTCACAACCTTAACGAAGAAAATGGCCGAAGATTTAACCGACTATTTCAAAGAATTAGGCTTAAAAGTTAAATATTTGCATAGTGATATAAAAACACTGGAAAGAACGGAGATCATTCGCGATTTACGATTAGGCGAATTTGATATTCTAATAGGTATTAACTTATTACGTGAAGGAATCGATGTGCCAGAAGTTTCCTTAATTGCGATTCTAGATGCAGATAAAGAAGGCTTCTTACGTAGTGAACGCTCGTTAGTGCAAACGATGGGACGGGCTGCCCGGAACGCTGAAGGAAAAGTCATTATGTATGCAGATAAAATCACCGATTCGATGCAACGAGCTATGGATGAAACGGCACGACGTCGGGCAATCCAAGAAGCATATAATGAAGAACATGGCATTGAACCAAAAACAATTATTAAAGAAATTCGTGATTTGATTTCTATTTCCAAAACAGCTGATAAAGATGAAACAGTGGTTCAATTGGATAAATCATATGAAGATTTATCAAGACAAGAAAAAGCTGATTTATTAATGAAACTTGAAAGAGAAATGAAAGATGCGGCCAAAGCATTAGACTTCGAAACTGCAGCCACATTACGAGATACCATTCTTGAATTGAAAGCTGCCAAATAAGTCAACCAACGGATTAAGTAAAAGATACGATGAGCCATCGTATCTTTTACTAATCTTTTCTCTATAGAATGACTTGAAATGATTTGACGTAAGAGATTTAGTAAAAGGAGAACATATATGGCAAATGATAAAATTGTGATTCATGGTGCACGCGCCCATAACTTAAAAAATATTGATGTCACGATTCCTCGTGACAAAATGGTTGTTGTAACTGGACTATCTGGTTCTGGCAAAAGTTCATTAGCATTTGATACGCTTTACGCAGAAGGGCAACGACGTTATGTAGAGAGTCTCTCTGCTTATGCGCGACAATTTTTGGGACAGATGGATAAACCAGATGTTGACAGCATCGATGGTTTAAGTCCAGCGATTTCAATTGATCAAAAGACGACAAGTAAAAACCCGCGTTCAACAGTGGGGACGGTCACGGAAATCAATGATTATTTACGATTGTTATTTGCTCGGGTAGGTCATCCAATTTGTCCTAACGATCATATTGAAATTACCAGTCAGTCTGTTGAACAGATGGTTGATAAAGTCTTAGAGCTACCAGAGCGAACAAAAATTCAAATTTTGGCGCCTGTTGTGGTCAAGAAAAAAGGCCAACATAAAAAAGTGTTTGAAATGATCCAACGTGAAGGGTATGTCAGAATGCGGGTGGATGGTGAAACCTATGATGTTAGTGAGGCACCAGAACTTGAAAAAAATAAAAAACATGATATTGCGATTGTGATTGACCGTATCGTTGTGAAAGAAGGCATTCGCTCTCGCTTGTTCGATTCGTTTGAAGCGGCTTTGCGTTTAGCTGAAGGTTACGCAATTGTTGATGTGATTGGTCAAGAAGAGATGTTGTTTAGTGAACATTATGCTTGTCCTTATTGTGGGTTCACAGTCGGTGAATTGGAACCGCGCTTGTTTTCATTTAATGCACCATTTGGCGCTTGTCCCGATTGTGATGGTTTAGGTGTTAAATTAGAAGTGGACAAAGACTTAGTGATTCCAGATCCCACTAAAACCTTGAGAGAAGGAGCCATTGTTCCGTGGAACCCTATTAGTTCCCAATATTATCCACAAATGTTGGAGCAAGCAGCCACCAGTTTTGGGATTGATATGGATACGCCGTTTGAAGAATTACCTGCAGACCAACAAGAAATTATTTTAAATGGTTCTGGCGAGAAAAACTTTCATTTTCATTATGAAAATGACTTTGGTGGTGTTCGTGATGTGGAAGTGCCATTTGAAGGGATTTTAAAAAATATTAAACGACGTTATCATGAAACAAATAGCGATTTTACACGAGATCAAATGCGGTTATACATGACAGAATTGACTTGTCGAAGCTGTCAAGGGTATCGTTTGAATCCGCAAGCTTTAGCTGTAAAAATCAATGGCACGCACATTGGTGAAGTCAGTGAATTAGCAATAAAAAATGCGGTCAAATTTTTTGAAGGTGTGTCTTTATCTGAACAAGAAACAACGATTGCTCGGCCAATTTTAAAAGAAGTCGAAGATCGGTTAACCTTCTTAAAAAATGTCGGGTTAGATTACTTAACCTTAAGTCGAGCTGCTGGTACACTTTCTGGTGGAGAAGCACAAAGAATTCGCTTAGCAACACAAATTGGCTCAAACTTATCAGGCGTCCTTTACATTTTAGATGAACCATCAATTGGTTTGCATCAACGAGATAATGACCGCTTGATTGACTCATTGAAAAAAATGCGGGACTTAGGCAATACATTAATTGTGGTGGAACACGATGAAGATACAATGATGGCTTCGGATTACTTGATTGATGTGGGACCTGGCGCTGGACATCTGGGCGGTGAAATTGTAGCCGCTGGTACGCCGGAAGAGGTTGCTAAAAATCCGCATTCATTGACCGGACAATATCTTTCTGGGAAAAAAGTGATTCCTGTACCAAAAGAACGTCGCAAAGGTAATGGCAAAGCGATCAAAGTCACTGGTGCCAGTGAAAATAATTTAAAAAATGTCAGTGTTGAATTTCCGCTCGGTGAATTTGTTGCTGTCACAGGTGTTTCAGGTTCAGGGAAAAGTACTTTAGTCAATCAAATTTTGAAAAAAGCACTGGCCCAAAAATTAAATCGTAATTCCAATAAACCTGGGAAACACAAAAGTATCACTGGTTATGAAGCCATTGAAAAGATTGTTGACATTGATCAAAGTCCGATTGGTCGAACACCAAGAAGTAATCCAGCGACTTATACTAGTGTTTTTGATGACATTCGCGATTTGTTTGCCCAAACAAATGAAGCCAAGGTTCGTGGTTATAAAAAAGGCCGCTTTAGTTTTAACGTCAAAGGTGGCCGTTGTGAAGCTTGTCGCGGGGATGGTATCATCAAAATTGAAATGCACTTTTTACCTGATGTCTATGTGCCTTGCGAAGTTTGTCATGGCAAACGTTATAATTCTGAGACGTTAGAAGTTCATTATAAAGGCAAAAACATTTCTGATATTTTAGATATGACGGTGGAAGATGCCGTAGAATTTTTCAAACATATCCCTAAAATTCATCGTAAATTGCAAACAATTGTGGATGTAGGCTTAGGCTATGTGACATTGGGGCAGCCAGCAACTACTTTATCTGGTGGAGAAGCACAGCGGATGAAGCTAGCGAGTGAACTTCATAAAAATTCTAATGGGAAAAACTTTTATATTCTGGATGAACCAACAACAGGCTTGCATACCGATGATATTGCGCGGTTGCTTCTAGTATTAGAGCGTTTAGTGGAAGCGGGCAATACCGTTTTAGTGATTGAACATAACTTGGATGTCATCAAATCTGCGGATCATGTGATTGATCTAGGGCCAGAAGGTGGCGACGGTGGTGGGACAATCGTGGCGACAGGAACACCAGAAGAAGTTGCTAAAGTCAAAGACAGTTACACAGGATATTATTTAAAACGTGTTCTGAAATAAACATTAATGATTAGATAAAGAATCTTGTTTTTATGGGAAACAAGGTTCTTTTATTATAAAATAACAAATATTTTTTAACGAAAATTAAAAATAAATGTTGACTTAATGTGTAATTAAAAGATATACTATGTTTGTTAACAAAATAACAATGAACACGAAGGGAAGTCTTAAATGAAAAACAAAAAAATAACAACAGGTTTATTAACAGCAGGAATGGTCTTAGCTATCGGAATCACACCTTTTGTACATAGTAACACAATGGAAGCAGCGACCTTAATTTCACAATCAGACCATGAAAAAGTAATGGGCTTTACCAAGAAAGACTTAAAAGAAGCAACGGGCATTCAATTGGAGCCGGCGACAGTACAAGCCGTTCATCAGGAATTAAAGCAACAAATCACCTGGGAAACATTAGGCTATTCCACAATTGATGCGCAAAATATTGCGACACGTTTTACACAAAATACATATCAGGCTCTGGGGATTTTAACAGATATCGCCAACCATTCAGACCTTCAATTGAAAGTCATTACCATTAATAATCCCTATCTAGCAACAGCTAAAATTGGTACCTTTAAGTGGGAAACTGTAACTCCTGAAGTTGGTGGGGACCATGAAACAGCAGACAATGAACTAACCACACCGACACCAACTGTTGCCAGTCTTCAAGAGATTGATGTAGAAATCGAATACGACGAAAATGAAATTGAGTTCACCTATGAAATAAAATCGAACGGAACAATTGAAGCAACGTATGAAGATGAATCTGCTGATTTAGAATTAGAAGGTAAGGCAGCACAAGACAAAATCATGACTCTTTTAGATGGATTGTCAATCAAAACAGCTACAAATGAACAAATTAAAGAACACATTACGAAAAAGTTAGCCGTGAATGAACAAGTAAAACAATTTGAGTTTGAAGCTAATTTTACTGATAAAACAGAAATTGAGTTTGTATTAAAATAACACAGAGTTATATAGTATAATTCAGCAATTAAAACAGCATTGACAAAAATGTCAATGCTGTTTTTCTATGAAAGAATAGAAATCTTTATAAGAATGATTGAAAAGCTTTCTTTGATACGCCCGGGGTGTTATAATATAGTGATGCAAGTGAAGGGAGTGTTGAATATGCCAGAAAATTTACAACTGGTTATTATTACAGGAATGAGTGGCGCTGGAAAAACAGTCGCTGTTCAAAGCTTTGAAGACATGGGCTATTTCTGTATCGACAATTTACCACCAAGCTTAATCCCAAAATTTTGGGAATTAATTAAAGAATCTGGAAAAGTTACCAAGATTGCGTTAGTGATTGATTTACGTTCACGGACCTTCTTTAGAGAAATTCAGGATATGTTAGTCGAACTTGAAAATACTAATTTTATTGATACAACGATTTTATTTTTAGATGCCACCGATGAAGAGTTGGTTTCTCGTTATAAAGAGACACGGCGTGCGCATCCAATGGCGATGGATGGTTTAGTGACAGAAGGTATTCGTAAAGAACGTGCAATGCTGGAAGAAATCAAGGCGGATGCTCAGTTGGTTATTGATACCACGGACTTGTCCCCTCGTCAATTGCGGGAACGTTTGAATAAAGAACTAGCAACGAGAGAGACACACGAATTTCGAGTGGAAATGGTGTCCTTCGGCTTTAAATATGGTTTGCCGATTGATGCAGATATCGTTATGGATGTTCGCTTTTTACCTAATCCCCATTATATTGATGAACTACGGCCGTTAACTGGAATGGATCAACCTGTTTATGATTATGTGATGGGCTTCCCAGAAACAGATGAATTTTATACAAAATTTATCGATTTACTGCGAACAGTCTTACCTGGATATAAAAAAGAAGGTAAAAGTAGCGTTACCATTGCAATTGGCTGTACTGGCGGACAACATCGCTCTGTTGCATTGACAGAACGTGTTGGCGCTGAATTAAAAGAGGAAGATTACCATGTAAATATTACCCACCGCGACCGCTTAAAAAGAAAAGAAACGGTTAATCGCTCTTAATGAAAACCTATCGAATTCGTAAACCGAAGATTGTGGTTGTTGGTGGTGGAACAGGCTTGCCAGTAATTTTAAAAAGTTTAAGAAATCAAAGTGTTGATATTACTGCCGTCGTAACGGTCGCTGATGATGGCGGTAGTAGTGGCGAGCTTCGTTCCTCTATTAATAACATGACACCTCCGGGAGATTTAAGAAATGTTTTAGTGGCATTGTCAGATATGCCACAATTATATGAAGATATTTTTCAATATCGTTTTGATAAATCAGATAGTCATTTTGCCAATCATGCAATCGGTAATTTAATCATTGCTGCTGTCTCAGAAATGAGAGGAAGTACGTATGAAGCGATTCAATTGCTTTCAAAAATGATGCATGTTGATGGACGGATTTATCCATCATCAGAACGGCCATTAACGTTACATGCCGTATTTAAAGATGGCTCAGTGGCGGTGGGAGAATCAAAAATTGCACTGGATCGCAAGACAATTGACCATGTGTTTGTGACAAATACACACGGAGAAGAACAGCCAAGAGCTGCGCGCAAAGTCGTCAAAGCAATTGAAGAAGCAGACATGGTCGTGTTAGGACCAGGGAGTCTTTTTACAAGTATTTTACCTAATTTAGTTATTACAGAAATTGGTGAAGCCATCAAACAAACGGCAGCCGAAGTAGTCTATATTTGTAACATCATGACCCAAAAAGGGGAAACGGAACATTTTACGGATGCCGATCATGTTCGTGTCTTAAACGAGCATCTACAAGCGCAGTTTGTTGATACAGTGTTGGTTAACACAGAAAAAGTACCAGAAAATTATATGGATCCTGAAATTTATGATGAATATTTAGTTCAAGTAAAGCATGATTTTCAAGGATTACGTGAAGAAGGTTGCCGAGTCATTTCGACAGACTTTTTAGAATTAAGAGATGGCGGAGTTTTTCATGATGGGGAAAAAGTTGTTGAAGAACTTTTCCGTATCGTATTTGGAACGAAATATTAATTAATCAAAAGAATCAAGAGAGGAGGAGCTTAGATGTCTTTTGCCTCGGATGTCAAAAAAGAGTTGACTGGTTTAGAAGTCCATCGAGAACACGCGAAAGCAGAATTAGCAGCATTAATTCGGATGAACGGCTCACTTAGCTTAGTTAATCAACAGTTTGTCTTGAATGTACAAACGGAAAATGCTGCAATTGCTCGTCGAATGTATTCATTGCTGAAAGATCATTACCATGCACAAGCAGAATTATTAGTTCGTAAAAAAATGAAACTAAAGAAAAATAATGTTTACATTGTGCGTCTAAAACAAGATACACAAAAAATTCTAGCTGATTTGGATATTATGGATGGGGTCGTTTTTAATGGCAATGTGTCAAATGAAATCATGGGTAACGCGCAAAAAATGCGTTCCTATTTACGTGGAGCCTTCATGGCTTCTGGATCAGTTAATAATCCGGAAACAAGTCGCTATCATTTAGAAATTTTTTCAATTTATGAAGAACACAATAATGATATTTGTAAGATGTTGAATTACTATGACTTAAACGCTCGAACATTGGGACGCCGAAATGGGTATATTTGTTATTTAAAAGGTGCTGAAAAAATTGCCGACTTTTTAACATTAATTGGTGCCACGAACTCTATGTTGAAATTTGAAGATGTCCGGATTGTCCGTGATATGCGGAATTCAGTAAATCGTTTAGTGAATTGCGAAACAGCGAATTTAAATAAAACCATTGATGCGGCTTCAAAACAAATTGAAAATATTCAATTTATTGAAAGTACAGTAGGGCTGACGTCATTACCGGAGAAACTTCAGGAAATCGCAGAATTACGGTTAGAGTATCCGGAAGTTAGTCTCAAAGAACTAGGGGAAATGATTCCTTCAGGAGCTATTTCTAAGTCAGGTATTAATCATCGTATTCGCAAAATTAATGAATTTGCAGAAAAATTACGAGAAAAAAGTGCGTAAATTTTCTGCTCCAGAAGTGAAGAATAACATTTCCGTTTGAAGTGCTATCCTTCACTTTTTCTTTAAGCGTGTAAAAAAAATTAAAGTGTGCAAAAAGTGTGTAGCGCTGAAATGTAGTGTTGACCTGTGGTTTAAAGAAAGGACGTTGGCACGAATGTTGCATGTAATAAAATGCAAACGATTACTTATTGCTGTTTTTAACTAAAACATTAAAAACTATTGGAGGGGTCAAAATGGTTCAACGATTAATTAGTGCAAATGCATCAGAAATCAAACGGATGTCAAAAGAAGAGCTGTTTCAGAGTATTAAAGCGAGCGAAGGGCGCGTAATTTTATCGGAAAATGTGGTAGTTCATCCATCCGTAGCAGGTGATATCACTTGTGCGGAAATGTCAAAAGCATATGGCGCAGACATGATTTTATTGAATGTTTTCGATGTTAATCAACCGATTGTAGTAGCTGCTTATGAAGGGCAATATACTGCGGAAACATGTGTCCCTAATGATGAGGTTGTTCATCGTTTGAAAGAACTAGTCGGTTTACCGATTGGCATGAATGTCGAACCTGTTGATGAAAATTTAGACTTAGCTTCAACGAGAGTTTCGATTGAACCAGGTAGAAAAGCATCAGCAGCTACTTTCAAAAAAGCCAATGAACTGGGTTTGGATTTTATCTTATTGACAGGTAATCCAGGAACTGGCGTGACCAACGACTTGATTGCTAAGAACGTGGCCTTAGCCAAAAAACATTTTGATGGCATCATTATTGCCGGAAAAATGCACAGTTCAGGCGTAGATGAACCAGTGGTCAGTTTAAAATCAGCTGAACAATTTATTGAAGCGGGTGCTGATATTGTCTTAGTCCCAGCAGTCGGCACGGTTTGGGGCATCGATGATCAACAAGTCAAAGAAGTTGTGGATTTTGCACATTCAAAAGGAAAATTAGTTATGAGTGCCATTGGAACTTCACAAGAAAGTGCTCAACCTGAAGTTATCCAAGCAATCGGCATTAGAAATAAAATTTTAGGCGTAGATATTCAACATATTGGCGATGCCAATATGGGCTTAGTTGGTATTGAAAATATTAAAGAGCTTTCTGATGCGATACGTGGGAAAAGACATACTGTTGCTAGAATGGCTCGTTCGATTAATCGTTAAAAAAGTGAACAGAGACACGAATTCAGAAAATTTGAATTCGTGTCTTATGATTTTTTTATTGAAAAACGGTATACTAAAAGAGAAATAAAGGTTTGAAAGGATGAGGTCTTTTTATGGATATTTCAGTAATTGATGCAACAAAAGTTAACACAGAAACAGGGCTTCACATTGGTGAGAGCAATGCCCCTGTCAAAATGATAGAATTTATCAATGTTCGCTGTCCTTATTGCAGAAAATGGTTTGAAGAGTCTGAGGAACTGTTAGCACAATCTGTCAAAAGTGGTAAAGTTGAACGTATCATTAAGTTGTTTGATAAAGAAAAAGAAAGTTTACAACGCGGTAATGTGATGCATCACTACATTGACTATTCAGCGCCTGAACAAGCACTGTCAGCATTGCATAAAATGTTTGCTACGCAAGATGAATGGGGAAACTTAACCTTAGAAGAAGTAGCGACGTATGCTGAAAAAAATCTTGGCTTAAAAGAACAAAAAGATGCAACGCTTGTTTCCGCAGTGATTGCTGAAGCCAATGCGGCGCACATTCAATTTGTACCAACGATCATCATTGGTGAGCATATCTTTGACGAAAGTGTCACTGAAGAAGAATTACGAGGATACATTGAAAAATAAAAAAATGGAAACAGCGACTGTCGCTGTTTCCATTTTTTATTTTTAATTTAAGGCGCTACTATTTTCCATTACTTCATCGATTAAACCATATTCTTTTGCTTGTTCGGCAGTCATATAGTTATCACGATCGGTATCACGTTCAATCACTTCAATCGGTTGGCCAGTTCGTTCAGCTAAAATTGAATTTAAACGTTGACGAGTGTCTAAAATGTGACGAGCAGCAATTTCAATTTCTGTTGCTTGCCCTTGAGCGCCACCAAGTGGTTGGTGAATCATGATTTCCGCATTTGGTAAAGCGAAACGTTTGCCTTTTTGACCAGCTGTTAATAAGAAGCTACCCATTGAAGCTGCCATTCCTAATACGATCGTTTGGACATCCGCTTTAACGAAATTCATGGTATCGAAAATCGCTAAACCTGCAGAAACGCTACCTCCAGGAGAGTTAATGTACAAGTAAATGTCTTTTTCTGAATCTTGGGCATCTAAGAATAATAACTGTGCAATCACTGAGTTTGCCACGTTATCATCGATAGGGCCGCTTAGCATAATGATGCGGTCTTTTAATAAACGAGAGTAAATGTCATAAGCACGTTCACCGCGAGATGATTGTTCAATAACTGTTGGAATTAAATTCATAAGTAAATCCTCCTATATAAAGAAACTTTTAAAGTCATTCTATCACAAAGCACTTTGAATGCCTATGAAAAGTATACCTCTTTGGTCAATAAAGGTCAACGAAGTCGCTTGGAAAATTTTGTGTCATTTTTTATCCGAAACTTTTGGATTATGTTATACTAAAATGGAAAATTAGAAAAGAGCGAGGGGAAAAATATGTTTGTTTTTATCGCCGGAATGGTCGGTGTAATCGTCGGTGCGCTAATAGTCACAGCAAGTGCCGCCTTACATTCATCTTACAAAGAGCGAAAAGAAGTACGTTATCGTGAACTAGAACATTTGGTTAAAGAAATTGAATCATTGAATTTATTAAATAAAAAAGTCAAAGAAATTTTACAAAAGCGTGAATTATATATAGACAGATCAATTGAATACTTATCGATGGATGATTGTTTCATCAGCATCGATGATTTTATTTATTTGGAATCATTTTCTGCTCAAAATAATTTTTACTTACCGACGTACTTAATTGAAGAATTTTTCAAAAAAATTGCGCATCGTAAAGTCATTTTGACGGCCAGCGAAGTTGCTGAAATGGGTGGTCACACCTATAAAGGCGGCCGTGTTATTTTGGAAAATTTTTCAGACGAGATTTTAGCAATTATTGAAGATAAAAAACGTAAAATGCAGCGTTTGTCTAACGAACCACTTCATTATTTTAAAGCGATTAAATAAAAAAAGAACCAGCGTACCCGCTAATTTTTTGGGGTATCTGGTTCTTTTTCTTGTTGTTCCATATCGGTCATAGTGTCTTCAATTTCTTTATGTAAGAAATAAGAAATAACTGTACGGATGATCACCAAGGTTGCCAATTTCAAAATATCTTGAAAAGTTGGTTTGACAATGGATTCAATAATATCAGCAGCAATTAAAATTTCTAAACTTAACAGAATGTAGCTACCAAGGAAGTTTTTGATGAACGTATTCATTTTGGTTAAGGTAAAGCGGCTTTGATTTTGTCGTTCACTTTTAATGAAATCTTTTCCTGCTAAACAAACACCCCAAACTAAAACAATAATCGAAAAAACATTCAGTCCTAAAATACATAGCTCAAAAAGTGGGGTTAAAAGCGTCATTAACTGATGGGGCCACTCATTCATCGTATTCACTCCTACCAAAAAGCCTTTTCTTTAACTATAACGAAACGGCTGACTAACGTCAAATATTGTTGAAATAAACAGGCTAAACTATTCAGCGTATAGAAAAAAACTAAGAAAATTATGAATAGCATCTAACAATTAAGTAAAAGGATTGTAAAGGTTCTTTTACTTTTTTTGTGTAAAAAAAGACTTTTAAAAGGAATCAGGTGTCAAAAAGTAAGTGAAAACCAACTTTGTCAGTGGATAGTCTTTTCATTAATTTTTAAAAGACAAATTTTACGTTTTCAAGAGCCGAATACTGCCAAGTTTTAGCCTTTAAAGGTGATAGAATCAGAAATTGAGTAAGAGATGTGTCACAAAAACAAGGAGACACATCGACTTGATGAAAGATTTAAGGAGCTGTAGTTGAAGTAAAGAGAAGCAAGTGTCCCAAACACTAGCGAAAGAAAATAGGGAGGATTAAAATGTTTAAGAAAGCAACGAAATTATTATCGACAATGGTGATTGTCGCTGGAACAGTTGTGGGAAATTTCAGTCCCACATTGGCTTTAGCTGAAGGAGCGGTTAAAGCAGGAGATACAGAAGGAATGACCAATACGGTGAAAGTGAAAGACGACAGTCTGGCTGATTGTAAACGGATATTGGAAGGACAAGCTACTTTCCCAGTTCAAGCGGGTGAAACGGAACCAGTCGATTTAGTAGTTGTTGAAGATGCCAGTGGTAGTTTTTCAGATAATTTTCCACATGTAAGACAAGCGATTGATGAAGTGGTTCAAGGCTTATCTGATCAAGACCGCGTGATGCTGGCTTCATATCGCGGCGGAAAACAATTTATGTTTCCTGATGGAAAGACAAAAATTAATTCAGCTGATTATGATATGAATGTGCGCGTCAATACGCAATTGACTTATGATAAAAGCCAATTTGTCTCTGGTTTTGGAGACGTTCGGACGTATGGTGGTACGCCAACCGCCCCAGGATTGAAACTCGCTTTAGATACGTACAATCAAACACACGGAGATTTAACGAATCGAAAAACGTATTTCCTATTAGTGACAGATGGGGTCGCTAATACACGTTTAGATGGTTACTTGCATAAAACCAATACCAATGATTCAATCAATGAATATCCAGATCCAAGACATCCTCTTCAAGTCTCAGTGGAATATAGTAATGACTACCAAGGTGCAGCAGCAGAAGTTTTAGCGTTAAACCAAGAAATTACTAACCAAGGCTATGAAATGATTAATGCGTATTGGGAAAGTGTTGAATCTTTAAGTTCAGTAAATTCATACTTTGATAAATATAAAACAGAAGTGGGTCCTTTTGTAAAACAAGAGTTGCAACAAGGGTCTAGCACACCAGAAGATTTTATTACAAGCCAATCTATTGATGATTTTACAACCCAATTAAAACAAATTGTCAAAGATCGTCTGGCGCAATCGACACCAGCAACAGCTTCATTAACGATTGCCAATCAATTTGATATTCAATCGGCGACCGCTACGGACGATGCTGGAAATGATGTGCCTGTTCAAATTAACGGACAAACCATTTCAGCAACTAGTACAGAAGGTTACGTAGGAAACATCACGATTCACTACGAAGTCAAAGAAAATACAGCGATTGATGCAGCAACCCTTGTAAGTAGTGGGACAATGAATCAAGGAACAATTGCTAAGGAATTTCCAGAAGCGACGATTCCTAAAAATGACAATGCGCATGCGTGTGACGTGACGCCAGAAGATCCAACGATTACAAAAGATATCGAAAATCAAGAGCACTTAGATTTAACCAATCGAGATGATAGTTTCGATTGGCATGTCAAAACAGCCTTTGGCAATGAAACAAGTACTTGGCAACAAGCCAGTTTAGTGGATGATATTAACCAATTATTAGATATCCAAAAAGTCGTTGTCACTGACGAAACTGGCGCCGACGTAACCGCCAATGGAACAGTGGCACAAGACGGCAACAAAGTAACCTTTACTATGAACAAAAAAGATGACAGCTACTCTTACTTAGCTGGTCATACATACACAATGACTATTACCACTAAAATTAAAACTGACGCAACGGACGAAGAATTAGCGCCTTACATTGAACAAGGCGGAATTCCCAACCAAGCGGACTTGAACTTTGGCAACGAAGGTGACGTGTTGCATTCCAATAAACCAACGGTAACACCACCTGCACCAACACCAGAAGATCCAACGATAACAAAAGATATCGAAGGTCAAGATCATTTAGACTTAACCAACCGTGACCAAGCATTCAAATGGAACGTCAAAACAGCCTTTGGTAACGAAACAAGCACTTGGACCCAAGCCAGCATGGTGGATGACATTAATAAAGTGTTAGACATCACAGACGTGAAAGTTACAGATGAAAATGGCAAAGATGTTACAGCTAACGGCACAGTAACACAAGAAAATAACAAAGTAACTTTTACCATGAATAAAAAAGACGACAGTTATGCCTACTTAGCTGGTCACACATGCACAATGACCATTACCACTAAAATTAAAGCCGGCGCAACGGATGAAGAATTAGCGCCTTATATTGAACAAGGCGGGATTCCCAACCAAGCCGACTTAAACTTTGGCAACGAAGGGGACGTGTTGCATTCCAATAAACCAACCGTAACACCACCACCTGTTGATCCAAATATTACTAAAGACGTAGAAGGACAAGAACATTTAGATTTAACCAACCGCGATCAAGAATTTAAATGGAATGTCAAAACAGCTTTCGGTAACGAAACAAGCACTTGGACCCAAGCCAGCATGGTAGATGACATTAATAAAGTGTTAGACATCACTGATGTGAAAGTCACTGATGAAAATGGTAAAGATGTTACAGCTAATGGCAAAGTAACACAAGAAAATAACAAAGTAACTTTTGAAATGAACAAAAAAGATGACAGCTACTCATACTTAGCTGGACATACGTACACAATGACTATTACCACTAAAATTAAAGCTGACGTAACGGACGAAGAATTAGCGCCTTATATTGAACAAGGAGGGATTCCCAACCAAGCCGACTTAAACTTTGGCAACGAAGGGGACGTGTTACATTCCAACAAACCAACCGTAACACCGCCTGTACCAACGCCAGAAGATCCAAAAAAACCTAAACCTAAACAACCGTTAAAACCGAAGAAACCGTTGACGCCTACAAATCATCAAGCACCAACGAACCCAGTCAATTTTGGAAAATCAGCAAGTAAAGGAATTCATTTACCAATGACTAATACCACAGTAAATCCACTTTACATGATCGCAGGTTTAATTGTCCTTATAGTGGCTATTAGCTTTGGCATAACAAAAAATAAAAAAAAGAAAAAATTAGACAAACTAAAAAGGAAGAAAAAACATGAATAAAAAAATTTCGTTCAGTCTGTTAATTTTGTTACTTAGTTTGTTGGTAGGTTTTACATTTATTCCGCATAAAAAGGAATTAAGTTTCAATGAATATCAAGAAAAAAAACACTCTGGCGAAACATTTTATGTTGTTTTAAAAAAGAAAAACTGTTCAGATTGTCAGGATTTCGAGAAACTATTGCAAGCACCTAAACAGGTTTACTATGTAGAATTAACCAACAAAGAGACCATGAAGGAATGGTCAACATTTATCCGAGAAAATAAAGTTTTACATGTGCCATCTATGTTTAAAATAGATAACGGCCATCTCAAGAAAATTGATGGAGAAGGAGATGCGAATCAATTATTCGCAAACTATCAAAAAATAACGAAGTAAAAAGAATAAAAAGACAAGACAAGACAAGTTTCCTTTATTAGGAAACTTGTCTTTTTTATAGTGATAGTCGTTTATTAAATAACATGTGAAATGTTTTACAAATTCATTTTGGTTTGATAAAATAAATATAGACATATGAATTTGTTTTCATTTGTTTTGAGAGGAGGAACGAATGATTGAATTGATTTTACTTTTGTCGGTGATTCTTTTAGGTTTATTGATTGGAAATAAAAGAGTTGATAAATGGCTTTTTCTTAAGGCATTACTTTTGTTTTCTGTTATGCTAAGTGTGAGCATCTTAATTTCGGTAGCTATGTATTTATTATTAACAATAGGCGTTGCAAACGTAATAGGGCAGCGGTTAGAGTCGTTATTTCTTTTAGGGATAGTCGTTATCATCAGTACGAGTCTTTTGTTATATTTTTTATTGAATTTAACGACGAAAAAAATTGTTTTACCCATCGCTTTAATGAAAATAATTGAATATTATATTCAATGGGTATTGATTTATGTTACTATTTATCAAGTGATTTTTGATCAGTTTATTGTTTCTTCAGAAGTAAAAAATACGTTACAAGGAACTATTGATGAGCCAGTCGCAATCATTATTGTTATTTTGCCATCATTTATTTCAATTTGGATTGCCGTTGTTTTATTTAGGCTTCGTATGGAAGAACTTTAATCGGATACTTTTAGAATGGAGGAATTTGTATGTCTGCTTGGCAAACATTTAAAAATGGAACAAGGCAATTTTTTAAAGACATCTTGCAGTACTTATGGTTATTTTTTACTTTAAATGTTTTATTATTATTGGTGGGTGGGGCTTTTAGTTGGGCTACTTCCAACGCACTAAAAACTCAAGGTATTCCTTATCTTTCGTTTAATAACCTGAATTTACTGTTAGAAAAGCCGCTTGCTCTGGTGTTATTAATTCTCTTGTTGTTACTTTTTTTAGGTGCAGTTTTTTATCAGTTTACCTTTTTATTATTAGGGATTTTTCAAATACGGCAAGACCATCGCTTTCATTTTAAAGGAGTTACCAAGGCATCTTTTAAAGTTCTTAAAAAGCAAGGTGCCCGTTCGTGGTTATTCTTTTTCGGTTATTTTGTTGTCATTGTCCCTTTTGGAAACCTAATTTTCCAAAGTAATCTATTGACGAAATTTGTGATTCCAGATTTTATTGTTGAATTTTTGTCCCAACGAATTCCTTACTTGGTGGGGCTACTGGCTTTTGGGTTATTAGTCTGGTATTTAGCTATTCGTTTCATTTACACGCTTCCATTAATGATTTTGGAGAGAAAAAAAGCAGGCGAGGCAGTTAAGGCTAGTTGGTCAATGACAAACAAACGATTATGGTTCATTATTCGTAATATTGCATTTGTGACGATCGCGGTATTTGTTTCAACGTATGTTATTTATGTGTTACTTTATCTTCTACAGTTGAAGTTAGATACCTTGAGCGATACCATTAGCTTGCTAGGTGGTATTTTAAATTTAACGGTTGTCCAATTTTTACAGTTTGTCTCTAATGCTTGGCTTTCAGTATTACTGATTAATTTCTTATATACACAATTAAATGTTCAAGTAGAAACGACGACAAAAGTTGCCTTTGACAAAGAAACGAAACGTAATAAATTAGTGACTATCGGAATGGGCCTAGGACTATTCACCATTTTTGGCGGCTATATAATTTTCAACGCTGTTTACTTAACAGGGCTATTAGAATCAAAACCTTTGATTATTTCGCATCGAGGGGTCACCAATAGTAATGGCGTACAAAATACCATTCCTGCTATGGAAAGAACCATTAAATTTAAACCAGATTATATTGAAATTGATGTTCAAGAAACCAAAGACCATCAATTTGTTGTGATGCATGATGCAAACCTTCAAGAACTCGCCGGCGTTGATGGCACGCCACAAGAATTTACGTTGGCTGAATTAACAAAAATGACCGTTAAAGAAAATGGCCAAGAAGCACCAATTGCCAGTTTTGATGATTATTTAGCGAAAGCAAACCAAGCCAAACAAAAATTACTAGTAGAAATTAAAACGTCTAAACAAGATAGTCAAGGTGCGCTTTCTAACTTTATTGAAAAATATGAACGTCCTTTGATAAAGAATAACCATCAGGTTCAATCTCTCGACTACAATGTGATCAAAGTGTTTAAAAAAGCCAAATCAAAAGTAAAAGTTAGTTTTATTTTGCCCTATAATTTCACTTTTCCAGAAACACAAGCTGATTTGTATACAATGGAAGCTACTACGTTGAATGATACCTTCATTTTAAAAGCTGACCAACAGAAAAAAGCAGTTTATGCTTGGACAGTTAATGACTCAGAGGTATTAAGTAAAATGCTCTTTATGGACGTTGCCGGAGTGATTACCGATGATTTGGAGTTAGTCAATGAAGAAGTCAATGACTTTGAAAAAAATCCGTCGTATGCGGATCGTATTTTGCATTATATTTTTATGCTGCCAAGTGTGGCTTCTCAATAAAAAATGAAGAAGAGGGTTAAACGAAATGAAAAAAGAATTTTCGCGAGTACTTCTTAAAAATCAATCTGATGAAATTCTTATCTTAAAAGATCGGCCAGACACATGGAATTTCCCTGGCGGAAAACAAGAACTTGGTGAATCAGCGCTGGAATGTGCGATTCGTGAAATGAAAGAAGAATTAGCAGTGGAAATTACTGAACTTGAAGAAATTTTTACTGGACCACTTATTTTTGATTCAATCGTTTGGCAAGGACATTTTTATTTTGCCAAACAAGCCCAAGGAAAAGTTACCCTGAACGAACCAAATAAAATTAAAGGCGTACAATTTATTAAGCGGTTTGAGGAAGTAAATTTTTCACCAGGATTAGCTCCGCTATTTGATTATTTGGCGCGTAGTGATTATTTAAAGTTAAACAAAACTAACTGGAAATAGAGAGAATAGGGGTGTCTTTTGCTAGGGCTTTGTCAAGCGCATCTTTGATTATTTTAGAAAGTCCAAGGAAAAGTCGTGGGCATTGTTTATTCCTAATAAATATGTTATAGTAATTAAGTAATCAATTTTGATAAGTAATTTGAGTTATATATTTAAAAACTATACTTCTCCTTTTGCCACTCAACATTTTTTGCAATAACTTGCATATTTTTATGCACTAGGAGGAAATATATATGAACAACGGTACAGTAAAATGGTTTAACGCAGACAAAGGTTTTGGATTTATTACAGGTGAAGATGGCAATGATGTATTTGCACATTTTTCAGCTATTCAATCAGATGGATTTAAAACTTTAGACGAAGGCCAAGCAGTAACTTTTGATACTGAAGAAGGTCCACGCGGCTTACAAGCAACGAACATCGTAAAAGCTTAATAATGAATGAAAACGGACCACGTGTTGGTCCGTTTTTTTGATAGCTGTTGTCTGATCTCGCCATTAATTACATAGCAAAACAAAGCAGAGGCCATTTAAAGGAGGAGAATCTGAAGACGACCTTAACTGAGCTGTTACTTGTAAGTGGATTATTTTGGCTAGTAATCATAATTGGTGTGATTGCTGGTAGTATATTTCTAATTAAGTATTTTAGAGGTCGGAGCTGAACGGTTCTGTTCCCGCCAATTATCAGGTTTTAAGCCTGGGACAAAAATCCAAAGTGATTTTTGCCCCAGGTTCTTTATTTAATTAGGGTATTAAGTTTTAGGTAAAATAATTAACAAATTAAAAGCAATTTACTATATAATCAGAAAGGGATCTTTAAGAGAGAAGCAGGTGTTTGCTTGTCGTAATACTTTGTTTAGCAGATAGAAAAAGGAAACGTTATGCGTTACAATAGGAACGGAGGAATTTTAACCTTATTGGATTTGTAGCTGAAGCAGAACAAATGTTGTCGCGTTAAGTGCGATTGAGCTTGCCACAAGCAACATTTGAAAAAAATACGGATAGAAAAATCATTCCTAAACAAGAAAAAAACACTCTTTAGATGAATAAAGAGTGTCCAGAAACGTTGATAAATCAACATATTTAAATAACGCGCCCTGAGGGAATCGAACCCCCGTCTCAAGAACCGGAATCTTACGTGATATCCACTACACTAAGGGCGCGGCACGAATACTAGTTTAGCTGATATTGACAAAAATTACAAGAGGGAGGACGAAAATAATGAAATTTGAGCAACGAATGTCCCAACAACAAAAACAAGTCCAGAAGTTGGCCATGACTCAACAGCTTCAACAATCCATTCAAATTTTACAATTTAATACGGAAGAACTCGCTGCCTTTGTTGAAGCGAAAGCACTAGAGAATCCATTGATTGATTTACAAGTAGACACGCAGTACACCACAGATTTTCCGATAACTAGTCGTTCTTACACCAATCAAGACGAAGAAAATAATTATATGAATCAAATTCCAGACTATCATTTATCATTATTTGAGTCTTTAATTGATCAAATTCATTTGAATTACCGCGATACATACTTGCGAACATTGGTATTGTTTTTAGTAGAATATATAGACGTGAATGGTTATTTAACGATTTCGTTAGAAGAAGCGGCAGAGAAAACCGAAGCAAGCGCCATTCAAATGCTAGATGCATTAACTTTGTTACAACAGCTAGATCCAGCAGGTGTGGGGGCACGCAATTTACAAGAATGTTTGATGCTACAAACAGAACGAGACGATACCGCGCCTAATTTAGCGTATATTTTATTGGAGGAAGAATTTGATGCCTTAGTGAGTCGTAAATGGGGCCCGTTAGCTAAAAAATTCGGGATTGAATTAGCAGAAATTCAATTGATTTTTGATTATATACAAACGTTATCGCCAGCGCCAGGGAATATTTTTGATGCGACCGAGGAATTGTATATTCGACCAGATTTAACTGTCCGAATCAAGGAAGATCGAATAGTGGTGATTTCCAACAAAGCTGGTCGACCGACATTAAATTTTCAAGAAAATTATTTCAAACGAATGCAAGAGACTGACGACAAAGAAGTCCAAGAATATATTAAGGATAAGAAAAACGAATTTGAATGGTTAGAGCGCGCAGTGAATCAGCGGGGGGATACAATTTTACGTGTAGGGCAAGAAATTGTGCGTCGTCAAGAAGCCTTCTTTTTAGAAGCAGATCGGCCATTAAAACCAATGACTTTAAAAGAAATTGCGGATGCTTTGTCTATTCATGAATCGACAGTTAGTCGTGCGGTCAATGGAAAATATCTAGAAACCACGTTTGGCGTCTTTGAATTGCGCTCATTCTTCTCAACAAGTATTCTTTCATCAGAAGAAGATGGCGAGGATGTCTCAACAACGATGGTTAAAAAGCAACTACAAAAATTAATTGATCAAGAAGTAAAAAGTAAACCGTTATCTGATCAAAAATTAGTCGAGCGATTAAAAGATTCAGGCATGGAAATATCCCGGCGAACGGTAGCAAAATATCGTGAAGCCCTAGGGATTCCATCTTCATCTAAACGAAAACGATATGAGTAAACAACCAAAGCTTATGAGTGATTTTCATAAGCTTTGGTTGTTTTTTTGTGATTTAAAAAATGCTGGTTTTTTGAATTGTAAAAAAAGCCTAAAGGAGGCAAAGTTTGCTTGCCATTTCCTAGGAAAAAACGTATATTAAAGTTACTTGCTTCTTTAAATAAAGGAAAAGAATAATTTTATAGAAAAGTTGGAAAGCACAAATGAATCAGACAGCAAATAGCAAGAAAAAACGCTATATTACAGGTTTTGATGGCATTCGGACGATCGCTGTAATTGGCGTGATTTTGTATCACCTTTTTCCCCAAGTCATGCGAGGTGGCTACTTAGGTGTTCCGATTTTCTTTGTTGTTTCAGGTTATCTTATTAACGACTTGTTGCGGCAAGAATGGGCAGAAAATCAGACCATTGATTTAAAAGGATTTTATGTGCGAAGGATGAAACGGCTGTATCCAGCATTAATTGTGATGCTTTTAAGTGCAGTTAGTTATATTACACTCTTTCAGCAGGATTTATTAAACAATATTCGCAGCGTTGTCGCTAGTAGTGTTTTTTATTACAACAACTGGTGGCAAATTTTTAAAGGGTTTTCTTATTTTGATGGATTTGCGACACAATCGCCATTTGTACATATTTGGTCATTGGCAGTTGAAGCGCAAAATTATTTAATTTGGCCATTACTTTTTATTCTTCTGGAACGCTTTGTTCGTAAGCGCGGTCGAATTTTCAGTTTAGTTTTAATCGGCGCCTTAATTTCGGTGACGCTGATGGCCGTTTTATATGTTCCTGGCGCAGATCCTACACGTGTCTATTATGGAACAGACACACGTGTTTTTTCTATTTTACTAGGTAGTGCATTGGCGTATGTTTGGCCAAGCACACGTTTGAAAGAAGAAATTCCAGAAGCCTCTAAAAAAATCTTAAATGGCGCTGGTTTAAGTGCCTTAATTCTTTTAGTATTAGCCTTTTTAACATTATCAGATCATACAAATTTTGTTTATTATGGCGGCATGTTTTTAATTAGTTTGGCAGCCACTGTTTTAGTGGCCGTCACTGCACATCCAGGGGCAGATATGAATCGTTGGTTAACGAATCCAGTCTTTACGTGGATAGGTAAACGGAGTTATGGCATTTACTTGTATCAATTCCCAATCATGATTTTTTATGAGGCCAAAATTAAGACCTTATCGGACCATGTTCTTCTACATTCATTGGTTGAAATAGCATTAATTTTAGTCGTGAGCGAATTGTCTTATCGTTTTATCGAACATCCACTGACACGATTGTCTTATAAGGATGTCTGGACTCAATTCACTGAGTTCTTACGGAAACCGTGGGACCTTCGTGAAAAAGGGACAATGGCCTTTATGACAGTGATTAGCGTGATTGCAGTATTCGGTTTAATTGTGGCCCCAGCAAACGCTAAAAGTGCGCAACAAGAGCAACTAGAAAAAAATATTGCGAAAAATCAGCAAAAAATTGAAGAACGTAAAAAAGAAGTTCAAGAAAGTGGCACGAAAAATAGTAGCACGTCCACAGAAAGTAGTACAAAACCGAGTGAAAGCCAAGACGTTCTACCCGCACAACTCACCCCAGAGCAAGTAAAAAAAGCGCAGAATTTAGAAATCACAACTATTGGTGATTCTGTTATTCTAGATGGTGCTAGCGGGTTACAAGATATTTTCCCTAAAATGATTATCGATGGGGAAGTGGGCCGTCAATTGTATAGTAGCATTTCACTAATTGGTGAACTAGACAAAAAGAAAATGCTTAAAGATACTGTTTTAGTGAGTTTAGGTACGAATGGTCCTTTTACAGAGGCACAATTTGATGAATTTATGAAAGCGTTAGGTAATCGAAAAGTTTATTGGATTAATGTTCGCGTTCCAACTAGAAGATGGCAAAATCAAGTGAATAGTTTACTTAGTCAAATGGACAAAAAATACGATAACTTAACGGTCATTGACTGGTTTAATTATAGTAACGCCCATGATGATTGGTTTTATGATGACCGAGTTCATCCAAATGTGGCAGGTGGCGAGCAATACACACACTTTATCGCGGAGAAAATTTTACAGTAGCAAGAAACTTCCAGCTCAGATGAAAGGGGCTGGAAGTTTTTTGTTATAGGAAAAGCAAATATAGGTAATTTAATGATTTTCTTGAAAACCTAAGCTTTTTTTTTAGATATCTGGTATACTGTTTTTGTTACAAGTTCCCGAAAGGATTTAGCAAGTAATTGTCGTTACTTACTAAAGATGCCTTGTAACCGAAACTATTTAGGGGGAATAACATTATGACAGAAAGACATTTATTTACATCAGAATCCGTTTCAGAAGGACATCCAGATAAGGTAGCTGACCAAGTCAGTGATGCAATTTTAGATGCGATTTTGGAGAAAGATCCGATGGCCCGCGTGGCATGTGAAACATCCGTAACAACTGGTTTAGTCCTAGTATTTGGAGAAATTTCTACAACAGCTTATGTAGATATCCAAAAAATTGTTCGTCAAACTGTGAAAGATATTGGTTATACACGAGCAAAATATGGATTTGATGGAGAGACTGTCGCAGTTCTTGTAGCAATCGATGAGCAATCACCTGATATCGCTCAAGGGGTTGACGCAGCCTTAGAAGTGCGTGATCAAGATGAAAAAGACGATATTGGCGCTGGTGACCAAGGCTTAATGTTTGGTTTTGCCGTTGACGAAACACCAGAATTAATGCCATTACCGATCGCGTTAAGTCATCGTTTGGTTCGCCGTTTAGCAGAATTGCGGAAGGAAAAAGTCTTACCTTACTTACGTCCTGATGCAAAATCTCAAGTAACAGTGGAATATGATGAGCAAGGTCAACCACAACGTGTGGATACGATTGTCATCAGTACACAACATGATGATGAAACAACCTTAGAACAAATCGAAAAAGACATTAAAGAACAAGTAATCAATGAGGTGATTCCTCATGAACTTTTAGATGATGAAACAAAATACTTTATCAACCCAACTGGTCGCTTTGTAATCGGTGGCCCTCAAGGAGATGCAGGCTTAACTGGTCGTAAAATTATCGTTGATACTTATGGCGGTTATGCTCGTCATGGCGGCGGTGCTTTTTCTGGAAAAGATGCAACCAAAGTTGACCGCTCTGCTAGTTATGCTGCGCGTTATATCGCGAAAAACATTGTTGCTGCTGGTTTGGCGAAAAAAGTAGAAGTCCAATTAGCTTATGCAATTGGTGTGGCGCAACCAGTGTCTATTTCTATTAATACGTTTGGTACGAGTGCTCTTCCAGAAAGTAAATTAATCGAAGCAGTTCGTAAAAACTTTGATTTACGTCCAGCAGGTATTATTGAAATGCTAGATTTACGTCGCCCAATTTATAAACAAACTGCGGCTTATGGTCATTTTGGTCGAACAGATATTGATTTACCTTGGGAACAAACAGATAAAGTTGAAGCGTTAAAAGCTAGTTTAGCTGAATAATTAAATAAAAAAATAAGAAGTCAGCCAATACTTGGCTGACTTCTTGTTTTTTTGCAATAATTTTTTTATGAAAAAGCATTTTTTTAAGACATTTTGTTCTTTTTTGTATAGAATAGCTATGGAGCAATTTAGAAAATTGACAATTGAATAGAAAAGGATGTGAACAAATGGCAAAAGAAACAAATGTTAAGTTAGTCACGGTGAGTGTTTTTGTGGCAACATTTATGACAGCCATTGAAGGGACCATTGTGTCTACTGCGATGCCAACGATTGTCGGCTCGTTACATGGCATGGAAATTATGAACTGGGTATTTTCAATTTATTTATTAACGAATGCGATGTTAACACCGATTTATGGGAAACTTGCGGATAAAATTGGTCGTAAACCTGTCTTCATGATTGGCATTATCATTTTTATTTTGGGCTCCTCGTTGTGTGGCTTTGCTCAAGATATGTTGACCTTAATTATTGCCCGCGCAATTCAAGGTGTGGGGGCAGGCGCAATTTTACCAGTTGCGTTAACGATTATTGCCGATATGTATACATTGGACAAGCGAGCGAAAATTTTAGGTTTAAACAGTGCCGCCTGGGGAATTGCTAGTATTTTTGGTCCGTTAGCAGGTGGTTTTATTGTAGATACAGTCGGTTGGCATTGGATTTTCTTCATTAATGTTCCTATTGGACTTGTTTTATTGGGCTTGATTAGTATTTTCTTAGTTGAACCAAAGCGGGAACGGACCAAGATGCCAATGGATATTTTGGGCAGCGTTACTTTGATGGCAGTGCTGCTAACGTTATTGCTAGGTTTTCAAATGATTAGCGATAATGGTTTTACATTAGTAACATTTGGTTGTTTGAGTTTGAGTGTGCTCTTTTTTGTAGCATTTGTGATGATAGAAAAACGCGCGCAAGACCCAGTGATTGATTTGCATTTATTTAATCAACCAACGTTTGTTTTAGTAAATCTTATTGCGGCGCTTATTAGCGGTTTCTTAATGGGGATTGATGTCTACATTCCGATGTGGATGCAAGGTGTCTTAGGAAAAAGTGCAGGAATTGGTGGCTTAGTTTTAGCGCCTATGTCGTTACTTTGGATGGCTGGATCATTTATAGCAAGTAGCTTTATGGAAAAATATGCTATGAAAAAAGTCTTAACGATTGGGTTATCGATTCTATTAGTCGGGGCCATCTTTTTAGTGGTAATGCCAATGGCCGTTCCGTTTTGGCTTTTCTTTGTAGTGTCTTCTGTCTTAGGAGTTGGTTTTGGGATTACTATCACAACGACTACGGTGACAGCACAAAGTACAGTGGAGCCTGAAAAAATGGGAGTTGCAACATCGTTTAATACGTTGGTGCGTACAATTGGGCAGACTGTGATGGTGTCAATTTTTGGTGTGATTTTAAACGCAGGAATGTTTGCAAAATTGGAAGCGAGCGCGTTAAACGTCGATGCAGATGTCATGAATCAATTAGTGAATCCACATACTGCAAATTTAATTCCAGCTGCGTTGTTAAAACCATTACGCGGTATCCTCTATGCAGGTCTGCATAATGTTTACTTAGTCGGTGCGGGCTTAGTTGTTGTCGCTCTTTTGTTAAATATTTTCGCAAAAGCGCAACGAGCGAAGCTTTAGTGGTACACTAATAGAAAGAGTATTGGAGGGAAAAGTAGATGGCCTTTTTACAAGCAAATATTTATTCAAATGTATTGGAAATGGAAGTGAATGTGAACGTAATTTTACCACAAGAAACGGTAAAAAAAGTGGGCACAAGTACCCAAGCAGCATTGACAGATATTCCCGTGTTGTATTTATTACATGGGATGGGAGGAAATCACAGCGTCTGGGCTCGCAGAACCTCTATTGAGCGGTATGTCGCTGATTTGGGGATTGCTGTCATTATGCCGTCCACGGATTTAGCTTGGTATACGGACACGCAATACGATATGAACTATTGGACGTTTATCTCAGAAGAATTACCGAAAATTTGTCATCAACTCTTTCCACAGTTAAGTACAAAACGAGAAAAAACCTTTGCCGCTGGTTTGTCAATGGGTGGTTATGGCGCCTTGAAATTAGGATTAGCGAAACCAGAATCTTTTGCAGCCGTTGCTTCTTTGTCTGGGGCAGTCAGTTTATCATCCACTAGTTTTGGGGAATTATTAAAAGTCCGTAATCGAAGCTATTGGGAAGGTATTTTTGGCCCGTTAGATCAAATTGAAGGTTCTATTCACGATCCGCTGTATTTACTACAACAATTAGTAGAAAGCCAAACAGAAATGCCCCAATTTTACCTTTGTTGTGGGGAGCAAGATATGTTACTTTCTGCTAATCAACAGATGGCTCAAGCGTTGGAACAGGCACAGGCAAGTTACACTTTTGAAACTGGACCAGGAGAACATGACTGGGTGTTCTGGGATGAATGGATTCAAAAAGCCTTGGCTTGGCTACCAATACCAAAATAGAGAAAGTAGTTTTCAAGATTTATTTTAAAAGTTAACCCTTGGTCCGTCAGTCGAAATGACTGACGGACCAAGGGCTTTTTTTATTTAGATGAAGATGTGTTGTCTGCTTGCAACCCATCTAAGTAGGTTTTAACGGCTTGAATAAAGGCGGATTTTTGGTGGATGGAGTGTCGAAATTGAATGCTTTCCTCCATGTACGTTAACTCATTGTCGGAGACATATTGTTTCATGTGCAGCACTTGTTCTTTTAAATAGTCATCTCCGTTCAATACTTGCGAAACGAGCTGTTTTTCCTCCGTTGCGTCCATAATCATCCCAAATAAAAGATGTTGTAAAGACGTTACTGCTAAATGAGTCATTTCTGGTGAAAAACCTGCTTCTCTTAAAATGCCCATCATTTGATTCAAATGGCGTAATCGTTGGGGGTAGGCAGGGACGGTTTGGATTTCGATGGCTACGGCACAGGGAAATTGTTGATAGAGATCATAATAGTTTTCCATGAAGGCCAGTAAGTCAGAATACCATTCACCACATAATGCAGGTTCTTGAAAGTGCTCTTCAATCGCTTCAGCCATACTTTGAAGTAAGGCTTGCTTATTTTTAAAATACCAATAAATTGCGGGCGCCTGTACACCAAGCTGTTTGGCGACTTTACGCATAGAAAGTTGTTCTAAAGTAGGACTTTTTTCTAACAAAGAAAATGCGGCTGCAATAATCGTGTCTTTTGATAATTTCGGTTCCATGATTTTAGCTCCTATTAAACGTTATCTTCGTAAGTTTATCAAAAAGAAGGTACACTTTATGATAGGAAAAACTTGTGAAAAATTAACTTGTTCGCTTGTATTTTACCACTAAAAATGGTAAATTATGAATCGGCCTTATTTTACAGTGTTAAATTGGTGAAGTCAATGAGCAAATTGATTTTTTTGTAATGGGGAAGAATTCGCAGACCAACACTGAAGAAGCAGGGAACTATTTTAAGAAAGTAGGGATAAGATGGACCTTATTATTCAACACGCCAAAAAATACAAAGGCTCGGTAGTTATTGCCTTGTTGGCGGTGATCGTAATGGTTGTCTCAGCACTTTGGCAACCAAAATTGTTACAACAAGTGTTGGAAGCAATTATGAATGACGATAGCGACAAAATGAAAAACTTAGGGATTCAATTAATTGCCATTGCAGGATTAGGACTCGTTGCAGGGGTTATTAATACAATTTTTTCTGCCAAAGTTGCCCAAGGTGTCAGTGCTGACATTCGTGAAGCAACTTTCCGCAAAATCCAAACCTTTTCATTTGGCAATATCGAAAAATTTTCAGCAGGTAACTTAGTTGTTCGTTTAACAAATGACGTTACTCAAATTCAAAATGTCATTATGATTGCGTTGCAGACACTTTTTAGAATTCCTTTTTTATTTATCGGGAGTTTTATTTTAGCGATGCTAACCTTGCCACAACTATGGTGGGTGATTGTTGCACTTGTCATCGCAGTTATTTTGATTTCTATGCTGTCCTTTTCGCAAATGGGCAAGCATTTCATGATTATTCAAAACTTGATTGATAAGATTAATGGTATCGCAAAAGAAAATTTGTTAGGCATTCGTGTCGTCAAATCATTTGTTCAAGAAAAAAATCAATTGTCACGTTTTACAAAAGTGAGTGAAGAATTAACCACCCATAACTTAATCGTAGGTAGCTTATTTGCTGTGATGATTCCAGCGTTTATGTTGGTGGCGAACTTAGCCGTTGTAGGCTCGATTTTCTTTGTGAGTAACTTAGTCAAGGATGATCCAACTTTAATTGGTGGTGTCGCTTCCTTTATGAACTATTTAATGCAAATCATGATGGCGATTATTATCGGCGGAATGATGATGATGATGACTTCTCGTGCCGCTGTTTCCATTAAGCGGATTAAAGAAGTGATGGAAACAGAACCAGATGTTACCTACAAAAAAGTCCCAGAACAAGAGTTAATTGGTAGTGTTGAGTTTGATCACGTATCTTTCCGTTATCCTGGGGATGAAGAAGATACCTTGAAAGACATCTCTTTCTCTATTCAGCCAGGTGAAATGATTGGGATTGTGGGTGCAACTGGCGCTGGTAAATCTACGTTGGCACAATTAATTCCACGTTTATTTGATCCGACAGAAGGAAAGATTGAAGTTGGTGGTGTCGATTTACGAGAAGTGAACGAACACAGTTTACGAAAAACAGTTTCCTTTGTGTTGCAAAAAGCAATCCTGTTCTCTGGAACGATTGCGCAAAATCTACGCCATGGTAAACGTGACGCTTCTGAAGCGGATATGGAACGGGCTTCAGGCATCGCCCAAGCCAAGGAATTTATTGAAAAATTAGCAGAAGGTTATGATGCGCCCGTCGAAGAACGGAGTAATAACTTTTCTGGTGGACAAAAACAACGGTTATCAATTACTAGAGGTGTGATTGGTGAACCTAAAATTTTGATTTTAGATGATAGTACCAGCGCGTTGGATGCTCGTTCGGAGCGGTTAGTCCGAGAAGCGTTGGATAAAGAGTTAAAAGAGACTACCACGATTGTTATTGCCCAAAAAATTTCTTCTGTTGTCCATGCAGATCGTATTTTAGTATTGGATAATGGACGTTTAGTCGGGGAAGGCACGCATGAAGAATTAGCAGCTACGAACCCCGTATATCAAGAAATTTACGAAACTCAAAAAGGAAAGGAGGAAGCTTAATGACTGATTTAATAAAAGCTAGTAAATTTTTCTATCATTATTTAAAACGTTACAAAGTTTCTTTCCTCTTTATTTTCTTAGCAATTTTCGCAGCGACTTATTTACAAGTCAAAGCGCCGCAATTCGTTGGGGAAGCTATTCAGGAATTAGCGAAATATGCGGTTAATGTGATGCAAGGAAAAGACGATAAAAGTGCGTTCGTTTCTGTCATTTGGAAACTACTCATTTTTTATGTCTTAACTAGTGCCGCTAGTTTCATTTACAGTATTCTCTTTACACAAGTTGTGGGGAAATCGACAAACCGCATGCGGATTGGTTTGTTTAACAAATTAGAAAAATTGACGATTCGTTTCTTTGATTCTCATCAAGATGGTGAAATTTTAAGTCGTTTTACTAGTGATTTAGACAACATCCAAAACAGTTTAAACCAAGCGTTGCTACAAGTATTAACCAATATTGCCTTATTGGTTGGTGTCTTAATCATGATGTTCCGTCAAAATGTGGAACTGGCATGGGCCACAATTGCTTCTACGCCGATTGCGATTTTAATTGCGGTCTTTGTGATTAGCAAGGCGCGCAAATATGTCGATTTACAACAAGATGAAGTGGGTAAATTAAATGGCTATATGGATGAAAAAATTAGTGGGCAACGTGTGATTATCACTAATGGCTTACAAGAAGAAACCATTGACGGCTTTTTAGAGCAAAATGAAAAAGTTCGTGCAGCTACGTATAAAGGTCAAGTGTATTCAGGATTACTTTTCCCAATGATGCAAGGAATGTCATTAGTCAATACGGCAATTGTTATTTTCTTTGGTGGTTGGTTAGCAATCAATGGTTCTGTTGATCGTGCCGCTGCGCTAGGTTTAGTCGTTATGTTTGTCCAATATTCCCAACAATATTATCAACCATTGATGCAAATTTCTTCAGGTTATAGCATGATTCAATTAGCTGTTACAGGCGCTCGTCGTTTAAATGAGATGTTTGATGAACCAGATGAAATTCGTCCCGAAAATGGCGAAAAATTAGAAGAGATTAACAAAGCTGTGGCTTTAAATCATGTTGTTTTTGGCTATAATCCAGAAACGCCTGTGTTGAAAGATGTTTCTATTCATGTGGATAAAGGTGAAATGGTCGCTTTAGTCGGACCGACAGGCTCAGGAAAAACAACGATTATGAATTTAATGAATCGCTTTTATGATGTGAATAAAGGCGCCGTGACGTTTGATGGTGTGGACATTCGTGAAATGGATTTAGATAGCTTGCGTTCACATGTAGGCATTGTTTTGCAAGAGTCCGTTCTATTTTCAGGAACAATTCGTGAGAATATTGCTTTTGGTAAGCCAGAGGCAACGGATGAAGAAATTGTTCAAGCAGCGAAACAAGCGAATATCCATGAATTTATTGTAAATCTTGAGCAAGGCTACGATACTGAGATTACGGAAGAGAATAACCTTTTCAGTACGGGGCAAAAGCAATTAGTAAGTATTGCACGAACGATTATTACCAATCCAGAATTATTAATTTTGGATGAAGCAACAAGTAATGTTGATACAGTAACAGAAGCTAAAATCCAAAAAGCGATGGACGAAGCAATTAAAGGGCGCACCAGTTTTGTGATTGCCCATCGTTTGAAAACGATTCTAAATGCGGATCGGATTATTGTTTTACGAGACGGTGAAGTCATTGAAGAAGGCAACCACCATGAACTAGTTGAACAAGATGGATTCTATGCGGAACTTTATAAAAATCAATTTGTTTTTGAATAAGTCGAAAAAGAAGCAAAATGAGTCATTCTCATTTGCTTCTTTTTTTGCTATGCTAAATAGAAAAAGGAGAAATGTCAATGGAAAAAATGAGGAATGTACGGCAATTATGGCGCACGTTTTTGGTGCTAAATACTTTATTTGTACTGAGTGTATTCAGAGAGAATCGATGGACAAAATCGGCACTACTTTTTTGGTTGTTGGCTAATAGTTTTTTATATGGACTGCAGTAGTTGATTTATCTTGGGGGCGAAAAAGGCTGGCTGATACATCTGCAGCGGTGGTATTATTGCGCGATTCTTCTCCAAATAGCAGGCACATTGATTGTATATTTTTCGTTTTTTGTATAAAGGTCTCTCGTTTCTTGCCGGAGAATATGCTAAAATAAAAAGCAGCAGGGGGCGAGAAAACCATGGAAAAGCCAAATAAACGCAAAGCTGATTTAGAACGTACACGGCAAATTATTTTGTCTGTCGCTTCTGAATTATTCATGACAAAGGGGTTCAAAAATACCTCCACTCGTGAAATTGCTTTAAAAGCGAACATTACCCAACCGAATCTCTATCACCATTTTAAAAATAAAAAAGAACTGTATTTAGCTGTGATTGAAGAATTAACGTCCCGTGTTCAGGAAGAATTAGTCCCGATTGTTTCTGGAAATGCATCAGTAGAAGAAAAACTTTATCAATTAATCAAAGTTTTGTTAGATGAACATCCGACCAATCTTTTCTTAATGTTGAACGACATGTTTCAAGAAATGGGCCCTGATTACAATCGTACGCTGTATCAAATTTTCAAAAAAACCTATATCAATAATATTGCGGCTATTTTTGAAAGTGAACCTGAAACCAATTGCTTACAAGAGGGCATCAGTGTAGATGATGCAACTCGGTTTATTTTATATAACGTTAGTGCATTATTAAGTATTGAAAAAACGTACCAGCGAAAAACAGTGGATGACGATGTCAAAAAATTTATTCAATTTATGCTACATGGCGTTCTGAAAAGTCACAAATAAAAAATAGAGAAGCCCTGTTGAAAAACAGACTTCTCTATTTTTTTGTAAAATTCACTTATCGATTGATAAATAATTATTGATTTATCGATTGATAAGTGATATAGTTTATTTCGAAAAGAAGAAAGAGGTGAACCATTCATGTTTTTAGGATTTAATGAAATGAAGTATTCAAAAGGACGGTACGTCCTTGTAGTCTTAGTAATGGTCTTGATTGCTTGGTTGATTTTTATTTTGTCAGGTTTAGCGAACGGTTTAGCTCAAGGAAATCGTTTAGCCGTAGATCAATGGCAAGCGAATCAAGTGGTTTTATCAAAAGAGGCCAATAGTAATTTAAATGTATCAGTGTTAGATGAAAACGTGAAAGAAACGATTTCAGGAGGCAAAATTGCACCGATTGGTCAACAATCTTTAGCCATCCGCCCAGCAGATGACAAAAAGGCTGAATTAACGAATGTTAGCTTATTTGGAATTGAAAAAGAAAGTTTTTTAATGCCAAAAGTGATTGAAGGAAACGCATTTACTGATAAAAATCAAGTGATTGCTTCAGAAACATTGAAAAATCAAGGATTTAAAATTGGCGACAAATTAACTGCAGGGAAATATGATGAGCAATTAGAAATTGTCGGCTTTATTTCTAAAAGTAGCTATAACATTGTGCCAGTTATTTACACTTCTCTGGATACTTGGCGGTCAATTAAATATGGTGACAATCCAGCAATGGCCAAAATGGTTAATGGTTTCATTGTTCGCAGCAAGGACAACGCGGAAGTTAAAACGACTAATAAAGACAGCCAAGTTCTTTCAATTTCAGATTTTATTGAAAAACTACCAGGATACAGCGCTCAAAACTTGACCTTGGATGGCATGATTTATTTCTTGATTGTGATTGCAGCGTTCATTATCGGTATTTTTATCTTTGTGATGACTTTACAGAAAACAGCAATGTTCGGTGTCTTAAAAGTTCAAGGGGTGCCGACTAGTTTCTTAGCAAAGGCAGTCATGCTACAAACCGCTTTATTGGCTGTTCTAGGAGTGGCGATTGGTCTTGCTTTAACGGGAATTACCGTGCTCTTTTTACCAGAAGCGATGCCTTATGCAACTAATGGACCACGCATGATTTTGTTTAGTGTACTATTGATTTTATCTGCATTAATTGGCGGGGCATTTTCAATTCGAACGATTGCTAAAATTGATCCGTTAATCGCGATTGGAGGTTAGAGACATGGCAAATGTTTTAGAAATGAAAAATATTTATAAAAAATATGGTGAAAAACATACAGAAGTGATCGCGTTAAAAGAATTATCTTTTGCGGTTCAACCAGGTGAATTTGTCGCAGTAATTGGTCCTTCTGGTTCTGGTAAAAGTACCTTTTTAACGATTGCAGCTGGTTTACAGGCACCGACAAGTGGTGAAGTCATTGTTGGCGGGCAATCACTAAATAAGTTAACGAAAAAACAACGTTTGGCGCAACGTTTTCAAAAAATCGGCTTTATTTTACAAAGCTCTAATTTGGTGCCATTTTTAACAGTGGAAGATCAATTTCACTTAATTGAAAAAGTTGATAAGTCACGTAAAAATAGTGAATTAAAAGAGCAATTGTTAGAGACGTTGGGTTTAAAAGAATTACGAAATAGTTATCCTCGTGATCTCTCTGGTGGGGAAAGACAACGGGTAGCCATTGCGTGTGCATTGTATCATGAGCCAGACGTAATTTTGGCAGATGAACCAACGGCTAGTTTAGATACAGAAAAGGCATTTGATGTTGTCCAATTACTAGCGAAAGAGGCCAAAGAGAAAGATAAAGGGATTATCATGGTGACACATGATGAGCGTTTGTTGAAATACTGTGATCGAGTGGTTCGTATTCGTGATGGTGAATTGACAGAGTAACAAAACAAATAAAAGAGAACATGATCGGATTGCTGGAGACAATCCGACCATGTTCTCTTATTTCTTTTCAATACAGAAAAGAACAGGTGGCTGATTTTTTTGATTGATAAACTCATAACGTAAGACACTGTAAATATCTTGTGGTAAGGCTTGCGTGTAATTCGTGACCAAATCAAGTTCCTCTGAACCACCTTCGTGGCCATAATAAACGACTAAAATAATGCGACTTCCTTTTACCAAATGAGGCAGTAACCCATCTAACGCCTGTTTAGTCGTAGTGGGTTTTGTAATAATTTCCTTATTACTTTTAGGTAAATAGCCTAAGTTAAAAATAGCGGCAGTGATTTCTGTTTCTTCATCTAGGACAGCATGAAGATGTTCATGTCCTAATGGAAATAACGTAGTTTGTGGGAGTAAATTAAGTTCTGTTAACTTTTGTTCTGTATTGATCAACGCTTCTTTTTGGATATCAAAGGCGAAAACTTCACCAGAAGGGCCAACTAGCTCTGCTAAGAATGCTGTATCATGACCATTTCCCATTGTTGCATCAATGACGAAGTCGCCAGGTTCCACCACTTCTTTTAAAAGTTGGTGACTAAAATGTAGGGCTGTTTGTAGCATTAATTGAAAACTTCCTTTCCTGAAATGACAGTATATTTTCCTTGATAACTGTTGCGGCGTTTCATTTCCACATCAATCGCATTGAGAACTTCCCATTTTTTCAAGCTCCACATCGGTCCGATAATTGTTTCAAAGGGAGCATCGCCTGTCAAGCGATGAATAACAATTTCGGGTGGAATCATTTCTAACTGATCACAAATCACTGAAACATAGGCTTCTTTACTCATCAATTGTAAGCGTCCTTCATTATAATCCCGCATCATTTTGGTATTTGTCATTAAATGAAGTAAGTGCAGTTTAATCCCTTGGATATCTGAATCCTGAATAGTTCGCCGCACATTTTCGCGCATCATGGCAGGTGTTTCACCAGGTAGCCCGTTAATTAAATGTGTACAGACCCGAATCCCGTGTTTCCGTAATTTAGCTACACCATCTAGATATGTTTGATAATCATGAGCACGATTAATGGCAGCGCTAGTTTCCTCAAACGTGGTTTGCAAACCCAACTCTACCCATAAATAAAAGCGTTCATTTAATTCAGCTAAATAGTTCACCACCTCATCAGGCAAACAATCAGGACGGGTACCAATGGATAAACCAACGACACCTTTTTCATTGACTACTTGTTCAAACCGATGACGAATAACGTCAACGGGCGCATGTGTATTGGTGAAATTTTGGAAGTAAACAATGTATTGATCGACAGTTGGCCATTTTTGATGCATCAATTGGATTTCTTTTTGAAATTGAAGCGGCAGGGGATCGCTAGGTGCAACAATCATGTCGCCTGAGCCAGAAACACTACAGAACGTACAACCACCTTTGGCAACCGTCCCATCACGATTGGGGCAATCAAAGCCACCATCAATTGGCACTTTAAAAATCTTTTCACCAAACTGTTGACGAAGTGCATAGTTCCAAGTGTGATAGCGTTTATTTGGATCATCTGAATAAGGAAAAATTTGCATAATCAAGACTTCTTTCTAGCGTTGTTTGCTTTGAAATCGCCAAACAAAGCGTTTTTCTAAATAAATAGGGTAACTTAATAACAACCAAGCTAAACCAAGACAAAAACCACCTAAGATATCGCTAGGGAAATGGACACCTAAATAGATTCGACTAACCCCAATCATGAAAATCCCAATACCTAGTAAAATTTGCACACAAAGGCGGACCGTTTTATTCTTAATGAAAATTGGCAGAATCAATAAAATAGTGCCGTAGAACAAGGTGCTTCCTACAGCATGTCCGCTAGGAAAACTATACGTATGTTCAGTTACTAAATGCTCCAAAGTAGGACGTTGGCGCATAAAGAATAATTTTAATAAAGAATTACCTACGCCAGCAATTAAGGCAGTATTAATAAAGAGCCATAATGCTTCAGCATAATATTTCCAAACAATAAACAGAGCAATGACAACGATTGCTAAGATGATAATCGTCAATGAATTGGCAAATTTGGTGTACCAAATAAAAAAGTTATTTAACTGTGGAAAAGGACGACGAACAAAAGAAGTAATCGTTTGATCAAAGCCTTTGAGCCAGGTTGGATAAAAACGAACAACATAGCCTAAAAACATAAATACTAAAAGAAAACAACTACCTGCAAATTGATAATAAAGTTTGTTTTTCATAAAAAATCCTTTCAAAATTTAATCGCAACAATCCGTATTATACCATCAAAAGGGTAAAAAATTAAAAGATAATTTCATTGCCTGATTTGGAGGGGATACAGATATTAAAAAAGTTCTGGCACCACAATTTCTCATTGTGGTGCCAGAACAGATGTTTTAACTGGCACATGTTTATTGATTATCATCATCAGGAGTATCAACGGTAATATCGCCGAATTCGCTAGAAAGGTTAAACTCTGTATCCGCACGACCATTCTTATAAGATGTTCGCTCTTTGTTTAAAAGTTGAACATCGCCTAATTTTGATTCACCTTTGATTGAAATGTTACGCAAAATTTCTCCAGAATTTACATAAATATCTCCATGGACAAGAGCGACAGTTAATTTTTTAGGCACAGCAGGCATGTCTAAAGAAAAATCACCATTTTCACTTGAAAAGTTAGCTTCTCCTTTGAAATCATAGACGCTAATATCGCCATCTGTCGTTGTTGCTTGGATGTTTCCACGAGCATTTTGCACTCGAATATCACCAGAAGTAGTCGTATTTTTGATTTCATCGAAATAGGCTGAATCCAACGTTATATCGCCGTCAGTGGTTTCAACTGTTGCTGTTTTAGCGGAAGTATCCGCTGAAAGGTAGATACCATCTGAAGAGTTAAGCGTCATTTTTTTGGCTTTAACACCCGATAGACTAACATAAGAATTTGGTAGATTAGTTGTTAATTCGTCTACGTTAAAAGCATTCAATGAAACTTGTGAATGGGTTGAGCCATCAATCACTAACTTTTTCACATTATTAGGAATCTGGACACTCACGTTCGGTGTGAGGTCATTAAAAATGCCAATATTAAAAAATGACAACTCGGGTTGGTTTTGTGTACGAGTGGTATTGATGGTTGCTGTTATTTTATTTTTTTCTTCTTTGACATCTAAGGTGCCTTCAGCTTTTGAATAAAAGGCATTATTCGGTGATCGTAACCCCATTTTGTTACTATCAGTTTTATAAATGGTATAAGGGCCTTTGCCTTTTAAGGATAAGTGAAGTTCTTCGCCTGCTTGTTTATTTTTTAGTGTATAACTTTCTTTTAGCGGTGTGACTGATTTTTCCGCTTGCTTGTAATAATAGACGGCGCCAGATCCACCAATTAGCATCGCTAAGACAGCAATGGATAAGAGAATCCCTGTTGTTTTTTTCATTAGATATCACCTCGTAAAACAGCAATGTTCCATTGGAAATAACGCTTAAAGACATGTGCTGAAAATTTTAAAATTGGTAGAAACAGTAACCAACCAATGATTGATGCACCAAATAAAAAGAGACTCATAGATAATTGGAAAAAGGAAGCGGCATTTGCTTGAGTAATAACACTATAAATACCATAAATTGGTGAAAATAAAGTTGCAGCTCCGGCAATGCCACAACCGACGTACATTAAGGCAATCCCTAAAATAACCCAAAACATGAAGAAAAAATTTAAACAGAAAATACCAAGCACTTGGAAAAATCGGGTTAGCGGCCGATGCTGTGGTCGTTGATAGTAAGGAGAATCATTATCATAGTAAAATTCAGATTCTTCTTCATAGGGATGATCATAAGCAGGTGTAGCCGCTGGAATTTCTTGCCAGCCATTATTTTCAATTTTTCGTTCCGTCAATTCAATGCCTTGTTCTTTTAAAATTTCTTCTGCGATAACTCGTGGTTTCCCCAATGATTTTGCCACTTGTTCTTCTGTTTCGCCTTCCGCAACACGAGCATCAAATAACGCCTTGTATTTCGCAAGAATAATAGCTTGATCTTTTGGATTTAACGCTTTTAAATAAATTTTCAGCTCAATAATAAAATGTTCTTTATTCATTCCGCTCCCTCTTTCTACACGATTCATTTCTCATCTTAAACTATAATTTCTTTTTGGGCGAATAACAAGAGGAATTACAAAAATCAGACTAAGGTAAAGAAGCGTCTACAACTAAAGTCGCAGTTTTTTTCCGAGTAGTAACAAGAGAGGAAATCCATGTTAAAAAACATTACTTCTTTACAATCTAGTTACAGTAATATGAAATTTTGTTGAAGTGTTTTTAATTCGCCAGAAAAAAAGGTATACTTGTTATAATAACAAAACTAAAAAATTACATTTACATATAAGTTAAAAAAGGAAAGTTGGGGACGTATCAATGAAGAAAGAATCAATGTCACGTATCGAAAGAAGGAAAGCACAACAAAGAAAGAAAACGCCAGTACAATGGAAGAAGAGCACTACTTTATTCAGCTCGGCGTTAATTGTTTCATCTGTAGGAACGCCCGTTGCGTTACTACCAGTGACTGCTGAGGCAACAGAAGAGCAGCCAACAAATGCGGAAGTTGCCCAAGCACCTACTACGGAAACTGGCTTAGTAGAGACACCAACAACAGAAACTACGCCAGGAACTACGCCAGGAACTACGGAACAACCGACAACGGATTCGTCAACAACGACTGAATCGACAACTGAATCATCAAAAGAAACACCAACAACACCAAGTACCGAGCAACCAACAGTTGATTCAACTACACCTGTGGAATCAGGAACGACTGATTCTTCAGTAGCAGAAATCACGCCAGTAGCTCCTTCAACAACCGAGTCTGAAGCAGCGCCTGCGGTTACACCCGATGATGAAGTAAAAGTACCAGAAGCTAGAGTAGCTTCTGCGCAAACTTTTTCAGCGTTATCACCGACGCAAAGTCCTTCAGAATTTATTGCCGAGTTAGCTCGTTGTGCACAACCTATTGCGCAAGCCAATGATTTATATGCATCAGTGATGATGGCTCAAGCAATCGTTGAAAGTGGTTGGGGGGCAAGTACGTTATCTAAGGCACCAAACTATAACTTATTTGGGATTAAAGGCAGCTACAATGGACAATCTGTCTATATGGATACATGGGAATATTTAAACGGCAAATGGTTAGTGAAAAAAGAACCTTTCCGTAAATATCCTTCTTACATGGAATCATTCCAAGATAATGCGCACGTGCTAAAAACAACTTCTTTCCAAGCGGGCATTTACTATTATGCTGGGGCTTGGAAAAGCAATACAAGCTCGTACCGCGATGCAACTGCTTGGTTAACAGGTCGTTATGCGACAGATCCTAGCTACAATGCTAAATTAAATAATGTCATTACCGCATATAACTTAACTCAATATGATACACCATCTTCTGGTGGAAATACTGGGGGCGGAACAGTTAACCCAGGAACAGGCGGCTCGAACAATCAATCAGGAACGAACACGTACTATACTGTAAAATCAGGGGATACCTTGAATAAAATTGCCGCGCAATATGGTGTGAGCGTTGCTAATTTACGCTCATGGAACGGCATCTCTGGCGATTTAATTTTCGTTGGTCAAAAACTTATCGTGAAAAAAGGTGCTTCAGGTAACACTGGTGGCTCAGGCAGCGGTGGTTCTAACAATAATCAATCAGGAACGAACACGTACTATACTGTAAAATCAGGGGATACCTTGAATAAAATTGCCGCGCAATATGGCGTGAGCGTTGCTAATTTACGCTCATGGAATGGCATCTCTGGCGATTTAATTTTCGTTGGTCAAAAGCTCATCGTGAAAAAAGGTGCTTCAGGTAACACTGGTGGCTCAAACAACGGTGGCTCTAACAATAATCAATCAGGAACGAACACGTACTACACGATTAAATCAGGGGATACCTTGAACAAAATTTCTGCACAATATGGTGTGAGCGTTGCTAATTTACGCTCATGGAATGGCATTTCTGGCGATTTAATCTTCGCTGGTCAAAAAATTATTGTGAAAAAAGGTACTTCAGGTAACACCGGTGGCTCAAGCAATGGTGGTTCTAACAATAATCAATCAGGAACGAATACGTACTACACGATTAAATCAGGCGATACCTTGAACAAAATTTCTGCACAATTCGGTGTTAGTGTGGCTAACTTACAAGCCTGGAATAACATCAGCGGTAGTTTGATTTTTGCTGGTCAAAAGATTATCGTGAAAAAAGGTGCCAACTCAGGTTCAACGAATACGAACAAGCCTACGAATAATGGTGGCGGTGCGACAACATCCTACACGATTAAATCAGGTGATACGCTGAATAAAATTTCTGCACAGTTTGGCGTGAGTGTTGCTAATCTACGTTCATGGAACGGGATCAAAGGCGATTTAATTTTTGCTGGTCAAACAATCATCGTGAAAAAAGGCGCTTCTGCAGGTGGCAATGCTTCTTCAACAAATAGTGCATCAGGCAAACGCCATACAGTTAAAAGCGGTGATTCACTTTGGGGCTTATCAATGCAATACGGAATCAGCATCCAAAAAATCAAACAATTAAATGGCTTAAGCGGGGATACAATTTATATTGGTCAAACTTTAAAAGTTGGTTAATTTAAGATTGAAAAAAATAGCTATCTTTGGTAACATGAGTCTTATAATAGAAAAAAACAATGAGAAGGAATAGTAGAAAGAACCATGTGATAGAGAGCGTATGGCTGGTGGAAATACGTACAGAAGCTTTTGAACTCGCCTTTAAGTTACTTTTTTGAACAAACCAAGTAGGAAAAGTCGGTGACGATCGTTAAGACGTTTGAGGTTAAGGTGACGGTGACTGACCGTTTCTTTGACGAATTTAGGTGGTACCACGTTGCATTTGTATGTTCACGTCCTATAGGAATTTTTCCTATAGGACTTTTTTTTATCACTAAGTGGCTAGTTTAAGTCAGAATAGTGACAATGGCTGCAGGTGGCAAATTTTAAGAATGAAAAATTTTATATTACTAGGAGGAATAACATGAGCTACAATCACAAAGAGGTTGAGAAAAAATGGCAAAAATATTGGGCTAAGAACAATTGTTTCAATACATTGGACGACCCAAATAAAGAAAAATTTTATGCACTAGATATGTTTCCCTATCCATCTGGACAAGGCTTACACGTAGGTCACCCGGAAGGCTATACAGCAACCGATATTCTTTCACGTATGAAACGTGCGCAAGGCTATAATGTGTTGCATCCAATGGGCTGGGATGCGTTTGGTTTGCCAGCAGAGCAATATGCGTTAGATACAGGAAATGACCCAGCTGAATTTACTAAGAAAAATATCGAAACATTCCGTCGCCAAATTAATTCACTAGGATTCAGCTATGATTGGAATCGCGAAATTAATACCACTGATCCCGAATATTACAAATGGACACAATGGATATTTACAAAATTATATGAAAAAGGGTTAGCTTATGAAGCAGAAGTTGCGGTTAACTGGGTACCTGAACTAGGAACTGTTATTTCAAATGAAGAAGTCATTGATGGAAAAAGTGAACGTGGCGGTTATGATGTGGTTCGCCGACCAATGCGTCAATGGATGTTGAAAATTACTGCTTATGCAGATCGCTTATTAGAAGATTTAGAGCTTGTTGATTGGCCAGAAAGTATTAAAGATATGCAACGAAATTGGATTGGACGTTCTGAAGGAGCCAATGTGACCTTTAAAGTCGCTGGCACAGAAGAAAGTTTCACGGTGTTTACAACCCGTCCTGATACCTTGTTTGGTGCAACCTATACTGTTCTAGCTCCTGAACTAGAACTAGTGAAAAAAATTACGACACCTGAACAAACAGCAGCTGTAGAAGCATATATTGAAGAAACCTCAAAAAAATCTGATTTAAATAGAACGGATTTAGCAAAAGAAAAAACAGGTGTTTTCACAGGTGCGTATGCTATAAATCCAGTCAATGGCCAAGAAATTCCAATTTGGATTGGCGATTATGTTTTAGCAAGCTATGGCACAGGCGCAATCATGGCGGTCCCAGCGCATGATGAACGGGATTACGAATTTGCGAAAACATTTGGCATTGATATCCTACCAGTAATCGCAGGTGGCGACATTACAACAGAAGCCTATACAGGTGATGGACCGCATATCAATTCTGATTTCTTAAATGGATTAAACAAAGCAGAAGCCATCGCTAAAATGAATGAGTGGCTAGAAGAAAATCACGTAGGGAAAAAAGAAGTATCTTATCGTTTACGTGACTGGTTATTCTCTCGTCAACGCTACTGGGGTGAACCAATTCCTGTGATCCATTGGGAAGATGGAACAACCACAACGGTTCCTGAATCTGAGTTACCTCTACGTTTACCAGTAACATCGGATATTCGCCCAAGTGGAACTGGGGAATCGCCATTAGCAAACATTGATGAATGGGTCAATGTCGTCGACCCTGAAACTGGTATGAAGGGAAAACGTGAAACGAATACTATGCCACAATGGGCTGGAAGCTCTTGGTATTACTTACGATTCATTGATCCTCATAATAAAAATGAAATTGCTGATTTTGAAAAATTAAAACGTTGGTTACCAGTTGATATCTATATTGGTGGTGCCGAACATGCGGTGCTGCATTTACTTTATGCTCGTTTTTGGCATAAATTCTTATATGATATTGGTGTGGTTCCTACCAAAGAACCTTTCCAAAAATTATACAACCAAGGTATGATTTTAGGAGAAAACAACGAAAAAATGTCTAAATCACGTGGCAATGTTGTAAATCCCGATGATGTGGTGGCTAAATATGGTGCGGATACATTACGTCTTTATGAAATGTTCATGGGCCCATTAGATGCTTCCATTGCTTGGAATGAAAATGGATTAGAAGGAAGTCGTAAATTCTTAGATCGCGTTTGGCGTCTGATTGTTGATGAAGAAGGCAAAATGCGTGACCGAATTACCACAATTAATGATGGCCGTTTAACGAAAGTTTATCATCAAACGGTTAAAAAAGTGACAGAAGATATGGCAAACTTGCACTTTAATACAGCTATTTCTCAATTAATGGTTTTTGTGAATGAAGCCAATAAAGTGGATGCCTTACCTTATGAATATGTGGAAGGATTTATCCAATTACTTGCGCCAATCGCGCCACATATTGGTGAAGAACTATGGCAAATTTTAGGTAACGAGGAAAGTTTAACTTATGTCCCTTGGCCAACCTATGATGAAGCAGCCTTAGTAGAAGATGAAGTGGAAGTAGTTTTCCAAGTGAACGGAAAATTACGTGGCAAACAAAATGTCGCTCGTGGGTTAAGCAAAGAAGAATTAGAACAAATTGCAATGAACCATGAAGCTGTTAAAGAATTTATTGAAGGAAAAACAGTGCGCAAAGTGATTGCTGTTCCAGATAAATTAGTAAATATTGTTGCAAATTAAGTTATATGTTTTAATACTAACTAGTAATATTCATTTATACTCATATGAAATTTCCGATAGTTTTTAACTAGAGACTATCGGAAATTTATATAAGAATGAATAGGATATTTCATGTTACAATTTCATTGCATTATTTATTTTTTATAAAAATAAGAAATTTTTTTAATTGTTAGTGTATTCTATTTGGAGGTTTATGAGAAAGGATAAAGATAATGAAAATAGAAAATTCAATTTTTAAATTGATAAATATAGTCAGTTCATTAGTCATTTTGTTGACTATTTTTGGAGCTGTTCAATCCGATAATTTAAACTTGTCAGAATTAAAAGCGTCTCACCTGATTTGTATTCTATTTACAATATTTGCCATGACAATGTTGACAGTTTCTAGCTATTATAGAAAAAGATTCCTTATTTTTTTTGAGAATATGATGTTTTTTTTGAAAAAACATCTGAAAAAAATAACATTTATATTGATTACCATTACAGTTGTTTTACAAATAATTATTGTAGTAGTAACTACCGTTCCAATTAGTTGGGATGTTGGTAGTATTTTTAATGGGCTAAAAAACTTAGATACAACCAATGAATCCATTAGCAATTATTTATCGATGTATCCTAATAATTCTTTTTTCTTTTTTTTAATGTTGGGAATTATTAATTTAGTAAACCACTTTTCTCCTAATATTGGTAATACATGGCTTTTTTGGCAGTTATTGAATATAGTTGTTTTAGATACGGGCATAGGTGTATTAACAGTAGCAGCTAATAGACTTTTTTCGAAAAGAGTTAGTTATCTAGTTTTATATCTATCTATGTTTAGTCTAGCATTATCACCATGGTTATTAGTTCTTTATACTGATAGTCTTTCTTTTATGTTTGTTTCTTTAGTACTATTGGTTTATTCTTTTCTTGGAAAAAAGAATAAACATCATTTTATATGTATTCTTTTTTTAGGGATATTATGTGGAATTACCTTTTTGATTAAACCTTCTGCAATTATTTTTTTAATTGCTTGGACAATAGTATTTATAGTAATTTTTGTTGCAAATTACAAAAAAAACAGGAAATATATTAACATATTCAGCGTTTGTTTATTTGTTATAGGAATGGTAAGTTCAGTAACTACATTTACTATTTATAAAAATCAACAGACGGTTATTCAATATGATAAAGAAAAACAATTTCCTATGACACATTGGATGATGATGGGTTTAACTGGAAGTGGCGGTTATAACTCACAAGATGTATCAACCATGAGTAAGTTTAAAACAACTAAGGAAAGGAAAGAGTATGCAGGGAAGACAATAAAAAAAAGGCTCCAAGATTATGGAGTAGGCGGTTATCTGAAATTTATTATCAAAAAGCATTTTAATAATACTGATCGTGGTGATTTTGGTTGGGGAAGCGATGGAATTCCTCAAAAACCAGAAAATAAATCTAAATCTAAATTTCAGAGTTTTCTCAGAGATTTTTACTATCAGCAAGGAAAAAGAACAAGAACACTCCGTTTTTATATGCAAATTTTATGGATATTTACGTTATTTGGTATGTACTTAACAACGGTCTCCTTTGATAAAAAACAAATTTTATATAGAGAAATTATCATAAAGCTTACTATTATTGGAGCTATGATGTTTCTACTATTATTTGAAGGTGGTCGCTCACGCTATTTAATTCAATTTTTACCATTTTTCTATTTACTTTCAGCAATCGGATGGGAAAGTGTGTTAACAGCAACTAATAGGAGGAAAAAAGAAAATGTCAAAACTTTTTATAGTAGTACCATGTTATAATGAAGAGGAAGTACTACCTATTTCCAGCAAGGTATTGTTGGATTTTTTAAAACGAATGATTGCTAAGAATAAAGTAAGTACAGAAAGTTCCATTTTGTTTGTGGATGATGGTAGTAAAGATAAAACATGGGCTATTATTAAAAGACTATCTGAACAAGAAGAACATTTTAAAGGTCTTAAATTTAGTCGCAACTTTGGTCACCAAAATGCACTTTTAGCTGGTATGACGACAGCGGTTCAATTTGCAGATATGATTGTTACGATTGATGCAGATTTACAAGATGATGTCGAGGCAATTGAGGGAATGATTGATGCTTATCATGATGGAAACGATGTTGTTTATGGCGTTCGTAGTAACCGTGATACAGATACCGCGTTCAAAAGAAAAACTGCAGAAATGTTTTATTCATTTATGAATAAACTAGGTGTGAATACCGTACCAAACCATGCAGATTTTCGTTTGATGAGCAATCGGGCGACTAAGGTATTACTAACTTTTAAAGAAGAAAACTTATTTTTAAGAGGGATGGTTCCATTAGTTGGATTTCCTAGTACAAAAGTTTATTATTCAAGAAATATTCGAGTAGCTGGTGAGTCAAAATATCCGCTAAAAAAAATGCTTAATTTTGCTATGGAAGGCATTACTTCCTTTTCAATTGTACCAATTAAAATGGTTAGAAACATAGGGTTTATTACTTTATTAATTGGTATCTTTTATATGATTTATAGTTTGATACAACATTTTACAGGAAATGTTGAAGCTGGTTGGTCTTCTCTTATCATCAGTATCTGGTTTTTAGGGGGAATTCAATTAATCAGTCTGTCTATTGTGGGCGAATATATTGGTAAAATTTATTCCGAAGTTAAGGGGCGACCACGTTTTATTATTGAAGAAGAAGTCTAAATTAAAAAATAGAATTTTTTAGTAAAATACAAAATTGAGCTCGAATACCGGCTGGAGAAATCTAGTCGGTATTTTTATGAAATGAAACGTTTACTGTATTGAACACTGAACCGAAGTTTCGTTTTGCTTCGCTGATAATTAGAGGAAATCAATTTATTAATTTCTTTTGTCAAGAATTGCTTTTATATTCGAGTGTTTAGCAATATGGAAAGGACAAAACTTTATCATTAAACAAATCAAGAAAAGGATTCAGCTAGAGCATTATTCTTAATTAGGATGTTCCGTTTTGATTATGTTTCGAATGCTTAAATTCAGGTGTATCCGTTGGCAGTTTTTTGATGAAGGACCTTAAAATTAAATTTTTCTACTATTTTGACTCATTCTTGTACAGTGGAATATGAAGAGATATTAAATTGCTTTGTCCAGTGTTTGATAGCATCTATTCTCCATTTTGATAAGCTTTTACTACTTTGTTCTTGAATGTATAATCATATTTTGCTAGTTTAAATACGCCTTCAAAGTTAGATTTTTGTTCTAATTTTGGAGGCGTAATACATTTTTTCATTTCTTTTTTGTATAGTAAAAGTTAATAAATAATGAAAATCTATTTTCTAAGTTTGTCGTTGTTGGTAATTGGTTAAGATCATACGTGAAAAGGGACCGACAATCAGCAATTGATAAGGAAGGGCAACAATAAAGTTCAGGCCCCAAGCTTGGAAATACGCACTTAGTGACAACGTCTGGCCTTCCATTAATAAGCCAAATAAAGACATACAAGTCACCATGCCGATAATCATGAGACTCGAAATGGTCAGAATAAGTAATAGCCGTTTTTCTTTATTAAAGGGTAAAGAAAAAGCGATTTTCTTAGCTAAGACACCAACGATGAAAACGTCTAAAATAAAAGCAACGATAAATCCAGGAAGCAAACCTTTTGATAAGGCGTACAATGAAAATTCTCCATGCAATAATAAATTATAGGTGCTCATTCCGAAAACCATCAGAAAGCACATTAACGTAGTAAAAAGCATTCCTTCTTTTTTATTAGTAGGCATTTTTTTCTCCTTTCATTTATTGAGAGTAATGATTGTTCTAGGCAGAAAAGGACAAATTCTCTCGACTTTTACTAGTGTAGCAAAAATAAAAGTTCTTCATAAGTTAGAATTTGCTAAGAATTTGATTCAAATAAAAAGGTGTACTAAGTCAGCAGTACACCTTTTTATTCGTTATTTAGTTTATTTTTGTGTTATTTGTAACATCCTCTCCAAACCATTTTTGAGAAATTTTACTAAGGGTGCCATCTTTTCGTAACGTTTCAAAGGCAGTATTGATTTTTTGGACTAATTGATTGTCTGATTTGCGGACGCCCACAGCAAAATCTTCATTGTCATAGCCGACATGAGAAATAGTATAGTTTTTTAAATTATCTTCGTGGGAAAGATAGTAGTTGGCGTAGACGCGATCAATTAGGAGCCCATCAATTCGGCCAGATTTTAAATCTAAGAAAGCTTCATTAAAGCCGTCATATAAAATAGGTGTTTGGTCTTTAACAAATTTTTTCAAAACGTCAGGCTGACTTTCGAAGCCATCATAGCCAGAAGAGCCATTTTGAACCCCTAAAATTTTGCCTTGCATGTCGCTCGCTGTTGCAATGTTTTTTTCTTTTAAAGAAACAAGTACTTGGTCGTTCGTCATGTAAGGTTGTGTGAATTGAACTTTTTCGGCCCGCTCGCTCGTTTTAGTGTAGCCGTTCCAAATAAGATCAATGGTTTGATTTTGTAATTCTGTTTCTTTCATAGACCAATCAATCGGTTGGAAGTCAACGGAAATGCCATAAAGTTTAAAAACCGCTTTGGCTAAGTCGACATCAAAGCCGACAATTTTGCCTGATTTATCTTGAAAACCCATGGGCACAAAGGAGTCATCTAAGCCAATAATAATCCGTTTTTCTTCGTTAATCCGTGTCCATTGATCTTCGTTGCTTTTTCTTTTACCACAACCTGCAAATAGGAGTAAACTACAACAGATAACCAGCAAGGCTAAAGAATATTTCTTTTTCATCATAAACTCCTTTCTATTGGACGGGGGCAACCGTCAAAAGATTGTCTGCAATTTTTTCAGCGAAAGCCATATCGTGGGTCACGACAATCTGTGTCATGCCTTGTTTCCGTAAATCTAAAATAACTTCTTCCACTTGTTGGCGTAAAGCTGGATCTAGCGCGCTCGTTGGTTCATCGTACCCAAGAACTTTTGGCTTCATTGCTAAGGCACGAGCAAGTGCAACTCGTTGTTTTTGTCCACCGGAAAGTTGGTACGGATAGAGTTTTTCTTTACCAGCCAAGCCCAATTTTTCCAGTAATTCTAAAGCTTCTTGCTGACTTTTTGCTTTTTCTTCTTTTAGTACTAATGTAGGTGCTAAGGTAATGTTTTCTAAAACTGATAAGTGAGGGAAAAGTTGGAAGTCCTGGAAAACGACCCCAACCACTTGATCGGCATTGTCCATTTCAGCAGGATTGAAAGGAACACCATCCAACAAAAGCTCACCAGAATCAATGGTTTCTAAACCAGCCAAACAACGAAGTAAAGTGGTTTTTCCGCCGCCTGAAGGACCAACAATCGTTAAAATTTTACCCTCTGGAATTTCTAAATTTAAGTGATCAATAATGGTCCGGTTATCAAAATGTTTGGTTAAATTTTTAATAGTTAACATGGTAGAGTCCTCCTATTTATAATATTGATAGAATTTTTCAATTTTCTTAGAAGCAACAGTCAAAATTGCCGTAAAGAATAAATAAATCACTCCCACTAAAGCTAATGGCACTAATGTAACATCGCGGCTCATCGCAATTTTACCAGCACGTAAAAGATCGCCTAAGCCAAGAACATAAATAAGAGAAGTATCCTTGACCAAATTGATAATTTCATTTCCTACGGAAGGCAGCACGATTTTAACAACTTGTGGCAAAATAATCCGCGTGACTGTTTGAAAACGTGTTAAACGTAAAACCTTAGCAGCTTCATATTGACCTTGGGGAATTGCTTGAATCCCCCCGCGAAAAATTTCAGCAAAGTACGCAGCATAATTTAAAATAAATGCGAATAAGGCTGCATCGTAACGTTCAAAGACAATACCAATTAATGGTAAGCCGTAAAAAACAAAAATTAATTGTAACAATAGCGGAGTGCCGCGCATTAACCAAATGTAGAGGTTAATTAAGTAACGTAAAGGTTTAAACGAACTTTGTAAAATAAAGGCAATGATAATCCCCAGTGGAATCGAGCCAAGGAGCGTAAAGAAAAAGACTTTCAGTGTCATGCCAGCTCCGCTAACTAAAGCAGGTAAAATTTCTAAAATATAATCCATCATTTTTTCCTCCAACAATTTTTATTAAAAAACAAAAAAGCCTCTTGGCTGTGAGCCAAGAGGACGAATCGCATTCGTGGTGCCACCTCAATTTACTTATCTTTCACAAGATAAGCCTTATGTAGTTGCGTTGACAACTACTCTCTGTTAACGATAGAGTCACCGGTTTTTCTTACTAAAGGATTCAGAAAAACATCTTTTAGGTGTGAGTAAAGAAGAATCCATCTTTTTCTTTCAGCCAATGAAAAAGTCTCTGTAAAGGAAGAGCTAAATTACTATGTCCTAAGCCTTGATTGTAAGTATGAAATTGTTCGAACGGAACAGAAAACCTGTTGCTTTTCTAGCTTATCCCATTAAGCATATAGAAAAGAGGACAACAGACTTGAGCAGTTGAGGCACTCTCTCAGGTTGAAAAGCGCATCTAAAAAAACAAAAAAGTCCTTTGGCTGAATAGCCAAAGGACGAATAATCAATTATCGTGGTTCCACCTTAGTTTATTCGTGTTTCGCAACACGAACCTTATGAAGTTCATAACTTCGCCTGCTAACGAGTGGTCCCGTACTTTCCTACTAAGGGTTCAAAAAGTCAACTCCCAGATGTGGTTCGCTGTTTCTTTACGTCTTTTTCCACCAACCAAAGACTCTCTTCACTAAAGGAAACAGTTACTCTTCTGTTCTCTGTTTTTCAATACTGTACCACCAGAAAAAATATCTGTCAACTCTTATTCTTAAAAAAATATTTTTCTTTCAAAAAGTAAGTGCTGAAAAAGGACAAATGTGTGGAAAATCATGTAAAATGTAGGTAAGTTGTTTGAACAGAAGGAGGAGTTTTGGTATGAAACAGAAAAAGTGGTTAATCGGACTTGTTGCATTGGGCTTGGTTTTAGCAGCATGTGGAAGTGGCGGTTCGAAAACGACCTCGAATGAAACAGCTACACAGAAAATTAACGTCGCATCTGGTGGTGAACTCTCGACATTAGACAGCGCTCATTATACAGATGTCTATAGTTCCGATATGATTGGTCAAGTAGTTGAAGGCTTGTATCGACAAGATAAAAACGGAGATCCTGAGCTAGCTATGGCGAAAGCAGAGCCACAAGTTAGTGAAGACGGGTTAGTCTATACATTCAAGTTACGAGAGGCAAAATGGACAAACGGGGATCCAGTTAAAGCAGGGGATTTTGTAGTTGCGTTTAGAAACGTGGTCGATCCAGCGTATGGTTCAAGTAGCAGTAATCAAATGGATATTTTTAAAAATGGGCGTGCGGTGCGGGAAGGACAAGCCACGATGGAAGAATTTGGTGTCAAAGCAATCGATGACCAGACACTAGAACTAACATTGGAAAATCCAATTCCTTATTTAGCCCAAGTCTTGGTTGGGACACCTTTTATGCCTAAAAATGAAGCCTTTGCCAAAGAAAAAGGTACTGCCTATGGGACTTCTGCAGATAATTTTGTTGGCAATGGGCCGTTTGTAATTTCAGGCTGGGATGGCAATTCCGAAACCTGGAAATTGAAGAAGAATGATCATTATTGGGATAAAGAACACGTAAAATTGAATGAAATTGATGTTCAAGTAGTGAAAGAAATTGGCACAGGAGCCAATCTTTTTGATAATGGCGACTTAGATTACACTGTTTTAGCAGATACTTATGCACTTCAGTATAAAGAGTCAAAACAAGCGCATTTTGTGCCTAAAGCCATGGTGGGTTATTTAAGCCCAAATCATCGCCGTGAAATTACCGGCAACGAGCATGTTCGAAAAGCTTTTTTACAAGCGATTGACAAAGAAACTTTTGCAAAAGAAATTTTAGGAGATGGCTCGACAGCTTTAAATGGTTTTGTACCAGCTAATTTTGCAAAAAATCCAGACACAGGTGAAGATTTCCGTAAAGAAAATGGTGATTTATTGCCATATAATATTAAAGAAGCCCAAGCTAACTGGAACAAAGCGAAAGAAGAGTTGGGCAAAGATAAAATTGAATTGGAACTAATCTCAGCGGACTCAGCGATTGCCAAGAAAACCATTGAATTTGTTCAAGGGCAATTGCAACAAAATTTACCAGGTTTAACAATCAAATTAAAATCACTGCCTTTGCAAAATCGTTTGGATTTACAAACAGCAGGTAATTACGATTTAGCCTTTGGAACATGGACACCTGACTATGCTGATCCCATTAATTTTTTAGAATTTTATGACTCAAAAAGTGGCTTAAATACTTCTGGTTATAACGATTCAGCGTATGATGCGGGTCTCCAAAAAGTTAGAAAAGATTACGCCAATGAACCTGAAAAACGCTGGAATGAATTACTAAGTTTAGAAAAAACATTAATTGAAAAAGATGCCGGTGTTTTACCCTTATTCCAAGGAGCCATTGGTTACTTGAAATCAGATCGCTTACAAGGTTTGCAAGTATTTTCTTTTGGTCGCACAGTATCCTATCGTTTAGCTTATGTAGAAGAATAAATTGACTTCTGAAAAGTCCTATCTTTTGAAAAAGTCTGCTTTCTGTTTTATCCTTAAAGTAGGAAAATTAACTAAAAAAATCAACTATGAAAGGTAGGTTTTTCAAATGTTTAGCTTTCTATGGGCATTAATTGTCGGAGGAATTATTGGCGCAATTGCTGGCGCAATTTTAGGAAAAGACGTGCCAGGTGGCATTATTGGAAATATTATCGTGGGCTTTTTAGGAAGTTGGGTAGCATCACTCTTGTTGCCTTCTTTAGGACCAGTCATCGGCGGTTTTCCAATTATCTCAGCGTTGCTAGGAGCGATTATCTGTATCGCTATTTACTCTTTTATTGTAAACCGCAAGGCGTAAAATTGTATCAAAATGATATCTTGAAAAGCATCATAAAACTTGTGAAGGTTGATCAAACCATTACTTTTGATGTCTTTTCTCTCATATTTTAAGTCTATGACAAAAATCTCTTTGGATTTTTGTCATAGACTCTTTTTTTTTAAAATATTTATTATGAGAATTTCCTGCGTTAGACTGCTTATTTTTCATTTATTATTCATTTTTGATAATGGAAGTTTTGTTGGATAAAGTGAATAGCTCAAGGTTCAACAAAAATAAAGAAAAAATTAATATGTTAAGTTTGGGGAAGGTGAAATGCTGCTCTCATAATACGCCGTTTTATTCATTAAACGATAGTTGAAAAAAATAAGTGCCCTTGTTATTCTTTGAATTAAACTAATGGGGGCGAAAAGCATGGAATCGTTAAAAAGTAATCTTTTTTTGACCAGAGAAGCATATTTGGAAGCTTTTGAAACAATCATGACACCTTTAAAAACGGCTATTTTAACATCAGAAAAACCTGGCGTAAATTTCGGGTCCAGTGGTGCTGTCTATGATCAGCAACATGCTGAAATGGAAGCGCTCATTCGACCATTATGGGGAATTGGACCGTATTGGGTTACTTGTAAAGATGATGTTTTAAGAGATGCTTATGTGGAAAAATTAATCGCAGGAACTGATCCGTCATCCCCAGACTATTGGGGCGATATTGTTGATTATGATCAATATATTGTGGAAGCAGCAGCATTATCTTTAACTTTATTGCTTCATAAGACATATTTTTGGTCCTGTTTTTCTGAGAAACAGCAAGAAAATATCATGGTTTGGTTAAATAAAGCACTTGGTTGTAAAATTCCTAAAAATAATTGGACGTTTTTCAAAGTGCTCATTCGTTTGGCACTCGAGGGATGTGGACAAGTGATTAACCAAGCGGAACTAGAGGAAGAATTGGCGTTGATTGAACGCATGTATTTAGGTGATGGTTGGTATATGGATGGTAAAACTACGCAAAGAGATTATTATATTTCGTTTGCTTTTCATTATTATAGTTTGATTTATGTCAAATTTATGCGAGAAAGAGATCCTGTTCGTGCGAAACGTTTTACAGAACGAGCCGTTATGTTCGCGCAGGACTATCTGTACTATTTTGATGAGGAGGGCGAAGCGTTATCTTACGGACGTAGTCAAACGTATCGGTTTGCTCAAGGAGCGTTTTTCGCAGCTTTGATATTTGCAGAAGTAGAGGCGTTACCTTGGGGACAAATAAAAACGCTGTTAGCAAAACATTTACACTGTTGGATGCAACAGACTATTTTCACTTATGATGGTCGGTTGTCCATTGGCTATCATTACGAAAATTTAGTAATGGCAGAAGGTTATAACGCACCAGGCTCTCCGTATTGGGCTTTTAAAACATTTTTGTTGCTCGCAGTGGATCAAGACCATCCGTTTTGGCGTGCTGAACCGCTGGCGATAAAACGAGAAGAAAAGCGTTTGATAGAAAAGGGAAACATGTTATTAATCCATCCTAAAATGAAAACGCATGTCCTCGGCTATCCTGCAGGACTATGGCTTGAAAATCAAGCACATGCTGCGGCTAAATATAGTAAATTTGTCTATTCTAGCCGCTTTGGTTTTAGCGTTCCCAAAGCTGGTGCGCGTTATGAGGAGGGGGCTTTTGATAACGTATTGGCTGTTTCTCGTGATGGTGAATATTTTCGTGTTAAAGGGAAAGTTCATGATTTTTATTTAACAGAGGAGCAAGTTTATTATAAATGGCTACCTTTTCAAGAAGTAGAAATTGAAACAACCATTTATCCTTTTGGAGAATGGCATGTTAGAGTACATGAAATAGTGACATCGGTTCCATTAAAAGTGCGAGAAGGAGGATTCAGTCTACCGTTACTTGGAAAATTTTCAGAAAAAGAACTTGGTAAAGAGTGGGCTAGAGTCGATTCAGGAGAATTGTGTTCGCAAATAGTTGCAATTGAAGGGTATGACCACGCAGGTATTCTTCAACCTGAACCCAATACATCGTTGTTTTTCCCAAGAACAAGTTTACCTTATTTACAAAAAGAGCTACCAATAGGAACGCATCGCCTGATTTGTTTGGTAGGTGGTGTGACAAGGGAGGAATAAAAAATGATAAAAATCGAATTGAAAAATAAAGACAATCAGATTATTACTGGCCGCATCGATCACGAGAAGCCAGAAGCGCCATTCATGGCGGAGGGAGACACGTTAGCGGTATTAGCAATTAAACAGTACCTTTATCAAGTTGGCGATAAAATTGTAGTGACTTATACAGGGGCTACCCCTTATTTGATGGTTCAATTAGATGAAACTTTGGCTCCTTCATTGATTTATTTGAAAGAAAAAGTTTGGGAATATCAAATTCCATTAGAAGAATCTGCTCGAAAAGCTTTTGTTGATACGGCCTTTCATTCAGCAAGGCACCAAATAATGGTTCGACAAGCGCACATGTTTGAAAAAGACAATTATCAAAATCTTTCTATGAATACACATGACCAAAAAGAATATTCAGGAGCCTATCCTCATGCGTATGCAAACGTTGAAACGAGAGACGATGCTGTTTTCTTTGCGAAAAATGCTATTGATTCTAAGTTTGGTAACCTTTCTCATGGCTCGTATCCATTTGCTTCTTGGGGAATTAACCAACAAAAGGAGGCACAGATAACGATTGACTTTGGCAGGCCTGTAGAAACGGACTGGATCCGCTTGCTATTTCGGGCGGATTACCCACATGATAGCTATTGGGAGGAAGTCACTTTAGCTTTTTCAGATGGAGAGGAACGAGTAGTTGCCACAACGAATACCGCCTGTTTTCAAGAAATAAAGTTCCCAATGAAAACAACACAAACTTTGACATTAAAATGCTTACGAAAAGCGCTGGATTCTTCTCCGTTTCCAGCGTTGACCCAAATTGAAGTATTCGGTCGGAATAAATAATAAGAGGTCGGGACAGAACCGTTTAGCTCTGAGAAATAAGAATAAATTTCCGAAAATTTCTCTTTGATTTTTGGAGACCAAGTAGGTATTGTTCATCATCGAATCACTACGTTCTTCGGGATTCTCAACAATTTCGGCTTATTTCCGAAGGACCTTCAACTCTTAGAGCTTTAGCTCTTAGAAGTTGTTGAGATCGGAGCAACGCGTAGTGTTGGTTCTGTTCCCGCCGTTTATCAGTTTTTGAGCGTGGAGCAAAAATCCAAAGTGATTTTTGTCCCACGCTCTTGTTTTTAAGAGAAATAATCAAGAAAGGTCGCTTTTTATTTTCTTTTACGTTATAATACAATAAGTTAATATGTTAACAAGTTAAGGAGTGGTGGAGATGTGTAGTCAAGAAAATAAACAAAGACTGATCTCTCTAGGAGAAAATGTCACAGATGAATGGATTCAAACGCAATTAAATGAATGCGTTTCAAAAATTGCTAAAAATATGCAGCGTTTCGGAACACAGTTTCCTTCAGCTTGTGCCACGAATGGTCGATATCGTCTCAAAGCTAACGATGATTGGACCAATGGCTTTTGGACAGGCATGCTTTGGCTGGCATATGAGTGGTCTCACCAAGAAAAATTTCGTTTACTGGCAATGGAAAATATTGACAGCTTTCAACAACGATTAGAGGAGCATTTTGTTTTGGACCACCATGACATTGGTTTTTTATATAGTCTATCGGCGGGTGCTGGGTATAAAATTACCGGTGATGAGCGCTGTAAACAAGAAGTGCTAGCTGCCGCTGAAGTATTGTCAGCACGATTCCAAGAAAATGGCTCCTTCATTCAAGCGTGGGGCCATTATGGTGATCCCAAAGAATATCGATTAATTATCGACTCATTAATGAATTTACCGCTTTTATTTGAAGCAACTAAATTATCTGGAAATAGGGTTTATGAGGAAATTGCCTCACGTCACTATCATACGTTAATGAAAACGGTGATTAAATCCGATGCGACAACTTATCATACCTATTATTTTGATCCAGAAACAGGCAAACCAAAACATGGAGCTACGCATCAAGGACATAGTGATACTTCCATTTGGGCACGAGGCCAAAGTTGGGCAATTTTAGGGATTCCCCTAAACGAAACATTTCTCCATTCCCAACCATTTCCGGAAATTTATCCACAAATAGTGGAGGTTTTTCTAGCTCATTTGCCAGCAGATTTAATTCCCTATTGGGATTTTGATTTTAATGACCAAATGCCATCTGACAAAGATAGCTCGGCACTGGCAATTGCGGCATGTGGTTTATTGGAAGCAGACAAACTACAGGCTTTTCCTCAAGCGAAAGAGCTTGCCAAAGGAATGATTTATCAATTAGGAGAATATTATCGTACGCAAAATGATTCCGAAAATGAAGGACTGCTACTCCATGGTGTTTACGCACATGCAGAAGGAAAAGGGATTGATGAACCCAACTTATGGGGCGATTATTTTTACATGGAAGCCTTAATGCGTTTAGCAAAACCATCATGGCAAAGATACTGGTAAAGGGGAAAAATGATGCAAACGTTTGAGATTAAAGAAGACTTTTTATTAAATGGACAACCAATAAAAATTATTAGCGGGGCGATTCATTACTTTCGAATGACACCTAGCCAATGGGAAGATAGCCTCTATAATCTGAAAGCTTTAGGAGCTAATACAGTAGAAACCTACATTCCTTGGAATATTCATGAACCAGAAGAAGGCGTATACGATTTTGAAGGAATGAAAAACATTGAAGCATTTGTCCGCTTGGCAGAAAAACTGAATTTACTAGTTATTCTGCGTCCTTCGGCTTATATTTGTGCAGAATGGGAGTTTGGTGGCTTACCAGCATGGCTTTTGAAAGAAAAAGGTGTGCGATTACGTTCGACAGATCCTATTTTTATGACTAAAGTTCGTAACTATTTTCAAGTATTATTGCCTAAACTAGCACCGCTGCAGATAACACAAGGTGGACCAGTGATCATGATGCAGGTTGAAAATGAATATGGGTCCTATGGCATGGAGAAAGCGTACTTGCGACAAACCAAGCAGATAATGGAAGAACTGGGGATTGAGGTTCCTCTTTTTACATCTGATGGCGCTTGGGAAGAGGTTTTGGATGCGGGGACGTTAATTGAAGAGGATGTTTTTGTGACAGGAAATTTTGGTAGTCATTCGAAAGAAAATGCTGCCGTTTTGAAAAAATTTATGACTCGTCATGGTAAAAAATGGCCGTTGATGTGCATGGAATACTGGGATGGGTGGTTCAATCGTTGGGGCGAACCAGTGATTCAGCGGGAAGGTACCGACTTGGCGAAAGAAGTAAAAGATATGCTGGCAGTGGGTTCTTTAAATCTCTATATGTTTCATGGAGGAACAAATTTCGGCTTTTATAACGGGTGTTCGGCGCGAGGTGCAAAAGATTTACCTCAAGTCACTAGCTATGATTATGATGCTTTATTAACAGAAGCAGGAGAACCAACAGAAAAATATTATGCCGTTCAAAAAGCAATTAAAGAAGTATGTCCAGAAGTTTGGCAAGCACAACCACGCACGAAAAAACTGGGGAATTTAGGAAGCTTTCCAGTAACTGCTAGCGTATCCTTATTCGCAGTAAAAGATCAAATGATGACACCGAAGACCACCACGTATCCATTAAGTATGGAAGAAGCTGGCTCAGGCTATGGCTACTTGCTTTATTCGTTTGATTTAAAAAATTATCATCATGAAAATAAACTAAAAGTGGTCGAGGCCAGTGATCGTTTACACATTTATGTAGATGGAGATTTAGCTGCTACCCAATATCAAGAGACAGTGGGAGAAGAGCTACTCATTTCAGGGCAAACTGAAAAAGACACACTTGCGTTAGATATCCTAGTGGAAAACTTAGGTCGCGTTAATTATGGCTTTAAATTAAATAATCCCACACAAAGTAAAGGAATTCGAGGTGGAGTGATGCAAGACATTCATTTTCACCAAGGCTATCAACACTATCCCTTAACTTTTTCACAAGAGCAATTAGCCAAGATTGATTACACAGCTGGAAAAAATCCATTGCAGCCTTCGTTTTATCAAGTAACATTTGAATTAGAACAGCTAGCAGACACGTATATTGACTGTCGAGGCTACGGCAAAGGATTCGTTGTGGTCAATGGCCATCATCTAGGTCGTTATTGGGAAATAGGACCCATTCATTCGCTGTATTGTCCCAAAGAATTTTTACAGCAAGGACAAAATGAAGTAGTAATTTTTGAAACAGAGGGAATTGAAATTGAGTACTTGAAATTTACGAATCAAGTAATCATAGATTAAAAAAATAGAAGTAGAAGCTGAAATTTATTCGGCTTCTACTTCTATTTTGGTTTTGAAATATTTCCAATGTTTATAACTAATAATATATTCAGCAACACTACCATCTGCGAGATAGGAATGTTTAACTTGTTTAACAGCGGGTTCACGAAAACTTAATTGAAGTAAATTCAATAACTCAGCATCTTCGGGAAAGACAATTTCATTTGTTTCTACAGAAGCCAACGAGAAGAGGTCTACTGAAAAATCTTTACGGACTCGTTCATACACACTTGCATAAGCTGTGAGGTCCTTTGAGAGCGGCTCTTTAACAAGCTTTTTGGGAAGATGTGTGATATGTACGAGAAAGGGTGTATCTTCAGAATAGCGTACACGCTTGATTCTATAATAAGAAGCGTTAGCTGGTAAGCCTAATTCCTTTAAAATTTCGGCTTGATTATCTTCTTCAATTGAAAGGACTTTAACTTTTTCAGAGTCTAAAGAATGCAACTCGATATCAGAAAATTTTACATTTTGAGAAACTTTTGATTTCGAAACAAAGGTCCCTTTTCCTTGGATACGATACAAGTAACCTGCACTGGTCAGCTCATTCAGTGCTTTGACAGCTGTGATAGAACTAACAGCATATTTTCGTTTAATATCGGCTTCAGAATAAAATTTATCACCAGGAATAAAGGTATGATTTTTTATTTCACGTAAAAGGTCTTGTTTAATTTGTTCATATTTAGGTAACATGCGATTGCCTCCATTCTAGTAATCGAATGAATTAAGCATAACATGTTAACTAGCCTTTAGCAAACACTTTGAAAAAGAGGAAAGACAATTTTTATTTAAAGAATTCAAAAAAATAAATTCAATATATTAAGATATTAGGTTTACGGATAACTTAGTATGTGTTATAGTAAGTTCGTAGAGAACATAACATGTTAAGTAGGGTCACCTACATCTAGGGAGGGAAATTCGTGGAAAACATTGTACTAATTAGTCATGGTAGCATGGCTGAAGGCGTCAAAGTTAGCTTAGAAATGATCGTTGGTCGGCAAGAACACGTGCATACAGTCTCATTACGACCAGATAGCGACAATCTTCAATTTGAGAAAGAGCTAAATGAAAAAATGAAAGCCCTTAACGGTACGACACTGATTATTGCTGATTTACTAGGAGGAACGCCATGTAACGTGGCAACTAAGAATTATTTGAACGTTGACGGAGTGGAAATTATTGCAGGGATGACGCTCTCTGTTGTGATTGAAGCAGTGGTTAATCAACAGGCTTCGATTAAAGAATTAGTTTGTTTAGCACAAGAAAATATTGTTGATGTAAAGGCTGGAATGAATCAAGCGGAACAAGAGATTTCAGAAGCCAGCAAAGAAAAAGAGTTAAGTAACTATAGTCAATATGCTGGAAAAGAAAATATTGTAAACACACGGATTGATGAACGGTTAATTCATGGACAAGTAGCGGGAATTTGGTCGACAAGTCTTAGTACACAGCGAATAATTGTAGCCAATGATGAGGCGGCTACAGATCCTTTACAAAAATCATCTTTGAGAATGGCAGCGCCTTCTTCGATGCGTTTATCTGTTCTTGGAGTAGAGGCTGCCGCTAAAAATATTCAATCAGGAAAATATGGTAAACAGCGTTTATTTTTATTATTTAAAAATCCGAAAGATGTGCTCCGCTTTATCGAAGCGCAAGGACCTATCAAAACTGTAAATGTTGGGAATATGAGTTACAAAGAAGGAGCACGCGAAGTAACAAAAAGTATTCAAGTTTTACCAGAAGAAGAACAAATTTTTGAAACAATCGCTTCAAAAGGCGTCACTGTGACAGCCCAATTAGTTCCAAACGATCCAGTCGTTGATTTTATGAAAAAATTACGCGGCTAAAACTGTCAGACTAAGAAAGAATATTTTTAAATTTAGGAGGAAATTTCAATGCATTTAGCAGCGTATCAAATTATTTTAATTACTATTTATGCGTTTATTGCTATTAATGACTCACTTATTTCAAATACGTTGACGCAACCAGCTATTGCTGGAATGATTTCTGGAATGATTATGGGAGATTTAAAAACTGGTTTAATGGTTGGCGGCACTCTTCAATTAATGCGTTTAGGAATTGCTGCTTTTGGTGGAGCATCGGTACCTGATTATTTCACAGGGGCTGTTTTAGGAACCGCTTTCGCTGTAATCTCTGGAAAAGGAGCGGAGTATGGCATTGGTTTAGCTGTTCCTGTTTCTCTGTTGATGTTGCAACTAGATGTAGTCGCCCGTTTTTGTAATGTCTTTTTACTTCATAGTGTCGATAAAGCGATTGATAAGATGCAAGTAAAACGGATTCCACGTTTAGTTTTATCTGGTTCTGTTCTATGGGGACTGTCTCGTGCCATTCCGATTTTATTAATGTTATTAGCGGGGGATGCTGTAGTAACAACGATTACCGATAACATGCCAGAATGGCTAATGACGGGCTTAAAAACAGCTGGAGGAGTATTACCTGTTGTCGGTGTAGGGATTTTATTACGTTACTTGCCAACGAAGCAATATATCCCCTATTTACTATTAGGCTTTTTCTTAGCGGCTTATTTAAAAGTTCCAATGTTAGGTGTTTCGATAGTTGGGATGGTAGCAGCGATGCTTGTATTTAAACGTGATGGGGCAAAAAGCACGACACAAGCAACAACAGGAAATGGTGATTTTGAAGGAGGATATGACGGCGATGAGTAAGCATAAACTGACAAAAAAAGAATTAAATGCAATTAGCTGGCGTTATATTTTAGGAAGCCAATTAAACTGGAACTATGAACGTATGATGAGTTCAGGATATTTATACGGCATCTTACCTGTTTTAAAAAAATTCTATGGTCATGATGAAGCACAATTTCAAGATATGATGCGCACACACAATCAATTTTTTAACACCAATGCTATTTTTGGGAATTTAATTATGGGGATTGATGTTGCGATTGAAGAGCAAGATGGCTATAAAGCGAAAGAAACAATTATTGCGCTAAAAACAGCTCTGATGGGTTCTTTGGCAGGCGTTGGGGACTCTTTATTCCACGTTATTTGGGGGACGATTTTCGGCTCTGTTGCAGGGACACTGGCTCAAAATGGTTCGGTGGTTGGCTGTGTTATTTGGATTATTGCAAATATTGCACTATTGTTTGGTCGGGCCGCGCTCTTACCACTTGGTTATAAGCAAGGGGTCAAACTAGTGACGACCTTAAAAGACAAGTTATCTGCCTTTACGAATGCAGCAACTGTTCTTGGTGTGACTGTGATTGGTGCCTTAATTCCTTCAGTTATCAAGGCGACAGTTCCTTTTGTTTATAAAAAGAACGGGGTCGAATTAGTTATTCAAGATACGTTAGATGCGATTTTGCCTTCCTTAGTTCCAATCTTACTTGTTCTTTTGACTTATTGGATGTTAGGTCAAAAGAAACTAAATTCCACACGAGTGATTTGGATTATTTTAATTTTATCGATTGTTTTGAGTGCCTTTGGTATTTTGGCGTAAAAAGTATATTAAGTGATTTTCAGAGAGTCGGAGAGTGTAGAAAGTATTTTTCTTCACTCTTTTTCTCTAATTCGGATGTAAGCGTTTTACGATAATTTTTTAGGAGGAGAAAGAATGAAAAACAGGAAAATATGGGTAATGCTGGTCGGACTGTTTACTGCTTTGACGAGTGGATTTATGGGAACCACCCTTACTTTTGCAGAAGAAAACGAAGCGAGCCAAACGATTGAGCAACCCTCTTACATTTCAGATTTCCCCAATCAAGTTGGGCATTGGCAAGATTTGGTAGGAACAGCAGAAAAAAAGAATGATTCTGCTGGTTTATGGATCGCAAACACGAAGCAAGGGACAAACCTCGAATCTGTCTCTATCAATCTTGATGCACGCGAACAATCTTCAGGAGATCTTGAACTAACCTTTTTATATGAAGGGCAAAGTAACTTCGGATTGGTTTTTCGCGGAGATAAACAAAAGACGAGTCAATGGCAATCTTTTGCTTATAATCGTGACGGTCGCTGGCAGTTAGGACAACCAGGCGGTAAATGGCTAACTAATATTCCGGGACCAACATTACTAAGTGGTCAACAATATAAACTGCTAGTTCGCTATGATGGGAAAAAAATTCAAACATTCCTGAATGATCAATTATTTTATGAAAATGAAGAGGTTCATTATCCTGATGGTACGTCCATTAATGATGACTGGATGGGTGCTGTAGGAATTAGACTATTTGGTAATCTATCAAAGCTGAATATCATTTCTATGAAAAGTGGCCCCGTTGGTAGCATTCCTGTTATCGATTCATCTGCAGAATACCGAGAATTAAAAGAAAAATGGCGAAATCAGCTTGTTTCAAAAGAATATGATTCAACTAACCAAGCGCTTGTAGACTACGTCCAAAAAATCTCCAATGAAGCAACAGAACTCGATCAAACGATGAATAAAGAGCCGAACCGCAGCTATTTATGGCCACTAGAGCCTGGCAATACGCCATCGGCTGATTTAACGACTCAATTTACCAAATTGCAAAAATTAGCGTTAGCCTATGGAACGAAGGGGAGTACGCTTTACCAAGATGACAAATTGGCAGCAACCATTATTGATGGCTTAGATTTTATGGTAACGCAAAAAGGATATGATGGGAAAAAGTACCATGGAAATTGGTGGGACTGGCAAATTGGTGTGCCACAGAAGTTTCTTAATATTCTAATGATTTTAGAGGATAAAGTTTCTCCAGAAAAGCAACAAATCTATACAAATGCGCTGAGCAGTTATGTCCCAGATCCGTTTAAACAGTTGTATACAAAACCACAAGGAACGTTTGTGGATTTAGCTTTTATCCCAAATTTTGTGACATCAGGAGCGAACCGAACGGACTTAGCTTTAACTGTTTTGGGGTTAGGAATTTTACAAAAGGATAGCGGGAAAATTAACCAAGCATCCAGTAGTATCGTCGATGTATTTAAATTAGTCACAAAAGGTGATGGTTTTTACCAAGATGGTTCTTTTATCCAGCACAATAACATTCCTTATACAGGTTCGTATGGCAATGTTTTGGTGAAAGGGGTTGGACAAATTTTGGCCATTACAGCAGATTCATCTTTTCAAATGGATGCAACTCTTGTGACAGAATTTGTTGAAAATGTTGATCGTGCCTTTCTTCCTTTGATTTATAAAGGTGAAATGCTACCAACCGTGAATGGCCGTTCCATCTCAAGAGCCCCAGCAGTTGGAAAAACAGGCTACGGCTCAACTACCATGTATAATTTATTAATTGTGGCTAAATTTGCCCCTAATAATTATCAAAAGAAATTTCAAGAAGCCGTTAAATATTGGATGAAGGAGAACCCAGATTATTATTTGACAAATGCTCGTGATTTTAATGATTTACAGATGACTATGCAACTTTTAACTAATCCAGAAATTACGGGAGGGCAACTTCCTTTTACAGGCACGAAACTTTATGCTTCGATGGATCGATTTGTCCAACGCACACCTAGTTATATGTTTGGGCTAGGCTTGTATTCAAAGCGCACTGCATCTTTTGAAGCAGGGAATAAAGAAAATAAACGTGGCTGGCACACTGGTGACGGAATGATGTACGTATATAATGATGACGAGGTTCAATTTAATTCCAGCTATTGGCCAACTGTAGATCCCTATCGACTACCAGGAACAACGGTAGATACCATTTCTTTGGCAGATGAAGTTTCAGCATTTACAACAATCACATCGAAAGAGCAATGGGTTGGTGGAGTAACGTCAGACAATCAGGCAGTAGTAGGGATGGCTCTTAATAAAGACGGGACCAAAAATAATGGGAAACTTTTACCTATGAACCTACAAGCTAAAAAATCTTGGTTTGTATTAAATGGGCAAATTATCGCATTAGGCGCAGGAATTAAAGGGGATACAGAAGCTTCGATTGAGACAGTTGTTGATAATCGTTTGTTAAATGATGCGTATCAGTATCAAGTGCTATCAAATATTGGGGAGATTCATGAGAAAAATGAAACGAGTAAAAAACAATGGTTATTACTAAAGTCGGATCATTCCAATGCTAATATGGGTTATTATTTTCCAGAAGAAACAACGGTAAATGTTAAAAGTGAAACTAGAAAAGGAACCTATAAAGCAATTAATGAAGCATTTCCAAGTGATAAAGAATATGTAGGTGATTATCGAACATTTACGATTCAACATGGTCAACACCCAACGAACGAGCATTATGCTTATGTAGTTTTACCAGGAATCGATGAAACTGATTTAAAAACATATGCTGCCAAAAAAACAGTAGAAGTTCTCTCAAATACAGAAGAAATTCAAGCAGTTAAGCAAGAAGAAGAAGGCTATCTTGGGGTTAACATTTGGTCAGAAACTGGCGGTACAATAGCAGGGATTACCTCAAATAAAGCTATTTCTTTAATGAGAAAGACACAACAACACCAAAAAACGTATACTTTCTCTGATCCCACACAAACAACTAAGACACTGACTTTAAAAATACCAAAAGATTACAGCACAGTAATTAGTCAAAGTGACGGAATCACTTATGATGATGCAACAGAAACCTTTACTATTAATTTTGAAAATGCTGCAGGAAGTAGTAAACAAATTATTGTAGAATAACTAAAAGAAATTAAAGTAGCCTCAAATTCCAGTTTAATCGGAATTTGAGGCTACTTTGTTGAAATTATTTAAGATTCTAACATTTCTGCAGGTAATAAAATCGTTTCACGATGGCCATCATCAAAAGCAAAAATTCGCGACGGATATGCCGTAGAATAACTAAATGGTAAGTCGATGGCCATTTCTACTGAACTATTTTCTTGAGAAAAATGGACAGTCACTTTGCCATTATTGTTCAACAAATCAAAGTGAAGTAAGTCGTTTAAAGGGATAACCCCTTTTAGATTTAAGTCAATAATCAACCAAATACTATCAATTAAGCCACTAGGTAAGCTAGAAACAACACCTAATGAAGCATAGCGGCTACGGTCACTATCAAAACGTTCAAACATATGGATGACCTCCTTTTTGTTTACTTACTTTTAGTATACTGCAAATTTAAAAAAAAGAAATTGTTTCGTTTGAAAATATTGCGTAGATTAGCAAAAATTTAATATTCCTCTGTAGCTTCCTAGCTTTGCAGGTGTCATCATTTATGTGAAGAAATCACGACATGCAGTAAAAAGAAAATGGGACGTACGTTGTTTCAACGTACATCCCATTTCTAAAACTTAAGAGAATCAGCTGAACAAAAGTGTACTCTTTATTCGGCTAATTCTGGTTCAGTCGTTTCAGCAGCTGTTCCTTCTTCTTCTTCAGGAGCAGTTTGTGCTTCAACAATAGCAACTAGTTGTTCTTCTGGATCAGTTAAAATTTCATAGTCTTTGTGTTCAGGTAAATCAGCGATTGTAAGAGCATCACCAATTTCTAAGTTTGTAATATCTACTTCAATTGATTCTGGCAATTTGTCTGGTGTGGCTGCCACTAAAACAGTGTACAAGTTTTGAGCTAAGGTACCCCCAGCTTTCACACCTGCAGATTCACCAATTAATTGAACTTCTGCTTCGACTTCTGTTGTTTCTTTCATATTTACAGATAAGAATTCAACATGAAGCATTTGACCAGTAAAGGTATCTAACTGTGCTTTCGACATTAATGTGTTGATGTTTTTGCCATCAACTGTCATTTTAATAACGGTGTTAGCACCATGTTCGCGTAAAATTTTTGATAAGTCTTTTTCTTCAAAATAGATTGGTGTACTTTCAATTTGGTAACCGTAAACAATGGCAGGTACTTTCCCTTCGTGACGTAGCTGATTTCTTAGTGAACGTGGACGGATAGCTCTTTCTTTAACTTCTAATTGTACTGACATAACCTAATTCCTCCTTGAAATAATGAGTGATTTGGTTAAACTCAGAAACAAAACATAATGGAAAAAAGAAACTCTTTTTTCAGTTGTTCTTGTCTAGAAAAATGCTAACAATAATCAAAAAATCCCCACAAATATTGCCAGGCAACACTCATGGGAATGGTTCATTGTTATCGTTGTTCTCTCCCAGGTCATTACGCTGTTTTTGAGAAACCTTTATTTACTTTACTTATTAACCGTAACACTTATATTTTTATACGTCAAGGAATTACCTTTTTCCACTTTTCATCTTTAACGGATTCCACTATACTTATACCAGAATGGAGCTGAACAATGCGATTAGATAAATTACTAGAAGAACTTCAGTTTGGATCACGCAAAACGGTGAAACGATTAATCAAAGGCAAGCAGGTCACTGTGGATGGCATCGTGACTTTAAATGAAAGCCAAAATGTCGATGCGCAATTACAAATGATTAAAGTAAAAGGACAATTAATTTCGCATAAGACCCATGTGTACTATATGTTGAATAAGCCAAAAGGTGTGGTTAGCGCTGTCTCAGATGCATCTAAAAAAACAGTTATTGATTTGATTGCGCCACAAGACAGACGCCCTGGTCTTTATCCAGTGGGCAGACTCGATGGCGATACGGAAGGGTTACTTCTATTAACAGATAATGGACAATTAGGGTATCAATTAATTCGGCCAAATAAAGAAGTAGCGAAATGTTATGAAGTGAAAGTCAATGGTTTGGTCTCTGCAGAAGATTGTGCTAAATTTAAAGATGGGATTGTTTTGCAAGGAGGCATTCAATGTAAGCCAGCAAAAATAACTGTTCTTGCAGCGACTGAAACGGAGAGTCATGTTTTCCTGACTATTCAAGAAGGAAAATTTCACCAAGTGAAAAAAATGTTTTTATCCGTGGGGAAAAAAGTGACTGCTTTAAAACGCCAAACTATGGGGCCGTTGCGGCTAGATCCGCAATTACCTTTAGGTGCTTATCGTTCATTAACAAGAGAAGAGTTACAATTGCTATTGCCTTATTTTTTTATTGAAAAACAACAAACAAGCAAAGCGTTACCGAGTAATTTGAAAAGAGAAGAGGAACGGAAATGAAAACATTGCTTTTTGATGTTGATGATACATTGTTAGATTTTAAATTGGCTGAAAAGAAGGCGCTACATGCCTTATTTGAAGAAGAAAATGTACCATTTACATCTGAAGTCGAGTCAACATACCACCGAATTAATCAAGGATTATGGCGTTCATTTGAAGAAGGAAAAATAACAAAAGATGTTCTCCTTGATACACGGTTTGGTTTATTGTTTGACGCGTTTAATCGAGAAGTTGATAGCGTTAAAATGGGAGAAAACTACCGAGAATATTTAAGTCAAGGACATGACTTGCTTGGCAATAGTCAACGTATCTTGGAAAAATTAGCACCCCATTATGATTTATATATTGTGACAAACGGAGTGGCAAAAACACAGTATCGTCGGTTGGAAGATTCGAAATTAATGCCTTATTTTAAAGATATTTTTGTTTCAGAAGAAGTGGGTTATCAAAAACCGATGAAAGAGTATTTTGATTTTGTTTTTGAACGGATTCCTAATTTTAGTCGAGAAAAAACAATGATTATTGGCGATTCTTTGCATTCAGATATTCAAGGAGGTCAACAAGCGAAAATTCAAACTGTTTGGCTCAATCCGACCTCCGCTCCAGCAACACCAACCATTCAACCCAATTATACGATTCAACAGCTAGATGAGTTGTTACCAATTCTTGGGCATTAAAAAGAGCGTGGGACAAAAATCACTTTGGATTTTTGCTCCACGCTCAAAAACTGATAAACGGCGGGAACAGAACCAACTCCTTCGGAAATAAGCCGAAATTCTCCAAAAATTAAAGAGCAATTTTCGGAAATTTCTTCTTATTTCTCGGAGCTAAACGGTTCTGTCCCGACCTCTTTTTAACTTAAATGTAACCGTAAGCGAACCATATCCTTTAAAGGCAAGCCGTTTTCTATAATAGGCTCATCATAATGATGGATAAAAAAATCTGGTTCAATATGTGTCATTCGAAAACCGACTTTTTGGTAGAGATATAGCTGTTGAAAGCCTGTGCTCCCAGTCCCAATCTCCAAGGAATCATACTTTTCTTTTTTGGCAAAATCAATGGCAAAATGTAATAATTCTTGCCCGATGCCCCGCCCTCGGCTTTCTTCTGAGACAGCGATGTTTACGATTTCCAATGTCCGTGGGTGAGTCGGCAACAGGACTAAAATTCCTTGAAGTTCTTCAGTCTGATAGTCAAAGCAAATGCCGCGGGTAATGTAATCTGCCACCATTTTTTTTGAGGGATCTGCCTCATAAAGAAGAGCGTAATGCGCCGTTGTAAGTGCTTCTTTTTTGACTTTTTTAATCATAGGTAGGATTCTCCTTTTATTGATAAGTATACTGTAATTGAAAGAAGTGTGGGCAGATTTTTCATAAGAAGATAAAAATCACATGAAAAGTCTTGGAAAAGGTCTGGCATTCTTCAGAGTTTTCATTATAATAGTAAAAGACAATGAAGTTTTTGAAAAGAAAGAGGTTTATACATGAAAGATAGTCAGCCAATTATCATTGGTGTTACTGGCGGATCAGGAAGCGGAAAAACCAGTGTTAGCCGTGCGATTTTTAATAATTTTCCCGATCATTCAATTATGATGTTAGAACAGGATTCTTATTATAAAGATCAGAGCCATTTGAGTTTTGAAGAACGTTTAAATACCAATTATGATCATCCTTTTGCGTTTGATACAGATTTATTGATTCAACATGTTGAACAACTGTTAAATTATCAAGCCATTGAAAAGCCAGTTTATGACTACGTTGCGCATACAAGAAGTACAGAAACGGTGATACAAGAACCGAAAGAAGTAATTATTCTTGAAGGGATTTTAATTTTAGAAGATCGCCGCTTAAGGGATTTAATGGATATTAAAGTGTATGTGGATACAGATGATGACATCCGTATTATTCGTCGAATCAAGCGTGATATGGAAGAACGTGGCCGTACGTTGGATTCTGTGATTGAACAATATTTGACAGTCGTCAAGCCCATGTATCACCAATTTATTGAACCTACGAAACGTTATGCAGATATCATTGTGCCAGAAGGTGGCGAAAACCACGTCGCTATTGATTTAATTAATACAAAAGTGGATAGTATTTTAACAAAAATGTAATAGTCAGCTTAAATAGCCGTCTCTATATCAGAGTCGACTGTTTAAGCTTTTTTTGACTTTTAAAGGGTGGTTTTATCAAATATTTTAAGGGATAGCTAAAAAGTTGAAAATATTGCAAGAAACAATATGCTATAATTTTTTAAAGGAAAAGGAGGGAAGGGAATCTGAATGATAAAAAGAGGTGAGGTTTTTTATGCGAATCTCTCACCAGTTGTTGGTTCTGAACAAGGTGGGATTCGACCTGTCCTGATTATTCAAAATAACAAAGGTAACTTATTTAGTCCAACGTTGATTGTTGCACCGATTACCCGTAACGTAAGCAAGCGGCTGCAACCAACGCAAGTCCTTATCGAAATTCCCCATAACGAGTGCAGGACGCCATCACTTATTTTGTTAGAACAAATTCGAACATTGGATAAAGAACGAATGCTACACAAGGTTTGTCAACTTTCTCGTGAAGAGATGGAACAGGTCAATCAAGCTTTAAAAGTTAGCGTTGGTATCCGTTAATTTACATATAAAGAAATCGTTTTGGGGAAACGGTTTCTTTTTTTGTTGAAATGGTTTCCAAATATTCGTTTTTCTCGTATAGTGAAAGAGGAGGCGATCACATGGATAAAATTCGTTATGGAATTATGAGTACTGCCCAAATTGTCCCAAGATTTGTAGCAGGGCTTCGAGAAAGCGCGCAAGCTGAAGTGCGCGGGATTGCATCAAGGCGTTTAGAGAATGCTCAAAAAATGGCTAAAGAATTAGCGATTCCGGTGGCTTATGGCAGTTATGAAGAGTTATGTAAGGATGAAACAATTGATATTATTTATATTCCCACCTACAATCAAGGACATTACTCAGCAGCTAAGCTTGCGTTATCACAAGGAAAACCCGTCCTACTGGAAAAACCATTTACATTAAATGCTGCTGAAGCAGAAGAACTCTTTGCAATCGCACAGGAGCAAGGGGTTTTTCTAATGGAAGCTCAGAAGTCTGTCTTTTTACCAATTACCCAAAAAGTAAAGGCAACGATTCAAGAAGGGGGATTGGGAGAGATTTTATGGGTTCAGTCAGTTACTGCCTATCCCAATGTGGATCATATTCCCTGGTTTTACTCGAGAGAAGCGGGTGGTGGAGCGCTTCATGGCTCAGGAAGTTATCCATTACAATACTTACAATACGTATTAGGGAAAGAGATTCAAGAGGTTACGGGAACCGCAACGTATCAGCAAGGGGCGACGGATAGTCAATGTAATTTAGCTTTGAAATTTGCTGAAGGGACGCTGGGCAATATTTTTATTAATGTTGGTTTAAAGATACCTAGTGAAATGACCATTTGTGGGACGAAAGGGCAAATCGTTATTCCTAATTTCTGGAAAACAGATTGTGCTTATTATACAGATGCTCAAGGCAACACTGTCAAATGGTCTGAACAATTCACTAGTGAATTTACGTATGAAATCAATCATGTGAATCAATGTTTACAAGACAAAAAGTTAACTAGCCCAGTAATGACGAAAGAATTAACGATAGCAACCGTTAAAATTGTTGAAAGTTTTTATCAAGAATGGTTCGATAACGAATAATTACCATCACTTGCTATCCAAACTATTCTGTGTTAAAGTGTGTTTTATGCGACGAGTTGACTCAATCAGATAGCTTCGGCTATTCCGTTTTGACGGCTAGTGATTGTCAAACACAACGACACCAGATAGTACGGCTATCAGTTACCGGATTTGTAACGTGTCGGACAGAATACTTTTGTGGAGAAGGTTTCTGTCTATTTATGCAAATAAATAGTGTGGTATCCCTTAACAGTTACTACTGTTAAGGGATTTTTTTTGTATGAAAAGAGAAGTGTTGCACTTTTATAAGTGCAACTTTTTTGTGTTGTGGAACAGATAAAATAACGCTATAGTTTTAAGTGTAAAGGGAAAAGAAAAGAGGTGACAAGGCATGACCGTGTTGTTGTCCAAAAGAGCGATAAATATTTTATTGATGCTTTTGGATTTGGAAGGGAGTATTACCACGCAAGAATTAGCTGAGAGCTTTACTGTCAGCGTTCGAACAATTAAGTATGATTTAGAAGATATTCGTGCTTGGTTTGAACAGCACGATGAGACACTTTATTCAAAACGAAATAAGGGAATCTGGCTAGATTTACCTGACTCTAAACGCTTACTGTTAAAAAATGAAATTATCGATGTCGATCGATTTGAAACCTATCCTGATCAAAAAAGACGAGTCAATGTATTGATTTTTCAGTTATTGTCAGTCAAAGGGTACTTAACGGCACAGCAGCTAGCAGATGAATTATTAGTGAGTCGAAACACAATTGTCAGTGATTTGGAACAGGTCGAACGGTTGCTGCAAGCATATGATTTAACCTTAATTCGCCAAGCGCGGCAAGGGTTTACAATCAGTGGTGAAGAAAGCAATGTACGCTTACTGATGGAATTTATCACTCAAAAAGAACTTACAGAATACGATATTTACCAAATTATGAACTATGTGACAAAGACAAAAGGGGCTGAAAAAATCCCTAAAATTAAATTTGGGTCAGGGACATTGTTTCAAGGTTGTTATCGTAGTGCATTGAAAAAAATGCGAAATTTAATTAATCCACTCGATCAAAATCAATTTGATTATGCCGAAATATTATCTATTACGTTGAGAGTGGCAATTGCCGCAGCACGTATGCAGATGGCACATACAATTGGGACTTACCGAGTGTTATCACAAAAAACACGCTTTGAACAACGGAACGAAGTACCACTTTTACTTTTACAAGAGGTGTTTGAACGGTATGACTTGCCTTTATTAGCGGATGAATATTTTTATATTTATAGTGATTTATTCGGAACCCATCAACGGCAAGATATGGTTCAATTAACAAAGCAAGTGATTGAAAGCGTTTCAAAAGAGCTGAATTATCCTTTTGTAAATGATCGCCAATTATTTACGAACTTGTTTGCACACCTGTCCTTACGTTTTACAAAGAAACATTTATTTATTAATGAATACAATCCGTTTTCTGAAGAAATCAAAGGAAAACACCCAGCGTTGTTTTTAGCTATTCAAAGTGCCTGTAAACAATTAATTCAACGTTCTGTTTTGTTAGTCAACGATTCTTTCTGCGCATATATTGCGTTGCATTTTTTGGCAGCTCAGGAACGACAACAGCAGGAAGCTAAAGTTGTTAGGATTGTGTATGTTTGCTCGACGGGCTTAGGTGTGACCAGTTTAATTGAACAAAAAATTTTAGAGGAAGTACCAAACGTTGAACTCGCAGGATTTGCTTCTGTTTTAAATGCAACTGAAGTGATTCAAGCAGAAAAGCCCGATTTGGTATTGAGTATTTTCCCAATTGAAGAAATGACATACCCATTTATTAAAGTTAGTCCATTGTTGACGGACACAGACTTAAGTTTGATTCGGGAAGAGGTCGATAAAATTTTATTAGGGAAACGTCAAGGGAAAGGTACCGCTCGCTCCACGAAATCTGATGTAATTGAAAAAAATGAACGGATACAAAGCCAAGATTTATTAGTAAAAGCGTATATTATTTATGAAGAGTTAAAACGAATGTTTCAAACAAAGTTACTGAGCGAATATCAAGAAGCCTTTTTACTTCACGTTTTATTAATGACACATCGGATTACGTTTAATAAACAATACGAAGAGATTCCTTGTAATAGAGAAGTATCTCATGAAAGGCAAGAAGAAATTCGGCAAATTGAATGTTTATTTGCTAAAAATGAGTTACCTGTCAATCATGCTGAAATTTCAGCATTACTTAATTATTTAGAACAACCAAAGGAGGAAGAGGATGGAACTAGCAATGGAAGCACAGGAGATCATTCGACAAAGTGCTGAACCAGAAAAGCTACAATCGATTATCAAACAAACCAGTGCGCGATTAGCAGAAGCACAAATTGAACCAACGGAATTACAGTGGACGATTTTGATTAACCATCTCAATGAGATGCTGAATCGTTCAAGAGAAGGAACGACATTAGCTGGTGTTGATCGGACGTTATTTACGGAACTAACACCAGAAACGTTGAAAATTGCAGAAGAAACAACAGAAGCAATTGGTCAGTTATCAGAAGATGAATGGTATGTTTTAGCTGTTCATTTTGAAGTTGCTAAACAAAACAATTAATAGGAGGAAAAGTTATGATTACAGTAGTTATCGCAGATCGTTTAGGAAAAGGACAAAATGTTGCAAAAGGAGTGGAGCAAGCCGGTGGTCGCGCGGTTGTTGTTCCAGGAATGGGCGCTGATATGCGTTTAGGAGATGTGATGCAACAAGAAAAGGCTGATTTAGGCATTTCTTTCTGTGGAAGTGGTGGTGCAGGAGCGTTAACGGCTGCTACTAAATACGGGTATCCCGAAAGACATGGCATGCGATCAATCGAAGAAGGGGTAACAGCAATTAACGATGGGAAAACTGTTCTTGGATTTGGTTTTATGGATCAGGAAGAACTTGGTAAACGAGTAACTGAAGCATTTATTAAGAAACACGGAGCATAGAAAGTAGTAACTTAGAAAGGAGCGGTAATTATGGATGCCACAAAACGGTCAACACAAACCGTGATTGTTTCTGGAAAAGGTAATAAGAAGAATGAAGCTTTTGCAAGTGCATTGAATGATGTTTCAAAAAAAGTATTAAAAGAAACAACAGAGGTCCTCATCCGGATTGAACCGAAAGAAGTAACTATTCGTCAGGCAAAAGAACAAGTTTATACAGAAAAATTTCTGTTCTTCTTCTTTCCTAGAAAGAGAGTGATTTATCATGTCGAACTAGCTGTAGAAGTGGAAATCCAAGCCATTGCAGTCGAAGAAGTTGATTTTTTAACGGAAACAATTAAAGAACCGAACGCAGTAGTAGTTCCGTTTCTTTCAAAAAGAGGCGTATAAAGGGAGGAAGAAGGAATGGAATTTGTAATCATTTTGCTGAAGTCATTGCTTATTGGTGGTTTACTAGGTTTTGCAGCTGGCGCAGGCGCTGCTCGGATGTTTCATGCACCACAAACGCAAGGGTTAGGGGCATTTAGAACATTAGGAGAAATGAACGCGGCACAAGGAGATCCAGCATCACACTTTTCTTTTGGTTTAGGTTTTTTCTTTAATGCTTGGGCTTCGGCCGTCGGAGCAGGGGCCTTTACACAAGATGTGACCCACCGGATTGTGCCTAACTGGGCTGCAGCAATTTTATTGGTAAAGGATAAAGATGTCACTAAAACGATGCATAATCCCAAAAAAATGGGGATTGTCGGGGCCTTTGTAGGAATGGCGACTGTGGCTTTCTTAAATAGTACAGCTGCAGCAATTCCAGAATCGCTACAAGTAACAGCGGTTGCGGTGTTGGTACCTGCAGCAACGATTTTAATCAATACTGTGATGCCTGTTTTATTCTGGCTAGCGGCTTTAGATGCAGGAAAACGGACGGGTTTCTGGGGAACATTATTTGGCGGATTATCTCAATTAGTCATGGGCAATGCTGTCCCAGGAGTTGTATTAGGGATCTTAATCGGTAAAGGTGTCGATGATTTAGGGTGGACCCGAATGACACGCGGCATGCTTGGTGCCATTATCTTATTATTTATTTTAAGTGGCTTCTTCCGAGGGTTCGACTTAGAAATGATCGAAAGTTTCCGCTTGTCTATTCCTCAATGGTTAAATAATTTACACAATGTCTTCACCGTTAAATAGAAAAAAGGAGGTCTCATAGATGGAACAGCAAGAAAAAAATGAATGGGCACAACAAGAACAAGAAATTCAAGAAGGTTTAAAAGGCAAAAGTTTTTGGTATGCTGATTGGGGCTTTCCCATTTTAGTCGGGATTATGTCAGCGGCAATTTTTGCAGGAACACATATGTATGTAGTTTATGGTGTGGGCGCCTTTAATGAAGTTTCAATTGTTGCGATGCTAAAAGCTGGTTTAGATGGTGGTTCTTATGGCGCTGCCGCAGCATTTGGTGCAAGTTTCCTGTTTGCACGAATTTTAGAAGGTTCTTTAGTCGGGATTTTAGATTTAGGTGGCTCAATTTTAACGGGGATCGGGATTGGCGTACCTGCAATTTTCCTCAGCATGGGAATTAAAGCGCCTGTAGAAAACTTTGGCTTAGCCCTTTTAACGGGTGCGATACTAGGGTTAGCAGTTGGCGGCGTAATTGTGTTGATTCGGAAATTTACTATCAATCAAGGAAATTCCACTTTTGGTGCGGATGTGATGATGGGTGCTGGTAATGCCTCAGGACGTTTCTTAGGCCCGTTAATTATTTTGAGTGCGGCGGGTGCTTCGATTCCTATTGGGATTGGTGCCACATTAGGAGCTTTAGGTTTTTACATTTGGAAAAAACCAATTGCTGGGGGCGCAATTTTAGGCGCAATGATTTTTGGTGCAATATTCCCGGTTTCTTTATAATAAGAAAAAGCCTTTTGTTTTGCACTTTCTCTGTCATGAATAAGAATAAGCGTTTACATTATAATGTTACTATGTTATTATAAATGCGAAATAATTATTATTTTTATTAGTTGAACGGAGGAATTAACAAATGAATGGTTTTGTACAGTGGATGGAAGTTAAGTTAATGCCGATTGCGAATAAATTTGGTTCGCAACGCCATATGACAGCGATTAGAAAAGGATTAATTGCAACGATGCCTTTAACAATTGTGGGCTCATTCTTTACAATTTTTCAAAATATTCCAATTGAGGCATACACAAAATTGATTGAACCTTATCAAGCAATTTTAGATATTCCTTCCCGCTATACGATGGGGTTACTTGCACTTTATGCAACATTTGGGATTGCTTCATCATTGGCCAAAAGTTATAAGCTTGACTCTTTGACGTGTGGAATTTTAGCATTAATGGCCTTTTTAGTAACAGCGGCACCACCAACACGTGTCTTTGAAGATGTTGACAACGTCATTACAGCAGGGCGCTATATTAATTTAGCAAATTTAGGTTCAGCTTCTTTATTTGGTGCGATTGTAACAGCGCTGTTATCTGTTGAAATTTATCGCTTCTTTATTGAAAAAGATATTATGATTAAGATGCCAGATGGCGTACCGCCTGAAGTGTCAAATTCATTTATTGCGTTAATTCCAGGAGCAGTTATTCTTTTATTATTCTGGGTTATTCGCCACGTAATTGGTTTTGATTTGAATGGTTTCTTGAGTACGTTATTAATGCCACTTAAAGGTATCCTTGCTGGTAACAGTTTATTTGGCGGCTTACTAACAGTCTTCTTAATCTGTTTCTTCTGGGTTTTAGGGATTCATGGTCCAGCGATTATGGGCCCAGTTATTCGTCCTTTCTGGGATATGTCGATTGCAGAAAACCTTGAAGCTTTTACCAATGGCGCAAACGTTCATCAGTTACCTAATATTTTTACAGAACAGTTTTTACAATGGTTTATCTGGATTGGTGGCGCTGGAACTACGCTTTCTTTAGTTGTTTTAATGATGTTTTCTAAATCAACGTATCTGAAAAGTCTTGGCCGTTTATCGTTCTTACCAGGCTTGTTTAATATTAATGAACCAGTTATTTTCGGAACGCCGATCGTAATGAATCCTATTTTAGGTATTCCGTTTATCGTGGCACCGTTAATTACCACAACGTTATCTTATTTCTTAACAGTCGCTAATATAATTCCGATGATGGCTGCACGCTTAGCGTTTGCAATTCCAGCACCAATTGCTGCTTGGATGAGTACCAATTGGAGTTTCTCGGCCGCAGTATTAGTGATTGTTAACTTCTTAATTACAATGGCTATCTACTATCCATTTTTCAAAGTTTATGAAAAACAACAATTGGATAAAGAAGCAGAAGAATTAGCAGCTGAACAAGCAGCAAAAAATTAAAAAATGTTAGGGCGGGTGTTCTGATATGAATATCCTGCCCCTTCTAAGTCAGAGAAGAAAGTCAGGAGCGTATAAGATGATTATTTGGTTCATTTTCTTTTTTATCGTTAGTCAAATTATTATAGAAAAAGGGCAGTTGCCTACTGTTGTTTATCAATTTGGTTTGGTAAAGACGTTGGTTTTTACGGCAGTTTGTATTACTCTTTCCATGATAATTGGCGGATTTCTAAATCAACCAGTATTGCTCGTTGGCTCTACAACAATCCTGTGTAGCTCGGTGATTGCTTGGAAATTTCGAAATAAATTTGAAAATAGCGGAGTGTGAGAACGAAGATGAAAAGAGCATTAGGTGTATCAGTTTATCCAGATCATAGTGATATCAATCAAGATAAAGCGTATTTAAAAAAAGCCAGCGAATGTGGGTTTACTCGAATTTTTATGAGTATGTTAGAAGTGACCGATGGCAAAGAAGCGGTTCAGAAAAAATTTAAAGAATTAATTAGTTATGCGAAAAATTTAGGATTTGAAACAATTTTAGATGTCGTTCCAAGTATCTTTGATGAATTGGAAATTTCATATGATGATTTGACTTTTTTCAGCGAATTAGGAGCTGATGGGATTCGATTGGATACAGGTTTTGATGGAAATAAAGAAGCCATGTTGACGTTTAATCCATTCGGCGTGGCTATTGAGCTGAATATGAGTAATGATGTTGCTTATCTTGATAACATTTTGACGTATGAAGCGAATCGACCTTTCTTATATGGTTGTCATAACTTTTATCCACAAGCGGGAACTGCATTGCCGTATGATTTCTTTGAAAAATGTAGCATCCGCTTTAAAAAGGAAGGTATTCGGACAGCTGCTTTTATTTCATCACAGGTAGGTGAAATTGGTCCTTGGGATGTGAATGATGGGCTACCTACTTTAGAAATGCATAGACAGTTACCAGTCACTGTTCAAGCTAAACATTTATTTGCAACAAATTTAATTGATGATGTTGTTATTGGAAATGCTTATGCTTCCAACGAAGAATTAGAAGCATTGGGTCAGTTGAATCGTTATCAAACAGAATTGACCATTGTTTTTGCAGAAGCGACTTCTGAAATTGAAAAAGAAATCGTAACAAAAAATCAACATTTTCGCCGTGGAGATATCACTCAGCAGATGATTCGTTCCACAGAAGTGCGTAAAAAATATAAAAATGAAGCTAATCCCCCACATGATAATCAAGCAATGCTACAACCTGGAGATGTTGTTGTGGGAAATGATGCATTTGGAAAATACAAAAATGAATTACAAGTCGTTTTAGAGCCACATCAAGACTCACGCAAAAACCGAGTAGGGCGTATTATAGAAGAAGAACTTGTATTATTAGAATTCATTAAGCCTTGGACAAAATTTAGATTTATAGAAAAGTAGGGAAGAATATGGACTACGATTTACTTATAAAAAATGGACAGACAGTAGATGGTATGCCTGTTGAAATTGCAATTAAAGAGAAAAAAATAGCTGCTGTTGCAGCAACTATTTCAGGTTCTGCAAAAGAAACTATCCACTTAGAACCAGGTACTTATGTATCCGCAGGCTGGATAGATGATCACGTTCATTGTTTTGAAAAAATGGCTCTTTATTATGATTATCCAGATGAAATTGGGGTCAAAAAGGGTGTTACGACAGTGATTGATGCTGGGACAACAGGTGCTGAAAACATTCATGAATTTTATGACTTAGCGCAACAAGCAAAAACAAATGTTTTTGGATTAGTCAATATTTCTAAATGGGGCATCGTTGCTCAGGACGAACTCGCAGATTTAAGTAAAGTACAAGCGAGTTTAGTCAAAAAAGCGATTCAAGAATTACCAGATTTTGTTGTAGGGATTAAAGCCCGTATGAGTAGGACCGTTATTGGCGATAACGGCATTACGCCTTTAGAATTGGCCAAACAGATTCAGCAAGAGAACCAAGAAATTCCCTTAATGGTTCACATTGGATCAGCACCGCCTCATTTAGATGAAATTTTAGCCTTGATGGAAAAAGGGGATGTCCTAACCCATTGTTTTAATGGGAAAGAAAATGGTATCTTAGACCAAGCAACGGATAAAATAAAAGACTTCGCTTGGCAAGCGTACAACAAAGGGGTCGTATTTGATATCGGGCATGGTACGGATAGTTTCAATTTTCACGTAGCTGAAACAGCGTTGCGCGAGGGAATGAAAGCTGCATCAATTAGCACAGATATCTACATTCGTAACCGAGAAAATGGTCCTGTTTATGATTTAGCCACAACGATGGAAAAACTCCGTGTAGTCGGCTATGATTGGCCAGAAATTATTGAAAAGGTAACCAAGGCTCCTGCTGAGAATTTCCATTTAGCTCAAAAAGGCACGTTGGAAATAGGTAAAGATGCTGATTTAACGATTTTCACGATTCAAGCAGAAGAAAAAACATTGACTGATTCTAATGGATTGACACGAGTAGCCAAAGAGCAAATTCGCCCAATCAAAACAATTATTGGAGGACAAATCTATGACAATTAGTTACGAAAAATTCCACTTAAAAGAAGTCATTAATGCTTCTGGCAAAATGACCATTCTAGGTGTCTCCAAAGTTTCGGAGGCAGTCCTCGCGGCTCAACGATTCGGTGGTGAACATTTCTTTGAAATGAGTGAACTTAGTGTACAAACAGGGGCCTTTTTAGCCAACTTGTTGAAGGCAGAAGATGCACAAATCGTTTCCTCGGCTTCGGCGGGGATTGCCCAATCGGTGGCTGCCTTGATTGGAAAAGGCAGCTTGTACCACGCGTATCATCCTTATACAGAAAAAATCGAACAGCGGGAGATTGTTTTACCTAAAGGGCACAACGTGGACTACGGCACGCCTGTAGAAGTTATGGTAGCGCAAGGCGGCGGCCAAGTGGTGGAAGCTGGCTACGCCAACATGTGCAGTCCAGAACACGTGGAAATGATGATTTCTGAAAAAACAGCGGCCATTCTATACATCAAAAGCCACCATACCGTGCAAAAAAGTATGCTGACGGTGGCCGAAGCGGCCAAAGTGGCGCAACGCCACAAGGTGCCGCTAATTGTTGACGCGGCAGCAGAAGAAGATCTTTTCAAATACACTGAAGCAGGCGCTGATTTGGTGATTTACAGCGGCGCCAAAGCAATTGAAGGGCCAAGTGCCGGTTTAGTGGTCGGGAAAAAAGAATACATTGACTGGGTGCGCCTACAAGGCAAAGGCATTGGTCGAGCAATGAAAATTGGCAAAGACAATATCTTGGGCTTTACGCAAGCAGTGGAAGAATACTTGGCACATGGCAGTGAATCAGGGGCTTCGATGCAAGAGCGCTTAAAACCGTTTGTTGAAGCCATCAACAACTTGTCAGATTTAACCGCCAAAATTGTCCAAGATGGCGCTGGCCGAGACATTTATCGCGCCAGTGTCAAAGTGGACGGCAGAAAAAACGCTAAGGAAGTCATCCAAGCGTTAAAAGCAGAAAGTCCAGCCATTTATACGCGTGAATATCAAGCCAACAATGGCATCATTGAATTTGACATTCGTTCTGTCAATCAAGAAGAAATGAACAAAATCGTGCAACGATTACAAGAAATTATGGACACAAAGGAGAAATAAGCCATGTCATTAAAACCTAATTATTTAGAAGAACGCATTTGTTTAAACGTCTTAGCCAATTCAGTAGAAAATGCCCAAGCCTGTTATGAAGCAGCAGAAGGGCATGTTGTGTTAGGCGTTCTTTCAAAAAACTATGAAACCGATGAAGCAGCCATTGACGATATGAAAAAATACCAAGCAGCAACCAACAACGCTTTATCTGTCGGCTTAGGGGCTGGCGATCCTAATCAAAGTCAAATGGTGGCTCGCTTATCAGAAGTTCTACAACCGCAACACGTGAACCAAGTCTTCACAGGTGTCGGCGCTTCGCGGGCCTTACTTGGTCAAGACGAAACAGTGATTAATGGCTTGGTTTCACCCACAGGCAAAGTTGGCTATGTCAACATAGCGACAGGTCCGTTAAGCTCTGGTGCGCCAGCGGCGGAAGTGCCTATCGAAACCGCCATCAAATTGTTGAAAGACATGGGAGGCAGTTCCATTAAATATTTCCCGATGAAAGGCTTGGCTCACAAAGAAGAATACCAAGCAGTAGCAGCAGCTTGTGCCAAGTATGACTTTTATTTAGAGCCAACAGGGGGCATTGATTTAGAAAACTTTGAAGAAATTGTTCAAATTGCGGTGGATGCCGGCGTTAAAAAAATCATTCCTCATGTCTACAGCTCAATTATCGATCAAGAAACAGGGGACACTAGAACAGAAGACGTGAAAACGTTACTAACCATGATGAAAAACACATTGAATAAGTAGGTGGCAAAGATGAAAATTGCTGCGTTTGGTGAAGTCATGCTTCGTTTCACTCCGCCAGAGTATCTAATGTTAGAACAAACAGAGCAGTTAAGAATGAACTTTGTAGGGACTGGCGTAAATCTCTTAGCAAATTTGGCTCATTTTCAACTAGAAACAGCATTGATTACGAAATTACCTGCCAATCGTCTTGGTGAAGCTGGCAAAGCAGCGTTAAGGAAGTTAGGAATTTCAGATCAATGGGTAGGAGAAAAGGGCGATCATATTGGTAGTTTTTTTGCAGAAATGGGTTATGGAATCCGCCCCACACAAGTAACTTATCAAAATCGCCATCAGAGTGCTTTTGGCATCAGCGAGGCGAAGGACTACGATTTTGAGGCCTTTTTAGCGGAAGTAGATATGGTGCATATTTGTGGTATTTCGTTAAGTTTAACTGAAAAAACTCGTGATGCTGCTTTGATACTTGCGCAAAAGGCGCATGCCTGTCAAAAGAAAGTTTGTTTTGACTTTAATTATCGACCTAGTTTGAATACAGCAAATAGCGCACTCTTTATGCGTCAACAGTACGAACGCATTTTACCTTATTGTGATATTGTTTTTGGCAGTCGTCGTGATTTGGTCGAGCTATTAGGTTTCATTCCGCGAGAAGATTTAGAAGGTGAGGCACAAGAAACTGAACTGATTCAGCGCTTCATGTCTCAATACAATTTGGAATGGTTTGCTGGGACAACAAGAAGTCATTCCCAAAATCAAAACTACTTAAGTGGGTATTTATATACCCAAAATGAGTACCAACGGAGTGAAAAAAGACCGCTTCTTAATCTTGATCGAATTGGTGCTGGTGATGCTTATGCGGCGGGGATTTTATATGGCTATAGCCAAAATTGGTCGTTAGAAAAGGCAGTTATCTTTGCCACAGTCAATGGGGTCCTTGCACATACGATTCAAGGAGATATTCCTTTGACAACGGTCAAACAAGTGAATCACGTTCTTGAGCATCCGAATCTTGATTTAATTCGTTAAAGAAGAAAACCAGAAGAAAAGTCGTGTGTGGCTTTTCTTCTGGTCTTTTTTTCATTATAATTAAAAGAAACAGATTGCAAAGGAGGCAGCAGGATGAGTGTTGCACATCTTTTAACAGTTTTAGAAAATGATGAATTTATTGAACGGATTCAAAAACGACCAGAAGCGTTCATTGGAACGACTGGCTTAGTCGGCTTAGAGAATTTACTTGTTCAGACAATTAACGGTTTATTAGAGTTTTTCATTGAAAAGAATCAAGGGAAAATTGCTATACAGTTATCGCGTCAACAAATCTCTTTTCAGGTATCTTCCACACGACCGCTTGTTTTTGAACAAAAGCAAGTCGATTTAGAACCACCTTTTCTGTATTTATCTGTTTTACAAGCCTTCTCAAAACAAGTAGGAATCAGTATCGATCAAGAAAAACAGCGGACTATTTTTATTTATCATCAAGGGCAATTGAAAAAACGATTATTATTACCTATTGAAGAAACCCAGGAACGAATTGAAGTCTTGTTTTGGCCAGATACGCAAATTTTTGGTACAGAATCACTTTCTTATATGCGTGTTTTACAACAATGTCAACAGATTGCCATGTTGAATCCAGGCTTAAAAATTCTCTTAACACAAGAAGAGGAACAAAAAAATCTTTGTTATTACCCTAAAGGTTTAAGTAATTATTTATTTGAAAAAGATAATCCATTAACTAGAAAAGCTGCACCGATTATTCAAGCCAAGCAAACAGAATTGGCCCTTGTTCAATTTATTTTGAGTAAAAATCATGCACCGCAAGTGCAAAAAACATTTGTTAATGGGCATTATCCCAGTCTTGGTGGAACCCACTATGAGGGTTTTCTTGATGGCGTAGTGGCCGCCTTTAATCAATTTTTAGAGGAACAACATTACTCATTATCTGTGACAGCAGATAGTTTTTTAGCAGAATTTGATTTTGTTTTAGCCATTACGATACCAAAGCCCCGCTACACTGATGCAACGAAAACCATTTTAAGAAATACAGAGTTATATGAAGTGGTTAAAGAAGTCGTTTTTGACGAATTACAACACTACTTTCAACGTCATCCCAAATGGTTAGAGCAAGGAAGAAGCGAGGGAAATGAATGAAAATTTTTGTCGATGGCGATGGTTCACCTGTGAAAGAGACGGTTATTGAAGTCGCTGTAGAGAAAGCTTTGGATGTGGTGATTGTTACTAGTGTAGATCATTATTCCTTAAAAGATTATCCAGAAAATGTCTCTTTTGTGTATGTTGATAAAGGAGCGGATGCTGCTGATTTTAAAATTGTGCAGTTAATAAAAAAAGGAGATCTTTTAATTACACAAGATTATGGCTTAGCTTCCTTGGTTTTGCCAAAAGGAGTGTCGGTTTTACATCAACTGGGTTATCAATATACGAAAGAAAATATTGATGGCTTGTTAGAACAACGCTATTTTAGTGGCCAAATTCGGCGAAAAGGTGGCCGAACGAAAGGACCTAAACCTTTTACAGACAAAGATAGAACAACGTTTAAACAAGCCCTTATTGAGCTGGTGGAACGGAGTCTTTAGCAAGGAAAAGGCAAGCAAAGAATTTTGCCTTCACTAAATTTGCTTCTATTATGAAACTGGGTTTTATGCTAAAATAAGTAAGGATAATTTGAAAAATAATTTTTTCTAAAAGACAGGAAAGAAACTAGGAGGACAAGCATTTGAAGATTATTTTGTTGTATGGCGGCAGAAGTGAAGAGCACGATGTGTCTGTTTTGTCTGCATATTCCGTTTTAAATGCAATCTATTATAAATATTATCAAGTACAGTTAGTCTTTATTAGTAAAGACGGTCAATGGGTAAAAGGCCCTCTCTTATCTGAACGACCACAAAATAAAGAAGTTTTACATTTAACTTGGGCACAAACACCTGAAGAAACAGGCGAATTTTCAGGAAAACGAATCAGTCCTTCGGAAATTTATGAAGAAGAAGCGATTGTTTTCCCTGTTTTACATGGACCAAATGGTGAAGATGGAACAATTCAAGGATTCATGGAAACCATTAATATGCCTTATGTGGGCGCAGGTGTCTTAGCTAGTGCTAACGCAATGGACAAAATCATGACGAAATATCTTTTACAAACTGTTGGCATTCCACAAGTACCATTCGTGCCAGTTTTAAGAAGTGACTGGAAAGGAAATCCAAAAGAAGTCTTTGAAAAATGTGAAGGTTCTTTAATCTATCCAGTCTTTGTTAAACCTGCCAATATGGGTTCTAGTGTCGGAATTAGCAAAGCGGAAAATCGTGAAGAATTGCAAGAAGCATTGGAAGAAGCTTTCCGTTATGATGCTCGAGCAATTGTTGAACAAGGGATTGAAGCACGTGAAATTGAAGTAGCCATTTTAGGAAATGAAGATGTCCGTACGACTTTACCTGGTGAAGTGGTGAAAGATGTCGCTTTCTATGATTATGATGCAAAATACATCAATAACACGATTGAAATGCAAATCCCAGCACATGTTCCAGAAGAAGTAGCTCATCAAGCGCAAGAATACGCTAAAAAAGCGTATATTATGTTAGATGGAAGTGGCTTAAGTCGCTGTGATTTCTTCTTAACAAGCAAAAACGAATTATTCCTGAATGAATTGAACACCATGCCTGGTTTTACTGACTTTAGTATGTACCCTTTACTATGGGAAAATATGGGCTTGAAATACAGTGATTTAATTGAGGAACTGATTCAGTTAGCTTTGAATCGTTTTAAACAACGCCAAGAATTTTATAATAACTAAGAAGAAAAAATCACACAAGACTGGGACATGACAAGACTTTGGCATGTCCCAGTCCCTGTGTCAGAGGAGCAAAACATAATGAAATTAACCTTCTGGGAAGTAGCGCAAGCGGTTGAAGCCAGTAATGATTGGCAACAATGGCCTGATTTTCCTTTAACAGGCATTGAATTTGATAGTCGTAAAATTGTGAAAGGAAACCTCTTTGTTCCTTTACAAGGTGAAAATGATGGTCATCATTTTATTGAGAGTGCCATGGCTAATGGCTGTCAGGCCGCTTTTTGGGGACAGGATTTAGTCGATGCACCGCAACAATTGCCTGTTTTGCATGTTACTGATCCACTGGTTGCTATGCAAAAATTAGCTACCTATTATTTAAATAAAATGCAACCGAATGTCATCGCTGTGACTGGTAGTAATGGAAAAACCACCACTAAAGATTTAATTGCTGCTGTGTTATCTGAAAAGTTTGTGACTTACAAAACGCAAGGCAATTACAATAATCAAATTGGCTTACCCTATACTATTTTACACATGCCTGATGAAACAGAAAAACTGATTTTAGAAATGGGCATGGATCATGCTCAGGAAATTTCTTTCCTTTCCAATCTGGCTCAGCCAGAAGTTGCCGCCATCACAATGATTGGCGAAGCCCATGTGGAAAATTTAGGCTCACGAGCAGGCATTGCACAAGCAAAAATGGAAATCGTAGATGGTTTAGCCAAAGACGGTAGTTTATTTGTGCCAAGCGATGAACCTTTGCTAGAACCATTGGTGGAAAAAGTCACGCAACAAGTGATTACTTTTGGTTTTAGCCAGGAAAGTCAACTTCAAGGAATCGTCACAAATGAAGCCAAAGAGCAAACCTCATTCAAAATCAGTGATACACAAATGACGTTTACGATTCCAGTGCCAGGAACCTATAATGTCACCAATGCATTAATCGCAATTGGCATTGGTCGTTATTTCCAATTAACGGATAGTGAGATTCAAAAAGGGTTGGCTACAGCGAAACTAACAAAGAATCGGACAGAATGGCTGAAAGCAGCGAATGGTGCTGAAATTTTAAGTGACGTGTACAATGCCAATCCGACAGCTATGGGTCTTGTTCTGGACAGTTTTAGCAAAATGTCCAAAGTAGGAAAACGAATTGCTGTTTTAGGAGACATGCTAGAATTAGGTCCTGATTCTGCTGCCATGCATCAAGCAATGGCGCAGCATTTAGCCCCAGATGCGATTGAAGAAGTCTTTTTATATGGTTCTGAAATGGCTTATTTAGCTGATAAATTGCAAGAAACCTATGCACCAGCTAACATTCATTCTTTTAAAAAAGAAGAAAAAAATGAGTTGATTGAAGCTGTCAAAAAAGTTTTACAGCCAGAAGATATGGTGGTTTTAAAGGGAAGTAACGGGATGGGACTTCGTGAAGTCATCGATGCACTTTTGGAAAAGTAAATAAGTTTCATAAAACTTGCTGAAAATAGGATTCTATGATAGAATGACCTATTGCCGGAAGATGACGAGAAAAATTGAATCGTAGTAAATAAAATAGATCTATTTCTATGTTTAATAATAAATGTGAAGCTGAACGACCACGTTTGGCTTTTCTAATGCCATAAGGTGAATTTTTCGGTGAAATCAGGAAAGAAGAAATAGTTGGCACACTATAATGGATTTCTTTTTAACAACTGAAAGTGAAGACACCTGAAACTAGGAAGAAATCGTTCTTTCCGAAACAAAATCTAGGAGGATATCATTTGAAATTTAAAGAACTTGGTTTAGCGCCAGAATTATTATCAGCGGTAGAACGCGCAGGCTTCGAGGAAGCAACCCCTATTCAATCAGAAACAATTCCGTTAGCGTTAGCAGGAAAAGACGTAATCGGACAAGCACAAACAGGAACAGGGAAAACCGCTGCTTTTGGCTTACCAATGCTTAACAAAATTGACGCAGACAACCGCGTTATTCAAGGATTAGTCATTGCACCAACCCGTGAGTTGGCTATCCAAACACAAGAAGAGTTATTCCGTTTAGGCCGCGATAAAAAGATTCGCGTCCAAGCCGTTTACGGTGGGGCTGATATCGGTCGCCAAATCCGTGGACTAAAAGATCGTCCACATATCGTTGTAGGTACACCAGGACGTTTACTAGACCATATTAATCGTCGTACCTTGAAATTAGAAACTGTTGAAACATTAGTTTTAGACGAAGCAGATGAAATGTTAAACATGGGCTTCTTGGAAGACATTGAAAAAATCATCTCACAAGTGCCAGAACAACGTCAAACACTTCTATTTTCAGCAACTATGCCGCCAGCAATCAAGAATATTGGCGTGAAATTCATGAAACAACCAGAACATGTGAAGATTAAAGCCAAAGAAATGACGGCTGATTTAATTGATCAATATTATGTACGTTCAAAAGACTTTGAAAAATTTGACATTATGACACGTTTACTAGACGTGCAAACCCCAGAATTGACCATTGTCTTTGGTCGGACAAAACGCCGTGTTGATGAACTTGCCCGCGGGTTAGAAGCGCGTGGTTACAAAGCAGAAGGCATCCATGGCGACCTATCACAACAAAAACGGATGAGCGTTTTACGTTCATTCAAAAATGGTAACTTAGATATCTTAGTGGCAACAGATGTAGCAGCACGTGGGTTAGATATTTCAGGTGTCACCCATGTCTATAACTACGATATTCCACAAGATCCAGAAAGTTATGTTCACCGTATTGGTCGGACAGGTCGTGCTGGTAAAGGTGGTATGTCTGTGACGTTTGTAACACCAAACGAAATGGGTTACTTACATGTCATCGAAAACCTAACGAAAAAACGGATGACACCATTACGTCCACCAACCGAAAAAGAAGCATTTAAAGGACAATTAAGTGCAGCTGTTGAAACCATCGAAAGTGATCTAGAAGAAAATGGTTTAGACAAATATCTAGAATCTGCTGAAGCGTTATTAGAAAAATATTCAGCGACAGACTTAGCTGCGTTATTATTAAAAACAGTAGCGAAAGATCCAGCAGATGCGGTTCCTGTAAAAATTACCCCAGAACGACCATTGCCTTCAAATAAAAAAGGCTTTAACAAAAATGGCCGTGGTGGTGGCGGTGGGAACAACCGTAATCGCAACCGTGGTGGCAATGGTAAAGGTGGCAGCTATCGTGGCAACAAAAACCATAAAGATGGCGACCGTAATTACAAAAATAGCGACCGCAAAAATAAAGATCAACGTGGCGGCAAACGTCATAACGATAAAAAACGTGGTTTCGTCATTCGCGAAAACGCCAAATAATCAAAAGAGCGAGTGTTCCGTCTATGAACGGAACACTCGCTCTTTTTTGGTAGATAATCGTTAAATAGAAAAACTTAAAAAAAGTAAAAAAGGCATCAAAATGATATAGAAAAAGAAAAACGCCAAAATTATCCAAGTTTTCAACGGGGAAGTTAGATTGAAAAGCTTCAGTTTTTGTTGTAGCAAATGAATGGTTAGAATCCAAACCAGTTGCAAGAGAAAAAATAGGCTGGGATTTTTAAAGAAGATTGGAAATATGTAGAGCAACAAAGTAAAAATAAATAGGGCGCAACGAAGTAACTTTTTTTGCCGAGAAGTTAAAGTCATACATTTTTCTCCTTTTTCTTTTTATTCTCCCATAAGTAGCCAAAATTTGCTATAAAATATCAGAACATCCGCTTAGTTTCCTGATTTTTTTCCGATACTTCTTAGTTGTTGTCTTACTTTTATAAAAATTCAGAAAAATTTTATAAAAATGTAAATAGGAAGAAAACGTATGGTACTTCAATTTGTGTGAGGATCTTGTAAAACATTCTTTATTTTTTTAGCGAATCAGTGGAAAAATTTTGAAATTTTGTTAAAATGAAAGGTAATTCGGAGTAACTATATTAAATAGGAAGTAAGGCGGAAAATGATAAAGGGAATTGGTATTGACGCAGTAGAATTAAGTCGGATAAAACCGATTGTTGAAAAACAAGGATCGTTTATTCAACGGGTTTTAACACCTAACGAATTGACCCTTTTTGAAAAGTTATCTACAAAACGTCAAATAGAATTTTTAGCTGGTCGTTTTGCTTGTAAAGAAGCGTTTTCTAAAGCATGGGGCACAGGGATTGGCAAGGTTGGTTTACAAGATATTGAGGTGCTGACTGAAAAAACAGGTGCACCATACGTAGCAAACTCGCCCCATAATGGTAAAGTGTTTGTCTCGATTACGCACACAGAAACTATGGCGATTGCACAAATTGTTTTAGAAAGCGAATAATAGAAGCAACGAAGAAAGAAGGATGTACAATGGTCGTTGGATGGCATCGTCCTACACGGTTACATATCGATACGCAAGCAATTACTGAAAATGTCCAAAAGGAATGTCAACGTTTGCCAGAAGGAACCGCTTTATTTGCGGTTGTAAAAGCGAACGGCTATGGGCATGGCGCCGTAGAATCCGCCAAAGCGGCGAAAAAAGGTGGCGCGACAGGTTTTTGTGTCGCCTTATTGGATGAAGCAATTGAATTGAGAGAAGCAGGTGTTCAGGACCCCATTTTAATTTTGAGTGTGGTAGACTTAGCTTATGTGCCTTTGTTGATTCAATATGATTTGTCTGTAACGGTAGCTACACAAGAATGGTTAGAAGCTGCTCTTCAACAACTAACGCCTGAGAGTAACACGCCATTACGTGTTCACTTAAAAGTCGATACTGGCATGGGACGGATTGGTTTTTTAACCCCGGAAGAGACTAAGCAAGCAGTGCGGTTTGTTCAATCCCACAAAGAATTTTTATGGGAAGGGATTTTTACTCATTTTTCAACAGCTGATGAAATCGATACAAGCTATTTTGAAAAACAAGCAGGGCGTTTTAAGGCTGTTCTAGCAGTTTTAGAAGAGTTACCTCGGTATGTCCATGTTAGCAATAGTGCGACAGCGTTATGGCATCCTGATGTGCCAGGAAACATGATTCGCTATGGGGTAGCCATGTATGGATTGAACCCTTCAGGTAATAAGCTGGCCCCAAGCTATGCGTTAAAGCCGGCCTTACGGTTGACCAGTGAACTCATCCATGTAAAACGCTTAGCGGCTGGTGAAGGGATTGGCTATGGCGAAACCTACGTAACTGAAGCTGAAGAATGGATTGGGACAGTGCCAATCGGCTATGCAGATGGCTGGTTGCGTCATCTCCAAGGATTTACAGTGCTCGTGAATGGTAAGCGTTGCGAAATCGTCGGACGAGTGTGTATGGATCAATGTATGATTCGTTTAGCAGAAGAAGTTCCTGTCGGCTCAGTCGTTACATTAGTTGGAAAAGATGGCAATGAAGAAAATACGTTACAAATGGTAGCCGAAAAATTAGAAACCATTCATTATGAAGTTGCATGTACTTTCTCACAAAGAATCCCCAGAGAATATAACTAGATAGGAGGTTCCACTATGGTCAAACGCGGAGATATTTATTTTGCAGACCTTTCCCCAGTAGTGGGCTCGGAACAAGGTGGCGTCAGACCTGTCCTTGTTGTCCAAAATAACTTAGGTAATCATTTTAGCCCAACGATTATCGTTGCGGCGATCACAGCCAAAATGGCAAAGCCAAAATTGCCAACACATATCGGGATTAATTCTGATGAAACAGGCATTGAAAAAGATTCAGTGATTCTTTTAGAGCAGATTCGAACAATCGATAAGGGCCGCTTGAAAGAAAAAGTTTGTCATTTGAGACTTGATATTATGGAAGAAGTTGATCGTGCCTTAGGCATCAGTGTTGGACTTAGTAGCGATTCAGCCCCAGCAAAAGCAAATTCAGCTACATAAAGAACGATAGCTACTATGAAATCAACAAAGACTAATTGGATTTTTTAAAAAGCGACTGATCTAGTTCGGTTCGCTAAACATAGTTTGAGTAAAAGCGAGAGAGATGGCCAAGTGGCATCTCTCTTTTTTTTGTTTTATATTTTAAAAATTAAAATATAAATATAAAATATAAAATTTTATCACTGTATTTTAAATAAAGTTGTTGGCAAGGCTCAAACGGAATGTTACAATCAATACTATATAGAGTTTTTAAAGAGCGTAACAGGTGATTTTACAAGTTTTGATTGTCGAGCGATGACATAAAGGAGATTATATTTGTATGATGATTGTTGTACTTTTAATGAGTAGTTGCTTATTTTTATTTGTAAGCTATCAATTGTATTTGCGATTACTTGTCGAAAAACTGGATTCAGAGGACCGGACATTAAAGAGGAAAATAAATTTCTATAAGTATCAGAAAAATAGTCGTTTAATGATTTATTTATTGTTTAGTGTTTGTCTACTTAGCGTATTATTGTTAGGAATTGTTTATACATATTATCAATTAAATCAACGAAATATCCGCATGGAACAACGGATCGAGCGTTTGGCACAGGGCCAAGCTACTCAAGGTGACAAAATAAAAAAACAAGCGATTAAAAAAACAGCCTTAAATCAGTTTCCCTGGAAGCAAGCTGTTTCGGCAGAATCGGCCGCTGTCTTGACTAATTATGAATTACAATTAGCGCGTGAATGGCGTCCTTACCTCGGAGAGACGAGTATCACAATGATTAGAAGTGAAAAAACACAAACCTTGACACTGTCTGTTTTTTCAGTTGGCTTAAGTTACCATGAATTTCAAACAGGCCAAGACAATATTGTAGCACTTATTGCAGCGTTGAATTCAGTTAAAGAAATTACCATGATTGATTTTAATTTTACTTATCGAGATCAAGAGCAAACCCTTGTCAAATCCATTGATACGTATGCTCGTGAGACGTTGGAAACAAATTTGGAGCCTGTCGTGATTAGTTAAAAGGACGAGAGAAAGGACATATAAATGACAAAAAGACGTTTAATCAAAAAAATTAAAGATATTTCGGATGATACGCTTGAAAAAGAAGTCTTTTTTCAGCCAGGATTCGAACCAGAAAAAATAATTAGCGGAATCAAACCAGAACAACAGGAAAAAGAAATGGCGACGTTAAGAGAAAGGCTCACCTACTATCAGAAAAAAGAAACAGCCTTTAAAAAACTTCAAGAAGAAAATGAGCAATTAAAGAACCAACAAGAAACGGAAAAACAAGCGTTAGAAGAAAAAAATCAGGCATTACTTGAAACACTAAATCAAAAGGAACATGAAATTTTTGAATTGGAAGAGCAACTGGAAACGAACAGTGAAACCACGACAGAGGCTACCACTCTTCAAACAAATCTGCAAAATGCAGAAAAACAATTAACCACTGTACATAATCAAATGGAACGTTTAGAAAGTGAATTAACGCAGCAAGTGGCAGAATTAGAAAAAGAATCGGCTGAACAGCAACAACATATCCAGACATTACACAACCAGTTAGCAGAAGAAAAAGGAAAGTTGGAGAAAAAAGGAGATATTACAGGAATGGAAAAGCAAGTAGAAACGTTAACGACAGAATTAGAAGAAAGCACAACGACTCAACAAGCATTGCAGGAACAAATTGAAAAACTAACTGTACAATTACAAAAAGTAGAAGCCGAAAAACAAACCTTACAAGAGGCTGTCCAACAAGAAGTGATTGTGAAACAGCGCATGGAGGAGTTAAAGAATGAGCTTCAAAATAGTTTACAGCAAAAAAATGAAGCAGAAGTAAAACTAGGTCGACTACAAGGTGTCAATGACAAACATCTTGCTGAAAAGCAAGTTTACGAAGGAGAATTAGCTGCTCTAAGAAAAGAAGTAGAGGCCAAAGAAGACAATTTAGAACAAGTTCAAAAAGAATTGAAGACACTACAAGCCGTTTCAAAAAATATTGAACCGAGTAGTGAGCAGTTAACAGAACTGCTACGCGCAAAACAGCAAATTAACGATTTATTAATGAAAAATCAGCAATTACAAGAAGAGGCTTTAAAATCGCAACAAGAAATTGGCGAAGTGATGGTTTCTGCCAAAAAAGAAGCCAATCGGATTGTTAATGAAGCGAAAGTAGAAGCAAAACATCTAATCAATTCTGCAGAATTAGAAATGTTAAATATTGGTAACCGAGCGAAAAGTATTTCGAATGAAGTCGAAGCATCAAAAGTAGAAGTACTTGAGATTTATCGCGAATTAGAGGAACGCTTAACTAAACTGACACGTCTTGAACAAGATAACTATTAATAAAATGGTCAGTAAAAAGTTAACGGGAGCAAGGAAACTACATTGTCTTGGGGTCCTTTTTTTAGCTGTTACATTAAGTAGCTCCGCAGAAAGATTACAGGCTGCTGCTGTCTCAAAGGAAGAGCAGTCGCTAAGGCAACCGCTTATCAGGAAAAACATAGTAACAGAGAAGAGCGAATATCTTGTAGAAGCAAATCAAAGTATTTGGGAGCTGGCACAAGATGCGCAGAAACCATTGAATCAGTTTATGAAGGAAAACCAGTTACGTAGTAGTTATATAAAAAAAGGAACGCAATTAGTTAAATAGAAAAAAGGAGCAAGAAAGGAAAAGTTTATTTAAGAAGCTTTTCCTTTTAAGAAAACGATGGAAGAATGGATAAAGCCCGTTATGCGAACAATTCGCCACATTAAGCGCGCCTTCTTGAAGCAAAAGTTGCCTGCGACATATCAGCTAAAAAAGCAAAAGGCTAACACAGCAATGGAATATTTGCTTGAGCAAACAGATAACCATCAATCAATAAGAGGACCGAAAAGAAAAATGACCGCTGAAGAGATTAAAAAAAAGCGGCAAGCCTACCAAAAGAAACAACGCGTCCAAGTCGTTAAATTTTTTATGCCAGCTATTCTTTTCGCCATTTTTGTGTTCTTTTTTGTGTTAAAGACATCTAGCTACCCAATTGCTGGGCAATCCATGAAGCCGACACTTAACGCAGGGGAACGAGTCTTAGTACAACGGACGAAGCAAGTAGCAAGGTACGATGTGATTGCATTTAAAGCACCGCTAGCTAGCAAAGGTACGTACGTCAAGCGAATCATCGGGGTTCCTGGTGATCGAATTTGGGTAAACGAGGGAAAACTTTATCTTTCAGAAGAACCTATAGCAAGCGATAATGAGGCACTGCCTGAGAATGCCAGTCGTTTTGACTTATCAGAAGAAGCGGCAGCCCAACTTCGCCTGTTTCAGAAGATTCCAGCTGGTCATTACTTTGTCTTAGGGGACAATCGTACGCATTCAAGTGATAGTCGTACGTTCGGCTTTGTCGAGATACAAGCGATTGAAGGAATCGTGGTATTTAAAATGGCGCCGTTTAAGGAAATAGGGAAAGTAAAATAAAAAGCTTAAGTCAGCCATCTGAGAGTAGGGCACTTAAGCTTTTTTTATTAGAGATTATTTGCCAAATAACAATTGAATGATTTTTTCAATTGATTGTAGATCGTAACGATTACTAATATCTGAAAAAATATAGTAATGGTCATACTGGGCAACGAGCTGTTCATTATTGGTATTCATTAAAAGCAAATCATAATGGTTTTCTGCGTTGTAAGGCTCAATTTTCAGCGGATATTTTCCAGCGATACTCTGTTGTATTTTTTGTGCTACCAACTCGCTATAAGCACTGCTCAGTGAGTGATAAACGCCAATGGTTATTTTTTTTTCATTTAATTCAGCAATGTGATTCAAAATAAGCGTATAATTAATTTCAGTAAATTGATTTTGGTACTTAGAAGTAGTGGCTTTTGTGGCAAAGTTCGTTGTAGCGATTTCCACTAATTCGTAAACTTCACTTTCACTAAAAGGATGACGTAAGACTTTCAAAAGTGACTGAATCGTCCAATAATCAAAGGGTAAAATAAATCCTGAAAAATAATAGAGTTGCGCATGTAATTGGAAAAGTAAATTTTCAATATAAAGTAGCCGAATAGGCAGTACGTAATGGGATAAATAACCACGTGCTTTAAGGTACGTTAAAATGACCCGGTTCATTTCGTTAAGATACGTTTTTTCAATTCGTTGTTGTTTTGCTAAACGAAAGGCGAAAGCAGCATTCGCAGAATAATTATGCATGGAACAAAAAAAGTCATAAAACATATAGGCTTCGTTGATTGTATATGGACGGTCGATTCTTTTCATATATGTATGTATAGATAAATTAATTTCTTCAAATAAAGGTCGATCGAGTTGGACATCATGTGGACTAATCGTTGGCAGGGGTTCTAAAACCATGCGACGAAAAGAAATTTTCATCCAAAGTTTAATTTGGAGAATTTCTGTATGGTCAAAGGTAATTCTGGGGATTTCTTGTAATATCTCGATTAATCCTAGGTATTGATTGGCCAGTTCTTTTTCTAAATCTGTTTTTTCTTCAAAGATAAACCAGAAAAAATTAAAAAAGAAAAAGCGAATTTGTTTTTCTTCGCCGACAAGTTTTCCTCGTTTGATACGTAAATTAAACTCATTGAGTAAGTCATTTAATTCAACAATTTTTCGATAATAGGTAGCAGAGCTAATGGCATAATTCTGTTGGAAATACCCGCCATTTATTTCATTTTTATGGAAGAGTTGCTGGACCATGTGAAACTTAATAGATTTATCTAAGAACAACATGATCATTGCTTTCATGGAAAAGGTAGGCGCTTTATTTAGATATAGAGTGTCACCTAATACTGTTAAGGTGAGGTTTTCTTGAAGTTGCTCTTCTTTCAAAAATTGCTCTAAAAAAGAAAGATACTCATTCAATGTTGGTAAACTAATATTGAAAAAATCTACTAATTCATTTCGTGTCGCTTGACCTTTATTATTATATAGGAACAATAAAATATCATTCATATAATCATAAGGCTTTTCTAAAAAATCTCGTTTTAGCATCGTTACTCACCTCTCTTTTAAGAATACTGTATCTATGATAAAATGGCAATAAACAACTGATAAAAAGATTGTTTTTTGAGGTGTTTTTTATTATCGTTGAGAAAAAGAAATAAAAAGAAAAAACAAAGTATTTAAATGATAACAAAATAATTAAAATGAAGGAGCGATAGAACATGAACAGCGTGGTGAACTTTAGAGATATTGGAGGATTTCCAACGCAACAAGGCACAGTTGTCAAGACAGGGCATTTTTTTCGGAGTGGTGAACTCGTCAATGTTGCACAAGCGGATCAACAGAAACTGGTAGAGGACTATCAAATTAAACGAATCTATGATTTTAGAAGTGCAGCGGAAACGCAAGAACGACCAGATGATTCAATTCAAGGAACCAACTATCTACATATAGATATTTTGGCCGATATTCAGGCGCAGACTGCTTCATTAGAAGGAATGCTTAAAACGGTTGGTTCACCCGATGAAGCAATGGACATGGCTTATAAAGAAATGGTTCTTTCCAATTCGGGGCGCAAAGGTTACCAAACATTTTTTGAAAACTTTTTAAGTTATCCACAGGAAGCTATTTTATTTCATTGTTTCGCAGGAAAAGATCGAACAGGAATCGGCGCAGCCTTGATATTAAGTGCTTTAGGTGTGGAACATTCTTATATTTTAGAAGATTATTTAAAGACGAATGAGCAAAGAAAAACCGCTAACGAGCAAATTATTGCGCAATATCAAGCAAATGGAACGCCTCCAGCAGAAATTCAACAATTAGAAACGCTACTTTATGTGAAAAAAGAGTACTTAGCGACCGCTTTACAGGCGATTGAAAAAGAATTTGGTTCGGTAGAGGGCTATTTAAAAGAGGGACTCGGCTTACCTTTATCCGCCAAAAAAGACATGCTAAGTCTGTACACAAAATCATAGATCCTAAAAAAAGGACTATCCTTTCTAAAAAAGAAGTTTTATAATAGAAAAGAATCTGTTTGTAAGGAGGGATAGGGAATGAAAGAAGGACAAGAACAATTCTTAACGTTCATACTAGATCGAACAAAAGAAGATAAAAAAGAAAAAATGCAAGCGCTACTTGCAGAAATGTTTGAACGCCAACAAACAGGCAAATTAGATAAAATGTACTTGATGACAAAAGCACCAAAACTTTTGGCTTATTTAAAACCAGAAGCCATTGATGAAGTTAAACAAGTCGTTTCGGAATTTTCTAAAAATATGAAATAAACAATCTTAGCTTGAACTTACGACATTTTAAAAATGTGTCGTAACATTCAAGCTTTTGTTTGTTATTCTCTTGTATTTTATGCTAAAGTTATTCAGGCACAAAAAAAAGCAGGTGATTTTATGAAACATATAAAAAATACATGGGAACTATTTATTTTAGATTGGAAAAGAATTTTTAAAAACCCAGTAGCAACATTTTTGATTGTTGCCTTAATGATTATTCCATCATTATATGCATGGTTTAACATTAAAGCACTATGGGATCCGTATTCAAATACAGGAGAGTTACCAATAGCGGTCTATAGTGATGACCAAACAGCAACTTTTCAAGATAAATCGGTCAATATTGGTGATGAAGTCTTGAAAAACTTGAAGAAAAACAAGCAATTGGGTTGGCGTTTTGTTGATTCGAAAAAGGAATTAGACAAAGGGGTCCAATCAGGAAAATATTTTGCCGGGATTTATTTACCTAAAGATTTTTCCAAAGATTTGCTAAGTTTTACTTCTGGTGATATCAATAAACCTAAAATTGAATACTCAATTAACGAAAAAATTAATGCAATTGCGCCGAAAATTACGTCAAAAGGCGCTTCTTCCATTCAGTCACAAATTTCGGAAGAATTCATCAAAACGGCAAGTAGTACGTTAATCAAAACATTCAATGATATTGGCTATGATATTGATAAAAACATGGTCAGCATTCAAAAAGTTAAGAGCATGATTTTAGATACAGATGCCAACATTGGAACCATTGATACGTATGCAAAACAAGTCACAGACTTACATGGTAAGATGCCTGAGCTAAAAGAAAAATTAGCGAAAGCCAACGATGCGATGAAATATTTACCTGAAGTTGATGCTTTAGGAGAGAAGATTGTTGAGCTAAATGGTAAAATGCCAAGCATCAAAGAACAAGCTAGTGTTATTTTGACGTTACAAGAAAAAATTCCAGAAATTCAAAACGCTGGCCGACAAATTGCTATGATTGATGAAGACTTTGCTTCTGTGGAACAAACAATGAGCGAAGGAATCCAAGAAGCAAAACAAGGATTAGAAATCATTCAACAAGTCCAAACGGCGTTACCAGATATTCGTAAACTAGGTGATCAAGCCAATGATTTAGGGAATGTTACATTAGATGGCGCCAATAAATTGCAAGAGGCGTTACCAAGCATTACGAATAGCGTTGAAGTGACTTTGAAATCTATCCAGCAAGTTGCTACAACAACAACTTCTGTAGTCGCGACTATTCGTCAAGCGTTAGATGATGGACAGTTAACGCCAGAAGAAAAACAACATATTAATGAAGTAGTACAAGATTTCACAACTAATATCCAACGGCAACAGCAAGCAATTAACGACATTATTGCGTTTATGAAACAACTCCAAGAAAATGCTGGTAATCATGACTTAGATGGTGCGATTGCTCAATTAAGCCATGTAAATGATTTATTAACAGATTTTAGCAATCGCTTGAATCAATTAAATGCTTTAGTCCAAGCGGGTGATATCTCTGGAGTACAAAATTATTTAAATGAGATTGACGCAATGGCAACTAATATTTCTAAGATTGTGGGTAGTGTTGATGTAAACGGAATTAGTAATACCGTTTCAACCATTTTAAACAAACTAATTAGTACCATCCAAAACGCTCAAGGTCAACTAAACAAAGCGCAACAAATTGACTTTGAAGGTTTATTGAGCTCAACAAGTCAAACGGTCACTAATGCGATTTCTTTATTAGAAAAATATCAAGCCGAAATGCCGGCAATTAAACAAGAAATTCATGATGCGAATACGATGTTGAATGGCAATATGGAAACCATTGTCAATGGCATTAATCGTGGTGCTGATTTGTATAAAAACGATTTACCAGTCATTCAAGACAAAGTCAGCAAAGCGGCAGCCTTTATGCAAAATGACTATCCAGGTATCCGAAAAGATTTAACGAATACCTTGAAAACAGTCAATGAGAAAATGCCAGATGTTGAAGCGGCCTTAGACAAAGCCAACGAGCTGATTATTAATGATTGGCCAAATATCAAAACAGGATTACACAAAGCAGCGAATGCAATCCGTAAAGGTGAAAAAGAAGTTGATTTAGGTGAAATTCTTAAATTACTAAAATTAGATGCCAATAAAGAAAGTGACTTCTTTACACAACCAGTTGAAGTCAAAGAACATGCTGTTTATCCGATTGCTAATAATGGTTCGGCAAGTACGCCATTCTATACAGCTTTGTGTTTATGGGTTGGCGCTGTGTTATTCTCAAGTGTTGCGACAACAGATGTTTATCTTGAAGGAAAAGATAAAAAACGCTTTTCTAAACGGGAACAATTTTCAGCACGGATGTTTACCTTCATTGTCATGGGGATTGGTCAAGCACTGATTGTAACCTTAGGTAATTACTTTGCGTTAGGCGTAGATGTTCGTAATCCAGCGTATAGTGTCTGGTTTGCGGTATTGATTGCCATTACGTTTATGATAATGGTTTATGTGCTCGTTGCTCTCTTTGGCAATGTAGGGAAAGGAATTGCGATAATAATCTTGGTACTATCCATCTCTGGTGGGGGTGGGAACTACCCAATTCAAGTCTCAGGTAAATTCTTCCAAATGATTAATCCGTTCTTGCCGTTTACGCATGCCGTGAACTTGCTAAGGGAATCAGCAGGAGGCATTTACTGGCCAAATGCTTGGTTTGCCATTTGGATTATGGTGGGGATTTCAGTCGTCTTTAGTATTGGCGGCGCAATTCTTTATCCACATCTGGAACACAGATCGAAAAAATTTGCGGCTTTAGCACAAAAGAGCCATTTATTCCATTAAAAAACAAAAAGCTGAAAACATCTCTAGCGTTTTCGGCTTTTTGTTTTTCTTTATTTTCAAGGCAACCCTAACAAAGAAGTTTTGGGGGCTCTTGCTTTTGACTTTTTGGCAATGCTAAATAATAAAATCTCCCTCAGAAAGTGAGGTTTTTTGTGTACAAATGTATAAAAAGGTTTTATAGTATTTTTTTAAGAAATAAAAAGTGGGTAGGGGTTGTAAAATGATTCAAGCATTGCTTCAACGATATGAGAAAAAAATTGAACGTCGTAAATTGGAAAAACGAACAGCATTCGGTGCTTTTGCCGGGCGGATTGGGCTTGTTTCTAATTTATTTTTATTCGTTAGTAAATTTATGATTGGCTTGCTTTCAGGTAGTGTTTCAATCATGGCAGATGCCATTAATAGCTTGTCCGATACTATTTCTTCAGTTTTAACATTAGTCGGTTTTTATATTGCTGGTAAGCCAGCGGATAAAGAACATCCCTATGGCCATGAACGTTTTGAATATATTAGTGGAATGCTTGTATCATTAGTGATTACGTTTATTGGGTTTGAGTTTCTAACGACCTCCGTTGATCGTATCCTGCATCCAGAATCAATCAAGGTGACCCCCATTTTATTTGCTGTTTTAGCTTTGTCAATTGGGATTAAAATTTGGCAAGGGCTGTTTTACAAAAAAGTATCAGCAAAAATTGATTCTCAAGCATTAGTTGCTTCTGCTAAGGATAGCTTTAATGATGTTTATACTACATTAGCTGTTTTGATTTCTGCATTTATTGAAGGCGTCACTGGTTTGCGAATTGATGGATATATTGGTTTTTTAATTGCTGCATATATTATTTATAGTGGCTTGCAGTTAATTCGCGAATTTATTAATGAGTTGATGGGCATGCGTCCGAGCCAAACAGAAATTGATGAAATGAAAAATGTCTTATCAAAAATGGAAACAATTGTAGGGTATCACGATTTACTGATTCATAATTATGGTCCCAGCCAAACGTTTGCGTCTGTTCACATTGAAATTGATGATCGCTGGGATTTAAATAAAGCCCATCAGACAATCGATGCGATTGAAGCGAAGTTTAAAGAAGAATTAGATGTTAACCTTGTTTGTCATATTGATCCAGTGAATTTGTATGACCCAACACAACAATTTGTTCATCAAACAATCAAAAAGATTATTCGTTCTTTTGATGCGTCTTTAAAAGTCCATGATATCCGCTTAGTTACCCATGGCGAAGAACCGAAGATTTTGTTCGACTTGGTTTTACCTACAGAATCAAAATTATCTGAATTTGAACTGGGTGTGGAAATTCAACGGCAAGTTTATGAAAAAATTGGTCGTTATAAAGTGGAAATTACCTTCGATCATACGTACTTGTTACAATAAAAGGGAATAATTAACTAAGTTTTTAAGCGAGAGCCAAAAGGTCAAATAGACTTTTAGCTCTCGCTTTTTTGTTTAGAGAATGCAAATCCTTTTGTTATCTGGATTCTCTTGATAAGATAAAGGAAGCGGGGGACTTTAAATGAGTGTCTGATTAAAAAAAGATGGTGATTTTTTTATCTTTTTCAGTAACAAAAATCAATTGACTTTTCATTGTGAGAAGCGTAGCATATGGATTTGTTTGATAAAAAATAATGAAAAAAGTGAGCGGGTCACTCTAGAGAAAAGGAGTAGAAAAAAATGGCGGATTTAAAACGACTGTTCATTGGGAAACCATTGAAATCAGCCGAAAATGATGAACATAAATTAAGCAGATTTGCAGCGCTTGCGTTGTTATCTTCTGATGCACTTTCATCCATTGCGTATGGTACAGAACAAATAGTGGTGGTTCTGGTTACTTTGTCGGCGGCTGCGATTTGGTATTCATTACCAATTGCTGCATTTGTTATTATTTTACTTATTTCTTTAACATTGTCGTACCGACAAATTATTCATGCGTATCCGCATGGCGGCGGCGCATACGTTGTTAGTAGTGAAAACCTCGGCAGAAATGCCGGTTTATTGGCTGGTGGTTCGTTGTTAGTCGATTATATGCTAACAGTAGCCGTTTCAGTTTCAGCGGGCGCAGAGGCGATTATATCGGCGATTCCGGCGTTATATGGTCATCAAGTAGCAATTTCTATTGGGATTGTGATATTGATTACCTTAATGAACTTGAGAGGCCTGCGAGAATCTGCTTCGTTCTTAATGTTGCCAGTGTATAGTTTTATCGCAATTATTACATTACTGATTGTTGTTGGGCTATTTAAAATTGTGACTGGCGCACAGCCATTGAATGCGACAGCTTTACCAGGAGCCGTGGTTCCAGGAATTTCTATTGCTTTAGTTTTACGGGCGTTTTCATCTGGTTCTTCTTCCTTAACAGGGGTCGAAGCAATCAGTAATGCAGTGCCATTCTTTAAGAAACCACGAGCAAAAAATGCTGCTGGGACGTTAGCGTTAATGGCAACGATTTTAGGGTTCTTCTTCGTGGGGATTACATTTATTAACTATTGGTATGGGATTGTGCCCAAAGAAGAAGTGACAGTTCTTTCACAAATTGGGAAAGCGGTCTTTGGTCAAAATATTTTATATTATTTATTACAGTTTGCGACAGCCTTAATTTTAGCGGTTGCCGCTAACACAGGATTCTCAGCCTTTCCAGTTTTGGCTTATAACTTAGCCAAAGATAAGTTTATGCCGCATATGTATATGGATCGTGGCGACCGTTTAGGCTATTCAAATGGTATTTTAACTTTAGCTGCTGGTTCGATTGTTTTATTATTGATTTTCCAAGGTTCCACAGAACGTTTAATCCCATTGTATTCAATTGGTGTGTTTATTCCGTTTGCTTTGTCTCAATCGGGGATGGTTGTAAAATGGCGAAAAGAAACTAAAAATTGGTTGCCAAAATCAATTGCTAATATTGTCGGCGCCTTTATCTCTTTCGCGATTATCGCCATTTTGTTTATTTATCGATTAGGGGACATCTGGCCGTTCTTTATTATTATGCCAGTGTTGATTTATGCATTTTATCGGGTCAATACTCACTATAAAAATGTGGCGGAACAGCTACGTTTAGAAGATGGGGCACAGTTACATGAGTTTGACGGGAATACAGTTATTGTTTTAGTAGGGAACGTAACCAAGGCAAATGTCGGCGCCTTGAATTATGCGCGTTCCATTGGCGATTATGTCGTTGCCATGCATGTCTCAATGGATGAAAATGTTGAGAAGGAAAAAGAAATTCAGGAAGAGTTTAAAAAACACTTCCCGGACGTTCGTCTATCAATTGTCCATTCTTCGTATCGTTCACTGCAAAATCCTATCTTACGTTATGTTGATTTGGTTAGTAAAAATGCCACGAAGCATAACTACAGTACAACGGTTTTAGTGCCACAATTTGTACCAAATAAACGTTGGCAAAATATTTTGCATAACCAAACAAGTTTACGCTTGCGGATTCGTCTAGCGTGGCGGGAAAATATCATCGTGGCTACCTATAGTTATCACTTGAAAAAATAAATAAAAAAATCTGCCATCTTTTGATGGCAGATTTTTTTATTGACGTAATTGTTTTTGATAAATTCTAGCGCAAGACTGCTCTTCGGTGGTTACCATTGTCAAAAATTCCCAGTCATATCTTTCATAAAAAGTAGTATGGTCTGTGAGCAAATAAAGCTTTTTAAATCCAGAATTAGCTAGAAAATCACCAACTGTTGTTAAAAGAATTCCTGCTAAGCCTTGGTGACGAAATGTTGGTTCGACATACAATGCACAAAGGTTTGGCGTAAGGTCTGCACGATTGTGGAAGTCATTATCAATTACGCCCACGCCTGCAACGATGTCCTGCTGTTTATTCAAGCAGACCCACCAATGTGGTACGTGGTTTTCGCTAGTTAGCATTTCCTGCATACTTGCTTGATACGCTTCAGCGGGGATTTGCCACTTTTGGCTAAACCATTGAGCAGCTGACGGAATTAAGTGTGGTTGTTGGTTTAAATCGATAATAGTATAGTTAGACATTATTGATCTCCTAGATAAAAAAACAGATCCCATTGAAAAGAAACAATGTTGGATCTGCTCTGTATTTTTTATTAATTGGAATGTTTGCTAGCTGGGTCTAAACGCCGTTCAATAATCCCTAGAACCCAATCTGTGATAATCGCCATAAAGGCCGTTGGTAAGGCACCGACTAAAATGATAGAAGCACCATCTGTGGCATTGGTTCCACGAATAATAATATCCCCTAAACCACCAGCACCAACGAAAGCACCAATCGCAGTAATCCCGATTGCGACGACTAACGCATTTCGAATACCTGCCATGATTACTGAAACAGATAAAGGTAACTCGACCATATAAAGAAGTTGTACTTTTGTCATACCCATTCCTTTACCAACATCTAAAATATTGCGATCCACTTGAATCATGCCAGTGTACGTATTCTTGATGATTGGTAGGAGAGAATAAAGGAAGACCGTTACAACCACCGTGTTGACGCCTAAGCCCATTCCCAACATTAAAATCGAAAGCATTGCCAAAGCTGGTACTGTTTGGATAGTGTTCGCTAAACGGATAATCCAGTTGGCTAAGCTACGTTTACGTGAAATCATAATCCCAATAGGAATCCCGACAATTGCAGCAAAGATTACGCCATAAATCGAAATTAAAAAGTGACGTAAAAATTGTTGGAAGACGTAGCCGCCATTTTGTTGGAAATAGTAGATAAATTGTTGGAATAAATTCATATTATTCATCTGTTACTCCCCCTCAAAATAGTTATTTTCTTTTAAGAAACGTTCGGCTACGACAGCAGGTTCAATTAAATCATTATCTGCTTGATAGTTCAATTCTTGCATTTTTTTGGTAGAAATTTTACCATCTAAGCGATTTAAGACATCTTTAATTTCCGGCGTTTCTTTTAATAATTTGTCACTAACCACAGGAGCGGCATCATAAGGCGGGAAGAAGCGCTTGTCATCTTTTAACATGACTAAATCGTAACTACCAATCCGGCCATCTGTTGAGTAACCTAAGATGACGTCCATTTTTCCAGCGTTGACTGCATCGTACACCAAGCCAATTTGCATTGGTAAAATAGATTTAAATTGGAAGTTGTATTCCTTTTTAAAGCCTTCATAACCGTCGCCTTCACGTGTGATCCACGCAGTATCGACACCAGCAACTAATTTGTCTGCGACTTTCCCTAAATCACTGACTGTTTTTAAATTGTATTTCTCAGCCGTTTCTTTTGTAACTAAGAATACATAAGTATTTTCAAAACCATATGAAGGGAACCAAGTTTGTTGATAACGTTTTTCAAATTCTGATTGAACTAGATTGAACGCTTTTTTAGGGTCTTTTTCCGCTGGTAAGCCAAGCGTAGTAGTCACGTCAGTACCAGTATAACGAGCTGCAGAAATTGAGGCATCTCCGTTTAACATTGCTTGGTGATTGATGGTAGTAGTGGCTAAGTTGTTAATCACATTTGTTTTTTTATCTGTGTAATGCTCCACCATATCCGCTACAATGCTCCCTAAAATCTGCGCTTCTGAAGTAATCCCACCTGTAATGGCAACAGTGTTATCATCAGAAGTTGAAGCGAGACCAGGTAAAGAACAACCTGCCAATAAAAGTAAACTGCTTAAGAAGAGTAAGCTTAACTTGAGTTTCTTTTTCATCATTATTCGCCCTCCCTTAAAGCTTTTGGCGTTAAACGATTTTCTAATAATCCAAGAAGAACATCTGCTAAAAGCGCTAAAATAGTTACCGGAATAGTCCCGCCAAAGATTAATTCTGGCTGATAGTTATTTAATCCACTGAAAATCATATCACCAAGACCACCTGCACCAATATAAGAAGCCAGTGTAGCCCAAGCAATGACATAGACAGCAGCTAAACGAATGCCGGCCATAATTGTTGGCATGGCAATGGGTAATTCAACACTAAAAATAGACTGTAAATTGGTCATGCCCATACCTTTAGCAACATCTCGGTAATTTTCATCGACATTTTTCATTCCGATATACGTGTTTCTTAAAATAGGTAGAAGGGAATAGATGAATAGCGCGATAATAGCGGGTGTTTTGCCGACACCAAAAATTGGAATCATCAAAGCTAATAAAGCCAACGAAGGAACCGTTTGTAAGGCACTTGTTAAACCAATGACAATATTGGCTACTTTGGGCAAACGTGTTAACCAAACGCCAACGGGCACAGCGATAGCGACCCCTAATAAAAGTGCAAAGAATGAAATATAAATATGTTCAATACTTTTTGAAATCATTTCTGATCCATATTCTTGAAAGAAGCTACTCATTGCTTACGCCTCCTCTTTATCAGTTTCGGACTCGCTTTGTTTTGCTTCTACAGCTTCACTAATCGTTGTTTCATCGCCCCAGATAACATCATAAACAATGTCAACAAGGGAAGCACGTGTTAAGATGCCCACCACTCGTTTTTGTTCATCAACGACTGGCACATATTTTAAGCCGCGTTTTAAGATTCTTTGTAAAGCATCACGTAAAAGAGCGGTTTTTTGAACAAAGAAGACATCTTTATTCAAGATATCACCGACACTAGAAGCTTTGCCACGTTGCTGATCTAATGTTTCAACATCGATAAAGCCTTTAAGCACATGGGAATTATCAACAACTAATAAGGTATCAACCCGTTTTTCACGCATCAATTTAATCGCTTCTTGTAAAGATTTTTCCGGCGTGATAGTAATAGCTGAATTTAACATGACTTCATCAACAGTGGTGAAATCAGGTTTGGCTTGTAATAGGCGATCTTCTCCGATGAGTTCTTCTACAAATTCATTGGCTGGATGACGTAAGATATTATCTGGTGTGTCAAATTGAATTACTTTGCCTTCGCTCATAATGGCAATTTTATTTGCTAATTTCAACGCTTCATCCATATCATGGGTAACAAAGACAATAGTTTTTCCTAAACGTTCTTGCAAATCTTTCACTAAATCTTGTAATGAATCACGGGTGATAGGATCTAAAGCACCAAAAGGTTCATCCATTAGAATAATATCTTGATTGGCAGCTAAAGCCCGCACAACGCCGATTCTTTGTTGTTGTCCCCCAGAAAGTTCATTGGGATAGCGGTCCAACATTTCTCGTGGTAACTCAACCAAATCAATCATTTTTTCGGCTATCTTATTGCGTTCTTCCACAGGTACTTTTAATAATTTAGGCACTAAAACGATATTTTCACGAATGGTCATGTGAGGCATCAAGCCGATATTTTGAATGACATAGCCAATTTGGCGACGTAGCTCTACAGGATTGATTTTTTGAATATCTTGGCCATCAATTAAAATTTTTCCTTTTGAAGGGTCGGTCATGCGGTTAAGCATCCGCATTGATGTTGTTTTTCCACTACCACTTGTTCCGATGAAGCAGATAAATTCACCTTTATCGAAAGACAAATTAATGTCATCAACGGCGACTTTTCCGCCTTTATAAAATTTTGATACATGCTGAAATTCTATCAACTTACTCACCTCAACTAAATATTTTGAAAATGTATCTTATTACTAGTATGCTATAAAAATGCGATTTCGACAAATGTAATCTATTTTTAATGGGAAAAAGAAGGCGGTAAAATTTTTTTAATTCGTTCTAAAAAAAAGAAAAGACAACTATTGTTTAGTAAAAGTTGTCTGAACGAAACAAGATGTTAAAAAGAGTGTTCTGAGAAGGGGGAAAAGCCGCTATAACAAAGAAAAGTGTCCTTTGTAGCAAGTTGACGGGAGCTGAGTTTTTCATTAGAATGGAAAGAGAACAAGGGAATAAAATAAAAAAAGGCGCTTCATGATTTAGCGGCAACTAAATCACGAAGCCTTGAATAGTCACCTGTGCAAGTGGACCATCAAGTTGCCCGTTCAATCAATGGAAACCATTGATCACTTTTATTTTACTGAATTTTTGAAAAAATTACCAGTTTTTTTAAGAAGTAAGAAGTGGAAGAACGAAGGATGCTTTTTATGGAATGTGCAATGACGTTCAGAAAAATCTGAAGGTCATTTTTTATTCTCTTGTTCAAACATTCAAACATAGGGGAAGAGAGACGGACGTAATTTTGTCACCGATTATTACGTCCGTCTTCCGTTGTTTTCTAAAGCGTTGGTTACATGTCTTTGTAGAGGTTGGCTTCGATTGCAGTCCGTTTTGGTTCTAAAAAAGGCGGTAAAGCCAATGTTTCCCCTAAATGTTCCAGAGGCTCATCCAATGTAAAGCCAGGAGTCAAAGTAGCAAATTCAACCCGATTCCCGCCTGGTTCACGAATGTATAAACTTTTAAAATATCCACGACTTACATACATTTCAATTTCCCAGCCTTGTGCTAAAGCGCGCGTGTGTAGTTCTTGTAATGCTTCATCATCAGCCACAGAAAAAGCAATATGATCCATACTGCCACGCCCCATTCGGCTTGTTTTATCCGACGTTGTTTGATGAACAGAAAAGCTTTCCGTCTCACTTAAAATAATCGTATTGCCAACTGCTTGCCAACCAAGAAATGTTTCAAAAAAGGCCAAGGTTTTTTCAGAATCTGGCACATGAAATTCAGTAGAGGCTAAACCGATAATTTGAACCGCTGCTGGAATGTCGTTAGAAACAACGAGTGTTTCTTTTAATGGATTTTCAGGAACTTCTGTCAGGATAATATGCGTATCATCTGGATCACTGAAATGGAGGCTCTTTTCTTTTTTATTAAATGGAATTTTGTTTTCTGTTAAACGTTGTTCCCAAAAGGAAAGGCTGTTTTGGGGAATTTTTAAGCCAATCGTGGCTAAATAATTTTTTTCTTCATAGCGGTTGCCTAATAAGGGCACGATAAAAAAAGTTACTAAGCTTCCCGGTGTGCCTTGATAATCGCCATAAAAATAATGAGGCATGCGATTGTTGTCTTGATTTACGGTATTTTTGACAAAACGTAAGCCTAACAATTTTGTATAGAATGATTGATTTTCTTGACCATGACGCGCTAATAGTGAAACATGATGAAATTGAGCATGCATTTTGAGTTCCTCCTCTAAATAACTATGTATACTTACTTAAAGTAAGTATAGTGCTTCTGACATTTTTTGACAACTATTTAGTTTGATTCAGAAGGCTGACATAGCCAGAAACAAGAAAAAGTGTTAGAATAACCAAGATAAAAACTAGTAGAAAGAGTGACGGAAATGCTAAGTACAGAAGATTTTGATTTTGATTTACCAGAAGAATTAATTGCTCAAACCCCACTAAAAGATCGCGCTAGTTCACGATTATTAGTTGTAAATAAAGAAACAGGGGACATGGAGGATAAACATTTCCATGATATTCTTGATGAATTACAGCCTGGGGATGCATTAGTCATGAATAATACACGGGTACTGCCGGCCCGTTTATATGGAGAAAAACCTGAAACAGGCGGTCATTTGGAAGTTTTACTTTTAACAAATACAGAAGGCGATACATGGGAAACCTTGATTAAACCCGCGAAACGTGCAAAAGTCGGCACGGAAATTCAATTTGGCGATGGTCGCCTAAAAGCGGTGGTTAAAGAAGAGTTGGAACATGGTGGTCGAATCATTGAATTTAAATATGATGGTATTTTCTTAGAAATTTTAGAATCGTTAGGAGAAATGCCATTGCCGCCATATATCAAAGAACGTCTAGATGACCCAGATCGTTATCAAACGGTTTATGCTGAAGAAAATGGTTCAGCTGCAGCACCAACAGCGGGTTTGCATTTTACAAAAGAACTATTAGAAGAGATCAAAGCAAAAGGTGTTCATCTCGTTTATTTAACTTTACATGTCGGTTTAGGAACATTCCGTCCCGTGAGCGTTGATAATATAGAAGAACATCATATGCATAGCGAATTCTATCGTTTAACTGAAGAAGCGGCTAAGCAATTAAATGAAGTGCGCCAAGCAGGCGGTCGGATTGTTGCCGTTGGAACAACTTCTATTCGTACGTTGGAAACAATTGGCACAAAATTTAATGGTGAAATCCAGGCTGACAGTGGCTGGACCGATATTTTTATCACACCAGGGTATCAATTTAAAGTCGTAGAGGCTTTTTCAACGAACTTCCATTTACCAAAGTCTACGTTAGTGATGCTTGTGAGTGCTTTTGCAGGAAAAGACTTAACATTGGCTGCTTATCAACATGCTATTGAGGAAAAATATCGTTTCTTTAGTTTTGGCGATGCAATGTTTATTAAATAAGCGACACTTTGTGAGCAGAATACTTGGGATTGAAACAAAAATATATTATGATAAACACGTGATTTTTGGAATCACAGTAAAGGTGTGCTTTATTTTTTCTTCCCCTGTAAATAATAAAGTTAGAAACCAAAACGCTACTAGAGCAAAAATGCTTAGTAGACAATCTTAGAATAAAAAGAACGACGCAACCACGGTTGCGCCGTTCTTTTTTTATGTAAGAAAAGATTAATTATTGAAACAACAATACGAAGAAATGCTTTCTTCGTATTGCCGGTACTAAGTTGTACCTCGGCAACTCCAAGTACAATCAGAAAAATTGTCTTGTTAAGTACAGCTTATACTGTTTAGGCTTCTTGTTCTACATCGTCATTCAGTGTTTCTTTGAAGGTGAACACATCATCAATGGTTACGCCAAAGACGTTCGCGATGTCATGCGCAAGAAGTAATGAAGGATTGTACTTGTTTCGTTCCAGTTGAATAATTGTTTGTCGAGAGACACCGACTCGATTGGCCAAATCTTGCTGGGTCATACGAGCCATAGCACGATAAACATGAATTGAACTTTCAAACGAAGATTTTTTCTTTTTTCGCATAGCATTCCCTCCTTTAAAAGAAGATAAAATAGAATGTGCACCTTGAATATAACACATATGATTATTTGATACAAATATATTTTATTGCCTAAAAGAAAAAACCGAGCTTAAATTTAAGCTCGGCCTTGTTAACGGGAAGACATCAATTGGTTGAATAAGTGTTTACATTTCGCGATACATGTAAAGCAAAAGGTGAACGTGATGTGGTGAAACTAAAACCTTGTTTTCATACAGTTTCGACGCTTGGATGGTGGATAACTTGCGTTAGGTGATAACAGATAGGGTAAATGCTTTATAGAAACTCCATCCTTCTATAACCTTTCCCTATTTTCCGATACGAGTTATCACTAACAATTACTCTACACGTATTGTTTACAGGTGAATCTTGCAATTCTAACAACTTTGAGTTTACCGATTTTTATCTACTGAGAAAATCTTCAACCAATTGATTTGCATGTCCTCCTTACACTTAAAGAATAGCACTTTTTGGAAGCGTTTGCAAATTATAACACTTATTAATAAGATTAAATATAATATTTTTCTGGTTATTTTATAACATGTAAAATAAATAATCATGCGAACCAAATAACATTGTATTTTTTGTTGTTTTTGTGTTGAATATATAGAAATAAACTATTTTTTTATCAGACAAAATGAAAAAAATGTCCATTGCTTTTTGGCTGAATTCGTTTCTTTTTTCATAAAATTCCCATAATCAAATAGAAACATTGCTGTAGCAACAACGAAAATACCAGTTTTTTCTGGACATATGAGAGAACGCTAAGCCAAAGATGAAAAAAGTTGCGTGTTCAAAAAAAATCATGTTATATTTAATAGAGACACTATTATATAGGAAGAAAAAATTAGAGGGGGAATAGGATGGAAGCTTACAAGCAATCTGTCGATACTGTCACAAAAGAAGTTTCAGTCAATACTGAAACTGGTTTAACACAACAAGAGGCCCAACAACGGCTGAAAGAAAATGGCCGCAATCAATTTGAAGAGGCTAAGAAGGATTCTGTGTTAAAGAAATTTATTCACAGTTTATCTGATTTTACAACGATTATTTTATTAGTTGCTGCGGCAATTTCGTTTTATACAGCAATCGTAACAGAACATGGCGAATATTTTGAAGGAATCTTAATTATTGCAATTGTGATTATCAATGCTGTTTTAGCCATTGTTCAAGAAGGAAATGCTGAAAAATCTCTGGCGGCTTTACAAGACATGAACAAGCAAAGTAGTGCAGTCTTACGAGATGGCAAGGTAATCGAAGTCGATGCTGAAGAACTAGTAGTAGGAGATGTTCTAGTTCTTGAAGCTGGTTCAATGATTACAGCCGATGCACGACTTATTCAAGCTTCTCAAATGCGCGTAGAAGAGTCAGCACTAACAGGTGAAAGTGAACCTGTTGAAAAAGATCCTACATACGTGGGGCATGACGATGATGGCTTAGGAGATCAAATAAATATGATTTTCAAAGGCTGTACCGTTGTGAATGGCCGCGGACGAGCAGTAGTAACTGCAACAGGAATGAATACAGAAATGGGTAAAATTGCTGGGTTACTGAATAACAGCGATCAGCAAAAAACACCATTACAAAAACGCTTGAATCAATTAGGCAAACGTATTAGTTTGTTAGCCTTAGGGGCTGCAGCAATTGTTTTCATTATTGGTGAACTGCAAGGAGAACCGCTTCTTGAAATGTTTATGACAGCCGTTTCCTTAGCGGTGGCAGCTGTACCAGAAACACTAACCGTGATTGTAACGTTAACCTTAGCATATGGTGTTCAAAAAATGGCTAAGAAACATGCGATTATTCGTCGATTGCCAGCAGTAGAAACGCTAGGAACTGCGAATGTTATCTGTTCTGATAAGACAGGAACACTGACACAAAATAAAATGCGCGTCCGCCGAGTATGGCATCGTGGTGATGAAGTAACGGATACGGAAGATGCCATGACCGATGAAGCCATGGAAGTATTGAAAATGGCTGCTTTATGTACAGATGTCATTGTGGAAAAAGAAGGCGATGAACTAACTGTTACAGGGAATCCGACAGAAGCGGCAATTGTTCGTGCTGTCGAAGAAAATTATCATACTAAAGAAGAACTTGAAGAAAAATATCCTCGTATTGGTGAAATTCCCTTTGATTCAGAACGAAAAATGATGACTACGGTCCATCAATGGGGGAAAAAGTACATCTCAATTACTAAAGGAGCCTTTGATGTGTTACTACCTCGTTTTGGTTTCGGAGATGTCGATCAAGCGGCTATTGTTAATGATCGTTTCGGAAAACGAGCGTTACGAGTTATTGCTGTCGGTTATGCCGTATATGATGAACCACCCAAGGAAATTACATCGGAGGCTTTAGAAAAAAATCTTCGCTTGTTAGGCTTAATTGGCATGATTGATCCACCACGTCCAGAAAGTAAGGGCGCCATTGCTCGTGCGAAAAAAGCTGGAATTAAAACAGTCATGATTACTGGTGATCACGTGGTAACAGCCAGTGCAATTGCTAAAGAATTAGGAATTTTAAAAGATAAAAGTGAAGCCTTATCTGGTTCAGAACTGAAAAAAATGAGTGATGAAGAATTAGATAAACGTGTTAAAGATTTATCCGTTTATGCACGTGTAACCCCTGAAGATAAAATTCGAATTGTTCAATCATGGCAACGTTCTGGCGCTGTTGTAGCAATGACCGGAGATGGCGTGAATGATGCGCCAGCCTTGAAAGCTAGTGATGTCGGTTGCGCAATGGGGATTACTGGAACAGATGTGGCCCAAGGCGCTTCAGATATGATTTTGACGGACGATAACTTTGCAACTATTGTTGATGCAGTGGCGCAAGGACGTGCCGTGTACCGAAATATTCGTAAAGCCATTAACTTCTTGTTAAGCTGTAATATTTCTGAGATTTTTATTGTTTTAATTGCCATGTTACTTGGTTGGGGTGCGCCATTTACTGCGGTTCAACTGTTGTTTGTTAACGTGGTCGCAGATGGGTTACCTGGTTTTGCATTAGGGAAAGAACCAGCGGAAAAAGGAATTATGGATGAGGCACCAATTCCTAAAAATGAAGGGATTTTTGCACGAGGCTTATGGCAAAAGATTGGGATTAATGCAGCAGTGTTCACAGTCATTACTTTGTTTGGTTTTTACCTAGGTGCCTTTGTACCAGGTGTTTCAGCCTATGTTTCAAACAGCTATGAAGTTGGACAAACAGTGGCATTTTTAATTTTAGCTTATTCCTCTATCTTACATGTCTTTAATGTTCGTAGTGCGAACTCTGTTTTCCGTGTAAAATTATCAAGCAACAAGTCGCTCTTTGAAATGGTCGTTTTAGCATTACTAATTACCACAACCATTGCTTTATTACCATTCACACAAGAACTATTTGGATTAGTGCATATTAGTTTAAATCATTGGATGTTAGCAATTTTCCTATCCTTTGTGCCAATTTTCGTCAATGAAATGATTAAGTTCCATTTCTCTGAAGTTGAAGAGGAAGAAGAAGTGATTTAAATTTAACAGGAATAAAAGAAGCTACTTTTGTTCAGAAAATTATCTTAATAGTTAGCAAGTGGGGCAGCAGTCGTTTCGACTGCTGCCCCACTTATTTTTGATTTTCCTTTTTTCAAAATAGGTGGGTTTCTTATCTAAGATGAATATTCTCTAATAAAAAGACTTGCTAAACGATTTAAAACGTATTATAGTGAGTAGCATCGTTAGTCAAAAAGCGCTTTTTGACTAATGAAAAAGATATATAAAACGTTATATAATAAAGAGTTTTAAAAGTTTTTATGGAGCTGTTGGTTAAACTAAACGAAGTCATTTCTTTTGTAGGAGGAAAGTATTGTGTTACACAAAGCAGAGGGGTTTGATCGTCGGAAATTTACGATGGCAGGGATCTTAGTTGCCATGGGCGTTGTCTATGGAGATATTGGAACGAGCCCTTTATATGTAATGAAAGCCATTGTAGGAGATAATGGTGGCTTGGCACGGGTTTCTGAATCGTTTATTTTAGGTTCGGTCTCATTAATTTTTTGGACATTGACTATCTTAACCACGATTAAATATGTTGTTATTGCTTTAAATGCTGATAACCATGGAGAAGGTGGGATTTTCTCTCTTTATACATTGGTTCGTAAAAAAAGTAAGTATTTGATTATTCCCGCAATGATTGGCGGCGCCGCTTTACTGGCTGATGGCGTTTTGACCCCAGCTGTGACAGTGACGACAGCGATTGAAGGCTTACGGGGGATTCCGGCATTTTTTGAACGTTTTGGCAATGACCAAACGATTATAGTGGTTATTACGTTGACGATTATTTTAATTCTTTTTTCTGTTCAACGATTTGGAACAGAATTGGTCGGGAAAGCTTTTGGACCGATTATGTTCTTGTGGTTTACTTTTTTAGGCATCATTGGTTTAATGAATTTTAGCCAAGATTGGACGGTTATTCGTGCATTAAATCCATATTATGCTTTGCAATTACTAGTCAGTCCAGAAAATAAATTAGGTCTATTTATTTTAGGGAATATTTTCTTGGCTACAACTGGTGCTGAAGCTTTATATTCTGATTTAGGGCATGTAGGAAAAATGAATATCCGCATTAGCTGGCCGTATATTAAGATTTGTTTGATTCTTAATTATTTAGGTCAAGCTGCGTGGTTGTTAACGGTCAAAGAAAACCCTGAAATGCAAGCATTAGCTGAAATTAACCCATTTTTCCAAATGATTCCACGAGGTATTCTCGTATTTGGCGTTGTTTTTGCAACAATCGCCGCAGTGATTGCTTCACAAGCGTTAATATCAGGTTCGTATACCTTAGTTTCTGAAGCGATTAAATTGAAGTTATTACCAAGACTTAAAATTATTTATCCTGGGAGCAATATCGGTCAAATGTATATTCCAGCGGTAAATTTAATTTTGTGGTTAGCTTGTTCAGCAATCGTGCTGGCTTTTAGAACATCGACACACATGGAAGCTGCGTATGGTCTATCGATTACGATTACGATGTTAATGACGACCATTTTATTGTTGTTTTATCTTTTGGATAAAATTCCAGCTTGGTCTGCGTATCTAATTTCCTTGTTCTTTGCTGCCATTGAAGTTGTCTTTTTCTTTTCAAGTGCTGCGAAGTTTTTCCATGGTGGATATGTTGCTGTGGGAATGGCAGTCTTCTTGTTATGCATCATGATTATTTGGGAACGCGGCAACGAGATTAAGGAAGCGACGGCGGAACAAGTGTCGTTGGAAAAATATGTACCACAACTTAAAGCTTTGAAAGAAGATACATCTGTACCTATGTATCAAACCAACGTGGTCTTTTTAACCTCCGATCGAGTGGACGGCGAAATTAATCGTAATATTATTTATTCGATTTTGGACAAACAGCCAAAACGAGCGAATGTTTATTGGTTTGTTAATGTTCAGGTAACAGATGAACCCTTTACTCAAGAGTATTCTGTTGATATGTTAGGGACTGATTTTATTGTGCAAGTTCAGCTATATTTAGGCTTCCATATTTCTCAAGAAGTGAATGTATATTTAAGACAAATTGTTCATGACTTGATGAAAACAGGCCGCTTGCCAAAACAGCCACAACGTTATTCATTAACGCCAGGAAGAGAAGTTGGCGATTTCCAATTTGTATTAATTCAAGAAGAATTATCTAACGTTTCTGAACTGAAAAAATGGGATCGACAAATTATGCAGGCAAAATTAGCTATCAAAAACTTAACTACCTCTCCTGAAAGTTGGTTTGGCTTGGAATACAGTGAAGTCAAATATGAATCCGTTCCTTTAATCATTGGCCCACAACGGAAAACGCACTTAGTCGAACGAAAGAATCGTTCATAAATAGAAAAAATTTAACTAAAAGATTGAGCCTAAGTCCTTGAGATACATGGCTCAATCTTTTTTGTAGAATCAGAGTAAATACTGTAATTCCACAAAGAATTCATTTAAAAACGTTTGGTCTTTAAAGGAATTCATCCGCTTAAAGATGGCCAGTAAGACTTCTTTTTGAGGTTCAGTTAATTGATCTACTTTTAACAAAGGAAGAAAAGCGATAATCAGAGAATAATCCAATTCTGGATTTTGAGAATGTGTAAATAATTCATGGAGTTCTGACAAAATAAACGGATGATAATAAGATTGGTCAGACTGTTCTTCTGCAGTTGTTGGTTCATAAATAGAAATACTCTCTTGGGAATGAGAGGGGGCTTCTACTGTTAAAGGAAAAGCATAAAAGGACTGCTGTAACTTTTGCGCTTGAATCATAATTTTTAAGGAATCGTGATAGGATAGCTGTTCTTCAGATAAACGTACCATCAACTGAGTAAAAAAAGGTGGTTTTAGCAGTTGTTTATTTTGAAAATTTTCTTTTAATAGCTGGCGCACAAATCGATCGAAATCACCATAAAGTAGCCAATCTACTGTTGTGTCACAGGCTTTAGCGATTTTTTTTAAGTATCGTTTATTGGGTAAATTCAAACCTAATTCCCAGTTACTAATTGTACTTCCACTAGATAAACCAATTTTATTGGCTAAATAACGTAAAGTGTACTTCTTCTTTTTTCGAGCTTCACGCATGCGCGCCCCGACTTGCTTTGTAGTAATTTTCATTGAAACACTCCTTTTGTAATAAATATGAGGATAAGGTGTTCTTAAAATATACATACGCAAAATTCGGCTCTTTTTTTTTCTAAACTAAAAAAAGTAATTATTTCTAACAATTTTCATCTTGTGCTATGCTTAAGATGAAAATACTTAAGAAGAGAAGGGATCATATGTCAGCAAAACATAATCATGAACAACACCAGGAAAAACAGCCAACAATGTCCCACGATAAAATGAATCACATGAATCATGATATGGCGCATGAACAAATGGCTATGTCACACCAACATGAAGGAATGAAGGGAATGGATCATTCAATGCATATGGGGAATTTTAAACAAAAATTCTGGCTGTCATTGATTTTAGCTATTCCGATTATTGTTCTTTCTCCAATGATGGGTTTTCAATTACCTTTTCAATTTACTTTTCCAGGTTCTGATTGGTTGGTCTTAATTTTAGCAACAGTGCTATTTTTTTATGGTGGACAACCATTTTTAAGTGGCGCTAAAATGGAATTACAGCAAAAGAGTCCAGCAATGATGACGTTAATTGCGATGGGGATTTCGGTATCATATTTTTACAGCTTATATGCGTTTTACATGAATCATTTTACGAATCAGGCCCACGTGATGGACTTTTTCTGGGAATTAGCCACTCTGATTGTTATTATGCTTTTAGGTCATTGGATTGAAATGAATGCTATTTCTAATGCTGGTGATGCCTTGAAAAAAATGGCTGAACTGTTGCCTGACACAGTCAAGCGAATGACTGAACATGGGGAAGAAGAAATTCCTTTGCAAGATGTCCAAGAAGGCGATCGCTTGATTGTTCGTTCGGGAGATAAAATTCCGACAGATGGTAAAATTTTGAAAGGAAGCACAACAGTCGACGAATCGATGGTTACAGGGGAATCAAAAACAGTAGAAAAAAACATTGGCGACTCCGTGATTGGTGGAGCAGTCAATGGCAACGGAATGATTGAAATTTCGGTAACTGGCACGGGTGAAAATAGTTACCTGTCAAAAGTTATGGAGATGGTTAAACAAGCGCAATCGGAAAAATCAAAACTAGAATCCATTTCAGACCGTGTAGCCAAGTGGTTATTCTATATTGCCTTATTCGTAGGTGTGTTAGCATTTATCGGTTGGTTAATGGCGACGAAAGATTTATCGCTAGCATTTGAACGAATGGTTACAGTTTTTATTATTGCCTGTCCCCATGCGTTAGGCTTAGCAATTCCTTTAGTGATTGCTAGAAGTACCTCCATTGCTGCTAAAAATGGCTTACTTTTAAAAAATCGGAACGCATTAGAACAAGCCAATAAGGTTGAATATGTGTTGCTGGATAAAACTGGTACTTTAACAGAAGGACAATTTACAGTTACTGGCTTAGAATTAATGAGTAAGCAATTCACTAGAGAAGAAGCACTTAAATATATTGGAGCATTAGAAAAAAATGCAAACCATCCGTTGGCAATTGGGATCATGAATTATTTAAATAAACAAGCCGTTCAACCTTATGAAGCCCATAATCTGCAAGCTTTATCAGGCGTAGGACTGGTTGCTACTGTTCAAAACCAAGAAGTCAAAATAGTCAATGAAAAAGAAGTTGCACGGTTACAGTTAACCTTCGATGAAACAATTAAAACAAACTATCAAGAGCAAGGAAACACCTTGAGCTATTTAATCATCGCTGGTCAATTAGTCGCACTGCTTGCTTTAGGAGATAAAGTCAAACCAGAAGCTAAAACATTTATTGCAGAGTTACAAGCGCAAGGAATTACGCCAGTCATGTTAACAGGGGATAATCAAACAGCTGCCAGTGCAGTTGCTAATTATTTAGGGATGAAGGAATACTACGCAGAGCTCTTACCAGAAGATAAAGAAAAAATTGTGCAACAGTATCTTACTGAGGGGCATCAGGTCATGATGGTAGGAGACGGTATTAATGATGCACCAAGTTTAGCCCGTGCTTCAATCGGCATTGCGATAGGCGCTGGTACAGATGTAGCAATTGATTCGGCAGATGTTGTACTGACGGATAGTGATCCTAAAGATATTTTAAGGTTCTTAGATTTAGCCAAACAAACACGACGTAAAATGATCCAAAATCTTTGGTGGGGAGCTGGGTACAATATTGTCGCCATTCCTTTAGCGGCTGGGGTTCTTGCACCAATTGGGATTGTTTTAAATCCAGCTGTAGGTGCTGTCTTGATGTCATTAAGTACAATTATTGTAGCAGCAAATGCTATGACACTGCATATTTCAAAAAAATAATTCGATATAATTGTAGAGAGCGGAAAGTAATCAATACTTTTTGTTCTCTATTTTTTTCTTCTTAAAAAAATTTTTGCCTTATTTGACGTATTCTTATAACAAGGGAGTGAAAGGGGACGATATATGGATTTCAAGGAATTATTGTCTTTTGAACATAAAAATATGTTGGAATTGTTGGATTTACTGCAACAAGAGCAGACATTTTCTGTTTTGATGGCTGCAGAAAAACTAAAGGTGAGCGACAAAACCATCCATTGTTACATTCAACGTTTTGAAAAAAAGCAGGAAACGTTTAAGATAGAAGGGCTTTGTAAGATTTATACAACGACCAAAGGAATTGTAAAATATCGTGAATTATGCGTTTGTGGCTTGGCTCGATTTAGACAAAAATTTTGTTATTTTATTCCCGAATTTTATATTTTACGTTGTCTAATTGAAGAGCGAATCAATTATGCACAATTGACCCAGGTATTGGGATTACAGGAATCAACTCTTCGGAAGAAACTTTCTAATATTCGACGTTGGCTAGTTAATTTTGATATTATTGTACGTCAAAAACATTACGATTTAACTGGCAATGAATGGCAAATTCGACAGTTAATCCTTTGTTTTTATTTGTTTTTTCAAGAAAGCTGTCTGGAAGAAAACAGAGAAATGACTCGGAAAATCATTACCTTTTTTGAGTTGGATTTAAATGTGGCCCAACAGAATCATCTTAGTTGGCTAATTTATATTTGGGAGAAACGATACCGAGGCGGGCATGAAATTTCAGTACCAAATGCTAATTTATTTCAACAAACAAGTGCTTTTTTTTATTTATTTCGTGTGGAAGTGTTGAGCACTTCTTTTATGTCTCTTAAAGAACAAAAAGCGTTATTTGTGATTCTTGAAGCACATTTTGGTGGTTGTTTTGGCAAGAGAGCGCGAAAGTATTTTATTCATGAGCAAATGAAAATAGAAAGTTTATGCTTAAAAACAGCTATTTTTATTATGAAAGAAATTAGGAGAAATTTTACACAACATCATTTTAATTATCAAGAAATTCATTTATGTCGATTTTTAAGTACGCATATGAATAGTTTATTAGACGGACAAGCATGGTTGCCAGCTCATAAACAGGAACAAACACTCGCTGCTCGTTATCAACAAACCTGGCACAGATTACAAAAACTAATTAGGCTTTTAAAGCGCCTATATCCAGTCTTTACTTCAGTAAAAGAAAGGGAATTGACGAGTTGCTATTTTTATCACATCCTAGATTTATTTAACCCGATTTTATATGAAAAAAAATATATTATTTGCCTATTGACGGACTTTCCTCCAGAAAAGGAACGAGCGTTGGGGCAATCTATAAAAAGCTATTTCAGTGAAAAAAAGAATATTACAATTATTCATGGAAAACCAACGTATCAACTTCACCAAGCACACCTCTTAATTGTCAATCATTTGTTTCAGATGAACGTAGCGCTTTCTTCTAAGACAGTGGTTTATTTGCCAGAGGAATTATCTCCTGCTTTTTTTGAAAAAGTCGAAGCGAATCTATCGTAAGAAGTCCAATTTTGTCTAAATAGTGTTAAAATGAAGAAGTAAGAGGAATGGATGAGGAGGATATTAAAATGAAACAACTGCAATTTGGTACAAGTGACGAAACAGTTTCTTCGGTTATCTTAGGATGTATGCGCTTAAATAGTGCTGAAAATCCTCAACAGGTAATTGAAACTGCTTATGATCATGGCATTACATTTTTTGATCACGCCGACATTTATGGTGGCGGCGACTGCGAAACCATTTTTGGTAAGTCTTTAAAAGAAAGTACCATTCGTCGTGAAGATATTTTTATACAAACGAAATGTGGGATTCGTCAAGGCTTTTTTGACTTTTCAAAAGCACATATTTTAGAAGCGGTCGAAGGGAGTTTACAGCGTTTAGGTGTAGATTCAGTCGATGCATTATTGTTGCATCGTCCAGATACTTTAGTGGAACCAGAAGAAGTAGCTGAAGCTTTTCATTTATTAGAAAAACAAGGAAAAGTTCGCTATTTTGGTGTAAGTAACCAAACGCCAGGACAAATTGAACTTTTAAAAACAGCTGTTAAACAACCGTTATTAGCCAATCAATTACAATTTGGCATCAAGCATACTGGCATGGTGGATCAAGGCTTACAAACAAATATGGAAATATCAGGAAGCATTGATTATGATCATGGTATTTTAGATTATTCACGGTTGAAACAAATGACTATTCAAGCATGGTCGCCGTACCAATATGGTTATTTTGAAGGTGTCTTTATTGGAAATGAAAAATTCCCTGAGTTAAATCAAAAATTAAGCGAATTGGCTGAAAAATATCAAACAACGCCAACTGGTTTAGCCAGCAGCTGGATTCTGCGCCACCCTGCTAATATGCAAGTCATCGCAGGAAGTATGAATCTTGGTAGAATTGAAGAAATTGCTAAAGCAGCAGACATTGTGATTAGTCGCGAAGATTGGTACGATATTTATCGTGCAGCGGGAAATGTTTTGCCGTAAAAAGATTCTCATACTTGTGAAGATCCAGCGTGTATTGCTGATTGATTTTGGTATTTGATATAGTTGTCACTAAGGAACTATGTCAAATACCTTTTTCTTTCATTCTGCAATCGCCGTCTACTGCAAATTCTGTAGTTTTTTGTTAAAATAGAAAGGAAACTAGTTTGCTAAAGATGAGGGGAAAAAAATGACCAAAAAAAAATTATTACTCGTTGATGGAAACAGTGTAGCCTTTCGTGCATTTTTTGCGCTACATAACTCATTAGAACGATTCAAAAATAAGAACGGCTTGCATACAAATGCTATTTATGCGTTTAACAATATGTTTGAAAATGTAATGCAAAAAGAAATGCCTACTCATGTTTTAGTCGCTTTTGATGCAGGGAAAACCACATTCAGAACAGAATTTTATTCAGAATATAAAGCCGGACGTTCAAAAACACCGGGGGAATTTAAAGAACAAATGCCGTATATTCGTGAACTTTTAGAAGGTTTAGGCGTAAAATATTATGAACTACCTAACTATGAAGCAGATGATATTATTGGTACATTAGCCAACAAAGTTGATAAAGATGAATTTGATGTTGTTGTGTTATCAGGGGACCGAGATTTGACACAATTAGCGACGGACACTGTCAAAGTAGATATCACTGTTAAAGGAGTTAGCGATATTGAATCATATACACCTGAGCATATTGCTGAAAAATATGATGGATTAACGCCTAAGCAAATTATTGATATGAAAGGGTTGGCTGGCGACACGTCGGATAACATTCCAGGTGTAACGAAAATCGGTGAGAAAACCGCGATTAAGCTGTTAAAACAATATGGCTCAGTTGAAGGGGTTTATGAGAATATCGATGAAATGAAAAAAAGCAAAATGAAAGAAAACTTGATTAATGATAAAGAGCAAGCCTTTCTTTCTAAACGTTTAGCGACAATTGAAGTCAATGCACCAGTCGAAGTCAATGTGGAAGACTTGGCATATGAAGGGAAAGACTTAGAAAAATTGGTTCCTTTTTATAAAGAAATGGACTTTAAACAATTTTTAGCTAAGTTGGACATTACAGAAGAACCTGTTGAAATGGAAGATATTTTATTTGAAGTAGTCGAAGATCAGTTAACCAATGAAATGTTTACAGACGATATGGCTCTTTATGTTGAGATGATGGAAGATAACTATCATACGTCACCGATTGTCGGCCTTGCTTGGGGCAACAACAAGAAGATTTATACCACGAATAATTTAGCTGTTTTTGAAAGTCAGCCATTTATCGACTGGTTGATGGATGAGACACGTAAAAAAAATGTCTACGATGCAAAACGGACGTACGTTGCACTAAATCGCTATGTAGGAAAAATGACAGGGATTGCCTTTGATGTTTTATTGGCTGCTTATTTACTTGATACCAATGACAATAACGCGGATATTGAAGGTGTAGCACAACATTACGGATATGATGCGATTCAATCTGATGAAGCCATTTATGGAAAAGGGGCCAAAAAAGGCTTGCCAGAGGACGAAGAAGTTTTCTTTGGTCATTTAGCACGTAAGATTAAAGCAATTCAATTTTTAACAAGCAAATTAGATAGCGAATTAACAGAAAAAAATCAAGCTGATTTATTCTATAAAATGGAATTACCACTTTCTCGTATTTTAGGCGATATGGAAATAACTGGTATCCGTGTTGATGCCACGCGCTTAAAAGAAATGCAAGTAGAATTTTCAGAACGTCTGAAAGAAATCGAAGAAAAAATCTATGCAGAAGCTGGCGAAGAATTTAACTTGAACTCACCTAAACAATTAGGCGTTATTTTATTTGAAAAAATGGGCTTACCTGTGATCAAAAAGACGAAAACTGGCTATTCAACAGCGGTAGATGTTTTAGAACAACTAAAAGAACAAGCACCAATTGTGGCCGATATTTTAACTTATCGTCAAATTGCCAAAATTCAATCGACCTATGTTGAAGGACTCTTAAAAGTAATTCAGCCAGATAATAAAATTCATACTCGGTATGTACAAACACTGACACAAACAGGACGATTAAGCTCAGTAGATCCTAATTTACAAAACATTCCTATCCGTTTAGAAGAAGGCCGAAAAATTAGAGAAGCCTTCGTACCAAGAGAGGATAATTGGTTGATTTTCTCTTCTGATTACTCTCAAATTGAGTTACGTGTGCTCGCGCATATTTCTAATGATGAGCATTTAAAAGAAGCGTTTGTGGAAGGGCAAGATATCCATGCCAGCACTGCAATGCGAGTTTTCGGTGTTGAAAAAGCAGAAGATGTCACACCTAACATGCGTCGTCAAGCTAAAGCGGTGAATTTTGGAATTGTCTATGGTATCAGTGATTATGGCTTGTCCCAAAACTTAGGCATTACTAGAAAGCAAGCGCAACAATATATTGACACCTATTTTGAAAAATATCCAGGCGTGAAACAGTACATGGAAGAGATTGTCCGCGATGCCAAAGACAAAGGCTATGTGGAAACATTGTATCATCGCCGTCGTTATTTAAGTGATATTAATTCAAGAAACTTTAATCTACGTTCGTTCGCTGAACGTACAGCGATTAATACACCGATTCAGGGAAGTGCCGCAGATATTTTAAAAATTGCGATGATTGAAATGGCGCGTCGTTTAAAAGAAGAAAAATTACAAGCGACAATGTTATTACAAGTGCACGATGAATTAGTTTTTGAAGTACCAGAATCAGAATTAGAACAATTAAATCAACTCGTCAAAGAAGTGATGGAGCACGCAGTTTCCTTACATGTGCCACTTATCACCGATAGCAGTTGGGGAAAAACATGGTATGAAGCAAAATAATAGCTTACCCATTAAGAACGATGAATAAAATAAGGATAAGTAGGATCTGGACGTTGATATCTAAGCGTTCAGACCTCTTTATATAAAGGAGCAAAAATAATGCCAGAATTACCAGAAGTAGAAACAGTGCGAAAAGGACTTGAAAAACTTGTTGTAGGAAAAACCATTCAAGAAGTCATTGTTTTTTGGCCAAGAATTATTGAATCACCAGAAGTTGATGTATTTCAAGGTCAATTAGCTGGTCAAACGATTGAAGGGATTGAGCGAAGAGGAAAATTTCTGATTTTTAAATTGTCTGATAATGATATGATTTCTCACTTACGGATGGAAGGAAAATATGAGTTTCATCAGGCTGATGATGAAATTGCCAAACATACCCATGTAATGTTTACTTTTACAGATGGCACGCAATTACGTTATTTAGATGTACGGAAATTTGGCCGTATGACATTGGTTCCTAAGAATCAAGGTCATCAATATAAAGGGATTTTAGCTTTGGGCCCAGAGCCAACACCAGACGTTTTCCAATTAGCTACTTTTCAACAAGGCTTGAAAAAGCATCATAAGGCAATTAAGCCATTGCTGTTAGATCAAAAGCTAGTGACGGGCTTGGGGAATATTTATGTAGATGAAGCACTTTGGCAAGCGCAAATCCATCCAGAACAACCAGCAGATTCCTTAAAACCTGCGGAAGTTGCTACGTTGTATCAAGCAATCATTGACGTCTTGGCACGCGCTGTTGAAGCAGGTGGAACCACCATCCGAACCTATCTAAACGCGTTAGGAGAAGCAGGGACTTTTCAAGTAGCGTTGAATGTCTATGGGCAAACAGGCTTACCTTGCAATCGTTGTGGTACGCCAATTGTTAAAACAAAAGTGGCACAACGTGGTACGCATTATTGTCCACAATGCCAACAATTGAAAGGTCGTCGATTGAAATGACAAAAGTTTTAGGCATTACAGGAGGGATTGCGACAGGTAAAAGTACGGTTGTTGCTCTTTTTAAAAAAGCGGGTTATCCAATTGTTGACGGCGACATTATCGCCCGCGAAATTGTTGCAAAAGGGCAACCAGCCTTAGCCGCAATCGTTGAAACTTTCGGACCAGAAATAGTATTAACAACTGGTGAATTGGATCGGAAAAAGTTAGGACAATTAATTTTCGCTAGTCCTCAAAAAAGAGAGCTGTTAAATGAAACGCTGAAACCTTTTTTAAGAAAAGAAATTTTACGTCAAATTGAAGAAGCTAAAAAGAAAGCCGCCCTTGTTATTGTTGATATTCCTCTGCTTTATGAAGCTCATTATGAGGCGATTATGGATCAAGTTGCTGTGGTATATGTACCAGAAAAGATTCAAAAAGAGCGTCTGATGGCCCGAAACCAATTAACAGAAGAAGAAGCGCAACAACGAATTGCTAGCCAATGGCCGATTGAAATGAAAAAAGAACGAGCAGATATCGTGTTTGATAATCAAGGAACTAGAGAAGAAACGGAACAACAAGTGAAGAAGTGGCTAGAGGAACAAACTGGAAAGAAGTGAATATTTTTTAAATGGCGTAAAATGTTTTGAAAATTTCAGAAAAAACAGTGAAAGTCTTTGTTTTTATTAAAGAATGGCAAAGATTCAACTAAGAACCAGTTCTAAAGACCTAGTAATAGCGCAATTTCATGTTATAATATAGGCAACAAAAATTATACAGAATAGAAGAGGTGAACGTTATGCGTTGTCCAAGATGTCATCATAATAATTCCCGTGTTATTGATAGCCGTCAAGCAGATGATGGACGTGCAATTCGCCGTCGTCGTGAATGTGAAAATTGCAGTTATCGGTTCACTACATTTGAAAGAATTGAAGCGGCGCCATTACTTGTAATCAAGAAAAATGGGGATCGTGAAGAATTTAATCGTGATAAAATTTTGCGTGGGCTCATTCGCTCTGCGGAAAAAAGACCCGTTGCTATGGAACAAATGGTTCAAATTGTCGATAATGTTGAAAATCGAGTGCGTAGTTTAGGGGAAAATGAAGTCTCTACAACGCTTATCGGTGAATATGTGATGGAAGATTTAGTCAATCTAGATGAAATTGCCTACATCCGCTTTGCGAGTGTTTATCGACAATTCAAAGATATGAGCGTGTTTTTGAAAGAGTTACAGGACATTGTCGACAAAGCAAAATCTTCTTCTCCTGACTCAGAAAATTAAAAAGGAGGTCTTTCTTTGAAAGGAAATCGGCAAAGAATCCAACCAAAAAATATTTTTCAAGCGGTTATTGATTCACCGCTTTCTGATCAAGAGAAAGAGGTTTTAACCTTTTTATATCAACCAATTGTCGGCGCCAATGCGTTTAGTTTATATTGGCTTTTGTTATCTGAAACAACAGACTCAGAGGAGGATGGCTCGCTGTTTCATGCAGATTTAATTAGTTTGCTGGACTTGAGTTGCCAACAATTAGAAGAAGCTTGCTACAAATTAGAGGGCATTGGGTTGCTAGAAACGTATAAAAAAACAGATCGGGAATTAGGAGATTGTTATTTATATTATTTAAAAGCACCTGAAACAGCCGCTCGTTTTTTTAAAGATGAAGTGTTAGCTTTAGTGTTATTTAATCGGGTTGGACAACGGAAATTTGATCAATTAGTGCAAAAGTTCCAACCGCATCCTACTAAAACAGAGGGCTATCAAAATGTTTCCGCTAGCTTTCAAGAGGTTTATGCCTTTAAAGAAGAACAAATTGTTTCCGAAGCGAACCGATTGACAACGATTCAAGAAACTTTTTCTCAACAAGAAAAATCGAAGAAAATTTCTGTATCAACGGATTCTTTTGATTGGCACTATTTTGTGGAAGGTTTGCACCGCTTAGGTTTACAATTGCCTGAAGATGAGGCTAGTTTTCAAGAAGAAGTCTATGTTTTTCATCAATTATATGGCATCAATGAGTTAGATATGGTAGACTTTGCTTCGAAATCATTTGACTATTATACAAGTCGAATTTTGCCTAAGGAATTAGTGCGAACGATTCATCAAGCGTTTGATCCTGATAAAAAACCACAACCAACAAACGTAGTGACAAACAAGCAAGCACAATTGACGGTGGAAGAGCAACAAACGTATCGATATAACGCATTAAAAATGAATGGTTTTTCTGAACTGGATATCCAAATGATTATGGATAGTGAAAAGAATCCGCCTATTCAATATTTAGAAGCTTTAAAAAATAGTCGAGGTGGCTATACGACACCACAAGAACGTTCATTAGTGAAATATTTGGTTGCTAAATCAGGCTTACCGACTAGTGTGATTAATATTTTGATTAACTATGTTTACAATATTCAACAACAACCGACTTTAAAAGCGGAGTATGTGAATCGAATTGCGAATGAATGGGGACAAAGTGGCATTCATTCACCAGAAAAAGCAATTGAACATGTCAGAGAATTGGCAAAACAAAGCCAAACCAAACAAAAACAGCGACAACAAAATTATTCAGGGAAACGCCAAACTGTTCGACAAGAGCGATTGCCAGAATGGGCAGATCAGCCAAACGATGAAACAAAACTTTCCCCAGAAGAACAAGCCGAGTTAGATCGACAAATTCAAGAATTTTTAAACCAAGGAGGTGACCAATGATGGAAGACGTAGGAAAAGAAATGTCAAAAATTATCCAGAAGCGTGACATCAATGAACGATATGAAGAGCTGGTTAACGAAGTATTGAAAGATCAAGATGTTCAAGCCTTTATACAAGCAAACCGAGAGCGTTTAAGCGATGAAGATATTCGTAAAAGTTATGCTAAGCTGTATGAATTTGTTCAAGAAAAAAAGAAATTTCAATTAAACGATCCGGCAATGATTGCCCCCGGCTATGAGCCAAGATTAATGTTGAACTTTCATTACATTGATGTAACGTATGTCCCAACGGCTGATTTAATCGCCCGTCAGAAGGAAGAAGAAATTCGTAATCGAGTAAGGGCAATGGACATGCCAAAAGATGTCCGAGAAGCAAATTTACGAGATTTCGATCCATCTTCTCAAGGTCGAGCCAAAGCGTTAGCAGAAGCAATGCAATTTTTAAGAGAATATCCTGCGACACCAAAAGAATTTCATAAAGGGCTCTATTTACAAGGCCCCTTCGGTGTAGGAAAATCTTTCTTATTAGGTGCGATGGCTAATGCTTTAGCAGAACGTGGATTTACTACGACAATTGTTCATTTTCCAACATTTACAGTAGAAATGAAGCAAGCCATTGGTCGCGATCAAGTTGGTGAAAAGCTCGATGCAGTAAAAAAATCCCCTATATTAATGATTGATGACATTGGTGCGGAATCCATGACTAGTTGGATTCGTGACGACGTTTTAAGCGTAATCTTGCAATACCGAATGCAAGAACAATTAGTTACTTTTTTCTCTTCCAATCTAGATTTAAAAGCTTTAGAAGAGCATTTAACCGTGACGCAACGAGGAGAACAAGAGCCGCTAAAAGCCAGACGAATTATGGAACGTGTGCGTTATCTGTCAAAAGAGATTACGATGACAGGAAATGATCGACGAAACGGTTAAAGCAATCCTTTTATTTTTATGGATTGCTTTTTTTCTTGCGTTTGAAGAGGTAGCGTAAGTTTCGCAAAAACAAGTACTTTTGTGTACACTGACAATAAAGAAGTGAGGAAAAGAGGCGTAACAATGAAGAGAAAACTTTGGATTTTTATTGGGGTATTCGTGGTGCTTCTGGGAGGATATTTTCTTTTGTTTAGAGAAAAATCCTATAAAGTAGAGGTGGAAAAAGTGAATCCAAAAATTCAACGCTTAATGTCGACAGACAAACAACATTTTTTAACAAAACATGAATTTCACACAAAAGAAACAGCTGAACGCAAAGATTTGTTGAAGTTTTTTATTGAAACCCGGCTCAAAACAGACGGCGGTTTTTTAACCAACTATTTACCAGATGCTGAACGCAAAGATGTCGCCACAGGACATGAGTTGCTAAGTGAGTCTTCGGGTCTATATTTGCGTAATTTAGCTTTTGATACGCAGGGACGTTTTGATAATTTTTACAAGCAGACGAAAGACACCTTTTACGACGGCGTCCAATTTAGTTACCGAATTGACGAGCAAGGCAATAAATACAATGTCAATGCCTCGATTGATGATTTACGGATCATTCGTTCATTAATTGAAGCAGGGGGGCATTTTAAAACAGATCAGTACGATCAAGAAATTAAAAAATTAGGCAAGAGTTTTATGGAAACCTCTATGAAAGATAATATTCTAATTGATTTTTACGATAGTAAATCAAAACAACAGTCTTCAGAAACTTCTTTGTTTTATATTGACTTAATTACGCTGGGTTATCTATACAAAGAATTTGGGATTTCAGCAGACTACTTGCAGTATCATTACCAATTAATAGACGATGGCTATATTTCTGATGATTTACCTCTTTATCAAACGAAGTTTAATCATCAAACAAATAAATACGAAAACAACGGAACACTTAATATTATTGAATCTTTATTAACGATTGTCCATTTAAGTGAAGTGGGTATGGCGAAGCAGACTAGTATTGATTTTGTGCGAAAACAAGTTCAGCAAGGAACGCTTTTTAACTCGTATGATTTAAATGGATCGCCTGTGGATAAAAATCAATCTGCAGCCAGTTATGCGATAGCGGCTTTAATTGGTGTTGCCGAAAATGACAAAGAGTTGTATCGTGCGGCAATTACAGTACTTAATAATTTTCAAATTATGGATTCAAGCAGCCCGATTTATGGAGGGTTTGGTGATAAAGTTACGAAACAAGTCTATTCCTATAATAACTTAATGGCTCTTTTGGCCTATGATTTCTAGATGAGGTGAAAGCATGGAAAAGATCAAAAAATACATGAACTCGGCTTTTGAATGGTTGAGTCGTTATATTTCTCCAAGTCTTTTGGCCGTTTTAGGGATTGGGTTAGTGACAAGCATTTTGTTATTTGTTTATCCGATTAATGGCTTGGGAGATAATGGCGAGTATTTTCGTGTGTTAAATTCAAATAGTCTTTATCGTGTCAATGGTGATAGCTACGACAATGTGGCCTATTTTGTTAAGGACTTTTCAATTATGCGTTATTTTAATGAAACAACGACGCACTTTGTTTCCACTCAACAATTTTTCATCACCATTGCCATTTGGCTTAATAAACTTTTTTATAGTCAAACACTTTTCGATATTCGTTTCTTAGGTTTCGTTTATCTTAGTTGTTTTTTAGTGTCAATTTATATTCTGGTACGAGGCTTAACCGAAGGCGTATCTTTGAAAAAAAGTTATCTTATCTCTTTGTTGGTTATTTTCATCTTGGGGGATACCTCCTATACGATTTATTTTAATTCCTTTTATACTGAAGCGACGAGTTTTTTACTTTCTGTGAGTGTCTTAGCATTTTCAGTCTATTTTTATCGGGTGACGAAACCACGAACTTGGCTCAGAAGAATAGTTTTAGTTATCTTGGCACAAGCAGTAGTACTTTTAATAGGAACAACACGCCAAGAATATTTGCTGATTATTGGTGTAATTATTGCTGGATTAGGATTTTTTGTCTACTTGTCACAACGTTATCAACGATTGTCAATGACGGCCTTTTTAATTGCACTGATTGGTTTTACAACGTTAGCAGCTTTTATCGTTCCTAACGATATCTATGAACGTGATGTCTACCACAGTATGACGCGCGGTGTAATGAAGGATAGTAAGGTTCCAGATAAACGGATGTCAGAGGGCGGAATCAACCCGCAATATGGGTTACAAAAGGGACGTTCCTACTTTGAAGAATACAGTCCCGTGTCACCAACTTCTGAACAAATGAAAAAAGATTTTTTTGATAAAACGAGTTTTGGATGGGTGTTATTGAATTATTTAAATTATCCATCTGAATTATGGCAAGGACTGAATTCAGCGGTCCCAAATGTTTACTTAGTAAAGCCTAATAATGTTGGGAATTTTGAGAAAACGACGGGGCGTGCACCGCTGGAACAATCTAAATTTTTTATGGTGTATAACCGTATTAAAGCCAGTTTTTTCCCTAAAAACTTTGCTTTCTATCTATTATTAGGCGTGATTCTGTTTGGTTTATATGGCGTTGGTTTATACAGAGGACTCAAGAGAAACGAACCCAGATTAGTTTTTCGCTTCTTTTTAATGACAGGGATTTATCTTAATTTATTAGTTGTTTTCATTTCAACAATTATTATTGATGGGGATAGTGACTTAGTACGTCATTTGTTTTTAGTCTCAGTATTTTTAGATTTTCTCTTGTTACAAATTGTTTCTGATGTTATTGGTAAACGAATGTGGCAAGATACAACACCACAAGTCATTGGGGAGGTAGAGGGAATTGAAAAATAAACAATATCTTATTGGCTGGGTGTGTTTCTTACTCTTTTTCGTTTTTTGTGGCTTTGCCAAACCGGCGCTGGCTGCACCAAGTAAACATGTCTTACTTGTCTATGACAGCTTGAATATTGCTGGGAAAAAAGAAAATGATGTGGATGCTTTACAACGAGTGTTGACGAGTTTTGGAGTAGAAGTTCAGAGTGTGGCGGTATCAGATTATGTACCTGGCAAATTGCTAAATGATGGCTATGACAGTTTGATTTCTATGGTGAATTGGCCTGAACAAGCCGGCGTTATTGCCTCTGATTTTCTAGCAGATCGAGTTCATTTTAAAGGCAAACAATTACACATTGGTCGAAACATGCGTGACGATGAAAAACAATATTTTAGCGGTACGTGGAAAGAATTAAGTCATCGTCAATATCGGTTAGAAGATGAAAAAAACCGCTTTTCTCAAGTATTGCCTTTTCAAGATCAATCAGTTGTGCTGGAAAATACGCAAGGTCAGACGGTTGGCCGATTAAAAACACAAGAATTAGCACCAGAAGAATATCCATTTGGTGTAATTGAGAATGGGCATGCTTTTCTCCCAATGTTTGAACGCAAAGGCGCTGTTTTTTTAGAAAGCTTGGACGTAATTAGTCAATGGCTGGAAAGTGAAAAAATGTCACGGCCGTTTTTGACGATTTCTGATTTTAACCCGTTAAGAGATATGTCTGTGGCAACCTATTTGCAAGAAGAATTAGTTAAAACCACGTATCCTTATATTTTATCCAGTACGAGCGTTTCACAAAACAATACGATTTTACCTTATAAACTATTTACGAATGCGTTACGTGCGTTTGCTTCGACGGGGGTCATTTTCTTAGAAACACCGGTCGTTAACAATGTTGATTTAAATGACCAACGTGCCTTGAAACAATTGATGGAGCAGCAGATTAGTTTATTGGTCGACAGACATGTCTATCCAGTAGGCATTTCTGCTCCAGGATACTGGAATCAAGACCTTCAATACCAAGAGGATGGTCTAGCAATTAGTGATACAGTGATTCTAAGAGAAAATCCGCCGATTGAACGCGTTTTTTATCGGAACCAAACGGGAGAATCAATCACTTATAAGAATGCTTTGTTTGATTTACCGTATGATTATTTATCGGGGATTGAATGGACGGATAAAGATAATCCGAATGACTATCGATTTCCAATGCCGACCACCATTAGTTTTTCATTTCCAAATTCTAAAAAAGAAGTGGATCATCTAATTCAAGAAGTCAAGGAAGCACCAATAGTGTTTAGTGTTTCAGAAGCGGATCAACATTTCACTGTTCAAACACAAACGCAGAAAATCGAATTTCGGAATAATCGGTTCTTCTTAAACAATCAAATTGTCAATGGTTTGGCTGATACAGGGGCCTCAACAGTTGAAAAACAACGATTTACAGGGTTATTTTCATTCTTTTTCAGTATCACAAACAATATTTTGATTGGCGTTGTCACGCTGACTTTAATCATCCTGATTATTTTGTTTATGATTGGACGAAAGAATTATCGGTCGAAATATATTAATAAGGAGGAAGACAAATGACCATTGCTGACATTGTAATGTTAACAGCAACTATCATTATTTGGAGTCTACTAATTGTAAATATTCTCTTAGTTATTTTTGGCTATGTTTATTATTTAAAAACAGATCCTGTCGCACCGCCACCTGTAGAGGACGAAGACGCGCCGTTTGTTTCAATTATGGTGCCGGCCCATAATGAAGGAATTGTCATTGTGCGGACAGTTGAAGCGTTATTGAATTTTAATTATCCGCAAGATCGCTATGAAATTATTGTGATTAATGACAACTCAAGTGATAATAGTGCTGAGCTTTTAGCGAATGTCCAAAAAAAGGCGGTTAATCGAAATTTGCAGATTATTAATACAGACAATATAACAGGTGGGAAAGGTAAGTCTAATGCCTTAAACATTGGTTTCAAGCAAGCCAAGGGGGACGTGATTGCCATTTATGATGCGGACAATACACCTGAACCGAATGCACTCCGTTATTTAGTTGGAGAGTTAATCGCTAGTGAGGAATACGGCGCGGTTATTGGTAAATTTAGAACGAGAAATCGCAATGCAAGCTTGTTGACACGTTTTATTAATATCGAAACACTTGCCTTTCAATGGATGGCACAAGCCGGTCGTTTTCAATTATTTAAGTTATGCACGATTCCTGGCACAAATTTCATTGTTCGTCGTAGTATTATTGAAGCCATTGGCGGCTGGGATGACAAAGCGTTAGCCGAAGATACAGAAATCAGTTTTCGCATCTATATGATGGGCTATAAAATTAAGTTTCAACCAAAAGCAGTGACGTGGGAGCAAGAGCCACAAACTTTGTCAGTTTGGTTCCGACAACGGACGCGATGGGTCAAAGGCAATATTTATGTCATTGTTAAAAATGCTAAATTATTGTTTAATCCTAAAGCGAGTCGGATCCGTTTTGATATTTTATATTTCTTGTCCATTTATTTTCTCTTAATGACATCGCTCGTTTTGTCAGACATCATGTTAGTTTTATCAATGTCTGGTTACTTAACAACGACCCTACAAGGATTTAGCAATTCCTTATGGTTGTTAGCGATTTTGTTATTTATTTTCAGTACTTTTGTCAGTATTACGACCGAAAAAGGCGAAATGACTTTAGAGAATATCTTAATTATTGCCTTGATGTATATTACATACAGTCAGATGTGGCTAGTAGTCGCCGCTTATGGCATGGTGATGTATATTAAAGAAAATGTTTTTCATAAACAAACACAAACAAAATGGTACAAAACTGAACGATTTAAATAAGGAGGAAACGTGCAATGAAACAAAAAACAGTCACTTTAATAGGGTTGTTCTTTCTGGCAATTCTGATTGGTGTCGCAAGTCCGACCGTATACGCCGAAAACAAAGAACAAGACAACCATACCTTTACACAACCTTTTCAAAATAAAACAATCTCTTTAACAGGTACTTCTGTCCGTAGCACCATGTATTTTACAAAAATTGATTATTGGGACGTAAAAAAAGCATCATTCAATATGACCTACCAAATCACACAATTAAAAAATAATCAGACCTCAGATTTAACTGTGGCAGTTAATGGTGTGAAGTTTTATTCTTGGCGTCCTGAAAATACGACTGGTATTCAACAAAAGACGATTGAAATCCCTTTGGAACTGATTAAAGAGACAAATACATTGACTGTTGAGGGCCAAATTATTAATCAGGCAGGAAACGACATGTATAATTTAATTGAAACTCCGGCAAATTGGTTAACGATGTATGAAGGATCTAACGTAAACTTCCAATACGATTTACAACTACCAGAGAATACAATTCATTCTTTTTATAATCATTTTGTAGGAGCAGACACGATTGCGAATAAACACAGTGTTATTTTGACACCAGAAAATGCATCGGAAAAAGAATTAGCTGCAGCGACCCATGCGTTAGCTGGTGCTGCTCGTTTGATTACTACCTCAGAAGAATTGTTGCCAATGGCTTCTTTGAACAAAGAACAGTCAGCACCCTATCAGTTGATTATTGCCAGCTATGATAAATTACCAGATCAGTATAAAAGTCAAATTGATAGCAAACGTGTGGAGGACCAGGCTGTCTTAAAATTTTTCAATCAACCAGATAAGCATGTTTTAGTAGCTACTTCTAAAGATGAGGACTTACTTGTTCGTGCGGGACGTTATTTAGCCAACTATGAATTAATGACCCAAACAGATAAAGAAGAGACAACAGTTGATGAGAATACCGATACGTTTAGTTCAACTTTAGAATTTGATGGAAATTATCCATTAACCTCAACGGGGGACAAGCTAGAAGGGGCCTATCACCAAGAACAAACGTACTTTGTCAATTTACCAGTGGATCGAAACAATGCCAATGGAAGTCGCGTGCATTTACATTTTAAATACGCTGAAAACTTAGATTTTGATTCTTCTTTAGTGACGGTCTATGCCAATGATAAACCAATTGGCAGCAAGAAATTAACCGCTACTCGTGCGAACGGTGATGAATTAAATCTCGAATTTCCAAAGAACTTAGAAATTGCTGATAGTTTTGTTTTAAAAGTCGCTTTTGATTTGAATGTTAAATCACCAGAAGTTTTACGAAATGGTCAGACTCCATGGGCCTTTATTGAAAATAATTCGAATGCGTTTATTCAAACAGAAGAACTGAATGACATATTATTTAACAACTATCCGAACATTTTTATCAGAAGCCGTTCTTTTGCTGATTTAGCGATTTTATTACCAGAAAAAATGGACGATAACTATTTTAAAGTGTTGACCAATTTATTTAACTTAATTGGTAATTATGCCGAAAGTAATGTCGGTGAGATTACGTATTATAAAAAAGCGCCTAAAAATGCGGCATTAGAAAATCATAACTTGATTATTTTTGGTACGCCTAAGGATAATCCGATGATTCGTAAGTTAAACGATCAGTTATATTTCCATTATGATAAGGACTTCACACGTTTTGTTTCAAACGAGAAACTGAGTATCGAAAAAGATTATGGTAAACAAATCGGTACGGCGCAGCTAATGTTTTCTCCATATAATGCGAAAGCCGCGGCGTTAATCTTAACAGGAGCTAAATCACAAGGTGTCTTTTTAGCCTCTACACAAGTGAATACAGAGAAGAATGCTTCTATGTACAAAGGAGATGCCATTGTGGTTGATCCGAACTATCGTCGCTATGATTATCGTTTCAAAAAACGTGTAAGCAACGTTAGCAACGAATCATTAGGTAAACGAATTGTCAATAATCATAAATTAATGATTTATCTATTTGTCTTCTTAATTGGTATGATCATTATTGGATTAAGTGCGTTCTTCATCGTGAAGAAGAATTTGAAAGGTGGGGAATAGAGTGAATCAAAAACGAGTGACCTTACTTTTGGATTTAACTTTGTTGGTAGGAATTGTTTTGGTTGTCGGCACAACCATCTTTATGGCCTTAGGAACGAATGATTTCTTTGTGGACTTAAGTTGTCTATTAATTTCAGTTATCTTAATTATCGTTACCTATTTTGTAGGAATTACAGCGGGGTTAACATTTTCGCTTATATTTATTTTTCTACAATTGACTTATGTTGTATATCAGTATGTCTATCATGATTTGTTTAGCTATGGCTCATTATTTTGGCTAATCATGCCGCCACTCTACTGTTTAACAATCTATGCAGTGACTTATCAAATTCGTATGATTCAAGAAGAAAATATTCGTTTACGTAAAGAAACTTCTCAGTTAAATGCGTTAGATGCAGTAACTAATTTAAGAACAGCAAAAATGTACGAAGAAGGATTTGATTTATTTTCTGATATTTCTACACGTTATGAAGCGCCGTTATATTTAGTCGTGATTCGAGTGGCCTATTGGGAAAGTATTCGTAACTTATTAAGTCCTGAACAAAAGAATGAATTGCTACAAATCGTGACAGCGGCGATTAAAGAGACAACAGATGATCGCTTCTTACCATACTTTATCGACGGCACACCGCCGACTTGGGCGTTATTAATTTTCCGCGATGGGGATGACGGATACACTACTAGAAAAGAATTCAAACAACAAGCTCAAGAGAAATTTGCCCATTCTGAAACCTTAAGAAATATTACTTTGACATTACAAGTTTCCTATACCAAATATGATCCTGCCGAATTTAACAACGCTTCAGAATTTTTAGGGGATGGAATTAATTCTCTTCAATATGATGTTTAAAAAGGAGGCAAACAAATGACTGAAAAACTTGCTGTTTTTACAGGGAAATTAGCAGAGGCTGGTGTGTTAAATGAGACGCAGCCATTGTCAATGCGATTACATTTAGAAAATATCCAAGCAGAAAGTGATCCAGAATCCATTGTTCCCTTATTTTCTCATGGGGTAATTTTAAACATACTTGTTGAACAGTTAGAGGAAAGTATCCCACTGTCTCACTTGAAAAAAGGGACCAAAGTCCGTTTCACAGTCGTGGGCTTGCCGCCGATGACTATGTCGATTCCACCGCATGTTGGTGGGCAAGCGATTGAATTGATAGAAGAAATCTAAAAAGCTTCTGCATTAGCTATGATTATTAGCTAATGCAGAAGCTTTTTTATTCAAAGGTCATTCTTTCAATTCGATCGAACGCTTCCTTTAATAAATCTAAATTTTGTGTTGCGGCTAAACGAATGTACTCATCGCCCGTTGTTTCACCAAATGCTTTTCCAGGAATCACTAATACCTGTGTCTCTTTTAAAAGCTTTTCCACAAAAGGAACGGAAGTTAGTCCAGTTTTTTGAATATTAATGAAGGCGTAAATACTTCCTTTGACTGGATGAAGCGAAAGGAAAGGAATCTTTGCTACTCGTTGGGCCACATACTCTAAACGTGTTTGGAACACTTCAACGATTGGGTCTACAAATTCGTCAAAATGTTGTAACGCATAGATTCCTGCTTGCTGTGACAACGTAGGCGCAGAATACGTAACGCCTTCATTAATTAATTTGGCTACTTCGTTAATATAGTCTGGGGCAATCATATAACCAATACGCCAACCAGTCATTGCAAAGGCTTTTGAAAAGCTACCAAAAGTGATAGTATTTTCTGGAGCAAACGTAGCCATGGGAGTAAACGTTTCTTGGAAACAAAAGGCTTCATAAACTTCATCTGAAAGAATGTATAAATTGTGTTCAATCGCTACCTGTGCGATTTCTCTGAAAGTTTCTTCAGAGAAAACAGCGCCTGTCGGGTTATTCGGTGAATTTAGAATAATCGCTTTGGTTTTAGGCGTGATTTTTTCTTTCAAAAGAGCTACATCAATTTGGAAACCATCTTCTTCATAAGTCGGTAAAAAGACAGGAAGACCATTTGCTAAAAGGACTTGGTCTTTATAAGGAGAGAAGTAAGGTTCATGAATAATCACTTCATCTCCAGGATTTAGAATCACTTGTAAGGCAAGGTACATTCCGTGCAGAGCGCCAACTGTGGCCCGGACTTGATTCGGTTGAAAGGATAATTGATAATGTGACTGATAAAACTGAATGACCGCCTCAATGAATGCCTCGCTACCATCAGAAGCGGTATATTTTGTATGCCCATTTTTGGCATCGTTAGCTGCTTGTTCGATAATCCGCTCATCGGTAATTAAGTCAGGGTCACCAATCGATAAATCGATTAAATTTGGGGTCTTTTTCGCCAATGTTGCAATATCCATGAGTAAATTTTCAGTAGGTTGTTGGTAACGTGTTGCGATATTCTTGCGATCCATACCAGGTGCTCCTTTTTATAAAACTTTTCTTAGAAAATCTTGTGTTCTTGGGTTTTGTGGCGCATCAAAAATTTCTTCAGGTGTGCCTTCTTCTTGAATAATTCCTGCATCCATAAAAATGACACGGTCCGCGACTTCTTTTGCGAAGCCCATTTCATGGGTAACCACTACCATTGTCATCCCTTCAATAGCTAAATTTTTCATAACGGATAGCACTTCGCCCACCATTTCAGGGTCTAAGGCAGAAGTTGGTTCATCGAACAGCATCACGTCAGGGCGCATGGCTAAAGCACGAGCAATCGCTACCCGTTGTTGTTGCCCACCAGAAAGTTGAGCGGGATAATTTTCTTTTTTATCTGATAAACCAACTTGTTCCAGTAAAGAAAGAGCATGTTCTGTGGCTTCGGCAGCGGCTTCTTTTTTTACTTTAACAGGACTAATCGTTAAGTTTTCCAAGACATTTTTATGCGGGAAAAGATTGAAATTTTGGAATACCATTCCCATTTTTTGACGAAGTTGATCAATGTTGGTATTTTTATCTAATAAATTTTTTCCTTCAAATTCAACGCTGCCACCAGTTGGTGTTTCTAATAAGTTCAAGCAACGTAAAAAAGTACTTTTACCACTGCCAGAAGGGCCAATAATTACGACAACTTCACCAGCTTCAATTTCTAAGTCAATTCCTTTAAGTACTTCATTTTTTCCGAATGTTTTCTGTAAGTTTTTAATGTTAATCACTAGTACTCATTCTCCTTTCAGCAACACCTAATAGACGTGAGATAGTAAAGGTTAGGACGAAATAAATCAACGATACAATTAAGTAAGGTAGGAAGGGTTTAAAACTTGCTCCTTGAACGTTGCCAGCTTGGAAAATTAGTTCCGAAACACCAATGACTGAAACAACGGAAGATTCTTTAATTACTGTAACAAATTCATTGCCTAACGCTGGTAAAATATTTTTAATAGCTTGTGGGAAAATGATGTATCGCATTGCTTGGTTTTGATTCATTCCCAAGGAACGAGCAGCTTCCAATTGTCCTTTATTAACTGCCTGAATACCCGCACGAATAATTTCTGCTACATATGCACCACTGTTTAAAGAAAGAGCAATACAACCAGCTGCTACTTTTGATAAGTCTAAACCAAGAACGCCTGTCCCGAAATAGACAATAAAAATTTGAACAAGCAAAGGAGTGCCACGAACATATTCAATATAAGCAATGGCAATGCCACGTAAAATTTTGGAATTGGCTAACTTCATTAAGGCAAGTAATGCCCCTAAAATGGCACCAAACAAAACACCAATGAAAGCTAGGAAAATGGTATAGCCTGCACCGTTAAGATAGAACTTTCCATACTTTTGTAAAAAGCTTTGATCTTTTTGGAACATTAATTGATTGGCTTCTTTTTTATAACCGTCCATTAATTTTTGATCATTAATTTGTTTAATAGAGGCATTTACTTTCTCCGTCAAAACGGGCGCATCTTTAGGAAAAGCAACGGCAGTATCTTTTGAGCCTTTTTCAAAGGTAACATCAGCAAAAGCTAAATCCTCATTTTGAGAAACATAGGCTTCGCCAACCGGTTCTTCCATAACGACTGCATCTAATTTATTATTTTTTAGATTCATAATTAAATCTGGAATTTTTTGAAGAGAAGTAGGGACAGCACCGGTTAATTCGGTTTTAATTAATTCTTCTTGTGTCGTTTGCTTTTGGGCACCTGCACGAACGCCTTCGAAATCTTTAGTGGAATGAAATTTATCTTTGTCTTCTTTCCGAACAATGACTCTTTGTTGAACGTTCATATATGGTTGAGAAAAAGCTACTTCTTTTAATCGTTCAGGCGTTGGCGACATGCCAGAGATGACCATGTCAATCTTGCCAGTTTTTAAGGCCCCTAACAGAGCATCAAAGCCTAGTTCTTCGATTTTTAATTTAACGCCTAAATCGTCGGCAATTTTTTGAGCAATAGAAATATCAAAACCGACAATTTTATCTTCACCATCTACTTTTGCATGAAATTCATAAGGGGCATAGTCTGCGGATAAGCCGACAACTAGTTCTCCCTTTTGGATGATTTTGTCATAGACTGGATCGTTTTCGGCTGCAAAAGTTTCTTTAATAGGTAATAATGAGAGCAACAAGAATAAAATTGGTAAAATCGTCTGTAGCCATTTTTTACATTTGGTCATTTGCGTAAACTCCTTTTTGTATTATTTTTATAAATATTCAAAAAAAGCGAATAAATGTATAAAAATTTATTGTGTTATGATGTGGTTTATCATATCATAGAATATGTAAAAGGAAAAGTAGTAGAGTTGAAAAAATACAACTTTTTCAAAAAAAAATTCAAAAGTCAAAAATGAAGGGGATTTTCAAGATGGAACAATCATTAATTGTGAGAGGGACACCACAAGAGTATCTTTGCGAAATTGGTTCGTGGGAATTATTAGAAGGACAACTATTATGCAGAAATATTCATCGTGTATTCATTTTACACGGGACTGAGTCATGGCAAGCGGCAAAACCGTATTTTCCGACGTTTCAAAAAGTAACAGCTGTTTTTGAAAACTATGGAGGTGTTTGTACAGATCAACGTGTGCAAGAGTTAGAAGCGCAAGTGCTGGACAATCATTTAGAGGCCATCGTCGCTGTTGGTGGAGGAAAAGTGGCCGACTTGGGCAAAGCCTTAGCACACAAAATGGCGTTACCGGTAATTATTTTGCCCACTTTAGCAGCTACTTGTGCACCGTGCACGCCATTGAGTGTAATGTATCGAGAAGATGGAGTAATGGAACGATATGACGTTTTTCCGCAAGCAAACGCTTTGGTGTTGGTAGAACCAAGAGTGTTATTGCATTCGCCTCGGTCCTTAATGGTGGCAGGTATTGGGGATACATTAGCTAAATGGTACGAAGCAGATGCGATTATTTCGCAGTTAGACGTCCAAGTGTTACCTATTCAAGTTTCTCATTTTGCCGCGGAAAAATGCCGCGATATTTTGTTAAATGAAAGTATCAATGCTTTAAAAGCGATGGAAGAGCAACAATTAAATCAATCGTTTATTGATGTCATCGAAACAAATTTAATTATTGGTGGAATGGTGGGTGGCTTTGGCGATGATTATGGTCGGACAGCAGGTGCCCATTCCATTCATGATGCACTAACTTTGCTGCCAGCTAGCCATCGACAATTGCATGGAAACAAAGTGGCGTATGGTGTGTTTGTTCAATTAGCCATTGAAGAGAAATGGCAAGAAATCGCTGAATTGATTCCTTTCTATCACCAACTAGGTTTGCCTATTTCTTTAAAAGAAATGGACATGGACTTAACTGAAGCCGAGTATCAAGAAGTAGCAGAACGTGCTTGTATAGAAGGCGAAACGATTCATTATATGAAACAAAAAATTACCCCTGAAATTGTGAAAACAGCGATGCAAGATTTAGAAAAATATACAGCGACAAAATAAGTGCCAAACAGCAACTAGCTCATTTGAATTATTTGAACTAGTTGCTGTTTTTTTAAGGATCCTTTTTTGAAAAAAGAAACCTTGAGAAATCCTTGCAAATTCAATAAAAAAAAAGTATGATGATGGGAGGACAAATTATAGTAGAAAGTAGGGAAATGAATGACGGAACCAGCCATTCGTTATCGTTTAATCAAAAAAGATAAACACACAGGTGCGCGTTTAGGTGAATTAATTACTCCTCACGGCACATTTCCAACACCAATGTTTATGCCGGTAGGTACACTTGCGACAGTTAAAACAATCTCACCAGAAGAATTAAAAGAAATGGGTGCCGGTGTTATTTTAAGTAATACTTACCATTTATGGTTACGCCCAGGTGAAGATTTAGTCGAAGAAGCAGGCGGTTTACACAAATTTATGAACTGGGATCAACCTATTTTAACTGATTCAGGTGGCTTCCAAGTCTTCTCATTAAGTGATATGCGGAAAATCGAAGAAGAAGGTGTGCATTTTAGAAATCATTTAAATGGTTCAAAAATGTTCCTTTCTCCAGAAAAAGCGATCAATATTCAAAATAAATTAGGATCAGATATTATGATGAGCTTTGATGAATGTCCACCATTTGATGAAAGCTATGAGTATGTCAAACGCTCGATTGAACGGACTTCTCGTTGGGCTGAGCGTGGCTTAAAAGCCCATGCGAATCCTGATAGACAGGGATTATTCGGTATTGTTCAAGGTGCGGGATTTGAAGATTTACGTCGTCAAAGTGCCAAAGATTTAGTGAGTATGGATTTTCCTGGCTATTCGATTGGTGGCTTATCTGTTGGTGAGTCTAAGGAAGAAATGAACCGAGTCTTAGACTTTACGACACCGTTAATTCCTGAAAATAAACCACGTTACTTAATGGGTGTGGGTGCCCCTGATTCATTAATTGATGGAGTGATTCGTGGGATTGACATGTTTGATTGTGTGCTACCAACACGTATTGCGCGCAATGGTACTTGTATGACTTCACAAGGTCGCTTGGTTGTTAAAAATGCCCAATATGCAAGAGATTTTCGTCCGCTTGATGAAAAATGTGATTGTTATGTTTGTCGTAATTATACGCGGGCCTATATTCGTCATTTGATTAAATGTGATGAAACATTCGGAATCCGTTTAACATCGTATCATAATTTATACTTCTTGTTAGACTTAATGAAAAACGTCCGTCAAGCAATTATGGACGACAATTTATTAGAATTCCGACAAGCGTTTTTTGAAGAATATGGCTTTAATAAAGCGAATGCAAAAAGTTTCTAAAAATTAGAGGAAAAAACTAGTTCTTCAAGCATTTTTTTGATACAGTTAGTAGTGTGAATAATGCAGAGTGAGGTGAAACAAATGGGTGGCGGATTTACAATGATTTTTACATTAGTCCTTTTAGGAGGAATGATGTTTTTCATGACACGTTCTCAAAAGAAACAACAGCAAGAACGTCAAAAACAACTAAACGCAATGAAAATTGGCGATAGTGTTGTCACAATTGGTGGTTTACATGGTGTTTTAAGTGAAATCAACGAAAAAACAGTTTTAATCGATTGCGAAGGTATTGTCTTAGAATTTGACCGTGCAGCAATTCGAACTGTAACACCTGGAACTGCTGTTACAAATGATTCAGCAGTAACTAGTGTACCAGTCACAGAAGTTGAAGAGACAGTCACAGAAGAAGTAACTGAAGTTCCTGAAACATCAGATCCTTCAAAAGAAAAGAAAGACTAAACGAATCAACTGATTTATTTAATGGTTAAAGAGAGCGGAACAGGCTTTTCAAAGGCGAAACTGTGACCAGTAGTCACACGAGAAAGCCAATAAGAAGAGATAATTCCTATTCCGCTCGTGTCGTTTATCTTAAAATGTAGGACTAGGAAGGTAGGTCATTTTGACTTACGCCCTAAGTCCTTTTTAACTATTAAGTTTACAAAAAAGGTTCCTTTTTATAGTGTTGAAAGATAGTTAAAAAGTGAGCAATCTTTCGCTTGGTTGGAAGGAGAAGAGCCCATGACAAAGGAAAAATTAAGTTGGTTACAACAAAAAATGCTCAATAAAAGTATTAAAAAGAAGTGCCAAAATTTTCGTGAACTAGGTTATTCTTCCATCAACGAAGAAGATTTATTGACTTATTTACTCACCTATCGTTGGAAAAAACAAACCCAGTTATCTGTCAAAGACTGTCGCAAAGACATTCAGAAGGTTAAGCCGAATGAATTTTTTGACTATCAACAATTATTGGCACAGACATCAAAAAATCCTTTAAGGGACTGGCATGATATTGAAGACTTATTCTAGAAAAAAGAATAGGTCTTTTTTTTTGAGATAAAAAAAATTATAAATAGTTGTGAAAAATATCACAAAAACTATTTACAAGATTCATTTTATGTTGTATGATGTGAATGTGAAATAGTTAACAAAGTTTTTTTAAAATGAAACTCTTAGGAGGATGAACATGGTTAAAACAGTAAAAAAAGAAAAGACAGAAACAGTTGATGTTTCATCAATGATTGATGAATTAGCAACAAAAGCGAATGTCGCTTTAAAAGCAATGGAAGATTTTACACAAGAACAAGTAGATCACATTGTCCATCAAATGGCGATGGCGGCGTTAGACCAACATATGCCTTTAGCAAAAATGGCTGTCGAAGAAACTGGCCGTGGAATCTATGAAGATAAAGCAATCAAAAATATGTATGCATCTGAATACATTTGGAATAATATTAAACATGATAAAACAGTGGGTGTAATTAACAAAGACGAACAAACCGGCTTAATGGAAATTGCTGAGCCAGTTGGCGTGGTATGTGGGGTCACACCAACAACGAACCCAACGTCAACAACTATTTTTAAATCACTAATTGCCTTAAAAACAAGAAATCCAATTGTTTTTGCTTTCCATCCTAGCGCACAAAAATGTTCGGCAGAAGCGGCACGTATTGTACGGGATGCGGCGATTGCAGCAGGTGCACCAGAAAATTGTATTCAATGGATTGAACAACCATCGATTGATGCAACATCTGCTTTGATGAATCATCCAGGGATTGCCATTGTTTTAGCAACTGGTGGCGCAGGCATGGTAAAATCTGCGTACTCAACAGGTAAACCAGCACTAGGCGTTGGTCCTGGGAACGTACCAGCTTATATTGAAAAAACGGCTAAAGTAAAACGTGCGGTTAATGATTTAATTGTTTCAAAATCATTTGATAATGGAATGATTTGTGCTTCTGAGCAAGCGGTCATTGTGGATAAAGAAATTTATGCTTCTGTCAAAGCTGAGTTTGAAGCACACAATGTTTACTTCGTGAAACCGAATGAATTACAAAAACTAGAAGATGCAGTGATGAATGAAGGCAAATACGCAGTAAATCCAGCGATTGTCGGTAACTCTGCAGAAAAAATTGCTGAATTAGCAGGAATTAGCGTACCAAAAGGCACAAAAATTTTAGTCGCTGAATTAGAAGGTGCAGGTCCAGAATATCCATTATCAAGAGAAAAATTATCGCCAGTTTTAGCAATGATGAAATCAAACAATGCAGAGCATGCTTTTGAACTATGTGAAGCGATGTTAAACTTAGGTGGTTTAGGACATACAGCAGTAATTCATACAGAAGATGAAGAGTTACAAGTTGCTTTTGGTTTACGTATGAAAGCTTGTCGTATTTTAGTGAATACTCCATCAGCAGAAGGCGGTATCGGTAACATTTATAACGAAATGATTCCATCCTTAACACTTGGTTGTGGTTCATACGGGAAAAACTCTGTTTCTAAAAACGTATCAGCCATTAACTTAATTAATATTAAAACGGTAGCGAAACGGAGAAATAATATGCAATGGTTTAAATTACCTCCAAAAATTTTCTTTGAAAAAAATTCTTTACAATATCTACAAAAAATGGAAAATGTTGAACGTGTCATGTTAGTTTGTGACCCAGGTATGGTTCAATTTGGCTATGCAGATATCGTACGTAAAGAGCTACAAAAACGTAAAAATGATGTGAAAATCGAAGTATTTTCTGATGTTGAACCAAACCCATCAACAAATACTGTTTATGCAGGTACCAAAATGATGGTTGATTTCCAACCAGATACAGTGATTGCCTTGGGTGGCGGTTCTGCAATGGACGCGGCGAAAGGCATGTGGATGTTCTATGAACACCCAGATACAGAGTTCTTTGGTGCAAAACAAAAATTCTTAGATATCCGCAAACGGACATATAAAATTGCCAAACCAGAAAAAACACAATTTGTTTGTATACCAACTACTTCAGGAACTGGTTCAGAAGTTACACCATTTGCCGTTATTACTGATAGTGAAACACACGTGAAATATCCGTTAGCAGACTATGCGTTAACACCAGATGTAGCGATTGTTGATCCACAGTTCGTAATGTCTGTGCCAGCTTCAGTCACTGCAGATACAGGTATGGATGTTTTAACACATGCTATTGAATCTTATGTTTCCGTGATGGCTTCAGATTACACACGTGGTTTAAGTTTACAAGCAATCAAGTTAGTTTTCGATCATTTAGAAAATTCAGTGAAACGTCCAGATATGGAATCTCGTGAAAAAATGCATAATGCATCAACCATGGCAGGGATGGCATTTGCCAATGCATTCTTAGGTATTTGTCACTCTATTGCTCATAAAATTGGTGGGGAATATGGCATTCCACATGGTCGTACAAATGCGATTTTATTACCACATATTATTCGTTACAATGCGAAAGATCCATCAAAACACGCAATGTTCCCTAAATATGATTACTTCCGCGCCGATACTGATTATGCAGACATTGCAAAATTCTTAGGCTTAAAAGGAAATACTACCGCAGAATTAGTAGAAGCTTTAGCAACAGCAGTAGCAGACTTAGGTAAATCAGTCGGAATTGACATGAACTTGAAAGCCCAAGGTGTCTCACAAGAAACATTAGACACAACAGTTGATCGTATGGCAGAACTTGCATATGAAGACCAATGTACAACTGCAAATCCGAAAGAACCATTAATTAGTGAACTAAAACAAATTATCTTAGATGCTTATGTAGGATAAAAGAACTCAAATAAAGAGACCAGAACATTAATGTTCTGGTCTCTTTAACGTTTTGCGAAAACAGTGCTGTCGATGCCACGGTTATGACACCAATTAACTAAAACTGGATCGAGGACAAGTGCAGTACTCGTCAATTCTTCTGTCGTCTTTTTTCCCAAAAGAGTATAAAGCATTTTCACTTCTTCTTGCCATTGCTGTACAAGGGCTAAGGTATTTTCTAAACCATTTTTACTCATAAGGGAAGCTAAGATAGTCCCAGCAACTCCCATGCTTTTGGCACCTAAAGCGAGTCCTTTAACAATATCAAGAGAGTTACGCACACCGCCAGAGCCAAGAATAGTTAGTTTCTTTTGCCAATTTTGTGATTCCAGAAGAGAGATGACCGTTGATTGCCCCCAATCATCTAAGAAAGAAAGTTCTCGTTTCTTCCGCCGGGCATTTTCAATTTGTGTAAAACTCGTTCCGCCTTGGCCGCTCACATCCGCTGCTTGAACGCCGATAGAGGTGAGTTTTTCTAAGGTTTCTTGGCTCATGCCAAAGCCAACCTCTTTGACAATGACAGGCACTTCTACGGCCTGTACGATAGCTTCAATCTTGGTTAGCCAATTAGTGAAATCACGATCTCCTTCAGGCATGACCAATTCTTGGGGCACATTTACATGGATTTGTAAGGCATTCGCTTGAAATAAATCAAGCGCTCGCTTTGCTTCTTCCACACCCAAGCCTGCACCAATATTGGCAAAAATGAGTCCATCTGGGTTTTCTTTTCTCATAATTTGATACGTATCCGCTAAACTAGCATCTTTTAACGCTGCCGAGACAGATCCTGTCGCAACTAAAAGGCCAGTTTCTTTGGCAATAATGCCTAATTGCTGATTAATTTCTTTTGCACGCTGACTACCACCTGTCATTGCATTGACATAAAAAGGTTGGGGAAGCTGAAAAGAAAGAAACGAAGTGGAAATATCCACTTCGTTAACAGCGGATTCAGCAAACGATTGGTGAACAAAACGCACACGATCAAAGTCATTACTTTTTTCTTTGTGGAACGCTTTAGCTAATGATAGATGTTCATCTTTTCGATTCATGCTTCTCCTTACACTCCTTTTGACCATAGGTATAGACGTGAAGTGGCAGTGGGGTAATTCCGTCTTTTTCCCAAGCAGTCATTAATGGTAAAATCCCAGATTTTTGGCGGAAAATTACAATCCCACAATCGCCCCCGCCAGCGCCAGAAGATTTCGCAGCTCCTGTATAAGATTCAGCCAAATCACAAAGATTTTTCAAGGCTTCTGTTTCGATTACCACACCAGTCAGTGAAGATAATTCGGCGAGTAATTGGCGATTTTTAGTAATTTGTTTTTGAATAACAGAAATTTTTCCTGTGTTAAAGCCATTAATCATTGTTTCGACACAAAGCCGACTTTTCATTAAGAACTGCTCATAAGCCGCTTGTTTTTCTTCTTTTGATTGATGGACTCGATCAACTAAGTCTGAAGTGGACGCAGGGCTACCTGTCCAACCAATTAGTAAACGTAGTTGTTTCGGTACTTTTAACGGAAAAATCATTAATTCAGGCCAGTCCATTGCTAACAAATCAGTTAATGTTTCAGTGGCTACTTTTTGATTGACCCAATCATGATCGAAGGTTGAAAAGGCAATCCAACCCCCGTAGCAGCTGGCAGCGATATCTCCACAAGAACCATTTCCTTGAACGGCTAAGTGAGCTAATGCTGATAATTTGAAAATTTCCTCATTTTCCAAACCTAAGTCATAAAAAATATTCAAGGCTTTGACAGTTCCAACGGTTACCGCACCGCTTGAACCAAGACCATATTTTCGTCCATTTGAACTATCTAATTCACTCGTCACTTTTAAATGATAAAATGACAATTCTTTGTTTTGCTCTTGCGCATATTTTTCAGTTAGATGAATCGCCGCTAAAACATAATGAAAAGGATTTTCGCGAATATCTAATACAAGCTCACCATTTCGGCGTGTCCAGCGAATAGGTAACGAGCTGTATTGTGCAGATTGAATACTGCCTTCATCTGTTGTTTCTTCGACAGTCACAGTTACGAATTGATCCACAGCAACGATAATGGCAGGGTGGCCAGGTTCAACAACGGCATATTCTCCTGCAATAAATAACTTTCCTGGCGTAGTAACTTCAATCATGCTTATTTATCCATTCCTTTCGTTTCAAACAATTCAATTCCGGGACCAGCAAAAGCTGGGACTAACTGCTCTTTTGAAAAATGTTCACTTAAAAATGTTTTTAATGCTTCTAAGTTTTTCTTTTCGACTAAAACCTTGACATTCGGACCTGCATCCATTGTAAAGTAGCAAGGAATTCCTTTGGCCCGTGCTTGGCGAACTAAAGCCATCGCTTGTAAGCTGCCTGGGGACCAGTAAGTAAATGGAGGGACAGCGCCTAAGGTGGTTCCATGCATCCTTAACCCATTGGCTTCAATGATTTCTCCTAAACGAGGGAAGTCTTTTGTTTTAATTGCTTCATGAACTTGTGATAAATCTTTTTCCACATTGTCCAACCAACCTTGATAAAAGCTAGAAGTTTCTACTGTTCGTTTCATTCCATCACGGCTGGAAACATCTTTTTCGCCATCATTAATTAAGATAAAGAGCATGGCCAATTCGTTTTCCCAATTATTGGCTGGAATATTTTCAGCAAACGACGTTTCATCAGAGTGGCCTTTGTTCCATTGAGCAAAACCACCAAAAATACTACGACAAGCAGAACCTGAACCACGTCGCGCTAAACGCGATAAGTCTTTTGCTGAAAGATTTAATCCTAAAGCTACGTTACAGGCCCCAGCTAAAGCAGCTAGACCACTCGCTGAAGAAGCCAAACCGGCTGCAGTAGGCACAAAATTTTGACTTTCCACTTTTGCAAACCAAGTACAATCGGCTTGTTGACGAACAAGGTTCAAAAATTCTTTGACTTTTTTTGTTTGTTTTTCGTTTTGCAAGATACCATCTAAAATAAATACATCTTCTGAATAATGGGCATCAAATGTCACAGTTGTTTCTGTGTAAAAGGCATCTAATGTTAATGATAAACTACTATTCATTGGTAAAATGTATTCTTCATTGGCTTTTCCCCAATATTTAATCAGAGCAATATTTGTATGCGCTCGTGCTTTTCCTGAAAGCATTACTTTTTCACCTCTAATGATTGAATCCATGTAGCAACAGCTCCATTTTCTTCTAAAGTCTGTGCAATGGTTTGTGCGGTCCTTTTATTATCTGTTAAGGCAATCATACAGCCACCGCGACCGCCGCCGGTTAATTTTGCTCCTAGAGCGCCATGTTCTAGAGAGAGAGCCACTAGTCGATCCAGCATATCGTTGCTGACGGTTAATTGCTGGAGTTGCTCTTGCGCTAACGTCATTAGCTGACCTAATTTTTGTTTATCATCTTGTAAAATTGCCTGCTTCGCTTCTTTAGTAAAAGAACCTAATTGTTTCATTGTTTCAGCGATTGCTGTGGGATTATTTTGAGCTAGCTGCGCAATGTCTTTCACTGCTTCACGTGTTTGACCTTTAATTCCCGTATCAGCTACTACTAAGTAGGCATTAGATAAATTCATCGAGAAATGTGTGGGCGGAAATCCTCTAGTAAAAAATAAGGGATCAGCGCCGCTTGTTGCTGCGGCATCGATACCACTAGGATTGCCATGAGCAATTTTCTCACTTAAGGAAACAAGCTCAAACAATTCTTGATATGTATAAGCGTAATCAAAATAATCAAAAAGGCTTCGAACGATGGCCACAGCGGTTGCTGCGCTTGAGCCCATTCCTCGTTCAGCGGGAATCGTACTTGTTAAGGTCAAAGTGCCTTTAAACGTATCTTCCTTTAAAAAATGTAAGGTTTGCTGAACAACTTCCTTGATATTTGCTAGCTCTTGGGGCACGTCTTCAAGCAATCCTGTAAAATATGCACAATCAATCTGCATAGTTTTTGCCGGGGTAAAGACGGCTGTGATTTCTGTCGCTTGAAAAGGAAAGGCGATTGCTGGTTCGCCGTAAACAACGGCGTGTTCCCCCATTAAAATGATTTTTCCCGTCGCTTGACCGAGGCCTTGTTTTTTTATATTCATTCACTGACATTCCTTTTGAGTAGAATCGAGTATAGGACAAAAGACGTTCTTGGATTAGAAGAACGTTTGTCATAATCTCTTCATGATTTATAGGAAATGATTCCAAAAGTTTCTCTTGTTCCAAAAAAAGAGATTGCTTAACCTAAGATAGTTTACCTAAAAATAAGGCACAAGTAAAATGGTTCCGTTGGTTTTTCCAAAAAATTAATAACAATTTAATAAGAAAGAACCGACAGAACCAGTTATTCGGCTATTTTTTTAAAATTTTCTTAGGTAATCACCAAACCAAGGGCACTTGCCAAATAAATGGCTTGTTCAGGGGTGACTTTAAGACCTGATAAATAGTTTGGTGAGAAAGTCAAGCGTTCAAAGGTATTTTGGGAAAAATCCAATCCTTTTAAAGAAGTATTTAGCCAATTACTTTCGGTTAAATCGCAAGCTTCTAGCAGGAGTTTCTTCCAGGTGACCTCGAAAAATTCACTTTCGACTAAACGTGTCTGATTAAAGTGAACAAGATTAAAATTTGCAAAACGAAAAGAAGCATAATCGGCTTTGCAATCTTCAAATAGACAATCTTTTAAATAGCTATCTGCAAAATTCGTTCCTGTCAAATTGCAACGAAGGAAAGTCACTCGATGAAAACTACCAGACAGCCATTCGACGTTAGAAAAATCGCAAGATTCAAAACGCACATTACTACAATCAAAAGAAGCAAACTGGCCATTTGCTAATGAAAGATGATCGAAAACAGCATCCCGAAAGACTAAGTTACGAACTTCTTGATTCGGTAAATCAATCTGCTGATACAAATGATTTTCTAAGATTGCCTCATCTTCTAATTGACAGTTCGTTAATAGAGGAAGTTGTTCTGGCAAATTTGGTGGTAAGGGATAAGTTATTTTCATAAAACGCCTCTTTCTTCTTGTTGATTTTCAAAGGTTTCATCAATTGAGTAGGCCCGATTATAGAAACGTAGCGCAGTTGTGAAAACATAAGCGCCGGCAAAACCAAGCAAACTACCTAACACAATCCCGACTAATCGATAGTTTAAAAGATTACTAATGACTTGCTGTCGTGCAAGATTTGATAATAATAAGGACATCGGGGTAATAAAAAAGCTGGCAATCGCATAGTTTCTGTTAATGAATCCTTCAAAAGCTGCATACAGAATACTAATGATACCGATTGTTTGTAAAGGTGTAAAGGGAATCATTAATAAAATTGCAGAAAGCAACAAACCAAGACTCGTACCTAGAATCCGTTGAACATTTCGCTGCATCACAGAATGTAAATTTTCCCCTTGTAAAATGGCTGCGCAAGTAAACGTCATCCAATAGGCGTTGACTAAATGAAGCGATTGGCTTAAATAAGCCGCTAAAAATAAAATGGCCGCATAATGCAAAGCATCTAATAAAGAAGCGGGATCGATATAAAGTCGTTCTTGAAGAGACATCCGTTTTTGAAAAACGTAGGGGCGCTTGTCGATGAAATGAAGCACAATGCCCATGATAATGCCGGTCACTACTCCTAAAAGAACAAAACTGGCCATGATGGGAATCTTATGTAAAGGAAAATTGTTGCTTGTTCCCATTGCGGTTGACATGATAACTAACAAAGCACCAGGCTTCTCAATGCCATACAATCTAAAAAGTAAGCGTGCAAGAAAAGCGACGATGGCAATTGTAATGGGAATCAACCAAGGTACATGGTGACTTAGCATTCCTAAGCTGTTGCCCAGAACAATAAAAAAGCCAACAATATTCAGTCTGCGCAATAATTGGGGCAAAGGAAGCGGCTGATAATAAATAAACGTATAAATGCCCATCGAGCCAAAGGTCCCAATGAGTAAATTATTGGAAAAATAACCAATTAATAATGGAATTGCCATACAAATTGCGACACCAACTAACCGAAATAATTCGTCATTTGCTTTATCGATAGCAAACAAATCCTTTAAAAACGTAGAATTTTTCATATTTTGTCACTCCTTTACTTCCTAATTTACCATAATGTTTAGAAAACTGACAAAAGAATTGCAATAAAAGACAGGAAGAAAAAGAGTGGTTTCTGATAGGAAGAGAAGAAAAATTAAAAAAAGTTAACATTTTGACTTGCAATTTTAATATGAAAAATGTAAGATATATTCCATAGCAATAAATAATTATTAAATTCTGATTTTTCAGAAAATACAGATTGTATTATTTTAGGAGGCAACACTATGAAATTGAAAAAGTCATTAACATTCGGTGTGATTACATTATTTAGCGTAACAACTTTAACGGCTTGTGGAGGCGGCGGAACGTCAGATAGCTCAAGCGCGTCTGGTGGCGGTAAGGCAAGTGGCGAACAAGTTTTACGTGTCACAGAACAACAAGAAATGCCAACAGCTGATTTATCACTAGCAACAGACAGAATTAGTTTTATTGCATTAAATAATGTATATGAAGGAATTTATCGTTTAGACAAAGATAACAAAGTCCAACCTGCAGGTGCAGCGGAAAAAGCAGAAGTTTCTGAAGATGGACTAACATACAAAATTAAATTAAATAAAGATGCAAAATGGTCAGACGGTAAACCAGTGACTGCTAATGACTATGTTTACGGATGGCAACGAACAGTTGATCCAGCGACAGCTTCTGAATATGCTTATCTGTATGCCTCTGTAAAAAATGGTGATGCCATTGCTAAAGGGGAAAAAGATAAATCAGAATTAGGAATTAAAGCAGTCAGTGATACAGAATTAGAAATCACTCTAGAAAAAGCAACACCATACTTTGATTACTTATTAGCTTTCCCATCATTCTTCCCGCAACGTCAAGATATTGTGGAAAAATATGGTAAAAATTATGCATCAAACAGCGAAAGTGCTGTCTACAATGGTCCATTCGTCTTAGACGGCTTTGATGGTCCTGGTACAGATACAAAATGGTCATTCAAGAAAAACGATCAATATTGGGATAAAGACACAGTGAAACTGGACTCAGTAGATGTGAATGTCGTGAAAGAATCACCAACTGCGTTGAACTTGTTCCAAGATGGACAAACAGACGATGTCGTTCTTTCTGGTGAATTAGCCCAACAAATGGCCAATGACCCAGCTTTTGTTAGTCAAAAAGAAGCATCAACACAATATATGGAACTAAATCAACGTGATGAAAAATCACCATTTAGAAATGCGAACTTACGTAAAGCAATTTCTTACTCAATCGACCGTAAAGCGTTAGTTGAATCAATCTTAGGGGATGGTTCTATCGAGCCAAACGGTTTAGTACCAGCAGATATGGCAAAAGACCCAAGTGGCGGCAAAGACTTTGCTAAAGAAGCAGGTAGTCAAATTGAATATGATACGAAAAAAGCTAAAGAATACTGGGAAAAAGCGAAAAAAGAATTGGGGATTTCAACCTTAACAATGGATATTCTTTCTTCAGATGCAGATTCTTCTAAGAAAACAGTTGAATTTGTTCAAGGGTCAATTCAAGATGCTTTAGATGGTGTGAAGGTAACGGTTAGTCCGGTTCCATTCTCTGTTCGTTTAGATCGTTCAAACAAAGGCGACTTTGATGCAGTAATCGGTGGTTGGAGTGCTGACTATGCTGATCCAAGTAGTTTCTTAGACTTATTTGCTTCAGATAACTCATATAACCGTGGACGTTATAACAATCCAGAGTTTGACAAGTTAGTGAAAGCTGCAAGTAGTGCAGATGCGACAAATCCTGAAAAACGTTGGGATGATATGTTAAATGCAGAGAAAACGATTATGGGAGACATGGGTGTGGTACCATTATTCCAAAAATCAGAAGCGCATTTACGTGCTGAAAAAGTCAAAGATGTCGCAGTTCATCCTGCTGGCGCAACGTATGACTACAAATGGGCATACATTTCAGAATAACCTGACAAAAGATCGATAGCAAACAAAAAAGGACCTTTGCCATGGAATAAAAGGCAACGGTCCTCTTGCTATCTTGTCTTAGACCAAGTAAAATAGTAGAAAGCCTAAAGACAGAATCAGTAAGATGCCCCCAGTTTTTAGCCAGAAAGAGCGATGTGCATCGCCAATGACTGAAAGCGGGATAAACTCTTTCGGTTCATTTTTCTTTTTAAAACGAAACGCGTTTTTCATTGAGCGCTGAAAGTTATCGAAAAAGCCAGAGGACATAATCCATAAAGCAATGCCGATAATTAAAAAGAAAAGCGAAACGATAAAGAAGGTATCTGATAATGAGGAGGTAGTGATAGGTTCTTTACTTATTAATAAGTAAAGAAAAATGCCGATACTGGAAATAACGGCTGTAATAATTGGCCATTTAAAAGTTTTCATGTGTTCACCCTATCTATTATTGTGGTCTATCTAGTCATTACTTTAACGAAAATAACTGAGGAAGTCAAAAAAATCTCGGAGGTGTCATTATTGAATAGTTTTGGAAAATATTTTCTTAAACGGATCTTTTTCATGATTATCACTTTGTGGTTAATCGCAACGATTACGTTTTTCTTAATGCAATTATTACCAGGTACGCCTTATACCAACCAAGAAAAACTTAGTCCAGAAACAATCGCTATGTTGAATAAACAATCTGGCTTAGATAAACCAGTGATTGTTCAATACGGAATTTACTTAAAGAACCTGGTAACGGGAGACTTTGGTATTTCATTCCAATTTAAAAACCAACCTGTTGCTAAGTTATTAGCTGGTCGAATTGGGCCATCCCTTCAACTGGGAGGACAAGCGATTATCTTTGGTACGTTAGTCGGTATTTTATTGGGGATTATCGCAGCGATGCGTCAAAATACTTGGGTAGATACGTTGGCAACATTGTTAGCCATTTTAGGTCGTTCTATTCCAAACTTTGTTTTCGCGGTATTATTACAATACATTTTTGCAATGAAATTAAGAATCTTACCAATTGCTATGTGGAATGGTTTTGCCTACACAATTTTACCAACTATTGCCTTGGCAATGAGTCCAATGGCCGATTCGGCTAGGTTTATTCGAACCGAGATGGTAGAGGTCTTGCATAGTGATTATGTCGAATTAGCCAAAGCAAAAGGCTTGAGTCGCTGGCAAGTTGCATTCCGCCACGGGTTAAGAAACAGTTTAATTCCATTGATTACCTTATTAGGACCTTTAGCCGTTGGTTTAATGACAGGTTCTTTAGTAGTAGAAAATATTTTTGCCATCCCTGGAATTGGGGAACAGTTTGTAAAATCAATTATGACAAACGACTATCCAACAATTATGGCAGTAACTATTTTGTATTCAACAATGTTAGTTGTTGTAATTCTGATTGTTGACTTACTTTATGGTTTAATTGATCCAAGAATTCGCGTATCAGGAGGTGCAAAAGGCTAATGGAAACAGTCAATAAAAATAATCTACCACAAGCGATTAAAGATATTCCGGCAGATGAGTTTCAGCCTCTAAACACTTCAACTCTAAAAGAAAGAGAGCGTATCGCCACACCGTCTTTAAGTTTCTTACAAGACTCATGGCGTCGTTTGAAAAAGAATAAAGCTGCAGTTATCTCAATGAGTTTCTTAGCAGTTATTATCTTTATCTCTATTATTACCATTTGGGTTTCACCACATAACCCAACGAAACAAAATGTTTCTTACATTAACTTACCACCACGAATTCCTGGCTTGGAAAGCGTGAATGGTTTAAATGGTAAAACAACAGTTGCTGGTCAATTAGTTGATAAATATGCACAAGCAAACGTTCCAGATAACGTAAACTTTTATCTAGGAACAGATGGTTTAGGTCGTGATGTCCTAAGTCGTTTATTTATGGGAACACGTATTTCCTTGTTAATTGCGTTTATCGCGGCAATTCTAGATATTACGATTGGGGTAACGTATGGACTGATTTCCGGGTTAGTCGGCGGTCGTGTCGATACAGTGATGCAACGTATTTTAGAAGTTCTTTCTGGTATTCCTAACTTAGTTGTTATGATCTTGATGCTAACAGTCTTTGATCCAGGGATTGTTTCGATTGTTTTAGCCATGGTTATTACAAACTGGATATCAATGGCCAGGATTGTGCGAGCCCAGACCATGAAACTAAAAGACCAAGAGTTTGTCATGGCAGCAGAAACATTGGGCGAATCTCGTTGGAAAATTGCTATTAAACATATTTTACCGAATATCTCAAGTGTCATTATTGTCCAAATGATGTTCAGTATCCCATCGGCAATTTTCTTTGAAGCGTTCCTAAGTTTTATTGGGTTAGGCTTACGTCCACCAACCGCATCTTTAGGAACCTTGTTAAACGAAGGATACAAAACTTTCCGTTTCCTTCCATATTTAATGTGGATTCCAGCGGCAACACTTTCAGTTATCATGATTTGTTTCAACTTGTTAGCTGATGGTTTACGTGACGCATTTGATCCTAAGATGAAAGAGTAAGAGTGGTGAATGACTATGGAAAAAGTATTAGAAGTTAAAGACTTAAGAATCTCCTTTGATACGTTTGCAGGTAAAGTCAACGCCATTCGTGGTGTGAGTTTTGATCTTTATAAAGGTGAAACGTTAGCCATCGTAGGTGAATCAGGGAGTGGTAAATCTGTTACAACTCGCAGTATTATGCGTTTGTTGAGCAGTAATGCCAATATTGATAACGGGGAAATTTTGTTTAAAGGGCAAGATATTGTTCATAAAACAGAAAAACAAATGCAAGCCATTCGTGGTAAAGAAATCGCAATGATTTTCCAAGATCCGATGACTTCATTAGACCCAACGATGCCAATTGGCAAACAAGTGGCGGAATCATTAATCAAACATAATAAAGTCTCAAAAAAAGAAGGCTTAGCGCAAGCATTAGAATTACTAAAATTAGTCGGCATTCCTAATGCTGAAAAACGTTTGAAAAACTATCCGCACCAATTTTCTGGTGGACAACGTCAACGGATTGTCATTGCAATTGCTTTAATTTGTTATCCAGAAGTTCTAATTGCAGATGAACCAACTACAGCGTTGGATGTAACCATCCAAGCACAAATTTTAGAGTTATTAAAAGACTTACAAGAAAAAATTAGCACTTCGATTATTTTCATTACCCATGATTTAGGGGTAGTAGCGAACGTGGCTGACCGTGTCGCTGTCATGTACGGTGGACGTCTGGTTGAAGTGGGAACAGCAGAAGAAATTTTCTATAATCCACAACATCCATATACTTGGGGACTTTTAGGGTCAATGCCAACGATGGAAGGAACAGAAGACAAACTTTATGCGATTCCAGGTTCACCTCCAGATTTATTAGATCCACCAACTGGAGATGCCTTCTATCCACGGAATGAGTTTGCTTTAAAAATTGATACAGAAAAAGAACCACCTTATTTTGAAGTATCACCGACACACAAAGCAGCAACGTGGTTATTAGCACCACAAGCACCAAAAGTTACGCCTCCAGCAGAGATTGTTCGTCGTTGGGCAATTTATGCAGAGCGTCAAAAAAATCCAGGAGGTAGTAATTAATGGCAGAAGAGAAAAAAGTCCTATTAGAAGTCACTGGTTTGAAACAGTATTTCAATGTTGGTCGTAAAGACGAAGTAAAAGCCATTGATGACATTAGTTTTCATATTTTTGAAGGCGAAACCTTTGGATTAGTTGGCGAATCAGGAAGTGGAAAATCAACAACTGGTCGCAGTGTCATTCGTTTATATGATCCAACTGCTGGTGAAATTCTTTTCGATGGAAAAGACATTAGCAAAATTAAATCAAAAGCGGACATGCAAGCATTCCGCCGCGATGTTCAAATGATCTTCCAAGATCCATATGCTTCATTGAATCCAAGAATGAAAGTCAATGATATTATTGCTGAAGGAATCGATGTCAATGGATTAGCTAAAACACCAAAAGAGCGGGAAGAAAAAGTCAATGAACTTTTAAAAACGGTGGGATTAAATCCAAGTCACAGTACGCGTTATCCTCATGAGTTTTCTGGTGGGCAACGTCAACGGATTGGGATTGCTCGTGCTTTAGCGGTTAATCCACGTTTCATTATCTGTGATGAGCCGATTTCGGCTTTGGATGTGTCGATTCAAGCTCAAGTAGTAAACTTATTACAAGATTTACAAAAAGAACAAGGCTTAACTTACTTGTTTATTGCACATGACTTATCGATGGTAAAACATATCAGTGACCGAATTGGCGTAATGCACAGTGGGAAATTATTGGAAATGGGCACAAGTGATGATGTCTATAATTTCGGCGTTCATCCTTATACAGAAAGTTTACTTTCTGCGATTCCATTACCAGATCCAGACTATGAACGCACACGTAAACGGATCGTTTACCAGCCTGCAGCGGCAGATGGGAAAGATCGTGAGCTCCGTGAAATTCTCAATGGACACTATGTTTATTGTGCTGAAGACGAAGTTGCAATGTACCGTGAAAAAATTGAAGAGAAGAAAAGAAAAGCTGGTTTATAACCAGCTTCTTTTCTAACTATCTTGGTAGGGTGGTTATGAGATGAAGGCTCTGAAAGCTTATAAATACAGACTTTATCCAACCTCAAAACAAGAAGAGTTTATTCAAAAAACATTTTCTTGTGTTCGATTGGTGTATAATTTAATGTTACAAGACCGGATTGATATCTACAAAGAGATGCGAAAAAATCCTCAACAAACGTTTAAAATGCCAACGCCAGCTAAATATAAGAAACAATACCCTGTCCTCAGAGAAGTTGATAGTTTAGCCTTGGCAAATGCACAAGTTTATTTGGATCGAGCCTTTAAAAATTTTTATCGGGAAAAAGGGATGGGATTTCCAAAAAAGAAAAAGAAAGAAACGGTGCATTCCTACACTACGAACAATCAACATGGCACGGTCAAAATTTTGGATAATCGTTATTTGAAAGTACCTAAATTGAAATCTTTAATTAAAATGAAGGTACACCGCCAACCGCTGGGGGAGATAAAATCTGTAACTATTTCTATGAGTGCGAGTCACAATTATTATGTTTCCATTTTGTGTGAAGCGCCGATTGAAACGAAAACAAAGCAACAAAAAATGGTGGGAATTTGTAGCAGTAGGGAAAAATTTGCGCTGCTTTCGAATGGTGAAAGCTTCGAAAAAAGCTATTGTTCAAAGCATTTAAAGCAAAAACTACGTCAAGAAGAACGAAAATTAAACAAGCGTAAAATGATTGCTTTAGAAAAAGGTGTCGATCTTTCGCAAGCAAAAAATTATCAAAAACAAAAAATAAAAGTCGCAAAAATTCGCGAAAAAATAGCCAACCAACGGACGGATATTTTAAACAAAATTACAACGGAATTGGTTTCAAGTTACGATGTTATTTGTATTGAAAAAGCCCATCACAGTAATGAGCGGCCGCCAAAACATGATCGTTCTGAACTAGCTTGGTCTTTATTTTTAGCTAAACTGTTGTATAAAGCACAATGGTATGGCAAAGAACTCATTTGTATTGAGTCAGAGGAGATCGAAACAGAGTTGTCTTTTTCTGAAAGTACAGAAAATTCAGAGTATCTTAGAAGCCAAAAAATCTTAGAACGTGGCTTGTCTAAACGAGAAACCTTATAAATAGAAGAACTGTAGGGACTACAGGGATCGCCTAGGGGATAGAAAATGTACACCATGTGTTGAACCATTTGTTTCTAGGAAGTCACATTGGGACAGTCCACTAATTATTAATGATCAAAATACGAGTTCAAACGAATCTAGTGCTAGATTCGTTTTTTTTTGAGGAAATATATTGACAACTAGGATAATCTAAGGTAAACTAGTGAAGTTGAGAAATGAAAGCAGAAGCCCCCGCTTCTCGCCTTAGTTGAGTATATCGCTGGGCTAGATAAAGTATTCCTTATTTTTTTAAGTAAGGCAGACTGTTGGCGGGTTCTGGATAGGAACCTGTTTTTTTATTGCATTTAGCAAACAAAGCAGACTTCCGTTAGGATTTTCTCTTAAAAATTTTGGAGGTGAATGACCATAGCAAAGGATATGATGGTTAACGACGGCATTCGTGCACGCGAGTTACGTTTGATCGGACAAGATGGTGAACAATTAGGTGTAAAAACCAAAGCAGAAGCATTACAAATCGCTGAATCTGCAAACTTGGATTTAGTACTTGTAGCGCCAGGAGCGAAACCACCAGTTGCGCGAATTATGGATTATGGAAAATTCCGTTTCGAACAACAAAAGAAAGAGCGTGAAGCTCGCAAGAAACAAAAAGTGATCAACGTCAAAGAAGTTCGTTTAAGTCCAACAATTGACGTAAATGACTTCAATACAAAACTTCGTAATGCGCGTAAGTTCTTAGAAAAAGGAGACAAAGTGAAAGCTTCTATCCGTTTCAAAGGCCGTGCCATTACCCATAAAGAGATTGGTCAGAAAGTTCTTGATCGCTTAGCTGAAGAAACTGCGGACATCGCCACAGTGGAACAAAAAGCGAAAATGGACGGACGCAGCATGTTTCTAACGCTGGCACCGAAAAACGACAAGTAAACGAAGAGACCGAGCATTCGGACTTTTGGTAATTTCTACAAGAAGGATATTCGACAGTTGTGACTGTTAGAGTCTTTCACTTGAAGCAAAGATTTTGAGGAGGAAAATTAGTCATGCCAAAACAAAAAACACACCGCGGATTAGCAAAACGTGTAAAACGTACTGGTGGAGGCGGCTTAAAACGTGGCCGTGCCTTTACATCTCACCGTTTCCACGGTAAAACTAAAAAACAACGCCGTCAATTGCGTAAAGCAAGCATGGTTGCAAAAGGCGATTACAAACGTATCCGCCAACAATTAGCAAGAATGAAATAAAACAACTCGGTGACTTTTAGATTACCGTCAAGAGAAACAAGATATTAGGAGGAATTCAACATGGCACGTGTTAAAGGTGGAACAGTAACCCGTAAACGTCGTAAAAAAGTCCTTAAGTTAGCGAAAGGCTACTACGGATCAAAACATACTTTATTTAAATCAGCAAAAGAACAAGTAATGAACTCTTATTACTATGCATTCAGAGACCGTCGTCAAAAGAAACGTGACTTCCGTAAATTATGGATTGCACGTATCAACGCGGCAGCTCGCATGAATGGCTTAAGCTATTCTAAATTAATGCACGGTTTGAAATTGGCAGAGATTGATATCAACCGCAAAATGTTAGCTGACTTAGCCGTTAACGATGCAGCAGCATTTACAGCGTTAGCTGAACAAGCAAAAGACGCTTTAAGCAAATAAGCTTAAATAATCTTTCACACCCTACTCCTTGAGTAGGGTGTTTTTTTATCTTTATTTAAATAGCCAAATATTATCATGCTTAAAAATAATTTTAATAAAATTATATAAATAATTAATTATAATTAATGTTTGTTGTTTTTATTTATCGAATAAAAACAACTAGGAGATGTTAATTTTAATCAATAAATATTTTTATTTATTTCAAAGGTTTTATAGCTTATTTTTTAAAGGTTAATTACTATTTCATTGTTTTGAATATTGTGATAATATTTTAAATGATTATATTTCTATTTTTTTAATTTTATATGATAATGTTTTATTGGAGATGTATGAAGTTTATAACTAATTAGGAGGGATTTGTTGAAACAATTTCTAACGCTTGTTGTTTTAATTTTTGTTTTAGGAATCTGTTGGCTGAAATTTCTAGATGTAGAAAATATAAAGTCAGAATTAAGTGTTAATAAAAGCCAAACTGCTTTTCATAGTAATTCAGATGTATATGCTCAGTTAGATGTTGAGGGTACAAGTATTCATTATCCTGTAGCACAACATTTAACAGAGGATAGTTATTATCTTACGCATGATGTTGATCATAATGAAACCATTTATGGTGCGGTTTTTACTGAGGGAGTCAATAGGAAAGATTTTAAGGACCCTGTCACGATTATTTATGGACATTCTACGAGAGATGGATCGATGTTTGGAACACTATCGAATTTTGCAGATACAAATTTTTTTGAGACGAATCGTAGAATTACCATTCGAACACAGCAAGAAGTGATTGAGTATGAAGTTTTTGCAGCCTATCGTTTTACAGATGAGCATTTGTTTGAAACGTATCATTTAGGGGATTTAAAGGCTGTGAATGATTACCAGGAAAGGATTGAGGAATATTCAAAACAAGCACAAGGCCATTATCGTAAATCTGTTGCCCAAGCGCACGGGAAACTTTTGATATTGTCGACTTGTGATGAAAAAGATGGGGAGAGAAGGTTTGTTGTTCATGCAAGAGAAAGGGAACGGAACAAAAGTGAAGAGTAGTCTAGGGGAAGGAATAAAGAAATTTTATTTTACTCTGTATGTTGTAGGAGTAATGTTTTATGGAATGGGAAGTTATTTATTTTTAAATGGAATAGTTACTTCTAGACTAGAAGACTCATTTAATAGAATTATTAGTTATGGGATTGGTGTAACATTAGTAAGTCTAGGCGTAGGTCTTTTCCTGTATTTATTTTATCTATTTTATCGTAAGGTATCTTCAAAGAAAAAAGTACGACGAGCTTTAAAAAATTATTTGTTGGTGATGCTTCTATCAGGAGTTCTTCTAGGGCTATTGGGAGAAATGCTCTACCGTACAACAGAAATTTCCTATGAAGGGACAAAGCGTTTAATTTGGATATTAACGACTTATATACAAGGAAGTGCACGGTTTATTTTTCTTTACTATTGCTTAGAAAACTTTTTAAATGAATCATTTTGTTGGAAAAATCGGTTATTTAGACAATTGTTGTTGGGGGTTTTCTTTTTATTAAGTATATCTATAGGGATACGAATATTTTTACCGAGTATTAATCCGATAGTCATGTTTCTAACAGATATAGTTATTTCAATTGGAATTGTTTATAAAGAGCTATTTCAATCAAAAAAAAGGGAGTAGGGGTAAAATTGAAAAAAAGGATAGAAAAAATTATTAAGTATGTTGTGTTGGTGCATTTATTAATGGGGAGTATGCCTTTCGCTTATGCGGAAGAGATTCAGGATACTGTTGAACAAAATAAGGCAAAAAATTATTATAAAGAAACGGTAGAGAATGTTCAAGAGTCAGTCGTTCCAGAGACCCAGAACCAAACAGAGGACACATCGTTCAAAGAAACAGAAACTTCTCCTTCAGAATTAGATGGCAAGAAAAAAATTGACGATGGAAACAAAGAATATGCTCTGCACTTGCCCGAGGTCGAAGAGAAGAAGCTTAATAAAGAGGAAGAATCGTTAAAAACAAAATATGGTGAGCCGATTTTAGAAAATGGTCAGGAACAGATTTATAAAGTAGATGACACACATTTTATCACCTATATTAACAGTGACGTTAAAACATATAAAAATGAAGAAGAAATTGAGGTTCCTGTCGATTTAAGTCTGGTGTCGGTGAACGAAGATGATAAAACTATTTTTAAACCGAGTAGCAGTCCTGTAGCAGTCGTTTTACCAGATAAAATGGATCAAAATCAAGGGGTTCAAGTATCAAAAGGCGAGGATACGTTAGAGTTAATGCCAAAGGATAAGGTTTATAAAAATGTGACAGTTAAAGAAAATGCGCTTCTTTATAACAATGTTGACGAAGGTGATGATGTTCAGTACACGGTGACGGATAAAGGTGTCAAAGAAGAAATTATTTTAGAAAAATGGCGGGAAAAACATCAATTTGTGTATCAGTTTTCTACTGAAAAGTATTCAGCTTTTTTAGAGAGTAATCAAGTCCTAATTCGGAAAAAAGGTCAAAAAGAAGTGCTGTTTGTTTTATCGGCGCCACAAATGATGGATCAAGCTGGTGAAACAAGTGAAGACATTACACTTAGTCTTCAGAAACAAGAAGATCATTATGAATTAACGGTTGACGCCAGTCAAGAATGGTTAGCAGATGAAGCACGTGTTTATCCTGTTCGGATTGATCCAACAGTAACCGTTCCTACCGAAAATTTAATTGATACGGTCACTAGTTCAGTACATGGAACCTATCAAGGGCGCGGCTATGGCTATGTTGGCTATATTACGCAAGAAATGACCGGAATCGGGAATGCAAAAGATGTTGGACGGACAAGGATTTATTCAAAAATTAATTATGACTTTTCGAAAATTCCTAAAGAGGCAAAGATTGATAGTGCTACCTATAATTTGTATCAATACATTCAGTATCCGCAAACCAATGCGACGTTTTCTAGTTATAAACTGACAGAAGACTTTAATATTGATACATTGACATGGGATAATTCAGTCGGCTTATCACAAGAGCCAACAGGCGAAAAAGCAATTAGTAGTGCCAAATATGGGCTGCATCAATTTGATATTCGTGATGCGGTTAATAGTTGGGTACAAGGAACGAGCAAAAATTATGGGATAGTCGTTCAGGCAACCAATGAAAATGATTATGGTGGAGCTTTTTATACGACCTATTCAACAGGTGGTCCAGGACAATTTGATTTTACACCTGATAAACGCCCAAGTTTAACGATTAATTGGTCGATTCCTGATCCAGTTGATATCCATTATCCAATTAAAGATACGACCGTTGCTTTACGATCCATGATGACAGCGGATAAAAAAGGGAAATTGCAGTTTCAAGGTGTTTTTGCAGACGGATTAACAACACCAGGTGCGATTTTGGATTATAGCTTGAGTGATAAAGGCAAAGACTTTGCTGGACAATCGTTTGCTAGTTATTCTTATAAGTATCCTAATTCAAGTCTATTTGACTCTTATTTTCCAAAAGGAACCACGAAATACCGAGATAAACTTTCTAATTGGCAAACAGGGATTCCGTTTACCGCGCCAACCCACAATACGGTTTACACGATTGATGCAGAAAGTAAAAAAGATGGCCGTTCTAGCGGGAAAAAGAGTAGTGAAAAATTTGTCATTTACAAAGTGACGCAATATGATACGTTACCTAAAATCGCTGCTTATTATGGCGTACCATTAGCTCAAATTGTTTATGACAATCGAGTACAAGACATGTTGCTTTTACAAAATAATACACTGTTTATTCGCAATCCCAAGAAAAATGCGAACAAGCCATATAATCCACCGAAGCTTTCAGATGGAACCAAACAAGATATTGATAGCTTATTAATGGGACGTGGTCTGCATTGCGAGTTCGGTTTTGAACCGATTAATTTGAATACAGGCAATTTTTATCTAGATCGGACGGATGTTACGATTCCTAGCTTAACTAGCAATTTTGAAATTACGCGAACGTACAATTCCAAAGGAGCGGACATCAATAGTCTTTTTGGACGTGGTTGGTCTTTTGCTTTCAATGAACAAGTCACTAGTGATGAAAAAGAAAACCTTTATTATACACGAACAGATGGCAGTATTCTGAAATTTAAAAAAGAAGGCAACAAATACCTTGCGCCAGCAGGTTATGATTTAACGATGACAGTCAAAGAAAAAGAAACGAAAGAAGCCGATTTTGGCAATGGCAAAGAAAAATATAAGGTGAAAGAGTATCAAATCACAGACAATGATAACCAAGAGAAAACCTTTAATTATTTTGGTCTGCTAACTAGCCAAAAAGATGAAAAAGGCAACGTAACGAAATTTGATTACAATAAAAATGCGCAATTAACTGCTATTACTGATCCAACAGGCACCATGTACAACATTACCATGAACGAAGAGGGCTATATCAGCAATATTACGGTACCCAACGGCGCTAAATTAGCCTATGAATACGATAACGAAGGACATTTGATTGGTTTTACTGATGCGATAGGGGTCAAAACACGTTATGAATACAACAAAGAAGGTCTAATGACTGCTTGGTATGACGGCAATGGCAATAAAATTATTGAAAATACCTATGATAAAGAAGCTCGTGTTGTCAAACAAGTTGACGGAACAGGCGCTGTGTCAACGTTGGTGTACAGCAACGGACAAACAATTACAACAGACGGCAATGGTGCGGTCACAACGTATCACTATGACAAACAATACCGCACAACTCAAATCAGCTATCCTGATGACACAAGTGTTGTCAAAGCTTATGATGCCGAGAATCGTCTAATCAGTGAGACGAACGAACTAGGACAAACTTCTAGCTACACCTATGATAAAAAGGGGAATCAGCTGACGAAAACGCGTTTTGACGGCGCTGTTAAAAAAGCTACTTATGATGATAAAAATCACATCACTAGTGAAGTCGATTTTGATGGAACCAAGACATTATATACGTATGACAAAGCAGGGAATTTACTCTCTAGCCAAATCAATCAGCAAGGCAAAATGACCTTTGCTGTTGATAAACAAGGGCGTATAACGAGTACCACTGATTCTGAGGGTAACCAAACGACTTATAGTTATTCGGGTGCCTTTTTGGACAAAATTATCAATCCTCTAGAGGGTGTGACTAGTATCACCTATAATGCTCACGGACTTCCTGTTAGCATGACAAACCCATTAGGCGGCATCACAACGATGACCTATGATGGTGAAGGACGCAAAACCAGCGAAACGACCCCAGACGGACAAACGACCAGTTATACCTACGATGGTGCTGGTCAAGTAATAGCCCAAACAGACGGTAACGGCTTTACGTCGACATTCACTTATGATGCAGTTGGCAACAAGTTGAGTATGACCAATGCCACTGGTGGTAGCTATACGTATGCTTATGACGGTATGGGTAATCAGATTAAGATGACCAATCCAGAAGGACAGACGACAACCTATACCTATGATCAACATCAACGCTTACTAAGTGAAACCAATGCGGCTGGCCAAACATTAACCTACCAAAGAGATGCATTAGGCCGTTTGCTAAGTGATACGAATGAAGCGGGAAAAACAACGACTTACACGTATGACGACATTACGAATCAAATCGCCACAATGACCGATCCACTGAAACAAGTGACCAGTAATACTTATGATGACACGGGTAATTTGGTCAAAGCAGAGAAACCTGATGGCACCCAAGTATCAAATGAATACAACGATTTAGGCTGGATTATTAAACGGACAGACGAAGCTGGAATTGTCACCACGTATACCTACGATGAAAATGGTAACAAATTAAGTGAAACAACTAATAACAGAACAACAAACTATACCTATGATTCGTTAGGAAATGTAACAAAAGTCACGTATCCAAATCAAAAAACAAGTACGTACACCTATGACAAAATGGGCAACGTTCTTTCGTTCATCGACGCTCGTGGCAAAGAAACTATTTATAGCTATACAAAAGGTGGCGCCTTAGCGACAATTACGGATCCGCTAGGCAATCAAACCAAAATTGCCTATGATGGCAACGGCAACCAAGCCAGTGTAACTGATGCAGCGGGCTATACCACCAGCACCACTTATAATGGTCATAATTTACCAGAAACAGTTACAGACGGCTTAGGCAACCAAACAAAGTATTCCTACAGTCAAATTGAGCAGATAACCAGCGCAACTGATGCTTTAGGTAATAAAAAGGTCTATGCATATAATGGACTAGGCTATCCGACCGCTATTACCGATGAAAATGGCAATGTCTACAAGCTTTCATATACACCGACTGCTCAAACAGAAAAAGTTGAAAATCCTGATGGTTCCACATTAACGAATACCTATGATGAATTAGATCGGTTAGTCAAAGAAACACACTCTAACGGTTTAATCACTGAATACGAATATGATGCAAGTAATCGTGTGGTCCATTTAAAAGACAACCAGGGATTAGATGAAACCTATACGTATAATGCGTCGGGTGAAAGGCTGACAGAAACAAACAGCTTAGGGGAAGTCACAACCTATGAATATGACGAACAAAACAACGTTACAAAAATTGTTTATGCAGACAAAACCAGCGAAACATTCACGTATGACGTCATGGGCAATCTGCTGACGTCCACGGATGTCGAAGGGAAGAAGTCAACCTATACCTATGACGAAAATGGCAATTTAACCGAAACAACCGATGCAAAAGGACGTAGCACGGCTTATACGTATGATGCAATCAACCAAATTGTTACAGAAACAAATCCAGCTGGCGGGAAGATGGTTTACACCTATGATATTTTAGGGAATGTCTCGAGTATCACAGATGAAAAGGGCGAAAAAACCAGTTACGGTTACGATGCCAATCAAAACTTGATCCTTTATACCGATGCAAAAAAGAATACAACAGCCTTGAAATACGATCCCCTGAATCGTCTAACTGAAAAAGTTAGTCCCACAGGTGCTGTCCAAAAGTATTCTTATGATCATTTAGGCAACCTTTTAACTGAAACAAGCGGCGAAGAAAATCGTACTAGCTATACCTATGATTCAATGAACCGTGTTACTAGTATCACGAAACCGACTGGTGGTATCAGTAAATATACCTATGATCAAGCAGGCGGACTTTTATCAGAAACAGATGAAAACAGCCACAAAACAACTTATGAAAATAATCTTTACGGCCAAGCCATCAAACGGACTTTACCGAACGGCGCTAAATACAGTTACGCTTATGATAAATTAGGACGTTTAAGCCAACAATTGGCACCGAAAGGTTTATCGCAAAGCTATACCTATGATGTTGCTGGGAATTTAATCAAACAAGAAGATCAATCAAAACGGGTTACAACTTATGATTATGATAAAGCGGGGCGCTTGCTGAAAACGACCAATCCAGCAGACTTAACGACTACGTTTACCTATGATGAAGCAGGGAATTTAGCGCAAACCGTCAGTCCAAGTGGCATCAAAACCAACTACAGTTATGATGTTTTAGATCAATTAAAAACCGTTTCTACACCAACCGGACGCAAGACTTCTTATGAGTATGATCCAGTCGGTCAGCTGACGACACGAACCATTAACGGTCAACGGAAAGAAACCTACAACTATGATCCAAACGGTAATCTAACCGAAACCATTAACGCATTAGGTCAAAAAAGTTCTAAGACCTATGATACAGGAGATCGCTTAACAAGCGAAACCAATACCGCTGGACAAGTCACGGCTTATCAATATGACCAAGATGACCGCTTAACGAAAATTATTTCAAGTGAAGGGGCTTTCAACGAATTTTCATACGACGGCAATAACAATTTAACTAAAGTTACTTCTGGCGGACAACGAGTGACTAGCTACAGCTATGACAAAGCAGATCAACTACTTGAAGCCACTACCGGAACTGGCGCAAAAGCGGCGACAACCAGCTACGCGTATGATTCTGTCGGCAATATTACCGAGATGACCAATGGCAATGGTAAAGTCACCAAATATAAATACGATGAACTATCGAATGTCGTGGAAAAAGTCAATAGCTTAGGTGACACCACAAAATACACCTATGATGCGGACGATCGTTTAGAAAGTGTCAAACAAGCCAATGGCAAAACGATTTCCTATGATTACAACAAGCTGGATCAACTGCTGCAAGTCAATTATTCAGAAAAAGCAGATGGTACCGTGATGTACACTTATGATTCAGAAGGACGTCGAATTTCCATGAATGACTTAACGGGACAAACCCAATACGAATACAACGACGAAGACGAAATAACTGGTGTCCGCCAAGGCGACGGCAGCTTGATTAAGTACACGTATGATGATTATGGCAACATCAAAAAAATGACTTACGCCGACAAGTCTGAAGTCAAGTACAGCTATGATGAATTGGACCGTTTAACCAAAGTCACTGACAAAGAGAACCAAACGACGACTTACGAATATGACGATGCTGGCAACATGACCAAAATCAAGCGCAAAGATGGCACGACTTCAACGCTAACTTATCGTTTGGACAATCGTGTTGAAGAAATTGTGCATCGTAACAAAAAAGGCAAAGAACTGGCATCCTATCGTTATGAATATAATGCCGATACCTTTATTTCAGAAGAAGTCATTACACAAGCTGGCAAAACCGTTGTACAAACTTATGAATACGATAGCTTAGGACAAGTCGTTCAGATGACCGTTTTTGATAAGAAGAAAAAACAGGAACTTGCAACGTATAACTACACTTACGATCAAGCAGGCAATAAATTAACCAGTACGGAAACCATTGCTGGGCAAGAAGTAAAAACTGAGTTCACTTATGACGACAACAATCGCCTGTTGCGTATGAAAAACGATCAGGAGACCATCACTTATGAATACGATAAGAACGGTAATCGTCTGAAACAAAGTGGCACCGATGAAACACTAGACTATATTTATGACACAGAAAATCGCTTACTAGCAGTCAAAGATAATCAAGGCTTACTATTAGCAGCACTTTATGACGGCGAAAATAATCGGGTCTTCACAGCGAGTCGCACAGAAAAAACGACCGCCTATCAACTCTTTAAACGTCAAGAGAAAAAAAGCAAAGTCGCAGCGAAACACGTGCCAGACGATCGCCGTAAATCCCCAGCGACTAGTCCCAACGGCGAAGAGAATTCTCTTTTCTGGTACGGATTTACAGGCAACGTTCTCCAAGCACTTTCAAGTTTACCAGAAACCGTTGGCGATCTTTGGTTGGAGGCTTTTGATACTATTTCACGTGCCTACCATCAAAAAATCGCGAAAGATCGAGCGAACGAAGAAGGGATTGTAGTCAATCCACCAAGCTTAGGCAAGCGGCCTGGTGAAGGGAAAGTCACTTATTCTTCCGAAGTGAATGACGTGTTAATCCCTTATACAACTAGGGAAGATACGTACAATTACTACGAAGTGCGCAACTATGTCAATGATGTCAATCAAGAAAGTACCCAAGTTCTGCAAACGTATGATGATGAAAAGAAAACACGAGAGACGTACACGTACGGCCATGAACGACTCAGTTATACCAATCATCAAACGAACGAAGATTATCAATACTTGACCGATGCCCGTGGCAGTGTCACCGGTTTAGTCCAAGGAGAAAAAATAACCAACACGACTCACTACAGCGTTTTCGGCAGACCAACAGAAAAAGATGACACTGGCAATCCTTATGGGTATACTGGAGAAGCACAGGACATTACAGGTTATCATTACCTCAGAGCTCGTTACTATGACAGCCACAGTAGCACCTTCCTGACCCAAGACAGTTACGAAGGGGAAGAAGATAATCCATTAAGCCAAAACGGCTACACGTATGTCGAAAACAACCCAATCAACTATACCGACCCAACGGGACATAAGAAAAATTGGTTCCAAAACGTGTGGTCAGGTATCAAAAAAACGGCCAGTAAAGTAGTTAATAAAGCAAAACAAGTCGTTAGCAATGTGTATAATACCGCGAAAAAAGTTGTCAGCACTGTTTGGAATGGTGTGAAGCAAGTAGCGAGTAGCGTGTGGAACGGTGTCAAACAAGTCGCAAGTTCGGTTTATTCTGGCGTCACCAACTTTGCGAGAACTGCCTATAATACCGTAAGTAATTATTTCTCTGGAGGAGGAACTAACTATTGGCAACCAGCCTCCGCCAATTATAGTGGCTACAGCTACTATAGCGGCTATCCCGTCGCAAGCGGTGCACCAAGTAGCCAAAGTACTCTAAGCTATGCACAAATCCAAGCGATACAAACAGCCCAACGCCAACAACGTTTAACCGCAGACTACCAAAAAGCAACAGGTAGTAAAGGCAAACCGAAGACAAAAGAAGGCCAGAACTTACTGAGAAACTGGGGCAAATCTTTGAAGAATACTTTGACGAAGTTCTGTCAGACGGCGAAAAAAGTAGGAAAACAAGTAGTAGAGAAAGCAAAGTCCGGGGTCGCCTTTGGTGCCGGCGTTATTAAACAGTCATTATCCAATAATGGGATAATACTACCAATCAATTCGAGATTGTCAAGATGGCTAGAACAAGATTGGATTAAGCAGAATCCAGCCTATAATACAGGAGTATTTATCGGACAGCTAGCAGGTTTAGCGCAAGCAGCAACAGAATATGTTGGAGCGGGATTAACCTTTGCAGCAGGGACTGCTGGTAGTGGTATTCTTGATGCATTTGTAGGTGTTGCCAGCGGAGGGACAGCAGCTGCTGCAATACCAGCTATGGCAGTGGCAGAGATGGCCGCAGTTACTGCGGCTACTGCAGCAATTGGAGCGCATGCCAGTAAGGTACTGCAGAATAATTTTAATTCTAGGAATTATAGTTCGAGTAGTTCAAGTAAGGAGATTAAGACTGGAGACAAAACTCCAGGAGGACATTCTTTTTCGGAGCATGGAGCTGAACGAGCTAATGAACGAGGTTTTTCAAAAGAAGTCATTGACTCTATAATTACAAATAATAAAAATAATCGGAAGTCTAAAATAGACGGATTTGGACGGAAAACTTGGGAATATGTAGATAAAAGAGGAAATAAGGTAGTGACAAATGAATCTGGAGGAATTATATCTGTTCATTCCCCTAAAAAAGGCGGGTATTATATTCCGAAATAGTTTAAGGAGATGTAAATATATGGATTTGAATCAAATTAAAATGTTAAAAAGTGATTTAGACTGTAGTTATGAAATTGGTATTTGGTCCGAAATAGATTCTTTTTTAGAATGTAGGGAAGAGTACATTCTAGAAAAAAAGGTCAGCTATTTACAAAAAGAAGAACAATATTTAATTATCGTAAAATTAAAAGACAGTACAGAGCAAAAAGAAAGAATATTTTTTAAAGAATTAGTTGACTTTTTAGAATATGGAAGAGCAACATCATATTTGAAAAGTGTTTTAAAAAAACAAACTCGATATTACTTGCTTTCAGAAACAAATGATAAAAAAGGATTTTTCTTAGAATTAAATATCCTATAAAAGGAGACATGGAAATATGAGTTATTGTTGCGAAAATATGAATAATTTTACAAAAGATGATAATGGATTGAATTCTGAATTATATCAAAATCCAGATGTATTGATTGTTTATATTCCGAAATATGATGAATATGGGCTAATAATTCACGATGGTGAAGAATCATCAATAGAAATAAATTATTGTCCTTGGTGTAGTACAAAACTGCCAATTTCAAAAAGAAATTTGTGGTTTGATGAATTAGAAAATTTAGGAGTAGAAGAATTTAGTGAGGAAAACATTCCAAATGATTTTAAGTCGGATAAATGGTGGAAAAGTCTTTAGTTAAGATAGAGGCACTTGTATCTATTGTTGGGCTAAATAGTTAAGTCTAATATTTATAAACGGTATCAGTTTGTTTCGTTACTGATACCGTTTATAGATTAAGGAAAAGAACCGCTAGGTTCCCCTTGCTTAGCTAAGGATACCAACCGCAGACTACCAAAAAGCAACAGGTAGTAAAGGCAAACCGAAGACAAAAGAAGGCCAGAACTTACTGAGAAACTGGGGCAAATCTTTGAAGAATACTTTGCCGAAGTTCTATCAGACAGCGAAAAAAGTAGGAAAACAAGTAGTAGAGAAAGCGAAGTCTGGGGTCGCCTTTGGTGCCGGCGTTATTAAACAGTCATTATCCAATAATGGGATAATACTACCAATCAATTCGAGATTGTCAAGATGGCTAGAACAAGACTGGATTAAGCAGAATCCGGCCTATAATACAGGAGTATTTATCGGACAGCTAGCAGGTTTAGCGCAAGCAGCAACAGAATATGTTGGAGCGGGATTAACCTTTGCAGCAGGGACTGCTGGTAGTGGTGTTCTCGATGCTTTTGTAGGAGTTGCCAGCGGAGGGACAGCAGCTGCTGCAATACCAGCTATGCATTGGCAGAGATGGCCGCAGTTACTGCGACCTGTAAGGATTTGAACAGAAAGAACATCAATGAAAATTTTTCCAAGACTAGTCGTAGAATTAATTATATTAAATAGGTTGAGTAGACTTCAAATAAATTAATCAAATTAGCAAAAAAAGGAGTTAAAAATGAATAAGAATAAAATAATTGGGTTTAGCTTTATACTAATCATGGCAATTTTAGGAATCATCGCGGTTTTTTTCGAGTTAACTAGTTTAATTATTGTAATCGTTCCACTAGTCACGTATGTGTATCACGCTTTTTTTGTCGCTCCAAAACAAAAACAATTTCTAAACATAAAAGAAGCAGTCAAGAATTCAACTTTCTCCAATGAGCAACTCTCTGAACGAACAAATATTGAACCTGAAAAAATTAATTTATTACGAATAGAGTGTTCCTTTACAACGGAAGAACTTAAACGTTTAGCCACAGTATTAGAACTCCATGAAGATAAATCCGCTCAAAAAAATGGAAAAAGAGTACTACTAATTGTCGTGGGTTTCATTTTGACGCTTCTGATCGTCTATTTTGTCTTTGGCGAGAATGCTTAAACAAATGTTAGTATCAAAAATCCAGAGGAAAGTGCTATCTATCAACAAGGTTGGGGCAAAATATCAAGCCTTTATTATTTTCTATGCCTGAGACAAAAAGCCAAAGTGATTTTTATCTCAGGCTCTACTCTTAGTACGTTCCTTTAATAACTCCGTTGGTAACTTTCACCTATAAATGAAAAAATTTGTGAGAGCGGAATTTCTTCAGAAAGACTTAACCAATGCTCTTTATTCATATGATAGGCAGGAAAATAGCCAGGTTGGTTCTTTAATAAGGCAATCAATTCAGGCGCAAGTTTAACGGTTAAAATAGTGAGCTGCTTATTCTCGGTAGCGCCGAGCAGTTGTGCATCCAGTGGCATAATTAAAGCAAACCATTTTGCATTTCTAGGATGACGAAAGACGAGATAGTCTGGGTGTTTTTCAAAAGGGAAATCGGGCGTTATCTGATAACGTTCTTGGATATAGGCGCTAATAGTTTCTTGAAAAGTCATAGGTTTCTTCCTTTCGTTAAGGCTAGGCATATCTATTTACATCATAGCAAAAATTACATAAAATTACTTCGTTCAAAGGAATGGGAGGAGGGAGCAGATGACATTAATTTCAACAATTTTAGTAACCTTGGTGGCTGTAGAATTTTTCTACATTATGTATTTAGAAACGATTGTACCAACATCTGAGACAACAAGCCGTGTTTTTAAAATGGATAAGCAAGAGTTACAAAGAAAATCAGTGACTACATTGTTTAAAAATCAAGGAATCTATAATGGACTAATCGGTGCAGGACTTATTTATAGTGTCTATTTTGCGCAAGCAACGATGGAGATGAAAAAATTTTTATTGATTTATATTATTTTAGTGGCGGCGTACGGTAGCTTAAGTAGTGATAAAAAAATTATTTTAACACAAGGCGGTTTAGCTATCGTGGCTTTGATTAGTTTACTCGTTTAGCCATCAGAGTTAATAGAGAGAGACAGTCAAATCGACAGAAAAAACACGGTTGATTTGACTATTTTTTATGGAATTGAGAGAGACAAAATGTGGTATACTTTGTTTATTAGATAGGGAGGAATTAAAAATGCTGAACCAAAAAGAAGTAAAAAAAACCGATTATCCTCAATTAATTTCTCTATGGCGTTCTTCAGTAGAAGCTACCCATTTGTTTTTGAGTCAGGCAGATATTGATAAAATCGAAGTAGTTTTACCTGATTATTTTCAACAAGTTCAATTAAGTATGTGGTTAAATGAAGAACAGAAATGCGTGGGCTTTAGTGGAACAAACCAACAAACTTTGGAAATGTTATTTATTGACCCAGTCTATTTTCGTAAAGGCTATGGTGGAGAAATTATCAAAAAATTAATAGAGCAAGAATCAATTGTCTTTGTTGATGCCAATAAACAAAATGAAGGGGCTGTGAAGTTCTATCAATCTCAAGGGTTTCAAGTAATTGGTGAATCAAAGGAAGATCCTCAAGGAAATCCGTTTCCTATTTTACATATGAAACGGATATAGAAAAGAGGGAAGAAATCATGCGGGTAATCGTTACTGAATACCAACCAGCCTGGGTGGAACAGTTTGAAGAAGAAGCCCAAGCGTTGAAACAGATTCTAAAGGAAAATTTTCTTAAAGTTGAACATATCGGTAGCACATCTGTGCCTAATTTAGCAGCCAAACCAATTATTGATTTTTTGGTCATTGTTGAAGAAATTGAAAAAGTAGACCTGTTACAAGGGGAATTTGAAAGAATCGGTTATGAATATATGGGGGAATTTGGACTATCAGGACGTCGTTATTTACGAAAAGGCCCGATAAAAAGAACACATCATGTGCATATTTATCAGTTTGACAATACGCAAGAAATTTTGCGCCATCTTGCTTTTCGAAATTATTTACGAGAAAATCCGTCAATTGCTACAACCTATGGTACATTAAAAAAGCAATTGGCCCAAGCACACCCCGATAGCATTGATAAATATATGGATGGCAAGGATGCGTTCATTAAGAAAATAGAAAAAGAAGCGTTGAAGAAATATTGGGAAAAATAAAAAAAGTTGCTAAAGCTAGCAACTTTTTTTTGGTTCTTTTTTGAAAAAATGATAAAGAAGACCACTTAAAAGAACACCTAGAATAATTCCAATCGCTAAATTATGCGTATAGACGATCACACCCACTGTCACGAGTAAAATAACAATTTCAGTAATTTCAAAAGTTCGGAAAAGCTGTAAACTTTCCCAATCAAAGGTGTCGACTGCCACTGTCATCATGATCCCAATCAATGCAGCTGTAGGAATGGCTACCATCACGGATTTAAAAACAAAAATGAATAGAAGGAGGGTAATACCTGAAATCAAAGTAGAAAGCCGTTTTCGTCCTCCAGATTTAACATTAATGACCGCTTGCCCGATCATCGCACAGCCAGCTTGGCCACCAAAAAAGCCGGTAATTATATTAGCGAATCCTTGCGCCTTAACTTCTCGTTGGCTATCACTTTGGCTCGCTGTCATTTTGTCCACAATGGGGATCGTCAATAAAGATTCAATTAATCCGACCATTGCTAAGGCAACAGAGCTAGGTAAAATAATCCACAACGTTTCTAAGTTGACGGGTACATTAGGCCAACGGATCGCTGGATGAAATTGACTCATTTTACCAAGATCACCTATCGTTTGCAAATGACCTTTTAAAAAATAGGACAGGATAGTCATGAATAAAATAACAATTAACGCAGGAGGCACAATTGTAATAAACTTAGGTAATAGATAAATAAGTAAGATACTACAGATAATCATGCCGTAGGACCACAGTGTTTGATGAGGCAATTGTTGTACTTGCGCCATGAAAATTAAAATGGCTAACGCATTGACGAATCCGTACATCACTGTCTTGGGAATAAAGCGCATTAATTTATGGATACCTAAATAACCTAAAATAAATTGTAGAAAGCCTGTTAAAATAGTCGCAGCAAGCATGTATGACAAACCATGTGCTTGAATTAAGCCTGCAAGGACTAAGGCCATTGAGCCAGCAGACGCCGAAACCATTGCCGGACGGCCGCCCGTAAAAGTAATCACAAGTAAAGTAACAGCTGAAGCAAACACTGCAGAAAGCGGGTGAACACCAGCAATAATCGCAAACCCGATTACTTCTGGTAAAATGGCGACAGAAGAAACGAGACCGGCAAAGAGATCATTTCGTTCATTGCCTAACCATTCGCTTTTTTTAATACTAAATAACATCGAAAAACTCCTTTAAGTTAATAAAACCTTATTCATAATAGCATGAATAAGCTGAAATAAAAAAGTTTGACGTGTTAACGTCAAACTTTTTTATTAGAACTGTAACAGTGCCAACAACAAAATGGCTAGGACGACTTGAACAGTTCCTACTGATAAACCATAGATTAAGAAACGTTTGCCTTCTTGGAAAAACTTTTTAAAATCGAGTCGTAACCCGATTGCTGCCAAGGCAGTAATTTCAAACCAAGAACTAAAGAAGTGAGCAGTCTCACTGATCACGACGGGGAAATGAATCAAACTATTAAAGACACAGGCAATGAAAAAGCCAACTACATACCAAGGTAGGGCGCTACTTTTTTTGGTGACTTCTACCAACTCAGCCTCTGATTCTGCCGTCTTACTTTGCTTGAAACGTCCAAATAAATAGACAACTGCTACGAGTAGGACAATCCGCATAATTTTAAAGAGCATCGCAAGTTGAACTGCGTTCTCATTGACCATATTGGCACTGGCGACAACCTGACCAACTGATTGTAAAGTCCCTCCGATTAGTGCGCTACGAGCCAACAAATTGGTACCATAGAGAATCCCACTTAAAATGGGTAAGGTCAACATTAAAACGGTACCTAATAAGTTTACTAAAGTAATGATTTGGCCTTTTTCTTCCTCATCTGCTTGAATTGCTGGAGCAATCGAAGCAATGGCAGAGGATCCACAAACGGCATTACCACCAGCCATCAATAAAGACATATTATCAGAAAAAGCCAGTTTTTTACCGATCAAATAGGCAAAAATAATGGTCAGCGACATTTGAATGAGAATAAATGCGACACCTTGTAAGCCAATTTGGGCAATCGTTTGAAAGGTCACGGTGGTTCCCAATAAAACAACAGAAAATTCTAGTAATTTACTTTCGGCTACTTTGGTTCCGCGATTTAAATTGGCACCGCGAACAAAGGTATTTCCCAAAAAGATTCCTAGTAAAATAGCTATCGTTGCGGCGCCTAAGCTAGGTAACCAGATGGCAAGAAACTTGCTAAGGCAGGCGACAAGGAAAGCTGTTAGCAAGCCGGGAAGAATTTGGAATAAAGATTGGATATAATCATTTTCTGAATTTTTCATTGAAAAAATCTCTCTTTCTTGTTCATTACTTCCAGTATAACGAAATTTTTTACATTTGAGAAATAAATAGTTAAAATAATATTTATAATAGAAAGTTATCGAAAGGATGCCTATGTTTAAATTATTAAAGACTTTTCAAATTGTGTATGAGCAAATGAACTTTTCCAAAGCAGCTACCTGCCTATATATCTCACAACCAGCCGTTTCTAATCAAATCAAACAATTAGAAGAAGAATTAGGCTGTTCATTGTTTTTAAGAAATGGTCGACAAGATGTAGTCCCTACTAGGCAAGCAGAAGTCTTGTATAATCGTTTGCTAAATTTAGCTGATGATTGGCAAGAAACATTAACAGCTCTTCATCAGGCGAGATTACCTAAAGAAACTTGCCGAATTGCTGCGTCTAATACTTTTGCAGTTTATTATTTGCCGCAACTGATGCAGCATTTACAGACACAGTATGCAACAATCAATTTTGTTTTAGAAATGAACAATTCAGAAGAAGTAGTGGAAAAAGTTGAAAAACATCAAGTTGATTTTGGCTTTATCGAAAAACCATTAATTACGAAAGGCGCCTCTCGTGAAGAAATTATTCAGGATCAATTGGTTTTAGCTGGGGACCCTGCCAATCAGAATTGGTTGGTACGTGAAAAGGATTCTGGGGTCTTTCATTATACCCAACAGTATTTAGAAGAAAGTAATCAAAGCCCAACACTCATGACAGTTAAAAATAATGAAATGATTGTTAAAATGTTGGAATTGGGCATGGGGCAATCGTTGCTTTCAAGAAAAGCGATTACTGAAAAAATCCCCTTCCAAACGTTAGGTGAAAAGTACTGGCGTTCCTTTTATTTTTTGACACGGGGACATTTAAAATCCTCCTTGCTTCAAGAAGTAAAACAAGCAATTTATCGATTCTATCAGACGGAAATGAATAAATACTAAAACGTTCTCTTTGTTTATTTATCAATCTTTGACTACACTAAAGAAAACGAAGGAGGGAACCACAATGCCTAAATTTTCACCATGTTTATGGTTTGACACACAAGCGGAAGAAGCTGCTAACTTCTATACAACAATCTTTGAAAAAGGTGCGATTCTAAGTAAAACGAACTACGTTAATGAGGAGCACCAACCTCAAGGAACATCATTAATGACCATTGAATTTACCTTGGCGAACCAAACAATCATTGGTTTAAATGGCGGACCAGAATTTTCCTTTACGCCAGCTAGTTCATTTTTTGTTGAATGTAAAACATTATCACAAACAGAAACGTTGTGGAGAAATTTAACAGCAGATGGACAGATATTGATGCCTTTTGGGGAATATCCTTTTAGTCCTTTATATGGTTGGGTAGTGGACAAATTTGGTGTCTCTTGGCAAGTGTCTTTTTCAGGAAAAGAACAAACAATTGTACCAACCTTTATGTTTGCTAATGAAAAATATGGCGAAGCAGCCAAAGCTCTATCAGAATGGTTGGCGATTTTCGGTCCAGGCGAAATAATTGAAAAAGTTGAATATGAAGATGGGAATATTGCGCAAGCACTTTTCACATTACAGGAGCAACCGTTTCGAGTAATGGATGCACGAGATAAACATGACTTTGATTTTACCATGGCCTTCTCCATTTATATTGATTGTGAAAATCAGGAGGAAATAGATCGGCTATGGCAACAAGTGACTGCTAAAGGGAAAGAATGGCCGTGTGGCTGGATGGAAGATCAATTTGGGGTCAGTTGGCAAACAGGCAATCCTGAACTGAAACGTTATTTATCTGACTCAAATCCAGCTAGAGCAAATGAAGTGACCAAAAAATTGTACCAAATGAAAAAAATAGATTTAAACCAGTTAAAAGAAGTGTATGACAAATATAATCATTAGAAAAACTGAGGTTGTCTGATCGACTACACTTCGTTACGTTGGTATCAATTCCAATACATGGAACATACTAGAGTTGAAGGGCTTGTCTTTTAAGGATCAAGACCTTCAACTCTTAAAAAAGGCTCGATTCTTGCGAGTTCCAAAGAGGCTGCTTCTATTCTGTTGTTTATCTTAAGGGTTAGGACTCTGCCGATTTTTTTATAAGATTATGCTATAATTAAGAGTAGTAAATTATTGAAGGAAAAATGAAAAGTCCAAAATAGGAAGTGGTAAAATGATTGAGTTAATTGTGTTGTTAACAGTTTTTACTTATGGAACGAACTTTGTTTTATATCTTATTTTGAAAAATAAAAAGTCCATGCCAATTGTCGAAAAAGCTTCTATTGTATTAGGAATTAATATGTCTGTGTTATTATTAGATGGTATTTTTGCTTTTGTTGGTAAATTCATCATGTTATCAGAATGGGAATTATTAGCGCCTATTTTTGAAATAGTGTAAAAATCATCATAAAGTCCTATATCCAAAAAGAATGAAGTTTGTTAGGATAAGAAAGATGAAAATTTAGAAATAAAAGAGGTGGGATTGCATGGCTAAAATCATGATTGTCGAAGATGAAACAACCATTCGAGAATTAATTAGCGAGGAATTACAAAAATGGCAATTTGAAACGATTGGAACAACCGATTTTAATGATGTATTGGATGATTTTCAAGAGGAGAATCCTCAATTAGTCTTGATGGATATTAATTTACCTGTGTACGACGGGTACTATTGGTGTCAAAAAATTCGTGAAGTTTCTAAAGTACCAATTATTTTTATTTCGAGTCGTAGTACCAATATGGATATGATTATGGCGATGAACATGGGCGCGGATGATTTTGTTACAAAACCGTTCCAGATAGATGTTTTAATTGCTAAAATCAATGCTTTGTTGCGCCGCTCTTATAACTATTCCGATACGGATAGTGAAGTGCTTTCACATAATGGCATTACTTTAAATGTGGACAATGGACGAATGGAAATCAAAGGCGAAATGATCGATTTAAGTAAAAATGAATACCGATTACTGTATCTTTTAATGAAAAAGCACGGAAAAATTTTAACACGTGAAAAACTATTGCGCGCTTTATGGGACGATGAACGTTTTGTGGATGACAATACGTTGACGGTAAATATCAATCGTTTACGAAAAAAAATTGAGCAAGCGGGGATTGCTGGCTATATTGAAACCAAAGTGGGCGTCGGTTATATGGTGCCCTAGATAGGAGTAGACAATGACCATTCTAAAGTATTTAAAAGATCGCTGGTTATTACTAATTGGTTGGTTATTTTTTCTGTTCTTAACTTGTTTTATTTTATGGTTGGCTCCTAATGTCCGCTTAGATTGGACAGTGGTTGGCTATATCTTTTTACTGCAAAGTGTTTTTTTATCGCTATTTTTAACAATTGATTATTATTTAAAACGTAAGTGGTGGCTTTCGTTGGCAACGGAAAAAGAGCCGCCTTCTTTACAAGAATATTTGAATACAGCAGAAAAAGAAGAAGAACTACTTGTCCAAACGTATATTAACGGTTTATTGCAAGAGCACCAACAAACCATGCAGCAAGCAATTAACAACCAACAGGACCAAAAAGATTACATTGACTCTTGGGTTCATGAAATCAAAGTCCCCCTAGCGGCTATCACGTTACTGGTACAATCTGTCGAAGATGATATTCCAGAGAAAAAATATTATCTATTGGAAAATGAGTTAGGGAAAATTGATGAATATGTCGAGCAAGTCCTATATTATGCTAGACTGGACAGCTTTTCTCGAGATTATTTACTCCAAGAATATTCTTTAAAAGAAATTGTGCAATCTGTTGTTCGTACGCAAGCAAATTATTTTATCCAAAAAAGATTGCAATTCTCAATTGAAGGGGAAGATGAAGCGGTTTTAACCGACCGAAAATGGGTCATTTTTATTTTCCGCCAATTATTAAGTAATGCAGTCAAGTATACGCCAGAAGGCGGCACGATTACGGTCCTAATTTCCAAAAATAAACAAGGTATTTATTTATCTTTAAAAGATTCTGGGATTGGCATTCCGATGCAAGATCAACGACGCATTTTTGATAAAGGATTTACTGGTGAAAACGGGCGGAAAAGTGAACAGCATTCGACTGGTCTTGGCCTGTATTTGGCCCATAGCTTAGCGAAAAAGTTAGGTCATGATTTAACAGTCGAATCGACAGAAGGGCAAGGTACGACGATGACATTGTTTTTCCCTTCCCTCAGTTATTATAATGAAGTGAAATAAAAAGTAGGTCTATCAGCAAACTAAAGAGGTGATAGGCCTTTTTTTATTTATTAAAACTTTCTTGCTAACTTCTCTTACTCTTCTTAGTTGTTTAGAAAACGTTTTTATTGTTAGAATGAAATGAAATAAATTTGTTAGGAGAATATTATGAGTTTACTTATCGCTTTAGTGCCCATGATTGCGTGGGGCAGTATTGGTTTAGTCAGCGGTAAAATTGGTGGAAGCGCCAATCAACAAACGTTAGGTATGACAATCGGCGCATTACTATTTTCAATTGTTGTCTTTTTTGTCATCCAGCCTACGTTGACGACAGCCACATTAATTGTTGGATTTATATCTGGTTTATTCTGGAGTTTGGGACAGAATCAACAATTTCATAGCATGAAATATATGGGCGTTTCAGTTGGCTTACCAATTTCAACTGGGATGCAGTTAGTTGTTAATACCGTTGCAGGGGCTGTTTTTTTCCATGAATGGACAAAAACAAAAGATTTTGTTGTGGGCTTTATCGCTTTAGCCTTTTTAGTTTTTGGGGTGTATTTAACAGCTCGACAAGATGATGATAGTCAACCGAAAACCTCAAACAGTATGTTAGATTTTAATAAAGGGATTCGGGCGTTGATTTTCTCAACAGTTGGGTATGGCGTCTATACCATCATTATTAATGCCACTGGTTTAGATCCGTGGGGAATTATTTTGCCACAAAGTATTGGTATGTTAGTGGGGGCTAGTTTCTTTGCCTTCAAAAAAGTCAAAGTTGATCGTTTTGTTTGGATGAATATGACGACGGGTCTGCTTTGGGGCTTAGGAAATATTTGTATGTTATTAACCATGCGTGAAATTGGCTTAGCTATTAGCTTCTCTTTATCACAAATGGGGATTATTATTTCGACTCTTGGGGGCATCTTCCTTTTAGGGGAAAGAAAATCAAAAAAAGAAATGTTTTATGTTATTTTTGGTTGCATTTTTGTTATTCTAGGTGGTATTCTTTTAGGGTATATGAAAGCGTAAATAGTTTATTTACGCTTATTTTTTTTACGGGGGTAAACACATGTCTATTTTCAGAAAAAAAGAAATCACTGTGCCTGTCAATGACAGTGGTGGGATGAAAAAAAATCTTAAGACGATGGACTTAATTTTTCTAGGAATTGGGGCTGTAGTAGGAACAGGGATTTTTGTTGTGACAGGTGTCGCAGCGGAACGCTATGCAGGTCCAGGGCTCGTCTTATCATTTCTGGTAGCAGCAGCCGCGATTATTTTATCTGGTTTATGCTATGCAGAATTTGCATCACGTATTCCGGTCATTGGTGGGCCGTATGCCTACATGTATGTGGTCTTTGGAGAAATTGTGGCTTGGATGACTGGTTGGATGATTATTTGTGAGTTTTTCTTGGCGGTTTCATCCGTTGCTTCAGGTTGGTCAGGCTATGTCCATGGCTTTTTGGATAGCTTAGGTTTTTCTTTGCCGCAAGCGTTAAGTGGTGCTTATAATCCAACAAATGGTACATATATTGATTTGATTGCCATGTTGGTCGTTGTAGCCGTAACTTTTTGGGTATCTTTAGAAGCGAAAACAGCGTTACGTTTAAATAACTTAATGGTTTTCGTGAAGTTTGGGATTATTTTATTATTTGTTCTCGTTGGGATCTTTTATGTAAAACCAACGAACTGGCAACCATTTATTCCTTATGGTTTTTCAGGCGTTTTCAGTGGTGCTGCCTTAGTTTTCTTTGCCTTTCTAGGGTTTGATGCGGTTAGCATGGCCGCGGAGGAAGTGAAGAATCCGAAAAAAGATATTCCAAAAGGGATTATTGGTTCCATTATTATTTCAACATTGTTATATATTGTTGTTACGTTAGTTTTAACTGGGATTGTTCCATTTACGGATTTAGGGGTCAAGGATCCGGTGGCTTTTGCGATGCGCTTCATTAATCATGGCGCAATTGCGACAATCATTTCAGTTGGTGCTATTTTAACCTTATTAACAGTGACGATTGCGATGATGTACAGTTTAGCCCGTGTGATTTATGCGATTAGTAAAGATGGATTATTGCCGCAGTTTATGAGCAAAATCGATGAGAAGCGGCACACACCTAAGAATGCAACCTATGTAGCTGGATTTTTAGCAATGGTTTTTGCTGGTGTTGTTCCAATGGAGATGTTGGCTGAACTTACAAATATCGTGACACTCTTTTATCTGATGTTTCTCGCTTTAGGAATTATCAAATTACGGACAATGAAAGGAGAACCGCAAGCAGGTGAATTTAAAGTACCACTTGTGCCGGTTCTACCATTAATTTCAATCGTGGTTTGTGCGGCTCTGATGTTCCAATTGTCTTTAGCTACTTGGCAAGTATTTGGCATAGCCGTAGTGATTGGTTTGGCTATTTATTTCTTTTATGGACGACACCATAGTATCGTTCGTTTCGAGACAAAAGAATAAAAATGAACAAAAAAAGAGAGGAATACTTGTCAATTAGACAGGTCTTTCTCTCTTTTCTTTCTGGCATTTTCTTCATTTTCAAGAGAAAACCGACAAGAAATATAGTTTAATAATGTCTAATTATGGTATACTGTTTAGGAGTAAATCCTGAGGGTTTAGGAAAATGACTAAAGGAGGTTTTTTCTGTATGTCACAGAAAGAAACATTTTATATTACCACCCCAATTTATTACCCAAGTGGGAAGTTACATATTGGGAATTCATATACAACAATCGCCTGCGATGCAATGGCCCGTTACAAGCGTTTAATGGGTTTTGATGTATTTTATTTAACAGGTGTGGATGAACATGGCCAAAAAATTGAAAAAAAAGCTGCTGAGTTGAATGTGACACCAAAAGAGTACGTTGATAAAATGGCAGCAGATGTTCAAAAATTATGGAAAACATTAGATATCAGCTATGATAAATTTATTCGGACAACGGATGATTATCACATGGCAGCCGTGCAACAAATTTTTGACCGTTTAGTAGAACAAGGAGATATCTACCTTGGAGAATATGAAGGTTGGTATTCAGTTTCTGATGAAGAATTTTTCACTGAAACACAATTAGCTGAAGTATATCGTGACGATGAAGGCAATGTCATTGGTGGGAAAGCACCAAGTGGTCACGAAGTCGAATTAGTTAAAGAAGAATCCTATTTCTTCCGCATGAGTAAATATGCGGATCGCTTGGTACAATATTACGAAGAACATCCAGAATTTATTCAACCAGAATCTCGTAAAAATGAGATGCTAAATAACTTCATCAAACCAGGATTGGAAGATTTAGCCGTTTCAAGAACGACTTTCTCTTGGGGAATTCCATTAAAAAATGATCCAAAACATGTGGTTTACGTATGGATTGATGCGTTATCAAACTATATTACAGCACTAGGTTATGGCTCAGAAGATGATTCATTATTCCAAAAATATTGGCCTGCGAACGTGCAAATGGTTGGGAAAGAAATCGTGCGTTTCCATACGATTTATTGGCCAATTATGTTAATGGCCTTGGATTTACCATTACCGAAAAAAGTCTTTGGACATGGTTGGTTATTGATGAAAGACGGAAAAATGTCTAAATCTAAAGGAAATGTTGTTTACCCTGAAATGTTAGTAGAACGCTACGGTCTAGATGCGTTACGTTACTATTTATTACGAGCAATTCCATTTGGTAGTGATGGCGTCTTTACACCAGAAGATTTCGTTTCTCGCTTAAATTATGATTTAGCTAATGACTTAGGAAACTTGTTGAATCGAACAATTGCGATGATTAATAAATATTGTGATGGCAAAGTACCAGCCTATGCTTCAAAAGTTACCCCATTTGATAGTGAACTATCGACAACTGCGGCGAATGTTATTGGAAAATATCATGAAGCAATGGAAAAAATGGAATTTAACACGGCCATTGCAGAAATCTGGACGCTAGTTTCTCGTGCCAATAAATATATTGATGAAACAGCGCCTTGGGTATTGGCTAAAGAAGAAGAGAAACGCAACGAATTAGAAAGTGTCATGATCCATTTAGCGGAAAGCTTACGAATTGTGGCAATCTTATTGCAACCAGTCATGACAGAAACACCAGGGAAAATTTTCGAACAATTAGGCTTAGATCCAGAAACAATGAACATGGAAAATATTCATTTTGGTGAGTTCCCAACAGACGTAACAGTAACAAGTAAAGGAACACCTATTTTCCCACGTTTAGAAATTGAAACAGAAGTAACGTATATTCAAAAGAAAATGTCCCAAAGCGAAAGTGCTACAGAAGAGGATATTAAATGGAATCCAGAAGAAACAACGTTGGTTTCAACGAAAGAAAAACAAATTAAGTACGATGATTTCGATAAAGTGGAATTAAAAGTTGCCGAAGTTATTGACTGTAAAAAAGTCAAAGGAGCAGATAAATTATTGCAATTCCGTTTAGATGCTGGAGATGAAAACCATCGTCAAATTCTTTCAGGTATTGCTGAATTTTATCCAGATCCAGCTGCGCTAATTGGCAAAAAAGTAGTCATTGTGGCTAACTTAAAACCAAGAAAAATGCGTGGTCAAATTAGCCAAGGAATGATTCTTTCAGCTGAATCACCAGAAGGGAAACTTCAAATTGTTGAAGCACCAAAAGAAATGCCAAATGGTGCAGGAATCGCATAAAAGCATAAGTAGTAAAGATAAAAGGTGAATTGTAACCTTTTATCTTTACTACTTTTTTTGTATACTAGAAGAAAAGTGATTTGATGTGGGGGAAGTTTGATGGCTTATCATAAATTTAAATTTTATGAGCAACGAAAAAATGATCCTAAATGGCGTCCGTATTATTTAGAAGCTATGAGAGTAAGGGAACAAGCACGGCTAACAGTTCAACGTAGAAAAAGAAGGGCAAGAATTAGAACCTTTTTAGTGGTTGCGATACTGGTTATTTTAGTTTTTCTGTTATTGGCTCATTGGACATATTCACAAACAAATGAACTCTCTTTCTCCAGTTTTATCGACGTCCTAAAATCGAAAATCAACGAATTTTTAAATTAAAAGAATCGCAGAAAAGCCTAGAAAAAATCATTTGCGATTTTTCCTAGGCTTTTTTATTTTAGAGTTTCACTTTTTTAGGTATTCGTTTTTTACCAAAACGGCCTTTCGTTAGGCGACTTGGTAAAATAATCAGTAAGAGTGAAAAAGGGACACTAATAATTTGCCACGTGAGTAAACGGCCTAAGCTATTATTTTTATAGAGCCACTCTAATATAAAATGCAGCCCTAAAATACTTAACAAAGCCAAGCCTGTCAGGAAATAAGGCGTTGATACCCAGTCGGTCGTTTTCAAAAGGCTAAAACCTAAAGGAATTAGATAAAAGTAAGCACTTGTTAAAGTAATCCGCCAACTTTTCATAACGGTGCCTAAATTAATTATAAAAAAAAGTAAAGATAGGACTAAAGCAAAAGGTGGAAACAAAGCCACTAACGCCGAATAGATGGTTCCCCAGACGAGCATTAAGGGACCTTTAACAATAGCGGCAATAAGTGTAAACAAGCCAATTAGGAGTAACTGCTGTGTCAGTGAGCCAAAGGTTAGCAAGCCAAATAAAATAAGCAGTAGCCAGTGCCAAATGGTTTGGTTTTGTTGTTTTCGCTCAATAGTTACATTTTTTTGGATAGAGGTTTTTAAAAAGTTTTCTAAATCAGGTGATTGTTTCACCTTCTCACGCTCCTCTCAACTTAAGAGACAACAAACGAGTAGGTCTGCTAATTAAAAAGCAGTGCCTACTCGTCTATTATAAGTGGTTTTTCTAAAAATAAAATCCGCCTTAAGTCTCAGTTACTGGGCTGCCAAGTAAGGTGTAAACCATTCGGAAAGTGTGCCGGTATAAGGTAAAACGACCCGTTTCATTCCACGAGAAATAGCAGTATACAGAATTTTTTTATCTCGTTTATTGTCGGAATAACGATTAACATTTGGGTTATGAAGAATTACATTATCAAATTCTAGACCTTTTGCCATATCAATTGATAAAACTTGCAGTGACGGATGCTCTTCCAATGAAAGAGAAGCACTAAGTTCTTTTGTTAATTGTTCTTTTTCTGCAAAAGTTTTAGTAATAATGGCGGTGCTTTCTTTCGGATCAAAAGTTGCAATGGAAGTGACGATTGCTTTAAGATAGTCAGACGCAGAGTCACAAGGAATAAATGTCGGCTTTTCTCCATCATGCCGGATGGGCACAATGGTTAATTGCTCTGGTTGAGTGCCTAATGTTTGGAAGAGTCGTGTAATTTCTTTACTTGAACGATAGCTGTTTAATAATTGATAGGTTCCAACAGAACGGCTGGTTTCGTTAACCAATAGATCATGGGCTTCAGAAAATTCAATGGCTGTATTAAAAATGGCTTGATTTTCATCACCAGCTAAAGTAAAACTAGCTTTAGGGAAAAGTGTCAGCAGTAATAATAATTGGGCTTCTGTATAATCTTGGACTTCATCGACTAGGATAAAAGCCATTTGCTGGTTGGCGAGGTTTTCAATAAATGCATGTTTCACCAAAATAAGGGCCACAATTTCATCGGCTGTGAAAACAGCTGTCTCTTTTTGATACGATTTTTCAGTGAATAAAGAATAAAACGTTTCAAAAAAGGCCCATTGATCTAGCCAAGCATCATTTTTAATAGCGGCAGTGATAGAGCGATATTTTTTCTTCAAACGTTTTAAAGCAAAATCAGCCAGATGTTTTTCATTATCTTCGGTAATCACTGTGCCAAAATAACGAACTTGTTCAGCTTCTGTTAAATCTTGGAATTGATCCAACATTTTTTTAGAATGGGCTTGTTTTAATAAGTACCGTGTCCAAAGACTGGTTAACTTTTCTTTTGTGGCTGAAATTCGTTGGCGAATACTCAAGTCAGCTGGTGTTTCTTGATAAAGTTTAAAAATTGTTTCTGAAGTAAATAAGGTCTGCTTTTTAAAAGTTAAAGGACGGAAAAAATGTGGCTGCACAACTGCTTTTTCAGGATTGCTTAAAAGAAACGTTGCAAATTCTTTTGAACGAATAACGTGCTCTTGCTCCGTTGCCTCAGAGCGAGTAATGCGTTCGAAATAGTCCGTTTCTTCTTCCATTGGCCATGCTTCTTTGGTAGTGAAGCGCAAAAATTGTAAAAGAGTCAAATTCAAGGGATTTCGTTCGCCTAAATTCGGTAAAACTTGAGAAATATAATCAATAAATGTTGAATTTGGTGAAAGTAATAAAATATTATCCGCTGTAATTTCTGCTCGATGTTGATAAAGTAAATAAGCAATCCGTTGCATAATCGCAGACGTTTTCCCACTACCAGCAATCCCGTTGACTAGTAGGAGTGGCTGCGTTTCGTCACGAATTATTTGATTTTGTTCTTGTTGAATGGTTGTCGTAATGTCCTTCATATAAGGAGAAGCATCTTCTTCTAAAGAATGCAATAACACATCATCTTGAATCGCAATGGTTGTGTCAAAATAGTTGATTAATTGATCTTTTTCAATAATTAACTGTCTTTTCAAATCAAGTTGTACAGGAATGGTTTGTTGATGTGCCGTGTAGGCTGTTTTCCCTAAAACATTGTCATAAAATAACGAAGCAATCGGTGAGCGCCAATCGTGAATGCGCGTTTCTTCTTCTAAAGAAGTAAAATCGTTTACGCCAATATAAAAGTTTTCTGGCTCTTCAGGGCTGTCTTCAAAAGTCACGCCAATTTTGCCAAAATAAGGAACTTGTAATAGGCGTTTCACTTTGTCTAAATTTTTAGCCGTTGCTTCATTTTTTAAGTTCCACTGATCAATTTCACGGTTCTTCATTTCCAACATGGCAAACGTTTCTAGATTATCGGCATAACTATCAAAATTCAGCTTAGAATCGCGACCAAATTCCTCTAGCATATGTTTGCCATCTTTCATTGTGTTCGCCAATTGCTCTTCGTAAACTTTTTTAGCCGCTTGCAGCTCATGATAAACCGTTGTTAAATGCTGTTTTTCAAAAATTTTTTCATCGGTCATGGAGATTCCTCCTTTTAATAACATGACTGAATAGTATACGTTACTTTTAGCATAAATGCAAGCGCTGTTTATGAGGAAATGGCGAATCTTGTCGCCTAGTCATTCAGATTTTTCAAGAAATATGATAAAGTAGAGAGGAGATAAAGGAGGCAATCATAATGATTTTTGATACACATACACATTTGAATGCAGAACAATTTAATGATGATATTCCAGAAACGATTGCACATGCCCAAGAATTGGGTGTTACAGAGATGGCCGTGGTCGGTTTTGATGAACCAACGATTGAAAAATCTCTTTTACTTAGTCAGGAATATGCCAATATTTATAGTATCATTGGTTGGCATCCAACAGAAGCGGGTAGCTATACGCCAGAGGTTGAACGACGATTACAAGAACAATTAACGTTGCCAAAAATTGTCGCATTAGGTGAAATCGGTCTTGATTATTACTGGATGGAGGATCCTAAAGAGGTGCAAGAAAAAGTCTTTCGCCGTCAAATTGCGATTGCTCGGGAAATGAATTTACCGTTTAGTGTGCATACGAGAGAGGCATTAGAAGATACCTATCGAATTTTAAAAGATGAAAAAATTTCAGATATTGGTGGAATCATGCATAGTTTCAGTGGTGATGCCGAGTGGATGAAGAAATTTTTAGATTTAGGTTTGCATATTTCTTTTAGTGGAGTCGTAACGTTTAAAAAGGCGTTGGATGTTCAAGAAGCGGCGATGGCGGTACCACTTGAACGAATGTTGGTGGAAACAGATGCACCCTATTTAGCCCCGGTTCCTTATCGTGGTAAACGGAATGAACCAGGCTATACACGATACGTAGTGGAAAAAATTGCTGAATTGCGTCAACTAACCTTTGAAGAAGTGGCAGAACAAACGAGAGTCAACGCTCATCGCTTGTTTCGGATAGATAAATGAAGGAAAAAATGAAAGTTGCAGAAATCATTGTCGTTGAAGGAAAAGACGACACACGCCGCATTCAAGAGGTAGTTGCAGCGGATACGATTGAAACGATTGGCTCTGCTATCAATGATGAAATTTTGACACAAATTGAACACGCACAAGAAACGAGAGGCGTGATTATTTTTACAGATCCAGACTATTCGGGCGAAAAAATTCGTAAAACAATAATGGAAGTTGTCCCTGATGCAAAGCATGCTTTTTTATCAAGAAAAGTCGCAGTGCCTAAAAAAAATGGCGGTAGCCTAGGGGTTGAACATGCTAGTGATGAAGCAATTATTGAAGCATTAAAAAAAGTCGTAACACCTGTTCAAGCTGGTGAAGACTATCAAGAAATTCCTAGACAAACACTAGTTGAATATGGTTTAATAGCGGGAGCAAATGCAAAAAAATACCGTGAATTATTAGGAGATGACCTAAGAATTGGCTATACAAATAGCAAACAGTTAGTCAAACGGTTAAGCATGTTTCGGATTACAGAAGCAGAATTGAAAGAAAGCATGACACGTATTTTAAAAGAACTTGCAAACGAAGAATAACTACATGGAGGAACAAGCGTGACGGACTATAAAGAAATTGCCACACCATCCAGAACCAAAGAAATATTAAAAAAGCATGGATTTTCATTTAAAAAGAGTTTAGGTCAAAATTTTTTGACAGAGCCTAATATTTTAAGAAAAATTGTAGAAACAGCGGGAATTAATCAGCAGACAAATGTTGTCGAAGTCGGGCCTGGAATTGGTGCATTAACAGAGCAATTAGCAATGAACGCAGCCCAAGTTGTGGCCTTTGAAATTGATGATCGCTTGATACCTGTCTTAGCGGATACCTTAAGTCGCTATGATAATGTGACAGTGGTGCATCAAGATGTTTTAAAAGCTGATTTGGTCGAGACAACCAACCAAGTTTTTCAAGAGAAGTATCCGATTAAAGTGGTGGCTAACCTACCTTACTATATTACTACGCCAATTATGATGCATTTTTTAGAATCTTCTTTAGATGTAGCCGAAATGGTTGTGATGATGCAAAAAGAGGTCGCTGATCGAATTGCTGCTAAACCTGGAACGAAAGCTTATGGCTCATTATCAATTGCTGTCCAATATTTTATGGAAGCAAGTGTCGCCTTTATTGTGCCAAAAACGGTTTTTGTGCCGCAGCCCAATGTTGACTCGGCGATTATTAAATTGACGCGCCGTGCTACACCAGCAGTGACAGTGACCAATGAAAAAGAATTTTTCAAATTAACCAAAGCCAGTTTCCAATTAAGACGTAAAACATTGTGGAATAACTTAACGCATTTTTATGGGAAAGATGAACAAACGGTGGCTTGGATAAAAGAGAGCCTAGCTGAAGCAGAAATTGATCCTTCTAGACGTGGTGAAACATTGTCTTTAGAAGAATTCGCTCGTTTAAGTAATGCTTTAGAAAAAAATAAACCAGTATAAAAAAGAACTTTCTGTTATTTATGAGAAATAACAGAAAGTTCTTTTATGTGTCTTGACACATTGCGGCTGTTCAGCTACACTTGAGAAAAACAAAAAGGTGTCATGACATCTTTAGGAGGCAGTTTTAATGAAAACAAACTCAGTAAAACGTTTAACAATTTCAGCACTTTTAATTGCAATGGGGATTATCATTCCAATGGTTATGCCAAGAATTACCATTGGTCCAGCCAGTTTTACATTAGCAAGTCACGTCCCAGTTTTTATTGCCATGTTTATTTCTCCAGTGGTGGCAATTGCGGTTAGTCTAGGAACAGGTTTTGGTTTTTTCTTATCCGCAACACCGATTATTGCTTTGCGGGCCTTATCTCATTTGATTTTTGCAGTCATTGGCGCAGTGATTTTACAAAAGCATCCAGAAATTTTAATTAATAAAGAGGGGAAATTCACTTTATTAAATGGGAAATTACAGTTGTTTAACGTGGGAATTGGAGTGATTCATTCCGCTGCCGAGCTAGTGGTTGTTTCTGTATTTTACACAATGGGCAACTTGCCAGGAACCTATTATACAGCCGGCTTCATGTATTCTATTTTTCTTTTGATGGGCGTTGGTGGATTAATTCATAGTTTGGTGGATTTCAGTATTGCCTACTTTTTAGCAAGTACCTTAAGTAAACATGTAGATATTCCAACTTTTACAGAAGCGAAACAACCCAAAGTGATAAAGAAGAAGGTTAAATTAGCATAAAGAGAAACAATCGAGGCATCCGTCATTGTGACGGATGCCTCGAGATTTTTTATTTAATGACTTCTTCTGTTTGAGGGTCGAAGAAATGTCCTTTGTTAATATCAAAAGCTAAGTCAATCATTTCACCAGGATGGTGGAAGTCACGAGCATCTACTTTTGAGATAAACTCTGTATCACCAATTTTTGTATAAAGCATGGATTCAGCCCCTAATAATTCAGAAACAACGACTTCAGATTTAATCACCGCATCTTTCATTGCTGTTAAAGCCACTTGTTCGCTATGAATATCTTCTGGACGAATACCGAAAATTAATTCTTTGCCTTCATAACCATGTTCAACAAGCTCTTTGTTTCTTCCTTCAGGAATTGCTAGTTTTAAGCCATGTTGGTTAGAAATAACCCCATTGTTTAAGGTAACTTTGAAGAAATTCATGGCAGGTGAGCCGATGAACCCAGCTACGAACATATTTTTAGGTGTATTGTAAACTTCTTTTGGTGAACCAATTTGTTGAATAAAGCCATCTTTCATAATTACGATTCGATCAGCCATGGTCATCGCTTCGGTTTGGTCATGTGTCACATAAATTGTCGTAGTTTCTAAACGTTGGTGTAGTTTAGCGATTTCAGCACGCATGGCTACACGTAATTTTGCATCCAAGTTTGATAAAGGTTCATCCATTAAAAAGACTTTGGCATCACGAACAATTGCCCGGCCAAGTGCAACACGTTGGCGTTGTCCACCAGAAAGCGCCGCAGGTTTACGTTGTAAGTACTCTGTTAAGCCCAGAATATCCGCAGCATTTTCCACCCGTTTTTTAATTTCAGCTTTATCATATTTTCTTAGTTTTAAACCAAAGGCCATGTTATCAAAAACAGTCATATGCGGGTAAAGCGCATAGTTTTGGAAAACCATGGCAATATCACGATCTTTCGGTGCAACGTCATTCATGACTTTGTCCCCAATTGATAATTCACCTTCAGTAATATCTTCTAAGCCAGCAATCATGCGCAATGTTGTTGATTTACCGCAACCAGAAGGTCCGACAAAGACGATAAATTCACGGTCTGTAATTTCTAAGTTAAAATCTGTAACAGAATAATGTTCTGCATTGTCATATTTTTTATACACATTTCTAAGCGCCATTTCCACCATTTGATACGTCACTCTTTTCTTTTTGATTTGTTACTCATAGTTTAAATGAAAACGCTATCTTTCGGCAAGGGAGAGTTGCACAAGAAAAAGAAGACTTTTTCGTCAAGGTGACAAAGGGCAAACACTCTCAGCGGATTTATCGATAAACTTTTGTTATAATATAACAAAGACAGGAGTTGGATAACATGAAAATCGCTTTAATCGCTCATGATCGTAAAAAAACATTAATGATCAAACTAGCAACCGCTTATAAACATATTTTAGAAAAACATGAATTGTATGCAACGGGAACGACAGGCATGAAAGTGATGGAAGCAACTGGCTTACCCGTGCATTGCTTTAAATCGGGGCCATTAGGTGGGGATCAACAGATTGGCGCAATGATATCAGAAGACAACATTGATTTAGTTATTTTTTTAAGAGATCCTCTTTCCGCGCAACCGCATGAACCAGATGTGACAGCTTTGATTCGTCTAAGTGATGTCTATGAAATTCCTTTAGCAACCAATATCGGCAGTGCTGAAATTCTTTTGAGAGGTGTCGAGGCGGGGTTTGCGGACTTCCGTGAGGTTATCCATGAAGGCGATCGTCGACCGTTAGCTTTTTAGAGAACCTTAATGGTTATTTTGACTATTTTGTGGTATATTTTATGAGGACTTTTGTCCAAATAAAATAACAGAGTAGGAGACAAAGCGTTAAGTGCTAAAAGGATGGGATGTTGCCTTTTGGACGAAGAACATAAACAGTGTGTTGCTAGAAAGTAAAGGTTCTTACTTTGCTTATCATCAGAACAACACGTTCAGCTTTTTAATGTTCGCGGTTTTGTTTTCGCATTCGCTGCATGGTTCGTCATGTAGCAGCTCTTAGAGGAGATGCTAAAAATGACAAAGAAAAAATTTGGCACAAAATCCATTGCGTTAATGGGCGTACTCATTGCGGTGGTCGTTGTCTTTTCGCGCTTTTTTGCGTATGAAACAACGTTTTTAAAAATCAGTTTCACGTTTATTCCAGAATCATTGATTGGGATGATTTTCGGACCTTTTTGGGCTGGAATCGGCACGGCGGTGGCTGATGTGGTAGGAATGCTGCTTTTTCCAAAGGCAGGCTATTTTCCTGGGTTTACTTTAAATGCCTTTTTGGCTGGTGCTATTTATGGTTATTTCTATTATAAGAAAGAAATGACATGGAAACGAGTGATTTTGGCGACATTGTTGGTCACCGTTTTAATTAATATCATTTTAACTCCTTTGTGGTTAAGTTTAATGTATGGAGTCAACCTAGCAAATTTTGCTTGGTGGGTGCCACGCTTAATTAAAACAGTTATTTTCTTTCCTATTCAAGTAATTGCCACTTATTATTTAGGCAATAAAATTCCCTTTAAACGTTTATTTGGAAAGCCATTATCTGAATTAGATCAATAAATTTAAAATTAAAAGAGTCACTTTTCATCATCCCAGAAAAGTGACTCTTTTTTATTGTGCTTTTTGATTAAACTGTGCTTCGTAAAGGTCACGATAATAACCCTGTTCTTTTTGCAATAATTCGTCATGGGTGCCAATTTCAACCACTTGACCATTATCCATAACTAGAATTTTTTCAGCACTTTTGATTGTTGCTAAGCGATGGGCAATAACAAAACTGGTCCGGCCAGTCATCATTTGTAAAAAAGCATCCTGAATTTTTTGCTCGGTCAATGTATCAACTGAACTGGTCGCTTCATCTAAAATAAGCATCGGCGGATTACTAATCATCGTGCGTGCAATAGTCATTAATTGTCGTTGTCCTTCAGAAATTTTAACGCCTTGAGAACCAATCTCGGTATCTAGTCCTTGAGGTAAACGCATGACGAAATCAAAAATATGGGCTTTTTTCATGGCTTCTATAATTTCTTCGTCAGAGGCTTCAGGATTTCCGTACGTTAAATTTTCCCGAATGGAACTATCGAATAGCCAAGTATCTTGGAGAACCATACCAAAACTTTTTCGTAAGCTGTCCCGAGTAATTTGAGTAATGTCGTGAGTATCAACCGTAATTTGGCCACGGTCGACCTCGTAAAAGCGCATTAACAAATTCACTAATGTTGATTTACCCGCACCAGTTCGTCCAACAATGGCAATTGTTTCTCCTGGTTCAGCAATTAAATTAAAGTTTTCGATTAAAGGTCGCGTCGGCGTGTAAGAAAAATCAACGTCTTTAAATTCAACACGGCCTCGCGCTTCTTTCAAAACAATTGCGTTCGGGGCATCAGGACGTTCAACTGGTTGATCCATCATATCAAAGGTACGTTCCAATCCAGCTAAGGCTGCTTGGATTTGGTTGGTGATTCCTGAGAGTTCAATAAAAGGTTTAGAAAATTGACTAGAGTAAATGGTGAAACTGGAAATAACACCAACTGTGACTAAAGGATTGCCACTTAAAACTAACAAGCCACCGACTAATCCAATCGATAAATAAGATAAATGGTCGATAAATCGAGAAAGTGGGTTGGTTAAGGAGGAAGAAAACTGAGCCTTCTGTCCTTTTTCATACAACGTTTGATTCAATGCTTCAAATGTTTCTTGCGTAGCTTGTTCTTGTTGAAAGGCTTTAACAATTTTTTGGTTGCCAACCATTTCTGAAACGAAGCCGGAAATTTCACCAACAATCGTTTGTTGTGCAGCAAAGTTTTTTTGTGAAGCTTTTGCAACAAGCCAGTTTACAATAAAAATAATCGGCGTACTGATAAGAACCACTAATGTGAGCAGGGGACTTAGCCGAATCATAAAGAGCAAAGCAACAACGACGGTGGCCATGCCAGAAAATAATTGGTTGAAGACAGCCGAGCAAGCCATTGAAATATTGTCAATATCGTTGGTAAAGCGACTGACGATATTTCCGTGTGATGTTTGGTCATAATAACTTAACGGTAATTGATTTAAATGGGCAAAGGCATCTTTTCTCAGCTGTGTGGTCGATAAATAAGACACGCGATTACCGAGACGTTGAATCAGCCATTGACTTAGAACGGTTACGAGTAAAATCCCTGCTAATAAACCTAAAATTTTGATGAGTTGCGCAGCATTGACTTGTCCTTTACCAACCATTGTATCAACGGATTTACCTATATAATAAGTCATGAGGACAGTCGAAAAACCACTGAGAATTCCTAGGATTAAGGCGCCGATAATTTCTTTTGGATAGCGTAGTAAATACGGCTTAAAACGTGAGAAGGCGCCAAAATGAATTTTTTTAGTTTGCATGGGTATCCTCCTCCTGTGACGCAACGATTTCTTGATACTCTTTAGAAGAAGTAAGTAATTCTTCGTGGGTGCCAAGGCCAGCGACTTTTCCACTATCTAGGACTAAAATTTGATTCGCCGTTGCAATCGAACTCACGCGTTGCGAAATTAAAATAACGGTTGTCTCTGCTCGTTCTTTTTGTAAAGCACGGCGCAGATTCAAATCTGTTTGATAGTCGAGGGCACTCAAGGAATCATCTAAAATAAGTAAATGCGGTTTCCTAATCAAGGCACGGGCAATGGTCAACCGTTGTCTTTGTCCACCAGAAAAGTTTTTTCCGCCTTCGTTAACAGGCGTGTCTAACCCTTGGTCTAATTGTTCAACAAATTCTTTACATTGGGCGATAGCTAATGCTTCCCAACAGTCTTCATCAGTTGCATTTGGTTTGCCCCATTGTAAGTTTTCTCGAATAGTCCCTGTAAATAAGACGGCAGTTTGTGGGACACTTGCCACTTGTTGGCGTAAAGTAAAGAGCGGCCAATCGCGCACATTTATACCATTAATAAAAAGGTTTCCTGCACTCACATCATAAAATCTGGGAATGAGTTGGGTTAAGGTACTTTTCCCGCTGCCGGTAGGTCCTGTGATGCCGAGAATTGAGCCTTTAGGAATCGTGAAATTGATATTTTCCAAAGCCAAACCGGCCTCTGGTTCATAGCGAAAATCTACATGGTCAAAGGTAATATCACCAAATTGTGGAGATGTTTTTGCTGATTCTGGTGTATCTGTTAACTGGCTTTCTACAGTTAAAACCTCATTGACACGGTTTGCGGAAGCGGCGGCTCGCGTAAAAATTACCACGAGATTAGAAGCAACAATTAAAGCGAGCATCATTTGATTCATATAATTGATCAATGCTAAAACTTCCCCTTGTTGCAGGGAACCGAAAGAAACTTTTAAGCCACTAAAATAAAGTAAAAATAAAATTCCAACATTCATAATCAAAGTGGTTAAAGGTGTTAATAAAGCAGAGACATTCGATACGCGAATGTAAATATCGCCTAAATCATCGGAAGCCTTATCAACATGTCGTTGCTCTGTTTCCTTTCTAGCAAACGCACGGATTACACGGACACCGCTTAAATTTTGACTAATTTGACGGTTTAACCGATCCAAATATTCTTGGACTTTTTGATATAAAGGCACAGTCACTTTAATGATAATAAAGAGAATAAGGCTAAAAATTGGTAAAAGTAATAGGAAAAGAAAGCCCATCTGCACGTCAATGTAAAAAGCCATGACCACAGAACCGATACTTAAAAAAGGTGTCCGAATGACCAACCGAATAAACATCGCTAAAGCCAATTGAAGCTGATTGATATCGTTTGTGATCCGGGTGATGAGGGTATCTGTACCAAAACTATTCAATTCTTTGTGTGAAAGCTGATTAATTTTCTTCATTAATTGATTTCTTAGCTCCGTCCCAAAACCTTGCGAAGCGACTGAAGCATAATATTGACAAATCATGACAAAAAATAAACCAACTAACGACATAACAAGCATCCAGAGGGCCATTTCTATGACAGTCTGTCGGTCGTTTTGACGAATACCGACATCGACTAAGTGAGCCATGAATAAGGGCAAGACTAACTCGAAACAAGCTTCTAAAAATTTGAAGACTGGACCGAGGATAATTTGTTTTCGATAATTTTTTGCGTATTTCAATAAACCAAACATAAGATTCCTCCCTTTGCTGCTCTCATTGTAGCCTAATCTTTCAATGAAAGAAAGTTGTTCGCTACATTTTCTCAACTTCTGTTAAAATAGAAGAAAAGCGCAAAGAAGTGGAGTGTGACAGAAACGTGGAAAAAATGAGTCAGGTTATTTTGTTATTTTTTATTTATTCCTTTATCGGCTGGTTATGGGAAACGGTGTATTGTTCATTAAAAGCCAAAAAATTTGTTTATCGAGGATTTTTGGTAGGGCCTTATTGTCCTATTTATGGATTTGGGGTCTTAAGCGTTCTCTATTTTGTGGAACCCTTTGAGAACAATCTCTTGGTATTGTATGTCGGATCGGCTGTTTTAGTGACGATTTTAGAATATGTCACTAGTTATGGCTTGGAAAAACTGTTCCATGCCTCTTGGTGGGATTATCATGATGTACCTTTTAATTTAAACGGTCGTGTGGCTTTACCGGTTTCTCTTTTTTGGGGATTGGGTTGTGTCTTGATTGTCAAAGTTATTCAACCAGAAATCGCCAAAGTTGTCAGCTTTTTACAAGCAACCTTTGGCAACTACTTAGCCCTTTGCATAGTGATTGTAATGGGGCTTGACTTAATTTATACGTTGCTGAACATGCAAGGTTTCAAAAAACTTATTACCGAGATGGGCCAAACGTTGGAAACGAACCAACAAGAATTTAAGCAACGGTTGAACACAAAAATGGAAATCGCTACAGCTGATTGGCAGAAGTTAAAAGAACGAACCAAAAAAGAGCATTTCCAAAATCGGTTAAATTTCCAACAACGTCGTTTTATTAACAATTACCCAAAACTAACTTTAAAAAACATTAAAAATTCCAAAGAAGTTCGGCATCTCTTAGAAGATTTGAAGAAAAAGGGCCAATAATTAACAAAAAATATTACAAAATATTTCAATCAATGGTCTAATGGGATGAAAAAAAGAAAAATCGTCAAAAGCTAGTTTTTAAGCCGTCTTAAGAAATTCTTAAAGAATTGAGATAGAAATGGACTAATGAATAAACGCAGGATAAAAAAAGAGTTGCATTTAAATTGTAATAAATTGTAACATGATTGAAATAAAACAAGCCCTCCTGACTAGTATAATGAGTAGGTGTTTTAGATAAGTTAGGAAAGGTGTTGGATTTAGTGAAGGTTAAAAAGTTGATACCATTTTTAACAACAATGATGCTTATCAATTTTGGACTTCCAGTCGCTGCGGCAGCAGAATCACTTGATTCGTTGCAAGAAAAAGAAGCGCAAGCGAAACAATCTGGGGAGTTAATTAGTAAAGAAATCAATTCAGCCTTAGACGATGTAAATGCTAAATATGCGGAAATCGAACGTTTAAAAACGCAAATTTCGAAAGCGGAAGATACGTTGAAAACTTCGAAAGAGGAAATAGAAAAAACAGAAAAAAATATTTCTCGTCGTAAAGAAGCTGTTGGCGATCGTATGAAGGATATTCAATTAAATGGCGACCAACGTACTTGGCAAGCCTTATTAGATGCAGAAAATTTATCAGATTTCTTTAATCGGGCCTACGCCATGACCGTTTTACAAAACTTTGAACGGGAAAAGATTGAAAGCTTAACTAGCGAAAAAGAAAAATTAGCTGCATTACAAGAAAAAGTTGAAAATACGCAAACAACTTTAAAACAAAATGAAGAGAAATTACAAGTTGAAGCTTCTTCAATGAATAATAAAGTCTCTGAGTTAAAAGAAAAAATGGCGAATAATGAAGAATTATTGGCTCAAATTTCGACAGACAAACAGAAAGAGCAACAACGCTTAGTCAGCGAAAAAGCAGCAGCTGAGGCACAGAAAAAACGTGCGGCAGAAACTGCCAAAGCAGAAGCAGCGAAGAAACAAGCAGCTGCCGACAAACAAGCGCAAGCAGATGCGGCGGCTAAACTAGAAGCCGAAGCTGCTGAAGAGTCAAGCAGTCAAGCATCAAGCTCTTCTACAAGTACGGAAAGCAGTAGCACTGAATCTTCAAGTTCAGCTAGTTCATCCGAATCGTCATCAACGACAGAATCATCGACAGGCGAATCATCAACACCAGGAACTGGCTCTGGTCGTGTGCTTCAGATGGAATCAACCGCTTATTCTTGGCGCGAAGCTGGTGCAAGTAATCTAAGTGCTACTGGTATTGACTTAAGTAAACAAAGCAATGTAGTTGCAGTCGATCCAAGTGTAATTCCTCTAGGTTCATTAGTGAAAGTCTCTGGTTATGGCTTTGCTATTGCTGGAGATACAGGTGGCGCTATTCAAGGAAATATTATTGATGTTCATTTTGATTCAGTAGACCAATGCCGTCTTTGGGGACGACGTCAGGTTACAGTAGAAATTCAATAATAAATTTGTTATACTAAAGACAAGATAAAAGGAATTGGCTAAGTCAGTAATGATAGTAGCCAGTTCTTTTTTAGTTAAATGTAAAGGAGAATTACAATGATTCGCTCGGCAACAAAAGAAGACGGTCAAGCGATTGCTCGGCTGGTCTTAGTTATTTTAAAAGATATGGAGTTACCAATTTTAGAAGAAGTCTCAGAAGAACAAATGATTGACCTGTTAGCAGAGGCAACGGCGTATCCAACCTATCGCTATGGCTATCAACGAATTTTAGTTTATGAACATGCAGGTGAAGTTGCAGGGATTGCTGTCGGCTATCCTGCGGAAGATGAAAAGATTATTGATGAACCTTTAAGAGAAGTCTTTAAAAAACATGGCTTAGCAGAAGATGTTCGGCTATTTATTGAAGAAGAAACCTTGCCTAATGAATGGTATTTAGACACGATCTCTGTGGATGAACGTTTCCGCGGAATGGGCATTGGTTCTAAGTTATTAGATGCTTTACCTGAAATAGCTAAAGCTAGTGGGAAGCAAGCCTTGGGTCTAAATGTTGATTTTGACAATCCTGGGGCGAGAAAGTTATACGCAAGCAAAGGCTTTAAAGATGTCACAACAATGACTATTAGTGGTCACTTATACAATCATATGCAAAAAGAAGTGTAAAAATAGAGGTCGGGACAGAAGCGTTTAACTCCGAGAAATAAGAAGGAATTTCCGAAAATTGTTCTATAATTTTTGGATAATTTCGGCTTATTTCCGAAGGAGTTGCTTCTGTTCCCGCCGTTTATCAATTTTTAAGCCTGGGACAAAAATCCAAAGTGATTTTTGTCCCAGGCTCTATTTTTCATTAATCCGTTAAAGGATCAAAATCTAATCCAAAATCATCGGAAGTTTTTTGTTTTTTCTTATTATATAACCAGTAGTCAAGGACAGCTGCTATACAGATGCACAACGGTGCGTCCTCATCATTGGCAACAGTTAAAACAAAATAGTCGCCTGTACAAAGCATGGTTTTATCCATTGACATAATTTTTTTATGGACTTGATAAATTGAATATTGATGCGCTTTGATATCACCAACAACTGCCCAGTGAAGGCCTTGAACATAATAGAAATCAGCATTCAAATTGAACAGTTTTCGTAGAGTACCCACTTTTTCAAAACGCTGATATAACTCAAATCGTGTACCAAAAGTCCAAGAAACTTGTTTAATACTGGCTAAAATTTCTCCGTTCATTGCATATAAAGAAAGCGCATCTCCTCGTGTACCCCAGCGCCCCACCAATAGAAAAAGTGAACGGCCTGCTTGGTCTTTCACGATGGTTCGCGTAACTTTTCCTAACTGTTGTTCTTGAATAAAAAATTCAGACACGACACGATCTCCTTTCTATATATAAATGAGTGCTGTAACTGGTAGTGCTTATTACAAATCTTCTCTTATTGCACGCAGGATGGCTTCGCCAACACCATTTTCTAAATTAGTGGCTGTTTCATATTTAGCATATTCTTTTAATTCCAGTTCGGCATTGCCCATTGCAAAACTTACCCCAGCCCATTGAATCATGCTGACGTCATTTAAATTATCACCAATAGTCATGACTTGTTCAGCGGGAATCCCACGTTCTTTAGCGACGCGCGCAACTGCAATCCCTTTTTGTGCTAGGCGGTGGTTAATTTCAATATTATTAAGCGCAGAAGAGGTAACAACCAAATCATCTAGTTCTTCTACTTCCATCCCAGCAGGGCCTAATACTTTCGGCCCATCCATACTGAAGCCAATAATTTTAAGGACTTCAATCGAATCATCTTTTAAAATGTCGTCTAAACGATCAACATAGGTAATATGCAATAAAGATAGGTGTGCTGAAGCCATGGCGATCGCCACTTTATAAGTTAAATGGGGCATGGATTCTGCAATATGAGCGGCAAAGTTTTCAATTCTTTTTTCTTGATGTTCAGAAAAAATACCTTTATTTGTAGAGATTTCATAGTAAACATTGTGTTGACTCAAAATAGTTAGTACTTCTGTTACTGTTTCTTTTTCGATCCCAGCCGTGAAAAGTGAGTGTCCATCTTTGTCGAACACTTGGGCGCCGTTTAAAGTAATCATGGCACAGTCAATTCCAGCTTCTTCTAACGCGGGTTTCGCTTCGGTATATGCGCGGCCAGTAGCAACCATAAATTCGATTCCTAAACGTTCCGCTTCGCGAATTGCTGAAGCGTTATCATTTGTGATGCTCATTTTTGCATCTAAAAGTGTTCCATCCATATCTGAAGCAATTAATTTAATCATCGATTCTCTACACCTCATTATCTATTTAAAGCTTACCTATAGTTTACCACGTTTTTCCAAGAGAAAGTACCCAGAAATTTCTTGTCAGGTTTGGAGAAATTCGTTATGCTTAGAGAGCGAAGGAGTGAGCATTATGAAAGAAATTATTCACAATAGTTGGCAAACCGTTTTATCTGCTGAATTTGAAAAACCGTATTATCAAGAATTGCGAGAATTTTTGAAAAAAGAATATCAGACACAAACGATTTATCCAGATATGTATCATTTATTTTCAGCGTTAGAACTAACCCCTTTTGAAGAAGTAAAAGTAGTAATTTTGGGACAAGACCCATATCATGGACCCAATCAAGCACACGGACTAAGTTTCTCTGTCCAGCCAGGTGTGAAAGTGCCGCCATCTCTTGCGAATATTTACAAAGAATTACAAGCTGATTTAGGGTACCAACCCGTCAACCATGGCTTTTTAGAAAGCTGGGCCAAACAAGGCGTGTTATTATTAAATACTGTGTTGACCGTTCGGGCAGGTCAAGCCTATTCCCATCGAGGTAAAGGGTGGGAGCAACTGACAGATGTCATTATCGAAAAGTTGAATGAGCGTGAAAAACCTGTTGTTTTCATTTTATGGGGACGTCCTGCTCAAGAAAAAATTAAAATGATTGATACGACTCGGCATGTGATTATCAAATCGCCACATCCAAGTCCATTGTCAGCGCATCGTGGTTTTTTTGGCTCACGTCCGTTTTCTCAAGCGAATGCCGCTCTAGAACGTTTAGGGGAAACGCCGATTGATTGGCAACTTCCTGAAACAGTGTAATGTAACAGTGCAAACTGTTATAGTGTAGAAGAGTTAGTTTGTGAAAAGTTTATCGGATTATTGGTTTTTTTGACTAATACAGCTAGAAAAAACTGTTATTTTCATTGAGAATAGTGTATGATGGATTTTGTAAATATAAAACTGGAGGGTTTATCGTGGAATTATTCGATAGCTTAAAATTTAAAGTCGTACGCCGTAATATCAAAATTGTTTTCCCTGAAGCAACAGATCCTAGAATCTTAGGTGCTGCTGCCCGCTTAAAATCTGATGAATTAGTAGAACCAATCTTAATTGGTGATCCAACAGATATCGCAAATGCTGCTATGGCTCGTGGAATCAACACATCAAACTTTATTATTATCAACCCAAATGATTATGAAAAATGGGATGAAATGGTCGAAGCATTTGTTGAACGCCGTAATGGAAAAGCTACTAAAGAAGATGCTGAAAAAATCTTAAAAGATGTCAACTATTTCGGTACTATGTTAACTTACATGGGTATTGCTGATGGTATGGTTAGTGGTGCTATCCACTCAACAGGTGATACAGTTCGTCCTGCGTTACAAATCATTAAAACAAAACCAGGCGTGAGCCGTACAAGTGGTGCTTTCTTAATGATTCGTGGTCGTGACCAAGAAAGATATTTATTCTCAGACTGCGCGATTAACGTGAACCCAACTGCACAAGAATTAGCTGAAATTGCTGTTGATAGTGCCAAAACAGCTGAATTATTTGACATTGAACCAAAAGTTTCATTGTTAAGTTTTTCAACAAAAGGTTCTGCAAAAGCACCAGAAGTAACAAAAGTTGCTGAAGCTACAAAAATTGCGCAAGAATTAGCACCTGAATATGCGATTGATGGTGAATTACAATTTGATGCTTCTTACGTATCTTCTGTCGCACAATTAAAAGCGCCCAACTCAAAAGTGGCTGGAGAAGCAACAGTCTTTGTATTCCCAGATTTACAATCAGGAAATATTGGCTACAAAATTGCTCAACGTTTAGGTAACTTTGAAGCAATTGGCCCAATCTTACAAGGATTGAACAAACCAGTTTCTGACTTATCACGTGGTGCAAACGAAGAAGATGTTTATAAATTATCAATCATTACAGCTGCTCAAACATTAATGAACGACTAATTAACTATGTCGAAGCATGATAAATAAGCAAAGTAGAAGTTGAGGTTCCCAGGACACTTGGGCCTCAACTTTATTTTTTTGAAGCTGCCACTAGTCAACTTATTGAATTTTCGGTATACTTTCATACATAGATTCTTGCAGATGGGAGGTAAAAAAATGAACATTGTCCTGAACAATCCATTGGAAACAGAAGCAATTGCTAAAATCATTGGACAAAAGGCACAAGCTGGTGATGTAATTGTCCTGACTGGTGATTTAGGGGCCGGTAAGACGACAATGACGAAAGGGATTGCTTTAGGATTAGGCATTTCCCAAATGATTAAAAGTCCCACCTATACGATTATCCGAGAATATCCACAAGGACGACTTCCGTTATATCATATGGATGTCTATCGTGTTGAAGAGGGTGCGGATGAATTAGGGTTAGATGAGTATTTTGAAGGAGATGGGCTATCCGTTGTAGAATGGGGCAGCTTGATTGAAGAAGAATTGCCAGAAGATTATTTAGAAATTATTTTAAATAAAGATTCTCAAGAAGCTGACAAGAGAGTTCTTGAATTCCGTGGAACTGGTCCATTGGCAGAAGAAAGAATAGCAGAGATTCTGAAAACGTGGGAGGCTCGCGAATATGACTGAACAAACATTTTCTATTCGAGAAGCAGTGCCTACTGATGCGGATCATTTACTATCTGTGATGTCAAAAATTGGGAGTGAAACGCCCTATTTGGTAATGGATGAGCGAGGAATGGCTATGTCGACAGCAGAATTGGCTGAAAATCTAGCAACACTCTATGAATCGCCAAATAATGTTTTATTGGTGGCATTAGCGGGAGAAGCGATCATTGGGACCGCTTCTGTGTCTGCTTCTTCTAAAAAGCGGATGGAGCATATTGGTGAAATCGGCATTAGTATTTTAAAAGAGTACTGGGGCTATGGACTGGGCAGTATCCTGATGGAAGAACTTATTCGCTGGGCGCATGAAAGTCATGTTATTCGTCGCTTGGAATTAACGGTACAGGATCGTAATCAACGAGCGATTCATGTCTATAAAAAATTAGGGTTTGAAACAGAAGCAATTATGCCTCGGGGCGCCAAAACAGACCAAGGTGAATTTTTAGATGTTCATTTAATGCGTTTGCTGATTGATTAATTATTGGTTAATAATTTTAATTTCTTAAATAATCGAACGATAATCGCATGAAAAAACAAAATTTTCGCAATTATCGTTTGTTTCATATTTATTTTTCTGATATTTTTGTTATAATTATAGAAGAATTTAACGAAAAAATGAAAATTTATTTTGGGAAGGAATGTAAGAAATGGCGAAGGCGACGAAAATGAATGTTAACTATCGAGAGTCGATTTTGGATCGTGCGTATCGTTTAGAGCTAATAAAAAAAGATGAGTATGCAAAACATCAAGAAAAATTATCATTATTAAATGAAAAATTGTCTGACGGGGAACCAGCTCAATTTGATGCAAAAGAAGAAACGTTTTGGAAAAAAATTTCGCAAAAAGTTATTTTATAAAAGTAATACATACGAATAAGAGCGTACACATAGAAAGAAGCGTAAGCAGTTTAACACTGCTTACGCTTCTTTTTTAATGAATAGGAATAACTGTTTCACGCTTAATTAATTTGTGAGGAATAACGAGACGGACACCATTCGTCAATTCTTCGTGGATTAATTCATATAATTTTTTCATCGCCATTCGCCCTAATTCTGACGTGTCGATGTCAATGCTTGTTAGATAAGGATGTGTCAATGTTGAAAAGATTGAGTTGTTAAAACTAATAATGGATAACGTTTCAGGAACTTGATAACCATAGATTTGCGCAAGTTGCATCGTCCGCAAAGCAAAGATATCATCAATCACCACCAACGCCGTGGCATTATTTTGATGAAGAATATCATCGAAAGCCATGTAATCTTCAGGTTTTTCTAACGCAACGCTTGGTAAAACAGTTAATCCTTGCATCATCATTGCTTTTTGATAACCAAAGTAACGTTCAAAGTACAAACTTTCATGCGTTGTATTGGTCACAAATAAAATATTTTTATGGCCGTTTTCAATTAAAAATTCCGTCGCTTGTTTCCCTAATAATTGATTATCATTATCCACGTAAACTATTTCCATTTCATGTTGGTAAGGTTGACCAATTAAAGTAAAGGGAATGTTGTTTTCATATAAGTAATCAATGACGGGGTCCTTACTATCTGAATACACAAGAATAAAACCGTCCACTTGTTTTTGAAGATGCATTCTTTTAACGTTTTCCAATAGTACATCAAAACTTTTGGCAGTTGCAATAGCAGTAGTCATATCATAAAGACGGGCTTCCTCGTTGATGGCTTCCATAATTTCTAAATAAAATGGATTCCCTAACCGTTCTTTCGAATCTAAAGGAGGTAAAATTACGCCAATGGCACTTGAAATTCGTTTACCCAAATTCCGTGCCGTCATATTTGGCACATAGCCTAAGTCATCCATGACTTTTCGCACTTTCTTTTTTGTCGATTCAGAAATACTTGGATGATCGTTAATGACACGCGAAACGGTTGAAGTTGCAACCCCCGCTTTCTTAGCGACATCTTTTACTGTAATTGCCATTTTTGCCACGCCTTTCTTAGTGATTATAGAAGGTTAAATTGATAAACCGTTTGGTAGGTTTGCTTTTTATTAGCTGGTAATAAAATAGAGCCCCACTGAGGATGATGAACAATGTCTGGATACTCTTGTGGTTCAATTGCTAAGCCATAGTTTGAATGCATCGCTTGTCCATTAATAGAAAAAGGAGCCTCAAAACCAGTCGTAGAAAATAATACCATACTTTGGTTCGTTGTTGCTATCGTCATTTTTCTTCCAGAAGTAGGTTCTTGTAAGCATAATTGTGGCTGTCTTAAGTCAGAGCCAACTAAGGAGAAAACATCATCTAACCCAGTTGGATAGCGTTGGAGGATTGTTTCGATAGGTGTCAGTTCATTAAAACGTATGGATAGTTCAGAAGCTGGTAAAATCCGTCCAGTAGGCAGCTTATTATCGTCTAATTCTAACATACCTTGACAGTTCAAAGATAGCAAATGTGACAGAATGTCTAACTTTCCATCGCCAGATAAATTAAAGTAGGCGTGGTTCGTAGGATTAAAAAGTGTTTCCTGTTTACTTCGTCCAGTACTGATCATTCGTAATTGATTATCCTCTAGCTGATAAGTGATGGTGGCCTCAATTGGTCCAGGATAGCCAGAAATGGTGTCGGTTAAATGAAAAGCAACGCCAATGATATCCTTTTTTTCAAAGGGCTCGACTGTCCAATATTGAAAAGACCACCCCTTTGAGCCACCATGGATATGATGACCGTCGCTATTTTGTTCTAATATTCCATTTTGCCAATGGCCATTACGAATACGTCCAGCAACTGGTCCAACAGTGGCGCCAAAAAAGCTTTGATCCTTTAATACATCTTGATACGAATCATACGATAAAAGGATATTTTCCCAATGATTATTTTTGTTTGGCATCAAAAGTTGATGGAGGCGCGCGCCATAATTGAGAAGAACGACTTCTAAAAAGTCGTTCTTCAAAGTAATTTTTTTTAAGTTTGTGTTTGGAATATCGGTTACGGTGATACGATTATCCTTCATGATCAAGCCACACTTTTTTTAAGTAATCAAACGTTAAAGCGCTCGTCTCTGGCACGATGGGCAACCCTTCGCCTAACTCTTCTTTGCGGCCAACGCCAACAGGTTGCGCTCCGCTAGCAAGAATCGCTTGAATCCCAGCTTTTGCATCTTCAATGCCAAGACATTCTGCTGGTGTCAAATCAATTTCTTTCGCAGCTAAAATGAAAATATCTGGAGCGGGTTTGCCTGCCTGAACGTCTGCTGGATTAGCAATGGCATCAAAAAGGGGCGTCAATTGCATTTTTTCTAAAAGGAAAGGCCCATTTTTACTTGCAGAAGCCAAGGCGATTTTAATATTGGCTTCACGTAATTCCGTTAATAGAGAAAGAATTCCTGGGTAGACATCTTCAGGCGTAATCGCTTGGATCATTTCCAAGTAATAATCGTTTTTCCGTTGCGCTAACTGGGCAAATTCTTCAGAAGAAAACGTGCCTTCTTTTTTTCCGTATTTTAACAGTAACTGCAGAGAATCTTCACGGCTTACACCTTTCAATTGTTCGTTGAAAACACGGTCAATGGAAATTCCAATTTCGTTCCCTAATTTTTTCCAAGCGTGGTAATGAAATTCTGCTGTATCAGTAATAACGCCATCTAAATCAAACAAAACGCCTTTAAACATGAACTTCTTCCTTTCTAATCGGTAAAACTAATCGATCTTTTAATGTGTATTTTTGATCGTAAACAGTTAATGGAATTGCAGGGCCGTCGAGTAAAGTGAAGGCCACTTGGTCTGCTGCAACTTCAACAAATAGTAAACGATTCCGATAATTAATGTGGAATGAGTAGGCTGTCCATGTCGCTGGTAAAAAGGGTGCAAATTTTAGTTGTTGATGGTCCGTTTTCATTTGGGCAAAACCTTGAACAATCGCTAGCCAACTACCAGTCATTGAGGTAATGTGTAAGCCATCTTCTGTATCATTATTGTAATTATCTAAGTCAAGGCGCGCTGTTCGTTGATACATTTCCACTGCTTTTTCTTCCATACCTAATTCAGCAGCTAACACAGCATGAATGCTTGGTGAAAGGGAAGATTCATGGACAGTCATTGGTTCGTAAAAATTAAAGTTCCGGCGTTTTTCTTCTAAAGAAAAGGCGTCATTGAAGAAATAAATTCCTTGAAGAACATCGGCTTGTTTAATGAAACAAGACCGCAAAATTTTATCCCATGACCAATGTTGATTTAAAGGCAGCTCACTAAGTGGTAAATCAGAAACAGGCATTAAATCTTTATCTAAGAAAGTGTCATGTTGTACAAAAATGCCTAATTCATTATCCACTGGGAAGTACATATTTTCTACAATGTCTGCCCATTTAGCTAATTCGTCGTCTGCAATTTTGAGCGTTGTTTCTTCTTGGAATTTTAAATAAGACTCACGGGTGTAACGTAGAACCCACGCAGCGATGGTATTGGTATACCAGTTATTATTGATATTATTTTCATATTCATTTGGCCCCGTTACGCCATGAATCATATATTGTTTATGACGTTGGGAGAAGTGGACCCGATCTGCCCAAAAACGAGCGATTGCTACAAGTACTTCTAGACCAGCATCTTTGAGATAGTCTTCGTCTCCTGTATAGTTGACATAATTATAAATCGCATAAGCAATCGCACCATTTCTGTGAATCTCTTCAAAAGTGATTTCCCACTCATTATGACATTCGACACCAGTAAAAGTAACCATTGGGTAAAGCGCACCCTTTAACCCTTGTTGTTGGGCATTATGAATGGCTTGAGGCAATTGATTGTGGCGATATTTCAGTAGATTTTTAGTAACTTCGGGCTTAGCCAACGCCAAGTAAAGTGGGACAGCATATGCTTCGGTATCCCAGTATGTGGCACCGCCATATTTTTCGCCAGTAAAGCCTTTTGGTCCGATGTTTAAACGATCGTCTTCTCCATAGTAGGTTGAGAAAAGTTGGAACAGATTAAAACGGATGCCTTGTTGGGCTTCGTCATCTCCTTCAATAACAACATCAGCTAATTGCCAACGTTTTGCCCAAGCGGCAGCTTGCCCAGCTTTTGCTTCAGGGTACAAGGTAGTCATTTCTGCAAATAATTCGTTTACTCGTGTGATTTGTTGCGTTTCTGGCACATCACGACTGGTAACGACAAGCACTTCTTTTGTGATGGCGGTCGTTTCGCCTTCGTTTAAAGACACTGTCAATTCTGCGGTTAAGGCCAAGGGCTGTTGTGTATATGTAGGCACAACAGAGGCTCCATCGATGAAATGGCGCATGCCTGCAGTCACTGTAAAACGCTCTATTTCAAAGTTGTTAGGAATGGTCTTAGTCGTAACAAAACCAAGTGTTTCTTGTGTTTCAATAGCTATTTCTTCCCAAAAATGTTCTTCATAATTGCTGTCTTCATTTTGAACATCGCCATCCAATTTTGAGTGAAGAGTGATTGTGCCTGTACCTTCCAGCATTTCAATTGTTAAGTGGATGTAAGCTGCTTCTTTTTTTTCTAAGCTTAAAAAACGTTCAAAAGAGAAGCGCACTTTGTTCTTCGGTGTTTGGATGGTGAATTGCCGAGAAAGGACCCCATTTTGCATGTCTAATTCTAAAGAAAAATCTTCGTAAGGTGTAGTGGCTAAATCAATTGTTTGTCCATCAATTTGTAAGTCCATTGCGATGAAATTAATTGCGTTAATCACTTTACCAAAATATTCAGGATAACCATTTTTCCACCAACCAACACGTGTTTTGTCTGGATACCAAACACCTGCTAAATAGGTTCCTTGATGGTGGTCGCCAGAATAGTGTTCTTCAAAATTTCCCCGCATCCCCATATAGCCGTTGCCAATGCTTGTTAATGATTCTTGTAAACGTAAATTTTCTTTATCTAAGTGTGTAGTACGGATTTTCCAAGGATCAATTTGGAATAAACGTTTGATTTGTTTCATGAGAATCCCCCTCAGTGATTTTATTGATAGGTCTATCATAAACGCAACCGATTGCATTAGTCAATAGTCAATGCTTAAAAAGTGTAATCTTATGAATAAAAGCTGAAACAAAGGTAGGTTAGAAGGAGCTTTATTTGCTTTATTAAAAGACAAAATAAAAAAGGATTAAGTAGTAGGGAGTTGTTTTCCACAATATTTTTGAAATTAAAGCATTTACAAAAAGGAAACAGGAGTATATAATGGCAACATAACGAAACCGATTGCGTAAGGAGTGGCAGGAATGAAAAAAATGTTTAGTTTTGAGTTTTGGCAAAAATTCGGGAAAGCTTTAATGGTCGTTGTGGCAGTAATGCCCGCAGCGGGTTTAATGATTAGTATTGGGAAATCGCTTCCTTTAATCGATCCTAATTTAGGCTTGTTAGTAACAACAGGCGGAGTTCTAGAGAGTATCGGTTGGGCAATTATTGGCAACTTACATTTACTATTTGCGTTAGCAATAGGTGGCAGTTGGGCCAAAGATCGTGCAGGTGGAGCATTTGCAGCGGGGATTTCTTTTGTTTTAATCAACCGTATTACTGGAGCCATTTTTGGTGTAACAAATGAAATGTTGGCAGATGAACAAGCTTTCACGCATACCTTATTTGGCACGAAGATTATGGTGAAGGGGTTCTTTACAAGTGTCTTAGAAGCCCCGGCATTAAATATGGGTGTTTTTGTAGGGATTATTGCTGGTTTTGTCGGTGCGATGGCTTACAACAAGTATTACAATTATCGGAAATTGCCAGATGCGCTATCATTTTTTAATGGTAAACGGTTTGTCCCATTTGTCGTTATTTTATGGTCAACAATTGTCTCAATTGCATTAGCACTTATTTGGCCAAATATTCAAGCGGGAATTAATAATTTTGGGTTATGGATTGCGCAATCTCAAGACAGTGCACCTATTTTAGCGCCATTCTTATATGGAACGTTGGAACGTTTGTTATTACCTTTTGGGTTACATCATATGTTGACGATTCCAATCAACTATACACAATTAGGTGGAACGTATGAAATTTTATCTGGCGCACAAGCTGGAACCCAAGTCTTTGGTCAAGATCCTTTATGGTTGGCTTGGGCAACAGACTTAGTGAATCTTAAAGGCGCTGGTGATATGAGCAAGTATCAGTTTGTCTTAGAAAATTGGACACCAGCTCGATTCAAAGTAGGCCAAATGATTGGTTCTTCAGGGATTTTAATGGGGATGGCTTTGGCGATGTATCGTAATGTCGATGCAGATAAAAAAGCTAAATATAAATCAATGTATTTTTCTGCTGCTTTAGCTGTTTTCTTAACTGGTGTGACAGAGCCGCTAGAATTCATGTTTATGTTTGCTGCAGTGCCGCTTTATGTGATTTATTCCGTGATCCAAGGTGCTGCTTTTGCAATGGCTGATATTTTACCATTGCGTGTGCATTCGTTTGGAAATATTGAATTGTTAACAAGAACACCGCTAGCAATAAAAGCTGGTTTAGGTGGCGATTTAATCAATTTTGTTTTAATGGTCATCATTTTTGGTGTTGTCACTTATTTCTTAGCCAATTTCTTAATTAAAAAATTCAATTACGCAACACCTGGAAGAAATGGAAACTACGACAATGATAACGGCGAAGAAATCGCATCTGGCGCGGCTGGTTCAGGCGTCGTCGATCAGCAAATCGCGCAAATTGTCTACTTACTTGGTGGTAAACAAAATATCAAAGAAGTTGATGCGTGTATGACACGCTTACGTGTCAGTGTAAAGGATCGAGAAAAAGTCGGTTCGGAAGAGGCGTGGAAAGGGGCAGGCGCAATGGGCTTGATTGTGAAAGATAATGGCGTTCAAGCCGTTTATGGACCAAAAGCTGATGTTTTAAAATCCGATATTGAAGATTTACTAGCTTCCGGCGTTGACATTCCAGAACCAGATATAGCAGAAAGTACAGCAGGAGTGCCAACAACGAATTTCTTAGGTAAGAAAAAAGATTTCGTGGCTGTAGCGACAGGGGAAGTTATTCCAATGGCGCAAGTCAATGATCCTGTCTTTTCACAAAAAATGATGGGGGATGGATTTGCAGTTAAGCCGCTAGAAGGAGAGGTGGTGGCACCAATTTCGGGGAAAGTTCTAAGTGTTTTCCCAAGCAAACATGCGATTGGGCTACAAACAGAAGAAGGTATCGAAGTACTTGTCCATATGGGGATTGATACAGTCGAAATGGCAACACCTGCTTTTGAATCTTTTGTTAAAGAAGGACAATCATTGAAAGCTGGGACGAAACTAGCTAAAATGAATTTGGATGTGATTGAACAAGCTGGCAAAGAAACAACGATTATTGTCGCCTTTACAAACAGCGACAAAGTGGAACAAGTAGTTATTAATCAACTAGGAACCACCACTGCGGGAACTGTGATCGGACAGATTGAAATTTAAATGATTAGGTATGAGGTCGGGACAGAACCGTTTAACTCCGAGAAATAAGAAGGAATTTCCGGAAATTGCTTTTTAATTTTTGGATAATTTCGGCTTATTTCCGAAGGAGTTGGTTCTGTTCCCGCCGTTTATCAGGTTTTGCGCGTGAAGCAAAAATCCAAAGTGATTTTTGTCCCACTCACAGACCTAATAACATGTAAGAGAAGGGGAAAAGATGAATCTTTTAACAATCAATACTCATAGCTGGTTAGAAGAAGAACCATTAAAAAAATTAGAGGAGATTGCCAAGGTGATTTTATCTTCTGAAAGTGAAATAATTGCCTTACAAGAAGTGAATCAGAAAGTCGCTTCCAAGAAAGTGCCGTTAGAACAGTTAACTACTTTTTGTCCCGTGGCGACCCAAACACCGGTCCATGAAGATAATTTTGCATATCTAATCGTTCAATATCTAGCTGAAAAAGGCCAACACTATTATTGGAGTTGGGAAATGAGCCACATTGGTTACGCTATTTATGAAGAAGGGAACGCACTACTTTCGAAATGTCTGTTGACTAGTGAAGCTCTCCTTATTTCAGAAAGCCAAGAACCAACGAATTATCGAACAAGAAAAATCTTAGTAGCGGAGACAGAGAGTTCAAAAGGTACGCTTACTGTTGTCTCTGGTCACTTTTCTTGGTGGGAAACACCCTGTACAGGTTTTGCCTATGAATGGCTACAATTAGAGAAATACTTAGCGACGGGGCAACAACCGTTAGTCATTTTAGGCGATTTAAACAACCCAGCTGGTACAACTGGCTATCAATTAGTGGAAAATAGTTACTTGCCGATTCAAGATGCATTTGTGGTAGCGGAAGAGACAAGCGGTGAAGCGACAGTAGAGAAAAAAATAGATGGCTGGGAAGAAAATGAAGCAGCCTTGCGGATTGACTACGCATTTGTTCCAAAACAGTGGCACGTACGAAAATATGAAGTAATTTTTGATGGTAGGAAAACACCGATAGTCAGTGATCATTTTGGCTTACTCATTCAACTAAAATAAGAAAAAGCGCTGAATTTTCAGCGCTTTTTCTTATTTATTCGCTCATGTAATTATTCTTATCAGTCTTGTTTGGCTAATTCTTGATCCCGAAGGATGGTGGCCTCAATCCCTTTGATGACTGTTGAAATAAACGCATTGTTTTCTAATTCGACAATCCCAGCAACCGTGGTTCCACCAGGAGAACTGACTTGGTCGATTAAAGTCCAAGGATTCTCTGTGCTATTTGCCAAAGTTTGAGCGCTGCCTAGTACAGCTTGTGTGGCAATTTCTAAGGCTAACTCTTTGTTCATACCATTTTTAACGGCTGCTCGGGCAATCGAATCAATAAATAAGAAAGCATACGCAGGAGTGCTACCTGCAATAGCAGTAAAAATCGAAAAATACTGTTCCTCTAATTCCCAAGCTTGGCCAACTGCTCGAAACAACGATAAAACAGTCTGGATGTCTTCAGGGGATGCAAAAGCGTTACCACAGACAGCTGCTGCACCCGCGCCAATCAATGCATTCATATTGGGCATCACACGAACGAGACGAAGCGGTTGGGTAGTCTCAAACAGTTGATACAATTCTGCAATAGTCGTACCCGCTGCAATGGAAACAATTAACGGTTGCTTGTCTAAAATTGCTTCTTTTGCTTCAAGTAAAGCTGCTTGAACGAATTGCGGTTTCACCGCTAAAATAACTAAGTCAGCTACTGCAATGGCTTCTTGTGGTGAAGCAACCGCGTGTGCACCAATTTCTTGTGCAAAAGCGGCGGTTTTTTCGACTTGAATATCATAAAAATAAAGGTTTTCTGCGGCAATAAATTGCTTTTTTAGCGCACCTTTGGCAATAGCGGATGCCATATTTCCAGCACCGATAAAACTAATTTTCATAAAAAATTCCTCCTAAAAACTGTTGAATCTCTTTTTTCGTGTTACCATGTATCTAGTATAGAAGGAAACGCCAAAGAAAAAAATAGAGGGAGTAAAGTAAAAAGTGTTGGATTATGAGGTGATTAATTGGCAAGCAAAGAAGAGCAATATGCAGCATTTTATCAGTTTTTAGAGACCTTAGATTGTTATTTAACCACTACCAATGCTCTTGAGAATGAAGTAGCGCAATTTAAGGAAAATCCACATCGAGAAATTGCGGGCTTTATGCTGGCATCTTCGGAAACCATTGACGTTCCGAAAGGATTTATTCGGATGCTCTATTGTTTAGAGCAAGATGGCAATGCTTATTTGGATCAACAAAGGTGTTCGTTTTCGGCTGGCCAAGTCATGATTGTCAATGAGGCCACCTCGGTTAGCTATCAGGGGCAAGGAATGTCTATGATTATATTTTATTTTAAAAAGCACTATTTTCTTGATACGCTCTTAAATCAGCTGGCGGAAGAACCAGTCATGTATCGTTTTTTTACAGAAATTGCTAGCAGTGAATTTGAAAACATTCCTCGATATTTCGTTTTTGCCAGCCCGCCAAATTCGGATGTTCACGTCTATTCGCTATTATTACTGAAACAAATTGTGAAAATGGCCTATTTTAATAATAAAGTGACCAAAGCGGCCTTTGTTTTGCTAGTGGTGGAACTAGGTCAACTGCCTAGAGAAGCTTTAAAGATGCAAGATAATTATTTGTCGAATCATCAACGTGTTGAGGTGATTTTAGCGTATATTGAGCAACAGATTGCGCATGTCACTTTAGCAGAAGTCGCCGCTAAATTTCATTTTCATCCGAATTACTTATCGAATTTTTTAAAAGAAAAAACAAACAAAACGTTTACGGAAATTGTCTTAGCCTACCGAATCCAATTGGCGAAAAACTACTTGAAGCAAACAGATTTATCGATTCAAACGATTGTTGAACGAATCGGCTATCAAGACAAAGCTTTTTTTTATAAACGTTTTAAAGAAGAAATGGGCATGACCCCAAAACAATATCGACAGAAAGAAGGAATGGCAGATGTACGAAGAAGTCTTTGAAGAATTTCAGTTAACTGTAGTAGAATTACCAATCGAATTTGTTGATGATTTGCCTGTCTATCGCGGACACTTAAAAGAATTAACGTTTCTTTCAGCGGAAGCCTCTTCACGAAAAAAACTTTACCAACAGCTTTTACAGGCTTATTTGTTATATAGAGAAGAGAATCAAGCAGTTGTTGAAGAGGAAGAAATAACTTCCTCGTTATTGTCTACAGAGCAGTTATTAAAATACTATGATGGTGAAACGTTCGATGGGTTTCAGTTGCCATCAAATGAATAAGAAAGCAGGAGAACAGATGGATACAATGGCAAAAATTAATCAATTTCGAGATGAAAGAAATTGGCGCCCCCACCATAATGAAAAAGATTTGGCGCTCTCAATTTGTTTAGAAGCAGCAGAATTGTTAGAACTTTTTCAATGGAAAACAGCAGAAGAAGGCATCAAACAAGAAGAACGAATCAAAGAAGAATTGGCTGATGTTCTCATTTACTCCTACATGATGGCTGATAATTTAGGGTTTGATTTGGACGAAATTATCGAAGAAAAGTTGAAGAAAAATGCGGTGAAATATCCAGTGCCAGAAAAATAAGTGTTGAAACAAATGAATCGAAGAACTTCTAAAAAAGAATAACGAAGTGGAAAATAGCCAGTATTAAGAAATTCTGAAGGGTTTGCGGAAAACAGAAATAAAAAGTAGCTTTCTGCTGCAAAAAATTTTAAGGAGGAACAATCAATGATTACAGGCACAGAAATTGATTTTATTGTTAGTGATAGTTTAAAGGCATTAGCTTTATATAAAGAAATCTTTGAGGTTCATGTAGTTGAAGCGACAAAGTATCCTGTTGGAAGGAATGAAGTAGTGTTTAACTTATATGATACTCGGTTCCATATGTTAGATGCTAATGAAGAATTTGGTTTAAAAGCACCAGATTCAGAACATCCCAATACAATTTGGTTCAATATCACGGTAGCAGATATTGTGCAAACTCATAAAAAAGCCTTAGCAAATAAGTGCATTGAGATGCAACCAGTTACAGAAATGATGGAAGGAGCTATTCAAAATTCGTTATTTGTTGATCCATTTGGTTACATGTGGATGGTACATCAAATTAACCAAGAACTAAATTTTGAAGAGCGAACAGAAATTTTAGAAAAAGAAATGTAGTAAGGAGTGGTGCTCAGAGATGAGTACCACTTTTTTTATTTTACAATAGAAGTAAAATACCAATGATCCTGTAGTGATCAACAAGACAGTAAAAAATTGGAGATAGAAAGTCAGTGTGTCATAGAAATACAGCATTATTCTCTAATAATTACTCTAACGTAAAAAAAATTGAGAAAATGCCAGATTGATTTTTGATAAACTGTAAACAAAGAAAAACAGGCTGTAAAAATCTTGATAAATCAATGGAATGAAAGGAGAAAGCGAAAGATTAATTCTTGTATGTAGATACAAAGGGAGACTAAATGAATGAAAAACAAAAAGCGGATAAAATTTGGTATCTTAATCGCAACAATAATAGCAATAGCCATAATCGGCACGATTGGAGTGAAAAAAATGAACGAACCAACAGAAAAAGAAAGACAAATTGCTTTTTTGAAAGAGCATGAAGAAGAAATGACGGAGTATGTAAAATCTCAAAATTCAAAGATTTACAGTGTTAAATATGATTGGGAAAGTGTAGAGGTTGGAACTATTGGTAACGGAACACCTATAGGAGCTGGAAAAATACTCACGATTGATGGAAAATTCAATAGTATTTATGATTCTAGCTTTTATTTACAATTTAAATTTGATAAATCTACTAAATTACCAAGTATTAAAAGTATGACAAGTTATAATTCTTTTAGGATAGGAGGAATGTTGTATGAATAATTTAGAAAACTTTAATTGTATCTATGCAAGTTTATCTGAGAGTTCTTATAATGGTAGACCTAACGCTTTTCCAAAATATCAAAATAGCAAGGAAAAAGAAGAATTTAATTACTCTTTAGATGTAATTGATGAAAAAGGAGATAGAACTAAAGGAGGTCAAAATCTCCCAAATAGTGGAATTGTCTACCTCCAACCCGACAACACTGTAAAAACAATCAAAGAAAAAAACTGGGTAGGTAGGGAAAAGGTTTATAAAAAAGGATTATCAACATAGGAAAAGTCAATCAAAAACAATCAAAATAGAAAAAACCACATAGCAACTCTTCCCCATACATAATAAGGAGGTGAAAAATTGAAAAATAAAAAGCGAATAAAATTTGGTATCTTAATCGCAACAATAACAGCAATAGCCATAATCGGCACGATTGGAGTGAAGAAGATGAATGAACCAACAGAAAAAGAAAAACAAATTGCTTTTTTGAAGGAGCATGAAGAAGAAATGACGGAGTATATTAAAGGGAGAAATCCGAAAAGTAATATAAATATTATCAAGTATGATTGGAAATCATTTCGGATAGAAGATAGTGGCGCTTTCACTAGAAACATGTATATAGTGGATATTGAGCTATATGACCTAGCTAACAATGAAATAGACGGGGGAACAATTCAAATTTTACCAAACAATATACAAAGACCTACTGAAATGGAAGAAATAGCAACCAATAATTTTGACGAGGCATTGGAGGGATTAGAAAATGAATAGTTTAGACAGTCCATATAAAATTTATGCTGATTTAGCACAAAGTTCATATCATAATCGAAAAAATAGTGTGGGAGTTAGATACAACTTTGTAAATGGTATGACAAAAAAACAAAAAAGAGTTTTAGAAAAAGATAAAGCTATTCCATTCCATTTTCCCAACGCCAAAGACGCCCATGGAAATGATGCTAGCACAGTCTATCTCCAACCCGACAACACTGTAAAAACAATTCAAATCGAAAAAATAAATCACATAGAAACTCTTCCTCATACATATTAAGGAGGTGAAAAAGTGAAAAATAGAAAGCGAATAAAAATTGGTATCTTAATCGCAGTAATATCAGTAGCCATAATCGGCACGATTGGAGTGAAAAAAATGAACGAACCAACAGAAAAAGAAAAACAAATTGCTTTTTTGAAAAAGCATGAAGAAGAGATGACGGAGTATGTAAAGTATGACAGTGAACATGTACTTTTAAAAAAATATGATGTTAAAGAAGTTACGTATAATTGGCAATCAGTGATTGAAGTTCAAAGTATGGCTTTTAGCCCAAAAACTATAGCTGTTGAAGTATCTATTTTTGATGGTACTGGTAAAAAATTAGATGGGTTTGAAATATATGTGCTTCCAGATAATGTAAAAAATCCGACTGAGATAAAAAATATTGCATAGTTAAGGAGATGAAATTTAACGGCAAATTTAGAAAAGTATACTAATATTTATGCTGATTTAGCTCAAGGAGCATAAATCGGTCGAAAAGAAGGGTTGATGTTTGCTAAATTGACAAGTTCAAAAAGAAGATCTTAAGCTAAATGAACATGCTACATTCCATTTCCCCAACGCCAAAGACGCCTATGGAAATGATGCTAGCACGGTCTATCTCCAACCTGATAATACTGTAAAAACAATTCAAATCGGAAAAAGCATATAGAAACTCTTTTCTATACATAATAAGGAGGTGAAAAAGTGAAAAATAGAAAGCAAATAAAATTTGGTATCTTAATCGCAGTAATATCAGTAGCCATAATTGGAATGATTGGAGTGAAAAAAATGAACGAACCAACAGAAAAAGAAAAACAAATTGCTTTTTTGAAGGAGCACGAGGAGGAAATGACGGAGTACATTAAATCTCAGGAATTCTATATTACTTCAGAAAATAAAAAAGTACAACCTGAAGTGAAAAAAGTGAGTTTTGACTATGAAAACTACAGTACGTATCAACGAGATGCAGGTGGAATTCCTTATGAAGTTTATACGATTGATATTACTGGTTTGTATAATGATACAGAAATCTTTGAACTGTTAATTGATGTTGACTCATTAAAGAAGCCGACAAAAATATTAAATTTTGAAAGATACTAAATATTTAAGTAAGGAGTGACAACAATGGCTAATTTAAAGGAATATTTTAATATCTATGCCGATTTAGCTCAAGGAGCTTATAATGGAAGACCTCAAAAATACTCTTTTCCTCATGACCGATTAACACCTGAAAAGAAAAAAGAAATAGAAACCAAAAAGCATGCTACATTCCATTTTCCCAACGCCAAAGACGCCCACGGAAATGACGCCAGTACTGTCTATCTCCAACCCGACAACGCTATAAAAACAATCAAAGAAAAAAACTGGGTAGGCAGGGAAAAGGTTTATAAAAAAGGGTTATTAACAGATGAGAAAGCTGGCTATAATTCTTATTATGTAACAGATACGCCGACCTTGAGTCCAAAAACGCAGCATACATATTTTGCCACTCGCGGTAGTGACGGCGTTTCAATGGACGTGAAAAAAGGTTGGTCAGGGAATAATTTGAATGACTGGGTCAATAATAATGGTTCCTTTACGTTATTTAATGCCTATTTGCCTCAAGCAAAATTAGCCAATGAAGCCATGCATCAAAAGATAATGGATATGAGTGTTAAAGCCCCAAATGCGACTATGTCGATTACAGGTCATTCTTTAGGAACCATGATTTCTATTCAAGCGGTGGCCAATCTCCCCCAAGCAGATCTCGCTAAAATTGATAAAGTAGTATTGTTTCAAGGGCCTGATGCGCGAGAAAGCATTAATAAAATGTCTCAACAAGCTCAGGAAAATCTTCAACAATTAGAAGAACAAGGGAAAATCGATTATTATGTGAATGCGTTTGATATTGTCTCCATGTTGAATCGAAATAAAAAAGGGGTAGATGAAATTGGTCGGGTGCATTATCTATTACCGAAAACGTTCACCACTACTTTTGATCTGACGGACAAATACGGTTCTAGTCATGATTTTGGTCAGTATCAATTAAATCCTGATGGTACGCCCAAAGAAGCCAATCTAAAGGAACATGGCTATATTTTTGCAGCAGGAGTAAAAGTTTCCAAACTTATTGATAAATATTTAGGGAAAATCATGGATGCTTCAGGTGAATCCTTAGCTAAAAACAGTCTCCAATTTTTGTTAAGTCTGCTATCTGAAGAAAATCGCCAGAAAATCATCAAAGAATATGAAAAAATCATTCACGAAGCAAAAATTGCCAGCCAATGGCAAGGGAAAGTGAGTCGTATTCAGAAAAGTTTAGCCAGTGCTTCAGGTAGTCAAAAGATTGAATTACGTAGTGAATTAGCAGAACTAGTTGCAAAACAAGCGCAGCAAGCTGGAAAAGAATACGAACTACTTGTGAAAAATATCCTCCAAGAAGCAGAAGATGAAGTCCAGACAGTTTCAAAGGAAATTCGTGAAAGTGCAATGAATATCCGACAGTATCTATCCTATGCAGAAGTCCAAGCAATGATTGCTCCTTACGAAAAAAGTCGTCTTTGGGATAGCGCTGAAGCAACAAATACTAGCAACCAAGCCAAGCAATACAAGCAAAAATTAACTGATTTTAGCGGAAAATTAACAACTGTTGCTAAAAATATTCAAGCATACGATCAACAAGCAAGAAGTAGTTTATTTCAAAAATAATAAATGAAAGGGTTTTCCTATGGATGAAAGAGAATTTCAAGAAAAATTAGAAATAGAACAAAAAGCTCGTGAACGAGTAGCAATCCAGACAGTAATTACTGCTAAAAAAACACGAATTGCTACAACCAAACAAAACACAACCGCAAGTTTGACAGAACTTTCAGAAGCCATGTTTCAACAAACAAATAGCGCCCTACCTAATGCCTTGAACGGAGCTTTGCAGGGGAAAAGTGCAGAATCAGCAGGAAAATTTTTAAAAGGAAGCCAGAGACCAAATTTAAAAACACCTGTCAAGGGAGAGTGACCGACAAATGGATGAACAGCGAAGAAAACGGCAATATTTAGAAGAACAATATTATGAAGAAAAAAATAAAATTCACCGCCAACAAGAAGTGCTGAGTAATCAATTAGTAAACTTTAGAAGAGAAACTGGACAATTGGTAGATAAAGTCAATTATTTAACGAAAAATGATCAATGGCACAAACAGCAATTTTACCATGCAATGGAACAAAGTGATCATCTGATACGTCAAGAAGGAAATCGTTATAGACAACAATTAGAGGAAAAAGAACGTGAATGGACGAGAACATATCGAAAAGAATTGGATAAACTCTAAAAAGAATAATGACAGAATTGCCTTTAAAGGTGATTCTGTCTTTGTTTATATCTTTGGATAAATAACAAACAGACATAATCATTTATCTGTCTGATTTTTTGAATAATCAGTTGCTTTTACAATTTAATATTTATATATTTGATAGGGTATAATTATTTTTAGATTGGGGAATAAATAATGAAAAAGTTAATTTTATTTTTAGGGAGTCTTTTTTTATTAAGTGGATGTGGTTCCGCTAAAGATTTAACAGAGTATGTGGATGTAGAATTTATGGGGATGGATACTCAAGGAACAGCTACTTATACTATTGATACAGAAAAATTAAATAAGGATGTTTTCAAGTATGATTCAGAGTCCGATTTTTTAGATGAAAAAGAACAGGAAGAAATGTCTGATTTTTATAATTCTTTTAAAATTAAGCTTGATAAAACAGATAAGCTATCTAATGGCGATAAAGTGAAAGTCATAGCTAAAGTTAATGAAAAGAAAACGAAAAAAATAAAATCTGGTGAAAAAGAAGTTGTAGTCGAGGGACTTGAAGAGCCACAAAAATTAACATCAGAGGATGTAGAAAAACACTTAGTAATTAATTTTAATGGTGTAAGCGGACGAGGTGTGGCACAAATTGATAACACATTTGATTCGCCACTAAATACTATAACATTTACGATTGAAAATGATGGTAAACTGAAAAATGGTGACAAAGCTAAAATTGAGAAAACAAAGGAATTAGAAGAAGCGCTGAGTAGTGAAGGATATGTACTTGATAAGAAGTTTGCCCCTGAATTTGAAGTTAAAGGATTAGCAAAGGTTGCTGAAGAAGCAACAGACATTGCCAACTTAGAAGACATTAAACGGATGATTGATGAAGAAGTCAAAAGACAATACAAAGACTCTGAATATTTTTCTAAATATGAAATAACATTAAACAAATTAATGTATCGTCAATTTGCTAAAGAAAATTCAGATGAGGATAACGGTTGGTACTCTAGTTCTAATACAGATGGTAATCTAATTGGCATCTATACTATAAAAGAGTATTCTACAGGAACGGATAGCAAGTTAAGAGATACCTTCACAGCAATTATTGGATATTCTGATATTGTTTTAAATGATAAAAATGAAGTGAATGTAGCAGAAATGGAAAAAATTTCTACGACAAAAGATGATACGTATTCATTAGAATCAGTTATTAAACTTTATGAAGGATACGGTTATACGGAAGTCAAATAGTCGAAGTCGTTAACTTAGTAGTGAATCGTGATAGAAGAACCTGATTTCAGGTTCTTCTATTTTCATGTTTCTTCTTATCCACTAAATACCAAACGATATGATTAAAAAAATTAATGAATTAGAAAAGCTGCGTATAAATGGAATAATTACCGAGGAAGAGTTTGTGAAAGCAAAATTAAAAATAATCTTAGTATGTTTCATGTGAATAGTTTGAAGGATTGACTCGTTGAGCTAAAAAAAGAGAGGAAAAATTAGGAGAGAGTATCCGCCTTCGTTAGGAATGACCAATTGAGCTAAACAATCATTATTAAAGATAAAATTGCTCAACGTCAAGCTACTAAAAGCATTTAAAAGTACAAAATAATCACTATACAGAAAAATTAAATAATGTTAATATGGTCCAAAACGTGAGGGATACTCGTTCTCAGTTCGAATCCTAGTTCGTCTTCACTATAACAAAAAACATACAAAAAAACCTACCAAAATAGCTGAAAAAAGCTTTTTTGGTAGGTTTCAATACTGAACCCTTTACGTCACAGGAGGGATTCGAACCCCCGACCGTCCGCTTAGAAGGCGGATGCTCTATCCTGCTGAGCTACTATGACAATAGTTGTAACACAACAAAGCTAATTATAATGGAAGTAGTGTTAGAAAGTCAATCGGAAATTTAAATAACAGAAGAAGTTTTTTTGGAGAGAGAAAGTGAAGAAAATAGAGAGTTTATATTGACGAGGTTTTCTGGTTCTGTTATTATAGTTAGTGTTGTAATTGTGGTCTCCACAGCTACAACCGCACAGAACAAGTTTTTAAGCATGAGTAATCATCACTTGGGATGGCGAGTCTAAGTCTAGAAGAAGGAGGTGCTGTATAGCATGTACGCAATTATCAAAACTGGTGGTAAACAAGTGAAAGTTGAAGTAGGTCAAGCAATCTACGTTGAAAAATTAAACGTTGAGGCTGGCGAGAAAGTTGTTTTTGACGAAGTTATCTTAGTAGGTGGCGAATCTACAAAAGTTGGTGCGCCAACTGTTGCAGGCGCAACTGTTGAAGGAACTGTTGAAAAACACGGCAAACAAAAGAAAGTCGTGACTTTCCAATACAAACCTAAAAAACACTCTCACCGTAAACAAGGTCACCGTCAACCGTATACAAAAGTTATGATCGAAGCAATCAACGCTTAATCTCTCTTGTTGACAGGAAAGAAGGCCTATCAATGATTAAAGGTTCTTTTAAACGAACAGGCTCCGGCCGAATCGTTTCATTCGAATTAACCGGGCATGCTGAAGCAGGTCCTTATGGCAGCGATGTGGTTTGCGCGGCAGTTTCTGCCTTAGCAATTAGCACAGTCAATGGGATTGATGCCTTAGCAGGTTTTGAACCGATTGTGGAAGTTGACGATGTAGAAGGTGGCTACCTTTATGTCGAGATGTTAACAACTGTCAATCAGGAACAAAAAAATATTGCCCAAATTCTATTAGAAAATCTTTTATTAGGTTTACAATCAATAGAGAACGAAAATACTGAATTTATTCAAATAAAAACAATCACTGAGAAATAGGAGGTGCAGACTATGTTATTGACTATGAATTTACAATTATTTGCCCATAAAAAAGGTGGCGGTTCTACATCAAACGGCCGTGACTCTGAATCTAAACGATTAGGCGCTAAAAGTGCTGATGGCCAAACAGTTACAGGTGGTTCAATTTTATACCGTCAACGCGGAACTAAAATTTATCCAGGTGTGAACGTTGGAATCGGTGGCGACGATACGTTATTTGCAAAAGTTGACGGTGTGGTACGTTTCGAACGTAAAGGCCGCGACAAAAAACAAGTATCAGTTTATCCAGTAGCTAACTAATACGATTAAACAGCTGAATCTGCGGATTCAGCTTTTTTTGTCTTGCATAAAGGGTTAGCCGGAAAATAAAGAAACATCTCAAAATAAAAAAAATCTCACATTGGGTTTAACTGCTTGTCTGACAAGGTTAATTGATGATATATTTAATGTAATAACAAGCATGTTATAAAATAATTGAGTCAAAAGAAAGAAGGGTATTATGCAGAAGAATTTTAGTGTAGTAAAGAAGTACGTGAATTTGATTTTGGATATTGTATTAGGGATTTTAGGAGTTTTCTTATTAGTATTTATGGCTAGTTATTTAGTTGACCTCGCTACATATCTCATGAAGCCAATGACGCCGGATAATTTTTCAGTTATCATGCAAGAAATTATTTCATTCTTTATGTTATTTGAGTTTATTATGATGATTCTTCGCTATATTCAAGAAGGACACCATATTCCGATTCGTTATTTGATTTTAATTTGTTTAACCGCAATTTTACGTCAATTAATGGTTGCACATGGCGATGGCTTGCAGACTTTATTGTTATCTTTATCAATTCTTTTACTAGTGGTTGTGCTATTTATTCTCGGGTTAAATGGCAGCAAATTTTATACGCTAGGAAAAGCGAAAGTAGAAGAAGATCACGAGCAAGATTTTCATCATTAATCGAACATAATCAAAGACCGTCCAACGTGAGAATTTTTCTCTAACGTGGGGCGGTCTTTTTAATGCATAGTTAAATAGTTAACTCAATCAGTTCAATTGTTGGTAAGACACCAAAGCGTGCGCTGATTTTAGTGGTTCCGATTCCTGGGTGAACAATTAGCGGCGTTTCATCTTCTAAATGATAAAGCCCATGTGTATATTTTTTAGCAAGCTGATTTTTGTAAGTGAAAAAAGGCAAGCGAATCTGTCCGCCGTGACTATGTCCTGCTAAAATGAGGTCAATGTTTTTGTTGACTGCTGAGTCTGCGACATCTGGCTCATGGGTTAGTAGCAGAGTGGGCGTTCCAGTAGGGCGGTTGACTAAAGCTGCAGCTAAGTCGGTTTGTCCATATAACGAATCTTCTAAACCAGCGACGTACAAGGAGATGTGGTGTGAGACAGGCAGTAATTTGCCCGTGTTTTTTAGTACGGTAAAGTCGGCAGCTTCTAAGATTGTTTCGTAAAAATTGGTATCTAACCCGCTATACTCGTGGTTGCCATAAATAGCGAATTTGCCATATGGGGCGTTAATTTTACGGAAAAGTTGACTCACTTCATCCTGAATTTCGATACCGAAACGGGCATAATCATCAAATAAGTCTCCTGTAAAAACGACTATGTCTGGTTGTAATGTATTTGTTTTTTCAACAATCTGTTTTAAGGCTTTCACAGAATAATTCTTTTTTAAATGAATATCAGAGAGTTGAACAATCCGTAAGGTTTTCCCTGATTCTGTTACTTTAATTTGATTTTTGTGTATGACTAAGCAGTTAGGTTCAATAAAAAAACTATAGCTTAAAATGCCGATAATAATGAAAAATAGTGCCAGAAATAAATAAACGTTCATAATTTCCTCCTTGAAGTCGCTAAATTAGTTTACTACAAAAGTGTTAAGCAAAAAATAAGGAAAGGTAAAATTTTCAGTAAACTTTCTCGATGAAGTTTTTTGGTGATTCATGCTTTTCTGAAGTAAATTTGCTATAATGAAAAATGAGAAAAAAGAAAGAAGGTCGAACCAATGATGGCAAGAGTCGAAAAGCTACGGGAGTTAATGAAAGAAAATAATTTACAAGGATTTTTAGTGACAAGTCCGTATAATTTACGTTATTTAACCAATTTTACTGGGACAACAGGCTTGGCAATGATTACATTAGATAAAGCTTTTTTTGTAACGGATTTTCGTTATACGGAACAAGCTGCGGAACAAGCAACTGGTTTTACTATCGTTAAAAACACAGGACATATTTTTGACGAAGTAGCAGATTTAGCTGAACGTTTGCAATTAGATAATTTAGCTTTTGAAGAAACGCAAGTTAGTTTCGCTGATTATAGCTTATTGGAAGAAATTTTACCATGTGAATTAGTTCCTGTAATGGGTTTGATTGAAGAATTAAGAGAAGTGAAAGATGAAGAAGAAGTAGCGATTATTGAAAAAGCGTGTGCCATCGCGGATCAAGGATTTGCCTTTGTCTTAGAGATGATTAAACCTGGAATGACAGAGATTGAAGTGGCTAATCAATTAGATTTCTTCATGCGTTCAAAAGGAGCCAGTGGTGTTTCTTTTGAGACAATTGTGGCCAGCGGTCTACGTTCAGCGATGCCACATGGCGTTGCTAGCCATAAAGTCATCGAAAAAGGTGAGTTAATCACTTTAGATTTCGGTTGTTATTATGAAGGCTATGTTTCTGATATGACACGGACATTCGCTATTGGTAGTATTCAGCCAAAACTAAAAGAAATTTATGACATTGTTTTAGAAGCACAATTAAAAGTGTTAGCAGAAGCTAAACCTGGGTTGACGGGCATTCAATTAGATGCGATTGCACGGGATCATATTGCTTCCTATGGCTATGGCGATGCGTTTGGCCACAGTACTGGTCATGGCATTGGATTAGAAATTCATGAAGGACCAAATGTTTCATTCCGAGCAGATAAACAATTTGTACCAGGGAATGTGATTACGGACGAACCTGGAATTTATTTGCCAGGAATTGGTGGCGTGCGTATTGAGGACGATTTATTAATTACTGCTGAAGGTAATCGTGTATTAACACATGCGCCAAAAGAATTAATCATTTTATAAAGGTTGGGAGAACATGGATATCCAAGAGTATCAGCGGTTTATTAGCGAGTTTTATAAAAAACGTAACTGGTATCAATATGATCCGTTTATTCGTTCCAACTTTTTAACAGAAGAAGTCGGCGAAGTTTGTCGAGCCATTCGGACAATTGAAATTGGCCGTGATCGACCGGATGAAACAGTTTTGGCGGATGAAGAGAATCTGGAAAACTTAACGGAAGAGTTAGGCGATGTGTTGGATAATTTATTTATTTTAGCGGATAAATATGACATCTCTTTAGAAATGATTATGCAAAAGCATCGGACGAAACTAATGGAACGTTATCCTGAAGAATAAAGACGTAAAAATAAGAAAGCCAAAATTACTTGGTCTTTCTTATTTTTACGTCTAAAGGCTTGAATTAGAAATTTATGACAAGAAATTATCTGTTCTTTTAGTCAGAACTTAGCTTTTCTGGTAGCGAAATAGGCTAATTAATGATAAACTAAGAACGAGTATTGATAAGCAAAATTTGGACGTTCTTTCACAATTAACTGAAGAAACCAGTGTTGTTTTAATTTTTAAGAATCATCCGTTGCTTAAAAGAGAATCCTTAAGAGACTTAGTGATTCATCAAATAAATCGTTTATTTAACGATTTTGTGCGTAATAGATAAGGAGGACAACCAAATGTCAGAAGAAAAAAATCTTGTAATCAATGCAAACGATTCTTTAGGAGAAATCGTGATCGCTCCTGAAGTCATTGAAGTAATTATCGGAATCGCTGCTTCAAAAGTAGAGGGCGTTTATGGGATGCGTGGCACGTTTGCCAATAATGTGAATGAATTATTAGGCCGTGCAGCACACGGCAAAGGTGTATATTTACGAACAGAAGAAGAAGGCTTAAAAGTCGATATCTATTGTTACTTGAACTACGGTGTTTCTGTACCAAAAGTTGCGTTAGAAATGCAAGACCGTGTGAAACAACAAGTCTTATTTATGACAGATATTGATTTAGTTGAAGTGAATATTCATGTTGTAGCGGTAGTACCTGAAAAAATCCCTCAACCAGACTTAAATGAATTATTCCCAGAAGATGAAGATGGAGAAGAGAATGAGTAAAACAGAATTAACCCGTCACGAGATTCGTGAAAAAGCGCTCCAAGCCCTTTTTCCTTTAGATTTTAATGCTGATTTAACCAAACAAGATGCCATTGATTATGCATTGGCTTATGATAATCGGGCAATCGTCAGTGAAGATGGCGAAGACCTAGTCCCTACGTATTTAGATTTACTTGTCGGCGGTGTGTGTAGCCGCAAAGCAGAACTAGACGAAGTGATTACGAACCATTTAGGTAATAACTGGTCTATGCAACGCTTAGCAAAAATAGATATTGTTATTTTACGCTTAGCTATTTTTGAAATGCTATACGTTTCAGATGTGCCAAACATTGTGGCATTAAATGAAGCCGTTGAGTTAAGTAAAAAATACAGCGACGACCGTTCGCGTAAATTTGTTAATGGTGTGTTATCAAATGTAATGAAAGAAATTGATTCAGAGGCGTAAGCTCTGAATCTTTTTTTACTATCTAACTGGTGTTAAGATACTGGGTTATATGCTAAAATAAATACTATTAAAGAAGTAAAGAAACAATAGAGGGAGCGAAGGAATGAGTACAGTAATTAACGGTCGTGAATTAGCAGATCAAATGCAAGCAGAGATTCAAAAAGATGTAGAGAAGATGACACAACAAGGCATCCAACCAGGATTAGTTGTTTTATTAGTTGGGGAAAATCCTGCCAGCCAAACGTATGTGAGAAATAAAGAACGTGCAGCAGCCAAAATTGGCATTCTGTCAAAGGTCGAAAAACTACCAGAAACTATTTCAGAAGAAGAATTATTGGCTGAGATTGACAAATATAATCAAGATTCACGCTTTCATGGCATTCTTGTACAATTACCTTTGCCAAAACATATTGATGAAGAAAAGATTTTATTAGCGATTGATCCCAAAAAAGATGTAGATGGGTTCCATCCAATGAATTTAGGCCGTTTGTTTGTAGGCAAACCTGAAATGATTCCTTGCACGCCGTATGGAATTATGAAGATGTTTGAAGCCTATGATATTGATTTAACAGGTAAACGTGCGGTGGTTATTGGTCGAAGTAATATTGTTGGCAAGCCAATGGCACAATTATTGTTAATGAAAAATGCGACCGTGACGATTGCCCATTCTAAAACTGAACATTTAGCAGAAGTTGCAAAAGAAGCGGATATTTTAGTTGTAGCAATTGGACGCGGGCATTTTGTCACCAAAGAGTTCGTGAAACCAGGTGCGGTAGTGATTGATGTGGGTATGAATCGCAATCAAGAAGGAAAACTGATTGGTGATGTAGCATTCGATGAAGTTTCTGAAATTGCAAGCTATATCACACCAGTTCCCAAAGGTGTTGGCCCAATGACGATTACCATGTTAATGTATCAAACAGTCGAGGCAGCAAAAAAACAAAAGTAAGGTGAAAAAATGACGCAACAGTATTTAACAGTAACAGCCTTAACGAAGTATTTAAAACGTAAATTTGATGCAGACCCTTACTTAGGACGTGTCTATTTAACAGGTGAAATTTCGAACTTTCGCTTCCGAGCGAACGCGCATCAGTACTTCAGTTTAAAAGATGACCATGCGAAGATTTCTGCAATTATGTTTAAATCAGCCTTTCAAAAATTGAAGTTTCAACCAAAAGAAGGCATGAAAGTCATGGTGGTGGGGCGGATTTCGCTTTATGAAAACAGCGGCTCCTATCAAATTTATATTGAACATATGGAACCAGATGGTGTAGGTGCACTTTATCAAGCATTGGCAGAATTAAGAGAAAAACTAGGAAAAGAAGGACTTTTTGAAGGGCCTAAACAACAGTTGCCTCGTTATCCCAAACGAATCGCTGTGGTTACAAGTCCTAGTGGTGCTGTCATTCGGGATATCATTACGACAGTCAAAAGACGCTACCCAATTGCACAACTGGTCCTTTTTCCAACCTTGGTCCAAGGCGAGCAGGCGGCGGATGACATTGTGCGGAACATTCAGCGAGCCGATGCGCAAGGCGATTTTGATACGATGATCATCGGCCGTGGCGGTGGTTCAATCGAGGATTTATGGCCATTTAATGAAGAAAAAGTGGCTCGAGCCATTCATGCTGCCACCACACCGATTATTTCATCGGTTGGTCACGAAACAGATGTGACAATTGCCGATATGGTAGCAGATGTTCGTGCAGCAACGCCAACGGCAGCAGCGGAACTAGCGGTACCAGTTTTAAATGAAGAACTATTAAGAATTAGTGAACGGCGTAGTCGTTTAGAACAAAGCTTTTTATATCTCTTACAACAACGAACAGAACGTTTCCAACGACTACAAAATTCTTATGTGTTTAAGCAACCTGAGCGACTTTATGAAGGTCAAACGATTAAATTAGATCGAATGACGCAACGTCTTTTCCAAGCAATGACAACAATTCATCACCAAAAACAACGTCAAGCCCAAGGAATTATCGCTCAATTGCAACAACAGACACCAAAGGGACAATTAAGAGAAAGTCAGCAACAATTGGCATTTTTACAACGAAACTTGCAAACACAAATGACACAATTGTTCCTAAACAAACAAAAGCAATTCACGTCTGCTGTTCAACAATTAGACTTACTCAGCCCACTCAAAATTATGGGTCGAGGATATAGTTATACTACAAAAGAGGACCGTGTCGTTAAAACTGTTACCGAGTTACAGCCAGCAGATCAATTAACGATTCATTATGCTGACGGTACAGTTCAAGCAAACGTCGAAACAATAACAGCGAAAAAAGAGGAGTTTTAACATGCCAGCAAAAGAAAAAACGTTTGAAGAATCATTAAATGCCTTAGAAGAAATCGTTCAGCGCTTAGAACGAGGAGATGTTCCTTTGGAAGAAGCCTTAGCTGCCTTTCAAGAGGGCATGGCATTAAGTAAACAATGTCAAGATACATTGGAAAAAGCGGAAAAAACTTTAACGAAAATGATGACAGAAAACAATGAAGAAATTGTTTTTGAAGAGAGCGAGGAAGCGTAATGACGAATTTTAGTCAACAGCATTTACCGTTGGTTGAAAAAGTCATGGTCGATTTTATCGCAGAATATACTGAAAATGAGCGTTTGAAAGAAGCAATGCTCTACTCAATACACGCAGGTGGTAAACGATTACGCCCGCTATTAGTGTTAACAACAGTGGCCGCTTTTCAAAAAGAGATGGAAACACAAGACTATCAAGTGGCTGCCTCTTTAGAGATGATTCATACGTATTCATTAATTCATGATGATTTACCAGCAATGGACGATGATGATTTACGTCGTGGCAAACCAACCAATCATAAAGTGTTTGGTGAAGCGACTGCCATTTTAGCAGGGGACGGCTTATTAACAGGTGCATTTCAGTTACTTTCTTTGAGCCAATTAGGCTTAAGTGAAAAAGTTTTACTGATGCAACAACTGGCAAAGGCAGCGGGGAATCAAGGCATGGTTGCCGGCCAAATGGGTGATATTGAAGGAGAAAAAGTCAGCTTGACTTTAGAAGAGTTAGCGGCTGTTCATGAAAAGAAAACCGGAGCGCTAATTGAATTCGCCTTAATTGCTGGGGGCGTATTAGCCAATCAAACAGAAGAAGTCATTGGTTTACTGACACAGTTTGCGCATCACTATGGCTTGGCTTTTCAAATTCGTGATGACTTATTAGATGCCACAAGTACAGAAGCAGATTTAGGTAAAAAAGTAGGCCGAGATGAAGCGTTGAATAAAAGTACGTATCCAGCTCTTCTAGGGATTGCTGGCGCGAAAGATGCGCTAACACATCAATTAGCAGAAGGCAGCGCTGTTTTAGAAAAAATCAAAGCAAATGTTCCCAATTTTTCAGAAGAACATTTAGCAAACTTGTTAACTCAGTTACAATTGAGATAGAAAGAAGGCACTTATGAAAAAAGAACGCGTCGATGTCTTGGCGTTTAATCAAGGACTATTTGAAACACGAGAAAAAGCCAAACGTAGTGTGATGGCTGGTTTGGTTTACAATGATAAAAATGAACGTTTAGATAAACCAGGGGAAAAAATTTCTGTGGAGACACCCTTACATACTAAGGGCCAAGTAATGCCTTATGTTTCTCGTGGGGGCTTAAAACTAGAGAAGGCACTAAATGTTTTTGCAATCAACGTTCAAGGTAAAACAATGCTAGATATTGGTTCCTCCACAGGTGGTTTTACCGATGTTGCTTTACAAAATGGGGCTCGTTTGAGTTACGCTTTAGATGTTGGCTATAACCAACTAGCATGGAAAATTCGGCAAGATGAACGCGTGGTGGTAATGGAACGTACCAATTTTCGCTATAGTAAACCCGAAGATTTCACCGAAGGGGTGCCGGATATTGCAACGATTGATGTTTCCTTTATTTCATTACGCTTAATTTTGCCACCTCTTCATGATATTTTGAAAAAAGGTGGTAGTGTGGTGGCGTTAATTAAGCCACAATTCGAAGCTGGCAAAGAGTTTGTTGGGAAAAAAGGAATCGTGCGTGATCCAGAAACCCATCAAATGGTTGTGGAGGAAATCACGCGCTTTGCCATGAATAATGGTTATGATGTGAAAAACTTGGATTTTTCACCAATCACTGGTGGCGAAGGAAACATTGAATTTTTGGCACATTTAGTTTCTGTTGAGGGAGAAGGATCCTATCAAGCAACAGAATCTATTGAAGAAGTTGTCGCGCATGCGCATCAAAAATTAGCGGAATGATGAGAAAAGTTAGAAGAAAGAAGTGGACGCCTATAGGTGAAAGCTTCTTTTTTGTATAAATCTAGTAATTCATCTTTTAAAATGCATAAAAATAAGCTATGATGAGGGCAAGAGTAAACTGAAAAGGAGAGCGGCGCCATGAGAAAGCAAGATAGACACCGTTTAATTACACGTTTATTGACTGAAAAAAATATTCAAAAGCAAGAAGATTTTGTCAACTACTTACAAGAAAAGGGCGTAGCTGTAACACAAGCAACAATTTCTCGCGACATTAAAGATATGAAACTGATCAAAGTTCCATCTGCAGAAGGGGGTTATCGATATAGCCTTCCATTAGAAACACAAGCTAATACGAGTGCTAAACTTGCAAAGCTTTTAAAAGATGCCTTTGTAGCTGCAGAACAAATGGAAAAATATGTCGTATTACGAACCATTCCTGGCAATGCGGCGGCGTGTGGTAGTTTAATCGAAAAGAATTACCAAGAGAAACTTTTTGCCGTCATCAACGATGATGATAGTGTTCTCATGATTGCACGAACTGAGGAGGCGGCAGAAAAACTTCATAAAGAGCTGTTAAGCTATCTATAAAGAATGAGGTGAACAAGATGTTACAAGAACTTTCCGTGAAAAATTTTGCGATTATCTCTTCGTTACAATTAGAGTTTCAAATGGGTATGACCGTTTTAACGGGAGAAACAGGTGCGGGGAAATCCATCATTATTGATGCAATGGGATTACTCACAGGCGGACGTGGCTCCAGTGACTATATTCGTCAAGGAGCAAATAAATGCACCTTAGAAGGACTTTTTTCAATGCCGAAAAGTCAAGAATTAAAGCAATTATTAGAAGAATTAGGTATTGAAACAGAAGAAGATTCTTTAGTGATCCAACGAGATATTTCCGCTTCTGGTAAAAATATTTGCCGTGTCAACGGACGGATTGTCAACATTACTAATTTAAAAAGAATTGGGGAATATTTAGTAGATATTCATGGCCAAAACGAACATCAAGAATTGATGCAAAGTGAACGCCATATTGATATGTTAGATGAATTTGGTGGGAAAAAACTTTTAGCAGTCAAAGAAAAATATACACAGGCGTATCAAGAGTATCGCGCACTCGAAGCCAAAGTCAGAAAGCGACAAAAAAATGAAAAAGAATTTGCCCAAAGAATGGACATGCTTCATTTTCAAAGTGATGAAATTGCTAGTGCACAGTTAGTCGCTGGCGAAGAAGAACAATTGTTAGAAGAACGCAATAAACTGAACAATTTTCAAAAGATTGCTGATGCACTGACGATTAGTTATGCCGCGCTAAATGGTGAAGACGATAGTAGTTTGGATAAAATCGGAACAAGTATGAATGAACTCGCTTCGATTGAATCCCTTGATCCAGAATATAAAACATTGTCAGATACTGTTCAAAATGCTTACTACTTACTACAAGAAGCCAGTGGAGATCTTTCTAGGTTAATTGATGGCTTAGAACTAGACGAAGGTCGCTTGAATGAAGTAGAAAATCGTTTGGAATTAATCCGTCAAATGAAACGTAAATATGGCGATTCAATCGAAACGATTTTATCTTACTATGAAGAAATCACCAAAGAGTTAGCAGAGGCTGATTTTTTGGAAGGTGGTACAGGTGACTTAGAAGCATTGCTTGCAGAGAAACAACAAGCGGCTCATCAACAAGCGTTAGCTTTACGAAAAGAACGAAAGCACCTAGCCAAAGAGCTCGAACAACAAATTTTAACCGAATTAAAAGAACTATATTTGGAGCGAACTGAATTTGAAGTCCGCTTTACAGAACTTGAGCATTTACAAGAAAATGGCTTAGACGGAGTAGAATTTTATATTACTACTAACCCAGGGGAACCATTAAAACCGTTAGTTCGGGTGGCTTCTGGCGGAGAACTTTCGCGAGTGATGCTGGCTATGAAAACAATCTTTTCTCAAACGCAAGGGATCACTAGTATTGTTTTTGATGAAGTAGATACAGGAGTCAGTGGCCGTGTAGCACAGGCGATTGCCGATAAAATTTATCAAATTTCAGAAAATTCGCAGGTGTTGTGTATCACGCACTTGCCACAAGTGGCAGCCGTTGCTGATGAACATTATTTTATTGAAAAAGAAATTGTGGCGGGTCGGACAGAAACAAGCGTCCGAATTTTATCTGAAAAAGAGCGAGTAAACGAAATTGCGCGTATGCTCGCAGGAAGTGAAATTACGAAATTAACCATTGAACATGCACAAGAGCTGTTGGCGATGGCGAAAAAATAGCCGCTCTATTTGAGCAAGTAAAAAAACAGCCCCTTCTATCAATTGAAGGGGCTGTTTTTTTACTTTTAATGTGTGAAAAAGTTCTCCAGTTTAAAGACTAAGAATTGCTGTTAAAACAGTTGAACCTACAATTGCGATCAGCATTAGCCAAACCACGACTTTCGTGATTTTTGAAAAGCGACTTTGTTCTTTGTCGTTCATAAATGACACGTCCTTTTTAATTTCTGCTAATAGTGTACAACCTTTTCCTGAAAACAGCAACCTAAAGTTATAAGAGATTCTTTTTCTTTAAAATTCGAATACTAATTACACAGATTAAGGTAGTGATAGCAAAAATAATCCAAAAAGAATATTCATGCTCTGCAAAAGGGAGTTTCACATTCATGCCGTAAATTCCTCCGATGATGGTTGGAATGGTCAAGACAATTGTTAAGGATGTTAAAATTTTCATGACATTATTTAAGTTATTTGAAACGATTGCTGAAAAAGTATTACTAATGTTATCAACTAATTTTAGTTGTATTTTAGTCGTATTCAGTCCTTGTTCTAGTTCAATCAGAATATCCCTTAAAAATGGCAAATGTTTTTCTGGATGATTAAAAATTTCAGCGCTATATAAACGTTTTAATACTTTTAAATTATCCGTTAAAGCTGCTTCGAAATAAACTAGACTTTTTTGAATGTCCATAATCTGATACAATTGACTATTTTCTGTGGCTACTTGGAGCTCTCCTTCAAGTTTGTTGGTTTGTTGGATAAGTGCTTGTAAGTTTTTATTGAAGGAAAGGGCCATCTTCCATGAAAGGGCTAAAATTAAGGCCTTCTCAATAGAAAGATCTTGATGCGTGAACGCCTCTTTTTGGATCCCATGAACGATGTCGTTAGGCCCATTGCTAACAGTAATTAGTTTGTTATCGACGGTTGCGATTAAAGCAATCGGTACCGTTTCTACTTGCAGATAGCCGCTAGGACTGATACTAGCTTTGGGATAACGAAATAAAAGTAACGTAGGCGTTTGTAATTTTTCGTGGCGGAAACCTTCCACTCGAGCATTTTCTTCATCATCTAAAACGCCGGTAAGATAATCTGTTGGTAAGTGGTATTGATTGACGAGACGCTCGATTTCTTCTTCTGTAGGAGATTCTACCGAAATCCAACTTAGGGATTCATCGTCTGGTGAACAAGGTTCAAAATAGTCATTTTTCAATAATAAATAATTAATCAAAAGATTCACCCCGAATCAACATTTTTTGTTCTAAATCCATTATAATAGAAGTATGACACATTACGAGAAGAAAAGCTTATAAAAAACATTCAAAAATAAGTGGCCGCGATAGGTGAGGCCTCGTTTTGAAAATGGTTTGATAAGTAATCCGTTTTTTATATGAAAAAGCAAGCAAAAAGGGCTTTTAGCACATATATTTAAACGAAATGAAACATCTGTGTAACGTTGATGAAGTATAGTTATAGCAGGTGGAATGAAAGGATTTGTTGAGAGAATGGTGTCGTTTTCGGCAATAATGTTATTTTGGTATATTTTTCCGGTAATTGTGCTCTTTGCGTGCAATTTTCTCGTGTCCACTTTTTCCCTAACGGAACGTTGGAAAATAAAAGCACCGGATTTGGCCATTCCGTTTTTATTCATAGGGATCCATGAGTTATCCAAAGATAGTTATGATGAATCGATTATGCCGTATTTTGTGATTTCTATTTTGTTATTAGGAGTCGCTGTTGCCCTGTTTCAAGCTTATTATTATGGAGAGATTTTATATAGACGATATTTCAAGATGTTTTGGCGGTTGACGTTTTTACTAACGTTTGTGTTGTATGTGTTGCTTATCTTGCTAAATATCAGTCATTATCTACTGTAATAAAGCGTGGAGACAATAGGGGAAATACGCTGTGGGAAAATGTCCCCCACAACTCCCCACTCCGTGGGGTTTTTTTGTTATTTGTGGGGTTATTTTATAAAAAACATAGTAAAAACCTTGTTATAATAACATTTTTTGTTGGGTGATGCTTGTTACATAAAACCCTGTAAATATTACAGAAATTTTAAATAACAGTTAAAAAATAGAAGTTTTTAGATTTATAGTGGTAGAAAGTGGTGGGATGTGGTAGACTTGTTCTATCAAGTGGAAAAGCGGGTGTATTGGCTATGCTTATGGGTGAATACCAACATAATATCGATGCCAAAGGCCGCCTAATCGTTCCATCAAAGTTTCGTGAGGAACTTGGTGAAAAATTTGTGGTAACGAGAGGGATGGATGGCTGTTTATTTGGTTATCCTTTAAATGAATGGTCACAACTTGAAGCAAAACTTCAAGAAATGCCCTTAGCTAAGAAAGATGCACGTACCTTTGTACGATTCTTTTATTCCGCTGCAACAGAATGTGAGATTGATAAGCAAGGTCGTATCAATATTCCGGCGAATTTACGAACACATGCCAGTTTAGAAAAAGGCTGTGTTGTTATTGGCGTCTCTAACCGAATTGAAATTTGGAGTGACGAACGTTGGCATGCATTCTCTGATGAAGCTGAAGAAAACTTTGATGAATTAGCAGAAACAATGATTGATTTTGGATTTTAGGAATGAGGCAAATGATGACTGAAGAATTTCGCCATTACACCGTTCTTTTAAAAGAAACAGTGGATGGATTACAAGTGAAGCCGGATGGCGTATACGTAGATTGCACACTCGGTGGTGCCGGACATAGTGAATACTTACTGACACAATTGAATGAGCACGGTCATTTATATGCCTTTGATCAAGACCAAAAAGCGTTGGCACATGCTAAGACTCGTTTGCAGAAATATGTAGACAAAGGTCAAGTGACCTTCATCAAATCAAATTTTAGAAATATTAAAGAAGAATTGGCAGAACACGGGGTGTTCCACGTTGATGGGATTCTATACGATCTAGGTGTTTCTTCACCACAATTAGATGAAGCAGAACGTGGTTTTAGCTATCATCAAGACGCGCCCTTAGATATGCGCATGGATCAAGACGCACCCTTGACGGCTCGCGAAGTGGTGAATACGTATAGTTATAGTGAGTTGGTAAAAATTTTCTTTCGTTATGGGGAAGAGAAATTTTCGAAACAGATTGCTCGAGAAATTGAACGTGTTCGCGAAAAGCAACCAATTGAAACAACAGGTGAACTCGTTGAGATTATTAAGACGGCGATTCCAGCTCCAGCAAGACGCAAAGGTGGACATCCTGCAAAACGAATTTTCCAAGCAATTCGCATTGCCGTTAATGATGAATTAGGGGCAGTTGAAGAGTCGCTAGAACAAGCAATTGATTTGCTAGCGAAAAATGGCAGAATCAGTGTGATTACGTTCCATTCGTTAGAAGATCGTATCGTTAAAACAATGTTTAAAGAATACAGTACGGTACAAGATTTGCCACCAGGCATTCCAGTGGTACCAGAAGAATTTCAACCAGAATTAAAAGTAATTACTAGAAAACCAATTTTACCAAGTGACAGTGAGTTATCTGAGAATAATCGTTCACGAAGTGCGAAGTTACGCATTGCCGAAAAAATAAAATCTAGATAGAGAGAGGGGTAGACACATGGCTGAATTGAAGAAAGTAAATGATTTCCATTATGAAGCACCAGAAATGGATCAGCCAACTGTGGCAACAGAGCAAGACAGAAAAATGCAAGAGGAAACACTACCTGTCCCCACTCTATTACCCAAAAAGAAACTAAAAAATGTCTCTTTACTAGAAAAATTAATCGGTGTTGTATTAGTTTGTGCAACGATTGGTATTGCAATTGCGACAATTCAAGTAAGAACGACAATTGTCCAAACCATGAACGATATTACAGAAACACAAGCAGTCATTAAAGAAAAGGAAGATAACGCTTTGAAATTGGAACAAGAAAGAAGCGAACTTTCTAAATCAGATCGAATCAAAGATGTCGCTAAAAAACAAGGACTAGAAAATAACGGCGACAATGTTAGGACTGTTAAATAATGAGTAAAAGACATAAATTTAAACAATTCATGAAAAAGAAAAACTTAAATCCGATGAACAATCGTAAAAAAGTAGGCATCATTTTATTCGCTACGAGTATTGGATTGTTCTTTTTATTTGCCTTTAGAACGACATACATTGTGGCAACAGGCAAAGTAGCCGGTGTATCACTAAAGGAAAAAACAGCTTCTCTATATGAAGGAAGCCAAGTGGTAAAAGCTAAGCGAGGATCAATTTTAGATCGATATGGTAATCCAATCGCAGAAGATGCTACTTCCTATTCGTTATATGTCGTATTATCAAAAAAATATACGGGACAAAATAATGAAAAGCTATATGCGGAGAAAAAAGACTTCGATGATATTGCTGAAATTTTAGCGAAATATACCAAACTAGACAAAAAAACAGCATTGAAATACTTGAATAATGGGATCCATGAAGATGGGTCAACACAATATCAAGTGGAATTTGGTACGGGTGGTCAAAACATCACCTTGGAAACACGGCAAAAAATTGAAGCAGATTTGAAAAAGAAAAAAATCTCTGGCGTTTATTTCAATGAACATCCAGCCAGACTATATCCCAATGGTCAGTTTGCTTCTCACTTTATTGGCTATACAAAAGCAGCCAATCCAGATGATGATAAAGAAGGCTTAGTAGGCGCGATGGGACTAGAACAGGCCTATAATGATATTTTGAGCGGAACCGATGGCCGTGTGTATTTTGAAAAAGATATTTACGGTAATGCCTTACCAGGAACTGTGGCGGAAGAGAAAAAAGCAGTGGATGGTCAAGATATTTACACAACGTTGGATAGTCGCTTGCAAAATACCTTAGAAGATTTAATGACGCAAGTTAATGAAAAATATGAACCAGTTTCCATGACTGCTATGTTAATGGAAGCAAAAACAGGCGAAATTGTTGCTATGTCTCAACGGCCAACATTTAATCCTGAAACGAAACAAGGATTAGACAATAATGGCACGTGGCAGAACCTATTGGTTGAAAGTCCGTATGAACCTGGCTCAACGCTTAAATTATTTACGTCGGCGGCGGCCATTGAGCAAGGATTGTTTAATCCAAATGAATCATTTAACCGTATAGGTGGTATCACTGTTGGTGACACCACGATTAACGACCATGATGTCGGCAATTTAAAAGACAAAACGTCTTTAACTTATCGTCAAGCTATTTCTTGGTCTAGTAATATCGGAATGGTGAACTTGGAACAACGAATGGGTGGCGACAAGTGGGTCGAATATTTGAAAAAATTTGGGTTTGGTTCAAGCACACATTCAGGTTTAACTTCAGAACACACTGGGAAACTTCCAGATAATAATATTGTTGATCGGGCCAATTCAGCTTTTGGTCAAGGGATTACGGTTACTAATTTCCAAATGATGAAAGGTTTCTCAGCTATTGCAAATGACGGTTCAATGTTGCAACCTCATTACATCAGCAAAATTGTTGACAAAAATACAGGAAAAGAAACGATTACGGAACCACAAATCGTAGGAACCCCAATCAAAGCGCAAACAGCTCAACAGATTCGTACGTACATGATTGATACTGTTGAAGACCCGACTTACGGGATTGCGTATGATATTTATAAAGTACCAGGCTATCATGTTGCTGCCAAAACAGGAACTGCCCAGATTTCAGATGGTAAAGGGTACGTTGATGGAGCAAGTCAAGTCTTGTCTTCTGTAGTGGAAATGGTCCCAGCAGATAATCCTGAATATGTTTTGTATATTACGCTTAGACAAGCAAAATCAGGTTCGCCTTCAGAAGCAATGGCGGCAATTGCAAACCCATTAATGAAATTAGCGTTAGACATTAAAGAGACAGATCCGGAAACAACGAAAGTAGCTTCTGATAAAGTCACAGTTGCTGATTATAAAAATATGACACCAGCGGAAGCGTTGGCCAATGCCAAAGTGAACGGGGTGGATCCTGTGATTATCGGTGATGGTGAAAAAATCAAGAAACAATCAACGCCGTCTGGTCAAACATTAATGCCTAATCAGAAATTGATTTTGATCACAAATGGAACGAACTATATGCCTGATTTAACCGGCTGGTCGAAGAGCGATGTTACCAAGTTTGGTGATTTATTAGGTTTGACTGTCGAGTTTAAAGGTGAAGGCTATGTGACGAAACAAAGTATCGCTGCTGAAACTGAAATTACGGAGAAAAAATTAACCGTGACTTTAGAAGGCACAGAATAATAACGTAGAATAATTAGGAGAGATAACATGGAGTGGACACAGATTTTTATTCCCATAGTGGTGAGTTTTGCCATTACAGTGAGCGTAATGCCACTATTCATTGGCTATTTTCAAATGAAAAAACAAGGGCAGGTTACTCGTGAAGATGGCCCGACTTGGCATAGCGTGAAAACAGGTACCCCTACAATGGGGGGAGTCGTTTTCCTTGTAGCCAGCTTGATTACTTCATTAGCAATGGGGTTGTTTTTCCACCAATTTACGCCGTCTCTACTAATTATTCTATTTATTTTAGTATTATACGGTTTGCTAGGTTATTTGGATGATTTCATTAAAGTCTTTAAAAAACGGAACATGGGCTTGAATTCTCGTCAAAAATTAATTGGTCAAATTTTTGGTGGGTTGGTTTTCTACTTTGTTTATCGAAGTGAAGGATTTTCAGACACCTTAGATTTGTTTGGAGTAGCAGAAGTTCCGTTAGGTATTTTTTATGGCGTGTTTATTATTTTTTGGTTAGTCGGTTTTTCTAATGCCGTGAACTTGACAGATGGAATTGATGGTTTGGTTGCTGGTTTAGGAACAATTTCATTTGGTACTTATGCAATTATTGCCTGGAAACAACAACAATTTGATGTTGTGATTATCTGCCTAAGTGTGATTGGTGGGCTGATTGGCTTTTTCCCTTATAATAGAAAACCAGCAAAAATCTTCATGGGTGATGTTGGTTCATTAGCATTAGGTGGATTGTTAGCAGCAATTTCAATTATTTTGCATCAAGAATGGACGCTACTTTTAATTGGACTTGTCTACGTTTGTGAAACAGCAAGTGTTATTTTACAAGTTGCTTCATTTAAATTATTTGGTCGACGGATTTTTAAAATGTCACCAATTCATCACCATTTTGAAATGTGTGGTTGGTCTGAATGGAAAATTGATTTTGTCTTTTGGTCTGTCGGTTTAATCTGTTCAGGAATCACATTATGGATTCTTTTCTAATCTATCAAAGGGGAAATTGACAATGAAAAAAATAACAACCTATCAAAACAAAAAAGTGTTGGTTTTAGGACTAGCTAAAAGTGGTGTCAGCGCAGCGAAACTCTTACATGAGTTAGGTGCGCTCGTTACCGTTAATGACGCAAAACAATTTGATCAAAACCCTGACGCCCAAGATTTATTAACCTTGGGTATTCGTGTTGTTACAGGGGGGCATCCAATTGAATTGTTGGATGAAGAATTTGAACTAATCGTTAAAAATCCTGGTATTCCTTATACAAATCTACTTGTGGCAGAAGCACTAACTCGGAAAATTCCTATCATAACTGAGGTGGAATTAGCAGGTCAAATTGCCGAATGTCCAATTGTCGGCATTACGGGCACCAATGGCAAAACAACCACGACCACGATGATTGGTTTATTGCTAAACGCTGACAGAACGGCTGGTGAGGCACGTTTGGCGGGAAATATTGGTTTTCCAGCGAGTACGGTGGCTCAAGAAGCAACAGCCAAGGATGATCTTGTGATGGAACTTTCTAGTTTTCAGTTAATGGGAATTGAGACGTTTCACCCACAAATTGCAGTAATTACAAATATTTTTGAGGCACACTTGGATTATCATGGTTCGCGGAAAGAATATGTTGCTGCAAAATGGGCCATTCAAAAAAACATGACCGCAGATGACACCTTGATTTTAAATTGGAATCAAGTAGAGCTTCAAACGTTAGCCAAAACCACAGCTGCCAACGTATTGCCTTTTTCAACGAAAGAAGCAGTAGAAGGGGCTTATCTTTTAGATGGGAAATTATATTTTAATGAAGAATATATTATGCCCGCCGATGAGCTAGGGATTCCTGGTAGTCACAATATTGAAAATGCACTCGCAGCGATTTGTGTAGCTAAATTAAAAAATGTATCGAATGTTCAGATTAGACAAACTTTGAAAAACTTTTCGGGCGTTCCCCATCGAACGCAATTTGTTGGCGAAGTTCAGCAAAGACGTTTTTATAACGATTCAAAAGCAACCAATATTTTAGCTACAGAGATGGCGTTAAGTGGGTTTGACAACCAAAAGCTACTTTTACTTGCGGGTGGCTTGGACCGCGGTAACTCATTTGATGAATTGGTTCCTGCTCTGCTGGGACTCAAAGCAATTGTTTTATTTGGAGAAACTAAAGAAAAATTGGCGGAAGCTGCTAAAAAAGCGAACATTGAAACAATTTTATTTGCTGAAAATGTTCAAACGGCGGTTACCATTGCCTTTGATTATTCGGAAAAAGATGATACTATTTTACTATCACCTGCTTGCGCAAGTTGGGATCAATACCCGAATTTCGAAGTACGCGGGGAAGCCTTTATGCAAGCTGTTCAACAATTAAAAGAAAGTGAAATGTGAGAAAATGAAGATACTAGTAACTGGTGGTGGCACAGGTGGGCATATCTATCCTGCGTTATCCTTCGTCGAACACGTCAAAAAAGAAGCACCTGCAACAGAATTCTTGTATGTGGGAACAGAAAATGGTCTAGAAAGTCAAATTGTGCCAAAGGCGAAAATTCCATTTAAAACGATTAAAATTCAAGGATTCAGGCGTTCGCTAAGTCCTCAAAATTTTAAAACAATTTATTTATTTTTAACAAGCATTAATAAAGCAAAAAAAATTATTCGTGAATTTCAACCAGATGTGGTCATTGGTACAGGCGGTTATGTTTCTGGTGCAGTGGTTTATGCGGCCCACCAATTAAAAATACCGACAATTATTCATGAACAAAATAGTATCCCTGGAATGACAAATAAATTTTTAAGTCGTTATGTAGATAAAATTGCGATTTGTTTTCCGGATGTCGCTAGTTTTTTCCCGAAAGAAAAAACAATTTTGACAGGGAACCCGCGGGGACAAGAAGTCGTAACGGTGGAAAAGTCAGCTATTTTATCAGAGTTTGGCTTAGATTCAGCAAAGAAAACGGTGGTTTTATTTGGCGGAAGTCGTGGCGCCTTGAAAATCAATCAAGCGTTTGAACAGGCCTTTCCTTTGTTTGAAGAGAGAGAGTATCAAGTTTTATACGCTTCAGGAGAAAGATATTATCAGGAACTTCAAGAAAGTCTAAAGCTTTCTGAAAAGAAATTGACAAACATAAGTGTGCAACCGTATATTGATAAAATGGTTGAAGTGATGGCTAATACCGATTTAATGGTGGGACGTGCAGGAGCAACCTCAATTGCGGAGTTCACCGCATTAGGATTACCAGCAATTTTAATTCCGAGTCCTTACGTCACGAATGATCATCAAACGAAAAACGCGCAAAGCTTAGTAAAAGTTGGTGCTGTTGAAATGATTCCAGATGCAGAATTGACCGGCGCTCGTTTAGTTGCGGCAATTGATGATATTTTATTAAACAATGAAAAAAGACAACAGATGGCAACGGCGTCCAAAGGGGAAGGCATCCCAGATGCAAGTGATCGTTTGTATCAAGTTGTGAAAACGTTAGTCTGAGATAGGAGGTGTGGAAGATTAGTAACGAGAACGATATATTCAAAAAAAGAAAACCATTACCTCCAAAAAAATCGGAAGAGTCTCAACCTGAACTGACACCTTGGCAAAAACAAAACCAAGAATATTTGAAGAAGCAAGCGGAAGAAGCTGCTTCAAAAGGTGAAAACGAACAAGCAGAAGTCACCATCACTTTACAAGAACAAAGTCAAGAAGAGCCTCAACAACATCTTCCACAAGAAACAGTGGAAGAAGAGGAGCATTTTGCAGATCGTTTACCGAACGTTAAGAAAACACGGAACAAGCGCTTATATAGGCGTTTAGCCTTTATTTTAACTTGTTTAGGGACAGCCATTTTAGTGGCATTGTATTTTGTTTCGCCTCTTAGTCGATTGAGTGAAGTAACAGTTTCAGGTAACAAAAGTGTGGAGAGCCAAGCGATTATTCAGCAGTCAAAACTTGAAACGGGCAGTGGCTTATGGGAGCAGTATTCAAATAGAAATTATTTTTCTGCAAATATTCAGAAAAAGTTTCCAATTATAAAAAAGGCGAACATTAAGTTAAATGGTATTAATTCATTTAAAATTGATATTCAAGAGTATCAAATTGTCGCTCTTGCTGCGACTAAAGGCGGCTATCATCCGATTTTAGAGAATGGTAAAACTTTGGCGGAAACCACCAAAGCTGCTGAAAGTGGCAAACCAATTTTTGAGAATTTCAAAGAGGATAAATTAATCCCTGAATTAATGGCCTCTTACAACAAATTACCTCAAGAAATTAAACAAGGAATTTCAGAAATTAAATATGCACCATCAAAAACCAATAAAGACTTGATTAATGTCTATATGAATGATGGAAATCGAGTGATTGTTAATATTTCTGATTTAAGTGAAAAAATGGCTTATTATTCACAAGTAGCCGAGCAAATGGACAAACCTGGAATCGTTGATATGGAAGTCGGCATTTTTTCTTATCCGTATGAAAAAGAAAGTGAAGAAACGGGCAGTGAAGTTTCCGAAGATTCAGCGGTTGAAAATCAAGAAGTTGTGGACCCAAATGCAGGCGCAGCAACGGATGAAGCGAATAACGGTACGCCGACAAATGGAGAAAATCAAGAAGTGCAACAAGCAGAATAAGTTTTTTACAAAAATGTTTCAAAAATTAACGAACAAATTCGTATAATCTGCTTTCTAAAACCCCCATTTTTATGGTAAAATTGGAAGAAGTGAATAATACTAAAAAAGAGATAGTTAAACGGACGCCTTTGTCCGCTTAGATATTGGAATTAATAGGAGGAGGAATTCCGTTCATGGCAAAAACAGGAATGTATGTAGGCCTCGATATTGGTACAACTTCTGTCAAAGTAGTTGTCGCTGAATATATTGAAGGTCAAATGAACATCATCGGCGTTGGAAATGCAAAATCAGACGGTTTGAATCGAGGGATTGTCGTCGATATTGATCAAACAGTTCAAGCAATCCAACGGGCCGTTCGACAAGCCGAAGAAAAAGCCGGCATTCAAATTAAAAGCGTAAATGTTGGATTACCAGCGAATTTATTAGAAGTAGAAAGCTGTCAAGGAATGATAGCTGTTAGCAGTGAATCAAAAGAAATTACAGATGAGGATGTGCGCAACGTCGCATCTGCAGCTTTGGTTCGTTCAACTCCTCCTGAACGTCAAATTGTTGCAATCTTACCGCAAGACTTTACCGTCGACGGCTTTGAAGGCATCAAAGACCCACGTGGAATGCTTGGCGTTCGCATGGAGATGTTTGGCGTTGTCTATACTGGACCAAAAACAATCATCCATAACATCCGTAAATGTGTTGAAAAAGCTGGCTTAGGAATTAACGAATTAGTGATTACACCGCTTGCTTTAACAGAAACAATTTTAACAGATGGCGAAAAAGACTTTGGAACAATTGTCATTGATATGGGTGGCGGTCAAACAACGACATCTGTTATCCACGACAAACAATTGAAATTTACTCATGTTAACCAAGAAGGCGGCGAGTTCATCACGAAAGATATCTCAATCGTATTGAATACTTCTTTTAACAACGCCGAAGCCTTAAAAATTAATTATGGGGATGCTTATCCAGAAAGAACTTCAGCAAACGAAGAGTTTCCTGTTGATGTTATCGGTAAGTCAGAGCCTGTAAGAGTGGACGAACGTTACCTTTCAGAAATTATTGAAGCGCGTGTGGAACAAATTTTGAGAAAATCAAAAGAAGTTCTGGATGAAATTGATGCGTTTGAATTACCTGGAGGCGTTGTGTTAACTGGTGGCGCCGCTAGTATGCCAGGTATTGTCGATTTGGCGCAAGAGATTTTTGAAGCCAACGTAAAACTATACGTACCAAATCACATGGGCTTACGTAACCCAGTCTTTGCTAATGTCATTAGCATTGTGGAATATTCAGCGCAACTAAACGATATTTATCACATTGCCAAATATGCAATCCCTGGTGAAAAATCGAAACCAGCACAATCAGTCGCTGTCCAACAAGAAGTTCGCTATGACACATATGCTGAACAGCCTCAAGAAGAATACGAAGAATTCAACGAACGTGAGTCTGGTGAAAAAGTGACAGGCAAAATCAAAGACTTCTTCTCGAACATTTTCGACTAATCACACAAACAGGAGGATACGATATCATGGAATTTTCATTAGACAATAACATTAACAACGGTGCAGTCATTAAAGTTATCGGTGTAGGTGGCGGCGGCGGAAACGCTGTAAACCGTATGATCGAAGAAAACGTTAAAGGCGTGGAATTTATCACAGCCAATACAGACGTTCAAGCATTAAAACATTCAAAAGCAGAAACAGTGATTCAATTAGGCCCTAAATACACTCGTGGTTTAGGTGCCGGTTCACAACCTGAAGTTGGCCAAAAAGCTGCAGAAGAAAGTGAACAAGTGATTTCAGAATCATTACAAGGCGCGGATATGATTTTCATTACTGCTGGTATGGGTGGCGGAACTGGTACAGGTGCTGCGCCAGTAGTTGCAAAAATCGCTAAAGAATTAGGCGCTTTAACAGTTGGTGTAGTAACTCGTCCATTTAGTTTTGAAGGTCCAAAACGTGGTCGTTTTGCCGCTGAAGGAATTGCCTTATTAAAAGAAAACGTTGATACACTATTAATTATCTCAAACAACCGCTTATTAGAAGTCGTTGACAAGAAAACGCCAATGCTTGAAGCATTTAGAGAAGCTGATAATGTATTACGTCAAGGTGTTCAAGGGATTTCAGATTTAATCACTGCACCAGGTTACGTAAACTTGGACTTTGCTGACGTGAAAACAGTGATGGAAAACCAAGGAACAGCTTTAATGGGAATTGGTGTAGCGAGCGGCGAAGAACGTGTAATTGAAGCAACGAAAAAAGCTATTTCTTCACCATTGTTAGAAACATCAATCGATGGTGCGGAACAAGTCTTATTAAACATTACTGGTGGCTTAGATATGACCTTGTTTGAAGCACAAGATGCTTCAGATATCGTTACAAATGCTGCTTCAGGTGATGTGAACATCATCCTAGGTACATCAATCAACGAAGATTTAGGCGACGAAATTCGTGTAACAGTAATCGCTACAGGTATTGATGAATCAAAAAAGGATAGAAAACCGCACCGTCAAACAAGACAAGCGGTTCAACCAATGCAACAAACAACTCAATCTGTGGAAATGGATCAACCAAAATCACAAGAAGAAGCAAGTGCTTTTGGCGATTGGGATATTCGCAGAGAACAAAATACACGTCCAAAAGTTGATGAATCTTCATTAGAACAAGTAGACAAAAAAGAATTTGACACATTCCACCGTGAAGAACCAAATCACAATGATGACGAATTAAGTACGCCACCATTTTTCCGCAGAAAACGATAAGGAGCATCGATTAGAAATGATAGCTGAAAACTTAACAAATATTAATAATCAACTTCAGCTAGCATGCAAAAGCTCACAGCGCTCTGTTGCTGATGTGACAATGATTGGCGTCACTAAATCAGTAGGAATTGAGGAAGCAGCAGAGCTTGTTCAGCTTGGTGTCCAGAATTTAGCTGAAAACCGAGTAGATAAGTTACTAGAAAAGAAAGCTGGATTGGAAAAATTTAATGATATTCAGTGGCATTTAATTGGTAATTTACAACGTAGGAAGGTAAAATTAATTATTAATGAGATAGATTATTTTCATGCATTAGATAGTCTGAGTCTAGCCAAAGAAATTCAAAAAAGAGCAACGAAAGTTATTCGTTGTTTTGTTGAAGTGAATATAACTGGGGAAGAAAGCAAGCACGGCTTTCGTAAAGAAGACGTCTTACCTTTCATTCAAGAACTTGCTGATTTGGACAAAATTCAAATCGTCGGTCTAATGACTATGGCACCTTTTGGGGCAAGTGAAGAAGTATTACATGCAACATTTAGAGAATTAAAAGAGCTGCAAATGACCGTAAATGAGAAACATTTATCTTTTGCTCCTTGTACAGAACTTAGCATGGGAATGAGTAACGATTTCCCAATCGCAGTTGAAGAAGGTGCAACTTTTATACGAATCGGAACAGCGTTATTCAGAGATGCGTAAAGGAGAGGAATTTATGTCAATTTTTAACAAGGATGCGTTATCGAGCTTTTTTGGCTTATCTGGCGAAGAAGATGATTATTATGATAACTACGAAGAATATGAAGAGCGCAAAGCAGTTAATGAACCACCGCGTCGTGCAGCTCGGCCTAAACCACAACGCCCTGTTCAACAACAGGAAAGTTACAGTCAGCCAGCTTATACACAACAAAGTGAGCCTGTAGTTGAAAAACCTTCTGCACGCTATCGTTCTGCTGAAGCGCATCAAGAAAGAGACACACAACAAGCTGCTTACACAGAGAAAAAAGTGGTTTCTATGCGTAGTTCTAATCAATCAGCGACTACGAATACAAGACGAGCACAAGAAAGCACCGCCAATGCAAAAACACATAAAATTACTATTATTGAACCACGTGTGTATTCAGAAGCAATGAGCATTGCGAAACATTTATTTGCTGAAGAAGCTGTGCTAGTTAATTTTACATTAGTAGAAGAAGACCAAGCACGACGCATCGTTGATTTCTTAACTGGTACTGTGTATGCTTTAGACGGAGATATTCAGCGCGTTGGCAATGAAATCTTCTTATGCACACCAGCGAATATGGAAATTGATAGTGCGACAGCACAATCTTTAGCCAACAAACAATTCTTTGATTTCTAAGCCTTAGGGAGGTGTTATTATCGCAACACTGATTACTCTATTATACAAAGGCGTTCAAATCTATTCAGGATTACTAGTGATTTACGCGCTACTTTCATGGTTTCCAGGAGCATATGATTCTGCTTTCGGGCGTTTGCTCTCTAGAATTTGTGAACCATACTTAAGTTTGTTTGACCGTTTGAATTTAAGGATTGGAATGGTTGGATTTAACGTAATGGTAGGGATTATTGTCCTTAACCTAGCAGCGGGTGGCTTAGCAGTCATTTTACGAGCTATTGTTTATTAATAACTTTTAGAAAGGATGATTTATCTATGAACGCAAATGTGTATCAACATTTCCGCAAAGATGAACATCCTTTTATTGACACTGTCGGGGATTGGCTAGAGCAAGTGGAGATGCAATACGCGCCTTATTTGACAGACTTTCTTGATCCTAGACAGGCGTATATTTTGGAAACGTTGATTCGACAAAACAGTGATTTATCGTTTACTTTTTATGGTGGTTATGAGCAAGCAGAACGAAAACGCTGCTTGATTTATCCAGCGTATTACATACCAGAAGAGACAGATTTTGGTGTTGTATTATTTGAAATTATTTATCCATCTAAATTTGCGACATTATCTCATGGGAAAATTTTAGGCACCTTGATGAATGTTGGGGTTCGTAGGGAAGCCTTTGGAGATATTATTTCCGATGGTGATAAGTGGCAGGTTTTTATAGCACAAGAAGTAGCTGGCTTCGTTGTTAACCAAGTCGACAAAATTGGTAAAATTACTGTTCGTTTAGAAGAGCGTGATTATACACAAATTTTGATACCGAAGGATGGTTGGCAGGAAGAGCGAACGACTATGAGCTCTTTGCGGCTGGATAGTGTGATTTCCGCCGTATTTAATATTTCAAGGCAGCGATCAAAACAATTGATCGAATCTGGTAAAGTAAAAGTCAATTGGACAGAAACGACACGACCAGATTTTGCTTTAGACTTATTAGATATTGTTTCGATACGGGGATTTGGGCGCCTTCAGATTCAAGAATTAGAAGGAAAAACAAAGAAAGAAAAATTTCGTGTCCTCTTAGGGGTATTGAGAAAATAATCTCGAACTTTTGTTTAAGAAAACCATTTTGGCTGTTCATTCAGACGAAGTTGTGTATAATAAAAAAAGTAAGATATTTGCTATTTCAGGATTAGTATGAGAATGTGTTCATAAGGGGTTTTACAAAAATAATCCAAAGAGGTGAAGGAATATGGCATTAACTCCATTAGATATTCAAAACAAAGACTTCTCAACAAAAATGAGAGGCTATAACCAAGACGATGTAGATGACTTTTTAGATCAAGTCACACGTGATTATGAAGATGCATTACAAAAAAATCGTGAACTTGAGAAATCATTAAAACACGCAGAAGAAAAATTACAATACTTCAATGAATTGAAAGATGCATTGAACCAATCAATTATTGTTGCACAAGATACCGCTGATAAAGTGAAATCAAGTGCCAATAAAGAATCAGAAATGATTATCACTTCGGCAGATAACCAAGCCAAAGAAACCTTGGTAGAAGCTGAACGTAAATCAAATGCAATGATTGCAGATGCTGAAGCGAAATCAACACAAATCTTAGCAGAAGCAATTGAACGTGCCCGCCAATTAGCTGGGGAAACAGAAGACTTGAAGAAGAAAACACGTGTCTTCCATCAACGCTTAAGCTTAATGCTTGAAACTCAATTAGAGCAAGTAAAGAGTGAAGAGTGGGAAGAAATTTTAAAGCCTTTTTCTAGTTATGTCGGAGACAAACATACAGCAGTTAAGGAAATTCTTGATGAACAAGCCCTTGACAACGAAAATGAAACTGTTGTAAACTCTGAAGAGAACACAGATGCTGTAGTAGAAAAAAAGCCTGTAATTGAAGTCACTGAAGAAACAATTGAAGAAGAATCAAAATAGATAGAACAGAACGTTTAATGTTTATTCTTAGCAGCGAGTCAATGATAGTGAAAGTTTGACAGACACTGGCATTAAACAGATCCTCTATCCTAGATGCAGTTCTGAACACTTGAGTAGGAACTGCCGGATAATTACCGTTATCAATTTCAGAGAAAGTAGGGGCAACTCTACTTTGAATTTGGGTGGTAACACGAGTACTTCGTCCCTTGGGATGGAGTACTCTTTTTTTATCTACTTTTATCAGCTATCGTTCATCTTTAGTATGAACTAACACAATTAAATCGATAAAATGAAAGCGAGGCAAATGCATATGAAAATGAAAGAAACATTGCAATTAGGAAAAACAGCTTTTCCAATGCGTGGGAACTTGCCAAACCGTGAAGCAGAATGGCAAAAAGACTGGGAAGAAAAAGGGTTATATGAACAACGTCAAAAATTAAACGAAGGAAAACCAACCTTTGTTTTACATGATGGCCCTCCGTATGCAAACGGAAATATTCATTTAGGACATTCTTTGAATAAAATCAGTAAAGATATTATTATTCGTTCAAAATCAATGTCTGGTTTCCGTTCTCCTTATGTGCCTGGTTGGGATACCCATGGTTTACCAATTGAGCAAGTGTTAACCAATAAAGGGGTTAAACGTAAAGAAATGACTGTCGCTGAGTATCGCGAAAAATGTAAAGAGTATGCCTTATCACAAGTCGATAAACAACGTAACGATTTTAAACGTTTAGGTGTGTCAGGCGATTGGGAACATCCATACATTACGTTAGATCCAGAGTATGAAGCAGCAGAAATTCGTGTTTTTGGTAAGATGGCAGAAAAAGGCTATATTTATAAAGGTTTAAAACCAATTTATTGGTCTCCTTCAAGTGAATCTTCTTTAGCAGAAGCAGAAATTGAATACAAAGATGTAAAATCACCTTCTATTTACGTAGCTTTTAATGTGGCCGATGGTAAAGGTCTTTTAGATAACGAGACAGCCTTCGTCATCTGGACGACAACCCCTTGGACATTACCAGCCAACTTAGGTATTTCAGTTAATCCTGATTTTACGTATGTTGAAGTGAAGGCAGACGGTCGTAAATTTGTAATTGCTAAAGATTTATTAACAACAGTTAAAGAAGCGATTGGTTGGGAAGAAGTAGAAGTCTTGCGAGAATTTTCTGGTGAAAAATTAGATCGTATGACAGCTCAACATCCATTCTATGATCGAACATCACTTGTTATGCTAGGCGACCACGTGACGCTAGATGCCGGGACTGGCTTAGTTCATACCGCACCAGGACATGGTGAAGATGACTATATCGTTAGCCGTAAATATGATTTACCTGTTATTTCTCCTGTTGACAGCCGTGGGGTCTTTACAGATGAAGCACCTGGTTTTGAAGGAATTTTCTATGACAAAGCGAATCCAATGATTACTGAGTTATTAGAAGAAAAAGGCGCGTTATTAAAATTAGATTTCTTTACGCATAGTTATCCACATGACTGGCGTACCAAAAAACCAGTTATCTACCGTGCAACGCCACAATGGTTTGCTTCAATCTCTAAATTCCGTCAAGATATTTTAGATGAAGTTGAGAAAGTTGACTGGCTAATTCCTTGGGGAAAAACACGTTTGTATAATATGATTCGTGACCGTGGTGATTGGGTAATTTCTCGCCAAAGAGCGTGGGGTGTACCATTACCGATCTTCTATGCTGAAAATGGGGAAGCCATCATTACGCCAGAAACAATTGAACATGTAGCGAATTTATTTGCAGAACATGGATCAAATATCTGGTTTATGCGTGAAGCAAAAGAGTTACTACCAGCAGGCTTTACACATCCAGGTTCACCAAATGGCGAGTTTACCAAAGAAACAGATATCATGGACGTTTGGTTTGACTCAGGTTCTTCACATGAAGGAGTTTTACGAGAAAGAGAAGAGTTAACTTTCCCAGCAGATATGTATTTAGAAGGTTCTGACCAATATCGTGGTTGGTTTAACTCAAGTATTACAACAAGTGTCGCTATCAATGGAGTAGCGCCTTATAAATCAATTATTTCTCAAGGGATGGTTCTCGATGGCGAAGGCCGTAAGATGAGTAAATCGTTAGGCAATACTATCTTACCTGAAAAAGTTATCAATCAAATGGGTGCAGATATCTTACGCTTGTGGGTAAGTAGTGTTGACGCGGAAGCCGATGTGCGTGTCTCAATGGATATCTTAAACCAAGTATCTGAAGTGTACCGGAAAATCCGTAATACTATGCGTTTCTTGTTAGCGAATACGAGTGATTTTAATCCAGCTGAGCATACTGTAGCTTATGCTGATTTACGTTCTGTAGATAAATACATGACGGTTCGTTTAAATCAAGTCATTCAAGAAATCCGTGAAAATGGTTATGAAAAATATAATTTCATGCATATTTATCGGACAGTTATGAACTTCTTAACTGTGGATCTATCTTCTTTCTATTTAGACTTTGCGAAAGATGTCGTTTATATTGAAGCAGAAAATGATTATCAACGTCGTTGTATGCAGACTGTTTTCTATCAAACATTGGTTTCATTAACAAAATTATTGACACCAATTATTCCACATACAGCGGAAGAAATTTGGAGTTTCTTACAAGAAGAAGAAGAGTATGTGCAATTAGCTGAATTCCCAGGTTACGAAACGTTTACTAATGAAGAAGAATTGATGGATACATGGGCAGCCTTTATGGATTTCCGTGACAATGTCTTAAAAGCGTTGGAAGAAGCTCGTCATTCTAAATTAATCGGTAAATCGTTAGAAGCTAAAGTAACTGTTTATCCAAATGAACAAATTCGTCAATTAATGACAGCTGTTGATGCAGATATTGCTCAATTACTAATTGTTTCCGACTTTGAAGTATCAAAAGAAGTAGCACCTAGTGAAGCTGTTCAATTTGAAGACATGGCTATTTTAGTTGAAAAAGCAGAAGGCGAAACGTGCGACCGTTGTCGTTCCGTTCGTCAAGATGTCGGCTCAGATGAAAAATTACCAACACTTTGTGGCCGTTGTGCACACATTGTTGAAGAAAATTATCCAGAAGCGGTTGCTGAAGGATTCGAATAAACAAGAAAAAAGATCCGCTAGTCGTTAACTAGCGGATCTTTTTTGGCTTATTTATTGATCAAGTTGACCGCGGTCACGGTACCAGTTATCTGGTTGCCATTCCCAAGTAAAGCCATCTTTTTCTAATAAGTCGAAGGCAGCTTGCGGGCCCATTGTGCCAGCGGCATAATTAGGGAAAGAAACGTCTGTTTTATCCCAAGCATGTCGAATAATGTCAACAATGCGCCAAGATTGGGCAACTTCGTCCCAATGAGAGAAGTTTGTACTATCGCCATTTAGGCAGTCTAATAGAAGTTTTTCGTATGCTTCTGGACTATTTTCAGTCATTTCAGCACTTTGACGGAAATCAAGTTTCACTGGAGTTGTATTGAACCCTTGACCGATTTCTTTTCCATTTAAGGTTAATGAAAATCCTTCAGTTGGTTGGATATAGATAGTTAAAACATTCGGTGGTAAATCGGTTTTATCGCATTCTTCACACGTATCATCTTTGAAGACATTAATAGGTACTTGTTTAAAGACGATGTTAATACGTGTGCCTTTTTCAGTTAATCGTTTACCTGTGCGAACATAGAAAGGGACGCCAGACCAACGGAAATTATCAATTAAAAATTTACCAGCAACAAAAGTTTCAGTGGATGAAGTTTCTGCCACATTTGGTTCATCACGATAGGCTGCAAATGTTTGATCAGCTAGCTGACCTTCGCCGTATTGGCCACGCACGAAATTTTGAAGGGCTTCTTCTTCAGAATAAAGGCGGATGGCACGTAAAGCTTTTACTTTTTCAGTCCGAATTTCTTTTTCAGAAAAGGCAACAGGAGGCTCCATAGAAAGCAAAGCAACGACTTGTAAAATATGATTTTGAACCATATCTTTTAGTGCGCCACTGTGGTCATAATAGCCGCCACGATCCTCGACACCTAAGCTTTCAGCGAAGGTGATTTGGACATTATCAATGTAACGATTGTTCCATTGTGATTCAAAAATATTATTGGCAAAACGAATGGCTGAAATATTTTGGATCATTTCTTTGCCTAAGTAATGGTCAATTCGGAAAATATCTTGTTCAGGAAATGCAGCACGAATTTCTTCATTTAATTCGTAGGCAGATTCATAATCAGAACCAAATGGCTTTTCGATAATTAGACGATCAAAGCCTTCTTCCGAAATAATATGTTGTGATTTCAAGTGATTAACAATGGTTCCAAAGAATTGAGGGGCCATAGCTAAATAGTAAACGTGATTGCCTTCTAAGTGGTATTGTTCATTTAGGCGATCAGATAATTCTTTTAAGGTATTATAATGTTCCGTATCATTCACATTATGTGATTGGTAATAGAAATGACTAGAAAATTCAGTTGCCTCTTCGGCCGTAGGATTTAAGTCTTGAATGGTTTCACGAACGATTTCACGATAGTATTCGTCTGTCCATTCCCGACGTGCGGTACCAATCACCGCAAAACGCTCAGCTAATAATCCTTTTTTATATAAGCGGAACAGGGAAGGATACAATTTGCGTTTGGCAAGATCACCTGTCCCCCCGAAAATAGTAAATAATGCTACTTTTTCATTCATTAGTTTTCCTCACTTTCTCTAATCAACGGCTCAACAAAAATTGTGTTTGCTGCTTTAAAGCTGACGGATAATTCTTTGTTTTCATTATAAATGGTGATCGGTCCTTCATATGCAGCAATTTCTTTAATCGTATATTCTTCTTGAATATTTAAATCAATGGAAACTAAATAATCCAGTAATTCTTTTTCGTCTAAGACACGTGCAATCCGAATTTTTGTGCCAACAGGGTAGTCTGTTAACGTTTGGCGTTTCTCCTCATGAATGGGTTGATTATCTTCGGGAATAACACCACCGTGTGGACAAAATTCTGGATGATTTAAATAATCCGCTAAACGGTTCACAAGCGTCTGTGAAGTAACATGTTCTAAAACTTCTGCTTCTTCGTGCACATCATTCCAAGTGTAATTTAAGTGCTCTACTAAAAAGACTTCCCAGATTCGGTGTTTGCGAATTAACGTACTCGCTTTTTTTAAGCCTTTTTCAGTTAATTGTACCCCTTGATAAGGAGAATGCTCAACCAAATCTTCTTTTACTAACTTTGAAATCATCTCACTAACCGAAGCTGCCGAAACATCGAGTCCAGAAACAATTTGTTTATTATTCACTTTAACTTCGTCGCCACCTAATTCAAAAATTAATTTTAGATAGTCTTCGCGATTTGGTGTCATAGGGGCTCATCCTTTCAAAAAAACATCATCCTAAGTTTATCAGAAAAAGGCGCATTTGACTATTTAATAATATTCAAGTTGTAAGAAAACTTTCTGAATGCTTTTGCAAGGGATGTAAAAAAATAAATCACCCACCGCACATACTTCATTTTATGTGTCGTGGGTGATTTATTAATTGTAAATAGCCCGTTCTAGTGTGTAGGTTTCGTCGTCGGCTTCATCGTAAAGCGTCGCAGGGACACCATTTTCACATTGAATGATTAAATGGTAACCTAACTTGTCTAAGATAACTAAGCGTTTAGGGGTTAATTCAACAAGCAAGGCATGCATTTGTTTGCCATCAATGAAAACATTGAAAGATGAGGTGATTTCCAAGGTGTGTTGCGTGGCTTTCTTCACGTCTACAAACCACCAATGTCCAGTATAGTTGTGTTGAAGCTCCTGTGGGGAAGGGAGCTGTTTATTTTTTTTCCAGAGGATAGAGCCTGCTAATCCAGTAAGTAAAGATGCACCAACCAAGAAAGTCCAATGTTTTTTCAAAGAAATTCCTCCTAACCTTCATTTTCATTTATTCGTCTTCGTTACCTTTATTATATAGAACTTGTCTAAAATATTCGACTAAATCGCTGAGAATTGACAAATATTTAATGATTGACACAAGATAGTAAAATTGTTGGTTTTGGTCTATACTTTTCCTTGTTTTTTTATGGTATAGTGTGTAAGAAAGGAAGTCTGTGTATGAAGTACCCGAATGTCCAACTTGCTTATTTTATCGAACGACCCAATCGGTTTATTGCACACTGTCGTTTAATGGAAACGAATGAAGAAGTAATCACACATGTCAAAAATACTGGCAGAGGGAAAGAAGTTTTTTTACCAGGTGCTGTTGTGGCGCTTAGTTATCAACCATCGCCTAAAAGAAAAACAGATTACGATTTGATTGCAGTAAAAAAAGGTTCTTTTTGGATTAATATTGATAGCCAAGTACCGAATACATTAGTCAATGAAGCGTTAAAAAATGGTCAAATTGTGCTTCCTGGTTTAGTTGGTACGATCCAAACTGTTAAACGTGAGCAACGATTTGCACATTCAAAATTTGATTTTCTAGTGGAAACGGATGCAGACGAACAAGCTTTTGTCGAAGTGAAAGGCATGACTTTAGAAAATAAAGGCATCGGTGCTTTTCCTGACGCGCCAACACTTCGTGGCTTGAAGCATGTCACTGAACTAATGGCTGCAACTAAAGCGGGTTACCGCTGTTACGTTTTGTTTGTGGTCCAATTTGAAGAAATTAAGCAAGCAACGATTCACCAAGAGATGCAACCCGCCTTTGCTGAAAATGTGGGTGCTGCAATTGATCAAGGTGTGCAAGTCCTTGCTTACAATTGCCACGTAACACCAGCAACGATTGAACTTAAGTCACAGGTAACCTTTGATTTATTACAGGCATTTGATGATCCTAATAAATAACTTGAAGAACTCCTAGCGCTTTAAGGCAGGGTAATTACGTGACTTTTGTACGAGAGATTACTATTATAAAGAGAGTAAATAAACAAAAAATGGAGGTTTTTGATTATGATACATTTAGGCGTAATTGGTACCAATTGGATTAGTCATCAATTTGTTGCAGCAGCTTTAGAAACGGGTGCGTATGATTTAACGGCTGTTTATTCTCGGAAACTAGCAACGGCACAAGAATTTGGTTCTCGCTATGGGGATGTGGAATATGCAATTGATTTAGAGACGTTTTTTGGTATTGCACATATGGATACGGTTTATATTGCCTCACCAAATTCATTACATTTTGAACAAGCGAAACAAGCAATTTTAGCGAAAAAAAATGTAATTGTTGAAAAACCAGCTTTTTCAACGCCTGATGAGATGGCAGAAATTATTGAATTAGCGAATAAAAATCGTGTGTATTTCTTTGAAGCGGCCCGTAATATTCATGAGCAAAGTTTCCAAAAAATTGCTGAATTATTGCCATTAAAAAACCAAATTTTAGGTGCGAATTTTACGTATATGAAATATTCTTCTCGTTATGATCAAGTATTAGAAGGCAAAGAGCCAAATATTTTTTCTCCTCATTTTTCTGGGGGAGCCTTAGCGGATTTAGGCGTTTATTTAGTTTATGCAGCCTTAGGTTGGTTTGGCGTACCAAAGGAAAGCCATTATTTTGCTAGTAAAATTGCGACAGGTGTCGATGGCTTAGGAACAATTATTTTACGTTATGATCAGTTTGACGTGACGTTAAATACTGGGAAAATTAGTGATTCTTTTGCGCCATCCGAAATTTACTTTGAAAACGGGACCTTGATTTTAGACAGTGTCAATGCTATTTCTTCGGCTGAGTACCATGATCGCGCACATGAAGAACGTGATGTCTTAGATATTCAAGTAGCCGATAATCCAATGATTGAAGAAGCTCGTGATTTTGCAGCAGTTTTAAATAACCCAACAGATAAGTATTGGGGCACCAAGTATGAAGAATGGGTTGAGCTTGCTCGAAATGTCAATAAAGTAGTCACTGATTTACGTCATAGTGCCGGCATTATTTTTGATGCTGATAAATAAGAATTAAGCGATAGGAAAGGAACAATATGAGATTTTTAGAACAACTTCCAGAGGCTTGGCAAGAACAGTGGCAAGCTTCTGGCTTTAACGAACCATCAACAATTCAAGAAAAAAGTTTTACGCCCCTTCGCGAAGGAGAAAATGTTTTAGGAATTTCGCCGACAGGAACTGGAAAAACACTTGCTTATATGCTGCCTTTACTCTTAACTGTTGAAAAAGGACAGGGAAATCAATTGTTGATTATTGCTCCGTCTCAAGAATTAGCTATGCAAATTGCTGAAGTTGCTCGGACTTGGGCTAAGCCACTTCAATTAACGGTTCAAACGTTAATCGGCGGGGCAAATGTTTCACGCCAGATTGACAAGTTAAAAAAACGTCCCGAAGTGTTAATCGGAACGCCAGGTCGGATTTTAGAGTTAATGAAGAACAAAAAAGTCAAAGCTCAGTTGTTAAAAACAATTGTAATGGATGAAGTTGATCAACTTTTCCAAGAGGAAGAGCTAAGTTTAACCAAGCAAATTTTGACACACACACCAACCGAATACCAACTTGTTTTTTATTCAGCGACTGCTGATCGTGTCGTGAATCAAGCGCAATCTTTAAGCCAAAAATTACAGGTGATTGATGTGACGGAAGAAGATACTTCAGCAGGTCAAGTCGTCCACTACTTTATTCGGTTAGCACCAAGAAAAAAAGCTGATTACTTACGTCGTTTGGCCCATACAGAAGCATTCAGAAGTATGGTCTTTTTCAATCAAGTTGCTGATTTAGGTGCAGCAGAAGAAAAATTAGTTTATGAGAATGTGCCGGCTATTGGTCTGGCTTCAGATCAAAGTAAACAGTTGCGTAAATTGGCGATCGATCAATTTAAAGCAGAACGAGTGAAGTTGTTACTAACCACGGATATTGCGGCACGGGGCTTAGATTTCACAGGGGTCCCTTACGTCGTAAACGTAGATGTTCCTTTAACCGAAGAGAGCTATATTCATCGTTCTGGTCGCGTTGGCCGGATGGGTGCACAAGGGGCAGTGATTACGTTTATCAACGATGGCACCAAAAGGGATTATCAACGTTTGATGAAACAATTGGCCATTCCCTATCAGGAAATCTTTTTATATGATGGTGCACTTCATGAACAGCCAAAAGCCAAAGATGAACTAGAAAAAAAGAACGTAGTCAAAGATACGTATTCAGAAAAAAAGAGTACGAAAGAAAGAAAACCAGAAACAGTAAATTCTGTTGTCAAAGAACCGCAAGAAACACGCAAAAAGAAGAAAAACAAAAAGAAAAACACGAAAAACAAAGGAGCTCGTAAAGCGAAGAAATAACGCTTTACGAGCTTCAAGCAGAACGTTGTATCGAGGAGGATTCCATGAAATCTCGGAAGGAAGAAATCTTAGCGTTACTTCAAAAAAATGAAACTGGCTTAACGGCAGGAGCGGTAGCAGAACAGTTAATGATTGATCGCAGTAATGCCAGCCGTTATTTAAATGAATTATTCAAAGAAAAGAAAATTACTAGAAGTACTGGACGTCCTGTTATCTATTCAGTGCCAACAATCAATGAAGGAGAACAAGTCCATGTAGATGAGTCTACCTCTGTTAGTTTTGACACATTAGTAGGTGCCAATGATTCTTTAAAAGTGAGTATTCAGCAGGCCAAGGCGGCTATTTTATATCCACCAAGAGGTTTGCATACGATTATTTTTGGGAAAACAGGAACAGGGAAATCTCTTTTTGCTGAATGTATGTACCGTTTTGCCATTGATTCAAAAACCTTAGATGAAGATGCCCCTTTTGTCTCTTTTAATTGTGCTGATTATGCACAAAACCCACAATTATTATTTGGTCATATCTTTGGGGTAAAAAAAGGCGCCTATACTGGTGCGAATGAAGATAGTCCAGGCTTAATGGCAAAAGCAGATGGCGGGATTCTCTTTTTAGATGAAATTCATCGCTTACCGCCAGAAGGTCAAGAAATGCTCTTTACGTTTATTGATAAAGGCGTGTACCGTCCATTAGGAGAAAGTGGCCAAACCTATGAAGCCTCTGTTCAAATTATTGGTGCGACAACGGAATCCTCAGAAAACTTTTTAACCACTTTTAATCGGCGGATTCCGATGTCGATTACATTACCATCTTTAGATGCACGGACGCTAGATGAGCGTTATGCCATCATTTCGTTATTTATTCAGCAAGAGGCAACACGTTTGGGCCAACAAATTGATATCGAACGCGAAGCAGTTTTGGCTTTTATGTTATACGATGCAGAAGGAAATATTGGTCAGGTGAAGCGGGACTTAAAATTAGTTTGTGCTAAGTCATTTCTTTATTATCGGACGCACAATTTAGAACATTTGGTTATCCGTAAACGGGATTTGTCGTTACCTGTCCAAAAAGGATTATTAAAAATTAAAGAAGTACCTGAGCGCTTGGATCAATTTGTCGATAGTAAAAGTAATTATTTATCTTTCCAGCCAGGCACCAACAAAATTGTTTGGTCACAAGATCCAGCTAGAGACATGCAAGTTTACAATGAAATCGAAGAAAAAGTCGCTGACTTGTCCGAAGCTGACTTAGAAAATGTTGATTTAGAAGAATTGATTTCCAAAGATATGAATGCGTATTTTAAAAATTATGTCGAAGAATTAACCCAACATTCTTTACATAAGGAGTTATTACCAGAAGCTATTTGGGACTTAACGAATCGTCTTTATGATATCGCAGAAGAGCGTTTGGAACACACGTACAACGAAACAGCACGCTTTGCCTTTGCGCTTCATTTACAAAGTACGATTGAACGTGTCAAAGAAGGTCATGTGATTGTCCATCCTGATTTAAATAATGTCCGTAAAAACATGAAAAAAGAATTTCAAGTAGCCTTAGATTTATCTTCTATTATTGAAGAAGAGAACAACATAGAGATTCCTTTCGATGAAATTGGCTTTATTAGTATGTTTTTATCTATAAATGTCGGTAAAGAAGAAAGAACTCCAGAAAATAATGTTGGTGTGTTCGTCTTAATGCATGGGGATTCTACTGCCTCAAGTATGTTGAAAACCGCCCAAGAACTTTTAGGAACATCAATCGGAACAGCGATGAATATGCCGTTAACGATGGAAGTTCAAACAATGTATGAACAATTACGAAACCAAGTAATTACGCAAAAAGAATCGTTAAATAATGGGATTTTATTACTGACGGATATGGGTTCATTAAATTCGTTTGGAAATATGTTGTTTGAAGAAACAGGTATCCGAACGAAGGCGATTACAATGACGAGCACAATGATTGTCTTAGAAGCTATTCGAATGGCAAGCGTGGGACGAAGTTTAGAGGACATTTACCAAAATATTCAACTTTCTTTTGAAAGCGTTGTGAGAGAACAATTTCGCTCTAGTCTGCAAAAACGTCAAAACGTAAAAAAAGCAGTAATCGTGACGTGCTTTACAGGAGAAGGGGTCGCCGCAAAACTATACCAACGAATCTTACCCGTTATTGATGAAACAAAAGTAGAACTGATTCAAATGCAATTTATTGAACGAGAAACATTTAAAAAACATATCGACAACTTGATGGAAGAATATGAAATTAAGGCCATTGCGGGAACTGTGGATGTTGAATATCAAAATATTCCTTTCTTTTCCGTCTATGATATTTTTGATGATGAAAAATTAAATGTACTGAAACGGATTGCTAGTGATGAAGTGGCGATTGATACAATTGTTCATTCACTAAGTGGCGTCATTACTTCTGTGGACTCCTTACAAAAATTAATTCTCATGTTACAAAAAACAGTTCATCAAATACAAACAGACATGCATATTATTGTTGAACCAGGGGTGGATGCCGGAATCATGATTCATTTGGCTTTTCTGGTAGATGCTTTAATTAAAGGAGAAGAAGCAAGAACTTTTCCAAACTTAGCGGAATATGTTAAAACACATCGTTTAGAAATCGATGTCGTACGCACGAATTTTATGTTAATTGAACGGGCGTATCGTGTGACGATTCCAGAAGCGGAAGTTGCGCATGTTACCCAAATGTTTTTAGAAAATGAAATTAAAAGTAAACAATAATAAATAAAAAAACATCAAGAAATGAGAAAACGCTCTCTTTTTTCTTGATGTTTTCTTTTTGTAAGTTACACACAATTTCATGTGTGTAAGCGTTTTCTTTTAGTGTGTGCACGCTTTTTTCGATGACAAAAGCTGTTATATCAGTATTTTAATGAGGGGAAAACTTGGCACAATTATTGCTATAAATAAAGTGTATAACATCATAACTTTTAAGGAGATGAAGAAAAAATGGCAAAAAAAACAATTATGTTAGTTTGTTCCGCAGGAATGAGCACAAGTTTATTAGTAACAAAAATGCAAAAAGCAGCAGAAGATCGTGGCATGGAAGCAGACATCTTTGCAGTATCGGCTTCTGAAGCAGATACAAACTTGGAAAATAAAGAGGTGAATGTTTTACTTTTAGGTCCACAAGTTCGTTTCATGAAAGGGCAATTTGAACAAAAATTACAACCAAAAGGGATTCCTTTAGATGTAATTAACATGGCAGATTATGGCATGATGAATGGCGAAAAAGTTTTAGATCAAGCAATCTCATTAATGGGATAAGGAATTAAAACGTTTAGGAAAAGTGAATAGCAAACAAGGATAGTGCATGTTACCAAAGGTTTTGTTTTGTACGCTCGATTCATTCGTTTAATGAGGCTACTGCCTTTTTAATAAATATAAATGGATACAGGAGGAATAAAAATGAACGGATTAATGGCATGGATGGAAAAATATATCTTACCAACTGCCGCAAAAATTGGTGCACAGAAACATCTGGTGGCACTAAGGGATGCTTTTATTGGTACATTACCTGCGACAATGGCTGGATCAGTCGCCGTAATGATTAACGCAATTATTCGAGATCTTCCCCAAGAGTTTGTCTCAACTTATGCGGCAAGTTTGGAAGCAGACAAAGGTATTTTTGCAGTATTGAATGTCATCATTGGGATTAATGGTTTTGTTTGGAATGGTACATTGGCTATCGCTGGTTTGATTTTCGCTTTTTCTTGGGGCTATAACTTAGCGAAAGCATACAATGTGAATGAGCTAGCTGGTGGGATTGTCAGTTTAGCTACCTTAATTTCAGGTGTTGCTTTTGCACCAAATAACACAGCTGAATTAGCTGTAAAAGTGCCAGAAAAGATTGCCAACGCAATTAATGGGGCAGAAATTGGTGCGTCAATTGCTAATAATCAATTGACTGTCAATCCATGGGGTTGGTTAAATCTCAACCATCTAAATGGTAACGCTTTCTTTACAGTGATGATTATGGGCGCTTTATCAACCATTATTTTTTGTAAATTAATGCAAGCGGATTTAACAATAAAAATGCCTGATTCTGTACCACCAGCAGTTTCAAAAGCGTTTGCGGCAATTTTACCAGCAACAATCGCATTGTATGTCGTAGCAATTATTAACTTTACGGTGTCAAAACTTTCAGGCGGTCAATTATTAATTGACTTAATTCAAAAATATATCGCGGAACCGTTCCTTGGGTTATCACAAGGACTAGGCGCTGTGTTAATCGTAACGGTTTTTGTTCAAATTTTCTGGTTCTTTGGTATTCACGGTCCAAACGTTTTGGCACCAGTTCTTGAAGGAATTTGGGGACAAGCACAATTAATCAATATTGATATTTTCCAAAAAGGTTATGAAGGAAAAACAGGAACAGCTGCGGTTTTAGCCGCTATTGACGACGGTAAAGCCTACATGTGGGTCCGTGGTTCGTTTGATGCTTTTGCTTGGTTTGGTGGTTCAGGCGGTACAATTGTCCTAATTATTGCAATCTTGTTATTCTCCAAACGAGCAGATTATTTAACAGTTGGTAAATTATCATTAGGACCTGGGATCTTTAATATCAATGAACCGATTATGTTTGGTTTACCAGTTGTTCTGAATCCAATTATGTTTATTCCATTTGTAATTGCGCCATTAGTTGCTACTACAATTGGCTGGGTTGCAACGTATCTTGGGCTAGTCGCCCCAGTTTCTCAACAAGTCGCATGGGTGACACCGCCGTTGCTATTATCTTTCTTAGCGACAGGTGCCGACTGGCGCGCACCAATCGTAGCGTTGGTATGTATGGTAGTCACTTTCTTGATTTGGACACCGTTTGTTATCGCTGCTAACAAAATGGATCCTGCATTAGGCGAAAGTGAGCAATAGGCAATAAAAACAGCAATTACTTGTATAGAAAGGAGCGAGCAGCATGATTTCGATTGCAAGTGCAATGAAGCAAGAGGAAATTATTACTTTATTAGAGGCATATCAAGGGGAAAATGAAACATTTACTTTTAAAGAAAAGAATGGTATTAAGTTATTTTTTGAAGTTGAAGGAGACCCTGAAACTGCTGCACAAGTTGCAAAACAGCTGATTAAGGAACAACCTTGGGGTGGCGTTTTATACTTCCAAGCAACGGTAGTCTAAAAAGATAGGATGGATGAAAATGATTAGAAATGGATTATTTTTATGTAGTATTGGCTTCTTGATTGTTTTGTATTCGTTGAATCCCAGCTCCTTAAACTATGATTTATTAAGTCTGACAACGGGGATTTTTTTCATTGGACTTGGTGGTTACCTGTTTTTTAAAGGAAAAAAAGTTGCTGAAGAAGAGGCGACAAAGGATGAGGTGAAACGGTAATGGAAATTACGAAAACATTAACTATTTCAGCAGATGAATTTTACACGCAATTAATGAATTCTGTTATTTTTGATATCCGTAAGCAAACAGGCAAAACTCTTACAAGAAAGCAGTTGCGTAAGTTTGAATACATCAAAGAATATAGTAAAAATAGTCGCGCGAAAATAGTTATTGAAGAAGCTGTAGAAAATAAGACCTATCAATTTCGAACATCCACAACTAAAAATGATTTCTCGGTGCGGTATGAGCTCCAGCCAATTGATGAAAAAAGCTGTGAACTGCGTTATACAGAAACAATGGTTTCTTATGGGGCGTTACAAAAACTGAATGATGCAGTATTAGGTATCTTTTTAAGTTATTTTAAAAAGAAACAGTTTTATAAAATGCTTAAAATGATGGAAACTGCTTAAAGGGAAAAAGCGGCTTTTGTCCAGTTGATTCTCTTCAGCTTTAGAAAGTGAGCGATGAGTCGTTTCGACTTATCGCTCACTTTTTTTTGTGGCCCTATTATTTTGGAAACGCACACAAAAAAGCTGTGTGTAATCGTTTTATTTTTAGTGTGTACACGCTTTCCATGTTGAAAAACGTTGTCATATCAAGGTTTTCAATGTGTTAAAACTTGGCACGCTTCTTGCTTATATAAAGGTGTAAAGCAAAACAAAGAGAATTTAGGAGATGAAGGAAAATGGCAAAAAAAACAATTATGTTAGTTTGTTCCGCAGGAATGAGCACAAGTTTATTAGTAACAAAAATGCAAAAAGCAGCAGAAGATCGTGGCATGGAAGCAGACATCTTTGCAGTATCGGCTTCTGAAGCAGATACAAACTTGGAAAATAAAGAGGTGAATGTTTTACTTTTAGGTCCACAAGTTCGTTTCATGAAAGGGCAATTTGAACAAAAATTACAACCAAAAGGGATTCCTTTAGATGTCATTAACATGGCGGACTATGGCATGATGAATGGCGAAAAAGTTTTAGATCAAGCAATTTCATTAATGGGATCATCAAACTAGAGCAGAAAATGGGGTAGAGGTAATGGACGGACAACAGAACTTAGAAGCAATCATGGGTTTAATCATGTATGGCGGAAATGCTAAAAGCGATGCAATGGAAGCGATTGCCGCAGCAAAATCGGGGGATTTTGAATTAGCAGACAAAAAAATTGCAGATGCAGAAGAATCACTTGTACATGCACATCATTCGCAAACAGGAATGTTAACAGAAGAAGCAAAAGGCAATAACATGCAAGTAACATTGTTAACAGTGCACAGTCAAGATCATTTAATGACTGCGATTGCATTTACAGATTTAGCAAAAGAAATTATCGATCTTTATCGCCGTATTGATAACGAGTAATCTCGTTGTCAATGCGTCTTATAAGAAAAACGCGCTTGAGAAAGCGTTAATTAGGAGGAATAACAATGGACGGATTTGTTCAATGGATGGAGAAACACTTTATGCCGAAAGCGTCAGTTATCGCAGCGCAACGGCACTTGGTAGCAATTCGTGACGCGTTTGTCGTAACGATGCCATTAATGATTTTAGGGGCTTTGGCGGTATTAATTAATAATATTCCAATTCCAGGATATGAGGACTTTTTAAACAAAATTTTCCCAATGATGTATAACGATGCACCAATTTGGAAAAGCTTTGGTGGTAACATTTGGAACGGTACATTCGCAATCTTTGCCGTTTTAGTAGCCTTTTTAGTAGCACACAATTTAGTTAAATCTTATGGAAAAGACGGCATTGCAGCCGGTACAGTTTCTGTAGCTTCATTCTTCGCAGTTGGCGGCTTAGAAGGTATGGGCGCAACTGGATTATTTATTGCTTTGATTATTGCACTTATTTCAGGAGAACTATTCCAACGTTTATCTGGCAATCCTAAATTAGTTATCAAAATGCCTGATGGTGTACCACCAGCAGTAGCAAAATCATTTGCGGCATTATTACCAGCAATGATTACAATCAGTTTATTTAGTTTAATCACATCAATTCTATTTGCTTTAGGAATTGACAATATCGTTATTTCATTCTATGAAGCAGTTCAACAACCATTTATGGGACTTGCAAACAGCTACCCATCAGCATTATTGTTAGCTTTCATTACACCATTCTTATGGTTCTTTGGTTTACATGGTGCCAACATGGTTGACCCATTAATGCAAACAATCAACGTACCAGCGATTGATGCGAACATTAAAGCTTTAGAAGCAGGTAAAGCAATTCCTTATATTGTAAACAAACCTTTCTTTGATTCATTTGTAAACTTAGGTGGAACAGGGGCAACATTAGGTCTGTTAATTGCTATCTTTATCGTTGGTCGTCGTAACAAACCATACAAAGTCATTACAAACTTAAGTTTAGCACCAGGACTATTTAATATTAATGAACCAGTCATGTTCGGTTTACCAATTGTTTTAAACCCAATTATGTTTATCCCATTCATTTTAGTCCCAATGGTTCTTGTAACTGTTGCGTATGTGGCGACAGCAACTGGTTTAGTACCAGCTGCAACCTTTATGCCACCTTGGGTAACACCACCAATTATTGGCGGATTTTTAGCAACGAAGAGTATCGCCGGCGGAGTTTTAGCAGCTGTTAACTTATTGATTTCTATTTTGATCTACATGCCTTTCGTAAAAGTAGCAACAGATCAATACTTGAAACAAGAAGCAGCCGCAGAAGCAGCTGAGTAAAAAATCGAAGGATTGAATCGTCCGGACTCTTACGGAGGGTTCAATCCTTTTTTTAATGATTAAATCGTAAAGGAGCAAATAACATGAAATATCAATTTCCAGAAAATTTTTGGTGGGGTTCTGCAGCCAGCGGTCCTCAAACAGAAGGCGTTTTTGAAGGTGATGGTAAAGGTCAAAATATTTGGGATTTTTGGTATCAAGAAGCGCCAGAAAAATTTTTTCAACAAGTCGGTCCAGATAAGACCTCACAATTTTATAAAAAATACCAAGAAGATATTCAGTTAATGAAAGAAACGGGACATAACTCTTTTCGAACATCCATTCAATGGAGCCGTTTAATTCCAGATCCTACAACAGGAAAAGTCAATCAAACAGCAGTTGATTTTTATAATCAAGTCATTGATGATTTATTAGAACACGGGATTGAGCCCTTTATGAACTTGTATCATTTTGATATGCCGATGGTACTTCAAGAAAAAGGCGGTTGGGAAAGCCGTGAAGTGGTTGATTTGTATGTTGACTTTGCCAAAACCTGTTTTGAATTGTTTGGCGATCGCGTGAAAAAATGGTTTACGCACAATGAACCAATTGTACCAGTTGAAGGTGGTTATCTCTATGGCTGGCATTATCCTGATAAAGTGAATCTAAAAGAAGGGATTCAAGTACTCTATCATGAAGCTTTAGCTAGTGCCAAAGCGATTGCCGTCTATCACTCTATGAACTTATCAGGTGAAATTGGCATTATTTTAAACTTAACGCCGACTTATCCTCGTGATGAGCACAACGAAGCCGATGTAAATGCGGCTAAATTTGTCGATGGTTTCTTTAATCGTTCGTTTTTAGACCCGGCTGTTAAAGGTCATTTTCCAGAAGATATGGTTGCTTGGGCGAAAGCAAATGACTTATTGCCAGAAACAACGCCAGAAGATTTAGCAATAATTGCTGAAAATACTGTGGACTTATTAGGAGTAAACTACTATCAACCACGTCGTGCCAAAGCAAAAGAAACACCTGTTGAAACACGACCAGAAGGCTTACTTCCAGAAGATTTTTATGATGTCTACGATATGCCTGGCAAAAAAATGAATCCTTACCGTGGCTGGGAAATCTACGAAAAAGGTATTTATGATACATTAATGAATTTAAAAGAAAATTATGGCAACATTCGCTGCTACATTTCAGAAAATGGCATGGGCGTAGAAGGAGAAGAACGCTTTGTCAATGAACAAGGAGTCATTGAAGATGATTATCGGATTGAATTCGTGCAAGATCACTTGAAATGGGTGCACCAAGCGATTCAAGAAGGTAGTAATGTTCAAGGATATCATATGTGGACGTGTATGGATAACTGGTCTTGGCTCAATGCCTATAAAAATCGTTATGGCTTCATCGCTGTGGATTTAGATGATGATGCGAAACGGACCATTAAGAAAAGCGGTCGTTGGTTCAAAGAAATGACAGCAAATAACGGCTTTTAGAAAGAGAACCGTTTCTGTGATAAAATGAATTGATACAATGTGCGAGGAGGAAAGAAAATGACAACTAAAAGAGTCAAAAAAATGGGCAAAGAAGAAATGAAAGAGATGTTTGATCTTGTTATCTATGCTTTTAATCAGGAACCCACGGCGGAACGCCAAGAACGTTTTGAAAAATTGTTGTCACATACGCAAAGCTATGGCTTCCTAATTGATGAGCAGTTAACAAGTCAAGTGATGGCGACACCTTTTCAAGTGAATTTCCATGGTGTCCGCTATCCCATGGCTGGAATTGGCTATGTGGCTTCTTATCCAGAATATCGTGGTGAAGGCGGCATCTCTGCTATTATGAAAGAAATGTTGGCTGATTTAGCGAAACAAAAGGTTGCCCTTTCTTACTTAGCACCGTTTTCATATCCATTTTATCGTCAATATGGCTATGAACAAACATTTGAACAAGCAGAGTATACAATTAAAACGGAAGATTGGCCACGTGTTAAACGAGTTCCGGGTACCATTAAACGAGTTTCTTGGGCTGACGGTAAAGAGGTCATTAAAGACGTATACCTTGAAAATCAAAGAGCGCACTCTGGTGGTGTGATCCGTGAAACTTGGTGGCTGGATTATACGCTGAATCGTGCAAGTAAACCAAATAATCAAGCGATTTATTATTCGTCAGAAGGGAAAGCAGAAGGCTATGTGATTTATCGGATAGCTGCTGGCACCTTTGAAATCGTAGAATGGAACTATTTAACTAATACAGCTTTTAAAGCTTTAGCTGGGTTTATTGGCTCACATAGTGGTTCCGTTCAATCGTTCCATTGGATTAATGGTTTTGCTGGAAAAGATTTAAATGATTTAATGCCAACGCCAGCAGCTTCTGTAAAAATTTTACCTTACATGATGGCACGAATCGTTGAGTTACAAACATTTCTGGAAAAATATCCATTTCAATCAGGAGAAAAAGAAACGTATTCTTTAGAGATTGAAGATTCCTATGGGCCATGGAATGAAGGCATTTGGACAATCACAATTGACGAACAAGGAAAAGCAACAGTGACTAAAGGTGCTGCGGAAAAAGAAGGGACTGCTGCTTTGAAAGCAGATATCCAAACGTGGACGCAACTATTCTTGGGCTATCGTTCAGCAGAGACGTTATCTTTTTATGAACGCTTGCAAGGAGACGCAACGACAGCTCAACGTTTAGGACAACGTTTAGTCAAAGGCATGCCAATTTTAGAAGATTATTTTTAAAAGTGTGTTTATTCGCAAAAAATGACAGAACCTACTATAATAAAAATGTAAAAAGAATTATTTTAGAAAGGTGATGGGGACAATGGCGAAAACGAAACAAGAAAAAGTTGCACGCAATAATAAAATTGGGCAATATATAGCTATTGCGACAGGACTTTATTATTTAGGAAAAATGATTCTTGATCGGCGGCAAAAAAAATAATAGATAAACGAACGACGTGTTTCACTGAAAGAAAGTATCTCGCATAATTGTTTATGCGAGATACTTTCTTTTTGTCTATTGACAGATGTAGTGAAGACTTCTAAAATTAAAACAGATTGTTCTCGTAGCTCAGTAGGATAGAGCAACCGCCTCCTAAGCGGTAGGTCGCTGGTTCAATTCCAGTCGGGAACGTAAAAAGGCAAGTAAATTTAGGGGGGAAGACAGATGGCGATTACTATAAATATTTATTATAGTGGGACAAATGGAGGTGCAAGAGAATTTGCCAAAGAAATGATTGCCAGCGGAATTGTAGAGGCAATTCGTGCAGAAAAAGGGAATAGTCGCTATGAATACTTTTTTCCAATGGACGATGAAGAAACAGTTCTGCTGATTGATAGTTGGACAGATCAGGAAGCATTAGACAAACACCACGCTTCTCCAATGATGACCCGTATTACGGAACTTAGAGAAAAATATGATTTGCATATGAAAGTAGAAAGATATGTATCAGATGTAACAGACCCCTTGATAAAAGATGCTGCGTTTATAAGAAAATAACCAGAGTGCAATCATTGATCTTAAAATTTAGTGCTAGGAACATCAGCCGTTTCGACTGATGTTCCTAGCACTTTTTATCTTGTAAGGATGAATCATTTGTTACACACGTTAAATTAAAGAAGGACCATTTGTTCTTCAGTCACAGCCGGTTCGGTTAAAATTTTGGCTTGGGCAGCTGCGAGTTTCGCAATAGGTACCCGATAAGGTGAGCAAGAGATGTAGTTTAGGCCAAGTGTTTGGAAAAATGTGATGGATTGCGGATCACCACCGACTTCTCCACATACGCCAATACTCATGTTTGGTTTAGTGCGACGCGCTTTCTCTACAGCTAATTGAATCAGTTGACCAACACCTGTTTGATCTAGTGATTGAAACGGATCTTGGGTAATGATTTTCTTTTCCCGATACGTATTAATGAATTTACCGATATCATCACGAGAAAAACCATAGGTCATTTGTGTTAAATCATTTGTTCCAAAGCTGAAAAAGTCTGCTTCTTCTGCTAACTGATCCGCAATCAGACAAGCTCTAGGTAGTTCAATCATTGTCCCGATTTCGTAAGGGAAAGGAGTTATTTTATGTTCTTCAAAGAGACCGTCAATCGTTTCTTTTAAAATGCGTTTGAGATAGAGAAGTTCTTCTTTTTCGGCGATTAGAGGAATCATCACTTCTGGATAAACAGTAATTCCTTCTTTGACTAATCGAATGGCACTAGTAAATAAGGCTGTAACTTGCATTTTGTATATTTGTGGTTGGGTCACACCTAAACGACAACCACGATGGCCCAACATTGGATTGGTTTCTTGTAACCGTTCAATTTGTTTGGCGATGGTCACCGGGAACCGTTGTAGTTGCTTCGCCAATAATTGAATATCATTCTTTTCATGAGGTAAAAACTCATGCATCGGCGGATCTAACAAGCGGACCACCATGGGCTTGTCTTGAACGACTTTCAGCATTTGATAAAAGTCTTCCTGTTGAAAATGAAGAAGTTGCTCCAACGCATAGGTTGCTTCCTTTTCAGACTCTGCTAAAATTAGTCGACGCATTTCCAAGACACGCTCTTCACCGAAAAACATATGCTCTGTTCGCGCTAAACCAATCCCCGCTGCGCCAAAACGGATAGCAGTCTCTAAATCTTGTGTAGTTTCTGCATTGGCACGAACAGTTAAATCAGCATACGCATCTGCCCAAGACAAGAGCTCTTGAAGGTCATCGTTATTATCAGCAGAAATTGTAGGAATTTCGCCAAGATAAATTTCCCCCGTTGAGCCATCGACGGAAATGATTGTTCCTTCTAAAATGACTTGTGGCCCGCAGTGTAGTTGTTTGGTTTCTTCATTGACGGTTAAACTTTCACAACCAGTCACACAGCAAGTTCCCATTCCTCGTGCGACCACAGCGGCATGAGAAGTCATTCCGCCACGACTGGTCACAATTGCTTCGCTTACAACCATGCCTTCAATATCTTCTGGTGAAGTTTCTTGACGAACAAGAATGACTTTCTTTCCTAGATTGGTCAGTTCTTTGGCTTTTTCTGCTGTAAAAACAATTTGGCCACTTGCTGCACCAGGACTAGCAGGAAGTCCCATAGCTAAACGTTCCATGTGTTGTCGTTTCTCTTGATCAAACACGGGATGAATTAATTGATCAATCGTATCAGGTGTCACACGCAACAGTGCTTCTTGTTTAGTAATGCGATTTTCTTTGGCTAAGTCTAAAGCAATTTTAACCGTAGCTGCGGCGGTTCGTTTCCCGTTTCTTGTTTGTAAAATATATAATTTTTCATTTTCAATGGTAAATTCAATATCTTGCATGTCACGATAATGATATTCTAAAAGTTCTGCGTAATGGCGAAAATCTTGATAAACTTTTGGCATAGTCAAACGTAAACGACGAATGGGTTCTGGCGTCCGAATACCAGCCACTACATCTTCTCCTTGCGCGTTCAAAAGAAACTCTCCAAACAGTTGATTTTCCCCTGTGACCGGATTTCTAGTAAAGACAACGCCAGTGCCACTGTCTAGTCCACGATTGCCGAAAACCATTTCTTGAATGTTGACAGCTGTACCTAAATCATGTGCAATATGATGTAAGTTTCGATAAACCACCGCACGTTGATTATTCCATGAATCAAAAACAGCTTTGATTGCTTCAAAAAGTTGTGCGACAGGGTCTTGCGGGAAGACCACATGATGTTGTTCAAAAACTTCTTGGTAGCGGACAATCAAGGCAAAATGATCTTCTTCTTGAAAAGCGGTAATTTTTTTATTTAGCTCTTGTTCCAAGCGCTCTTTTTGTTGGTCAAATAATTCTTTGGGAATGTGATAGACGACGTCTCCAAACATTTGAATAAGTCGGCGATAACAGTCAAAAGCAAAACCAGGAGAGGTTAAGGTCGCAAATTTTTTCACACGTTGATCATTTAAACCCAAATTTAAAATAGTATCCATCATACCAGGCATCGAGAAGGCAGCACCGCTGCGAACGGAAACTAAGAGAATCTCATTGTTCGCAGTAAAAGATTTGCCTGTTTCAGCTTCTAGGTTTTTAACCGCTTTCAAAATTTCTGATTGTAAGTGTTCTTCAAAGAAAGTAGCATCTGCCAAATAGTCCATACAGCAACGGGTTGTAATCGTGAATCCTTGCGGAATCGGCAAACCTAAGCGTGTCATTTCTGCCAAGTTCGCCCCTTTACCACCAAGAGTCTCTTTACCTTCATTGTGTGTTTCGTTAAAAGAATAAATAAACTTTTTCATGCGTGACCTCCGTTTAATATGTGTCTTATATGTTCAATAAACATCATAATAGACGGAAATAAGTTTGTCAATAGAAAAAGTTTCTTGTCAATATGTTGAAAAAACAATAAATATGTGTATAATTGTAAGCGAATGCACAGTTTGTTTAAGAGGAATTGAGGAGGAAATGATGAAATTAAGTAAACGACAAGAGCAAATTATCGCTGTTGTAAAAGAGCATCAGCCAGTTAGTGGTGAACGCATTTCGGACATATTAGCCGTTTCACGTGCGACATTGCGTTCTGATTTGTCTTTTTTAACACTTTCAGGAATTTTAAAAGCAAGTCCGAAAGTTGGGTATACTTACGAAAGTGATAATATGGAGGCTTTTTTCTTTTTTGATGTTTTTCAAACAAAAGTTCAGGAGATCATGAGTCCACCATTGATGGTTGCCCAAGACACCTCAATTCGAGATGCGATTACCAACTTGTTTATGTATGATGTCGGTTCTCTTTATGTCATGGATGAAGCAAAAGAATTATTAGGGGTTTTGTCACGAAAAGATTTATTACGGGCCTCTTTAAATACAAATATTGATGGCACACCTGTTGCTGTTTGTATGACAAGAGTGCCACATGTGAAAACCTGCACACCAGAATTTACTATTCTTGAAGCTGCTGACACTTTGCAAAAATACGAAGTGGATTCTTTGCCAGTCGTTGAAAAAGAAAATCCTAAAAAAGTTATTGGAAAAATTACGAAAACGAAAATTTTAACCTATATTACGCAACAAGCGAAAGAAGCCGCACAAAATAGATAAGGGAGCTTAATTATGAAAAAAGAGATCATTGTTTATACTATTTCCGATTCACTTGGAGAAACATCACAAAAATTGTTAGCTGCAGCAAGCGCACAATATCCAGATATTTCTTTTCTTAATCGATACAATTTTTCTTTTGTCACAACAGAAGAAGAATTATTGGAGATTTTAAAAGATGCCTTAAAAGATAAAGCCTTAGTTGTCAGTACATTAGTCAGTAAACAACTAATCACAGCGGCGAAAGAATTTAGTGAACGAACAGGGTTGTTATATTTAGATTTAATGGCGCCATTTTTTGAATTAATTCAAGCGAAAGCCGGAGTAGATCCTATTGAAGAGCCTGGACGACGCCACCAACTAGATCGTGCCTATTTTGATAAAATCTCAGCGATTGAATTTGCTGTAAAATATGATGATGGCAAAAATCCTCAAGGGTTTCTTGATTCTGATATATTGTTGTTAGGCGTTTCGCGGACCTCAAAAACGCCAGTCAGTATGTATTTAGCGAATCAAGGCTACCGCGTTTCTAACTTACCATTAATTCCAGAAGTTCCATTGCCGCCAATTTTGGAAGAAATGGATCCACAAAAAATGATTGGTTTAGTTTGTTCGCCAGAAACATTAGGACAGATTCGTAGCAGTCGGTTGGCTTCCTTAGGTTTAGGTAATGAGACCAGTTATACCAATGTTGAACGGATTGAACAAGAATTAGCTTATGCTGAAGAAATTTTTGCGAAGTATGGCATCCCAGTGATTGATGTAACCGCAAAATCTGTCGAAGAAACAGCCTTTTTAATTAAAGAAAAACTAGATGAAAGAAATTAAAAAGCTTGGCAACCTCACTAAATTTCAGTGAAGTTGCCAAGCTTTTTATACTTAATTGGGATTCTTTTTGTTAGTCAATATTTTTTTGATCGACAATGAGTAAAGCAATCATCACGTAGACAATCCAGCTACTTTTAGAATAAAGTGTATAGCGGGGTTGCCATTTGCTAGCAAATTTTTCCTTGTATTCGCGTAATCCTTGGAAGGAGTAAATTTCTGAACCAAATTCATAAATTAACGCAGCAATCCGTTCTTGAATAAAACTTTTTCTTGATTGACCAACGTTGGCTAACGGAGCCATCCCTAAATTGAAATAATGAATATTTTCTGTTTTCATATATTCAAATAAATGAATAAATAGGAAATCCATACTTCCAGAAGGGGCTTTTTCTTTATGGTGACGCATCAAGTCGATGGTACCAACTTCATTTGTGTAACTAGGAATAATATTAGCGAAAGAGACCATTTCTCCTTCAGCATTTCGGACAACAGCAATTGGGTTTCTTTGAAGATACGCTTCATCGAAAAATCCTAGTGAAAAGCCTTTTTCTTTTCGATTGTCTAACCAACTATCCGAAATAGCTTTTAATTCGTGCATTTGTTCGGTACTAAAAGGAGGTTGGAGTACGTCAAATGAATAGCCGGCTTTGGTAATTTTATTAAACACTGCGCGGGTACCTTTGAATTTTTTCCCAGACATCGTAAATGTTTCTAGATTAACTAAGGCTTCTTCGCCCATTTTGATAAATTCGTAGCCATATTCGTGTAGTAACATCACGCTGTCCTCATTGGTTTCGTAAAAGACGGGTACATAGCCGAAACGATCTGTTTCTTTAAGGAATGCATCAATCGCCGCAGGAAAATCTTCTTTGTTCCCAGAAGGGTTGCCCATCACAACGCATTTATTATTAATGGTGTTGAATTGTAAAAAGACAGTCGGTTCTTCTTTGGGATATAAGAAAACCTGTTTATCATGAAGAAAGACAAGTTCACTGTCAATATTCCCGCCATAAGTTGTTAAGATATTATGCAAGATACTATCTTCTGGAAACTCACCAACTTGGTGTTTTTTCCCTTGGAGGTAGCGAACAAATAGAAAGTTAAAACTCATAACTAAGAGGATAGCGATAAATCCTGACAACCAGATCCGTTCGGAAGGGAACAAGAAAAATTCCACAAAATGATGACGATGGTGTGGGAAGTTCGGTAAATTATAAACACCAATTACCAGGTATAACAAAGTCAACAAGCCAAAGATAAAGCCATCAATCGTCATCCACTCCCAAGAGTAAACCAGTTGTTCACGGTACAATTCTGATTTTGAAAAAATAACGATAAATAATAAAATAGCTAAATAGAAAATGGAAAACATACTAAAGTCAACAACAAATGAATACAAGATAGCACCAATTAATAAAATAATCGTTGGATAATAGGCTCTTTTAACACGATCAGCAATCCCACGTCCCATAATTAATAATGCAAAGCCTAAGACAATACTCGGAATTTGAATAATAATATGAGAACGGAAGGGGTTAATATCTCTTAACCAATGCACTTGAGTGAAGGCTTCTGGAATAGTGGCTAGGAGCACCATCATAATTCCTGAAAAATAAAGTAAAACCACTTCCAGCTTGTGGGCAATTTCCAAAGTAATTTGTTTTAGCAATTGACGATAATGAGTATCCAACTTTTGGCTTAAGTGTTTTGTAAAGAACAAACAGCCAATTAAGAAAGGAATAATATAATAGAATAAACGATAGAGCAATAACCACAAAACAATAATTTCACGATCAACACCTAAGTTGCTTAGTCCTAAAATCATCATGACATCAAAACTACCTAAAGCCCCTGGAATCATCGAAGCAATCCCAATAATCGAAGCTGCTACATATAAAGGAACAATATCAATTAAAGGAATCGGTACATCTAATAAGTAACCAATACTGATAAAGGTAATTAAAACACCTGTCCATTCTAAAAACGAAGAAACAACTAAAGATAAGCGATTTTTTGCATCGAGGTTACCAAAGGAACTATTTTTTTGGAAATGTAAAATAAGATAAAGTAACGGGAAATAAAGACCGCCACCTAATAACCAAATCCAATATTGCTGTAAATAAGCCATCTTTGGATCAAACTGAACAAGGAAAAAGCAAAGAATACTATAAATAGATAGACCGGATAACACAAAAAGTAAAATATGGGTTAACGCAGGTAAAATTTTCTTTTCCTCTGTTTTATTTCCATAAAATTCAGAACGAAGTCCCATGCTGACCAAACCACCGAATCCACCAATATTATTGATAGTATTGACAATCCAGCTAGATTCAAGGAGTTCCCGTTTTGAGACTTTCAAGTTTAAAATGCGATTTAATGTTAAGTCATAATTTAGCATCGGAGTAACGGAAACTAAACCGATAACCATCATCAATAACAATTTCCATAGCGGAATCTCATCAAAAATCTGTTTTAACTGTTCAAATGAGATCGTTTTACCAATTGATAAAAGTTGGGCAACAACAATAATTGAGACCGCAATAACAAACAGTGTTTTTAGTAATCCTGTATGCGTTTTGATCCAATGAATAATTTGTTTCATTTAGACACCTTCATTTCCTTTAAGAATTTTTCGATTGTTTTATTAAAAATATCTGGTGAGTTTTTGGCAAATAAATGACCCTGTTTATTTACCAAGACCAATTTACCATCAGGAATGGCATCAGCAATCGCCCGTGAATGGGAAAGCGCAATTAAATCTCGACTGCCAGTAATAACAAGAGTAGGACAGGGGATGTGTTCTAAATCTTGTTTTGTCAGTCCAGTATCTTCAAATAACAGAGCCACGATAGGGAGCCGTGTGCGCAATTTTTTTGAAAAAAAAGCGCCAATACGACAAAACCAATATTGAAAATAAGTGGCAATCGTTACATATTTTTTCAGACCAGACATGGTGACATTTCCAGAATTTAAGACGAGTTTGTTGACGAAATCAGGATATAAATGGGTAAAAACCATGGCAATATTTGCTCCGTCACTAAAGCCCAATAAATTAATTTTTGTTAAGTGTTCTTGTTGAATAATACCAGCTAAATCTTCTGCCAAAAGCGGAAAAGTTAATTGACTTTGTGTATTGGTGGAACGTCCATGTCCGCGGGTATCCACCGCAATAACTTGATACTCCTTGGAGAAATAAGAAATTTGATAATTAAAAAAAGTATGATCATTGCCATTACCATGAAGTAACACAAGGGGGTAATTTGTTTCTTTGCCAAAAATTTGATAAAAAATTTGACTGCCATCTATTGTTTGAAAATATTTTTCTATTGCCATTCTCCGTCACCTATCTCATCTATAATCAATCGAGTCCTCTCTCATTATAGAGTCTTTTGTCTTTTTTTTGTAATAAAAAACAGAAAATTTTCCGAACAGTTTTGTAAGGTGTTGTAATATAGTGTGATATAGTAGAAGATAGCCACCTAAAAATTAGACTAGAGGAGGGAAAGTTGATGTCTTTAATCGTTTTAATTGGTGCCCAAGCTGTCGGGAAAATGACCGTTGGCAAGGCTTTAGAAAAGCAGTTAGATGCTAAATTACTATTTAATCATCAAACCATTGACTTATTTGCAAACTATCTTGGGTATACGGAACGTGCATTTCAATTGTCTGATTCCGTTAGAAAGGAACTTTTTCATGCCTTTGTCGAAAATCCAGCCACAAATACAACAAAAAACATTATTTTTACAGTGGTGATTGCTTTTGATCAAGAACAGGATTTTCAATTTTTAGAAGAAATATCAGAAATTTTTCTTAGTAAACATGAGTCCGTTTATTTCGTCGAACTCGTCTCTTCAACATCAATCCGCCTAGAACGAAATGTTCATCCAGAACGGCTAGAGGCAAAACCTTCAAAACGCGATGTCGACTTTTCTCGAAAAGAATTACTCAATACCTTTAAAGAACATCGATTAGTAAGCCACGAAGGTGAACTAGAAAGTACATTTCCAAATGTAAAAATAACGAAAATAAATAATTCAAACATGACACCAGAAGAAGTAGCAACGAAGATAATTGCTACTTTTGGTTTGACCTAATGTGAAAGGAACATCGGAATCAATGAAAAAGTTTTTTAAATATCTCGGTAGCTTGATGGTCCTTCTTTTAAGCATAGCTTTAATTTTGATAGGATATTTAACCTTTCGAGAGTTTCGACCACGAGCGGTTGAACCAGTTGCTATAAATAAACAATTTTCAGAGCAAACCATCGAAAAACATCAATCCATTTCTTTAGTCACGTATAACATAGGCTATGCTGGCCTAGGACAAACAGAAGATTTTTTTATGGACGGTGGCAAAACTGTCCAACCAGTTAATAAGGCAATGGTCCAACAGAATTTAACAGGCATTGAAGGAACCTTAAAAGAATTACCAGCGATGATTTACTTATTCCAAGAAGTCGATCGTCGCTCGCAACGTTCTTATGAAGTCAATCAAGAGGAAGAATTACAAAAACAGCTACAGCTGAACAGCGCATTTGCTTATAATTTTAAGGTAGATTATGTGCCCATTCCTTGGCCGCCGATTGGACGAGTAGAAAGTGGTTTATTAACATTATCAAATGAAAAAATAACAGAGGCTAAACGCATTGCTTTACCCAATCCCTTTCGTTGGCCCGTTAGCATTAGTAACTTAAAACGAGCGCTTCTAGAAACGCGCTTTTCAATTAAAGGCACAGACAAAGAATTAGTGGTTTTTAACTTACATTTGGAAGCCTATGACAATGGGGATGGGAAGATTGCTCAAAGCAAAAAGTTAGCTGACGTATTATCCCAAGAATACGCTAAAGGAAACTATGTAATTGCTGGAGGTGACTTTAATCAAGTTTTCAAAGGCAGTCATCGATATCCTAACCTAGGTGAAGCTGGTTGGGCACCAGGAGAAATTGATCCTGCAGACTTACCTAAACATTTTTCACTTGCTTATGATGATCAACAACCGACTGTGCGGGTGCTTAATAAGCCTTACACTGGCTCTTATGAAACATCTCAAGTGTATGTAATTGATGGTTTTATTGTTTCTGATAATGTGGCTGTTCATAGCGTGAAAACAAAGGACGAACAATTTAAATATACAGATCACCAACCTGTGAAGATGGAAGTTGGGTTAAAATAAAAAAAGTACAAACGGTGCTTGTTGCTTGCACCGTTTGTACTTTTTATTTTACAGATAGCCTTTAGTAATAGAATGAGTGGAATTTAGCATATTTGCTGGGGTTCCTGTAAAAAGAAGCTGTCCGCCATTTTCTCCACCTTCGGGACCTAGTTCAATCAACCAGTCGGCACTTTTAATCACGTCAATGTGATGTTCTAATAAAATTAAGCTGTTTCCTTCTTCTACCATTCGATTGAAAAGTTGAAGACTTTGTTGGATATCAATTAAGTGTAAACCATCTGTAGGTTCATCCATTAAATAGATAGCTTTTTTTTGGTGAAGTGTGTCTGCTAATTTTACCCTTTGCAATTCGCCACCAGATAATGTTGAGAGCGATTGATTGAGTTTAAGGTAGCTTAAGCCAACTTCCAGTAAATTTTTTAATGAAAGAGCAAAAGGCTGGTCTTTGAAAAAATCATAGCCATCTTTAACGCTTAAAGCTAGTACTTCAACGATATTTTTTCCGTTATACAGATAATGAAGCACCTCTTCTTTGTAACGCGTTCCGTGACAGGTTTCGCAAATACTAGTAACATCCTCCATAAAAGACATATCGGAGACAATTATGCCTTTCCCCTTGCAAGTAGGACAGGCGCCTTTGGAATTATAGCTAAATAAAGCTGGACTAACATGATTTTCTTCCGCAAACAGTTTGCGGACCTTATCAAAAATATTAAGATAGGTCATAGGTGTGGATCGTAAATTTGCGGTAATGCTTTTTTGTGAAAGATGAATAATTTCTTGGTTATCAGCCTGGGCTTTTTGATAAATTTCTTCCGCTAATGATGATTTACCTGAACCAGCGACCCCACAAATAACAGTCAAAACTCCTAACGGAACTTCGACAGATAGATTGTTTAAATTATGCAGTGTCGCATGTTCGATTGATAAAGACTTCCTTGCTTTTCTTGGTTGGTCGTTTAAAGGGAGCGGCTCTTGAAGCGCTTGACTAGTCAAGGTTTTGGAGACTAAAAATGCGTCATACGTTCCTGAAAACTGGACATGGCCACCATTTTCGCCTGCGAAAGGTCCGATATCGATGATAAAATCAGCTTCTCTAATTAATTGTGGATTATGTTCCACGAGAACCACGGTGTTTCCTTTATTTTTTAAATTGAGCAATGCACGACTGATCCGTTCGATGTCCTTTGGATGTAAGCCAGCACTTGGTTCATCTAAAATATACATAATATCATTTAAGGCGCTGTTTACATACTTAGCAATTTTAATCCGCTGTGCTTCACCACCAGAAAGTGTTTCAGTTGCTCGTCCTAATGTGAGGTAGGAGAGACCGATATTAATTAATGCTTCTAGACGTACAAGTAGCTCTTCTTGAATAGTTTTTATTAAGGATAGGTCCATTGAACGAATAAAAGAATGTAATTCAGTGAGTGGCATGTCAACAGCATCAGCAATACTTTTCTGATTAATTTTGCAGCTACGAACACGTTCATTGACTCTACTTCCTAAACAATCAGGACATCTTTTTACGGTAACAAAGTGATTAAGGTATTTTTGATGACGTTTGCCTTCGTCTGTATGCAATATGCTACGTTGCATACGCGGGACGATTCCTTCATACAAAGCTGTATGAGGCCACTCTTTGGGTGGATTAGCTAGTTTTTGTTGTGGAGCATATAAAAATAATGCTAACTCTTCAGGAGAATAGTCCTTGATTTTTTTATCCAAATCAAATAGACCACTATGGGCATAACGCTTCCACCGCCAGTTGCCAACTGTAAATGTGGGGAAATCGATAGGCCCTTCGTTTAATGATTTGTCATAATCAACTAGCTGATGAAGATTGATTTCGGTAATCTTTCCTAAGCCATCGCATGTTGGACATTTTCCATCCGGATGATTAAACGAAAAAGTATCTGAATAACCAACAAATGGAGAACCTGCTCGTGAAAACAGCAAACGTAAAAACGTATAAATATCTGTGTACGTTCCCACTGTCGAACGAGAATTACCTGCTACTTTTTTCTGGTCAATGACAATTGCAACAGGAAGATTCTCGATTTTTTCAACTTCTGGACGACCATATTTGGGTAAGTAATTTTGAACAAACGAACTAAATGTATCATTTAGTTCACGACGTGATTCAGCGGCTAATGTGTCAAATACTAAGGAGGACTTTCCTGAACCCGAAAGTCCAGTAACAACAGTTAGTTGCTTTTTAGGGATATTGACAGAGATATTCTTCAAATTATTTTGTGTTGCGTGCTTAATTTCAATCCATTCCATTAAAAAACCTCCGTTTCTATTCTATTTTAGCATATAAAAAGAACCTAGCCTAAAAGTTGAACATGGGAATTTTCAAGAGAACTTTACTTTTTAATCGCTTTCATTTATGCTATAAGTAATACAGATTTTTTAACTGTATTAATAGATAAAGGATGTGACTTATGAAGAAGTCGATTTTGTTCAAAAAGTTAGGGATTATTTTATTAATTAGCCAAACACTGGTAGGGGTACCAATGTTGGCACAAGAAAGTATACTAGAAACAACCGTTCAAACAGAGACGGAATCAGTAACAACAGAAACCAGTCAGACTGTAGCTAACTTGGAATCTGAAACTACTAGCCAAACGGTGATGCAGGAAAAAGAATCCTCTTCGGCAATCGCCGAAAGCAGTAGCGGAAATGCGGTTGCAGTAACTACTGAAACCACAAATGAGATACAAAATAGTGATACAGATGGAAAAGCTGTTTCTGCAGAGAGTGTTTTTTCAGAAGCAGATTATAAACAAGCAACTGCACTGGAGTTAGCAACTTTAGTAAGAGAAAAAAAGGTGACGAGCGAAGAATTAGTAAAAATTGCGTTGGCCATCACTAAACGTGAAAATCCTACATTAAATGCGGTCATTACTTTACGAGAAGAAGCGGCTTTGACAGAAGCAAAAGCTTTACAAGATACAGGTCAACCATTTCTAGGTGTGCCGCTCTTACTAAAAGGGTTAGGACAATCCTTGAAAGGTGAAAGCAACACGAACGGTTTTGGTTTTCTCCAAGATCAAGTAGCTGGTGGGACATCGACCTTTGTCAAAGCACTACAAAATGCCGGATTCATAATCATTGGTCAAACGAATTATCCAGAATTAGGTTGGAAGAATATTTCAGATTCAAAGTTATATGGCGTTTCCGTCAATCCATGGAATCCTAACCATTATTCAGGTGGTTCTTCAGGCGGAGCGGGTGCTAGTGTCGCCGCGGCATTTGTTCCCATTGCTTCTGGAAGTGATGCTGGTGGCTCTATCCGCATCCCTGCTTCTTGGACAGGCACCGTAGGCTTGAAACCTTCTAGAGGAGTAATCATTGGTAATTCTAATAGTGCAAAAGGTCAAACTGTTCACTTTGGTTTAAGTCGAACCGTGGCGGATACAAATGCATTATTTGAAACCTTATTAACCAAAAAAGATCTTCCTGCGGGACATTTAAGTCAAGCGCAACCCATTGCTTATACAACAGAATCCCCTGCCGGAACGCCTATAAGTGCCGAAGCAAAAGAGGCGGTCGCTGAAGCTGTTGCTTTTTTAAAAGACCAAGGGTACACATTGGTTGAAGTGAAGCACCCTGTTGATGGGGAACGTCTAATGAAAAATTATTATACTGTAGCTGCTGGCTCAGCAGGAATTGCCGATTTTATGGCGCGGCAGAAATTGAAAAGACCGCTTGAACGAAATGATGTAGAACTGTTAACATGGGCGCTTTTTCAAACAGGAAAAAATATAACGAGTGAAGAGACAACTGCGGCTTGGACAGATATTGCTTTACAAGCACAAGCGATGGACGAATTTTATCAACAGTATCCTATCTTATTAACACCAACGACGGCTGCCACGGCACCTAGTATTGATAATCCGTTACTAAAACCAGAACATGCAGCACAGATGGAAAAAATTGATCAATTGTCACCAGCAGAACAAAAACAATTGATTTATGACCAATGGCTGACGGCGTTCACATATACACCGTTTACACAACAAGCAAATTTATTTGGACATCCAGCATTAAGTGTACCAACTTACGTTTCAAAAGAAGGACTGCCTTTGGGGATTCAATTTAATAGTGCATTAAATGAAGACCGAACATTGCTACAATTAGGTGCTTTATTTGAAAATAACCACAAGATAAATCAACCACATGTAGAAGAACCAGACAAAGACAAAGAACCAGATACAAGTGGCGAACCAGACAAAGACAAAGAACCAAATGCAAGTGGCGAACTGGATAAAGATAAAGACCCAGATGCAAGTGGCGAACCAGACAAAGATAAAGACCCAGATGCAAGTGGCGAACCAGATAAAGATAAAGAACTAGATACAAGTGGCGAACCAGATAAAGACAAAGAAACAAAAACAAGTGAAGGACCAATCGAAGGAAAAGATCAAAACCAAAACCAAAACCAAAACCAAAACCCAGACAAATCTGGAAAAACTACTAGTGAGTCATCCTTAGATAATTCGCTGAATTCATCAGCAAATCAGGGAACCAAATCAACAGAAAGTACTCATGCTTTTTCTGATAAAAATATGATTGGGAAAAAAGAACAGCTTCCCAAAAAAGTATTACCAAAAGCAGGTGCAGAAGTACCTAGTACTTTCTGGGTTGTTTTAGGAGGAGCTTTCTTAGTAACGAGTGGAACGATTTATATAAGGAAAACTAGAAAATGATAACCAGTGAAGGCTAGAGACAATTTATCCCCAATTGTCTCCAGCCTTTTTTCTTTGGTATACTAAAACCAATAGGGAAATGGAGGCGAAAGTAATGAGGGCGTTTGAGAAGATTCCAGCGTTTCAGCAATGGCAAAAAGTTGAAGCTATTCACCGTGGTTGGTCAACTGATTTAAAGTTTAAAGTTACCAAAAATCAAGAAACCTTTTTATTGCGAATTTTTCAACAAGAAGAGTTATTAGCCAAACAACAAGAATATCAATTTATCAAAAAAGTAGCGGCGTTAGGATTTCCCAGTTCTAAACCTTTTTTATGTGCACCTATTCCTGAAAGTGAACAAGGATACATGTTATTAACGTATCTAGAAGGTGAAGACTTAAGCGATGTTTTACCCGCTCTTTCTCCCAAAAGACAACTGAACTTAGGCGTAGAGGCAGGCCGCTATTTAAACAAAATCCATAAGCTTTTGTTGCCTGAAAGGATTAGTCAAAGAGAGATTGCGCAAAATTTATACGAAAAAAAGCAGAGCCAACTAAATAAGTATAAGGAATCTCAATTTTGTATGCCGTACCAGCAGCCAATAATTTCATATTTAGAAAAACAATTACCGTTATTGCAACAACGGCCTGTGGTTTATCAGCATGGAGATTTCCATGTGGGAAATTTTATTTACTTGCCAACTAGGCAGGTCGGTGTGATTGATTTTAATCGATGGGATTTTGGGGATCCTTATGAAGAATTTTACAAGTTACAATTTTTTTCAAGAAATGTTTCGCCATTGTTTGCTTATGGTCAATTACAAGGTTATTTTGCTGGGAAAGTTCCTACCTTATTTTGGCAGTTTCAAAAGCTTTATACTTTTCACGCAGGACTCTATTCTTTAGTTTGGGCACTGAGCTTTGGTGAAAAAGAAATCAGGACTATGGAACAGCAATACCAACAATTACTAGAGGACTATAATTGTGGAGAATTACTAGTTCCCAAATGGTTTTCAACTATTCAAAGAAAGGGATTGAGATTTTAGGTTTATTTCGATAGAATAAAAATAAAAACAGGAGTTTAAGGAATGAAACTAAACGGGATTATTATGATAGCGGTTGTTGGAAGCGTTTTATCTAGCTGTGGTTGGCAAAAATCGAAAGAGGAATCACAGAAAGTACAAACCGTACAAACAAACAATGTAAATACTGAAGAAACAAGAGCAATTTCAGCAACCGAAGTTAGTCAAACCACGGCGTTGGAATTAGAGCAAACAACGCAAACACAAGAATTAACTGAATTAGTTACAGAAGAAGGGACGATTTGGAATCAGCAAAAAGCAAAACAGTTAGGACAATACATGGAAACCTGGGGTCAAGAACGCAATCAGAACTATCAAGCGTACCAACCAGGTCACTCTGTAGCTTTTTACACGATTCAAGTGCCTGATGATTTATTGAGTTATGAACCTAAAATACAACCAGCTATTGGGAACAATCCCATTTGGTTAAATTGGTCAGAAACAGGCAGCGAAGGGGGTTATTGTCTGGTGGCAGTATACTCTGACAGTGCGACACAAGTTGCCCAGAAGCATGTCTATTTATTTACTTTAGTGAATGGTGAAGCTAAAGTTTATGTGAGTAAAGAACAGCCAGTAGAGGAGCAACCTTATTTGTTTTTAAAAGAAACAAGCAATACAGAACTGAAAGAACAATTCACAAATCTTGTGAATAATCTTTAATTTTTTATTTAATCAAAAGGAAAAGAAAATTTATCATTGACAAAGTATCCGCTTTCATTTTATTCTGTAGCTACCCCTTGGGAAAGGGCAAAAGGAAGTTTTGAAAGGGATGGAAAAAATGAAGGAAACAAGTTTAGTAATTATTAAGCCAGATGGCGTTGAACGAAAGTTAGTTGGCAAAATCATTCAACGTTTTGAAGATAAAGGTATTGACTTATTGCACCTTAAATTCGAACGACTAACAGTAGAAACAGTGAAGGAACATTATGAGCATTTAAAAGATGAACTATTTTTCCCTGAATTATTAGCCTATATGACAAGTGGCCCAGTGGTTGTGATGGTCGTTGTAGGGGACAATGTGGTTAAAAAAGTGCGTAAATTAGTTGGAGCAACGAATCCGTTAGATGCTGAAAGTGGCACCTTACGAGCGGATTATGGGTTGTCTGTCACCAAAAATTTAATCCATGCTTCTGATTCTGTTCAATCAGCAAAAATTGAGATGCAACGGTTCTTTGGTTAATCAGCAAAAAAGAAACAATCCTTTATTTTTTATAAAGGATTGTTTCTTTTTTATTAATTGTCAGAATATTCCGCTTAAATGGTTGACATCTGGAGGTAGAAGAGTAGTATAGACTACATACTAAATACTAAATGACTGTGTGTGCTTCAGGAGGATAAAATGATAACAAGTGATGAATTGACAGAAAACCTTAGTCCGTTTGAATTAAGTCTATTTTTAGAGAAGAAATTACATGAAGAAAATCATAATTTAGAAACATTGTTAAATGCAGGGCGAGGCAATCCTAATTGGACGGCGCCAACACCAAGGGAAGCCTTTTTTTTATTAGGTCAATTTGCTACAAAAGAAACGTTAAGAGAGGGGAGCGAACAAACGGCTGGTATGATTCAGCCAAGTTTTGGTAGAACGCAACGCTTCTTAAACTTTTTAGCAGAAAATCCAAGCAAAGGGGCAACCTTCTTACAAGAAATTTGGACAGCAGAGCATAACTATTTTGGGATGGATAAGGAAATGTGGTTAGATGCCATGTTAGACTATGTGATTGGGGATAATTATCCGAATCCTGTTCGTTGCTTGAAGGCGTGTGAACAACCGATTAAAGCATATTTAAATCAAGAATTATTTTCCAGCGAAGCACAACCGTTTGATATTTTTGCCGTTGAGGGTGGTACAGCAGGGATTTGTTACTTGTTTGATACGTTGGCAAATAATTATTTACTAGAAAAAGGTGATCGTATTGCGTTGTTATTACCAACGTTTGCTCCTTATTTAGAAATTCCAGAACTACCACGTTATGACTTTGACGTGGTTAAAATCAAAGCAGAGCAAATGATCATTGATGGAAAAACGACGTATCAATACTCAAACAAGGAAATTGATAAACTAAAAGACCCGTCCATCAAAGCGGTTTTTGTCGTAAATCCCAGCAATCCAACTGCTAATGCTATGGGAAAACCTACCATTGAACAAATCAAACAAATCGTTGCAGTGGATAACCCTAAGTTAATGATTTTAACAGATGACGTTTACGGAACCTTTGTGCCAGCTTTCCGTTCACTATTTACGGAGTTACCTTACAATACAGCCTGTATCTATTCTTATTCTAAATACTTTGGCGCTACCGGTTGGCGTGTGGGGACTATTGCGGTCAGTCAAGAGAACATCTTTGATCAATTATTAAAAGAATTGCCAGTGGCTCGAAAAATGGAATTACAGGCACGTTATGCTACATTGAATGCAGACACAAGCCAAATTAACTTTATCAGCCGCTTAGTCGCAGACAGCCGCGATATTGCGTTGAACCATGCAGCGGGACTTTCTTCTATTCAGCAAGCAATGATGGCTTTATTTAGTTTGTATGCTTTGTTAAAAGACGGTCAAGCATATAAAGACGAAGTGATGGATATTTGTCATACGCGTGAAAAGCTCTTGTTCCGCACCTTAGGCATTGAAGAGCCTTTAGCAAGTTTAAATACAGCATACTATTGTGAAATTAACTTTAGAGATTGGACAGAAAAACGTTATGGCCCAGAATTTTCAAGTTATTTAACGAAATCGTGGACGATCACAAAAGTATTAACTTCGTTAGCAGAAAAAGAAAAATTAATGCTTTTAAAAGCGGATGCTTTCGGGAGTGACAAATGGTCAGTTCGAATTTCTTTAGCCAATTTAGCTACTAACCAATATAGTGAAGTTGGTAAACGAATGATTCGCCTATCTGAACACATTAAAGAAGAGTGGTTGCGCCAAAAGCGCCAAGCAATTAAATAAAAAAACGCTAAGTCTCTTAAGCTGCAGGAGACTTAGCGTTTTTGTTTATTATTTATTCATTTTTCCGTCAGTTTTGGTTTATAAATGTTTGCTACACTGGAGATAAGAGGAAATTAAGCGTTTATAAAAAGGAGAGAAGTGAATGAAACATATTAAAGGAATGTTGGTTTTTATCGGATTATTTATTTTGGTTGGTTGTGCGCCAGATCAAGAGCCAACGAAACAAACAACAAGTGGTCCGCAAGAGACAAAGCAAGTGAAGCAAGTTACCGTCACCAATCAAACGACTTCTGCGGTGGAAAAACAAGCGCCGACTAAAAATGACGAACTGATTGCTAATCAATTGACTTTTGATTCTCATGAATACACGTACGAAGTGGTTACAGGGGCCACACAAACGACATTTGGAACAACCCCACCAGCAAAATATACACCGGAAGAAAAAAAGAAAAAAATGTTTTGGTCCAATCAACCGCCTTTGGGATTAATGACGGGTAACTATTATAAAAATGAAGGTGTATTTACTGGCGGAAATTACGGCATTGTAGAGATTATTACGGAACCTGAAACGCAAAGGATTCTGAATGTTGAGTTTACAGAGTTTGCTAGTGATCCTTATTATGATACACGCTATTCGGGTGTCAACAAACGCCTGTCGGATTATCCTGAATTTCAAGCAAGCAACACGCGTACAGACGATACGTTAGTCACCGTTGTTAATGGTATTACTTATGTAGAAAAACAAATGCGTGACGAAAATCGTGTTACAGGTAATTTTTATACGGTACGCGGTTCATCAACTTCTGCGCGTGAAGGATTAATGCCTTTAGCAGCAGAGATGGACACTTGGCTAAAAGAGCCATCGAAAGAAACGTATATCGGTTACGCAGAAGATTTAGGCAATGGCCTAATCGCTCGACTTCAAGTGATAACAGAAGAGCAGAAAATAAAACATGTCAGCTATGATGAATACTTTTCAGATGAACAGGAAAAAATCACAGAAACAACCCTGCGGCCTTTTTATCGTCAATCGAAATATTATTCACCAGGATACAATAAACAAACCAACAATTCTTTTATTCATTTTGTAGATGCACTAACAAAGGCCATTACGACACAACAAACTTTATCCGTTAACGAAGAACAAGAGCTACAGCATCCGTCTTTTACGACTTATCAAAGATTGGCTGAAAAAATCAGCACGTTTCAAAATTCATTGAAGGAATAAAAAAAACGGAAGTGGGGCATAAGTCGTTTCGACTTATGCCCCACTTTCGTAATCTTAAGATTATCAGCTAAATCAAAGTGAGTTCTTTTTAAAGAAATACTTTTATTTTAGCCTTTTATAGATCTAAATAATTTTCTAAGTAATCTGCTAAACCATCTTGATCATTTGTTTTTTCAGTGACATCGTTGGCTACGGATTTAATTTTATCCGTGGCATTGTTCATAGCAACACCCCAACCAGCATAACTTAACATTTCTTCGTCATTATGTTCATCGCCAAAAGCAATGATATCAGCTGGTTTGACAGATAAAAAGTTCGCCACTTGATCAACGCCATGGGCCTTTTGAATTCCTTTTGCGACCATTTCTAAAATAGGCATTGGACCGCCCCAAGTGCGGACATCAATATAATCACCATATTGTTTTGTCAATGTATCAGCAACTTTTTCAGCTTGGTTTGGTGTGGTCCGAACCATCATTGAGGTAGGATTTGTTCGTAAATTTTTAGCAGTAAGTAAATTATCTAAGGTTGCTTTGGAAGCAAAAAATTTCGGATCGAACCCATCTAACGTATCGATATAAAATGTTTCTTTGTTTTCAGCAGCAACAAAATCTAATTGTAATTCTTTTTTCTGTGCCAAAATGTCAAAGACTAGGTCACGCTCAATATTGGCTTCGCTTTCCAAGTCCCATTTTTTCTCTGGAATGTGGACTAAAGCGCCGTTAAAGTTAACCATAGGGGTCGTTAGGCCAAGTTGTTGGTAAAATTGATGACTCATTCTATAGGGACGTCCAGTGGCAATACTGACGTAATGACCGTTGTCAATCGCTTTTTTTAGTGTTTGTTCGGTTTTTGGACTGATTAAAGACTGTGCATTTAATGTTGTGCCGTCTAAATCAATAGCAATTAATTTTTTCAAGTAAAAATTCCTCCTAAATGCCTTTTACTCAGTCTAGCATAAAACCGAAGATTATCAAGGGGAGAAGCATGTTCATTTATAAGGTTTAAAAAAAAGCTTAAGAAGTATGCTACACTAAAATAAACAGTTTGAAAAAGGAGCGCAGAGCATCTTGAAAAATTCTAGAAATTATTTACGAGTGATCACCTTAATCTATTGTATCTATATGTGGTTATTTGCTACGCATTTTCATTTTATGGCGTTGAACGTGTTGTTAGCCTATATTCCAATTGAACTTAGTTATCTTTTAAACGCAGAAAAACGTAAAAGGGATTGGTTGATAGGTTTTGCTTGGTTAATTTTTTATCCTAATGCGCCGTACCTATTTACGGATTTTTTTCATTTAGAAACGCTATCTATTTATCGAGGCTTTAATACGATTTTTGCAAACCAAATTGGTGATTGGTGGGCGTTTGTTTGCTTAACTAGCGGGATTGTTATATATGGGCTTTTAGGGATGAAAACAGTAACAACTGTTAGCCAGAAATTGCAAAGTTATTGCGGTTATAGAACAATTGTAGTCTTTCAAGCCAGCCTTCATTTCTTGTCTGCTTTGGCGATTTATGTTGGACGTTTTGATCGATTACACAGTGTCTATCTTTTCATGAGTCCAATTGAAACAGTGAAAATTATCTTTTTTGACTGGTCCCTTCAAAAATTAATGTTTATTTTATTAATGATGTTTCTACAGATGCTGTTGTTTGGGCTAATCCAATTATTAGGAAAAGAAGAAACAATGTAAAGCTTTTTCTTTTTTTATATCCGCGAAACACGAACGTTATATAGAAAAATATATATAATAGTTAATATTTTGTTGTAAAAAGATAGCGATTCTCTTATAATCAAAGAGTAATTATTCGAAAACATGGATTTTAAGGGAGAGAAGTGCAATTATGAATACGTTTTTCAAATTAAAGGAAAACAAGACAACGGTATCAACTGAAATAATGGCGGGGATTACGACCTTTTTTGCAATGAGTTATATTTTATTTGTTAATCCGTCCATTCTTTCAGAAACAGGGATGCCTTTTCAGGCTGTTTTTTTAGCGACCATTATTGCTTCAATCATCGGTACATTAATTATGGGGCTGTTTGCTAATGTACCTTACGCTCAAGCACCGGGAATGGGACTCAATGCTTTCTTCACGTTTACGGTCGTTTTTGGGATGGGGTATACTTGGCAACAAGCATTAGCAATGGTTTTTATTTGTGGTTTGATTAACATTTTGATTACAGTGACAAAAATTCGCAAAATGATTATTAAAGCAATTCCAGAGAGTTTACAACATGCTATTGGTGGTGGGATTGGAATTTTTGTCGCTTATGTAGGGTTGAAAAATGCTGGCTTACTAAGTTTCACAGTACAAGCAGAACCTCAAAATGGTGTTGTGAATGGTTCGAGTATCGTGCCCGCTTTAGGAAATTTTGATAATCCAGCCATTATTTTGGCGGTAATTGGGTTAGTTTTAACAACGATTTTAGTTGTCACGAATGTTCGTGGAGCTATTTTAATTGGCATTGTGGTTACTACGTTAGTCGCAATTCCAATGGGGGTGGTAGACACTGCTTCGGTTGATTGGCATGCTAATTCGTTGGGCAATTCATTTAAAGAATTAGGTACAACTTTTGGCGCTGCTTTTGGTGCTGAGGGGTTACAGTCATTGTTTAGTGATTCTTCAAAAATTCCTCAAGTTTTAATGACCATTATTGCCTTCAGTTTATCAGATACGTTTGATACAATTGGAACATTTATCGGTACGGGACGTCGAACAGGGATTTTCTCTAAAGAAGATGAATTAGCTTTAGAAGATAGTAAGGGTTTCAGCACTAAAATGGACAAAGCTCTATTTGCAGATGCTATTGCAACATCTATCGGTGCGATTTTTGGTACATCGAATACGACAACTTATGTAGAAAGTGCAGCAGGAATCGGTGCGGGTGGTCGAACAGGTTTGACATCGGTAGTGGTAGCAATTCTATTTGCCCTAAGTAGTCTTTTTTCACCACTTATTGCTATTGTGCCAGCACAAGCTACGGCTCCAGCGTTAATTTTAGTGGGAATTATGATGTTAGCTTCTTTCAAAGACATCAATTGGACGGATTTAGAAGATGCGATTCCAGCATTTTTTGCTTCAATTTTCATGGGATTATGTTATAGCATCTCTTATGGGATTGCTGCTGGGTTCATCTTTTATGCAGTGGTGAAAGTAGTCAAAGGGAAAGCCAAAGAAGTTTCACCAATTATTTGGGTCATTGATGCGTTGTTTATCTTAAACTTTGTAATCTTAGCTATTTTATAGTAAATAGAAGTGAGGCTGAGATAACAGCGGTTAGCTTTGAAGGTGTTGCGTTTATTCAGCTATTTATCTTAAGCCCAAGTGTTAAGAAGTCTGGCAGATTGGTCGTTTTGACCGGTCTGTCAGACTTTTTTTTAAAAGAATTTTCTTTTGAGAGATTCACTCTTTTAGAGTATAGTGGTAGGTGAAGAGGTGATAAGGTGGATAAAAGTATGAAAATAAAATGGAAGCAGAATTTATTAGTCGCATGGATTGGTTGCTTTTTTACAGGGGCGAGTATTAGCTTAGTTATGCCGTTTATTCCAGTATATGTTGAACAATTAGGGACGCCTAAGAGTCAAGTAGAGTTGTTTTCTGGATTGGCAATTTCTGTCACGGCGTTTGCTGCTGCGATTGTTGCACCGATTTGGGGAAATTTAGCTGATCGAAAAGGTCGGAAAATTATGATGATTCGGGCTGCAGCAGGAATGACGATCACAATGGGGGCGTTAGCATTTGTCCCTAATGTATACTGGCTGTTGATTATGCGTTTTATGAACGGGATTTTATCCGGCTATATTCCTAACGCAACAGCGATGATTGCATCGCAGGCGCCAAAAGAGAAAAATGGCTGGGCTCTAGGGACATTATCAACAGGTGCAATTGCTGGGACGTTAATTGCGCCATCGATTGGCGGTGCGTTGGCACAGTGGTTTGGAATGGAAAATGTCTTTATTATTACCGGCGTTATTTTATTCATTACAACGTTGTTGACTATCTTTTTAGTTAAAGAAGATTTTCAACCAGTTGAGAAAAAGGATTTATTAACGACGAAAGAAATTTTTAGTAAGATGGATCATGTTTCAGTATTGATTGGTTTGTTTGTGACTACGTTAATTTTACAATTAGGAATTACAAGTATCAGCCCAATCTTAACGCTATATATTCGATCTTTAAGTGGCGATACAGAGAATGTATTATTTGTTAGTGGTTTGATTGTTTCGATTGCCGGCGTTTCAGCAATTATTTCTTCTCCAACTTTGGGAAAAATTGGGGACCGCATTGGGAACCAAAAAGTTTTATTAGGCGGATTAATTCTTTCTTTTATTTGTTACATTCCCATGGCGTTTGTGCAAACACCTTTTCAGTTAGGCGTTTTGCGATTCCTTTTAGGTTTTTCAACAGGCGCTTTAATGCCATCAATTAATACGTTAATTAGTAAAATAACGCCAACGGAGGGCGTAAGTAGAGTTTATAGTTACAATCAGATGTGTAGTAATTTCGGTCAAGTTTTAGGGCCGATGGTAGGGTCAACAGTTGCCCATGGTTTTGGCTATTCTTCTGTTTTTCTGGTAACCGCTTGTTTCGTTTTAGGAAACATTGGGTTGTCCTTCTTTAATTTCCGAAAAGTTTTAAATAAAAAGCTCTAAACAGTTGAAAAGATAAAAAAACCAGTTACAATAACTTTAGTAACTGGTTTTTTCTTATTTAACAGGTTTGGTTTCTTTCGGTACTGCAAAGTGTGCAATTAATAAAATAATAACGGCTGTTGCCAACGATAGAATCGTTGTCATTTTAAAGTCGTATGAACCGCCAGATAATGCACCGCCGATATATCCAACGACTTGGCCTAATGCGAAGGTCCAGAAAAATACAACAAGATAACGCATATGAGCACCTCTTTTCTAGCTCTTAGTTTAGCATATTTTCTTTAAAAGTAAAGAATCCGCGATAGGAAAATAAGAGAAGAGGCAAAAAATAGCAAGGATTCAAAAAGGAGCTGTCCAATGTCATTTCCACAATTACATACCGTTACTTCCTATTCGCTTTTATCTAGTACGGTTAGGATTCGTTCCTATGTAAAACAAGCGAAAGCGTTAGGTTATCAAACATTAGCGATTACCGATATCAATGTCTTGCATGGGGCGGTTGAATTTTATGAAGCATGCCAAGAAGCGGGAATTCAACCAATTATCGGTTTAAGATTAGAATATACCCCAGCAGAAAAAGAAGGGCATTCCGAGTTGCTTTTATTCGCTAAAAATTTAAAAGGTTATCAGCAATTAATGCAACTATCTAGCAGCAAAATGACAACAGAGGGTCCCTTTTACTTAGCGGAACATCAATCCTTATTAAGTGATTTATTTGCCGTGACTTTGTCAGCTAAAGGAGAAGTCGCCCAAACATTTTTTGAAGATGAACAACAAGCGGTTCACGCTTTCCAACAACTTGCTTCATATTTTGATCCCCAGTCGTTATTTGTTGAACATTCTTTTTCAATGAATCAACAACGCAATCCAGCGCTCTTTTCTTTTTACCAAAGAGAACAATTACCTGGCGTGGCTTTGCAAGAGGTACGTCATTTAACAAGGGAAGAAGGCTTTGCCGTAACTGTTCTTGAGAGCATCAAAGAAAATAATCAATTGAATATTACAAGCCAAACACCGGAAATAGAAGGTCTGAATTACTTGCGTGAAGCAGAGACGACGATGGAACAAATGCTTCAAATAGCTGGTGCAGAAGTGGTCCAGAATACGATTCAGCTAGCTGAAAATTGCCGAGTTGACATTCCTTTACATCAAAAATTATTACCGCATTTTCCTGTGCCTGATAATCAAACGGCAGGTTCTTATTTACGCACATTGTGTTTAGAAAAATTACCAGAAAGAGTGCCTCATCTAAATGAAGTTTACCAAAAACGATTAGAAAAAGAGTTAACCATCATTCACAATATGGGCTTTGATGATTACTTTTTAATCGTTTGGGATGTGATGGACTTCTGTCATAACAATCAAATTGTTACAGGCGCTGGCCGAGGTTCAGCTGCAGGCTCTTTAGTGTCCTATGTGTTATCAATTACAGATGTAGATCCAATCAAATATGATTTGCTTTTTGAACGTTTTTTGAATCCAGAACGCTACACGATGCCCGATATTGATTTAGATATTCCTGATAATCGGCGGGAGGAAGTTTTAGCTTATGTCAGTCAAAAATATGGTCATTATCACATGGCGCAAATTGCCACGTTTGGTACGATGGCTGCGAAAATGGTTTTACGGGACGTTGCACGTGTTTTCGGGTTGTCCCAGAGTGAAGCGAATCGTTGGTCGGCAGCTGTCCCCAACAAGCTGAAAATTACGTTAGAAGAAGCGTACCAAGAGTCGAAACGGATGCAAGAATTGGTCAATTTTTCACCAAATAATCAATTGCTCTATAAAACAGCTGTTCAGCTAGAAGGATTGCCTCGCCATGTTTCTACGCACGCAGCAGGTGTGGTAATTAGTGATGAAAATCTTTTGAATTTGGTTCCGTTACAACCAGGATCGAATGAAATTTTATTGACCCAATTTACTATGAATGATGTTGAAAAAATTGGTCTTCTGAAAATGGATTTCTTGGGCTTAAGAAATTTATCCATCATTGATGATACCCTCACAGCTGTTAAACGCGTCTATAATCGAACCATTCGTTTAAATCAGATTCCATTAGATGACGAAACAACGCTGGCTTTATTTAGAAAAGGGGAAACAAGTGGTGTTTTCCAGTTTGAATCTGCTGGAATTCGGAATGTATTAAGAAAATTAGGGCCAACTAGCATTGAAGATATTGCTGCTGTCAATGCCTTGTATCGTCCTGGTCCGATGCAAAATATTGATGTTTTCATCCGCCGGAAAAAAGGCTTGGAACAAATTAGTTATCCAGAGCCTAGTCTCGCCCCCATTTTGGAAAATACGTACGGAATTATTGTTTACCAAGAGCAGATTATGCAAGTTGCTGCGAAAATGGCAGGCTTCTCTTTAGGGCAAGCTGACATTTTACGTCGGGCCATTAGTAAAAAGAAAAAAGATGTGCTAGATGAAGAACGAAATCATTTTGTTAATGGTGCGTTACAACAAGGCTATCCCCAAGAAACAGCTAACCAAGTGTACGATTATATAGAGCGCTTTGCTAATTATGGCTTTAACCGCTCGCATGCATTTGCCTATTCCTTTATTGGTTTTCAAATGGCTTACTTGAAGGTTCATTATCCGAGTGCTTTTTATGTCGCATTGTTGCATTCTGTTCGTCATAATCCAACAAAAATTAAAGAATATATTGGCGAAGCTAGAAAAAACAAGCAGACGATTTTGCAGCCGTCAATTAACCAAAGTCACTACAGCTTTTACCTAAATCAGCAACAGCAAATTTTATTTGGTTTTAGTTCTTTAAAAGGAATCCGCCGAGACTTCATTCAAAATATTTTAAATGAACGCCGAGAAAATGGACCGTACAAAACGTTCGATGAGTTTCTTTTGCGAATTGACCGTAAGTGGTTGAAAGTTGAAAATATCGAACCATTGATTGCCATCGGTGCATTTGACGAAATTGCGCCTAATCGCCGTCAATTAGCGGTAGGTTTAGAGAGTAATATCCAAAGTATTCTTCTCAGCGGTGGTAGTATGGATTTGTTAGAAACGTTGAAGCCCAAGGAAGAAGAAATTGCCGATTATCCGCTAGAAGAGCGACTAGAACAAGAAGAACAATATTTAGGGGTCTATTTATCAGGACATCCGACAGAAGAGTTCAAAAAAACACGCTTAGCCAAGCAAACGCAACTTGTTCATGAACTTGTTGAAAATCAGCCCACGAAATTATTGATTTATGTCAAAAACATTCGGACGATTCGGACCAAAAAGGGAGAACAAATGGCCTTTGTTGATGGGGATGATACAACAGGAAGTATTTCACTAACGTTGTTCCCAACCGTTTTTCGCCAGTTAAGACAGAGTGTCGAGAAAGGGCAAGTTTATTATGTGGAAGGAAAAGTGGAACGCAGTACGTACAATCAAGAATTGCAAATATTGGTTCAACGAATAGAAAAAGCGCAACAAGTAGAAACATCAATTAGTGACGAAACGTGTTTTATCAGAATTACAAAAGATGTCGAACAAACGGACGTTTTTCAGAAAATGAAAGAGGTACTCAGTCGTCACGCTGGACACATTCCAGTGATTGTCTATTTTGAAAAAACAGGTAAGAAAATAGTATTAAATGAAGAAAATTGGGTCGCTCATACAAGCGCTAGTCAGCAACAATTAGCTTACGTTTTAGGCGAGCAAAACGTCATTTTCAAATGATTTACGGTAAAAAATACTAGTTGTTTTCAACTTTTTTCATTTTTTTCTTCTTAACTCAAGACATTTTGGTTCTTTAATGGTAAAATGAATGACGTAATATTTTTGTATATCAATTTTTGCGAAAAGGTTTCTTTTGGCAGTTGAAAGTATATTATATGAGGTGAAATAGCGAATGAAACGCATTGGTATTTTAACCAGCGGGGGAGATGCCCCTGGAATGAACGCTGCAATTCGTGCAGTCGTACGCAAAAGTATTTTTGATGGAATCGAAGTTTACGGTATTAACTATGGATTTGCCGGTTTAGTCGCAGGCGACATCCGTCGTTTAGATGTTGCTGACGTTGGCGATAAGATTCAACGTGGTGGAACATTCTTGTATTCTGCTCGTTATCCTGAATTTGCTACTGAAGAAGGGCAATTAAAAGGAATCGAACAATTGAAAAAATTCGGTATTGAAGGCTTAGTTGTTATTGGTGGAGACGGTTCTTATCATGGCGCAATGGCTTTGACAAAACGTGGTTTCCCCGCTGTTGGAATTCCTGGAACGATTGATAATGATATTCCTGGAACAGATTTCACAATCGGTTTTGATACAGCGATTAACACTGTTTTGGAATCAATTGACCGAATTCGTGATACAGCGACTTCTCATGTTCGTACATTCGTTATCGAAGTAATGGGACGTAACGCTGGTGATATCGCATTGTGGTCAGGCGTGGCAGGCGGAGCAGATGAAATCATTATTCCTGAACATGATTTTGATATGAAAAACGTTGCCAAACGTATTCAAGAAGGCCGCGACCGCGGGAAAAAACATTGCTTAATCATTTTAGCAGAAGGCGTAATGGGCGGAAATGAATTTGCTGATAAACTTTCTGAATACGGTGATTTCCATACGCGTGTATCAATTTTAGGACACGTGGTTCGTGGGGGCTCGCCAAGTGCTCGTGACCGTGTATTAGCAAGTAAATTTGGGTCATATGCTGTTGAACTTCTAAAAGAAGGCAAAGGCGGTTTATGTATCGGTATGTTAGATAACCAAGTAGTTGCAGCTGATATTATTGACACGTTAGAAAACAATAAACATAAACCAGATTTATCTCTTTATGAGTTAAATCATGAAATTTCTTTTTAATCTTGTATATTAGCTAATCTTATTAGCTTTGTATAAACAAATTTGGAATAGGAGCGTTTTAGTAATGAAAAAAACGAAAATCGTATGTACGATTGGACCAGCTAGTGAATCCGTTGATATGCTAGTAAACTTAATTAATGCAGGTATGAATGTTTGCCGTTTGAACTTTTCACATGGTGACTACGAAGAGCATGGTGCTCGTATTAAAAACATTCGTGAAGCTGTAAAAATTACAGGGAAACGCGTAGCGATCTTACTAGATACAAAAGGTCCTGAAATCCGCACAAATGACATGGAAAATGGCGCAATCACAATGAAAATTGGTGACTCAGTACGTATTTCTATGACAGAAGTTTTAGGAACAAATGAAAAATTCTCAATCACTTATCCAGAATTAATCAATGATGTAAACGTAGGTTCACACATTCTTTTAGATGATGGTTTAATCGATTTAGAAGTAACTGATATCGACCGTGATGCAAACGAAATCGTAACAGTTGTTAAAAACGAAGGCGTCTTGAAAAACAAAAAAGGCGTTAACGTACCAGGCGTTTCTGTAAACTTACCAGGGATCACTGAAAAAGATGCTAACGATATCCGTTTCGGAATTGGTCAAGGAATTGACTTTATCGCAGCTAGCTTCGTTCGTCGTGCTTCTGACGTTTTAGAAATCACTAAAATTTTAGAAGAAGAAAACGCAACACACATCCAAATCATTCCTAAAATCGAAAACCAAGAAGGTATCGATAATATCGATGAAATCTTAAAAGTTTCTGATGGTTTAATGGTTGCTCGTGGTGACATGGGTGTTGAAATTCCAACAGAAGATGTTCCAGTTGTCCAAAAAGCTTTAATTAAAAAATGTAATGCTTTAGGTAAACCAGTTATCACTGCAACACAAATGTTAGATTCAATGCAACGTAACCCACGTCCAACACGTGCGGAAGCAAATGACGTAGCAAACGCAATCTACGATGGAACAGATGCAGTAATGTTATCAGGCGAAACTGCAGCAGGGGATTACCCATTAGAAGCTGTTCAAACAATGGCTCGTATTGCAGTTCGTACAGAAGAAACATTAGTTAACCAAGATTCATTCGCATTGAAATTATATAGCAAAACAGATATGACTGAAGCAATCGGACAATCTGTTGGCCATACAGCACGTAACTTGGGTATCCAAACAATCGTTGCGGCAACAGAATCAGGCCATACAGCACGTATGATCTCTAAATACCGTCCAAAAGCACATATCGTTGCAATTACGTTCTCAGAACAAAAAGCACGTAGCTTGTCATTATCATGGGGTGTTTACGCAACAGTTGCTGACAAACCATCAAGCACAGATGAAATGTTTAATTTAGCTTCAAAAGTATCACAAGAAGAAGGTTATGCTTCAGAAGGTGATTTAATCATTATCACTGCTGGTGTTCCAGTTGGCGAAAAAGGGACAACAAACTTAATGAAAATTCAAATGATCGGTTCTAAATTAGTTCAAGGTCAAGGTGTCGGCGAAGAAGCAATTATTGCAAAAGCCGTTGTGGCAGGAACTGCTGAAGAAGCAGTTGCTAAAGCGACTGAAGGAGCTATTTTAGTTACAAAAACAACAGATAAAGAATACATGCCAGCAATTGAAAAAGCATCAGCATTAGTTGTTGAAGAAGGTGGTTTAACTTCTCATGCAGCTGTTGTAGCGATTGCGCAAAATATTCCAGTTATCGTAGGTGCTGCAGATGCAACATCATTAATTAATAATGACGAAGTGATTACTGTTGATCCTCGTCGTGGTATTGTTTACCGCGGAGCAACAACAGCTATCTAAGTCTAATTAATTCAATCATTTGATTTTAAGCAATATGTACTCGGACGCAAAGCTGGGACAAACCGATTCGTCAGTTTGTCTCAGCTTTTTTTACAAGGAAGACAGTAGTACGAAATGTTCAGAAAACACGTATTCAGTAAATAAAGAGTTGGGCGCAAATAGTAAAATTATGTCTTAGTTTTAAATTATCTATGTTATTTCACACAAAAATTTTGTTATTTAATTAAATAAGCGCTAAGCTATCTTCAACAGAAAAACAATTATAAAAAAAACGAAAGAAAAACAGGAAATAAGAAAGGGCTGTCAAGAAAATTTCATTGACAAAGCTTTCATACCCCTGTATAATAGCTTTTGTTGCTTAGGAGTGATAATTATGAAGTGGTCTTTGTTAGAATTAAATAAATACAAAGAAGAGCCGCTAGTGTTTTCAGAAACATTGCATCTTAAAGAAGAGCTTCTTCAACGAGATGATACCTTGTTGGATGTAAGTCCAATCAAAGTAGAAGGCTTATTAGCAGTCAATAAATCAGAATATTTACTTCATTACACTATTCAGGTAACTGTAACCGTTCCTTCATCCCGTTCTTTAGAACCTGTAGCTTTGCCAATGCAAATCACGGTCGATGAAGTCTTTATGACAAAAGAACAAATGGATACAAGAGATGAACGATTTGCAGCTGAAGAGATTATTTTATTGGACAAGCCAACAATTGATTTAGATGAATCTGTCGAAGACAACATTCTATTGTCCATTCCAATTCAAGTGCTTACAGAAGAAGAACAAAACAGTCAAGAAATGCCAAGTGGCAATGACTGGGAAGTGATTTCAGAAGAAGCATATTTGGAAAGTAAGCAGAAAGCAGCAGAACAAACAGTGGATCCTCGTCTGGCTAAACTATCAGAATTACTCAGCGATAATGCTGAAGAGGAAGATAACAGCTAGGTTGGAATATATTGTGTATGTAAATACACGCATCTTTACAAGGAGGTGGAACAACAATGGCAGTACCAGCTAGAAGAACTTCTAAAGCGAAAAAAGCAAAACGTCGCACACACTACAAATTAACAATCAAAGGCTTAAATGCATGCTCAAACTGTGGTGAAATGAAAAAAAGCCATCACGTATGTCCAGCATGTGGTCACTACGATGGAAAAGACGTAATGTCTAAAGAAGCATAAGCATAAAAACATTTTTTGAAATGTTGAATCCCCTAGGCTAACCATGGAGCCTAGGGGATTTGTATTTTTTTAAGAAAATATGAAGAAATTGGAAATTTATTGGCACTATATTGTTTTCATATGAAAGATAGTGCGTTATAATAGTGAGGATTATAAGAGAATGCTCATAGAATTTTCGTTGATTATAATATAGGAGGTCATAAAATGACAAAACAACAATTTGGCGTAGTCGGCATGGCTGTCATGGGAAAAAATCTTGCTTTAAACATTGAAAGCAGAGGCTATACAGTTGCGCTGTATAACCGTACAGGATCAAAAACAACAGAAGTGGTTGAAGAACATCCTGACAAAAACTTTCAAGCAACATACTCAATTGAGGAATTTGTGAATGCAATTGAAAAACCTCGTCGAATTATGTTGATGGTTAAAGCTGGACCTGCAACAGATGCGACAATCCAAGAATTGTTACCACATCTTGATAAAGGCGACATCTTAATTGATGGCGGTAATACGTTCTTCAAAGACACAATGCGACGTAATGAAGAACTAGCAAACTCAGGAATTAACTTTATTGGTACTGGCGTTTCTGGCGGAGAAGAAGGAGCCTTGAAAGGACCATCTATCATGCCTGGCGGACAAAAAGAAGCGTATGAGTTAGTTGCGCCAATTCTTGAAAAAATTTCAGCTAAAGCAGAAGACGGTGAACCATGTGTGACTTACATTGGCCCAAATGGTGCTGGACATTATGTAAAAATGGTTCATAATGGGATTGAATATGGGGACATGCAATTAATTGCTGAATCCTACGATTTAATGAAACAAATCTTAGGTTTATCTGTTGATGAAATGGCAGAGATTTTCAAAGAATGGAACGAAGGCGAATTAGACAGTTACCTTATCGAGATCACGGCTGACATTTTGACACGTAAAGATGATGAAGGAACCGACCAACCAATCGTTGATGTTATTCTTGATGCAGCAGGCAACAAAGGAACAGGTAAATGGACAAGCCAAAGTGCGTTAGATCTTGGCGTACCATTACCATTAATTACAGAATCAGTATTTGCACGTTTTATTTCGGCTTACAAAGAAGAACGCGTAAAAGCAAGTGGCATTTTATCAAAACCTGCAGCCTTTAACTTTGCAGGCGATAAAAAAGAATTGATTGAAAAAATTCGCGAAGCATTATACTTTAGTAAATTAATGAGTTATGCGCAAGGGTTTGCACAACTCCGTGCAGCTTCTGAAGAATACGGATGGGATTTACCATTTGGTGAAATTGCAAAAATCTGGCGAGCAGGTTGTATTATCCGTGCACAATTCTTACAAAAAATTACCGATGCATATGAAAAAAATCCAGCACTTGAAAACTTGTTGTTAGATGAATACTTCGTAGAAATTACGAAAAAATATCAACAAGCCGTTCGTGAAGTTGTTGCGATTGCTGTTCAAGCAGGTGTTCCTGTACCAACATTCTCATCTGCAATTGCTTATTACGATTCTTATCGTTCAGATCGCTTACCAGCGAATTTAATTCAAGCACAACGTGATTACTTCGGTGCTCATACGTACGAACGCACAGACAAAGAAGGAATCTACCATTACAGCTGGTACAACGAAGAATAAACACGCTGGAGACCATGAGTGTGGCTCACCATGCTCATGGTTTTACTGTGGCTTAAAAAAGAACCAGATAGATTGAGTAGTAATTCTCTAATAAGTAGTAAGGAATAAAAAGGTTGAGCTTGAGTATAGCTTTTAAAGAGAAAGGACAATTAATCAAATGAGCAACATTTTAATTATTGAAGATGAAAAGAACTTAGCGAGATTCGTTGAGCTTGAATTAAAACATGAGGGGTATACGACAGAAGTACACTACAATGGTCGTACAGGATTGGAAGCCGCTCTTAACAACGAATGGGATGCTATCCTTCTTGATTTGATGTTACCAGAATTAAATGGATTAGAAGTATGTCGCCGTGTTCGCCAAGTGAAAAATACACCAATTATTATGATGACTGCGCGTGATTCAGTAATTGACCGTGTTTCTGGCTTAGACCATGGAGCGGATGATTATATTGTTAAACCATTTGCAATTGAAGAATTGTTAGCTCGTTTACGTGCGTTACTTCGTCGTATTGATATTGAGGGCGATAAAAACGTTGCAAAACAAACAACGATTACATATCGTGACTTAACAATTGAAAAAGAAAATCGTGTCGTTCGTCGTAATTCTGAAATGATTGAATTAACAAAACGCGAATACGAATTACTATTAACGCTAATGGAAAACGTGAACGTTGTCTTGGCACGTGATGTGTTACTAAATAAAGTTTGGGGCTATGAAACAGAAGTAGAAACAAACGTTGTGGATGTGTATATCCGCTACTTGCGAAATAAAATTGACGTACCTGGAGAAGAAAGCTACATCCAAACTGTCCGTGGAACTGGCTACGTTATGCGTTCGTGAGAACTAATTAATGAAAAGAACGATTAAAAAAGAACTGGAAGGCCCATCTTTAACTATAAAGTGGGCTTTCGCAAGTTCTTTCTTTATATTTGTAGTTTTTACCATTTTTGCGGTGATTACCTATAAGTCTTCTGTCAGTCTTATTGTTGCCAAAGAAAAGGAAAATGTCGAAGCAACGATTGCAGAAGTAACAAATCGATTAGCTAATGCCAATGAAAATTTAACGGTAACAGACGTTTTTGACTATTTAAAAACGCCGAGTGAAAGAGATGAAAACTACTATAATAAGCATACAGCAGTAGAAGGTTCGTTTATGGAAATGGACAGTTTCATATCTGAACTAGGACAACCAGAACTTTATTTATCTGTGTATGACACAAACCAAAAACTAGTTTTTAAAACACAAAATGAATATGATAAGTTATTACAATTGGATCGACAATTACCTGTTGTTCGAACCGTTTTTGATAAAACCGGTTTTTATTCCGTGGAACCTATTTTTTCAAAAGAAACACGAGAAAAGATTGGCTATATTCAAGCGTTTTATGAACTTTCTTCTTTTTATGAAATTCGTAATCATTTATTATTAACACTTGTAGTTTTAGAAGTGATTTCTCTGATTGTAAGTAGTGTCTTAGGCTTTATCCTCTCTTCTTATTTCTTAAAACCATTAAAAGTATTGAGAGACACGATGGATACAATCCGCAAAGACCCGCAATCAGATGTCCACATGCCGGAGATTAATACGAGAGATGAGTTAGCAGATATTTCGGAAATATTTAATGAAATGTTAGATCGTATGAGACGCTATATCGAACAACAAGAGCAGTTTGTTGAAGATGTTTCCCATGAATTAAGAACGCCCGTTGCGATTATGGAAGGCCATTTAAACCTTTTAAATCGTTGGGGGAAAGACGATCCTGAAATTTTAGATGAATCATTAAAGGCCAGTTTACAAGAAATTAGTCGTATGAAGAGTTTGGTCCAAGAAATGCTTGACCTTTCACGCGCTGAACAAGTGGACACCCAATATGCAAATGAACGAACAGATGCTAAACAAGTAGTCTACCAAGTATTTAATAACTTCCAATTGGTTTATCCTGAGTTTCATATCACATTAGATGACGATTTACCAACCGAAGTTGAGCTGAAAATCTATCGTAATCACTTTGAACAATTGCTAATTATTCTATTAGATAATGCGATTAAATATTCAACCGATCGAAAAGAAGTGCATATTTCCATTTCTCGAACGATGAATGAATTTGAAATAGCTGTGCAAGATTTTGGTGAAGGAATCACTGAAGAAGACTTGGAGAAAATATTTGATCGATTCTATCGAGTAGATAAAGCCCGTGCAAGAAATAAAGGTGGTAATGGCTTAGGTCTATCGATTGCAAAACAATTAGTCGAAAACTATAAAGGACGTATTGATGCAGAAAGCGTATTGCATCAAGGAACGATCTTTAGAATTTTTATTCCAATCGCTGGAATAAAAGAAGAGAGCAACGTACAATAAAGTACGTTGCTTTTTTTACGAATGATTAACGAACATTTCAGTAAGAGAAAAGGGATTATAAGATAAAGAAACGAATGTTTTCTTTGCAGAAAATATTCATCGTTCGAAATTGAAAAAAATGTTATTTTTCTGCAAAATAATAGTTGCGTTTTAGAAAAATCCTTGGTATATTAATATCTGTTCTGACAAACAGTTCGTTAAGAAAAAAGTTTTAAAAAGTTAAAAATTTTTCTTGACGAAAAGATAAATAACATGTTAGAATAACAAAGTCGTTAAAGAAATTGCTTTTAAATCAATCATTTGATCAAAAAAACTTGTTATAAAATAACAAAAAAGTTTTAAAAAGTTGTTGACAAACAACTGAGATAATGATAAGATATAGAAGTTGTCACAACAGACGGCAACGACCGAGCAAAACAACTTAAAAGAAATTTTTTAAAAAAGTTCTTGACATTCAAACGAAAGTTTGTTATGATATAAAAGTTGCTGCGAGGTAACGTAGACCTTTGAAAACTGAACAAAGAATAGACGAACCAAATGTGTAGGGCGTCTTGATTCAATTCAAGACAACAAACATTTTTAACAAGCAAGCAATATGCTAGCAAACAAATTGAGCTTAACAATCGCAAGATTGTTCTAACTTTTATTATGAGAGTTTGATCCTGGCTCAGGACGAACGCTGGCGGCGTGCCTAATACATGCAAGTCGAACGCTTCTTTCCTCCCGAGTGCTTGCACTCAATTGGAAAGAGGAGTGGCGGACGGGTGAGTAACACGTGGGTAACCTACCCATCAGAGGGGGATAACACTTGGAAACAGGTGCTAATACCGCATAACAGTTTATGCCGCATGGCATAAGAGTGAAAGGCGCTTTCGGGTGTCGCTGATGGATGGACCCGCGGTGCATTAGCTAGTTGGTGAGGTAACGGCTCACCAAGGCCACGATGCATAGCCGACCTGAGAGGGTGATCGGCCACACTGGGACTGAGACACGGCCCAGACTCCTACGGGAGGCAGCAGTAGGGAATCTTCGGCAATGGACGAAAGTCTGACCGAGCAACGCCGCGTGAGTGAAGAAGGTTTTCGGATCGTAAAACTCTGTTGTTAGAGAAGAACAAGGACGTTAGTAACTGAACGTCCCCTGACGGTATCTAACCAGAAAGCCACGGCTAACTACGTGCCAGCAGCCGCGGTAATACGTAGGTGGCAAGCGTTGTCCGGATTTATTGGGCGTAAAGCGAGCGCAGGCGGTTTCTTAAGTCTGATGTGAAAGCCCCCGGCTCAACCGGGGAGGGTCATTGGAAACTGGGAGACTTGAGTGCAGAAGAGGAGAGTGGAATTCCATGTGTAGCGGTGAAATGCGTAGATATATGGAGGAACACCAGTGGCGAAGGCGGCTCTCTGGTCTGTAACTGACGCTGAGGCTCGAAAGCGTGGGGAGCAAACAGGATTAGATACCCTGGTAGTCCACGCCGTAAACGATGAGTGCTAAGTGTTGGAGGGTTTCCGCCCTTCAGTGCTGCAGCAAACGCATTAAGCACTCCGCCTGGGGAGTACGACCGCAAGGTTGAAACTCAAAGGAATTGACGGGGGCCCGCACAAGCGGTGGAGCATGTGGTTTAATTCGAAGCAACGCGAAGAACCTTACCAGGTCTTGACATCCTTTGACCACTCTAGAGATAGAGCTTTCCCTTCGGGGACAAAGTGACAGGTGGTGCATGGTTGTCGTCAGCTCGTGTCGTGAGATGTTGGGTTAAGTCCCGCAACGAGCGCAACCCTTATTGTTAGTTGCCATCATTTAGTTGGGCACTCTAGCGAGACTGCCGGTGACAAACCGGAGGAAGGTGGGGATGACGTCAAATCATCATGCCCCTTATGACCTGGGCTACACACGTGCTACAATGGGAAGTACAACGAGTCGCTAGACCGCGAGGTCATGCAAATCTCTTAAAGCTTCTCTCAGTTCGGATTGCAGGCTGCAACTCGCCTGCATGAAGCCGGAATCGCTAGTAATCGCGGATCAGCACGCCGCGGTGAATACGTTCCCGGGCCTTGTACACACCGCCCGTCACACCACGAGAGTTTGTAACACCCGAAGTCGGTGAGGTAACCTTTTTGGAGCCAGCCGCCTAAGGTGGGATAGATGATTGGGGTGAAGTCGTAACAAGGTAGCCGTATCGGAAGGTGCGGCTGGATCACCTCCTTTCTAAGGAATATTACGGAAATACACATTTCGTCTTTACTTTGTTCAGTTTTGAGAGGTCTACTCTCAATCAAATAAGTTCGGGGCCTTAGCTCAGCTGGGAGAGCGCCTGCTTTGCACGCAGGAGGTCAGCGGTTCGATCCCGCTAGGCTCCATTGATAGCTTTTGCTATCAGATTCGTTCATTGAAAACTGGATATTGAAGTAAAAAGAATCAAAACAAACCGAGAACACCGCGTTGAATGAGTTTTTTAATAAGTTCAATTGCTTATTTATTGATTAACCTTCTATCGCTAGAAGAAGTGATCAAGACCCAACCGTAAGGTTGATAAGGTTAAGTGAATAAGGGCGCACGGTGGATGCCTTGGCACTAGGAGCCGATGAAGGACGGGACTAACACCGATATGCTTTGGGGAGCTGTAAGTAAGCTATGATCCAGAGATTTCCGAATGGGGGAACCCAATATCTTTTATAGGATATTACTTTTCAGTGAATACATAGCTGATTAGAGGTAGACGCAGAGAACTGAAACATCTTAGTACCTGCAGGAAGAGAAAGAAAATTCGATTCCCTGAGTAGCGGCGAGCGAAACGGGAAGAGCCCAAACCAACAAGCTTGCTTGTTGGGGTTGTAGGACTCCAATATGGTAGTCTGTTAGTATAGTTGAAGGATTTGGAAAATTCCGCTAAAGAGGGTGAAAGCCCCGTAGACGAAATGCTGACAACACCTAGGAGGATCCTGAGTACGGCGGAACACGAGAAATTCCGTCGGAATCCGCGGGGACCATCCCGCAAGGCTAAATACTCCCTAGTGACCGATAGTGAACCAGTACCGTGAGGGAAAGGTGAAAAGCACCCCGGAAGGGGAGTGAAATAGATCCTGAAACCGTGTGCCTACAACAAGTCAAAGCTCGTTAATGAGTGATGGCGTGCCTTTTGTAGAATGAACCGGCGAGTTACGATTGCATGCGAGGTTAAGTCGAAGAGACGGAGCCGCAGCGAAAGCGAGTCTGAA
>NZ_CP172914.1:837500-2345000 GCF_050537425.1 Enterococcus sp. DIV1307a
AGGTTCGAGTCCTACTGCCGGAGTTTAACATATGAAATATCACGAGTATGTGCTTCTTTCAGCTATGGAGAGTTGTCCGAGAGGCCGAAGGAGCATGATTGGAAATCATGTAGGCGGTAAACACTGTCTCAAGGGTTCGAATCCCTTACTCTCCGTTTCATATTTACAAACTGGCCCGTTGGTCAAGCGGTTAAGACACCGCCCTTTCACGGCGGTAACACGGGTTCGAGTCCCGTACGGGTCATTTATTTTAATAGTAACATTCCTTTTTGGAGGTTTAGCTCAGCTGGGAGAGCACCTGCCTTACAAGCAGGGGGTCAGCGGTTCGATCCCGTTAACCTCCATTACTCGGTTGGTTCCGTGGTGTAGGGGTTAACATGCCTGCCTGTCACGCAGGAGATCGCGGGTTCAAATCCCGTCGGAACCGCCATTTAATGTTGTTACTTGAAAATTATTTGAACAAGCTTTTGTTTTAGGCGTGGTAGCTCAGTTGGTAGAGCAACGGATTGAAGCTCCGTGTGTCGGCAGTTCGACTCTGTCTCACGCCATTTATGGAGGAATAGCGAAGTGGCTAAACGCGACGGACTGTAAATCCGTTCCTTAGGGTTCAGTGGTTCGAATCCACTTTCCTCCATTTTAGGGGCATAGTTTAAAGGTAGAACAACGGTCTCCAAAACCGTTGGTGTGGGTTCAATTCCTGCTGCCCCTGCCATTTAATTATTTAATAGATACACTTTTTAAAATTACGGCGATCGTGGTGAAGTGGTTAACACACCAGATTGTGGCTCTGGCATTCGTGGGTTCGATTCCCATCGGTCGCCCTTTGTAATTTTATTGGGGTATAGCCAAGCGGTAAGGCAACGGACTTTGACTCCGTCATGCGTTGGTTCGAATCCAGCTACCCCAGTTTTTTTGTAACAAAAATGGAATATGGCGGTATAGCCAAGTGGTAAGGCAGAGGTCTGCAAAACCTTCATCACCGGTTCAAATCCGGTTACCGCCTTCCAAAATATCTTGCCGGCGTGGCGGAATTGGCAGACGCGCTGGACTCAAAATCCAGTTCCTTCACGGGAGTGCCGGTTCGACCCCGGCCGCCGGTATACTAAAGACTGTTAAATCATTGATTTAACAGTCTTTTTTGTTTATTATTTTCTCGAATACATAAAAAAACCATCTCAAAAAAATGAGATGGAAAGTTAAGTGAGAGAGTGATAAGTATAGTGCGAATAAATACAAGGATTACAGAAGAATGTGGGGGTTCTGCATCATCGTCATTAAATGTTCCTGCAGTAGGAATATGAATTTCTGTCATATTATATTCAATAACTTGAACTGTGATGATTGCAACAGTTCCAATGATTGCTAACATAGTAGTCATACTTTCACTCCTCTCTTAATTTTAAATAAAAGTACTTAACTGATTGACTAGAGACTAAAAAGATACATCAACATGAACGTTGAGCTTTAGCACTATACAACGTAAAGATCACTCTTAGCTATTTTGAGAAAAGCCTTTTCCTCGACCAGTCTTGTTCTACTCATTGGTGTCTCTCGACATTTCTGAGCAATAGCCTATGTTTGTATAGGAGCCTCACCTAACTTATTACAAAGAAATAATAGTCTTTTAAGTAACTCTTTGTCAAGACATAAGCAGAAGTCAAAACAGTTCTATTTACAAATGAATGCGACGAACCATTTCTTCTGTTATTTGTTCTACAATATCAATGGTTGTTTTTGGCGAACGTTGATTTCTGGGGATATCGATTGAGTAAATTTTGGCAATACGACCAGGATTTGCATCCATTAATACAACCCGATCAGAAAGTTGAACTGCTTGTTGGACATCATGCGTGATCATCACAATTGATTTAGTCGCAATTTGATTGTTTAGCCAAATTTCTAATAAATCGTTGGATAATTGGCTGGCTGTAATGATATCTAAAGCTGAAAAAGGTTCGTCTAAGAGCAATAAGCTAGGTTCGATGGCTAAAGCACGAGCAAAGCCTACACGCTGTTTCATTCCACCAGATAACTCTCTGGGATAAGCTTTTTCAAAACCAGTTAAACCAATCATTTCAATGAGATTACTGACTCTTTTATTTATTTGTTCGCGAGAAATTTCTTTACGGTTTTCTAAGCCAAAGCTGATATTTTTTTCAACTGTCAACCAAGGAAAAAGGGCAAAATGTTGAAAAACCATGCCGATATTGGCATCAGGCTCATTAATGATTTTATCTTCAAAAGTAATTTCACCTCTAGTTGTACGAAGAAGTCCAGCGATACTTCTGAGCAACGTTGATTTTCCTGTTCCTGATTGTCCGATAATACTTAAAAATTCATTCGTTTTAACTGTTAAATCAATATTTTCAAGGACTTTTAAATGTTCTGAATGTCCTTCAATTTCAAATTCTTTATATACTGATTTTATGCTTAATAATTCTTTATTTTCCATCGTCTTATTAGATAGGTCAAGGTAAATCACCTATCGTTCTCCTCTCTAGTTTATCTTAAAAATTTAGTCGAGTTGAGTCGTCCAGCTATTAATAGTGAAATTTTTGTTTTGCTGCTCGATATAAAGGTTGCCAAACAAAGGCGATACATAAACCAACAACGAAACACATCGCTAAGGTTCCTAAGGCAGATTTATCTTTTACGCCATCGTTTGCCGCAATATATTGTCCTAGGCCAGTAACATCTATTGATTTTTTGCCCCATTGAATGCTTTCTGCTGCGATATCAGCGTTCCAAGCAGCACCAGCAGCGTTAATAATTGCTGTAATGAGGTAAGGTAAAATAGAAGGGATCAAAAATTTTGTCCACCATTGCCATTTAGATAATTTAAAAAGTTTGGTCACGTCACGAATATCATCAGGGATGGCTAAGTAGCCAGCAATTACATTAAAGAAAAAATACCATTGGCAACCAACCATGATGAGTGGTAAAATCCACCATTCTAATTTGTTGAAGCCCATACTAATAATCAACACAATGAATGGAGTATAAACATTTGACGGAATGGAGCCTAAAATTTGTCCAATCGGTTGAACGATACTTAAGCGCCGATTATCATTCGCAACCCAGATTGCTAAGGGAGTAAAGATAATGCCAGCAACGACCATGGCCAAGGTAACCCGTAGTGTAGTATAAAGGGTTAATCTAGGAATCATGCTGAAATCTTGATGGGGCAAGAAATGATAGAGCTTAATAGAACAATAAACCCCAATAATGGTTAAGCTGACATACCATAATGTTTTGAAGAAATGGCGTAATTTTGCTAGTAATCGATAGAGATAGTCTAGCTTGAAAAAGTACCAAACTTTTGGTAAATCGTAAATCCAAAAATGACTGAATTTCACAAAAGCTTTTGAAAAGTATTTCGTTAAAGTTGCTTTTTTTAATAAATGATAAATGATGGATTTAGGTGGCGTCGTACTTTCGACATCTGTTTCATATTTAAAATAATAAGTGGCTCGAACTAAAGGTTGAAAAACTAAAAAGTTTAAAATCACCACATTGATTAATAAGGCAAAAACAGCCCATAAACAGGATTTAAAGTCGGCTCGATTTAATGCTACTTGGATATAAGAACCAATTCCTGGTAAATAAAGGTTGGTTTCTTTAGGAAAGGCAACAGAAGCTTGCTCGCTGGCCACCAAGGCAAACCAAGCCGCAGTTTGAGAAATAATAACGTTCCAAAGTAAGCCAGGAATTGAGTAAACAAATTCAAGACGCCAAAATTTTTCCCAAGCATTGTACTTGAACTGATCGGTCACATTGACTAGATCTGAAGGAATAACTTCCATTATTTGATAAAGAGTCAACATGATGTTCCAAGCTTGACCTGTGAAGATGGCAAAAATAGCAACCGCTTCTGCGCCCATCACATTTCCTGGAAATAAACCAAGTAACCAAGCAGTTGTAAAGGTCAAAAAGCCTAGTAATGGAACGGATTCAAGGAAATTAACTAATGGTAAAATGACTCTTCGTGCCGTTTTATATTTTACGGCTAAAATACCAAAAATAAAGGAAAACAGGAAGGACCAAGCCATACCCACAATCATTCGAAACATGGTTCGAATTGAAAAGTAAAAAAGATTTGATGGAGATAAGAAATCATCTGTTTTACTTGGTGTTGCGAGGAATTCTTCTGAGGGAAGGGTGTGGAGAGGGCGATTCATTTTTAGCCAAGAGAAGACGATGATAAAAATGAAAATGCCTAAAATGATGAGCAAGGTAAGATTCCCGATACTTTTAGCAAGTAGGGTATTTTTCTTAGATGATGCAGTGACAGCTTTCAATTTAAAAACCTCCAATTAATCATATTAAAGAGGTCGCCGAATAAAAGAAGAAGATTATAGGGTAATCACAATAATTGAGCTTTGGCTTTCTGAGACGTAAGAAAAAAATTCTAGTTATCTTAGGAAAGCCTTAATTCGACAATCCCTGCTTTACTCGTTACTGTCTCTCGACATTTCCGAGCGATAACCTGTGTTCTTCAGAGTAACCTCACCTAATATGATTCTATTTGATTTACATGCTTATCATACTCGTGACTAAAAATAAAACAATTTCTAGCTGGTTATACCTGAATTACTGTTTGTTGTTATTCTATTCAATGATTCTTAAAAAGATTGCCCACATTCTGTTTTTTTAGGGAGAAATTATCAGATGAGTATGTTATGTAACCCGAGGTTAATAGCGTAGGATGTTGTATTTTTAGTTTGTCTCGTTTACTGTTAAAGATGTAAGTAGTAACTATAAGTGAATGGATAAAATTTTGGGAGGTAGTGTATTGAAAACAAAAGTGATAGTAATTAGCGGTGTGACAGCAAGTGGAAAAACGACACTCATTAATGCTTTATCTGATACTGTTGAAAATGCTTATATACTTTCATTCGATGATTATAGTATTGATGCTTTGCCATCGGCACCATCCCATGCTTTTTTATTAAAAAATTTCAACGTTGCAGTCAATTTATTCGATATTACCCAGTTAATGAAAGACTTTTTTTCTGTGAATGCTCAAGGCAAATTTAATTATATTTTTATAGACTTTCCATTTGGCTATTTACACGATGATTTGAAGCCTTTTATTGATATTGTGATCTACCTGAAAACGCCATTAGATGTTTGTTTTGCTCGCCAAGTGATTAGAGATTATTCTTATTCTCAAGGAGAAAGTATTATTAAGTGGGCCCATAACTATTTAAATAATGTTAGACCGCTATTTATAGAACATGAAAAAAATGTATCAGCAAGTTCAGACTATCTTTTAGATGGCACACATAGCGTAGATGAACAAATACAAAAGCTAAAAAAATTAAAAGTAATCTAGCACCTAAATTAAACAACAAAGAAATTTGTTCAGAAGAAAGGAAATTATGATGATTATTTGGTTAAACGGTGCGTTTGGAGCCGGAAAAACGACCATTGCACATGAGTTACAACAAAAACTTCCCAATGCAATCATTTATGATCTAGAAATTATTGGTAGTGCATTGATGGAGTTAATTCCCGAAGAAATGAAAGAAAATGATTTTCAAGAGTATCAGGAATGGCGTTGCTGGAATGCTCATTTATTAAAACGAATGTCCAAAGAGTCTGGACGGCCGATTATTGTTCCAATGACCCTTTATAAAAAAGAATATGAAGAAGAGCTGATTGGATATCTGAGACGAGCAGGCATTGACGTTTATCATTTTTTGTTAGCGGTCGAGAAAGAAGAAATTTTACAAAGATTATTGAAAAGAAATGATGGAACTTTTGAATGGGGGAAAAATAAGTTGCCCGAAGTACTTGAAGGTTTTCGTCAGATTAAGTTTACCGAGATTTTTAGAAATCATTCAGCTGACACGACAGAAATTGTAGCAACCATTCTTAATAGAATAACCGAATAAAAATAAAATAAGGGACCTAAGCCGAAATGACTTAGGTCTCTTATTTTCTACTTCTTAAGATAATCAACTACCAGCTACCCTGATTTCTTCAAACTTTAAGACCTCACATTTACGACAATCTATTTTTACACTGTCAAAATTTTCTTTCAAGTCTTGCATTTTGTTATTTTTAGCAGTATATTTTAGGTGTACCTAAAATATATTAGAGGTTAACCTTCTGATAGAGGGGCCTTTTAAAATTATTGCAAAACGAAAGAAGGAATTGAATTGAAAAATTCAGAAGAACATGAACCAAAGCAAAGACATCATTTGATTGAATATGCAAATGGTCCTTCGCTTGAAGAAATTAATGGCACCATTGACGTGCCTAAAAATATGAGTTTTTGGAAAACGTTATTTGCTTACTCAGGTCCAGGAGCATTGGTAGCAGTGGGATATATGGATCCAGGAAACTGGTCTACTTCAATTACTGGGGGACAAAATTTTCAATATTTATTGATGTCGATTATTTTAATTTCCAGTTTGATTGCAATGTTGCTCCAATATATGGCTGCTAAATTAGGCATTGTTTCACAGATGGATTTAGCACAAGCGATTCGTGCTAGAACTAGTAAGACGTTAGGTATTGTATTATGGATTTTAACAGAGTTAGCAATTATGGCTACAGATATCGCTGAAGTTATCGGGGGCGCAATTGCCTTATATTTATTATTTCATATTCCTTTAGGTCTGGCTGTCTTCATTACGGTATTTGATGTTTTACTTTTATTGTTATTGACAAAAATTGGTTTTAGAAAAATTGAAGCTATTGTTGTTGCTTTAATTGTTGTTATTTTTGTGATTTTTGCTTATCAAGTGGCATTGTCAAATCCAGTATGGGGAGATGTAATTAAAGGGCTGGTTCCTAGCGCAGAAGCTTTTTCTACATCACATGCGGTGAATGGGCAAACGCCACTGACAGGTGCATTGGGGATTATTGGTGCAACAGTGATGCCTCATAATTTGTATTTACATTCTTCTGTTGTGCAAAGTCGTAAAATTGATCGTAAAGATAAAACCGATATTCAACGCGCTTTACGCTTTTCAACTTGGGATTCTAATATTCAATTAACGATGGCATTTTTTGTTAACTCTTTATTATTGATTATGGGTGTGGCCGTTTTTAAATCCGGCAGTGTCAAAGATCCTTCATTCTTTGGTTTGTTTGATGCTTTATCAAATCCAGCGGTTATGAGTAATTCTATTTTAGCGCATATTGCAGGTTCTGGAATTTTATCAATTTTATTTGCGGTAGCCTTATTGGCATCAGGACAAAATTCAACAATTACAGGAACCTTAACTGGTCAAATTATTATGGAAGGGTTTATTCATATGCGCGTACCAATTTGGTTACGTCGGATGGTCACACGTTTGTTATCTGTTATTCCTGTCTTAATCTGTGTTTTAATGACCAGCGGGAAAAGTACAGTGGAAGAGCATATCGCGATTAATAATTTAATGAACAATTCACAAGTTTTTCTAGCATTTGCTTTGCCATTTTCGATGTTGCCTTTACTGATGTTTACAGATAGCCGTGTTGAAATGGGTGAACATTTTAAAAACTCGTGGTTAATTAAATTATTAGGCTGGGTTTCTGTCATTGGCTTAATTTACCTCAATATGAAAGGCTTACCTGATCAAATTGAAGGATTCTTCGGTGATAATCCGACAGCGAGTCAAATTACGTTAGCCGATAATATTGCTTATGTCATCATAGCACTCGTCATCCTCTTGTTAGTTTGGACGGTTGTAGAATTATATAAAGGTGATAAACGATACGCACAGCAGCTTGCAGCTATGGAGCAACAAGTAGAGGAGGTTAAATAATGAAATTTTCAAAAATTATGGTTGGTGTTGAAGAGTCGCCAGATGCGTTAAAAGCATTTCATTATGCTATCCAAAAAGCAAAAGAAGAACAAGCTGAATTGGTTATTGTTTCGATTTTAGAAGAGAAAGAGATTAATGTTTACCAATCGTTAGATAAAAATTATTGGCAAGAACAGTTGGCGAAATTAGAGAAACAAACGGAAAAATATCAACAAGAAGCGTTAGCGAATGGCATCGATAAAGTAAGTGTAATTGTCAATGAAGGGAACCCAGGGGAATTAATTATTAATAAGCTTATTCCTTTGAATAAACCAGATTTGTTAATTATTGGCTCCAAGTCAACTAGCAAATTAAAAAGCTTTTTTGGTAGCCAAGCAGCTTATATGGCTCGATATGCACCAATTTCTGTAATGATTATTCGCTAGCAAAATTGAAACAGTTAAAAAAGCCGCCACGATTTACTATTCGTGGTGGCCTTTTTATAGTAATTTTTGTTTATATAAATAAACAGCCAAACTTAGTTGTAGCGAACTATCAGGAAATTCTAAAGTTAAGTGAAGAATCTCTTCTATTTTTTTTAAGCGGTAAATAATTGTATTACGATGTACATACATATTTGTGGCAGTCAACGAAATATTTTTATTCGATTGAAAGTAGGTATTGATGGTTTCTAGTAGGGAACTTTCATGTTTTTGATCTTCTTTTTCTAATGGTTCAATCAATCGTTGATATATTTTTTGTTTGGCTTGTTTGGTCAGGGTTTCGATCATTAAACGATAAAAAAAGAGGTCGTCATAATTCAAAATAGTTCGTTGTTGTAATTCTTGACTTGCTTGTGCTAAGTGGAATGTTTCTTGTGCTAATTTATAAGAATCACACAGATTGGTGATTTTTTTGACAGTTGGCCCAATCGCTAATTTAAATGATAATTTTGGATTCAGTTTCATTAGTTGCTCTAGTAAATTCTTGGCAAGATGAGTGGTTTGTGCAAGGTAGGTGGCTTCCTCTTGCGCTGGATTTTCTAGTAATAAAATAAAGCCAGTTTGTGTAGGAAAGGCAGTAATTTTTTGTCGATATCCTTCTAAAATATGATTCAATTGATGGCCAATGCTATTCATTTGAATAGTCGGATTAAACAGTTGTTCCAATTGTTCAATGGCTACAAGCAAGAGACTAAATGTATCTTTTTCATTTAATTGCAGATAATTACTAAATTCTTGCCAAGCTTGAGGATTGGTATTTTTTTCTTGGATAAGGTCTTGAAACAGCGCCCCAATCTTTTGCCTCGTTGTTAAATTTTCCGAAGATTCTAATTGAAGTTGTGGTAAAAGGTAGTGAGCACAGACCTCCACAGATAATAAATCAATCGTCTGTAATTTTTTGGTAGTTTGCCAAATCACTAAGTAAGATAAGCTGAGATTTTTCTTTTTGATGGGTAAAATTCGCAAAGATAACTTATGGCTCGCTAAGGAAAATTCAACAGTCAATGGTTCTTTATAAAATAATAGGAGCTCATTGTTCTGGGCTTTTAAAGCTGTCTCAAACTGTTTTTTGAGAGTCGCGTTGTTTAAAATACTGGTGATTCTTGTTGGCGCATCAGGTAAATCAAAATGATTCATAATCTGAAAACGCTCATCTAAAAGCATTACAGGCGCTTGAATCGCGGCACTTAATACTTCCAGTAATTGGGTACTTTTTCCGCCAGCTTTGATAATTGTATAAAATTTATTATGCATATGAACAGAATGTTGGCTAATCGTTTCGTCAGGTTGATTGACTCGGCGATTGACCAATGAAATAATTTGAGAAAAGTTGTAATTATAAGGGATTGAGAGAATTGGTAATCCGACGTCATTCGCTAATTGGATCATCTCTTGTGGAACTTCATTGAAATAACGTTGGACTTTAAAGCCTAGAGCAGCGCAGTTCATATTTGCTAGTTCTTGAATAAGACGTTTTTGCAAGCAAGGCTGATCTTTGAAAATATAGCCGGTAGTTAATAAAATTTCTCCTGGCGTTAACCAGTCAAAAGCATCAGGATTTTCTAAAATATTTGCTTGTAGAATTGGCGCATCTAAATTGGTCTCGTGTGTCAATAAGGTTAAACCAGGTAGTTCTTCTGCATGGAGTAGATCATTGACCGTCATCATTAGCAAAGCCTCCTTTTGTATGAATTATCTAAAAATTAAGTGTATTTATTGTAAGATGTTACAAAACTATTTTAGGGAAAATAAGGTATCCTTATACTAATAGAAAAAAGTTCCAAGTCATCACGTGATTGGTAGTCACAAATGACCAAATAAGAACAATCAGCGCTTACAACCTATAGAAACGCATCGTTTAAAGATATAGCAATAGTATACTTAATTTTTAATGCTTTTACTATTGTTTCAGCTACTTTAAATTTCTCAAGTATTTCTATAATCTGTAAGTTTTTTGAGACTCTTATCAGATATGCTTCTTTTTCTATATTTTATCAGAAAATTCTGGTAACTTTGAAGGTTATAGTTTGTAAAATGGAGGGATCGGTATGAAGAAATTAAAAATGTTAGGATGCGTCGGTTTGCTTTTAGCTTTAACGGCTTGTCAGGCGGGAACGGGAAACTCGGCTGATAGTAACAAAGCAGCGGAACAAAAAATTGCAATTAGTTCTGAAGCGGCTATTTCGACAATGGAACCACACACAGCGGGGGATACGACCTCGACTTTAGTCATGAATCAAGTTTATGAAGGACTCTATGTTTTAGGTAAAGAAGACGAGTTAGAGTTGGGGGTCGCTGCCGAAGAACCAGCGATTTCTGAAGATGAAACCGTTTATACATTTAAGATTAGAGAAGATGCCAAATGGTCGAATGATGATCCAGTAACAGCAAATGACTTTGTTTATGCATGGCAACAAGTTGCTTCCCTTAAATCAGGGTCGATTCATCAAGCGTTATTTTTTGATGTCATTAAAAATGCTAAGGAAATTGCTTTAGAAGGCGCAGATGTGAATACTCTTGGGGTTAAGGCGCTAGATGATAAAACGTTAGAAATAACTTTAGAACGGCCCACCCCTTATTTGAAATCATTACTTTCGTTTCCTGTTTTGTTTCCACAAAATGAAAAATATATCAAAGAACAAGGGGATAAATATGCCACTGATGCAGAACATTTGATTTATAATGGTCCTTTTAAATTGAAAGAATGGGATAATGCCTCTTCCGATGACTGGACCTACGAAAAAAATGATACGTATTGGGATGCTGAAAAAGTTAAATTAACAGAAGCGAAAGTTTCAGTAATTAAGAGCCCAACGACAGCGGTGAATTTGTTTGACTCGAATGAATTGGATGTAGTGAATAAGCTAAGTGGTGAATTTATTCCTGGTTATGTTGATAATCCAGCCTTTCTTTCAATTCCTCAATTCGTCACATACTTTTTAAAAATGAACAGCGTTCGTGATGGAAAAGAAAATCCGGCTTTAGCGAACAACAATATTCGTAAAGCGTTGGCACAAGCTTTTGATAAAGAAAGTTTTGTAAAAGAAGTCTTGCAAGATCAATCAACGGCTACAGATCAAGTAATTCCGCCGGGACAAACGATTGCGCCAGATGGAACAGATTTCACAAAACTAGCTGCTAAGAAAAATAACTACTTAACCTACGATACAGCGAAAGCAAAAGAATTCTGGGAAAAAGGGAAAAAAGAAATTGGGCTGGATAAAATCAAATTAGAATTTTTAACAGATGATACAGACAGCGCCAAAAAAGCTGCTGAGTTTTTCCAATTTCAATTGGAAGAAAATCTAGATGGATTAGAAGTGAATGTTACTCAAGTTCCTTTTACTATTCGTGTTGATCGTGATCAAACGAGAGACTATGATTTAGAATTATCTGGTTGGGGAACCGATTATCGTGATCCATTAACAGTTATGCGCATCTTTACTTCGGATAGTACCTTGGGCGGCGTAACGTTCAAGAGTGATACGTATGATAAATTAATTCAAGAAACTAGAACAACACATGCGGCTGATCAAGAGGCTCGTTTAAATGACTTTACTCAAGCACAAGATATTTTGGTGAATCAGGAAACGGTTTTAGCACCAATCTACAATCGAAGCATTTCTGTATTAGCTAATCAAAAAATCAAGGATCTGTATTGGCATTCATTTGGACCTACGTACAGTTTAAAATGGGCTTATGTTAACTAATTGAATGAAGGTAGGAAGGGGTTTGTCATGCTTTTAAAAAACTGTAAATTAGAAACAGGATTTTCTACTGTGAATCAGCGAATTGTTGCGACAGAGACAGCTAGCTATGATATTCGAATTGAAAACGAGGTCTGTACTGCGGTCGCACCGCAGTTAAGGCCTTTAGAGAACGAAACAGTTATCGATGTGAATCAGCAACTCGTTTTACCTGCTCTAAAAGAAATGCATATTCATATTGATAAAACGTATTTTGGGGGACCTTGGAAGGCCTGTCGTCCACTAACGAAAGGAATTTTAACACGTATTGAAGAAGAAACTTGGCTGTTACCTGAACAATTACCAACTAGTTTAGAACGTGCTTGCCAAGTTATTGAGCAGTATATTCAGCAAGGCCATTATCATATTCGCAGTCATTGTAATGTAGATCCATCTATTGGAACGAAACATATTGAAATTACTAAAGAAGCATTTAGTCGATATGAACAATACATTACTCATGAAATTGTGGCTTTTCCTCAACACGGATTACTCCGCTCACAAGTCGAACCTTTGATGCGCGAAGCCTTACGCATGGGGGCAACTCATGTCGGCGGCGTTGATCCAGCCCTTGTGGATCGTCATGTGGATCATTCAATTGCAAAAATATTTGAATTAGCTACCACATTTAATAAAAAAATTGATGTTCATTTACACGCCCGTGATACTTTGGGACTTTATGAATTTAATAAATTTGTTGATTATACAGAACAAGCAAAAATGTTTGGCAAAGTTACTTTAAGTCATGCTTTAGCCTTAGGGAGCTTAGAAGAAGCAGCAATTAGAGACATTGCGCAAAAATTCATCGAAACAGGTATTGATTTGACTTCGACTGTACCAATTGGAATGCCCACCATGCCGATTCCAACCTTGGTTGAACAAGGTGTTAAGATCTCCGTGGCTCATGACAGTTTGACGGATCATTGGTCGCCTTTTGGCAGTGGCAATACAATAGAAAAATTAAATACAGCCGCTCAAAGATTTAAAATTAGCGATGAGTATCGCTTGAATCGTTTATGGGGCTTAGCGAGTAATTTTGTAACGCCTCTTGATCCTAACGGGCAGCAAGTTTGGCCTAACGTCGGCGATTCTGCAGATTTCCTACTATTTAATGCTGAGAGCACTGCTCACGTGATTGCACGCCAACAGCCAATCCAACAACTGATACTAAAAGGACAACTGGTTGAAGCCGTTCAAAAGGGGGAAAAAGAATGACAGCATCCATTGTTTATTTGAATAATGTTCGTTTAGAAACTGGTTTTGCTAAAGACCACCACGAATTAACGTATACTAAAACCGCACGCTATACTTTAGCGATTCAAGAAGGCAAAATCCAAGCGATTATTCCGCAAAATCAAGTCACTGAAAAGCAACAAGGCACTGATTTAAACGGACAACTGGCTATTCCCGCTTTTCAAGAGAGTCATAATCACTTAGATAAAACCTACCTTTCATTAGGCTGGCGTGCTAGCCAACCTGTTAAAAATTTAAAAGAGCGTTTAGCAGACGAAGCCAGTGAACTTAAATTGTTAGCTCCGTCAACAGAACAACGAGCGACGGCCATGATTGAAAAATTGATTGGGTATGGAGCCTCTTATATTCGGACACATGTCAACATTGATCCTTATGTAGAACTAGAAAACTTCTGGGGCGTCAAAAGAGCCTTAGAAAAATATGCGCATGTGATTGATTATGATATTGTTGTCTTTCCACAGCATGGATTATTAAAAAATCCCCAAACGGTTTTACTCATGAGAGAAGCTCTAAAAAATGGTGGAACAATGGTTGGTGGTTTAGATCCTGCAGGCATTGATTATGCAATTGAAGAATCTTTAGAAACTATTTTCGATCTGGCAGAAGAATTTCAAGTAGGAATCGATATCCACTTGCATGATACGGGGGAAGTGGGCGTTTATACAATTGATAAATTTTTAGACATTTTAGAAGAACGAAAATTTACTCAGCGAACCGCTATCAGTCACGCCTTTGCGCTGCTAGATGTACGACCAGCAGAAAAAGAAAAACTATACCAACGCTTGGCAACGCATCAAACGGCGATTATGTCTACAATTCCCTATGATCCTCGTTATTTATTGCCACCAATTGATGTGTTACGCCAAGCTGGTGTATCGGTTCATTTAGGTAGTGATGGCTTTTTTGACTCTTGGAGTTCTAATGTTTCAGGTGATTTATTTGAAAAATTACGTAATTTTTGTGAAATGACAGGAAAGATTACAGAAGAGCAACTTACTCAAGCTTACGTCCATGGCTGTGGCAAAGTAGCACCTTTTTCATTTGAAGAAGAACGCCTTTGGTTTACAGAAGGCGACGAAGCAAACTTTATTTTTACAGAAGCAGCTTCTACAGCAGAAGTGATTGCTAGAAAACCACAGAAACGCCAGATTATGTTGAAAGGACAATGGGTTTAACTTGCTTTAAAATTAGGTAGAAATAGAATGCTAAAAAGCCAAACAGAGGAAACAAGGTTCAGCTCTGAGCAACGCATAGTGTCAGTCTAGCGGTTACTCGTCACAGTTTAATCCTTATAAAGTGCTTCTGCTCACAACGTGTATCAGCGTTTCAAGTTTGTTTGACTCACTTTAACATAGCACTTTTGCGTATCTTCCTTTATAATAAGACAAAATGAAGGAGATGAACCAAGCATGACTGAACAAACGAGAGAAAACAAAAAAGCAGCCTACGAATTGTGCTTACAACAATTGAGCGGTTTGTTAGAAATAGAAACGGATGCTATTGCAAATTTAGCAAACTCGTCCGCGTTACTTGCACAAACATTACCAGACACCGTTTTTGCTGGGTATTATTTATATAAAGATGAAGAATTAGTTTTGGGGCCTTTTCAAGGGAAAGTCTCTTGTACCAGAATTAAAATGGGCAAAGGTGTCTGTGGTGAGTCCGCGGAAAAACAAGCTACATTGATTGTTGATAACGTGAAGACACACGCCAATTATATTTCTTGTGACTCAGCTGCGATGTCTGAAATCGTTGTACCGATGGTAAAAAATCATCAATTGGTCGGTGTTTTAGATATTGATAGTGGTGTAACAAATAGCTATGATGCGGTTGACCAACTGTATTTGGAAAAATTTGTTACCTTGTTACTAGAAAAATCAGATTTTTAAGCAGACTATTTTTGCTTTCTGACAAATCATGAGAAAATAAAGTATAAAATTTGATCATGAAAGAAGGTGAGTCATTTGTTAGAGCTGTATATAAATTTTAAAGGTGAAGCAAAAGAAGCAATTGCGTTCTATGAAGATGTTTTTGATACAAAATGTCAAAATTTAATGACTTTTGGCGAAGCACCTGAAGATCCTGAGCATCCTATAAACGACGAGATAAAGGATTTAGTGATGAACGCAAGTATCATTATTGAAGGAACCTATGTAATGATTTCAGATGTTCCTGATATGTTTGGTTTTGAAGTTACGGAAGGAAATAACCTTTCGCTCGTGGTTAGCACAGATGATGATGAAAAAATTGATCGCTTATTTAAGCGATTATCTGAAGGTGGCACTGTTACAATGCCGTTTCTGAAACTTTTTGGTCCAAAAAGTATGGTTCCCTAAAAGATCAGTTTGGCATCCATTGGATGTTTAATTATTATGAAGAAGATTAAAAAAATCCCCAATCCGTTATTTTCATTGGATTGGGGATTTTTTATTCATGAAAGAATTGCTTCTTAGCGATTTGATACTGCCGTTGCTTTTCTGTCCAAAATTGCTGATCGTTTTCATCAATTTTGCGAATGACTTTTGCTGGATTACCCCCAACAATCGTGTTGGCAGGAACGTCTTTTGTAACCACAGCACCAGCAGCAACAATAGCATTTTTTCCAATTGTAACGCCAGGTAAAATGGTGGCACTTCCGCCAATCCACACGTTATCTTCAACAATAATTGGCGTACCGAATTCTAATTCTGCAGTTCGAATCGTTGGATCAATTGGATGGCCGGCAGTATAAAAACTAGCACGAGGGCCAACCATGACATTATCACCGAAGATGATTTTGTTTACATCTAAAAAAATGCAATCCATATTTGCATAAAAATTTTCTCCTACCTCAATATGGCGACCGTAATCTACATGGAGGGGTGGGGTGATATATAACTCATTGCCAGTTTTTCCTAATAATTCTTTTTCTAGGGCCACAATTTCTTTCACATTATCGATAGGAAGTTGATTGATTTTTTGAGCTAACACCTTGCCTTTTGTTGATTTGTTTTCGGGTAAAATGGTGGGGGCGTAATATAATTCACCTTTTAACATTTGCATATAATCAAAGTCATTTTGTTTCATGTAAGCGCTCCTTTAGGCTTTTTCTCTATTGTATCAAATCAATACAATAAGTCGAGGAATATGTAAAATAAAAAAGGACAGATAGCAAAATAGCCTTGCTTATCTATCCTTTATCTAAGGTTATCCAATTTTTTTAACTCTCCCGCCAATTTTATCTGCTAATTTTTGTGCTTCTTTTTCAGAGTGGTAAACTAAACAACCTGATTTATCTCGCGTACGTTTACCATCTGCAGTTAAATAGCCATGAAAAAATTTGATTGCATACATAGACATCACCGCCTTTCTAATTGAAAATAGTGTAAATGGAGCGATTAAAAATGTCAAATAATAGAAGTGCTCTTAACCATTCTTATCTTTTTTAGTTCGAAGATAAGCTTGGTTAAGAGCACCATTTCACTTAATAAATTAGTTTGAAACGGGTCGTTGAGTGAAATTCCTGTTCAGGTGAGAGGGTGATAGAACCGAACAACGGAAATCTTTCAGCACCAGGACAGACTTGGGTTTCAAATGTGAGCGCTCCGTGATTGACTAATTTTTGCCCTTGAATATCGGGACCGTTATCAGCAAAATTTGCTGAAAAAATAACAACTGAAGGTTGATCAGTGAACATCTCTAAGGTGATATCTTTAGTAGGACTTTTTAAGATAACATCCGGGTTAATTAAATCATGATTGGTTAAGATGAAAGGGTGATCGAAGCCGTTCATCTTTTGGATTTGTTCATCGTTACTTGAAAAAACCTCAGCTAATTTTTTAGGTTTTTGTAAATCAAAAGCTGTCTGGTCGACGGAAGCTAATTCTCCAAGCGGTAAAACTCTTTCATCAAGCGGGACAAACTTTTGGGCATTTATTTGTAACTCATGCGCATCAATGGGGATTGTAGGATTTCCAGTTAAATTAAAGTAGACATGATTGGTTGGATTAAAAAGTGTTTGTTCATCTGTAGTTGCCTGATACTCAATTTGCCATTCATTTTCTTCAGTCAATGTATACGTGACTGAAACAGTGAGATTTCCAGGAAAACCATTTTCACCAGCAGGACTCTCTAGCCAAAATTTCACAGAAGGATTCGCTTGTGCCTCTTGGATTTCGCTGTGCCATTTTTTACTTTCAAACCCAGGTGTGCCACCGTGAAGTGTTGTTTGAGTAGGAGTATTAATCATCGTTTGATACTTTTTACCCGCTAGTTCAAAGGAGCCATCGGCAATTCGGCCAGCTGTTCGACCAATTGTTGCACCAAAATATAAGTCTTTAGACAAATATTCATCTGCTGAGGGAAAGCCTAGCACGAGTGATCGGGATTCATTTTTTGTAAGAGGAACGTCGAGCGCAACAATTCGCGCACCAAAATCTGTTGCTTTTAAAGTCACACCATTTTTATTCGTCAGTGTGTAAAGAAGCATTCCTTGTCCAAATGATTCAGTTGAAATAGTCAAAATAATCAATCCTTCCTTTAAGTAAATATTTAGTAAATTTAACTTTGTTGTTTAGATTATTTAAATAGTCAAAAAGAAATGCTAAGAAAATAAATCTTTATTTAATTGTATTGTACACGTTTTCAATTGAAATGACAATTAAGAAAATATTAAGTAAACATTTGCAAAAGTTTAGTAAATATTGTACAATTTGTTTACTAGTGAAAGGAGCGATTAGTGATGGAAGAACTGTTAATGAATCGATTTGTAGAAATATTTGGTGAGAAAGGGACAGCCTGTTATTTTGCCCCTGGAAGAATTAATTTGATTGGTGAACATACAGATTACAATGGCGGTCATGTTTTCCCAGCGGCTATTACGTTAGGGACATTTGGTGTGGCAAGAAAAAGAGACGACCAAAAAATTCGGATGTTTTCTGATAATTTTAAAGAGGTTGGTCTCATCGAATTTTCATTAGAAGATTTAAACTATTCAGATTCAGATGATTGGGCAAATTATCCGAAAGGCGTTTTAAATTACTTGATTGAAAGCGGACACAATATTGATTCTGGCTTAGATGTGCTCTTCTACGGTACGATTCCTAATGGTGCTGGCTTGTCTTCTTCTGCTTCTATTGAACTTTTAATGGGGACGATCTGTAATGATTTATATGCTTTACACTGTCCAATGCTTGAATTGGTGCAAATCGGTAAAAAAGTGGAGAATGAATTTATTGGCGTTAATTCAGGAATTATGGACCAATTTGCCGTAGGGATGGGAGAAAAAGATCAAGCTATTCTACTAGATACCAATAATATGCACTATGAAATGGTTCCCGCCAAATTAGGTGAGTATACGATTGTCATTATGAATACTAACAAACGTCGTGAATTAGCAGATTCAAAATATAATGAACGCCGTGCAGAATGCGAAGAAGCCGTTCGTTTGCTTCAAAAAGAGTTATCTATTGAATTTTTAGGTGAATTAGACAGCGAGACATTTGAACAATATCAAGTATTGATTGGAGATCCAACGTTGATTAAACGAGCGCGTCATGCCGTCACAGAAAATGAACGAACTTTATTGGCAAAACAAGCGCTAACTGAAGGGGATTTGGAAGAATTTGGCTTATTATTAAATGCCTCACATCGTTCGCTAAAAGAAGATTACGAAGTAACTGGCATTGAGTTAGATACCTTAGTGGCTTGTGCGCAAGAACAACCAGGCGTTTTGGGCGCACGGATGACTGGTGCAGGGTTTGGCGGTTGTAGTATTGCTTTGGTACCAAAGCAAAATATAGATGCATTTATTGAAGCTGTTGGCCAGAGTTATCAAGATAAAATTGGCTATGCTGCTGATTTTTATCCTGCATCAATTGATGATGGTGCCAGAAAGTTATTTTAGAAAGGAAGGCTTTAAATGTCTATTTTAGTATTAGGCGGCGCAGGCTACATTGGCTCACATGCCGTCGATCAATTAATTTCAAAAGGATATGCCGTTGTTGTTGTTGATAATTTATTAACGGGACATCGTTCAGCAGTTCATGAACAAGCGACTTTCTATGAAGGCGATATTCGTGATAAAACTTTTTTACGTAGTGTCTTTGAAAAGGAATCAATTGAAGGGGTGTTGCACTTTGCGGCCAATTCTTTAGTAGGAGAATCCGTGGAGAAACCGTTAATGTATTTCAATAACAATGTTCACGGCACTCAAATTGCCTTGGAAGTTATGCAAGAATTCGGAGTGAAACACATTGTTTTTTCTTCCACAGCGGCCACTTATGGCGAACCAAAAGCAATGCCTATTACAGAAGAAACCCCAACGAATCCTAAAAATCCGTATGGGGAAAGTAAATTAATGATGGAAAAAATCATGAAATGGTGCGACAACGCTTATGGAATGAAATATGTTGCTTTGCGTTATTTTAATGTTGCAGGAGCAAAAAAAGATGCCTCAATTGGTGAGGATCACACGCCAGAAACGCATATTGTGCCAATTATTTTACAAGTGGCATTAGGCCAACGAGCAGAGCTAAGTATTTTTGGGGATGATTATGATACACCAGATGGCACGTGCATTCGAGATTATGTTTATATTGAAGACTTGATTGCAGCACATATTTTGGCTTTAGAATATTTGAAAAATGGCGGCGAAAGTGACGTCTTTAACCTGGGAAGCAACAACGGCTATTCTGTTAAAGAAATGTTAGATGCTGCTCGCGAAGTGACAGGTCAAGAAATCCCTGCGAGAATCGCGCCACGCCGAGCAGGGGATCCTAGTACGTTAATTGCTTCTAGTGAAAAAGCCAAACGAGTTTTAGGCTGGCAACCAGAAGTAACTGAGGTCAAGGACATTATCGCCACCGCTTGGCAATGGCATGTGAAACATCCTCAAGGCTATAATGAATAGGAGAACATCAGATGATGAAAGAAAGTAGTAAATGGATTGCTGCATTTGTAGAGATAATCATAGAAAATGGCGATTGGACGGAAACAGACCGTTATTATTTGACGAATCGGATTGCCAAACTAGTTGGCTGTGATTTTTTTGAACAACCAGAAGCGGTTGCTTGTGAGCAAGAACCGTTGCGTGTGGTGGAACATCTTTTAAACATTGCACAAGCCAATCACCAAATCGATGACTCAATTACGGAAGCAGAACAACTAGAAGCGGAGTTAATGGATTTTATTACGCCGACCCCAACCACTATTAATCAGAAGTTTATGGACTATTATCAAGAGTCTCCACGAAAAGCAACGGATTATTTTTATCAGTTATGTAAAACGAATAACTACATTAAAACGAAAGCAATCGCCAAAAATATTATTTTCCCAATGGACTCACCCTATGGTAAACTAGAAATTACCATTAACTTATCGAAGCCAGAAAAGGATGCTCGAAAAATTTTGGCTGAAAAGAAAATGAGTCAAAAAAAATATCCAGCGTGTATGTTATGTATGGAGAATGAAGGCTATTATGGCCGTGTAAATTATCCAGCACGTACAAACCATCGGATTATCCGACTAAATTTAGAGGACGAAGCTTGGGGCTTTCAATATTCGCCATATGCTTACTATAATGAGCATGCGATTTTCTTGGACCAACAACATCGAGAAATGAAAATCGAGAAAAAAACGTTCCAGCGGCTCCTTAAAATTACGGAGTTATTCCCTGAATATTTTGTGGGCTCTAATGCAGATTTGCCAATTGTTGGTGGTTCTATTTTATCTCATGATCATTACCAAGCAGGACGTCATACATTTCCAATGGATTTAGCACCAATGGAAAAAAGATTTTCTTTGAAAAAATATCCTGAGATAACTGCGGGTATTTTAAAATGGCCGATGTCTGTGATTCGTCTTCAAAGTGATCGTCAAGAGGAACTAGTTGAGGCGGCCGAATTAATTTTGACCAAATGGCGCAATTATTCTGATGAACGAGTCTCAGTTCGGGCCTATTCAGAAGATGGCACACCGCATCATACGATTACGCCAATTGCTCGACGCAAAGGGTCATTATTTGAATTGGATTTAGTTTTACGAGATAATAATGTTTCGGAGGAATTTCCAGATGGCATTTTTCATCCACATCCAGAAGTACAACATATTAAGCAAGAAAATATTGGCTTAATTGAAGTAATGGGACTAGCTATTTTGCCACCAAGGCTAGCACAAGAATTAAGAGAAGTCGAAAAGTATTTATTAAAGCAACCCAATCAAATTGCTGAAAGTCATCGAGCTTGGGCGGATGAACTCAGTCAGCAAACCATCACTGAAGCCAATGTCAAAGAAGTGATCCAACAAGGAATTGGGACAATTTTTGTTCAAATTTTAACAGATGCCGGTGTCTTTAAACGTGACGAAGAAGGCCGTCGTGCTTTTGAACGATTTATTCAATGTATTGAAAATGATTAATTTGAGGTGAGGAACATCGTAACCATTAAAGATATAGCAGAGCAAGTCGGTGTTTCTTCAGCGACAGTTTCGAGAGTTTTGAACTATGATGAAACATTATCAGTTAGTGATGAAACGAAGAAAAAAATATTTGAAACAGCAGAAACGTTAAATTATAAAAAGCGAGCCAGAAAAAAACAAGCAGGCAAAAAGAAAATTCGGTTTGTCCAATGGTTCAGCGATCCAGAAGAACTGGATGATATTTACTATTTATCGATTCGTTTAGGTGTTGAAAAGCGGGCAGAGGAATTGGGTTTTCTTTTAGTCAAAGAATCTCTGACAAACCTGTCTCAAAAAAGATTTGATGGGACAATTGCCCTAGGAAAATTTGATGAAAAGCAAGTGGCGGCCTTAGCCGCCTTAGGCGCACCTCTTCTATTTGTAGACTTTGATGCAATGGCTTTTGGCCAAAACTCCATTGTTGTTGATTTTGCTGGAAGTGTTAAAACAATTGTGCAAGAATTTTTGGCGCAAGGGCATCAGAAAATTGGTATACTTTCTGGGCAAGAATATACGAAAGAGTCCCACGTGGCATTGGTTGATCCACGTTTTGTCGCTTTTAAAGAAACCTTAAAAGATCTGGACCTTTATCATCAAGAATGGGTTGTCGAAGCAGCTTTTTCTGTTGAAGAAGGCTATCAAGCGATGAAAGACTTTATTGAAAAAGCGGACACTCGTCCAACCGCTTTTTTCGCTGCAAGTGATACATTGGCGATTGGTGCAATGCGGGCGTTACAAGAAGCAGCCATTCGTGTGCCAGAAGATATTTCTATCATTGGTTTTAATGATATTAGTGTCGCAAAATATGTTTCACCCACATTAACAACAGTTAAAGTTCATACTGAATGGATGGGTGAGCTAGCCGTTGAGACAATGAAAGAGTTATGCTTGAATACCCCACCAGTTCCTAGAAAAATTATTGTCGGAACGGAATTCATTCAGCGAGATTCAACGAAACATTCATCAAAATAACAGCAAAACTTGGAGAGTTTTTTCCAAGTTTTTTGCTCTTTTCTGCTTGTTTTCAACAATCAAGAAAATGGAGGGAAACAGATGCAACCGAAATTAATTATTTTACGTGGTAATTCTGGTAGTGGTAAAACAACGATAGCTAAAGCGCTTCATCAGTGTCTTAAAGAACAATCGTTATTGATTTCTCAAGATGTGGTGCGCAGAGAAATGCTTCGTGTTAAAGATGAAACAGTCTTTTGGAGGTAAGTCGAAACGACTTACCTTCTTAGACTTGAATCTTAAGATAAACGGCGGGAGAGGAGCAGCTTCTTCGGAAATAAGCTGAAATTCCTCGAAAGACGAAAAGCATCTTTCGGAAATTCCTTCTTATTTCTTGAAGCTAAACACTCCTGTCCCGACCTCTGGCTTTTGGGTATCAAGAATGCCAGTATGTGATTGTTGAAGGGATTTTTCAAAAAGCCATTTATCATTCCTTTTTTCAGGAAATAATCCATCTCTTTGAAGGTAACGTTCAGGTTTATTATTTTGATATTTCTTTTGAAGAAACGCTGAAAAGACATAGCCAGAGAAACAAGAATCAAGAATTTGGTGTCGTGGAAATGAAACGTTGGTGGCTACCAGAAGATTATTTAGAGCTTCCGGGAGAAAAGCGGTTATCTGAACAACTGTCTGAAAAGCAGATTATCAGGCAAATTTTAGCAGATATTCAGTAGTGAGTGCTGCGCTTTTTAGAGAAATGGATGTTGTGGTATGATAAAAAAGAAGGAGTGGTTTCAATGGATTACCAAGAACGATTAAAAAATTTACCACCTGAAGTCATGACAGCTTTTTCAGAATCATTTATTTTTTTAATCAGTAACGATAAAGTTCAACATTTCCCTGCTCGAGACTTAACGCAAGCTGAAATGATTCAACGAGTGAAAGAGAAATTAGGTGAAGCGGTGACGTGGTCCTTATGGCAAGGGTTCGTTATTGCTGTTAATTCAGAAGAAACATGTGTTGCTGTTTTGCCCAAATATCATCAACTCGATGGTTTTTGAAAATGAATAAGGGAGCGAAGAATTATTCGCTTCGTTGTATAAAATGAAAACTTTTTTTTGGAGGAAATGCTGATGTCTGAGCTAGTGGTTATTAGAGAAATGCAAGAGAAAGATATCTTAGCGCTGGATACTCAATTTGTCCAACAAGGTTGGCCAAGTCGCCAAGAGATTTTAATGAACTATTTAGAAGAACAATTAGTCAAGCAACGAACGGTTTTTGTAGCGGAGAAAAAGGCAACGCTGTTAGGTTATGTGACGTTACTGCCATTAGCTAAGGAAGGACCTTTTAAAAATTTATATCCTGAAATAGCTGATTTCAATGTATTCTTGCCATTTCAAAAACAAGGAGTGGGGCGGTTATTATTAAATCGTGCAGAAAATGTTGCCAAAAGTTATGCAGATACTGTTTCCTTGGGAGTAGGCCTGCATCCTGGTTATGGTGCAGCGCAAAGATTATATATCAAACAAGGATATGTGCCAGATGGTTCAGGAGTTTGGTTTCAAAATAAGCAGCTGAAACCAAACGAACGGTGTGTTAATGATGATGAGTTAGTTCTTTATTTATCGAAAAAACTATAGAGTAGCCAAAGTAATACTCTATAAATATCATTTAGGAGGTTGTTACCCTTGATTAGAAAAATGAAGCCAACAGATGCAGCGGCGTTAACTATCATTAATAAAGAACAATTGGGCTATGAAGTTCCCGTTGACGTGACCTGTAAACAGATTGAGAAATTACTACTAGCCAGTGACAGAGAGTTTTTATATGTTTATGAAGAAACGAAGACAGGCAAGATTTTAGGCTATGTGCATGCGCAACTGTATGAAACAATTTATTCCCAAACGTTATTGAACGTTCTGGGATTAGCAGTGGCAAAAGAAGCAGAAGGCCGTGGAATTGGCAAACAATTAATGACGAAACTAGAAACGGAAGCTAAAAAGTGTAACTTGTCTGCGATTCGCTTAAATTCAGGGGAACAGCGTACAGCAGCACATCAATTTTATGAACACATTGGCTATATTTCTGATAAAAAACAAAAGCGATTCATTAAATACTTGGATACTTAAGTTATGTCTTTAAAAAATAACAATTTCCTTTAAAAAAATAAGTAAAAACTAGTGAAATTTTCAGCGAATTAGTGTAAAATGTATCTCAATGACTCAACGAGTGTTTCAGTCGAAACACTGTCAAAGAAAGTACATACAAAGAAACAGAAATAGCCATTTTTGATGGCTGTTTTTTTATGGAGGAGGCAAATTATGACGAAAAAAAATAGTATGATGTACTTAGCAATTTCTAACTTATTTCTTGTTTTTCTAGGCGTAGGCCTAGTCATTCCCGTAATTCCCCAATTAAAAGAAGAAATGCATTTTTCTGGTACCACAATGGGAATGATGATTTCTATTTTTGCGATTGCCCAATTAATCACATCGCCAATCGCAGGTGTCCTTTCGGATAAAATTGGTCGGAAAAAAATGATTGCGACGGGCATGTTGGTTTTTTCAATTTCTGAGTTATTATTTGGTTTAGCCCAAGCGAAAAGCGGTTTTTATATTTCTCGTGGTTTAGGCGGGATTGCCGCCGCTTTATTAATGCCGTCAGTGACAGCCTTTGTGGCAGATATGACCACGATTTCTGAACGTCCGAAAGCGATGGGGCTTGTGTCAGCCGCAATTAGTGGTGGTTTTATTATCGGACCAGGAGTTGGTGGTTTTATTGCTTATTTAGGTATTCGCGCTCCATTTTTTGCGGCCGCATTTTTAGCATTTATTGGTTTTATTTTGACATTAACTGTTTTGAAGGAGCCGGAGAAACGAATTTTAGCCGCTGTTGAAGCGAAAAAAGGTTCATTTATGGATATTTTAAGAAATCCAATGTTTACCTCATTATTTGTGATTATCTTAATTTCCTCTTTTGGCCTGCAAGCGTTCGAATCTATTTATAGTATTATGGCGACTATTAATTTTGGCTTTACCACAAGTGAAATAGCAATCGTGATTACGGTTAGTGGTATTTTAGCGTTGATTTGTCAGTTGTTTTTCTTTGATGCAATCGTCCAAAAAATAGGTGAAATGGGTTTAATCCAATTAACCTTTTTTGCAAGTGCCATTTTTATTGCCGTGATTGCCTTTACAAAAAATAATTTAGTTGTTGTATTTTCAACGTTTATTGTCTTTTTAGCGTTTGACTTGTTTAGACCAGCAGTAACTACTTATTTATCCAAACATGCTGGAGATCAACAAGGAACCATCAACGGACTAAATTCGACATTTACAAGTTTTGGTAATATTTTAGGACCAATGGCAGCAGGAGCTTTATTTGATATCAATCACTTTTTCCCTTATTATGTTTCAGCAGTAATTCTGTTAGGAACGGGCTTTTTATCGTTATTTTTAAATCGAAATAAGATGTAAAAGAAAAAATAAGTATTTGGAATATAAAAATTCCGAATACTTATTTTTTTTTTTGATCACCAACCGTTCTTGAAAAAAACAAAAAAATAAACAGTGTTCGCTTGATTAATCGAACGTTTGTTCGTATAATGATTTTGCAAGTGAGGTGATGTTTATGAAATTTGATTATGAAAAAGAACCTAGTCGCGATATTCTTTGTATTGATTGCAAAAGTTTTTACGCTAGTGTAGAATGCGCAGAACGTGGGTTAGATCCGTTGAAAACGATGTTAGTAGTGATGAGTAATGCCGAAAATGCGGGGGGATTAGTTTTATCAGCATCGCCAATGGCAAAAAAAGTTTTAGGTGTTTCAAATGTTACGCGTAAAAATCAAGTGCCCGCTCATCCTGATTTATATGTGGTTCCGCCACGAATGAATTTGTACATGAAAAAAAATCAAGAAATCAATAATTTATATAAAAAGTTTGTCGCAGATGAAGATCACTCTGTGTTTAGTGTAGATGAATCATTTCTTGATGTAACGGCTTCTTTAAGTTATTTTCATTGTGAAACCGCCTATAAGATGGCTCGGATTATCCAAAAAGTCGTTTATAATCATGTGGGTATTTATGTGACCGTTGGGATAGGGGACAATCCGTTACTGGCTAAATTGGCGTTGGACAATGGCGCCAAACATTCGCCAGACTTTATTGCAGAATGGCGGTATGATCGTGTACCAGATACTGTCTGGCAGTTGCCTTCTTTGACAGATTTTTGTGGGATTGGTCGCAGAATGGCTAAACGACTGAATCGTTTAGGAATTGATTCTGTATATGAGTTAGCGCAAGCGAATCCGCATCTTTTACAAGAAACATTTGGCGTGATGGGGCTTCAATTGTATGCTCATTCATGGGGGATTGATCGTACCTTTTTAGGGAAAAAAGCACCACATAAAGCTGAAAAATCATTTGGGAATAGTCAGATTTTACCGAGAGATTATGCGCGAAGAGATCAGATTGAACTAGTCTTAAAGGAACTGACAGAACAAGTGGCTGCTCGTTTAAGAAAAGCGCATTGTCAAACGGAATGTATCACAGTCTACGTTGGTTATTCCAAAGGTCAAATTGACCGTGAAGGACGAACTGGTTGGCGAAAACAACAAACGATTCCTGCAACAAACAATACAAAAGTTTTGATTACCTATGTATTAGCCCTTTTTAGAGAACATTATCTAGCGGGAACTGATGTCCGGCAATTAGGGCTTTCTTATGGGAAATTAGTTTGGAATGAATCTTTACAATTAGATTTATTTTCGGAACCAGAAGAGCAAATTAGTGAAATGGAGTTAAACTATCTGATTGATAAAATCCGACAAAAATTTGGCTTTCAAGCTTTAATCCACGCCTCTTCTTTGTTGGAAGGCGCGACGGCAATTCATCGTTCGGGATTAGTCGGTGGACATGCTGGAGGAAATGTCGGTTTAGGAGGATAACATCATGAAACGAACAAAAAAAGAATTTACACCTTATAATGAGTACCATGATCGGCCCTTTGAACTGAAATGGGCGACCGCTTTTGCATTGGGGGAGTTACAAGAAGGAATCGAAGCTTCTGACGAATATTCTAAGAGAGCGTTTGAACGCTTACCGCAACAGACAACAGAAGAAATTGAAGAATACTTAGAGCAGTCTTTAAAAAATAACCAAGTTTTAGAAATCCAATTGAATACTTTGGATGATTTTGGCCGTGTTCAACCACCAATTGTTGGTGTTTTTGAAGGGATGAGTTCAATGGAGTATGCAAAAGTTGGACATACACATATTTTATTTGAAGAGATTCGTCATATTAAAAGTCATGAGTTTACAAAGTGGTCGAGCCTTGATTAAAAAACTATTGTTATACGTGCGTTTTGTGAAAACATATGAGATAATGTTCATAGGTAATAGAAATAAAAATTATGGAGGTGGCTAGGATGGGACATCATTTAAAAGGACACCATGGCAAAAAAACAAACGCAAATGGCGGCTTTTTAACAAAGTTATTGGCAGGCGGCGCCTTAGTGGGCGTAGGAAAAAAGTTATACGACAATCGTGAAAAAATTAAAGAGCTGTTAAGTGACGACAAAGAAAAAGGCAACGACACTGAAAACAAATAAAGGACTGGATTGACGGAATGGTAAAAGATGCAGCGTATATTATTGAAGAGATTACCACGATTTTAGAAGGAACCTATTTTGTGATAACCAAGAAAGCGAATAAGCGCCGCATGTGTTTACATGTTTCAGATACCGCGAAAGAATTTTTACGTTGTCGACTGGAGTATGAAACATTCTTAGAGCAACAGTTTGATTATGCCACAATGTTTTTAGAAACATGTACGGAAGATGTTTCTGTTGAAATTCAAACGGGACTACTTGAAGAAACAAATTATCAAGCATTAACCGTGGAAAAATTACAACAGATAGCCACTAAAATGTAACACAGCTGTTGTGTTAGTTTTGATTCTTAATTTGGTTAAGGAGGCGGATAAAATGTCAGTATATCAACATATTTTGGTTGCTCTTGATGGCTCAGATCAATCTGAAAAAGCTTTTCATGAAGCTGTCAGGATTGCCAAAGAGGAACAAGCCACTCTTTATTTAGCTACAATTATTAATGATGCTGAATTTACGACGAGTCCATTTTCTTTTGAAGAATTGTATGATTTAGAAAAACACAAGTCAGAAGAGATGCTCACTGAAAAGGCAAAACAAGCGAGTGAAATTGGTGTAAAAACAGTCAAAAAAATTGTTGAGCTTGGGAGCCCAAAACGTTATCTTGCCAACACGATTTCTGAAAATTATGCCATAGATTTAATTGTGCTAGGTGCCACGGGAAGAGGTGCTATTCAACGAACCTTGATTGGTTCTACTACAGATTATGTGGTTAACCATGCTTTGTGCAATGTCTTAGTCGTTCGCTAATTGTGAGTAAATAATCAAGGGAACAATGTTTTATCGGGACGTTTTTTTAAATTAAACGAGAGGTGAGTTTATGAAAACAAAAATCGGAAAAACAGTTATCTTGTCAGCGTTTTTATTCACAAGTTTCCTTTTACTGAGTGGTTGTACCTCGGCTGGCGAAGAGATGGAAAAAACAATTGATCGACAGAAAGAAAAAGTCGATAAAACGGTCGATAAGCAGAAACATAAAAATGAAAATTCCATGGAAAGTTACGACGAAAAAGTTGACCGTTCTTTAGATAGTCAAGAAGACAAAATCGATACTACTGAGTAACGGGAAAACTTTCAACTATCGGCTAGTAAATAAATAATATACAAAAGGGAGCATCTACTGCAGTTATTTCTCACAGCGGATCCTCTCTTTTGTGGTTAAAAAGCAAAAGTTAACTGCTCCCCAACAGTTAACTTTTAATCATGTTGCACATAGTTAAAACACTCTATATATCATTTATATCATTTGAAACGGGTAGTGTAAAAAGAAATCTCTTGAAAAGAGTCTCCATTTATAGGGAAGATTTCCCATAAAAAAGAGAAACGTATAATCACAGAGAGTTAGAGAAAGCAAAGGGAAATAAGTATGTTAAAATAAGAAGCAAGAAAGAATACAAGTATGCAGAAAATAACAACTAATTAGGTGAAAACAATGGAAATACATTTTGAAAAAGTAACAAACGATAATCGTAAAGCAGTGGAAAACCTACAAGTTTTCGCTGAACAACAAACCTTCATTGAATCAATGGCAGAAAATCTAAAAGAATCGGACCAATTTCCAGAATGGGAATCGGCAGGTATTTATGACGGCAATCAATTAATCGGCTATGCCATGTATGGACGTTGGCAAGATGGGCGCGTTTGGTTAGACCGCTTTTTAATTGATCAACGGTTCCAAGGACAAGGTTATGGGAAAGCAGCCTGTCGACTTTTAATGTTAATGCTAATAGAAAAATACCAAACAAACAAGCTATACTTGAGTGTTTATGATACGAACAGCTCAGCAATTCGGTTGTATCAACAACTTGGTTTTGTATTTAATGGTGAATTAGATACGAATGGTGAGCGGGTAATGGAATGGACACATCAGAATAAGTAGATAGAACAGGTGAGACAAAAGCCATAGCGCATTTTGTTTCATCTTTTTCTTTTAATTGGCTTCATTTGTTTACTTTTAGTAAGTGAAATGGTAAATTTAGTTCAATCTGTTTTGAAAAAAGAGTTACTGGAGGGTAAGGATGAAAATAGAATTTTTCCATGATGTTATTTGTAGTTTTTGTTTTCCAATGTCTGACCGCATGCATGAGATTCAACAAGAATTTCCTGAAATTGAATTGATTCATCGGTCGTTTGCGTTGGGGTGGTCCGCAAACGATTTTGAAACAATGTTTGGCTCACGAGCAGCAGTAAAAGAAGAAGTTTTGACGCATTGGGTGCATGCCAATCAAAACGATTCAAAGCATCGTTTTAATATTGAAGGGATGAGGAAGCAACGATTTGATTTTCCAACATCAAAGAATGCATTATTAGCAGCAAAAGCAGCTGGATACATTGGCAACCAAGACACTTATTGGGTACTGTTTGATAAGTTACAAGAAGGTTTATTTATGAGAAGTTTAAATATTGAAGAGCCAGAAGTAATTGAGGAGCTAGTAAAAGAGACAACGATTGATTTTGCTTTATGGAAAGAAGCTGTTGCTTCCGAGGCTGTTTGGACGGCGGTTCAAGAAGATTTTGCGCTAGCTTCTGCTTATGGTTTACAAGGAGTTCCCGCACTAATCATTAATCAAAAATATTTAATTAATGGTGCAGTACCGAAACAACAAATCAGCCAAACTATTCAAAAAATTCTCGCAGAAGAAAAACAACAGCAACCGTTAGTTTCATTAACTCCTTCTTCTGAAAAGTCAGCTTCGTGTGAGTTTAAGGAAGGCACATGGACGTGTCATTAAGCGGCATAAAATAACGTTATTCTTTGACAAAACGAAAGACTTCTGTAATAGTTAATGCGGGGGTGATAATATGTTTAACGCGTATAGAGAATACTGGAATAATATTACAACAATGAATGCGTCAGCAACACGAGCACAATATTGGTGGCCACAATTAATTAATTATTTGGTGTTAGGGATTTATTCAGCAATTACGGGCGTTTACAGATATATTGAAGTAACACCCAATGATGGAACAATCATTAAAGAATGGAATACCGTGACCATTATCTTTTTCTTGCTGACTGCTTTAATTTGGTTGGCAAACTTTACTGTTCGAGCAAGAAGATTGCATGATCGCGACCACAGTAACTGGTGGATTTTATTCTATTTACTTCCTTTTATCGGTACTTTAGTGATCTTCATTACATTAATTTTGCCAAGTAAAAGTCACACAAGATGGCCAGTGAATCAATCAGAAATTTAATTTGCTGGTTTCGTTTAGCTGATTATCTTAAGAGTGAAAATAGGACATAAGTCGAAATGACTTATGTCCTATTTTCTTTTTGATTTCAGAAAAATAAAAATATCTTCTGTATGATGGCACCTCACATTACGTGGTTCTTGATAAAAGGGCTATCTTTTTGGTAGATAGGGAAAACCATTAAGACGTTAAAAGTTTAATAAATCGAGCAATTCTCTTTTGTTAGAAAATAAGATAGCATCATTAATTAAAATACTTGGAACACTGGTTTCAATAATTGGTTGATTGGTAATAATCAAATCAAATTCTTCAAGTTGATGTTCACCTAATTGTTCTTCCGTAATTGCTAACGTATTTGAACGAATCCGATGCAAAGCTAAAATATCGTGGACATAGTTTCCAATATATTGACTATGATTCAGGCCCATGTCGCTAATAATCAAAATCTTTTTTGAGTCGAAACTCTGGTTAATTTCTGGAAAAGTATTAAGCAACCAAAAAATATAAGAAGATGAATAGTTTAATAGATTTGTTTCTAAAAGAGCGGAAAAGAAATGCAATTCTGCTTTTAATCGTGCATATAAGTGAAGCTGAGTAAAATGAATTTGTCGAGTGAAAAAGGTGGCCCTTTGTGTCAATTCGGAGGTGTCAAAAGGCACTAATTGAGAAAACAAATAAAGACAGGTTAACAAGTGAACAGCGAAGTCGACGACTTCTTCTGTTAATTGTTCAATCTGTGAAAAAGCATTAAATTTTAAATTTTCACGTATTCTTTGACTGATGACTTCTTGGTCTTCGGAGTAGTATTGCTGAAAAGCGCCTCTTTGAAAATACCGGAGAACTTCCCGATAGGTTTCACGGCTGAGCCCAGTAAAATGACGACTGAGTAAAAGATAATCTTCCATTTTGATTGGACTCTTTTTATCTGTTTTTTTCTGGAAACGTTGCTGAAAGCCTTGATGCTCTCTTAATAAATCAACAATAAAATACATAATAAAGAAATCGTGTTCATAACTGTTATCCATACTAATAATATTTAATTGACATTGATTACGACGCATTAATTGTTTGATTTCTTGCTTATCTAATTGATAAGGCAATTCATAATGACCATAATACATTAAAAAGAAAAAGGTTGTAAAAATACGTAAAGGCAATTCTTCTGTTTGGCTAGTTAATTGATAGCCTTGATCAACGATAACGCGAAGAGAGTAAGTTTCCAAGACCTGATTACACTGCTTCAATTTTCGAGCAAAAGAAGAGCGACTAATATTGATGGTATCGCAATAATATTCGATGGTTTTGCCAGGATTTTGGATAAACTCATGGAGCAATTGGGTGGTCGTTGACGTTTTTGCCATATCCGTCAGCACGTTTAAATATAAGGACACATTAAAGTTTTCTAAACGATAGCCTAATTTATGCGATGTTTTAATGGTTAAACTTTCGCCCCAACGCTGTTTAATCTCCTCAATATAACGAATAAAAGTAGACTCAGAACTACCAATATATTTTGCAAGTTCTTTTTTAGTCATCCATTTATCAGAAATGGATAAGACACGAATGATTTCTTCCATTTTCCGATAATTTTTTTCTAAAAACCTAATCATATTGTTTCCTCCCAAGTCCTTTACTTTAATGAAACAATCATCGAAACAATAACGCAATTTCAGAAATGAAACCGCTTGGTATGAAAGCTGGTGTGATTTAATGAGCTCCTTCTCTGTATAATAATTATCAGATTAGAATAATGAAATTTTACGTGCTAGGCAATTCTAATTTAACTGTTAATTCATAAAAGAAAGGAGAGAACAGACATTAAATTACTAAAGAAATTTGGGGTTTTCGGCGTAGTCTTTTTACTTGTCTCATCCTATTTCATACCGCTCATTGGCTATGCAGAAACAGCCAAAGAAGTTGAAATTACATCCGCTCAAATGATAACAGATGAGAATGATAAAACGAATATTAATATCGAGTTAAATCTTCTCAACCAAACAGAGCAGCCATTACAACGAGAAATTCAATTGAAAAATGCACAGTTCATGGATACTGCTGTAATTGAAAAAGACGGATATTCTTACCAAGTGACTAATGGTACGCTTTATCTGACTTTGGACGCACAAGTAAAAAAGCCGGTACAGCTTTCGTTAGCTGTTGAGCAAAGTTCGCTTCAAACAGCTCAGCCACCTAAGTTATTGTATGAAAACAACGAATATGATGTTTCAGTTACTTCTGAAAAAATAACAGTAGAGGATTCTGCTAAAGAATCAACTGAACCAGAAAAAATAACTGTACCAGAAAATACGAAAGAAACTAACAAAAATGATTCGGCTCCAGAAAAAACAGAACAGCCGACCGCAACAGAAGAGGTAACCAATCCATTTGCAGAAGCAAGAATGGCGCCAGCTACTTTGAGAGCGAATCTGGCACTGCCTTTAATTGCACCACAATACACGACGGATAATTCTGGGACTTATCCGACAGCTAATTGGCGGCCCACAGGCAATCAAAATGTGTTAAACCATCAAGGGAATAAAGATGGTGGTGCCCAATGGGATGGCCAAACGAGTTGGAATGGGGACCCTACTAATCGCACAAATTCTTATATTGAGTATGGCGGTACAGGAGACCAAGCCGATTATGCCATCCGAAAATATGCTAGAGAAACAACAACACCAGGGCTTTTTGATGTATATCTTAATGTGCGTGGGAATGTTCAGAAAGAAATCACGCCATTGGATTTGGTCTTAGTCGTTGACTGGTCCGGTAGTATGAATGAAAACAATCGGATTGGTGAAGTTCAAAAAGGAGTGAACCGTTTTGTTGATACATTGGCAGATAGCGGTATTACCAATAACATCAACATGGGCTATGTTGGCTACTCAAGTGACGGTTATAATAACAATGCCATTCAAATGGGGCCGTTTGATACAGTCAAAAATCCAATTAAAAATATTACGCCAAGTAGCACTAGAGGAGGAACTTTCACTCAAAAAGCATTAAGAGATGCTGGTGATATGTTAGCAACGCCAAATGGACATAAGAAAGTTATTGTACTTTTAACGGATGGCGTCCCAACCTTCTCTTATAAAGTGAGTCGAGTTCAAACAGAGGCGGATGGTCGCTTTTACGGGACACAATTTACGAATCGACAAGATCAACCAGGTAGCACTTCTTATATCTCTGGTAGCTATAATGCGCCAGATCAAAACAATATCAATAAACGAATTAACAGTACGTTTATCGCCACGATAGGTGAGGCAATGGCCTTAAAACAACGCGGGATTGAAATACATGGATTGGGTATTCAATTGCAAAGCGATCCACGAGCTAATTTATCTAAACAACAAGTTGAAGATAAAATGCGTGAGATGGTGTCAGCCGATGAAAATGGAGACCTTTATTATGAATCCGCGGATTATGCACCAGACATTTCTGATTATTTAGCGAAAAAAGCCGTTCAGATTTCAGGAACGGTTGTAAACGGAAAAGTAGTTGATCCAATTGCTGAACCTTTTAAATACGAGCCAAATACATTATCAATGAAAAGTGTGGGTCCTGTTCAGGTTCAAACATTACCAGAAGTGTCGCTAACAGGCGCTACAATTAATAGTAATGAGATTTATTTGGGTAAAGGGCAAGAAATTCAAATTCATTATCAAGTACGTATTCAAACAGAGTCAGAAAACTTCAAACCTGATTTTTGGTATCAAATGAATGGTCGGACAACGTTTCAGCCATTAGCCACGGCCCCTGAAAAAGTTGATTTTGGGGTTCCTTCGGGAAAAGCACCTGGCGTGAAGTTAAACGTGAAAAAAATCTGGGAAGAGTATGATCAAGACCCAACAAGTCGGCCAGATAATGTGATTTATGAAATTAGTAGAAAGCAAGTAACTGACACAGCCAACTGGCAAACTGGGTATATTAAATTATCAAAACCAGAAAATGATACCAGCAATAGTTGGGAGCGCAAAAATGTAACCCAACTTTCCAAAACCGCGGATGAAAGCTATCAAGAAGTTCTTGGACTTCCCCAATACAATAATCAAGGACAAGCTTTCAATTACCAAACAACCCGTGAATTAGCAGTTCCTGGTTATAGTCAAGAAAAAATCGACGATACTACTTGGAAAAACACGAAGCAGTTCAAGCCATTAGATTTAAAAGTAATCAAAAATTCTTCCTCAGGTGAGAAAAACTTAGTGGGAGCCGTTTTTGAATTGAGTGGTAAAAATGTTCAAACAACATTAGTGGACAATAAAGATGGTAGCTATTCCTTGCCAAAAGATGTGCGCCTACAAAAAGGGGAACGCTATACATTAACTGAAGTAAAAGCACCTGCAGGACATGAGTTAGGCAAGAAAACGACTTGGCAAATTGAGGTGAGTGAGCAAGGCAAAGTAAGCATCGATGGACAAGAAGTGACCACCACAAATCAAGTTATTCCATTGGAAATTGAAAATAAATTTTCTTCTTTGCCAATCAGAATTAGAAAATACACCATGCAAAATGGCAAACAAGTGAACTTAGCAGAGGCGACTTTTGCGTTGCAAAGAAAAAATGCTCAAGGAAGTTACCAAACTGTGGCAACTCAAAAAACAGATACTGCAGGATTGAGCTATTTTAAAATTAGTGAACCTGGTGAGTATCGAATGGTGGAACAATCAGGACCATTAGGATACGACACTCTTGCTGGAAATTATGAATTTACTGTTGATAAATATGGGGAAATTCACTATGCAGGCAAAAATATTGAAGAAAATGCGCCAGAATGGACACTGACACATCAAAATCATTTGAAACCTTTTGACTTAACGGTTCATAAAAAAGCCGATAATCAGACGCCACTTAAAGGAGCGAAATTCCGTTTAACAGGACCAGATACGGATATTGAATTACCAAAAGATGGCAAAGAAACGGATACTTTTGTTTTTGAAAACTTAAAACCAGGGAAATATGTCCTAACAGAAACCTTTACGCCAGAAGGATATCAGGGGTTAAAAGAACCAATCGAATTAATAATTCGCGAAGATGGTTCAGTCACGATAGATGGGGAAAAAGTAGCAGATGTTTTAATTTCTGGAGAGAAGAATAATCAAATCACTTTAGATGTTACGAACCAAGCAAAGGTTCCTTTACCTGAAACTGGTGGCATAGGACGCTTGTGGTTTTACTTGATAGCGATTAGTACATTCGTGATAGCGGGTGTTTATCTCTTTATTAGACGACCAGAAGGGAGTGTGTAATCAATGAAAAACGCACGTTGGTTAAGTATTTGCGTCATGCTACTCGCTCTTTTCGGGTTTTCACAGCAAGCATTAGCAGAAGCATCGCAAGCAAGCGTTCAAGTTACGTTGCACAAATTATTGTTCCCTGATGGTCAATTACCAGAACAGCAGCAAAACACAGGGGAAGAGGGAACGCTGCTTCAAAATTATCGGGGCTTAAATGACGTCACTTATCAAGTCTATGATGTGACGGATCCGTTTTATCAGCTTCGTTCTGAAGGAAAAACGGTCCAAGAAGCACAGCGTCAATTAGCAGAAACCGGTGCAATGAATAGAAAACCAATCGCAGAAGATAAAACACAGACAATAAATGGAGAAGATGGAGTGGTTTCTTTTTCATTAGCTAGCAAAGATTCGCAGCAACGAGATAAAGCCTATTTATTTGTTGAAGCGGAAGCACCAGAAGTGGTAAAGGAAAAAGCTAGCAACCTAGTAGTGATTTTGCCTGTTCAAGATCCACAAGGGCAATCGTTAACGCATGTTCATTTATATCCAAAAAATGAAGAAAATGCCTATGACTTACCACCACTTGAAAAAACGGTACTCGATAAGCAACAAGGCTTTAATCAAGGAGAGCACATTAACTATCAGTTAACGACTCAGATTCCAGCGAATATTTTAGGATATCAGGAATTCCGTTTGTCAGATAAGGCGGATACAACGTTGACACTTTTACCAGAATCAATTGAGGTAAAAGTGGCTGGAAAAACAGTTACTACAGGTTACACACTGACGACGCAAAAGCATGGATTTACGCTTGATTTTTCAATTAAAGACTTACAAAACTTTGCAAATCAAACAATGACTGTGTCGTATCAAATGCGTTTAGAAAAGACCGCTGAACCAGACACTGCGATTAACAACGAAGGACAATTAGTCACGGACAAGCATACCTTGACTAAAAGAGCCGCAGTTCGTACAGGCGGCAAGTCTTTTGTCAAAGTTGATAGTGAAAATGCGAAAATCACCTTGCCAGAGGCTGTTTTTATCGTCAAAAATCAAGCGGGGGAATACCTCAATGAAACAGCAAACGGGTATCGTTGGCAAAAAGAAAAAGCATTAGCTAAAAAAATCACGTCTAATCAAGCCGGTGAATTTTCAGTTAAAGGTTTAAAAGATGGCCAGTACTTCTTGGAAGAAATCTCTGCACCAAAAGGTTATCTTCTGAATCAAACAGAAATTCCTTTTACGGTGGAAAAAAATTCTTATGCAACGAACGGACAACGAACAGCACCGTTACATGTAATCAATAAAAAAGTAAAAGAGTCAGGCTTCTTACCAAAAACAAATGAAGAACGTTCTATTTGGTTGACGATTGCAGGCCTGCTAATCATTGGGATGGTAGTCATTTGGCTATTTTATCAAAAACAAAAAAGAGGAGAGAGAAAATGAAGCAATTAAAAAAAGTTTGGTACACCGTTAGTACCTTGTTACTAATTTTGCCACTTTTCACGAGTGTATTAGGGACAACAACTGCATTTGCAGAAGAAAATGGGGAGAGCGCACAGCTCGTGATTCACAAAAAGAAAATGACGGATTTACCAGATCCGCTTATTCAAAATAGCGGGAAAGAAATGAGCGAGTTTGATAAATATCAAGGACTGGCAGATGTGACGTTTAGTATTTATAACGTGACGAGCGAATTTTACGAGCAACGAGCGGCAGGCGCAAGCGTTGATGCAGCTAAACAAGCTGTCCAAAGTTTAACTCCTGGGAAACCTGTTGCTCAAGGAACCACCGATGCAAATGGGAATGTCACTGTTCAGTTACCTAAAAAACAAAATGGTAAAGATGCAGTGTATACCATTAAAGAAGAACCAAAAGAGGGTGTAGTTGCTGCTACGAATATGGTGGTGGCGTTCCCAGTTTACGAAATGATCAAGCAAGCAGATGGTTCCTATAAATATGGAACAGAAGAATTAGCGATTGTTCATATTTATCCTAAAAATGTGGTAGCCAATGATGGTAGTTTACATGTGAAAAAAGTAGGAACTGCTGAAAATGAAGGATTAAATGGCGCAGAATTTGTTATTTCCAAAAGCGAAGGCTCACCAGGCACAGTAAAATATATCCAAGGAGTCAAAGATGGATTATATACATGGACAACGGATAAAGAACAAGCAAAACGCTTTATTACTGGGAAAAGTTATGAAATTGGCGAAAATGATTTTACAGAAGCAGAGAATGGAACGGGAGAATTAACAGTTAAAAATCTTGAGGTTGGTTCGTATATTTTAGAAGAAGTAAAAGCTCCAAATAATGCAGAATTAATTGAAAATCAAACAAAAACACCATTTACAATTGAAGCAAACAATCAAACACCTGTTGAAAAAACAGTCAAAAATGATACCTCTAAAGTTGATAAAACAACACCAAACTTGGATGGTAAAGATGTGGCAATTGGCGAAAAAATTAAATATCAAATTTCTGTAAATATTCCATTGGGGATTGCAGACAAAGAAGGCGACGCTAATAAATACGTCAAATTCAATTTAGTTGATAAACATGATGCAGCCTTAACTTTTGATAACGTGACTTCTGGAGAGTATGCCTATGCGTTATATGATGGGGATACAGTGATTGCTCCTGAAAATTATCAAGTGACTGAACAAGCAAATGGCTTCACTGTCGCCGTTAATCCAGCGTATATTCCTACGTTAACACCAGGCGGCACACTAAAATTCGTTTACTTTATGCATTTAAATGAAAAAGCAGATCCTACGAAAGGCTTTAAAAATGAGGCGAATGTTGATAATGGCCATACCGACGATCAAACACCACCAACTGTTGAAGTTGTGACAGGTGGGAAACGTTTCATTAAAGTCGATGGCGATGTGACAGCGACACAAGCCTTGGCGGGAGCTTCCTTTGTCGTTCGTGATCAAAACAGTGACACAGCAAATTATTTGAAAATCGATGAAACAACGAAAGCAGCAACTTGGGTGAAAACAAAAGCCGAAGCAACTACTTTTACAACAACGGCTGATGGATTAGTTGATATCACAGGGCTTAAATACGGCACCTATTATTTAGAAGAAACTGTAGCTCCTGATGATTATGTCTTGTTAACAAATCGGATTGAATTTGTGGTCAATGAACAATCATATGGCACAACAGAAAACCTAGTTTCACCAGAAAAAGTACCAAACAAACACAAAGGTACCTTACCTTCAACAGGTGGCAAAGGAATCTACGTTTACTTAGGAAGTGGCGCAGTCTTGCTACTTATTGCAGTAGTCTACTTTGCTAGACGTAGAAAAGAAAATGCTTAATTTCTAGCATCACCGAAGAAATTTTTAGAAAAACAAAGAGCCTGGGCAAATCACTGTCCCAGGCTCTCATGCTTTATTTTTAAGGAGGAAGCAATGAAGTCAAAAAAGAAACGTCGTATCATTGATGGTTTTATGATTCTTTTACTGATTATTGGAATAGGTGCATTTGCGTATCCTTTTGTTAGCGATGCATTAAATAACTATCTGGATCAACAAATTATCGCTCATTATCAAGCAAAAGCAAGCCAAGAAAACACCAAAGAAATGGCTGAACTTCAAGAAAAAATGGAAAAGAAAAACCAAGAATTAGCGAAAAAAGGCAGCAATCCTGGATTAGATCCTTTTTCCGAAACGCAAAAAACAACGAAAAAACCAGACAAATCCTATTTTGAAAGTCATACGATTGGTGTTTTAACCATCCCAAAAATAAATGTCCGTTTACCAATTTTTGATAAAACGAATGCATTACTATTGGAAAAAGGAAGCTCCTTGTTAGAAGGAACCTCCTATCCTACAGGTGGTGCGAATACACATGCGGTCATTTCAGGACATCGTGGTCTCCCTCAAGCCAAATTATTTACAGATTTGCCAGAATTAAAAAAAGGCGATGAATTTTATATCGAAGTCAATGGGAAGACGCTCGCTTATCAAGTGGATCAAATAAAAACCGTTGAACCAACTGATACAAAAGATTTACACATTGAGTCTGGCCAAGATCTCGTCACTTTATTAACTTGCACACCGTATATGATAAACAGTCATCGGTTATTAGTTCGAGGACATCGTATCCCATATCAACCAGAAAAAGCAGCAGCAGGAATGAAAAAAGTGACACAACAACAAAATTTACTATTATGGACATTACTTTTAATTGCCTGTGCGTTAATTATTAGCGGCTTCATTATCTGGTACAAGCGACGGAAAAAGACGACCAGAAAGCATGGAAATTAACGATTCGTATAATAAAAGTGACTATGTTTTTATTTTTTTAAACCCTTTACGTAGTAAATCAATGACCAAACCTAAGCAAAAATAAGTACAAAAATGAAGCTCAGAAGAAATCAACATTCTGGTTGTTAAAGGCTGCTGGGAATAATAAGTATCCAGCACAGGCGTTTGGTGAATAATAGAAAAACCTAGAAAATCTGTAAGGGCCAATAGAAATCCCTTACTATCATATCCAGAAAACCAAAGTAGTATGACGAAAAGGCTAAACATACTAAAAAAAAGAGTAAAAAAATAGCTTTTCAATTTTTAATCCTCCTTATCGTGCATAATTGAACCAGAGAAACAGAAGTATTAACGAAATAACTAAAAGAGCAAGCCCTGAATAAAAAGCGACAAAGGGCCAATCAATCGACTGTTTAAATTCTTGCCAAGTTTGGATTTTTCTGTTTTTTTTCGCGCTATCTTCAAGCGTGAGTAAATAATTTAATAGTAAGAGGAGCAGCAACACCGTGAAATCATTTGTGTTAAAAAACACATGTAAAAATAGAATGACAAAGACAACACGGGATAACACTCGATACCGCAAAATTAAAAATAACTTAGCACGCATAATAAACCACCATTTCTTATCAGAGATAATGAATCTGTTTTTGTCTACTCTTTAGTTATATCATAAAATTCTTAATAATGAAAAAATTATTAGAGAAAATAATTGAAAAAAGTTTTTTTCCTGAATCATTATTTTCGTAAATAAAGAATAAACGTGTTACTCTTGGCTTATCAAATTTGGAAGGAGTGTTAAAAATGAAATATCTGGATATTATTGCTTTAATTTTATTGATTGTCGGAGGTTTAAACTGGTTATTAGTCGGTGCATTTAATTTTGATTTAGTTGCAACAATTAGTGGCGGTGCAACCACACCATTAGCAAAAATTATCTATATTATTGTCGGAATTTGTGCGATTTATTCTATTAAGTTTTTAGCTCCTTTGTTCCGCGAACCATAGGATTGATTTAAAAGATTTAGATAACGGGAAGTTATTTTAACTTAGTAATTGAGAGTTTCCTTGAGAAAGGGGACTCTTTTTTTATTTTCTATATTCGTTTCAGAAGGTTTAGACAAGCTCAAAAAATATTTCAAGAGAGCAGCGTTGTTTTCAAAATAGAACCTAGCATTACCTCGAATGTACCTCAAATAACCTGTGTCTTTTTTTGAATCATTAGTTCAAATTGATGTGATCACTAGTGAGAAAAATCAGCTCTAGGATATATAGGAAAATATAAGCATCAAATAGGGATTTTGATGATAAATTATCTTTTTCCTTGTTATGATTATAACAAGGAAAAGAAAGTAGGGATTTATGTATGGAATTACAGGTGACAAAAAAGGCTAAATTTTTTTGTTTGGCGATGGCATTACTAATGACATTAGGTATTTTTATCAGCGCTGGTACAAGTGTTTATGCATCTGACCAGCTAGAGGATTCAGAAGTTGAGGCTGTAGCAAAAGGACTGGAAGAAATGTATGCGAATGGAGTGACGGAAGATAACTTTAAAAACTATGTCAAAAATAATTTTGCTCAGCAAGAGATTTCTTCAGTTGAGGAAGAGTTAAATGTAAATATTTCTGATGCTTCAACAGTAGTTCAAGCACGTTTTAATTGGAATGCATTAGGAAGTTGCGTTGCTAACAAAATCAAAGATGAGTTTTTTGCAATGATTAGTATCAGCGCAATTGTAAAAGCTGCACAAAAGAAAGCCTGGAAAGAATTAGCAGTGACTGTATTACGCTTCGCTAAAGCCAATGGGTTAAAGACGAATGCTATTATTGTAGCTGGACAACTAGCTTTATGGGCAGTTCAATGTGGGTTAAGCTAATGAATTTAAAAGATCATGTTACGGAAATAGTAATTACTTTTATCATCGCTTTTGTATATACTTGGATAGATTCAGGAGAAATTGAAATCTTAAAGACTCTTTTGATAACAATAATATTTTTAGCCATGTTCTATGCAATACCCAAAATCACCAATAGAAAAAGAAAATGAAGTGGTTTTAGAAAGATAATGTGATAGGAAGTGTAAGAGGAGGTAACGAGCCTTCTCTTTATTTTTTTATTGACTTGCTATGTAGATGGTTCAAGATAGCTAAAAAGCCTACCAAACCGTTAAAATGAAGTTTGGTTCACGACAACCACATTAACAGTTTAGGAGGTAATACTTATAAAAAAAGCCATAGAAATTTCATTACACTTAAGGTGGAAATATAAGTATCCTATATAACATTCAGGTTTAAACTATTCAATGTTTCTTTGATAAGCTTAGCATAGCTTGATTCCTACTTAGAATGGGTTCAGTAACTTTAATTCTACAGAATTTTTGGGGGTCTTTTTTTGTGAATCAAGAAAGATGTTGGAAAAAATATTGATATTAGAAATATAGAAGCTAAAAACTACATCATATCAAGATATGTTTTTTTCTAAATCATCAAAATACTTTACTAATATTTCCGCTTTTCCAAGTCCAATATTTTCAATAGCTGTTTTTCCACTTCTGATTTTGTCAATGTATTGCGTGCTGATTCCAGTTTCTTTTGCAATACGATAGCTCGTTAAATCTAGGTCTATTAATTTTTCGATTTTTTCAGTGTAAGTCATTTAATCAACTACTTTCTTTTGCTTAATATGCCTACAATTAACAAGATCACTGAGTAAGTAATCCAATTAATTACAGTAAAAAGTGTCAGTACTAAACCGACTAACACGATAGTTAATAATACATAATTTTTATTATTCAGGTTATTCTTGCTAGAATTATTCTATAGAGAAGGGAATGCTAGCAAGAATAATAAGGTTAGTTTATTTCTATACTATCTAGCTTTGATATAAAACATAGTTATTAGTAATTGAAAAGATGGCTAAAAAGATAAGTTTTGTAGCAGTCTTTTTCTTAATTCTTCCTTCCTATCTGTATACATTTGGATGAATTCATTCTTTTTATAAACTTTATTTAGTAAATTCCTATTTAGATAATAATCCAGTTCCTCGTTAGAATTATATCTTTTTAATACCCAATCATCGAAATACTTATTATTTTTTTCTGTATTAGGAATGCCTTCTAGTAATTGTAAATTTACAATTGTATCGATGTGTTCAACAATAAATGTTATTTCTTCTTCTGAATAACCTATTTCTCTTAAATTCTTTTTATTTTTATATTTGCTTGAAGGGAATATATGATCTTGGTGAAACTTATTTTTTAAATCTATGGCTGGAAAAATTACCGATAAAAGTGTGAAAGAGTACTTTCCAATTTTTGTATCTAGTAAATAATCAATGTCTTCATCCGTTAGGATTAAAGATTTGTTTGTATCTCTAACTTTAAGAAGTTTTGACAATGGGAACCCTTCGGATAAATCCTGCATATTTTCTCTCATTTTAAGTAATATTGAGTCTGGAGTTCCTCCAAAGATTCTTTTTAACAAAGAAATCTGAACAAAATATTTTATTTTATTCCTATCATTTAAGTATCTATCAGCTTCTAAATAGTTATTTGGGCAATCAATTTTGTATAGGTAATAAACAACAGGGATGATTACACTATTAGCAATTAAAGTATCTCCATTAAACCCAAAATTTGAAAGTAAATTCACTGCTAAAGATATTGCTTTTTTTGTCTTTTCCCAGTTAGTTTCGATTAGGTTTGTGGTTTGTTTGTCAAAATTGGAAGCTCTAAATTTAATATTCTTTTTATCAGTTAACACTAAAGCAGCCTTTAAAATATTATCTTTGTTAAAATTGAAACCGTTTCCTATCATATTTAGTTCATCAACTAATGAATAAATTTCTTCTCGAGCATTCAGATTTTGCCATTTAGCAGTCGCTAAAGAAAGCAAAAGGTCAGAATAAGTTAGCGTAGTACCACCGCTATTCATTCTGATAAAGATATCTAAAACCTTATCAATTTCTTGTGAGTTTTCTTCATAATATGCCAATATATCTTTTTCCATCATTTGATGTAAAGTTCCTAAAGAATTCATAATATAACTTGTTTTTTCAACGGATTCATTAGGAAAATTTTTCCGATAAAGCTCTTGATATCTAGCAATCACAGTAAACATTTCACCTACTTCAAATTGCAAAATATCGGAGACAGGGTACCAAAGAGTATCTTCGGTAAAATCTTCTGCTTCCTCATTAGTTAAAAATCTAAAATCAAATTGAACATCTTTGTTGGTATCTAAATTTGGAGAAACGATATTTAAATAAAGCTGTCTCGAAGGATAAGCATTGTCATTATTTTTCCATGCTCCTTTTATTTTGTAGCTGTAGGTACCTTTCAAAGCTATATAGATAGATGTTATTCTTTGTTGCCCATCTAGTATTGCTGTAACACTATCTTTATGTGAAATATTGATTTTTGTATTATGTCTAGCATCTCTTTGATGGTATTCTTTTAATATGTTATAAAATTCATATTTATTTATATTTTCATTTTGGACGTTCCAAAATAAGAACGAGCCGATGGGATATCCTTTCATAATGGAATCGAATAATCTTTCAATTTGTTCTGGTTTCCATACAAATTCTCTTTGAAGCGCAGGTAGTACATATTCATTGTTATCTATTTTCTTAATTAAATTTTTTATAGTGAAATTTACGTAACCCATTTTGAGAATCTCCTTTGACATTATTTAATTAATTTTACCACATAAAATACAAAAATATTGAATCTATTTTTATTATACAAATTTGTTATCTGGATTCTATAAGGTAATATAAATCGAAATTTCTACAGGTTTATCCATTAGAATATCTATTCATAAATATGAAATAATTACAATGGAGATTCATTTTAGAAAAAGTGGATATCCATGTGAAGCTAATCGAATCAAGTATAATTTAAATAAATTGAAATTATTCAGCAGAAAATTGGTTCGTTATGTAAAAGATTACCTTTTTAATAATGTTTTCTTGAAAGTATTCACCAAATTTTGATTATTAGTTGATACCTTTTTCTATTTTCTTTATGATTTTTCTCAAAAGTCCGAGTTCAGTCCAACTCCCAAGAAAATAAGGAACTTACTAAATCGTTGATTTAACAACGTTTAGCAAGTTCCTTTTTAATGGAGACGGCGGGAGTCGAACCCGCGTCCAAACATATTGCCACTTAAATCTCTACGTTCATAGACACTCATTTAAAGGTTCGCTTTACAGCGTGCCGAGTGACAGGCATTCTGTATTGCTAGTCTGGTAAGCTCCTCTAAATTTTACAGACGGAAAAATTTAGCGTATCCCACTTCGATTAGGACCCTGACCCGAGCACATGGGCGATGCCGGGAGGATCTTCGCTAGCTGGTTTTTAGGCAGCTAAAGCGAAAGAATTGTTTTCGTTTTTAGCAGTTATATTTAACTGTAACGTTTTAACGTAGCCGTAACCTACGAAACGCAATTCAAGCTCAACTATGCCTGTCGAATCCGTAACGCCCCCGAAATAACATAAGTATCCCTTGATACTTATCAAAGTATAGCATAAATTCCTTGTTTTTTCAAAGAGTAGGATAACACTCTGTTAGATATTCATAAAAAGAGGAAGGATGGACCGTAATTCAGTTCATCCTTCCTCTTTTTATGAAAGTGTGTGGGTATGTTTTGTAATCCATTGTTGCAAACGGATATTCAACCAAAAACCATAAATTCCTAAAGTAATTATAGTTAATAAAAGCCATTTAATCCAATGACCGAATAATTGCATAGCTGTACCGTCAAAATAAAGGCGTTTACCATCAATAACGGTATGCTTGATTTTCCAGTTGTACATCATACAAATTCCCCAAGGTGCGCAAATGCCTAATGTAAAGACAGTAATCAAGGTTGCTAAAATTGAAGTCCCGATATACGTTGCTAAACCACCGTCAAAATATGAATTTTTCATTCTTTTCCTCCTTATCTCATAAACTTTATTATAACAAGAATAAATGGCCTGGGAAACAAAATGAGGATGAAATAAGTATTTTTATTCATTATTGATGTGAAATATGTTATTTATGCAACTCAAACTTGGCAACATTAGATATTTTGTAACAAATGTTATCTAATGTAACTACCATAATAAAACGTTTTCCTTAGGAAGTGAATTAGAAATTTAAAAAAAAGGCTACTTAAATGAGCATTAATATTGTACGAGACATATCTTTTTGCTATTGTCAACTTCTGAAAAAGACCACTAAGTGGAAAAAATAAGAGAAAAGAAAGGTGAATAATTTTTTATGACAAAAAGTGTAAAATTTTTAGTGTTACTGTTGGTAATGATTCTACCAATTGCGGGGGCGTTATTGATTGGTCCAATTTCGTTTGGCGCCGAATTGAGCAAAAGTTCAATCGTTGACAAAGTAGAATTAGATCACACTACTTTATATCAAGGAGAGATGACCTCCATTAAAGTATCTTTTAGTGACAAAGAGAATCAGAAAATAAAACCTGGCGATACTATTACTTTAACTTTACCAAATGCATTAGTTGGAATGACCGAGAACGATGGCTCACCACGAAAAATCAATTTAAATGGTTTAGGGGAAGTTTTTATCTATAAAGATCATGTTGTAGCAACATTTAACGAAAAAGTTGAATCTTTACATAATGTGAATGGGCATTTTTCTTTCGGGATTAAAACGCTTATCACCAATAGTTCGCAACCGAATGTGATAGAAACGGATTTCGGAACAGCAACGGCGACTCAACGTTTGACGATTGAAGGAGTGACTAACACAGAGACTGGCCAAATTGAGCGAGACTATCCGTTTTTTTATAAAGTAGGCGATTTGGCTGGAGAGTCAAATCAAGTACGCTGGTTTTTAAATGTGAACCTCAATAAATCCGATGTCACAGAAGATATTTCAATTGCGGATCGACAAGGAAGTGGTCAACAATTAAATAAAGAGAGTTTTACATTTGATATTGTGAATGACAAAGAAACTAAATATATTTCACTTGCCGAGTTTGAGCAACAAGGTTATGGCAAAATTGACTTCGTGACAGATAATGACTTTAATTTACGTTTTTATCGGGATAAAGCACGCTTTACTTCCTTTATCGTCCGTTACACTTCGACAATCACAGAAGCAGGCCAACATCAAGCAACATTTGAAAATAGTTATGACATCAATTATCAACTAAACAATCAAGACGCAATGAATGAAAAAAATACATCACAGGTTAAAAATGTTTTTGTAGAAGGCGAGGCAAGCGGCAATCAAAATGTGGAAATGCCAACAGAAGAAAGTCTAGACATTCCTTTAGAGACAATAGAAGAATGGGAACCAAAGACACCTACTTCGGAACAGGCAATAGAAACAAGTGAAAAGACAGACACAACAGAAACCGCAGAAAGCAGCCAACCAGAAGTTCATGTCTCACCAACAGAAGAAGAAAATCCAGATGAAAGTGAAACGTTAGGTACAATTGAACCAATCATACCTGAAAAACCAAGTGTGACAACTGAAGAGAATGGCGCAACAGAAACGGCAGAAAGCAGCCAACCAGAAGTTCATGTGTCGCCAACAGAAGAAGAAAATCCAGATGAAAGTGAAACACTAGGCACGATTGAGTCAATCATACCTGAAAAACCAAGCGTAACAACTGAAGAGAATGGCGCAACAGAAACGGCAGAAAGCAGCCAACCAGAAGTTCATGTGTCGCCAACAGAAGAAGAAAATCCAGATGAAAGTGAAACGTTAGGTACAATTGCACCAATCATACCTGAAAAACCAAGCGTAACAACTGAAGAGAATGGCGCAACAGAAACGGCAGAAAGCAGTCAACCAGAAGTTCATGTGTCGCCAACAGAAGAAGAAAATCCAGATGAAAGTGAAACACTAGGCACGATTGAGCCAATCATACCTGAAAAACCAAGTGTGACAACTGAAGAGAACGGCACAACAGAGACTGCAGAAAGCAGTCAACCAGAAGTCCATGTCTCACCAACAAAAGAAATTACTACAACTGAGAAAAAACAGCCATCCACAGAAACAACTGTGGAGACAAATAAAAATGTTACATCAAAAAATCAACCACAAATACTAAACGCTCCATTAAATACATTGAAAAATGAAGGAAGCCCACAGTTGGCTCCCCAACTGCTTAGTGAACCAATTCAAAAATTAAATGAAGCAAACGGGCAACGAGAACTTCCCAAAACAGGCACAACAAAAACACCGTTTATGTTAATAGCAGGAATACTGGCAAGTACATTTGCCGTTTTAGGTGTAAGTTATCTACAAATCAGAAAGAATTAACAATAGAAAAGCCATCCAGCTTTCGCTGGGGGGCTTTTCTATTATCTGGAGATAAATTGCTGATAGGCGCCAATCAAAAACTATGCTACAGTAAGGTATATAATGCTCGAAAAGGGGGGAGTAAATGACTAAAAAATATGGTCGCACTTTCAGAAAAGCTTCACTTGGTACATTTTGATTGGCGTGATTGTTTCATTATGTAGTGCTTTAGCAATTTATTTTTTTCAACAGTTGTTAGATCATTATCAAAAAAGTTTCCAACTAGGGTTGTTAGTAGCGTATGGAACGACAATTATTTTAATTCCGCTATTGTCTTACTGTGAACAGAAACCGAAAGCTTACTTAACTAATGGCATCTATTTCTATTTGAAGAAATTAAGTTTAATAAAAATGAGCAAGATTTCCTATGAAGAATATCTAAAACTGGGAGCGGGAGCTTTACTACAAAAAGTAGAAGTTGGTGCAGCAGCTGGGAGAAATATCCACTTGAATTTTTATGGACGCTTATTTCGAGAGCTAATTCCAGAGACGTTATTTAATTTGTTTTTCATAGCATTGATTGATAAAAAATTACTACCAGCAATTCTAATTGGTTATGTGATTGTATTTATTTTAACCAAAATACTTTTGAAAACGCTACAAAAAATGAAAGAAAAAACACTTATTTCTGAAGAAGCAATGAATGCTACTTTGATACGAGGGATGACAGAACTAGTGACTTTTAGAATTAATCGAAAATATAAAAAAGAGATTGAAAATTACGCGTTAATGGCAGAGGAAAATAGTCAAAATATAACAAAAATGACTATGATCCATGAATTTTTCTTTGGCTTTTTTGCCTTGTTAGTCGCACTTATCAAAGTAAGCATTGTCGTACTTAGTTTTACTAACGTTGTGACATTGAGTTTAGGTGGACTTGTAGCGATAGTGATGTATATCGATCGAATTTATACGCCGATAGCCATATTTAATGTTTTATTTGTTCAATATAATTTGGATAAAGTAGCCTATCAGCGCTTGGAAGATTTTTATAAAAAAGAAGATGATCCTGACTTAGCGGTTCCAGGCAAAGCGTTACCTGAAATTCAAACAATTTCATTAAAAGATGTGTGTTTTAGCGTAGATAGTCAAACGATTATGTCCCAACAAAATCGACAATTTTCAATGAACAAAACCTATGGCTTGATTGGAAAAAGTGGGACAGGCAAATCTACCCTGATTAAATTGATTTTAGGATTATTGAAACCGACAGAGGGGACAGTTTATGTGAATCAATTTCCTCTAACACAATTCAATTTGGAAGATTATTATGAAAAAGTTTTTTATTTATCTCAAGATGTGCCAATATTTCAAGGAACGTTGAAAGAAAATATTGTATTGAATCAAGAAATTTCTGATGAACAAGTAATTGAAGCTATGTATCGTTTTCAGTTGGGGGAACTTTATGAACGGTTGCCGGAAGGTTTAAACACTATTGTGAGTGAAAAAGGAATGAATTTTTCTGGTGGCGAGAAACAACGGATTGCTTTCACACGCTTAGCATTTACACAAGCAGAGATCCTTATTTTAGATGAGGCGACTTCTGCATTGGACGAAAAGACCGAAGAAAAAGTGTTACAAGAAGTACAAAAATTTACCCACAATAAGTTGACTATTTTGGTTACTCATCGACCTAAAACCCTGCGATTTGTAGATGAAATTATTGATTTAAATGAGTGAACTTGTTAGCTCTTTGGCGCTTCTTTTGCTACACTTTTTATAAGAATTGAGAGAAAGGGGCAACTGTTGATGAATAATAATGAGCAAGAATTAGCGGAATTTTGGGATGAATTTGCAGAAGAATATGAAGAAATTCAACAAGAATCGCCATTTCCAATTGCCCGAGAATTACGTGATTTCTTGGTCCAAGAAGGCATTTTTCCGTGTCAGACATTTCTGGATATCGCAGGTGGGACGGGACGATATTTGCCTTTTTTTCAAGAGCAAGTCACGGAGTACACGCTAGCCGATATTTCTCAGAGAATGTTGGAGATTGCGGAAGCAAAAGCACAAAGCAACGTTGTTTTTCTTCACCAAAGCCAAGAAAGACTGATTGAGACTGGGAAAAAATTTCAAGTCGTTTTTTCAGCGATGAACCCTGCTTTGGATACGCCGGAAAAAGTTAATGCATTGTGCCAATTAAGTGAGAAATGGTGTCTTATATTTCGGCTAGTGGAAGAGCAAGATTCGTTATTTTCTCCTTTTGAGCAAGAGAGCAACCCGCAGTTAAATTGGATGGCAAAATACAAAGCATTTCTAAAAAAAGAACAGCGACCTTTTTTCACAAAAAAATTTTTCTTTGAAGCATCAGAAACTATTTCAAAAGACTTTTTCCGCAGCTATTTTGAAGAACAATGGTCAGTTCCAATTTTAGAACAACGCGTACAAGAAATTTTTGGTTCTCATGAAATTAAGCAAAATCAGCGTACCATTATTTATGAATTAATTGTTATTCCATGTAAAAAAACAACTAGCGATTACTAATTATCGCTGGTTGTTTTTCGGTTATTTAATTGTGCGAAAGCTTTTTCTGGAATCTCTTTTTTATCAATTTTGGCAGGAGATTGGATGATTCTTTTTTTACTAATGGTTGCTTCTATGTAAGCATTTGGTTCCAAAGGTTGCGGATTTTTGTCTGTCCGTTCGTAGTCCATAACTTGCGTTTTTCCATTACATTTAACAAAAGTTAGTCGATAGTGTAAAGAATATTGGCCATCTATGCTTTTTTGATTGTCATCTACTGTTTGTTTTCGTTCAGGAATTTCTAGAGGAACTTGTGCATAGGCTTTTTCACCCTTATATGTATCTGCATAATAACGATAGCCTGTATAACCACCAACAATAAATAAGCCAATAAATAAAATAGCGCCGATTTTTTTCATTTTTTGTCCTCCTAACAATTTACAAAAATAGCATAGCAAAAGAAGAAGGAGATGGAACATCGAAAAAACGAACAGTTGTCTTACAAAACTGTTCGTTTTTTTGTCTATTTAGCTTTCATCAGAGAGTAGAAAGGAATCATTTTTCTTACGATAACTAAAGAAAATAACAAAGTACAGTAGGCCTGTTAAAAGAGTGACGCCTAACGAATTTGTAAATAAGATGCCAATAAAGATGAGGCCTAAAATGATTAAAGCAAGGAGATTAATACTTTTTTCAAAGAGAGACCCTCGTTTTAAAGACAGAACAAACGCCGCAGCGCTAATTAAAATCCAAATTAGCAAGACAGTGTAAGAGAGAGAACCGGCTAAGTAACCAAATAATTCATCGCCAACAAAATAAGAAAGAATAACGCCCAGATATAAAACACTGGCGCAGAAGAAAACTGAACGTTGAGGTACTTGGTGCTTGTTTAAAACCGCAAGTTTACTCATGGGTCCTTTTTTATCTTTTAAGCGAAAATATAAAAGGCGAGAAGAGGCGTATACCCCAGAATTAATAGAAGAAAACAAGGCTAAAATAATCACAAAATTTACGATGTCAGCAGCAAAAGGAATATTCATTTTTTCAAAAACCATAACAAATGGACTCACCGTTGTGCCTGCTAAGGTATTCCAAGGGAAAATAATCAAAAGTAAGAATAATGGAATGATATAGAAGGAAATAATCCGTCCCATCACACCACGAATCGCTTTAGGAATGGCTTTTTTAGGATCATCTGCTTCACTGACAGTAATCGCGATTAATTCTGAACCGCCATAAGAATAAATAACTACTAATAAAGAATTAACAATACCTTTCATGCCATGTGGGGCGAAGCCACCATGATCGGTGATACTTTGTAAAGTAGGGAAGACACCACTGCCTAGCATTTGTTGTCCCACCAGATAAACACCAAAAATAATTAACAAAATGATGACACTAATTTTAGCAAACGCCAACCAATATTCTGTTTCTGCAAATAAACGAACCGAGTAAAGATTAATGAGCGTCGTTAAAATAGCTAAAATGAAAACAAAAAACCAAGCAGGAATATTAGGAAACCAAAGTTGTAAAAAGGAAGCTGCGGCAACCGCTTCTGCGATAATATTAATTGTCCACATGGAATAATAAACCCAATCAATAAAATCAGCAGAATGTGCACCTAAAAATGGTCGAACTAAGCCAGACAAACCATGATGTGTGTCTCCGCCATCTAAAACAAGTTTTCCTAAACCACTCATGACGATGAAGAGAACAGCACCGCCAATTAGAAAGGCGATTAAAACAGAAGGACCAGCAATACCAATTGCTTCGCCACTTCCTTTAAAAAGACCTGCGCCAATCGCTCCCCCTAAGGCTAACATCGTAATGTGGCGCGAGCTTAATTGTTTTTTTAAGGTTGTTTGTTGTGTTTCACTCATAGGATTCTCCTTTAATTGAAAAAAATAATATGAAAATAACTTTCTTTATTATATACAATTTTCTGACAATTACAACTATTCTGTCAATGAAAATGAAAAAATAAGTGAAAAATATTATGAAAATAAAAAAATCGAGCAATTTAAGTGATTAAAATCGCTCAATTTTTTTATTAATTTTTATTTTTTAATAGAGTCATAATTGTTAATGGAACAGTAATGACTACATAGCCGATGATACTAGCCACTACTAAATAAGCTATAGAACTTGAGAAATTAAATAAGTCCGTTAAAAGTATTGCGACAATCATTGAAATAGCATAACAAATGAATAATTGAATAAACCGCTTTGCAGACAAAAAATCACCTCTTCCTAATTAGTTAAAGTCTCTTTTCAATCATTTAGTATACACCTGAAAAGAAGAATAAACTATCATTAATTAAAAGAAAAAGTGAAACAACTAGCGGATTTTTTGTTCAGCTGATTATCTTAAGAATTAGAAAATGGGACATAAGTCATCTCGACTTATGTCCCATTTTCATTTATGACGTTGGCTTCGTGTAAATTGAGAAGTCTCGTCCTCTCTAGTGGTTGGTTGCTGTGTTCGTTGTACGGCTTGCTTTTCCGGCTCGCTCTTTTTTGCAACATCAGTCACAACATTTGGCTTCTGGGAAGGGGGAACAGTTGTTTTTTTGTTTAAAGTTGGCGTAGTTCTTTTTGTTTCTTTCTTTTGTTTCTTTTTATTATTTTTATCATTTCCAGTGACTGTCAAATAGATAATCAGAAAAATCATTAGGATCGTTGCAACAATTAATAGAATAAACATGTTAAATGAAATGAACATGCATGGCCCTCGTTTCTCGTTTTTTCTTAGTTTACCAAAATTTCAAAATTTCGTCACTCTTTTCTTCAGAAAAAACGAATTTCGAAGGGGGTAAAAGAAACTTTTATAAAAAAGCCTCCTTTTTTGTGTGAAAATGCACAAAATTTCTGGAATCGTTTGCTGTTAAAACCAGATACTGGTAAAATAATTATTGTATAAGAATCATTTTAAAAAACGATTTTTGTTACAAATAACGTATTTGTTGAAAAGGCACTGTGAAGTAGTTAGAGACGACAGCCAAGTGACTTTTAATGACAGCCGCCCAATTAATTTCATGGAGCCTTTTCGTAGAAAACGAGGAGGTTATTTTGCGTGAAAGTGAGTATATTTTCGACATGCGTGGTGGATTTACTTTTTCCAAATGTAGGGCAAGCAATGGTAGAGGTTTTGGAACGTTATGGCTGTGAAACGGTTTTACCAACAAGCCAAACGTGTTGTGGTCAGCCAACGTACAATAGTGGCTATGTGACAGAGAGCACGACAACGCTTAAGAATCAAATTGATAGTTTTGACGGTGCCGATTATGTGGTGGGACCTGCGGGGTCTTGTGTCGGCATGATGAAAGAATACCACAAATTTTTAGCAGATGATCCTATTTATGGACCAAAAGCACAACGTTTAGCTGAGCGAACTTATGAGTTTAGTCAGTTTCTTTATCGTGTCTTAGGGGTCAAAGATGTTGGCGCAACGTTACATGGGAAAGCCACTTATCATCGTTCTTGTCATATGACGCGAATTTTAAATGAACGAGAATCACCCTTTGTTTTGTTGGATCATGTGAAAGGATTAGAAATGATTCCTTTAGGACATCTTGAAAATTGTTGCGGATTTGGCGGAACGTTTTCAGTGAAAATGCCAGCTATTTCTGAACAAATGGTGACGGAAAAAATGAACGATGTGATTGATACGGGCGCAGAAATTTTAATTAGTGCGGATATGGGTTGCCTAATGAATATCGGCGGTAAATTTAATCGTGATGGGAAAAAGATTAAGATTATGCATATTGCAGAAGTCCTTAATCACGAAGTGGATGAAGCACGCATGGACCAACCGCAAATCATATCGGTAGGGTAAGGGGGAAGAACTGTGGGATTATCAACGAGCAATAAGCCGTTAAGTGAACGAATTGAAGAAAGTAAAAAAGATGTGTTTATGCAAAAGGCTGTCGCCAAAGCACAAGATGCCCAATGGGAGAAACGAGAAGGTGCGCGGGAAGCTTTAGGCAATTGGCCACAATGGCGTGAACTGGGAGAACAAATTCGCCAACATACAATTCAGTATCTGCCTGACTATTTAGAAGAGTTCAGTGATAACGTCGCCAAACGAGGTGGCAAAGTCTTTTTTGCTCAAACCGCCGAAGAGGCCAATGAATATGTGAAACAAGTGGTTCTAGAAAAAAAGGCGAAAAAAATTGTGAAATCTAAATCAATGGTGACGACCGAAGTCGATATTGATCCAATGTTATTGGGATTAGACGATGTCAGTGTGATGGAAACAGATTTGGCGGAATTCATTTTACAAATGGATGACTGGGATGAGCCGTCACATATTGTTTTCCCAAGTATTCATAAAAATCGCGAACAGATTCGTCAGGTTTTTGCGAAAAAATTAGGGTATCAAGGAGATAATGACCCAGTAAATTTGGCACGCTGTGCACGAGAAGTGATGCGCAAATTCTTTTTGGAAGCGGAGATTGGCATTACAGGTTGTAATTTCGCTATTGCGGATAGCGGCTTAATTAACTTAAATACAAATGAAGGAAATGCTGATTTGACCATCAGTATTCCTAAGACACAAATCGTGTTAATGGGAATGGAAAGAATCGTACCAACAATGCGTGAAGCAGAGGTTTTAGATAACCTTTTAGCCAGAAGTGCTGTTGGTCAAAATTTAACAACGTATGTGACGTTTGCCGGGCAAAAAAATGCGGATGAATCCGATGGTCCAGAAGAATTTCACGTAGTCATTTTGGATAACGGGCGTTCAAAAGCTTTAGGAACAGCCTTTCAGCCAGTCTTACAGTGTATTCGTTGTGGGTCTTGTCTGAACGTTTGTCCGGTCTATCGCCATATTGGAGGGCACGGTTATGGCTCTATTTATCCAGGACCAATTGGTGCTGTACTTTCTCCAATTTTAGGTGGATATAAACAGTTTGGGGAATTGCCTTATGCGTCTAGTCTTTGTGGGGCATGTACGGAAACGTGTCCTGTGAAAATTCCATTGCACGAACTATTAATTGAACATCGTAAAGTGATGACCGATGATCTGAAAATGAAACATGGATTTGAAGATTTCCAAATGCGTATGGTAGGTAAAGCCACTGGTTCACCAGCAATGTTTAAAGCAGCCATGAAAGTCGATCATGCTGCAGCGGGCATTTTAAGTAAACAAAAAGAAATTACTGTTGAAAACATGTATAATCATGGGGGCTACCTTGATAAAGGACCAGGGTTAGTAAAAGGTTGGACCGATGTTCGTGATTTGCCAAGACCACCAAAATCTTCAGAAAACTTCAGAAGTTGGTTCAAAAAACATCAAGAAGGTGAAAAAAATGACTAACGAAGCGATTCAAAATCGAGAACCTTTTTTACAAAATCTACGAGAAAAATTAGGCGTAGAAAAACAGCCTGTTTCGGCCCATCCATTTGAGCCAGTTAATCATTTACCAGAAGAACAGTTGGCAGATAAAACACCAGCAGAGCTATTAACGATTGTGAAAGAACGTGTGGAAACGATTCACACGAACTTAGTGGAAACCACACAAGAAAATTTACTGACGACGATTCAGCAAATTGTTGCTGAGTTTGGTGGGGGCAATCTTTTATTGCCAACAGATGCACGTTTTGAAGCCTATGGATTAGCTGATTTAGCTAAGTCATTAGAGGCTGTTTCTGTTAAGCAATGGCAACCTGGAAGTGAGCAACGAGAAGCGAATATTCAAACAGCTGCTCAGGCAAATATTGCGATTGCCTTTGCTGAGTTTTTACTAGCTGAATCAGGAACGATTGTGGTGGAGTCCAATGCGGGACAAGGCAGAGCCTTACATTTTTTACCGAAGCATTATATTTCAATTATACCGTTTAGTAAACTCGTTCCACGTTCGACTCAGCCAGCAGCTTTTTATACAGATAAAATAGAAAAAGGCGAAAAAATCGGCTCAGCGATTCACTTTATTTCAGGGCCTTCTAATTCAGGAGATATTGAAATGCAACTGGTTGTCGGGTTGCATGGTCCTTTAGAAGTTTGTTACGTGGTTGTGATGGATCGCTAAAACGCTAGAAGCATAATCAATTCAGCCCTTTTTAGAATTGATTATGCTTTTTTTATGAGCAGGATCAAAAAAGTAAGAATCAAATTTGAAAGAAATACGTTTTTTTTCTGACCATTTTGTAAAAAAAGCGTACATAAAAATTAATTGAGTGTTAAGCACTATAGGATTGATTTACTTTGTGGTAGAATATGAGACATAAGATAATAAGGTTTTTGGAGGAATGAGTTTGAAATCAAAAGAATTAATTAAAACAGTAGTCTTTTTTGCCTGCTTAGCTTTGGGTCTGTTTTTACTGAGACAATTTGTATTTACGCCTGTCGTAGTGAGAGGTCATTCAATGGATCCAACGTTAGCAGATGGTGAACGGGTAATTACATTAAAAAACACAGAAATTAATCGTTTCGATATTATTACTTTTCCAGCGCCAGATGAACCAGATAAAAATTATATTAAACGTGTGATTGGTTTACCTGGAGATACAATTGCGTACAAGGATGATACGTTGTACATCAATGGAAAAGAAGTTGACGAACCCTATTTAGATGAATTTAAAAAAGCCTTAACAGATGGTCAACCTTTGACAGGCGATTTTTCACTAAAAGAAAAAGTACCAGCAGATAGCTACTTTGTTTTAGGTGATAATCGACGGAATTCAAAAGACGGTCGTGTCATTGGTTTTATTCATAAAAAAGATATTTTGGGTGAAGTGAAATTTGTGATGTGGCCATTCTCACGGTTTGGTCCAATACCAGAAGTGTCAAAACAATAAAAGATACAATGAGTAAAAGAGAAGGACGGAAATGTGTAAAAACAAACACATGTTTCCGTCCTTCTTTTGTGGTAAAATAAAGGCAGTGCAAAGGAAAAGGATGTGAAACCATGAGTGTGCAGTTTATTAGAGGAACCGCCGTGGCAGATTTAGAAGCGCCACTTATACAGGCGACAAAACAATGGCTAGAGGAAGACGCACAGCATGAAGTATTCTATTTAGTCCCGAACCATATTAAGTTTGAGCAAGAAATTCAAGTCTTGCAAAAGTTACGTCAATTACAGACAACTACGTCTGATTCAATAACCAGTACCCGTCTGCAGGTTTTTAGTTTTTACCGTTTGGCTTGGTACTATTTACAACATACACCTTTTTACTCGGCAGATGTTTTATCTGATGCAGGCGCTGCGATGATTTTCCGCAAAATTTTAGTAGAAGCAGAAGAAGAGTTACAAATTTTTAGAGGTGAAATTAACAAGCCTGGCTTTATTCAGCAACTATTTCAGCTTTATCAAGAAATGCGCGAAGGCAATATTGAGATTGCGGAGCTTTATCCATTTTTAGAAAAACAAACGGAGAACCCTAAAGGACAAGATTTACAACTTAAGTTTCAAGATTTAACGTTAATTTTTACACGATTCCAATTACAAATGAGTCAGTATGGCTATGAATCAGCGGAGATTATTCAACATTTAAGCGAGTATTTACAAACGGTTGATTTGTCGAATGTCCAATTCGTTATTTCAGGCTATCAGCAGTTTACTGCCAGAGAATTAAAGTTGATTGAAGTGCTAATGGCGCAAGCAGGTTCTGTGAAAGTAGCCCTCGTATTGGACAAACAATATCCGCATGACTTACCTGATCCGCGGTCGTTATTTTATGAAGCGGGACAAACCTATCATCAGCTTTATCAACTAGCAAGACAGAAGCAAATCCCGATTCTTTCAGATTATGTGGAAAAGAAAGAGGTATTAATTACAAACCCAGACTTGCAAGGATTAAATGATTATTGGATTCAATCGCAAGAACACCTGCCTCCATTAAGCACAACTGACTGGAGTGGCGATGGCTTATTTCTGTGGCGTGCTGAAAACGTTAAAGAAGAATTAACACATGTTGCAACCGAAATTCGCCGTTTAGTGGTGGAAGAAGGGTATCGGTACAAAGAAATTCAGGTGTTGACTCGTGATTTAGATTGTTATGAAAATTTATTAGAACCGATTTTTGCGGAACACGAGATTCCTGTTTATGTCGACCGAGATATGGCTATGGATCGGCATCCTTTAGTCGAATGGATTGAATCTTTATTTGCTATTCATTCGTACAATTATCGTTATCGCGATGTGCTCCGTTTTTTGAGAACGGAATTATTTATGCCAATGAATCAACACGCTACTTCTGAAGAAAGCTTGACTGATTGGTTAAACCAACGGAACGCTTGGCGCAGAAAAGTTGATATTACCGAAAATGTAGTCCTGGCATACGGCTATGAAGGTTATTATTGGTCGCAAGAAAAAGATTGGGAATTTATTCGGTATGATTTTGAAGCGGAAGAGCAAGAAGATGTCGCTACGATGGAAGAAGAGTCAAATGCGATTCGTCAATCGCTTCAACGGCTGTTACCTAGTTACTTTCAAGCAATGATAAGTGCCAAAACTGGTTTGGAAGCAGCGACCGTCTTCTATCACTTTTTACTGCAAAGTGGTGTGGCAACACAATTAAAAATGTGGCGCTTACAAGCTATCGAAGCAGGTCAACTAGAAACAGCTCGTAACCATGAACAGACTTGGGATGCATTGATGTCGTTACTAGATGAATACGTCACTGTTTACGGAGAAAGTTCGTTTGATTTTACAACGTTTCAAGAAATATTTGTTAGTGGCTTGGAAGGTTTGCACTATAGTAAAGTGCCGACAGCGATTGACCAAGTACAAGTTCGCGCAATGGATTTAACTCGACCTGGCGCTGCCAAGGTTACTTTTGCTATTGGGATGACGGAAGAAATTTTTCCACAAAAGATTGAAAATAAAACACTATTGTCTGATGAAGAACGTCAGACAATCAATGATACGTTAACGGAAAACCAATATTTACGTGGGACAACCGGACGCAAAATTGCGCAAGAACCTTATGTTGCGTATCTTGTCTTTTCTTCAGCGCGAGAACGGTTATATTTAACCTATCCAAGTGTTAAAGATACCGCTCAAGAAGTCAAACCGTCTCCTTATTTTAAAAATATCCAAAAAGATTTAAACTTGCCCGTTTTTGAAAAAAATGAAACAACCATTTTCGATGATGAAACGACCAGTTTAGCCCATATTAGTACGTATCGGACGTTAATCGGTGAATTAACGCGTTTGAAAAGACAACGGAAAGAAACACAAGAAGGATTGTTGCCTTTCTGGTTAAATATGGAAAAAGCGCTAATGAACCAATCAATTGCGCCGCTAGCCAAGCAAGTTTTCGAAAGTTTAACGCATCAAAATATTCCTGAAAAGATTGATGAGGTCTTAGCAGAACCTTTATATGGTAAAGATATTTATACATCCGTTTCTCGGATGGAGAGTTTTTATCGGTGTCAATATCAATACTTTTCTCGCTATGGCTTACGTTTGAAAGAAAGAGATGTCTTTGGGCTTTCACCAGCAGCTACAGGGGAATTTTTCCATGAAGCATTGGATCAGTTCTTTAAATTATTGATTATGAATCAACGGAACTTATCTGAATTAACCGATCAGGAAGTCAATTTATTGGCGGAGGAAGTACTAAATAGTATTTTAGGGGATGCACGTTTTTCTGTATTAACGACCTCTAGTCGCATGAACTATATTCGCTATCAATTGAGTCAAACAATTAAAAAAGTCAGTTGGGCGCTGAAACGCCAAAGCCAACGAAGTGGCATGACGACTGTTCAAACGGAAGTGTTATTTGGCCAAATTGCCGCTAAAAAAGGAATTTCTGGTTTGGAATTACCATTAAAAAATCAAGGGAAAATTCATGTTCGGGGGAAAATCGACCGGATTGATCAATTGGTTACACCCGAATCAACCTATTTAGGTGTGATTGATTATAAATCGAGTCACCGTAAATTTAATATGACAGAAGCGTATTACGGCTTAGCCATGCAAATGCTGACGTACTTGGATGTGGCTTTAATGGATGCTGTGCAATTAGTTGGTCAAGAAGCTAAACCTGCTGGCTCACTTTATCTGCATGTACACAATCCTACATTATCTTATGAAGGCAAAGACGACATTGAACAACAAATGCTTAAAAAATATCAGTTTGATGGTCTTTTGATGAAAGACCCAGATTTATTGGATCATTTAGATACGAGTCTGCAAGCTAAACAAAGTTCGTTGCTGTTTCCGATTGAAGAATCCGCCAAAGAACAAATTAAACCTGGTCGTCGCCAAGAAGATAAATTTGTGACAGAACCAGAACTAGGCGCGTTGCTTTCCCATAACCGAAATAAATTTATTGAAGCGGGGAATCAAATTATTGGCGGCGAAGTTCAACTTAATCCCGCTTATCAAGGCAAGGAACGGATTGCTTGTCGCTATTGTCCGTTTCGAAGTGTCTGTGATTTTGATGTGATGTTAAAAGAAAATAATTATCATCGTATTGAGAATTTATCCAAAGAGGAAATTATGGCGCGCTTGTTAAACAAAGATGAGGAAGGAGCAACCGAAGATGAGTAAAACAATTCCACTACGTCCAGCCAATGAGCAATTCACCGACAGTCAATGGCAAGCGGTGTTTGATGGCGATGAAAATATCTTAGTTTCTGCTTCGGCTGGCTCAGGAAAAACCACTGTTTTAGTCCGCCGTGTCATTGAAAAAGTCAAAAGCGGCGTCGATATCGATCGTCTCTTGATTGTGACGTACACTGAAGCCGCCGCCCGTGAGATGAAAGAACGTATCCAAGTGGCTTTACAAAAGGCAATGAATGAAGAACAAGATCCAGAAAGAAGACGGCATTTTTCTCGTCAAATTGCTCTTTTGCCAACAGCCAATATCAGCACGTTACATGCCTTTTGTTTAACTGTTATTCGTCGTTTTTATTATTTAATTGACATAGATCCAGTTTTTCGGATGTTAACAGATGAAACAGAAACATTGTTATTAAAAGAAGATGTTTGGGATGCATTACGTGAACAATTTTATGCGGAAAATCAAGAAGAATTTTACCAATTAACAGCGAATTTTTCCAATGATCGTAGTGATGACGGACTCACTAACTTAATTTTTTCTTTTTATGAATTTGCCAAAGCCAATCCTGATCCAGAAGCGTGGATTAATGGCTTAACACAAGCCTACGAAGTAGGGGATCAGCTAGGCGAATCAACGTTATTTCAGACGTATTTAAAACCGCTAGCCGTTGAGACGTTACAACGAACTCTTCAGCGTTACGAAGAAATGGTGACCTTAACAGAGGGCGAAGAGAAACTTCAAAAGATTTGGTATTTAGCTCAAAATGAAAAGGAACAAACAAAACAATTTTTACAATTTTTAGAGAGAAATGATTTAGAAAGCGCCTATAATTTGACTGAATTGTTGAGCTTTGACCGCTACCCAACGGTTCGTGCCGAAGAGTTGAAACCAACCGCGGAACAAGCCAAACAGTTACGAGAACAAAATAAAAAAGCGTTAAATGATTTGAAAAAGCAACTGTTTACACTTTCTCCAGATGCCATGAAACAAGTCTTGAAAGAGGCCACACCCATTGTTCAAGAAATGGCTCACGTGGGGAAACAATTTATGGAGGCCTATGGCGCAGAAAAACGGCTTAAAAATTTAGTGGATTTTAACGATTTAGAACATTATACGTTAGCTATTTTAGCGAAAAATCAGGCAGATGGCTGGCAAGCATCAGAAGCCTCTCTTTACTATCGCGAAAAATTTGATGAAGTGTTAGTCGATGAATACCAAGATATCAATCAATTACAAGAATCTATTTTGTATTGGTTGCGCCGTCCGCTTAGCACAGAAGGAAACCTTTTTATGGTAGGGGATGTGAAACAGTCTATTTATTCTTTCCGCTTGGCAGATCCTACATTGTTTATTGAAAAATACAATCAGTATGGGCAAGGCGAAGAGGGTAAACGAATTATCCTAGCTGAAAATTTTCGTTCCCGCAAAGACGTTTTAGACTTTACGAATTTAGTATTTAGTCAATTAATGGATGAGCGAGTGGGCCAAATTGCTTACGATGAGTCAGCCGCTTTGGTTCATGGCTTTGATCAATTTTCGGAGGCGGCTGATTATTCAACTGAATTGCTAATTTATGAAAAAAAAGCAACAGAATCAGTTGAATTTCCAGAATTACAATCCCCTGAGTTGTTGATTGAAGATAAGACAGAAGGGGAACTTTACGTTACTGCTTTGAAAATTCGTGAATTAATTGACCAAAATTTCTTGATTTATGATAAAAAGCTGAAAACGGATCGACCGATTACTTATCAAGATATTGTCTTATTAACGCCTACGAAGAAAAATAATTTAACTATTTTAGATGTTTTTAAATCATTAGAAATTCCAGTTCAAGTCAATGATGCTCAAAATTATTTCCAAGCAACGGAAATTCGTACAATGATTGCCTTGCTTCAATTGATTGATAATCCCTATCAAGACATTCCTTTGGCAGCTGTGTTACGTTCACCAATTGTTGGATTAAAAGAAAATGAATTAGTGCTTATTCGTTTGGCTAATAAGGAAACCAGTTACTACGAAGCATTTTTAACGTTTAATCAAAAAATGGAACCAACCATGGAGGAAGCAGTTGTTCAGGAAAAAACTATACGTTTTGCTGAATCATTAGAAAAATGGCGGGAACAGGCTCGACGCAACCAGCTTAGCACCTTGCTGTGGACGATTTATCGGGAAACGGCCTATCTTGATTATGTTGGCGGGTTGCCTGTTGGCAAACAACGCCAAGCCAATTTATATGCGTTGGTCGATCGGGCCGCGGCGTATGAAAAAACAACCTTCCGAGGATTATTTCAATTTGTTCGCTTCATCGAAAAAATGCAAGAAAAAGACAAAGATTTAGCGGAACCAGTCGTTTTAAGTGAAGAGAATGCCGTACGCGTCATGACGATTCACGCTAGTAAAGGGTTAGAATTTCCGGTGGTATTCGTTTTAGATATGACCAAAGAATTTAATGTCAGTGATTTGAATGAACGCTATATCTTTGAAGAAAATTTAGGGGTAGGCATTCGTTATTTACAACCTGAAGAACGAGTTATGTACGATACTTTACCATTTTTGGCGATTAAACAAGTACGATTAAGAAAATTACTATCCGAAGAAATGCGGAAGTTATATGTGGCGTTGACACGTGCAGAACAGAAACTTTTTCTGGTAGGCTCCTATAAAGACCAAGCGGCGATGTGGAAAGAGTGGCTGAAAGTTGGCGATGTAGAAACACTGGTGCTACCAGCTGAAAATCGCTTGCAAAGTAAAAGTAGTTTAATGAATTGGGTTGGGATGACATTGGTACGCCATCAAAAAGCCGATGAATATCAGCAAGAAGTAGTAGTAAGTAACGTTCCCCAAGTCAAAAAGCACCCAGCTAACTTTCATATTCAGTGGTTCAACGAAGAACAACTACGAGCAGCCATTCAGCAATTACAATTGCCAGAAAGACAAGCAGAGGATTTAGCCGAAAAATCGCAATTATCTGCTGACAAAATCAATCGTGGCCTTGCACGGTTAAGTTTCAATTATCCGTTTGAAGTGGCTACTCGGACCACCAGTTATCAGTCTGTTTCTGAAATCAAGCGAGTATTTGATGACCCCGATAACAAAGAAATTGGTAAAATTGAGGTTCGAGAAGACAATACTATTCAAGCGCAACCGTTGATTGTCAATCGAATGATTGAAGGAGATTTAAGTAAGCCTAAATTTTTAGATACGGTTCAAGCGCCCTCAGCAGCTGAAATTGGGACAGCAACCCATTATTTATTACAACTAATTGATTTAAGTAAGCAACCTTCTTACGAGGAAGTGCGAGCTGTTCAAGAACGCTTAGTGGAAAATAAATTGATTTTACCAGCAATTGCTGAAAAAATGAATCTGGAACAAATCGTGGCCTTCTTTGACACCGCCTTAGGAAAACAATTGATTCAACACCATCAAACCGTTAGAAGGGAACAACCTTTTTCTATGCTGATTGAAGCAGAAGAGCTCATTCAAAATTATCCAGAAACGACACAAGATGATTTATTAATTCATGGGATTATTGATGGCTATATCGAATTAGACAATCAATGCATTTTGTATGACTATAAAACCGATCATGTAAAAAGCACCTCTCCCCAAGCGATTTCTGAAATTGTCGAACGGTATCGCGGACAGATGAATCTTTATCGTAGAGCGCTACAAGAGGCAACGCATAAAGAGGTGTCGCACGTCTATTTAATTTTATTAAATGGAGGAGTAATTATTGACATGCAGACAGGAAATGTTGTAGATTTTATAAAGTAGAAAAAATTAGAAGCAGAAACACTTACATTTTGTAAGGAATGTGCTATACTCATTGAAGAGGTGAGGAAGATGGAAAAAGTAAAAACAGAATCGTTTGTACTTTGTCCCAAATTTGAAAAATCATTTTCAATACTTGGTAAAAAATGGAATGGTTTAATTATTGATGTTTTATTAGAACGAGGTCCTCAACGTTTTGGCGAATTAAAAGAAAAAATTCCAATGTTAAGTGATCGTGTCTTAGTAGAGCGATTGAAGGAACTAGAAGCTGAAGGAATTATCACCAAAGCTGTTCGTTGCGGTGAAGGAAATCGCTTAGAATATTTCCTAACCGAAAAAGGCGAAGACTTGCAATTAGCAATGGAACAAATTCAACATTGGGCAGAAAAATGGGTAAAAGACGAAGAATGCAGTTGACCGCAAGCAAAACTTCTTGTAAACTAAACGTAATTAAATAACTAAAAAAACAGTGATGGAAACAAGTAGTTTGAATTGACGTGTTTTAGGGAGAGTCAGCCAGAGACTGGAAGCTGATTTACACAGTCACCAAGCGAAATTCACTTCCTGAGTTTGTTTGTTTTCAAGAAGAAAGCAAACCGGTAATTGCCGTTAAATGAAATGAGTGCATGACAACAATTTGTTATGAATTAGGATGGTAACACGATAGCTCGTTCCTTTGAAAGGAATGGGTTATCGTTTTTTTTAGTTTAAATAAAAGATAGAGGGGAACGCATAATGACATTACAAGCGCAATTAGAAGCTCTTAGAGACAATACGCTCAAAGAAATCGCACAAGTTGCTACTTTAAAAGAATTAAACCAAATTCGCGTAGAAACATTAGGGAAAAAAGGGCCAATCACCGAAGTATTAAGAGGCATGAAAAACCTTTCACCAGAAGAACGACCAGTGGTGGGGGGCTTTGCAAATGAAATTCGTGATTTATTAACAGAAGCAATTGAAGCGCGCAAAGTTGTTTTAGAAAACGAAGCGTTAAATGCGGCACTAAAAGAAGAAAGTTTAGATGTAACTTTACCTGGAAAACAAATGCCTCAAGGCACACGTCATATTTTGACACAAGTTATGGAAGAGATTGAAGATATTTTCTTAGGCATGGGTTATCAAGTAGTGGAAGGATACGAAGTAGAATCGGATCACTATAATTTCGAACGCATGAATCTACCAAAAGATCATCCAGCACGCGACATGCAAGATACGTTTTATATTTCAGATGAGATGTTAATTCGTACGCATACTTCACCAGTTCAAGCTCGAACAATGGAAAAACACGATTTTTCAAAAGGTGCATTACGAATGATTTCTCCTGGGAAAGTATTCCGTCGTGATACAGATGATGCGACACATAGTCACCAATTCCATCAGATTGAAGGCCTTGTTGTCGATAAAAATGTCACAATGGGTGATTTAAAAGGGACGTTAGAAGTCATGATGAAAAAAATGTTTGGTGAAGATCGTAAAATTCGTTTACGTCCTAGCTATTTCCCTTTTACAGAACCTTCAGTCGAAGTAGATGTTAGCTGTTTTAAATGTGGCGGCGCAGGTTGTAACGTCTGCAAACATACAGGTTGGATTGAAATTTTAGGTGCGGGGATGGTTCATCCAGATGTGTTACAAATGTCAGGGATTGATCCAACAGAGTACTCAGGCTTTGCCTTTGGCTTAGGACCAGATCGCGTTGCTATGTTACGTTATGGTGTAAATGATATCCGTAATTTTTATCAAAATGATTTACGTTTCTTAAATCAATTCAAGGTAAAGGAGTAGTTGAAAAATGTTAGTTTCTTATAAATGGTTAAATGAATATGTTAATCTTTCAAACGTTACTCCGCAAGAATTAGCGGACAAAATGTCTGTGACAGGTATCGAAGTTGAGGGCGTTGCTGTACCTGAAGAAGGATTAAAGAAAATTGTTGTCGGTGAAGTAAAAGAATGTGTTCCTCATCCAAACTCTGACCACTTATCAATTTGCCAAGTAGACATCGGTGAAGAAGAGTTGTCACAAATTGTTTGTGGAGCACCAAATGTGAAAGCCGGAATTAAAGTCATCGTGGCGTTACCTGGTTCAAGAATTGCAGGAAATCAAAAAATTAAAAAAGGTAAAATGCGTGGCGAAGTCTCTAACGGAATGATTTGTTCGTTAGAAGAGCTAGGATATTCAGATAATGTCGTACCAAAAGCCTACGCTGAAGGGATTTATTATTTACCTCAAGAAGCAGTGAATGGGACACCTGTTTTCCCTTATTTAGACATGGATGATGCGATTATTGAATTATCAATTACACCAAACCGTGCAGATGCATTAAGTATGAGAGGGGTAGCCTATGAAGTTGGCGCAATTTATCGTCAAACGCCTCAGTTTAATGATCCCAAACTCAAAGAAGATGCTTCAGATAACGTGGAAAATTACGTAACAGTGACTGTTGAAGATTCACAAGATGCACCAGCGTATCAAATTCGTGTCATTAAAGATGTGACGATTGCAGAAAGTCCTCAGTGGTTGCAAAACCGATTGATGAATGAAGGAATCCGTCCGATTAACAATGTGGTGGACGTGACAAATTATATTTTATTATTATTTGGTCAACCATTGCATGCATTTGATTATCAAAAATTAGATAGTAAAGAAATCTTGGTTCGTCGAGCAACAGCAGCAGAAGAACTAATTACATTAGATGGTGAAACACGTCAATTAACAGAAGAAAATATCGTCATTACGAATGGAAAAACGCCTGTCGGCTTAGCCGGTGTAATGGGTGGGGCTAATTCTGAAATCAGTCAAGAAACAACAACTGTGGCTTTAGAAGCGGCATTGTTCAATCCATTGTCTATTCGCAAAACGTCTAAACAATTCAATTTACGGAGTGAATCTTCAAGTAGATTTGAAAAAGGCATCAACCAAGCGACAGTTGGGCTAGCTTGTGATGTGGCAGCCGCGATGATTGCAGAGTTAGCCGACGGAACAGTAGTCTCAGGCACTGCAATTGGTTCTGAAGTGGCCGTTAAAGAAGCGCAGGTAGCTGTGACTTTAGAACGAATCAACCAATATTTAGGCACTGCATTAGATGAAGCAACGGTGAATGAAATTTTTGAAGCACTCGGTTTTGCTTATGAAGTAAATCAAGGCGCCTATGAAATTACGATTCCACCAAGACGTTGGGATATTGCGATTGAAGCAGATATTATTGAAGAAGTGGCGCGCATTTATGGATATGATCATTTACCTTCAACATTGCCAAGTGGAGAAACAGTTGCTGGAAGTCTAACCAAAGCACAACATGTTACGCGCCAATTAAAGAGCTTACTGGAAGGTCATGGTACGAGTGAAGCCATCAGCTATGCGTTGACAACAGAAGAAAAATCCCGTCAATTTATGATGAAAGAAAGTCAAACAACACGGTTGCAATGGCCAATGAGTGAAGAGCGTTCTGTGTTACGTATGAACTTAATTTCTGGTTTATTAGATGATGTCGCATACAATGTGGCACGTAAAAATAATAATATCGCCTTCTACGAAGTAGGACGCGTTTTCTACCAAACAGAAGATCCAACAAAAAATTTACCTACAGAAGAAAATCACTTAGCACTTGCTTTAACTGGTAATACAATGGTTAAAGATTGGCAAACAAAAGCAACAGCCGTTGATTTTTATACAGTAAAAGGCTTAGTGGAAAGTATTGTAGCTGTTTTAGGATTAACAGAAAAAATCAGTTATCAAGCGACAACGGCGATTCCAGAAATGCATCCAGGCCGGACAGCATGGATTTATTTAGAAGATGAAGTGGTTGGTTTTGTCGGACAAGTTCACCCAACGACAGCGAAAGCGTACGATATTCCTGAAACATATGTTGCTGAATTAAACTTGCAACAATTAGTAGCCACAGAAGCAGGCGGGGTTACTTATGAAGCAGTTTCTAAATTCCCAGCAGTTTCTCGAGATATTGCTTTATTAGTCGATGAAACAGTTACCAATCAAGAACTAGTTAAAACTATTTCAGATAACGCAGGTAAATATTTGAAAGAGATTCATTTATTTGATGTATATCAAGGTGAAAAACTAGGCGCTGGCAAAAAATCAATGGCGTATAGTTTAACTTTCGTTAATGCAGAAGCGACATTAGTGGATGAAGAAATTAACCGTTCAATGGAAAAAGTTGAAAAAGCGCTAATTGAAAAACATCAAGTAGAAGTAAGATAAAATAAAAACAGGAAAGTGGGGCATAAGTCGAAATGACTTATGCCCCACTTTCTAAATCTTAAGATAATCAGCTGAACAAAAGCAGCTCCTTCGGAAATAAGCCGAAATTCTCCAAAAATTAAAGAACAATTTTCGGAAATTCCTTCTTATTTCTTGGAGCTAAACACTTTTGTCTCAGCCTCCTGTTTTTAACTACATTAATAACTTTTCGCCCAATTTCGTGAAAGCCAACGTGAAAATTGTGAGATACTAAAGTTAATAATGAAATAAATTAGGGCGACGATTCCGTAAATAGTGAATACTTGTCCTGTTTGTGCGTAGCGCCCCATTAAGATATAAGATTTGCCAAAGAGTTCTTGCAAAGCAATCACGGAATACAAGAAACTTGTATCCTTGATGACAGTAACAAACTGAGAAACGATCGCTGGTAAAACATTGCGAATGGCTTGAGGCAAAACAATATGATAAAGAATTTGCCAATTTGAAAACCCTTGAGAACGTGCCGCTTCAATTTGTCCTTTATCAACACCATTTAAACCACCACGAATAATTTCCGCTAAAGCAGCGGTGGTAAACACAGTAAAACTCACAATTCCAGCAGGTGTGGATTTGATTTTGAAAATTAAAAAAATAACATAAATCCACAATAAGTTTGGAATATTACGCACTACTTCTACATAAATACTGGCAAGTAACTTCAGTGGTCCATTGGTTTGATTTCGCAAAACGGCTAGAATGGTGCCAAAAATCGTACTCAAAATAATTGAGACGAAGGAAATATAGAGCGTCAATTTTAAGCCGTTAAATAGAAATTGAAAATTATTTGCTGTCAGTAATTGACGCATTTCTTCTGAAAAAGGCATCTGTTTTCCTCCTATCTACTATATGCTTTCTTATTTTTTTCTTCCATTTTTCTAGCCAAATTCGCTAATGGGAAGCAAAGAATGAAATATAAGAAACCAGCAAGCGCAAAGGCGGGAATGTAGTTCAAGTTGACAGACGACCAACTATTGGCAGCAAACATTACGTCAGCGCCAGAAATAATGGCAACTGTTGACGTATTTTTAATTAGGTTCACTACTTGATTGGTTAAAGGCGGTAACATAATCCGCCATGCTTGTGGTAAAATCACATACCGCATCGTTTGACCATACGTTAATCCTTGGGAGTAAGCCGCTTCAAATTGCCCTCTTGGGACAGCTCCGATTCCTGAGCGAACCACTTCAGAAATGTAGGCGCCATGATAGAGGCCTACACACAGAATGGCAATCGTAGTAATAGAAAATGAAAGCAGCGGGCTTAGCAGAGGAAAACCATAATAGACTACGATAAATTGAATCAACAAAGGTGTGTTTTGAAAAAATTCTACATAGACACGACTAATTGCGTGTAAAAGTTTACTTTTGGTCGCTGATAAACTGCCAAAGAAAATGCCTAAAGCAAAGGCAACTAAGATCGCTCCTAAAGAAAGCAGAATAGTATAGAGAAATGCCTGACCAAAAATTCGCCAATCTTGAAATAAAGCTTCCCAACGATATAAGGCAAATGGCCCTTCTTCCAGCCAGGAAATATTGGCTAACAAAAACATAAAAATCCCTCCTAAAATTTTTGATTCTTCAAGTCTTAGGAATGATTAATTTTTTAAGCCCCAGTCTTGATAAATTTTTTCTAGTGTGCCATCTTTTTCCCATTTTTCAATTAAACCATTTAGATAATCATTTAATTCAGTATTTGCTTTCTTTGTGGTAATTCCATATTCTTGTGGCGAAAAACCATCTTTTAAAATTTCTGTCTTGCCATCCACATAGCCAGATAGGATTGATTTATCCACTGAAAATGCATCAATTCGTTTAGAAGTTAACGCTGTTTTTAATTCTGGATAGGAACCTAATTCTTGATAAGTAAATTTGATTCCTTCCTCTTGCGCTTTTTTCTCTAAGTTTTCTTTTGTCGTAGCAGATTGTGCAACGCCAATTGTTTTTCCGTCTAAATCTTTCATGCTGGAGAAGTTATCCTCTTTGCGCACAAGGAAACCAATCTCATCTGTATAATAAGGAGTTGTAAAATTATAAGTCTTTTTACGTTCATCAGTAATTGTAAATGTAGCAATTACCATATCTAGTTCACCATTGTCTAAAAGGGGACCGCGCGTTTTCGCTGTCACGCCCACAAATTCCACATTCTCTTCACTGCCGGTAATTTCTTTCGCAATCAAGCGTGCAATATCTGGTTCCATTCCTTCATTTTTGTTTGTATCAGGATTCATATAGCCAAAATTAGGAATGTCTTCTTTGACACCTACTTTAATTTTCCCTGCTTTTTTTAATTGTTCTACTGTGACCGTTTTGTTTGATGAAGCACTTTTGGAAGTTGAGTCATTGTTGCCGCTACCACAGCCCACAATGATGCCTGCTAATACAAGTAGGGAGAGTCCAGCCAGCCATTTATTTTGTTTTTTCATTCCTTCATTCCTCCAATTTTTTGTTTTTTATTCATTACCCGTTATGAATAATTTTACTTAGAAATTCTTTTGCACGAGGGTTTTCAGTGCTTGTAAAGAAATGTTCAGGCGTTCCTTGTTCAATAATCTGTCCTTGGTCCATGAAGATTACACGGTCAGCCACTTGACGAGCAAAGCCCATCTCATGTGTGACACAAACCATGGTAATATTTTGTTTGGAAAGATCGACCATTACATCTAAAACTTCTTGAATCATTTCTGGATCAAGTGCCGAAGTCGGTTCATCAAAAAGGATAATCTCAGGATGCATATTTAAGGCACGAGCAATAGCGACCCGTTGTTGCTGCCCGCCAGAAAGCTGCGAAGGATAAGCAGAAGCTTTATCAGCCAAACCGACTCGTTCTAAATACTCCATGCCAGTACGAACCGCTTCTTCTTTGGAAACGCCCATCACTTTAATCGGTGCTAACGTTAAATTATCAATAATCGTTTTGTGAGCATATAAGTTAAAATTTTGAAAGACCATGGCAACTTTCTGGCGAACCTTTTGAATCGGTGCTTTCGGTTTGGTGATGTCAATGTTATCAATTACGACGGAACCATCATTGACTTTTTCCAATTGGTTCATACACCGAATTAATGTACTTTTGCCAGAGCCAGAGGGTCCGATAATGACAATTTTTTCTCCTTGTTCTACATTCAAAGTAATATCTTTTAAAACGTGATGCTCCCCAAAATACTTATTTACATGTTCTAAAGAAATCATAGGCAGTCTCCTTTGCAATCATTTGGTAGAAAAGATAACAGAGGATTCGGTGAGAAACGTGTTATTTAAATTAAATTAACCAAATGTATTTCTAATTGTATTCTCAATGTTAGGAATTATAACATACAAAAAAATGAATTACTAGTTTTTTAATCGAAAAAGATTTCCTTCAAAAAAAGAAATAAATGAGAGCAAAACAGGAAAAATTGACAATAGTCCTTAAAAAGTAGAAAATAAAGGCAGTGAATAAAAGGCAAAGGTAGGATGAGAATGAGCAATCAAGAAGCCATTGGATTAATTGATTCTGGCGTTGGTGGATTAACTGTTTTAAAGGAAGCGCTAAAACAATTACCAAATGAACGATTAATTTATTTAGGAGATACAGCCCGTTGCCCATATGGTCCACGACCAGCCGAACAAGTCGTTCAGTTTACTTGGGAAATGGCCGATTTTTTATTGAAAAAACGAATAAAAATGCTAGTAATCGCGTGTAATACCGCGACGGCTGTCGCATTAGAAGAAATTAAAGCTGCCTTGCCAATTCCAGTTGTCGGTGTTATTTTACCTGGCGCACGAGCAGCCGTTAAAGTCACAAAAAATAACAAAATTGGTGTCATAGGTACCTTAGGGACAATCAAAAGTGCTTCCTATGAAATCGCCATTAAAAGTAAGGCACCAGCAATTGAGGTGACTAGTTTAGCTTGCCCTAAATTTGTCCCCATTGTTGAAAGTAATCAATATCGTTCTTCCGTAGCAAAAAAAATTGTGGCAGAAACACTTCAAGCATTACAATTAAAAGGACTTGATACGTTGATTTTAGGTTGTACCCATTACCCGTTGTTACGTCCGGTGATTCAAAATGTGATGGGGAGTCATGTGACATTAATTGACTCAGGAGCCGAAACAGTTGGCGAAGTTAGCATGCTTCTCGATTATTTTGACATTGCCCATACGCCTGAAGCGCCTACACAGCCCCATGAATTTTATACAACTGGTTCTGCAAAAATGTTTGAAGAGATTGCAAGCAGTTGGCTTGGTATAGAGAACTTAAAAGCACAACAGATTCACTTAGGAGGAAACGAAAATGATTAGACATGATAGTCGTGCACCAAAAGAATTGCGAAAGATCACTATTGAAACCAATGTTTTTAAACATCCAGAAGGTTCGGTGGTTATTTCGTTTGGTGATACAAAAGTAATTTGCTCAGCCACTGTCGAAGAAAAGGTTCCCCCATTTTTAAGAGGCGCGGGAACAGGTTGGGTAGCAGCTGAATATAGCATGCTCCCTCGAGCGACGAACACAAGAAATATTCGGGAAAGTGCGAAAGGAAAATTAACAGGGCGAACAATGGAGATTCAACGTTTGATTGGGCGGTCATTGCGAGCTGTTGTTGACTTAGAAAAGTTAGGGGAACGGAGCATTGTTGTCGATTGTGATGTGATTCAAGCAGATGGGGGAACCCGTACAGCTAGTATTACAGGCGCTTTTGTTGCTCTACGCTTAGCAGTCAATCATTTATTGATGACTGGTGCGCTAGCGGAAGACCCGATTAAAGAGCATTTAGCAGCTGTCAGCGTGGGCATTTTACCCGATGGTTATTGTGTGCTGGACTTAGATTACGCAGAGGACTCGAATGCTGCAGTGGATATGAACATCGTGATGACCGAGTCTGGTGAATTTGTGGAAATTCAAGGAACGGGTGAAGAAGCTACCTTCTCAGGAGATGAGTTAAATGCTATGCTCTTTTATGGAAAAACAGGGATTGAGGAATTAATTGCGTATCAGAAAGAAGCGCTTTATGCTTTAGCCTCTGAAGAAGTCCCTTCGCAAGATTCAGAAGAGAAAGTGATTGTCATTGCAACTAGAAATCCTGGTAAAGCGAAAGAGTTTAGTTCAATTTTTGGTGAAAAAGGATATACAGTTAAGACGTTATTAGATTATCCGAATTTGCCAGATGTAGAAGAAACTGGTCAAACATTTGAAGAAAATGCTCGTCTAAAAGCTGAAACAATTGCAGAAATTTTACAGAAACCAGTATTAGCAGATGATTCAGGATTAATTGTTGATGCGTTAGGGGGAATGCCAGGAATCTATTCTGCTCGTTTTGCTGGTGAACCAACTAACGATGCTTCAAATAATGCGAAACTATTGCACGAGTTAACGGGCGTGCCAAAAGAAAAAAGACAAGCGCGTTTCCATTGTACATTGGTTTTTGCTGAACCAAAGAAAGAAAGTCTGGTGGTCGAAGCTGAATGGCCAGGAGAAGTCGGTACGATTCCTCGTGGTGAAGGAGGCTTTGGGTACGATTCACTTTTCTATGTTCCAGAGCTTGGTAAGACGGCAGCTGAATTGTCTGGAGAAGAGAAAAATAAAGTCAGTCATCGTGGACAAGCAGTGGCAAAATTAAAAGAACAATGGGAAGAATGGCTAAAAAAATAGGAGTTGAAACGTATGAAAATCTTGGTAGTAAGCGATAACCATGGCGATCGCGACTGTTTGGTTGACTTAGTGAATCATTATGAAGGACAAGTCGATGCACTCTTTCACTGTGGTGATTCTGAATTAGAACCGACAGATGAACTTTGGCAAAAATTCATTGTAGTGCAAGGAAATTGTGATTTTTATGATGAATTTCCCAAAACTGTGACTAAAAAAGTGGGGGATCAAGTTATTTATATGACACATGGTCATTTGGCCAATGTTAGAATGGGTCTCACGACACTTGCTTTACAAGCGGAAGAAGCAGGAGCGACAATTGCCTTATTTGGTCACACTCATGTACTCGGTGCAGAGCGACACAATAACATTCTCTTTGTTAATCCGGGAAGTATTCGTTTACCTCGTGGACCAGTTCAAGAGAAAACATATGCCATAATTGAAAGTACACCTGAACAATATCTCGTTCAGTATTATAACAAAGAGCACCAACCGTTGGAACGATTAAAGGCAACGTTTACGAAGTAAGTGAATGTTAAGAAATAAGTGCTACTTTTTTATTTATCAGATTTTGAGCGTAGGACAAAAATCCAAAAGAGATTTTTGTCCTACGCTCTTTTTTTAGTCGACTTGGATAACCTTTAAGCCGGTCTTACGAAGTTCTGTAATTAAAGTTGATGAGCAATGTTTGTCTGTAATCAAACAATCAAAAGCGGTAATATCAGCAATTTTAAATTTAGAAGTCAAGCCGATTTTTCGATGGTCCGCGACCAGAATTTTTACTTTTGTTGTTTGTTTTATCATAAGCTCATTAATTTTTGCTTCATTGAAAATTTTTGTAGTGACGCCATGTTCTAAACTGACCCCGCTACAGCCAATTACGCAAACATCGGCATGCGTTGCGGTGATTGTGTTAATGGCAATATCTCCTACCAGAACTTCTTTGGGAAAACGTAATTCGCCTCCGGTCAAAATATAATTGTATTGAGAAACATGAGGCTTGGTGGCAATTTTTAAATTATTCGTTACGATGGTCAGATGGTCGGCCTTTAAATAATGGAGAATATTCAAAGCAGTGGAACTCGAATTAATGAAAACGGTATCATAATCACTTAGATAGCTACAAGCAACACGAGCAATGGCTTGTTTTAATAACTCCGGTCCTGATTGATCAAAGTCTTTCTGATTTTGGTCGTTGTAAATACAATACCCATATTTTCGAATGATGTCATTCTTAGTTTCTAAGACATTTAAATCACGACGAATTGTGCTTAAGGAAACATTTAAAGCATCTGCTAATTTATAGGTAGTCATTTGTTTGTTTTTTTGCAGCAGCGCGAGAATATTTTGTTGCCTTTTTTCAATGGTTTCTAATGAACTTTTCAAGTAATACAACCTCCTTTAGTTATTTCTTTGGACACGGTCCCCCATGAAATAGTATAACTCATAGGAAAACAAAACACGTAAAAGAATCATTAAAAGTGCAAACAATCATATAAAAGGGTTTTCATTGTGATTTTTTGCGGCTATGATTTTCTTATAAAGCATAACACAATCATTTGAGAAGAGGAGTGGTAGCATGAGCAAATCGATTCATGAAATTACAAAAGAAAGTTGGTTGAAGGCGACATTTCCAGAATGGGGCACTTATTTAAACGAAGAAATTAATCAGACAAATGTGCTTCAAGGAACGGTTGCACTCTGGTGGCTTGGTTGTACAGGCATTTGGCTGAAAACGCATGAGAACACGAATATTTTATGTGATTTATGGTGTGGAACAGGAAAACAAACGCACGGGAACGGCTTAATGAAAAATGGCCATCAAATGATGCGCATGAGTGGTTGCCAAAAAATGCAACCTAATTTAAGAACACAACCTTTTGTGATTGATCCTTTTGAAATAAAAGAGGTAGATGCTTTAGTTGTCACACATATTCATTCAGACCATTTGGATATTCACACAGCTGCTGCTGTTCAGCAAAATTGTCCTAAGGCTCTATTTATTGGTCCAAAAGAAGTAGTGAAAACATGGCAGCGTTGGGGTGTTCCGGCAGAAAAAACACGGGTTATAGAGCCTGGTCAAGAAATAAAAGTGAATGATGTGAATGTAGTGGCCTTGGAAGCTTTTGATCGAACCGCGCTAATTACTTCTGATGATTCTGAAAATACATTTAAAGGTAAAATGCCTCAGGACATGAATGAACTAGCTGTCAATTATCTATTTGAAACCTCAGGTGGTACGGTATATCACGCCGGAGACTCTCATTATTCTAACTTGTTTGCGAAACATGGTAATCAATATGCAATTGATGTTTGCTTAGGAGCATATGGCGAAAATCCTCGCGGTATCACAGATAAAATAACTTCTGTTGATATGTTGAGAATGGCAGAATCTTTAAATGCGAAAGTAGTCATTCCCGTTCATTATGATATTTGGTCTAATTTTATGGCGGATCCAAAAGAAATCATGGAAATTTGGAAATTTAAAAAAGATCGTTTACATTATCAATTTAAACCATATATTTGGCAAGTGGGTGGCAAATTTGTTTATCCAGATGACAAAGACAACTTAGAATTTAACTTTGATCGTGGCTTTGATGATGTTTTTGTTAAAGAAAATGATACACCATTTCCTTCATTCTTGTAAGAAAGGCTGGATGTACAATGTTAACTTATTTTTGGGAGCAAGAGCTTATTCATTACCCTGATAAAGAACCGGTTAGTTGGCAAGAGGCGATTCAGGAAAGTTGTTTGATTTTACTCCAAAAACACATCATCGATCAGAGTTACGTCGATGAGATTATCCAGTGTGTCGAAACGTTTGGACCTTATATCATCATTGCTCCTGAAGTAGCCATGCCACATTCATCAGAGGAAAGCGCAGGTGTTTTTGGAACGGCCATTTCTTTTACAAAATTTAAGCAAGCAGTCACTTTTGCTGGCGATCAAGAAGCAAAAACAGCAACCTTATTTTTTACATTGGCAGCCCAAAATCCCGCCGAACATCTTGAAAATATTCAGCAATTGATGGATTTATTGATGACGGATGGCGTGATTGCTGACTTGTTAGAAACAAATACGCCAATGGATTTTAAAGAAGTTATGGAGAAATATCAATTATAGGGGGAAAAATCAATGGGGGAGTTCTTGTTAAATAGTTGGACTTATTTTGCTACGAACGTTTTAACACAGCCAGCATATTTGATTGGTTTCATCGTGTTATTAGGTTATCTCTTGTTACGGAGGCCCTTTTATGAATGTTTAGCAGGTTTTCTGAAAGCGACAGTTGGTTATTTTATTTTGAGTGTTGGTTCTGGTGGTTTGGTTAATAATTTTCGCCCTATTCTAGTAGGCTTGAAAGAGCGATTTAATTTACAGGCAATGGTTACCGATCCATATTTTGGGCAAAATGCAGTCGATGCCGGATTGATGAAAACCTTTGGACGAACCTTTGGTGATGTGATGATTTTGTTATTGATCGCATTTATTATGAATATTTTGTTGGTTCGTTTTCAAAAATATACAAAATTGAGAGCCGTTTTTACAACAGGGAATGTTCAGATTCAACAAGCAGCTACCGCTTTCTGGATTTTACTCTTTTGTTTTCCTAACTTAGGTAGGATCGAAGTACTAATTTTTATGGGCTTAATTCTTGGGTGTTATTGGGCAGTTGCTTCAAATTTAACGGTAGGGATTACGCAGGAATTAACAGAAGGTGCTGGTTTTGCGGTAGCCCATCAACAAATGTTTGGCATATTTATTTTTGCAAAATTAGCAGAATGGTTGAAAAAACGTGATCAAAAGAAACATCGTTCAGAGAAGGTCGATAAAAAATTGGAAGATATCGAATTACCAGGATTTCTATCCATTTTTAATGAAAATATGGTTGCTACGTCCATTTTGATGCTCTTTTTCTTTGGCATTATCTTGCTTGTTTTGGGACAAGATTATTTAATTCAAGCTAAATTTATGCAAGAAGGGCAGAGTTTCTTCTTTTATATCATGACCACTTCATTAAATTTTGCTGTCTATTTAGCTATCTTACAATTAGGCGTTAGAACCTTTGTCGACGAGTTGACGCAGTCATTCCAAGGGATTTCAAATACCATTTTACCAGGCGCTGTTCCTGGGATTGACGTAGCAGCGACTTTCGGATTTGGCTCGCCCAACGCAGTAACAATTGGGTTTCTCTTTGGCGCATTAGGCCAGTTTTTAATGATTGGCTTACTGATTCTATTAAAGTCTCCGACAATCGTTATTGCGGGTTTTATCCCATTGTTTTTTGATAACGCTGTCATAGCTGTTTATGCAAATAATCGTGGCGGAGTAAAAGCTGCTTGTTTATTCCCCTTCCTTTCAGGTTTAATCCAAGTAGGTGGCTCAGCTTTATTTGCTACATGGATTGGATTATCTCAATATGGCGGTTATTTGGGTATGTTCGATTGGGCGACAGCTTGGCCGTTATTTACAATCATTATGAAAGTTCTAGGCTATGTTGGCGTAGCAGTGGTGGTGATTGGGTTACTAATAATTCCGCAACTTCAGTATCGAAAAAATCCAGAAGGTTACTTTATGATTGTCAATGATTATGAACAATATGCTAAAAAATTTCAAGAGAATTAAAGGAGGAATTTGAAATGAGAATACTTGTTTCCTGTGCCAATGGTTCTGGCACGAGTCTAATGATGATGCGGAGTGTTGAAAAAGCAATGAAAGAATTAGGTGTACCGATTACAAAAATTCATCATTGCGCCATTTCAGAAGGAAAAAGCTCTGCTAGCCAATACGACGTTGTTTTTACTCCAGTCAATTTTTTACAAATGTTTCAGCAAGCAGAAAAACGCGGAGTCACAGTGATTGGCATTAAAAATGTAATGTCTGCAAAAGAAATTCAAGAAAAATATATGGCTTCAGATCGTTATCAAAAATCTGAATAAAAGGATGGGAAAGATGAAAAGACCAAACTTACAAATCGCTTTAGATCATAATAGCTTAGAAGACGCTTTAGCAGATTGTATGAAAGTCGGAGAAATTGTCGATATTATCGAAGTTGGCACTATTTTGTGTTTACAAGAAGGCCAAAAAGCAATTCGTTGTTTAAGACGCATGTTTCCTAATAAAACAATTGTTGCTGATACAAAATGTGCTGATGCGGGCGGTACAGTTGCTCGTAATGTCGCACAAGCAGGCGCTGATTTCATGACGGTTATTTGTTGCGCCACCTTGCCAACGATGGCTGCAGCTCAAAAAGAAGTCCGAGAATTACAAGTAGAACTATATGGAGATTGGACAATGCAACAAGCTCGACAATGGCGAGAATTAGGGATTAATCAGGTGATTTATCATCAAAGTAGAGATGCTCTTTTAGCTGGCGGCAGTTGGGGAGAGAAAGATTTGAATAAAGTTCAAGAACTAATTGACTTAGACTTTGAAGTGTCCGTCACAGGTGGTTTAACTGTCGAAACGCTTGAATTGTTTCGAACAATGGCAGTTGCAACATTTATTGCGGGCCGTGGGATTACTGAATCAAAAAATCCTGAACAAGCAGCCAAAGATTTTCAAAAAAAAATCGATCAGATTTGGAAGTGATAAAATGGCACGAATTGGACTGTATGAAAAAGCACTCCCGCAAAGTTTAACTTGGGCAGAACGATTAACATGGGCCAAAAAGTTAGGGTTTGATTTTTTAGAAATGTCAATTGATGAATCCGATGAACGTTTAGCACGATTGGCTTGGACACCAAGCCAGTTACAAGAACTTTCTCAATTAATGGTGAAAGAAGATTTTTTTATCCATTCTTTGTGTTTAAGTGGTCATCGGCGGTTCCCTTTAGGCTCTTTAAATAAAGAAACACGTGAAAAAGGGCGGAAAATTTTATCTCAAGCGATTCGTTTGGCTCATCAATTAAACATACGGGTAATTCAAATAGCTGGCTATGACGTCTTTTACGAAGAAAAAACTGCTGAAACAAGGGAATTTTTTCTTCAAGGTCTGAAAAAGGGCGTTGAGGAAGCTGCACAATACGGTGTCATTCTGGCTGTTGAGATTATGGATGACCCTTTTATGAATAGCATACAAAAATTTCTAGAAATTAAGGAACAAATTCCGTCCCCTTTTTTGCATGTTTATCCTGATTTAGGTAATTTGTCTGCTTGGCCGGAAAATAATCCGGCGGTTGAGCTTGAAAAGGGAATTGCTGAAATCGCTGCTATTCACTTAAAAGATACCTTCGCTGTAACAGACACATTTGAAGGGAAGTTTCGGGAAGTTACTTTTGGAGAAGGCTGTGTTGATTTTACAGGCTTATTAAAAACACTCAAGCGGTTAAACTATAGTGGTCCTTTTTTAATTGAAATGTGGAATGAAACGGATTTGAATTTTCAAGAAAAAATTCAAGCCGCGCAGCAGTATCTCTATCCCAAATTAGCAGAGGTGGGTTATTATGAACAATAAAGCGATCATCCAAGCAATGAAACAACGTGTTTATGAAGCGAATCTGGCTTTGCCAAAACTGGGCTTAGTCAAATTAACGTGGGGCAATGTTAGTGAAATCAATCGGTCATTAGGGATTATCGTAATTAAACCAAGCGGCGTCAAGTATCAAGAAATGACCAAGGAACAGATGGTAGTGACTGATTTAAACGGACAACTATTGGAAACCAATGCATTAAAGCCGTCTTCTGATTTACCCACGCATCTTTATCTCTATCAAAAAATGCCAGAAATTGGAGCGATTGCGCACACGCACTCCCTGAATAGTGTTACGTGGGCTCAAGCAGGGCGAGCCTTACCTCCTTACGGTACCACCCATGCGGATGCTTTTTATGGCGCTGTACCTTGCACAAGAGCGCTCTCTGAAAGTGAAATTAAAGAAAACTATGAAGAAGAGACTGGCAAAGTCATTGTTGAAACATTTCATGAACAAGAATTAGATCCTTTAGCAGTTCCAGGAGTGTTAGTTTATGGACATGGCCCATTTACTTGGGGAATGACTCCGGAAAAAGCAGTTGAAAACAGTTTGATTTTAGATGAAATCTGTTCAATGGCACGTTTGACGGAAATAATTAATCCAGATGTTGAACCAATTGATCATTTTTTATTGGATAAACACTATCTTAGAAAACATGGGATTTCCGCTTATTATGGTCAGTGATGGCTGTGATGAAACGTGTGAAAAAGAAGGATAATTGACTGATTAATTGGTCTTTTATAAAAACTTAGTTGTCTGTTATGGGACAACTAAGTTTTTATTTTTTTAAGAAAGCGTTCTCTTTTTTGGGGGAGAATAGAACAAAACGTTAATTTTCGTTTGTTAAGTTATGAAGAATTTGCGAATTCCAAGACTTTTTCCGCAGAATTAGGTACAATAAGTTACGTGTTAAAGAATTAGAAATGGAGGCAACCCAATCATGATAGGGACTGCTGTAAAAGAATTATTATTAGAAAAACAAGAAACGTTTTTAGTACCCGCCGAAAATGTCGCCAACGTAATGTGTTTAAATCCATTAAGTCACGCGGCATTAGTCTTATCGCAAGTTCGCTATTCCAAGATTCCTGTGTTAGATAAGGGAGATCGCTTTGTTGGCTTAATCGGCTTGACAGACGTTGTAGATAAAATGTTTGATTTGACTTCAGTGGATTTTGAAAAATTGAATGAATTTACTGTGGCCGATGTAATGGAAGTCAATGTTCCTGTAATTGGTGAATCGTGGGATTTAGAAGAAGTGTTACATTTATTAGTAGATGCTTCTTTTTTACCAGTGGTTGATGATAATCAACGCTTTAAAGGTATCATTACACGCAAAGAAATTTTAAAAGCGGTCAATCATATGGCGCATGAATTAGAAAAACATCATCTTGTTCTGCCTAAATCAGAAGAAGAAATGAAAGTAATTTAAATAAAACGCAAGAAACTCTTTACTTTTTTCTCATAAATGCGTTATTCTGTATGATAACACGAAGTAAAGGAGTGCTGTGATTGGACGCATATGAGATTATTCAGTATATTGGCGATGCCAAAAAGCAAACGCCTGTTAAAGTAACACTGAAAGGGCAATTAAAAGAAGTCACGTTTCCGGAAACAATTAAGGTCTTTAATAATTGTAAAACTGGGACATTGTTTGGCGATTGGGCTGACGTAAAACCTTTTTTAGAAGCAAACAAAGAAAAAATTGAGGATTATGTTGTAGAAAACGATGCACGTAACTCAGCAATTCCTTTTCTTGATCTGAAAGACATTAATGCTCGGATTGAACCAGGTGCTTTGATTCGCGAAAAAGTTGAAATTGGCGATCAAGCGGTGATTATGATGGGGGCTATTCTAAATATTGGCGCCGTCGTTGGTGCAGGGACTATGATTGATATGGGCGCTGTTTTGGGCGGTCGTGCAACTGTAGGGAAGCATTGTCATATTGGCGCAGGAACGGTTTTAGCTGGTGTCATTGAACCACCAAGTGCCGCACCTGTGGTTATTGAAAACGAGGTTGTCATTGGAGCGAATGCGGTCGTACTAGAAGGGGTTCGTGTTGGTGAAGGTGCCGTTGTGGCTGCTGGGGCGGTAGTTGTGGAAGACGTTCCAGCGCATACCGTTGTTGCAGGCGTGCCAGCAAAAGTAATTAAACAAATTGATGATAAAACCAAGAGTAAAACAGAGATTTTAGAAGAATTACGTAAACTCTAAAAATAAATTAGTCAGTCGCGATGAAGAAACTTCTTCATGGCGGCTTTCGATTACCCAAAAAATGAAGGAGTGGCTTTTGTGGAGCAAGAAGAATTAATTGCGATTAGACGGCAACTACATCAAATACCTGAAATCGGTTTAGAAGAAAAGGAAACACAAGCCTTTTTACTTAATGAAATTGATAAAATGAAGCAACCTTATCTGCAAGTTCGAACATGGCAAACGGGGATTTTAGTCTTCATAGAAGGCAAAAATCCTCAGAAAACCATCGGCTGGCGTGCTGATATTGATGGTTTACCTATTCAAGAGGAAGTGGTTTCTGCTTTTCAATCAAAACGACCAGGGTTTATGCATGCCTGTGGGCACGATTTTCACATGACAATCGGTTTAGGGGTTTTGAAAGAATTAAGTCAACAGCAACCAGACAATAACTTTTTATTTTTATTTCAACCTGCTGAAGAAAATGAAGCAGGGGGGATGTTGATGTATGAAGACCATGCGTTTGGTGAGTGGTTACCTGATGAATTTTATGCGCTTCATGTTAATCCTGATTTGCCAGTCGGAACTATTAGTACCAGAGTAGGGACATTGTTTGCTGCCACTTGTGAAGTGAACATTACCTTAAAAGGAAAAGGTGGACATGCGGCTTTTCCGCATCAAGCGAATGATATGGTCTTAGCGGCCACAAATTTAATTCAGCAAGCGCAAACGATCGTTAGTCGAAATGTTGATCCTGTGGTTGGGGCAGTCGTTACCTTTGGAACTTTTCATGCAGGGACTGCCTGCAATGTGATTGCCGAAGAAGCAACTTTATCTGGTACAATTCGCACATTGACAGCAGAAACGAATGAACAAACGCAGCGAAGAATTCGCGAAATTAGTGAAGGTATTGCGCAATCTTTTCAATGTGAAGTAACTGTTCATCTTGATCAGAAAGGGTATTTACCTGTAGTGAATGAGCCAGCATGTACCACGAATTTTATTGAATACATGAGCAAACAAGCAACAGTTCAATTTCAACAAGCACCGGTTGCAATGACAGGTGAAGATTTTGGCTATCTATTGTCTAAAGTCCCAGGCACGATGTTTTGGTTAGGCGTGGCAAGTCCCTACAGCCTTCATTCTGCTAAGTTTGAACCGAACGAAGAGGCGTTATTGTTTGGAGTGGAGGCAGTTAGTGGCTTTTTAAAATCATTGGACAATTAGAAAAACAGCCACCAGATAACTAATAAATATCTGGTGGCTGTTTTTTATTTTGCAATAATGGGCGTATTGGGAATCGTAAAACCGGCCTCTGTTAATGCTTTGATATATTGGGCTAGAAATTCTTCTTTGACCGCAAATTGTTTGCCGTTTAGTACATACATGGTCGTTCGCACCGCAAAGTTGCCATTGCCTAAATCGACCATACCAAAAATATCTGGCCCAGTTTGAATACTTTCGATATACTTTTCTTTTAATGTTTCATTGACTTCTGTAATCACTTCACAAATTTTTTCATAACCTTCTTCAGGATTGATGCGGACATCAATTAACACTTGCATATTGGCACGAGACAGGTTACTGATTGTGGTGATGTTTCGGTTTGGAATAAAATGAACAGTTCCATCAACCGCTTTAATTTGAGTGGTTCGTAATCCGACAGAAGTAACAGTTCCTTCAATATTTAACGCCAATAAGCGAATATAATCGCCTACATCCATTTGTTGTTCTAAAATAATGAAAAATCCGGTAATTAAGTCATTCATGAATCCTTGAGCCCCTAAACCAATGGCAACACCGGCAATTCCCGCTCCGGCTAATAATGAGCCAACAGGCACACCGACAATGGTCAAAAGAGAATAGATGAAGAAAAAGAACAGCGTATATTGAAATGCATTAATAATTAAAGTGTGTAACGTTTTTAAACGGCTTTCACTAAAATGTTGCTTTTTACTATAATTTGCATAGGTGCGATCAATTAAATATTTCCCGATTCGCTGAATGATAAAAAATAGAAAAATTAAAAATAAAATTGATAAACTTTTTTCAATTAAGGTAGCGACAATGGCATCCCAATTAATATTGTTCCAAAAGCGTTGTAGCGCGCTCACTTTTTTTACGGTCGCTTCTGCTAAATCAGGAGCAGAAGAATCGACTGTTTCAGTACTGGCTAAACCAAGTATCAACATAAAAATCCAACTTTCTCTAAAATTTCTTCTTTTAGTATACTAAATCTCTCGGCGAAAGGGGAAGAAAATAGAAAGTTTTTTTAAAGACTTAACATGTTTTTTTAGGAATGTTATAATTTTGTAAATAAATAATATATTTTATAATTTTGTTAAAGGTTGTGAGTGCTGCGTGAAAGTTTCAATTGAATGGGCAAAAAATGATTTACTTTCTAAATTACCTGTAACAATTTTTATTGATGAGCGATGTGCTACTCGCTTAACGGCTGACAAGCGACGAACATTCATCTTCCATAATCCAGTCGCTTTACGATTAGGGAGTCGTTTTTTTAGTAGTCAGATAATCGAAATTGCGGAATCATGTACATTGAAAGTTTCCTTTAATTGGTCCTGTGTTTATCTCTTTTGTATCTGGTTACTTGCAGTTAAACTGTGGATTGGAAGCGTTAGCGGTCGAACAATTGTAGTTGTGGCACTAATCGGAGTGCTGACTTATTGGCGTCGTTATTTATTAAAAATAAAGAAAATGACCTGACAAGTCGTGATTGTTTCGTGAAAGAAGAATGCGTAGTATACTAAAAGTAATGAAAATGAAGGGACTGAAGAAACACATGACTTTGGATAAAACAAAAAAATTAGCAAACGGCAATGAAATGCCACGCCTAGGTTTAGGTGTTTGGCGTGTAGAAGATGGCTCAGAAGCAACAAATTCAGTAAAATGGGCTTTAGAAGCGGGTTATCGCTTGATTGATACAGCAGCCGTTTATAAAAACGAAGTAGGGGTGGGCGAAGGCATTCGTCAATCGGGTATTCCCCGCGAAGAAATTTTCGTGACGACGAAATTATGGAATGAAGATCAAGGCTATGAAAATGCGATTAAAGCGTTTGATAAAAGCTTAGAAAAATTAGGGTTAGACTATGTTGATTTATATTTAATTCACTGGCCTGTTGCTGGTAAATATAAAGAATCATGGAAAGCATTAGAAGAAATTTACGCAAGTGGTCGTGCCAAAGCAATTGGCGTTTCCAATTTTCATCAACATCATTTGGAAGATTTATTAACAGAAGCAAATGTTGTGCCAATGGTGGATCAAATTGAATTACATCCTACGTTAACACAAGAACCGCTACGAAAATATTTAGCCGAAAATAAGATTGCCGTGGAGGCTTGGTCTCCTCTAGGACAAGGTAATTTATTATCTGAACCAGTACTAGTGAAAATTGGTGAAAAATATGGTAAATCAGCGGCCCAAGTGATTATTCGTTGGCACTTACAAAATGATATTATCGTGATTCCCAAATCTGTTCACGAAAAAAGAATTCAGGAAAATTTTGCTGTCTTTGATTTTGAATTAACACCAGAAGAAATAACCGCAATTAATCAGTTAAATAAGGATCATCGTTTTGGTGCAGATCCAGATAATTTTGATTTTTAAGTATGATAGCAAGTAAAAACGGAGGGGCGAAAGACGTCCCTCCGTTTTTACTATAATTTTTGAACAAAGTAGTTAAAGAGTGCTTGGGATTTGGCATCACGTGCGTACATTAGTTCAGGATGCCATTGAACAGCTAATAAAGGCTGCTGTTCATTTGTTGATTCCACTGCTTCTGCAAGGCCATCAGAGGACCAAGCAGTAACGCGTAAATCTTTTCCTAAAGTATGTAGTGCTTGGTGATGGTACGAGTTGACTTGACCAGTTGTACCATATATGTTTGATAATTGACTGTCTGGTTCAACATCAATACGATGCGTCGCAAAGATTGGTTGAGTGGGTTGTTGTCCGTGCTTAACTGACCATTGAGGATACATCGATAAATCTTGATATAATGTGCCACCTAAAGCAACATTGACTAATTGCATTCCACGGCAAACCGCAAAAATAGGTTTGTTTTGTTTTAAGGCTTCTTCAATTAGGGCTAACTCAAACTCGTCACGATCACGATTCGTTTCTTCTAATTTTATATGGGGTTCTTGTCCGTAAAATTCAGGGGCAACATCTTGACCGCCTGCTAAAAGTAGTTTATCAATTTGTTGTATATACGTAGCGGCTAATTCTTTGGGGCCAATTGGCAAAACGAGAGGAACGCCACCTGCGGCTTGAACAGCGCTGACAAAACCTTGTGGGGTGTACGTCACTTGGTTACCGTGAAACACTTCAGCTGCCTGCAAAAGTTGATTGCCAGCGATTCCAATAATTTTTTTTGTCATAATAACATCACATCCTCAATAAATTCATACGTTCTATTGTAGCACTTTTTTTGAAAAAAGTGTTTGAGAAGAAGTCGAGACAAGTTTTGTCTCGGACAGCTCTCAAACACAAAAAGCTCAGTAAGTGAACAAGTGAAACTTTTTAACGTTTACGAATGACTTCGATTTTATAACCATCTGGGTCGACAACAAAGTAATAAGATGGTGCAGTTCCAGGTAAGCCTTTTAAGTCAGTGACAGTAAAGCCAGCCGCTTGATGTTTTTCGTGTAATCCTTCTAAATCATCTGTACTGATGGCGATATGACCATAACCGTTTCCTAAATCGTATGCTTCATGATCATAATTATAAGTTAGTTCTAGTTCGTAGTCGTCTCCTGGTAAAGTTAAATAAACCAAAGTAAATTTATTTTCTGGAAAATCACGACGGCGACTTTCTTCAAAATTGAAGGCTTTTTGATAGAAATCTAATGATGCCTCTAAATCTTTTACACGCACACATGTATGAGCCATTTTCATAGTTAAAAACTCCCTTTCAAACTTAATTATATTTCCAACGTTAATAGTAGCATAGATAAACGTGAAATGTAGAGAAAAACGCTTGGTTTCTGACTTGTTCTAAAGGAATTTCTCAGGTAAAATAGATGAAAAGAGAAGAGGTGCGCCAATGAAAACGCCAACGTTTGGAAAAAGAGAAGAGACATTGACCTATCAAACAAGATATGCTGCATACATTATTGTTTCAAAGCCAGAAAATAACACAATGGTTCTGGTACAAGCGCCAAATGGAGCTTATTTTTTACCAGGAGGCGAAATTGAAGGCACCGAAACGAAAGAAGAAGCGATCCACCGAGAAGTGCTAGAAGAATTAGGAATTAGTGTAGAAATTGGCCGTTATTTAGGGGAAGCTGATGAATATTTTTATTCGAACCATCGCCAAACTGCCTATTATAATCCTGGCTATTTTTATGTAGCGAATACTTGGCGGCAACTTAGCGAACCCTTAGAAAGGACCAATACTTTACACTGGGTTGCACCAGAAGAAGCAGTCCGTTTATTAAAAAGAGGAAGCCACCGCTGGGCCGTTGAAAAATGGCTAGCGGCAGCATCATAAAATAACGAATAACCCTCAATCTATGTTGATTAGATTGAGGGTTATTGTTATTGAAAAGAATGTTTAAATTAAAACCATTTTTTCAATAATTTGAGCGACACCATCTTCGTCATTACTAGTGGTATGCACATCGGCAATTGTTTTAACATTTTCTGTCGCATTGCCCATCGCAACACCAATCCCAGCGTAATCAATCATGGATAAGTCATTTTCATTGTCACCAATGGCCATCACTTCGTCTTTATTTAAGCCTAAATGGTCTGCCAATTTTGCTAGAGCATTGCCTTTGCTAGCATTTTTATTCATGATTTCATAGTAAAAAGGCGTACTTTTAACAGTCGTATATTTTTCGGTAAAATGTAATGGTAATTTTGCAATGGCAGGATCTAAAACTTCCGGCTCATCAATCATCATCATTTTAATAATGTTCATCTCTGGTGTCATTTCATCCACCGTACGATATTTTAAAGGCATGTTCACTAAAGATGCTTCGTGAATCGTATATTTACCAATATTGCGATTGGCAGTGTAAATAGCGGAATCATCAATTGTATGCAAGTGAGCGCCGACTTTACGAGAATACATTTCAATTTCTAAAAAATCCTCATAACTCAAGGTATAGCGTGAAATAATCGTATTATCTTTGGTTGCTTGGACAAGCGAACCGTTGTAGGTAATCACGAAATCATTTTCACCATATAAGGCTAATTCATCCAATTGTTCTTTCACGCCTGGCAAAGGACGGCCTGTACATAAAACAATACGAACACCTTGCTCATTTGCTTTTTGGAGCGCTTCTTTGACCCGTGGGGTAATCTTGTGTTGTGAATTTAGCAATGTTCCGTCGATATCAATAGCAACTAACTTAATTGACATAGAATCCTCCTAGAAAACCTATTTTTTTAAAACTAACGCACCATTATGAATGTAACTTGAAAACTCACGATACGTCTCATCAAATAAATCGTAATGTTTTTTATTTCCTTGGTCAAGCATTTCTTTAGGGAAATAGAAACGTTCATCTCCTTGACTCTGACCAGCAAGTGCTGCAACTAGGGGACTGACCGTTGCCAATTCCACTAATGAGCCATCTTTTTGCATCAATTCAATTTGTGTACGATGACGGTCTTTATTTGGACGATAAAAATCGTAAGGTAAATCATAGCTTGAATTAATGGCAGTATAATATTTAGGGTTGAAACCAACTTTTTCAATCAATTCCCTTAAATAAGCAATCGTTGCTGCGCTCTCTTTTTCGTTAGTAAAGGTGGCTGACTTCAGAGGCTTACGCATAAGGAAACGTTTGGCTAAATCACCTAGAATTGAATCAGGCACATCCATCCATTGTGTAAAGTACGTAGAGAGGACGCCATCATCCAATTTTAAATATTCTTGTAAGGTGAAGTCCCCTTTAAAGAATGGTACAAGCAGAGAGGCTTGTAAATCATAGTCAAATTCAGGGTTTTCAAATAATTCTTTCGCCCGATGCAATAAATGATCAAGAATCACTTCCATCCCACGAGAAACAGGGTGGAAATAGACTTGGACATACATTTGGTAACGACTAACGATATAGTCTTCCACCGCATGCATCCCATTCATAGCAAAGGCAATGCCTCCTTTGTATGGTCGAATCACACGTAAGATTCTAGTTAAATCGAAGGTTCCGTATTCCGTCCCTGTAAAGTAAGCATCACGTAACAGATAGTCCATGCGATCGGCATCAATTTGACTAGAAATCATTTGCACCACTTGAGGATTTGGGTATTGTTTAGTAATAACGCTGGCGACTTTTTCAGGAAAATCTGCCGAAACACGATTTAAAATTTGATAGACTTCCGTTTCTGGTGAGGTGATGATTTGGACCGTGATTGCTTCATGGTTTGTATCAAAAATATGCTCGAATGTATGTGAATAAGGACCATGACCGACATCATGTAATAAAGCTGCGCAAAGTGTAATCAGGCGCTCGTCATCATTCCAGCCGTTTTCACCTAATCGTTCCACAGAGTAGTTACGTTGGAAAATCTCACAAATCCGACGTGTAATTTCGTAAACACCCAAAGAATGGGAAAAACGACTATGTTCGGCACCGTGAAACGTAAAAGAAGAAGTACCTAGTTGCTTAATGCGACGTAATCGTTGCACTTCAGCAGAATTAATAAGGTCTAAAATCACTTGATGTTGGACATGAATATAATTATGGACGGGATCACGAAAAACTTTTTCGATTGGTAATCGTTGCTCTTTATACGGAATCGTCATAAGATCTCTCCTTTAATTAAGGCGTTTCGTTGCGCCATTTTTTCCAGCTGGACAGTTAAATTTGTTTGGAACCATTCTGAGGTTATAATTGGTTCGGTTAAGTTTGGATCAATAGATTTTTCAAATTGTTGAGGTAATGCTTCGATTAAACGGGTTTTTACGGCGTCTATTGTTAATGGAGTCTCAATCAGGGTTTCTAAATTTGCCATCACTGCTGGATCAACGGGTGGATAGCCATTTTCACCAAATTGTTCTTGTAACCCAGCAAGGTAAAAGTCTCGAACCACTTCTCCACGAGCAAGTTGATTGCCGTTAACGCTGATGTAAATCATGACAGAAATACCGTCTTTGACGCGTCGTTGGGCAATCCCTGCAAACTTTTGACCGCCAATACTTAAATCATAAGTACCGGGACAATAGGATGTAGTAATTTCAAAGGCGTCAATCTCTTTCTCCGGAAAACTCTGACGGAGCCAAGCCCACATTAATTCATAAGCCGCATCGATACTTAATTTGTGTTCAGAATTATTTGGTAAAATAAGTGAAACATTTAAAATACCCGAATCGGCAATCACCCCTAAACCGCCGGCATTGCGAACGACTACAGAATAATCGTTTTCTTGCAGAGAAGCGATGCCTTCTTTTAGATGTGGTACACGGGTATCTTTCATGCCAAGAATCATTGCTTGATCCAATTGCCAGAAATGAATGATTGGTTGGTGCTGCATTCCTGAAAAAGTAGTTAAAACATCGGTCAAAGCAAAAGGAAAAAAATAGTCACTGTTTGTTAAACAACCTGAATCAAGGAGCATAAATGATTCGGTGTGAAGGGGAAAAGTTGTGCTCATAAAAAACGTCCTGTCTATTTATAATTACGTCATTTAATACGTTTATTTTCTTACTCTCTCTTATATTATATACAAAAAACGCAAAAAAGCATGTTATATAAACGAATTCTGAAGGAATTCTCTAAAATAGTAAACGGTTTTCTTATTAAATAGATGAAACAAATGCTTGCAACCCGTGAAAAGAGCTTATACAATAAGAAAAGGTACATAAGCAAGGAAAAATTGACTTTAGTTGACAAATACATTGAAAAAGTCAACAATAAGAAAGTTATATTTTGGAAAAGGAGTGACCATTATGGATTTATCAACAGGCGTTCCTGTATCGATTCAACTAAAAACGATTGTCCAACAAGGCAACGAACAAAAAGATTTTTTCTTTGACTTAGAAGGTCAATTAGTAAAAATGGGTGATACATTATACATTCGTTACAAAGAAGAATTATTAGAGGATACAGAGCCAACCCCCGTAACCATTAAAATTGAACCAGACGGGCATGTTCAGTTGATTCGTGCCGGTGAATTACGGATGCGTTTAAGATTTGGCTATCAGGAAAAATTAGATACAAGTTATCGAACCCCTTATGGCTTGCTGCAGATTAGTACGTTTACACATAATTTGCGTGTTAGTTTAAAAGATCAACCAATGTCTGGTAAGATTTTAGTTGATTATGATTTATACTCTCAAACAGAGCGAATCGGAGAATATCATTTAGAATTAGAATTTACTGCATAAATATTGCAGAATAGAATTGATTTTTTTTCAATGTTTTTGTATGATAAGGAGTAGACTGTGAAAGGACGTGTACCTCTTGGAAATTAATGTATTTGAAGGGTTAAACAAAAAAGAATTATCCATGATTGAAGTAGCACACGCTATTTTAGAACAACATGCAGATGTAATGGATTTTTCTGATTTAGTTAACCAAATCCAAAATTATCTTGGCAAGTCTGATAGTGAAATTCGTGACCAATTAGCACAATTTTATACAGATTTAAACATCGACGGTAGCTTTATCTCATTGGGAGACAATCGTTGGGGCTTACGTTCATGGTATCCAATCGATTCAATCGATGAAGAAGTTACACATGGCTTGGAAGAAGACGAAGAAGATGCACCACGTCGTAGAAAACGTAAAAAAGTAAATGCCTTCATCACTAATCCAAACGATGAAGATGTAATTGACTATAACGATGACGATCCAGAAGATGCTGAATTAACAAATGATGATGAAGAAGACATCTTGTACGATGATGAAGAAGATGAAGATGAAGAAATCAAAGCATACAACTCTGACTTACAAGAGATTGGTGCAGATTCAGACGATGATGAAGAAGATATTCCGCAAATCGAAGAAGATTTAACGATCATTGATGACGATGATGTTGAAGATGAAGACGATTTTGATGACGAATATTCTGAAGAGTAAGAAACCAAAAAGCTTGATTCCTAAGAAGGAGTCAAGCTTTTTAGTTGAATGCTTAAGAAAAATGAGAAAATAGAAAAAATTATTTTCTTGAATAGAAGTACTTGACCTGATGTTCGTTTGCTTGTATTATACTACTTGGGCACCTTTAAGAAGGTCAGAAGTTTGAACGAACTTACAAGCTCCCTATTCGTAATGGATAGGGAGCTTTTCTATTTTTGTTTCTTTTTTATTTGGAGAAACGTAAGAGTCTCAAAGTTGTTTTACTTCTCTCTACAAAATATTATCAAAGAAAGGGTTTTTAACTATTATGACAAAATACATCTTTGTTACAGGTGGCGTGGTTTCTTCTATCGGAAAAGGGATTGTCGCAGCATCTTTAGGACGATTATTAAAAAATCGTGGATTAAAAGTAACGATTCAAAAATTCGATCCATATATTAATGTGGATCCGGGGACAATGAGTCCTTACCAACATGGAGAGGTTTTTGTCACAGATGATGGTGCCGAAACAGATTTGGACTTAGGTCACTATGAACGTTTTATTGATATTAACTTAAATAAATACTCAAACGTAACCACTGGAAAAATTTATTCAGAAGTCTTACGTAAAGAACGTAAAGGGGAATACTTAGGTGCAACAGTGCAAGTTATTCCACACATTACCAATGAAATCAAAGAAAAAATTATGCGTGCAGCGAAAATGACGGATGCCGATGTGATTATCACAGAAGTAGGTGGTACTGTCGGCGACATCGAATCATTACCTTTCCTAGAAGCATTGCGTCAAATGAAAGCTGATATGGGTAGTGACAACGTAATGTACATCCATACAACCTTGATTCCTTACTTAAAAGCGGCTGGCGAAATGAAAACTAAACCAACACAACATAGTGTCAAAGAATTAAGAAGTTTAGGGATTCAACCAAATATTTTAGTGGTCCGTACAGAATTACCTGTTTCTCAAAACACTAAAAACAAATTAGCACAATTCTGTGATGTTAATCCAGAAGCGGTAATTGAATCTCGTGATGTTGAAACATTGTACTCCATTCCATTAGCACTTCAAGCACAAAACATGGATCAAATTGTTTGTGATCATTTAAAATTGGATGCACCGGCTGCAGACATGACTGAGTGGCGTGCATTAGAAGAAAAAGTTCTTAACTTGAAAAAGAAAACAAAAATTGCGCTGGTTGGTAAATATGTTGAATTACCAGATGCCTATATTTCTGTTGTAGAAGCATTAAAACATGCTGGGTTTGATTTTGATTCAGATATCGAAATTGATTGGGTTGATTCACAAGAATTAACTGCTGAAAATGTCGCTGAAAGAATTGGTTCAGCAGATGGTATTTTGGTTCCTGGTGGTTTTGGTGATCGTGGAATTGAAGGAAAAATTGAAGCGATTCGTTTTGCTCGCGAAAATGACGTACCATTCCTTGGCATTTGCTTAGGTATGCAAATGGCCTGTGTAGAATTTGGTCGTAACGTTGTGGGCTTAGAAGATGCTGGTTCTGCAGAAACTAATCCTGACGTGACAAATAACATTATTGATTTAATGGCAGATCAAGAAAACATCGAGAATTTAGGTGGCACACTACGTTTAGGTTTATATCCATGTAAATTGAAAAAAGGAACGAAAACTGCGGCAGCATACGGAAATGAAGATGTTGTCCAAGAACGTCACCGTCATCGTTATGAATTTAACAACAAATATCGTCAATTATTTGAAGAAAATGGCTTAGTTTTCTCTGGAGTTTCACCAGATAATCGTTTAGTTGAGATTGTTGAAATTCCTGAAAAACAATTCTTTGTGGCTTGTCAATTCCACCCAGAATTAATTTCTCGTCCAAATCGCCCACAACGCTTAATCAAAGGATTTGTTGGTGCAGCTTTGGCAAATAAAGAAAGTAAATAAGCAAAAATGGACGAAGTGATTCAGTTCACTTCGTCCATTTTTAATCTAAAAAAGTACGGGGCTCATCATGAGCCCCGTACTTTTTATGCTGCTTTATTTTCATCTGGTTTAGAACTACTTTCAGGTGGTTGCGGCGGTTCTTGTGAACTAGAACTTGATGGTTCAGGTGGTTGTTCCGATGTTGCTGGTTGCTCTGCTGAGGAAGAGCTTGCCGGTTGTTCGGTTGATGGTGGCGCTTCAGAGGAAGAAGGCGCACTTTCTGAACTAGAACTTGATGAACTTTCCGCTTCTTTTGTGGAAGAGGATTCCACCGTACTGCTAGATTCCGGCTGTGGTGCTGAAGAGGTAGTACTTGGTAAAACTTGTACATTTGGTACCTCATAGGCATCTTTCACGTATAATTCATTACCTACCCGCACAACACTGTCTGGCTGCACCCAGTCATCGTTTGAAACATTTTGAGACAAGTAACTCATTATTTCACGATAAACATCCGAGGCAATCCCATAGTATTCTTGATAGATTGGTGTATTTCGATCATTGTATCCAGTCCAAACAGAAACGGCATAGTGTGTTGTATAACCAACAAAGGTACTATCCGGGGCAATTCCTTTTTCTGTTGTGCCCATTCGCGCTAAATCTTCATCAGTATAGTTAGAAGTCCCTGTTTTGGCCGCTTGGATTAAGCCTGGAATGGCGCCGTTAAATCCTGTTCCGCCGTTTAAAACATCTTTTAACATATCCGTCATCATATAGGCGGTAGAGTCTTTCATTGCACGTTTGCCATCAGGTTGATAATCAACGCTAGTTCCATCATTGAAAACGACTTTGTTTACGTAATACGGTTTGTTGTAAATCCCGTTATTGGCGAAAGCCGCATAAGCTGCTGCTAACTTCAATGAGGAAATTCCATATTTATCGCCATCTACATCGCTTGTGTTACTTGAAATGGCATTCGAGGCTTCTAAGTTTTTATAGTCAATTCCTAGCCCTTTAATGAAAGGCATGATGTTTTCTTTACCAACTTCATCAAACGTCTGGACCGCAGTCGTGTTACGAGAACCCATAATCGCACGGCGCATAGTAATGACGCCTTGATATGTTAAATCAGAGTTGAAGACATCAATGTCGGTACCAGGATATTTCGTTGGTTTATCCACCATGAGGCGACCTGTCGAATAATTTAAATTCTCAATTGCGGGACCATAATCCATGATTGGTTTCACGGTTGAACCAACATCACGTTGGGTGTTAACAGCTAAATTGTTTCCTAATTGTACATCATCAGGAATGTGACGACCACCAATCTGTGCTCGGACTTGTCCAGAGGCAACATCAATAACGGTTGAAGCCACTTGCATTTTATCATCTGGAAACGCAACGTATTGATCACTGTTGACAATATCGTAAAGTTGTTTTTGGGCATTCATATCTAAGTTTGTGTAGATATCTAGTCCGTCTGTGTAAACATTTTTACCAGTTTTTGCTTTCACTTCATTGATTACTTCTTTGACGTAATTATCTACGACTTTTCGATTGTCATCACTGGCTTTTAATGGCACTAAGCCTTCATCGATTGGAGTAGCTTTGGCTTTTTCGTACTCTGCTTTCGAGATTTTTTTATTGTCGTACATTGTGTAGAGTACGACATCTCGGCGTTCTTTAGCAGTATCTGGTTTTGTATAGGGATCGTATGAGTTTGGCGCTTGTGGCATTCCTGCCAGTAGGGCCGTTTGTGGTAAATCAAGTTCAGATAAATGTTTACCATAATAATTTTCAGCCGCTGTTTCCATTCCATAAAAACCATTCGCCATGTAGACTTTGTTAATGTAGTAAGTTAAAATTTCTTCTTTTGATTTTTCACGTTCTAAACGAACAGCCATCCATGCTTCTTGTGCTTTCCGTTTCAAGGTTTGGTCAGATTCTTTTGTAGAGAAGTAGGACAATTTAATTAATTGTTGGGTTAAGGTACTTCCGCCTTGTAATCCACCATTTTTGACATTTGAAAGGGCAGAACCGATAATCCGAATCGGATCCACACCAATGTGTTTATAGAAACGACGGTCTTCGACAGAAACAATGGCATCTTTTAATAATTGAGGCACATCATTTGGTTGAATTAATTCACGCTTTTCTGCGCCTAAATCCTCAAAAATTTCATTATTAATATCGTAAAGCTTCGATGAAACTGTCGCATTCAGTTTGTCATCTTCTAATTTTGGGGCTTGTCGTGCATAGAACCAAAAAAGACCAACGCCTGCTAAAAAAGCGACCATCCCAGCGATAAGTAAGCCAAGAAAGATTTTTAAAACAAGCCGTTTTTTCTTTTTCGGCGGTTGTGTCTTTTTCTTGTAACTTGACTTCGATGAGGTGTTGGATGCATGTCTAGCAGCTCGCGAGCCTGAATTTGCGGTTGGCATAAATAGCAACTCCTTTGTTATACTTTCAAAACTTTATGAATCTAGTGTGTCTGAATATATTGTTCCACTGCGTCGAGATAAGGGATTCGCGGTGCGATTCCAAAAGATAATTCAATTCCTTCTTTCTCGATGAGTGCAAGCGGCATAGATTTTTTTCCAGTAACTGCTTGGTTTTTCCAATGCGTTATTAGATTTTCACCACTAAAAAAGAAGCAGCGTTTTAAGCTTGAAAACCATAATAGCACAAAACAAATCCCTTGTTGTGCTATACATTGTTCCATATGATCAATTTGATGTTGATGAAAATTTTTAAAGGGAAAGGACGTGGTATTTTTCGTTTCTTTCGCTTCAAAATCTATGTAACGGCCTTGATATACACCGTTATAATCAGTCGTTGAAGCTTGTCTAAAGTAGGCCTCCTTAATAACAGCCGCACTTCGTTTGGGATAATCTACTTTAACAATTTGAACAGGAGTTGGTTTCTTATGAACGACTGCTTGCTTATTCAATAGATAATATTGATTGCTTTGATTGATCGCTTCTTCGAAATCCATCCCACGATTACCAAATTCAACGGGGCGTTTCTTTTTTACTTGTTTTTTTGGTGATTGTGCTTCATGATGATTATAAGGTATTCCGTTAGGATAATGGAACGTCACGTTTATCACACTCCTAGCCTGTATTATACCAAAAAAAAGACCTGAAAGAAAAGGGATGACTTATGGAAATGATAAAAACCCTCTATGTCACCGGTTATCGCAGCTTTGAATTGGGGATATTTCAAGGAAAAGACCCGAAAATCACAGTTATTAAAAATGTCTTAAAAAAAGAGTTAGCCAGTTATATTGAAACGGGAGTAGAATGGATTTTGATTTCTGGCAATTTAGGTGTTGAACTTTGGACAGCTGAAGTAGTTGGGGAATTAAAAACGGAATATCCAGAAGTTCAGCTAGGTTTACTTTATCCGTTTAAAGACTTTGGCAATAATTGGAATGAACAAAATCGAGAACTGTTAACGAAAGCGGAAAGTTTGGCTGATTATATCAACTCAGTAAGTCACCAGCCCTATCAATCGCCAGCACAATTAAAAATGCATACAAAATTTCTTTTGGAACATTCTGGGGGCAGCTTACTTATTTATGACAAAGAGTACCCTGGCAAAACGGAGTATTTTTTAAAGGATGCACAACATTTTTCGGAACGAGAACCCTATGATATTCGCTTAATTACAATGGATGATTTACAAAACTCGGTGATTGATTAGAGAATCTGTTTGATTTTCTAGCTATTTTTCGTTACAATAGTATTTGTGGAACTATGAAATTTTCTATCGTAAATAAACAAATGAGGTGTAAACATGGCAAATTTAGTATATAGTCCTAAAGACATTTTACAAAAAGAATTTAAAACGAAAATGATGAACGGGTATGACCCAATTGAAGTAGACGAATTTTTAGACAATGTTATTAAAGACTACGAAGCTTATAATAAAGAATTATTAAGCTTGCAAGAAGAAAACAGCCGCTTAATGGCAAAATTAGACCAATTATCAAAAGCCCAACCAACGCCTCGTGTTGCTCAAGAAGTACCAAAAAGTGCAGCAGTGACCAACTTTGATATTTTAAAACGTTTATCAAACTTAGAGCGTGAAGTTTTTGGTAAAAAGTTAGATGAAACACCTTCAACACCTGTAACGCCTTCTGCACCGTCAATGCCTGCAGAACCAGCGAATCATGATGTTGATAATGCACAAACACGTCAATTTTAACAAGACAATTTAAGTCAAGTTTTCACGAGGAACAAAAAGCATTTATTAGAATAGCGGACACTTGTTGTAGTGTGTAAATTTTTGCTGTTCGTCTAAACAGATTTGTAATTTTCGGGTGATCGCGGTTTGCTTTTGCAAGCTGAGGAAAGTCCATGCTCGCACAAGCTGAGATGCTTGTAGTGTTCGTGCTTAGCGAAATCATAAGCTAAGGTACTCTTTTAGAGTAACGGCAGGAAAAATGACTAAGGTTTCGACTATGTCAAAGTATCCTTGAAAGTGCCACAGTGACGAAGCGATGTGGGAAACTCCATCGGTGGAACGCGGTAAACCCCTCGAGCGAGCAACCCAAACAATGGTAGGGGCGCTCTTCTAAAGGAAATGAACGAGTAGAAGAGGCAGAGTTTACTCTGCAGATAGATGATGACCGTCACCAATTTTTCCTGAAGAATTGGTGATACAGAACATGGCTTATAGAAAATTACAAGTAATTCAGGAAGACCTTCCAACGTAGTTGTGAAGGCTTTTTTTACGAAAAGAATAAAAAAATGTTAAAATAAAGAAACTGAGATAAAAGTAGTAAGCTGTCTGTTCTAAAGAGGCCGGAACAGGACCGTTTAGTTCAGAGAAAGCGGACAATTATAAAAAACAAGCGGAGCAGTAGTCGGCAGGACTGTTAGCTCCAGACAATAAAAAAGAGTCAAGAAGGAGTTTTTATGACGAAAGAAAAAACATTCAAACTTGTTGCAACGGCTGCTAGTGGCTTAGAAGCATTAGTTGGAAAAGAATTGCGTGATTTAGGGATTCCCTGTGAAGTAGAAAATGGCCGGGCCGTCTTTGAAGGAACAGTTGAAACAATTGCTACTGCCAATTTATGGCTACGAACAGCAGATCGGATTAAAATCGTCGTTGGCGAATTTAACGCCTATAGTTTTGATGAATTATTTGAAAAAGTTAAAGCACTTCCTTGGGAAGATTATTTGCCTTTAGATGCAGAATTTCCAGTTGCAGGTAAATCAATTAAGTCAAAATTGTATAGTGTTCCTGATTGCCAAGCCATCACCAAAAAAGCCATTGTTAACCGTTTAAGAGAAGTTTACCATCGTCCAGCGACGGTGCCTTTAACCGAAACAGGAGCTTTGTTTAAATTAGAAGTGGCTCTTCTAAAAGATAAAGTGACGTTGACGTTGGACACGACTGGACCAAGTTTATTTAAACGAGGCTATCGCATTGAAAAGGGGGGCGCACCTCTTAAGGAAAACATGGCAGCTGCTTTAGTGATGTTGACCAATTGGCGCAAAGATCGTCCTTTTTATGATCCAGTTTGTGGTTCTGGAACAATTTGTATTGAAGCAGCATTAATTGGCCATAACATTGCCCCTGGCTTTAATCGTAGTTTCACTTGTGAAACATGGGATTGGGTTGATCCAGCAATTTTTGAAAAAGTACGTAACGAAGCCGAGGCAAAGGCAGACTACGATGTTGAATTAGATATCTGTGGTTCAGATGTTGATGGGCGAATGATTGAAGTCGCACGAGCGAATGCTGAGGAAGTTGGTTTAGGTGATTCAATTACTTTTAAACAATTGGCATTAAAAGATTTTACAACCGAGAAGGAATATGGTGTAATGGTAGCTAACCCGCCTTATGGTGAGCGTTTAGGAGAAGAGGAAAGTGTTCGCCGTTTGTATAAAGAAATGGGCCATGTTTTCCGTCCGTTAACTACTTGGAGCAAGTATATACTGACGAGTGATCTTGCTTTTGAAGAATATTATGGTGCCAAAGCTACTAAAAAACGGAAGCTTTACAACGGAGCCTTACGAACAGATTTATTCCAATACTGGGGAACACGTCCACCAAGAAAACCACGGGAAGACTAAGAAAGCTGGTGTAAAAAAATGAAGGAAGCTGTATTTTTACAAGAAGTGAAAGAAATTCAATTACTAAAAAATGCCTTGACATTATTAGACTGGGATTCATCAACTGGGATGCCAGAAAAAAGTAGTCCTTTTCGAGGAGAAGTAGAAGGGTATTTAACCGGATTATATTTTGAACGAAGTATTGGCCCAGTTATTCAAGAAGCATTGGCCTATTTTGAGACACGCCCTGAAGAATTATCTGAATTAGGGAAACTGGTTTTTGAAAAAGTAAAAGAAGAATATGCTTTGAATAAAAATGTTCCAGCTGAACGTATGCAAGAATATGTTAAAGTATTAAACCAAGCACATACAGATTGGCTAAAAGCACGCGCTGCACAAGATTTCGGCTTGTTAGAAGAAACCTTAACGAAGGTCGTTGCGTTCCAAAAAGAGTTCATTCCTTATTGGCAAAAAGAAGAAAAAACTCCGTATGATGTGTTATTAAATCAATTTGAACCAGGGATGACGGTTGAGAAACTAGACCAAGTATTCGACCAAGTAAAACAAGGGATTCAAGAGATTCGGACCGTTTTAGCAGAAAAAGGTACGCCGCCTAGAACTGACTTTTTATCTAGAAAAATGACCAAAGAACAACAACGCCGTTTTGTGATTGGTGTGGTTGAACAATTAGGCTATGATTTTTCAAAAGGCCGATTAGATGATACAGTTCATCCATTTATGACAGCTCTAAATCGAAATGATGCGCGGATTACTACGCGCTGGGAAGAAAATAATTTCTCAATGGCAACATTTGGTGTGATTCATGAAGCGGGTCATGGGATGTATGAACAAAATTTTGATCCTAAATTTGACTTTACACCACTAAGCGAAGGCGCCTCTATGGGGATTCACGAATCACAATCGCTCTTTAATGAAATTATCATTGGTAGCAACCGAGCTTTTTGGCAAAAACAATACCCGTTTTTCCAAGAATGCGCAGAAGGCACTTTTGATGATATTGCTTTTGAAGATTTCTATGCTTCTTTAAAAGAAACGAAAGCGAGTTTGATACGGATTGATTCCGATAGTCTCACCTATCCTTTGCATATCATTATTCGTTATGAAATTGAAAAAATGTTGTTTAATGGTTCTTTGGAAGTCGCTGATTTGCCAAAAGTATGGAACGAAAAATACCAAGAGTACTTAGGCGTATCACCTGAAAATGATTTAGAAGGTGCCCTTCAAGATGTTCATTGGTCTGGAGGTAGCTTTGGTTATTTCCCATCTTATGCCTTGGGTTATATGTACGCCGCGCAACTATTTCACGCAATGAAACAAGAATTATCTGTTGATGAAATTTTAGCTTCGGAGGATTATTCTGATATCCGTAAATGGTTAACACAACATATTCATCAGTACGGCGCTTCACGTAAACCAAATCAATTAATTTATGATGCAACGGGAGAAGAATTGAATCCTAGTTATTTAATTGATTATATGAAAGCTATTTATTTTGATGTTTATCAAGTGCAATAAGTGAAACAAGCAAGGGGAAGTGGACAACAACAATGTTATCAATTCGTGAATATTTAGAAGCTGGTGAAACAACAATCTCAAACTTACTATTTGATCATTACCAAAAAATTGGTTTGAAAGATGATGAATTTCTCTTTTTACTGCAACTTTTTCGTTCGCAAAATGCAGGCGATTTATTTCCAGACTTAATGGCGATTGCAGAGACGATGGGTAAAACGCCAGATACGATTTATAAGTTGTTAAATCAATTGGTTTCTCGCGGATTTATTCGAATTGAAACACAACAAAACCAAAAAGGTCAAATGATGGATACGTATGATTTACTGCCTGTTTTTCAAAAGATTCAATTATTTTTACAAACGAGCAAAGAAAAACAAGTTGTCGCAAACCACGAAGATGAAATTAAACAGCTTTACCAAGGCTTTGAAAAAGAATTCGGACGTCCACTTTCACCAATTGAATTAGAAATGATTGGTCAGTGGTTGAACACGGACCATTATTCCCCTGAATTAATCCGGTTAGCGTTGCGAGAAGCTGTTTTAAATCAGGCGTATAGTTTGAAATATATTGATCGTATTTTACTTGCGTGGGAGCGTAAAAATATTACCACCAAAGAACAAGTTGCTGCTGATCAGAAAAAACGAAAAGATTCTATGATTCAAAATGAGATTGAACAACAAGGTCAGACACAAGAATCGTTGCCAAAGGTTACATTACACAATTGGTTAAATCCAGAAGACAGTGAATAAAAAGGAGGTGGGCCATGCTATCAAAAGAGAAAACAATGGAAGCTATTGAAATTATGTATGAGATGTTTCCAAATGCAGAATGTGAATTAAAACATAAGAATCCTTTTGAATTATTAATTGCTGTGATTTTAAGTGCGCAAGCAACCGATGTATCGGTAAATAAAGCGACTCCTGGTTTATTCGCAGCTTTTCCAACACCAGAAGCTTTAGCAGCTGCGCCGGTGGAGGAGATTATTGCTAAAATAAAAACCATTGGCTTATATCGCAATAAAGCAAAAAATATTAAAGCGTGCGCACAACAACTTTTAGAACGTTTCAATGGAGAAGTTCCGCAAACCAGAGATGAACTGGTCAGTTTACCTGGCGTGGGGAGAAAAACAGCCAATGTAGTAATGGGAGATGCTTTCGGCGAACCGGCTTTTGCAGTAGATACACATGTGGAACGAGTGTCCAAGCGCCTTAGAATTTGTAAGCTAAATGCGAATGTTACTGAAGTTGAGCAAACCTTAATGCGTAAAGTTCCGAAAGAACTCTGGGTGAAAACGCACCATACCATGATTTTCTTTGGGCGTTATCACTGCCTAGCAAGAGCGCCTAAATGTGAAGCCTGTCCGCTACTCTATATGTGTCAAGAAGGCAAAGAACGGATGAAAGGGAAATAACACATTTTTTCCTAAAAAAGCGAGCCACAAGTCCAACCGACTTGTGGCTCGCTTTCTTTTTTTGATTTTTAAGAAACGCAACAAATGATTGCGGTTTCTTAAAAATTGATTTAGTATAGACAGTGTGGTATATACTAGAAAATTTATTTTTTTGAAGAAAGATAGGCGATGAAATGACAGAAAATGCACCCAAATTTAAGCAAATTTCTGCAGAAATTGAAAAGAAGATTCGAGACGGTCTGTATGTAAGTGCACAAAAATTACCTTCAGAATATGATTTAGCTAAAGAATATAACTGCAGTCGCTTGACCATCCGTAAAGCGATTGATGATTTGATCCGCAAAAATATTTTGGTAAAACGACATGGTAAAGGTAGTTATGTGATGTCGCAAGCGAAAATTCAAAGTGGTCGCGCTGGCTTACAAGGTTTTACTGAGGCAGCCAAAGCTTACGGGAAAAAAAGCCAGACAGAAGTCATTTCCTTTGAAGAAGTAGTACATCCCGCTGAGAAAATTCGGGAGGCGCTCCAAGTAGGCAAAAATGAGGCAATTTATGAACTGATTCGCCGCCGAATGTTAGACGGCGAACCAATGACAGTTGAAAAAATTTATTTGCCACAGGCATACGTACAAGGCCATACGAAGCAAGACTTCGAGGGCTCTCTTTTCTGCTTAATCGAGAAGAACGTCGAGATTGCTTATTCGCATCAAGAAATTGAAGCAATCTTAGTTGAAGCGGAAATTTCAGAATTATTGAATGTTCCTGTGGGCCAACCACTTTTACAAGTCCACTCTATCACCTATGCGCTTGATGCAACTCCTATTTTATATGATGTCTCTTTATATCGAGCAGATCGGTACACGTTTAAAAACACACTGACCCGCTATAGCCCGTCTGAAAACAACCAAGTGGAGCTAGGAGGTTCTTGGAACGAATGAAGATCAAAGAAGAAATAGCCGCTCAAAAAGATTTATTTTATGAAGACTTAAACAAAATTATCGCGATTCGAAGTGTGAAAGGGTCGCCTAAAAAAGAGGCACCTTTTGGCGAAGGACCGAAAAGAGCCTTGGAAGAAACGCTGAAACTTGCAGAGCGTTATGGTTTTCAAACTGGGATTGTCAATGACGCAGTTGGCTATGCGCAATGGGGAACAGCGGAAGAATATCTGGGAATTATTGGTCATTTAGATGTAGTACCAGAAGGTTCTGGTTGGTCAGTGCCGCCCTTTCAATTAACGAAAAAAAATCAACGTTTGTATGGTAGAGGAATTCTAGATAATAAAGGTCCTATCTTGGCTTGCCTGTATGGAATGAAATTACTGAAAGAACTTGGTTACCAACCAAAGAAAACCATTCGCTTAATGTTTGGCACGGATGAAGAAAGTGGGAGTGGAGATATCCCCTTATATTTAGAGAAGGAAAACGCACCCGTTTTTGGATTTACTCCAGATTGTAAATATCCAGTAGTTTATGGGGAGCGAGGGATTGTTAATTATGAGATCACAACGACCATCCCAGATGATTCAAGTGAACAAATTGGTCAGATTATAGGTGATCAAGCAAAAGACCACGTACCTGATCAATTAAGTGTGGTGATTGCGGGAAAAACAACAGCAATCACGGGAAAACGTGCTCCTTCCAATGCGCCAGAACTAGGCAAGAACGCGATTACTTTATTGGCACAGAAAATTAGCGAGGAACAGTTAGTCAAAGGAAATTTATTACAGTATTTCGACTGGTTAACCGCTAGTTTTCACGAAAAGCACTATGGCGAAGGAGTAGCTCTGGACTTTAAGGATCAGGATAGTGGGCAATTGATTTTAACGCCCTATGCGTTGGAAAAAAGAGGACAGCAATTGGTGTTATCATTGGCCGTGCGTTATCCTGTTTCTATTACAGAAAACGAAGTAACCACGCAGCTAACGAAGGCACTATTTCCAGAAAGTGAAGTGACCGTCATCCGCCGCCTCCCTAGTACGCTGTTTCCAAAAGATGAGCGCAATGTTCAAAAATTAACCAAGGTTTATGAACAAATTACTGGCTTAGATGGGACGCCAGTCACAACTACAGGTGCTACGTATGCTCGCTTTATGCCGAATATCGTTGCTTTTGGTCCATCATTTCCTGGTCAAAAAGGCATTGCGCATAACCAAGATGAATATATGGATGAAAAAGATTTACTGCTTAATCTGGAAATCTATATGCAAGCGATGATTGCATTAACAGAAGCATAAAACCAATAGAAGATACACGTATGAGAAGAAGCCAATGTGTTTCGTAGAGGTCGCATACGTGTATCTTCTATTTTTCTGTATAAAATTTCATTTTCAGTATATACAAAACAGTATATACTGGTTTATAATGGTGGAGAAATGTAAGCGTTAACGAAAGGGCGGATGGAAAATGACTTGGGGTGCAATTGCGACATGGCGGATGGCACATGATGGGTTACTAAAAGCTACAGAAGAATTACAACAAGGAGGTGCTGCAGGCACGGCCGTGGAACAATTAATTAAAGAAGTAGAAGACTATCCTTTTTATAAGTCAGTGGGCTACGGCGGTTTACCTAATGAGGAAGGGATTTTAGAAATGGATGCTGCCTATATGGATGGAGACACATTTGCAATTGGTGCTGTGGCGGGAATTACAGATGTTAAAAATCCGATTTCAGTGGCTAAAGCATTAAGTAAAGAGAAGTTTAATAGTTTTCGTGTTGGCGCAGGTGCAACGAAATATTCAATGTTGCACGGTTTTGAAAGAAAGAATATGTTGACAGAACGCGCTAATCAATGGTGGCAAAAGCGTTTAAAAGAAATTCAGGAAAATCAGTTGAACCCCTATGATGGGCATGATACTGTCGGCGCTATTACGTTAGACCAAACAGGATCAATGGCAGCTGGCACTTCCAGTTCGGGACTCTTCATGAAAAAAGCAGGACGTGTTGGCGATTCACCACTGTCAGGTTCTGGTTTTTATGTTGATAGCGAAATTGGTGGTGCTGCGGCTACAGGCTTAGGTGAAGATTTAATGAAAGGCTGTCTTTCTTATGAAATCGTTCGTTTAATGGGGGAAGGGCGCTCGCCACAACAAGCATGTGATCAAGCCGTCTATGCTTTTCATGAAAAATTGACCCAACGTTATGGGAAAGCAGGAGCTTTTTCACTAGTGGCCATGAACAAACAGGGAGACTGGGGCGTAGCTACGAATGTGGAATTTACTTTTACGGTTGGTACTGATATGCAGCAACCAGAAATCTATATTGCAAATCCAGGCAAGAATCATACCACAGAGATTCAGCCGATTTCACAAGAATGGTTAGCGGCCTATGAAAAAAGAATCAAAGCACCAATTGAATAAATGAGGAGAGTGAAGGAACATGAGTAAAAAACAAATTTATCTTTTTTGTGATGCAGGGATGTCTACAAGTATTATGGTGAATAAAATGATGGAAGTGGTGGAAAAACATCAAATGCCTTTAATGATTACTGCTTTTCCTATTGCAAGAGCACAAGAAGTGGTTGAAGCAGAGAAGCCTGTTGCTATTTTATTAGGACCACAAGTCCGTTTTTTATTAGAAAAAACAAAAGAACAATTTGCTCCTCAAGGGATTCCTGTCGCTGCAATTGCGCCAGAAATTTATGGCATGATGGATGGCGAAAAAGCATTGAAAGAAGCGCTGCGGTTAATTAAGCAAAATAAAAAATAATAGATAGGAGTGACGACCGTGCAAAAATTTTTGGATTGGTTAGAGCGCGTATTGACCCCTTTGGCAAAAGTGATAGGAGAAAATAAGTATTTAGTAGCGATTCGTGATGGCTTCCTTTTATCAACGCCCTTGTTGATTGTTGGTTCGGTCTTCTTATTAATTGCTAATTTTCCTTTGCCACAATGGGATACTTGGATGTCTCATTTGCTTGGTAAAGACTGGGCGACAATGATGTCTGTTCCAGCTAGTGCTAGTTTTGATGTAATGACTATTCTGGCCGTTGTCGGTATTGCCTATAGTTTAGGAAAACAATTCAATGTGGATGCAATGCAAGCAGGAATTATCGCATTGGTTTCATTTTTTATTGTAACGCCTTATCAAACATTATTTACACCGGAAAATAGTTCAAAGGTTTATGAAGTTACTAGTTTACCTTTAAAATGGATGGGTTCCAGTGGCTTGTTTTTAGGAATGATTGTCGCATTAATTGCGACTCGTTTATTTGTGGCCATTGTTCGTAAAGGGTGGACAATAAAAATGCCAGAAGGAGTGCCACCAACAGTGGTTAAGTCTTTTGAGGCCCTGATTCCGAGTTTTTTAGTTGTTACTCTCATGTTTTTAGTCAATTGGCTGGCTGCTTTAACTCCTTATGGTAATTTACAAGATGTTATTTTTGAATTTCTACAAACGCCCTTATTGAGTCTTGGTAATACCTTAGGTGCAATGAGCATTGCTTATTTATTTTTACACTTCTTTTGGTTCTTTGGCATTAACGGAGGTAGTGTGGTTGGCGCAGTCTTTAATCCTGTTTTGCGGGCATTGTCTGTTGAAAATTTACAAGCATTTAAAGACGGTCATGAAATTCCCAACATCATCACTGGACAATTTCAAGATATGTTTGCAACATTTGGTGGCGCCGGTTCCACACTCTCATTAATCATTGTGATGGTCTTATTCTGTAAAAGTCAACGAATTAAAAAGCTTTCGCAACTTTCACTAATTCCTGGTGTTTTTGGGATTAACGAACCAATCATTTTTGGGTTACCAATTGTTTTAAATCCAATCCTTTTAATTCCATTTGTCTTAGTACCCGCAATTAATATTATTATTGCCTATTTTGCTATGGATTGGGGCTTAGTTCCATTGACGAATGGTATTCAATTGCCGTGGACGACCCCGCCAATTATCTCAGGATTTTTAGTCAGCGGTTGGCAAGGATCAATTCTGCAAGCTCTCTTATTGGTACTAGGAATGTTCATTTATTATCCTTTTATTCGAGTTATGGATGACCAATATTTACGTGAAGAATGGAAAGCACAAGAAGAAGAGAGTGAAGAAATTGATTTTGATTCCTTTGACTTCGATGATTTATAAATAAGGAGGAAATAGGCATGAAAAAAATCCTTTTAGTCTTAAACCACAGTTTAGCAGGATTTGGCAGTGATGAACAAGCTCAGCTGAAACCAAGTGGTAAAAAAGCTCCCTTAGGTCCAGGGGTAACATTGCTACCATTTTTACAGAAGCAAGGTGCGGAAATTGTTGCGACACTTTATTGTGGTGACCAATATTATTTGGAAAACGAGGAAGAGGTAGCAAAGAAATTTATTGGCTTTGCAAAAAAGTTTCATGCCGATGCGGTTCTTTGCGGACCAGCCATGCATTATCCTAATTTTGGAGAAATGGCTGCTCGTCTAGCTTGTAAGTTTAATGCTGCAGGCATTCCTGCAATTGCAGCGATGGCAGAAGAAAATCCAGCAGTTAGTCACTATTATCAGCAAGTACCGATTGTGAAGATGCCCAAAAAGGGCGGCATTGGTTTAAATAATTCGTTTAAACAAATGGCGCAATTGGTCGTGGCAAAAGCAAATGGAAAAGAAACCAAACAGTTAGAAGAAACAAGTTGTTTTTAATTGTTGATAATCTAAAGAGAAATCCAGAATGAACGCATGATTGTGTTCGTTTTGGATTTTTTGCTTTTGTTTAGCGAATGTATGTTCTATAATAGGGAGGCAGATAGGTGGGATTACGTGAAATCAACGAGAAAAATTGCGGTGCGTCAAGTGGTCGAATTTATTTTAAGGCGGGGAAGTATCGATTCTCGCCATGTGAGTGAACATACACCACAAGAAGGTAGTCGCCTTCATCGAATGTTGCAAAAGGAAGCGGGGAGCCTTTATCAAAAGGAAGTATCTTTAAAAATTGAGGTGCCTTTAAATGGCCATAATTATTGTGTAGAAGGTCGTGCAGACGGCATTTTTGTGAAAGAAACTGGGCAAGTGGTCATTGATGAAATTAAAACATCCGAACCAGCGTTTGAAGAATTGCCGCCAGAAAAGGTCGAATTGTTTTGGTATCAAGCGATGTGTTATGGTCACATGTATTGCCAACAAGAACAACTTTCTGAAATAACGCTTCAACTCACTTATTATCAGACCACCACAAAACAAATCACACGACAAGAACGCCATTTTACAGAAGCTGCATTAGCGGAGTTTTTTACTGATTTGATGAAGCGCTATGAACAGTGGGTAATTTTTAAAGAAGAGTGGCGTATTTTGAGAAATAAATCATTAAAAAATCTTAGTTTTCCTTACGGGGAGTATCGCAAAGGGCAACGAGAATTGGCGGTAGCCGTCTATAAAACAATTCTTAGTAAACAGCGGCTCTTCGTGGAAGCACCAACTGGAACAGGCAAGACAATGTCCACTCTTTTTCCAGCAATGAAAGCAATTGGTGAAGAAGAAGGTGAACGGATTTTTTATTTAACAGCTAAGACCATCACGCGGCAAGTGGCTGAAGATGCCGTCAAAGCGCTGTCCGAAAAACAAGCGCAAACTAAGAGTATTACGTTAACAGCAAAAGATAAAATTTGTTTTTTAACTGAACGAAATTGTACACCAGAACATTGCCCGTTTGCTGATGGCTATTATGATCGTTTAAATGAGGGACTGTGGGATTTATTGCAACATGAAAATCATTTAACGAGAGAGGTTATTGAACGGTATGCACAAAAGCACCAATTGTGTCCATTCGAGTTGTCGCTAGATGCAAGTCTTTGGTGTGATTTAATTATTGGCGATTACAATTATCTATTTGATCCAACGGTTTATTTACGGCGCTTCTTTGAAGAACCCCAAAGTGCAGAAGAGAATATTTTTTTAGTGGATGAAACCCATAATTTGGTTAATCGTTCACGGGAGATGTATTCGGCCGCTATTTCTAGGAATGCGGTTTTGCAAATTCAAAAAAGATTGCAAAAAGAATCTGTTCAATTGAAAAGAGCTTGTCAAAAAGTCTTAACTACGTTTGATGATATTGAAGCAATCTGTGAAGAAAAAGACACGGATTTTTTTGCCCAACGCGCGCCAATTGATTCATTAGTTAAACAGATACATCGATTAACAGAAGTAATTGCAGAATGGTTGCCAGAAAATCAACACATTGAGGAATTGGCGTCGATTCTCAGTTTTTATTTTGATTGTTTAAGTTATCTTCGAATCAGCGAGTATTACGACAACGGCTTTTATACGTCTATTTCTTTGCGAAACTATGACTGCGTTGTGAAACAATTTTGTGTCGATCCGGCTTATTTATTGTCACAACGATTAGATAAAGGGAAAGCGAGTATCTTATTTTCGGCAAGTTTAACACCTCTGAATTATTATCAAGAAGTGCTTGGTGGAGGTGAAGAAAGCCTACGTTATCGGATTCCGTATCCTTTTCCGGAAGAAAATCAATTGTTGATGATTGGTAGTCATCTTCAAACAACCTATAAAAACCGTGAAAAAAGTTATCCACAGATTAGTGAACTTTTAGGGAAGTTAAGTGAAACAAAAACAGGTAATTATTTAATTTTCTTTCCTTCCTACGCCTATATGGATGATGTCTATCAAGTATTTAGCCAACGTTACCCGCAAGTAAAAACTCAAATTCAGGGAACGGACTTAAACGAAAAAGAGCGAGAAGCATTTTTAGCTGAATTTAAAGAGAATCCTCAAGAAACTTTCATCGGTTTTTGTGTTTTAGGTGGTATATTTTCAGAAGGAATTGACTTGAAAGGTACCCGATTGATTGGTACGATAATTGTTAGTGTCGGGCTACCACAAATGAACCCAGAGCAAGAACTGATTCGCACTTTTTATCAAGAAGAGCGAGGGCAAGGGTTTCAATTTGCGTATCAAATTCCTGGCATGAATAAAGTCTTGCAAGCGGCTGGACGTGTCATTCGAGATGCGCAAGATAAAGGCTTTGTGTTGTTATTAGACGAACGATTTGAATTACCAAGTGTCCAGCGTTTCTTTCCGCCGCATTGGTTGGCGCATCGAAAGGCAAACACCAATGAACAACTCATTCAACAAGTGAAACAATTTTGGTTAAAAAATAAAGAAAACAAAGGAGGAAACAAATGAAGACCATTTTAGTCCTTCATACAGGTGGGACCATTTCCATGTCGAAAGTAGCAGGAGGAAGTGTTGCCCCGAATGAAAAAAATCCGTTGATGGAACAAGAAGCATTATTTTCTGGCAAGGTTCATTTAGTTGTTGAAGATATTTTTAATATTCCCTCACCACACATGACCTTAGAACGGATGTTTCAATTAAAAGAACGGATTCAAAAAGCTTATTCTGAACCAATTGATGGCGTGGTTATTACGCATGGAACAGATACATTAGAAGAAACTGCTTATTTTTTAGATATAACCTTAGAGAAAAAAATCCCCATTGTTTTAACAGGAGCAATGCGGTCAAGTAACGAAATCGGTAGTGATGGCTTGTATAATTTCATCAGTGCTATTTGGACTGCTTGTTCAGACGAATCGTACGATAAAGGTGTTTTAGTCGTGATGAATGATGAAATTCATACGGCGCGTTATGTGACAAAAACACATACAACGAACGTAGCGACGTTTCGGACGCCAACTTTTGGACCAATAGGAACCATTGCGAAAGAACGTGCTTTTTTTGCGAAAGAGGTCTTACCGCAAGAAGTTTGCGATGTTTCTTCTGTGAAAGGAAATGTTCACGTAGTGAAGGCCTATGCGGGGATGGGTGAACGGATGTTTGAATTATTAAACACCCCAGAAACGGATGGGTTAGTAATTGAAGCGCTAGGCGCGGGTAATTTACCGCCAGAAACGCTCCCAGCATTACAAAAAATGCTAGACAACGGGATTCCAGTCGTTTTAGTTTCTCGTTGTTCCAATGGCATTGCTGAAGATATCTATGATTATGCTGGTGGTGGCGTTGGCTTGAAAAAAATGGGGGTCGTTTTTGCCCGTGGTTTAAACGGACCGAAAGCGCGGATTCGTTTAATTGTTGGTTTAAACAGCGAAAAAAATCCTGCAGAGTTAAAAGAATTTTTGGAACAGTAACTAATTTTAAGGAGAAAATAAATGAAGCTGTTTGAACGCATTCATCAAGATACTGAAATTCGACAAATTTATGATGCAATTGGTCAAATGGAAGATGAAGAAGCTGGGTGGGCATACCATAATTGGTTTCATGTAACCAATGTCGTAGCCATGACGGAAATGATTTTGAAACAACTTGCTGTTTCAGAGGAGTATTTAGAGGCGGCAAAAATTGCGGCACTGCTCCATGATGTGGGTGCGCTACAAGGAAAAGCAGGACATGCACTTCGTGGGAAACAATTTGCAGAAGCATATTTTCGTAAGCAAAAGATTTGTTTGCCTTATCAAGAAGAAATTTTATCTTCTATAGAAAATCATAGTAACGGCTTTGATTCGGAAGAGTTAATGACGCTAGCGCTAATCATTAGTGATAAATTAGATATTACAACCTCTCGTGTTGCAAAGGCTGGTTATTTTGTACCGGGAATGCGGCAATTTCAATTTTTAAAGAAAATTGAAATTATGCTTTCAGAACAAGAGGTTTGTGTCTCATTTACGGCAGAAGAAGAACTGGATTTAGAAGAATTAAATGCGTTTTATTTTATGCCAAAGGTCTTCAAAGCAATTGCCGCTTTTTCAGAAAAAATCCAACGCCGACCAATCGTTTTATTGAATAATCAAGAATGGCCAGTACCAAAACAAAAAAATCCTTCAACTATTCATTAACAGTTGAAGGATTTTTTTAGCGATAATTGTTAAACTCAAGAGCCATTGGTAAGTCTAATTCTCGTAAAAGAGCCATGACTTTTTGTAAATCATCCCGACTTTTTCCAGTTACCCGAATTTTGTCTTCTTGGATTTGTGACTTAACTTTAATCCCAGAGTTTTTGATAGCTGTGTTGATTTTTTTCGCATTTTCTTTATCAATACCACTGATTAAATCACCATATTGGCGAGCAGTACCGCCTAAGGCTTTTTCACTTTCTGAGAAATGAATATTTTTAATCGGAACATTGCGTTTGACTAATTTTCCAAATAAAATATCCTTCACTTGCTCGACTTTATAATCATCTTCAGCTACGACTACTAGTTTATCGTTTTCCAATTTAATATCAGCAATTGACCCTTTAAAGTCAAAACGATTTTTCAATTCTTTCAAGGCAATTTGAATTGCGTTTTTGACTTCCTCCATATTGACCTCTGAAACTACATCAAAACTTGCTTCTTTTGCAGCCATGTAAAAACCTCCTAAAATATTCTTTGCTTCATCATATCATGAAATAGTAAAAAAGGTTAGGCTAGAATCATTTTGAATAGAGAAATAAGAAGATCAATTTTTAGGGATATCTTCTCGCATTCTTTCATGGAAACGTTGCAAAAAAAATTTTAATGTTCGCTTTTAGCCCCTTTTCTTTTAGGATAGAACCTGTTATTCTAAGTCAGAAGAATAGCGAAGGAGCGAAGAAAAATGAGTCGATTGGTTAGTACTTACCAAAGGAATGAATCGATAAAAAAAATAGCAGTGATGGCGATAACCGCTTTGACTTCTGCGGTCGGTTTGAATTTCTTTTTGATTCCGGCAAAAGTTTTTTCGGCAGGGATGAACGGAATTGCGCAAATCATTGCTACATTATTATATACAAATTTAGGAATCCATATTAATACAGGGATCTTCATTTTATTTTTAAACATTCCCGTCTTCATTCTAGGGTTTGTAAAATTAGGGAAACAATCAACGATTCTTAGTTTCATCAATGTTATTGGTATTTCCGTTGTCACTATGTTTGTGCCAATCGTAACAGTCACAACGAATCCTTTGATGAACGCAATTATGGGTGGTGTCTTAGTCGGCGTTGGCGCAGGGCTTTCATTGAAAATGGGCTTTAACACTGGCGGCATGGATATTATTTCACTGATTCTTTCAAAAACAACAGGGAAAACCGTTGGTAATTTTATGTTCTTATTAAATGGTATTATTGTGCTGTTGGCTGGTTTTGTATTTAACTGGGAAAGTGCGTTGTATACTATTATTTCCATTTACTGTTTGAGTCAGGTGGTCGACATGATTCATACCAGTCACCAAAAAGTCACAGCAATGATTGTCACCACGAGACCAGAAGCCGTTGCCTTAGAAGTTTCTCAACAAATCGCTCGTGGCATGACCTTGTTGCCTTCAATCGGCGGCTATTCAGGTGCAGAAGGTCGGATGATTATGATGGTCATTACTCGCTACGAACTCTATGATTTAGAACAAGCAGTTTACAGTATCGATGAGAATGCCTTTGTAAATATTTTACCAACACAATCGGTTTTAGGGCGTTTTGCCAATGAAGATGAACAACGGATTTTTCATAGTACAGGAACATTTCCTGAGCTTCAATCTTACAAGGTGAAACGTTATCCGCCAAAGAAAAAATTAAAATAGCAAGTCGGCCTTCAGGTCCCAAAGTCTTAACGGGAAAACTGGAGGTTTTTTTATAAAAATGAAGGTTATGTGAAAGAATAGACAAAAATTTTCTGAAAAAGGGAATTTTACTAGAAAAGTGTCAGGAATTCTGCTAAAATAGAACCGTTGGTTAGGGAACACCTAACAAATAAAGTTTTTAAAAACTTAGGAGGAATTTTTTATGCCAGTAGTATCAGGAGCAGAATTCTTAAAAGCAGCACGTAAAGGCGGCTATGCAGTAGGTGGCTATAACACAAATAACTTAGAATGGACACAAGCGATTTTAGAAGCAGCAGAAGCTAAAAAAGCACCAGTTCTAATCCAAACATCAATGGGCGCTGCTAAATACATGGGCGGCTACAAAGTAGCTAAAGACATGATTACTAATTTAGTAGACTCAATGAATATCACAGTTCCAGTAGCAATTCACTTAGACCACGGTGACTACGAAGCTGCTTTAGAATGTATCGAAGTTGGCTATACTTCAATCATGTTTGATGGTTCTCACTTACCATTCGAAGAAAACTTAAAATTAGCGAAAGATGTAGTTGAAAAAGCGCACGCTAAAGGTATTTCTGTCGAATGTGAAGTTGGTTCAATCGGTGGTGAAGAAGACGGAATCATCGGTACTGGCGAATTAGCTGATATCGAAGAATGTAAACAAATGGTTGCTACAGGTATTGACTACTTAGCATGTGGTATCGGTAACATCCATGGTCAATATCCAGAAAACTGGAAAGGTTTAGCATTTGATCACTTACAAGCGATTGCTGAAGCTGTCGGTTCTGATGTACCTCTAGTATTACACGGAGGTTCTGGTATTCCTCAAGAACAAATTGAAAAAGCAATTTCAATGGGTATCTCAAAAGTTAACGTAAATACAGAATTCCAATTATCATTCGCTAAAGCAACGCGCGAATATATTGAAGCTGGTAAAGATTTAGAAGGTAAAGGATTTGACCCTCGTAAATTATTAGCACCAGGTAAAGCTGCAATCATCAAAGATGCAGAAGAACACATTGATTGGTTCGGTTCAGCTAACAAAGCTTAATCAACTAGTTACGTTAAAGACAGCCACAGCACGTGGCTGTCTTTTTTATTTTTTGTTATTTTTTCATTCTATTAAAATACCTGAGAAGTTTTCTTTTTTCTTAAGCTTGATTATGATAGAATGATTGGGTAGTTTATTTAGAAAACGTATATTACAGATAGGTGAGAATATAAATGAAAAAAATCGTAATCAATGGGAATCGTCCATTAAAGGGCGAAGTAACCATTAGCGGCGCTAAAAATAGTGTGGTCGCTTTAATTCCAGCTGCTATTTTAGCAGATTCGCCCGTGACTTTAGATGGCGTTCCTGATATTCAGGATGTTCACTCATTAATTGAAATTTTAGAAATTATGGGTGCTAAAATTACTTTTGAAAATAATACATTAATTATTGATCCAACAGAAGTTGTTTCTGTGCCAATGCCAAAAGGAAAAATCAATAGCTTACGTGCGTCCTATTATTTTATGGGCTCACTTCTTGGTCGATTTGGGGAAGGCGTTGTCGGCTTACCTGGCGGTTGTTACTTAGGACCTCGTCCAATTGATTTACATATCAAAGGATTTGAAGCATTAGGCGCTCATGTAACCAACGAACATGGGGCGATGTACTTGAGAACAGACGAAGCTGGCTTACAAGGAACCCGAATTTTTATGGATATGGTATCTATTGGCGCTACAATCAATGTCATGTTAGCCGCAGTTAAAGCCAAAGGCAAAACGATTATTGAAAATGCTGCGCGTGAGCCAGAAATTATTGATATTGCTACATTATTAAATAACATGGGTGCAAAAGTCCGAGGAGCTGGAACGGACGTTATTCGGATTGAAGGTGTCGAAGAATTACATGGTTGTCGTCACTCGATTATTCCAGATCGAATTGAAGCTGGGACTTATTTAGCTATGGCAGCAGCTATGGGTGAAGGAATCAAGGTTCGAAATGTTATTTATGAGCATTTAGAAAGCTTCATTGCGAAATTACAAGAAATGGGCGTTAAGATGACAATTGAAGAAGACATGATTGAAGTTCATCCGTCACATGATCTGAAAATGACGACGGTGAAAACCTATCCGTATCCTGGGTTTGCCACAGACTTGCAACAACCGTTAACGCCATTACTTTTAAAAGCGCAAGGAACTGGTGAAATTATTGATACGATTTATGCTCAACGAAATAAGCATATCCCTGAGTTGGTGAGGATGGGGGCCGATGCTTCGGTTGAAGGCAATATGATTATCTTAAATGGCCCAAATCAATTGCACGGTGCAGAAGTAGTCGCCTCTGATTTACGGGCAGGCGCTTGCTTAGTCACTGCCGGCTTGATGGCTGAAGGTACGACCACAATTTATAATGTAGAATATATTTTACGTGGGTACGACCACATTATCGAAAAGTTAACTGCTTTAGGCGCTGATATTCAAATGCTAGAAACCGAAGAACAAGAAGGTCCGTTTGAGGTGGATCAATGAGCGACTATTTAACAATGGCTGAATTGGAAAACAGTACGTTAAAAGATATTTATGCGTACGCGAAAGAGTTTAAAATTCCTTATTATAGCCAAATGAACAAAAAAGAATTGTCTTTAGCTGTGATTCGTGCACAAGCTGAGAAGCAAGGGTTTTTCTTCATGGAAGGAATTTTAGATATTGTTTCTCAGGATGGTTATGGCTTTTTGCGGCCAATTAATTATGGACCAAGTGCAGAAGACATTTATATTTCTTCTTCTCAAATTCGTCGTTTCGGATTGAGAAATGGGGACAAAGTAGCTGGCAAGGCGCGTCCGCCAAAGGAATCAGAACGTTACTATGGACTCATGCATGTTGAAAGTGTCAATGGGAAAGATCCTGAAGAAGCGAAAGAGCGGCCACATTTTCCAGCGCTAACGCCGTTGTATCCTGAAAAACAATTAACGTTAGAAACAACGGCTGGCAGATTATCAACACGAATGATTGATGTATTTGCACCAATTGGTTTTGGGCAACGTGGTTTAATTGTAGCGCCGCCAAAAGCGGGAAAAACAAGTGTTTTAAAGGAAATTGCTAATGGGATTACAGAAAATCATCCTGATGTGGAATTGATTCTGTTGTTAATTGACGAGCGTCCTGAAGAAGTGACTGATTTAGAGCGAAGCGTTAAAGGAGATGTGGTTTCTTCAACTTTTGATCAACAACCACAAAATCATACGCGAGTTGCTGAATTGGTTCTGGATCGAGCAATGCGCTTAGTTGAAGACAAACGGGACGTAGTTATTTTAATGGACAGCATCACTCGTTTAGCAAGGGCCTATAATTTAGTGGTCCCGCCTAGTGGTCGAACCTTAAGTGGCGGAATAGATCCGGCTGCGTTTTTCAAACCTAAACGATTTTTTGGTGCTGCCAGAAATATCGAAGAAGGGGGCAGTCTGACTATTTTAGCCACGGCATTGGTGGATACAGGTAGCCGAATGGATGATGTCATCTATGAAGAATTTAAAGGCACAGGCAACATGGAGCTCCATTTATCTCGTGAATTAGCAGAGCGCCGTATTTTCCCAGCAATTGATATTAAAAAATCAAGTACGCGAAAAGAAGAGTTGTTAATGACACCAGAACAACTAGAAGAAACGTGGAAATTGAGAAATAATATGTCAGGAGACTCGCTGGAATATACGGATCAATTCATAAAAATGTTAAAACGAACCCAAAATAATCAACAATTATTTGAAGTTTTCCATGATGTTTCGTTTGGCAAACAAATTAAAAGAAATCCAAAAAGATAATTGCATACCAACTGAAAACATGGTAAGATAGCATTGTTGTATACCGACAAAATAACTCTGATACAGCAAATGGATCAGGGCAAAGGAGCGAAAAAAACGTATGAAACAAGATATCCATCCAAATTACCAACCAGTAGTATTCATGGATTCAACAACAGGTTTCAAATTCCTTTCAGGTTCAACTAAAGGATCTTCAGAAACTGTTGAATGGGAAGATGGCAACACTTATCCATTATTACGTGTTGAGGTTACTTCAGACTCACACCCATTCTACACTGGTCGTCAAAAATTCACACAAGCCGACGGACGTGTGGACCGTTTCAACAAAAAATACGGTCTCAAAGACGAAAACGCAAATCCAGACGCATAGTCTTTCAAAACATTGTTATGACAAGGTTTATAGAGGTTTTCCACTGTGGTGGGAAACCTCTATTTTTGCGTTAAATATGTAGTTTTAATTCAGAGAAAAGAAATAAAGCAACTTACCAATCTTTTCTTCTTTCTTTTCAAGATTATCCTTCCCAAAAGTCAAAGATTGATCAGCATTGTTTCGCTGATTTGTTAGACTAGTAAGTACATTCAGCTTTATAAAGGAGATCTTGAAGAAATGAGTAGAAAAAAAGTCGGTGTTTTCTGTCTATTTCTGTTTTTCACATTTTTTATTATTGTTCCAAAAGTAGAAGCTACAGAAGAAATGAAGACTAAATTTACAGTAACGCCTGTTTTACCAGAAAATCAAGTGTCAGGAACATCTAGTTATTATGATTTAATTCTGGCACCAAAGCAATCTTCCACTATTGTCTTAGACATAAAAAATAAGACAGACGAAAAATTGTCCATTGTATTGACTCTAGCAAATGCATCAACAAATGATAATGGGTTGATTGTGTACAATGATTTTGATAAATCACTTGATTCATCGTTAAAGGTTCCGCTGACAGACTTGGTTACTTTAGAAAATGAGGAAGTGAGTGTGCCGCCTCATCAAACAGTATCAGCAAAGATGAAGGTGAAGGGACTTGATCAGCCTATCAAAGGAGTTGTGTTAGGCGGGGTTTATGCGCATCTCAAAGATGAAAAAACAGAGGAAGAGAACCAAACAACGGGATTAACCAGTCGCTACGGGTTTAATGTTGCGATTGCCATGAGGAGTGCTGAGAATGCTCCTTTAACAGAGGTGAACCAACTGAAATTAGCGAAAGTAACACCTACAATTGCTTTAGGGGCCAAATCGCTAAAGGCGGTCATTCAAAATCCGTATGCTGCTATTTTTCCAGAAGTTCGTTTAGAAGGTCAAGTGATAAAAAAAGGATCCTCTAAAAAAATTGCACAACGGACACTAAAAAATGTTCGCTTTGCCCCAAATAGTTCCATGAATTTTCATCTTGATTTGGGCAAACAACCGCTAGATGCTGGGACTTATATATTTACAGGACGTGCTATTTTACAACAAGATGAACAACAGTCTTGGCCTTTTCAACAAGAATTTACGATTAACACTCGTGAAGCAAAAAAATTGAATCAAGAAGCTACGGTCAAATGGGTCCTACCTACATGGTGGTTACCGACTTTCTACACGTTGTTAGTAATCACAATTGGGGCAATTTATAGTGTCATTTGGCGCAATAATTATCAAAAAACAAGCGAAAAGGAGAGTGAGAATAATGGCTAGTTGGTTTTGGTTGTCTGGCGGTTTAGCGGTCATTTGTTTTATGTTTTTCCTCTTTTCTTTGTTGACTAGTATGAGTTTTATTCAGCATGCAAAAGAACCCAGAAGTATTCTAAAAGAAACGCTTTTAAGTTGGTTAATGCTTTTACTTAGTGGTGGGTGGATTACAATAGGACTATTGTTATATTTTTCGCTAAAGAATCAATAAACAAAAAACGAGCATTCAATGTTAGATAACCGTGAATGCTCGTTTTTTTGTTTTAGGAAAATGCTCTTTAGCAACTTGCCAGATTTCATTGGGCAACCTGACTGAAATTGTTAAATTGTTCTGTCGAAACGACAAAAAAGTGGTAAACTAAACGTGTATGTTAGTTATTTAATCAAAAGTAATGTATCCGCTTACTTATAAAATGGAAACGAAGGAGCATATTGCAATGACAGAAAAACTTTTAGGAAGTATCGAAGCCGGTGGCACAAAATTTGTATGTGGCGTTGGGACAGATGATTTGACCATTGTGGAACGTGTCAGTTTTCCCACAACAACCCCAGAAGAAACAATGAAAAAAGTAATAGAATTTTTCCAACAATATCCTTTAAAAGCGATTGGGATTGGTTCGTTTGGTCCGATTGATATTCACGTTGATTCTCCTACGTATGGTTATATCACTTCTACACCAAAATTAGCTTGGCGTAACTTTGACTTGTTAGGAACTATGAAACAACATTTTGATGTGCCAATGGCTTGGACAACGGATGTGAATGCTGCGGCATATGGTGAGTATGTTGCTGGAAATGGGCAACATACATCTAGTTGTGTATATTATACAATTGGAACTGGTGTTGGCGCTGGAGCGATTCAAAACGGTGAGTTTATTGAAGGCTTTAGCCACCCAGAAATGGGGCATGCGTTAGTCCGTCGTCATCCTGAAGATACGTATGCAGGAAATTGTCCTTATCATGGAGATTGTTTAGAAGGGATTGCAGCAGGACCAGCAGTTGAAGGTCGTTCTGGTAAAAAAGGTCATTTATTGGAAGAGGATCATAAAACTTGGGAACTAGAAGCTTATTATTTAGCACAAGCAGCGTACAATACTACTTTATTATTAGCGCCAGAAGTGATCATTTTAGGTGGCGGCGTCATGAAACAACGCCATTTGATGCCGAAAGTTCGTGAAAAATTTGCTGAATTAGTCAATGGATATGTGGAAACACCGCCTTTAGAAAAATACTTGGTGACGCCTCTTTTAGAAGATAATCCAGGAACAATTGGTTGCTTTGCCTTGGCAAAAAAAGCTTTAATGACTCAAAAATAACCATTTATTCGCAGTTCATGCATTATATTTGAAGGAAATGGCTAAGAATGATACTCTTATTATGTAATTAATTATTTAGGAGGGATTAGCATGGCAGATTTAAAAGGACGTTTTGACGATGCAAAAGATAAAGTAGAAGGTACTGCAAAAGAAGCGCAAGGCAAAGTTACGGATGATAAAGGCAAAGAACTTGAAGGAAAAGCTCAATCAACCTTTGCTGACGTAAAAGACAAAGCACGTGATGCCGGCGACGACCTTAAAGAAGGCGCTGAAAAATTAACTGATAAAGTTAAAGAAGGCTTTGAAGACTTAAAAGACAAATTTAGTAAAGATAAATAAAAATTAACAAAAGAGCGTGGGCTTACGTTATTTCAACGTAAGCCCACGCTCTTTTGTTTAGACATCAAATCCTTGTTTTTGCAAGAAAATTTTTACTTCTGGGCGACGATTATAAGAAAAATAGGACAAAGATTTCTGTGACCAATCCGCTGTTTGGGCGTTACTTGAGCGGCTGGCATAATAATCTTTTAATAATTCATCATATGTGTGCATATCTGTCAATTTGTCTGATTGGTAGTGATTTTCGCTTAAAATATTTTCAAAAGGCATCCGTGGTTTTACACCATTTAACGTTTCTGGTACACCGATTGTTAATCCGAAAAGTGGTACAGTTAATTCAGGCAAAGATAAGCGTTTGGCTACTGTGTCTAAGTCATTTCGAATGCCGCCAATATAACAAATCCCTAAATCCATAGATTCAGCCGCAATGGCCATGTTTTGCGCAGCAATCGTTGTATCAACGGCAGCTACTAATAATGATTCTGGTGTCTTTAAGGGTTCTAATGATTGCCCCTCTTTTGACAAAATCGTTGCATGACGATACAAATCAGCAACAAAAACATAGAACACACCAGTGTTAACGACATAGTCTTCACAATTCGCTAAACGTCCCAATTCTCTGCGTAGCTCAGGATCTTTGATTTCTATAATTGTATAAGCTTGTAAAAAATTGGAGCTTGATCCTGCTTGAGCTGCAGTAATTAACTGTTGTTTCTGCTTGTCCGTTAACGCTTGCTTTTTAAAATGACGAACGGAACGGTGACTTAGTAATTGTTCGATTGTTTGATTCATAAAAAACCTCCGTTTAAATTAAGAAAGAGAACAGAAAAACCCACAGCTTAATAGTGGGTTTCTCTGTCGTTAATTGCTAAAGATTACAGAATACGTTCAAATGGATCTAAACTAATTCCTTGGTCTAAGACGATTTTTGCGTATTCTTTCGCTGCAAATAAAGAATGATCTTTGTAGTTTCCACACTCTTTTGCAGAGACTGCTGGAACAACTTCTGTATTGATTACTTTGTTTAAAACGTTGACTAATGCATCACGGATTTCTTGTGGTGAATGTTGATCCCACATAATCATATAAAAACCAGTGCGGCAACCCATTGGCGAAATGTCAATGATTCCTTTTAATTCATCACGCATGTTAACTGCTAATAAATGTTCCAACGTGTGTAATGCGCCTGTTGGTAGGGCATCTTTGTTTGGTTGTAAGAAACGTAAGTCATATTTTTCGACTAACGCATCACCATTTTGTTCTGTGCCAGCAAGGCGAACATATGGTGCTTTTACTGTGTTGTGATCTAATTCAAAACTTTCTACGCGTGCCATGAAATTTCGCTCCCTTTATAATTAAATTCGTTTTAACTATAACAAATTTAAGTCAAAAGTCAATGGATAGTCCTTTGATGGGTAATAGTTTTAAAATATCATGGGAAAATAAAAAAATCATTTTTTTGACTATGTAGGTTTTTTCAATACTATGGTAAAATAGGACAAGTAGCTTTTACAAGAAGGTAAGAGGGGAGTATGAAAATATGGGAAAAGAATATCATGTTGCCGTGGTAGGAGCAACAGGTGCTGTCGGGACAAGAATGATTGAATTGTTAGCAGAAACAAGTTTGCCAATTGCCAGTGTGAGGTTATTGGCGTCTAAGCGTTCTGCTGGACAAGAGATTCAGTTTAAAGGACAACCTCTTATCGTGGAAGAATTAGTCCCGGAATCATTTGAAGGAATCGATTTAGCATTATTTAGTGCTGGTGGGAGTATTTCCGAAAAGTTTGCACCAGAAGCAGTTAAGCGCGGAGCTGTTGTTGTTGATAACACTAGCCATTTTAGAATGGCAAAAGATGTTCCTTTAGTTGTTCCAGAAGTGAACCCGGAAGCCTTGAAAAATCATCAGGGAATCATCGCAAATCCCAATTGTTCTACGATTCAAATGATGGTGGCCTTAGAACCAATTCGGCAAGCGTTTGGCTTAGAACGAATCATCGTTTCAACGTATCAAGCTGTGAGTGGCGCAGGTATCCGTGCAATTAATGAGCTAAAAGAACAAGCTGAAGATTTTTTAGAGGGAAAACCTGTCAGCGAATGGTCAGCTGAAATTTTACCAGCTGGCAGTGATAAAAAACATTATCCAATTGCTTTTAATGCGTTGCCTCAAATTGATGTTTTTTCAGAAGCAGGGTATACCTACGAAGAATGGAAAATGATGAATGAAACAAAAAAAATCATGGGAGACAACAAGCTAAAAGTCGTTGCCACCTGTGTCCGTATTCCGGTAATTTCAGGACATTCTGAGTCTGTTTATATAGAAGTGAAACAAGCAGATGCATCGGTCTCAGCCATCCAAGAATTAATGGCGCAAGCTCCAGGTGTAATTTTGCAAGATGAGCCAAGTGAACAACTATATCCACAAGCGCTAAATAGCGTCAACCAGAAAGAAACATTTGTCGGCCGTATTCGTCAAGACGTTGACGTGAAGAACGGTTTCCATTTATGGATTGTGTCAGACAACCTATTAAAAGGAGCTGCTTGGAACTCGGTCCAAATTGCTGAAACGCTACACGAAATGAATTTGCTTCGTGTACCTGAAAACGACTAGAAGGTTTGTATTGTATACTCGGGAGGGAATAGGATGGATTTAACGAATGCAACAATTATTACGGCAATGGTTACGCCGTTTCAAGAATCGGGAGAAATAGATTTTGATAAACTACCGCAATTGGTAGACTATTTATTGGCCAATCATACAGAAGGCGTTATTTTAGCAGGAACAACTGGTGAATCACCCACGTTAACTCATGAAGAAGAATTACAATTATTCCAGCGAATTATTGAACTGATCGATGGACGTATTCCGATTATTTGTGGTGTAGGTACGAATGATACACGTGACTCAGTCGCTTTTGTGAAAGAGTTAGCGACAATCGCTGGTATCGATGCTGTTTTGGCGGTTGTTCCTTATTATAATAAACCAAATCAAGAAGGTATGTATCAACATTTTAAAACCATCGCAGAAGCAAGTGAACTACCAATTATTTTGTACAATGTTCCTGGTAGAACGGCTGCATGTCTAGAAGTGAAAACTACTTTGCGCTTAGCACAATTGGAAAAAATTGTGGCAATTAAAGAATGTGCAGGGTTAGATGCAATTACTGAGTTGATTGAAAGAGCGCCAAAAGACTTTCTAGTGTATACTGGAGAAGACGGGTTGGCTTTTGCCACCAAGGCACTTGGCGGACAAGGGGTTATTTCGGTAGCCAGTCATGTCTTCGGTTCGTCAATGTATGAGATGTATCAAGCGCTGGAGCAGGGGAACTTGCCGGAAGCGGCTAAAATTCAACGACAGTTATTACCAAAAATGAACGCCTTGTTTTCAGTGCCTTCGCCGGCACCCGTGAAAGCGGCCTTAAATCATTTAGGTATTCCTGTTGGAAATTTACGTTTACCTCTAGTTGCTTGTACACCAGAAGAAGAGCAAAGAATTATTCGCACGTTAGAGATTTAAAGAACGTGTAATCATAGAGAGGTGAAAAGAGTGAGTACAATAAAAATCGTTCCATTAGGCGGCGTTCGTGAAAATGGAAAAAATATGTACGTTGCTGAAGTGGAAGATGAAATTTTTGTACTGGATTGTGGATTACAATATCCAGAGAACGAACTTTTAGGAATTGACGTTGTCATTCCGGATTTTACGTATTTAGAAGAAAATAGTGAACGAATTGCAGGGGTCTTTTTAACACATGGCCATGCAGATGCAATTGGGGCCTTACCGTATTTGCTTTCAAAAATTCAAGTGCCTGTTTTTGGGACAGAATTAACGATTGAATTAGCAAAACTAAGTGTCAACAGTCATGCGGAAACGAAGAAATTTAAAGATTTCCATGTGATTGACCCGCATACAGAAATTGATTTTGGTCAAGCAACGGTGAGCTTCTTTAAAACAACGCACACCATTCCAGATTCGATTGGTGTTAGCATCAAAACAAAAGAAGGCAACATTGTTTATACTGGTGATTTTAAATTTGATCAAAGTGCGATTGAGATGTATCAAACCGATTATGGCCGCTTGGCTGAAATTGGGAAAGAAGGCGTCTTGGCGCTACTTAGTGATTCATCAAATGCTGAAAACCCAGCCCAAGTTGCATCGGAAGCCCAAATCGCTGATGAGGTGTTCGACACGATTCGCTATTGGGAAGGACGAATCATCGTGGCATGTGTGGCAAGTAATTTGCAACGGGTCCAACAAGTATTGAATGCAGCGGATCGTTCTGGTCGTAAAGTCGTTTTGACAGGCCAAGATTTTGAACGGATTATTCGGACGGCGATGAAATTGGAAAAATTACAATTGCCAAGCGAAGATCTATTAGTGAAACCAAAAGAAATGAAAAAATATGCACCCGAACAGTTATTAATTTTAGAAACAGGCCGGATGGGAGAACCGATTAAGTCACTTCAAAAAATGGCTAATAATACACATGGTGTCGTTCGAATTGAAGAAGGCGATTTAGTTTATATTACGACAACGCCGACAACGGCCATGGAAACAACGGTTGCCAAAACAGAGGATATTGTCTATCGGGCCGGTGCTACGGTGAAGCAAATTTCCGACAATTTACGTGTGTCTGGTCACGCTAATCCGAATGACTTGCAATTGATGCTGAACTTAATGAAACCAAAATATTTCATTCCTGTCCAAGGTGAATACCGCCAGTTAGCTGCGCATGCGGACTTAGCACACGAAATTGGCATGCCTTATAAAGATATCTTTATTACAGGTCGTGGGGACATTCTAGAGTATACAAAAGGTAGAATGTCGGTAGCTGGCAGCACAACGGCCGAAAATATTATGATTGACGGGATTGGTGTCGGTGATATTGGTAATATCGTTTTACGGGATCGTCGTATTCTTTCCGAAGATGGTATTTTTGTGGCTGTTGTGACAATTAATCGCCGAGAAAAACGAATTGTTTCACCAGCTAAAATTACTTCTAGAGGTTTTGTTTACGTTAAAACAAGTAAAGACCTAATGAAAGAAAGTAGCAATATTGTTACAGAAATTGTTGAAAAACATTTAGAAAGTGACGATTTTGAATGGAGCAAACTGAAACAAGAAATCCGCGAAAACTTAAGCCGTTATTTATTTGAACAAACCAAACGTCGTCCTGTGATCTTACCAGTTATCATGGAAGCGACGCAACGCAAGCGTCCCAAAAATAACGCATAGTTCGTCCTGATAAAAGCAGGTGATTTTAGGAGAAATTCTTCTAAAGTCATCTGTTCTTTTTTGTAACTTTCTTCTATAAATATGGTACTATTAATCAGAGCGCTGAATAAAGGAGGCGATTTTAGTGGAAGAGATTGTGTTGTTCCATACCAATGATCTTCATTCTCACTTTGAAAATTGGCCCAAAATACGGCGTCTGGTTAAAGCCAAACGTTCGCTGTACCAAAAAGAGGGCAAAACAGTCGTAACCATTGATTTAGGTGACTTTTCAGATCGGTGTCATCCTTTGACCGAAGCAACAGATGGTCGAGCAAATGTAGCTATAATGAATACATTAGCGTATGATCTGGTTACAATTGGAAATAACGAAGGAATCGGCAATTCAAAGAAACAATTAGAGCATTTATATGATCAGGCAACATTTGAAGTGGTCTTAGCTAATTTAGAAGATCCAAAAACCCAAACGTTACCAGATTTTTGTCAAGCATATAAAATTATGACAACTAAAGAAGGCACAAAGTTAGGGTTTATTGGCTTAACCGCACCATTTACTTTAACGTATAATCCCAATGGCTGGACAATCAAACAAGTGGAAGCAGTCCTTCCTCAACTGATTACAGAAGTTGCGCCTCAATGTGATGTTCTCATTTTGCTTAGTCACTTGGGGATAGATACTGATTTTATGATTGCGGCGAATTATCCTGAAATTCAAGTGATTTTAGGTTCCCATACACATCATTTATTTAAAGATGGTGAAAAAATTAATCATGTGCAACTAGCAGCTGCTGGCAAATATGGACAGTATATTGGTGAAGTGCATCTGTTTGTGGATGCCGACACGAAGCAAGTCACAAGTTATGCAAAAACGATTGAAACAGCAAGTTTAGAAGAGCAAGCAACTGATGCCAAGGAAATTGCGGGTTACTTAACGGAAGGTCATCGACTATTGCAAGCGCAGCAAATTGCACAAATCCCTGAAACCTTGTCAACGGACTTACGGCAACCGCATGCCTTTATAACTGTTGCCTTGAAGGCGTTAAAAGAAGCTGGGCAGACCGAAGCGGCTGTGTTAAACAACGGGTTATTTTTAGCAGATTTACCAGAAGGAATAATCAATGCAGACCAATTACATGAGGCCTTGCCTCATCCAATGCATTTAATCAAGGTTACCTTGAAAGGGTCAGACATGAGCCGTTTGATTCGTGAAATGGAAAAAAGTCGTCAATTTCTGCGGAAATTTCCGATTCGCGGGATGGGCTTCCGCGGGAAAATTTTTGGCGAATTATGTTATGATGGGATTCGTTTTGAGCGAAATAGCCAGACCGTTTTTTGGCAAGGGAAACCTATTCAGCCAGAGCAGAAATATACGCTGACAACAGTGGATCACTTTCAATTTGTTCCGTTTTTCCCAACGATTGAGTTAGTTGGAGAAGTCGAATTTTTATTTCCAGACGTTTTAAGAACTGTCGTGGCGAACTATCTGCATGCCCACTATCCAATCAAATAAAAACAAGGTATAATAAAAACTAGGTGGTGAAAAAATGACAGACAAAAAGACAACCGAAAAAAAAGAAAAAGAAACAGAAACTGCTGCAACCTTTACAGAAGAACTAACAGCAGTTCTTGAAGAAATAAAAGAAGAACCTGTAAAAGAAAAGAAAAAAGGGGAAATTGTCACCATTGTGAATGAAACAGATATTCAAATTGGTGAAAGAGAGTACCGAATTGTTAAAAATCATCGTGATGCCTTTGATCCTGAACGCTTAGGTGAACGGTTTAGTGAAGTATTAGCGCGTTATGATTATATCGTAGGAGACTGGGGCTATGAACAGTTACGCTTGCGTGGCTTTTTTGATACTTCTAATCGTCGGGCAGCGCCGGATCAACGCATTGATACACTAGAAGACTATTTGTATGAATATTGTAATTTTGGCTGTGCCTATTTTGTAATTGAACGAACAGGGGAACGTAAAGAAAAAACAACGCATCGTCGTCGTCGCCATAAAAAGAATAATCGTTCTAACGCGTTTGTCGAGGAAAAGAGTGCGCCCGCTAATAAAAATAGCAAGCCAGTGATTCGTACGCGAAAAGAAGAAAATAAAAAAACGACTACACCCAAACAGCCTAGTCCCAAAAAATCTGGCAAAGGCTTTACGATTCGTCAACGTGAGGAGTAAACAGAGTGAAAAAAGACTATCAAGGATATTTAATTGATTTAGATGGAACGATTTATTTAGGAAAAGAACCAATTCCAGCCGGAAAACGTTTTGTCGAGCAGTTACAGGAAAAAGATTTGCCTTTTTTATTTGTAACGAATAATACCACTAAATCTCCTGAAACAGTGGCACAACGTTTAGCAAATGAATTTGATATTCATGTCCCAGCATCCCTTGTTTATACAGCGACTTTAGCGACGATTGATTACATGAAAGAAACCAATCGAGGCAAGAAAGTCTTTGTCATCGGCGAGGCTGGTTTAATTGACTTAATTTTAGAAGCAGGTTTTGAATGGGATGAAACAAATCCTGATTATGTTGTCGTGGGACTTGATACAGAATTATCTTACGAAAAAGTGGTTTTAGCTACCTTAGCCATTCAAAAAGGGGCGTTGTTTATTGGGACCAATCCAGATAAGAACATTCCGACAGAAAGAGGCTTATTACCTGGTGCAGGTTCAGTTGTGACGTTTGTGGAGACAGCTACTCAAACAAAACCAGTTTATATTGGCAAACCAAAAGCGATTATCATGGAACGAGCGATTGCGCATTTAGGCGTGGAAAAAGAGCAAGTAATTATGGTTGGAGATAATTATGAAACCGATATTCAATCAGGGATTCAAAATGGTATTGATAGCTTGTTAGTTACATCAGGTTTTACCCCTAAGTCAGCTGTTCCAACTTTGCCAACGCCACCAACCTATGTTGTTGATTCCTTAGATGAATGGACTTTTTGAGTATGATGAGGTCGAAATTGCGTTTAAGGGAAACACTTGGACTCATTTGTTTGTTTTTAACGATTGTGGCTTTAAGTATCACGATCACGATTAATTTTCGTCCATTGTATCTTTTTGATATCCAACACTTAAATATTTTAAAAGACGTAGAGGTTGATCGTGTGACCTTGATTAAAAATTACGATCATTTAATGATGTACTTAAACAATCCTTTTGAAAAAACATTAGTATTTCCTGATTTTCCAATGTCTGATAGCGCGGCTTTTCATTTTTATGAAGTGAAAAAATTGTTTTTATTGTGCTATGGCGTATTACTAGTTACGTTGATGCCTAGTGTCCTTTATTTAAAATATTTGGTAAAAAATCAGCGTTTATGGACATTGATACGGCCATTTCAGTGGGGAATGTTTTTGCCTGTGCTTTTTGGCTTTTTCATGCTGATTGGCTTTGATCAATTTTTTATTGCGTTTCATGGATTATTTTTTAACAACGATGCTTGGTTATTTAATCCGCTGACTGATCCGATTATCAATGCCTTGCCTGAAGCCTACTTTATGCATTGTTTTATCTTGTTTTTTGTTTTATTAGAAGTCCTGTTTTTGATAGGTGTTTTAATCGGAAAACGTTCTTTAAAAAAATAAAGAGAGAAAAGTGAACAATTCCAAAATTGCTCGCTTTTCTTTTTTATTCAATCTAGTTTTAAAAACTAGATTGAATAATTGTCAAAAGTATGATATTCTTTTTTAGAAATGGTTAGGAGGGTTTTTATGGACGAGATAGAAAAATCACTACAAGATTGGGGCCAACAATTGGAAAACGTTCATTTGCCAAGATGGCATGAGTTACCAGACATTGAATTATATATGGATCAAGTGATTACTCTGATAGAAAAATACTTATCCCCATTGATTACACTGGAAAAACATACTTTGTTAACGTCCTCAATGGTTAATAATTATGTCAAACACGGGTTAATCCCGGCCCCAGTGAAAAAGCGCTACAATCAAAAGCATTTAGCGTTTTTAATTGCGATTACGTTGTTGAAACAAGTGTTAACATTGCCAGAAATTAAGCAAGGCATTTTATTCCAAGGAGCCACGGTTGGTATTCGTGAAGCGTACAATTTATTTTGTCAAGAACAGGAACGAGCGATTTATGTGATTGCTGCTCAAGCGCAAGAAAAAGAAGTTCAGGCCAAATCACAAGAACCTATGGGGATTGAATATTTGGCTGTAAAAGCAGCGACAATGTCTTTTGCTACTAAAATGTTTAGTGAAAAAGTGATTGAATTGGAACAAGAATACTTAAAAGAAATGGATGAGATGACACATGAATAAAGAAAAGATCGCACTACTGGTTGATTCTGGAACAGATGTTCCAGAGGCATTAGTCAAACAATACGGCATGTATGTCTTGCCTTTACAGATTATTTATCCTGAAAAAACCTATACAGATAAGGTAGATATTACACCAGAAGAAGTGTATCAACGTTTAGAGAAAGAAATCCCTAGTACTTCATTACCTGATGGTGCAACAATCCAAGCTATTTTTGACAAAATTAAAGAAGCGGGTTACGAAAAAGTCTTAGCGGTGACCATTTCTAGTGGTTTAAGTGGAACGTATAATGTGGTTCGCTTGCTTGGAGAACAAACCGAAGGACTAGATGTATTTGTTTTAGATACAAAGAACATTGGTATCGGGGCTGGTATTCAGGCGATACGAGCAGCAGAATTAATTGAAACAGGATTAGGATGGCAAGAATTACAACAAAAATTAACAGAAGAAGTAGCCAACGCAAAAGTATTTTTTAATGTAGCCACTTTAGAATATCTACAAAAAGGTGGACGAATTGGTTTAGTCACTTCTATTTTAGGGAATGCGCTAAAATTAAACCCCATTATTTCTTGTAATGAAGAAGGCATTTACTATACGGTGGCTAAGTCTCGCGGCCGTAAAAAAAGTCTTGATAAAACGTTTGAGTTGGTGACGAACTTTATAGGTGAGGCACCCCGTTTCCGTTTGGCAGTCGCTCACGGTGCGGCAGAGGAAGAAGCAAAAGCAATGATGGAACGCTTGAAAGCAGCTTTTCCACAAGCAGAAGAAATTTACTTTGGAACAATTAGTCCGGCATTAGTTGTTCATACAGGACCAGGACTTTTAGGTGTTGGCATACAGTTATTAAATGATTAATTAAATGAAAAATCCCCTCAAATTTTTTTGAGGGGATTTTTCATTTAAGATTTCTCTTTTTCATAGAAATATCATTTTGCTGGAAAAACAACGAAAATTATATTGAAAATTTCACGAATGTGTTACAATTTGTCTACAAAGGGGGAATTTTTTGTGAAAAAAGCAATAGCAGAATGTTTAGGAACATTTATTCTTGTCTTTTTTGGGACAGGAACAGCCGTTCTAGGAAATGGTATGGAAGGGATTGGAACAACGGGGATTGCCTTAGCATTTGGGTTAACAATCGTTGCTGCTGCCTATAGTATTGGCACAATTTCAGGTGCACATCTAAATCCAGCTGTTTCTATAGGAATGTGGCTTAATAAACGAATGACAACAATGGAACTAATCTACTATGTAGTGGGACAAATTGTTGGCGGCTTGATTGCCTCATTTGCATTATTAAGCATTCTAAAAGGTGCTGGTAAAAGTATTGAGAACTTAGGTCAAAATGGCGTAGGGGAATTAAGTGTTGCTGGTGCATTGACAGTCGAAATTATTTTAACATTTATTTTTGTTTTAGTTGTCATGACAGTTACAAGTGCTAAGAAAGGCAATGCTTCATTAGCGGGAATCGTAATTGGGTTAACATTAACAATGATTCACTTAGTCGGTATTCCTTTGACAGGAACTTCTGTCAACCCAGCTCGTAGCATCGCGCCAGCCGTTTTTGCGGGTGGTTCAGCGTTATCTGAGTTGTGGATTTTTATCGTTGCACCATTAATTGGTGGATTATTAGCCGCTCTTGTAGCAAAATTCGTCTTAGATACGGAAGAATAGATTAGCGAAAGAAGAATCTTTGATAACAAGCGTCAATTGTTGTCAGAGATTCTTTTTTTGTTATACTAGGAGAACCTAAAGGCGCATTTTTAACCAAAGATGAAAACATCATCAAAATAAGGTATAATAGGAAAGTATCAAATAAGATTAGAAGGAAAAAGAGGTGTCTCTTTGTGAAGAAAATTTTAGTAGTTGATGACGAGAAGCCAATTTCAGAGATCGTTAAATATAATTTGGTTAAAGAAGGATATGAAGTATTTACTGCTTATGATGGAGAAGAAGCACTTGAAAAAGTGGAAGAAGTGGAACCAGACTTAATTATTTTAGACTTAATGCTCCCTAAAATGGATGGCTTAGAAGTCGCGCGAGAAGTGCGCAAAACACATGATATGCCAATCATTATGGTGACTGCCAAAGATTCTGAAATTGATAAGGTTTTAGGATTAGAATTAGGAGCCGATGACTATGTAACGAAACCATTTTCAAATCGTGAATTAGTTGCTCGTGTAAAAGCCAATTTACGGCGAGGTGCAACCAATGCGAAAGAAGCCGAGGTGACAACGCAATCTGAATTAACGATTGGTGATTTAACCATTCATCCTGATGCATACATGGTCTCAAAACGGGGTGAAAAAATTGAATTAACCCACCGTGAATTTGAGTTACTTTATTACTTAGCAAAACATATCGGACAAGTGATGACTCGTGAACATTTATTACAAACCGTTTGGGGTTATGATTATTTTGGTGATGTGCGGACAGTGGACGTAACCGTACGTCGTTTAAGAGAAAAAATTGAAGATAGTCCAAGTCATCCAACGTATTTAGTTACTCGTCGTGGGGTTGGTTATTATCTAAGAAATCCTGAACAGGAGTAATCAGGTATGAAGAAAAAAGTTCACTTTTTTCAATCTGTTAATTTTAAGATTGCTTTATCATTTATTCTGCTGTTACTAATCGCGATTCAAATCATTGGTGGCTATTTCATTCGTGAATTGGAAGCCACTACAATTTCCGATTTTAAGAAAAATATGGATTCCCAGGTTGTCCAATTGTCAAATACGTTAAGCACGCAGATGAGCAACAAAGATCTCGAACGTAGTGACGTTGATGCAAATTTGAAAAAAGCGTTATCTGATTTTTCAAATGCAGACATTTCTGAAGCGAGAATTGTCGATGATAAAGGGATTATTCGGGCAACCAATGATTTAAATCAACAAAATATTATTGGGAAAAAGAATGATTATCGTGATTTAAATGACTTTACGAGTAAAAAATATCAAGCTTTAGATAATGATAAACGCGTGTATGTGAATGTTCAGCCGATTCAATCGCCTACTGGAGAAACAGTGATTGGTGTCCTTTATGTGAAAAGTAATTTAGAAAATAAATACCAAGAAATTACCAACACAGCAAGTATCTTTTTCACTGCTTCTATTATTGCCGCAGCAATCTCGATTATTGTGACCTTACTGATTGCACGATCAATCACGAAGCCGATTGGGGAAATGCGCGAGCAAGCCATTCGAATCGCTCGTGGTGATTACGCTGGAAAAGTAGAAGTCCATGGAAAAGATGAATTAGGCCAATTAGCAGAAACATTTAATCAATTATCAGAACGGATTGAAGAAGCACAAGAAACAATGGAAGCAGAAAGAAATCGTTTAGATAGTGTCTTAACGCATATGACAGATGGTGTCATTGCGACGGATCGCCGCGGAAAGGTGATTACGATTAATGAGATGGCCCTTTCATTATTAAATGTAAAAAATGAAAATGTGATTGGGACCTCGTTATTAGAGTTGTTAGATATTGAAGAAGATTACACATTGCGGAAGCTGTTAGAAGAGCCAGATGAACTGCTGATTGATCGCTCAACGTCTGATCGTGAAGAAGACCAAATGATTATCCGGGTAGACTTTACAATGATTCGTCGGGAATCAGGATTTATTACTGGCTTAGTTTGCGTACTTCATGACGTCACAGAACAGGAAAAAAACGAACGGGAAAGACGGGAATTTGTTTCCAATGTTTCTCATGAGTTGCGAACGCCTTTGACAAGTATGCGTAGTTATATAGAGGCTTTGAGTGAAGGAGCTTGGGAAAACCCTGAGATTGCGCCGAATTTCTTAAAAGTCACGTTAGAAGAAACCGACCGGATGATTCGTATGATTAATGATTTGTTAAATTTATCTCGGATGGACTCTGGGAATACACATCTTCAATTAGAGTATGTGAATTTTAACGAATTGATTAATTTTGTCTTGGATCGCTTTGATATGATGATTGAAAATGAGCAAAAAAATTACAAAATTCGCCGTGAATTTACTAAACGCGATTTATGGGTAGAGTTAGATACAGACAAAGTAATTCAGGTTTTAGACAACATTTTGAACAATGCGATTAAGTATTCGCCAGATGGCGGCGTCATTACCTGCCGACTAGTTGAAACACATAATAATGTCGTCTTTAGTATCTCGGACCAAGGTTTGGGCATCCCTAAAAAAGATCTCGGGAAAGTCTTCGAGCGTTTTTATCGTGTGGATAAAGCACGTGCGCGAGCACAAGGTGGGACTGGTTTAGGTTTAGCAATTTCTAAAGAAGTAATTCGGGCCCATAACGGGAGTATTTGGGTGGAAAGTACAGAAGGTGAAGGATCGACTTTCTATATTTCACTACCATATGAACCTTATGAAGAGGATTGGTGGGAATGATGAAATTATCAGAATGGATTACAAGAATTGGCTTGATTTTAATGGTCATTTTAAGTATATATTTTTCAGTCAATATCTGGCTGAATTCTGCCAAAAAAATACCAGAAATGAAGTCGGGAAGCCAAGTCACAACAGCTGTCAATGAAAAAGCCATTGGCGATGTCTATTTACCTTTGCAATTGATTCGAATAACTGATGGAAAAGCGATGCAAAGTAATCGTGAAACATTAATTAGTAATGTTCAAAATGATATTAAAATGGCTACGTTTGGTAAATTGACACAAGTTGTGACAAAAAATGCAGAGCAACTTAAGCGCTACAACCAAATGGAACAAGGCATTGAACTTCTTTATCAAGGTCCCTTTTTAATCTCGGACTATGCTTCGATTTATAATCTATCCATTAATTTTACTAACTTTAATGAGTTGACGGACCAGTATTTTACGAAAATTCAATTGGATTTTAACGAAAATAAGATACGTTTTTTAGATTATGACCAAGCCAACGTCTATGAAGCGCCCATGACTGTCAATAAGGCGCGCTTAATGGGAATTATCAATAAAGAGGGATTACAATATCAAGACGTTTCCGAAAATACGCTAACCAAACAAGGGCAATGTTATTTAACCAATGATATGAAGTTGAAAAAGTACAGTTATATCTTAGCTTCGCAACCAGTTACTCGTTTTAGGAATGCTTTTTTCAATGAAACGGAAGATATCCAAACCAATGAAGACAGTCAAGACTTAACCTACACGAGTAAAGAAGAACGATTGTTTGCAGAAGAAAAACTGGGAAAAATCGATTTTAAAGGGACCTTGCCAGAAGAGAATAAACGGGATTCAATCTATAATCAAAGCTTTTCTTATGTAAAACGTTTAGGAACCAATATGGGGAATTTACGTTACTTTGATCGAACGAAAGATAGTGTCAATTATCGGACTTTTGTGGAAGGTTTCCCAGTGTTCAGTAATGATTTAAAAGGCCAAGTGGATATTCGCATCACGAACAATGATGGTGCTGCGCCAAGCGTAACCATTAACACAAGTGTGAATACGATCCAAGTGCCGATCCCTTCAGAAGAAGAAGTGACGCTGGAAAGCACGGAAAAATTGATTAAGCGTTTAGAAACAGCTGGTGCTAAAAAGGAAAAAATCCAATCGGCTGTTATCGGTTATACGTGGCAGACAATTGAAGAAGTCAAACAAGTCGTTGATTTAAGTCCGGAATGGTATGTCCTTTATAACAACAATTGGTACACTGCAACGGACTTGGTAAAACAATTACCAAGCTTGGAGGTGGGCTAATGGATTTTAAACGAATTGAGTGGATTTTCTTCTTAGCATTTTTAGGATTAAATATTTTTTTATTTGGAATTTATCGGGAAGGTCAACAAGAGGAGAGCAACGTCTCTTCTTCCAGCCAAACAGAATCGATTGAAAGTCGGTTGGAAAAAGATAACATCTCGTATAAAGGGACACTTTCTTCAGAACGATTGGAAGGCTATTATTTAAGTGGCGAACAAACCAATTTTTCTGCTGCTTTAAAAATCCAACGTGAAAAGAATAAAAACTTTTTGAGAAATGGGCTGCAAATTGCGGATAATACTTTAACGAGTGTACCTAGTAAAAACTATTTTATTGATCCTAAGAAAATTGATAAAGATTTAAGTACCTTTTTAAATGAAAAAAATGCTTTATTATTCGGAGACGAATATCAATACTTACCAGAATTTTCTCATTTAAAAGAGCCGACGGCAGAAATTGTGGCTGCACAATCGTATAAAGGAATTCCTTTTAGAGACGACACGGCAAAATTAAGTATTTTAGCAGATACGTCAGGTGAATTATGGAAAATTAGTAAATATTCGCAAACGCACATTGAAAATATTGAAGAGTTACGGGACAAAACGGATTTATATTCCAATCGTGATGCGATAGACACGCTCTATATGAATAACCGGATTCCTAGTAATTCCAAAATAACATTCATTAAATTGGCCTATTCAAGAATTTATAAAATTCGTGAGAAAAATGTATACGTTCCAGTCTGGTTTGTAGGAATTTCTACTGGTGAAGATTCAGTTGAAATTGAACAGGTGAATGCCGTAAGTAATACCATCATCACAAATAATACTGTGCCAAAGGTGGAAAAACATTAAGGTCCGTTGTATAATGAAACACGTTAATGTTGTAATGTAGAAGGGAAGAGTTTTAAATGGATTCAGAGTTTGCTTTTAATATCAGTGTTCTTGCCAGTGGCAGTACAGGCAATTCCCTTTTTATTGAAACCAACCAAAAGAAAGTATTAGTAGATGCGGGTTTAAGTGGCAAAAAAATCACTTCACTGTTAGCAGAAGTCAATCGCAAACCAGAAGATTTAGATGCGATTTTAGTTACACATGAACATCGGGATCACATTCACGGCGTTGGCGTGTTAGCGCGAAAATATAAGTTAGATGTCTATGCTAATGAAAAAACGTGGCAAGCGATGGATCCCATGATTGGCAAAGTCGATGTCGCTCAAAAACATATTTTTGAAATGGGCAAAGTTTTGACCTTGGGAGATATGGACATTGAAAGTTTTGGTGTCTCACATGATGCGATTGCGCCTCAATTTTATCGTTTTCATCGCAATAATCGTTCCTTTGTTGTTCTAACGGATACAGGTTATTGTAGCGATCATATTCGTGGTACGATTGAAAATGCAGATGCTTATTTAGTCGAAAGCAATCATGAAATTGAAATTTTGCGAGCAGGACCTTATCCATGGAGTCTTAAACAACGGATTTTAGGAGATAAAGGCCATTTATCCAATGATGATGGTGCTCTTGTGATGGCGGATGTGTTAGGTGATAAAACAAAACGCATTTATTTAGGTCATCTTAGCAAAGAAAATAATACGAAACTTCATGCGCGAATGGCAATGGAGTCTACTTTGAAGCAAAAGGATTTAGGCGTCGGTGAAGCATTTAAGGTATATGATACAGACCCCGATTCAGCCTCAGAGTTATTTCAAATTTAGAATAATGGTGGTTTATCAGTTTTTGAGCGTGGAGCAAAAATCCAAAGTGATTTTTGTCCCATGCTCATTTTTTGTTCTTTTATCCAGCTGGTTTGACAGAGACATCGGTGATAATACTTTTAAACTCTTAGTTAATTTTTTGACAAATACTTGTGTTTGTCTGGTGTTAGGAGTATAGTTAACTAGATTTTTACTAGTGGGAGGTCTATAATGTTTCAATTTTTACCAAACTCTGTTTTACAGATGAGCACTATTTTTCTTTCGATTATTATCGAAGCATTGCCTTTTGTCATGTTAGGTTGCTTGATTTCAGGCGCTTTACATGTTTTTTTAACACCAGAACGAGTAAAAAAAGTGTTACCTAAAAATAAATTTTTATCAATTTGTGTAGGGAGTTTCCTAGGGTTTTTCTTCCCTTCTTGTGAATGTGGGATTGTACCAATTGTGCATCAATTTGTTAAAAAAGATGTACCAACACATACCGCTTTTGCTTTTATGTTAACGGCACCAATCATTAATCCAATTGTGCTATTCTCAACATACGTAGCCTTTAGTGGCGCAACAAAATTTGTGATTTGGCGAGTTTTAGGTAGTATGATTGTCGCGTGGGTTATCGGCATTTGGTTAGCTTATTTTCGAAAAGAATCAATTTTAACAGAAAAAGAGTTGGCGCAGATTAAAGAAGAGCAGGTTGCTCATACGCATGAACACGTTGATGAAGTTCGTTCATTTTGGAAAAACGGCTGGTCAGCGTTAACCCATAGTATTGATGAATTTTTTGATACGGGTCGTTATTTAATTTTTGGTTCTTTGTTGGCAGCAATCATGCAAACCTATATTCCAACTGGTGCGCTTATGCAATTGGGCCACTCAAAGATTTTAGCGATTCTAGTCATGCTAGTCATTGCTGCCACTCTATCACTTTGTTCAGAAGCAGATGCATTTATTGGTTCTTCTCTTTTGAGTTTGTTTGGCACAGGACCAATTGTCGCCTTCTTAGTTTTTGGTCCAATGGTAGATATTAAAAATTTATTGATGATGAAACGTTATTTTAAAATGTCATTCATTGTACAATTTGTTTTGATAGTGGCGCTTGTCGTAACTATTTATGCGGCAGTAGTTTAGAAAGGAGGCCTACAATCGATGATACGATTTATTATTTTAATTGGATATATGGGGTTGATGATGTATCTTCAAATTTCAGGTGAACTGAACCAATATATCAATATTCATTATAATTACTTAGCTGTTTTATCAATGGTTTTAGCTTTTATTATGGCGATTGTCCAATTGATTTTGTGGAACCAAGCAGATCCATCAATGCAAAAAAAACATGAAGACATGCACCAACATGGGGGACATGAACATCATGGCCATCAGCATAATTTGGAAAAACCCAGCCAAAGAGGGCTTGCCTATTTACTACTTTCTTTACCGTTGATTGTTGGCTTATTATTTCCGACAGTTAGTTTAGACACAACAATTGTTGAAGCAAAAGGATTTAACTTTCCAGTAAGTAAAGAATCAGTAGGGGATCCTGATATGCAAACGCAATATTTGAAACCTGATACAAGTATGTATTTCAATAAGACGGATTATGACAAGCAGATGGCAAAAGCCATGAAACAATATGATGGCCAATCTGTGATTTCAATTACGGATGAAAACTATTTGGAAATTATGGAACTAATCTATAATTATCCAAGTCAATTTGCAGGGAAAAGGATTTCTTATAAAGGCTTTGTCTATAATTCAAAACGAGAAGAAAGTGTTGACCAGTTTGTCTTCCGTTTTGGAATTATTCATTGTGTCGCTGATTCTGGCGTTTTTGGCTTGTTGGTTCATTTTCCTGAACATACCCAATTTCAAAACAATGATTGGGTAACGATTACCGGCACGGTTGAGTTGTCCTATTATCCACCGTTTAAACGACAAATACCAACTGTTCAAGTGGAGAAAGTCAAAGCAGATCAAGCACCAAAAAATCAATATGTCTATCGTTCCTTTTAAAAAAAGTTGGTTGCTTCCTTATCAAATGGAAGCAACCAACTTTTTTGCTGTCTATTTTTTAATTTTGTTGCGCTTACGACGAATAAAACCCAAAGATTCTCTTTTTTCCCGAAAGCTGCGGATATTTTGATTGAAAACCTCAGAAGCGACTAAGCCTAACGCAATTGCCCCAGCAATCATTACAGCTTGCACGGTAAAATAGGCGCCTTTTTCATAATTGCCAATTACGATATTCCGAACAGCTTGATAAGCTAAGCCACCAGGTACCAATGGAACAATACCAGGAATATTAAAAATCGTGACAGGCATTTTCAATATTTTTGAGAATAGGTAGCTTACTGCCGCAACACCGACAGCACCGATGAGGGAACCTAATGCTGCATTTCCACTAAAAACTTCAACGATTACCCAATAAAGCATCCAGCTTACACTACCAGTTAGACCACAAGCCACCAGTGATCGTCGGGGAACATTAATAATAATTGCAAACGCCGCAGAAGCTAAAAAACTAAAGATAAATTGTACCAAAACGATTCCTAGCAAGTAAGTCACTCCTTTTAATAGAAAAGTTGAAAGACAAAAGCAATGCCAAAACCAATCATTCCTGAAGTCATTAATGCTTCAGTCCCACGAGAAACACCCGATAAGTAGTGTCCAGCTAGCAAATCGCGAAGAGCATTGGTAATTTGCACACCAGGCACTAAAGGCATGACACAACCAATGATGATTAAATCTTGTGATTGTCCGAGTCCCAATTTGACTGAAAGAATAGCGGCTGCACCAATGAACAGCGAAGCTAAAAATTCAGATAAAAATTTAATCTTGAGAAACTTTAAACTAAAATAATAAAGACTATAGCCGCAACCACCAATCAGAAAAGTCAAGAATAAATCGGACCAGACGCCACCAAAAAGAATCATAATTGTAGCGCTGACAACGGCCGCACTAACAATGCGTGCGCTAATTGGAAAATGTCGGTGTTCACTATCAATCACTTTTAGTTTATTCAGTAATTCCTCTAAAGAAAAATCACCAGCCACATAAGCACGAGACAGCTGATTCACACGAGAGATTTTTTCTAAATCAATGCCACGTTTCATTACTTGAACCATACGAATCGTGGAGGTTCCATCTATGCCAACAAATAACCCGGTTTGTGTCACATAGCTAACCATTCGATAGTTGCCAGAAGCAAGCGCAATTCGGCTCATTGTATCTTCAACACGGTACATTTCTGCATCGCTTTCTATCATAATTTTACCAGCTAACAAACAGGTTTCTAAAAGTAAATCCAAATGAGCAGGAGTCATTGAGCAAGCCTCACTTTATGTATTTTCTTCTAGTGTACTACAAACGAACCAAAAAGAGGAAATAAATAACAGCTGCAATCGAAAATTTACATCGTAAACAGATTGTTAGCGAATTGTAACATTAAAAGGCTGATATTATTTAATCATAGATATTTAAAAGTTTTCAAAAGAGAAACGTCGATTTTTTCGCAAAATGAATTGAAGGGAAAGGTGATATTCTGGCGATTTAGCAGAGCTTTATTCTTGTTTTATAAAGTTGTGTATTTGTTTTTATAATTTTAAAATTATCGATGGCTGTCATTTTTTTACGAAGCCTTTATTAATAAAAGACTAAGAAATAACAAAAAAGAGAGAAGGAGAAGAAATTTTGTTTGTAGTTTCGGTTCTTTTCTAGTAAAATGAAATTGTATAAAAGTAGAAGTGAGGTGTAGTAAAATGGGTTTTACAGACGAAACAGTACGCTTTGATTTTGATGATAATCGAAAAAAAGCAATCAGTGAAACGTTAGAAACCGTATATCGGGCATTAGAAGAAAAGGGATACAATCCTATTAACCAAATAGTAGGGTATTTACTTTCTGGGGACCCGGCTTACATTCCTCGTTATCAAGATGCTCGAAACTTAATTCGTCGTCATGAACGTGATGAAATCATGGAAGAATTAACCAAATATTACTTAGCGAACCACGGAATCGATATCAAATGAGGATCATGGGGCTAGATGTAGGTTCACGGACAGTCGGTGTGGCTGTTAGTGATTTATTAGGTTGGACAGCGCAAGGCATCGAAATTATTCGCATCAACGAAGAGGAAGAGAACTTCGGCTTTGAGCGATTAGGTGAATTGGTGAAAGAATACGAAGTCACGAAATTTGTCGTAGGTTTACCGAAAAACATGAATAATTCCATCGGTCCTAGAGCTGAAGCATCTATGGCATATGGTGATAAGATTCAAGAATTATTTCAATTACCTGTTGACTATCAAGATGAACGATTAACAACTGTCCAAGCAGAGCGTTTCTTGGTGGAGCAAGCAGATGCTTCCAGAGCCAAAAGAAAAAAAGTCATTGATAAACTAGCGGCAGTAATGATTCTACAAAATTATTTAGATGCACATAGCCGATAATTATCGAGCTTTGAATACATCAAGGGAGAGAAGAAGAATGACAGAACACAACCACGATCATGATCACGAAGGACATGAACACATTACTTTAGTAGACGAACAAGGAAATGAAACATTATACGAGATCTTACTAACTGTTGACGGTCAAGAAGAATTCGGTAAAAATTATGTTTTATTATATCCAGCAGGAATTCCTGAGGATGAAGATGTTGAATTGCAAGCTTACTCATATGTGGAAAACGCAGAAGGTACAGAAGGCGATTTACAGCAAATCGAAACAGACGCTGAATGGGATATGATTGAAGAAGTTTTCAATACATTCATGGCTGAAGAAGAAGAGTAAAACTGTAACGAGAGAAGCGCTACTTCTCCTATTGAGAAGTAGCTTTCTTAATAATAATTGTTATAATGTACATGTTGTTTCTATCATAAGATACTATCGCTATCATTGAGTGTGGTGGATAAAGAAGGACAGCATTATCTAGTTTTACAAGATGTTGTAAAAACGTAACATCCTTGTAATGACGTTAATTTGGTAACTATCTAGCATAATTTATAATTTGTGTTATACTAAGTGTGAGGTTTTAGAAATACTGTTAATTTTATAATATTAAATAAAAAAATGGCTCCACCTACTGGCATAGGTAGAGCCGTCAGAAATTCAGTTAAACAAACACGTAATTATTGGTGTGGTGCATTGCCACGAACTGAAATTCCAGTTAATAAAGCAAGTAAATCAAACATATATTTCACCTCCTTTATTATGATAGCTTCATTATAACATTATCTGTAAAATGATGGTATGTTTAATACAAAAAAAATAGAAAGATTGGAGTTTTGACTGTGAGAGTAGCGGGAGAAAAAATCAAAACAGCGCGTAAAAAGAAAAAATTATCGCAAGCTGAATTGGCAAAAGGAATTTGTACACAAGCAACAATTAGTAACATTGAAAACAAAAATGTGTGTGACAGTTTAGACATTTTCTCATCTGTATGTCTACGTTTAGACTTACAAGTGGAAGAATGTATCGAAGGTTCTAGTGAGAAAAAACTCGAAAGCTTATTAAATAAAGTAGAAGAATTATGCTTTTACTTTAAGCACGATGAAGCCTATGATTTGTTGAAAGACTATCCAGATGATATCGAAAGTTCAAACAGAATTTTAGAAACAAAATTTTTCTATTATAAAGGAATTACGAGTTTATTAGGTAAGAAAAATAATAGCGAAGCATTGTTCTATTTACATCGTGGTTCTGAAATTAGTCGTGATATTAATATTTATAATATTTTGAGTATGAATGCGATCGGTATTTTATATGAATTAGAAGATGATATTGAAAAAGCAAAAGTTTATTACGATAAATCTTTACAATTGCTAAGCGAATTCAAATTAGATTATCCATTAGAGCAATGCCGTATTTATTATAATACCGCAAAATTCTATTCATTAATTAAAGACTATGCAAAGAGTATTGAATTAAGTGATAAAGGAATCGAAATTAATCGGACACACAGTTCTATTTACTCTTTAGATTGCTTATTATACGAAAAAGCGTTTAATAAACAAATGCTAGGACTAGATGCTGTTGAAGATTATCGTATTGCGTACTACTTTACACGTTTCTTTGAAAATAAAAAATTACTTGCTTATATTGAAAAAGATATGCAAGAGTTTAATATCAGTTTTAAATAATAAATTATTGTTTCAGATTTTAAAAAGGAACAACCTAACTCCTCTTGAGTTAAGTTGTTCCTTTTTTCTCTTTTTAATTTGTTTCTTTGACAGCGTTACGGACGCTTTCGGCGACGACTTTTGCGACTCCTTCTTGGAATGGATCGGGAATAATATTGGTCGGCGTGAGTTCATTATCGGGTATCAATTTTGCAATACCTTTGGCAGCGGCAATTTGCATTTCAATCGTAATCTTTTTCGCCCGAGCATCTAAGGCACCACGGAAGATACCAGGGAAAGCTAACACATTATTAATTTGATTCGGAAAGTCACTACGACCAGTTCCGACAATATAAGCGCCTGCCGCTAAAGCTTCATCAGGAAAAATTTCAGGAACTGGGTTAGCCATTGCAAAAATAACTGGCTGCTCATTCATCTGTTGAATCCACTCAGGTTTTAAAACGCCTGGTGCCGAAACACCAACAAAGACATCAGCGCCTTCAAGAGCAGTAGCTAAATCACCGGTACGGTGTTCCCGATTGGTTAGCTTCGCAATTTCTGCGTGGTGTGGTGGCAGAGCTGTATCTGTTTCGCTCAGAATCCCTGCACGGTCAACAATGATAATATGTTTTACGCCAGCAGCTAAAAATTTTCTTGTGATCGAAAGACCAGCGGAGCCACCGCCGTTGATTACCACATGAATGTCCTCTATTTTCTTGTTGATTAATTTTAAGCTGTTGTACAAAGCCGCTAGAACAACAATCGCTGTCCCGTGTTGATCATCATGGAAAACGGGAATATCTAGTTCATCGATTAAACGCTGTTCAATTTCAAAACAACGAGGAGCGCTGATATCTTCCAAGTTAATCCCTCCAAAGGTTGGAGCCAAAAACTTCACTGTTTGGATGATTTCTTCAGTATCTTGTGTATCTAAAACAAGGGGAATCGAATCCACACCAGCAAAGCGTTTAAACAATGCAGCTTTTCCTTCCATGACAGGCATCGCTGCTTCAGGACCAATGTTACCTAAACCTAAAACTGCTGAACCATCACTGATAACGGCGACGGTGTTTTTCTTTGTTGTTAATTCGTAGGCGCGTTCTTTTTTTTCATGTATGGCAGAAGAAACAGCCGCAACACCTGGTGTGTAGGCAATTCCTAAATCTGCTTTTGTTTCAATCGGAACTTTAGGGCAGACTTCTAATTTCCCCCCAAATTTTTTTGCTTGCTCAATCGCTAATTCTTTTACATCTTTTGTTGACATATCATTTTCCTCCTAAATAATTCACTTATGGTTAAAAAAGCATTCTAAAAATAGCAGTCATTGTTATTACTGTAATGGCACCGCCTAAACGTGTCGCAACTTGTGCAAACGGCATTAAGTTCATTCGATTGGCTGTACTTAAAATAGCCACATCGCCAGTCCCACCCATACCACTCTGACAAGCGGAGACAATGGCAGCCTCGACGGGATTCATATTCATGAAGCGTGAAACGAAAAATCCTGTAGCAATAACAGTGAAAACGACACTAATTACCACAACAAAATATTGCCAGCTAAGCATTCCTACGACATCTTTTAAAGGAATATATAACATACCTAAGCCGACCATTAACGGGAACGTAAAATTGCCAGAGATAAATTTATAAAGCTGTTTTGATCCGCGTTGGGTTTCTTTCGGTACTACATTTAAGTATTTTAAAAAGGCTGCGACAACAATCATCAAAACAGGACCAGGAAAGCCTGTTAAGTGTTGCAATAAACCGCCTGTAATAAATAAGGTACATGCAATTAAAACACCAGCGCCCATTAATTTTACATCAATTGGTGCTTTGTCTTCTTCTAAAGCATCACTTAAATCATCTGAATTGGTAATTTTGATCAACTGACCTTGTCCAGAAAGTTCAGGGCGTTTTTCTCCTAAACGACTAAGTAAACCAGAACACATAATAGCAAAAAAATTACCAATAATGGTTGCGGGAATTAATTGCCCCACTAATTGTTCACTTGGCAATCCAGTAATGGCACTATAACCAAGGGATAAAGGAAGAATGCCTTCACCGATTCCACCAGCTAAAACAGGAGTGACAATATAGAAAAGGCTATGTTTCCAACCGAGACCTAACAGCGTTCCAACAAGGGTCCCAACCCCCATTGCTAAAATCATTCCTAATGCCATCGGGACAATCATGCGCATTAAACCTTGGACTAAAATTTTGCGGTTCATTCCAAGGATACTTCCACAGACCAAACATGCAATATAGAAATAGAGAAAGTTTGCTTGTTTCATTAAAATATCTGTTGAGTCTAAGACATTTTGGTTGAGTAAATTGAAAAAGACCATAATTGATGGTACTAATAAAGATAAAATTGCGGGACCGCCAAAATGTTTCAAAATAGGAATATTTCCACCAATTGTTCCAAGTAACCAACCCATTGTTAAAATTACGGCAAAACCACCTAACATATTGACTGGTAGTTGTTCTAATAGAGCTGTAACAAGAATAATGCTAGCTGTTACAAGATAAACAGGTAACGTAACCGAACCAATCCTCGTTTTGGTTAATTTGTTGCGCCAATCTGTTTCATTAGCAGCTGTTGCGTGCAATTTCTTTTCCATGCTATTTCCTCCTATAACTTTAATCTATATTCATCATAATGTAAACGTTTTCTCTGGAGTAGATTATTTAATTAATTTAACTAAAGAAAAGTTTTTTAACCAAATCTTCCTATGCTATACTTTATTTGAAGAGAAAAGAGGGATGGAATGAAGCGTGGCGGGAAATTATGGTGCTTCTTATCAGTGATTTTTATTGCAACATTAATTATTATGATTACTTTCTTTTACGGAGTAACGACGGTTCAAACAATTAAAGAAGTTCGTAAAAACCAAGAGCAAGCACTTTTAGCCGTCGGGGAACAGTTGGCTATTGAACCGAATGTTATTGAAGCCTTAAAGAATGATCACTATTCAGATGAATTGGAAGCGTATACGGTTCGTTTAGGTGAAATCCATCAGTTGGATTTTATCGTGATTATGAATATGCAGGGGATTCGTTTAACACATCCTGATCGCCAAAAAATAGGTAAGCATTTTGAAGGTGGCGATGAAGTGCGAGCATTAAAAGGGGAGGAACATTTGTCTGTTAGTCAAGGGAGTTTAGGAGAATCATTACGAGGTTTTGTCCCAGTCTATGATCAAGGAAAACAAATTGGGGTTGTGGCAATGGGCATTAAAATGACCTCGCTTTCACAATTGATTGAACGAACAAAAAATGATTACACAGTGAGTGTCCTTTTAAGTGTTGGTTTTGGCTTTATATTAGCCATCGTGGTTTCTTATTATTTAAAAAAACAACTTCACGATTTAGAGCCAAGAGAAATTGCTCGTCTATTAGAAGAGCGAAACGCCATGCTTGAGGAAACGAAAGACGCAATCCTTGTGATTGATACCGATCAAAATATTTTATTAGCAAATATTGAAGCAACTAAAATGTATCATAATATAACAAATAGTGAAGAAAATTTACTAGGAAAGAAACTTTCAGCATTGGTTTTATCTCCTGAAAAATTAGTCGTACATTCAAAAACAGAGCAATTCTATCGTCAAAATGGCCAGGATTATTTCGTCTCAATCGCCCCGATTAATGTCCGTAAAAAAACAATTGGGCATGTTATCTTTCTGAAAAATGCGACGGAAACGTTTATTGTCGCAGAACAGCTTGTCAGCACAACGACATATGCTTCGGCATTACAAAGTCAATCACATGAATTTATGAATAAGATGCATGTTATTTATGGGTTAGTCGATTTAGAAGATTATGAGGCGCTAAAACATTATCTGGCCGATTTATTGAAACCAGAAAAGGAATTTGCACAGCGCTTAGCTATTTTGGTTAGGAATCCTATTTTAGCAGGTTTTTTAAGTGGGGAAAGAATCAAGTTTGCAGAAATTAAAACACAATTAGCTATTGAAATTTATCCAGAAATTCCACCAAATAAACGAGATGAAGATACGCAAAATTTGATTGCTATCTACCGTTATATTCATCGTTTCCTGATGGAGCAAACGTTGCCAGAAGAGATCATTGAAACCATTGATTATCAGCCAGGAAGTTTGACGACGACTTATTCGTTTGCTTATCCAAAAGAACAACTGGAACGCTTTGAGCAAGAGTTTTTCACTTCTTATTTGGCAAGATTATTAGAGAATGCGGAAGCGACATTGACTTGGGAAAACCAACAAAACAATTGGCTTGTCATTCGCATAAATGTTCATTACGAAGGAGCAGAGGAAAATGAACCTATTGATTATTGAAGACGATCCTATGGTTGCATATATACATCAAAAATATCTTGAAAAATTAATTCACCAACCGACTATTTTTACGGCGGCAACAATTGCTGAAGGTCTACAACTAACGGAAGAAAAACAACCAGCACTTGTTTTATTAGACGTTCATTTGAAAGATGGCAACGGCTTGACCTATCTGGCAACAATTAGAGATGAAAAAATTGACACAGAAGTCATCCTGATTACGGCTGCCAACGAGTTGGAAAACGTTAAACGAAGCTTACATTTAGGCGTTTTAGACTATTTAGTTAAACCCTTCTCTTTTGAACGATTTCAACAAAGTATCGAAAACTATCAGAAAAAAGCTGCTCAATTCACGCTGGAAACGAAGGAGCTTTCGCAAACAAAAGTGGACCAATTGTTTCATTCTTCACAGACGAACGCACGTAAAAATGAACAAGTTCTTCAAAACCTGTCCTTAGAAAAAGGACTAACACAAGCAACATTACAATTATTGTTAAAAAAAATAGACGAATTTACCGACTATTTTACGATTCAAGAATTATCAGAAGCGAGTCAGCTTTCACATGTTTCTGTTCGTAAATATGTGTTGTTTCTAGAAAAAAATAACCTTTTAGAAAGTAAAAATAGCTATTTAAAAGTGGGGCGTCCCTATCAATCGTATCGGAGAATTTAGTATTTTTTATTTTTTAGTAAATTAAAAAGTAATTGAAAAGTGGTGAAATACAGAGGATACTCCTTTTTATTCTCATTTAAAGAACTTAATTGAGAATGGAAAAGAGGATATTATTTGTTATTTTTTGAGAATATATGATATTCTTTATTATGTAAGAAATAATATTATATGGGAGGAACGAGCGATGAAAGTTATTGTTTTAGGATCATCACATGGAGGTTATGAAGCGGTAGAGGAATTACTAAATCTTCATCCTGATGCAGAAATTCAATGGTATGAGAAAGGTGATTTTATCTCATTCTTGTCTTGTGGCATGCAGTTGTACCTAGAAGGAAAAGTGAAAGATGTTAATTCTGTTCGCTATATGACTGGCGAAAAAATGGAGAGCCGTGGTGTAAATGTCTTTTCTAATACTGAAATTACAGCGATTCAACCAAAAGAACATCAAGTGACAGTGAAAGATTTAGTGTCAGGTGAAGAACGTGTTGAAAATTATGATAAATTAATCATCAGTCCCGGAGCTGTCCCATTTGAATTAGATATTCCAGGTAAAGATTTGGATAATATTTACTTGATGCGTGGTCGTCAATGGGCCATTAAATTAAAACAAAAAACAGTAGATCCAGAAGTCAATAATGTGGTTGTGATTGGTAGTGGTTATATTGGGATTGAAGCTGCCGAAGCATTTGCAAAAGCCGGCAAAAAGGTTACTGTTATTGACATTTTAGATCGTCCATTAGGGGTATATCTAGATAAAGAATTTACAGATGTTTTAACAGAAGAGATGGAAGCCAATAACATTACCATTGCAACTGGTGAAACAGTTGAACGTTATAAAGGCGACGGTCGTGTGCAAAAAGTCGTTACAGATAAAAATGCGTACGATGCTGATTTGGTCGTTGTAGCGGTTGGTGTCCGTCCAAACACTGCTTGGTTAAAAGGTACCTTGGAATTACATCCGAATGGCCTAATCAAGACGGATGAATACATGCGGACAAGTGAGCCTGATGTATTTGCAGTAGGGGATGCTACGTTAATTAAATACAATCCTGCAGACACAGAAGTAAATATTGCCTTAGCAACGAATGCTCGTAAACAAGGTCGCTTTGCTGTGAAAAACCTAGAAGAACCAGTTAAACCTTTCCCTGGTGTTCAAGGATCTTCTGGCTTGGCTGTCTTTGATTATAAATTTGCTTCAACAGGGATTAATGAAGTCATGGCTCAAAAATTAGGAAAAGAAACAAAAGCGGTGACAGTAGTAGAAGACTACTTGATGGACTTCAATCCAGACAAACAAAAAGCTTGGTTTAAATTAGTATATGATCCTGAAACAACACAAATTTTAGGCGCTCAATTAATGTCGAAAGCAGATTTAACTGCAAACATTAATGCTATTTCATTAGCGATTCAAGCCAAAATGACGATTGAAGACTTAGCCTATGCGGACTTCTTCTTCCAACCAGCGTTTGACAAACCTTGGAACATTATTAATACAGCGGCTTTAGAAGCGGTGAAACAAGAACGTTAATAGAAGAGAAAATAAAACCCATGAGTATTTATAGTACTCGTGGGTTTTATTTTTATTTTGTATTCAATTGATTTTTCAACTCTTGTTGGACACGAGTTAATTCTTGTTCATTCACACGTTGATAGGAAACACCATCTTGCATAAAACCAGTACCTTGAAGTTGGTCTTGTTTCACTTTACCAAAGGCACTGCGATAATCTAAGGCAATTTTTTTCATGTCATCAAAACTTAAATCTGTCTTCATATTATCAGAAACAGCTGTTAAAATTTCTTGATAGTTGCTCACGCTATTAAGACTTAAGACTTTTTGGACGATGCCTTCAATCACTTTTCTTTGACGTTCTTGGCGGCCGTAGTCACCATTAGGATCTTCGTAACGCATTCTTGAATAGGAGAGTGCTTGTTCACCATCCAATGAAATTTTACCAATCGTAAAATCATATCCGTCTTGTGAAAAAGTCAGATTATTGTTCACTTCGATTCCGCCAACCGCGTTGACTAATTCTTTTAAACCAGCCATATTAATTGAAACATAATGATTAATAGGTATGTTTAAATAGTTTTCAACTGTGTCCATTGCTAAAGATGCGCCACCAAAAGCATAGGCGTGATTCAATTTATCTTGTTTTCCTTGACCTGGAATATCAACATAGGTATCGCGAGCAAGACTGACTAAGGTTGTTTGCTTGTCACGAGGATTAACTGTTGCAACAATTGTTGTATCCGAACGACCTTGCTCGACACGCCCATCATCGCCTGTATCAATCCCTAATAATAAAACAGAAAAAGGCTCCTTATTGTTTAAATTGACCTGACTTTTTTTAGATCGTTCTACTGTTTCATAGGTTTTATCCATTGATTTAGAAACATCCCAATAAAGTTTTGCTCCCATTCCAACAACTGCAAGAAATAGAACCAAGATAATTCCAAAGATAATGGCAAAAATTTTCTTCCCTTTTGACATATTTTTCCTCCAATAATTTATCACAGGTTGTGATTTTTTTCTTATAGGTTAATCTTACTAATTTTTAGTGAAGAAGTATATAATAATTGTTGAAAGACTATAAAACTTTAAGGTATTTTGCATTATTTTTGCTTAATCTTTTGAAATATCTCAATTCTATTAAAATATGCGAATTAGTATATTACACGTTTTCAAGGTGTTTCATTGTTGATTAATTAGAATTTTAGTGGTATTTTTGTATTTGTAATTAGTACAGATTTTAATTGGAGGTATAACAGTGAGTAAAAAAGGATCAGATATCATAGTAGAAAGTTTAATCAATCACGAAGTGCCCTATATTTTTGGGATTCCCGGTGCAAAAATTGATGGGGTTTTTGATGCATTAGTTGACAAAGGCCCAGAATTAATTTTAGCTCGACATGAACAAAACGCTGCCTTTATGGCACAAGGGATTGGTCGTTTGACGGGAGAGCCTGGCTTAGTTATTGCAACTAGTGGACCTGGTGCCAGCAATTTAGCAACTGGGTTAGTAACTGCGACTGCAGAAGGGGACCCTGTTTTAGCATTGGCTGGACAGGTGAAACGGTCCGATTTGTCAAAATTAACTCACCAAAGCATGAATAATGCTGCATTATTTAGCCCAATAACAAAATTCAGTACAGAAATTCAAGATCCAGAAACATTATCTGAAAATATTGCCAATGCTTACCGTATCGCCAAAACAGCGAAAAAAGGTGCAACATTCTTATCGATCCCACAAGATGTCACAGATAGTCCGGTGACAGGCGAAGCAATTAAGCCTTTGTCGGCTCCGAAACTGGGCCATGCATCAGCAGAAACAATCGCAGCTTTAGCTGAACGAATCAAGCAAGCGAAGTTACCTGTTTTACTTTTAGGAATGCGGGCCTCTGCACGAAAAGTTACCGCAGCCATTCGTGAATTGGTTGCTATAACTGGTTTGCCAGTCGTGGAAACGTTCCAAGGAGCAGGAATTATTTCAAAAGAATTAGAAGAACATTTCTTTGGGCGTGTTGGTTTATTTCGAAACCAACCTGGGGATCGTTTGTTAAAAAGAAGTGATTTAGTGATTGCGATTGGTTATGACCCCATTGAATATGAAGCACGTAATTGGAACGCAGAAAAAGATGCGCGCGTTATTGTTATTGATGAAGTTCAAATGGAAATTGACCAATATATGCAACCGGAAGAAGAGCTAATTGGTGATATGTCTAAAAATATTTTGAAATTATCAGAAGCATTTAGTGAACCAATACTAACAGAAGATGCGCAAGATTATTTAGAAACGCTTCAAGAAAAATTAACGATTAAAGAAGTAAAAACAAGTACAATTGAAAATCGATTACATCCATTAGAAATTGTTCAAACGCTTCAAGAAAAAACCACGAATGAAATGACAGTTACTGTTGATGTAGGGAGCCACTACATTTGGATGGCTCGCCACTTTAGAAGTTATGAACCGCGTCATTTATTATTTAGTAACGGTATGCAAACATTAGGTGTCGCTTTGCCTTGGGCAATCTCGGCTGCGCTGGTTCGTCCGAATACACAAATTATCTCTGTTTCTGGGGACGGCGGTTTCCTATTTTCGGCGCAAGAATTAGAAACAGCGGTTCGTTTAAAGCAAAATATCGTGCATATTATTTGGAATGATGGTAGTTATGATATGGTTAAATTCCAAGAAGAAATGAAATATAATCGATCCTCTGGCGTAGATTTTGGTCCAGTTGATTTTGTGAAGTATGCTGAAGCTTTTGGAGCCAAAGGGGTTAGAGTTCATTCACAAGCAGAATTTGCCGCAGCTTTAGAAGAAGGAATGCAAACAGAAGGCCCAGTGATTATTGATGTTCCTGTGGATTATTCAGATAATCAAGAATTAGGTAAAACATTGTTACCAGATCAACTTTATTAGGAGATGGAAAAATGAGCGAACAATATGTTTATCAACATGGTACGCTAGGCGGTTTAATGGAAAGTTTGATGGCAGGAACGGCAGAAATTGGTACGTTACTCACGCAAGGTGATTTTGGAATTGGGACATTAGAAGGCTCAAATGGCGAAATTATTTTATTGGACGGTACATTGTATCATGCAAATCAAACTGGCGAAATTACTATTCTAGAAGGCGAAGAATTAACGCCATATGCCGCAGTTACTCGTTTTCAAGAAGATGGCGCATTCCCTGTATCAACGGAAACCGATGAAAATATTAAAGCACAAATTTTAGAAAAAATTAGTCCTAATTTTTTTGCGGCAATTAAAATTAGCGGTCTTTTTGCGAAGATGCATGTCCGTGTGGCACCTAAACAAGAAAAACCGTATCCACCATTTGTAGAAGCCGCACGCAATCAACCTGAATTTACAGCGGAGAATATTCAGGGAACAGTTGTAGGGTTCTTTACACCTAAATTATTTCATGGTGCCTCTGCCGCAGGGTTTCATTTGCACTTTATCAGTGAGGATCACCAATTTGGTGGGCACATTCTTGATTTTGGCATTAAACAAGGGACTGTTTCGTGGATGGAAGCAGCAGAATTGCGGCAGCATTTTCCAGTTCATGATGCTGATTATCGGAATAAAGAAATTGATATTGCAAAAGCTTTGTCTGCAATTGAAGAAGCGGAATAACTGAATAACAAGGCACATTTCTCCACGCCCATTCAAGTTGACCTAGTTAGTCAACTTGAATGGGCTTATTGCTGTTCGTCGTTTTTTGTTGTTATTTTTCAAAAAAAAATAGTATCCTTTTTATAATAAGCAAATAACAATTGGAAAGGATGGCGTAATGGACACACTTTATAGAAGTTGGCAATTATCTGGTTGGCTCTATCATGATATTTTTGTCATCATTGTAGCAATTATTTTTATAGTAATTAGTGGTATTTTGGTTATTTCCTTAATAAGAAGGCGGAGTACAAGGAGACTGGTTCCCTATGCGTTAATTTTATTGGTTTATCTTGCAGTGGTACATTTTGCTGGTTTGATATTTTTCGGAATGTTTCGTTCAGTAACGATTGAAGAGAAAAGTGCGACGTTTTATTCTGAAAAAACGAAAGGCTTAACTTCAATCGAGCGAATGATTATTCCAAATGGACGAACGAATGGCATTAGCACCAGTAACTCATTGTTCCAAGTGATTTCTGTTAATAGTCAGACGGGCGAACGAATGTGGAGTAAACGTTTAGGTTGGCGTGATTATTTAATTGGTCAAACAGATCAATATGTGGTTTTGAATAATGCTGATAACGAGGCCATTTACTTACTCGATACAAAAACAGGGAAAAAACAGTTTTCTGAAGCGGATTTAGTGAAGAAATTCCCTGAATTAAAAGACTATTTAAGCTCTGATTTCGTTGATTATCGTTTTATGGATAATCGCTATCTCTATATTTATGGATTAAACAATCGATATTATCAATTAGATTTGAAAAATTGGCAGTTAAAACAAGACCCAACTTTCAAAGAAGTCTTTCAAACACAAGAAGCGCCTAAATGGACGGTAGATTCAAATGAGAGTCAAATTGGTCAAGAGCTGTCATCGGAAGAGCGTACAACAGTGCAAGGAAAACTAGAAGAGCAACTAATAGCACCAGTTTTATTAGGCAAGAAAGATGAAGCAAATTATTATGTTCTGTCATACAAGAAAAGACAAAGTAATCAAGCGATAGTTGGCTTATACAATTGGCAGAAAAAAACATACGAGTGGCAAACACCGTTGCTTTTAACTAAAGAAAATGTACCTATTGAAGCTTTTCAAGTAGAGGATGCGTTATTCATTAAAGTCCCGCGTTATTTATACAAAATTAACCTAAATAATGGTAATCAAGAGTATCAGTTTGATTACCGTTGGGGCCAAGTGATTCGTTAAACGAAAAGTGGTAAAGCATGCTTAGACAAATAGAAGGAGCAAATAGTCCTTATGATATAAAAAAACGCTTAGAAGAGTAGTGATTCCGCTAGTTTTCTAAGCGTTTTTTTTATTTTATGCAGGTCCAGAGATTAAATTCCAGATAATCGAACCTGTATATGCGCCAGGAAATAATTGTGAAACAGGGGTTTGGATTGCAAGAGAAATATCGGTCATGCGGCCGCTCCACATTCCTTGTCCTTTTCTATCACCAGCGTTACTCATTAAAATGGCACCGTTACCGATAATAATTGGGTTGGTCGGGAAGTCGGGTGCAGCAGGATCTTCTGAAAAATCCAGTCCATACATTGTATTTGTCATAAAGAAACGCCTTAACGTTTTGTCATAGCGAGCATAGCCGCCTGTTAATTGAAACGTAATGATGCCTAGTAAAGAATGAGCTTCGTTTCGCATGTGTGGGATTTCAGCAGTGACATGCCAACCAGTTAAGGCTCCGCGAACATCCCCCATCCCGAAGTGTCTCATTGTATGAGTATTGCCTTCAGAAGGTCGTATAGGAACTGCCGTTAAATCACCAGAAATCGCTTGGGTTTCAAAAGTAAATTCTTTCGGAATAAAGAGCAAGTCAAAACTAGTGTTAGGATTTTCTAAATCAGGATCAATGGCATCGTCAACCGATTCATCACCAGGCAGCCCTCCAAGTTCTAGTTCAACTGAAACAGGCGTTTTTCCAGAACGGGTGGCAAAAGAAACCGATGGGTCAAAACTAAAGAGACTGAATACTAGCAACAAGGCTGCAAGTGATTGATAAGTGAGTAGATTTTTTTGCTTCAAGAAAGTTCCTCCTTTAGGTGCTGATAATATAAGTATACGCAAAAGGAGCTGTTTTTATTTATCAGTAATTTACAGGAAATTCGAAAATATTGAGACAGATGGTTTTTAATATTAGTTGAGAAAGGTGAGTCGACAATTTTTACTTGTTGATTCTGTCTTTTTTGAGCACCATTCGTTATATCAAGCATGCTAAAATATAAAAGAAATCATCAGGTATCACTAATGAAAAGGGAGAGGAGGAGAAAACTTTGAGTAAGTGTTTGGGGTTGTTGGTGATTTTATTTGTATTAACTGGCTGTTCAGGAAGTAGGAATTCGCAACAGGAAGTCGTTATAGAAAAGTCTGCTAATAATGACAAAGCAAGACAATTTGTTGATCAAAAAAATCCGCATTTAGGAACGCAATTAGAAGCAGAATCTTATACTAAACAGGAAGCGATTGAATTTTTACAAAATGGTTTAGGGATACCAACGAATGACTCGGCGTTTCATTATACGTTTAAGCAGTCAAATAAAGGAAGTTATGTTGTTCAAATTAGATCTGAAAAGAATAGTGTCTCAAAAGAGAATGAATTGTTCGGATATTATCAGGTGTATCAAGATGGTATTATAGTGAAAATGATGGAAAAGGATCAAACGTTCCAAGAAAATTAAGTGATAAATAAAAAAGTTGACAAAAAACACAAACAGTCTTGTTTGTGTTTTTTGTTTAATGTTCGTGTTTTATTTTTTAATAACCTTTTTCGAAAAAATATACGAACGTTCGGGTTTAAAAACGAACAAAAAGATGAAAATGTGTTGAAATATACGTTTTCCTTGCGTATACTGATGAAGTGAAAAAACGAACGAGGAGTGTACGAATGAACAAGAAAGTTCCTTATTTAATTGTGGCACCGGGGCTAGTACTATTATTATTTTTCTTAATGATTCCATTAATTACTAGCATTTTGCCAACCATTTTTACTGATCATGGCTTGACACTAAATCAGTATGTTACTTTTTTTAAAGATGACTATAATGTTTCAATTTTCTGGCGAACGATAAGAGTTTCGTTAATTGTGACGGGTATTTCAATTGTGTTGGGCATTCCAACGGCATACTTTATTGCTGGAGTTTCCAAAAAATGGCGTGGCTTTTTAATGGCTATGACCTTGTTTCCACTATTAACCAATTCAGTTATTCGAAGTTTTGCTTGGATTAACATTTTAGGAAAAAACGGTGTAGTGAATACGTTGTTATTAAAAACAGGCTTAATTGAGCAACCGCTGAATTTATTGTATACAGAATTTGCAATTATTATCGGTTCAGTGTATTTATTTTTACCAACAATGATTATGACCTTAGTTGGGGTCATGGAAAACATTGAAGGAGAAATGCTAGAAGCGGCTGAGACGCTAGGCGCCAATCCAATGACGGCTTTTCGGAAAATTGTTTTACCTTTATCAATTCCAGGCACCATCGTAGGAAGTATATTAGTGTTTACAGGAACTTTAACGGCTTATACGACGCCACAGCTGTTAGGCGGTAACCAAAAAATGATGATGTCGACCTTCTTATATCAAAAGGCTAATACTTTAGGTGATTGGCAATCGGCGAGTGTTCTTGCATTTATTATGATTTTAACAACATTAATTGTGATGAAAGGCCTAGACATGGTCGCTAAGAAAGTAGATCGGAGAGAAGCAAATCATGCGTAAGCAAAAAGGACTATCTGTTATTGCAATTCTAGTTTTTCTGTTTTTATTTTTACCATTATGTTTGATTGTGGTGACTTCTTTTGGAACAGCCGCAGCGATTCAATTTCCGATTAAAGGTTTTACTTTAGATTGGTACGCCAAAGCATTACAATCGGAAACGTTTATGGACAGTTTTAAGTTAAGCTTGTTAATTGGGGTATTAGCGACTGTTTTAGCATTAATAGTAGGGATTCCTGCTTCCTATGCGCTGGCTCGTTATTCCGTTCGTGGGCGCAACTTTATTAAAAGCTTTTTCTTATCCCCAACTGTGATTCCAGGAATTGTGGTCGGGTATACGTTATTTCAATATATTGTTATTAAATTAGGTTTGCCTGTCTTTCAAGGATTATTAATGGGGCATTTTTTAATTAGTTTGCCTTATATTATTCGAGTGGTTGGGTCAAGTATGGAACAACTAGATTATTCAATGGAAGAAGTAGCTTGGACATTAGGTTGTACAAGATTGCGAGCTTTCATTCAAATTGTTTTACCCAATGTGTCTTCAGGAATTTTTGCAGCCTTTATGTTAGCATTTGTCAATTCGTTTAACAATGTTCCTGTATCGATGTTTTTATCAGGTCCCGGTGTGACGATGCTGCCTACTTCTTTATTAAGTTATATGGAATACAATTATGATCCAACTGTTTCAGCAATTTCTGTATTGTTGATGCTACTAACAATGGGCTTAATGTTTTTAATTGAAAAAACGTTGGGACTAGCTTCCATTGCCTAAAACATGGAAGAAGCACGAGATAGAAAGAGGAGAAAATTTTGACTTTTGTGGATTTAAAAGATATTCGCGTCAGCTATGACGGAAAACAAGATATTTTAAAAGATTTAAATATTTCAATGGAAAAAGGAGAGTTAGTTTCTTTATTAGGACCGAGTGGTTGTGGTAAAACGACTACGCTAAGAGTGATTGCTGGATTAATTAAGCCAAACGACGGACAGTTTTTCGTTGATCAAGAAGAACTAACAAAGGTTCCTGTCCATAAAAGAAACTTCGGGATGGTTTTTCAAAGTTATGCGTTATTCCCTCATTTAACGATTGCAGAAAATGTCGCTTTTGGGTTGAAATTACGCAAAGAAAGCAAACAAACCATGGACCAAAAAGTCACGGAAATGCTAAAAGTATGCGGTTTAGAAAGCTTGGGCGACCGTTATCCAAAACAATTATCTGGTGGTCAAAGACAGCGGGTTGCGCTAGCACGTGCTCTGATTATTGAACCTAAACTATTACTACTAGATGAACCGTTGAGTAATTTAGATGCAAAATTGCGAGTAGCAATGAGGATTGAAATCAAACGGATTCAACAACAATTAGGCATTACGACAGTTTTTGTCACACATGACCAAGAAGAATGTTTTTCTATTTCAGATAAAGTGGCCATTATGAATAATGGCGTGATTGAACAATATGATTCACCAGAAACGATTTATCGTTTGCCTCGTACTAAGTTTGTCGCTGAATTTATCGGTTTTGAAAACTTTTTCTCTGTCGAAAAAATGGAAGCCGGTCATTATCGGACACAAACAAATCAAATAGTGAAAACGACTAATCCTGAACCAAATGTTACAACGACGGTGGCAACGATTCGTCCAGAGGACATTGAGATTGTTTCAGAAGCTGCTACTAATACTGTCGCAGGTACTGTCGCTGTCCGAACATTTTTAGGGAAAAGCTATCAATATGAAGTGGAAACAGCGTTAGGTACATTGCTGGTTAATGGAACAAGTGAACAGTTATATGAAACAAACGAAACCATTCACTTGGCTTTTCCAGCTGAGAAATTAGTTATTTTAGAAAAATAAAAACCATTTTGGAGGAAGATTTAAAAATGAAAAAACGCGTAATTTTAGGGACATTAGTCGCTGCAACGTTATTAATGACTGCTTGTGGAAACAGCGAAGCAACTACGAAAAGCGAGAGCAAAGGTGGAAGTAATGCTTTAGTCGTTTCAACTTTCGGATTAAGTGAAGATATTGTCAAAAAAGATATTATCACTCCGTTTGAAAAAGAGAATGAAGCGAAAGTTACCTTAGAAGTAGGCAATAGCGCAGACCGCTTTACGAAATTAAAAAATAATCCCAATGCGGGAATTGATGTCATTGAATTAGCACAAGCAAATGCTGCACAAGGTGGAAAAGAAGGGTTATTTGAAAAAATTACAGAAAAAGAAGTACCTAATTTAAGTCAGTTAACACCAGGAGCAAAAGAGGTTTTTGAAAGTGGTGCTGGCGTACCAATCGCTGTAAACAGTATCGGGATTGTTTACAACAAAGAAAAATTAGGCAAAGAAATTAAGAACTGGGATGACTTATGGTCAGCTGATTTGAAAGGTAAAATTTCTGTTCCAGACGTTGCCACGACGGCAGGTCCTTTAATGTTATACGTTGCTAGTGAACATGTTGGTCAAGATATTACAAAAGATAACGGGAAGGCCGCTTTTGAAGCGATGAAAGAATTAAAACCAAACGTTGTTAAAACGTATTCAAAATCGTCAGACTTAGCTAATATGTTCCAATCTGGTGAAATTGAAGCAGCTGTGGTTGCTGATTTTGCGGTTGATATTATTCAAGGCGCAGCAGAAAACGTGATGTATGTCGTCCCAGAAAGCGGCACGTATGCCAACTATAATACAGTCAATATTCCTAAAAAAGCACAAAACAAAGAAACCGCCTTTAAATTTGTTAACGCACGGATTAGTGAAGAATCACAAAAGGCCAAAGCGATTTCATTAAATGAAGGACCTACAAATCAACAAGTAACGCTAAGCGAAAAAGAAGCGAAAAATAAAACATATGGTGCCATTGCCGAACGTGCCAAAACAGTCGATTTTAATTTTATTAATAGTCAACTAGCGGATTGGATTGATCAATGGAACCGGACGATGAATCAATAGTTTTAGAAAAGAGGGACAAAATGAACGTCGATGTACTACTAAAAAATGTGTGGCTGTATCAAACAGTTACTCAAACATTCGTTCAACGAAATGTTGCGATTAAAAATGATAAATTTTATTACGTTTATGAAGAAGAGAACGTCAATTTGCAGCCCAAAAAAACAATTAATGCCGAGAATCAATGGATGATTCCCGGCTTAATTGATGCACACATGCATATTGAAAGTTCCATGACGACACCTACTATTTTTTCCAAAGCAGTAGTGCGTTACGGTGTGACAACGGTGATTGCCGATGCCCATGAAATGGCTAATGTATTTGGCTTAGAAGGCTTAAAAGCTTTTATGGCCGCTGAAACAGAACTAGATATCTTTCACGCAATTCCTTCCTCGGTTCCTTCGACCACTCCCGAATTAGAAACAACTGGTGGGATTATCGGCTTAGCAGAAGTAGCAGAATTACTCAAAGAACCAAAAGTGATTTGTTTAGGGGAAGCCATGAATTTTAAAGGGATTTCCTATGAGCCAGATTCTTTAATTCGTCAAATTATCGATTTGTGCCAAAAACAACGACCAACCATGCCTTTAGAAGGCCACTGTCCTAAAATCGAAGATCAAGAGTTAGCAGATTTTCTATATAGCGGTATCACTTCAGATCATACCCATCAATTTCCTAAAACGTTAAAAGAAAAAATTGAAGCGGGCGTCTTTATTCAATTTCAAAATAAATCAATCACTCCTGAAAACATTCAGGTGATAGTAGACAATGACTTCTACAATTATGCAAGTATTATCACGGATGACGTGATGGCTGATGATTTGCTAAAAGGTCATCTAAATGAAAATGTCAAAAAAGCCGTTCAAGCAGGGTTGCCTATCGAAAAAGCCATTTATATGGCAACTTATACGCCGGCCAAACGAATGGGTCTCCATGATCGTGGCGAAATTGCACCTGGTAAAAAAGCTGACTTTTTGTTATTAAATGACTTAGAAAGTTTTGATATTAATACGGTTTATAAATCTGGAAAGGTCGTTTTTGAAAAAGGCGAGCCCTTCCATTATCCAGAAAAAATCGAAGAGTTTCCAGCCACTTATCAACAAACCATCCAATGTAAAAAGTTAACAGAAGAAGATCTACTTTTAAAGGTGGCTACAACAAAAGAAACAGTTCGTTGTAATGTGATTCAAAAACAAGAAATTGGCACATTTACAGAGCGAATTACAAAAGAAATTCCTGTTGAAAATGGATTGTTGCAATGGCAAAAAGCCAACTGTGCCTTATTAATTGTGATGGAACGTTACGGAAAAAATGGCAATATTTCTTTTTCTTTAATGGATCAACCCCTTTCCGAGAAAGGAGCCATTGCGACAACCTGGGCCCATGATCATCATAATTTAATGGTGATGGGTAATACGATTGAGGATATTTTATTAGCGCAGAATGAATTATTAGCGATGCAAGGCGGCTATTTGGTTGCTTCGGATCAGCAAGTGATGGCAACTTGTCCTTTACCAATTGGTGGGATTTTATCGCAAGCACCGATTGAACAATTAGGCGCTTCTTTACAAAAAGTCCGACAAGCTATGCAAGCGTTAGGCTATCAAAATATGAATGAAATCATGTCCTTTTCTACACTATCATTGCCTGTCTCGCCAGCCATTAAAGTGACAGATTTTGGGATGATGGATACGAAGTCACAACGTTTCTATCCATTAGTTTTTCCAGAGGATGGAGTTCTTTTGCATGAAAACACTCATTAAAAATGTGCATATACTAACAATGGATGAGCAATTTTCAGAAATCAAAGCCGGCTATTTAGTGATTGAAGAAGACACAATTGTTGAATTAGCACCAATGACCACACTTGATGAAAAGCGAATGGCTGCAAATCAAGTAATCGATGGTCAAAATGGAATTTTAATGCCTGGGATGATTAACACCCATACCCATGTAGGCATGATTCCGTTTCGTTCGTTAGGAGACGATGTGCCAGATCGACTCCGGCGTTTTCTTTTTCCATTAGAACAATTCATGACAAAAGAATTAGTAGGATGCAGTAGTGATTATGCAATTGCCGAAATGTTACTGAGTGGTATTACGAGCTTCTGTGATATGTATTATTTTGAAGATGAAATTGCTAAAAGTTGTGAAAAAATGAGTGTTCGTGCTTTGCTCGGAGAGACGATCATTGATATGCCCACTTGTGATAGTCCGGAGCCTTCAGGCGGTCTTTTTTACGCGGAAACCTTTATTCGCAAGTGGCAAGGCCATCCGTTGATTACGCCTATACTTGCGCCACATGCACCGAATACCAACTCACCAGAAGTGTTGGCAAAAATTATTGAACTTAGTCGGCGATACCAAGTTCCTGTGACCATGCACGTTGCTGAAATGACTTACGAAATGGCTGAGTTTGAAAAAGCCTATCAAAAAACACCAATTGCTTTCTTAGAAGAACTGGGTTATTTGAGCGAGCCGTTTATTTTAGCTCATTGTATTTTGGCAACAGATGAAGATCTTGCGAGTTTAGCTGCTACTAATGGAAAAGCGCGTGTCGCTCATTGTATCGGTGCGAATACTAAATCAGCCAAAGGCGTAGCGCCGATTAAGCAAATGCTTGATCAAGGGATTATTGTCGGTTTAGGCACGGATGGACCTAGTAGTGGGAATACATTAGATTTATTCACCCAAATGCGCATGGTTGCGAATTTTCATAAGACAGCACACCAAGATCGCTCTTTGTTTCCTGCGAAAGAAATTGTTTATCTGGCAACGATGGGGGGCGCTAAAACGTTAGGCTTGGCGGAGCAAGTCGGTTCATTGGAAGTGGGCAAAAAAGCGGATATAACATTAATTGAAACGCAATCAGTTAATATGTTTCCGATTTTTGATGCCTATTCAGCGTTGGTTTATTCAGCAAATGCTAGCAATGTTGAAGCCGTTTGGGTGAACGGTCAACAGTTAGTTGCCAATAAAGAATTACAACAAGCTAATCTCAAAGAAATCAAGGAAAAATTATATCAGGCCATGAATACGTTTGTGAAAGAAGCTAAAAAAAGAGCTGCTCTCTAAACAAAGCAAGTATGACGTATCGGATTGATTAAATAACGCTGGATTGACGTTTAGTGATTCAGGTTCTAATAGAGCGCAGACAAACTTTTAATGAAAGAGTTGTCTGTGTTCTTTTTTGTTATAAACATTTTTCTTTTTCTATATATATTTTTAAGGTAAGTTGTATTATAGTAAGTTTGAGAAGATGAGAATGAGAGGAAAAGCAATGAATATACAACGGTTTATAGAAAAACGCAAAGCACGTGGTTTGTCGCAAAGTGAATTGGCTAAAGGGATTTGTACGCAAGTTACGGTTAGTCGCTTTGAAAAGAATGGTCAAGTCCCAACTTTAAAAATATTGATCCAACTATGTAATCGTTTAGAGCTACCTTTGGGGGAACTCTTCCCGCGCGTAGGGATTAAACAACCTGAAATTCTTGAAAAAATGGAAGAAGCAGAATTCTTCTTGATTACCAGCGAACATGACCAATTGCAAACAATTTTAAAAAATATTCCTTTTGATGAAATCAAAGATTCCCAACTGTTATTAGAATATTATTATTTACAAGGCTTTGTCATGATTTTTCAAAATGCTTCGTTGATGGATTGCTTATTTACCTTTGAAAAACTTCTATTTGAAGAGCAAAAATACACGAGCGATATTTACCGTTTGTTAGCTTTTACTGGAATTGGCATGGCCTATGCCAAAGAAGGCGAAATTGAGAAAGCCGAATTTTATTTCAATAAGGTCTTCAAGGAAATTTATCTTTATACTATTCAATCAATGGAAGATACTTGGCGAGTATTAAATGTTGTCTTTCACTGTGGTGTTTTTTATGCAGAAAAAGGCGATTTAGAAACAAGTGATGCTTTGTTAGAGTATGCGATTTCCATCTGTTCTGATAATCACGTCACGTATTACTTGGCAAGAGCAGCTTTCCAGCTTGCGAAAAATGCCTTAGCTGAAGAAAAGCCGCAAGAGCAAATTTTAGAACTACTACAAGATGCCCGCGCGTATGCAAAAATCAATAAAAATCGCATCTTGTTGGAAGCAATTCAAACATTGAAAGAAACAATTTTATCTAAGGGGAATTAGTTTATATAGAAAATTATATATTTATTTTAAAAATATAATAAAAAAAGCGTTTTTTAAAAGAGTTCAAGACACATTACGACCTTAAATGAAAATTTTAAGGTCGTTATTTTATATAAAAAAATATATAAACGACTTGACTGACATCAAATAAAGGCGTATGATTCATTTGTGAATAAATGTGAAATAAAGCACAATCTTTCGTGGAGAGGAAGTCTTGAGGTGCAACAAAGTCAAACTATTTATTTGATGGGCACAGTAATAGATGTATTTGTAGACCATGAAGAACCTGAAAAAATTCTAGAAGAAGTGCATCAACGATTGATCACTTATGAACAACGCTTTAGTGCAAATGATTCAACTTCGGAACTGATGGCTGTCAATCAACAAGCTGGGAAAAAACCAGTCAGCGTTCATCCAGAGTTGTATCAATTAATTGCATTAGGGAAAAAACATAGTTGTGATCCAGCTAGTCATTTGAATGTTACCATTGGCCCGTTAGTTCAAACGTGGCGAATCGGTTTTAAAGATGCCCGTGTCCCGTCAGAAGAGGAAATTAAAGCCTGTTTGAAAAAAATTAATCCAGAAAAGATTCACTTAAATCCCTTAAAACAAACGGTTTTTTTGGAAGAAGAAGGAATGAAATTAGATCTGGGGGCTTTAGCAAAAGGCTATATCGCTGATTTACTAATTGCCTATTTGAAAGAAGTCCATGTGACGTCTGCTTTGATTAATCTGGGCGGCAATATTGTGACGTTGGGGCCCTCTACGCATCAAAACAAAAAATGGCGAATTGGTATTCGCAATCCGCAAGAATCCAGAGAAACAATCAGCTTACTTGTCGAAGTGGCTAATCAATCGGTTGTGACGTCGGGTATTTATGAAAGAAGTTTAACCGAAGCTGGGCGAGTCTATCACCATTTGTTGGATCCGACAACCGGTTACCCATTGGAAACTGAAATGGCCAGCCTCACAATTATCTCGGATGCTTCAGTGGATGGTGAGATTTGGACAACGCGTTTATTTGGTTATCCAATTCCAGAAGCGCTTGAAATCCTCAATCAACTAGATGGGATTGAAGGAGTCATCATTACACAAGACCAGCAAATTTTATATAGCAGTGGGTTAGCAGATACTCTTCACATTATCAATTCATAGAACCGAAAAAGGAAGGACAGCTCATTATGAAAAAAATTATCGGCTTAGTAGGAACGAACTCAGAGCAATCAACCAATCGTCAACTTTTGCAATTTATGCAACACTATTTTGCGCAGGAGGCTGACATTGAACTAGTTGAAATTGTTGACTTTCCTATGTTTAACAAGCCAGAAGACAAAGTTTTGCCAGAAATAGTTAAAACGGTTGCTGAAAAAATTGAAGCAGCAGATGGCGTCATTATCAGTACGCCTGAATATGACCATGCGGTGCCGGCTTCTTTGATGAATGCCCTAAGTTGGTTATCTTACGGGATTTTTCCGTTTGTTGATAAACCAGTTATGATTACTGGTGCATCCTATGGCACGTTAGGTTCCTCTAGAGCACAAGCGCATCTGCGTCAAATTTTAGATGCTCCTGAATTGAAAGCACGAATTATGCCAAGCTCTGAATTTCTATTAGCGCATTCCTTACAAGCTTTTGATGAAAACAATGCGTTAAAAGATTCAGAACAAATAGATAAACTAGCTGGTTTGTTTGCAGATTTTTGTGTATTTATTGAAATTACAGAACAGCTGAAACATGCGCATGCGCAAAATAAAAAAGAAGCAGAAAATTTCTCATGGGAAACGATTTAACGAAATGGAGTGAATAAAATGAAATTAATTGGGATTGTCGGATCAAACGCTGATTCTTCTTATAATCGGTTACTACTGCAATATATTGGCAAAGAGTTTTATAAAATGTTCGACTTGGAAATTCTAGAAATTAAAGATATTCCAATGTTTAATCAAAGTAAGGATCAAACGAACAGTGTCTTGATTCAGAATATGAATCGCAAAATTTTACAAGCAGACGGCGTAATTATTGCGACGCCCGAACATAACCATACCATTCCTGCCGGTTTGAAAAGTGTGTTAGAATGGTTATCTTTCAAAATTCATCCGCTGGAAAATAAACCAGTAATGATTGTTGGTTGCTCTTATTATGATCAAGGAACCTCGCGTGCGCAATTACATCTCCGTCAAATTCTTGATGCACCTGGTGTCAATGCAATCGTGATGCCTGGGAACGAGTTTTTATTAGGGAAAGCGAAAGAAGCATTTGATGAAAACGGCAACTTAATTGCGGAGGGAACACGTCAATTTTTAGAAAGCACATTACAAAAATTCGTGGAATTCATTGATGTGATTTCAAAATTAGAAGGGGCTAAGCCAAAAGACTTACCTGAAGATTTACATGCAAAAGGAACCATTGAAACAACGATCGAAGGGGTTGATATGGCAGCAGATGATTGGGTAGAACAAGCAGCAGAAGCGGTTCAGGCTGTGGAAGGCGACACATACGTAAAATTAGATCGAGGCATTTTAACCGTAGATCAGCTAAATTATTTCTTAAAATCAATGCCAATGGAATTGACTTATGCAGACAGTAACAATCAATTTTTATATTACAATAAAAAAATGGCTGCTGAAGAAATGTTTGCTAAACGGCAACCAGGACAAGTTGGTAATCCATTAGCGAATTGCCATCCACCAAAAGCATTGAAAAATGTAGAATGGGTGATTCAACAATTACGGTCAGGAAAAACAGATGCTATTCGCGTTCATGTTCCAATGCACGGACCAGATACCTATGTAGTGCATAACTATCAAGCGATGTATGATGATAATGGAAATTACGCGGGAATTAATGAGTATATTTTAGACTTTAAACCAATTGTTGATTGGTATTTAAAACAAACTGGGCAAGAATTAGTCGGTGGAAAAAACGTCGATGCAGTCAGTGGTGCCTCCAAAAAAGAAGCGCCAGAAACGGCAGATAGTGTCTCAAGTGCATCAGTCCATGAAGAAGAGTCAGCGACCGAAAAGCCAACAGTTGACAGCGTTTCCAGTGCTTCGATTAAAGAGTAAAATAACAGCAAAAAATAGCGGCAACAAGTAGTCATACTGTATTCAGATTAGCAATGCCAAATGAGGACTTTTATTGACAGAAGCTGATACTTAAAAGAGTAAGAACTTTATAGGAAGATAGTATAGAAGACGAACCAAAAGTTTCAATCATTTTTGATGAATAGGCTAGAAAAGAAACAGAAAATTAGTCAAACAAATCAGCTTTTCTTTAAATTTAAAGTAAAAAAATAACAAAAAAAGCCTCCTTGGTGACGCAAGGGGGCTTTTTTTGGTTAAAATAATACTTTTCTATGAAGATTCCTAAATATCGAAAGAATCATTTTTAAATTTGTGGAAAAAATAAGCAAGATTGACACTCACGTCTTGTTAAAAAAATAGATACTTAAGGCGTGATAGTTTGGAGTTGAAAATGTGACTACTTTGTTAGATGAATTATTAGACCAAGAATTCCGAGATAAATTACTTATTTATCAAACTTTTATGAATAGTGAAGGTCCATTATTAAAAGAAGAATTTTATGGATATTTTGATTTATCCACTCAAAAGTTAGAATCGTTGTGCCGTCAAATAAATTATGAATGTACACAGATTTCTTCAAGAAGTCAAATTCTTTTTCCAGCTAAAGGACTGATTAGTGCGCAAAAATTATCGCAAATTGATTATCAAGCCTTAAGAAAATATTATTTTGATCAATCACTAATGGCCAAGTTGCTTCTTGATGTGGGCCTCTATCAAAAGCACACGATTCAAGAATTTTCTCAAATTCATTTTATGAGCAAAAGCAAAATTTATGCCTTCTCGTATAAGCTAAATCTGATTTTAGCTAATTGGCGTATTAAATTAAAGTCAACAGGCTTGGTTGGAGAAGAGAAAAATATCCGAAGTTTTTGTTTTCAATGCTTGTATTATTTTTATGGAAGTAATCAAGAAAGGCTGCCTAACATTTTGATGGAAAATAGTCCTGGCATTAAACGATTTATAAACGATTTACAACTGATGTATCAAAAAACGTTTAGTCTTAATCAAAGCGCACAACTATTTATTCTTTTAACGATCCAACGTTTTCGTGTGTTTTCTGATCATGTAGTGGACTCTTTTACGGAAGTTCATGTGCCTAGCTGTTTACAGCACGCGTTTGAAAAAATCTATACAAGCGAAACACCTCTTTTTAAAGAGGATTTTGGCAAAGAGACTTCATATATTTTTCTTTTTTTAAGTTTAAATGAATACATTGATAGTCCGATTGTTTTTCCAGATAAGTTAACCATGTTAGACGAATTTATTGATCATATGAATAGTGTTATTCCTTTCTTTGAAAAGCGAATTACGGTGGAAACAAAAGAAAAATTAAAGTTGATTTGTTATCGCTGGGACCGCCTATATTTTTCAGTGGCTGCATTTATTCCCGCCAAGCAGAGCAGTTTCTTTGAAGAGCGGTTTCCTCAAATTCATCGCGCCTTAGATGGTTTTATACAAAAGACAGAGTCGCTGCATCAAAAACGATTTTTAATGTATGAACGCGTGCATCTATATTATGATTTTATGTTTTGTTTGTTAAATGATCGGTCTTTTTGCGCAATTGAAAAAACGATTCATGTATTTGTTGATTTTTCTGGTGGGGAGGATTATAACCGCTTTATTGCAAAAATTATTGCTTCTTTCAATTATATGGATGTCATGATTGATCACAAATTAACCTTAGAAACCGATTTGTATTTGTCCGATTTTTATAGTTCGAAAGTACGGTGTCGTCAATTGACATGGCGTCATTTGCCGGAAACAAAAGATTGGCAAGTATTTGCTGAGGTGGTCAGAGAACTAAGAAAGGGAGAGACTCAGAAAAATGAGCACTATGAGAGAAACCCAATCGAGATGTGGCGAGAACAAGAATACGAAGGATAGTCAATTGAGACAAGCAGGTAACTATAAAGACTTAACTGGTCAAAAGTTTGGTGAGTTGACAGTAGTAGCACCAACGGCAAAAAGAAAAGAAGGGCTAATTGTTTGGGCCTGTCGCTGTTCTTGTGGGAGCTATACAGAAGCTTCAAGAAGACAACTAATTCGTGGATATCGAACCAAATGTGCGCACCATCGCTATCAAACAATGTTGAAAAAAAACTATCATGAATTAGTCGTGGTACGGATCGAAAGTATTCATCAGACAATGAAAGCGTATTGTCTGTGTTCATGCGGACAATCTTGCTGGGTTCGCTGTGAAAATTTGTTGAATGGTCATACCAAAAGTTGCGGTCATCGTAAAAAGAAGGATTACCGACAAAGAGTTGCTGGCGTAATTCCAGGGAAGTTGCAAAGTAAACGCCCTAAAAATAATAGCAGCGGACACAAAGGAGTGAGCCAGACCGCTTCTGGGAAATGGCTGGCTTATATCTCTTTGAAAGGCAAGCGCCATAACTTAGGTATCTTTACGGAAAAAAGTGAAGCAATTTTAGCAAGAAAATTAGCAGAACGTCGTCTATTTCAACCAATTTTAAAACAAGAAATAGTGACTACAAATAAGGAAGTTTAGCAACAGAGAGGATGCGAAAGATGTTAGCAGGCTTATTTTCAGTAACTGGAATGATTTTATTGGGGATTTTATTTTGCTTAATTGGTTATCAAACGTTTCGAAAACATCATCATTAAGAGAAGAATGTTCTAGCTAGATAATTTCATCGACAGATGAAATTATCTAGCTTTTTTTTATAAAAAAGCTAAGAAAAGGATAAGAGATTGTGGAAATTCTTTAGGTTGTTTAACAAAGCCTTAATTTCCTTTGTTTTAGATTGTGGTTAAGAAGATTTTTCTCTATACTAAGTTTTCGGAAATCAAAGAAAAGAAAGGAGCGAGTGATGTGGTTAAAAAAATTGGTTTAAGTATAATGCTCTTATTTTTTTTCTTAATTATCGCACTCCCAATCTATGCGTGGAAGATTGAGCCGAATTTAGTTCACGTTAATCAGGTGACTTTGGGAAAGAAAAATCAACGAGAACCATTGAATGTTGTGCAACTTTCGGATATACAAGTTTCAGAATTTTATGAGACGAAGCGGTTAGATAAAGTCATAAAAAAAGTCAATCGTGAAAAACCAGATATTATCGTTTTTACAGGTGATTTATTTGACAATTATGCCAAAAATCCGCAACAAAAAGAACCGATGATTGAAAAATTAAAACAGTTGCAAGCGACAATTGGAAAATATGCAGTTTGGGGAAATCATGATTACGGTGGCGGTGCTTCTGCGGTGTATGATGAAGTCATGGAGGCCAGTGGCTTTACCGTTATGAAAAACCAAGGAGAAACAGTAACCTTAGCAGATGGACGCCGTCTTTTTATTGGTGGTTTAGATGACTCGTTATTAGGAAATCCTTCCGTTTCAGAAACATTGTCCTATCGAGAAACGTATGACTATGCGTTATTAATGACCCATGAACCAGATGTCGCGGATGCATTTGTTGGTACGGGTACACAGTTAGTTTTAGCAGGACATAGCCATGGCGGACAAATTTGGATTCCTTTTTATCCAATCACAAATGTTTTAGCAGAAAAATATACCAGAGGATTGTATCAGTTGGACCAAGAAACGCAACTATATGTTAATACAGGCTTAGGAACGACCGCCATTCATGCCCGTTTTGGGGTGATCCCTGAAATTACACATTTTACTATCTATATTTAAAAAGTCTGGTCAATCCGACCAGACTTTTTTCTGTTATTTAACAGAATTATTTTTAAGAAAAAGATGCTCATATTTTGGTGAAACGTTTCTATAAAATGCTTTAAAATATCTAGAAAAGAGTATTTTTATGGAAAAAGAAGCAGGGAAAATAATTTCTTTATAAATGGTCTATAGCGCTTTTTAATGCTGTTATTTTTAAACAAAACCATAATGTAAGGGTTTACAACCGTTTGAAGTGAATGTATAATCTGTTTGTAGAAACGTTTCACTAAAAAGAAAGGAACCCTGCTTATGAAAAAACTAAAAAAGTTTTATGATCAGCGGCAATTGCATTGGATGGTACTTCCGGGTGTAGCATTCATGATTGTCTTTAACTACATTCCAATTTATGGAATTATCATTGCTTTTAAAAATTATACGATTGTTGATACGGTTTCTTCTGCACCATGGGTTGGACTTGAAAATTTTCGAATCATTATGGAAGATAGTTTTTTTTGGGAAGCAGTTCGTAATACCTTAGCGATTAGTTTAATGAAACTTTTTTTAGGATTCGCTATTCCGATTATCTTAGCGGTAATGATTTTTGAAATGAGAGATGGACATTTGAAAAAAGTGATTCAGACGATTTCTTATATTCCGCACTTTTTTTCTTGGATCGTTTTAGGTGGGATGTTGATTTCGTGGCTTTCAACAAATGGCTTTATCAACCAAGTCATGATGTCGTTAGGCTTAATGAATCAGGGCGTCAATCATTTGTTAGATCCTGATAAGTATTGGTGGATTGCTGTTCTTTCTGATTTGTGGAAAGAAGTAGGTTGGGGAACGATTCTCTATCTTGCTGGCATGTCTCGCATTGATCCAACGTTTTATGAAGCCGCGAGAATTGATGGTGCTTCAAAATTAACACAAATCCGAACGATTACTTTGCCCTTATTAGCGCCGATTATTTCGTTGAACTTAATTCTAAATGTTAGCGGTTTATTGGGATCGAACTTAGATCAAACGTTGGTTTTAATGAATGCTCAAAACCAAAACAAATCAGAAGTAATTAATTCATTTGTTTATCGTATGGGGCTAACGCAAGGGGACTTTTCTTATGCGACGGCAGTTGGTTTAGGGATTTCTGTTATTTCAATTGTTTTATTAGTCATTACAGATCGCATTACTAGAAAAATGAACAATGGTCGGTCGGTTATTTTATAAAGGAGGCAACAGCTGTGATTAAAAGAAAATCAAAAGAAAACAAATGGTTTTACTTTTTCAATACGTTAATTCTTGTGTTGTTTTCTTTATTAATTATCGTGCCAATTTGGAATATTTTAGTTTCCTCAGTTTCGTCAAGTTCGGGTTTAGCCGGTAAAGGCTTGGTTTTATGGCCGAAAGGATTTACGCTAGAAAATTATCGGAAAGTTTTTTCGGATAGTAGCATTCCGCGAGCGTTTTTGATTTCTGTTTTAAAAACAGTCATCGGTGCGTCGACGCATACGCTGTTCTGTGCAATTGTCGCCTATGGACTTAGTAAATCTAGACTAGTCGGGCGTAACATTTATACAACGATGGGTGTCATTACAATGTACTTTGGTGGGGGCATGATTCCCACGTATCTTTTGATTAAGTCATTAGGACTCTTAGATACCTTCTGGGTATATATCATTCCAGCTTTATTTAGCTATTATGATGTAGTTATCTTAATGAACTTTTTCCGAGAAATTCCACCATCTTTAGAAGAATCCGCCAAAATAGACGGCGCCAGTGAGTTTCAAATTTTTTATAAAATCTTTTTACCTTTAACAAAACCGGCATTAGCCACCATTATTTTATTTAATGGGGTAGGTCAATGGAATGACTTTATGACCACGAAATTATATATTACCAAAGAATATCTGTATCCATTGCAGATGAAAATTTATGAAATTATTGTTCAATCAAACTTGAGTACCATGACAGAGAGCGGCAGTACAGATATGGTGGTGCAGGCAACGACACGTGGTGTTCAGCTGGCAACAATTGTCATTACAACGATACCAATTTTAATCATTTATCCATTACTACAAAAACACTTTATCGGCGGTATGATGGCCGGTGCAGTAAAAGAATAAAGAAAGTAGGGAACAATATGAAAAAAGTTTTAGGCGGTTTATTGGTGGCAACGGCGGTCGTTAGTTTAGCGGCCTGTAGCGGTGGGGAAAAGAAAGCTAGCTCAGATGTCTCAATTAAGGATCGGTATGAATTAGATGAAAAGACGCCTGCTTGGAAGTTAGATAAGAAGAAAGAACCGACCAAGATTAAATGGTATATTAACTCAGATTGGACGGCATTGCCTTTTGGAAAAGATGTGACCACTGCGCAGATTAAAAAAGATTTAAATGTGGATATTGAATTTATTTCCGGCGATGATTCAAAATTAAATGCCATGATTTCAAGTGGAGATATGCCTGATATCGTGACATTAACTGAAAAAACTGGACAAGCAGCATTGAAAGCAGATTCTTGGGCCTATTCTTTAAACGATTTAGCTAAAAAATATGACCCCTATTTAATGAAAGTTGTTAACCAAGATACGTTTAAATGGTATGCCTTAGAGGATGGAAAAACATATGGTTATCCTAATTACTCTAATACAAAAGCGGATTATGAAAGTGGAAATATCCCAGTAAATGATAATTTTGTTATTCGTGAAGATGTCTATAATGCATTAGGCAAGCCAGACGTTTCAACACCAGAAAATTTTGAAAAAGTCATGCAACAGATTAAAGAAAAATATCCTGAGATGACCCCAATGGGCTTCACCACAGTGGGCGATGGTGCAGGACCATTTTTAGACAAATTACAAGACTTCTTAGGTGTTCCTTTAGAGGATAAAAATGGTAAATACTATGATCGAAATTTAGATAAAGAATACTTAGAATGGTTAAAAACATTTAATGATGTTTACCGAGCAGGCAATATTAGTGATGATAGCTTCACAGATGATGGAGCAACGTTTGATGAAAAAGTGAAACAAGGAAATTATGCAACCATGCTCGTTGCTGGAACTAGTGGTCAAGGTGGAAACTTTACAGAATTTATGAAAAAATCTGGCACACGTTATATAGCCATTGATGGACCAAGTAGTACTTCTGGCCGAAAACCAACATTAAATCAAACCGGCATTTCAGGTTGGTTAAGTAATTACATTACGAAAGATGCGAAAGATCCAGCGAAAGTCACTCAACTATTCACATATTTAATTGATGAACCGGGACAAATTTTAACAAAATATGGCGTTGAAGGAGTTACTTATGCGTACAATGATCAAGGGAAAATTGATTATTTACCAGAAGTGAAAAAATTAGAACAAACAGACAATGATGCCTACAACAAAAAATATGGCATTAGTCGTTTCCTATACTTTAACAATGACCGTGTTAATAAACTAAAAGTGCCAATGGAAAGTGCTTTAACGCAAATGCAAGAATGGGGCAAAGGAAAATTAGTCCCACATTTCGTAATTGAAAATATTAATCCAGATGCGGGAACGCCGGAAGCTCGGGCGAATGAAGCGATTGAAACCAAACTAAATACAACCGTTATTTCAATGATTCGTGCGAAAGATGATAAAGCCTTTGACAAATCTTTAGAAGACTACAAAGCATTCTTAAAATCAAATAAATGGGATGCAATTGAAAAAATAAAATCTGAGAAAATGGCAGAAAACAGAGACAAACTTAAGTAAGAGAGGAGGAGAGAAAAGCGGATAAAGCAACGAGAAATCCGCTTTTCTCTTTTAATATGAATAAGCTATTTGCATATGAAGGTTGGTATTATCGGATTTTTTCTTTTATTGCCAACTTGATCATTATTAATTTTCTCTTTTTAATTACCTGTATAACAGGCATCTTTAGCGGTGTCGGCTTAATTGCGTTGTATCGAACGATCTATCGTTTGTATCGTGAAAAAGATATTCCTGTTTTGCGAACGTTTTGGACAGCGTTAAAAAATAATATCATGCGAGGTTTTATTTTAACAGGTGTCTTGTTCGTTGCTTTTTTACTGGGCGGTATTGTCGTAACAAGTTTATTTAAAATAGCCACTAGTTTAGGTTTCTTAGCTATTTTTCTATTAAGTTTTGTTGCATTATTTTTGACGAGTTTTCTTTTTCTCTTTTCCGTTTTTAATTGGTCCGCTAAAAAGACACTAGGTGAGACGGTTTATGTGGTCTTAAGTAATAGTGCCAATGCGATTATTTTGTTTATTTTACCTCTTTTAACGTTTGTTTTTTTCTATAAGCTTAATTTGTTTTTATATATTGCGTTAGGATTCGGGACAACGGCTTTTCTTCAAGTTGCGTTTTTTCAGAAAGTGTTAGGTGTGGAACATGAATGAGTATTTTGAGTTTTGGGAAAAGACTAAGGAAGAACTTCAAAAAATACCGCTAGATATCCATCGGCGGGTCATTGACTATCCATTGGAAAATGTTCAAGTGGAACAGGTCGACTTTTTAAGTTTCCTAGGTGAGCGCATCTTTGGCTATTTGTTACTTCCTAAAACGGCGGGGAAACAGCCAATAGTGATTGACTGTTTAGGCTATATGAATCATATTCAAGAACCTTGGCAATTTGCTCATTGGACACAAATTGGTTGTGCTTGTTTTGTCATTGATAATCGAGGTCAAGGGGGATTAACCAAAGATCGCGTGCCATATCAAACAATTTGGCATGAAGCACCAATGGGACGAGGATTTCTAGACAAAGAAGATTGGTACCAACGCCGCTTGTTTGCCGACCATTTACGTAGCATAGAAGTGGTACGGACCTTTACTGAAATTAATCAGGACCAAATCATTCTTCGTGGTGGTTCCCAAGGGGGTGGCGTAGTGTTAATGGTGAACAGTTTAGTCGACTTCCCGATTTTAGCTACTTTTGCAGATGTTCCAAGTCATTCTTGTTTAGAAAATCGAGTAGCAGAAGGAACAGGTTCGTATCAAATTATTCATCAGTACTTACAAGAGCATCCTCAAGCGCATGAAAAAATTGCCGCGGTTCTTCCTTATTTTGATAGTCGCCACTTTGTTTCGCAAATTAAAAATCCAGTCTTTGCTTCTGTTGGGAGTCACGATCCGATATGTCCAATGAAAGATTTTTTCCCTTCTTATCATCAGATAAAGGCAAGAAAAGCAGTCAGAGTGTATTGGAAAAAAGGCCATGGTGGCGGTGAAACAACCCAGATCCGTCGTGAGATGCGTCAAATTCAACAACTATTGCAGGAGGTTAAAAATGAAAATAGCTACGTATAATGTCCGGGTAGATACAGAGTATGACCAAGATTGGCAATGGTCTTTTCGTAAAGAGGCTGTTTGTCAGTTAATCAATTTTCATGATTGGAGCCTTTGTTGTATTCAAGAAGTACGACCGAATCAAGTCAGGGATTTAAAGGCGTATACAACATTCACCTGTCTTTCTGCGGAAAGAGAAGGGGATGGTCAAGGAGAAGGACTAGCGATTCTCTATAACGAACAAAAAGTTCAGGCTATTGATACAGGGTATTTTTGGTTATCTGAAACACCTCAGCAGCCAAGTATCCATCCTGAAGCTGGCTGTCCAAGAATTGCTTTGTGGGGACTATTTAAGGAAACGACTCAAAATACGCCTTTTTTAGTCATCAATGTTCATTTGGATCATATTTCAGCTCATGCTCGTTTAGCAGGAATGACCGTTATCTTAGAGGAGTTACATGACAAAATTGCACAGTATCCAACTTTATTAATGGGCGATTTTAATGCAGAGTCGGAGGAAGCAGTTCATCAACTTGTTCAAAAAAAATTTCAAGATAGCAAAAATTTAGCTACTCATTATGGCCCAAGAGGAACATTTCAAAATTTTACTTACACAAAACCTTGGGCGGAATTAGAAGAAATTGATTATATTTATGTAAAAGGTTGGCAAGTACAGCAAACCGCAAGTTTAACAGATAGTATCGATGGACGTTTTCCCTCCGACCATTTTCCTTTAGAAGCAGAAGTATGTATTGAAGAAAGGTGAGAGTATGAAAGAAAATCAACTGATTCAATTAGTCGAAGAAATGACAATTGATGAGAAAATTAATCAATTATTACAATTAGCAGCAGCGTTTTATTCAGATAAAGCAGAAGAAAAGACCGGCCCTATGTCAGAGCTAGGACTAAGTCAAGAAACGATTGATACGGCGGGGACAACACTGGGTGTTTCCGGTGCAAATGAAGCGAAACGTGTTCAAAAAGAATATATGCAAAATCATCGCTTAAATATTCCAACACTTTTAATGGCGGATATTATTCATGGTTTCAGAACCATCTTTCCGATTCCTTTGGCTTTAGGAAGCACTTGGGATGAAGCAGCAGTTGAAAAAATGGCGGAGATTTCAGCAAAAGAAGCTGCTGTTTCAGGATTACATGTAACCTTTTCGCCAATGGTTGATTTAGTGCGCGATCCACGTTGGGGACGTGTCATGGAGTCAACAGGTGAAGATCCATTACTCAACAGCCGCTTAGCTGCTGCAATGGTTAGAGGTTACCAAGGAGAAAATTTAAAAGAAGACAATTGGCGAGTAGCCGCGTGCGTGAAGCACTTTGCGGCATATGGTGGTGCCTTAGCTGGTCGGGATTATAATACGGTAGATATGTCTGAACGGCAGCTAAGAGAAATGTATTTACCTGGCTATAAAGCTGGATTAGATGCGGGTGCAAAACTTGTCATGACGTCCTTCAATACAGTGGATGGGATTCCTGCTACAGGCAACCAATGGCTGTTTAGAGACGTATTACGAAATGAATTTGGCTTTGAAGGAGTTGTGATTTCAGACTGGGGAGCGATTAAAGAATTAATTCCTCATGGCGTTGCCAAAGATGAAAAACAGGCAGCAGAATTGGCTATCAAAGCTGGTGTAGATATTGAAATGATGACCACGTGTTATCCAGATTATTTAAAAGAATTACTTGAAGAAGGCCGGATTGCTGAAACACTTATTGATGAAGCAGTTATGCGAATTTTAAAACTAAAAAATGAGCTAGGCTTATTTGAAAATCCCTATCGTGGTGCGGATGAACAAGCGGAAGCAGAAGTGATTTTAAGCAAAGAACATCGAGAAATAGCTAAAAAGATTGCTCAAAAATCAATGGTTCTTTTAAAAAATGAAAATATTTTGCCTTTTACACCGCAAGAAAAAATCGCGCTTGTCGGCCCAGGGGCCAAATCACAAGATATTTTAGGGGCTTGGTCATGGCAAGGAAAGAAAGAAGAAGCCATTTCCCTCGTGGCTGGGGCCCAAAAATTAACCACAAATCTCCTAGTTGCCCAAGAACCTTTTGATTACTTTGAACCGACCGCGGCGGCCATTGAAGAGGCTTTAACGTTAGCTAGTCAAGCAGATAAAGTAGTAGTGGCACTAGGCGAAACAGATTGGATGAGTGGGGAAGCTGCCAGTCGCAGTGATATTCGTCTACCCGAAAAACAATTAGCAGTAGTGGCACAAATTATTGAGAAAAATCCCAATGTTGTTGTCACGGTCTACAGTGGCCGGCCCTTAGATTTACAAGGGATAGATGTTGCAAAAGGAATTGTGCAAGCTTGGCAACCTGGAACAGAAGGGGGCAATGCGCTAGCAGAAATTTTGTGGGGAGAGTACAATCCAAGTGGTCGTTTAAGTATGTCGTTCCCAGAAACGGTTGGTCAAGTGCCAATTTTTTACAATGTCGACAATACTGGGCGTCCTTATGAGTCAGCACCAGAAGAAAAATATGTTTCTAAATATTTAGATGTCTCTAATTACGCTAAATATCCCTTTGGATTTGGCTTAAGTTATAGTCATTTCTCTTATCAACCAATTCAACTAAGTGCATTAACATTTACCAAAGAACAACCAGTCACGGTCTCTGTTTTAGTAAAAAATGACAGTCCAATCGCTGGAGAGGAAACCGTGCAATTTTATGTACGTGATTTGGTGGGACAAGTGGTTCGCCCAATTAAAGAGTTAAAAGATTTCCAAAAAGTTTGGCTGGAACCAAAGGAAGAAAAAGAAGTTCAGTTTCTTCTTTCAGAGGATATGGTGCGCTATGTTCATTCAGATAATCAGGTAACCAGTGATGCAGGTGAATTTATCGTAATGATTGGTGGAAATAGTCGCGATGTACAAACCACAACAGTCACGTTAAATGAATAAGATGGGAAGGATAAGTTATGCAGATAAAGAAGCTTAAGCAAGCAGACACAGTCGCTACATTTCTAGAGACAGGTGATTTAAAAGAATTGAATAGCTGTGGCATGATGATTAATCAATTAGAAGGCAATCCTTTAGACGGGAGTATGAACCAACTCTATTTGCGGATAATTACAGGGGACACAATTAATTATCGACCAATGATTGGTTCCAACAGTCAAAGTGATTTTTATCTTTCAGATAACCAATTGACATGGCGGGGTGAATTTGAAGCGGTTCGTTACCAAGTTGACTTTCGTTTGGGGCCAAGCAATCAATGGTTCTGGCGGGTTAATGTCACTGGAACTGGCTTAGTAGATATTGTTTATGGTCAAGATATTGGCTTAGCGACAAAAGGAACCGTTCAGTCAAATGAAGCGTATGTGTCGCAGTATCTTGATCATCACATTTGGCAAGAGGGCGAAGAGCTTGTTGTTTTATCGAGACAAAATCAACCGCAAAATGAGAAGTTTCCAGCCCTTATTCAAGGGAGTTTTCAAAAATTAGTAGGCTACTCAACGGATGGCTATCAATTTTTTGGCCGTTCATTTAAACAAACAAACACACCAGATGCATTGGGGAAAAGATATTTAGCAAATGAAGTCTATCAATATGAATTTGCTTACACCGCTTTACAAACGGAAACCGTCCAATTAACGAATGAAAGTAAGGAATTTGTTTTTTATGGTGCGGTAACAGAAACACATCCGCAAGCATTAGCTGAACCTTTTTTATCGAAAGAAGACTTACAAGCTATTTATGAAACTGTGACATTCGATTCATTAAAAGAAACACAGGACTTTCCTCCAAAACTTTTAGGAGAACCTATCACAGGAAATCCATTAACAGAAGAAGAGTTGGCCGCACTTTATCCCCTTCAGACACAAATTGAAAAAGTAGCAGGTCGGACGTATTCCTTTTTCACGGAAAATTACCATCATGTTGTTCTTCAAGAAAAAGAAATTGCCATGGAAAGAGCGCATGGCCACATTTTATTAAGTGGTAAAGACTTAACGGTTGACGAACCTTTGCTTAGTACGACAGTGTATATGTATGGCATTTTCAATTCACAAGTGGTTTTAGGAAATACAACCATGAACAAATTAATGAGTAATAGCCGAAACGCTTTAAACGTTATGAAACGCTCTGGTCAACGAATCTACATTTTAGAGAATGGCTTATGGCGCTTACTAACAATGCCTTCTGCTTTTGAAATGGGGTTGAACTCTGCTACGTGGTATTATAAGTTGCCAAAGGATACAATTCGTGTACGCACCTTCACTTCGCCTGATTCAAGAGTGATTCAATTGGAAGTGACCAGTCAAAAGGATGCGTATATGTGGGCTGTTTCTAACCATTTGTTATTAGGACCTGAAGAAGTACCAACCTATCAATTAGAACAAACTGGCAAAATGCTTCGAGTGACGGGAAATCATTCTGCTACAGAAAATTATTACCCAGAACTAACCTATGCATTGACAGTTGATAAATCATTTCAAGTAACCGATAGCACATTATTTGGTGGAGCTGAAGCGGACTTATTAGTCTTGGCAATCGAAAAGACCCAAAAATTTTCACTACTTATTACGGGCAGTATAGAGGACCAAGCATTAGTCAATACACCATTAGATTTTGAAAAAGCAGAAAGTCAATATTTAGCATTCATTAATGGCTTGTTACATCATTTTGAGTTAACACACACAGACTCAAGTGTGCAGCAAATGAATCAATTAACTCGTTGGTATACTCATAATATGCTCGTTCATTATTTGTCGCCACATGGCTTAGAACAGTATGGTGGAGCAGCTTGGGGCACACGAGATGTGTCGCAAGGACCGACAGAATTTTTCTTTGCGACGCAACAGCCTAAGATCGTGGCCTCCATTATTCAGCATCTATTTGAAAATCAATTTGAGGACGATGGCAACTGGCCGCAATGGTTTATGTTTGACCGATACGAAGAACAAAAAGCCAGTGAAAGCCATGGCGATATTATCGTCTGGCCATTGAAAGTAGTGACTGATTATTTGGAACAAACCGCAGATTATTCAATCTTAGCTACGGAAATCCCTTATACAAGTCGCAAAGATAATCACAAAACAAAAGAAACAGCATCTTTATTTGAACATTTGAAAAAAGAAATAAATTATATTGAACAACATTTTTTACCAGAAACTTTTCTATCCTGTTACGGTGACGGCGATTGGGATGACACGTTACAACCTTATGATAATCGTCTTAAAGAGCAAATGGCTAGTAGTTGGACCGTTGCCTTAACGTATCAAGTATTGAAAAAATTTGCGGCTTTAATTACGGAAATCGATGCTACTTATAGTCAGCACTTAGCAATTTTAGTCGCAGGAATAAAGAACGATTTTCAAAAATATATGTTGGCGGATGAAACGATTCCAGGGTTTATTTATATGGAAACGCCAGAAACTTTTGAACAAATGATTCACCCAAATGACCAAAAAACAGGGATTCAATATCGATTATTGCCAATGACTCGTAGTATGTTAGCTGAATTATTAACACCGGAACAAGTAAGTCATCATTTAGAAATTATTGAAAAAGAATTAACGTTTCCTGATGGCGTGCGTTTAATGAACAAACCAGCGAACTATCGAGGCGGTGTGAGCACTAATTTTAAACGAGCAGAACAGGCGGCTAATTTTGGTCGCGAAATTGGCTTACAGTATGTTCATGCGCACATTCGCTATACAGAAGCGATGGCGAAAATTGGTCAGCGAGACAAAACCTGGCAAGCATTAATGCAAATCAATCCAGTTCAATTAAAAGAAGTGGTTCACAATGCAGAGTTACGTCAAGCCAATGCCTATTTTAGTAGTTCCGATGGCGATTTTAAAACAAGGTATGAATCACAAGAAAATTTTGGTAAACTAAAAGATGGAAGTATTGGGGTAAAAGGTGGTTGGCGAATTTATTCAAGCGGGCCGGGAATTTATTTAAATCAATTAATTACAGCTGTTTTAGGGATTCGGCAAAAGGCCCAAAGTGTGGTTTTTGATCCCGTGTTACCAGAAAAATTGTCTGGTTTAGCACTAACTTACCAATTGTTTGATAAACCTGTCACATATAAATTTTATCCAAATCAGTCAGCGAAAATAGTTATCGATGGTCAAGAAGTTCCGTTTAAATTTGAAGAAAACCCTTATCGAGAAGGGGGAATGGAAGTTCAAAAAGACGAGGTGCTTTCATTATTAAATGAAGCAAGTGTTATTGAAATTTACCATTAGAAAGGAGAGTAGTCCATGGTAGGAATTAAAGATATTGCAAAAAAAGCAGGCGTATCAATCTCGACCGTTTCTTACGCATTGAATGGTAGTTCAAAGGTAACTGAAGAAACACGAACGCGCATCCAAGCAATTGCTGAAGAGCTAAACTATGTTCCTAACATGGCCGCTCGCACATTAAAACGTCGTCAAACTAATATTATTGGTGTCTATTTGGCCGATTATGGCGGTAGTTTTTATGGTGAATTGTTGGAGGGGATTAAGAAAGGCTTAGCACTGTTTGATTATGAGATGATTGTCTGCAGCGGTAAAAAGTCACATCTTTTCATTCCTGAAAAAATGGTGGATGGGGCAATTATTTTAGATTGGACATTTCCAACAAAAGAAATTGAAAAATTTGCTGAACGAGGCCATTCGATCGTTGTCCTTGATCGAACCACTGAGCATAGGAATATTCGGCAAGTTCTCTTGGATAATCGTGGCGGTGCCACGCAGGCAATTGAGCAATTTGTCAATGTGGGTTCAAAAAAGGTTCTTCTGCTTTCTGGACCAGAAAAAGGTTATGATAGCCAAGAACGATTGGCTGTTAGTACACGAGAATTAACTCGTTTTGGGATACCTTATGAAATTATCCAAGGCGATTTTACCGAACCTTCTGGCTATGCGGCTGCTAAAAAAATTTTGAGTCAACCACAGACAGAACCAGTCGATGTTTTTGCTTTTAATGATGAAATGGCGATCGGTGTCTATAAATATGTTGCAGAAACAAATTACCAAATGGGGAAAGACATTCGGATGATTGGTTTTGATAATTCTGAACTAGGTGCGTTTGTGCAACCGCGATTAGCAACAATTGCCTATTCTAAACATCGATGGGGCATGGTGGCTGCAGAGAAAATTATTCATTTAATGCGGGGAGAAGCTGCTGAGAGCGAACACATTTACACACGTTTTATAGAAGGAGAATCTTTTCCATCTGAATAATAAATAAAAAGTTTGGTCCAATGCTAGCTAAGCTAGCGGACCAAACTTTTTTCTGTAATGGTAATTTCTTCTGATGCAATGGGTTCATCCAGACTGAGAAGGCGATCTCTAAATTTAAAATGGACCGGCTTGTTCTCATTAATAAATTCATACGGGTAAGCACCTTGGATTGTTTCACCAGGATTGATTTCATCTGCTAAACGATCTAGTTTGTCTTGGAAAGGTGAATCTGTTAAGACTGCATATTGTAAATTTTGGGCTTTTCCGTGGACAGTTTGACTAACTTCCATAAAACTTTGAATCATTAGCTGAATATTTTGTGTTTTTTCGGTTGTATTGGTTAATTCAAACAGGACATAAAACATGGGTTTGCCTTGATAATCTTTTCCTTTATGCAAGGTAGTTAAGGATAAACGCCCATCTGGAACCAACAATGTTCGATTTTCATACGTCCCAATACTTGTCGCCAAGACTTCATCAGGTGCGGGCGCACTTTGACTTGCTGGGCTGCCACTTACAGTTGAACAAGCACTTAATAAGGTACTTAGAACGAGTAAGCTCATTAAAATGTAGGGTTTCCTCATATAAAGTCCTCACTTTGGTTGATTGACTATGTAAAAAACAAATTGCTTGTATCTATATAAAAAAGAGTGCTACAAGCAATATTTTAATCGTAGTTCTAGTAAATAGCAATACTTTTATCAAAATTCATGTTTGGAAATATAATTTGAAAAATATTTTTAACTAGCAGAAAAACATTTCTAACAAAAAGTATTGGCTCAAAGTAAAGAGATCGTTTTGTTAGAAATGAGAAATGGCAACATAAAAGTTTTCTATTTTTCTGCAATTAAGACAGTTTCAAAAGTGAATTCACTAGGAATATGATTCGCAATTGAGTATTCAAAAATATGTCCATTGCCTAGGTAAGCAATTTGTTCTGCACGCATCAGGAAATCATTATCGGTTAAGTTTAAATATTTTTTTTCCAACGCAGAAGGACGGATCCCAGAAATGCTGACCCGCGCACTTTGAATTTTTTGATGCAATTGTTCCGAAATATATTGATAAATGGAGACTTTCAATTCTTTCATTGTCAAGTTCGGAATTAAAGCAACGGGCATCCAAGTGTATTCAATAATTGAGGGCACATCTTCGATAATCCGTAAACGAATAATTTTGTAGACTAACTCTTCTTCTGTGATACTTAATTTTTCAGTCACCCAAGGCTCAGGTACTTCTGTTGCAAAGCCTAAAACCACGGATTCAACTTTTCCATCGTAGGTTGAGTAAGTGCCGGTTAACGGAGAAAATTTAGTAATGGTTCGATTTTGAAAGTCTTGAACAAAGCTGCCCGAGCCACGTCGTCTGACAACATAACCTTCTTGCACAAGCAAATGTAAGGCTTTTGTAATGGTTAGTTCGCTGACCTGATATTTTTCTGCAAGAAGACGACCTTGGGGTAACTTTTGATTAATGGGATAAACACCTGCTTCGATATCCTGTTTTATAGCTGCATAAATTTCTTTATAACGTGTATTTGTCCGCATCAGAGTCCTCCTTTATCACCAGTATTTCTCTCATTATACCATGAATTTAACATGTTAAAACTATATATTTATTTTTAACGTAACCACTTAATAATCAAGTACTTAAATAAAAGTAGTTGACTTATTCTTTTTAAAACTATATAGTTTTAAAAGTAAACAGAAGAACTTATTGATCTGATTGGTACTTTTTGTGAAAACCTTTTACAATAAAAGGGCAGCACAGAAAAGAGGGAGGTATGACAATGGAACATCATCAACTAAAAGCATTTCCGCAAGATTTTTTATGGGGCTCTGCTTCGGCAGCTTATCAAGTAGAAGGTGCTTGGAGTGAAGACGGCAAAGGCGCATCTGTTTGGGATGAATTTGTTCGGCTACCAGGAAAAACGTTCAAAGAGACAACTGGTGATTTAGCCGTCGATCATTATCATCGTTTCAAAGAAGATGTGGCTTTAATGAAACAACAAGGTTTAAAAGCATATCGTTTCTCGATAGCATGGACACGAATTTTACCTGAAGGACGTGGTCAAGTAAATCAAGCGGGACTGAAATTTTATTCAGATTTAATTGATGAGTTGTTAGCGGCAGGAATTGAACCAATGGTAACTTTATATCATTGGGATTTGCCAGCTGTTTTGCAAAAAGAATATGGTGGCTGGGAATCAAGAAAAATTATTGCTGATTTTGTGGCCTATGCGAAAATTTTATTTGACGCTTTCCGTGGCAAAGTTCGCTATTGGATTAGTTTAAACGAACAAAATGTGTTTACTTCGTTAGGTTATCAATTAGCCGTGCATCCTCCCGGCGTAACAGATAATAAACGGATGTATGAGGCCAATCATATTGCTAATTTAGCCAATGCAGCAGTGATTAATGCGTTTCATGAATTAGAAATGCCTGGCAAAATTGGCCCTAGCTTTGCTTATACGCCTGTTTATGCCGTTGATGCGCATCCTGCCAATGTTTTAGCGGCTGAAAATGCAGAAGATTTGTTGTCGCATTTTTGGTTAGATGTCTATCTTTGGGGAGAATACCCAATTGCCGCATTAAATTACTTACAGGAGCAAGGTGTGGCCCCAACGATAAAAGAGGGCGATTTAGCGTTACTACGTTCAGCCAAACCTGATTTTCTAGGTATTAATTATTATCGGACGGATACGGTTGCTGCTAATCCATTAGATGGCGTCGGAATAGGGAAGATGAACACAACGGGTGAAAAGGGTTCTGAAACGGAATCTGGGGTACCGGGTTTATTTAAAAAAGTAAATAATCCATATGTTGAACGGACGAACTGGGATTGGGCCATTGACCCGCAAGGTTTGAGAATTGCCTTACGACGATTAGCTAGTCGCTATCAAGTGCCTATTTTAATTACTGAAAATGGGTTAGGCGAATATGATACCTTAACAGAAGATAAACAAATTCATGATACGTATCGCATTGATTATTTACGAAGCCATATCCAAGCGATTCAAGAGGCGATTACGGATGGTGTTTCAGTTATTGGTTATTGTACATGGAGTTACACCGATTTACTGTCGTGGCTCAACGGCTATCAAAAGCGTTATGGTTTTGTCTATGTGGATCAAGATGAAACACAAAAAGGTTCCTTAGAAAGAATCCCGAAAGACAGTTATTATTGGTATCAAAAAGTCATTGAAACAAATGGACTTATCTAATTATAAGAAAAGAGTGTGGAAAATATGACAGTAAAAATGGGGTTTATTGGATTTGGTAAAAGTGCCAACCGCTACCATTTACCTTACGTAATGATTCGAGAAACACTAGAAGTGAAAACAATTTTCGATTTACATGTTAATGAAAAAGCAGCAGCGCCCTTTAAAGAAAAAGGCGTAAATTTTACCACTGACCTTAATGAATTATTAACGGATCCAGAAATTGAATTGATCACAATCTGTACGCCTGCGCATACACATTATGATTTAGCCAAACAAGCCATTTTAGCTGGTAAATCAGTGATTGTGGAAAAACCATTTTGTGATACGTTAGAACACGCAGAGGAATTATTTGCTTTAGGGCAAGAAAAAGGGGTAGTAGTGATGCCTTATCAAAATCGACGTTTCGACGGCGATTACCTAGCGATGAAGCAAGTAGTAGAGCAAGGCTTTTTAGGAGAAATCAATGAAGTGGAAACACATATTGATTATTATCGACCAGGAAGTATCACGGAACAAGGACCTAAAGAAAATGGTTCGTTTTACGGACTAGGCATTCATTTAATGGATCGCATGATTGCTCTTTTCGGGCGTCCAGATCAAGTCACTTATGATATTCGTAATAATGAAGTGAGTGAGGCAGTCGATAATTATTTTGACGTCGATTTACATTATGGTTCAAAATTAAAAGTAAAAGTTAAAACGAATCATTCTGTCGCTAGTCCGTATCCACGTTTTATTGTTCATGGTAGCAATGGCTCGTTCATCAAATATGGCGAAGATCAACAAGAAAATGATTTAAAAGCCGGAATCATGCCGGATGCACCAGGCTTTGGAGAAGATTCACCAATGTATTATGGAGAAGTGACTTACCGTAATGGCAATGGCGACTGGATTAAAAAACAAATTAAAACGCCTGTAGGTGATTACGGTCGTTATTATGATGCCGTCTATGAAACGTTGAAAAATGGTGCACCGCAACTAGTAACTAAAGAGCAAGCATTAACTAACATCGAAATTTTAGAAGCTGGTTTCCTTAACCCAAGTCCAAGTGTTTATCGTTTGAAAGAAAACTAAAGCGTATTTAAATGACTTGAAAAGCGCCTGACCCACAGTCCAGACAACTGTGGGGCAGGCGCTTTTATTTATAAAGAATTGTGAATTTTAATATAAGAAACGTATATTGTTAGTAAAAATAAAAAAAGGAAAGACATCTTAGTAGCACTACTTCCCCAAGAATTGCTACTAAAATGTCTTTTGTGATGCTCGCTCAATTGAAGAGCCTTAAATAGGATATCGAATATCCAGTATAAATGCAAGTAAACTACTTTATAGTTAATATTAGTATACTTCATAAAATAATTTTTCAAAGAGAAAAAGGCTTGTTATGAGAAAAAATTAATTTTTAACTCGTTTTTTCTAAGCAAGATTCGGGTGAAAAAGACAATAATTACTGAAGCTGAATGGTAATTAAAGAGGTTCTTTGCTAAAATAGGAAAGACAAGAAAGTTTGGTTAACGAAAGAACCAAATCAGAAAGGAGGACAACCAGTGGAAAGTTGGCTTTTTTTACTACTGATTGCCTTGATTGCGTTTGTTGCAAAAAATCAAAGTTTATTAATTGCGTCAGTTGTTGTGCTTGCTTTAAAAGCTTTACCAAATAGTGCGAAAATCATGTCGTGGTTGTCAGATAAAGGCATTAATTTAGGTGTCACAATTATTTCAATTACCATTTTAGTCCCGATTGCTACAGGACAAATTGGCTTAAAGGATTTAATCCAATCATTCAAAACACCGATGGGATGGCTGGGGATACTTTGTGGAATTCTGGTAGCTGTTTTATCCTCAAAAGGAGTAGGTTTAATTAATCAATCGCCTGAGATTACGGTGGCCTTAGTTTTTGGAACGATTCTTGGCGTCGTTTTTTTAAAAGGAATTGCAGCTGGTCCGATTATTGCATCGGGGATGATGTACGTAATCATTACTACCTTTCAAGCCTTTCAACACTAAAAAAGCAAACAAAACGCGTAAACGTTTTGTTTGCTTTTTTAGTGTTGATAAATGTCCACATTACTATCTAATATGCCACTTTCATTTTTTAAAGTAATGGTTCCCGCATTCGGATGAATCACTAGCTGTAAATGCCCTGTTAAAAACATTTGGTCATACGTCGAAGTATAGACGTGAAAAGAATCATTAGCAATTGTTTCAGTATAAGGCGCTTCTGCTTGATCAACAGGAACGATAATGAAACGATCGCCAATCATACAACAACCTTCTGCGGAAGAATAAGGATTAGAGCCGTCATTTGCTACCAACAAGAAGGTGTTCGTTTCAGTTAAGAAAGGGGCTAAACGTTGTTTTACTTCTTCAGAAATAGTCAGAGACATTTGCCTCACTCCTTTAAATAGTATGTAAAAGGAAGAGGGTAGCTTGTCGCTATGCCGCTCTTCAAAGGTTTTGTTATTTGCTTGTTTCTTTACTGCTTTTTTTGAAAAGAGCAATAGAAAAGGCGACAACTAAGACAACTGTTGCAGCTAAAACAAATGGATTTTTTGTTGCTGATGTGAACCCTAGGACTGTTGAACCAATCGCACCTACGTAAGATAAAATAATCGCTGCTTTCTTTGGTGTTGAAAGTTCTGTAAAGCTATCGCGGAAGGCGACACCTAAACCTAAAGCGCCAATAAAGGCAAACATCCCAAAAATAATGTGTAAAAAGACCATGAATTTCACCTCCAACAGTCAGTATAGAGAGAAATAGCTAGTTTGTAAACTAATTGAGCTTACTTGTGTTATTTATCACTTGATAAATGTTTTTACCAATGCAAAAAAACAACGTACGATCAATCGGCAGTACGTTGTTTTTTAGTTTAATATAATTAGGAAGCAGAAACCTTATTTTGCTGGATTTTTTTGATCGATTCTTCTGTTGGCGTCACATATAACGTTCGTTGGTTTTCATAAATCACATAACCTGGTTTTGCTCCATTGGGTTTATGCACATGTTTTACTTGGACATAGTCAACAGGCACTTGTGAAGAAAGTCGATATTTTGAAAAATAAGCTGCTAGAAGTGCGGCTTCAGTAAGGGTTTCTTCGCTAGGATGTGCGTCACGAATAATTACATGAGATCCAGGAATATCTTTGGCATGGAGCCAATAATCAGTTTTTTTAGCGGTTCGTAAAGTCAATTGATCATTTTGCAAATTGTTTTTTCCAACGAGAATAGGTGTGCCATCTGTGGCATAAAAAAGATCGGGTTGGCTTTTTTTCGGCTGTTTTTGTTTTTTATTTTTTTTACGTTTTAAATAGCCTTGTTCAATCAGTTCTTCACGAATCACTTCAATGTCCATTGGTGTCGCAATTTCAAGTTGTGCCACAACTGACTCTAAATAAGAAATTTCTTGTTGTGTTTGCTGAATTTGTGTCTTAACAACTCGGACAGCATTTTTCAATTTTTGGTATTTTTGAAAATATTTTTGTGCATTTTGATTAGGTGAAAGTGCAGGATTTAGCGAGATACGCAACGGTGCATTTTCTTCATAATAATTTGGTAATTCCACCTCGGTGGCTCCTTTTGGGACTTGTGCCATGAAGGTTGTTAATAGTTCTCCGTCGCGACGGTAATTTTCAGCGTTTTCTGTATCGGCTAAGGTTTGTTGTAATTTTTTAAGTTTCTTTTGATTTCTTTTTAGTTCATTTTCAATTTTGCGAATTAGTTCGCCGCCTTGTTGTTTGACACGGTCTTTCTCTGCTTTACCAGAATAAAAGGCATCTAGTAATTCACTGAGTGTCGCATACGTTGTTTGTTCACCAACTAATGATTGATAAGGAATGGGCGTAAAATATTCTTTTTTTTCAGTAACTGTTAATGTCGGTACAACAGCTTCAGTGACTGAGGACCAAAATTCCGTCCAGATGGCCATTTTTTCATTTGGTTGTGCAAGTAAACGGGCACTTAATTCGTCTGCTGTATCTTTGCCTAGACCTTGGAAATGTTGTTGTAAATAGTGTCCGTTTAATTCAGGAGCTGTAGAAAGAAGCGCAAAGACTTCTTCTTTTGAGGCCGTGAGCGGATTAAGTCCCATTGGTTTTGGCGGTTCAATATAAGTTGCTCCAGGAAGCAACGAACGATAACTATTTTGGCTCATTCCAATGTGTTTTATCGCATCTAAGATTTTTCCAGAAGATTGGTTAACTAAAACGATAGTACTGTGACGTCCCATTAATTCAACAATCAAAACAATATTTTGTAAGTCACCTAGTTCATCTCTTTTTGAAAAGGTGAAGTGAATCACGCGATCATTTTCTATTTGTTGAATCGTTTCTAAAATGGCACCGTCTAGAAATTTTCGTAACATCATCACAAAATTAGGAGGTGTTTCTGGATTGCTATAGGTAATTGTAGATAGTTGTATGCGCGCATAACTAGGATGTGCTGATAATAATAATTTATGGTTTTTACCTTTCGCACGAATGACTAAAACGACTTCGTTTTCATAAGGCTGATGGATTTTTGAAATCCGGCCACTTACGAGTGTTTCTGTCAACTCATGAACCATGCTATGAGTAAATACGCCATCAAATGACATAATAAATCCCTCGTTTCTTTCCGACTAATAGCTTTATTATAGCGGAGTTTTTGAATTTAAGAAAGAAGCTTGTTAAAAAGGAGTTGGGTTTTCCTTAGAAAGCTGGGGAAGTTTGCTGGTTTTTTTAGTAATTAAAGCGCAAGGGTAGGCAAGAAAGAAAATGATTAGTATAATAGATAAGAACTAAAAGCGAGGAGCGATTAGAAGTTGAATAATTTTATGGAAGAACTAAAAGAGGCACTTTATGAATTAAGACAAAGAAAACTGTTAATGATTACCGCTATTGTAGCATTAGTATTAATAATTGGCTCAATCATTTTTATTCCAACGATGCAAAAAAATATTCGAGCTGCTCAAGTTGAATCGTTAGTCGCAGGACCCATCAAATCAGAGAAAGTCAGTGTCTTAGATTACAAAACAGCAGACAAGAAAATCCAAGAAACAGGAGCCATGTCAGTCATGTTTGCTAAACCATCTGGCAAGCAATACGATCAAATGGTGAAGCTGTTTAATTCAGATAAAATGAATGAATTTCATCGTTCGCTGTATATCTATCCGTTAATTTATAATGCTGGCAAAGCACAAGAGCAATACAATGTTAGCAGCGATGAGATTACGCTTGTTTTCTTTGAAAATGGCAAAGAAAAGACACGGACGGTTGTCGAAAAATCTATGGATTTAAAAACACAATTAATACCAGAATTAAATCGATTACCAATGGCTGGCGTTTTGAAAGACCAGCAAAAAGCGGCGCAAGAAGCTGAAAAAGAAGCAGCAAAGACCGCTGAAACACAGACGACGACCAGCACGACTGGCGTTGCTCAATCTACTGAAACGACGACAGAAAGCACTGATACAGTACCAGAAACTGGTGAATAATAGCTAGCTATGTTAAACTTAGATTGTAGAAAGTTTTAAGGAATTAGAAAGAGGGGATTTTCGATGGCATTAGTAATTTCAATGACGATTTTAGTAAGTTTATGGCTGATTCAATCGCAAAAACAAGCAGTTAAAGTTCCCGTGAAAATTGAAAGAAACCGAAACAATTAAGTGGTAAATATGCTGAAATAAAGAAAAACGAGCCTCTCATAAGAGTGGCTCGTTTTTTAGAAGTAAAAGAAATGCAAGAAAATAAAAACTTTTTCTTGACGAACAAAATCAATATAGTGTAGACTACCTTTAACAACATAACTAGGAGGGAAAATACATGACACAATTATCTAACGTAAAAGAAATGCACCAATCATGGCAAAACTGGCGTAGATAGTTGTATGTATGATTCTTTCATAGATACAACTTTAGAAGACTTATTCTAAAAAGTGTATCTATGCTGGTTATATTCAAGAAGAAAAAACGACCACATAGAGGACCCATCTATGTGGTTTTTGTTTTGCAAAAAAACAACGACCACTCCTAAACACTTAGGATAAGTCGTTGTTTTTTTGCTACGAATCACTACGATTGGCACGAAGTGACAGAGTAGATGATGAGTAGTACAAGGTGAGCGAAGAGAACGTTGTCCCAATCGTAGAAAAAGTGCTCCTGCGATCCTCGTCGCAGTTAAATCCTGACAAGCACTACGATTGACACGAAGTGACAGAGTAGATGCAGGCTGCGTATACTCGCCGCAGTTTGGCCTTCAAGAGTGATGAGTAGTACAAGGTGAGCGAAGAGAACGTTGTCACAATCGTAGAAAAGTGCTCCTGCGATTCTCACCAAAATTGCGATCCTCGTCGCAGCTAAATCCTGACATTTGTAAAAAAGTGTTCCTAGGATTTTGACTAAGCAGAGGATTATGAATCTCAGTTTCACTTTCAACGGAAGAAACGCCCTATAGATAATGGTTTTATTATTAAAAAGAAAAAGTTGCCAAACAAAAGGGCAGTTAGGAGAATGCAAAATGAAAAATAAACGTTTAACGTTTGTCGTGTCTTTATTAGCTATTTATTTAATTGGTGCTTTTTTTGTGAATCAAAAAGTGACGAATTCAAAGAAAGACATAGTTACTGTAGGGGTTTTGCAGTTTGTCAGTCACCCCGCATTGGATGAAATTTATAAAGGTGTTGAGGAAGGGTTAAAGGAAAATGGCTATGACAAAGGCAAAAACTTAGAAATTATTTTTCAAAATGGTCAAGCCGACCAGAGTAAGTTAGCAATCATGAGTCAACAATTAGTACAAAAAAAGGCAGACGTTTTAATTGGCATCGCCACGCCAGCTGCGCAAGCGTTAGCCAACACTACCCAAGAAATCCCGATCATTTTAGGCGCCATTACGGACCCTGTTAGTGCAGGATTGGTGAAAGACAATCAAAAGCCAGGCGGTAATATTACGGGTGTTAGTGATCAATCTCCTTTGTCAGCCCAGATGGATTTACTAAAAGAATTGATACCAGCTGCCAAAAAAATAGGTATTCTCTATGCTTCCTCAGAAGAAAACTCTCGATACCAAGTAGCTGAAGCGCAGAAAGCAGCTGAAGCCAAAGGATTGACAGTGAAAACATATGCTGTGCCATCAAGTAATGAAATTGCACAAACGGTTCAAGTGATGACTAAGGAAACAGATGTGATTTATATACCAACTGATAATACGATTGCTAATGCCATGCAAACGGTAGTCGGAGAAGCAAATCGAACTAAGACGCCGATTATTCCTTCGGTGGATACAATGGTAGAACAAGGCGGTTTAGCAACTGTTGGGATTAATCAACATGCGTTGGGGGTACAAGCCGGCAAAATGGCAGCAGAGGTTCTGTCTGGAAAAAGTCAACCAGCAACTACACCCATTTATACCTTTAATACAGGCGACACAATTATCAATGAAAAACAAGCGCAAAAGTTAGGAATTACGATTCCCGCAGAGTTAGCAAAAAAATCGAAATTGATTAACTAATTATCAAAGAAAGTAGGAGAAGCGATGATTGTTTCAGCAATTGGACAAGGAATGTTATGGGCCTTGTTAGGTCTAGGTATCTTTATGACTTATCGTATTTTAAATTTTCCAGATATGACCACAGAAGGTTCATTTCCGTTAGGAGGGGCGGTTTGTGTAACTGCCATTACAACAGGGGTTTCACCATTTGTAGCGACTCTTTTAGGGGTCGGCGCAGGAATGCTTGCCGGTTTAGTGACTGGTTTACTATTTACAAAAGGAAAAATTCCAATTATTTTAGCAGGAATTTTAGTGATGTCTGGTTTAAATTCCGTGATTTTATTTGTGATGAAATCGCCAAATAAGTCTTTACTAAACCAACCGAAGATTCAAGATGTTTTTCAAAAAATGGCCTTACCAGATTATTATGATACTATTTTTTTAGGGATTAGTGTTTTGGCTGTGGTAATGATTTTACTGTTATTTTTCTTTAATACTAGTTTAGGACAAGCCTATATTGCGACAGGCGACAATGAAGAAATGGCTCGCTCGATTGGCATTCAAACGGATCGCATGAAAATTTTAGGATTGGTTTTATCAAATGGCTTGATTGGCTTATCTGGCGCTTTGATTGCCCAAAATGATGGATATGCGGATGTAAGTAAAGGAACCGGTGTCATTGTAATTGGCTTAGCTTCACTCATTATTGGTGAAGTACTGTTTGGAGAATTAACGTTTGGTGAACGGTTGATGGCGATTGTTGTAGGCAGTATTATTTATCAACTATTGATTTTATTAGTGATTAAATTAGGCTTTGATACAACGTATTTGAAAATCTTCTCAGCAGTGATTTTAGCAATCTGTTTAATGATCCCGCAATTAAAAAAAGCATTACGACTACACGGCTTTTCTGATAAGGGGGAAACGAAATGAAACCAGTTGTTGAATTAAAAAATGCGACAAAAATCATTGATAATGGGATGAATGAAAAAAAAGTGATTTTGGATCATGTGAACTTAGCCATTTATCCTGGGGACTTCATTACTGTTTTAGGTGGAAATGGCGCAGGCAAGAGTACGCTATTCAATAGTTTAGCAGGAACTTTGACACTAACAGAAGGACAATTTTTAATTGAAGGAGTCAATCGCACCAATCTTTCTGAAGTCAAACGGGCCAAATCTCTAGCGCGTGTTTTTCAAGATCCTAAAATGGGGACAGCACCAAGAATGACTGTGGCAGAAAATTTATTGCTTGCCATGAAACGCGGACAAAAACGTCCCTTAACATTACGGAAGATAAATGAGCAACGCGCCTTGTTTACAAAAATCTGTCAAGAAGTTGGCAATGGCTTGGAAAATCATCTGGATACACCGACAGGTAACCTTTCTGGCGGTCAACGCCAAGCCTTAAGTTTATTAATGGCCACTATCACAAAACCAGAATTATTACTTTTAGATGAACATACTGCTGCCTTAGATCCCAAAACATCCAAGCAGTTGATGCACTTAACGGAACAACGGATTGAAGAAGGGCACTTAACTTGTTTAATGATTACCCATCGAATGGAAGATGCTTTACGATATGGCAATCGTTTAATTGTTTTACAAAAAGGTAAAATTGTTCAAGATTTAAACGCTGCTGAAAAAGCACAATTAACGCTACAAGATTTGTTGCTGTTCTTTGAAGAAGTAGAATAAAAAAACAAGCTCAGAAAATGAGCTTGTTTTTTTATTTTTTGACCAATCGGAAGAGTCGCTTGGGGAAAAAACGTTTGACAATTCGTTCCAGTAGCGAGGTCACCATAAAGCCCGCTGCGATAGCTGCAGCAGTAAAGACAACTTTTAAAATCAACTGCAAACCGTCATCAATATTTCCTAATAAAATGCTCCGAACCGCTTGATAGGCAGGGCCTCCTGGCACTAAAGGAACCAAACTTGGAATATAAAAAATAATCATCGGCATTTTTTTGTAACGGGAAAAAAAGATACTAGCGATTCCTAATCCGACCGTTCCTAAAAAGTTTGCAAAGGTTTGACTAGCATCAAAAGTTTGCGTTAAGAGATAATAAATCATCCAGCCTGTCATGCCAGTAATGCCACAAGCCACCAGTGCTTTACGAGGAATGTTCGTGATAATACCAAACGTCACAGTCGCTAAAAAACTAAAGAGAAGATGAAAAATTAGTTCCATTTGAACACTCCTTACATAAATAATTTAAAAATCAAGGCAATTCCCAGGCCAACAGACCCAGCAATAAAAATAGCTTCTGTCCCTCGCGCCGTCCCGCTGATGAGGTGGCCGGCTAAAATGTCGCGAAAAGAGTTCGTAATCGCCACACCTGGAACTAACGGCATCACCGCACCAATAATAATATTATCGATGTTGACTGCTAAGCGAAAATGCACAGCCAAATAGGCCAACAAACCAATGACAAAAGCGGCTGCGAATGAATCGAGGTAAGGAACTTGGAATAACTTTTGGGTAAAAAGATAACTGGCATAGCCAATCCCGCCAACAAAAAAAGTTGCAATAAAATCTTGCCAAGTGCCACCAAAAATGTACATTAACGTACAACTAACAATTCCGGCTGCTAACAAGCGTAACGAAATTGAAAAAGTGGGGGTATCTGTTTCTAATAGAGTTAAGCGCTGATAAAGCTCTGGTAGAGTAATCTCTTTTTGCGCAAATTCTCTTGATAACTGATTGACAAGGCTAACTTTTTCCAAATTAATCGAGCGCTGGGGGATGTTTTCTAATTGCGTATAATTACTGGAACGAAAACCCACGAAAATCCCTGTAGCCGTCGTGTAACAAACGCTCTCTGGCTCACCAGCATTTGCTGCAATCCGAGTAATTGTATCTTCGGTTCTATATACTTCAGATCCGCTTTCCAGCATAATTTTTCCAGCTAAAATGCATGTATCAATAATTAATTGTTTTCTTTTTTCGCTATTAACCAAAGGAATGGCTCCTTTCATTTCGAGTTCACTTTTAGTGTATCATTTTTTTTAAGAACTGTACGCAATTTAAAACAGAGATAGAAAAAAAGTGTGATTTTTTACAAAAATGAAACGAATCTTAAGAATAAATGAAAACAAATAAGGAATTAGTAAAAATTATGGGTTAGTTGTAAGAATCTAGGATCTTTCCTTGCATTTTAGTAGGAAACATCCTATCCTAAACATAGAAAAACAAAGGGGTCAATAAAAATGGACAACCAATGGTTACTCTACGGAATTAGCAGTGTCGTATTAATTATTTTAATCAGAAGAACAATCCTATCAGGAAACATCGTATTAAGTTGTTTGTTGGGAGCGATTTTGCTGATTCAAGTAGTGGGAGTAGCTCTCTGTGCTCAGCAGAAAAAGAAAAATGAACATACAAAAGAACTACCTTCTTCTAAAGTACATCAATAGAAGAAGGTAGTTTTCTCTTATAGTAAATCAAATTTTTTCAAGCCATTAACAATGCCATTCTCAGTATTTTTAGTTGAAATAAAGGTGGCTTTTTCTTTTAGTTCTTCTCGCGCATTACCCATGGCAATTCCATAATCACAGGCCTCAAACAGCGCCAAATCATTGATGCCATCACCAAAGGCATAAGTGGGAATGCCGTTTAATCCCAAGGTGTTAAAAAGATTTTTGACACCAGAGCCTTTAGAGACCCCTTTACGAACAATATCAATTGAAAAAGGACCATTGCGATAAAAGGTCAATTCAGGAAACCGCTCATAGTAATATTCATCATCATCGCCATGTTGACTTAAGACCAACATCATGTTGACGGCATCATTCTCATAACCTGTGGGATCAATTTCTGGAACAGCTGAATGAATATAATCATAGGCTTGTTTCACTGTGCCAGTATGCCCTGTACAAAAAATACGGCGCTCATTGTAAAAAGCCAATTCATGACCACGATGTTTGACATGTTCATGCAGTGAAACACATTCCTCTGTTGTAAATTCATCTGAATAAATCGTTTTTCCTTCATAATGAATAAATTGCCCGTTCATTACAATCGCAGAATCAATACCACTGGCTTTCATGATTGGCTGAATCTCACACAAGGTCCGTCCTGTCGCAATTAAAGGTAAAATTTGATTGTCTTTCAAGGCCGCCACTGCTGCGGTAATCTCAGGAGTAATTTGCGATGTTCCATCTAACAAAGTTCCATCTAAATCAAAAAAAGTAATAGCTTTCATTTTATCCATACCCTAACATCCTCTCTACGCTTGTTATTTTAACAAACTTTTCTGAAAAGACAATGGGTTCCCTTCGTTTTCTTTAAAAGAGCAGGAAAAAAAGTGATTTTTGATGGTTCTGTAAAGGATTTTTGAAGAAATATAGAATCGGTTGGTACAAATTCAATTTTAGAGTATACTACAATAGAGCAGTTTTATGAAAAGTGAATAAGGAGTGAATGAAATGAATATATTAATGATTGAAGACAATGAATCCGTCTCAGAAATGATGCAAATGTTTTTCTTAAATGAAGGGTGGGAAGCTACCTTTAAAGATGATGGCAAAGAAGGATTGGCGACTTTTCTTGCTTCGCCAGAAAAATGGGACATGATTACGTTAGACTTAAACTTACCTAGTATGGATGGGATGGCTGTTTGTCGTGAAATTCGCAAAGTTTCAGCCAATGTTCCCATTATTATGTTGACCGCTCGTGATTCTGAAAGTGACCAAGTAATTGGCCTTGAAATGGGTGCGGATGATTATGTGACAAAACCATTTAGTCCATTAACTTTGATTGCACGGATGAAAGCTCTACATCGTCGTGCCGAGGTGGCAGAGGCTGCGCATGATACGTCTGAGAATACAGATGAAACGTTTGATGTGATTACGGATCATTTTAAAATGAATACGAAAACACGAGAAACATATTTAGATAATCAATTAATCGAAGGCTTAACACCTAAAGAATTTGATTTGCTATACACTTTAGCAAAAAAACCACGCCAAGTCTTTTCACGCGAACAACTACTAGAATTGGTTTGGGACTATCAATACTTTGGCGATGAACGGACAGTTGATGCCCATATCAAAAAATTACGACAAAAAATTGAAAAAGTGGGTCCTCAAGTCATCCAAACGGTTTGGGGCGTAGGGTATAAATTCGACGATTCAGGTGTTGCTTAATGAAGTATTTGTATCAACAATTACTTGCTTTTATAGGTGTGATCGCTCTGATTATTCTCATTGTCGGAACGTCTTTCACACAATTGACCAAGCGCACAATGCAAGAAAATAACTATGAACAGCTGTATGGTTATGCAGAATCGGCTTTAGAAACACGTGACTTTTTTATTAATGTTGCAGGTGTTTCAGATCGAGATGTTTTATCCTATTCATTTCAGTTGACTGAGCGCGTACTCCAGAAGCAAGATGTGCAATTTGTGTTTATTAACAAGGACCGCGTAGTGCAGTACCCACCAGTTGATAGCACAAAAAAATTAGACTTTTCCTTAATCGATAAAAATTGGGATCAAATCATGAAAGGTAATCGTGTTTATGCAACAGAAAATATTGATATCTATGGGGAAAAGAATACTTCAGCTTATGTGATGCTGCCTGTGCGTGATAAAAATACTAATAATCTGCTTGGTGCAATAGTTATTACACAACCTGCCAAAAACGTTGACCGAAGTGTCCAGTCCGTGACACAAAACTTGATTAAAGGCTTTATTTTTTCTGGTGTGATTGCCTTGTTACTAAGTTATCTATTTGCGACTTTCCAAGTGAAACGAATTAATCGGATGCGTAAAGCCACCAAAGAAATTACTAGTGGAAATTTTGATATTCAATTACCAGTCCATGACAAAGATGAATTTGATGACCTAGCAGAAGATTTTAATAAAATGGCCGCGTCTTTAAAAGAATCACAAGAAGAAATCAATCGTCAAGAAGAGCGCCGTCGTCAATTTATGGCGGATGCCTCTCATGAAATGCGGACGCCTTTAACAACTATTAATGGCTTGTTAGAGGGATTGCAGTATAATGCTATTCCTGAAAATCAAAAAGAGAATGCGATTAAACTGATGCAAAATGAGACCGCTCGCTTGATTCGCTTAGTCAATGAAAATCTTGATTATGAAAAAATTCGGACCAACCAGATTCAAATTGTTGTGAAGAAGTTCAACGGAACAGAAGCTTTAGAAAATATTGTGACTCAACTAACGGCCAAAGCTGAAGCCGCCGGTAATCAATTGTATTTAGACACCACCGAACCAATTGATGTGTATGCCGATTATGATCGTTTCGTTCAAGTAGTTGTCAATATTGTTCAAAATGCTATCCAATTTACTGAAAATGGCGAAATTCATATTGCTTTAGAAAAAGGCTATTTAGAAACTATTGTCCGTATTTCTGATACAGGAATCGGCATGACGGAAGAACAAATTTTGAATATCTGGGATCGTTATTACAAAGTAGATCCATCCCGTAAAAATACTAAATATGGAGAATCAGGATTAGGCTTACCAATCGTTCAACAATTGGTCCGCTTGCATAAAGGGAAAATCAATGTTGAGAGTGAACCTGGTAAAGGCACCACGTTTATTATTTCATTTCCTGATGTTGAAATTACTGAAAACTAAAGAAAACGTCTGGTCACAATCAGTGCCAGACGTTTTCTTTAATTTAATAACGCATGTAGAGACAGGGGGTGCACATAGGGACTATCAATAATTTGTGGATCTTTTGTCAGAAATAGCAAGCGCTTGTTTCTTTTTTGAACTGCTATTTTTAATTGAGGTAAAATTTCTTGACGTTGTCCAATCGTTAATGAAGAAAAGATGTCATCAATCACTAACGTACTTGTTTTTGAAAGCAAAAGTTGTATTATCCGCATTTTAATTTTTTCAAAAGTCGTAAAAGAAGTAAAGGAACGACCAAGTAAGGCAGGTTCTAATTGGAACATCTGGAAAGCTTCGGCTAGAACTACTTTTCGATCCCGTTCTTTGATTGTACTAGCGATAAATAAATTTTCTTCTAATGGCAAGTAGGGCAGAAAGGTTTCACTAGAAGAAAGCCTAGTAATGGTTAGTTGATTTGTTTGAAAAAAATCGGCCAATGCGAGTTCTTGTTCTGGAGCAGAATAAATGATTCCATAAACTTCTCGCAAAGCTAACGCGTCGAATGAGGATTTTTTTTCGGTTATTTTTTTGAATGATGGTGTGACATTCATAGAAAATCCCTCCCTTATTTCTTATGTGTGCGTAAATAAATCAACGTGAAAGGAGTCCCGCAAACAAGAGGAATGCCAAGCAAGATTAAGCAGTTAACAAAGCAATTACGGATTGTATAAAGCGACTGCATACTTTTAAAATCAAAAGAAAATGCTTGGATCGTTTGAATCCCTAAATGCTGGATATTTGTAATCGTGACATCCTGGTCGGTACTTTTAGCTAAAAATGCTGGAGTTTCCAAATGAGACCACTGTAAAATAGCATCACGAGCAGCCCAAAGAACAGTATTATACGTTTCTTGAAACATTAAAGTGAAAAGTAAAAAACTGAAAATTCCTAATAGAGCCGGTAAACATAACTCTAGTAAGAGCTGTTTGGTGACATACATATTTGAAAAGTGCATGTGATACCATGTATGTATTTCTTCCTTTTTTATGCGTAATGTCACATACATCAACAGAAGAAAAGTAACACCAAAGAAAATGACACTACCTAGATAGAGGTGCCAATAGTATTGAATCAGTTGGTAATGGTAACTAGTTTGTTTTTCAATATCGACAAAGTCTGGCATCGTTCGTAAAAACTCTTTTTCAAAATCAATCAAGTTAAACAGCCCAGTCAATAAGAAAGAGAACAGGAAGAAGAAGAGTGCAGTGATTAACGTGATTTTTTTATGATAAAAACTACTAGCTGTAGCGTAACGGACACTTCTCATCAACTTTCACCTCTCTAAACTATCTTTAGTATAGTGAAATAATATGAATTAATTATGAAAAAGTAGCAAAAAAGCTTGAGCAAATTGCTCAAGCTTTTTGAAGATTTATTTACCAGTTTTTTGATAGCCTTGATAACTGTCAGTGTGATATTCATCAACGGTTGATTTATTATTGTTTTTACTGTAAACACTCGTTGATTTTTCACCTTTTTCTTTTTCAATTGCTTCCAGTTGTTGCAATTGGTTCTTGTAATCATAGTCTTCTGGGTTAACTGGTTTTAAGCCGCTATTGGTATAGAAACGAAGCAAGTCACCGTTAGTAATTTGGTCAGACGTTTCTAATTGTTTCGTCGCTTTGGCTTTTAAATCAGCGACTTCTTTCTTAACTTCTTCGGTTGGCTCTGTAATTAAAGTGCCTGTTTTAGTATCGTAAATGCTAGAACCTAAAATAGTATATTTAGGTGTTACAACATTGCCGTTGCGGAAAGCAACGATTTGATTGTGTTGTTTAGAGAATAAATCTTGGCCTAACTGAATGTAGTTTTTCGTATCGACACCAAGCAAGTGTAGAAGGGTTGGTAAGGCATCAACTTGGCCGCCATACGTATGGTTCACACCGCCATTTTCTTGACCAGGAACGTGAATCATATAAGGAACACGTTGCATATTGGCGTTGTCAAAATCGTTCCAATCTGCTTTGGTTTTACCTACTAATTCTGCTAAGTTTTGGTTTCTTGAATTAGAAACCCCATAGTGATCGCCATAAAGAACAATGACTGAGTTTTCATAGAGACCTGAAGATTTCAAGTAGTTAAAGAATTCTTCTACCGCTTTGTCTAAATAATTCGCTGTTGCGAAATAACCATTAATTGTTTCGTCAGAGGTTTTTGCAATTGGGAATCCTGCTTCATCGTTTGTAAATTGAGAATAAGGATAATGATTGGATACAGCAATAAATTTAGAATAGAAGGGTTGTTGTAAATGTTCTAAATATTGAACGGATTGATTAAAGAATGGTTTATCGTGTAACCCATATTGGAATGAGTTATCTGAATTAACATCATAATAACTAGCATCAAAGAAATAGTCATAGCCTAAACGTTTATAGGTTTCATTCCGATTCCAGAAGTTACCGGCATTTCCGTGGAAAGCAGCGCTAGTGTAACCTTGCGTTTGTTTTAAAATATCGGGTGCTGCTTCAAACGTATTTTTCCCACCAACTTGTGTAAAAAGTGAACCTTGGTCTAAACCAAATAGTGAATTTTCAAGTAACGTTTCGGCATCACTTGTTTTTCCTTGACCAACTTGGTGGAAGAAGTTATCAAAGCTAAAGGTACTTTTACTATTGTAAAGACTATTGATAAATGGTGTGACTTCGTGTTCTACGCCATTTTCATCTTTTAATTTGTAATTAACTAAAAATTGTTGGAAACTTTCTAAATGGATATAAATTACATTTTTGCCTTTTGCAATACCAAACTTACTATCATCGGGTGCCGCATATTGTTGTTTCACGTAATCTTCAACTTGTTTCATATCGTTAGCACTGGCTTCGGCACGGACTTGGTTTGTTTGGTAAGTTGTAATGCCATCGTATACGGTAAAGGCATTTAAGCCTAAGAATTTCACGATATAGTCACGAGAGAATTGACGTCCTAATAATTGGGGACGTTCTGTTTCAGCCATAAATAGATTGAATAAGAAAAAGACAACAGAAAGGAGTGTGACAGAGACTGCTACACGTGCGCGGACTGGACGCGCATCTGTTTTAATTTTTTTCGTTAATAATAATACGCCAATAATAATGAAGTCTAAGAAATAAATGACGTCATAAGGTCTAAAGAGACGTAAGGCACTTTCGCCAAGACCGCTAGCTACTTTGCCAGCACCAAGCATCGTATTAACTGTGATGAAGTCAGTAAATTCTCGATAATACACGACATTTGAGAAGAGCAGTAAACTCATCAAGAAGTAAATAATCATCATTGTAATATAAGAAGCTTTTTTACGGCGAACATACAAAGCGATGGCTAATAAAAAGACCGTTGTGGCAATTGGATTAATTAAGAGTATGAAATACTCGTTAATATTTTCCAAACGTAAATGGAAATCAACGGCGTACGCAAAGAGGTTTTTTAGCCACAGTAAGATGGCGATTAGCGAGAATAACCCCAGTCGCGTGTTCAAAATATTTGTTTTAAATAATTTTTTCAAAATAAACGTCCTTTCTAAACGATGATTCTATAAAAGTAAAATTAGGTAAATTTCGTATTTTACAATATCACTTTAATTTTACTCTTTCACAAATTTTATGTCAATTCTTACCGAAGTGAGGAATGATGATGTTAAAGAAAACTTACTATTTCCTTAAACTTTTTAGTTCGTTAAATGACGTGAAGCTTGAATCCTTTAAAGACAGATGGGCCTTTTTTTGCTATACTAGATAGGACTTTGAAAAGTAGGTGTACAGAATGAAACTTCAAGTAACTAAAAAAGCAGAACATAAATTTAAAAAAGGATATCCTTTAATTCAGAAAGAAGATTTGCAACAAGTGCCGGCGCCGTTGCCAACAGATTGGCTTACTTTGATTGATAGTAAAGGCCAGCGCTTAGCTGAAGGATATTTAGGCGAACAAAATAAAGGCATTGGTTGGTTGCTGTCATGGCATGGACCAATTAATCAATCTTTTTTTCAACAACTCTTTGAAATAAGTCGTGAGAAGCGGACGTCTTTTGAAAAGGATTCGCTGACAACCGCGTATCGATTATTTAATGGAGAAGGGGATGGCATTGGGGGAGTGATCATCGATCGCTATGCAGATTACGCCGTTTTTTCATGGTATAATGAAACCCTTTATCAGAAAAAAGCCGAACTTTTGACGGCGTTTCGCACAGTTTACCCTGACATTATTGGTGCCTACGAAAAGATTCGCTTTTCCACAAAAAATTTACCCGAATCACAGTTTTTGTATGGCGAACAAGCACCCGAGCCATTACTTGTCACTGAAAATGGCGTTCAATTTGCTACCTATTTAAACGAAGGATTAATGACAGGCATCTTTTTAGATCAAAAAGAAGTTCGTGGTCGATTAGTAGATGGTTTTGCAGTAGGTAAAACAGTCTTAAATATGTTTAGTTATACAGGTGCTTTTTCAGTAGCTGCCGCTATGGGGGGGGCCGTGGCCACCACTAGTGTGGATTTAGCTAAACGAAGCTTACCGAAAACGACTGAGCAATTTGAAGTCAATCATTTAAATCTTGCCCCGCAAAAGATTATTGTCATGGATGTTTTTGACTACTTTAAATATGCTTCACGTAAAGGCTTGAGTTATGACATGATCATTTTGGATCCGCCGAGTTTTGCTCGCAACAAAAAGAAAGTTTTTTCCGTTGCTAAAAATTATGGGGAGCTAGTGAAAGATTCTATTGATATTTTAACGGATAAGGGAACGCTTATTGCCTCAACCAATGCGGCAAATTTATCCTTAGCCAAATATAAAAAAATGGTGATTACTGCCTTGCAAGAGAAAAATGTTCGTTACAAGATTACGGACACGTATCAATTACCGGCAGACTTTCAAGTGAATCCTAATTTTCCAGAAGGTAATTACTTAAAAGTCCTGTTTATCGAAATTGAAAAATAATTTTTTACACCAAGCAAAAGTCCCAGCGCCGCTAATCGGCATTGGGACTTTTGCTTGGTGTTTATTTTATAGTAACTTTTGGGCTTTTTGGGTGTTTGCAAAATGCAGCTTCGCGTAATTCGCTAATAAGTCTAGGCCGCCTTTTTTCAAAATACGGGCGGCTACTTGGTCTGATTTGCTGCCGGCACCAGAGGGCACAGAGAAACCCAATTCTGCAGATTCTTTGTCTAACTCTTCTAAAAAAGCAGCGCGGCTAATAATAGAGGCGGCAGCAACAGCAACATGATACTGCTCTCCTTTAGTGACGAAGAACAATTTTTCAGTGACTTGATTTTTTTCATTACGAACATATTTCCGATAGTTATTTTCAGGGGTGAATTGGTCAATCAAAATCCCTTCTGGCTTTGTGGGAGCCAACTCTTGCAGCAACAGATAAATCGCTTGGTTATGCAAAGCGACTTTCATGTGTACAGCATTGTAGTTTGGTTGGATCTCATTGTATTTTTTTGGTTCAACGATTAATAACTTGTAAGGAATCAGTTCTTTAATGACATGTGACAATTGAATAATTTGTGGGTCGGTTAATTCTTTGGAATCACGAACACCCAATGCTTTTAGTTTGCTAATCATGCTTTTGTCAACATAGGCAGCACAGACAGTTACTGGACCAAAATAGCTGCCATTACCGACTTCATCGGAACCTATCACAGACCAGTTGCCAAAATCAGCAGGCAGCGTTGTAGTCTGGGGGGACACTTTTTTCTGTGGTGTGGTACTCGTTCCTTCCCAACGAGCGGCCTCTTTTTCAGCTTGAGGTCCCTGAAACATGACTTTACCTGATTGATAAGCAGTGATGGTAGTGGTGCCAACCTTGGCCACGAAGACAGTATAAGGGACCATTTTATTTAAACGATTGGGTTGATAAACAGTGGTCATCTCTGCTAATGTTTTTTTACTAACTTTAATTACGTGATTCTGTGCCATCAATTGTTCCTCATTTCTTGATATTTCTTCTTTACTATAGTAAAGGAAAAACAAGTAAATGAAAAGGTTTTGCGTTAGCTTGTTCCTGAAAATGACAATGTTTAGGAAATGTATAATTTTTTTCTATAGTTGGACGCTAGTTGTTATCTAAATTTTTATTCAGTGCTATACTGTGGGAGAGAAGGAGACGATGAAAGAGTCGACTAGAACAAGGGGTGATGTGTTTGAGAAGAAAAAAAGAAATGCAAGAAAATGAACCAATAGCAGTGACTGCTAACGCGGAACGCTATTATCCAGAAGATAAACAAGGCTTGACGGCCGCACAAGTTGAAGAAAGACAGCGAAAAGGCTTAGTCAATGCCGCCGTCGACACAGAGTTTATCACAACGAAACAGATTGTTATTAATAACGTATTTACGTATTTCAACTTAATTTTTGTGGTACTAGGTGTGTTATTAATGCTGGTACAATCTTATAAAAATATGACCTTTTTGCCAGTAGTAATCATTAATACGGTCATTGGAATTTACCAAGAAATTAAGTCGAAGAAAGTATTAGATAGCTTAAATATTCTAAACGCTACAAAAGTAACCGTTGTGAGGGATGGCCAAGAACAAGAAATTTCGCCAGATGAACTGGTTTTGGATGATGTGGTGCTCTTTAAATCGGGTGAACAGATTTCTGGGGATGCAATTGTCTTATCTGGTGAAGTCCGTGTGAATGAATCCTTGTTAACTGGGGAATCTGATGAGATTACCAAAGTAGCAGATAGTCAACTTTTGTCAGGTAGCTTTATTGTGTCAGGTTCTTGTTATGCAAGAATTGATAAAATTGGCGCTGAGGCCTATGTTCATCAATTAACGCTTGAAGCCAAATCAATTAAAAAAGGGGAACAATCAGAGATGGTCGGTTCCATTAACCGTTTGGTGAAATGGGTAGGGATTATTATTATCCCGATCGGCTGTGTTCTATTTTTCCAAAGTTATTTCATCAACCATCAAGGGCTTCATGACAGCATTGTCTCCATGGAAGCTGCCTTGATTGGGATGATTCCGGAAGGGTTGTACCTTTTAACAACCGTTGCATTAGCTGCCAGCACAATGCGCTTAGCGAAGCGCGGCGTTTTATTGCACAACATGAAAAGTATCGAATCCTTAGCACGTGTTGATGTGTTATGTGTAGATAAAACAGGAACAATTACTGAAAACACGATGGAAGTCCAAGAGTTGGTTCCTGTGGTGAGTATCGAAAATGATGGTACAGACTTAACCAATGTCGAAAAATTAATTGGCGATTTTTGCCGAACAATGTCAGCTGACAATGATACGATGAAAGCGATGAAAGAATTTTTTGTTACTAATAATCAAAGGGAAGCCGTTAGCTACACCTCGTTTTCGTCTGTCGAAAAATTTAGTAGCGTGACTTTCCCGGAAGCGACGTATATTCTTGGGGCGCCAGAGATGATTTTGAGAGACAATTATGAAATGTATCAATCTGAAGTGGAACATTATACAAGTCAAGGCTATCGCTTATTGGTGTTCGGAAAGTATTTAGGAGAATTTCAGGAAACGTTGGCAGCAGAGGTTCAACCTCTAGGCTACATTCTTCTTTGGAATCCGATTCGTAAAGAAGCCAAAGCAACTTTTGAATATTTCGCTGAACAAAATGTGGCTATTAAGGTCATTTCTGGTGATAATCCTTTAACAGTATCCAATGTAGCACAAGCGGCAGGCATTATTGGTGCTGAAAATTATGTGGACGCGCGAACATTAACTACAATGGAAGCCCAGACAGAAGCGTTAGAAAAATACACCGTTTTTGGTCGTGTCACGCCAGAACAAAAGAAACAATTTGTACTATTGTTGAAAAAATTAGATCATACAGTGGCGATGACAGGGGATGGAGTCAATGATATTTTAGCCATGAAAGAAGCAGATTGTAGTATTGCCATGGCTTCAGGAAATCAAGCTACAGCACAAGCCTCGCAAGTTGTGTTGTTAGATTCTGATTTTTCAACGATGCCGGAGGTTGTCTTTGAAGGCCGCCAAGTAGTTAATAACATTGAACGCTCTTCAAGTTTATTCCTTGTAAAAAATATTTTCTCCTTGCTGATGTCTGTCTTTGCTATGATTTTTGCCGTGACATATCCTTTACAACCGACACAAGTCACATTGATTAGTTTATTTACAATTGGGATTCCTTCGACATTTCTAGCTTTGGAACCAAATCATCGTCGCATTGAAGGGAAATTTCTTTTCAATGTGTTATCAAAAGCAATTCCTGGTGGGTTAACGGATATGTTAGTAGTCGGTGCTTTACTAATTTGTGGTGATATTCTTGCACTTCAAAAAACGGACATTTCAACGACTGCAACATTGTTGCTAGTTTCAGTCGGTTTTATGGTTCTTTATAAAATTAGTTCACCAATGAATCGTTACCGCAAGCGCGTAATGATTGGTTGTTTAATCGGAATGGTTATTACAAGTATTTCCATGAAAAACTTGTTCTCGTTAACTTCGGTATCGCCAACAGCCTTGTTACTTTTAGCCATTCTTTTCTTTGCAGCAGACTCAACTTTCCAACATTTATCAACCATTTCTGAAAAAGTTCAATTATGGTTTTATAAGAAAAGACATTAGGAGCAAAACACCGAGCCAAAATTATTTTGGTTCGGTGTTTTTTGTTTTTTATTGTTGGGAAAAATAAAAACACTTGTACCTAGTTAATCCTTGATAGTATAAACCTAACCAATTATTTTAGATAGGAAGGATTGAATAAAAATGAAAAAAAGAAGTTTTGTCTATTGGGGAATGTTTTTCATTCTTTTGTCGATGCTGATAACGCCTTTTCTGAAACTTGAAACAGGATATGCGCAAACGGAACCAACTAGTACCAGTGAAACCAATCAAATTTCTGCTACGCCAAACGTAGTGCCGCGTAAGCAAGTGGGCAACATTGTGACAGCGATTCAGCTAACGGATAAAGAGGGAAACCCACTTGGGACCATTAATCAATATACAGACATCTACCTCCGAATTGAGTTCAACTTACCGGATAATACCGTTAATAGTGGGGATACTAGTGTGATTACTTTACCCGAAGAGCTACGTCTCGAGAAAAATATGACCTTTAATGTAGTAGATGATACAGGTGCTGTGGTTGCAATCGCACAGACCGATGTAGCAAATAAAACGGTCACGTTAACGTATACAGATTACGTAGAAAACCATGCCAATATTAGTGGGTCTTTATATTTTACAAGTTTGATTGATTTCGAAAATGTCGAAAATGAATCCAAGATTCCTATTTACGTCACGGTTGAAGGGGAAAAAATATTTGCTGGCGATCTTGATTACCAAGGTGAAGGCGATGATGTTAACGAAAAATTTAGCAAGTATTCATGGTTTATCGAAGACGATCCAACCGAAATTTACAATGTGCTACGGATTAATCCAACAGGGCAAACGTATACTGATTTAGAAGTAGAAGATGTGCTAAAAACAGAAAGTTTAAGTTATATGAAAGACACTATGAAAATTGAACGAGGACAATGGACACTGGATGGAAATGCTATTTGGCAGTTCACGCCAGAGGAAGATATAACTGATCAGTTGGCTGTCCAGTATGGTCCTGGTGACCGCAATTTTTCGGTGCATTTTGGTAATATTGGGACTAACGAATATCGTATCACCTATAAAACCAAAATCGATCATCTTCCCGAAAAAGGTGAAACCTTCACAAATTATGCAAAATTAACAGAAAATCAAACGGTGGTGGAAGAAGTCGAAGTGAGTCGTGTCTCACAAACGGGTGGTGGAGAAGCTAATGGTGAACAATATGTTGTTGAAATTCATAAAGAAGATGAAGCAGGCCAGCGTTTAGCAGGTGCAGAGTTTAAACTCATTCGTAACTCAACCAATCAAACAGTGGCCAAAATCACAACAGATCAAAACGGAACAGCGATTGTTAAAGGCTTGTTAAAAGATAACTATACTTTAGAAGAAACCAAAGCACCTACCGGTTACCAGCTTTCGCAAAACAAGATTTCAATAACACCTGAAGACTTTGGTAAAAACTTAGTTGCACTGAAAACTGTTGTGAATCATAAGATTTCATATCAACCAGTCGCTGCTTCATTTTTAGCTGGAAAAGTTCTTTTAGGAAAACCACTGAAGGATGCTGAATTTCAATTTGAATTGTTAGATGAGAAAGGTACAGTACTAGAAACGGTTAGTAACGATATTTTAGGGAAAATTCAATTTTCACCATTAACCTTTGAAACTCCCGGAAACTATCAATACACCATTCGGGAAGTAAACACGCAACAGGCAGGTGTTTCCTACGATACGCACAACCTTCAAGTTCAAGTAACCGTCGAGGCGCTTTTAGGAAATCTCGTGGCGACTATTCAGTATGATGGAGGTCAAGTATTTACTAATCACTATACGCCAGAAAAACCTATAGAAAGTACCACGCCACCAACGAGTGGGACAACAGATACTACCACGAATTCAACCACAGAAACTACTTCAATAACCATTGAAAAACAGGCGATTCGTAATAAGGAATTGCCAAAAACAGGAGAAACAAAAGAAAACGCGTTTCTTTTCTTAGGTAGCCTTCTTTTGATTCAAGGAGTATTTATCTATTTTAAAACGAAAAAATAATCGTTTAGATAGTTTCAGTAATCGAGACAAAATGTGCAAATTTCGAGAGATTCAGCTTGTTCATTTGAGTTTGGAGTGGTTCTGTGCTATACTATCTTTAGCGTAATGATACTAGTTGGGAGTGAGCGGATTTCTGCTCACTCTTTTTGATGGAAAAGTCATCAGGACACGGTTCGTTACATCAATCTCGAAGGAGGCGAAAATTTTGAGTAGTGCTGTGGAAACTGTAACAAAGTTAGTCACACCAATCTTAGAAGAACAAAATTTTGAACTTGTGGAAGTAGAGTTTGTTAAGGAAGGAAAAAATTGGTTTTTACGAGTATTTATCGATAAAGAAGGTGGCATTGATATTGAGGAATGTGCCTTTGTCAGCGAAAAATTAAGTGAAAAACTAGATGCAATGGATCCAGATCCAATTCCGCAAGCGTACTTTCTGGAAGTTTCTTCTCCGGGAGCAGAACGTCCGTTAAAGAAAGAAAGCGATTATGAACAAGCGGTAGGTAAGTACATTCATATTTCTCTTTATCAAGCAGTTGATGGAGAAAAACAGATTGAGGGTACCTTAGTCCATCTTGATTCAGAACAATTAACATTAAGTGTAAAAATTAAAACCAGAGTGAAGGAAATGACTTTTGAACGTAAAAATATCGCAAAAGCTCGTTTAGCCATTCAATTTTAATCAACAGACTCGAATGTAAAAAAGGGGCCACTAAAAGTTTTACTTTTAGCCGGGCCTGTGACAAGTTTTAACGAGAAGTTTTTCCCTTGGAAGAAGAACCACTCGTTCAGCTTTAACGAATCCATAGGAGGAAAAGAAAAACAATGAGCAAAGAAATGTTAAATGCATTAGACGTATTAGAAGCTGAAAAAGGGATTCCTAAAGATACGGTGATTGAAGCGTTACAAGCAGCTTTAGTTTCTGCATATAAAAGACATTATGGACAAGCAAGCAACGTCGAAGTTGAATTTGAACCAAAAAAAGGCAATATTCACGTGTATGCTGTCAAAGAAGTAACAGAAGAAGTATTTGATTCACAATTGGAAGTTTCATTAAAAGATGCCGTTGCATTAAATGGTGCATATGAAATCGGCGACAAAATTCGTTTTGAAGTTACGCCAAAAGACTTTGGCCGCATTGCTGCCCAAACAGCAAAGCAAGTAATTTTACAACGTGTCCGTGAAGCAGAAAGAACAATTATTTATAATGAATTTAGCGAATACGAAAATGACATCATGCAAGGAATTGTTGAACGTCAAGATCGTCGTTATATTTATGTAAACTTGGGTAAAATCGAAGCAGTCTTATCAAAACAAGATCAAATGCCAAATGAATTTTACCAACCGCATGATCGGATTAAAGTTTACGTATCACGTGTTGAAAACACATCAAAAGGCCCACAAGTTTTTGTAAGCCGTAGTCACCCAGATTTATTAAAACGTCTTTTTGAACAAGAAATTCCAGAAGTTTATGATGGAATTGTTGAAATCGTAAGTGTCGCTCGTGAAGCTGGCGATCGTTCAAAAGTAGCTGTTCGTTCAACAGATCCTAATATTGATCCAGTGGGTACCTGTGTCGGTCCAAAAGGCCAACGTGTCCAAGCGATTGTGAATGAATTAAAAGGCGAAAATATGGATATTGTGGAATGGAACGAAGATCCAGCTATTTATATTAGTAATGCCTTGAATCCAGCTCAAGTATTAGATGTTATTTTTGATCCAGAAAATAGCAAAGCATGTACAGTCGTTGTACCTGATTATCAATTGTCATTAGCAATTGGTAAACGTGGTCAAAATGCGCGCTTAGCTGCTAAATTAACGGGCCATAAAATTGATATCAAATCAGAATCTGATATGGCTGAATTTTATGAACAACAAGCCAATCAAGAAGTTGCCGAAGTGGCAGAAGAAATGGATGAAGCAATTATCCATTCAGATATGACGGCAGATGATTACGAAAACTTGGCTACTGAAGAAGCAGTTGTTGAAGCAGAAATTACAGAAGAATTACCTGAACAAGAATAACGTTTTTGGAGGGTGAAAAAATGAAAAAGAGAAAAATTCCAATGCGTAAATCGGTTGTTTCAGGCGAAATGAAACCGAAAAAAGAATTAGTCAGAATTACTCGCTCCAAAGAAGGTGAAGTGGCCTTAGATCCAACTGGTAAATTACCTGGACGTGGCGCTTACGTTGATTTGGATCCTGCGGAAGTCCAAAAAGCTTGGGATAAAAAAATTCTTGATCGTGTCTTAGAAACAAAATTAAGTGATGAATTTTATCAAGAACTATTGGATTATGTAACACATCAAAAAGCCCGCAAAGAGTTGTTTGGCGATGGAAAATAAAACCAAAATTTTGAACCTTTTAGGTTTAGCAATGCGCGCCGGTAAATTAGTCACAGGTGAGGAATTAACCCTTAAAGATATTCGTGCAAACAAAGCGAAATTTGTGTTTGTTGCACAAGATGCCAGTGAGAATACTAGAAAGAAAATCAAGGACAAAAGTTCTTATTATAATGTTCCTGTTAGCGAACTGTTCAGTCAATTCGAGCTCAGCCAAGCGATTGGGCGACCACGAATGGTTATCGGAGTAACTGATGCAGGATTTGCCACCAAAATCAAGGAATTACTAAAAGGTTAGGAAGGTGATTGCATGGGAAAAAAAAGAATTTATGAACTAGCAAAAGAAATGAATAAAGCAAGCAAAGACGTTGTCGATAAAGCGCATCAATTAGGTATGGATGTTAAAAACCATATGGGCGCAATTAGTTCCGAGCAAGAAACAAAGCTTCGTCAAGCATTCGGAGGAGGAAGTACCGTAAATACTCAATCAAAAGCAACAAACAACCAAAAGCAACAAACAACACAAAATAAACCAGCCAATAAGAAACCAATGAACAATAAACCTGGTGAACAAAGAAATAACCAAAATCGTCCAAAAAACCAATCAACGAATGGACAACAAAGAAACAACAACAACCAAAATCGTCACGGCCAAAGCAACACACAAAACCGTAGCAATCAAACAAATACAAACAATCAAAACCGCAATACCCAAAACAATAACGGTTCTACAACGAATCAAAATCGGACAAGCCAAAATAACAATGGCGGGAACAACCAAAATCGTGGCGGCCAAAACCGTAACAACAATTTTGGTGGCGGTCAAAATCGTAATAACCGGAATAACTTTAATAACCAAAACCGCAATCGTTTCAACAAAAAAGGGAAAAAAGGCAAACATCAACAAGAATCAGCGAAGCCAGCAGTACCAGCACGTAAATTCCGTGAATTACCAGATGTTTTAGAATATACAGAAGGTATGAACGTGGCGGATATTGCGAAAAAAATCCACCGCGAACCAGCGGAAATCATCAAAAAATTATTTATGATGGGTGTCATGGTTAACCAAAACCAAGCCTTAGATAAAGATACAATTGAATTATTAGCTGTGGACTATGGCATGGAACCGCAAGAAAAAGTCCAAGTTGATATTGCGGACATTGATAAATTCTTCGAACCGGAAGCAGTTGTTGAAGAAAACTTAACTACACGTCCCCCTGTTGTCACAATCATGGGACACGTAGACCACGGGAAAACAACATTATTAGATACATTGCGCCATTCTCGTGTGACTTCAGGTGAAGCGGGCGGAATCACGCAGCATATTGGTGCCTATCAGTTAGATATTGATGGCAAACCAATTACGTTCTTAGATACACCAGGACATGCGGCCTTTACTAGTATGCGCGCGCGTGGTGCCAGCATCACTGATATTACCATCTTAGTTGTTGCAGCGGACGATGGAGTAATGCCACAAACAATCGAGGCGATTAACCATGCCAAAGCGGCAAAAGTGCCAATTATTGTAGCAGTTAACAAAATTGATAAGCCTGGTGCGAACCCTGATCATGTGAAACAAGAATTAAGTGAACATGAATTAATTCCTGAAGAGTGGGGCGGAGATACGATTTTCGTCAATATTTCAGCGAAATTCAATCAAAACATTGATGAGCTATTGGAAAATATTTTATTGATTGCTGAAGTAGAAGACTTAAAAGCTGATCCAACGCAAAAAGCAATTGGAACAGTGATTGAAGCGCGCTTAGATAAAGGTAAAGGTCCGGTTGCGACATTACTCGTTCAACAAGGGACTTTACATGTTGGTGATCCAATCGTTGTTGGTAATACTTACGGACGTGTTCGTGTGATGACCAATGACATGGGCCGCCGTGATAAAGAAGCAGGACCCGCAACTCCTGTAGAAATTACCGGATTAAATGATGTTCCTCAAGCGGGTGATCGTTTTGTGGTCTTTGAAGATGAAAAAACAGCACGTCAAGCAGGGGAAGAACGGGCTAAACGTGCGTTGCTTGAACAACGTTCAGCAAGTAGCCGTGTGACATTGGATAACTTATTTGAAAGCCTAAAAGAAGGCGAATTAAAAGAAGTTAATATCATTGTCAAAGCAGACGTACAAGGATCTGCCGAAGCCGTTTCAGCAAGTTTACAAAAAATTGATGTAGAAGGCGTTCGTGTGAAAATTGTTCACGCGGCAGTTGGGGCCATCAATGAAAGCGACGTAACTTTAGCCGCAGCAAGTAATGCGATTATTATCGGCTTTAACGTTCGCCCAACACCACAAGCGAAACAACAAGCAGAACAAGAAGAAGTTGATATTCGTTTACACCGTATTATCTATAAAGCCCTAGAAGAAATCGAAACAGCGATGAAAGGGTTATTAGATCCAGAATTTGAAGAAAAAATTACGGGTCAAATGACGGTTCGTGAATTGTACAAAGTATCTAAAGTTGGCACAATCGCTGGCTGTTATGTTACAGAAGGCTTTATTCGCCGCGATAGTGGCGTTCGTGTCATTCGTGATGGTATTGTTATTTATGAAGGTAAATTAGCAAGCTTGAAACGCTTTAAAGATGACGTGAAAGAAGTCAAACTTGGTTTTGAATGTGGTGCTATGATTGAAAACTTCAATGATTTACGTGTAGATGATGCGATTGAAGGCTTCATTATGGAAGAAATCAAACAATAATTTTAGTAATTGGAGGAAGACACTATGGCAAATTATCGTGACCGTCGTGTAGGTCAAGAAATCATGCGTGAAGTGAATGATATCTTGAACAAACGCATCAGAGATCCACGCGTCCAAGGCATCACTATTACAGATGTTCGTGTGACCGGTGATTTACAACAAGCAACCATTTATTACAGCTTGTTATCTGATTTAGCTTCCGAACAACAAAAAGCTCAACAAGGCTTAGACAAAGCTAAAGGACTGATTCGTAAAGAATTAGGACAACGGTTAACCTTGTATAAAACACCAGAGTTGATTTTTGAAAGAGACGAATCTGTCCAATACGGAAATCACATTGATGAGTTGATTCGCAAGTTGAATCAAGGTGAATAATTAAAAAGAAAAAGCACACCAGACGAATGGTGTGCTTTTTCTTTTCATGATTTCTTGATAAAATAGTCATGGAGGTGCAAAGATGAAAAGAATTGTTGTTTTCTATAAAAATGGAGATCGTTATTTAAAAGAAATGGGTTCAGGCAAGAGTTCCCTGTACTTTTTTCTTTTCTTCTTTGTACTACATAGTATGCGGGAACATATTATTCAGTTCATCGGATTTTGGCCGTCATTTATATTCGTCCTCATACTTGTCCCAAATCTTATGCTTGGCGTCGGACATATTAACCATTGGTACAAAAACCGCTCTTGAATTTTCCAGAATACTTTTAAGCATGGAACAAAATCCTTATTGATTTTGTTCCATGCTTTTTAAGTTAACCCAGTATTTAATACCATCACAGAATAATCCCTAAATTCAAAAATCCGTCCTTTATAAAGATAAGTGGCGCCATACTTTTGTCGATAGTACGTAATCACATTTTTTAATGTTTCAACATCGATTTCCAAAAATTCAGCACAAGAATAATGGTTACTTAAGCCAGCTTCAGAGCAACGAATTAAATCGTCTAATGTAACTAATTGCTCTAAGGCCACATTGCGAGCTTTCAACTCTTGCTTCCGATTTTCTGTACAATTTTGATTTAAAATAGTGCCAACGGATGTTTGATAATGCCCGTATTCCTCGGCTAAAATGTTCTTCTTTTGACGGGTACTCAATGTTTTTTCAATATAAATTTTGCCATTTCGATACAACCCATAACAACCTGTTTGATTGTATAAATCAATTTCTAAAACCGTCACATCCTTTTGAATGGAACTGACGAGTTTTTCATAATCATTCACTTTACCATTCACCTGCCATTACTTAATAAAAAGAGTAGATGGGAAGTTAATCCTCTTTTTTGTCAGAAGAAATCGATTGTTGATATTTGGCATCAATTTCATCCAAGTAATCGTGAATTTTCTCGATTTCTTCTTTTGAAAATATCTTTTCTGGATCCCCAGCGTGGGCAGCCAGTGTCATTTCGTCACGGCGAGGGAATGAGAGAATTTCTGCTTGCGTTTGTTGTTCGTGTAATTGTTGTTCGGCAAATTGATAAACGATGGCTTGTCGTTGGGGCTCTAATTTTTTATAAATGCGGTCGATAGTTGAGGCATTTTTTTCCATGGGAACTTCTTGCCCCATCAACCAGGCCTCATTAATGTCTAATGCATCTGCAATGCGATAAACTTTGTCTTGTTTTGCTTCGTAACGACCAGCTAGCCAATCGCTGATTGAAGATTTACCGATGCCAGTTTTTTTCGCTAAATCACTAGGTTTGATGTTCTTGGCTGTTAAAGCCTCTTTTAAACGGATAGCAAAAATGTTCATATTTCCGAACCTCCTATTGCCTCAAAGTATACTATACCTGTTTAGAGAAGGCAAGTAACAATTGCAATTAAAATCACCGGTTCATAAAACCGAACTTACGAGTTGACAGTGAAAATATTTGGTGCTAAGATAGAGCCATTCAAATGTTCGGTTAACTGAACTATTTTTTTGAACACTTTGTTCGGAAAACCGTATTTTGGTAGAAAGGGTGAAGAAATGAGTCGGAATTATAAAAAAACGTTGTCGGATATGTTACTTTTAGCAATTATTTTATTAATAAGCAGTATCTCAATAAAAATTGGGGCCATCGTGATTGGTATGATTGGTCTCATGGAATTACTAACAGAGTAACAATAATTTAGTCAAAAGGAGAGAAGCGGATTGGCAGAACGACGCATGTTTGCAAAAACGATTATTGATAGTGATGCGTTTTTAGATATGCCCTTATCAAGTCAGGCCCTGTATTTTCATTTAGCGATGCGTGCCGATGATGATGGATTTATCAATAATCCCAAAAAATTGCAGCGAATGGTTGGTTGTGGGGAAGACGATCTAAAATTGCTAATGGTTAAAAAATTTATTCTAGTATTTGAAAGTGGTGTGATCGTTATCAAACATTGGAAAATTCATAATTATATTCGCAGTGATCGTTACAAACCAACCTTGTATCAAGAAGAGAAAAATCAGATTGTTGAAAAAAATAGCAAAGCTTATACGTTTAAAGCAGAATCGTCTGTCAGTGGTCAACCAGCTGACTACCAACGGTTACCACAGGAAAGCATAGTCCAGTCTAAGTTAGGTCAGAGTAAAGGTAGTAGTTCAGAAAACGATTGTTTAAAGATGATTTATCATTTTTATGAGGAAAACGGCTTTGGTACACTGGCCTCAAAAACAAGCCAAGATTTTAAGTATTGGTTGCAAGATTTTATGCAAAAAGGGGCTAGCCAAGAGGAAGCATGCCAATTAATCTTGCATGCTTTAGGAATTGCCGTCGATCGAAATAAACGGAATTACGGCTATGTAAATGCTATTTTGAAAAGTTGGGAGCAGCAAAATTATTTATCCGTACATGAAGTTCTGGTAAATGATAAAAAACAAGTGTTGGAGCATACGCTGCAAATGACAGAAGAATATCAAGAGTTAGGTTTTTAAAGAAAGAAGGAAATCAGTATGCATGCGACAGATCAAACTTTTCAAATACTATTGAGTCAATTGTTAGAAAAAGTTGAAGACCGTTGTCCGGAATGTGGCAGTGAACAATATGTTTGGCAACAAAAAAATAAAGATGGCACAGAACGTTGTGCCCCAACTTGTTGGTCGTGTGGGTATAAAATGCTAAAAAAACATGAACAAGAAGCCACTCAACAACGTTCTCAAGAGAGTTTTATGGCACGTACACAAAAATTTTTTCATCAAGGGTCCTTAATTGCTGATGATGCGCTACGGCAATGTCGTTTAACCAATTACCAAACCACTGAATTAGAAACAAGACAAGCAAAAGAACGGGCCTTAGCAGCAGTTTCAGCGATTGTTGAAGGAAAGCCAATCCACGTTATTTTTTCAGGGAAACCTGGTGTCGGTAAAAGTCATTTGGCTATCAGTATTTTAGTTGAAGTCTTAGAACGCTCTGCATATCAAAAGTATTGTTTATTTGTCAGCTACTCTGAGTTATTAGAAAAACTAAAAATGTCCATGAATGAGTCGACCAAAAGCCAAGCAAAGGCTCAAGCGTATATTACTAGAATGAAAAAAGCAGACGTTTTGGTCTTAGATGATTTAGGTGCTGAATTAGGAATTAAAAATAAAGTTAGTACGGATTTTAATAATGACATCTTAAACCGAATTTTAGAAGCTAGACAGAATAAAGCAACTATTTTTACTACTAATTTTTCTGGAAAACAACTGGTGGAGGCCTATGGAACACGCATTATTTCTCGTCTAATGAAGCACGCCAGTGGCTATGTTTTCCAATATAAAGACACAACAGACAAACGAATGAGGAGTGTGAAATAAATATGTTAACAATTATTATTGGGTTTATCTTTTGGACAATGACACTAATGTTAGGTTATCTAATTGGTGAAAGAGAAGGCCGTAAACATGAGTAATTTAACAAAACGTAAAAAAGATTTATTTGAAATGAAAAGCGTTGTATTTAAAGATATTTCAAAGCAACAAAGCGAAAAAGCACAAAAAAGAAAACGACTCTTACAACTAATGAATCAATATCCCGATTGGGCAAGTCAAAAAAATAAACTTATTATGCAGGAAATTCAAGAATTAGGACAAGCAATCGGTAATTGGTCGATGGATCAATCAAGACCCATCCAATCCATCAAGGCCGCATCGTTTACAAAAAGCGAGTATCTCTATTTAATTTGGCTCGGTTATTCAGATGAAGCGATTCGTCACGGCTTAGAAATGTCGAAAGAGTGTTATTTTATTTATCGATTAACACTTTTAAATGAATAAAAGTAAAGGAGATTAACCAATGCGTACGTCAACATTTAATTATATCAAAGATATTTTAGCAGACTTTTATAAAACAGATGAGTATATCCGGCAACGGGAAGAAGAATTACGGCACCCTTATCAAGAAGCAGATTTAAATGCTGGTATTAGAGGACAAGGACTTCACTCTGTAGTGACCGAACGAATGGCGATTACGATAGCTATGGATCGTCGTTTGTGGAACTTAGAGAGAAATCGAGACATTATCAAAAATTGTTTAGCTGAAGCGGATGAACAAACGCGCGTGATTATTGAAGAACTATATATGAAAAAACGGCCCTCTTTAACATTAATTGGACTTGCCCAGCAATTATTTATTAGTAAAAGCCAAGCCTATAAATTAAGAAATCATTTCTTTGAAGCAGTGGCGGATGAACTAGGGATGTAAACATGGAAAAAGCGTGGAATTTTTTCAGGTGTCAACATGGTAAATTAATAGTGTCGAAAGAGATAGATAAACGTGAGGCAACCAAAAAATGAAGACACGGAATTCTATAATTTTGACTGCTTTCTTGTGTCAGCTATGAAGGAGCAGAAAATGCCGGCTACTTTCAAAATCCTTCATTTTGACTAGAAGAGAGCCAATTTGTTAACCAATCCTGAATTTTTTGAATGGAAAGGTGGCGCTAAAAATGAATGAAGCGGAACAAGAGTTATATGAAGCCCTTGTTGCAATCTGCCAGACGTCAGGATTTTTGTTGCTAGAGGAACTGCCGACAGATTTACCAGATCAGCCATTTGTTTATTTAGGTGATAGTAAAGAATTACCTAAGCCAACTAAATCAGCTATTTTGGGAGAAATTGAATTAATAATGCATGTTTATGGTGCGTTATCTGAACGACAACAAATTTCTACAATTAAAGGAACGATTTTACGGCAGGCAACCAGTAACTTAAAACGAACGGCTCATTTTAATTGGGGTATCAAACATCAAGAAGTCAAAGCACAAATGGTAAAAGATACCAAACAAATGAAAAAAACAATTTGGCATGCTGTACTACCATTACACATGCAATTTTACTAGGAGGAATTATCAATGGGAGAAGTTATGCAAGGAAAAGACCGTATTTTATTAGTTCGTCGCTTGGATGAAGCAGCGACAAAGAAAGCAATGAAACCCTTATTTCAAATTGAACATGAATGGGAATTCTCACGTGAATCGAGCGGTACGCAAACAAAAGATGGCGTTGCGAATGCTGTTTCTGGTTTAGAAGTTACGTTATCGTTAAGCGGTTTAGCCTCTCGAGATGATGAAAATTTATACATGAAAGACGCAGTTGAAGATGGCATCTTAATGGAATTTTGGGACGTTGATTTAAAAGGTGAAAAAAATGCGGAAGGTAAATATCCAGCAATTTATGCCCAAGGTTATGTAAATTCATGGAGTTTACCAGCCAATGTAGAAGAATTAGTAGAAATTGAAACAGAAGCCTCTATTAATGGCAAACCACAAGATGGTTTTGCAACAGTAGAAGCAGATATTATTGCAGAAGCACAATATGCGTTCCAAGATACCGTTCCAGAGAAAGCACCACAACCTGGCGAATAATCAAAAAGTGTTGAATTTTAGGAGGATAAAAAATGAATTTAGAGATTAACGGAAAAACAATTGAAGTGAAATTTACGATTGGCGCGATTCGCGAATTAGATAAACGTTACCAAATTGAAAATGGCGCTGCCAAATTCGGCATGGGCATCAGTTCAGCAATGATTTATTTACGCCAATACAATCCAGTAATCTTAGTTGACATCATGGAAGCTTTACAAAGTGGGCAATTAAAAATAGGTAAGTCGGAAATTGAAGCATGGTTAATGACCCAAGATGTCAAAAAACTTTCAGATGATTTGCTTAAAGAAATGGGAAAGCAACCTCTTACAAAACCAATGATCGATCAGTTCAGCAAAGAAGCGAAGAAAGCAGAAGCGCAAGCGACCAACTAATTAAAACGAGCGATGACGTGTATCACGACATCGCTCTTTCTGCTTTTCGCTACTTAGGCTGTCGTTCATTTGAAGAAGTGGATCGGATGACCATGTCTGAATTTGAATTACGAATGATTGCTTTTAATTTAGCAGAAGTAGATGAAGAGCGGAAAAGGCACGAGCTTGCCTACTTAAATGTTAAAGCGCAAGCGACAAACAAAAAAGGAAAACCCGTTTTTGAAAGCTTTAAAAGTTTTTATGATTATGAAAAACGAGTTGCTGAAGTTCTGGCAGCTAACCAGCCACAACGAACGAAATTAAATGAGCGGAAAAAAACGCAACTTGCTACTGTGGCAGAGCGTCTACGCCGCTATCGAGAAGGGAGGAGAGTAGATGGAGAATGACAAAGAAAAAACGCCGTTATCGGAGGCAAAGAAAAGCCTTGCAGGCGTCCAACAAGCATTAAAAAGTATGAGCGGTGAGTATGCCTTATTAAGTGGATATTTAGGGAAAATTAGTGCGGGTGTCAATCAGTCAGCCACGGTCATGAACACATTTAAAACCGTCATGCAACAATCTGGAGAAACAGTGAAAAAAACAGGAGACGAAACAGCAAAGGCAGCAGATCAAATGAACACAGCGTTAACAGATTCTGCTGAACAAACCGGTGAAGCAGCTAAAAAAGCGGGGAAAGAAACCTCTGATGGCTTTACTAATGCACAAAATAATATGCTGAGCTTTGGGACGGCCATGACTAGTGCCGTTTCCTTACCTATGCTGAATGTTTTAAAAACAGCTATGGGCGTCGGTGCTGGGGTCAGTGGCGAATTTCAAGGAATGCAAGGACTGATTATGGCTAGTGCAGGAGGGATTTCTGATTCATTGCAGGGCGAGTTGCAAGGGGCATTGACTCAGATGAATCAATCATTTGAAGCGGCGGCACAAGTGATTCAAAGCGTGATGGCTCCAGGAATGGAAATTTTGGTTCAAGTGGTTATCACAGTCGTCAAAGGCATTACAGCTTTGGTGAATTTATTTATCAAATTACCAAAACCCGTCCAAGTTTTTATTGTTGCCATTATGGGCATTTTAGCCGCCATTGGGCCCATGTTGATTATGGTAACGATGGCTCAGCAAAAATTTCAACAGTTTAGTGATGGTTTGGTTCTTATAAAAGGAAACATTGGGAAGTTAGGTGGTGGCTTATCAAAACTAAGTGCTAGTTTTAGTGCCTTAAGTGGAGGACCATTAATTTTAATTGTAGCAGCCGTTTTAGCAGCGGTAGCAGCGTTTGTTTATTTCTATAAAACCAATGAAACATTTAGAAATAGTATCAATAGCTTAGCTAGTGCCATTCAAGGAGCTGTTTCAGCGGCGTTTGGCAAATTGGTAGGATTGCTACAACAGATCCAGCCGGCCTTTCAGCAAGTAATGGCAGTTTTTAAACAATTTTTTGCAGTAGGCTTAGAGAAAATGGCGACTATTTTTTCAACAATTGGTCGTGTGCTAGCAGGCGTTTTTGCCAGCGGTTTGCAATTAGGTAGTAACTTATTAGGGCAATTTGGTGGCACCTTTGACAAAGCTGGTTTAGCGGTTGGTCTTTTGGTAAAAGTTCTGACAAAGGTTGCACTGGCTGCATTAGGAATTTCTGGGCCGTTTGGTCTAATTATTTCCTTGATTGTTTCATTCGTGACGGCCTGGATGAAAACCGGTGATTTGAGTGCGGGTGGTATTACCCAAGTCTTTGATAATTTAGGTAACACGATTACATCGGTTACAACAATGCTGGCAGCTAATCTACCGAAAGTTATACAACTTTTTACAACAGTCTTAACCAGTATTCTCGGGAAAATAACAGAAGCTATTCCAAGCATCGTAACCGCGTTATCTAGTTTAATTATGTTAATTGTTGGTGCGATCGTTGCCAATTTGCCAGTCTTAATTGAAGCGGCAACACAAATTATTACTACGTTGATTCAGGGGATTACAACAGTCTTACCAATGTTGATAGAAGTTGGTTTGAGCTTATTAATGACTTTAGTTAATGCGATTGTCACCGCCTTGCCAACAATTACAACTGCAGCGATTAATATCATCACTACATTAGTGACAGCTTTTGTCACAGCGTTACCAATGCTAGTTACAGCAGGTGTTTCAATTATCACGGCCTTAGTCAATGCATTTGTTACTATGTTACCGTTGATTTTGACTGCTGGTTTACAAATTTTGATGGCATTAATCACTGGGATTATGACGATTTTACCTCAGTTAATTCAATCAGCGCTGACGATTATTCTAGCGTTAGTGACTGCGTTGGTAGGTGCCTTACCACAGATTATCAGCGCAGGTGTCAAATTGTTAATGGCGTTAATTCAAGGAATTATTTCGATTTTACCAACCTTAGTTGCGGCAGCTATTACCTTGATTTTGACATTGGTAAATGCCTTAATTGGTGCGTTACCACAAATCATCAGCGCAGGCGTCAAATTGCTAATGGCTTTGATCCAAGGGATTATTTCAATTTTACCGCAACTGGTTACTGCAACAATTACGCTAATTACCGCTTTAATGGGTGCGTTAATCAATGCGTTGCCACAGTTGTTAAGTGCTGGGATTCAACTGATTCAAGCCTTAATTAATGGTGTACTCAGTCTATTGGGTGCCTTGCTGTCCGCAGCAGGAACATTAATCTCACAAATGATCACGAAGATTGGTTCTTATTTTGGTCAACTGTTAGCTTCGGGCGGACAGTTAGTTGAAAATATCAAAAATGGGGTTACCAATGCAGCCGATCAGGTAAAAACTGCCATTGGTTCTGTAATTGAAGGTGCTTGGCAAGCAATCCAAGGTTGGTTTTCAAAATTCACCGATGCCGGTGCGAATATTGTCGGTATGATTGCTGATGGAATTACAGGCGCAATTGGAAAAGCCAAAGAAGCAATCGATGGGGTCGTCAGTAAAATTCGTAACTTTTTACCATTTTCACCAGCAAAAGAAGGTCCCTTATCTGATTTGCATAAATTGAATTTCGGCGGCACGATTGCCACGGGGATTTATGCAGGCGAAACAGCCGTTAGTAGAGCAATGGCTTCTATTTTAGACTTACCGCTGTTAAATGATTTTGCCTTGGACTTAGCTGGTCGAGGAAACTTCACAGCAACGATTGACCATCGTTTAGAAAATGATGCATACAATCGACCATTATTTGTGACAGTAGAGTCAACGTTAGATGGAAAAGTTGTCGCAGCAACTACGGCGCCTTATTTAGCAACAGAGTTACAACGACAACAAGTGAAACAAAATAACCGCTTAGGAAGGAGAGGATAACATGTATAAATTTGTTGATACCAATCAAGCAACTCGTTCAACGCCTCTTCCTTCAGAAGCGTTGAATTTTAACGGCCAATTTTTAGAAAAAGTCATCCCTGGTTATCAAACATTATCAGTTTCAGGACGAGAATTAGTTCCAAGCGAAATTGAAAGCTATCAATTAGGGATTCGTGATGGTAAACGTCACGTTTATGCGCGGATTCCAGAACGAGAATTAACAGTCAAATATCGGCTTTCAGCTGTGAATAATGAAGCATTTCGAGATGCATTTAATCATTTAAACGTTGCTTTGTTTACGGAAAAAGACGTTTCTATTTGGTTTAACGATGAACCGGAAATGCTGTGGTTTGGCAGTAAGTCTTCAGTGAGTGATGTACCCGAAGGTGTTAACCAAGTAACAGGCACCTTTACTTTATTGCTTTCTGATCCGTATAAATACACACGGAGTGATGCGACTAGTGTGATGTGGGGTTCGCCGACCATTACATTTCAAGCAAATTACTTAATGGGGAATACAGGCTCAGGTGCAGTTGATTTTCCAATTTTAATTGAAGGCGGGGCTTATTGGGGATCAACCATGATTACCTTTCAAAATCGGGCTTACACGATGGGGGATTTAGGCAAAGAAGTTCGGCCAATTGAAATTTATCCTACGGTCGAAGGATTAAAAGTCAAACCGACCATTATTTTAACAGGAACCGGACGTGGTGTTTGGATTAAAACACGGAACGATACAATTAACTTAGGAGACTTTGATCGTTCGGAAATTATCATTGATACTGAAAATTTTTATCTGACAAAAAATGGTGCACCGATGATTCGACCAATGAACGATTTTTATCTATATCCTAATGAACCGCTGTATATTCAAGCCAAAGATAGCGACTTCCGCTTGACGATTCGCTATCCTAACCGATTTGTGTAGGAGGGTGATTAAATGTTAATGGCGTTGGATTTGAAAAGAACATATACGGCAATTTTGGACAATGCCTATCAAGTCAGTTATGAAAAAATAGAGAATAAAATTGGGAGTTTAGATTTTACCATGCCGCTAGATGATCCTAAAAATGAATTTATTGCAGAAATGCAATGGGTGGAACTGACCGACAATGAGAATGAATATATTGGTTTATATCGCGTGATGCCAACCACAATTAAGAAAGATGCGAACAATAATCAAATTCACTACTCTGCCACAGAAGCATTATGTACCTTAGGTGATACTGTCCTTTTTGGTTGTCACGAAATTAAAAACAAAACAACGAAAGAGGCCATTCAATTTCTATTGAATAAACAAAAAACAAAGCATTGGGTCCTAAAAAAATGTGATTTTTCAAGGAAATTAACCTATAAATGGGAGAATGAAAATGGGCTAGTCGAGCCTTTATTTAGCATCCCAGCCGATTTCGAAGAAGAATATCTTTGGCAATGGAATACAGAGGTCTATCCTTTTGAACTTTCATTAGTCAAACCGCCAACAGAACCAGTTGCGCGAATTCAAGAAGGTTACAACATGCAAGGATTTGAAATAGAACGTAATCCCAAGATGCTAATCAATCGGATTTATCCATTAGGTTCAGGCGAAGGTGTTAACAAAGTCAATATTCGCTCGGTCAATCAAGGGGTTCCGTATTTAGAGAATAAGGCTGCAATTGACCGCTATGGTTTATTGGAGTCAATTTGGGTGGAACAGCGTTTTTCTGATCCCAAGGCATTAAAGGAAAATGCTTTGCGAATGTTAGAAGAATGGACCAAACCACAAGTTTCTTGGGTAGTGACTGCAGCTGATTTAATTAAATTAACAGATCAACCTTTGGCAATCGATCGTTTGCGGTTGGGGACGGTTATCATGATTAATACGAATGAATTTGGGAGTGTCAACCTTCGTATCAAAAAAGAAAGTAAAAAAGATGTCTTTGGTGCCCCCCAAGACATTCAGCTAGAGTTGGGAAATCTGCAAGAAACAATTCATAGTACCATGACAGCTTTCAGTCGGAAACAAGAGATTAGCGAAACTTACGCACAAGGGGCGACGACACTTTTAAATCGTTCAATACAAGGAGAACTTAGCAAGACACAGCCAGTGGAGCTGAATTTATACTTTGACGAGGACATTCTTTATATAAACACCGCAGAATTAACGTTCAAGGCAACTGCTAAAGGACCTTCGCATTCTGTAACGAATATTGATTTGGTAGTGGATGGCAAAAAATTACCCCAACTATCATTGCAACAACAACGGCTAAATATTTTGAGTTATTTACGAAAAACAACAGATGGAAAAATCGAACGCGGCAATCACACGCTTCAATTTTTCTCTCATCAGCCACTATGGTTGGATGCTTCGGTCATCTGTCGTGTGTATATTCAATCCCAATTGGGTGGCCAGTTTTAATAAAATAATGAAAACTAGAGGAGTGTGACGAAATGTCAGTAGAACATATTGAAGAATTAGATACCCTGAATCAAGGTCGCCTTAAAATCAATGCAATCTTGGATCAGTCGAATGCATCAGCTGAGAAAGTTGATGCTTACCAAGTCCAGTTAACGAATGGAATTTCTGAAGCGAAAAACATCGCAGATGAAGCTGGCAAAGAAGCCGTACAAATTGCCACCGATGCAGGCAATCAAGCAAATGAAACAGCCAACCAAGCGATGAACAATGCCAAAACAGCCATCACGATGGCAGGAAATGCAGTTTCAACGGCAAATAATAATAAACAAGAATTTGATACTTTACGAAATGATTTCGATCAATTAGTAGCAGAAGCAGGTGATAGTAATCCAGAAATTGTCCAAGCACGCACAGATACACAAGGCATCAAACAAGCTACCTTAGCGAATCGTCTTCAAATTGATTTGAATGACCGTATGACAAAAGCAGATGGTATTTCTTTATTGGCTAAGCCAACCACTGTCAAATTGAAGTTAGACTTTAACGGTAAAACGGCCGGCAATACAGCCACCAATGCAAACAGTTATTCCACTGATTTTACGGCTAAAATTCTTAAGAAGCCAACAGACGTTTGGGAGGAAGTTTCCCAAGCGGACTACAATAAAATGGCCAGCCGTGATGATGAGGGTGTGAAAACAGGTTCCACCCAAAGCGGTGTGATTCCGCAACAATTAGCGGCCTTCAATCTCGTTGAAGCCGCTAAAAAATTAATTCCACAAATGTTTGAAACATTCACAACTGACGAGGCGGTGGCGTTTATTCGCCAGAACGTTCAATTTTTTACGATTAATCAACGTGTGAAAGCCGCTGCGCCCAATAATCAAACGATTAAAATCGCTACGTATTTACCAACTACGGATAATTGGGTAACTCAAATCCAAGAATCAGCAAAAGAGTTCGGCGATTTTTCAATTCAAATCAATGATCAGAATTTTATCACAGATGAAGGTTTCATTTATTTAATGAGCTATACAGATTCATCAAATGGGGTAACGCCAGCCAGCGTAGAAGTTGATTACGTGGGGCTTCATATTGGTCTGTCTGTTGATGCCCAAGCGGTTTTAGCGAAGAGTGGTTTTGTTCAAGCAGAGCAACTCAAGACCCATGTGGAAAATCAAGATAATCCGCACCAAGTAAACGCTGAACAAGTGGGGCTAGGCAATGTAGAAAATTATGGCTTCGCATCAGACAGCGAAGCAGTCGCGGGAACTTTAACGAGTAAATATATGCACCCGAAAAACGTTGCGGAAGCGATTAAAGGTCAAGCTGTGACACAAACAGGTGATCAAGAGATTGCTGGGGTGAAGAATTTTTCCGAAGCTCCTCTATTCAAAAATCTTCCCTTAGTTAGTCTAGGCAAATTTAACCTCGTAGGTATAAACGGAACAGAAGGTAGTTTTACAAAAGTCATTGGAAATATGAATAATAAAGAAGTAGGATTTGGTAGTGATTTTTCTTACATTGACGAACGAGCAAAACTTGCTAATTTAAATAAAAATAACAACCGTTTAGTTATTGAAGAAGATGGAATGTATATTTTAATTGTGCACTTTTGGGTACAGCCTATAACAACGGTAAATGGCTATTGGTACTTTAATTTTGCTATTAATGGTGTACGAGCTGGTGGTCCAACAGATCGTTTTTGGGGACTCGGAGGTACCAGTTGGAAAAATCGTCAAGATGGACTTGGAATGGTCATACGTAATTTTAAGAAAGGAGACCAACTTTCTGCACTAATCGAGACAAATTATACGGGTGAAGTAAACAGTACAGGAATTAAATCTGCTACGCTAATCAAAATAGGGTGATTTAGATGGAACGTTATCTCAACACAATAACAATGCTTTTAAGCATTTTCGGTGGGATTGTCGTACGTTTATTAGGTGGATTAGATCAATTGTTGGATGTCTTCCTCTTTTTAATTATTGTCGATTTCATCACAGGTTGGATTAAGGCAATCGCCACAAAAGAATTGTCCAGTCGGATTGGTATGCTCGGAATTGCGAAAAAAGTGACGATGTTATTTGTGGTTGCTGTAGCGGTTCGTGTTGAAAAAGTTGTGGGGAACAATTTGCCAATTCGGGAAATGGTTCTGATTTTTTACATTGCGAACGAAGGACTTTCTTTTTTTGAAAATATTGCGACCTTTATTCCTATGCCGAAAAAGTTAAAAGAGTTATTTATTCAGTTAAAAAATAAAGATGATTAAGTAGAAGTGGTCGGGACAAACGTAGAACTTTCGGCTGATCGCCGAAGAAATTACTTCTGTCCCGCCATTTATCTGCAGGTTTAAGCCATGAAAGGGAAGTTATTTTGACTTTCCTTTCATGGCTTTTTTAAGAAAGGAGCATGCTATGTTTAAAAAATTAATGATTCAACTTGCTTTAGTGATTGGCTTAAGTTTAACGATTCCGATGATGGCTTGTGCTTACACCATCGAAGCGGATCCAATCAACTTTACTTATTTTCCAGGCTCTGCAAGCAATGAATTAATTGTTTTACATGAATCAGGAAACGAGCGGAACCTAGGACCACACAGTTTAGACAATGAAGTAGCCTATATGAAACGAAATTGGTCAAATGCTTATGTCTCATATTTTGTCGGATCTGGTGGACGAGTGAAACAATTAGCTCCTGCTGGCCAAATTCAATATGGCGCAGGTTCTTTAGCTAATCAAAAAGCCTATGCGCAAATCGAATTGGCTCGAACGAATAATGCGGCGACATTTAAAAAAGATTATGCTGCCTATGTTAATTTGGCCCGTGATTTGGCTCAGAACATTGGTGCTGATTTTTCGCTGGACGATGGAACAGGTTATGGCATAGTCACTCATGATTGGATTACAAAAAATTGGTGGGGAGATCATACAGATCCTTATGGTTATTTAGCGCGTTGGGGGATTAGTAAAGCGCAGTTGGCACAAGATTTACAAACGGGCGTTTCTGAAACAGGTGAGACTGTCATTATTCAGCCGGGTAAACCTAATGCGCCAAAATATCAAGTAGGACAAGCAATTCGTTTCACTTCAATCTATTCAACACCAGATGCTTTAATCAATGAACATCTATCAGCAGAGGCACTTTGGACACAGGTAGGAACAATTACAGCGAAATTACCGGACCGACAAAACCTTTACCGTATTGAAAATAGCGGACATTTGTTAGGTTATGTGAACGACGGCGACATTGCTGAACTTTGGCGCCCGCAAAAGAAGAAATCATTTCTAATTGGTGTGGACGAAGGCATTGTTTTAAGAGCAGGACAACCTAGCCTGTCAGCCCCAATTTATGGTATCTGGCCCAAAAATACTCGCTTTTATTACGATGCGTTTTATATTGCAGATGGGTATGTTTTTATTGGTGGAACAGATACGACAGGCGCGAGAATTTATTTGCCAATCGGACCAAACGATGGCAACGCACAGAATACATGGGGATCATTTACTAGCTAAAAAAAAGCCACAAACTCTGATAAAAGCAGAGTTTGTGGCTTTTTGTGCATTTAGCAGAGATTTTGCCAAAGGGAATAAGCAATGGAGACTGCGAAGCTAGGTACTTTTATGCTATAATGACAAAGTTAGTATTATCGGAACTGGAGGAACTATAATGGACGGCATTTTACCGTTATGGAAGGAACGTGGCATGACAAGTCATGACTGCGTATTTAAATTGAGAAAAATTTTACATACCAAAAAAATTGGTCATGGTGGTACGTTAGATCCAGATGTCGAAGGGGTCTTACCCATCTGCGTTGGCAAAGGAACGAAAGTGATCGAATACATGGTAGATTCTGGCAAAACCTATGAAGGTGAAATTACACTTGGATTTGCTACGACAACCGAAGATGTTAGTGGTGAAATTGTTGAAAAAAAACCAGTTACAACACCTCTGTCAACTGAACAAATTGATCAAGCAATGGCCGAAATGACAGGTGAAATCACACAAATCCCACCGATGTTTTCTGCGGTGAAAGTCAATGGTAAACGTTTATATGAATATGCGCGGAACGGGGAAGAAGTTGAACGGCCCCAACGAAAAGCAATGATTTATTCATTTGAACGCACTAGTGAACCAATTTTTAATGAATCTGCTCAAACACAAAGTTGGCGGTTTAAAGTGGTCTGTGGCAAAGGAACCTATGTGCGGACACTATCCGTGGATACTGGCAAAAAATTAGGCTATCCTGCCCATATGTCGGATTTAACGAGAACGGCAAGTGGCGGTTTGCAAGCTGCGCAATGCTTAACGTTAGAAGAAGTAGCCAAACAAATGGCTGCTGAAACAATCGATCAATGCCTGTTGCCCATTGAGACAGCAGTAGAACAATTCCCACGAATTGATTTATCAGATGAATTGTATCAAAAAGTAAAAAATGGCATGCGTTTGCACAAAAAAGAATTAGGAATAAAGGCAATGCCAGAATCCTTAGTTGCCTTATTTTACCAAAATCAAGTGGTTAGTTTATACATGCCACACCCAACGCATGATAAATTATTGAAACCAAGTAAAGTTCTACGGAACAATTAAATAAAAAAGAAGGAAGTTTTTGCACATGCAAGTTATTCAACTACATCATCCCTATGAACCCAATCAAATTCCTAATGAAGAAGTCGTGATGGTCCTAGGCTTCTTTGACGGTGTTCACAAAGGCCACCAAAAAGTAATTGAAACAGGTAAAAAGATTGCGGAGGAAAAAGGCTTGAAGTTAGCTGTGATGACCTTCAACCAACACCCATCAATCGTTTTTCAAAAAGTTTTACCAGAAAATATGAAATATTTAACTAGCTTGGAACAAAAAGAACGCCTAATGGCCAACTTGGGCGTTGATATTTTATATATTGTCGAATTTACTTCAGCGTTTGCTCAATTAAAACCGCAAGATTTTGTCGATCAGTATATCGTTAATTTAAATAGTGCAGTAGCAGTCTCTGGGTTTGATTATACGTATGGTCCTAAAGAAATCGCTGGAGTCAAACAGTTACCAACTTATGCGCAAGGCCGTTTTGAAGTGGTGACAGTACCAAAAGAAGAAATGACTGGTGCCAAAATTAGCTCAACAAGAATTCGCGAAAAAATGGAAGCCGGCGAAATGGAGGAGGTCACGGAGTTGTTAGGATATATTTATGAAACAGAAGGAACAGTTGTCCATGGCGATGCTCGTGGCCGTTTATTGGGTTTCCCGACCGCTAATGTCAAAGTGAAAAGCACTGTGCGCTTACCAAGAATTGGCGTCTATGCTGTGCAAATCGAAGTTGGTGGCAAATGGTATGTCGGCATGGGCTCAATTGGTCATAATGACACCTTTGGAGAAGGACGCGATTTAACCGTGGAAGTCTATATTTTGGACTTCCATCAAGACATCTATGGTGAGCAAGTGGTGGTTCGTTGGAATCATTATTTACGTGACCAAGTGAAATTCAATGGGGCTGAAGCCTTGATCGACCAATTAAAACAAGATGAACGAGATACGGCTGACTATTTCCAACAATCTGAGGATAAATAATGAAGATTCGTCAAGAAAAACCTGCAGAGTATCAAGCTGTAGAACGTTTAACGTATCAAGCGTTCAAGGAATTAAACTTGACCGAAAACTGGCGTCCCACAGAGCATTTTATCGTGCATTTATTAAGAGAAAGTGCCGACTTTATTCCGGAGTTGTCCTTAGTTTCAGAAACTGATCAAGGAAAATTAACGGGTCATATTATGTCTTCAAAAGCCAAACTACGATTACCTGATCATACAGAGAAGGCTGTTTTGACCGTTGGGCCGCTAAGTGTCCATCCAGAAGCACAGAACACGGGCGTAGGCTCAGCGTTAATTAAGCATTCTGTGCAGAAGGCCAAAGAATTAGGCGTCGGCGGATTGATTATCCTGGGCCATCCAACTTACTATACGAAGTTCGGTTTTGTTCCAGCGACTACTTTTCAGATTACGTTACCGGAAAAAGAAACATCAGAAGCATTATTGGCTTTGGAATTACTGCCAGGTTATTTTGGCACAAGTGGTGGGGAGTGGCATTTTTCAACATGCTTTGCTTATCCAGAAACACACCTTGCAGAATTAGAAGCCTTTGAAGCAGAACTCGGAATAAATGAATAAAGAATAATAAGACACGCCAACCACTAGTTAAGTACTGGTGGTTGTCGTGTCTTTACTACTTTTTATTACAAAGTAGTTGACAGAACCGGTACTCAGTATTATTATGTAGTGGTACATAGTACTAAATAGTAGTTTGGGGAGGAAAAGCAGTGAAGCAGACAGAGTTGCTAAAAGGCATTTTAGAAGGTTTAGTTTTAGCCATCATCCAAAGGAAAGAAACATATGGTTATGAAATTACAAAAATTTTAAATGACCAAGGTTTTACTGAAATTGTTGAAGGAACCGTTTATACGATTTTACTGCGTTTAGAAAAAAATCAATGGGTTATAGCTGAAAAAAAGCCTTCAGAAAAAGGACCAATGCGGAAGTTCTATCGCTTAACCTCATCAGGAGAAGCAGAACTCGCTGATTTTTGGCAGCGTTGGACGTTGCTTTCAAAACAAGTAAACAAGATGAAAAAAATGGAGGGATAGAGCATGTCAGATTTTAAAGCGTTGATCAAAAAAGTTATTGGGGATAAAAAAGAGTACAAAGAATATAAACGACGGATTGCAGCATTACGAGCAGAGTATCGACAAGTATTTCAAGAAATTGAAAAATATGCATGGCATTTTTCAGATCATAGCGGAGCCAATATGTTCAATGCGTTGACTGATTTACTTGATTTGTTTGAAGAAGGAGCTGCTAACGGAACACCTATCAAAAATATTACGGGAGAAAAAGTAGGCGATTTTGCTGAAACAATTGTCAATGAAGTCGCTGGCAAATGGACCGATAAACAGAAAGAAAAACTGAATCATCAATTTTCTAAACAATAGTCAAAACAAAAAAAGGAGAATAAACATGGTTGAAAATTTTTTTAAAGAAGGAAAGTTGCTGGTTATTCCCAAGAAAAATGCGAAAAAAGTCCAAGTGTTTCAACGTGTGGCCAACCAATTTGAATTTGGGAAAGAATATACGGAAAAAGAAGTCAATCAGCGACTTAGAGAAATCTATAAAGATTATGCACTTTTGAGACGGTATTTAGTAGATTATCAGTATTTAGAAAGAGATAAGTTTGGAAAAATTTATCAGAAATGTGAGCAACACACAAAAATTATATAAATGGCTTTTTTTAAAAGTAGCGAAACTGGGTGAAATGAACCAAGTCTAGCTACTTTTTGTTATGTAAGCTTAGTAATAGTTCTATAAAAAACTCTCTATTTGTTTTCTAACTCAGACTGGTAAGATTGATTTAATTAGAAAAAGATAGAGGTGAGAGAATGAATCTACGTACTTTAGGTCTAACAAAAATTCTTTTGACCTTTATTATATTAAGTATTATTGGCGCGTTAATGATTTATAGCGCCAGTAGCTATGACTTGCTGATGCAAGGCGTGAAGCCCACTGCTGTGTTTATTAAACAAGGTATTATTATGTGTCTCAGCTGGGTGCTAATGTTCGTGATCTACAAAGTTCGACTAGAAGTGTTATTTAAAAAAAAAATTGCGATTGGACTGCTTTTAGTTTCGGTACTATTACTGTTAATGGTTCGACTACCTTTTTTTGGTGTAGCAGCGAATGGCGCACAACGTTGGATTTCTCTCTTTGGAATCCAATTTCAGCCATCAGAACTTTGTAATTTTGCGATTATTTATTACTTGAGCTGTTATTTAGGTGAAAAAGAAAATGGCATGACAACGAAGCAGTTAAGGAAACAATGGCTGTTTGTTTTGGTCGTTGCATTTTTAGTTTTGATCCAACCCAAAGTTGGCGGGGCTATTCTTATTTTAGTTATTGGCAGTGTCTTGATTTTCTCAGCAAGTATTCATGCAAAATTTAGTGTAATTGCTGCGGGGATTGTCGTTGCTAGCGCGGCGCTTCTTTCTAAAATAATTATTTTTCTAGGGGATCACCAGTACTTACCACATTTTTTTGCGCATGTGTATGACCGCTTAGTTGTTTTGAAAAATCCGTTTTTATCCTTTCATGATCGCGGATTTCAGCCTTCAATGGCCTATTTGGCGATGTATAACGGTGGGTTTTGGGGCACCGGACTAGCCAATGGTATGGTAAAAAAAGGTGGCTTGCCAGAAGGTCAAACCGATTTTATCTTTGCGGTGATTGTGGAAGAACTTGGTTTGATTGGCGGCTTACTATTGCTATTTCTTTTGTTATTTTTAGCGGCCTCGATTTTGCGGAGTAGTTGTGTAATAAAAAATCATTGTTACGGCTTGTTTTTGTTAGGGGTCGGGACCTTGATTTTAGCTCAAACGGCGATTAACATTGGTGGCGTTTTGGGTTTGATTCCAATGACGGGAATTCCTTTACCGTTTGTTAGTTACGGTGGAACAAGTTATTTAATCTTTTCAGTGGCATTAGGAATCGTCATTAAAATTATTGCAAACGAAAGGCGGCAGTTAAATGGTCAATACAAAAAAATTCAACTTACATCTTAATTATGATTTATTATTGCCCATTTTTTTACTCACACTTTTATCTTCTGGTGTGCAATATTGGATTGCCGTTAATGAAGGAAAAGACGGAACTGTGCCAGCATTAAAACAACTCTTCTTTATTTTTGTTGGCTATGCAGGCATGTTTTTAGCTAGTCGGCTGTCACAGAAGTTTATTTGGAAAGTAGCTCCTTTTTTCTATGGGTTTTCATTAATCTTAATGAGTGCTTTGTATTTTTCCTATGACAAAGGAATGTATTTATTGACGGGCACAAAGCGCTGGTTAGATTTAGGGTTTATTAAATTTCAGCCATCAGAAATTGCGAAAATTGCGTTTATTTTAATGTTGGCAAAAATTATTGTCCAACATGAGCAACAAGACTGGTCTGATAAATGGCGTTCAGACAAGCAACTTCTAAAAAAAATCGTTGCGGTTAGTATCCCTGTTTTTTTCTTGATGGCGGTACAAAAAGATTTTGGAACATCCCTTGTTTTCGTAACGATTATTCTATCTCTTTTAGTTATTTCAGGAATTGATCGCAAAATTTTAATCATTATTTTCAGTGCTTTAGCAACGTTAGGCGTGGTCTTGATTCTGTTAGTCTTTACAGAGTGGGGGCACAAAGTACTCTTCTTTTTACATTTTAAACAATATCAATTGGATCGAATTTTAGCATGGATTCATCCCTATGATTATGTCGATAAAATCTCCTATCAACAAGTGCAAGGCTTATTGGCAATCGGTTCGGGTGGTTTATTTGGCAAGGGTGTGCATGGGATTGAAGTGTATGTCCCTGTTCGTGAGTCTGATATGGTTTTTACTTTTATCGGGGAAGCCTGGGGCTTTGTGGGCAGTGCCACCGTTGTTTTTCTCTATTTTTACTTGTTTTATCAAGTTTTAGTAGCTGGCTTGCGGAGCAATTCGCGTTTCTGTATGTACATCTGTGTCGCCCTTATTTTTTCGCTGGTCTTTCAAACGGTGGAGAATATCGGTGCGGTGATTGGACTGTTGCCGTTAAAAGGTATTCCGCTTCCGTTTTTAAGTCAAGGAGGCACTTCGTTAGTGATGGCTATCACTTCTTTAGGATTTGTCAAAGGAAGAGAAGCCGCTACCTGAAAACACAAATAAAAACCAAGACTGGAACTCGCTTGCCGACAAGCTCTAGTCTTGGTTTTTACTATTGAAATTGTTTTTGGCATTCAGCCAAAAGTTGTTGAAGTTGTCGACTCATGTAACGTTCTTTTAAATAATAAACTGCCATGTTTCGTTTAGGTAGTTCTTGGTAAGTTAGTGTATGGATCGAATTGTCTAAAAGTTGAATATTTGTGTATTCGGGGACAATAGCGAAACTATCGGAATGAGACACCAAGTGAGTAATAAGTGAAAGAGTATCCACTTGAATGACTTTCTCTGGAGAAAAATTAGAAAACGTAGTATCTAGCCAATTGGTTAATTTGTTTTGTTCGGAAAATTCGGTATTTAAACGGACGAAGGGGTACATTGTTAGTTCTTTTAAAATTTCTTCCGTCGTGGCTTTGGCCAAAGCTGGATGATCGTTTCTTAAAATGAATTGATAATTTGCTGTAAATAAATCAATTTTACCAATATGTTCAGGTAATGGTAAGTCAGCAAAGGAAATACCAAAATCTGCATCCATTGTTTCCAAGGATTGAAGAATATTTTCTGTAATAATGGTGTGGACTTGTAAGTTGGATGAACGATCCGTTAATGTTGTCATTAGTAAGTCATTCAATTTATATTCTAAATCACAGAGATAAGTGGCTACATAAATATGGTTGGAAGAATGATTAATTTCTTTTAGCTCTTCTTCAATCGAGACCAACTCATTGGTGATGCGCCAACAATATTTTTCTAAAATTAATCCAGCCGGCGTTAAGGTGGTAGTTTGACCTTGGCGATTAAAAAGTTCAGCGCCTAACGTTGCTTCAAGAATTTTTATTTGCTTACTTAATGCAGCTTGAGAAATTGCTAAATTTTCGGCTGCTTTAGTAAATTGTTTCACTTTGCATAACTCTAAAAAATAATGTAAACGAAATAGTTCCATGGGAATTCCTCCTTTTTCTATTCCTAGAATAAATAACGTAATTGTTCGAATAAATAACGGTGTGCTTCACAATGTCCGTGATGATTATTCTGAACTAAATAGATGGCTCGTTCTGGACTATCTTCCAGAGGAATACCAACTAAGTTACGTCTGTTTAGTTCATCAGTGAGTGAATAGGGAAGGATGCTACAGGCTTTTTCTCGTTGGACCATGTCTAAGACTAAATGAAGAGAAGGGAGTTCGATGACGATTTGCCGATTTTCCCAATTGATTTTACGTTCCCAACGTTTAAACACTTTTTTTTCATATACTTGATCGGAATATGCAGCAAAAGGTAAAGAACGAATTTCGTCAATCGTCACGCTATCGGCATGGGCTAAAGGATGATTTTTATTGACACAAAGGAGATAGCTTTCTGTATAAATTAATTCTTTCTCTAATGGAATCGAGGTATCCAAAAATATCCCAATCCCAATGTCAATTAAATCTGTTTCCAAGGCTGTTTCAAGATCGTAATAATACTTAAAATCAATACTTACATACGGATAGGATTGATTAAATAACAACAAGACTTCTCCAAATGCTTTATCTATATCAATTAAGTTTGTTCCAATCCGAATGGTCGTTGTCGATCCTTGGGTCACTAATTCATTAATCTCTTCTTGCGCTTCCTTAATGAGTGCAAAAATCATCTCTGTTCGCTTGGCGACGACTTCGCCTGCTGGAGAAAGCCGACAATGTTTCTTGTCTCTTAAAATTAATGAAGCACCTAATTCACGTTCCAACTCCTTGAGCTGGGTACTTAAATAAGGTTGACTCGTATGGAGCTTTTGAGAAGCTAAAGTAAAACTCGCATACTTTGAAACTGCCATAAAATATTCTAGTTGTTGTAATTTCATTTTCCTCACCGCCGTTTCTTTAACTATACAAAAAATAGCAGAAGAAAAGCTTCTCGACAAGGCTATCTGACGGTCTTTAGATTAATTTAACCAGTTATGATTCTATGAATAAATACGAATCATACCAGAAAACCATAGTAAATAAGCGGATTATTTTTCTTTTTGTTACTGAATGGACAAAAAGTTATCTGCTAAAAACTTTTTCTATATCGTTATTTTTTCAAGGAAGAATTATACTTGCTGTTGTAATTAAATAAGATTTGTTAGGTGAGGCTCCTATACAAACATAGGCTACTGCCCAAAAATGTCGAGAGACGCCAATGGGTAGAACAGGAACTGTCGAATGAAGGCTTTTCTTAAGGTAGCTAAAAGCAATCGCTTTTTACGTTGTATAGTGCTAAAGCTCAACGATAAGAACGATTATTCTTTGACACGTTGAGTTTTCAGCGTGTCTTTTTTGTGGAAAGGGTGAGGAAAATGGAAGATGAACCGATCGTCAATTCAAGTCAACAACAGATAAATGAGGTGAAAGAAAATGGAAAAGAAAATGCGTCACTTGGGCCATGACTATAGTTACAAAAAGTTTGCCCATTCAGAAGTAGAAAAAGTTTTACAACGTTTCGGCTCAACTTGGGATGGCATTAAACACCAAGATATTGAAGAATTACAAGAACGTTATGGCCGCAACAAAATTATGAATGAAAAAAAAGCTTCACGGCTGCGACTTTTTATAAAATCGTATATCACGCCGTTTACTTTGGTGTTATTAGCACTAGCCACGATTTCATTTTTTACAGAATATGTCTATGCTGCGCCAGAGGAAAAAGATGTTACTGGCGTGTTAATTATGTTAGCGATGGTCATCTTAAGCGGCACGATGAGTTTTGTACAATCAGTCAAATCAAGCAATGCAGTTGAAAAATTACAAAATATGATTAAAGTTACAGCGACAGTCATTCGTGACAAGAAGCAAATGGAAATTCCTATTGAGGAAGTTGTGTGTGGCGACTTGGTCCAACTATCCGCTGGCGATATGATTCCAGCCGATTTACGTTTAATCCAATCTAAGGACTTATTTGTTTCCCAATCATCCTTGACTGGAGAGAGTTTTCCCATTGAAAAACACGCGACTCATCAAAAAGATAGTGATCAAATTGATACAGAATACGACAATCTTTTGTTTTTAGGAACAAATGTCATTAGTGGCACTGGTTTGGGCATTGTCATTAAAGTTGGTAATCAAACTTTATTCGGACGGATGGCTTCTGATAACGGAGAAGAGCAGCAGCAGACGAGTTTTGAAACAGGAATTAATAAAACAACGTGGGTGCTGATTCGCTTTATGTTGGTCATTACGCCAACTGTTTTTCTAATTAATGGGTTAACAAAAGGTGATTGGGTGGAAGCGTTAATGTTTGCGATTGCCACAGCTGTCGGCTTGACACCAGAAATGTTACCTATGATTGTAACAACCAATTTAGTCAAAGGTTCTCGAGAAATGGCTAAAGAAGGCACGATTATGAAAAATGTAAATGCCATTCAAAATTTTGGCGGGATGGATGTACTTTGTACGGATAAAACAGGTACCTTAACACAAGATAAAGTAATTTTAGAATACCACTATAATATTGGTTGCCAAGAAGATCAAAAAGTCTTGGATTTAGCATTTCTAAACAGTTATTTTCAAACAGGTTTGCGTAATTTAATGGATAACGCCGTTATTCAAGCGGCGACACAAGAAAGTGATATACAATCAGATGATTTTTATAAAGTAGATGAAATTCCTTTCGATTTCAATCGACGTCGAATGAGTGTGATTATCAAAGAGTTTAAAACGCGAGAAACACGCTTAATTACCAAAGGTGCGGTTGAAGAAATGCTCTTGGTCTGCACACAGGTACTTTTAGATGGCGAAATTGTGCCCTTAACAGAGACGCTGCGTCAAAAAATTACCAAAGACGTTGAAGCTTTAAATCGAGATGGTTTGCGCGTTCTAGCAATTGCCGATAAAAAAGTCGAAGCGGCTGAATGGGAGTATACAACTAAAGATGAATCAGAGTTGATTTTACAAGGTTATCTTGCCTTCTTGGATCCGCCAAAAGAAACAGCAGCGGCAGCTATTCACGCCTTGCATCAACATAATGTAGCTGTGAAAGTATTAACGGGGGACAATCAGTATGTGACGCATTCTGTTTGTAAAGAAGTTGGTCTGGCTGGCGAAAAAATTATTACAGGAAATGAACTTCAACAATTAAACCAAGAAGAATTAAGAAAAACCGTTCAAGCGTATAATATTTTCGCCAAAATTACGCCTGACCAAAAAGTTCGTATTGTAAATGCGTTAACTGAAAATGGTCAAACTGTTGGCTTTTTAGGTGATGGAATAAATGATGCTGGAGCAATGCGTGCTGCTGATGTAGGAATCTCTGTTGATACAGCTGTCGATGTGGCGAAAGAATCGGCGGATGTAATTTTATTGAGAAAAGATTTAATGGTTTTAGAAAAAGGAATTTTATCTGGACGGCGCGTGTTTACGAACACGATGAAGTACGTCAAATTAACAGCAAGTTCTAATTTTGGCAATGTTTTTTCCGTGATCCCAGCAAGTATCTTTTTACCATTTTTACCGATTGCTCCGATTCAATCGCTATTATTAAATCTAATTTACGATACTTCGTGTATGTCAGTTCCTTGGGACAAAGTAGATGAAGAATACGTAGAAAAACCAAAAAAATGGGAACCAAAATCAATTGGTAATTTTATGCGTTGGTTTGGCCCAACGAGTTCTATTTTTGATATTGTTACCTATTTATTTATGTATTTCATTGTGTGTCCGGCTATCCTAGGTGGCTCATTCTTTGAATTAAATGGAGCAGATCAATTGCTCTTTATCGGTATTTTCCATGCAGGGTGGTTCATTGAGTCCTTATGGTCCCAAATGCTCGTCTTGCATTTCCTACGAACAGAAAAAATGCCTTTCCTTCAAAGTAGTGCTTCTGGAATTATGACGTTAGTCACTACAGCAGGGATTGTTCTCGGAACTGTTTTACCCTTTACCGCTTTCGGTGCAGAACTAGGATTTGTCGGTTTATCACCAAGCTATTTCTTGTATTTAATCCCGACAATTGTTGCTTATTTAGCACTGGTTGCGTTCATTAAAGTTTTATACGTCAAACGTTACGGTCAATTACTGTAACTGATTTGTACTATTATATATAGAAAAATTTTTTTACTTTTCTTTTAAGGTTGAGGAGGTGTCGGTTTTTATGACAGCTCCTCTTTGTTGTTTTAAGTGACTGTGCGAATTTTTTTATGGATTTATTTGTCATTTACAGTTAGTATGGCTAGTAGAGACTTTCCAAAAAGAACGAGCTTTTTGGTAATAAGGAGATAAAACGAGCTAATGACCAAAACAAACCAACTTTCAACTTCAACGCCGATGTTCGATCGGTCGGCCTATATTCATATTCCATTTTGTGAGCATATTTGTTATTATTGCGATTTTAACAAGGTCTTTTTAGAAGGACAACCAGTTGATGAATATATTCAGAGTTTATTAAAAGAAATTCAACTTACGCAAGAATTGTATCCAGAACAAGAAATGAAAACCATCTATATTGGCGGAGGCACGCCAACTTCATTATCAGCGAAACAGTTAGATGTGCTACTAAAAGGGGTTCGCGAACAGTTAACATTTGATGACCGAAATGAATTTACGGTGGAAGCAAACCCTGGTGATTTAACCCAAGAAAAATTACAAGTCATGAAAAACTATGGCGTCAATCGTCTTTCGATGGGCGTTCAGACATTTGATGATCGTTTGCTCAAAAAAATCGGTCGCAAGCATACCGCCGCAGATGTTTATGAAACAATGAAATTTTTAGAGAAAGAAAATTTTACCAATGTCAGTATTGACTTAATCTATGCTTTACCTGGACAAACATTGGAAAGTTTTCGCGATACTTTGACAAGAGCCTTAGCATTGGACTTGCCGCACTATTCGCTTTATTCATTAATTCTTGAAAATAAAACAATGTTCATGAACTGGGTTCGTCAAGGACGGTTACAGCTGCCTGAAGAAGAAATCGAAGCACAAATGTTTGACGAAACGATTGAAGCAATGGAGAAAAAAGGACGTCATCAATATGAAGTCAGTAATTTTGCTTTAACAGGAAAAGAAAGCCAGCATAATCTGGCTTATTGGAATAATGACCACTACTATGGATTTGGTGCAGGTGCCAGCGGCTATCTTGGACAAACTCGTTACAAAAATCACGGCCCAATCCAACATTATTTAAAACCCTTGCGAGAAAATCAATTGCCAATTGTGGAGACCGAAGAATTAACTCGTCTAAATCAAATAGAAGAAGAGCTATTTTTAGGCTTACGTAAAAAAGTAGGCATTTCTAAACAAAAATTCCAACAAAAATTTCATGAACCAATTGAAGCAATTTATGGAGAGGTCATTCAACGCTTAATCAAAGAAGAATTATTAATTGAAGAAGCAGATATCTTACGTTTAACGAAAAAAGGACTATTTGTGGGGAATAATGTTTTTGAAGCATTTTTGTTAAGTGAAAAAGAGTAAAAAAATAAAAAAATCATCGAAGTGTGACAAAGCATTTCGATGATTTTTTTATTGCAAAAGTTGGTATTAATGGTTTTTGAAGGTGATTTGCAGCGATTAGCACTCTTGCGTGAAGAGTGCTAAAAAGTTGCGTATTTCCCTTGACAAAAAGGTAAGGACTTGTTATATTAGTATATGTAGTTAGCACTTAGATGTTAAGAGTGCTAATGAAGGGTGGTAATAACGATGATTACAGAAAGACAACAAAATATCTTGAGACTTATCATCCAAAATTACACGAACACGGGCTTACCTGTCGGTTCTAAGAAATTGATGGAGGATGGCATTGCCTCTAGTTCTGCCACAATTCGTAATGATATGAAAGCATTAGAAGAATACGGCTTATTAGCTAAGACTCATTCTTCTTCAGGGCGAATTCCCTCAATGGCTGGTTATCGTTACTACGTGGATCATCTTTTACAACCAACACAAGTAGAAGAGAACGAACTTAGAAGAATCCGTCAATCTTTTGGAAAAGAATTTCATGAGATTAATGATATTATTCGACAATCAGCTGAAATTCTATCAGAATTGACAAGTTATACTGCTTTTTCATTAGGACCTGAAGTGAAAGAACGGAAATTAACCGGCTTTCGAATGGTTCCTTTGAATGATCGGCAAGTCCTTGCTATTATAGTGACAGATAAAGGCAATGTTGAAAACCAAGTATTTGCCATTCCTGCCGCTGTTTCTAGCCAAGATCTTGAAAAAATGACACAAATCATCAATGATAAGTTGGTTGGACAACCTTTGTTGACCGTTTATCATCGTTTGCGGACGGAGATTCCGATGATTTTACATCGCTATTTCCAAACGCCAGAAGGAATGATGAACTTATTCGATGAGATGTTAGGACATGCCTTTGAAGAAAAAGTCTTTGTCGGTGGTCGCATGAATTTGTTAGATTTTGGCATCAAACAAGATATTGAACAATTGAAATCTGTCTATTCCTTTATGCAAAATTCTGATGAGCTGACGCATTTATTAAATGGTTCTGCAACAACAGAAAATCCAATTGTTTTTCGTATCGGCTCAGAAATTGGCAACAATCTCTTAGAAGATATGAGCATGATCACTGCTACGTATGAAGTATCAGGACATGGCAAAGGAACAATTGCCCTGCTAGGACCAACCAGTATGCCGTATTCAAAAATATTCGGTTTGGTAGACACGTTTCGACATGAGCTAGCTTCACAACTAGGTGACTATTACCGTTTTTTAGGTAATTAAGCAAACCTTGTTAGGATAAGAAGTAGATGCATAAAGAGAAAGGAAGTTGCTGAAGTGAGTAAAAAAGAAGAGAAGCAAGAAGAATTACAAGAAGAAATGGAAGCTGTTGATGCTGCAGGCGTTTCTGAAGTAGAAGTTGAAGCAACAGAGATTGAAAATCTTAAAGCAGAGCTTTCCGAAATGGAAGACAAGTTCTTGCGGGCAAGAGCCGAAATTGCTAATATGAGCAATCGAAATAAAAACGAACGAGAATTATTAGTTCGTTACCGCTCACAAGATTTAGGTAAAAAGATTTTACCATCCATTGATAATTTAGAACGAGCAATGGCCATTGAAGTATCAGATGAACAAGGCGAAAGCTTGAAAAAAGGTATTTCGATGGTGCTAGAAAGTATTACTGTGGCTTTAAAAGAAGAAGGAATTGAAGAAATCCCAGCAATGGGCGAAACCTTTGATCCAAATTTACATCAAGCCGTTCAAACAGTCTCTGCTTCTGAAGAAACCCCAGCAGATACCATTGTTGAAGTTCTACAAAAAGGGTACAAATTACAAGATCGTGTGTTACGACCATCAATGGTCATTGTCGCACAATAACAAACGTTAATTAAAAATATATTATTATAGAAAACTAATACAGATTGGAGATATTCACTATGAGTAAAATTATTGGTATTGACTTAGGAACAACAAACTCAGCTGTCGCAGTACTAGAAGGCGGCGAAGCAAAAATTATTGCAAACCCAGAAGGTAACCGCACAACTCCTTCGGTCGTTTCATTCAAAAACGGTGAAATTCAAGTGGGCGAAGTAGCAAAACGTCAAGCTGTTACAAATCCTAACACGATTTCATCTATTAAACGTCACATGGGTGAAGCTGGCTACAAAGTTGATGTTGAAGGAAAATCATATACACCACAAGAAGTTTCTGCAATGATCTTACAATATTTAAAAGGTTTTGCTGAAGACTATTTAGGTGAAAAAGTTGAAAAAGCAGTTATTACAGTTCCTGCATATTTCAACGATGCGCAACGTCAAGCAACAAAAGATGCTGGTAAAATTGCTGGTTTAGAAGTAGAACGGATCGTTAACGAACCAACAGCAGCAGCTTTAGCTTATGGTTTAGATAAAACAGACAAAGATGAAAAAATTCTTGTCTTTGACCTTGGTGGTGGTACATTCGACGTGTCAATCCTTGAATTAGGCGATGGCGTTTTCGATGTATTATCAACAGCCGGTGATAACAACCTAGGTGGGGATGACTTTGATAATAAGATCATTGACTACATGGTTGCAGAATTCAAAAAAGAAAATGGCATTGACTTAGCTAACGATAAAATGGCATTACAACGTTTGAAAGATGCTGCTGAAAAAGCGAAAAAAGACTTATCAGGTGTAACAAGCACACAAATCAGCTTGCCATTTATTACTGCTGGCGAAGCAGGACCATTGCACTTAGAAATGAACTTAACTCGTGCAAAATTTGATGAATTAACAAGTGATTTAGTTGAACGTACAAAAGTACCAGTACGTCAAGCCTTGAAAGATGCTGGTTTAAATCCTTCTGAAATCGACGAAGTTATCCTAGTTGGTGGTTCAACACGTATTCCAGCTGTAGTTGAAGCTGTTCGCAAAGAAACAAACAAAGAACCAAACAAATCAGTTAACCCTGACGAAGTAGTAGCAATGGGTGCTGCCATCCAAGGTGGCGTAATCACTGGTGATGTTAAAGACGTTGTCTTATTAGACGTAACACCGTTGTCATTAGGGATTGAAACAATGGGTGGCGTATTTACAAAATTAATTGATCGTAACACTACGATTCCAACAAGTAAATCACAAGTCTTCTCAACTGCTGCTGACAATCAACCAGCTGTTGATATTCACGTTTTACAAGGTGAACGTCCAATGGCCGCTGATAATAAAACATTAGGTCGTTTCCAATTAACAGATATTCCTGCGGCTCCTCGTGGTGTGCCACAAATTGAAGTAAGCTTTGACATTGATAAAAACGGGATTGTAAATGTTCGTGCGAAAGACTTAGGCACTCAAAAAGAACAAACAATCACGATTAAATCTTCTTCAGGTTTATCTGATGATGAAATCGAACGTATGGTGAAAGATGCTGAAGCAAACGCTGAAGCAGATAAACAACGTAAAGAAGAAGTTGACTTACGTAACGATGCAGATGCTTTATTATTCACTGTTGATAAAACATTGAAAGAATTAGAAGGCAAAGTAGACGCTGAAGAAGTGAAAAAAGCAGAAGATGCGCGTGATGAATTAAAAGCAGCCATCGAAGCAAACGATATCGAACAAATGAAAGCAAAACGTGATTCATTGAATGAAATCGTCCAAAACTTAACAGTAAAACTTTACGAACAAGCTGCGCAACAACAAGCACAAGAAAATCCTGAAGCTGCCCAAGGTGGCGCTGATGATGTTGTTGATGCTGATTTTGAAGAAGTAAATGGTGATGACAAATAATCAATAACAATTGATTTTAGGGACTGGATCATTAGTACAATGACTAATGTCCCAGTCCCTTGTCTTTTGTGAGAAAATCAACCACAATCAAGTTAGCAAGAAACTATTTAGGTTTTGAAAGAACTGTGGTATGATTACAACGATGTTAAACAAGCTGAAAATACCTATTCACAGCTAGTAACACTGATTCAAGGTGTGACAGATAATCCAACCAGAGAGACCGAAAGCAATCGATGAATTTGGCTGGTTCTAAACACATTGTAAAGTTTGAAGAAAGTTGGAGGGAAGTCAATGGCGACGAAACGAGATTATTATGAAGTGCTAGGATTAGCAAAAGGTGCTTCAGATGATGAAATTAAAAAAGCATACCGCAAACTTTCCAAAAAGTACCATCCAGATATTAACAAAGAAGCCGATGCGGAAGAAAAATTTAAAGAAGTTTCTGAAGCGTATGAAGTATTAAGTGATCCACAGAAAAAAGCGGCCTATGACCAATATGGCCATGCAGGAACTGATCCTAATTACGGTGGCGGCACTGGTGGCTTTGGCGGTTTCGGTGGCGGCGGATTTAGCAGTAGTGGTTTTGGTGGATTCGAAGATATTTTCGATTCATTCTTTGGCGGCGGTGGTGGCCGTTCTGTTGATCCAAATGCACCAAGACAAGGCGCCGATTTACAATATACAATTCAATTGAAATTTGAAGAAGCTATTTTCGGTGTCGAAAAAGAGATTAAGTACAATCGAGAAGATACTTGTGCAACCTGTGGCGGTAATGGCGCCAAACCAGGCACACACCCAGAAACTTGTCATAAATGTCATGGCTCTGGAACAATCAATGTTGAACGTCAAACGCCATTAGGTCGTATGATGAGTCGTCAAACTTGTGATGTGTGTCATGGCACAGGGAAAGAAATCAAAGAACCATGTCCAACTTGTCATGGCACAGGTCATGAGAAAAAAGCACATACTGTCAAAGTAAATGTGCCTGCTGGAGTAGAAGACGGCCAACAAATGCGCTTAGCTAACCAAGGAGAAGCGGGTACCAATGGTGGACCATATGGTGATTTATATGTAGTCTTTCGTGTTGAAGATAGTGATATTTTCGATCGAGATGGCGCAGAAATCTACTATGATTTACCAGTAAGTTTTGTCCAAGCGGCTCTAGGGGACGAAGTAACTGTACCAACTGTTCATGGTGACGTTAAATTAAAAATTCCGGCTGGAACACAAACTGGCACAAACTTCCGCTTAAGAGGCAAAGGTGCGCCACGTTTACGTGGTGGGGGCAATGGTGATCAACACGTGAAAGTGAAATTAATAACACCAAAAAATCTTAATGAAGAACAAAAGGATGCCCTACGAGCTTTTGCAAAAGCTGGCGGACAAAATGTAACTGAACAACAAGAAGAAGGCTTCTTTGATAAAATGAAAGATGCGTTTGGCGGTAAGAAGAAAAAATAAACCAAACGAGTCAGAGACAAAAGCAGTTAGCTCCAAGTGTTCATCACTCTCGAAGGCTAAATTGCAACGAGTAATTGTAGGTGCTGCTTTTGTTCAACTGATTATTTTAAGATTTAGAGAGTGGGACATAAGTCGTTTTGACTTATGTCCTATTTTCGTTTTTTATTTCCAAACATTTTACGAGAATATTTTAAAATTTAGCGTATACTTAATATAAGCAAGTTAGGAGGGCTTATTTATGAAACCATATGTTTATGTAATCAGTGATATTCATGGACAAGCAGATTTGTTTGATGCCTTACTCACAGACTATGACCCAGTCGAGCATCAGCTAGTTTTAATTGGTGATTTAAACGACCGTGGTCCGCATTCTAAAGCCTGTTTTCTCAAAGGAAAAGAACTTGTCGAGCAACACGACGCTGTTTATTTACGAGGCAATCATGAAGAATATTTTTTGCAGTTTCTTCAAAATCCAGAGGACTGGTTTACAGGATATGTTCGCAATGGTGGCAAGGAAACAATTGAAAGCCTCTTGCATCCAGGAGCTACTGCAGAATACTCACCAACAGAAATGGCCTTAATGATCCGTAGTCGCTATCCAGAGTTAATTGATTTTTTAACAAAACGACCGCTTTATTTTGAATGGCAGCATTACTTATTTGTGCATGCTGGGGTTGATTTAACGATGGAAGATTGGCGGCAAACAGCACCTAAGGATTTTTTGTGGATTCGCGAACCCTTTCATCAAGGGAAAAATAATACAGGCAAGACCATTGTTTTTGGTCATACCATTACTCCGATGTTACATGGTGATATGCAGACCACGGACCTTTGGCAAAGTGATGGAAAAATTGGGATAGATGGTGGTGCTATTTTTGGCGGCTCTGTACATGGTGTGATTTTTAATGAAAAAGGCATTGTCCAAGATATCGAATATCAAAAACGCACCCCTGCGTGGCAACCAGAATTTTGATTCCTTAATCGCACGAATCAGTTACCTCACTTCTATATTTAGAAGCAAAAATATGCTAAAATAGATAAGTATGCATAAGAAAAGAGGTATCTAGTTAATGGCAGAAGCTTATAACGAAGAAGTAGTAGCGCTACTTCAAAAAGAATTGACAACGTATCGTTCAAAACAAATAACAACGGTTTTAACTTTATTAAATGAAGGAAATACAGTTCCTTTTATTGCCCGTTACCGGAAAGAAATGACTGGAAGTTTAGATGAAGTCCAAATCCGTGAAATAGAAGAACGTTATCATTATTTACAAAACTTGAAAAAGCGGAAAGAAGAAGTTCTCCGTTTAATTGAAGAGCAAGGAAAACTAACAAAAGAACTCAAAACAGATATTCAAAAAGCAGTAAAAATGCAACAAGTGGAAGATTTATATCGACCATATAAACAAAAACGTCGGACCAAAGCGACTATCGCGAAAGAAAAAGGGTTGGAACCATTAGCAGATTGGTTGCTCTCTTTACCTGAAAACGCGGATATCTTAGCTAAAGCGGCTACTTTTATTAATGAAGAAAAAGAAGTTGCAACCGCCGAGATAGCCTTGCAAGGTGCTCATGAAATTTTAGCAGAACGTATTAGCGATGAACCAAAATACCGAACATGGTTACGTGATTATATGGTTAAACATGCGCAATACGTTAGCGTAGTTAAGGACGAAGAAAAAGACGAAAAGCGGACCTATGAAATGTATTACGATTTTGCAGAACCAGTTAGCAAAATGGTGCCGCACCGTGTCTTAGCAACGAATCGTGGTGAAAAAGAAGACATTTTAAAGGTTTCCCTTGTCGCTGATGAAACAAAAATTAATGATTATTTCCAACGTCAACTAATCGGCAAACAAGCAACAAGTTTTGCTGCTCCATACATTGAGGCTGCTTATTTAGATAGCTATAAACGATTTATTGGACCAGCGATTGAACGGGAGATCCGCAATGAATTAACAGAAAAAGCTGATGAACAAGCGATTGCAATTTTCGGTGAAAATTTACGTAATTTATTATTACAGTCACCACTTAAAGGAAAAGTTGTTCTAGGATTTGACCCGGCTTATCGGACAGGCTGTAAATTAGCAGTTGTCGATGAAACTGGTAAAGTTTTAGCAATTCAAGTGATTTATCCACATAAACCAGCGACTGCTGCGAAACGTGAAGCCGCTGGTCCAGCCTTTAAAAAGATCATTGAAGACTATCAAGTGGACATGGTAGCTATTGGAAACGGAACGGCAAGTCGTGAATCTGAATTGTTTGTGGCAGAGCAATTAAAAGCGGTGAAACGGGACGTCTTTTACGTGATTGTTAATGAAGCAGGGGCTTCCGTTTACTCTGCGAGTGAAGTGGCTCGTAAAGAGTTTCCTGATTTACAAGTCGAAGAACGAAGTGCGGTCAGCATTGCACGTCGTTTACAAGATCCGTTGGCAGAATTAGTAAAAATTGATCCCAAAGCAGTCGGGGTCGGTCAATATCAGCATGACGTATCGCAAAAACGTCTTGCCGAGCAATTGGATTTTGTTGTAGAAACTGCGGTAAACCAAGTTGGTGTTGATGTGAATACAGCGAGTGCTCAACTTTTACAACATATTTCTGGCTTAAATAAAACAACGGCGCAAAACTTAGTCACTTATCGTGATGAAAATGGTGTCTTCACAGCACGAAATCAAGTAAAAAAAGTACCTCGTTTAGGACCAAAAGCATTTGAACAAGCAATTGGCTTTTTACGAATTCCTAATGGCAAAAATGTGTTAGATAACACTGGCATTCACCCAGAAAGTTATCCAGTAGCACAAGCAATTTTAGAAAAAGCAGAGATTGCTTCTAAAGAATTAGGGACAGCAGAAGCTATCGAAAAATTGAAACAGTTACCAGTGAATCAATTAGCTACTGAGTTAGAAGTAGGTTCAGAAACACTCACAGATATTATTGCTAGTTTAATCCAACCAGGTCGTGATATGCGCGATGAGATGTCCGCGCCACTTTTACGTAAAGACGTGTTGACAATGGAAGATTTGAAACCAGGAATGGAAATGCAAGGGACTGTTCGAAACGTAATTGACTTTGGCGCGTTTGTCGATATTGGTGTGAAGCAAGATGGCTTAGTCCACATTTCTAAGTTAAGTCCTAAATTTGTTAAGCACCCAACGGATGTTGTTGCGGTGGGTGATGTAGTCACAGTTTGGGTAGAAGATGTTGACTTGAAAAAGGGGCGTATTAGTTTAACCATGTTGCCTCATGCTGATAGAAAAGAGTAACAATGAAAGAGTCTCAACCAGTCTTGATGACAGATCAAGCGCTTCAAACGCTAGTGGAAAAAATTTCAATCGTATTTTTTCAGAAACCTTTTCTGCATCAAGCTACATTTAATCGGCGGTTAAAAACTACGGGCGGTCGCTATCATTTAGCTTCGCATCACCTGGATTTTAATCCAACTGTCTTTTTAAAGTATGGACAAGAGGAACTGGAAAAAGTCATTAAGCATGAGTTATGTCACTATCATTTACATTTAGCTGGCAAAGGCTATCAGCATAAAGATAAGGACTTTAAAGAGTTATTGGCTAAGATTGGCGGTGCCCGTTATGCACCGCCTCTAGTAGAACGGAAAAAAGCAGTTTTCCATCAGTACCAATGTCAGTCTTGTGGAGAAGTCATCCTCAGAAAACGACGAATTGATACGACACGATATGTCTGCGGAAAATGTCATGGGCGTTTGTCCTGGCAAGCGAAAAAAGAACAAATCTAACAATTCTGGTCTTTGTTATCTTGACAAAGACCAGTAATTATTTTAGGATAAATAAGTGCTCTTAAAATGCAGATGTGTTGGAATTGGCAGACAAGCATGATTGAGGGTCATGTGGACAGATGTCCGTGTGGGTTCGAGTCCCATCATCTGCATCAACTAGTATAACAAGAGGTCGGGACAGAAGTGTTTAACTCCGAGAAATAAGAAGGAGTTGCTTCTGTTCCCGCCGTTTATCAGTTTTTGAGCGTGGAGCGAAAATCCAAAGTGATTTTTGTCCCACGCTCTTGTTTATTACGGAAAAACCATCAATTTTTTATTAAATTCTGATATTTATTATTGCTTTTTCATTATAGTTGGCGTAACTTTAGAGTATAAATTTGTGAAGCGAGGGAGTCCGTGTGAGAAATTTTAAAAAATCTGATAAATTAAATAACGTAAGTTACGATGTCCGTGGTCCTGTTTTAGAAGAAGCAGAACGCATGCAAGAAGAGGGCATACGTATTTTGAAATTAAATACAGGGAATCCAGCGCCATTTGGTTTTGATGCCCCAAATGAAATTGTGCGCGACATGATTGTAAATGTTCGCGATTCAGAAGGTTATTCCGATTCAAAAGGTATTTTTTCTGCAAGAAAAGCGATTGAACAATATTGCCAATTAAAAAAATTTCCTAATGTAACGATTAATGATATTTACACTGGTAATGGCGTGAGTGAACTAATTACCATGTGTATGCAAGGCTTGTTAAATAACGGCGATGAAGTACTTGTGCCAATGCCAGACTATCCTTTATGGACTGCTTCTGTTTCTTTGGCGGGCGGTACACCCGTTCATTATATTTGTGATGAGCAAGCAGAATGGTATCCAGACATTGATGATATAAAATCAAAAATAACTTCGAATACAAAAGCAATCGTTATTATCAATCCCAATAATCCGACTGGTGCTTTATATCCGAAAGAGTTATTACTAGAAATTGTCGAAGTGGCACGTCAAAATGATTTAATTATTTACTCCGATGAAATTTATGATCGCTTGGTCATGGACGGTTTGGTTCATGTACCGATTGCTACATTAGCTCCTGATTTATTTGTCGTAACATTGAATGGTTTGTCAAAATCACATCGAGTGGCAGGCTTCCGATGCGGTTGGATGGTGTTAAGTGGAGATAAATCACGAGTAAAAGGGTATATCGAAGGGCTAAATATGCTTGCTTCCATGCGGTTATGCTCGAATGTGTTGTCACAACAAATCATTCAAACCGCATTAGGCGGCTATCAAAGTGTCGATGATTTACTTTTACCAGGTGGCAGAATTTACGAACAACGAGAATTTATTTACAATGCGATAAATGATATTCCTGGTTTATCAGCCGTGAAGCCTAAAGCAGCTTTCTATATTTTCCCGAAAATTGATACGGCCAAATTTGACATTTATGATGATGAAAAATTTGTTTTAGATTTCTTACACAAACATCATATTTTATTAGTCCATGGTGGTGGGTTCAACTGGCAACAACCAGATCACTTCCGTATTGTTTATTTACCGAAAATGGAAGACTTAAAAACTACAGCAGATAAAATGCGTGAATTTTTAAGTACCTACAAACAAAAATAAAAGAACTACCAAAAAATAGCCTCTAACGAAGCTATTTTTTGGTAGTTCTTGTTTTATCAACAATACTATTCTGCGGTTTCACATGCTTTTTTACTAATAATCATTCGGTTGGTATATTTTTCTTCCATATCAGGACTAGGATTTGCTACTACGATGAGATAAGAATTTTCATACTCCTTCTCCACAAAGCCTGAATAATTTGTTTTTTCCCAAATGAAGTGAACCTTTTTCTCTTCGGCCATACAATAACACTCCTTTTTAATAAAAATGAACCTATTTATTTTCTAAGAAAACCTTAGATAATGTTCTTGCAGTATATTATGCAATAAAGTACAATAAAAGCATAATGCGAATTCGCATATTTTGACAAAATCCCCATTTTGCAAGGAAAATGGCCGATATAAATAGGAGCTATTGTGATGAATTCTTTAGGTGCAGTTATTAAAGAAATTAGAAAAAATAGAAAATTGACACAGAAAATGTTATCAGAAGACATCTGTTCGCAAAGTGTTTTAAGCCGCATTGAAAACAATGAAGAGTTGCCGAATGTCCTCGTAATGCAACAACTTTGTGATCGTTTAGGTGTGACGGTTGACCAGATTATGCGTTATAAATCTGGTGATGTGCACGTTGTTACGTATTCATTTGAAAAAATGGCTGAATATTTTCGCCATAAAAAATATCAATTATTATTAAATTATTTAAAGGAAAATCGTATTGAAGAACAATTGTATTTAGATACGGACTGGCAAAAATATTATTATTATTTAGGTAGTTGTGAATTGTTTGTTCTAAATGATTACGAAAAAGCTATTGCTAGTTTGCGTAAAGGATTATCTTTCACCTATAAAGCCGATAAGTTAAATGTTTCTGATTTAGAGATTCAATTAATTAGTTGTCTAGGTGCCACTTATGGTTACATGGGCAATCGAGTAGAAGCAGAACGATTTTTAAGTTTGAGTATTCATTATTTTAATCAATTGCCAAATGAACGCAGTAATGCAGAGTTAACGAAAATATTTTTTAATTATGCTGATTTCTTATTTAAAAATTATACAGAAAAAGATGCCGAAATTTATGTGGATCAAGGAATTACTTGGGCCCGCAAAAAAAATAGTTATTATTATTTAAGTGAATTATTAAATCTAAAATATTTAGTTTTAATGAGAAAGAATAAACATGAAGAAGCAGAACGTTATCTGAACTTAGCACAACAAATGAAAAATGTGGAAAGTGGCAATCTTTAAAAAATCCTCAGAATTGCTTAAAAGGTCTACACCATTTCTTGACTTTTGTACTGATTAAGAGTACTTTTGAAGTAAGTAAAATAAAGAAAGAAGGATGAAGATGAAAACATTTATCTTTGCAGACAAGTTCTTTTTAAAAAGCGATGTTAAAGGACCTGGTTATTTAGAAATCACGGATGGTATCTTTGGTAATTATACAAAAGATGAACCGCAAGGGGACGTAAAAATTATTCGTGAGGAAGGCAAATGGATTGCCCCAGGTTTAGTGGATACTCATATTCATGGTTACATGAATCATGACGTAATGGATAACGATGCAGAAGGCATTAAAGTGATGTCTGAAGGCTTATTATCTTGTGGTGTAACTTCATTTTTACCAACAACGTTAACTTCAAGTAAAGAACGTTTAACAGATGTTGCACGTACGATTGGTCAAGTCTACCAAGAAGTACCTGGTGCAAAAATTCAAGGGATTTACTTTGAAGGACCTTTCTTTACTGAGGAACATAAAGGCGCACAAAATCCAAGTTATTTTGGAGATCCAGACCTTGATACATTCCACGAATGGCAAGAAGCTTCAGGCGGAATTATTAAGAAAATTGCGTTGGCACCAGAACGTAATGGTGTGAAAGAATTTGTTGAAACCGTTACAGATGAAGGTGTTGTTGTTGCTTTAGGCCATAGTAATGCGACCTTAGAAGAAGCTGATGTGGCAATTGAAGCAGGCGCTAGCGTTTTTGTTCATGCATATAATGGGATGCGCGGCTTAAATCACCGTGAACCAGGAATGGTTGGTGCATTATTAACGTTACAACACGTTTTCTCTGAATTAATTTGTGATGGACACCATGTACATCCGCAAGCGGCTGAAGTATTGATGGAAAAAGCGGGCCATGATCACGTTGCGTTAATTACAGACTGCATGATGGCTGGCGGTATGCCAGATGGCAACTACAATTTAGGTGAATTTCCTGTTGTGGTAGCAGAAGGAACGGCTCGTTTGGATACTGGGAACTTAGCAGGTAGTATTTTAAAACTAAAAGAAGCAATTAAAAATGTAGTTGATTGGGGTATTGCAACACCAGCACAAGCAATTATGATGGCTTCATTAGTTCCTGCGATCAGCTGTAAAATTGATGATCAATGCGGCATGATTGCAAATGGTCGCGATGCTGACTTTATCGTATTAGAACCAACCATGGAATTAGCAGCCACTTATTTAGATGGCGTTGAACGTTATCGAGCATAAGACACAAGAAAAAGCTTGCGGAAATTTATCCGCAAGCTTTTTTTATAATTCTTTTGGTAAAATCGCAGAAGTGATTTCTTTGTTCTCGTAGGCAATAAAAAAATCGATTAATTGCTTGTCAAATTGCTCAATATCCTCTTTGTAAAGGGAGCTAGGAATCACAAAGGTTTGCTCTAGAGTACCTGCTAGATAATCGCCATCTAAACTTTGGGCGACAACTAAAAATTCTTGTTTGCGCCAATGTTCCACATCTGTTTCAGAAATGGTTTCTGGAGAGGCTAAAAATTTACAATTTTCGACAAACTGTTCATCAATTTCTTCACTGAAAGTTAATTCAGCATCCTCTTCTTGAGGTTGAGAGAGGATTGCTTGCAAAAATGTTTGTGGTTTTGCATCGGGTAATGTTTCTTTTAGCTGTTCAAAATCCAATGAAAGTTCCTCCTTATTGTTTGTTTAAAATAGTTACTGAAAAATCAATGGGTGAATTTGTTTTAAGGCTTTTGGCTTCTAAGATGATTTTTTCAGCCAACAAATCGTTTCCGTTATATACAGGTGTCACGCGATAACGAACGGTTTCGCCGCGATCAAGAGCTGCCCGAATCTGATTTTCATATTTCGTCATATAAGGAGTGTTGACAGGATTCTGATACAAGGTGGTTAAGTTACGTGGATCATCACCACTGCCTCCCATTTGACGGCCGATTAGGTGGCCACGCGAATGATTAGCTTTTCCTGAAATGAAACCAGCTGGTCGAATATCTTTATTAGCGGAAGTTCCTGTATTGACCATTGCGGGTTTTAATAGCGCATCAGCGCCTGTCGCTCGTTTTAGACGATCTAGAGAATGATAAGTAATCCAGCCGTTTGAGTTATCCTTTAATTCCTCTGCTGAAAATGTGGCTTTACCATTTTCAATTGGTCCGGGATTATCTCCTTTTGGTGCTGGTGTGCTTGAAGGGGTGGTTGTTTGTGGTTGAACATTAAATAAATCTTGTAAAGCATCAGGAACTTTAACGCCAACCGCGCCTAAAATTAAAATGATTAATGCGCCAATCAGCATGATGGTTGAATTAAATGGTGGTTTCTTCTTTCTGTTTGCCATAACGTGCTCCTCTAATTTTATACTTGCAATAGTCCAAATTTAAGTGGACCATCTTTTCTATTATACGTAAATTTGCTAAAAAATCAAAAAAGGCTTTTCTTTGAAAGACTTGTTTTCTCAGATATGTTACTATTTTAATGTAGAAGGGAAGGGATAGTGGATGGCCTATATTGAAGTCAAAAATGAATACAAGCGTTACCAAATGGGAGAGACAACTATTACTGCGAATGACGGCATTTCTTTTGAAGTGGAAAAAGGAGAAGTAGCGGTTATTTTAGGCCCCAGCGGTGCTGGAAAATCAACTGTTTTAAATATTCTTGGTGGAATGGACAGCTGTGATGAAGGGGAAATTATTATTGATGGCACAGATATCGCTCAGTTTTCAGAGAAACAATTAACCACTTATCGACGCAATGATGTCGGGTTTGTTTTCCAATTTTACAATTTAGTCCCAAATTTAACGGCAAAAGAAAATGTCGAATTGGCTTCGCAAATCGTTGCGGATGCGTTGGATTCGACCAATGTTTTACAATCGGTGGGTTTAGGGGAACGTTTAGATAATTTTCCAGCGCAACTTTCTGGTGGTGAACAACAACGAGTAACCATCGCCCGTGCGATTGCTAAAAAGCCCAAGTTACTTTTATGTGATGAACCGACAGGAGCACTGGATTATGAAACAGGGAAACAAATTTTAACTATTTTGCAAAATACTGCTCGTGAAACTGGAACGACCGTCTTAATTATTACCCACAATTCAGCCATTGCAGAAATGGCCGATCGGGTAATTCGAATTAATGATGCGAAAGTTCGCGAAATGACTGTGAATGATCAGCCTAAATTGGTTGCTGAAATTGAATGGTAGGTGCCTAAAATGAAGAAAACAGCGCTAATTAAAACAAGCTTACGTGAAATTAGACAATCTACTACACGATTTTTATCGATTATGGGGATTATTTTCCTTGGTGTAATGGTCTTTGTTGGTTTGAAAGCTACTGGACCAGATATGATTAAAACCGCGAATAATTATTACCAGAAAGAGCAGCTTCCAGATGCGCGAATAATTTCTACAATGGGACTGGAAAAGAAAGATTTAACAACACTACAGTCTTTAAAAGATGTCGAAACAGTTGTGCCGCGGTATACAATAGATGCCACGATTGGGCCGCAAAATAATGCAGTAAAATTGTTTGGCTATCGAAAAAATCAAGCAGGATCGGTTAACTATCAAGTAGTTGACGGTCGGTTACCTAAACAAACAAATGAAATTGCATTAGATACATTAGCGAAAACTAGATATGACTATAAAATGGGTGATAAAATCACTTTAAACGATGCAGCGATTAAAGAAAAAGGGCTGAAACAAACTCATTTTACTGTTGTTGGATTTATCAATTCACCAGAATATATTGATAATACATCCAGGGGAACCACAACGGTCGGGTCTGGAACGTTAAACTTTTTTGGCGTGGTCTCGGAAAAAGCCTTTGACAGTCAACGGTATCCAGAATTGCTAATCTCATTTCGTTCATTAAAACATCAAAATACGTATTCCTCTGATTATGAAAAGAAAAGAGAGCAGGCCTTAAATCAGGTAAAAGAGGCACTGAAAAATCGGCCAGAAGAACAGATTGCGGCTCTGCGTGATTCGGCTCAGCCGGACATTAATCAAGGTCGGCAAGCGCTGGAAACGGGAAAACAAGCGCTTGCGCAATTGGAGCAACAGCCAGGAATTCCAGCTGAGATGCTTGAAAAGCAAAAAGACGAATTGGCTAAACAGGAACAACTGTTGGCTGAAAAAGAAACAGAGCTAGCCAATTTGAAAGCCCCAACGTATTATTATTTTACCAGGGAAGACAATCCAGGATTTTCTGAATATCAAGATAACGCTGATCGGATTTCTTCTTTAGCCACGCTGTTCCCGTTGTTCTTTTTCCTAATTGCGGCATTAGTCAGCTTAACTACCATGACACGTATGGTGGAAGAAAAAAGAATGGAAATTGGTAGTTTGAAAGCTTTAGGTTATCGTAATCGTGAAATTGCTTCGATTTTTATTACCTATGCAACGGTTGCTAGCCTAACAGGTGCATTATTAGGATTGGCAGTTGGCTATTATCTATTCCCTAAAATAATTTTTGATGCCTACGGTCAAATGTACAATATTCCTGATTTAGTTACACCGTGGTACTTAAATTACAGTTTATGGGGCATCATTGTAGCCTTAGCTTGTACTGTGGGAGCGGCCTTAGTGACATTAAGAATCGATTTATTAAGTACCCCAGCTACCTTGCTAAGACCCAAAGCGCCGAAAGCAGGCCAACGGATTTTATTAGAACGAATCCGCCCTTTATGGCAACGCATGAGCTTTATTCAAAAAGTGACCGCTAGAAATCTGTTCCGTTATAAACGACGGATGCTGATGACCGTTATCGGAATAGCTGGTTGTATGGGGCTGTTAATTGTTGGTTTTGGTTTACGCGATTCAATTGTGGATGTCGCTACAATTCAATTTAATAAAATCTGGCATTACCAAGCAGTCGTGACTTTTAAAGAGCAAACAACAGCTGAAGAGACAAAAGAGTATCAAGAAACGTTGCGCAAACTGGATGGTTTGAATAAAACAATTCCGTTATATTCAGAAATCTTTAAAACGAAGGGCAAAGGCGCACCAACTCAAAATATTACTCTTTATGTGCCACAAGATCCTTCGAAAATGGCTGAGTTTCAATTATTTAATGATCGAGTCACTGGAGAAAAATATTCCCTCAACGATGACGGTGTAATCATTAATGAAAAATTAGCTAAATTATTTGGCTATAAAGTCGGAGATCAATTAAATTTAGAAAATAGTGATAATCAAACCTATCACGTGAAAATTGCCGCGATTGCAGAGAACTACACGGGTCATTTTGTCTATATGACGCCGAAACTCTACCAGACGATGACGAAACAGAAGCCGGAGTATAATACAGAATTCCTACTTTTTGACAAAAAGTTATCCTCAAAACAAGAAACCTCAATCGGAGAGGCGTTGACAAAACAGCCGAAAGTGTTGAACGTTACGTTTTTAACTGCGATGAAAGGTTCGTTTGATGATATGCTGAAAAGCCTTGATATTGTCATTTGGGTACTAATTGCTGTTTCTGGTTCTTTAGCGTTAATTGTGTTATATAATTTAACCAACATTAATGTTTCTGAACGGATTCGAGAACTTTCCACGATTAAGGTTTTAGGGTTTTACGATCGTGAAGTCACCACCTATGTTTACCGTGAAAACATTATTTTAACGTTCATTGGTATTATTGTTGGCTGCTTCTTTGGGAAAATTTTGCATCAGTATATTTTAGCAACCGTTGAAGTTGATTTAATTATGTTTTCGCCAATTATTCATTGGCCAAGTTATCTGTATTCCGCAGTCATCACCATGTGTTTCACGTTGTTTGTGATGGTCATTATGCATCGGAAATTGAAGAAAATCAATATGATTGAAGCGTTAAAATCAAATGAATAGCACATTTTAAAAACGAGGAGTCCGTAGAAGTTCGATAATTCTAGGACTGCTCGTTTATTGCTGCTTCTTTTATTAAGAAAAAATAGGTCTTAAGATGTATCTTTTGAGATTTATTTGGAAATTACTACTCTTTTTATTTAAAAATTGGTACACTATTACTAGGTTATAGCACAGAAAGGAGTGTGGGAAAAGTGTTAGAAGGTCTACCATTGGAAACGGTTTATTTTTATGCATTAGTGGGGAGCGCGGTCCTCGCTTTTTTACTAATTATTTTTGGGGATGTTTTTAATTTTGATGGACCGGTGGACCCAATGCTGATTATTCCATGGATTGCTTTTACCTCGCTGTTTGGGTACCTTGGGGAAGAATTAACAGCGGTGAATAGTTGGCTTATTTTAATTGTCAGTGGTATTCTTTCAACCATTATTGTTTTCTTCCTAAATTTTTATGTGTTGGTCCCTTTGAAAAATTCGGAGGCCACAATTTCTATTTCGGAAAAAGACATGGAGGGTCGTGTTGCTACTGTGATTACCCCAATTCCTGTCCAAGGAATGGGCGAGATTCAATTGAAGAGTGTCACAGGTTCGTTAAGTCGACCAGCAGCATTTTATGTGCCACAAGAAGTGGCTGCGCCAAGAGGTAGTGAGGTATTGATTATTGAATTGAAAGAACGGGTTTGTTATGTCATTCCTTACGAAGGCAGTCTAAAAATATAGAGTAGGAGAGAAGAAAATGGGGATTTTGTTACCGATTATTATTGCAGTTTTAGTATTATTAATGTTATTAATTGTGTTTGTTTCTAAATATCAGACAGCCAAACCTGATGAAGCGTTAATTATCAGCGGGAGCTATCTAGGCTCTAAAAATGTTCATGTAGACGAAGGTGGCAACAAAATTAAAATCGTTCGTGGCGGTGGTGCGTTTGTCTTACCAGTGTTCCAACGTTCAAATCGAATTAGTTTGCTTTCAAGTAAATTAGATGTTTCTACACCAGAAGTGTACACAGAACAAGGGGTTCCTGTGATGTGTGATGGGACATCAATCATTAAAATTGGTTCGTCAGTTGAAGAAATTGCGACAGCAGCGGAACAATTTTTAGGAAAAACAACAGAAGAATTAGAAAATGAAGCACGTGAAGTATTAGAAGGACATTTACGTTCGATTTTAGGTTCAATGACAGTGGAAGAAATTTACCAAAACCGTGATAAATTTAGCCAAAGTGTACAAGAAGTTGCCAGTGTTGACTTAGCTAAAATGGGCTTAGTTATTGTGTCGTTCACAATTAAAGAAGTTCGTGATAAAAATGGATACTTGGATTCATTAGGGAAACCAAGAATCGCTCAAGTTAAACGTGATGCAGATATTGCTGAAGCAGAAGCCTTGAAAGAAACCCGCATCAAAAAAGCGGAAGCAGAAAAAGAATCACAACAAGCGGAATTGCAACGTCAAACAGAAATTGCAGAAGCTTCAAAAGAAAAAGAATTGAAATTAGCGTTATACAAACAAGAACAAGACATTGCCAAAGCCAAAGCAGACCAAGCCTATAACTTGGAAAGCGCCCGTGCACAACAACACGTGGTGGAACAAGAAATGGAAGTCAAAGTCGTTGAACGTCAAAAACAAATTGAGTTAGAAGAAAAAGAAATTACGCGTCGTGAAAAACAATACGACTCAGAAGTGAAGAAAAAAGCCGATGCAGATCGTTACGCACGCGAACAAGAAGCTCTTGCTCAAAAAGCACGCGAAGTAGCAGAAGCCGAAGCAGAACGCTTCAAAGTTGAAGCATTAGCCGAAGCGGAAGCCAATAAAACGCGTTTAACAGGTCAAGCGCAAGCCGAAGCTATTTTAGCTCGTGGTGCAGCGGAAGCCGAAGCCAAACAAAAGATTGCTGATGCCTTTAAAGAATATGGTGAAGCAGCTGTGTTAAGTATGGTGATGGAAATGTTACCACAATTAATGAAAGAAGCAGCACAACCATTGGGCAACATCGACAAGATTTCAGTGGTAGATACAGGCGCAGGTGGCGAAAATTCTGGCGCTAACCGTATTACCAATTATGCAACAAACTTGTTGGCTGGTACACAAGAAACACTAAAAGAAACAACGGGTCTCGACGTGAAAGAGCTAATTGAAAACTTTTCTAAAAAAGGTACCTCAAATAGCGTGAACTATCATGCAGCAGAAGGTTCAGAAAAAGAATAGAAATCAGCCTTTAAGGAGTAGCGAATCGCATTTCGTTACTCCTTAATGCTGCATTGAAACGATAAACGAACAATCTGACAGAGAAATAGCGAGTGCTTGTTTTGTTTCAAAGATTCTGATAACATAGAGTTCTTGGAGGGATAGAGATGTCAAAAAAGAATAAAGATATTGAAGTACGTGTTGAAGAAGAAAAAGCCCAATACAATGGAGCAAATGTTTTAATGAACAAATTATTTATTGGTAAAAAAGAAATCGGTCGTGTCATTCCGCAAAATGATAAAAAATTCATCATTGAAATTGATGGCAAGCAAGAAGGTACAGCAAAAAATCTGGACGAAGCCTTTGAAACAATTATTCGTCAATGGAATTTAAGTGAATAAAAAATAAATAACAATTTTTTTAAAAAAAGGGTTGCTTTTTTCTGGAAAAGATTGTATTATAACTAAGTCAGGTCGTTACAGCGACAATGACTTTTTGGAGGAATAGCGAAGTGGCTAAACGCGACGGACTGTAAATCCGTTCCTTAGGGTTCAGTGGTTCGAATCCACTTTCCTCCATTTTCTTTTTGGGGTATAGCCAAGCGGTAAGGCAACGGACTTTGACTCCGTCATGCGTTGGTTCGAATCCAGCTACCCCAGTTTTCAGAACATTTCTGGTAGAGAGATGTTCTTTTTTTGTATAATTATATAACAAAAATGAGGTAAGATTTTCCTCATGTACAGGCTAGAAAAGTTTTCATTTATATAAGAATATGCTAAAGTATTAAGAAAGAATAGTCTGGAGTTGATAAGAATGAACTTTAAAGAAAAAATTACAGAAATGGTTGAAAATGTTTACGATTTAGCACGCGATGGTAAGTATGATGTCAAAGTTGACTTAATTCCTCGTAAAAAAGGCAACATCAAAAGTGGTGTTAAAGTCACTTCTTCAAGAAATACAGCCCACAATATCAAATGGCGTTCAAAAAACTAACTCGTCTTTAACAGAAACACCGGAGTAGACAATAATGTTGTCTGCTCCGGTGTTTTTATTTTTCTAATTCGATGCCTAAGACAGTTAAATGCCCATTACCAACTAATTTGATAACTAATTGGGCTAAGTGGTTGGGTGTCATATCCGTCTCGCTAGTAATCCACCAATGAAGGGTACCGATGAAGATAGAGGTCATGTATTCAATAACAAAATCTATCGGTACATCAATATCATTTTCGGTAATACGCAACTGCGAAAAAATCGTCGCATATTTTTCTTCGATAATTTCAGCTAAGCGTTTTCGAAAGTGTTCGTTGAAATTATTGTCCATGATAGTTAAGAAGAAAGATTTGTTCTCTTGAATGTTGATGTAGAGTTGCGTCAGAAGTTCTTCAATGTGCTTCACGCGGACACGGTTGCCATTAACCAGTTGTTGCGAATCAAGAATAGCGGTAAAAGCACTAAGCGTAAAGGTGAAGATTGCATCATATAAATGCTGTTTGTCTTTAAAATGAGCATAAAAAGTCGCACGATTAATCATAGCTTCATCAGCAATATCCTGAATCGTCACCGCTTCGTAGCCTTTCGTTTCTACAAGTTTAAAAAAAGCTTCAATAATCATTTTTCTGGTTCGTTGTACTCTAAGGTCTGTTTTCTTTGCCATCATAAATTCCTTTCGAGATAGTCAACATTCGCGGAAACTTTGTTGTTTATCTCACAAAATAGGGTAAATTGCTTGTTGCAAATCATTTAGAACCTTTCTAAAATAGGTATATCTATTATAACAAACAGTTTGTATAATAATCAACAAACTGTTGGGAAATGAAGGGGTATTTTAATTGATGGTTATGAGAGCAGGGATTGATGTTGGGTCAACGACAGTAAAATTAGTATTTTTAAATAAACAAAATCAGCCTATTTTTACAAAATATGAACGCCATTTTTCAGATGTCAAAGCAGCAACGGAACGCATTTTAAAAGAAGGACTATCAAGGATCGGTGCAGACCAACCTGTGACAATGAGCATAACTGGCTCTGGTGGTATGGGGCTGGCTGAGGTATTAGGGATTCCTTTTGTTCAAGAGGTTATCGCGTGTACACGAACTGTTGAAACAATAATCCCAGAAACGGATGTTGCTATTGAACTTGGCGGAGAAGATGCAAAAATCACTTTTTTTGATGGTGCTTTAGAGCAACGAATGAATGGTAGTTGTGCAGGTGGGACAGGCGCCTTCATCGATCAAATGGCTGTTTTACTTAAAACGGATGCCAATGGAGTGAATGAATTGGCGAAGAATTATCAAACTATTTATCCGATTGCTTCCCGCTGTGGGGTTTTTGCCAAAACGGATGTTCAACCTTTAATCAATGAAGGAGCAGCGAAAGAAGATATCGCGGCGAGTATTTTTCAAGCGGTAGTTAATCAAACAATCGCTGGGTTAGCTGCTGGTCGCAAAATTAAAGGTAAAGTAGCGTTTTTAGGGGGACCCTTATTTTTCATGTCAGAATTGAGAAAACGGTTTATTGAAACCTTAGCAATTCAGCCAGAAGATGTTATTTTTCCAGAACAACCGCAACTGTTTGTAGCAATGGGTGCAGCACTTTATTCAGAAGATGCAGCCGAATGTACATTGGAAGAATTAATTCAGCGCTTAGTGAACAGCCAGGCTACTGATTTACAGCCGAGCGACACGTTACCACCGTTATTTAACAGCGCAGAAGATTTGGCAGATTTTCGAGAAAGACACGCGCAAGCTCAAGCAACGGAGAAACCTTTATCTCAACATACTGGCGTGACCTTTTTAGGGATTGATGCAGGCTCTACAACGACAAAAGTCACATTGATTGATGAAGATGGTCATTTGTTGTTTTCTTTTTATGGTAATAACCAAGGGCAACCTTTAGAAACCACCATGACAGTACTGAAATCACTTTATCAACAACTGCCTGAAGAAGTTTTTATCGGAAAAGCGGCTGTTACAGGATATGGAGAACAGCTAATAAAAAATGCGTTAAAAGTCGATATTGGTGAAGTTGAAACGATGGCCCATTACAAAGCAGCCAACCATTTTCAGCCAGGTGTGGATTTTATTTTGGATATCGGAGGACAAGATATGAAAGCGATGACCATTAAAAATGGCGTGCTTTCCTCGATTCAATTAAATGAAGCTTGTTCTTCTGGGTGCGGTTCCTTTATCGAAACCTTTGCGCAATCTTTAAAATATAATGTGAAGGATTTTGCTTTGGCGGCTTTAGAATCGCAAGCGCCTGTTGATTTAGGTTCTCGGTGTACTGTTTTTATGAACTCAAAAGTGAAACAAGTTCAAAAAGAAGGGGCCTCTGTCGGCGATATTTCTGCTGGACTATCTTATTCAGTCATCAAAAATGCCATTTATAAAGTCATTAAGGTTCGCCGACCTGAAGAGTTGGGAGAAAAGATTGTCTGCCAGGGAGGAACATTTTACAATGAAGCGGTCTTGAGAGCTTTTGAAAAAATTAGCGGTCGTGAAGTGGTTCGTCCATCTATTGCTGGTTTGATGGGGGCCTATGGGGCAGCGCTGATTGCTTTGGATGCTTATGAAATTGGGGAAGAAACCACGCTTCTTTCTTTAGAAGAGTTAGCGGCATTTACCTCTGAAAAGGAATTTACTCATTGCGGCTTGTGTGAAAACAATTGTCAATTAACGGTCACAGTGTTTTCGGATGGGCGCCAATTTATTACGGGAAATCGCTGTGAACGTGGTGCGCGAATTAAAATTAAACGAGAAGAACGCAAAGTGAATTTGGTTGATTATAAGTACCGCAAGTTATTTAAGTACCGACCTTTGCGGGAAAATAAAGCGTTTCGTGGGCGCTTGGGTATCCCTAGAGTCCTAAACATGTATGAAAATTATCCTTTGTGGCATACATTTTTTACTGACTTAGGCTTTCGGGTTGAATTATCGCCACGTTCTAATAAACAAATCTATGAACAAGGCCTTGAAACGATTCCCAGTGATACGGTTTGTTACCCAGCGAAAATGGCGCATGGACATATTCAAGCATTAATTGATGCGCAAGTGCCAATTATCTTTTATCCTGGTGTTGTTTTTGAACAGCAAGAAACAGTGGAAGCAGATAATCATTTTAATTGTCCAATTGTGCAAAGCTACCCAGATGTTATTCGAAATAATGTGGATGCCATCAGAGAGGGCCAAGTGGATTATCGAAATCCCTATCTTAATTTAGCGAATGAAGCTGCAGTTGCCAAAGTTTTAGCTGAAAATTTTGCTGATTTAGGGATTTCCCTAGAAGAAATTCAAACAGCGCTGCATCATGGTTATCAAGAATTAGCAGCCTTTAAAAAAGAAATTCAAGAAAAAGGCGAAGAAACGTTAGCCATGTTAACTGAAAAAGGCCAGAGAGGAATTGTCTTATCGGGACGACCGTATCACTTGGATCCAGAAATTAATCACGGCATTGCCGAAGTCATTACACAGGAAGGATTCCATGTCTTGACAGAAGACAGTATCTCGCATCTTGGAGACGTGCAGAATTTACGTGTGGTGAATCAATGGGTTTATCATTCTCGCTTATATGCGGCGGCTAAAGTAGTGGCTAAGACGAAAAATTTAGAACTTGTCCAACTGAATTCCTTTGGTTGCGGCTTAGATGCTGTGACAACCGATCAAGTAGAAGAAATCATGGATCGGTCTGGCAAAATTTATACAGTCCTCAAAATCGATGAAGGTGCGAATTTGGGCGCAATTCGTATTCGGTTGCGCTCCTTGAAAGCGGCTGTCAATGAGCGGGAGAAGCAACAGTTTGTTCCGCATATGCAAATGGAAGAGCCGGAGAAAATTGTGTTTACAAAACAAATGAAAAAAACACATACCTTACTGTTACCAATGCTTAGCCCGATTCATCAATCTGGATTAGTCGATGTAGCATTACAAGCTTCTGGGTATCATGTCGTCTGTTTGCCTGCGCAGGATAAAGAAGCCGTGAATGTCGGGTTAAAATATGTCAATAATGATGCGTGTTACCCAGCAATTATTTCTATCGGACAACTAGTCGAAGCTTTGGAAAGTGGTCAATATGATTTGGATAATGTCAGTGTCTTAATGACGCAAACAGGGGGCGGTTGTCGCGCAACGAATTACATTCCCTTATTACGAAAAGCCTTAAATGATGCTGGTTTTTCTCAAGTTCCTGTAGTTTCAGTTTCGATGGGCAATAAAGGGGTCGAATCCAATCCAGGATTTAAATTTACGTTGCCAATGATCAAACGCTTAGTGGTTGCCTTTTTATATGGTGACTTATTCGAACGAGTAGTTTATCGAACAAGACCTTATGAAACAGAAAAAGGAATGGTGGATCAACTGCACCAAGATTGGCTAAAAAGAGTGGAAGCCAATGTCCGGAATGGTTCGCTGACACAATTTAATCACTTCATGAAAAAAATTATTCGGACGTTTGATGAAATTCCTTTACAAGAGATAAAAAAACCAAAAGTCGGTGTGGTCGGGGAAATTTTAGTGAAATATTCGCCGACAGCGAATAATGATATTGTGCGTTTGCTAGAAGAAGAAGGTGCTGAAGCAGTTGTGCCAGATATTGTTGGCTTTATGAACTATTCTTTGTACAATCAAATTTGGAAATACGAAAATATGGGCATGTCAAAACAAAGCAAACGTTTAGCAGAATTTGCGATAAAAATCATTGAATTGGTAGAAAAACCAATGGATAAGGCATTGAGAAAATCGGTCCGTTTTGATGGTATTCATTCCATTTATGATATGGCAGCAGACGCAAGTAAAATTTTATCAATTGGCAATCATACGGGTGAAGGTTGGTTTTTAACAGCTGAAATGATTGAGCTCTTAAAACACGAGGTGAATAACATCGTTTGTATGCAGCCGTTTGGATGTTTACCAAACCATATTGTTGGAAAAGGGGTCGTGAAAGAGCTACGACGTCAATATCCGCAAGCAAACATTGCGGCGGTGGATTATGATCCAGGGGTATCTTTGGTTAATCAGTTGAACCGAATCCGTTTGATGATGGCCACAGCGAACAAGTTGTTGAAAGAAGAAAATGTAAAAAGATAATAACTAATAGAAATTCGTTTAAAAACATTTGACTTGGTCACTTTTTACTGACTAAGCCAAATGTTTTTGTTATAAAAAGAAAGCATGCAACTAGACCAACTTTGATAAAAATTCCAATTCCTCTTTTATTTATCATTTTTTGGTTGTTTACACGGTCTATACCAGTTATAATAGAAGAGGAGATGAACGAAGAGGAGGAAGCGTAAATGGTTCAAAATATACCAATTTATATTCAAATTCACGATAAAATCAAAGAAGATATTGAAAAAGGTGTCTGGAGTATCGGGGATCGTTTGCCCTCTGAGCGAGAATTAGCCTTGAAATTTGATGTTAGTCGAATGACCTTACGCCAAGCCATCCAGACTTTAGCAGACGAAGGGATTTTAGAACGAAAAATTGGTTCAGGAACATATGTAGCACGTAAGAAAGTTCAAGAAACAATGACAGGTACCACTAGTTTTACAGAAATTACCTTGTCTCAAAATCGCGTTCCTTCTAGTCGGACGGTGTCTTATTTTGTAGCGAAACCTAGTTCTAGTGAGATGGAAAAATTACAACTAGGTCCAGAAGATTCAATTTTACGAATGGAAAGAATTCGTTTTGCGGATGACATTCCGATTTGTTTTGAGGTGGCGAGTATTCCTTATTCATTGGTCTCGCAATATGGCAAATCTGAAATCACGAACTCTTTTTATAAAACACTTGAAGCCAAATCTGGCCACAAAATTGGCCATTCTAACCAAACAATCTCTGCTGTTCAAGCATCGGAACAGATCGCAGAATATTTAGAGATTAAACGAGGCGATGCGATTCTGCGTGTGCGCCAAGTATCCTATTTTGAAAACGGACTACCTTTTGAATATGTTCGTACGCAGTATGCAGGAAGTCGATTTGAGTTTTATTTAGAGAAGTAGAGAAAAAGAATGAATAAAAGATAGGAAAACTTATCAATGTGATAAGTTTTCCTATCTTTTAATTTTTTTCTAAAGAAATAAATTGTTTTTTTAATAAAATGCATATTTACTTATTAATTTATCTGACGTTAAAAAATAACGATTTAGTGGAATTTATTTATTTTTTAAAATTTTATTTAAATATTTTTTAAATAATTTTTATTTATTGGTTATTTTTGTTTTTATTTTGGTAAATATTGATTTGGGTGGTTTTTAAATGTTGTTTTTAAGTATTTTTATTTGTTTATTTTATTGTTATAATTATTTTTATGCGAATACGTATATTTTTAAATAGTTGTTGACTATATTTTTTATATATAGTTATAATATTTGTAACAGGTAATAAAACTATAAAAAATGTGGAGGGATTACTTATGGCAGGATCAATTGCTGTAACACCAGAACAACTGAAATCACAAGCGAAAGTATATTCGCAAGCATCGTCTCAAATTCAAGATGCAATTCGTAAAGTGAATTCAATGAACCAACAAATTTCACAACAATGGAAAGGGCAAGCATTTCAAGCGTATCTGGAACAGTACAATCAATTGGAAGGTAATGTCAAACAGATGGAAGAATTATTGATTAGTATTAATCAACAATTAAACAAATATGCAGACACTGTCGCAGAACGTGACCGTCAAGATGCAGGATCATTTGGCTTTTAATTGATCAAAGATTGAAGCGCTAGCGCAATGAATTGCACTAGCGCTTTTTCTAAAGGAGAGAAGATAATGGAAGGGAAAATAAAAAAAGGTATCCCTTTTGCCTTAGCAATTGGAGCAACTTTCTTGTTATTACTTTTTTTCATTCATTTAGGGTTTAAAGATGAGAACGTGACTCGAAGTAGCAAAGATCAGACAACAAAGATGCAGTACGCATTAGTTAATGAAGATAAAGGCGCAAGTTTTGAAGGAAAACGTTATGCATTAGGTTCTGATTTTGTCACATTAATTAACAAAGATACAGCTAATCGATGGGAAACAACGACTCGGAATATCGCAACATCTGGGGTTGAAAATGGACAATTCGATGCCCAAATTATTATTCCGCAAGATTTTTCGGAGAAATTATTGTCACTACAAGCTGTTAGTCCAGAGCAGGCTTCTGTTGAATACCAAGTGCGAGACGGACAAAATGAATTGACCAATCAAGCAATTCAAGACAAAGTAAATACTATTTTGAAAGATTTTAACCAACGCGTAATTCAGATGTATTTTTCCAGTATTGTTGGAAATTTAGTTATCGCACAACAAAACGTTAACCAAATTACTGATACGCAGTTGCTGTATCAAAATCAATTAGAAGAAACAATTCAGCAACCATTTAAAGAAATTCCCATGAATTATACGACAGTATTAAGTACGGCTAGTATTTTAGATGAGGACAATAAATTATTTACAAACGAGCAAGAAGCGTTTGTAAAATCAGTACAAACCTTATTAGAAAGCAATAATCAGAGCTTAGAATCAACTAGTAAGACAACGGAAGATACGAAAAAATCAGTGGGTGAGTATTCGAAAGAAGCAAATGAAAAAATAAAAAAATCAATTGCACAATTTAATGAACAGTTTGAGAGACAAAAACAAGAATTGACTAATCAATGGGAAAGTGACACGACAGTATACAAACAACAATTCGATCAACTAAATGGAACGGTAATCAATCAGTTTAGCTCCTTCTACACACCAAGTGAACAAGGAGGCTCAGGGATTTATGCTGACTTTTTATCAGAATCTAAATTATTTCAAGAAACACAAAGCAATCGCATTGGCGAACTACAAAAAGAAATCGCAGAACTACATATGCAAGTAGAACAATTAACTGCGTTAAAAAAGCAAATTGCGGCTACATATTATAATGATCTTGAAGCAACACCTGAGATAGCAACAGACACTCAAATTAAGCAAGCGATTATTCAGTTAATTACGAACGAAAAAGAAAATATACCTAACTTAGATAAAAATTATCAGGAAAGATTGGAAGAATCACTAAGTGAAATTTCTTTTGTAAGTTTAGAAAGACTCGTTAGTGAATTAGAAATGAATAATAGGATTTCAGTTGAACAAGGCAATCTTTTCCGTGATGAGTTACAAATTATTCAGCGATATGCAGAACAACATGAACTTGATTTCACCAATTCAAGCCGCTTTATGTATTTGGAACCTAAACAACTTCATGAAGATACTATAGCGATTCCACAAGAAAAAGTAACTTTTTCACTAGCGACAAATCAAGAGTCGGTTATTTCATTACGACAAACCAATACACAAAATTGCGAATTGTCATTTATTTTAGATGATTCAAAAGTTCAAACAATTAAAACATCTTTGAATCAGCAGTTAGCAGGTGCAGGTTACAGCATTGATATTTCAGCAATTACCCCAACACAGCTAACAATTACCAAACCAGTGAAAATACAAGCTGAGATTCCTGAGAATGATGAAGTGGACGAAGAAAATACGCAAGAAGAGTTGGCAGAAGAATCCGAAGATGAATCTGAAAAAGTAACTGAGCCAGCAAATGATTTGCCCCCACTTCCAGAAAAACTTTCTTTAACAATTGACTTACCAATGGTTTGGCAACTGACACCAGAACAACAAAAAACAGCATTTAATCAGATCAATTATTCTTGGCGGGTAAATAATGAGCTTCAAAATGCACGTTCGTTTGCTGTGTATATTGCAATGGACCAACCATTAGTAACCGATATTCCTGAAATTATGAAGCAATTTCAACTTTTAGATACTGTATCACAACAAATTGTGACTTTATATGGTACGCCTAATCAAAGTCTATCTATTCAAGAGTATGCAGCAATGTTAACCGCTCCTGAAAATCAGGATAAAACAATTGAAGAGTTAGCAGGTGAGACATCCATTTACTGGATGTACGACAATATCACTGAAAACGAGCAAACCATGATGATTACAGATAAATTATTAGACGAATATAAAAAAACAGGAAATCAATTATATCGAGAAACAGATGAACAAATTAATCAATTAAAACAATTAATTGGTACTGAGACAGGTCAAAATACAGACGGACGACCTACAACACTTTACGGAACATTAAATTTAATGACGGTCCCTGAAAAATTATTACGAGAAGCAGAGAAATTAAATACATGGTTTGATGAAGCAACAAAACAAGTCAATGCGACATATGCTACTTGGCAAGAAGCTGGAAAAGTGGGAGCTACTTCTGTAATTGATGAAAGAAATCCACATCCAGAAGAAAATCAAACCAGCACTTTAGATGTAGAAACAGAAAATTTAGTTAAAATGATGCAAACGTTAATGCAAACAACGAAAGAAACTAGTCTAACAACAGCTGATTCAGCAGCCAAAGTCAAAGATGTTGCCCCGACTATCAAAGAATTGAAAGCCTCAACAACCAAAGTTCAAGATCATGCGCAAAATATTTTAGCAAACTTAAATGATTCAATTGATGAGTCAAAGAAAACAACCAAAGAAAATGAAGAGTATGCCAAAACATTTGAAAAAGTATTGGCTAATACAAGAGACGGCGGTGCTGATAATCCACGGGTATTTAGTTTCCTTGCGAGCCCAATTCAAGGAGAAGGAATCTTTGGCGAAACACGACAAGTCTCTTTAATTCCCTATTACGCTACCTTGATTGTTAGTATTTTAACATTCGTTATTGCGCTAACTTTCCAAGGCTTTATGAAGAAAAGAACAGTTACTGTAGCGGATGCGTTGGTTGAACCAACCAGAGTTTGGCAAAATATACCAAATCTGTTATTACTCTTGATTACGGTTATTTTGTTTGGAAGTGTCTTTTCACTTCTACTGGTGTTCAATGTATCTCAAATAAATCGATTCGCTTGGTTTATCTATAGTTTCTTAGTATTTGCTAGCGGTGCACTTTTGGTTTGTGCTTGTTTGCGCCAATTTAAAAAACTTACTTTATATGTTTATGGAGCTATGCTGGGGTTATTTTTCATGTTGACACCTTTATTAGGCATTGCAACAAAGGTAGGCTCATTAAGCAATTGGCTCTATCGTTTATCGCCGCTTCAAAATATCCAAAATGGCTTTACTGCTTTAGTAAATGGGATACAAATTAGTTGGGTTAGTTACCTTATTTTAATCGTTTTACTTGTTTTAGGTGTTGTCCTTAACTTGTTTGTACGACCGGAGGAATAGCCATGAGAAAATTAATAAAAATAGTGATTGTTTTAAGTGTTAATATGCTCTATTTGTCATTGTCATCAACAAAAACAAAAGCAGAAGAAGTAGGCGCTTTAAAAATAAATAATCAAGTGATCTACCAAGACAATCAGCAGAAAAAAAACGTAGAAGTGAATTTCATTATTCCAGATTTGTTTTTGCCGATAAAAGAAGAGAAAGAAAAAGAAGTCAATCAAAGTAAAGCGAGGGTTGTCAACGAAGCAAAAAATGATGTATTTAGGACAGAACAGAATGCAAAAACATTAGCAGTTGATAAAAAGGTAAGGCCTTTTCTGTTCAAAGAGACGGCAACGGTCACTTCTCCTGAAAGCGTTGAATCTCTTGAGGTTCACCGAGAAATATCCATAAACTTTTGGTTGTACAGTGGTATTTTTTTAGGAAGTATAGTTATTTTATTCGTTGGTGTTTTTCTAGGAAACCGTTTTTCATATCATCGTGCACAAAGCGGAAATTAAGGAGTGAAAGAAACATGAACAAAAGAACATCGATTGGTATCGGCTTACATGTGTCGAATCAAATTATTGATTTGCAAATCCCTAATCAGGTATCAGTTGCACGTTTAAAAGAATTGTTACTCGAATCGTTTGAGCTGTTGCCAAACCGTTTGCCAGCATCATTTGAATTGGTTGTTTTGAATAAACCAATTCATTTAGCTGATAATCAATTAATTGCAGATTATCCATTAGGGAATGGCGACCAACTAGTAGTAAAAGAAATTATAAAGGAGACACATGGATGAGCGAGTTAAAGGATATTTCAGAGACAATCACGTTAGAAGCAACAAAAGAATATGTTCAAGTGACATTACAAGCAAATCAATATCAGTTAGAAAGACTAGAACAGTTTCAACAATTTTTAAAATCAAGTCGTGGATTTTTATCGGGAAAAATAATACAAGCAACGGAAGAAGCGTTAGTGATTCAATACCATAAGGATCAATATATGCAATCCATTTTACAAGCGATAAAAAAAATGGATCAATATGAGCGATTATTGTTAGCGCAAAGAGTTCATTATTTGGTTGATTTCTTAGGTACGCCGGTCCAACCCTTTATTCATCCAGAAAACATCTATATCTTGGGAGAAGAATTATTAATTGCTCATCGTGGTTTTATGCAGGTCATTGTGCCTTATTCAGCAGATGAAAGAGAATTTTTTAAACAATATCGAGCGCTGATTTTAGCAATCTTACATCCAAAGTATGAGTATGAACAATTGATTCAAGGGAATGGCACCCTGAAAGATACGCTATCTAAACAATTACAAGAGGCGAAAACAATCAATGAAATTGAGCAAATCATTGGTGAACAAATCATTCGTCAAAAAGCCAAGCGTGAAGCAGAAACCAAATTAGTGAGTAAAAAAAGTTATTTAACCTTTAAATGGGCCAGCTTAGTGTTATTGGCTTTAACGCTACTTTTTGCAACTACAACAGGGATTTATGTCTTAAAAAAATTACCAGCCCAAGAGCGAGTGAGTTTGGCAGAAGCGCAGTATATTTCTAATGACTATGCAAGTGTTACAAAAACATTAAAAGAAGATACACCAGAAGAATTACCGATAGGAGCTAAGTATGTTGCTGCTGTTAGTTCTGTCCAACTAGATAATTTATCAAATGAACAAAAAACAGCAATTTTAAATAATTTATCTCAAAAATCTAGTGAAAATACCTTACTTTATTGGATTTATATTGGCAAAGGAGACTTTGAAAAATCATTAGATATTGCCCAAAATTTAGGCGATAACCAATATATATTACATGCCTATACAAAATTATATGATGCAACCAAAGCCAATAACAAAATGAACGGCGAGAAAAAACAAGCATTGTTAAAAAAATATGAAGAAGCCATTGATAAATACATGAAAATCTTGGGAGGAAAAACGGATGACAACGAAAATCAGTAAAAAATTGGTCTCTGTGAATGATCAAATTCATACATCTAGCATGATTTATTTTGACATTTTTTATTTTGGTCCCCAACTTCTTCACCGTCAAATTACGGCTAAAAACCCAAGTGTTTCAATCAATCAACAATTATTTTTTTACGAAAATGAAGAATTATTCTGTAATGGTGAAACCTTTGATTCTGCTGAAAATTTTTCTGTTTTTCCCCACGAAGAATTGATTACTGTCACCACCAATAAACCACAGAAAGATTTTTTAATTGCCTCTGCCAAAAATGCTGCGATTTCATTAGAAACAGATGCCATCATCAATATTACACTAACATCAGAAACTGGGGAATATACAGCAACGATTTATCCCGGAGAAGATACGATTTACTACAATCATTATTTAGTTGAAAAAGGAAGCTATGCTTTTGCAGTCGGTGATCAATTAGTTGTCAATGGCTTAATCATTGAAGTTCGGGAAAAACAATTAAAGTTAACAAGTCTAGGAGCTACATATTCCCTGAATCCTTGGCAAATTGTAGAAGAGGAGGTTATTCCAGAATATCCTGTCGATTTCCCGTCATTTCGACGAAGTCCACGGATTCACTTGAAGGAGCCAAAAAAACAAATAGAAATTGCTGCCCCAAAAGCCAAGCAAACAGAAGGTAAAAATGAACTGTTACGGACGATTGTCCCACCTTTAGGAATGGTCGTTTTGAGTGGCGCAACAAGCTTTTTAAGTGGGGGCAATCCAATTATGATGCTTAGTATGGGCGGAGCGAGTTTATTGACGGCTGGTTTTTCAGTCTCTAGTTATTTCACCAATAAAAAAGAAACAAAGCAAAAGAATATCGAACGGACAAATAGCTACGAACAATATTTAATACAAGAGAAAGCTCATTTAAGTATACTGCAACAAGAACAAAAAGAGGCCTTGGAATATATGAATCCTGCCATGAACGAATTAGCCTTAATGACAAAAGAGTATCATGCGCGAATATATGAACGCATGATGACTAATGAAGATTTTTTGACAGTTCGCTTAGGGGTTGGTGAAATTTCTTCAAGTTTTACGACAAATTATCAGTCAACGGAAGATGATTCACTAAGTCAAGAAGCTGAAGAACAATTAGTATGGCCATATAAACAATTAGAAAAGGCGCCGATTGTTGTACCACTAATGGGACAAACCTTAGGATTGGCGGGAACACCTGCTGTTTTAAGGACAGCCATTCAAACGTTGTTATTTCAAGTGTCTGTTTTACATTCCTATCGTGACGTAGAGTTTGTTACTTTAGTACCAGAGGAAGATTATCAGAAAGATTGGCATTCTTGGCGTTGGTTGCCACACGTCAAAATCCGCAGCCTGAATTTGCGTGGGATTGTTCATGATCCTCAAACAAGGGATATGGTTTTAAATTCTTTCTATCAAATGATTACGAAACGTCGACAACAAGTGCGCGAAGCCGGCAATGAAAAAGTTCACTTTCAACCACAGTATATTCTGTCGATTTTAGAGGAAAGCTGGTTGTCAGGGCATGGCTTAAATGAATTTTTAGCTGAAGATATGAGTCAATATGGTGTGACAGTTATTTGGGGAAAAGATGCTTTAAATATGTTACCAGAAACGACAACTACACTGATTGAGTATCAAAGTAGTGAAGCGGCGACTTTAATTAATCAAAATAATAAATATGTGAACCAAAACTTCGTTCCTAATCATTTACCGAGTGCATATCCGCTTGCTTATGCGATTCAGCGCTTGGCGAATTTGCAGCATGTGGAAGTGGAGAAAAATGCTATTCCTGAAGCAATTGACTTTTTAGAATTATATGATGTAAAGGAAATAAAGGATTTAAATGTAACAGACCGTTGGCAAAGAGCCGATACTTCTAAGTCTTTAGCAGTTCCTCTTGGCGTTCGTGGCAAAGATGACATTGTTTACTTGAACTTACATGAACGTGCCCATGGACCGCATGGACTTGTCGCAGGAACGACTGGCTCTGGTAAGTCTGAAATCGTTCAAAGTTATATGTTGTCATTAGCTGTTAATTTTGCTCCAGAAGATGTAGGTTTTTTACCTATTGATTTTAAAGGAGGCGGAATGGCTAACTTATTTGCAAAATTACCTCATTTGTTGGGTTCGATTACTAACTTAGATGGAGCTAGTTCAGCTAGAGCATTACAAAGTATTCGTGCAGAACTACAAAAACGGCAACGAAAATTTGGAGAATACGGGGTTAACCACATCAATGGTTATACGAAATTATATAAACAAGGAAAAGAAATTACTGACCCAGAAGAAAAGAAAAACTATCCAAGTGAGCCCTTACCCCATTTATTTTTAATCAGTGATGAATTTGCTGAATTAAAAGCCAATGAACCAGATTTTATGGCAGAACTTGTCTCTACTGCACGGATTGGTCGTTCGTTAGGTGTACATTTAATTTTAGCGACACAAAAACCAAGCGGCGTAGTGGATGACCAAATCTGGTCAAACTCACGGTTTAAGCTGGCATTAAAAGTTGCTGACGCCAATGATTCCAATGAGATTATTAAAACCCCAGATGCTGCTAGTATTACTCAACCGGGTCGTGCTTATTTGCAAGTAGGGAATAATGAAATTTACGAATTATTCCAATCTGCTTGGAGTGGTGCTAACTATGATCCATTCGCTACCAAGGAAGAAAAAGTGGATGAAAGGATTTGGTCAATTAATCAATTAGGACAATACGAATTATTAACTGCCGACCTTTCCGAAGAAGAAGAGATTTCTATTAAAACGGAGGAAGAGTTAACACAATTAGACGCAATTGTTGAAGAAATTGCCAAGCATGCGGAAGAAAGTCAAGCAACTTTACCAGAGAAACCTTGGTTACCTCCATTAGCAACAGAAATTGTTTCACCACTTTTTAAAACGCAATGGCAAGAACAACGAGAACTTTCTGTTCCTTTTGGTTTTATGGATATTCCAGCAAAACAAGAACAAGTCAATTTCAATTTCGGTTTGCACGAATTAAATCATACTGCCTTATATGGTTCACCGGGGTTCGGTAAATCAACAGCTTTGCAAACCCTAGTAATGAACCTTGCTCGTAAAAATACACCAGAACAAGTTCAATTTAATTTGTTTGATTTTGGTACAAATGGGTTGTTACCATTGAAAAAATTACCACACGTTGCTGATTTAGTCCGTTTGGAAGAAGAGGAAAAATTGGTTAAATTCTTAAAACGAATTCGTAAAGAAATTCAAGAGCGTAAAGATGCCTTTACTGAATACGGTGTTGCTAGTTTAAATCAATACGAAGAAAAATCAGGACAGAAATTACCAGTGATTGTTACGATTGTAGATGGGTTTGATGCAGTCAAAGAAAGCCCATTAGAAGATCCAATTGAATCTGTTTTAAATCAATTGCTACGAGAAGGAGCAAGTGTTGGCTTGTATACCATTATTACGGTCTTAAGAACAAATAGCTTTAAAATGAGTATGACAAGTAATATCCCAACACATATCGGTTTGTATTTAGTAGAAGAAGATGCGATTTGTGATGTTGTTGGACGAGAAGCTTTGATTCCACAAGAAATTATGGGACGTGCACAAGTGAAATTGGAACAGCCGCAAGAAATTCAAATCTATCTACCAACAGAAGGGGAAAATGATATCGCTCGTTTAAACCGTTTAGAACAAGAAATTGAAAAGATGAACCAAAAATGGGGCGGTGAACGACCACTACCAATTCCAATGTTACCGAAAACAATCGCTATGGCGAATCTATACAATCATCCACACGCTCAACAAATGCTGGAAAATATGGAGTTCCCTATTGCCTTTGATAAAGAAACGACTAACATAGTGGGCTTCAAACCAACGGAACATGGTTATTTTGTGATTGGTGATGATACACCACAACAAAATGAATCTGTTGAAAAAGTGATTATCGAAGACATGAAGCATTTTAGAGGGCGTGCCGAACGGATTATCTTTAACCATAGTGACCGTTTTGGCGGTTATGCAGATAGCTTTGATACAGTGATCGCAGGAACTGAATATGGAAGCTTTGTCAATGAATTATTACAGGAAATTGAACAACGACAAATGATTAGTGAGTATGAACCGATGTTGATTTATATTCCCGAAGCGCAACAATTTGTCGAAAAATCCTTTATTAGTGCTGAAAACCTAAATATCCTACTGAAAAAAGGTAGCCAAGTCGCGATGTATTTTATTTTCCAAACCAATCAAAAATTATTGGAAAACAGTTTTAATGATGCCGATAAATTATTACGTGCTAATATCCCAGCGGGTATGGTTGGTACCAGACTCGCAGACCAAAGCTTTGTTAAAACGAAAAGTGATTATAATGAACCTGCCGTGGAATTGGATGAATCTCATTTCTTTGAAGGTCGAACAGCAATGCGGGTGAAGTTAGTAAGTGAATAAAAAGGAGTGGAATTATGAATAATGAATTGTCAAAATTAATTGATATGAAAAAGAGCGAAGAAGAAATTGAAACAAATAATTTTATTATCAAAGATAACATTTTAAGGTTTGATCATCTAACTTTACAATTAAGTAACATTTCCAGAATATATGCTGGAACTAAGCGGATGAGAATTCCTGTGATGGCGATAAGCATTTTTGTTTTAGCTTTTGGAACTATTCGGTTTGAAGGATTACGTTGGATTAGTTTAATTATTATGGGATTGACAGGATTGTATATCTATATGGTTTATCAAAGACATCAAAGTAATAAAGAATATTTAATCTTTCAACTAAATTCTGGAGATAATTACTCCCTTTATTTTCAAGATGCTGAATTTTTAAACAAAGTCCGTAATGCAGTTGAAGCAGCATTCAATCACAAAAATATGTATTCAGAAATCAATATTGCGGAACAAAAAATTATTCAAGGAAATCACCATGTGATTCATGGCAACCAGGCCAACCTAAACACAGGGATTCAACAAGGCAATACAATGCATTCGAATAATCATGAAGAACATTCGTCAACTACTGTTGGGGATATCACAGATAGTACTATTCATCATTCGACATTTGGCAACCAGAATCATCAAAAAAATGAACAACCTGTTTATGATTGGCCGGTACTTGAAGCTAATTTTAAAGCAGTCATCACTTCATTGAAAAATGAAGACGAAACAAAACAAGTCAACAGGCAAGTGCTAAAAGCTGTTGAAGAAAAAGACGCAAAACAATTTGAGACAATCATTAAAATGAATCGGAAAATTTTTACGTCTAATCTATTTTTAAATACCGCTAGTGGTGTATTGGCTCAAGTGATTTCAACGATTTTAGGGATTCGGTAAAGGAGGAACCTCATGAGTGATGAAGCAATAAAAGCGCAAAAAAGAGCACTGGCAGCCGGAAAGCGTGCTGAAGCCAGTCATTTAAGTAGTCAGGTCAACACGGCACAAGCCAACAAAAATCAAATTGATCAGAAAATTCGAGAATTAGAAAAAGCAATTCGTGAATTAAGTCGAGAGATTCTTAGTATTCATCAATTGAAATCAACCGTTTCTAGTCAGTTAAAGAGTATTTCTGGAAGTAATTTTAAAGGCACACGACGGAATAAGTATAATGAAAAAGTTAGAAAAGTAGATAGTGATTTATCAAAATATGCCACAAAAAATCAAGAAAATTTACAAACGTTTCAACGGAAATTGTCTAACTTACAAGAAGAAGCGCAACGTGAAGCCATGACAATCAGTTCATTAAATTCACAAATTTCGGCACTATTATCAATAGCAATGAGTTTGGATTCTTAATAAAGGAGTGAAAAAAATAATGAAAAGCGGTGTAAATTTATCGGAATGGATGCAATCTGTCAATAAAGCAAACAGCACAATTTCGGGAATTGGCAAAATGAAAACTGTATCTTTTTCTCAAACAAATGCTCGACCTTTTACAGAATTCAAAACAATGATAGAGCAAATCAATTCTTCTCTAGAAAGTTACAAAGAATTTGCAAAAGGAAGCACCAATAAAATGATTGCTGCCGGAAAAAATAAAGCCAATGATGATAAAGCGGGAGCTGCTACTATGAAAATTAGTCAATAAGGAGTGAAGAAAAATGAATCAACAACAAAAGGAGTTGTGGGTGGCTACTTTAGAAAGTAGTAACCTGACTGGAGAAATAACAAAGGACACTATAAACGAACTCGGTTTAATTTTGGGCGGTCAACCCCAATTAGCTCAAAATATTTATCAAAGTTTCCTCAATCAAACCACAAGTTATGAACATAAACCAAGAATTGGCGCGATTATTCATATTAGTTTTGATTATGAAGAGGAAAGAGTCACTTTTGCTTGGTTAAAAAAACAAGTTGTATTGACCGTGCCACAATTTAAACGATTTATGGGTTTCGTTGATACAATTTTTACAGAAATCTATCCAATTGGAACCATTGTCGAATTAGATGAAGAATTATTAACCGAAGATGTTAAAGCGCTTTTTACTACAGATGAATTAGGTTTATTTGTTTCTGTTCAAGGGAGAAAATTAACCATTCCAGAAACGCAAATGATGATTGATTACGTAGGAACTTTATGGCCATTTGGATTACAAGCAGAGGTGGAGCCAATTTATTTTAACTCGGTCATGGTAAAACGAGTTATTTCAGAAGGGCCTACTAATGCGTACGGGGAAAAGTTTACTTTTGAAGTTTTGAGAAAACAATTGGCGCAAGATGAAAAATATTCGTGTACGTATGTCTAATGAGGAGGTGGGCAAATGAAAATTAATATGCGTGAAGTAATGGAAGCTAAAAACAAAATTACTTCTTCCAGAAATAAACTACAAGCAGAAATCAATCGTGCCAAAAGAGATTGGAAAACAGTCCAAGGAAGTGATGCTTTATCTGGAAAAGTCAAAACAGCTATTAATGGTGAAATTGGTAATTACCAACTACCGATGCTAACCAATTATTATGATCTTTTACATACAATAGCACAAGAAATGGAAAAAACAATTAGTGATTTTAAAGCTAGTGTGAAGGAAAATAGTGACTCAGCCATCATTGATACAGACGCCTTAAATGAAGCAAAAGGAAAATTTTCAACACCGTTATCAAATTTTGCGAAATTAGATAAGAAAATTAGCAACATCTACAGTTCTGTGGCACATATCGTCCCTATTTCCGCACCATCCAATCAATTTAATAAAAAAATGGAAGAGGCTAAGAAAGTCTTGACGGAAACGCTGAAAGGCATGGACACTTTTAATGGACGCAAAGCAGGCAGTACTGTCAAAGACAAACTAGCCAAACAATCCAGCCAAATCACGAACGTCGGAGGATTAAGCTATACCAATCCTAAATCATTGGAAATATTTACGGATAAAACATTTAAAAATGAAATAAAAGAAGCGCATAAAAAAGTCCAGGAAGAAGAAAAAGATAGACTTGCTTTTGAAAAAGACCATCCAATTTTAATGGCTATGGATGGTAATTTAACAGAAGAAAAGTTAGACGAACTAGATAAATTAATTAATCATGCGATAGCAAAAGGTGTTGTTTCAGGAAAAAAATATATAAACCATATGAAAAAATTATACATTTCTAGTCGTATCAAACGTCTGCCAAATGGAAAATTGGTAATGAGACGAGCAAAAGGCTGGCTAAAAAAATTAGATCAATTAGCAGATATTGAGGATTATGTGCCAAAAGGTCACCGGTCATTAAGTATCACTGCATCGGGGACCGCAAAGGAATTTACTAAACTAGGAGATAAATTATTAGGCAAATTAGATTTAGTAGATAAGAAGTCTATTCTAAGAGAATCTGGTGAAGCTTTTAGTAAAGCAAGTATTAAAGGAGTCGCAAAGGGAACTCTAAAATCAATGGGTAAATCGTTAAAGAAAGGGGTTTCTTTTGGCGTTAACGGTGTTGTGAAAGATGCCAAAGCATTAATCAATGCAAAAGGTGCAGGAAAAATTATTCCCGGATTAAACATAGCGGCAGGTGCTGTGGAGGTTGTGCAAGGAATAAGCAAGAGTGAGAAGCAAGCCAGAAAAGACGGATTGAAAGGGCAAGAAATTACCGCAAGTAAAGTTGGCGGTGCATTGGTGGATGTCGGGAAAGTGGCGGTGACAACGGCGGCGATAGGAGCGGCTGGGGCAGCTTTGGCTACAGCACCAGTATGGGGTGTTGTAGTAGCAGGCATAGTTGCGGGTTCACTAGTTAATTATGTAGATTCTAAATGGAAAGTAACTAAAAAACTTAAATCAGGAGTTAATTCAATGATAAAAGGAGTGTCTGGATGGTTCAAATAAAAGAAATCTTTAAAGACTTCCTTCCAAACTTTTATAAAAAAACTAGCAAAAAAATATATACAAAAAAATCTTTTTTGATTGTTGTAGGATCTTATTTTTCCTTTCTTATTTTTTGGTTAGTGGGTAAGTGGGCAGGAAATTCAGAAGGAGTTATATCTAAGGCATCTAATAGTTTTATCAATACTTTTTCGTACTTAATGATATTAATTATTTTATTTAATATCATTGGCTTTCTTTTATTTGATAAAAAAATTGAATTTCAGAAATATTTTGCTTTAGGTTTGTATTTTTCGGGAATGTTCTTTTGTGTATGTATAGTCGCTTTATTAACTTCTTTAGTGAATGGGTCTTATGAAACTTTTATCTTTAAATTGTTTTTTGTAATCATTCTTGTAACTATAGAGGTTCTATATAATTTTATACTGGTGAGTATTTCGCTGTCTAAATCAAATTTGTCTATTCGAGATAAAGGAGCCAATTACTATATAAATTTGATAACAATAATAGGTGGTATTTTGATTGTTTTAGCAACTCAAATAAATAATGAAAATCTTCTTCATACTGGAATGTTAATGGCAATAAGTAGTTTTTTATGTGTTGGAATTTTCCATTTCCCTCGCGTAATACGATATTGGAAGAAACCACCAGAGATTGACTTAAACAAATCTGCATATGGTAATTCCATTGAAATGATGAAGAACAAGAAAACAAAAAAATAGCTATATTTCTTCCAGAATTAAACGAATGTCAGACGGTACTTTAGTCATCAAAAAAGCCGGGAAATGGTTGAGTAAGTTTGATAAACTAACCGGAATTGATAAATATATGAGAAAAGGCAAAGACTTTACTCGACTAAGCACCTCAGGAGGCTTAAAACAGTTTACTGATTTAGGTGATTCATTACTAGATAAATTGAAGTTAGTGGATAAAAATGTTGTATTAAAAGGATCAAAACAAGCATTCAAAGAATCAGTTAAAGGAATTGGCAAAGGAACTTTAAAGAGTGCTGGTGGTGCGTTGAAAAAAAGCGTAAGTTTTGGGATTAACGGTGTCGTGAAAGATGCCAAGGCCTTAGTTAAGGCTAAAGGCGCAGGAAAAATTGTGCCAGGGTTGAACATAGCTTTAGGAGCTGTAGATGTCGTTCAAGGAATCAGCAAGAGTGAAAAACAAGCCAGAAAAGACGGATTGAAAGGGCATGAAATTACCGCAAGTAAAGTTGGCGGTGCATTGGTGGATGTCGGGAAAGTGGCGGTGACAACGGCGGTTATTGGAACAGTAGGAAGTGCAATTGCGGTGGCAGGTGGCCCAGTATGGGCTGTAGTTCTAGGTGGAATTGCTATTTCTGCTGGATTAGAAGAGATAAATAAAAGAACAGGTGCTACAAATATGGCTAAGAAAGCTATTAATTCAATGGTAAAAGGAGTATCTGCATGGTTCAAATAAAAGAAATGTTGAAAAATTTTATCCCGAGTACTTACAAAAAGGTATCAAGAAAATCCTTTACCAGTAAGTCCTTCCTTAGCATTATAGGTGCATTTGTCTTTATATTAGGAATTTTATTTCTTTTCTCTATTTCACTTGATATGAAAGAAACACTAAATACTAGCTTGAATGATAAACTCATATATTTATCCTATGGAACTATATGTGCTAATCTTGTAGGTTTGGTTTTGTTTAGAAAGGAGAAACTACAAAAATTTGTAATTATAATTCCGTATATTACTTGTATCTTAATGTTCTATATAATTATGGCAATAGGTGCATCAATGACAAATAATCCAGTTTCTGATTTAAAATTAGGGATGGTTGGAAGTAACTTACTATGGATTATTGGCGTTCTTATAAATACAGTCTTAGTATGGAAATCAGTGAAAACTTCACATTTTAAAATACGAGATAAATATGCAAACTACTTTATGAATAGCCTATCAATAGCAGGGATTATATTTTTCTTTGTGAGTAAAGTGATTAATAATTTTACTTATGCATATACAGGCATGGTGTTTCTAATTGCAACGCTACAAATACTTGCGACCTTTCACTTTCCAAGAGTTCTTAGATACTGGAAAAAAGAACCAAAGAATGAAAATGCCTCTATATATGGCAATTCCATTGAAATGATGAAGAACAAGAAAACAAAAAAATAGAAACATTTCTTCCAGAATTAAGTGAATCAGCCATCATTGATACAGATGCCTTAAATGAAGCGAAAGGAAAATTTTCAACACCGTTATCAAATTTTGCGAAATTAGATAAGAAAATTAGCAACATCTACAGTTCTGTGGCACATATCGTCCCTATTTCCGCACCATCCAATCAATTTAATAAAAAAATGGAAGAGGCTAAGAAAGTCTTGACGAAAACACTGAAAGGCATGGATACCTTTAACGAATACAAAGCAGGCAGTACTGTCAAAGACAAACTAGCCCAACAATCTAGTCAAATCACGAAATTCGGAGGATTAAGCTATAGCAATCTCAAATCATTGGCAATATTTACGGATAAAACATTTAAAAATGAAATAAAAGAAGCGCATAAAAAAGTCCAGGAAGAAGAAAAAGATAGACTTGCTTTTGAAAAAGACCATCCAATTTTAATGGCTATGGATGGTAATTTAACAGAAGAAAAGTTAGACGAACTAGATAAATTAATTAATCATGCGATAGCAAAAGGTGTTGTTTCAGGAAAAAAATATATAAACCATATGAAAAAATTATACATTTCTAGTCGTATCAAACGTCTGCCAAATGGAAAATTGGTAATGAGACGAGCAAAAGGCTGGCTAAAAAAATTAGATCAATTAGCAGATATTGAGGATTATGTGCCAAAAGGTCACCGGTCATTAAGTATCACTGCATCGGGGACCGCAAAGGAATTTACTAAACTAGGAGATAAATTATTAGGCAAATTAGATTTAGTAGATAAGAAGTCTATTCTAAGAGAATCTGGTGAAGCTTTTAGTAAAGCAAGTATTAAAGGAGTCGCAAAGGGAACTCTAAAATCAATGGGTAAATCGTTAAAGAAAGGGGTTTCTTTTGGCGTTAACGGTGTTGTGAAAGATGCCAAAGCATTAATCAATGCAAAAGGTGCAGGAAAAATTATTCCCGGATTAAACATAGCGGCAGGTGCTGTGGAGGTTGTGCAAGGAATAAGCAAGAGTGAGAAACAAGCCAGAAAAGACGGATTGAAAGGGCAAGAAATTACCGCAAGTAAAGTTGGCGGTGCATTGGTGGATGTCGGGAAAGTGGCGGTGACAACGGCGGCGATAGGAGCGGCTGGTGCTGTAGCAGGATTTTTTGGCGCTCCTGTTGTGGGTGTGGTTTTAACTGGAATTGCGGTCTCAGGAGCAATTAATTATGCAGATAAGAAATGGAAAGTAACTAATTCTTTAAAATCTGGAATAAATTCAATGGTAAAAGGGGTGTCTGGATGGTTCAAATAAAAAGTATTTTTAAAAATTTTATTCCAATGAATTATAAAAAATATAGTTTAAAGGAGTATACAAATAAATCATTTTTACTGTCAGGAAGTGGATATATATTTTTGCTTTTATTTTGGCTTTTAGGTAGGTGGTCTGGAAGATCTTCGGGAACCATAACAGATGAAACCAATCAGTTTATTTTAAACTTTTTAAAGATAATTATGCAATTACTAATATTAGATGTTGTATGTTTAATGTTATTTAAAATAAAAAAGCTGCAAAAATATTTAGCTGTATTTATTTATGCGTTAGATATGTTATTTTTAATAATTTTGTGTGCATTTACAGCATCATTATCAGATAACACAACTAATGTATTTATATGGGAGCTTATTCTTGTTTTTAGTTGTCTATTTTTGCAGGTTGTTAATAATTTTGTTTTAACTTTCATCTCCTTGAAAAAAAATAATCTGAGCATTCGAGATAAATACGCAAATTATTGTATGAACTTTATTGGCATTTTCGGATTATTAATTCTTCTTTTAGCAAAGATATTGGATAATAGCTCATTGTTTTTTATAGCATTTTCTATCACAATATCTATACTTATGAATATTGGAATTTTCCATTTTCCTCGTGTAATACGATATTGGAAGAAAATACCATCGATTGATTTAAACAAATCTGCATATGGAAATTCAATTGAGATGATGAAGAATAAGGAAAATAAAAAGCAGTAACTACTATAAGTTTTGAGATTAACAGTGTTGTGAAAGGTGCCAAAGCATTAATCAATGCAAAAGGTGCAGGAAAAATTATTCCCGGATTAAACATAGCGGCAGGTGCTGTGGAGGTTGTGCAAGGAATAAGCAAGAGTGAGAAACAAGCCAGAAAAGACGGATTGAAAGGGCATGAAATTACCGCAAGTAAAGTTGGCGGTGCATTGGTGGATGTCGGAAAGGTTGCAGTTGTGACAGCGACTGTCGGCTTTTTTGTTGCTGCATTACCAGCAACTGCATCATTAACTGCAGTTGTTGGTGTAGGAATAGGAGTTAGTATGGGAGCTGAATTCATTTTGAAAAAAACAAATGCAATTAATATAGCAAAAAAGGGAGTGAACTCAATGATAAAAGGAATTTCAGGGTGGTTTAAATGAAATCTATCATAAAGCATTTTGTCCCAAATAACTTTAAAAAGCAAAAAGAATTATTATTTTCAAACGCGTCCTTCATTAAAGTTATGATAGGTTATGGAATATCGTTAACTTTTCTATTGATAATTTACGGAACGATTGGGAATAAAAATGATTTCACAGAAAATAAAGGGTTTTTATATTTTCAAATAATATATTCTGTGATAGTGATTCTTATCAACGGAATAAGTTATATACAATTTAAAAAGATAAAACTACAAAAATATTTAGTTCTCGTTGTATACTTTTCAGGCGTTTTAGGAATTTTTAGCGGGATAGCATTGTTATCTCTAATAACAGATAGACCGCTTCATAACTTTGTTGTAGGTATGATTGTGATATTTATTGGATGGATTTTAGAGCTACTTGTACATGCTCTTTTGGTTTGGTGGTCGTTGAAACGAAATAACCTTAAATTGATAGCTGCAGCTACTAATTATTTTTCGAACGTTATTGGTATTTTGGGGATATCATTAGCAATAATCTCTTATGTTACAGAAAAAGAAAATTTATTTTTTCTTGCAGCATGTTTAATTGTAATGGTTGTTCTATTTTTCGTAACTTTTGATTTTCAACGAGTATATGAATATTGGAAAACCAAAAAAAATGAAGATGTTTCTGCATATGGAAATTCAATTGAAATGATGAAGAACAAGAAAACAAAAAAATAAAAACATAAAAACATTTCTTCCAGAATTAAACGAATGTCAGACGGCACTTTAGTCAGCAAAAAAGCCGAGAAATGGTTGAGTAAGTTTGATAAACTAACCGGAATTGATAAATATATGAGAAAAGGCAAAGACTTTACTCGGCTAAGCACCTCAGGAGGCTTAAAACCAGCCTTCTAAGATTCAGTCAAAGGAATTGGTAGGTATTGAAAAATTTAAAAATAGATCGATTTTAGGAAATTAATTTAATGAAAAGAGGGAAGAAGATGATTGAAAAAGTATCATTGGAAATGAACAATTTAGTGTATATTGAAAAACGAGCAACAACAGATCAATTAGTGGATTTAATTTTACAATCAGAAGAATTAACTTATGAAGAAGGTTTTTATAAAAATGGACCAACAATGATTGAACTAAAACCAACTGAATTAAGTGAAGAACAACAAACGTATAAATTTTATATTCCTGTGAATGAGCCAGTTGAAAGTGGCGAGATTTTTACTGTAGAAAATATTCATTATGATCATCTAGTTCGTAAAAGAATTCCTTTTGATGATGAACTTGGTGCTAATATTGAGGAAATGACGGATTACTTGCTGGAACAAAAGATTGAATTTGACGATAAATTATTGTTGGTAATGACCTTAGTTTATGATGAATATTGGGTAGATGTTTTAATCCCAACAAAAGAGTAGGTGAAAAAATGAGAAAAACAATTGGCTATAAACAATCATTACATTATCAAAATGTCATCAGTCGTTATTATGTAACGACTTCAGAGGAGATGGGTCGTTGTTTAGAAGATGCTTTGGAAACAATTTTTGAAGCAGATTATTCTTTATCAGACAGCTTTTTCTATTCAATGAATTCTGACATTCGTGAAGAAGAATTGCTGATTCAAGTTTTTTTACCTGTCAATGAAGAATGCCAAGAGAATATTCCAGCAGAATATCGTTTCCAATCTTATTTTCAGGTGAATAAGATGTTAGCAACTAGAGCAAAAGGCGATAAGCTATCTGAATTCTCTAAAGCATTAGAAGAGTTAATCACTATAGTTGTTCAGGAAGATTTGACAATTGTTTCACCAATTTTCTATTGTCCGCAAGTAATAGATAATAAGGTATACACTGATTTGATGATTGGTGTTAAATAGTTTTGAACTGATTAGAGTTTTGAAGTAGATACTTTTTAGTATCTACTTTATTGATTATTTTTTTTATTTAAACTACATAAACGAGAATTCGCCAAATATGGTGTGAATAATATCAACGGATATATGAGTTTATACAAACAACGACACGAACCGAAACCTGATATTATCTATCCTGCTAAACCATTGCCTCATTTAATTTTGGTTTCTGATGAATTTGCGGAATTAAAAGCGAATGTTCCAGAATTTTTAGATGAGCTAACTTCGGTGGCGCGGATTGGCCGTTCATTGGGTGTTCATTTAATTTTGGCGACACAAAAACCAAGTGGTGTGGTAAATGATCAAATTGAAGCCAATAGTACCAGCAAAATTGCTTTGAAAATGGCTAGTGTCCAAGATTCTAATGAATTATTAAAAACACCAGATGCAGCTCAAATTACCAATCCTGGTCGGGGGTATTTAAAAGTTGGGGAAAATGAAGTTTATGAAATGTTCCAAAGTGGTTATGCGGGGGTTCCTTACGATCCTGACCAAGTGATGGAAGAAGTGGTGGATGAACGGCTATATCGGATCAATGATTTAGGTCAAACTGAATTGCTTTATGATCCAGGTGAAGAAGTGGTTCAAGGAAAAGATAAGAGCGACTTACCAACCCAATTGGAAGCTGTTATTACTACGATTGGCGAAATTTTTGAACAATCAACACTGACGATTCCAGATAAACCGTGGTTACCTAATCTTGAAGAAAAAATAGCAACACCAAGTATTGGAAAATCAAATGATCGTAGCCTTAAAGTACCAATAGGCTTACTTGATATTCCTGCAAAGCAAGCTCAAGAAGTCTATGAATATGATTTGGAGAAGTCCAGTCATACAGCAATTTTTGCGAGTCCAGGATATGGGAAATCGACGATTTTACAAACGATAGCAATCAATCTTGCCCATAAGAATACCCCTGAACAAGTTCAATTTAATTTAATTGATTTCGGAAATAACGGCTTATTGCCACTAAAAGATCTACCTCATGTAGCCGATATTGTGACTTTAGAAGAAGCAGAAAAATTACAGAAAATGTTGGATAAAATTAGTCAACTTCTAGCACAACGGAAAAAGCTTTTTAAAACTAATGGTGTGGCCAGCTTGGCACAGTATGAAGCCAAAACGCAAAGCAAATTGCCAATCATTATTAACTTATTAGATAGCTACGATGGATTAAGTTTGGAAGACAAACGCAAAGACGGCATCGATGAATTATTACTTCAACTCTTAAGAGATGGCGCCAGTTTAGGAATTTACTTGATTTTCACAGCTAGTCGATCTGGCAGCATTCGCATGAATATGATGAGTAACATTGCTACAAAAATGGCATTGTATTTAAACGATGAAAGCGAATTAAACTCTTTACTAGGAAGGGAAGTCTTAGCTGCCCAAGCCATCAATGGTCGCGGGCAGGTCCTATTAGAAGTACCAACTGCGATTCAATTTTATTTGCCAACAAAAGGAGCGACTAGTGCGGAGCTGTTGGAAAACTTAGAATCAGAAGTCACTAAAATGAATCAAGATTGGACAGGCACGCGCCCAGAACCGATTCCGATGGTTCCCGAAGAATTAACTATTGAAAAATTCCAACAATTTGTCCCAGAAAAAGAAGCCAATCAATTCTATTTGGGATTAAACAAATTAAGTGCTTTACCAGAAACATTCCCGTTATTCCGAGGAAAAACATTGGGGATTTTTGTCGAATCCAATAAACAATTCCAGTTATTAATGCCCTGGTTTATGCAGCAACTGGAAGAATTGTCTGCTGATCACGAAGTTATCTTGATTGATGTTGCAGGGAATTTGGAAATGATGATAGACAAAGTCGCAATTTACATTGAACGAACACAAGTGGCACAGCAAAGCGCTGAACTTAAAGAAGCCCTAATAGCAATAGTGGCAGAAAAAGAAAGGCAGCGAGTGGTGGTTATAAATGGAATTGCTGATTTAGTTGAAAAACTTTCTTTAGAACCAGAAGCAATAATAATGCTACTAAACAACCGTAAGCAAAACTTGCAAGTGTTATGTGTTGATTCCTTAAGTAAAGTTGGTGCAACTTATGGCGGTATGACAGCCTTAGCTAAAGAAAATATAGAATATCTTCTTTTCGGTGGTAGTCTCAACAAACAATTATTTATTGAGAATTTATCATTGGATCAAAAGAATGCGCCAGTTTCTAGAAATGTCTTGCATAGTTTGAAAGATGATGTATTAGAAGCTATTACCATTCCGACGGAGGTGACCAAAAAATGAGTGAAGAATTATCAACTCCTTTTTTAGCGCTGGGTAGTGTGATTCGTTTAAATGAGGGAATCCACGGAGCAATGTTATTTTTTATAGTAGCTCGAGCAATTGCTAAAAATAATGACGGCAAAATTATTTCTAGATACAAAGTAGCGCCGCATCCATTTGGAGATGTTCCAACGGAAAATGTTTTTTCAATTAGACATGATGAAATCTCTGAAGTAGTTTTCGAAGGATATACAAATGAAATTGACAATAAATTTCTCGAAAGTTTAATCACTAAAATGACGAATGCCAAAGACATACCTGTTGCTCAGCCAACTGCTCAAGTAGTTGCTCCAAATGAATCAGAAGAAATTGTCGATGAAAAAGAAAAACTCAAAAAAGATCCCTTTTACAAATTTAGAAAGTGAGGAAATAAGCAATGACTAAAGTTGCATCAAATCAAGGAGCGGCTCAAGCAGCCGTTTCTGGGATTAAAAATGTGTCCGTTAGTAAAAATACAAAGTGTACATTAGGAGAAAGTAACATTTCTGGAATGAAAAAAGGCGTAAAAGTTAATAATAAAATGCTGAATAACTTGTCTAAACTAGTGAAATGTGTCAATACTCAAGCCAATAAATTCCCTAAATTAGCAGCGGCGATTGCCGCAAGAGATAGTGAGACACGTTTCAAATAAGGAGTTGAAAAAATGGAGACCGAAAATAAAAAGCGTTTAAGCAATGAGTATAGTCAAAAAATTATTCAAAAAGAACATCAAATGGATAATTTATCAAATGATCAGAAGAAAATCCAAGCTATATTTGGTACACTAGACTATGAGATAACTAGAAATTTTCGAGAACTAGAACGATTGAATGGAGAGGACATTAGTAAAGGCAATAAACCAGCTCGTTGGGCACAAGATGAATTATCCGGTAAACAACGATACCTTACTGGATTTCTCCAACAACAAAATCAAGAATTTACACGGAATTATGCTAAGGCGACAGAAAGAGTGCGTGAAGAACGTGATCAACTCCAAAAAGAAAGGAGTACGTTATCATGGGATTAATCTATTCTAGTGCAGACTCCTCAGAATTAATGAGTGCTCTGGCTAGTAATCTATCTGTCGCACGAACGACCACCAGTGAATTAACAGCTGGTTGTCAACAACTAATCGCAGCCATTGACGGACATACGTTGTCAGGAGTGGCTTATAACGCCGGAAAAGGCTTGTTTTCAGAATTAGTGATTCCAACGATTCATCGAATGACGGCTGCCATTGATCATGTTCAAAGTGATTTGACCAAATATGGCGCAGCCAACGCATTTATCTCCAGTGAAGGCTATTTAAATGAAGATAAGTTAAAATTACAAATCAAAATCATGAAAGCCAGTCAAAAATCCTTGCATGAAGCAGCTAAACAAGTAGCAACGATTGCTTATAACACGCCAATCCCAGGGATTCATAACCTGTTAAAAGACACGCAACGCACCTTGATTCAAATGGCAGATAGCCTTCAACAAGATATTGACAAAATCCAAAAGAAATTGCAAAAACTCAATGATTTCGCTATGCAAATCAATGGCTTATTTAACAATAGCCTCAACGAGATGGAACTTGCCATGCAAGGTGTTACGGTATTGAATGAAACAACTGTCAAGAGCAACGGAACCTATACACTACCAAGTGGTGTCGATAAAAGTTATTTCACGGAAATTAAAAAAGACACCTCAACAGTTATTGATTCAGAGAAACAAAAAATTGAGCTAATCAAACCAACTGATAGTATAGAAGAAGTCAGCAGAAAAACAATCGCTTTAGCCAACCTTGGAATCAATCCCTACACAGGTGAAAAGATAAATGAAAGTCAAGCCAATCGATTTAAGTATGCCGCATGGTCGGGAACATTAACAGACGTGGGAAATGTAGTGCTAGGTTCATATTATGGGAACAAAGCCGCTTCACGATTGGACGGACTTGATGACGTGGGGAATGTGAAGCAAAAATCGTTTAGTAAAAAAGATAGTGGAACTAATTTGAAAGTGTTAGAGGAGGTTTCTAATCCGATTATAAAATCTCCTAGAACTGGGAGCGGGCTGAAGATAGATGATATTAAGCCAATTAAAGGAAAAGGATATATCTACGATATTGACCCATTGACAGGAAAACATCCTACGAAAAAAATTCAAATTATTATAGATGAGTTTCCTCATGTTCCTAAAGCACATGGATTCTCTGATATAGTTGATAATTATGCTGGATTAGCAAAAGTCACTGATTTAGGGAATGCTAAACTATATCAAATTCAAGGAAGTCAAAACGGTGTTATGGGGCGTTTTGAATGGATAATCCAAAATGGAAAAGTTACTCATAGAATGTTTGTAAGAAATATAGAATTGAACGGAGTGCCTATAAAATGATGAACTATATAGACGAATTTAAAAAAAATGCTATTTCTTTTTCTTGGAGCGAACTGAAAATCGGTAGATTTGGTTATTCAGATGATAATTTCTATCTGCAAGGAAGGATTAATGATGATTATGTAATGGCATATACGTTAGATTATCTATCTAAGAATGAAAATGAGGAGAATTCTTTTTTATGGGAATTAGGAAGCTTATCTTTATCATATGATGAAACGGAAGTGTATGACCTTTTGGATTCAATTACTAATTCTGATGAAGATTTGCAGGCTTACTACAAATGGCGATGGATTTTAGTTAATAACCTATTAAACGAGATTAAATGTATGGATACCATCAATGCTTTATTAGAGATTAGTGAGTTTTGGCTGGATTTGCAATCTCCATTTGATATGCCTTATCAGTATCAGGGAATTAATAATGATATGACTCCTGAATACTTTTATACAGAAGAGCATTTGTCTAAAGTTATTTTAGAACATAAAGAATGGTTAATAAGTGAAAAAAAGAAATTATCTTAGTATAAATTGTAATAGACAATATTTATTAAAGCGACTGGCTCTAAATTTAATTATTGTTAGAAGTATATTTTGCAAATTGATGTTTTAAAGAAATAAGTGAAAAATGGAAAAATCCAATTAGATGAGCAAAAACTATCAGGAAAACTTGCATCTTTAGTAAAAAAATACCACTTAGAGGTGGTAGAACTGACGCCAAAGGAATTGAACGCCCGAGTCAATTAATCAGCAGAAAAAAGGATACAATTATTTTGACAAAAGCGAAAAAATAAGAGGATTAGGACTGCTGTCTCATGGACAAGACTTTATAGAAGGTATTCAAGAATCAGGAGTTTGGGATTCCTTGTGGTCGGTAGGAATGGGCGTTGCGTCGGTAAAGAATGCGCAGACTTTTTCTAACGAGGTTAAAGGAACAGATAACGCTGCTTTAAGGGGAAGTAAAAACGGAAAAACTTATGTGTTAGATAAGCCTAAAAGTACTGGAACTGTAAGTTATAAGAAAGCCAATGGAGTATATGGTGAATATAGTACAAAAATAGACTCTAAAGTTATAGAAATAGAAAAAGCAAATTTACCAGATGGGTTGAAAAAAACATATACAGATAATTATTATAGAACTGTCGAATCCGTAGATGAATTAAAAACTTATAGAACCTTTGGCGGAAATGCAGATGCTGGTGGAGGATTTGCAACAACAGAGCCAGCCGTTTCGAGAATAGACGCCAAGATGGATACTGCACTTTTACCAGAGTGGAAAAATTCTAGAATGTATGAAGCGGAAATAACAATACCTAAAGGTGAAAAACTTAATATTGGGAAAGTGGCTCCTCAAATAAATGACAAAACTGGAACAGTTTTAAAAGGAGGCGCGGATCAAATATTGTTACCTCAAGATTGGCCATTAGAATGGATTATAGATATAAGAGTAGTACCTAGCAAATAGGAGTGAAATGAAATGGAAGAATTAAAAGAGACATGCAAAAAAATTTTAATATTGTTAGATAAGGAATTTCCGAATCAACAATATTATGCAGGGGTAGTAAAGAACATTCGAACTATTGTTGAAAATATTTATTCATCAGTGTTGAGTGGTGAAGCTTATAAAGAAAAGATAAATTTTAACAGTTTGATTAGAGAGTTTGTTGATGAAACTACACATTTTTCTAGCCCTGTTATTCCAGAATTAGAAAAATTAGATAGGTTATTATCGTAAATTAGGAGATGAAAGAATGGAACAAGAAGAAGTCAAAAATCCTGAATTAGTAACTAGAATTGAACGTATTAAAAAAGATTATACGCAAAAGAATGAGCAATTCTTTTACGAAAAATTAGAAGATTCAAAACTGTTACTACCAGTTAACTTCGATTCTAAAAATAAACTTAATATTATTAAAATTGAGGATTCTGTAGGCAATGATTATATACCAGCGTTTACAGACTGGGAAAATCTCCGATTAGGCGAAGAAAGTAACGCTGTAGTTTTTACTATATATGATTATTTGAAAATTATTCAAGAAGATTTATCTATTACTGGTATAGTAATCAATCCTTACAGCCAAAATTTAGTTTTAAATAGAGGTAATTTAGAGTTTATAAAATCAAATAGTGGAAATATCAGAAAAATGAACAAGTGTCAATCGGAATCCCACGAGAGTATCCAGAATTTTTTGTGGATAAATGTAAAAAAATTTTCAAAAAAGAAACTAAAATAAACAAAGCTTTTTTATTGCAAATGGTAAGAAAAAATCTTCAAAAAAGCTATTTATTGGTAATCGATTCAAAAGATGAAGATCAAATACTACCGTATGTAAGCATAAGCAATAAAGTTCAAAAGTATCTAGGGAAAGAAGATATACTTGATATAATTTCTTTAAACAGTGATTTTGGGAGGAACGTTACTAAAGAATACAATCCATTTTATGAAAAATAATCCTTAAGCTAATATAGATGATTATTTCAGTTTAGTGAGAGAGCAATCTCCATGGCCGAAAAATTATCAACCAAAGCAGTCTATTCTCAAACCAGGGATCAGTTCGAAATGGCTTTATCTGTTGGACAAGGAACAGAATACCAGGGAAGGTTTGGAATATTAACAGATACAATTAGTGATGTAGAATATGTTACAGATAACCTTGCTGTAAAATATGAATGGAAACCATCCATAGACAAAATGGTAACTTATCAATTTGTTGGATGATAAACATAGTTTTAGACTTTAAAAGGGAGGAGGAATCTCATGGAACTTTTTATGAAAATCATTCCATTAGCAATGGTTCTAGCAATTGTCTATTGGCTAGTGAAAGTATCGAAGGTATATAATAAAAGTGAATATGCAAAGAAGAACGATGAAGAAACTAATTGTGAATAGAAAGAAATAGCCAAAGAAAATGATAAGTGATTCTAACTGTAATTATGGTTAGAATTACTTATTTAAATATATAAGTGAAATACATAACAAATGATAGTTTTTTTATACTAATATCAACAGATTGTTATCTGGCTTGGTAGATATAGCAGACAAATTACCAAGTGATGTCGATAAAAGTTACTTTACTGAATTAAAAAGGATATGCCAACAGTTATTGATTCGGATAAACAAAAAATTGAGCTAATCAAACCAACTGATAGTATAGAAAAAATCACTAAAAAAACAATCGCCTTAGCAAACCTAGGAATTAACCCCTATACAGGAGAAAAAATTTCAGAAAGAGAAGCCAATAAATTTTAATATGCTGGTTGGGTGGGAACATTGACAGAAGTTGGCAATGTAATGCTAGGTTCATATTATGGGAACAAAGCTGCATCAAGACTAGACGGCTTGGATGATGCTGGAAAGGTGAAGAATGGACGACAAAAGTCTACAAATGATTTGTACGTAGTATCTAAAAATATATTTGATATTGAACAAGTACGTCCTTTATTAAAAAACAGAACCCAATACAGCTTTCTTTTGGTCTGGAAGAACAAAAGGCGGATAGTATCTATCAAGATATTGACAAGTTCTAAAAGAAATTGCAAAAGCTCAATGATTTTACTATGCAAACCAATGGCTTATTTAACAATAGTCTCAATGAGATGGAGCTTGCCATGCAAGGTTTTATAGCATTGGATGAAACAATTGTCAATAGTAATGGAACTTACTCATTAGAAGATCAACGGAAAGACGGGATTGACGAGCTACTTTTACAACTCTTAAGAGATGGTGCTAGTCTTGGCGTTTACTTAATTTTTACTGCGAGCCGTTCTGGCAGTATTCGGATGAATATGATGAGTAATATCGCAACTAAAGTCGTTCTTTATTTAAATGATGAAAGTGAAATAGGTAACTTGTTAGGTAGAGATGCTTTAATGGCTCAAGCAATCAGCGGACGTGGGCAAGTCATGTTGGATACGCCAACGGCGATTCAATTTTACTTGCCAGCAGAGGGTGAAAATAGTGCAGAATTATTAGAAAATTTAGAAGCCAAAGTGGCTACGATGAATCATAACTGGGTGGGAATTCGTCCTGAAAGAATTCCAATGGTTCCTGAAAAATTATCACATGAACAATTCCAACAATTTGTGCCAGAAAAAGAATTGAATCAGTTATATTTGGGATTAAACAAATTAAGTGCTGAACCAGAAACGTTACCCTTATTCCAAAGAAAAACGCTAGGTATTTTTCCAGAATCTACTAAACAATCCCAACTAATCTTTCCATGGTTTATGCAGCAAATCAGTGAATTAACTGTCAATTATGAAGTTGTCTTGATTGATGTAGCGGGGAACTTAGAAGAATGGTCTGAAAAAGTATCCCTTTATATTCAACGAACACAAGTAGTACAACAGAACGTGGAGTTGAAAGAAGCGTTAGAAGCAATGTTAATTGATGAAACGACACAACGAATTGTGATTATTAATGGCTTGGCAGACTTGGTCGATAAATTATCATTGGATATTGATAGTCTGGCTTATATAACAAATAGTCCTATCGGCAAACTACAGTTAATTTTATTGGATACTTCAGCAAAGCTTACATCTACTTACAGTAGTTTTATTTCGACAATCAAAGAAAATACAGAACAAGTTCTTTTCGGAGGTACATTGCAAAATCAATCATTTGTTGAAAATGTTCCTTATGATCAGCAAAATCTTCCTGTCCCTAAAAATGTGTTACATCGCTTAAAAGAAGAAGTATTAGATAAAATTGTTGTGCCAATGGAGGTGAACAAATGAGTGAAGATTTAACTACCCCTTTTTTACCATTGGGGAGTGTGTTGAAGTTAAAAGATACAACCAATGATACATTATATTATTTCATTGTTGCTCGAGCGATTGCCAAAAATGGTAACGGAGAAATTGTTTCTCGTTATAAAGTTGCACCACATCCTTTTGGGGATATACCAACACAAGAAGTCTTTTCAATTGAAGTAGAGCAAATTATAGAGGTTTTGTTTGAAGGTTTTTCTGATAAAACGGATGAAGAGTTTTTGGAAAATTTACTTTCACAAATGAACGGGAGTGCAGAATCGTTTCCAAAGGATTCTGAACCGGAGGTTGAAAAAAGTAGTGAACTAGAAAAAACGGAAATGGAAACAAATGGAGACCCATTTTATTATTTTAGAAAAGGAGGAGAGGACTAGATGGGAAAGATTGCCTCAAATCAAGGAGCCGCACAAGCGGCGGTTTCTGGGATTAGTAATGTATCGGTGAGTGGAGGCGCTAAATGTCAATTAGGAAAGAGTAATCTTTCTGGTATGAAAAAAGGTGCGCAAGTCAGTAATCAGCTTGTAGCTAACGTATCAAAGATGGTGGAATGTGTAAATAATCAAGCAAGTAAGTTTCCTAAATTAGCCGCAGTCATCGCAGCACGTGATAGCAGGACAAGATTTAAATAAGAGGATTATAAAATGAAAAATAATGAGCAGTTACGAGCGGAATACAATCAAAAAATTATTGAAAAAGAGCAAGAAATATCTTCAATTTCTAGTGTAAAGAGACAAGTTCAAAACTTATTTGACACATTAGAAGGAGATTTAACGCGAAATATACGTAAGTTAGAAAATCTGAATCATGAATTAGCTAAGAATGGTAATCAAGAAGCAAGATGGCTACAAGAAGATTATCTTCAGAAGCAGCAAAAGCAAACCTCTACTTTTCAACAAGTTCATCAGGAATTTTATCAACAATGTGTCAGAAAAAATGAACAATTAAACGAAGAACGTCTTGAATATCAAAAAGAAAGGAATGAATTGCCATGGGATTAATCTATTCAAGTAGTGACAGCGATGCCATCAAAAGTTCATTAGCAACGAATCTCTCTATTGCTCGGACAGCAGTCAGTAATCTAAACTCTGGTAGTCAGCAATTAATCGCAGCAATCGATGGCCAGACATTAGCAGGAGCAGCGTATACCGCAGGGAAAGGGTTATTTTCAGAGTTAGTGATTCCAACAATCAAACGTGTTTCGAGTGCAGTAGATAATGTTCAAAGAGATTTGAATGCGTTTTCTTCAGCGGACAGTTTTATTGCCAGTGAAGGTTATTTGGAAGAAGACAACTTAAATGAACAATTAACATTATGTAAAAGTTCAAAGACAGCTTTGGAGAACGCTGAACGTACAGCCAACATGATTGCCAATGCATTGCCAGAGCCCTTACTATCAGAAATGATAAGAGGGATGCAGCGAGATTTCGCGAGGCGAGCGCAAGACTGTCAAAAGGATATTCAACGGATTGAAAAAAAGTTGAATAAGCTAAGAGAATTTAATGGCAAAATAAGTGGGCTGTTTCAAGAAAGTTTAGCTGAATTTAAACTGGCTATGCAAGGCATAATGGTGTTGAATGGAACAACAATTCATGCGGATGGTAGTTATACATTGCCAGAAGGAACGAGTAAAGAATGGTTTACAAAAATTCAAGGGATTGAAAGTTTAGAAGAAGCAAAGAAAAATCAACAAAATATGGCAAAAATGATTAATGACTTATTTAAGAAGAATCCAGCGGCAGCTATCGAAAAAGTCAAAAAAGATAAACGATTGTTTAACTATATTATTACTGCCTTGGATTCAGATAAAGTACCAGAGAAACTGAAAATGGCAGCATTAGAAATATTTATTTTTCAAGAAAATGTGAATGATTGGCCTAAAGAAAAAGCGCTGAAGGTTTTAAGAAGTTCGGAGCTGGCTATTTTAGCAGAAAAGTTGCCGCTAGATAAACAAGCTCAATTATATGGGGTATTAATTAAATTAAGTGAAAAGGGTTGGGAAGTTTTAGCACCAATGAGCCACTTGACGGGTGTTTTGTCAAAAAGCTCATTAGGTTCACGAATCATTGCAGGTTCCAAAGTAGGTTTAGCTGAGTTTAAAAAATTGAAAGCTGTTTCTGATTTTTTAAAAGCACATCCAGTTCTAAAAGAGGGAGTATCTGTGGGTGGAGATGTAGTATCTGTTGCTTCCTATGCGTATGAAGAATATACTGATCCTAAAAGTCCTGCGTATGGAGATGCAAGTAAAGCTATTTATGGAGGTTTAAATATTTTCTTTCTGAATGTTGGACCATTAGAAGGAGCTCAGTATGGCGGTCCTGCTGGAGCAATAGCAGGGATGCTAAATACTATTTTTCAGGGTATAGAACTTCAAACTCCTTTTAAATGGTTAGGTAAAGATGGAAAAATTGGTTGGGATGGAATTATGGGAATAGGCACGCAGGAAGATGCCGATAAGTGGCTTGAAGAACAATATGCTTTCTATGAAAGCCGCAAAAAAAAATTTGAATGAAGGAAATATAAGTGAAATAAAAGAGGATTGGCTTGGTAAACAAGATGGTCGTGTAAATATAGAAGATTTTAATAATGGACTTCCAAGGTGGTAAAATTATGAATGATATCAGTTTTGAAATAGTAAAAAATAAAATTCCAATCAAAAAAATTAAAGAAATTCTGGAAAAGAAAGAAAAATCTGGAGGATATGTAAGAGCTGTACTTATTAGTTGTTTTATAGCTATAGTTCTAAGTTTGCCTGCAACTAATTACTTTTGGATTTTTTCAGCTATATTATTTGGTGCGTTATGTATAATTTTTTACAGGTATACATTGTTATGTCCTCTTTTTAAAGTATTAGACTATAATAAACTACTTTTTTTCATATGGCAAACAGCAGCCATTTTTTTCTTGATTGTTTTTTTGGTCGTTAGAGGAGATAAATATAATCTAATACCACTTTTTTACATTATTTTTTCTTATACTATTTCTTTTTTTATTATGAAAATACAGATAAATAGCTATTTAGAAAGGGAATACCATGTGGGAAAAAAAGCGACGTCTAGAATAAACCATTTTTTCGATATGAAATTGACAAAAGGATTAGTTGTTTTTCTATCAACCATTATAGCAATTACAATGATTTATCGAGTGAATAAATCATGGATGAGAAATATTAAATTGACTACAGGTGATCCGAGCATTTTGGAATACACAATATGGTCGGTGGTGCTGTTAGGATTGCTAGCTGGTTTTACTTTATTGCCTAATTTGTTATTTTCGCCAGCAGATTATGTAAAAGGAAAATTAATGAAAAAATACTCTGAAGAATTCCGTCAAGAATATGGATTTAGTAAAGAGGAATGGTACGGAGAATAATAACGATTGGAAAATACCAGTAGTAATGACCTAGTTGACGAACATTTTGTCAACTAGGTCATTGGATTCTCGAGGCATCAAGGCAAATCCACTGTTGGGTGAAGTGTTATCAATAGGTGGTGATGGAATCTCTGTTATAGCTTATGCATATGAAGAGTATGTTAATCCTGAAAGTCCTGCGTATGGAGATGCAAGTAAAGCCATTTATGGAGGAATTAATTCATTTGCTTGGGATATGGGACCGTTAGAAGGAGCTCAATATGGAGAACCTGTTGGAGCTGTGTTTGGAATGCTTAATACACTAATAAAAGGAGTTGATTATACAACACCTGAAATCAAAGTTAATACTATTTTCGGTAAAGTATCTATTCATTCCAAAAATTACTATGTCGGATTTTCTGGAAATTCAAAGGAAAGAGAAAAGTGGAAAATAGAGTGGTTAAGAAAACAATATGAGAATTACGGCAAGCACGAAGCTATTCCAACAGACAAAGAGTATAAAACTGGTGTAAAACCTCAAAGTGGAACACCTAATTTTAATCCAAATGATTAAAACTAATAGAATGTAGAGGGATAATATGAATAAAATCTTAAATAAAATATCTTTTGATGATGCAAAGAATTTAATAGAAACTACTAGTACTCAATTATACAAAACGCAAAAATATAAAATACTTTGTTTAGGACTATTTAGTATTTTTTTATCTTTATTGACAGTAAATAACTCTGTATGGACTACTTTGATTTTAATAATAATAATTTGTGGTAGTTACAGTTTAAATAGTTTATGTCACGTTAAATATCAGTTCTTAATTCAAGCTAGTGATAGTTTTACAATATATTTGTTAGTACAAAGCTGGACATTAAGTATAATTCTAGGAATACAATCAGACGGAAAACCTCTGTTTGGCTCTTTTTATATACTTATTTCTGTATGTTATTTAATTATTGTAGGGATACTTAGTTTTTTGAGATGCAAAATCATGGTTTTGGAGTATCTAAGACAAAAAAATATTAATGTTGAAATTTCCAAAAAGACAATTTTTTTTAATAGTCTGATATTAAAATTATCTACATTGATGATTGTACTAATTGTGACAGGAATACAGTTTTATCGATTAAATAAATCTTGGTTGAGTCAAAGTACAAATGAAACTGGTTTATTGGTTATAGAAAATAAATGGCTATGAACAGCGATATTTTTAATAATAATTGCCATTATTTTTCTCATTGTTCTTGTTTTTTCTCTACTTCCAACTATGATATTTAATAAAAAAATATTTGTTGAAGGAATTGTTTTGAAAAAATTTTCCGAGGAATTCCGTCAAGAATATGGCTTTACAAAGCAAGAATGGTATGGTGAAGATAGTTAGAACAAAAGAGGTCAAGTTTGAACCTGACCTCGTTTATATAATATAAACAACTAAATGTGGTATTTCACAGATATCTTTTCAAAAATTTCGCTAGAATAAAGAATTACTGTAAGATCTAAAATAAGCCTCAAAGAGTTCAAAAAAATGCAAGCTATTTCTGATTTTTTAAAAGCACATCTCGTACTGAAAGAAGGACTATTATATATAGGAGATGGTTTAACCTTCCTTTCCTATGCCTATGAAGAATACACCAATCCCAAAAGTCCGGCCTACGGAGATGAAAGTAAGGCCATTTATGGAGGAATAAACTTATTCTTATGGAATGCCGGACCACTATAAGGAGCACAATATGGGGGACCTGTTGGAGCTTTGGCTGGGACACTCAATACAGTTTATTTCTATAGCAAATATAAAATAATTAATAACTTGCCTAAATTAGTACTTGGAGGGAGAGAAACTTTTGGTTGGAATTTTAATGCTGAAAAACGTAGCTGGTTAGATAAGCAATATGAAAGTTATGGTAATCCAACGGCTCGAACAACAGACAAAAATTACAGACATGATCTGCAACCAGGAAGTGGTAGTAAAAGTTTTAATCCAGATATAAACTATAATAATGATTGAAATTATAAAAATTATTGGAGAAATAAAATGAATGAATTTTTTGTTAAAAGATATGAAAATGAAATAAATAATATTAGTTACGAAAAAGCAAAACAAGGGATTAATGTAAAACAAGTATTTAGCAAAAGATTGATTGTTGTTAAATACTGTATTTTCATTATTGTTATATTGCTAGAGATAGCAATGTTTACAAGTTTTTTAAGTAAAGATTTATTTAATCCTGTGTTTGCGTTAATAGAAACTAGTATTGTGTTAATTACTATAATCTACTTTTTTAGATTAAATTTTAAAAGCTTCTCAAAAAGTTATTTAATTAGATATTATTCATGCTGTTCAATCGTTTTTAGTATTGCTTCTTTTATAGTATGTTGTAGCATTTGGTTGTTGTTATTAACTTATTCTGGAAAAATGACTAGTGAGTTTTATTTACAGATGTTAGTACAAACTGTATTTTATATAGCAGGGTGTTATTATATATTATTAATAATATATAACTATATGAAATATAGAATAAAACAAGAGCTTTCTTTGTTTGTAAAAGATATAAAGGTTCCTAAAGTGGGTAAAGTCATCGAAAAGACTACTTCGTATGGAATTATTGTAATAATAGGAGTTATGCAATTTTATAGAATGAATAAATTCTGGATAGAAAGTAATGAATCTAATGCAATCAATGCAATAATTGCATTAGGGCAATTAATCGTTGGGAGTCTATGTTTTTTGATATTAATTATTTTACCTATCCGAATGTTTTATCCAAATTTTATTTCGTCAATGTTGTTAAAAAAATATTCAGAGGAATTTCGCCTTGATTATGGATTTTCAAAAAAGGAATGGTACGAAGGATAAAAGGAAAGAGGGAATGAAAACGAATGAAATCTTAAAATAGCGTACCTGTTGGGGCTGTTGCTGGAACGATGAATTATTGGGCACAAGGAGGCGGAATGGCTAACTTATTTGCAAAATTACCTCATTGATGTAGGACTTTTCAGACAAATGGAAAGTGAGGTTATTTATAATTATCAAATAAAATTTAGTGATGGTGATAGACACACTTTTGATTTAAGAGGGAATTATCCAACGATAGCATTCAAAGAAAAAATTGAAGAATTCTGGTTTAAATACAATAGCTAAATTAATCTTCATTACCCCTCCTAGAAAACACAAAACCGTGGTACAATAACTTACGTAATAGACACACCTACTCCGAATGTCAAAAAAGGGCAGAAAAGTAGACAAGAAATTGTTTAAGGAGTAAAGTAAACTTACTTAAAATTTTGGGGGAAATAAAATGTATGATGTAATTATCATTGGTGCCGGTCCTGCTGGGATGACGGCAGCACTTTATGCATCACGGTCTAATCTTTCTGTATTGATGATTGAACGCGGTGCGCCTGGTGGGCAAATGAACAACACTGCTGAGGTAGAGAATTACCCAGGCTTTGATTCTATTATGGGTCCAGAATTGGCCTATAAAATGTATGAAAATGTAGAAAAATTTGGTACGGAAAATGCGTATGGCATTGTGATGGGTATTGAAGACCACGGATCCTATAAAGAAGTGATTTGTGATGACAAATCTTATGAAGCTAAAGCGGTAATTATTGCAACAGGCTGTGAACACCGAAAATTGGGTGTAAAAGGCGAAGAAGAATTTGCTGGCCGTGGTGTTTCTTATTGTGCCGTTTGTGACGGCGCCTTCTTTAAAAATAAACGCTTAGTAGTTGTTGGTGGCGGCGATTCTGCAGTTGAAGAAGCAATCTATTTAACACAATTTGCTTCTGAAGTAGTGATTGTTCACCGTCGTGATGAATTGCGTGCGCAAAAAATCATTCAAGATCGTGCCTTTGCAAATGAAAAGATTTCCTTTGTTTGGGATACAGTTGTCGAAGAAATTGTTGGCAATGAAATGGTCGTGACAGGTGTGAAAGCACGGAATGTCAAAACAGATGAAGTTTCTGAAATTGAAGCAAACGGCGTGTTCATTTACGTGGGGCTAGATCCATTAACAGAACCATTTAAAAAAGCTGGTATTACGAATGAAGCTGGTTGGATTGAAACAGACCAAGGAATGAGAACAAAAATTCCTGGTGTTTATGCCATTGGTGATGTCCGTGAAAAAACATTGCGTCAAATCACGACAGCGGTCGGTGAAGGCGGTATTGCTGGACAACAAGTATTTAACTATATTGAAGAATTAAAATAAAAAAATGCTTTTGCCTTTAATAATAAGGGCAAAAGCATTTTTTTAATAGGTTCCTTTAATGACAAAATAAGAGCCACGAATGGTTCCAGCTAATTTTGATTTTTGACGAGCAAATTTGAATTTTCCTTCAAATTCTGCAGGGATTGCCATACCATCTGAAAGTTTAAACCCAACGGCGCGTTTGCCTTCCTCAGCTAATGTGTACATCACGTTAACTGCTAAGCCGTTTTCATAAAATACATAGGCCATTTTTATGCCATCTAAAGTGAAAGAAGAAATTTCAAGTGGCTTGTAAGGGAAATGTAACGCTCGTTCCAATAAAATTTTTTCAATCCAGGCCAATGTTTCTGGAGCTTCAGAAGCAGAGACGGTCGTAAAGCGATGTTTGTATTTATTCCAAAAATAGCGAGCTTCATTCGCTCTTAGTCCAGCAAGGGCAGGTGCCACTGGTGAACTTTCTAAACCAATAGTGGCTACTTCTTTAAAATCAACTGTATAAACCATGAATTGATACTCCCATCTTTTCTTTTAAACTAAGTATAACGGTAGCAGGGGTAACGAACAATTATTATTACTTAAAAGAATGAAATTGGGACAGAACGATCGGCTTCGGAAAATGTTAAGGTTTCCGAATGCGTAGGTTCTGTCCCAAAGAGTATTTTAAGATTTGGTTATTTCGTGATAAGTTATACGCTTGTGCTTATTTATTGGCATCTAAGGTAATTTTTTCATCTGCCGTAGTTGTTTTAACATCTACTGTATAAACAAGTTTATTGTTATTTTTGGTTAACTTCCAAGTCAAAATACGTGGAGAAAGTCCTCCAACTTCTTTTTTTGCTTTGGCTAAAACGTCGTTAACAGCGCCTAATTCTTTGACTTCAGCAGCTGAAAAGGCTGTCTCGTTTTCGCCAAATTGATTTGCTTCAGTATTTTTGGTGACTTTTCCTGTTTCAGGATTCACGTAAAGTGTTTCTGTATCGTTGGTAAAGATATAGCTGTAGTCACTTTCTGGTTTTGTATCAAATTGGACATTTACTAATGGTTTGCTGTTGCCAGCTTCTTTTTCGTAGATTTCAGCAGCTTGCTGCAAACTAACTTTGTACTTAGTATCTGTGACAGCATCTTTTCCTATGCCACAACTAGCTAAAATAAAAATAGCTCCTAAAAGTGAAAAAAATAGTAAAAATGGTTTTTTTAACATGAAATTACCTCGTTTCCTTTTATTAAGTATTCACAATCATTTAGTATACGGAGGTTTTATAAAAATTACAAACAAAAAATAATCCTTTAAGAGAAATTAAAGGATTATTTTTTGTTATTTATTCTGCACGTAAAGCAACTGCCGCATCTTTTTTCGCTGCCATTCGGGCAGGAATATGGCCACCAATCATGGTTAAGATTGTGCTAATTACAATCAAAATAATCCCGTGAATTGGATTTAAGGTGGCAACATTTTCTAAATCAGTCAGGTTATAGAGCACTGCATTGATCGGAAATGTTGCGAGAAAGGCAATCACAACACCAAGAATACCAGAGGCAACGCCTAAAATAGCAGTTTCGGCATCAAACACCCGGGTAATATCTTTTTTACGAGCTCCTAACGCTTTCAGGATACCGATTTCTTTGGTCCGCTCAATGACAGAAGTATAGGTGATAATCCCAATCATAATCATACTTGTAACAAGGGAAATCCCAGCAAATGCAATCAGCACATAGGTGATGGCATCCATTAAACCACCTGTTAAGCGGGTCATTGTTCCAGCTAAATCAGAATAGATGATTTGGTCTTTTTTATCTTTTCCTTTGTTATAAGCATCTAAATAATCAAGAATTTTATCTTTTGATTTGAAATCGTTTGGATAAATCATAATACTTGAAGGGATTTCATTCGCTCCTAAATAAGACAACAGGTTTTCTTTCGCGGAAGCATCTAATGTTTCGTTAGTCATAACGTTAGTGTTGCTGGCTTCTTGCGCTTTAACAATATCAGAGGTTTTATTTTTGGCAATCATATTAGTTGAAAGTTCATCGCTATAAGCGATTCCAGGTGCTAATAGATTCATTGTTGAAGAATCTTTAATTCGCAAAATCCCTGAAATTGTTAATTCAGTATTTTCTGGGTTATCGTAAACAGCTTGCAAATCTTGGTTAGGAATGAAGTTGCCTGTCGGTAATTTGGTGTAAAATGCATTATTATTGGCTAACTTCATTTTTGTGCCGACAATGTCTGAAAAGGCAATCTTTTGATTATCTTTCACGTCAAAGCCAAGATTTTTTAAAGCATTAATATTGGTGGTATTGTTACTATCGACGATTAAAACGACATCGGTTTCTTTTTCTGGATAATTTCCTTCAAGCAACGAGTAATTGTCTTTTAAGAAATTGTTTTTTCCATTTTCTAGTTGTTTAGGAAAAGCAGAAACGCCGACGCCAGTTTGGGCAGCCATCATAGAAGCCATCGCGTTTGATTGGCCGTCGGGTGCATCGTTTGAAAATTTGACAGCTTGTGCTTTCCCGTTGATTTCTCTTAATAAGTTCATATTGACTAGACGAGTATAGCCGATATTATTACTTAATTCAGGATCAATGTGATTGACATAGTCAATAAACTTTTGATCAATTAAATTCGTGTGTTGCGCACGGTCCGCATCGCTAATTTTAGCAGTCACTTCTTTTTCTTTCGGGAAGGTGCCTTTTTTGTCCTGATTATTGAAACTTTCTGGATCTTGATCTGTCGCTATTTTAGAAATGGTAATCGGAAATTGCGCTAACGTTTCCGACTGAGTTTTATCAATTTGTTTCTGGAATCCTGTTGAAAGAGAAAGGACAATCGCGATACTGATAATTCCGATACTTGAAGCAAAGGCGGTTAAAAAAGTTCGCCCTTTTTTAGTGCGGATATTATTAAAAGACAAACGCAACGCAGTCGTGAATTTCATTTTGGTGCGTTTCAATTCGAAAGGTTCTTTTTTTTCATGTTCAATATGAGGACGCGAGTCATGACGAATTTGGCCATCTGAAAATTCAATAATTCGATCAGCGTATTCGTGAGCTAATTCAGGATTGTGGGTCACCATAATAACTAATTTTTCTTTCGAAAGTTCTTGGATAAGTGCCATAATTTGCAGACTGGTTTCTGAATCCAATGCACCAGTTGGTTCATCGCAAAGTAAAATATCGGGATCATTAGCTAAAGCGCGAGCAATGGCAACCCGTTGCATTTGACCGCCAGATAATTGGGAAGGTTTTTTATGGATATGGTCCTTCAAACCGACACGGATGAGTGCATCTTCGGCTTTTTGGCGTCTTTCTGCTTTTGAAATACCACTCAGTGTCATACCAAGCTCGACATTATCCAAAATCCCTTGATGACTAATTAAGTTGTAACTTTGAAAAATAAAACCAATTGAGTTATTCCGATAAGCATCCCAGTCGGCTTCTTTAAAATTTTTTGTTGATTTGCCGTTAATGATTAAGTCACCAGAATCGTAATTGTCCAATCCGCCAATCACATTCAACATCGTCGTTTTACCAGAGCCGCTGGGACCCAGAATGGCTACAAATTCTTGTTTTCGAAAAGCGACAGAGACGCCATCTAAAGCTTTAGTGGTCGTTCCGCCGACAGTATAATATTTTTTTATCTCTTTGAGTTCTAGCATATTTTTCGCATCCTTCTTCCAATTTATCAACAATACAACCTTAAGTTAGTGTATAACGTAACATAATAGTTAACAAAAATCAATCATTACCATTTGATAATCAAGTGAATTTAGTATACACTAGGTGGGAAACGAGGGAGAACATATGGATAAAGAGAAGCATTCATCAAATTTAGATATTAGTGTCTTTACTGAAATTTTTTCATATATGAGCCAATTGCTTTTTAAAGACCTAGACTTGGAGGATCTAAAATTAACCAAGTTAGACATGTTAATTTTATTAATTGTGGCAACAAATGAAGGAATTAGTATGACGGAGTTAGCCAACCAAGTAGGAACGTCGAAAGTTCAAGTGAGTCGCTCTATTGCGGGGTTAGAAGAACGAGCGATTGTTCAACGTCGCCATAATCAAGAAAATCGCCGCGTGGTTAATGTTTATACGACAAAAGAAGGCGAGAAGCTCTTTAAGCAAAAAGAAAATCAAGTAAAACAGCAACTATCTGAAACGCTTAGTGTTCTTTCCTTAGAGGATTATCAAGAGGTCAATCAACACTTTTTGGCGGTCATGAAAATTTTGTCCAATTATCAAGCGCTACGAAGAAAAACGTGTAAGGAAAACAACGCCAAAAAATAAAAAACATCGTTTGGCTATAAACCAAACGATGTTTTTTCTAGCCTTTGACAGAGCCAGAAGTCACGCCTTCTACATAGAAACGTTGCATTAATATAAATAAAATAGTAATTGGAATGGCAATCAGCACACATCCTGCTGTAAAAGCCATGAATAGTGAATTGGCTGTTGATTTGGTCATCATCGAAAAGAGACCAATCGCAACGGTGTAATTTTCAACTTTATCACCCATAATAACTTTTGCGAAAATAAAATCCATCCAAGGGCCCATGAAGGCGGTTAAAGAAGTATAGACAATAATTGGTTTCGACAATGGCAACGTAATTTTTGTGAAAATTTGCCACTTGTTGGCACCGTCAATCATAGCCGATTCGTCTAAAGCCATCGGAATGGTATCGAAGAAACCTTTGGCGATGTAAAAACCTAGCGCCGAGCCTGCAGAGTAAACCAGAATTAAAGCGAATAAACTTTCAGTTAAATTTAAGGCTTTTAAAATATAGTAAACGGCAATCATGCTCATAAAACCAGGGAACATATTTAAAACGAGCGCCACTTTTAAAAATGGTTTTCTTAAGCGGAAACGCAACCGTGACAGCGCATAAGCCATTGCGATTGTAATAAAAGTTGATAACAGACAGCTTGCGATGGAGACGAACAAGGTGTTCAAAAACCAACGGACAAAGGGGAAGTTGCCAGTCTGATTTGTTAATAATACTTTATAATTTTCTAAAGTGAATGTTTTGGGAATGATATAGGGAACAAATGCACCGCCTTCGCCACGAAAACTTGTTAAGATAATCCACACAATGGGGAACATCCAAAAAACTGCTAAAATGGTTAGAATGATGTAAACGCTGGTAAGTGCAGTGCGTTGTTTTTTCTGGTAACTTTTTGCTTTAGCCATAAGTTACGCCTCCTTAAATGAATTCGTCCGTGTATAGGCAATTAAACTGAAGACTGCGGAGAGAATGAAGATTAAAATACCAATCACAGAGGCTAAATTGTAATCCATTGTATCGACAGTCAATTTGTATAGCCAGGTAACTAAAAGGTCAGTTGAGCCTGCACCGTAGAAGTTAGAATTGGCTGGCCCACCGCCTGTTAATAGATAAATGACATTGAAGTTATTGATGTTGCCAATAAACTGTTGAATCAGCGCCGGGGTCATCACAAATAGAATTTGTGGAAATGTAATACTTTTAAAAATTTGCCATTTATTGGCACCGTCAATTCTAGCTGCTTCGATTTGATCTTCAGGAAGATTTTGGATAATCCCTGTAGAGATTAACATCGTAGCAGGAATACCAATCCACATATTGACAACAATAATGGTTAATTTTGCCCAATTCGGATCTGTTAAGAAGGGGATAGAAGAATCGATTAAGCCCCAGTTTAACAACAGAGCATTGATAGGTCCGGAACCATTTAAGAGGTTTCGCATAATTAAAAGTGAAACAAACGGAGGTACGGCCATCGTGATAACAAAAATAGTCCGCCAAAACGCTTTATATTTTAAGCCTTTTGTATTGATAAGCAAGGCTAAAATGATTCCAAAAAAGAAACAAGTTGCGGTTGCGAAAACAGCCCAAATCAAGGTCCAGCCAAGTACTGGAAAGAACGTTGAAGCCATATCGCCTGTGATTACATTACCTAGATTTGCCAATCCAACCCAAGTAAAAAGGTTTTTCGGTGGTAAATGGTTATGGTCGTAGTTGGTAAAAGCAATTGAAATCATATATAACAACGGCAAGATGGTAAAGAAAAGAACGCCTAGTAAGGGGATCGTCATTAAAGTTGCATGGAAACGTTCGTTTAACAAGCTGCGTAAATCATCCATAGTTGTTGGAATTTTTTTGCCGGCTGTCTTTAATTCATATAGGTGACGGGCGCTTTTTAAATTGATTACATATAAAATGATTAGCGATAAACAGACTAAAATTGCTGCAATTCCGAATAATAATAAGAGCATTGAATTATCGCCTTCTTTTAGAACTTCAATCCCTAAAGAATCATCATATACTAATCCTTGCTGTTGGGTCCCTAGTGTTCCTAGCATCATTAATGCATGGAAACCATTACGGATTAACCAATAGATAAAGCCAATTTCAGCTGTTAAAAAGATGATTCCCTTTAACCACTGCTTGTTGGCGAAGTTTGCAGCACCCATAACTAAAAAAGATAGTTTTGTAGCGAAGTCGCCTTTTTTAAAGACCTCTCGAAATGACGTCTGGGCTTTCTTTTTCTTGAACATCTTCGTTCACTCACTTTCTACTTAAATAAAAAAGATAGAGGAAATGGGACAGCAGATTGAAGCTCGTCCCATTTCTTTACTCTTTTTATTCTTTTGCTTCTTTTGATGTGTCTTGGACTAATTTATCTAATTTTGCTTGATAATCCGCAGGTTTGATATTGCCTTTGTACGTATCATTGATCACTGCATCCATCGCAGGCCAGAATGAAACGATTTCTGGGATTTTTGGCATTACCACAGAGTGGGTTGGTTGCGCCATTTCTAAGATAGCTTTTGCAACAGTATCTTGTGTAACTTCTTCGTTTGTTTGTAATTTTTTGTTTGAAGGGACAAAACCGATTTCTTTGAAGTAAGTCATTTGTGATTTTTCACTGGTTAAATAGTTTGCTAATGTCATTGCGGCCAATGGTGCTTGTGTTTGTTGGTTGACAGCAAAACTACGAACGCCCAAGAAAGCTTTCATTTGTTTTTCTCCATTGCCAAAATCAATGGTTGGATAGGCAGCAGCCCCCATTTTGTCGCCAAGAGCTTTTTCTACATCGTTTTTAGACCAAGGACCAGAAAGGAAGGCATCCGTTTTGCCAGAACCTAGATTAGACAATGCTTCTGTATTTGATTGGATCACACCAGGATTATTTTTTTGATCGGCAATCCATTGTAATACTTCTATACCTTGTTGGTTGTTAAAGTTGGTACCTTTTGGATCTTCGCCATTTTCACCATATAAGTAATCGCCGTTACTCATAAATAGAGGACCGAAGATATAATTTGCGCCATCTTCGCCAAAATTGGTACCGATTTTGCCTTTTTCAGTTAAAGACTTCCAAGTTTTGATTTCCTCTGGAGAATACGTATCTTTGTTATAATAAAGAACTTGTGACTCTACGGCATAAGGGTAGGCATAGACTTTGTCTTTCCAAGTGACTCCTGCGACTGCCGAATCGATATTGTTTTCTTTGACTTCTTTTTCATATTTTGTGTTAGGGTAAATCAGACCAGCTTCTGCCATTTGACCAATTTGATCATGTGGCATCATGAAAACATCTGCGGCAGCTTTAGGATCTTTTGCAATGTCTTTTTTAGCATCTGCCGAATTTCCAGCAGTTAAGTTAACTTTAATATCGGGGTTTTCTTTTTCGAAATCGGCGACAACTTTTTTAAAGACGCCCATATATTCAGTATCAACCCATAATTTTACGTCACCAGCTGCTTTATTTGCTGAACCGCTTTCATTTTCAGCTTTCGTTTTTTCTGCGCCACCACAGGCAGTAAGTAAAACCGCGGAAGCACTTAAAAGGATACCGCCCATTAAAATCTTTTTCCAATTCGCTTTCATTTTTGAACCCTCCAAAAATTATTTTTTACAAGTCTTATTATGCAACCGATTGCGGAAATAATCAAGTGTTTTTCATCGAGAAAGTTAAAAAAGTTTTTTTGTTATAAATAACATACTGTTTATTTAAAGTGGTGTATACCACTAATTAAGCATTTTAAATAAAAAAATAAAAAAGGCTATACAAATGCAATCGTTTGCGCTAAAATGTGTTCGAGTATTAGAAAATACACGAAAAGCGACAATTAAAGGAGAGAATTAAATGAACACTGCTGCAATCTACCATCGTCCAGAAAGTGAATTTGCTTATCTTTATACAGAAGAAACAATGCATATTCGTTTGCGTACGGCAAAAGGCGACATTGCCTCTGTCCAATTAGTGCAAGGAGATCCTTATCTTTTAGGGAAAGAAAAGTGGTACCAACAGTCGTTAACCATGGAGAAGTTAGTATCTACGGAGTTATATGATTACTGGTTTATTGCATTAAGTGCAAAATTTAAACGCCTTTCATATGCTTTTACTTTAGTAGGGACGGATGGCTTGACGGCGTTTTATGGCGAACACGGCATTTATCCTTTAGAAGAAAAGTATTTAGAGATGGCGAATAATTATTTTCGGATGCCGTATTTTCATGAAATCGATCGTTTTAAAGCACCTGAATGGGTAAAAGAAACGGTTTGGTATCAAATATTTCCAGAGCGTTTTGCAAATGGTGATCCCGCCAATGATCCTGAAGGGACGTTGCCGTGGGGATCTAAAAGACCAGATCGACAAGATTTTTTTGGTGGGGATTTGCAAGGGGTGCTAGATCATCTTGATTACATTGAAGATTTAGGTGTTAACGGCTTATATTTTTGCCCAATTTTTGAAGCGTTTTCTAATCACAAATATGATACGATTGATTATTTAAAAATTGACCCAGCTTTTGGTGATGGCGCTACCTTTAAGCGTTTAGTCGAAGAGTGTCATCGACGGGGCATTAAGATTATGTTGGACGCCGTTTTTAATCATATGGGGGACACTTCGCCTCAATGGCAAGATGTGTTAAAAAATGGCCAGGACTCAATTTATGCCGATTGGTTCCACGTAAATGAGTTTCCAGCTAGCTATGAAGAAAGTGCTGATTTTGAAGAAGCAAGCAACATTACTTATGATACTTTTGCATTCACTCCGCATATGCCTAAATTAAATACAGCAAATCCAGAGGTGCAAGCCTATCTTTTAGAAATTGCTCGTTATTGGATTGAGGAATATGATATTGATGCCTGGCGTTTAGATGTGGCAAACGAAGTGGATCATGCGTTCTGGAAAAAATTCCGGCAAACATGTGATGACGCAAAAGAAGATTTTTATATTTTAGGAGAAATTTGGCACTCGTCGCAAAGCTGGCTCCAAGGAGACGAATTTCATGCAGTGATGAATTATGCATACACAGATGCGATTATGGGCTACTTTGTCAAGCAAGAACTGTCCTTGGAAAAGATGCTTTCTGAAATGAACAACCAGTTAATGCTCTATCGACAACAAACGAATCAAATGCAGTTTAATGTTTTAGATTCCCACGATACACCACGCTTATTGCATGAAACGAAAGAGGATAAAGAGTTGATGCGCCAAGTATTAGCGTTTACGTATATTCAACCAGGTGTCCCTTGTCTTTACTATGGTGATGAAATTGGTATGACAGGTGATATGGATCCTGATTGTCGTCGTTGTATGGTTTGGGAGGAAAATCAGCAAGATTTGGATTTGAAGGAATTTGTAAAATCATTGATTGCCCTTCGCAAAAAGTATGCGGCTGTTTTTTCTGGTGGAACAATCGATTGGACAGGAACTTCTTTTGAAACGGGGTTGATTAGACTCGCTTGTCGTTTGGAGGAACAGACGATCTATGGGATTTTTAATACTGGCCAAGAGACACAATTTGTCGATAGAACTGATCGAGAAGTTTTGCTAAGTTCTTCTATCGAAATTGCTTCAGAACAGATAATGGTTTTACCAAAAGGTTTTCTTTTATATGAAGCATAATAATTAAGCAAAGGAATGTGAAGAAGAATGGAAAAACATTGGTGGCAAGAAGTCGTGGTTTATCAGATTTATCCTCGCAGTTTTAAGGATAGCAATGGAGATGGCATTGGAGATTTACCAGGAATTATTGAAAAATTGGATTATTTGGAAACGTTAGGCATTGGGGCTATTTGGTTATCACCAGTTTATCAATCACCCAATGATGACAATGGTTATGACATTTCTGATTATGAAGCGATTATGACAGAGTTTGGTACGATGGCGGATATGGATCGTCTAATTGAGGAAGCGAAAAAGCGAAAGATTGAAATTATTATGGACTTAGTGGTTAACCATACCTCAGATGAACATCGTTGGTTTATTGAAGCAAAAAAAAGCAAGGAGAACCCCTATCGAGACTATTATGTATGGGCTGATCCTGCTTCAGATGGCGGTGTGCCTAACCGATTGAAATCTGCCTTTTCGGGTTCGGCGTGGACGTTTGATGAAGCGAGTGGGCAATACTATTTGCATTTGTTTAGTAAAAAACAACCAGATTTAAATTGGGAAAACCAACAAATGCGTCAGTCGGTTTACGAGATGATGAATTTTTGGATTGATAAAGGAATTGGCGGTTTCCGTTTAGATGTAATTGACTTAGTGGGTAAAATTCCAGGAGAAGAGATCACCGCGAATGGACCTCATTTACATCGTTATTTACAAGAAATGAACGCCGCGACATTTGGAGGCAAAGAGCTGTTAACTGTAGGTGAAACATGGGGGGCCACACCTGAAATTGCAAAAATGTACTCTAGTCCAGAGCGTCATGAATTATCCATGATTTTTCAGTTTGAACATATGAGCTTGGATCAACAACCAGGTAAAGAAAAATGGGACCTTCAGCCAATGGAAGTTGCCAAGTTGAAACAGGTTTTTGCAAAATGGCAAACAGAATTAGGAAATGATGGCTGGAATTCTTTATTTTGGAATAACCATGATTTACCGAGAATGATTTCACGTTGGGGAAATGATCAAGAATATTGGTTGGAAAGTAGTAAGTTATTCGCTATTTTACTGCACATGATGAAAGGCACACCTTATATTTATCAAGGGGAAGAAATTGGTATGACCAATACGCCGATTACAGATATTCGTGAAGCGCGGGACATCGAAACGATTAACATGTACCATGAGTATCTAGAAAAAGGATATTCTAAAGAAGAAATTTTGCTGAAAATTAATACTAAAGGTCGTGATAATGCACGCCGGCCTATGCAGTGGACCGCTGAAAAAAATGCGGGCTTTACGACTGGTACACCTTGGATTGATGTTAATCCCAATTATCAAACGATTAACGTCGCTGCTGCTTTGGCAGATAAAAATTCACTATTCTATACGTACCAAGAAATGATTCGTTTGAGAAAAGAACATCCTTTAATTGTTTGGGGCAACTTTGAATTGCTAGAAACAGTGGACGAAGTGATCAGTTTTTATCGTACCTATGGTGAGGAACGCTGGCTTGTTGTAACGAACTTTTCTGACAAAATTCAGCCATTTTCTGCAGACGTTCATGTAGAACAAGTAATGATTGAAAATATGCCGACAGATGTCACTGCTTTAGCAGATTATTCGTTAGCGCCTTGGCAAGCATTTGTTGTGAAAGTGAGTCAATAAGATGGAACAATGGTGGAAAAATGCTGTCGGTTATCAAATTTATCCTCGGAGTTTTAAAGATAGCAACGGGGATGGCATTGGTGATTTGCAGGGAATTATTGAGAAATTACCGTATTTAAAAGAACTAGGGGTCGATTTTTTATGGTTAAATCCGATTTACACTTCGCCAAACGTTGACAATGGTTATGATATTGCGGATTATCAAGGGATTCAGCCAGAATTTGGTACGATGGAAGATTTTCAAGAACTTTTGGACCAAGCGCATCAATTAGGTTTGAAGATTATTCTTGATTTAGTGGTCAATCATACAAGTGATCAACATCCGTGGTTTGTTGAAGCGAAAAAAAGTTTAGATAATCCGTATCGTGAGTATTATTTATGGGCCGATGCGACACCAGATCGTATGCCGAATGAATGGCAAAGCTTTTTTGGTGGCTCGACTTGGACGTATGACGCGGGTACAAAGCAAGCATATTTTCATGTGTTTGCAAAAGAGCAACCTGATTTGAACTGGAAAAATCCTAAAGTTCGTGAAGAGATTTATGCGATGATTCGCTGGTGGTTAGATTTGGGAATTGATGGTTTCCGATTGGATGCGATTAGTCATATCCAAAAAGAACCTTGGGATTTTAAAATTACCACGAATCCGTGGGCTCCCTTTATGAATGTAAAAGGCATTGAAGACTATATGCTGGATTTGAAAGCTATTTTTGCTGAGTATGACATCATGACAGTGGGGGAAGCTAGTGGCGTTTCAAGTAAAAAAGCGGTGGAATGGACCAATGATGCGGGCTATCTGAATATGATTTTTGAATTAGAGCACAATGTTCGAGAAGGGAAGCCAGGAGAAGAACGGTTAAATATTTTAGGCTATAAAAAAGTAATGGCTCGCTGGCAAAAGCATTTAGGGACAGAAGGCTGGAATGCATTATATGTAGAAAATCATGATAATCCCAGAATCAATTCAATTTTAGGCAATGAAACCTCTCATTCTGCTAAGGCGATTGGAACAATCGCCTTGCTCTTGCGAGGAACGCCGTTTATTTATCAAGGACAGGAAATCGGCATGGTTAATTATCCGTTTCAACAGATTGACGAGTTAGATGCTAAAGATTCCCATAACCATTATCGTTTGCTTATAGAAAATGGCTACGATGCGAAACAAGCATTAAAAGAAGTGGCGCATTGGACGCGGGACCATTCGCGTACGCCTATGCAGTGGACAAATCAAGAGGCAAGTTCATTCACCTCGGGGCATCCGTGGTTAGCAATTCATCCCAATTTCAAAGAAATAAATGTGGCTGACCAAGAAACGGATGCGCAATCCGTGTTGAATTATTATAAAAAGTTAATTGCGTTGCGGAAAGAAAATCCAGTCTTTACAGATGGACAGTTTGAACTATTAGCGCCCAATCATCCGTCTGTTTTTGCTTTTTTAAGAAAAACAACTGAGGCAACAGCGTTAGTGATTGTCAATTTAAGTGGAGAAAAGTGCCAATTTGACTTGCCGAATAAATTACTGGGCAGAAAGTGGCAACAATTGTTAGGGAATCAAGATTTTACGGTGAAGAAACGGATGCAGTTAGCACCTTATCAGGCAGGGGTCTTCCAATAACTGATTTGTTCTATAACGAGTGCAAGAGGCTTACTTTTAAGTAGGGCTCTTGCACTCGTTTTTAGGAACTTCAACAACCGAGAGACTTCATAAATAATTGAATTTTTACAGAAATGCGTTATACTTACTTTGGGTAAGTTATTTAGTTTTATGAAAGTAGGGGGAAATGATGCCGAAAACACGTGTAGAAGCATTTACAGATGCAGTCATTGCGATTATTTTAACGTTATTAATTTTAGAATTAAAAATTCCTGAAAAAGCAGATTGGTCTGCTCTGACTCAATCTGGACACAAAATCATTATTTATTTAATTAGTTTTGTTACTTTATTGATTTATTGGAACAATCATCATCATTTATTTCAAAGTGTCCGTAAAATTGATGGACGTGTCCTTTGGATGAATAATTTATTAATTTTGACGTTGACGTTTTTCCCGTTTGTTACTGGTTGGGTAGGTGAACATCCGTTTTCTTGGCCGCCACAAGCTTTGTATGGCTTAGTAGTATTAGGAGCTGATGTTGCTTATTATCTAGTGGTGCGGGCATTGATTCAGGCAAATGGGCCCAAATCCGAAGTACAACGTTTGTTTGGCCACTATCCAAAATTAACGCTTTCGATTGTGTTGAATATTATTGCGTTGATTGTGGGCAAACTGGTAGCGCCAATCGCTGTCCTGATTATTGATACGATTGTTTTAGTCATGTGGTTTATTCCTGAGCGAAAAGCAGAAATAAAGGAAATTTTAAAGTAGTTATTTTTTATTTATAACAAAAAAGTCATAAATCTTTTGACAAGAATGTCAAACTCCTCTATTATAAGAAGTGGATAAAAACTGAATAATTGTTAGGTGAGGCTCCTATTTGGACAAATGCTGCTGCCGCGAAAGGATCGAGAGACCCTTAGTTGGTTGAACAGGAATAATCGTGAAGGTTATTCATAATGTAGCTGATACATGTTATCTACGCCCTATAGTGCTAAAGCTCAACGATAGAGAATCTTATTTAAAGATGGTATTTTGGGACGTACTCTATTGTTGAGTAGGTCCTTTTTTGTGTGTTTGGCAAAAAAGCAATTATTCACTGGAAGTATAAATAAGAAAAAGAAAGGATGACTGTCATGGAAGACCCTGGAAGTGAACAGAGAAACAAAATACAGTCACCAACGAAAGGAGAAGATTTTAGCGCTCTTTTCGGCAGGTGACCACAACCTTGGAGGAAAAGAAAATGATGAACAAAAAAACAATGGATATGAGAAAAGCAACCAAAGATCAAGAATTACGTAAATTGGCTTTGCTTTCTGAACGGGAATTAATGATGGAATTACGGACATCTGAAAAAGGACTCTCGAATGAAGATGCCGAAAAAAGATTAGAGGAATTTGGACCAAACGAAGTTTCTGCACAAAAGCCAACCCCAGCAATTATTTTATTTTTAAGTGCATTCAAAGATCCGTTTGTCTATGTCTTAGCCTTATTGATGGTCGTTTCAACTTTAACGAAAGATTTCGAAGCCGCTATCGTGATGGGCGTGATGATTTTAGCCAGTGTCTTGATTGCTTTTATACAAGAGTATCGTTCTCAAAAAGCGAGTTTGGATTTAAAAGAATTAATTGAAAATACCGCTGCAGTGACACGGGAAGGGATTACGAAAGAAATTCCAATGGACGAAATTGTTCCAGGAGACATTGTAACTTTAGCTACAGGAGACATGATTCCTGCAGATGCCGTGTTGATTTGGACCAAAGATTTATTCGTTAATCAATCGTCGCTAACAGGCGAATCCATGCCTGTCGAAAAATTTGTGGATGCAGGTGTGGATCGTCAACAAACAGAGGTTTCTGCATTAGATATGCAAGACCTAGTGTTTATGGGCACAGATGTCTTGAGTGGACAAGGAAAAGCGATTATTTTAAAAACTGGGCAACATACATTTTTTGGTGATATTGCTAAAAATGCTACAACACAACGAGGAAAAACTAGTTTTGACTTAGGCTTAGCAAAAGTCAGTAAGTTTTTATTACGAATGGTAATGATTTTGTTTCCAATCGTTTTCTTGATTAATGGTTTAACTAAAGGTGCTTGGGGCGAAGCGTTTTTCTTCGCGATTGCCGTTGCAGTTGGTTTGACACCAGAAATGTTGCCAATGATTGTTACGAGTAACTTAGCCAAGGGTGCATTATCCTTATCGAAACATAAAGTCATTGTTAAAGAGTTAGCGGCTATCCAAAATTTGGGTGGTATGGATGTGCTCTGTACAGATAAAACTGGAACGATTACCGAAGATCGTGTAGTTTTGGTTCAACATTTGAATCCATTAGGTGATTTGAGTGACGAAGTTCTAAATTTAGCCTACTTAAATTCTTCTTATCAAACAGGTTGGAAAAATTTAATGGATATTGCCGTTATTAATTTTTATGAAGAGCATCAATGGAAAACGCCGTTTAAAAATGTCACTAAAATTGATGAAATTCCTTTTGATTTTTCCAGACGCCGCTTAACGGTTGTCGTGAATGCAGATGATCATCAATTGATGATTACGAAAGGCGCCGTGGAAGAAATGGAAGAAGTGTGCACGCATGCGCAAATTAATGGCGAAATTGTACCATTAAGCAGTGCTGTACGAGAAGAACTACGCCGAGTGAATGTTCAAATGAACAAACAAGGGATGCGTGTGTTAGCGGTAGCTGTAAAAAAAGATGTCCATAAAGAAGCAGTTTATTCAGTTGAAGATGAAAAAGAGATGACATTGATTGGGTTTATGGGGTTTCTTGATCCAGCAAAAGAGTCAGCCGTCAGCGCTATCCGCTCCTTACATGAACATGGTGTCAACGTGAAAGTGCTAACGGGCGATAATGACATTGTCGCCAAAAAAGTCTGTAAAGATGTAGGCATTGAAGTTTCCCATGTGTTATTAGGTTCTCAAATTGAAGCAATGACAGATGAAGAGTTGCGGGCGCAAGTAGAAGAAACTAATTTATTTGCCAAATTAAATCCGATGCAAAAATCTAAAATTATTGAATTGCTACAAGCAAAAGGTCATACGGTTGGTTTTATGGGGGATGGCATTAATGATGCACCGGCATTACGAAAAGCTGATGTGGGCATTTCAGTAGATACTGCAGCTGATATTACTAAAGATGCTAGCTCGATTATTTTACTGGAAAAAAGTTTAAATGTACTGGAATCTGGTGTGATTGAAGGACGAAAAGTATTTAGCAATATGATGAAATATATTAAAATTACCATCAGTTCTAATTTTGGGAATGTCTTTTCAATTTTAGTAGCCAGTGCCTTTTTACCATTTCTACCAATGCTTTCCTTACAACTCTTGATTCAAAATTTGATTTATGATGTGGCTCAGTTGACAATTCCTTGGGATAATGTCGATGAAGAAGAGTTATTAAGCCCTGTTCGGTGGGAAACGAACGGACTAGCGAAATTTACAGTATGTATTGGCCCGGTAAGTAGTATTTTCGATATTCTAACGTATCTTGTCATGTGGTTTGTGTTTAGCGCCAATAGTTTGGCAACTCAACATTTATTCCAAACAGGTTGGTTTATGGTGGGACTTGTTAGTCAAACGTTAGTTGTTCATATGGTCCGGACGCGGAAAATACCATTCATTCAAAGTCGTGCATCAATGCCTGTGATGTTAAGTAGTTTAGGCGCAATTTTACTCGGTTTCTTGATTGTAGCAACGCCTATAAGAGAGGTTTTTGACTTTGTGAAACTTCCGGCTAACTACTGGCCATGGTTCTTTGGAATCATCATTGCGTACATGTTAACTGTTGAAGTAGCTAAACGTTTATATATTAAAATTACCAAGGAATGGATTTAGTAAAATCTACTGAAAGAGAAAAGAATTTGCTAAGCTGTATTACTCGTTTTGCGAAAATTTGGTGATTTTAAGCAATGAATGTTCGTGATAAAACCTAAGGTAAAGTATTTGGCAAAAAAACGAGCCAAAAAAAATAAAAATTAACGAAAAAAACTTTGTTCTCTAAAAAATAAAAAACCGCATGCTGAGTAGGTTACTCGGCTGACGGTTTTTATTTTTTGGTTTTTTCAAGATAATTTTCATGAAAACGCAAAGTTCGGAAATCAGATTACTAGCCAGCTCGGGGATGAGGGGGCTCGAATTAATAGAACTGTTATATAATATTTTCAAAATAGAATATAACAGTTAGGAGAAAAATAGTACAGAAGAAGTGTGGAACAGAAACCGTTTTCTTGTTTGTGAAAATTATCACTAAACCGCAAAAACATGCGGTTTTGCTCTTTTGTGAAAAAATGAAGAAATTAGAGTTTTTTTCTTGCGCTTTTTCGAATTTAGTGATAATTTGTTAAGTGTAGTCGATAAAAAGTAATACAGTTTCGCACTCTGTTTTACTTTTATCGAAATTAAAGAAACGTAATAGAGAGGATTGTGTGACAAAATGGCAAAGGCTAAGAAACAAAAACCTATTGACTTTAAAGAGCTAATGGCTAAAGTCGACGCTGATTTCCCAACTTTCCAAATCTTGGATCAAGATGGAAAAATTGTGAATGAAGATTTAGTACCTGATTTATCGGATGAGGAATTAGTTGAATTAATGACACGCATGGTTTGGTCTCGTGTGTTAGACCAACGTTCTACTGCATTAAACCGTCAAGGACGCTTAGGATTCTTCGCGCCAACAGCTGGACAAGAAGCAAGCCAATTGGCAAGTCAATTTGCAATGGAAAAAGAAGACTACTTACTACCAGGTTACCGTGATGTACCTCAATTAGTACAACATGGTTTACCATTAAGAGAAGCTTTCTTATGGTCTCGTGGTCACGTAGCAGGGAACTACTACGCGGAAGATTTAAATGCATTACCACCACAAATTATCATTGGTGCTCAATACATCCAAGCAGCTGGTGTTGCTTTAGGATTGAAAAAACGTGGAAAAGAAAATGTTGTCTTCACTTATACTGGTGACGGCGGTTCTTCACAAGGGGACTTCTATGAAGCAATTAACTTTGCTGGTGCTTACCAAGCAAACGGTGTCTTCATTATCCAAAACAATGGTTTTGCGATTTCTACACCTCGTGAAAAACAAACAGCGGCTAAAACTTTAGCTCAAAAAGCTGTTGCAGCAGGAATTCCTGGTATTCAAGTTGATGGTATGGATCCATTAGCAGTTTACGCAATTGCAAAAGAAGCACGTGATTGGTCAGCTGCAGGAAATGGTCCAGTTTTAATTGAAACATTAACTTATCGTTATGGTCCACATACTTTATCTGGAGACGATCCAACACGTTACCGTTCAAAAGAAATGGATGACGAATGGGTACAAAAAGATCCATTGACTCGTTTCCGTAAATATCTAACAGATAAAGGCTTATGGTCTGAAGCAAAAGAAGAAGAAATTATTGAAAAAACAAAAGAAGAAATCAAAGTAGCGATTGCAGAAGCGGATAAAGCGCCAAAACAAAAAGTTTCTGATTTCTTGAAAAATATGTTTGAAGTTCAACCTCAAACAATTAAAGAACAAATTGCATTTTATGAAGCGAAGGAGTCGAAATAAAAATGGCACAAAAAACTATGATCCAAGCAATTACAGATGCCTTAGCTCTTGAATTAGAGAAAGACGAAAATGTCTTAATCTTCGGTGAAGACGTTGGTAACAACGGTGGGGTTTTCCGTGCAACTGAAGGTTTACAAGAAAAATTTGGTGAAGACCGCGTCTTCGATACACCTTTAGCTGAATCTGGTATCGGTGGATTGGCTTTCGGTCTTGCCTTGCAAGGTTACCGTCCAGTTCCTGAAATCCAATTCTTTGGTTTCGTTTTTGAAGTATTTGACGAAATCGTTGGTCAAATGGCTCGTACGCGTTACCGTATGGGTGGAACTCGTAATATGCCAATTACTGTTCGTGCCCCATTTGGTGGTGGTGTTCATACACCAGAACTTCACTCAGATAACTTAGAAGGATTAATCGCACAATCACCAGGTGTTCGTGTTGTTATTCCATCAAACCCTTACGATGCAAAAGGACTATTAATTTCATCTATTCGTAGCAACGATCCAGTTGTCTACTTAGAGCACATGAAATTATACCGTTCATTCCGTGAGGAAGTGCCAGACGAAGCTTATGAAGTGCCTTTAGATAAAGCGGCTGTAACTCGTGAAGGAACAGACGTATCAATCATCACTTACGGCGCTATGGTTCGTGAAGCGATTAAAGCAGCTGATAGCTTAGCGAAAGACAATATTTCAGCAGAAATCATTGACTTACGTACAGTGGCTCCTTTAGATGTGGAAACAATTATTAACTCTGTTGAAAAAACTGGCCGTGTGGTTGTCGTTCAAGAAGCACAAAAACAAGCTGGCGTTGGCGCTATGGTTGTTTCTGAAATTTCTGAACGTGCCGTATTATCATTAGAAGCACCAATCGGACGTGTATCTGCTCCAGATACAATCTTCCCATTCGGACAAGCAGAAAATATCTGGTTACCAAATGCGAAAGATATCGAAGCAAAAGCTAGAGAAATCGTCGAATTTTAATAGTTATTCGAAGTAGATAAACGAAGAATTAAACAGGTGGATTACGGCTATAGGCATGAAATGTTCAGCTACTATAGTCGTTTCCCCGCGTTTTGCTCCTAAGAAAATAGACAGATCCAACGAAGAAGGGAAGACTTAAAAAATGGCTTATCAGTTTAAATTACCGGATATCGGTGAAGGGATTGCCGAAGGCGAAATCGTTAAATGGTTTGTGAAACCTGGCGATACAATCAACGAAGACGATACGTTATTAGAAGTACAAAATGACAAATCAGTGGAAGAAATTCCATCACCAGTAACAGGTACTGTAAAAAATATCGTTGTACCAGAAGGAACAGTTGCAAACGTTGGTGACGTGTTAATCGAAATCGACGCACCTGGTCACGAAGATAACGATGCAGCACCAGCAGCTCCTGCACAAGAACAAACACCAGCACAACCTGCTGCTGTACCAACAACCGAAGCAGCTGGCGGATTTTTCCAATTCAAATTACCAGACATCGGTGAAGGAATTGCCGAAGGCGAAATCGTTAAATGGTTCGTTAAAGCGGGCGACACAATTAATGAAGATGATTCATTATTAGAAGTACAAAATGACAAATCAGTAGAAGAAATTCCATCACCAGTAACAGGTACTGTAAAAAATATCGTTGTACCAGAAGGAACAGTTGCCAATGTGGGTGACGTGTTAGTTGAAATTGACGCACCTGGTCATAATTCAGCAGCACCGGCAGCCGCAGCACCAGCTACTGACGCTCCTAAAGCGGAAGCATCAGCTCCAGCCGCTTCAACAGGCGTAGTTGCAGCCGCTGATCCAAACAAACGCGTTTTAGCAATGCCATCTGTTCGTCAGTATGCGCGTGAAAAAGACGTTGATATTACACAAGTAACTGCAACTGGTAAAGGTGGCCGTGTCATTAAAGCGGATATTGATGCCTTTGTTTCTGGTGGCTCTCAAGCAGCACCAGCTACTGAAGCTGCCGCAACAGAAGCAGCACCTAAAGCGGAAGCAGCTGCACCTAAAGCAGCGCCAAAAGCCTTTACTTCTGATTTAGGCGAAATGGAAACACGTGAAAAAATGACACCAACACGTAAAGCAATTGCTAAAGCAATGGTTAACAGCAAACACACTGCTCCTCACGTAACATTACATGATGAAGTAGAAGTTTCTAAATTATGGGATCACCGTAAGAAATTTAAAGATGTTGCTGCTGCAAATGGTACAAAATTAACATTCTTACCATACGTTGTAAAAGCATTGACTTCAACTGTTCAAAAATTCCCAATCTTGAATGCATCAATTGATGACGCAGCACAAGAAATTGTTTACAAAAATTACTTTAACATTGGTATCGCTACTGATACAGATCATGGCTTATATGTACCAAATGTTAAAAATGCTAATACGAAGAGCATGTTTGCTATCGCTGATGAAATCAACGAAAAAGCAGCATTGGCTATCGAAGGCAAATTAACTGCACAAGATATGCGTGATGGTACAATCACAATTAGTAACATTGGTTCAGTCGGTGGCGGCTGGTTTACACCAGTAATCAACTACCCTGAAGTTGCTATTTTAGGCGTTGGTACAATTGCACAAGAACCAGTTGTTAATGCAGACGGCGAAATCGTTGTGGGACGCATGATGAAATTATCATTAAGCTTTGACCACCGTATCGTTGACGGCGCAACTGCTCAAAAAGCAATGAACAACATTAAACGCTTATTAGCTGATCCAGAATTACTATTAATGGAAGGATGATTAACAAATGGTAGTAGGAGATTTCGCCATTGAACTAGATACAGTCGTAATCGGAGCTGGTCCTGGAGGATACGTTGCTGCAATTCGTGCCGCAGAAATGGGTCAAAAAGTTGCGATTATCGAACGTGAATACATCGGAGGCGTTTGTTTAAACGTTGGATGTATTCCTTCAAAAGCTTTAATTGCTGCTGGACATCATTACCAAGAAGCACAAGATTCTTCAACTTTTGGTGTAACAGCTAAAGGAGTCGAATTAGACTTTGCAAAAACACAAGACTGGAAAGATAACACAGTTGTAAAATCATTAACAGGCGGCGTTGGCATGTTATTGAAAAAACACAAAGTGGAAATTATTGAAGGCGAAGCATTCTTCGTTGACGAAAATACATTGCGTGTTATTCACCCAGACTCAGCACAAACTTACTCATTCAATAATGCTATTGTAGCAACAGGTTCTCGTCCAATTGAAATCCCAGGATTCAAATTTGGCGGACGCGTGTTAGATTCTACAGGCGGTTTAAACTTAAAAGAAGTTCCTAAAAAATTCGTTATTATCGGTGGCGGTGTCATCGGTGCTGAATTAGGTGGCGCTTATGCTAACTTAGGTTCAGAAGTAACAATTTTAGAAGGTAGCCCATCAATTTTACCAACTTATGAAAAAGATATGGTTAAAGTTGTCACAGACGACTTCAAGAAGAAAAACGTAACAATCGTGACTTCTGCAATGGCTAAAGAAGCTGTTGACAATGGCGATAGCGTCACTGTTAAATATGAAGTTAACGGAAAAGAAGAAAGTGTTGAAGCAGATTACGTAATGGTCACTGTTGGACGTCGTCCAAACACAGACGACTTAGGCTTAGAACAAGCGGGCGTTGAAATTGGCGAACGTGGTTTAATCCCAGTTGACAACCAAGGACGTACTAACGTGAAAAACATCTTCGCAATCGGCGACATCGTACCAGGTGCTGCGTTAGCGCATAAAGCAAGCTACGAAGCAAAAATTGCTGCTGAAGCAATTTCTGGTAAGAAAGTTGCAGTTGATTACAAAGCAATGCCAGCTGTTGCCTTTACTGATCCAGAATTGGCAAGCGTTGGTATGACTGTTGCAGAAGCAAAAGAAGCGGGAATCGAAGCAAAAGGCTACAAATTCCCATTTGCTGGTAACGGCCGTGCAATCTCTTTAGATAAAACTGAAGGATTCATGCGTTTAGTTACAACTGTAGAAGACAATGTCATCATCGGTGCACAAATTGCCGGTGTCGGTGCAAGTGACATGATTTCTGAATTAGCTTTAGCTATTGAATCTGGCATGAATGCAGAAGACATTGCTTTAACAATCCACCCACACCCATCATTGGGCGAAATTACTATGGATACAGCTGAATTGGCTTTAGGTTTACCAATTCATATTTAATAGTATCACTTTGTCGCACGACAGATATAATGCGCCTTTTGCACTTGTTGCATTAGCCACAGCAAGAGCAAAAGGTGTAAAAAAACAACGACTTCTAGGAGTCGTTGTTTTTTTATGCTCTGTTCTTTCTTTTACGGTATTTAAGGGGTGTTTCACCCGTTTCTTGTTTAAAGATCCGGACAAAATAGCTATCTTCAACAAACCCTAAATCTTCACTGATTTGGGCGATCGTTTTATCTGTCTCCAAAAGAAGCTGTTTAGCCCATGTGATTTTTAATTGTCGATAAAATTGACTAAAGGGAATACCAAACTCCTCTTTTAATAAACGACTTAAATACGTCGGCGTCAAATGAACAAGGTCTGCCAGTTCTTGTAAATTTAAACGCAGCGATTTGTTTTCCCAAAGGGCATCTAAAACCGGTTGTAATTGCTTATTTTTAGTTTGATAGGCACTTGAAGGAGTTAATTGAGCAGTTAATAAAGTTTGTTGAATATCTTTTTGGATCATATTCAATGGCTCCAGCTCTTCTTTTCGCGAACTAATCTGTAAGGATTGTTTGTACGTATTGATTAAATAATCTTTTTTGATGGCTTCAGAAATAATATATTGGCTTAGATCAGCGATTAATGTCGCGCTCTTTTCTAAGTCTGCTAGTTCTAAAACAGGGTATTGTTGATACAGCTCTTGGTGTGTTACTAAAAATTCTTGAATGAAGGCATCATTCATGGTTAAAACCTGTTCTAACTCTTCTTGGTGATCTTCGAGCAAAACTTCACCAGCCATAATGGCTCCTACATACTGGTCATCAACAATAATGGGGATGGCCATATCAACGATGTTAAAGTGACAACGGTAGATAAAAGGCTGACCAGTGCGAACAGCTTCCAAGCCACCACGAGCATCACATTTTTCACAAAGTTTCGAGAGCTCAGGGGAGTGACGTACCAGTTGGCAAAAGGGTTGAACTTGACTATGTTTCGTCACAGGACGACCTTTATAATCGACTAAAATAATGGCTAAACGAGTGCTTAAGGCCAATGATTCTTGCAATTTTTCCCACTTTTCTAAATCTAAAATATTTTTTAATTCTACAGTCATAAGGCAATCCTTCAATCTAAAGTTTAAAAATCATAATATTTTATTATTTCACAAAATAATTCTATCATTTTTTGCAAGAAAACGATACCAAAAGTTCAATGCTTTTTTGATGAAAGCGTTTTATACTATGTATGTAAACAAAATATAGGAGGCTATCAACATGAGAAAAGCATTGATTTTACCAACGAAATATGTTCAAGGGGAAGATGAATTACTAAACTTAGGTTACTTCGTTTCAACTTTTGGAAAAAAAGCGTTACTAATTGCAAATCCTGCTGACGTTGATCGTGTACGTCCACAATTGGAAGAAACAGCGAAAAAGTTTGACATTACCTTCGTAGAGGGTGGCTTTAGTGGAGAAGTAACGCGTGAAGAAACAAAGCGATTGCAAAACGTTGGACAAAAAGAACAAGCAGACTGTATCATTGGTTTAGGTGGCGGTAAAGCAATCGATGCTTCAAAAGTCGTAGCAGAAGGTGAAAACTTAATTATTGTACCAACGATTGCGGCTCAAGATGCACCAACTTCGCATTCAGCTGTACTATATCATGAAGATGGCTCATTTGATGATTATGCTTACTTTAAACAAAGTCCAAGCGTCGTGATGGTTGATACAAAAGTGGTTGCCAAAGCGCCAACTAGATTTTTAGTTGCTGGAATGGGGGATGCCTTATCCACATATTTTGAAGCACGCGCAACACACAATTCATATTCTCGGGTTAATGCTAGTTTGCCAATGGGTTCAAGAGAAGGCTTAACGCCTGCTGCTAGCGGCACATATGCAGCTTTGGCCATGGCAAAACTTTGCTGGGAAAACCTACAGGAAGATGGGTTAAAAGCGAAATTAGCTTGTGATGCAAACGTGGTTACTGAATCATTGAATAAGATTATCGAAACAAATATCTTACTTTCAGGCTTAGGTTTTGAAAGTGGTGGTTTAGCTGCAGCGCATGCGATTCATAACGGTATGACAGTCTTACCTGGTGCGCACAGTTATTTACATGGTGAAAAAGTAGCCTTTGCAACGATTGCACAACTTGTATTAGAAGATGCAGCAAAAGACGAATTAGAAGCTGTTTTAGACTTTAGCGCTTCTGTAGGTTTACCATTAACGCTTTCAGACATTGGTGTCGATGAAATCACTTATGAAGAAGCGTTGGAAGTAGCCAAAATTGCTTGCATTCCAGAAGAATCAATTCATTCAATGCCATTCCCAATTGTCGTTGAAGAAGTAGCGAATGCAATCATTGTTGCAGATAAAGTCGGACAAGAATATAAAACAAGACATAAATTAGATTAAGGAAGTGTCCACATGAAAGCAGATATTTTACTCGTTTCACATAGCAAAATGATTACAGATGGTATTAAAGAGATGATTGAACAGATGAATGCCAGTGAAGAAATTACGATTCATTCACTTGGTGGCACATCAGATGGTTCATTAGGTTCAGATCCAATGAAAATCATTGACACGATTAACGAAGCGGACTCTGACCGAGAATTTTTAATTTTTGCCGATTTAGGCAGTGCCGTTTTAAGTTCAGAATTAGCTTTTGATATGCTAGAAGAAGACCAACAGAAACATTATCATTTAGTCGATGCACCATTGGTTGAAGGTGCCTTTGCGGCAGCAATTACTGCAGGTGTCTCAGATGATTTGACGCAAATTTTAGCAGAAGCTCAAAATGCTGGTAAGAAAGGGTGGAACTAAATGAAAAAAATTATTAATGAACCTGGTAAAATTGTCGAAGAAATGCTCCAAGGAATTGTGAAAAGCTATGGAAACCTTGTTCATCAAGTCGAAGATTCTCGCGTGATTGCTCGCAACGACTCAAACAAACAAGTTGGGTTAGTATCTGGTGGTGGAAGTGGTCATGAGCCTGCACATGCTGGGTTTGTTGGTGATGGAATGTTAAATGCCGCAGTTTTAGGTGATGTCTTTACTTCACCAACACCAGATCAAATTTTAACAGGGATCCAAGCGGCAGACCAAGGGGCCGGTGTTCTGTTAATCGTAAAAAATTATACAGGCGATATTTTGAACTTTGAAATGGCCAAAGATATGGCTGATATGGAAGACATCCATGTAGAAATGGTCGTTGTCGATGACGATATTGCTGTCGAAGATAGCACCTATACCGCTGGGAAACGCGGCGTTGCCGGGACTGTTCTTGTCCATAAAATTTTAGGACATCATGCCCGCCAAGGTGCTTCTTTAGAAGAGCTCGTTTCTTTAGGAGAAAAGATTGTAGCAGCCACGAAAACAATTGGAGTGGCTTTAAAAGCAGCCACTGTGCCTGAAGTTGGCAAACCAGGTTTTACTTTACCAGAAGATGAAATTGAATTTGGCGTAGGGATTCACGGAGAACCAGGCTATCGTCGTGAAAAAATCCAACCATCGAAAGAGTTAGCGAAAGAATTAGTTGAAAAAATATTAAGTAGCTATGAACAACAACCACAAACAGTGGGGGTACTTGTCAATGGCATGGGCGGCACGCCATTAATGGAACAATTTGTATTTATGAACGACGTGCTAACATTATTAGAAGATAAAGGTGTTCAAGTGACCTTCCATAAAGTGGGTAACTATATGACGTCTATTGACATGCAAGGATTATCTTTAACGATGATTGACTTGGCGACAAAAGACTGGCAAACAGCGCTAGAAAGCAATGTAACAACAATTTCTTGGTAAGGGTGATAAAAGATGGACTTAACAGTAAAAGACATTCAAACATGGTTAGACAATTATTCAAAAGTTATCGAAGAAAAAAAAGACTATTTAAGTGAATTAGACACGCCGATTGGTGATGGGGATCACGGTAACAACATGGCTCGTGGTATGGCTGAATACAAAATTGCGTTTGACAAAAAAGTACCAACAACAATCACGGAGACATTTAAAGTCCTATCCATGGCTTTGATTTCAAAAGTTGGCGGAGCTTCCGGTCCTTTATATGGTACTGCGTTTATGAATATGACTAAAGCGACAAAAGATTTGGAAACCATCAGTTCGCCAGAGCAATTAAAAGAAATTGTTCAGCAAGGTCTAGCTGGGATTCAGATGCGCGGCAAAGCTGAACCAGGAGATAAAACGATGGTTGATGTCTGGGCACCTGTTGCTGAAGTAATTGGAACGGAACAATTTAATGAAGAAAAAATTGAACAATTTGCTGAAGCAACAAAAGATTGGGTGGCGAAAAAAGGACGTGCCTCTTATTTAGGGGAACGAGCAATTGGTCATATTGATCCAGGAGCAGCATCTAGTGCATTATTATTTGAAGAACTAGTCAAAGTAATCAATCAATAACAGTGAGAAAAAAGTTTAGCAAGTGCCTCTCTTGAAGCGCTTGCTAAACTTTTTTATAAATAATGGTTTCTTTTGTTCATCTATGGGATAATTTAAGTAACAAAAAATAACAAAGATAAACAAATGGGGGATTTAAAGATGAAAAAGCATGTGATTGTGGGATGTTTATTAATCGTTAGCTCAATGTTTGTAAGTGCTTGTGGAAGTTCGTCAGACGTGACCACGGAAAAAACCAGTGTCACAAAACAAGTCGAAGCTACGGGACAAAGCACATCCTCTTCTGCAGACCAAACCAAGTATGATGCCATTATTACAGAAGCTAAAAAGTTAACGGCAGAGGGGCAATATAAAGAATCAGAAGAAAAATTAGCTACGATCCCTGTTAGCGATTTAGGGAAACCACACTATTCGATCGTTAAAGAAACGGTTGAGAAACTAAATAATCAAAATAATGAAGGCTTAAAAAGACAAGAAGAAGTCGCGGTTGAAAAGCAAACGAAGTCGAGTCCGGCACCAACGGAATCACTTAAACCAATTCCAGATGAATTTGCTAAATGGGCAACCACGTATCTTTTTTATTATCCACGAGGAGATCAAAAGCAAGCGGGGTTAATCATTGAAGCGAATGGAGCGGTCACGCAGACGAATACGAATGGCGAAATTTACACAGGAAAAGCCGAAATAAGTGGAGCTTCGGGCACTATTTTAAGTTATGATACGACTAGTTATCGCCCGACGACCCAACCAGCTACAAAATCGATTACTCCAAATGTTAAAATCACTGTTACTTGGAACAATGGCGGCGGTGTTGATGTTTATTATGGCTACGTTTCTTATTCACAACGTTTAGCTTTGACAGATGGTATCGCCGTGACAGACGGGGTCAAAGAAGTTTGGCTTTCATAAAAAGAGCTAGACATTCAAGTTTTTGCTTGAATGTCTAGCTCTTTTGTTGATTGAATCGGGGGATTTAAATACTTAGTTTCGATAAGAACGAACGGTATTATTAATAGCAGAAATACTATATTTTAATTCATCTTCTAACGTTTGATCAATGTCTGTGTCTAAAGTTTCTGCAAACATGGCTTCATATTCAGCGATAGAAAGTTCTGTCCGATTATCCAGGAGTGCTAAATGAGTTTCTTTTTGTAAATGATTTTGATAACCAGCTACTAATTCACCAGTGAAAAATTCAGCGACAGCACCAGAACCATAACTGAATAACCCAATTTGATTGCCTGCGGTTAAAGTCGTTGCATTTTCTAAAAGGGAAATGAGTCCCAGATAAAGTGAACCCGTATACAAGTTTCCTACGCGACGACTATAGACGATGCTTTCTTCATAACGGGCTAAAATTCGTTCCTGTTCTGCTTCAGTTTGGTCGGAGATTTTTGCTAATAAGGCTTTTTTGCCCATTTTTGTGTAAGGAATATGGAACGCTAAAGCATCATAATCTGCAAAATCAAGACCGGTTCTTTTTTTATGTTCATCCCAGACTTGGGCAAAAGATTGGATGTAGGTTTCGTTTGACAAAGGACCATCGACCATAGGATACGGATGGCCTGTTGGACGCCAAAAGTCATAGATATCTTGCGTCAGCATCACATTATCCTCTTTTAAAGCCAAGATGCGCGGTTCACTAGCAACTAACATTGCAACCGCCCCAGCTCCTTGTGTAGGCTCACCGCCAGAATTTAAGCCATATTTTGCAATATCTGCTGCTACAACCAAGACTTTTTTATCTGGATGTAAGGCTACGTGATTCTTAGCTAACTGTAAGCCTGCTGTTGCTCCGTAACAAGCTTCCTTGATTTCGAAAGAGCGAGCGAAAGGTTGAATCCCCATTAAACGATGTAAGACAACTGCGGCCGCTTTTGACTCATCGATACTGGACTCAGTCCCGACAATCACCATATCAATGGCCTCTTTATCTTCTTTGGTCAAGATCGCTTCTGCGGCATTGGCTGCAAATGTCACAATATCTTGGCTGATTGGGTTCACCGCCATTTGGTCTTGCCCAATACCAATATGAAATTTTCCAGGGTCTACATTTCTGGCTTCAGCCAGTGCCGTCATATCAATATAATAAGGGGGCACAAAAAAACTAATTTTATCAATCCCAATTGTCATTTCTTTAACTCCTTTACGATAAATAGATTCATTATATAAAATAGCACGAAATGAACCAAAATGGGGAATTTTTGTATTAACTTCATAGATTATTAAAAAATATCTTATAAGTCTGTTAACATTCAGTAATTGGCACTTGTGATTCTGGGATTTTATGATATATTTCAAGATGGAGGTGCATTTAGTTGAAAACAGTAGTTATTATTGATGCATTACGAACACCAATTGGAAAATATAAAGGCAGCTTAAGTCAAGTAAGTGCCGTAGACTTAGGAACACATGTTACAACACAACTTTTAAAAAGACATTCCACTATTTCTGAAGAAATTGATCAAGTAATCTTTGGAAATGTTTTACAAGCTGGAAATGGCCAAAATCCCGCACGACAAATAGCAATAAACAGCGGTTTGTCTCATGAAATTCCCGCAATGACGGTTAATGAGGTCTGCGGATCAGGAATGAAGGCCGTTATTTTGGCGAAACAATTGATTCAATTAGGAGAAGCGGAAGTTTTAATTGCTGGCGGGATTGAGAATATGTCCCAAGCACCTAAATTACAACGTTTTAATTACGAAACAGAAAGCTATGATGCGCCTTTTTCTAGTATGATGTACGATGGGTTAACGGATGCCTTTAGTGGTCAAGCAATGGGCTTAACTGCTGAAAATGTGGCCGAAAAGTATCATGTAACTAGAGAAGAGCAAGATCAATTTTCTGTACATTCACAATTAAAAGCAGCTCAAGCACAAGCAGAAGGGATATTCGCTGACGAAATAGCCCCATTAGAAGTATCAGGAACGCTTGTGGAGAAAGATGAAGGGATTCGCCCTAATTCGAGCGTTGAGAAGCTAGGAACGCTTAAAACAGTTTTTAAAGAAGACGGTACTGTAACAGCAGGGAATGCATCAACCATTAATGATGGGGCTTCTGCTTTGATTATTGCTTCACAAGAATATGCCGAAGCACACGGTCTTCCTTATTTAGCTATTATTCGAGACAGTGTGGAAGTCGGTATTGATCCAGCCTATATGGGAATTTCGCCGATTAAAGCCATTCAAAAACTGTTAGCGCGCAATCAACTTACTACGGAAGAAATTGATCTGTATGAAATCAACGAAGCATTTGCAGCAACTTCAATCGTGGTCCAAAGAGAACTGGCTTTACCAGAGGAAAAGGTCAACATTTATGGTGGCGGTATTTCATTAGGTCATGCGATTGGTGCCACAGGTGCTCGTTTATTAACGAGTTTAAGTTATCAATTAAATCAAAAAGAAAAGAAATATGGAGTGGCTTCTTTATGTATCGGCGGTGGCTTAGGACTCGCTATGCTACTAGAGAGACCTCAGCAAAAAAAAAACAGCCGATTTTATCAAATGAGTCCTGAGGAACGCCTGGCTTCTCTTCTTAATGAAGGCCAGATTTCTGCTGATACAAAAAAAGAATTTGAAAATACGGCTTTATCTTCGCAGATTGCCAATCATATGATTGAAAATCAAATCAGTGAAACAGAAGTGCCGATGGGCGTTGGCTTACATTTAACAGTGGACGAAACTGATTATTTGGTACCAATGGCGACAGAAGAGCCCTCAGTGATTGCGGCTTTGAGTAATGGTGCAAAAATAGCACAAGGATTTAAAACAGTGAATCAACAACGTTTAATGCGTGGACAAATCGTTTTTTACGATGTTGCAGACGCCGAGTCATTGATTGATGAACTACAAGTAAGAGAAACGGAAATTTTTCAACAAGCAGAGTTAAGTTATCCATCTATCGTTAAACGCGGCGGCGGCTTAAGAGATTTGCAATATCGTGCTTTTGATGAATCATTTGTATCTGTCGACTTTTTAGTAGATGTTAAGGATGCAATGGGGGCAAATATCGTTAACGCTATGTTGGAAGGTGTGGCCGAGTTGTTCCGTGAATGGTTTGCGGAGCAAAAGATTTTATTCAGTATTTTAAGTAATTATGCCACGGAGTCGGTTGTTACGATGAAAACGGCTATTCCAGTTTCACGTTTAAGTAAGGGGAGCAATGGCCGGGAAATTGCTGAAAAAATTGTTTTAGCTTCACGCTATGCTTCATTAGATCCTTATCGGGCAGTCACGCATAACAAAGGGATCATGAATGGCATTGAAGCTGTAGTTTTAGCTACAGGAAATGATACACGCGCTGTTAGCGCTTCTTGTCATGCTTTTGCGGTGAAGGAAGGTCGCTACCAAGGTTTGACTAGTTGGACGCTGGATGGCGAACAACTAATTGGTGAAATTTCAGTTCCGCTTGCTTTAGCCACGGTTGGCGGTGCCACAAAAGTCTTACCTAAATCTCAAGCAGCCGCTGATTTGTTAGCAGTGACGGATGCAAAAGAACTAAGTCGAGTAGTAGCGGCTGTTGGTTTGGCACAAAATTTAGCGGCGTTACGGGCCTTAGTCTCTGAAGGAATTCAAAAAGGACACATGGCTCTACAAGCACGTTCTTTAGCGATGACGGTCGGAGCTACTGGTAAAGAAGTTGAGGCAGTCGCTCAACAATTAAAACGTCAAAAAACGATGAACCAAGACCGAGCCATGGCTATTTTAAATGATTTAAGAAAACAATAAAAAAAATAGTTCAGCAGAAATTATTCTGCTGAACTATTTTTTTTCACATTAGGTAGACGTTTCAGGCCACGAATTGGTTTTACTTTTAAGACATCTAAGAAGAAAGTGAACACAGGGATTCCTACAATAAGTCCCCATACACCAAAGAGACGCTCACTAACTAATAAAATGACAAACGTATAAAAGATTGGTAACTCTGTTTTACTAGACATGAATTTAGGATTTAGCACGTAAGATTCAAATAAATGAACGATTGTAATTAAAGCTAAGATATAAATCACATCGTTCAAGCCACCTTGGGAATAAGCGATGAAACTTAGCGGAATGCAGGAAATAATCACACCAGCAACTGGGACTAAGCTCAAAATGAAGATCATAATGGCTAAACTAGGTAACTGAGTAAAGCCGATTATCGCCAAGGCCAAGGTAGTAATGACTGTATTCACCACAGCAATGAAAAACTGAGCTTCCATTACGACACCAAATGTGTTGACGAACTTGTTGGCAAAATAATAGATATCCTGAAAAAACCAATCAAAATCACTTTTTAAAAATAACTTAGAAAAATCAGCCATTTGCTTCTTCTCAATCATAAAGAAGAAACTTAAAATAAAGGACATGACAAATGATAAGCCGACAGCGCCAATATCTTGAATGTAGCGTAAAATCATTGAAGCACCATTCTGGAGTTGAGAGAGTAAGTTAGATTTTTCCAAGTATTGATCAATAAATTGCAATACTTGATTTGTATCTGTATGTGGACTTTGATAAAAATCAACTACAGAATTAATCATTTGAGTCGTTTGGTTAACTAGAACGGGAACATATTTAGTAATCGCTAAATAGATTAGAAAAACAACCAATGCATAGGTTAAGAGAACGATGACAATCGTCGGGATTTTCATATAGCGTTGAACAAAATGGACCAAACGAACAGCTAAATAGGTAAAGATAAATGTTAAAAGAATTGTTGTAATCATACTTCTGGATAAATAAAGCACAAAAATAATCAAAGCAAGGACGCAAAAACGTCGCAAACGTTCATTTTGAATAAATTTTTGATACAAACTCATAGGGGAAACTCCTTCTTTACTGAATAATCAATCCTGTTAAGAATAACATAACCATACCGATGGCAGCTAGGCCGCAAACAATAATATGGCGGCGTTTGTACATCACTACAATGGCGATGAACTCTCGAATAAACGCGTTAGGTAAAAAATAAAAAGCGGTTTTTGCACCAATGCCATCAGCTTTTAAGCCAGCCATTCGAGCGAAAAGACCCGCTCGGAAAAGGTGATAATTGTTTGTAGTAAAAATGGCTTGGAAATTAGCATTTCCAAAATCCTCAATCATTGTTTCTTTGGAAAAACGCATATTTTCTAGTGTGTTTTTTGAATGAGCTTCTACTAAAATATCATCATCAGGAATACCTTGTGTCAAAGCATACATTTTCATCGCGACACTTTCAGGAAGTAATTCATCAGGGCCTTGGCCACCAGACATGACGATTTTTGGTGGGTTTAACGTTGCGCGATTTTGAGCCTTGTAAAATTGAATGGCTTTGTTGATGCGGGCTTGCAATAACGGCGGCACAATCTCACCATTGATTAACCCCGAACCTAACACAACAATATAATCCTGTGTATATTTTGGCTGATTAAATTGATACAACGTAGAAACAGTTAAAAAATTATAAAAAACAAACGCGAAATAAGTCAAAATAAATGGCGCAATAGTTAATGGTAAGGAGAGCCACGTTGGTAACAACGATTGAAAAAAGAAATTATAAATTAATAGTAATGTTAAGCCAATTGCCAGCAACAACGTCAACAAGTTCCCTAGAGACCGACCTTCTTTTCTCATAACAACGACCGCATTCCAATAGAGGAAAATAATTAAGGCATAGAGTCCTAAAGCCAAAGCGATAAAAATTGCCAGCAGGGCAATAATTGCTAAGGTGATTAGAAAGTAGTTGTTTGTACGAATCGCAGTAATCCCTAAATAAGTCGCTAGAACCACAAGAAAAATATTAAATAATGTTCCATTCAGTAAACGCCTTTTTTCTTTGAAGTAGAAGAGCGCAAACAAGCCAAAAAAAGCAATGGGAATTAAAAAGAAGGCTGTGCCACGAATGATTTCTAAATATAAAACATATGAGAAGAACATAAAGACAGTCCAGCCAAACATCCACGGCAACCAATCGTGTTCTTTTTTCTTTTTCCGCCACGAGGGAATGAAAAAGAGACCCAATAAATAAACACCTAAAAAGGTTAAATCACCATAAAATTGCATAAATAAACTCCTTTAAAACATTTTTCCTCTTCAGTATAACGAAAACTCTTCAAAAAAAATAGAGGAAGCACTTAGTTTCAGAAAGTTTTCTTGTTCTTTTTTTTATAAAAAAAACCTGACGATTAACGTCAGGTTTTTGAGTCAGTATTGTTTAATTAAGCTTTAGTAACGTTAGTTGCTTGAGGGCCACGTTGACCTTCTTCGATTTCGAAAGTTACTGCTTGACCTTCTTCTAAAGTTTTGAAGCCGTCACCTTGGATAGCTGAGAAATGTACGAATACATCGTTTCCGTTTTCTGCAGTGATGAAGCCAAAGCCTTTGTCTGAGTTAAACCATTTTACTGTACCTGTTTCCATAATAAATATCCTCCTAGATGTGTGTTATAACACATTCATATTTTGCAATTACTTGAAAGGTGAAAAATGTGGAAGATGTTTATTTGAAACAGCTACCCATATTACCGAACAAAAACTACATCTATTACTATAGCATACTAACTGGTTTTTGTATAGCGATAACCTTATTTTCTTTTTTATCGGATGTTTTTTAAAAACTAGAAAGTGAAGATAAGGCTGTTATAGTGCTGTTTCAATAAGTCTCAGAAAAAAAGCCCATTGTAAGGCGCTTTCTTACAATGGGCTTTTTGCCTGTTTTTAATAACGGAGGATAGCCGCTAAAGACTTTTCATCTGGTGCAGCTTTTTGGTCTAAAACAAAAACTTGACCGCCGTTTTGAATGACTTGGTAAGCAATGGTGTTTAAAAGTTTGCGGCGATCGTACTCTTCAGATGACATTTCATTGTTTTCAGTAACAAAGAGTGACGTTGCAATAAAAAGATGGGAAATTTTGCCGTCAGCTGCCGCTGGCGAAATATCTGTAAATTGATCTAAGAATTTACGATCTAGTAATTTGTTATAAGAAGCTGTTTCTTTTTCTGTTAACTCTGCAGCTATTTTTTCACTAGCGCTGCGGATATCTTGAATGGTTGCTTGTGCAGGTGAAGCAGCAACTGAAATTGAGCAATCATAATAAGGATTTTTAGCAATCTTTTTAAAGAGTGTTTGGTTTTCTGGTAAAGCATAAAGATAAAGCGGTAATTTTTCAGGATTATCCAGTTGATCTTTTAAGAAAGTATCGACTGCTTGATAGTAGTTCACCCAATCAATTTCAACTTCTTTATCTTTAGTATTGATGCTATGATAAGCGACACCTTCTTTAGAACCGTTAGAACTACCTTGAGTTGAAAAGTTTAAATTACCACCCGTTAATTCATCACCTAAAGCTGTGACCACGTCTGTTGGCGCGTCTTTAGGCAATTCAACAGGAGTCACAGTCGTATGATCGACTTTGTAAAGTTTCATTGAATCGCGATTTAGAGCAAGTAGGTAATAATGGTAGTTAAATTGTTTGTCTTTGACTAGTCCAAGTAAATAAGGGATCGTGTCCACGTAATATTGATCGTCAACGGGCACATCTAATCGTTGAACAAAGGTGTTTTCTGGAGATAAGATGATTGAAACACTTGCTGTGCCGTTGCGCCAGAAGGAAGCATCAGCTAGAAGTGCGTCAATTTTTTCTTGGAAAACAGCCCATTTTTCCTCAGGAAATTTTTTTTCAAAGCGTGTTTTTGCCGCTTTTGCAAAATTTTTCAAAACAAGCGAATCTTTTTCTACGTTTTGATGAGCGACATGGGTGTTAAACAAGAAAGTAACAAACGGTCCATGAACTTCTTCAGAAAATAATGTTGATAAGCTATCTTTTTTTTGATTTGCCATAATAAAATCCCCCTTCTAAAAGTAAGTGTAGCACAGGAAATCGAATGTTTAAAACAATATGTTCAATAAAAGAAAACGCTTTAAATAATCTAAATAAAGGACTGTTAATGGTGTTCTAATAAAAGTTTTATAAAAAATATAGCTGAAACTCATGATAAAAAAGGCACAAACCACTATACTTACGTTATGCCAATTATCCCGAATTGGTTTTTTCATACTTACTCCTACCAAGAGTAAATAACAACCTTCATTTCCACCACAGACGACGGTCGTGGTGGTTTTTTTGTTTAGGTTCTAGTTTTTGCTATCAATGACTAGGAGAAGTGAACGTTCTTTAAGAATTTGTCATTTCAAATTTACGGAACCGCAAGAAACGATTTGCTTCTTCCTCTAACTGAGTAATTTCTTCTTCTGTTAACTCTTCCGTAGTAATGTGAATATGTAACTCTTTTTGTGTGCTTGTCATAGGTGCCTGATGATTAATCTCTGTTTGTTGGGTGCGGCCCATTAAATAGTCCAAGGAGACAGAAAAATAGTCTGCTATTTTTAAAAGATTCTCTACTTTAGGCGAAGAGGTATCCCAACGACGAATTTGTCCATTGGAAATGCCGACGTTTCTTTCTAATTGGGCGAGGGTTAGTTGCCTTGACTGAGCTAATTGTTTAATGCGAGAAATTAAGGTCATTTCAAGTCCTCCTTGTGTTTTCCGTTTGCTAATTTTAAATTAGCGTAAAAGCGAATGGTTGTCAATTGCGAGCGTGTAATAAGAAGGTGAACATCTCATGAGTGATTTTTTAGAAAATTTCCGATGAAAAAAAGAAGAAATAGAGTTATTATTAGTAAGTAAACTGTTTTGGAGCGAGAGGGGATGAATCAATGGAGAAAATTAAAAGTTACCAAGAGGATTCTGAAGTGCAGAAAAATCGTTGGTGGATCTTAGTTTCTGTGGCTATGTTTACCTTCATGTCTACATTAGATTCCAGCATTGTAAATATTGCTTTACCGACTATTTCAAAAGAAATGTCCGTACCCATGAATCAAGCGGAATGGGTCGTATCTATTTATTTAATGGTTGTCTGTGCTTGTTTATTATTATTTGGAAAAATTGGCGACAGTTTTGGAAAAATAAAAGTTTATCGAATTGGCACGGTTATTTTTACGATTGGTTCGTTACTTTGTGGCTTTAATCAATCGCTGAGCTTTCTATTATTTGCGCGAGTCGTTCAAAGTATTGGTGCTAGCATGACCATGGCGACCAATTCAGGAATTATTACGGAAGTATTCCCTTTAAATGAAAGAGGGCGGGCGCTTGGTGCAGTAGGTGCCTTTGTCTCTTTAGGCGCGATTGCTGGTCCTGGGATTGGTGGATTGATCTTATCAAACTTTTCTTGGTCGTATATTTTTTGGATTAATGTTCCCGTGGGGCTAGTTACAATTTTAATTGGTGAAAAGTTTCTACCAAAAGATATTACAAAAACAAAAGAAAAAATCGATTTTTCAGGATTTGCTTGTATTGCCATTGCGATTATGACGTTCTTCGGCGGGATTTTCCTCGGACAAGAGAGCGGGTTTGGCTCGTTACAATCCTATTTATTGTTCATTATTGCAGTAATCGCATTAGGATTATTTATAATGGTTGAACGAAAAAGAAAAAGCCCACTTATTAAGTTCGCAATTTTTAAAAACAAAATTTTTACTTTAAGTTTATTGTCCGCCGTTTTAATTTTTGCCTCAAACTTTTTTGTAAATGTTGTCATTCCATTTTATTTGCAGGATGCACGCAAACTAAGTGCTAGTTATGCTGGTCTATTAATGATGGTATTTCCGTTATTAATGGTGGTTGGGGCTCCTCTGAGTGGCTATTTGACGGATAAAATTGGCCCAGGTATTTTAACATTTGGCGGATTGTTGCTCTTGTGCTGTACGTCGTTAATGTATATGTTTTTAGATATGAATTCGCCTATCTGGTATTATGTGATTGCAACAGCCATTATGGGCTTGGGAAATGCACTTTTCCAGTCTCCAAACAATACAATGGTTATGAGCAGTGTTGAAAAGCAAGATTTAGGTGTAGCAGGAAGTATGAATTCTTTTGCTAGAAACTTAGGAATGGTCATTGGGATTGCGTTGTCAACGACCATTTTATATCGTGGTATGAGCGAAGCCTATGGTGAACGAGTAACCACGTATCTGGCTAATCGCCCAGATATATTTATTGTGGGAATGCGTGAAACCTTTTTTGTCGCCTTTCTATTATGTGTGGCGGCCTTTATATTAACGATTTTACGTTTTCGGAAAACAACCAAATAAGTAAAAAGAAGCAGACGAGAAAGATTCATGATTTTTCTCGTCTGTTTCTTTACTAGCTAAGAAAATAAGCAAATGCGATTGTATATTTCTAATTCTCTGTTACAATAAAGAAAGTAAACTGTACTAAACTGTACTACTTTTAAGAATGAATTTGACGATTAATTATCATAAGAGTGTGTAGAAAATACCGTAGGAGGAATACAAATGGAACTGATAGGACATGGACATTCATGTATTGAAATTCGTCTAAACGACGGCACGAACCTTTTATTTGATCCTTTTATTAATGGCAACCCTTTAGCGGACGTTTCACTTGAAGATTTACACCCTGATTACATCTTAATCACCCACGGACACAGCGATCATATTGGCGATATGCTAGCAATTGCTCAAGCCAACAAGGCAACGATTATTGCGATAGCTGAAGTGGCTACGTATGCACAGTCGCAAGGGGTAAAAGCGCATGGAATGAATCTAGGTGGGCGTTATGTCTTTCCTTTTGGTTCGGTTAAATTTGTGCCAGCTTTGCATAGTTCCGGTTATGAAATAGACGGCGTAATGACCTACATGGGCGAAGCAAGTGGGATTATTTTAGAAGCAGAAGATAAAAAAATTTATCACGCTGGTGATACGGCGTTGTTTTCAGATATGCGCCTTTTTGCAAAAGACCAATCCATTGATGTAGCGTTCTTACCAATTGGCGATAATTACACGATGGGACCAGAGGATGCGCTACAAGCAGTCTCTTACTTAAATCCCAAAATAACCATTCCAATTCATTACAATACCTTTCCTGTTATCCAACAAAATCCAGCAATATTCGTAGAACAAGTAGTTGGCGGGAAAGTATTAAACCCAGGAGAGACGATCCTAGTTTAGGAGGAAATTATGGCGACGAAACATGATCAAATTTTAAAACATATTGAAGAATTACCAATTGGCGATCGAATCTCTGTTCGAAGCATTGCCAAAAGTTTAAGTGTTAGTGAAGGAACAGCGTATCGGGCCATCAAAGATGCAGAAAATATTGGGCTTGTTTCCACCATTCAACGTGTTGGTACGATACGAATTGAGCGGAAGTTAAAAAAACATATTGAAAAATTAACATTTGGTGAAGTGGTCCGGATTATTGAAGGGGATGTGTTAGGCGGTAGCTCTGGTCTAGACAAAGTCCTTAATAAATTTGTAATTGGTGCGATGACAGAAACCGCGATGACGCGATATATTACTCCCGGATCCTTAATGATTGTTGGTAACCGCCAAGGCGTGCAAAAGCTTGCTTTAGAAAATGGGGCAGCCGTTTTAATTACAGGTGGATTTGAAACATCTGAAGAGATTGCGCAGTTAGCAGATCGTCTGGGTATGCCTGTCTTGAGAACCACATACGATACATTTACTGTGGCTACTATGATTAACCGTGCTTTAAGTGATCAGCTGATTAAAAAAGACATTTTACTCGTCAGTGATATTTATACAGCGCTTGAAAAAACCAATTATTTGTTGACAACTCAAACGATTGCAGATTATCAGGCATTATCTGAAAGTACCCATCATTCTCGTTTCCCAGTAGTAAATAAGAAATTACGTTTAGTGGGGATTGTCACAGCCAAAGATGTCATTGGTAAAAGTGAACATTTAACCGTGGATAAAGTCATGACAAAGGACCCCAATGTTGTGAAAAAGATGATGAGTGTAGCGAGTGTCAGTCATCAAATGATTTGGGATGGTCTAGAAGTCATGCCGGTGGTGGAAGATGATTTAGCGCTTGTTGGGATTGTTTCTCGCCAAGATGTGATGAAAGCTATGCAATTGGTGCAACGACAACCACAAATTGCAGATACAATTTCAGATCAAATTTCCGGGGAAGTGATGCCTGTTGAAGAAAATGGCAAAGAAACAACCCGTTTTCGTTTTTCGGTTGCGCCCCAAATGGTTAACAGTGTTGGTACTATCTCGTTCGGTGTCCTAAGTGAAATTATTTCTAACGTGACACAACGAACAATGTTGATGAATCAAAAAAGAAATGTACTAATTGAACAAGTGAATCTACATTATTTGCGGCTAATCCAGTTGGAAAGTGAATTGGACATTCGTCCACGGATTTTAGAAATTGGTCGTCGCTCTGCAAAATTAGATATTGAAGTTTATTTAGAAAATGTCATTGTGGCAAAAGCAATTGTTGTTTGCCAAGTGATGGAGAGAACGTAGGAGGCTACAAAGAATGGACGTAGTAAAAGAAATTATGGCAGCAATTAAACAATATGAAACAATTATTATTCATAGACATCAAAGGCCGGATCCAGATGCAATTGGCTCACAGGTTGGGTTAGCAGAACTCTTAAGAGCGAGCTTTCCTGAAAAAAATATTTATCAAGTAGGCGGACCAGTGGAAGGCTTAGAGTTTTTAGCTGAAATGGACGTTATTACTGACGATGTCTATCGAGGTGCATTAGTCATTGTAACAGATACTGCAAATGCTCCACGAATTAGTGATGCGCGTTTTTCTTTAGGCGATCAATTAATTAAAATCGATCATCATCCGAATGATGAACCTTATGGAGATTTAGTTTGGGTGAATACAAATGCAAGTAGTTGTAGTGAAATTATTGTTGATTTTTGGCAACAGCATTTAGCAGAATTAACGATGACAGATAATGCAGCTCGTTTATTGTATGCTGGGATTGTGGGGGATACAGGACGTTTTCTTTATCCTTCCACTTCGGCGCATACACTCGCTGTCGCTGCGCAATTGCGTACGTTTAACTTTAATGCCGCAGACTTAAATCGTGAGTTAGACCAAATGCCTTTAAAGGTTGCTAAATTAGCGGGTTATATTTATCAAAATTTAGAAATCGACGCAAATGGCGCTGCTCGTGTCGTTTTACCACAAAGTATTTTAAACAGTTATGATATTGTCGATTCTGAAACGGCAGCCATTGTTTCAATGCCAGGAAAAATTGAAGATGTTCTCTCATGGGCAATCTTTGTTGAACAGCCGGAAGGTTATTATCGCGTTCGGTTACGTTCCAAAGGGCCAATCATTAATACAATTGCTAAAAAACATCATGGCGGCGGCCATCCTTTGGCAAGTGGCGCTAATGCACGTGATGCGGCTGAAATTGAAGTGATTTACCAAGAAATCCAAGCAGCTTGCCAAGAGTGGGCGCAAAAATAAATAAGTAATTAGAAAGTAGTTATCGGACGTTGATAAATCATTAGGACTACTTTTCATTCACTAGAAAATAAGGTAAAATGAAAAAGAATTATTTTTTACAAAGGAGAACGTTAATGACAGAGCAATTACCAAACTGCCCTGAATGTGGGTCGGCATATGCCTATGAAGATCGCGGATTATTTATTTGTCCAGAATGCGGTCATGAATGGTCACCAACAGAAGAAGTTGCAGAAGAAGGCTTAGTAGTTAAGGATTCAAATGGCAATCTTTTAGTGGATGGTGACAGTGTTACTGTAATCAAAGATTTGAAAGTTAAAGGTGCCAGTGGCGCAATTAAACAAGGCACAAAAGTGAAAAACATTCGTTTAGTGGAAGGTGATCATAACATCGATTGTAAGGTAGATGGCTTTGGTCCAATGAAGTTAAAATCAGAGTTTGTTAAGAAAAATTAAATTTCATTTGAATGATGAGACAGTAAGAGTCTAGGACACAACCATCGTCCTAGACTCTTACTAATGTTTATCGGTCTTGTATTTTATCATTGTACGAAGGCCGTGCCAAGCGTTGTAAAGTGTGAGGATTAACCCGATACCTAAAGGAATCCATAACCATTGCGGAGAATAAGCGGCATCTTTTAACGTTTCAGGGTTGATGGTCCATGATTCTTGCAATACTTGGAAACTAAAAACCATGAGAAATGTTGAAATAAGTAACAAAATAAACCGTAAATAATGAATCGTTGTTTGACGGTGAATCAGTGCAAAGAGTAAGTAGAGCACAAGTAAAAATAGCGGCACTCCAAACGCAAAATATGGCTGTAACATGAGAACGTCCTCCTTTTTCTTAATGATACTGCAAAGGAGAGGATTTGCAAAATAAAATTTATTGTTGGTACATTTTTTTAGAAACAAGTATAGTGTTATTGAGGCATTTATACTTGAAATTGTTTATCTTGGAGGAATTTTTATGGCAGTATATAGCGAACCAATTAAATGGGCAATCATTATTTTCCCGTTTCTAGCATTTTTTATTTCTGGGGCATTATTAATCTATGAATACCGCAAATATGGTTCATTTGTTTGGACACGAGCAATGATTTTGTATTCATTTGTTTTTTATTTATTATGTGCCTATTTCTTGGTAATTTTACCGTTGCCATCTCGGGCAGAAGTGGCTCAATACACAGGACCGACAATGGAACTGCGGCCTTTTCATTTTATTTCAGGGATTTTAAACGAAACTGTTTTTTCGCTCAAAGATCCTAGTACGTATTTGCCAGCATTAAAACAGCATGCCGTTTTAGAACCACTGTTTAATGTTTTATTAGTTTTACCTTTTGGTGTGTATTTACGGTATTATTTCAAATGTTCATTTTTAAAAACAGTTCTTGCGAGTTTTTTATTGTCATTATTTTTTGAATTAACACAGTTATCTGGCCTTTATTTTATTTATCCACGTTCGTATCGCTTGGCGGATGTCAATGATTTAATTAATAATACCGTCGGAGGCATGGTCGGTTATTGGTTGACGCCACTCTTTACCTTTTTATTGCCAACACGAGAAGAAATTGATGCCACCTCTTATGAAAAAGGGCAGACAGTTAGCCTGTTAAGACGTTTCTTTGCATGGGGGATTGATTGGTTGGTGATTGGCTTTGTGCAAGGCCTGCTCGTTTTTGGACTAAATTTCATTCCAGCTTATAAAAATTGGGCAACCAATTATCCGATTTTTTCAGATCGGATGTGGTTCTTTATCATGGTTTTTGCGGTCTTTATCATCATGATGAAACTGACAAATGGTCAAACGTTAGGTAAAAAAGTTGTTCGCATTCGGGTGGTTGAAACAGGACATGAAAAAATTCGTTTAAAAGCCTTGTTTGTTCGCTATGGTTATTTGTATTTTGTGTATGGTTTAATTAGTATTTATCTAGCTAATGCCACTGATTTATTGAATTCTTCTAATCGGATGTTGCAAATGGTGTCACTGCTTCTGTATTTGTTCTGTTTAATTTTATATTTACTATTTTTGATCAACGTTTTGTTAACCTTGATTCGTAAAAAACGGCGTTTGTTTTATGAAAAAGCCAGCCACACTTATACAGTCAGTACATTAGAAGTTGCGAAAACAAAGGAATCAGCAGGTGAGTAAAAGTTGTTTTTGTGTTATAATGCCAAAGTGCATAAAGAATTTAACGAGAAGAGGTGAGGCAAGTGCCTTCATTTAAACAATTTCAATTTCAACCTTTTATCAACGAAGCACTCGCAGAAAAAGGGTTTGAAGAACCAACAGAAGTCCAAGAAAAATTAATCCCAATCATTAAGAAAGGGAAAAGTGTCATTGGACAATCGCAAACAGGAAGTGGAAAGACGCATACTTTTTTACTTCCATTAATGGATAAAGTTAAGCCAACTATCGACGAAGTACAAATTGTGATTACTGCGCCTAGTCGTGAATTAGCCAATCAAATTTATCAAGAAGCGCAGCAACTGGCTCGTTTCAGTCAACCAGAAATTCGCGTGTCAAATTTTGTTGGCGGAACAGATAAACAACGTCAATTAAATAAATTAAAGCATCAACAACCTCATGTGGTGATTGGTACACCAGGGCGGATTTTAGATATGATGAATGAACAAGCCTTGAAAGTGCATACGGCTTTTGCCTTTGTTGTCGATGAAGCAGACATGACATTAGATATGGGCTTTTTAGCAGAAGTCGATCAAATTGCTGGTCGTTTGCCAGAAAAATTACAAATGCTCGTTTTTTCTGCAACCATTCCAGAAAAATTACGACCATTTTTAAAAAAATATTTAGAAAATCCAGTGATTGAACATATCAAACCAAAAGCAGTTATTTCAGAAACAATTGACAATTGGTTGATTTCCACCAAAGGAAAAAACAGCAATCAAATAATTTATCAATTATTGACTATCGGGCATCCTTATTTAGCGATTGTTTTTGCAAATACTAAACAAAGAGTTGATGAAATCACCGATTACTTAAAAGATCAGGGCCTAAAAGTTGCCAAAATTCATGGAGACATTACACCACGCGAAAGAAAACGTGTGATGCGTCAAGTTCAAAATCTTGACTACCAATATGTGGTAGCTACTGATTTAGCCGCACGTGGGATTGATATTGAAGGGGTTTCACATGTCATCAATGCAGAAGTTCCACATGAATTGGACTTCTTTATCCATCGGGTTGGCCGCACAGGACGTAATGGATTGAATGGAACTGCCATAACATTATATTCACCAGCGGATGATGAAGCGATTACTCAGATTGAGCAGTTAGGTGTTTCTTTCAAACCAAAAGAAATTAAAAATGGTGAGATTGTAGAGACGTATGATCGCAATCGTCGAACAAAACGAGAAAAATCTCGAGAAGAATTAGACCCAACGTTAATTGGTTTAGTGAAAAAGAAAAAGAAAAAAATTAAACCAGGATACAAGAAAAAAATTAATTGGGCAATTGAAGACAGCAATAAGAAAAAACGTAAAATTGAACGTCGTCAAAAAGATCGTTCTGCTAGAAAAGCAAAAAAGAATTCTTCTAACTAAAAACGTTGTGGATTATAGAAAGTAAGGGACTAGAATCGTAAAGATTTTAGTCCCTTACTTTTTATATGATAAATATTTAAGTCACTTTTAAAATAACTCTTTTTTAAAAGTAGTTATCGTTAAAAGTAGAGAAAATTACCGATTAATTGTAAAGATTTTTGTCGAAAACATCAAAATGTTAGTGTTAAACATCAACATTTTGATGTTTTCTCGAGAAAAAAATAATAAAATTACAGAATTTTTGGCGTGTTTTAGCAAAAAGTAGGAAGTTTCGGCACTTTTTTTGTTAAAAAATCAGCTTTATTAGTTGATATTAAAGGAAATTCATTTTTTTTTACGGAGGATAAAAAAATTTTACACACAAAAAAAATCATTTTCTAATATAATATAAATAACCACCAAAATAAAGAATAAAGGAGCGAAGAGAGATGAAGATAAAAAGGTGTTTATTAACCAATCGATGGAGAAAACACGCGATTTGGTAACGTATTTTGATTGGTGCGTTCAGTTATTGGTAGCAGAAAGAGTTCTAGGAGGAAAGAAGAAATGAGAAGGATTTTGGTATTAACAAAGAACATTTTAGTTGAGCAAACATTTCAGCAGCAATTACAACATTTAAATTATGAAGTCTTTTGTACGAACTGCTGTGAAGAAACTATAGAACATGAGTTAACTTTTTTTAATTATTTTGATGCAATTGTATTAAGCGAAACACTATCTCAGAACGATTGCTTGAGATTATTAGGAAGTCTTTCATCGTTAGAGAAGCCGATTTATCGACGTTCACAATCGATGTGTAATAAACGTGAAGCGGAGATTTGGCAGGAAAGAGGTATTATCCGGTGGTTAGGCCTCAAAGATTCATTGGAAGATATTCGTGAAAAAATTGACACTGTCGATCAAAGTTTTGCCGAAGTCACAGCCGAGCTACTTGATGACCAAGTAAAAAAGATTCGCTTTACAAAAAACGAGCAACGCTTTTTAAAAATCTTGTATCAGCATGCCCACGAAGGGTTGGATCGTGATCAAATTTGTCGCTTGCTTTGGCAGAAAGAACCAGATGCTTCTACAAAATCGCAGCTGTCTTTCGTATGTAAACGAGTGAAACAAAAATTTAGTGATGCAGGTATGAACGAAGAGATTATTACAACCTCTTGGGGAAAAGGGTATCAAATAAATGAACAAATTTTGCCTTATTTAGAGCAAACGTTATTTGAAACAGCTCAGTAAGGAAAGATTCCTACGAAAACAATTGACTTTTTAGCAGATCTTTCTTATACTTTTGACTATAAGCTAAAGGATATGAGGAATCTTATTTTGATCACAGAAAGCCGTTCATTGCTGAGAGAAGGGCATCAGATAAATTTACTTGCTCCCTTTAGATGGACTTGATAGAAATATCAACGCGACTCTGCGTTATAGAGCTTAAGAGGTAATGATCCAACATCATTGCAATCAAGGTGGTACCGCGAGCAATCGTCCTTGACTGCAATGGTGTTTTTTGTGTTCACAATCTGCCACTTAAGAGGGTACAAAATATAAATAGTTAATTATTAATAGAAAGTAGGAAAATCAATGAAAGAATTAACAAGTAGTCAAGTTCGTCAAATGTATTTAGACTTCTTTAAGTCTAAAGGACATTCAGTAGAACCAAGTGCTTCTTTAGTACCAGTAAACGATCCAACATTATTATGGATTAACTCTGGTGTTGCAACCTTGAAAAAATATTTTGATGGCTCTGTTGTGCCAGAAAATCCAAGAATTACGAATGCTCAAAAATCTATTCGTACAAATGATATTGAGAATGTTGGGAAAACGGCTCGTCATCATACAATGTTTGAAATGTTAGGGAACTTCTCAATTGGAGATTATTTTAAAAATGAAGCGATTCACTGGGCTTGGGAATTTTTAACTGGTGCTGAATGGCTTGCTTTTGACCCAGAAAAATTATATGTGACTGTTTATCCGAAAGATACAGAAGCAAAACGCATTTGGCGTGATGAAGTTGGTTTATCTGAAGATCATATTATTGATGTAGAAGATAACTTCTGGGATATCGGTGCTGGTCCAAGTGGTCCGGATACGGAAATCTTTTATGATCGCGGCGAAGAATTTTTAGATATTCCAGAAGATGATCCAGAAAATTATCCTGGTGGCGAAAATGAACGCTATTTAGAAATTTGGAACTTAGTGTTCTCTGAATTTAACCATACACCAGAAGATACGTATGAACCATTACCACATAAAAACATTGATACGGGCATGGGCTTGGAACGTGTTGTATCTATCATTCAAGATGCACCAACAAATTTTGAAACTGATTTATTTATGCCAATCATTCATGCGGTAGAAGCTTTAGGAACCAACGTGAAATATGGAGATGCACCACAAACGGATGTTTCCTTTAAAGTGATTGCTGACCATATTCGTGCCTTATCCTTTGCAATTGGTGATGGTGCGCTTCCTTCAAATGAAGGTCGTGGCTATGTGTTACGTCGTTTATTACGTCGTGCGGTAATGCACGGGAAAAAATTAGGCATTAATGAAGCCTTTTTATACAAATTAGTGCCTGTTGTTGGCGAAATCATGGTAAGCTACTATCCAGAAGTATTACAACAAAAAGACTTCATCGAAAAAGTGGTTCGGACAGAGGAAGAACGTTTCCATGAAACCATCAATGAAGGTTTAAGCATGTTAAATGAGGTTATTAAAGAAGTTAAAGATGCAAAAGGCGATACATTAGATGGAAAAATTATCTTCAAACTTTATGATACTTTTGGCTTCCCAGTAGAATTAACGGAAGAAGTTGCAGAAGATGAAGGCTTGAAAGTCGATCATGCTGGGTTTGAAACAGAAATGGAAGCACAGCGTGAACGCGCTCGTTCTGCCCGCAGTAAAGAAACTTCAATGGGTGTTCAATCTGCTTTATTAACAGATATTAAAGTAGAAAGTAAATTTGTTGGCTATACAGAATTAACACATGATAGTGAATTATTTGTTATTATTCAAGGTGACGCACTAGTAAATGAAGCATCTGCAGGAACAGCCGAATTAATTTTTGCTGAAACACCATTTTATGCTGAAATGGGTGGACAAATTGCTGACCGCGGCTATGTAAAAAATACCGCAGGGGAAGTCGTTGCCAACGTGGTGGATGTGAAAAAAGCACCAAACGGTCAATTTTTACACAAAGTAGAAGTTTTGGCGCCATTAGCAGAAGGTCAAATTTATCAATTGCAAGTGGACGAACGGATGCGGACACGTATTTTGAAAAACCATACGGCAACCCATTTATTGCATCGTGCTTTAAAAGATGTGTTAGGGGAGCATGCCAACCAAGCAGGCTCATTAGTTGCACCAGGACATCTACGTTTTGACTTTACTCATTTTGGGCAAGTTACATCAGAAGAACTAGCGCGGATGGAAGCCATCGTTAACGAAAAAATCTGGGAAGCTATTCCTGTTGTCACAATTGAAACAGATATTGATACAGCGAAAAACATGGGCGCAATGGCGTTATTTGGCGAAAAATATGGCAAAGAAGTCCGTGTAGTTAATATTGGGGATTACTCTATCGAATTATGTGGTGGAACACACGTTGCTAATACAGAAGATATCGGGATTTTCAAAATTGTTTCTGAATCTGGGATTGGTGCAGGAGTACGCCGTATTGAAGCAGTGACGAGTAAAGAAGCGTATCAACTTTTACAAGAAGAAGAACGTCAATTGAAAGAGATTGCTACATTAGTTAAATCACCTCAATTAAAAGAAGTGGTTACGAAAACAGAGCAATTGCAACAACAATTACGTGATCTACAAAAAGAAAACGAACAATTGGCAGGCAAATTAGCGAACCAACAAGCTGGTGACATTTTTAAAGATGTCAAAGACGTCAACGGTGTTCGTTATATTGCCGCTCAAGTCAATGTTAAAGACATGAATCAATTACGCCAATTGGCCGACCAATGGAAACAAAAAGAATTGTCTGATGTACTAGTTCTAGCAACTGCACAAGATGAAAAAGTAAGCTTGTTAGCGGCTATGACAAAAGACATGAACGGAAAAGGCCTAAAAGCCGGTGACTTAATCAAAGCAATTGCGCCAAAAGTTGGCGGTGGCGGCGGTGGTCGTCCTGATATGGCTCAAGCTGGTGGGAAAAATCCAGCAGGGATTGCGGATGCCTTAGCAGAAGTTGAAAACTGGTTGGCAAATGCCTAATTAAAAATGTTTTCCCTATTATTAATATAAGGAGAATGCTCTTTATAGCAATAATGACAGCCCTCTTCAAAGTTATGAAATTGATTTTGAAGGGGGTTCTTTTTTTTAAATGATTAAGGAGAGAAAACAGTAGATTGCACGAATGTGTAAGTTTTCATCTTCAATTGACAATGGTATAATAAGCAACGGAGGAATCAAAAATATGAATGAAAATCAATTATCAAAACGTCTCGCAACGGTTGGTGATTTAATCCCTAGAGGAAGTCGCTTAGCAGACATTGGTTCAGACCATGCTTATTTACCAGTTGCTTTAATGTTAGAAAATAAACTGTCTTTTGCTGTGGCTGGGGAAGTGGTGGAAGGCCCCTATCAATCTGCCAAAACCCAAGTCAGTAAATCCAATTTGACGGATAAAATTATCGTACGTTTAGCGAACGGGCTAGATGCAATTGAACCTGAAGATCAAATAGACGTCATTAGTATTTGTGGAATGGGCGGCACATTAATCCGAGATATTTTAGAAGCTGGACGCAAAAAAAATCGTTTAACAGGGAAGGAACGCCTTGTTTTACAACCGAATATTGGTGAACCAACTTTACGCCGCTGGTTAATGGCAAACGAGTACAGTATTATTGATGAAACAATCGTGGAAGAAAACCGTAAGTTGTATGAAATTATCGTAGCCGAAAAAACAGAGAAATCCGTTTCTTATACGGACCAAGAATTACTATTTGGGCCAGTTTTAATTAAAAAACAAGGACCGGTTTTTACTAAAAAATGGCAACGAGAATTAAAACAGCGCAAAACTGTTCTTACACAACTAGCAAAAGCAAGTGGAGAACATATTGAAAAACAAGCGAAACTACAGCAAGACCAACAATTAATTGAGGAGGTGCTGGCCAATGGCTGTGAACGGTAAGACATTGATTCGCCGCTTCAATGACTATTGTCCCGAATGGTTAGCAGAAACGGGAGATCCTGTGGGCTTGCACATTGGTACGTTAGATAAACCAATTGAAAATGTGATGGTTACCTTAGATGTTCGTCCTGAGGTCGTTGCAGAAGCAATTGAGAAGCAGGTTGATTTAATTATTGCGAAACACCCACCTATTTTCCGCCCAGTTAAGCGATTAACCACAGATAATTTTCAAGAAAAAATGTACGCTGATTTATTAAAACACGATATTGCTGTTTATGCAGCGCATACTAACATGGATATTATTGACAATGGGCTAAATGATTGGTTTTGTGAATTATTGGGAATTAAACAGACCACCTTTTTAACTAAAACACATACTGTTCCTTATAAAAAATTAGCCGTTTTTGTGCCAATTGATGAAGCTCCGCAAATGAGAGAAGCTTTAGGTCTAGCTGGCGCCGGGTCTCAAGGTGATTATTCTAAAACAAGTTACTCTTTAATTGGAACAGGACGTTTTACACCAACACAAGGAGCAAATCCCACGATTGGCGAAATTGGTCAAGAAAGTGTCGTCCAAGAAGCAAAAATCGAAGTGATTTTCCCTGAAACTAAGCAGGAACAAGTTCTTGCAGCTATGTTACAAGCGCATCCTTATGAAGAACCGGCGTATGATGTTTATACCATTGAAAATCAATCAAAAGAATTTGGTTTAGGTCGGGTTGGAGTATTAGACAAGCCTGTGAGACTCTATGATTTTGTACAGCAAGTCAAGGAAGCTTTCCAATTGGATGGCTTGCGGGTCATTGCAAAAGATGACACTAAAATGATTCAACGGGTAGCCATTTGTGGTGGAAGTGGTGAAAAATTCTATCATGATGCATTACGTAAACAAGCCGATGTCTATATTACTGGTGATGTGTATTATCATACGGCACATGACATGATTGCTGAAGATTTACCAGTCATCGATCCTGGTCATTACATTGAAGCGCTTTGTAAGCCAAAACTTGTGGAATTAATGAATCAATGGAAACAAGAAAATGAGTGGGCTGTATCCATTTTTGAATCAGAAGCGAATACCAACCCATTTCGTTTTAAATAAAAAAATGAAGATTAAAGGAGTGTTCTTTTATGTATGAAAATTTATTACCTCGTTTTTTACGCTATGTGAAAACAGAAACACGCTCAGATGCAACAAGCACAACGACACCATCAACACAAACGCAAGTAGCCTTTGCACAAACCTTAAAAAAAGAATTAGAAGAATTAGGGATGAGCGATGTTATTTATAACGAAACAAATGGTTTTGTGATTGCTACGTTACCTAGTAACGTGGAGAAAGACGTTCGTTCAATCGGCTTTATTGCTCATATGGATACCGCTGATTTTAATGCAGTGAATGTTTCTCCGCAAATTGTTGAGAACTATGACGGAGAATCAACGATTCCTTTAGATAAAGAAGGCAAATTCACTTTAAATACGAAAGACTTTCCTAACTTAAAAAATTATCGTGGTGAAACACTTATCACAACCGATGGTACCACTTTATTAGGGGCTGATGATAAATCAGGTATTGCGGAAATAATGACAGCCATGGAATATTTAATTAATCACCCAGAAGTTAAACATGGCACCATTCGTGTGGCTTTCGGTCCTGACGAAGAAATTGGTGTAGGTGCCGACAAATTTGATGTCGCTCAATTTAACGTGGATTTTGCTTATACAATGGATGGCGGACCGGTAGGTGAATTACAATTTGAAACGTTTAATGCGGCGCAAGCAGAAATTACAATTCAAGGGAAAAACGTTCATCCAGGAACAGCCAAAAATACAATGATTAATGCGTTACAATTAGGAATTGATTTCCATAATGCCTTACCTGCTGACGAAGTTCCAGAAAAAACAGCAGGTGAAGAAGGCTTTTATCATTTAGCAGCGTTTGCTGGAACGCCAGAAGAAGCTACAATGACGTATATTATTCGCGATCACAATCGCGAGATTTTTGAAGCACGTAAAGCTAAAATTAAAGAAATTCAGCAAACATTGAATGCACCATTTGATGAAGAACGAATCAAAGTTGATTTATTTGATCAATACTATAATATGCGAGAAGTGATTGAAAAAGATATGTCCATTGTCGAAATTGCTAAACAAGCAATGGAAGAATTGTCAATTCAACCAATTATTGAACCAGTTCGCGGTGGAACGGATGGCTCAAAAATTTCTTATTTAGGGATTCCAACACCAAATATCTTTGCTGGTGGCGAAAATATGCATGGCCGTTTTGAATTTGTTTCATTACAAGCCATGGAAAAAGCGACCAATGTGATTATTAAAATTGCTGAATTAAATGCAAAATAAATGAGGCACTCAATAGGAAAGTAAGAAAACGGGCAACCGAGAACTTACTTTCCTGTTGTAGTTTCATGAGTCATTGAAAATTTTTTTGCAATTAGAATCAGAACAAGGTATCCTAGTACAGTAACTAGTTAGGAGGCCAGAAAGGATGCTTCAGTGGATAGTAATCATTTATTTCCTCGTCATTAATTTAGTATTGTTTAGTATGATGGGTTATGATAAAAAACAAGCAAAACGTGGGAACTGGCGTATTCCAGAACGCCGCTTATTGACGATAGGACTTGTCGGTGGCGGTCTAGGTGGGCTAATGGGACAAAAGAAATTTCATCATAAAACCCAAAAACCAGTTTTTGCATTGTGTTATTCAATTGGCGTAATCGCGATGATTAGTTGCATCTATCTAACGTTTAAGTAAGAACAAAAAAGGAGAAGCGATGAAAGGAAAAGTAAAAATTGGCTTAAATATGTTGTTAATGATTATCGTTTTAGGCGTAATCTTTTATGTCATGGATAATTCATTAAGTGATATTTTTGCTCAACTGATGGAAACGAGTTGGCTGGTGCTGATTGCTGTTATTTTTTTTGGTGTAGTTTATCAATTTGCAGAAGGGCGCTCAATCAAGGAAATAGCTCGTTATTTTAACAAAGACTTTACGACAGTGGATGGTTTTTTTACTTCTTGTTATGTAGCATTTTATCGGATTATTTCGTTTGGCACGGGAACCTTGCTTTCAGAAATTTATTTTTATAAGAAAAAGGGAATTCCTGTTTCTAAAAGTGTGGGGATAACGGCATTACATATGATTATGTACAAAGCAGCCGTGATTTTTTTAGCAATTATTGGTTTGATTATTCAATTTTCCCTGTTTTATGAAAATGCGCCTAAGATGATTCCATTCATTTTAGCAGGTGTTATTTTAACATTAGTAATAATTGCAGCATTACTTATTTTATCTAGTAGCTTAAAGTTGCAAGTTTTATTGGTTAAGTTTGCCAATCGTTGGTTTAAACGACCAAAACTAAGAGATTGGGTGGATAATTGTAATTTACAAATCTATTCCTTGCGTGCGGCTGTCCAAACAATTACACAAGATCGCTCAGCGTTGCTTCGAATCTTTTCATGGAATGTATTTAAATTATTATTTTGGTACATTATTCCTTACATTGTTTTAGTAGAAAATCACCCGAATATTGATTTATTATTAGTGATGTCCTTTACTAGTTTTGCTGTTATTCTTTCAGGAGTTATTCCAACACCTGCTGGCATTGGTCCATTTGAATTTGTTTACTTATTGTTGTTTAAACCATTGGTCGGCAATGTTGATGCTGTAGCATCTGTTTTACTGTATCGATTTGGTAGCTTTGTGTTACCCTTTTTGATTGGCTTGGTTTATGTCGCCATTGAGAAACGAAAATCATTACGCATTGAGATTGAAGAAATAAAACGTCAAACAGATGAATAAGTTAGAACGAGAAAAAGAGCGACTCTTTTTCTCGTTCTTTTTTTTTAAAAGGAATTGACTTGTACGAGGGATGTCTTATAATAGACTTAATACATGACTAAAAAATATTTTTTTGAACTAATAAAAATTATGGTAAAGGGGTGGCGAAAATTATTGCTGATTGTACAGCAGTGCTGTTATGCGGCGGGAAAAGTTCACGGATGGGATTTGATAAAGCATTATTGAAAATTCAAGGGCAATACGTGATCTTGCAAACAGCTGAAAAGTTAATGGAACTGTTCGAAGAGGTTATTTTAGTAACGAATGATAGTCAAAAATTTCCTAAGGCGTTTAGAAAATGCACAATCATTCAAGATATGTATCTTGGAAAGGGGCCATTAGGTGGGATTGTGACAGCAATGAACTATACTCAGAGAGCTGAAGTGTTTGTAATTGCCTGTGACATACCAACTTTTTCTCCTAAACTTGTGTATCAGTTAGCCTCTAAGCGTGGACAAAATCAAGTAACAATCTTTGACTTTGAAGGTCGTCAAGAACCATTATTTGGCTTTTATCGATGTTCTTGTTTACCAACATTTCAAAAACAACTTGCGCAAAATAACTATCAGATTCGGCAAGAATTTGAGCATCTATCTGTAAAAACGGTGCAACTATCAAAAGAGAATCAACTTAAAAATGTCAATCGAAAAGAAGAATTGTCTCAGTGGTATCGATAAAAAGGAGGAATCGTAATGGATTTTTTCAGTAGTGAAGAAATAGTTGCAAGCTTAGGTGATAAGGCAAAAATGAAAGGGAAATTATCGTTTGTTCGACTCTGTATTTTAGGCATCATGGCTGGTTTTTGTATTGCACTGGGTTACTTGGCGTTTATTCGTATCACTGGAACCGCCCCCACAGAATGGGGAAGTTTTAACAACTTTCTGGGTGGAGCTTTATTTCCAGTTGGATTGATAGCGCTTACTTTTGTTGGTGGTGAGTTAGCAACAGGCAATATGATGGTAATGACATTAGGCGTATTACAGAAAAAGGTTCGAGTGGGCACTCTTTGTTATAACTGGCTAGTTGTTTTATTGACCAATTGTCTAGGCGGATTTCTTGTGGCGTATTTATTTGGCCATATTGTTGGGTTAACTGAAGGTGCGTTTCTGGATAAAACAGTCGCAGTTGCTCAGGCGAAAATTGCTGATCCACCGATAGTTGCTTTTGTTTCAGGGATTGGCTGTAATATTTTTGTTTGTTTAGCGGTTTATCTCGGAGCGTTGGCAAAATCATATTTAGGTAAAATGTTTGGCTTATGGTTTCCTGTCATGGTTTTCGTTGTTTGTGGGTTTCAACACGTGGTCGCCAATGCATTTATTATTCCAGCGGCAATTTTTTCACAAAGTACCACAATCAGTTGGTGGGATTATTTGCAGAATACATTATGGGTATTTTTAGGCAATGCAGTAGGGGGCAGTCTTTTTATGGCCGTACCATTGATCTTTATGACAAAACCAGCAACTGTCAAACCAAGAGTTGAGAAAACGATTCAGACGGAGGAGCTCTATGGCAATTGAGGTACCAAACATGATTCAAATTGGATCTACTGGTCGGAATAGTGGCAAAACGACATTAGCCGAAGCTCTTATTAAACAGTACCAAGAAGTCTATCCAATTTATGGCTTGAAGATTATTACGATTAGTGGTCAACGAGGGGTGTGTCAACGAGGCACAAAAGGATGCGGAATTTGTACCAGTATTACAGCTGGTTATGAATTAGTAGAAGAGCAAGAGACGATTGGCAATAAAGATACCATGAAATTATTAGCTGCAGGCTGTCAAAAAGTTTTTCTATTGAAAGTTTTTCAAGAAAATTTGGCGGAAGCCATTCAGCAATTTCTGAAAGCTGTGCCGGCCCAAGCATTAATCATTTGTGAATCAAATTCATTACGTAATGTTGTGCAGCCAGGACTATTTCTTATGATGAATAACCAGAATCGCCAAAAAGAATCAGCAAAAAAAGTCATAGATAAAGCCGATTTTTGTTTACTATCTGCTGAAATACCAAAAGAATTGCGTATCTATTATCAAGGAGAACAACTTCAAGTTTCACTAAAAAGGGGGAATAAAAAGGAATGTGTGCATTAAGCTTAATTGAAAAAGAAGCGATTATTCTAGAAAACGATGCTGATCCACAACGAATTTTAAATATTTTAATTGAATTACAATTTGCTTCAGAAGAAGGGTATATCGATCAGGAGACAGCTCAATTAGTTGCAGAGCATCTACATTTAACGGAAGCGCGAGTCTATGAAATCGTCAGTTTTTATGCCATTTTAAAGACGGAACCGCAAGCGAAGTATGTCTTGAAGATTTGTAACAGCACACCGTGTCATTATACTGGTGGGGCGATGGTTGCCGAAGTTTTAGAAACCATTTTAGAAGTGCCAGAGAATCAGCCGACACCAGATGGCTTATTTATGTATCACAGTATTCCTTGTATCGGGGCTTGTGATTTAGGTCCAGTAATTAAAATTAAGGACACCGTTTTTAGTCAACTAACAGAAGAGAAAATTTATCAATTAATTCAACATTTACAAAATGATTGCTATGAAGGACTGTAGGAGGTGAGTCAATGCTTAAGAGAAACCAACCAATGTTATTAGAGAGAATGGGAAAAATGCAATCTGCGACCGATGTTGCTGAATATTGTAAATACGATGGATTTGATGGTTTAAAAAGAGCAATTTCACTATCGGATGAAGAAATTTTAAACGAACTGGATGTTGCTCACTTAAGAGGTCGCGGTGGAGCAGCCTATCCTTTAGGAAAAAAATGGCGCCATCTTTATCATGCAAAAGGAACCACAAAGTACATTGTTTGTAATGCTGATGAAGGCGAACCAGGGACCTTTAAGGATAAAGTACTTTTGTCTGAAGATCCATTGAGTGTGATTGAAGGAATGATCATTGCTGGCTATTTATTTTCAGCAAAAGCTGGTTATATTTATATGCGAGGAGAATATCGCAGAATCCAAAAAACATTTCAAGAAGCACTCGATAATGTACGACAAGCTGGCTTTTTAGGGGAAAACATTTTAGGAATTGAAGGATTCAATTATGATATTACGATTATTTCTGGTGCTGGCGCCTATATTTGTGGGGAAAATTCAGCACTTTTAAATTCAATTGAAGGAAAAACGGGGCGGCCGCGTGTCAAACCACCACACTTAGCAGATGTTGGTTTATATTTGCAACCAACATTAGTGAATAATGTTGAATCATTTGCAAGTGTTCCCGTAATTTTACGAGAAGGTGGACAAGCCTTTTTAGAGATGGGTACTGCCGATGGTGGCGGCACAAAGCTAATTTGTTTGTCTGGACATATTAAAAATCGGGGCTTATACGAGGTGAACCTTGGAACACCATTAGAAGAAATAATTTATGGCGAGCAATACGGCGGAGGCTCTGCAACTGGTCGATCATTAAAATTTATTCACTTCGGTGGACAATCCGGTCCAATTGGTGCTGTCGCAACGTTAAGGGATTGTTTGTATTCCTACGAAGATTTATGGGCCCATGACTTATCTGTCGGCTCTGGTGCAATTGTAGTAATGGATGATTCAGTCAATGTTGTGGACTATTTAGTACACGTGGCAGCCTTTTTTGCTCATGAGTCCTGTGGTAAATGCACCCCTTGTCGATTGGGAACAACTAGGATTTTTGAATTATTGAGTAAATTCAATCGGAACGAGGCAACAGCTAGTGATTTGCCGCGATTGGAAAAGATGCTCACGCATGTCACGCGATTATCAGCTTGTGGTTTGGGCCAATCCGTCGCAAATCCAATGAAGAGTGCATTGGCTTTGTTTCCAGAAGAATTTGAAACGACTGCTGAAACAGAAATCTATGCCACCAGCAAAGGAGGTTGGTAAAAATGAAAACTAAGTTGCATACGCAAACAGTTACGTTGTCTATTGATAACCAAGAAGTAACTGTGCCTAAAGGGACTACTATTCTCGAAGCAGCGAAAGGGCTAGGTGTTGAAATTCCAACGCTCTGTCATTTAAAGGAATTAGCACCTGATGGTTCTTGTCGGATGTGCGTGGTTGAGGTGGAAGGCGGCCGACGTGGTGGCTTAACAACTGCTTGTACGGCACATTGTCAAGAGGACATGGTTGTGTCAACACATTCTGAAAAAGTTGCTGATTCCAGACGTTTTATTCTTGATTTATTATTGAGTAATCATAAATTAGAATGTTTTTCTTGTGGAAAAAACGGAGATTGTCAATTACAACAGTATGCGCTAGATTATGGGATTGATGCCACTAGCTTTACCGAGGGGAAAAGAATGCCTTGCCACCAAGAAGATACCAGTAATCCATTTTTCTCTTATGATCCAGAAAAGTGTATCATGTGTCGTCGTTGTGCCCGTGTCTGTCAATTGCGGCAGGGAAGAGATGTACTTAGTATTGCTAATCGTGGCTTTGAAACAAAAATGATGCCGAGTTATGGGCAGGCGTTTGATCAATCTATCTGTGAATCATGTGGCAATTGTGTCTCTTCCTGTCCTACAGGAGCGTTAACAGCAAAAGATACAAAAGAGTACCGCAAATGGGAAACCCAGAAAATTCCTACAACTTGTCCGCATTGTGGGACAGGCTGTCAGATGAATTTACTCGTTAAAAATAATCGTTTGGTGGGTGTTGAACCCCTGGATGGACCAGCTAATAAAAATTTACTTTGTGTGAAAGGAAAATTTGCTTCATATAAATTTGTTGGGTCAGGAGATCGCTTAACGGAGCCATTAATTAAACGGAATGGCATTTTTGAACCTGCTTCTTGGGAAGAAGCCTTAACGCTTGTTTCGTCAAAATTTAACGAAATTAAAGCAGAAAACGGTCCGGATGCTCTTGCTGGTTTTTCGTGCTCTAGAGCGACAAATGAAGATAATTATGTCTTTCAAAAAATGGTGCGTGCTGCTTTTGGTACCAATAATGTTGATAACTGTGCCCGTGTTTGTCATTCGGCTTCGGTCCATGGTTTAGCCCAAACCTTAGGCTCTGGTGCGATGACTAATCCTATTGCTGATATCACTGAAGATGTCGACATGATTTTATTAGTAGGTTCCAATCCAGAAGAAGCTCATCCAGTTATTGGTGCGCAAATTCGCCAAGCCATCCAAAGAGGAACGCAAGTTGTTGTTGTTGATCCGCGGAAAATTAACTTAGTGAAGGATAGTGCACTGCATTTACAAGTTCAGGCGGGAACGAATGTCGCATTTGCTAATGGCATGATGCATGTGATTTTGAAAGAAGGTTTAGCAGATCGCCATTTTATTGAAGAACGGACAGAAGGATTTTTAGATTTAGAAAAAATGGTGGCTGATTATACGCCGGAAAAAGTCGCAGAAATTTGTCATATTCATCCAGAAGATTTAATTCAAGCAGCACGCATGTATGCAAAAGCAGAGAAAGCACCAATCATTTATTGTTTAGGCGTAACGGAACATTCGACAGGAACTGAGGGTGTTATGAGTATGTCTAATTTGGCAATGTTGGTTGGTAAAGTTGGAAAACCAGGCTGTGGTGTCAATCCTTTGCGAGGTCAAAATAATGTTCAAGGTGCTTGCGATATGGGCTGTATGCCTTATGATTTCCCAGGCTATCAAAAAGTCAATAATCCAGAAGTGATCGACAAATTTGAAAAAGCTTGGCATGTGCCGTTAAATCGAAACACAGGTTTAACTTCTACTAAAGTCTTACCAGCAGCAACGGCAGGAAGCGTCAAAGGCCTTTATATTTTTGGAGAAGATCCAATTGTTACGGATCCAGACACAGGACATGTTCGTCAAGCTTTAGAAAGTTTAGACTTTTTAGTTGTTCAAGAATTATTTATGACCGAAACGGCTGCTTATGCAGATGTCGTTTTACCAGGCATCAGTTATGCAGAAAAAGACGGGACATTTACAAATACAGAACGGCGCGTGCAAAGAGTCCGTAAAGCTGTTGAACCAAGAGGACAAGCGCGAGAAGACTATGAAATTTTTTGTGAAGTCATGACACGAATGGGCTATCCTTGTGCGTATGAATCTGCAAAAGAAATTATGGAAGAAATTTCAGCTGTGACGCCTTCGTTTGGTGGAATTAATTATGAACGATTAGAGAAGGAGAGCTTACAATGGCCTTGTCGTAGCTTGACAGATCCAGGTACGCCGATTATGCATGTGGGCAGTTTTGCTCGTGGGAAAGGTTTATTTAAAGCAATTCCGTATAAGCAAGCACAAGAATTACCAGATGAAGAGTACCCGTATTTAATGTCGACAGGCCGAATGCTTTACCATTACAATACCCGAGCAATGACAGGACGAACGGAAGGGATTAACCAAATAGCGAATCACTCTTATATTGAGATAAATGCAGTCGATGCACAAGCTCTGGGAATCCAAGAAGGTGACAAAGTGGAAGTTCATTCTCGACGTGGCAAAATCGAAACCTATGCGGCTGTCGGAAATCGAGTATTTCCGCAAGAAGTCTTTATGACATTCCACTTTCCAGATGGGAATGTTAACGAAATCACCAATGCTGTATTTGATGATATCGCCACAATTCCTGAATATAAAGTTTGTGCCGTTGCGATTAAACCAGTGAATAAATAAAAAAGGATGGTTAAAACATGATCGAGTTGGAAGAAGCACGAGAGAAAATGACCCAACATATGAAGAGTCAATGTGAAACAGAAGAAGTGGCGCTGCTTGATTCCTTGGGACGGATTAGCGGAGAAACCATTTTTGCAGAGACAGCGATTCCTCATTTTCCTCGTGCCGGGATGGATGGGTATGCCGTTCGGGCAGTAGAAACACGAGGTGCGACTGCTGAAAGCCCAAGTTGTTTAAAAGTCGTCGGTTCTTTAGTGGCAGGGGATTCCATGTTTTATTGTAATCAGACGAATAACTGTGCGATTAAAATAACAACAGGTGCTTTTATTCCAACCGATTTTGATGCTGTAGTGCCACAAGAATGGACGGATTTTGGGCAAGACCATGTTAAAATTTTTCGCTCTGTCACTGCGGGCCAAAACTATGCGGAAATTGGAGAAGATATTGCTTTTCAGCAAAAAATTTTAGCAAAACATCAACAGATTAATAGTCGCATGATTGGTTTGTTGGCAATGCAAGGGATTGATAAAGTTGTTGTTTTGAAGCGCATGAAAGTGGGGATTTTAGCGACGGGTAGTGAGTTAGTTTCTTTGGAAGAACCACTGTCAGTTGGGAAAATTTATAATAGTAATCTCTACATGTTAGCAGCTTTTGTCAAAGCGAGTGGCAATGAAGTAATCCACCTAGACCATTGTTCAGATGACCCTGAAGAATTAGCGAAGAGGCTGATTGAGATTTCACCAAAACTTGATGTATTAATTACTTGTGGTGGTGTTTCGGTAGGTGAAAAGGACAATTTACCTTTAGCAATTAAACGTATCGGAGGAACAGAGTTGTTTCATTTTGTAAATATGAAACCTGGAACCCCAGTTATGGGAAGTCAATTTCAAGAAACACTCATTTTAAGCGTTTCAGGCAATCCGTTTGCGGCAATGGTTAATTTACATCTTTTTTACTGGACATTATTAGCTACTTTTTTTAATTGTGTCGAGTTAAATCTCAAGGAACGAACAGTAATTTTAGCGCATGAATTAGCCCCCAGTAGACTACGTCGATTTTACCGAGCGAAAGAAATAGATGGCAAAGTAAATTTAGTGACAAAAAGTCATCTTTCATCCAATTTATCAAATACTTTAGAAACAAATTGCCTACTAGAACAACCAGCTGGTGTACTACTCAAAAAAGGCGCGCTTGTAAAAGTCTATTATTGGCAAACTTGATGACAACCTGACCTAAGATTAGTATGAAAGTAAAAGCCTGGAACAAAAATCACTTTGGATTTTTGTTCCAGGCTTAAAAATTGATAAACGGAGGGAACAGAAGCAACACTACGCGTTGCTCCGATCTCAACAACTTCTAAGGTGTTTTCTCGACATGCGTCTCGTCACAGTACAGCCTTCAAAAGAGCTACAGCTCTAAGAGTTGCGATGTTTCACTGTGAAGCATGAACAGATGAAATCATCGTACCTACTTGGTGAAGGTCCTTCGGAAATAAGCCGAAATTGTTGAGAATCACGAAGAACGTAGTGATTCGATGATGAACAATACCTACTTCGCAGAGCTCCGATCTCATCAATCTCTAAGTGATAAATCACTAAGAATTGAAGGACTTGGTCTCCAAAAATTAAAGAACACCGGGTCCTTCAATTCTAGCATGTTCCATGCTTAGAAATTGATGCGAACGAAACGGAGTGTAGTGTATCATGCAACATCAACTCGTTCCTCGTTGTGTTTTATGACAATTTTCGGAAATTTCTTCTTATTGCTGAGAAACACTATTTGCAAAGCAAATAGATGTTGAACAGTACCTACTTGGTTCTCGGAGTTAAGCACTTCTGTCCCGACCTCTTATTACTTATCAAGTTTTAAGACTTAGACAAAAGTCTGGTCAGGCTAAGCGAATCACGTAATTTTTGTCGCTTAACATTTTTAACTTCGATTTCTCACTAAAAAAAATTATGGATGCCAGATTGTTTTTTTGATGCAAGAGTGATACACTTGAAAAAGAAGTATTGTGTAAACGTTAACAAATGTCAAATGTGAGGTGGAGAAATGGTTCAAAGTAAGGAATTTACGCACTTGAATACACAAGGAGAAGTGCACATGGTTGATATTTCGGAAAAAAATGACACTGAAAGAACAGCCCTCGCTTATGGAGAAATTCACATGTTGGAAGCGACAGCAGAAGCGATCCAGACCCAAATGATTAAAAAAGGTGAAGTATTACAGGTAGCAAGAGTAGCTGGGATTACCGCCGCAAAACGAACGTTTGAATGGATTCCTTTGTGTCATTTGGTTGCTTTGACAAAGTGTGAAATTCAGTTTGATTGGCGCAATCAAACTTGTTTAGAAGTACGTTGCTTTACAAAAACAGTGGGTTCAACTGGCGTTGAAATGGAAGCGCTAACAGGTGTGCAGGCAGCACTCTTAACAATTTATGACATGTGTAAAGCAATTGATCGAGGAATGACAATGACAAACATTGGTTTATTAGAGAAAAATGGTGGACGTAGTGGTCATTTCATTCGTTCTTCAATTAAATCAAAGGAAAGTGATGAGTGAACAGCATGAAAGATGCATTTAACCGTGAAATTGATTATGTTCGTTTGTCTTTAACAGATCGTTGTGACTTACGTTGCACGTATTGCATGCCAGCAACAGGTCTTTGCTTTTTAAAAAAAGAGCAGCTTCTAACAGATGATGAGATTATTTTTTTATTGAGGATATTAGCGAAAGAAGACATCAAAAAAGTTAAATTAACAGGTGGTGAACCGCTTGTTAGACCGAATTTACTCTCTTTAATTAAAAGGATAAAGCAAATCTCAGGCATCGAAAAAGTAACCTTAACGACTAATGGCATGAAGTTAGCTCGTGAGGCTCAAGGATTAAAAGAGGCGGGCTTGGACGGCATTAATATTAGCTTAGACACTTTGGATCCAGAAGAATTTCGTGAAATAACAAGAGTTGGTCAGTTAAGGAATGTTCTGGCGGGCTTAGAACAAGCGATTGATGTGGGATTACCTAATATCAAAATTAATACTGTAGCTAGGAAAGAGCTAAGTGAAGCAACAATTGTAGAACTGGCTGAAATCGCTAAGAAAGAGACTGTGCATCTTCGTTTCATTGAAATGATGCCAATTGGATTAGGGAAGGAGCATCCAGGTAAGCAACAAGAAGAAGTAGAAGCCATTTTAACCAAATATTATGGAACGTTACAACCATACCAAAAACCATTGGGCAATGGCCCTGCTAGTTATTACGCCTTAAAAGATTTTAAAGGGAAAATAGGTTTTATTAGTGCATTAGGGCATTGTTTTTGCGAGACGTGCAATCGAATCCGAATTACTGCAGACGGCCATTTAAAAACGTGCCTGCATTCTGCAGACGGCTACTCGTTAAAGGAAGCTTTAGCTATGGAACAAACAGCAGAATTGTTAGGGATTATCAAGAGTGGCATTGCCTGTAAGCCTGAAAAACATCTTTTCTTGGAACAACAAGGAGAACAACGATTTATGTCACAAATAGGAGGGTAAGTATGAAAACAGGAGAAATTATTGCAATAAATATTAGCCCGCGAAGAGGCACACAGAAAAAGGAAATTCCTGAAGTCAACTTAATTAAAGGTTTCGGATTAGAAAATGATGCGCACGGCGGTAATTGGCATCGACAAGTCAGTTTGTTATCTTTTGAAGAAATAACGGCTTTCAATGAAAAAGGAGCTCGGGTTGGCAATGGTGCTTTTGGGGAAAACATAATCGTCTCAGGGATTGATTTACGTCAATTACCTGTTGGAACGAAAATGAAAATAGGCGATTCCGAATTGGTGGTTACTCAAATTGGGAAAGAGTGCCATAAACACTGTCAGATTTACGCGCGAGTGGGCGATTGCATCATGCCTAGAGAAGGAATCTTTGCAGTTGTTGTGACAGAAGGTCATATTAAAAAAGGAGACCAGTTAGACGTTGTTTAAAGTTGGCATTGTAACATTAAGTGATCGTTGCTTTCAAGGACTTGCTGTCGACCAATCGGGGCCCTTGATTCGTGAACAGTTACCTGCGCTCTACCAGGTAACCAAACAAACCATTTTACCAGATGAAGAAAATCAATTAGTAGAGCTATTGCAAGAGTGGTCTAAGACCTGTGATTTGATTTTAACGACAGGCGGCACAGGGTTGAGTGAACGGGATCGGACCCCAGAAGCTACCTTACGTGTAGCAGAGCGAATCATTCCTGGGATCAGTGAGGGCTTGCGTCAACTTAGCTTGGAAAAAACACCATTTGCTATGTTAAGTCGAGGCGTTTCTGTTCAAAGAGGACGCACGCTCATTGTTAATTTGCCTGGTAGCCCGAAAAGTGTAACAGAACATTTGCATTTTTTGTTGCCTGTTTTGCCCCACGCTTTGGATTTAATCACAAATAAAAAAATCATACATGATGAGGAATAAACCATGAAAACAATTCGAACAGAAGAGGCAGTTGGCCTTCCATTGAGTCATGATATTACGCGAATTGACTATGGGAAGACCAAGGAAGTGTGTTTTAAAAAAGGACATATAGTTGTTCAAGAAGATATTCCAATTCTTTTATCATTAGGGAAAAAACATCTGTTTGTTTCCTTGGATCCAGCAGAAATACATGAAGAAGAGGCAACGACATTTTTGTATAACCTGTTAACAGATGACTCATGTCAGCCGAGTGAAGTCCATGAAGGAAAAATTGTTGCTAAAGCTAGTACGAGAGGTCTTTTAAAAGTCAATCGAGAAAAATTAATTGCTTTAAATGAAATTGAAGGTCTCGCCTTGTCAACTAAAGTTACCAATATAGAAGTTCAGAAAGATGAAAAAGTTGCAGCCTTTCGAGTGATTCCACTAACAATTTCTAAAAGCCAATTAGAAAAGGCACGCCAGCTCAGCACGTCTGAGCCACTAATCTCTGTGAAACCTTTCAAAAAAATACGGGTCGGGATTGTAACTACTGGCAGTGAAGTTTACACAGGATTGGTTGAGGATGCTTTTTACCCTGTGTTAAAAGCCAAGTTCTCCGCGTATCCTTTAGTTACGATTGTCAAGCAAGAAATTGTCGATGATCAGCCGCAAAAAATTACTGTTGCGATCAAAAAGATGTTAGCACAAGGGGTTGATCTGATTGTTTGTACAGGTGGTATGAGTGTAGATCCTGATGATTTGACACCGTTAGCAATTAAGCAGACAGGTGCTGAAATCGTAACCCATGGGACACCAGTCTTACCAGGCTCAATGTTTTTGCTGGCTTATAAAGGAGAGCAGACGATCATTGGCTTACCAGGTGGTGTTTTATTTTCAGAAAAAACGGTTTTTGATTTGTTGTTACCAAGATTAATGGCCAAAGAAGTGATTAAAAAATCTGAAATTATTGACTTGAGTTATGGCGGGTATTTATAAAAGAAAAGAGGCGTTCAAATGTCTAAACAAAAAAAGGCTGTGTTCCTGCTTAGTTTATTCAGTTTAGTTGCCCTAATTGCTGCATGTACAAATCAGCCGCAAAAAGAAACAGTTTCAACAAAAAAAGAAGAAATAACCCTTGCGGCAGCAGCTAGCTTAGAATCAGTCATGGAGAAGAAAATTATTCCAGCCTTTGAAAAAGAGCATCCAGATATTCAGGTAACTGGAACCTATGATAGTTCTGGAAAATTACAGATGCAAATTGAAAAAGGCCTAAAAGCCGATGTATTTTTCTCGGCTTCGACAAAACAAATGAATGCATTGGTTGCAGAAAAACTAATTAATAAAAAAAGTGTCGTTCCTTTATTGGAAAACCAGCTCGTTCTTATTGTGCCTAACCAAGATCAAGCAAAGTGGCATGATTTTTCTGATTTAAAAAAAGCCCAAATGATAGCAATTGGTGATCCTGCAAGTGTTCCAGCTGGTCAATATGCCGAAGAAGGCTTAAAAGCTTTAGGCGCTTGGTCTTATGTAGAAAAACACGCAAGCTTTGGCACGAATGTAACAGAAGTCCTTGAATGGGTGGCTAATGCAAGTGCAGAAGCTGGCTTGGTTTATGCGACAGATGCAGCAACCAATTCAAAAGTAGCGATTGTTGCGGCCATGCCTGAAGCTGCTTTGAAAAAGCCAATTATCTATCCAGTTGGTAAAGTTGCCGCCTCTAAGAAACAAAAATCAGCAGATGCTTTTTTAAATTTTTTACAGAGTCAACAATGCAGAAAATATTTTGAAAATATTGGCTTTAAGTTAACAAAGTAGGTGGGAAAATGGATGTTCGACCAATTCTTTTATCTTTTCAGACAGCAATAATCGCCATTTTATTTACTTTTGTTTTAGGAACAGGCGTTGCGTATATTGTTTTTCGTTTGAAAAATCGTAAATTAAAAATTCTTTTGAATAGTTTATTTACGTTGCCATTAGTTTTACCGCCGACTGTTTTTGGTTTTTTTCTCTTAACTATTTTTGGTGTTCAGCAACCAGTTGGTCAGTTTTTACTTGATTTTTTTGCCATTCAAGTTGTTTTTTCATGGCCAGCTACGGTTATTGCTGCCGTTGCTGTTTCATTTCCTTTAATGTATCGTTCAGCCTTAACGGCGTTTGAACAAATGGATAGTGAATTGTTGGCGGTAGCCCAGACACTCGGGTTTTCGGAAAGTCGATATTTTAGAAAAATTGCGTTACCTTTATCGATGAACGGTCTCTTGGCCGGTGGCGTGTTAGCTTTTGCCCGCGGGTTAGGTGAATTTGGAGCGACGACAATGTTAGCAGGGAATATTGCTGGTAAAACAAGAACGCTTCCTTTAGCTATCTACTCTGCTGTAGCAAGTGGGGATTGGCGTTTAGCCAATCAATATGTTGTGATTATGTTATTACTTTGCCTGATTATTTTATTTTTTACGGAATTTTTTAGTCAGCGCGCTTGGAGAAGATCGGAATGAGATTAATTGTTGATATTCAAAAAGAATTGAAAAGTCATACTTTGCAAATTCAGTTTGAAACAAAGACTCAAACAACAGGAATTTTAGGTGCTTCTGGTTGTGGCAAGAGTATGTTATTAAAATGTATTGCGGGTGTTGAGACTGCGGATAAAGGTCAGATTGTTTTAAATGATCAAGTCTTATTCGATGCTGAACAAAAGATCAATTTGTCGCCGCAACAACGAAAAATTGGTCTTTTATTTCAACAGTATGCGTTGTTTCCTCATTTGTCGGTAGTAGAAAATCTGACGTGCGTGACAAAAGATTTACAATTGGTCACTCAATTGCTTGCATCTTTTCACTTAACTAAAGTCCAAGAACAATATCCTAGTCAACTTTCTGGAGGACAAAGACAGCGAGTGGCTTTTGCGCGAATGCTAGCGGCTCAGCCGGCTTACCTGTTATTAGATGAGCCATTTTCCGCATTAGATGCACCCTTAAAGGAAGAGCTGCAAATTGAACTTCAACAGCGATTAAGTAATTTAAATCAACATGCCTTAATTGTGAGTCATAGTTTAGATGAACTGTATAAGTTATGTCAGAGTTTAGTGATAATCACAAAAAGCAAAACACTTTTTGGTGCAACAAATCAATTATTTAACCAACCTCAAACGATTGAAGCAGCTAAACTCACTGGTTGTAAAAATATTTGGCCTGTCAAACGCATAGATACGCACAGAGTCCAAGTGATTGGTTGGCAACAAACACTAATGGTTACACAAGAAGTTCCTATTTCTTGTCATTCTATAGGTATTCGGGCCCATGATTTCACAACAGAACCGCAGGCAACCAATCAAATCGAAGTGCATCACTTACAAACATTGTCAGCACCTTTTGAACAAAGTGCTTGGTTTCAACACCAACAAACCAAAATTTGGTGGAAAGGCAGCAATAGACTCAATCCGAAAGTTATTACTCAGTTATCCATTCCACCTACAGCAATTATGCCATTATGTCTATAAAATAGAAAAAGATTACGTGAAGCGGTTGACATATGATTGCATCTTCATTTATAATAGATTCATGAAAGGTTATTCATGTAAACGGAATAATCGCTATTATATAGGGAGTGAAGGTGTTTAAATGCAAAAGAGTTATAAACTAGAAGGACTTGATTGTGCAAGTTGTGCAGATAAAATTGAAAAATCTGTCCAAAAAATTCACGGAGTAGAAAAAGCGCGTGTGGACTTCATGGCTGAAAAGATGACACTGGAAGTTGAATCAGGACATGATTTAGAAGTCGAAAATGAAGCGCGTGCAGTGATTGGTAAGTTAGAACCAGATGTCAAAGTTATTTCTTTAAAAGATGTCAAAGAAGAAGAGGGACGTAATCCAAATAAGAATCGCTTAATTCGTATCATTATTGCATTTGTTTTATTTTTAGCACTTATTATCATTAAGCCAAGTAATAATTGGGTTGCTTTGGCGTCTTATTTAGTCGTTTATGTCTTAATTGGTGGCGACATTGTCAAACGAGCGGTAACGAATATTTTTCGTGGGGAAGTGTTTGATGAAAATTTCTTAATGTCTGTGGCAACGATCGGGGCATTCTTTATTGGGGAATATCCCGAAGCTGTGGCAGTAATGTTGTTCTACCAGGTCGGCGAATGGTTCCAAAGTGCTGCGGTTGATCAATCCAGAAAATCAATTGCCAAATTAATGGATATTCGTCCAGATTCAGCAAATCTTTTAGTAAATGGACAAATAAAAGCGGTCGCTCCAGATACAATTGAAATTGGACAACAAATATTAGTGAAACCAGGTGAAAAAGTTCCATTAGATGGTCAAATTATTGATGGCTCAAGTATGGTAGATACCTCTGCGTTGACTGGTGAATCCGTTCCAAGAACGGTCAAAGTCGGCGATGAAATCTTAGGTGGTTTTATCAATAAAAATGGGGCCTTGACCATTAATGTTACGAAAAAATTTGGGGATTCAACAGTTAGCAAAATTTTAGATTTAGTTGAAAATGCTAGCAGTAAAAAAGCCCCTGCAGAAAACTTTATTTCTAAATTTGCTCGTTACTATACACCAGTTGTCGTTGTTTTAGCTGTCTTATTGGCAGTGATTCCACCATTTATTTTCCCTGATACTTCTATTAATGAATGGGTTTATCGGGCATTAACGTTCTTGGTTATTTCTTGTCCATGTGCCTTAGTCATTTCTGTTCCTTTAAGTTTCTTCGGTGGAATTGGCGGAGCCAGCAAACTAGGTGTTTTAATTAAAGGGAGCAACTATTTAGAAATTTTAGCGAATACGGAAACGATTGTTTTTGATAAAACTGGTACGCTAACAAAAGGAAATTTTGTGGTTCAAAACATAACTAGTGTTGTTTTACCTGAAGAAGAGTTGTTACGTTTAACAGCAACAGCAGAACAATTATCCACTCATCCAATTGCTATTTCTATTAAAGAAAGCTATGGCAAAGAAACAGTTCCAGCAACAGCAATTGAAGAGGTTGCCGGACACGGTATCAAAGCCACAATTGAAGGCAAAACAGTTTTAGTCGGTAATGCGAAGTTAATGAAACAATTTGGTATCGAAGCACCAGAAGTGAAGGAAGCGGGAACTTTAATTTTTGTCGCTATTGATAATCAATTTGCAGGCTATTTAGTGATTGCGGATCAATTGAAACCAGACGCTATTTCAGCAATAAAAGAATTAAAAGCTGAAGGGGTCAAACAAACTGTTATGCTGACTGGAGACAATCAACAAGTTGCAGAAGCTATTGCAAAAGAAGTTGGTGTTGACAAAGTTTATGCAGAACTTTTACCAGATGGCAAAGTGGATCGTTTAGAAGAGTTGTTAAAAGCATCTTCACCTAAAAACAAAGTTGCCTTTGTTGGTGATGGTATGAATGATGCACCTGTTTTAGCCCGGGCTGATGTTGGGATTGCCATGGGTGGTTTAGGAAGTGACGCGGCAATTGAAGCTGCTGATGTGGTGATTATGAATGATGAACCAAGTCGTATCGCCTCTGCGATTAAATTATCAAGAAAAACATTGAGAATTGTTAAACAAAACATTATCTTTGCGATTGCTGTTAAAATCATTGTTTTGGTACTAGGTGCATTAGGCTTGGCTTCAATGCAAGCAGCAGTGTTTGCTGATGTTGGTGTAACTATTATCGCTGTTTTAAATGCTATGCGTTGTTTACGTGTAGAAAAGATGAAAGATAATAACTAAGCCTTAAAAAGTACAGCTGAAACAAACCTTTTTAGCTGATTATCAGAGTTTGAGCGTGGGACAAAAATCACTTTGACTTTTTGTTCCACGCTTTTTCTCCTACACAATTTCTATTCGTTCTTAAATTGCCAGAGTTCTTGTAAAGAAATCTTTAAATTTTTCGCTTTGTGGCATATAATAAGAGAGAATTTGTACGAAAATTGCGCTTCGCTTTTTTTTCATGGTACAATAAGCAAGAATGGATTGATTTACAGGAGGGAACCTCAACATGGCATCAAATGAAAAAACACGATATAAAGCAATCATTGCAGACCATACGTATACAATTATTGGCCAAGAGTCAAAACAACATATGGATTTAGTCACAAAAATTGTCAACGAACAACTGGCGGAAATTAAACATCTTTCTCCGCAAACTGATACGGAACAAGCTTCTGTTTTATTAGCAATTAATGCAATTTCAGATCAACTAAAAAAACAAGAATATGCTTTAAAATTGGAAAAACAAGTAGCAGATTTAAAACAGAAAACCATTCGTTTGGCTGAATTAGAGAATCGTGTGCGCCGAATGGAAATTATCGAAGAAGAAGCACGGGATGTTTTGAAAAAGAATGGACAAGAAGATGTAGAAATTCATAATCATGTGGAAGCCCAACAAATTTTGAATGAAAATCGAAAACAGCAGATTCAAAATAAAGGTGTTTCGGAGTAGTTCCTGAAAGGATGACAAGATGTTAACAATACTTATTTTATTACTTTTAGCCTTTGGATTTTATACAGGAGCTAAACGAGGCTTGATTTTACAAGTGCTCTATTCGGTGGGTTACTTAATTTCATATTTTGTTGCTCGAACTTATTACAAAGAGGTCGCCTCTCATTTAGAATTGTATATTCCATATCCATCGGTTACGCCAACGTCAAAGCTTGTCTTTTTTAATCAAGAGATTTCTTTAGACTTGGACAAAGCCTTTTATTCAGCGGTTGCGTTTCTATTATTGCTGTTTGCAGGCTGGTTGGTCGTTCGTTTTTTAGCTATCTTTTTACATGGATTAACATTTATTCCAGTTTTGAAACAGGTAAATGGACTATTAGGTGGCGTATTAAGTGTTCTTGTGTTATACGTGGGTCTTTTTCTAGTGTTAGCTACGGCGTCAATGATTCCGTCAGATATTGTCCAAAATCAGTTTCGGTCAAGTGGCTTGGCACGAGGCATTGTAAAAAATACCCCAATTCTAACAAAACAAGCATATGAATTATGGGTTGAACCAATTACGAAATAAAGCTGAATGGGACTGAGATAGAGATAAGAAGTAAGTGAGCAAAGCGAAACTTCTTATGTTATGTCTCAGTCTTTTCAACAAATGAAAAAGTTAGAAAAGTAGGTGGAAAAATGAATCAGCGTATTCTATCAACATTAGGGTTTGATAAAGTAAAACAACAGTTGTTGCAATTTATTGTGACAGCTCAGGGGACAAACGAAGTTTCGGAATTATTACCGATTGCTGATGAAAATAAAATTCAATCATGGCTAAATGAAACACAGGATGGTTTAAAAGTTCAACGATTACGTGGTGGAATCCCCATTCCTAAATTAGAAAATATCCAACCACACATGAAACGGATTGAAATTGGTGCGGATTTAAATGGCATAGAATTAGCACAAGTAGGCCGTGTCTTGTCGACTACTTCAGAACTGACTCGTTTTTTTGATGAGTTAAGTGAAAATGAAGTTGATTTTGAACGTTTATATATGTGGCGAGAGCAACTAGAAGTTTTGCCTGAATTAAATCGCCAACTCAAACAAGCCATTGATGATGATGGCTACGTCACAGATGAAGCTTCGCCAGCCTTAAAGGCAATTCGGCAAAATATTCGACGTAGTGAGCAGACCATTCGAGAAGAACTAGATAGTATTATTCGTGGGAAAAACGCACGTTACCTTAGTGATGCCCTTGTTACTATGCGAAATGAACGCTACGTGATTCCAGTCAAACAAGAATATAAAAATATTTTTGGTGGCGTGGTTCACGACCAAAGTGCTTCAGGACAAACCTTATTTATTGAACCTAAACAAATTTTAGAAATGAATAATCGCTTGCGACAACAACAAATTGCCGAAAGAAATGAGATTACTCGCATCTTGGCAGAACTGTCGGCCGAGTTGGTCCCTTATCGCCGTGAAATTACGCATAATGCCTATGTCATCGGTAAACTTGATTTTATTAATGCTAAGGCACGACTAGGAAAAGAACTAAAAGCAGTTGTTCCAGAAATTAGTCAAGCAAATCATGTAGTTTTTAAACAAGCCCGGCACCCGCTATTGGATCCAGAAAAAGCTGTAGCCAATGACATTGTGATTGGAGAAGAATATCAAGCAATTGTGATTACAGGGCCTAATACCGGCGGGAAAACCATTACTCTGAAAACGTTAGGTCTTTTACAATTAATGGGTCAAGCTGGATTACCTATTCCAGTTGAAGAAGAGAGTAAAATGGGGATTTTTACAGAAGTATTTGCGGATATCGGGGATGAACAATCGATTGAACAAAGTTTAAGTACTTTCTCTTCACATATGACGAATATCGTGTCTGTCTTAAAGAAAGTCGATCATCAAAGTTTAGTACTATTTGATGAATTAGGTGCTGGGACAGATCCGCAAGAAGGGGCCGCTTTAGCGATTGCCATTTTAGATTCATTGGGTGCTAAAGGAGCCTATGTGATGGCAACAACCCATTATCCTGAATTAAAAGTGTATGGCTATAATCGAGCTGGAACAATCAATGCCAGTATGGAATTTGATGTAGATACCTTGAGTCCAACCTATCGTTTATTAATTGGCGTGCCTGGCCGAAGTAATGCTTTTGAAATTTCGAAACGTCTTGGATTAGACAACAGTATTATTGAAGCTGCAAAACAAATAATGGACGGTGAAAGTCAAGATTTAAACGAAATGATTGAAGACCTGGAAAACCGTCGCAAAATGGCCGAAACTGAATATTTAGAAGCTCGCCACTATGTCGATGAATCGGCGGCTTTGCATAAAGAACTGAAAGAAGCCTATCAAGTGTTTTTTGAAGAACGAGAAAAAGAATTACAAAAAGCGCGGAAAGAAGCGAATAAAATTATTGCAGAAGCGGAAGAAAATGCGGAAACTATTATTTCTGATATTCGCAAAATGCAATTGGAAAGTGGCCAACAAGGTGGTGTCAAAGAACATCAGTTAATTGATGCGAAAACACAACTTTCTCAATTACACCATGAAGAAACCAAGCTTGCTAAAAACAAAGTGCTGAAGAAGGCGAAAGAACAGAAAAAATTAAAAGCTGGCGATGAAGTAATTGTCAATACTTACGGCCAACGAGGGACCTTATTAAAAGACAACGGCAAAGGACAATGGCAAGTCCAATTGGGCATTTTAAAAATGAACGTATCTGAAGAGGATATGACGCCTGTCGCTCCACAAAAAGAAGCGAAACCAAGAGTTACAACGGTTCGTTCTGCAGAAAGCAGTCATGTTGGCACACAACTAGACTTACGTGGCAAACGCTACGAAGAAGCATTGGCAGAAGTTGACCAATACATTGATGCTGCGATTCTAGCGGGCTATCCACAAGTAACCATTGTTCACGGCAAAGGAACAGGTGCATTAAGAACCGGAATAACGGAATTTTTAAAAAATCACCGCAGTGTGAAAAGCTATGAATTTGCGCCACAAAACCAAGGTGGTAATGGTGCGACTGTCGTAAAATTCCAATAAATAAGGACTTACAATAAGTAAGCAGAACACTCGCTATCTTAGAGATGACGTGTTATACTAAGCATGTAATAAGAGTAAAGAGTAGGAGGTTTGTGAAATGACACAAGCAATTACCGATAAAGATTTTGCAACAGAAACAGATGAAGGATTAGTCTTAATCGACTTTTGGGCAACTTGGTGTGGCCCTTGTCGTATGCAAGCACCCATCTTAGAACAATTATCTGAAGAATATGATGAAGACGAAGTAAAAATCGTCAAAATGGATGTGGATGAAAATCCTGCAACACCAGCAAGTTTTGGAATCATGAGCATCCCAACATTGCTATTGAAAAAAGATGGCGAAGTTGTTGAAAAAGCAGTCGGTGTTCATACAAAAGACCAATTGCAAGCAATGATTGCCAAACACTTATAAACGTTGATTAGTCATTACGAATAGTCTGATTCAGTCTGAAGAGAAATCATTAGCGATTGTCTTTTCAGGCTGTTTCTTTCGTACATAAAGTAGCGGCTTTTTTTGTTTAATTACAAAAAGAGGTGTATAATAGACGAAGCATTTTGTTAGAAAGGAAGTATCGTATGAACGAACGAATAAAAAATAAATTAGCACTGCTTCCTGATCAACCTGGTTGTTATTTAATGAAAGATAAAAACGGCACGATTATCTATGTTGGGAAAGCCAAAATTTTGAAAAACCGTGTCCGGTCTTATTTTCGTGGTAGCCATGATACTAAGACAGAACGATTAGTCAGTGAAATCGATGATTTTGAATATATTGTGACAGAATCGAATATTGAAGCACTTTTATTAGAAATTAATTTAATCCATAAAAATAATCCCAAATATAACATCATGTTAAAAGACGATAAAACCTATCCTTTTATCAAAATCACAAACGAAAAATATCCTCGTTTAATGATTACTCGAAAGGTTTTAAAAGACAAAGCGTTATATTTCGGGCCATATCCAGATGTAAATGCAGCGAATGAAACAAAGAAACTGTTAGATCGGCTTTTTCCTTTGCGAAAATGTAATCCATCGCAAAAAACACCTTGTTTGTATTATCATTTAGGACAATGTCTGTGTCCCTATGCTTTTGATGTGGATCCGCAAGTCTACAAAGATATGGTGGAAGAGATTAAAGGGTTTCTCTCTGGTGGACATACAGAAATTCAGGACCGCTTACAAGAAAAAATGGCTTATGCAGCTGCACATATGGAATTTGAAAAAGCTGCAGAATTTCGCGATCAAATTAAAGCGATTGAAACAGTTATGACCCGCCAAAAAATGACGAATGTGGATTTAATTGATCGTGATGTGTTTGGTTATGCTGTTGATAAAGGCTGGATGTGTGTCCAAGTATTCTTTGTCAGACAAGGAAAATTAATCGAACGTGATGTATCGATTTTTCCATTTTATGATGATGCCAGTGAAGCATTTTTAACTTTTATTGGACAATTTTATCAAGAGAATGAGCATTTTGTGCCAAAAGAAGTCTTGATTCCTGATGACATTGATAAAGAAAGCGTCGAAGCTTTATTAGCTACGAAAGTCTTGCAGCCGCAACGGGGAGAAAAGAAAAAACTGGTTAAATTAGCCAGTAAAAATGCTGCAGTTGCTTTAAATGAAAAATTCGATTTGATTGTACGGAAACAAGAACGAACAATTGGCGCAGTTGAAAAATTAGGCAATGCGATGAACATACCTGCGCCCATTCGAATTGAAGCATTTGATAATTCAAATATTATGGGAACAAACCCTGTTTCTGCGATGGTTGTGTTTATTGACGGACGGCCAGCTAAAAATGAGTATCGAAAATATAAAATAAAAACTGTCCAAGGTCCTGATGATTACGCTTCTATGAGAGAAGTCATTTATCGCAGATATTCACGAGTTTTAAAAGAAGGCTTGCCTTTTCCTGATTTAATTTTAATCGATGGTGGTAAAGGCCAAGTCGATGTTGCTAAAGATGTGTTAGCCAATCAACTAGGAGTCGATATTCCTGTAGCTGGATTAGCCAAGAACGACAAGCACAAAACGAGTGAACTTTTATTTGGTCCAAACTTAGAAGTTGTACCATTGGAAAGAAACTCACAAGAATTTTTCTTGTTGCAACGAATCCAAGATGAAGTCCATCGTTTCGCCATCACATTCCATCGTCAATTACGTAGTAAAAATAGTTTTGCTTCCAAATTAGATAACATTGAAGGCTTGGGACCGAAACGCAAAAAAAATCTTTTAAAAGAATTTAAATCGCTTAAAAATATTACGGCAGCCAGTGTTGAAGAATTAAGAAAAGCTGGGTTACCTGAAACTGTCGCGAAGAATGTGTATCGTCATTTGCACCAAGAAACAACCTCTGAGATAGAAAAATAAATGAAAATGAACCAGACAAATTAGGTGCTTTTCCTAATTTGTCTGTTTTTTTTTTTATTCAATTTTTTCATGAAAAGTTGAACTCTCAAGAAAATATGATAACGATTTCTTTCGTGATATACTAATACTAACTTAAAAGAGAGGACGTCTGATCATGAAAATACTAACACCCGTTTATCAAATAAAATTTAAAAAAGTACCAAATCAATTACTGATTGATGAGCGTTTAATGAATGAATTGGGTACGTGGTTGAATCGTACAGGTCGAATTTGGGCCTGCCAATCATCAAAATCGGCAAAGGAATTTAAAAATACATTTTATGAAAGCACAGGCTTGACCGCAAATGAAGTGCATATTTCTGCCGAGACGGATGGTCTTTTTCGCTTAGCAGAAAATAAAGCGTCTGATTAAAGTGCAACATCTTTCCATAACAATTGTCATTGACAAGCCAACACAGGAAAGATACGATATGAGTAACTAAACAGCGGTTTAGAAAAAGTGAAGGGGGCGTTTATGTGTTAGAGGTAAAAGAGTTAGTCAAAACCTTTGGGGATTTTAAAGCAGTTGATCATGTATCCTTTACGATACCGGACGGGAAAATTTTAGGATTAATTGGCCAAAATGGTGCCGGGAAGACAACTACGTTTCGCTTGATTTTAAATTTTTTAACACAAGATAGCGGGTCAGTTTTATGGAATGGTCAACCATTAAACGAAAAAGAGTACAATATTATTGGTTATTTACCAGAAGAACGGGGTTTATATCCTAAAATTACGATTGAAGACCAACTAATTTATTTCGCTTCGTTGCGGGGAAAAACTAAAAAAGAAATTGAACCTAAAATTGACTTTTGGATGGAAAAATTTCAAGTTAAAGGCAAAAAAACAGATAAAGTTAAATCTTTATCAAAAGGAAATCAACAAAAAGTTCAATTGATTGCGACACTTATTCATGAACCGAAGTTAATTATTTTAGACGAACCATTCAGTGGCTTGGATCCAGTTAATGCAGAATTATTAAAAGACGGCATTATTGAATTGAAAAATCAAGGTTCTTGTGTCATTTTTTCCAGTCATAATATGGACAATGTGGAAAAAATCTGTGACCATTTAGTCATGTTAAAAAATGGACGCATGGTTTTAGATGGTCAGGTTCATGAAATTCGACAACAATTTGGTCGAACAAAATTATTCTTAGAATCACCGTTATCTGTTGAGGAAGTTGCTGCTACAGCAGGTGTGAAAGAAGCACACTTGCGACAAGATGGCGTCTTAGAAGCGACATTAGAAAACGCTGAAGTGGGCAAAGTGTTGTTTGATAAAGCGACAGCCAACGGCTACATTCCAATGTTTAATCAACAACCACCAACATTGGAAGAAATTTTCAAAATGAAAGTAGGTGGGCAAGATGAGTAAATTTTGGATTATTGCGACTGATGTCTATAAGAAAAATGTGAAGTCGCTGTCTTTCTTAATCATGATTTTAGCGCCATTTCTTCTTGTAGGAATTGTTTACTTAGCGGGCTCTCTAGCTAGCGGTTTTTCAGGAGATACTACCATTGGTCTGGTTTCGGAAAATCAAGCGCTCGTTAAAGAGTTGACAAAGAATAAAACAGAGGACTTTTCTTTCAAAGCTGTTTCTTCTGAGAAAAAGGCCCAAGAACAATTAAAAGACGAGAAAATTGATGCCTATTTACTTTTGGACACTACAGATAATCAGATTTCTGGTCAGCTTTACTCTGAACGCTCTTTAGGAAATGCAACCGAGATGCTAATTCCTCAAATGTTAAACCAATTACAAACAATGGCGAATGCCAATCGTTTAAACCTAACAGCTGAGCAAGTTGCCATGTTGAATCAACAAGCAACATTTAAAAAAGCCAAAATTAGTTTTGATGAAAATGGCAAAATAAAAACAGGAGAAGATAACACAGGGATTCAAATGGCGTTAGCAATGGGGATAACAATTTTGTTATTTGTCTTCATCAGCAGTTATTCTTCAATTATTGCCCAAGAGATTGCTTCTGAAAAAGGCACTAGAATCATGGAAGTTATTCTCTCTAGTACAAAAGCGCAAACCCATTTTTATGGCAAATTAACTGGGGTTATTCTAGTAGCTTTAACACAAATTTTCATTTACGGAGTGGCGTTTGTTCTCGGCTATTCTCAATTGAAAAATCTTGATTTTATGAAAAGTCTATTAAGTGGTATTTCACCACAAAGTATTTTTTCATCAACCTTTATTTTTACATTAGGCTTTTTCATTATTGGTATTCTCGTTTTTGCTGTTTTGGCAGCACTTTGTGGTTCTCTTGTTTCCAAACCAGAGGATACAGCAAAAGCAGTTCAGCCCATCATGTATATTGGTTTAATCGGTTATATGATCGGCATTACGTTTGGGACGAATGATCCACAAAATATCGTGGTGAAAGTGACTTCCTTTATTCCGCTGATTTCGTCATACATTATGCCAGTACGCTTGGCGACCGAAACGGCATCAACAATGGAAGCAATTGTCTCATTAGTGATTTTGGCAGTTTTTGGAATTATTTTAACAATCTTCTCTGCTCGTTTATACAAATCAAACGTTCTTGTATACAGTGAAGGCGGCATGATTCAATCTTTAAAACAGTCAATTTCTATTTTAAAAAATGAACAAAAGCATAAATAATCCTTGTTTAACTATAAAAGGACCCGGTAAATCAGTCAAAGTGACTGATCTGCCGGGTCTTTTTTAGGCACCGTTCGTCGTTCAACTAGACGAACGGTTAATTTTTTTTCAGGAATATTCGTCTGATTTAATTGGTTGTATAGGTAAATAAATGAGTTTTCGGCTTGATACTGAATGGCATAATCAACAGTCGTAATATGCATCAACTCACTGACATAACTATTATCAAAGCCAATGACAGCGACATCGCGAGGAACGGCATAATTTAGATTTTCAAGTTCTGAAATAAACTCAGCTGCTACGTGATCATTATAAAAGGCCAAAGCTTCTGGCTTGTCGGTTAATTGTTGCCAGTAATGGGCAATTTTGCGACCAGAATGGTTAGTATACTGATCATTAATCAGCCACTCAGTTTGCCAAGGTGCCTGAGTGTTTTCATAAAAATCTTTCATTGCACGTTTTCGTGCGTGCGTGTTTAAATTTTCGGGATTACCGAGGACATGACCAATTTTTTGGTATCCTTGTTGTTGTAAATATTCTAAGGAACGATAATAACCAGAGTAATGATCAATGTAGGAAGAGTATATATTAGGTGAATCGATACGATGCCAGGTTGCTAAAGGACCATACGCGCTGTAAGGCTCAATCACCGACCATTCATTTGTTCGTGTCAATAAAAACAAGCCATCTAATTGTTTGTATTTTAATTGGTTCAAGGCATCAATTTCTTTTTGCTGATCGCCATCTGTAAAAAATAAGGTTACGGAATAATTGTATTTTTTGGCAATTGAAATAAAGCGATTCAAGAAAATACCTAAGGAACCTAAATAGCTAGGGGCTAAAAAGCCAATGGTTTTTGTGGCACCTGCTCGTAAATTCCGCGCCACATAATTCGGGGTATAATTTAATTCTTTCATTGCTTTGAGAATTTTTTCTTGACTATCGGCACTCACATATCCTTTTCCAGAAATTAAGCGAGAAACAGTCGATTTCGAGACACCGGCAACTTTTGCTACATCAATGATAGACGTCATTTTTTACCTCCAAAGTGGAATGTATTCTTATAAGAAGTATAGCATACATTTTTTTGAAAATAGTGCTTGACATGGGAACATTCCCATAATTTATCCTAAAGATGTAAACGATAACAATTTAATCAAGGAGGAAGAAGACGGATGACAAGAGGAGCATTAAAAATTGCAACAATTGGTGGCGGTTCTAGTTATACACCTGAATTAATTGAAGGATACATTAAAAGAAAAGATGAACTGCCAATTAAGGAAATTTGGTTAGTCGATATTGAAGCTGGTAAAGAAAAATTGGAAATCGTTGGGGCAATGGCGAAGCGCATGATTAAAGCTGCTGGTTTAGATTGGGAAGTTCATTTAACATTGGACCGTGAAGCAGCCTTAAAAGGGGCGGATTTTGTTTCAACACAGTTCCGTGTAGGATTATTAGATGCTCGCATTAAAGATGAACGGATTCCTTTGTCCCATGGAGTATTAGGCCAAGAAACAAATGGCGCGGGAGGAATGTTTAAAGCATTTCGAACAATTCCTGTCATTTTAGCTATTATTGACGATATGAAACGCCTTTGCCCAGATGCTTGGTTAGTGAATTTTACTAATCCAGCTGGAATGGTTACGGAAGCTGCAATTAAACATGGTGGTTGGAAAAAAACAGTTGGCTTATGTAATGTGCCGATTGGTCATAGAAAACAAGCGGCCGAAATGCTGGGAATTCCAGAAGAAGACTTATTCTTTAAATTTGCTGGAATTAATCATTTCCATTGGCACCGCGTTTGGGACAAAGAAGGACAAGAGCGAACACAAGAACTCATTGATTTAATTTACGGACCTAAGCAAGAGCAAGAAAGTCATTTGAAAAATATTTTTGATGCGCCGTTCCATTATGAACAGTTAAAAGATTTAGGAATGTTACCATGTGGTTATCATCGCTATTATTATATTGAAGATGAGATGTTGAAGCATTCCATCGAAGAGTATGAACGGGGCGAAACAAGAGCACAAGTGGTTAAAGAAACGGAAGGTCGTCTGTTTGAATTGTATAAAGATCCCAAACTAGATTACAAACCAAAAGAATTAGAAGAACGGGGCGGCACACACTATAGCGATGCAGCTTGTGAAATGATTGCATCAATTTATAATGATAAACGAACGGATATGGTTGTTTCTACTGAAAATAATGGGACAATTACTGATTTACCGTATGATTGTGTTGTAGAAGTATCTGGACCTGTGACAGCTCATGGCCATGAACCTTACAACTGGGGGGCCTTTCCGCCAGCAGCACGAGGAATTATTCAAAATATGAAAGCTATGGAAGAAACGGTTATTCGAGCAGCCATCAATGGTGATTACGGCGCAGCATTGCATGCTTTCACTATTAATCCATTAGTTCCTGGCGGCGTCATGGCGAAGACCTTGTTGGACGAATTATTAATTGCCCACAAAGCGCATTTACCGAATTTTGCAGATGCGATTAATAAAATTGAAGAAACACAACCAGAAACAGTCACATATGTGGCCGAATTAATGAAAAGTAATTAAAAAATATCGCACGCTAAAGATTCGTTTAGTGTGCGATACTTTTTTTAGAATAGGAAGCAAAGGATTCCGTTTTTTTCTTGACAGTAAAATGATAGGTTTGTTGCCGGAACAGCCACTGAATACCAGAGTAAATTAAAATTTCAGCAATAATAAACGTCGAAAGTTTCTGTGCGGAAAGGAATAATAGCGTTAAAATTAAAAATAAGACGACACAGGTATAAAAAACATGTTGCAATTTTTTAGAATTGATAATCGTGATTTCTTTGGTATCTTCAGTAACTTCAATGCGCCGATAAAATTGGAACCAGCCTTCATAGAACGTTAAAACATCCCCAGGATCAGCCTCAATTTCAATAGGTACATTAGTAAAAAGTTTCCCTTGATGCACACCATTTTTATAAAATGTAAAATAGCGTAACGCGCCCCAAGCTGATGTTTTTCGTGTCAATGTAATCTTCATGGTTTTCACCTCCGTCTTTATTTTGCCATAGTTTCGGTAAAATTGTATCCTACTAAAGTCCGATTCTCTGATATTAGGGTCAGAATTGACAAAAGAAAGCAGAGGTGTTAATGTGGGAGTAATTAAACGAGGAGGTATAATTGTATGTTGGCATCTATCAGAATTTGGATTGACTTTTTGACAAAATAAATTGAATAAATCTTATCAAAAAGTCTGAAATTAAAATTCATGGGTGACGTGTGTACTTTTATACGAAACTACAAGGATAGCGATTAGGCTGTCCTTTTTTGCGTACCCAAGATTCTTTCGTTTCAGAAATGAAAGAAGAGGGCGAAATGAAAAAATTAAGTATTCATCTGAAAGAAGTAAGTATTCACTTTTCGGGAAAAACAATTCTAGAAATTGATGAATTATTTGTATATGAAAATGAAAAAATTGGGATTATTGGTAAAAATGGCGCAGGAAAATCAACACTGCTCAATTTAATTATGGGTAAGATTCAATCAGACAAAGGAAAAGTTCAAAGATTGAACGACTTTCATTACTTGGTACAAGTAGCTGAAGAAATAACGAATGAACCAGAGAAAACTGACAAAAACTGTTTGCTAAATCAGAAAAATCAAAAACTAAGTGGTGGCGAAAAAGTCCAAAAACGCTTAGCAACATTATTTTCAGAGTATCCAACCGGGGTTATTTTAGATGAACCAACCACACATTTAGATAAAGAACATCGTCAGTTGTTAGTGGCAGATTTAACGTATTATTATGGGACCGTTTTGTTTGTTAGTCATGATCGCTTTTTCTTGAATCAATTAGCAGAGAAAATTTGGGAAGTTTCGGATGGACATGTCAAAGAATATTTAGGAAACTACGATGCCTATTGTCGTCAAAAAGAATTGGAACAGCAAACACGATATAATGTCTATCATCAGTATCAAAAGGAAAAGAAAAAATTACAGGAATCTTACACAAAGAAACAAGCACAAGCGCAAAAATCTAGTCATGTTTCAAAAAAACAAAAACAAAAGCAAATTAAACCTAGTCGTTTAGCTGGTTCTAAACAAAAAGATACCGTACAAAAAGCACTCCAAAAACAAGCGAAAGCGATTAATGCCAGAATTGACAGATTACCCAATGTTGCGCAAGCAAAACAAGAGCGAAAAATTATTTTTCCTACTAATAATCAGTTCTCTTTATACAATCCATATCCAATTAGAATTGAAAATTTAACTTTCGCTTATGAGAATCGAACAATTCTTAACCAAGTGAACGTTCAAATTCCTTTAAACGAAAAAATAGCACTTTGTGGAAAAAATGGTGCTGGGAAGAGTACCTTCCTTCAACAAATTGAAGCTCGTCACCCAGCCATTTACTTTTCTCCCAAAGTCCGGTTAGGAACATATCATCAATTAGATTATCGATTAAAAAATGATGAACCACTGTTGACTTATTTATTGAAGCGGACAAATTATTCTGAAAAGGTTGTGCGTTCACTTTTATATCGGCTAGGTTTTCAACAAGAAAATTTACAGACAAAGATATCTTCTCTAAGTGGTGGCGAAGCCATAAAAATTACTTTGGCGCAATTATTTATAGAACCAAATAATATCATCTTATTGGATGAACCCACCAATTTTCTTGATTTAGAGACAATCCAAGCACTTGAAGAATTTATAAGTGCCTATCAAGGAACAGTAATTTTCACCTCGCATGATGAAACGTTTGTGGAAAAAGTAGCCACCCGCACTATTTATTTAGAAAACGGGAAAATTATTGATAAATAAAAAAAGTAAACAAAAAGTCGCTATTTTAGCGACTTTTTGTTTAGACTTCTTCAATTGGTAAATAGGTGTATTCTGCAATTTCTGCGGCATGGGAGCCAGCAACATGTCCAGTGACAAATGCAGCTGTAACATTGTAGCCTCCAGTATAGCCATTAATATCTAAAAGTTCACCAGCAAAAAATAAACCATTGACTAATTTGCTCTCCATTGTTTTAGGGGTCACTTCTTTGAGGGAAATCCCACCGCCTGTGACAAAAGATTTTTCCAAAGGCAATGTTTTCGTAACAGTGAACTGAAAGTCTTTCAGTAGTTCCACAAAGGAAAGACGTTGCTTTTCTGTTAGTTGTTTGGCAGGCACTTCTTCAATTGCTAGTTTCTCTAGATAAAAAGTGAGCAGCCGTTCTGGTACTAAAGAATGAAAGGCATTTTTTGCCACTTTATTTGGCTGTTCCTCAATCATGTAATCAACGTTTTTCAGCACTTCTTCAAAAGATTTTGTCGGAAACACATCCAAGGCTACCGTGACAGGTTGATTGCCGTTGCGAGTTAATTCTTGGTTAATAAAACTAGAACAGCGGAGCGCGGCAGGTCCTGAAATGCCAAAATGTGTAAACAGCATATCCATTTGATGATTAACTAAAGGTTTTCCTTTTTGGTTCAAAACAGTTAAATTAACATCTTGTAAAGAGAGACCTTGCAACGTTTTATCAAGGATAAAAGGTTCTTCAGAAATAATAGGCGATTCGGTAGGGTAGAGCGGGCTGATGGTATGCCCCATTTTTTTGGCTAGTTTATAGCCATCACCAGTTGCTCCTGTGGAAGGATAAGTGCGGCCGCCAGTTGTTAATACAACACACGGTGCATAAATTTTTTCCAGTTCGGTTTCAACGCCAATTATTTGATCGTCTTTTCGTAGTAATTTTGTGACCTGTGTTTTTGTAAAAACAGTGACTCCTAATTCGTTAATGCGGTTAAATAGCGCATCAACAATTGACTTCGATTTATCTGTGACAGGGAACATGCGTCCGTGATCTTCTTCTTTTAAGTGAATACCATTGGATTCAAAAAAGTTCATGATATCATAGTTATCAAATTGTGAAAATGCGCTGTATAAAAATTTTCCATTCCCAGGAATAAATGAAATGATTTCTTCTGCGGGCCGATTATTAGTTACATTACAGCGGCCGCCACCAGTCATTAATAATTTTTTCCCAACACGGCGATTTTTTTCAATCAATAATACTTGAGCGCCTGCTTCTGCGGCCGCAATCGTGGCCATCATACCGCTCGTCCCAGCACCGACAATAATTACATCAAATTTCTTCATAGTTCTCCTCCAATTCAATAGGTAGTGTACCATAATTACGGGATTTTTTCTGGATTTAAGGAAAAAAATAAATAAAACTAAGGAACCAGCTAATTGAAAATTTACTAACTGGCTCCTTAGTTTTATAAGAACTCGTTTACAATTTTTATTATTTTTTCTGAATGATTAGACACATCTAATGGTGATTCGATTGAAATTAATTCTTTTAATCCGTTGTTTAGTTCTATTTTCATACCATTATTATTCATGTAAAATCTTAAAATCCATTTTCTGATATTATTATCTAGGAGTACATTAAAGTAACTTTTATTATCTCGGTAAAATATCCTATCCAACACTACTGTATCTTTTAAAATGAGTTTAGAAATTGTGTAAACTTCTAATTCTTCAGGAGTAGTAACTATATTATTCTCGATTTCATCTTCAGGCTGTTCAGACAAATCATCTTCTTTGTCCGAAACAGAAGTATTTAATGCAGCACTTAACTTTTCATTTACTTTTTCATTGATAAATTGATTTATTCCTTTTTTTATTATAGGTGTAAACTTATCTAATGTTTGTTTAGTTTTTACTCCGCCATAAATTTCTCCAACAAAATATTTTACAAAATCTTCTGAAGGGTCTAAAAGCTGATCTGATAAGAAAGCTTTAAATTTATTTAAATATTTCAATTCAGAAGCGCTACTTGTAATTTTATCAATATCAAATGTGTCTTTATGGAATTTAGCAATTTCTGGTATTTGTGTATCCTTCAAATTAGTTATATCAATAGTTAAAAATGGAGAGACGTCCATTTTGTTGGGTTCTTCCAAATCGGTAAAAAATTTATATTCTTTACCATTTGTTAATATTCCAAATTTTGATGTCGTAGTCCCAAAATATCTAAATAATTGAGAATCATGTTTTGTTAATTGCTCGTTGACAGATTTTGCTTCAATTAACATAGTAGGAATACTATCAATTACTATCGCATAATCTACTTTTTCCCCTTTCTTAATCCCTACATCAGCAGTAAATTCTGGAACGAATTCCAAAGGATTAAAAATGTCATAACCCAGTATTTGAAAGAAGGGCATAATTAAAGAAGTTTTGGTTGCTTCTTCGGTAGCAATATTTTCCTTTAATTTTGTTACTCTTTTACCTAACGATTTTAAATCATCTTTAAATTTTTCCATTTCCATAAATATTCCTCTTTTCTTTAAATACATCTTGATGTATAAGAGTGTATTTAATGCAAAATATCAACAAATTTTTATCTTTGCTTACTAATTTTATATTACATACTTTACAAAAATATGTCAACGCTTTCATTAGCGCAATAAAAATGCAAAAAAGAAATAAATAAAAAAATAAACGTTTGACTATGGTAATTTTTGAATTTTCAGTTAAAATAAACCTATAACAATGAGAGGATGATTAAATGGACGCAAAACAATATGTTAAAAATATTCAAGAAAAAATTCACCAATTAGACCAAGGTCAAACAGAATATTTACAAGCAGTCGATGAGTTTTTACCAACCGTAGAAGGTTTTTTAGAAAAAAATCCTCAATACATTGAAGCAAATGTTTTAGGTGTCTTGATTGAACCTGAACGTATTTTTCAATTTCGTGTGCCGTGGCAAGATGACCAGGGCAATTGGCATGTGAACAGAGGCTATCGTGTCCAATATAATTCAGCGATTGGACCATACAAAGGTGGTTTGCGGTTTCATCCAAGTGTGAATTTAAGTGTGATGAAGTTTTTGGCCTTTGAACAAATTTTTAAAAATAGTTTAACTGGTTTGCCAATCGGTGGCGGCAAAGGCGGTAGTGATTTTGATCCAAAAGGTAAGTCAGATGCTGAAGTGATGCGCTTTTGTCAAAGTTTCATGACCGAACTTCAAAAACATATTGGTCCAAGCACAGATGTTCCAGCAGGCGATATTGGCGTAGGCGCTCGTGAAATTGGTTATTTGTTTGGCATGTATAAACGCTTGCGCAACTATGATGCAGGAGTGTTGACTGGCAAACCTTTAGGATACTGGGGAAGCCAAGCAAGAACAGAAGCGACGGGTTATGGAACGGTTTATTTTGTTAAACATTTATTAGCAGATAAAAACGATACGTTTGAAGGCAAAAAAGTCGCTGTTTCTGGTAGTGGGAATGTCGCAATTTATGCCATGGAAAAAGCAACTGAGCTAGGCGCCACAGTAATCACATGTTCCGATTCGTCTGGTTTTGTCTATGATCCAGAAGGAATTGATGTGGCGTTAGTAAAAGAACTAAAAGAAAAAAATCGTGAGCGCATTTCAAAATATGTTGAAACACGTAAAGGCGCAACTTATTATGATAAAGAATCTGTTTGGAATTTCGAAACAGCGTATGACATTGCGTTACCATGTGCAACACAAAATGAAATCAACGAAAAGCAAGCCGCTATTTTAGTGAAAAACGGAGTGAAAGTCGTGGCAGAAGGCGCAAATATGCCTTGTACACTAGAAGCAGTCGCCGTTTTTGCTAAATCAGCTGTAATTTATTGTCCAGGCAAAGCCGCTAATGCAGGTGGTGTTGCGGTTTCTGCATTAGAGATGAGCCAAAATGCTGAACGTTTAGCTTGGTCCTTTGAAAAAGTTGACGGTATGCTAGATCAAATTATGCAAAACATTTATGAGACTTGTCGTGATACAGCTAACGAATATCAGGCACGAGATAACTTTGTTTTAGGTGCGAATATTGCTGGCTTTGAAAAAGTAGCGGCAGCGATGCTAAGTCAAGGACTCGTTTAATAACAAAAAATGCTAGGATTTCCTAGCATTTTTTATTGATTTGTTTGATTAAGAGAATAAATATCTCTAATTAAATAGTTAAAATTAAACAATTGGTCTATCCAAAAGAATTTGCTTGAAAAAATGTCTAAAAACACGTAAAGTATACATGTAGTAAGTTTACTTTCGAGGAGGAAAAGGAATGTCACACATTCAATTAGATTATTCCAAATTAGCACCATTTGTTGCTGACCATGAATTGGAATACATGCAAACACAAGTCACTGCAGTGGACAAAGCATTACGTGAAGGTACAGGAGCTGGTAATGATTTTACTGGCTGGATTGATTTACCAGAAAACTATGACAAAGAAGAATTCGCGCGCATTAAAAAAGCAGCAGCAAAAATTCAATCTGACTCTGAGGTATTAGTAGTCATTGGTATCGGTGGTTCATATTTAGGTGCCCGTGCAGCAATTGAATTTTTGACACATTCATTTAATAATCTATTATCCAAAGAAGAACGGAAAGCGCCACAAATCTTCTTTGCTGGAAATAGCATCAGCTCAACTTATTTAGCTGATTTAATCAATGTGATTGGTGATCGTGATTTTTCTGTGAACGTTATTTCAAAATCTGGAACTACGACAGAACCAGCGATTGCTTTCCGCGTCTTTAAAGAGTTATTAATTAATAAATATGGCAAAGAAGAAGCCAATAAACGTATTTATGCGACAACTGACCGTGCTAAAGGAGCAGTAAAAGTTGAAGCTGATGCGGAAGGTTGGGAAACATTTGTGATTCCTGATGATGTGGGCGGCCGTTTCACTGTTTTAACGCCAGTAGGTCTTTTACCAATCGCTGTTAGCGGTGCGGATATTGATCGTTTAATGGAAGGTGCAAATGATGCCCGTAAAGAATACGGCGCAACGAGCGACTTAAAAGAAAACCAAGCCTATCAATATGCTGCGTTACGTAACATTTTATATCGCAAAGGCAAAACAACTGAAATGTTAATTAACTATGAGCCTGGCATGCACTATTTCTCTGAATGGTGGAAACAATTATACGGTGAATCAGAAGGAAAAGATGGCAAAGGTATTTTCCCAGCAGCCGCAGACTTTTCAACTGACTTACATTCCATGGGTCAATATGTTCAAGAAGGTATGCGTAACTTATTTGAAACAGTGGTTAAAATTGAAAATCCACGCCATAGCATTTCAATTCCAGAACAAAATGAAGACTTAGATGGCCTAGGCTATTTACAAGGAAAAGAAATTGACTTCGTCAATACAAAAGCGTTCGAAGGTACGTTGCTTGCTCACACAGATGGTGGTGTGCCAAACATGATCGTTAAAGTGCCAACAATGGATGCTTATTCATTAGGTTATGTTATGTACTTCTTCGAAATTGCAGTGGGCATCTCAGGTTACTTAAATGGGGTTAATCCATTTGACCAACCAGGTGTTGAAGCTTACAAACGCAACATGTTCGCTTTATTAGGTAAACCAGGTTTTGAAGAATTAGCAAAAGATTTAAATGCACGTCTATAATTTGTAAATAACAGAAGAAAAGAGCCAGAAACACTTACGTTTCTGGCTCTTTTCTTCTGTTTAAATTATTTTTCCAATGGTTCGTTCCATTTTTTAGGACTCCAAATAGTTCCTTCCAATGCAACTTGAAGACTTTCATTATCATCTTCTAATTGTTCAATATATTTGATGGTTTCCTCGATAATAAAAGAATTGGGTTCTTCACTGATTGACTGAAGTTGTTCTGCTAACCATGTATTTCTCATTTTTCTTCACCTCAAAATGTAGTCTATCATAGGTGAGCTTTTTAGTAATGAAACTTGCTTATTGGTTTTCCTTTAAAATAGCATAAATTCGTTCAATATCCGCTTGGGTACCTCTTAATTCATAATCAGCTAAGAAGGGGAAGTTAAATTGTTCCGCATACTGTTTAGCTGTCAGGCAGTATTGGTGGTTAAAGTTTTTATTGCCGCTGCCCACCACGCCAGAGCAATAACGATAATTATTTTCAAAAGCAAGATATTCTCGCATGACTTCTGTTAAAATTTCGGTATTGCCATTGTTGATGCCATCGCCACCATCTAAATAGGTAGGCACAAAGGTAAAAAATGGTTCTGTTTCTACTTCTAACGGAGAATTTTCCGAAATTTCTTTGAAAGTAATCGTAGGATTTTTTTCGTTGTGCTGATGTTGCTCTTCAGAATAAGTTGTTAAACGTTGAACAAATGAGCGTGTATTACCAGAGATTGAAATATATCGTATATTCATCAGAGATCCCTCCAAATAAATTTAATTGTTTACGTAAGTATAGCACATCTATGTGAAAAAAATTCAAGATCAATAATTATAAAGCGAAAAAATAATGCCTTTTTATTACCTATTATAAAAGTGAAAATTTGTTATTTTAATTCATTTGGGTAAGTATTGAATTTTGCGAAAAACTTTGCTAAGATGGTAGAGTATTGAATAAAGAATGGTTGGGCGAAAGCTTCAAGGATTCAGTTCTTCAAGGGGTGAGAAGAACAATTTTTGAGTTTGCGCCTTTTTGCATACCTAAAACAAAAGGGCTGAGCGTATCTCTATTTCGCTAGTCCTTTTTCTTATATGCTAAAGGTGTAAAAACTAAGGAGGTGGAGACAATGGTACAAGAAGTACTAGAGCAAATCAAGGCAGCGGAAGATGCGGTGGAAGAGCATCGGCAACAAGCTAAGATGAATTGTCGTTTATATGAAGAACAGAAGCAAGAACGTTTAGCTGAACTACGTCAAGAGAGTGAAGAAGCTGTTGAAAAAGTGCTGACGGATTCACTAGCAACGCAAGAAAAGATGTTACAACTTGAAAAAGAACAACTTTTAGATGAAACAAAGCGCACTGAACAAGCGCTTCACGAACGTTATGAAGCGAACAAAGAACAAGTCATTGATTCAATTATTGAGAGGGTGAAAGACGTTTATGGCAGTTAGTAAAATGGAAAAAATGACAATAATTGCCGCTGCCGAAAAAGAAGCAGCAATTCTACAAGCCATTCAAGGCTTGCAAATTGTCGAAGTAAAACGGATTTTTCATTCGCCTGAAGAAGAACAAGCCTTAAAGAGTCAATATTCTTTTTTACAAGCAGAACAGTCAACTGAACAGCTACGTAAATATGAAACGATGCTACAACAATTGCAAGAGCTTCTTTTATTTTTGACACGCTCTTCAGGAAAAGGGTTAAAGATAAAAAGAAAAGTCTATACCTTAGAAGAGTTGGAACAAACCTTTGATGAAGAAACATTACAAAGCTATTTGACGGAATTAAAGAATATTCAAGAATCTTTGAAACAAATTCAAACGGATCGTCAAGGATTAGAAGCTGAAGAAGAATTATTAGGCCGCTGGCAATATCTGGATGTTCTACCGCACAAACAGCAGTTAAAAAGTAGTTATGTCGTTCATGGTTCGATAAATCTAGCCAATAAAGCCAGTTTCTTGAGCGCTTTGTCTCAATGGCCAACGGTTTATTTTGAAGAAATTTATCAAAGTATGCATCATAGTTACTTTACACTCGTTTACCTGAAGGAACATCAGCAGAGTGTAACCGAGTTATTAAACCAATATAGCTTTGAACCACTCCAATACCGTTATGATGTTCCGCCTAAAGAGGCATATCAACAAGTCAAAGAACGATATGAAATTTTACAAAAAGAAGAAAAAGCCTTAAAGCAACAACTGGCTTCTTATCATGATTTCTATGAAACGTTTTGCTTGGCTGAAGAAGTCTTATTGGCGGTTATCCAAAGAGAACAAGCACGTCAACATTTGTTAAATGCTTCATCATTTTTCATCTTGCAAACGTGGATTCCAGTCGAAGAAAAAGCCGAGATTTTGACAGCGATTGAAGAAAAAGTTCCTAAGGACGAAATAGCTCTTACTTTTGAAAATCCTACGAAGGCGGAAATTGAGACGGATATACCAGTTAAACTAGCGAATAATAAATTGGTGCAGCCGTTTGAAATGTTAACAGAGATGTATAGCTTACCAAAATATGAAGAAGTTGATCCGACACCTGCGATGATGCCGTTTTATCTAGTCTTTTTTGGTATGATGGTAGCGGATATTGGCTATGGCTTACTGATGCTACTCTTGTCTATTATTGCTTTGAAAGCATTTGTTTTACCGAGAGGCATGAAACGTTTTGCCGACTTTTTCTTGATTTTATCATTTCCAACAATTATTTGGGGCTTCATTTACGGTTCGTTTTTCGGTGCAGCATTACCGCCAATAATGTTTGGAATCAAATCACCATTTCCGATTTTATCAACGACCGAAGATGTAAATACGATTCTTATTTTATCGGTTATTTTTGGGTTTATCCAATTGGTTGTCGGTTTAATGATTAATGGGATTCAGTTATCAAAACAAAAGCGCTATTTAGATAGTATTAACGAAAGTTACGCTTGGTTAGGGATTTTGTTTGGTTTAGCATTGTTAGTCGTTGGTAAATTAGTGGTTAAAAATGAAGGCTTATTTACAGCAGGTGCGATTTTAGCTAGCCTTTCTGCCATTGCAATTATTGTGATTCCAATGATTCAATCGAAGGCCAAATTAAAAGGCTTAGCCAAAGGACTGTATGGACTATACGGTGTGACAGGTTATGTCGGTGATTTAGTTAGTTATACACGTTTGATGGCGTTAGGAATTGCTGGGGGAAGTATTGCTTCAGCGTTTAATATGCTCGTAGAGTTCATGCCGCCAGTTGCCCGTTTTAGCGTGGGCATCTTGCTGTTAATTGTTTTACATGCGTTAAACATATTCTTATCGTTATTAGGTGCTTATGTTCATGGCGCACGTTTGCAATATGTTGAGTTCTTTGGAAAATTTTACACAGGCGGTGGCCGGGCGTTTAATCCGCTAAAAACAAAAGAAAAGTATGTCAATGTTGAGAAAAAATAGAAAATTATTTATTGGAGGAAAATAGAGATGATGGATTACTTAATTAATAATAATGGTGGAATTGTTTTTGCAGTATTAGGAATGGCAATGGCGACAATTTTTGCTGGGATTGGATCAGCCAAAGGGGTTGGCTTTACTGGGGAAGCAGCAGCAGCTTTAACGACGGAGCAGCCAGAAAAATTTGGTCAAGCGTTAATTTTACAGTTATTACCAGGTACACAAGGACTATATGGTTTTGTTATTGCTTTCTTAATTTATATTAACTTAGGAAACGATATGAGTATGGTTCAAGGATTGAACTATTTTGTAGCAGCTTTACCAATTGCTTTTGCAGGATTGTTCTCTGGGATTGCCCAAGGTCGTGTAGCCGCTGCGGGGATCCAAATTTTAGCGAAGAAACCAGAACATGCAACAAAAGGAATTATCTATGCTGCCATGGTTGAAACTTATGCCATCTTAGGGTTCGTAATTTCCTTCTTACTTGTATTGAACGTCAAATAATTGAGGAGGCAGATGGATGGATGCCATTGAAAAAATCATCAGTGAAATTAAGCAGCAAGGAAAGCAAGAAGTCGAAGCCTATGTCACCAGTGAACAAACGCGCATCGATCAAGAATTCCAAGCAGCACAACAAGAAATTTTGCTGAAGCAAGAACATGAAATAGAAAAACGACAACAACAATTATTAAAAGAATTTAAACAACGCCAACAACGGCAAACACTAGAAATTCGTCAGGATGCATTAAATAAAAAACAAGCATATCTTAACCAATTATTTGACGAAGTGGTCTTAAAGATGAGTGAATGGTCAGCGGAAGAATTTCAACAATTCATGAAAGCACAATTAGGTTCACTTGAATTAACAGGAAAAGCAACCATTCTTTTAGGCGAGTATTCTCAAACGAAAGTGACGCAAGAATGGCTGACCGCCCTTTCTGATGCTACTGTTCAATGGGAGCTTTCAGAGGAAGTTGTTCCAAAAGAAAGTGGCTTTATCGTTGCAAAAGACGGTTTGGATTATAATTTTCTCTTTTCAGCATTAGTTGAAGAGATTCAAAAAACAGAAGGCTTTAAAGTAGCAGAAAAACTTTTCAGTTAAGAAGGGAGGACGTAGCATGAGAAAACCAACGTATCATCAAATTAATCCGCTGATTCGTTTAAAAGAAACGGAGCTGCTTTCTGAGCAACAGTTTCAACAACTTTTAGAAGCGGAAACAGTTGAAGACGTTAAAAATATGTTAAAAAGTACGGTTTATCAACCTTATTTAACCGAAACTTTTGAAGAAAAATTTGACTACCATTCTTCTGAAGCGCTGGGAAGTCTTTATCGCTGGTTATATGAAATGGCTCCAGAACCAGCTGTAGTAACGTTGTATACGATGCGTTTTACCTTCCATAACTTGAAAATTTTGACGAAAGCTGAGCGAACAGGTAAAGATTTTGATTATCTTTATTTAGAAGATGGTCGTTATTCTCTAAACACAGTCAAAAGTGCCATTCATACAAAAAACTCTTCCGAACTTGAACCAGCATTATTAGAAGTGATCCGTGATGTTTTTGCCTATCTGGAAGAAGGCGGTTTGCCGCAAGCAATTGATATCCTTTATGATCGAGCATTTTTACAGCAACAGCGAAAATTAGCGGATGAATTGGGGTATGAAGAGTTAACGAAGGAAGTCATCGCTTTTATTGATTTAACTAATCTATCAACGATGGCTAGAGGGATTGTTCAACATCAAAACAGCAACTTTTTATCAACCGTGATTTCTAGCGCTGGCAGTCTCTCAAAGAAAGAGCTGTTGACCTATGCGGAAAAGTCACTTGTAGAATTTACAGCATTTGTCAGAACAACGAATTACGGACAACTATTAGAAAAGATTATCAATAAAGAAACCAATGAATTAAATTTATTGGCTTTTGAAAAACTCAAAGATGATTACCTGACCTCAATGTATGAAAACGGTCGGACGGTTGCTTTTGGGCCGCTCCCATTACTAGCCTTTTTGAATGCGAAAGAAGTTGAATGGAAAAATTTGCGTTTAATTTTGGTCGGAAAACATAGTGGGTTTTCAAATGAAAAAATTCGAGAAAGGATGCGAAAAGTCAATGGGGTATAAAATTGGTGTCATTGGAGACAAAAATTCAATCTTACCATTTAAACTGTTTGGCTTTGAGGTCCATCATGCCATTTCAGAAATGCAAGTTAGAGAAGCCATTGAAACTATGGCGAAAAATAAGTTTGGGGTCATTTTCATAACGGAAGAAGCCTCTACTTTAGCAGAAGAAACGATTGAACGATACAAAGAACAAGTGACACCAGCGATTATTTTGATCCCAAGTCATAATGGTACAATCGGAATCGGTTTAAGTGAGATTGAAAAAAATGTTGAAAAAGCAATTGGACAAAATATTTTATAATGCAAAGGAGAATGAGCGTGCAAATTGGAAAAATTGTCAAAGTTTCAGGTCCTTTGATTTTAGCTGAAAACATGTCAGATGCTAGTATCCAAGACATTTGTCATGTAGGAGATTTAGGCGTTATCGGAGAGATTATTGAAATGCGAGGCGACGTCGCTTCGATTCAAGTATATGAAGAAACAACAGGCATTGGACCAGGAGAACCAGTTATTTCAACAGGAGAACCATTATCTGTTGAATTAGCCCCAGGTTTAATTGCCGAAATGTTTGATGGTATTCAACGACCATTGGATACATTTCAAGAAGTAACCCACAGTAACTTTTTAGGCCGTGGCGTTAAAATTGATGCATTAGATCGTGAGAAAAAATGGACGTTTGAACCGACTGTGGCAGTTGGTGAAGAAGTGTCGGCAGGTGACATCGTCGGTGTGGTTCAAGAAACACCGATTATTCAACATAAAATTATGGTGCCTTTCGGCGTTTCAGGAACGATTGTCGAAATTAAAGCAGGTGACTTTGCCATTGATGAAACAGTTTACTCAGTGAAAACGGCTAAAGGAACGGAAAGTTTTAGCATGATGCAAAAATGGCCCGTTCGGCGGGGACGTCCCATTTTAGAAAAACTAAGTCCCAAAGTACCGATGGTGACCGGACAACGCGTAATTGATACCTTTTTCCCAATTACGAAAGGCGGAGCGGCAGCAGTTCCAGGACCATTTGGCGCTGGAAAAACAGTCGTTCAGCACCAAATTGCCAAGTGGGCCGATGTCGATTTAGTCGTTTACGTTGGTTGTGGAGAACGCGGGAATGAAATGACAGATGTTTTAAATGAATTTCCAGAATTAATTGATCCAACAACTGGTGAGTCTTTGATGAATCGGACGATTTTAATTGCGAATACGTCAAATATGCCGGTAGCGGCACGGGAAGCCTCGATTTATACAGGGATTACCATTGCAGAATATTTCCGTGATATGGGTTACTCAGTCGCAATTATGGCGGATTCTACTTCTCGTTGGGCAGAAGCGTTACGAGAAATGAGTGGTCGGTTAGAAGAAATGCCTGGTGATGAAGGCTATCCAGCCTATTTAGGTAGTCGCTTAGCTGAATATTATGAACGAGCAGGACAAGTCATCGCGTTAGGAAAAGATCATCGTGAAGGAAGCATTACGGCGATTAGTGCGGTTTCGCCATCTGGTGGGGACATATCAGAACCTGTCACACAAAATACGTTACGCGTTGTTAAAGTATTCTGGGGCTTAGATTCTCAATTAGCACAAAAACGTCATTTTCCTTCTATTAACTGGTTGCAAAGTTATTCTCTTTACTCCACAGAAGTAGGGCAATATTTAGACTTGGAATTGCAAGGAAACTGGGCCGCTATGGTAGCTGAAGGGATGCGGATTTTACAAGAGGAATCTCAATTGGAAGAAATTGTTCGTTTGGTTGGGATTGATTCCTTGTCGGATAAAGACCGTTTAACGTTGGAAACAGCCAAATCATTACGGGAAGACTATTTGCAACAAAATGCTTTTGATGACGTGGATACGTTCACTTCTCGAACCAAACAAGCGAAAATGTTGCAATTGATTCTAACTTTTGGTAAAGAAGGTCAAAAAGCCTTAAGTTTAGGCACTTATTTCTCTGAGTTAATGGCGGGAACAGTTGAAATCCGTGATCGCATTGCTCGTAGCAAGTATTTACCAGAAGAAGAATTAGAAAAATTGGATCGTTTACAAGCAGAAATTAAAACAACGATAAAAGAAATCATTGCTGAAGGAGGAATGACGAATGATTAAAGAATATCGCACAATCAATGAAGTCGTTGGTCCTCTGATGATTGTTGAAAAAGTGGCAGGCGTAAAGTACGAAGAATTAATTGAAGTACGCATGCAAAATGGCGAAATTCGCCAAGGGCAAGTTTTAGAAATCAATGGAGATAAAGCGATGGTCCAAATTTTTGAAGGAACGAGTAACATCAATATTCGTGATTCAAAAGTTCGCTTTCTGGGACATCCTTTAGAATTAGGGGTTTCGCCAGATATGATGGGGCGCGTTTTTGACGGCTTAGGTCGCTTAAAAGATAATGGACCAGAATTATTACCTGAGAAAAAATTAGATATTAACGGCGAAGTTATCAATCCAGTTGCTCGTGATTATCCCGATGAGTTCATCCAAACAGGGATTTCAGCGATTGACCATTTAAATACCTTAGTTCGTGGTCAAAAATTACCTGTTTTTTCAGCTTCTGGCTTACCTCATAAAGAATTAGCAGCACAAATTGCCAGACAAGCCAACGTGTTAAATAGTGAAGAAGAATTTGCCGTAGTTTTTGCGGCCATTGGGATTACCTTTGAAGAAGCGGAATATTTTATGGAAGATTTCCGTCAAACAGGCGCAATTGATCGTTCAGTCTTGTTTATGAACTTAGCGAATGATCCAGCCATTGAACGGATTGCAACGCCTAGAATGGCTTTGACAGCCGCTGAATATTTAGCTTATGAAAAGGGCATGCATGTCTTAGTTATCATGACGGATATGACCAATTATTGCGAAGCGTTACGGGAAATTTCAGCAGCACGCCGTGAAGTTCCAGGACGTCGTGGTTACCCAGGTTATCTTTACACGAACTTAGCAACGTTGTATGAACGGGCAGGACGAATTCGTGGCTCAAAAGGTTCCGTAACACAGATTCCTATTTTAACAATGCCAGAGGAGGATAAAACACATCCAATTCCCGATTTAACTGGCTATATTACAGAAGGGCAAATTATCTTGTCCCGGGAACTATATAAGAGCGGTATCCAACCACCAATTGATGTCTTGCCATCACTTTCCCGTCTTAAAGACAAAGGAACTGGTGAAGGCAAAACGCGCGGGGATCATGCAGCGACGATGAATCAATTGTTCTCAGCCTATGCACAAGGGAAACAAGCCAAAGAATTAGCTGTCATTTTAGGAGAATCAGCTCTTTCCGATGTCGATAAAATTTACGCAGCTTTTGCCCAACGTTTTGAAGAAGAATATGTCAATCAAGGATTCGATACAAACCGTTCGATTGAAGAAACGTTAGATCTTGGGTGGGAACTATTAAGTATGCTACCGAGAACAGAACTAAAACGAATTAAAGAGGATATGCTCGATCAATATTTAACTGAAGGGAAGTAGAAAAATGGCTCGATTAAATGTTAATCCAACCCGTATGGAACTTTCCCGATTGAAAAAACAGTTAACTACGGCCACGAGAGGTCATAAGTTGCTGAAAGACAAACAAGATGAATTGATGCGACGGTTTATTGCGCTAGTCAAAGAAAACAATGAGTTACGTATTCAGGTTGAACAAGAAGTGACGGATGCGTTATCAAATTTTGTATTGGCAAACGCAACGTTGAACGAAGCCTTTATTGAAGAGTTAGTGGTAATTCCAGCCGAAAAAGTTGAATTAGAAATTATTGAACAGAACATCTTAAGTGTGCCAGTTCCTAAAATGATTTTTGATTACGATGAATCGGTTCAAGAAGCACCCTTAGATTATGGCTACGTGAATTCAAACAGCGAGCTTGATCAAGCTTTTGCTAAAATTTCAAGCATTTTACCGAAATTATTAGCACTTGCAAATGTTGAAAAGACGTGCCAATTATTATCAAAAGAAATTGAAAAAACGCGTCGTCGTGTCAACGCCTTAGAGTATATGACGATTCCACAATTAGAAGAAACAATTTACTACATTCAAATGAAATTAGAAGAAAATGAACGTGGCGAAATTACACGTCTAATTAAAATTAAAAGCATGAACAAAGAAAATTAATGGTTAGAAAGAACGAGTGCGAAGCCAGTTGGTAGCTTTCGTGCTCGTTTTTAATAAAAAAGGGAGTGGAAAAAATGAAAAATGAAGAACGCCGCAAAGCGATTGCACTGAATTGTCAAAAATACGAAAGTGACTATGCTCACTTGGTGGAACCAATCAATGAGCTACTGTTAAACTTGGGAGCGGCTATTTCAGAAGAAGCCGCGAAGCAAATCATTCTGAATGTAAAACGATATCATCACGGCGTGAAATATCTTCCTGAGTGTCATTTAGATGAAAGTAACCAATTTATCGAAGATGGGCTTGAAGCTCTTAAAAAGGGAGATTTAGGCAACGGTGCGTTACAACTATTTGGGGCTGGCTTAAACTTTGCTAGTTTTGCAACAAAAGCACAAGGAACCAAAAAAATTGATGCCCACCAAATGTTGGCAGAACGTTTTACGAAGTTGTTGTCTGTACAAATGGATAATGATAACAAACAATAAAAAAATACCCTTGGTTTATTAAGTCATCTTAATAAACCAAGGGTATTTTCTTAACTGTTATCATTAGGATATTCAGACACCTGTAATTGCCATAACTTATCTGTCACTGAAGCAATAAACGCAGCACTCTTAGCATTATCAGGTCCTTTAGTAAAAATTGCTAAAGCAAAGGGGTGAGGTGTTTCTAAAATCCCCATATCATGAATAAATTCATCATAGGAACCAATTTTATGAGCAACTTTTCCTTGAGTTGTGGGAGTATCCATTCTTTCATGGAAAACACTTTGTTTCATAGAATCATAAATCGCTTGGTAATCTGGTTTTGTTGCTTTTTCAGTATATAATTTTTGTAGAATAACAAGCGCATCTTCCGAAGAAAATTGTGGCTCTTCAATCGAAGGTGTCTTGTGCAAATAACGCTGATACATTTCTCGTTTTGCTTTTGCATCACCACCCAATGTATCATAGAGCATATTTTTAGCGATATTATCAGAATAGGTGATGGCATATTCTTGTAACGTTTTTAATGGATATTCTGGTTGGATATTATAGGCAATGATCCCAGTTCCTTCTTCATAATCTTCTTCGGCGTTATAGGGAATCAGGTCTGTCCATTTTTTTTGACCAGAAGCAACCGTGTCGGCGACTAGCATCGTCAGGGGCACTTTAATAGTACTAGCTGTATAAAATTCATGTTGGCCATTCACGGAACGCTGTTCGCCAGTTTCCAAATCTAAATAACTAATCCCGACCGTTCCTTCAAATTCTTTGACAGAAGCGACGAGCAGGTCATTTATTTTATCAAAAAATACTGTATTTGCTGAATTATTTTCTTCCTTGTCTTTCGTATGCTTCTCATGTTTGGCGGAATCAATTGTAACTTTTTGTTCAGATTCTTTGGCATAATCTTCGCCACGACTTGAGAAGAAGAAGCCCACAATTAGGAAAAAGCAAAGAAAGAAAATGGTGCCGTATAGTGAGAGTTGCTGTTTCTTCAATGTAAAACCCTTTCCGTTTCTCTAATAGATATTTTTCTCAACTCCTCCATTTAATCATTTTTCGGATAAGAGCGCAAGCGTCTTTTTAACGGCACTACTGGTTTTGTTTCATTTGTTTTTGGAGTGCTTGCGATTGCTTTAATAGCTCTTTGCCGATAGTGGTATCTTTCACCAATAGCCGCTGTAAGGGACGATCGATGACTTGTTTGATGGAATGAATGTCTTGATTATTTAAAATGGCTGTTTCTTTACTAGAAAAAGATTTATGCGCGGTCAGTTGTAAACCAAACGAGTTGTACAACAATGTATAACCAGCAATTCCAGTAATTGTCTGATAAGATTTTGAAAAGCCGCCGTCAATTACGAGAAGCGTGCCATTTGCTTTGATTGGCGATTCGCCTTTTGTTCGTTTAACTGGTGTATGGCCATTAATGATATGTCGATTTTCACCAGTCACTTCAAATTCATCTAGGATTCTTTCACAAACTTCAACCGTATCACGCAAAGAGTAGTAAGGATTCTTTTCTTCATGATGTGTTTCTTTTTCAGCGAGAAAATAACGCTCAAAGGTTTTCATAGCTCGTTTACCAAATAATGAGGAACCTTCGCCACACCAAAGATACCATAAACAATCTGTTGCATAGTCATCTGTACTAGCAGGCTGAGCATAAGCTTCTTCTAACATTTCCTGAAAGAAGTCAACTAAAGCTTTTCCTGAATAGGAGTGGCCTTTAAATGTATAAGCTTGAAAAGTACCGTCCGCATTCAGAGGCAGACAGCCATGAATCAATAAATTTTGATTATACACAAGGTAAAGAGAAGCTTTTTCCATTAGAAAGTGCATGTGTTTTGTTAACCGCGGTGAAGATTGAAATTGCGTTAATAAATCATCAATTATCTGTTTTTCCTCACGTGTTAATTGGTAAGGCTGCTCTTCAGAAACGGTTTGGAAACAGCTGTTAATTAATGTATAACGACATTTGTCAAAAGTAATAGTTTCCCCTTGAATCTTATCTAAGCGTAGCCGATGTGCCAAGTTAAAATCAGGGCGTCGACCAATAATTTGGCCTTCTAGTTTTTCTTGAATAATGGCAATGGCTTGTTGCACACGCATCGCTACTTGTTTTTCAGCTTCAGTTAACGCACGATAGGGATTTTTCTTGGGTGCAAAAGCAGGATTTTCTTTATACGTTTCTAAACTAAATTTTTTTAAGGCGGTTAAATCGATAGCATAACGTTCTTCTAACAAATCTAAATTTCCATAGCGAGCACAAATACGTACTACATTGGCTAAACAAGCCAGTGAACCACTATAAGCAGCCAGCCAAATCATATCATGATTGCCTAGTTGAATATCCAAGGAGTGATAGGACATTAATCGGTCCATAATTTTATCTGGTGCTGGCCCCCGATCATAGATATCACCAATAACATGTAGGTGATCAATAATCAGACGTTGGATTAGATAAGCTAATTCTGTCACGAAACGTTTGGCTTCACCTAGTAAAATAATTTTTTCAATAATTTGTTGATAGTAACCGTTTTTGGTTGTTGTTTCATCATATTGATAAATCAATTCTTCGAGAATATACCCATAGGTTTCAGGAAGGGCTTTGCGAACTTTAGAACGTGTGTACTTCATCGAAGAAGAACGGACGATTTCAACCAGACGGCGAATCGTTAATAGCCACCATTCATAAGAGAGGGCGCTTTCATTTTCTAAAAGTGTTAATTTTTCTTCTGGATAGTAGATAATAAAACAAAGCTCGTCCATCTGATGGGCATTTAATTCTTGTTTAAATAAAAATTGAACTTTTTCTCGGATTCGCCCAGAACCATTTCTTAAAATATGGTCAAAAGCTTCAAATTCACCATGTAAATCACTGACAAAATGTTCTGTTCCTTTCGGTAAATTCAAAATTGCTTCCAAATTAATAATTTCTTCAATTTGTTGATCGCGGTTCAGTGTAGCCAAGTCATCTGCCTTCTTTCTTTTTCGTATATACCAATTTTGATTTAAAAGATTAAAGTCTTGATAATAAAGGTTTTTTATTCGTATGCCAATTATTGTAGGCTATTTGGCTAAAAAAAGCAACAGGAGAAAGTCAGAGAAAAATGTGGAAAATTATAGGAAGCTACTGGGTTTTATGCTATGATTTTTAATAAAACAAAATGAAGGGGCGGGAAAACATGTTATTTGGTACAGCAAAAATGAATCGGGAAAATCATTTAGAAATCGGTGGTTGTGACATCGTAAAGTTGGTGAAAAAATTCGGGACGCCGTTATTTGTCTATGATGTCGCTCATATTCGCGCACAAGCACGTGGTTTTAAACAAACGTTAAATCAATTAGGTATCAAAAATAAAGTGGTTTATGCAAGTAAAGCATTTAGTTGTTTAGCTATTTATCAAGTGTTAAAGGAAGAAGATATTGCTTGCGATGTTGTCTCTGGTGGAGAACTATTCACAGCTTTAAAAGGGGGCATGGAGCCAGCGGAAATTGAGTTCCATGGAAATAATAAAACCCCTGAAGAATTACGTTATGCTTTGGATAACAAAATAGGTACAATTGTCATTGATAATTTTTACGAAATTGACTTGTTGGAAGAATTATTAGCTACACGAAACCAAACACAAAAAGTTCTTTTTCGAGTGAGTCCTGGCGTGGATGCAGAAACACATGATTACATTTTGACAGGTCAAGAAGATTCAAAATTTGGTTTTGATGTTGCAAGTGGCCAGGCAACAGAAGCGCTCGTTCGTCTTTTATCGAATCCCTCTTTTGATGTGCAAGGGGTCCATTGCCATATTGGCTCGCAAATTTTTGCTGTGGAAGGCTTTTTAGCTGCTGTTGAAAAAATGTTCACTATTTTAGAAGACTGGCGGCAAGTCCATCAATTTACAGCACGTGTTTTAAATATGGGTGGTGGTTTTGGTGTGCAGTACACGCAGCAAGATGAGCCATTAGCACCAGCAACATTTGTTGAAAAAATTGTTTATTCCTTGAAAGGTCATTGTGAACAATTAGGGTATCCACTGCCTGAGCTTTGGATTGAACCAGGCCGCAGTTTAATTGCCGAAGCGGGCACAACGATATATACAGTTGGCGCGCAAAAAGAGGTTCCTGGTGTTCGTCATTTTGTTTCCGTAGATGGTGGCATGGGTGATAATATACGGCCTGCTTTGTATCAAGCAGTTTATGATGGTTTTCTAGCGAATCGTGAGGGGCATGATTCAGTCAAGAAAGTCACAGTGGTTGGTAAATATTGCGAATCAGGAGATGTCTTACTTCGAGATATTTTATTGCCAGAAGTTAAAGCAGGGGATTTATTGGCCATTAGTAGTACGGGGGCTTACGGTTATTCAATGGCAAGTAATTACAACCGAAATCCTCGACCAGCGGTGGTTTTTGTCGAAGATGGACAAGCAAAATTAGTTGCTCGCCGTGAGACATATGAAGATATGACAACGTTGGATTGTTGATAGATTAAAAGTAGCCGTCTCTTTTTGAGACGGCTGCTTTTTTTCAAAAAATAACAAAATGTAAGGGTGATTTCTTTCAGAAATGAAAAATCCATAGTATATTAAATGAAGAAGGAAATACTTTAGAAGAGGGTGTGATTTGCAGATGAAATGGCTCCTCGGGTTACTGATCATTTTTGCAATGATTGGCGTTGTTTTTTCTGTTTACATTGCCAATTATTTTTTGAAAATCGCGTTGCTTAAAGACAACCCTTGGTATCATAAAAAAGGGCATCGGTTATTAAATCCTGATAATTTTCAAGAACGAGAAACAAGATATACTAAAATAGAAGAACAACAAAAACAAGAAGGCGAAGCTTTTTGGACAGAGTCTTTTGCTGAAGATCGTTGGTTGAAAATTAAAGATGAAACATTGTATGCACGGTGCTTTATTCCTTATCCAGATAACCATCGTTGGGCGATTTGTGTGCATGGTTATCGTTCAAACGGAAAACGCGATATGGCATATACTGCATTACGTTTTGCAGAAGAAGGCTACAATGTTTTAGTTCCCGATTTGCGTGCGCACGGGAAAAGTTCAGGGAATAAAATTGGGATGGGATGGCTGGATCGGTTAGATTTATTAAGTTGGCTTAGTGAAGTTCTTGCCATTGATATGGAAGCAGAAATTATTTTAGTGGGCGGTTCCATGGGAGCGGCTACTGTCATGATGGCAAGTGGTGAAAAGTTACCAACGAATGTGCGCGGATTAATAGTGGATTGTGGCTACACTTCTGTTTATGATGAATTTAAATACGTCCTACATGAATCTTTTCATTTACCCGCTTTTCCTATTTTAACAATTGCTAATCAATTAGCATTAAATAACTATGGCTTTCAATTGAAAACCGCTTCTTCCGTGAGACAATTACACAAAAATACGTTGCCCACATTCTTTATTCACGGTACAGGTGATCGCTTTGTTCCAATGACAATGTTTGAAGAAAATTTAGCGGCAACTCAGGGGATAAAAAAAGGCCTCATTGTTGCTAAAGCACCACATTTATCTTCAAGTGTCTACGAACCTGAAAATTATTACAGTAGTATTTTTGAATTTTTGGAAGAAAACTGTCCTGCGGTAAAAACAATATCCGACTAAAAAAGACATGGATTTTCATGATTCCATGTCTTTTTTTTGTCTGACTCGTTTAGTTAAATTTAAAGTGCTTAAAAAGAAAAATAACGGCGCCAAACTACCAAGGCAAAGGAACCATTTCATTGAATAAGTTAACTCTTGCTGTAAAAGAGATTCTCGTATATAGCTGAAACCTTCGCCATGGACCCGCAAATAAATATAAATGTAAGCAAAAAGAATCACTAAAGGCAAAATACAGACTTCTAATATTTCCAAAAGATAAGGAAAGGTTTTATTTAATAATTTGAGGCGTGTCTTATTCAATAGATAAGCAAAAATGAAAATCGACCATAAAAAACCAAAAAAACTAATCAAATAAAAAATCAGATTCGCACTTCCTGCGTTCATAAAAGCTTTCGGGAAAAGTAGTCTGCCGATGAATGTATTTTTAATTGTAAAAGGAACATCAAAAATGGAAATATAAAGACAAAAAAGTACTAATGTTAACAAGGCATGCCAAATCTTTTTCTCCATTTCATTTAAAAAATATCTAATTACTTGGTACATTTCCATAAACTGTCGCTCCGTGTTTGAAATAATTGTAGTTTTGACTATACCATAGCTGTTCTCAATTTTCTTGAAAAAAATACACGCAACCAGCCTCGACTATACGAAACACACAGAGTGTCTAAAAAATAAGTTGCCGATCGCATTTTTTCGCATGCTAGTGTTGCACTTCTGTTTCGTTGGTGTTTTCTAATTACTGATTTGTTGATTAAAAAAGGGCAGGAGGGAGCGTTTTTCTAGTATAATAATATAAAAGAATATAGAGAAAATCGTAGGATGGGAGTTATTCAAAGTGGCGGAGATTACAGTTAAGACAATTTCAGCGAAAGATGATTTAAAGAAGTTGCTTTTGGGTCAAGAGTATGACCAACAGCAGCCAGTTAAAAATATTTTAAAAGCTAGAACATCGAATGTCCATATTGAAAAGTACGAGGTTGTGGAGGATGTTTTTTTAAAGTTAACTGGGAAGGCGACCGAGCACAAAGATATTATGAACTCATTTTGGACAACGTATAAAATTATGTTACAACTTGTTTATCCCAATTTCTTTAGACCAGCGGAAGTAATTGGGGAAAATCAAGAAAGCTATTTAGAAAAACCTTCTGAACAGAATTTGCTTGCAGTAAATAGCAAGTATCCGCCTCATGATTCCGGGACATCGGCTGTGATTTCGGACCGATATTTAACTTATTTTGACCAAGCTTTTCCTGACTATTTACCAAATCCTGTACCCAAAAAATATACATGGAATGAATTCCTTCTCGACAATTTTACTAACTTTGAGCGAGTTCATCAGGACCCACAATTAAAGCGTTTTGCCGAACTTACCCATTCAATTGGAAACATTACAGTAGTTCCACTAGGATTTAACAGCGGAAGAAGCTTATCGTTTAAAGATTATTGGGATTATTCCTTAGAACAACTTTCGATATTTTTAGCTTCATTTCATTCATGGGAAAGCTACGTTCATACGTATGAGATGCAACCATTTTTAAATGAACAGTATCAACCAGTAGCGCTATGGAAAAATCATTTGAAAAAAGACTCGTTTATCTTACCTCAGAATATAGAGGAGATAAATGAATATTTAGTTCAAGTAAATCAACGAATAGAAAAAAGAGGGCAGCGAATAGTGAATCGGTTGTAATGAAATAAGAATCGCCTTTTCGCTAAATGTTGAAAGACTCGAATCGTGTGCTCTTTTATTGACTCAGAAACAGAGAACAATTAAACTACTAGATTAGTATCAAAAAATAATTGCGTATAGGGCTAACCAGTCGCATGTTTAAATACCTTTTCGGTCTTATGTAAGTAACAAAAGTTATTAGTACGAAGCAATCATTTTAGAAAGGAGCTTTTATGCAATTCACATTATTAAATCAAGAAAATCAAGCCTATTGGGAAGCAACCTACATAGAAGCTTTTCCAGAAGAAGAGAGACTGCCATTTGATCAATTATTGACGTCTTCTCAAGCAGGAAAATTTCATTTGTTTGTTATTCAAGAGGCGGATGAGAACGTGGGGATTTTGTTAAATAGTCCAATTGCACCTGAAGCAACCTATGTCTTTTTCTTTGCAATTGATCAGCACCACCGAAACCAACGATTAGGCTCAACCGTGTTAGAGTTATTGAAGACACGTTATCCTAAGGGGGTTCTTTTAGAGAGTGAAGAAATTGGCAAAAATGCAGCGAATGAAGCCCAAAGAGAAAAACGTTATCAGTTTTATGAAAGAAATGGCGTGCAGGATACAGGGTATCTGATTATGGATAGAGGACTCACTTTTCATATCATGTTTGCTGGAGCGTCAGGCTTCGGTGGAACGCAGCTACAGTTTTTATTAGACTTCCATCCAGTAGCAAAAATTTGGAAAAAGCCAAGTATTGATGGCATCAGGTAGTTTTTTTCAAATAAGTAAATTAAACAAACAAAAAAACATATGAAAGAACGGACCAATCGGTTCTTTCATATGTTTTTTATCATTAGTCTCGAAATAACTAGCGAATACCCAAAGCAATTCGTGCGTAACGGCTCATTTTATCCGTTGTCCAAGCAGGATACCAGACTAATTTTACTTCGATATTATTCACTTCAGGAATATCTTTTAAAACACCATGGATTTGTTCTGTTAAAACATCTGCTAACGGACAACCCATTGTGGTTAAGGTCATTTTGATGACAGTATCACCAGTTTCTTCTGCAAATTCAACTTCATAAATTAGTCCTAAATTAACAATATCGATGCCTAATTCAGGGTCAATCACTGTTTCTAATGCAGTTAAAATATCTTCTTTAATTGCTTCAACTTCTTCGGTTGAACGTTGTTGAGGTTGTTCACTCATTCGTCTTCTACTCCTTTGCAAGTTGCCTCTTTACTATCATACCTTTTTTAAGAATGTTTGTAAATGAGAAGTATCTCACATGTCATGGAATTTACTGATTTATTAAAAAAGCTCATAAAATTAGAAATTCATTTTATTTTAATTGAAATCTCATTATTTTGTTGACATTAGAAAACAATGAGTTTAGAATGATCGATAACAATCTAAATTTAATTTTTGGATATTTTTAAAAAACTGAATTTTCAGTCAATTGGAAATATCAAAGGGAGGATTTTATGAAAATTAAGCAGGTACATGTTAGGGCATCGAAAATTAAACTGAAAGAAACATTTACGATCGCTTTGGGGACGATAGAATCAGCGGATAGTGCAATTGTGGAAATTGAAACAGAAGAGGGATTAGTTGGATATGGAGAAGGAGGGCCAGGCATTTTTATTACCGGTGAAACGTTGGCTGGCACGATTGAAACGATCGAATTATTTGGCCAAGCAATCATTGGCTTAAACCCCTTTAATATTGAGAAAATTCATGAAGTGATGGATAAAATATCTGCTTTCGCTCCAGCGGCAAAAGCAGCAATCGATATTGCTTGTTATGATTTGATGGGTCAGAAAGCTCAACTGCCTCTTTATCAATTGTTAGGCGGCTATGATAACCAAGTAATAACGGATATTACACTAGGTATTGATGAACCAAATGTGATGGCACAAAAAGCCGTCGAAAAAGTCAAACTAGGTTTTGATACATTAAAAATTAAAGTCGGAACAGGAATTGAAGCTGATATCGCAAGAGTAAAAGCGATTCGTGAAGCAGTTGGCTTTGATATCAAGCTCCGCTTAGATGCAAATCAGGCTTGGACGCCCAAAGATGCTGTTAAAGCAATTCAAGAATTGGCAGATTATCAAATTGAATTAGTGGAACAGCCAGTTAAAAGGCGCAATTTAGAAGGTCTAAAATACGTTACTTCACAAGTTAATACGACAATTATGGCTGATGAAAGCTGTTTTGATGCTCAAGATGCGTTGGAATTAGTTAAAAAAGGCACAGTCGATGTTATCAATATAAAATTAATGAAGTGTGGCGGCATTCATGAAGCGCTGAAAATTAATCAGATTTGTGAAACAGCAGGCATCGAATGCATGATTGGTTGCATGGCGGAAGAAACAACCATTGGCATCACGGCTGCTGCCCATTTAGCTGCTGCTCAAAAGAATATCACACGAGCAGATTTAGATGCGACATTCGGTTTAGAAACTGCGCCCGTAACTGGGGGCGTATCCTTAGAAGCAAAACCATTATTGGAATTAGGAGAAGCAGCTGGATTAGGCATTTCTCATTAAAAAAGGAGTAAAGCAAATGAAGTATGATTTAAAGTATCTTAGTGTCCCTTTGCCTGAGGAAATTCAAAGGGTGAAAGAATTTGGCGATTTTGCAAGTGCGGATATTGCCATTGATTTTTGGTTGACAAAAGAACTTCCGCAGGCATTAAAAGAACGTTTGATAATTGAAAAAGATGTCATTAAAATGATGCGTATGAATGAGTATCCTCATAGCTTTGCAAAAGCTGATCAAATGATGAGAGACACTTTTCAGGATTATCAAACAGAGGAATTAATTCGTTTAAAAGAAACGGGATTAGTGGACTGGGTTTATATTGATGGTGAACCGTATTTCCAACTTCGATTTTTGGCCAATTTAATTAAAACAAATGCGGCATATGTTGCACGTTTGCGGGAAGCAGAAAGCAATCAATTAGAAATTCTCCGCAAAAAAGAACTAAAAGAGAACATCGAACAAATGCAAAAAAACGGTGGTAGAAAAGTGAGAACAACAATTAAAGCCACCATTCAGGTGAAAAAAGAATTTGAGCGTCCAGGTGAGCGTGTTCGTGTCCATTTGCCGCTGCCCAAAGCGTGTCAACAACAATCAGAAATTGAAATCCTAGCTACGTCACCTGAAGCAACCTATATTGCGGCAGAAGATGCGCCTCAACGAACACTGTGTTTTGAAACAATCTTAAAAGAAAATCAAACGTTTACAGTTGAATATTGTTATGTTAATCGGATGGTTTACCAACAGTTAGAAGAAAATAACGTAGACAAAATGCAACCAAGCTTTGATTTAGAGGAACAGTTACCGCATATTCGATTCACGCCTTATTTAAGAAATTTAGCAGATGAGATTGTAGGCGATGAAAGTAATCCCTTAAAAAAGGCACGCTTGATTTATGACTTTGTGACGACAAAGATTCATTATTCTTTCATGCGTGAATATTTTACAATTTCCAATATTTCAGAGTATGCTGCAACTAATTTAAAAGGTGACTGCGGCGTGCAAGCGATTTTGTTTATCACGCTTTGTCGGATTGCAGGGATACCAGCCAAATGGCAATCGGGATTATATGTTTCTACACATTATACAGGCTGTCATGATTGGGCACAATTTTATATAGAACCGTACGGCTGGCTCTTTGCGGATTTGTCTTTTGGCGGAGGTGCTTACCGAGACGGGGATAGACAGCGGTGGAATCATTATTTCGGCAATTTAGATGTTTTTAGAATGGTCGCAAATAGTGAGATCCAGGCAGACTTTCAGCCGTCAAAAATGCAATTGCGTGCAGACCCAATTGACAACCAGCGGGGAGAATTTGAGTACGAAAATGAGGGCTTGCCCTACGCATGCTTGATAGTTTCGCAAGAACGGCTTTCCATGGAAGAGTTGCCGTTTGATTGACACATAGGGGGAATAGTATGAAAAAGTTAAAAATGATGGGGATTATGTTATTTGTTAGTACGGTCTTGGTAGGTTGTGGCACAACAGCAGAAACAAAAATAGACGAGAAAGCAACTGATAAAACCAGTGTCTCGAAAAAAGTTTTAAATTTAATGGAGAACTCGGAAATCGGTTCAATGGATTCTATTTTTACACAAGATGAAGCCAGTATTAACGCACAGTCCAATGTCTTTGAAGGGTTATATCAATTGGATGAAAAAGATCAACTAATACCTGCTGCTGCTAAAGAGATGCCAGAAATTTCTGAGGATGGCAAACGATATACCATTAAACTAAGAGAAGATGGCAAGTGGTCCAATGGTGATGCTGTAACAGCCAATGATTTCGTTTTTGCTTGGCGTAAATTAGCGAATCCCAAAAACCAAGCTAATTACTTTTTCTTGTTAGAAGGAACGATTCTGAACGGAACAGCTATTACAAAAGAGGAAAAAGCACCAGAGGAATTGGGTGTCAAAGCGCTTGATGATTATACTTTAGAGGTTACTTTAGAAAAGCCTGTACCATATTTTACGTCGTTATTGGCATTTTCTCCATTTTTCCCACAAAACGAAGCATTCGTGAAAGAAAAAGGACAAGCCTATGGCACTTCTAGTGAAATGATTGTATCTAATGGTCCGTTTTTAATGAAAAATTGGGATCAGTCAGCGATGTCGTGGGATTTTGTGCGTAATCCCGACTATTACGATAAAGAAAAAGTAAAATCAGAAACGATTCATTTTGAAGTTCTTAAAGAAACAAATACCGTTTACAATTTGTACGAATCAGGTGAATTAGATGTGGCTGTCTTAACAGGAGATTTTGCTAAACAAAATCGAGACAACCCAGACTATGAAGCAATCGAACGATCAAAAGTCTATTCCTTACGTTTAAACCAAAAAAGAAACGAAAAACCATCCATTTTTGCAAATGAGAATGTCCGCAAAGCTTTAGCTTATGCTTTGGATAAAAAAAGTTTAGTCGACAATATTTTAGCAGATGGTTCAAAAGAAATTTATGGGTACATTCCAGAAAAATTTGTATATAACCCAGAAACGAATGAAGATTTTCGTCAAGAAGCAGGCGCCCTTGTCAAAACAGACGCCAAAAAAGCCAAAGAGTATTTAGATAAAGCAAAAGCAGAGCTAAACGGAGATGTAGCCATTGAACTTCTTTCAAGAGATGGTGATAGTGACCGAAAAGTTGCTGAATTTATCCAAGGCCAGTTACAAGAAACGTTGCCAGGTCTCACTATTAATGTCAAAACAGTTCCTTTAAATAATGCGATTGAATTAATGAGAAAAGGGGATTATGAATTGTCTGTTGGCATGTGGGGACCCGATTATCAGGATCCAATGACTTTCTTAGAAAGCTCAGTTAGTGGTAACCGTATGAACTATTCTAGCCCAACGTTTGATCAACTAATTGAAGAGTCAACAACTAAATACGCAAATGATCCTGAAACTCGTTGGCAAACATTAATTAAAGCTGAAAAAGTATTGGTGGAAGAAGATGCCGCTTTAATTCCTTTATACCAAGAGGCTCGTAGTCAGCTTATACGACCAGGTGTCAAAGGTATTCAGTATCATAACTTCGGTGCAACGAGCACATATAAGTATGCCTATAAAGAATAAATTAGTGAAAAAAAGTACCTTTAGCTGAAGGTACTTTTTTCCCGATAAGAGCTTCTTTTTTGTTAATAGTCAACAATTAATAAAAAAATAATTGAAAAAGGTTGACAAAAATAATGATACTCGTTAGAATAAGCACTGTTAACAAATGAATAGCGTTTTCATGTGACTAGATAATACTAGGCATGGAAGAATTTCGTAATACAATGTGGTGTACAATGGTTACGCAACATGTTTAACGGGATTGTTCTATGCTTTTTTTGTTGTTTTCACTGAAGATGTTAGAATTACTTCTGCAGAAGAGGGTCATTTATGAAAATTAAAAAGGTGCTAAATCAAAATGCTGTACTTGTTCTTGACGAAGGACAGGAGAAAGTAGCTGTCGGTAAAGGCGTCGGGTTTAATAAGACTAAAAATGATGTCTTATCTCGACAATTGGTGGAGCGGATGTTTGTGATGGAGCCAGAAGGACTGAAAAAACTTCAAGTACTGCTATCACAAATTGAAGACAAATACTTTTTAGCGAGTGAAGAAATTATCCAACATGCTGAAACGGTATTGGGTGAAAAGTTGAATGAACATATTAATATTGGGTTGAGTGATCACATTGCTTTTGCAGCTGAAAATATTCAAAATAATATTATTGTTCGGAACAAGCTTTTAAGTGAAATTGAGATTTTATATAGTGAAGAATTTGCTATTGCTCAATGGGCTGTAGAATATTTAACACAAACCTTAGAGATTCCATTTAGTTATGATGAAGCGGGGTATATTGCAATTCATATCCATAGTGCTCGCAGCGGGCGTACTGATAATAGTAAAAGTATCCGTGAAGTTACAATCGTTTCTGAAATTATTCATTTAATCGAGCAGGAATTGGCTATTGATATTCATGATGATAAAAATAGTCTCAGTTATTCACGTTTGGTGAATCATTTACGTTTGTTTATTCATCGCTTCCAACAAAATCAATACGCTGTTTTAGATGAAGAAATTTTGGAAGTCGTAAAGAAAAAGTATGCTGAAAGCTATGAAATCTCAAAAAAAGTACAAGTCTTATTAATGAGAAATTTTCATTATCAAGTACCAAATGAAGAACTTGGTTATTTATCGATTCACATTGAACGATTAAGAATGACCAAATAATAAAAATTAAATAGTTTATGTGAGGAGTTACGTATAATGAAAGCGTATATGCAAAGAATGGGACGTTCGTTAATGTTACCAGTTGCTGTATTACCGGCGGCTTCTTTATTAGTCGGTATTGCTAACTGGATCGTGGGAACAATCGGCGCTAGTCCAGCCACAACTTTTCTAATGAATGGTGGTTTGGCTATCTTAAACAACTTAGCATTATTATTTGCGGTTGGTTTAGCGTTAGGAATGTCAAAAGATAAAGATGGATCGGCAGCATTAGCTGGTTTAGTCGCTTATTTAGTGCCAAAAACTGTTTTAGCGCCTGCTTCTATCCAAGCCATTAAAGGCTTCAAGGATATTGCTGAAGTAAACCCAGCCTTCAACAGCATGGACAACAATGTCTTTGTCGGGATTGTCGCTGGTTTAGTTGCTGCGGCAATGTATAATCGTTTCTCTGGTGTGAAATTGCCAATGGCTTTATCATTCTTTAGTGGAAAACGTTTAGTTCCTATTATGTCAGCTATTTCGATGTTAGCAATCTCAGCTGTCTTATTCTTCTTCTGGCCAGTTGTTTATAACGGATTAGTTGCTTTTGGTAAAGGAATCTCTAGCTTAGGTTTCGTAGGAGCTGGCTTGTATGGTTTCTTTAACCGACTATTAATTCCAACAGGCTTACACCATGCCTTGAATTCTGTTTTCTGGTTTGATGTTGCTGGTATCAATGATATTGGGAACTTTTTAGCTGGTCAACAAGCGTTAGATACTGGTAAAGCAATTGTAGGACAAACAGGGATGTATCAAGCTGGTTTCTTCCCAGTAATGATGTTTGGTTTACCAGCAGGCGCGTTTGCTATTTATCAATGTGCACGTCCTGAGAAGAAAAAAGTTACAGCTTCATTAATGTTAGCTGCTGGTTTTGCGGCTTTCTTTACAGGCGTAACTGAACCTTTAGAATTCTCATTTATGTTCGTTGCTTGGCCTTTATATGTTTTACATGCAGTCTTTACAGGTATTTCTTTAGCATTCGCTGCGTTTATGCATTGGACAGCTGGCTTTGCCTTTAGTGCAGGTTTTGTAGACTTCTTCTTAAGTTTGAAAAACCCAGTCGCGAATCATCCAATGATGTTGGTGGTTCAAGGACTTGTCTTTGCAGCAATTTACTACTTCGGTTTCCGTTTTGCAATCACTAAGTTTAACTTAATGACACCAGGACGTGAAGAAGGCGATGGCGAAGAAACGCCAGATGTTGCAGAAGGCGACAACAAATTTGCTTCTCTAGCTCGTCGTATTTATGATGGTTTAGGCGCTGATGCTAATGTAACTTCTATTGATAACTGTACAACTCGTTTACGCTTAACAGTGAAAGATACAGGCAAAGTGGATCAAGCAAAAATTAAAGCAACTGGGGTTCCTGGTGTGAAAGTCATTGATGACACCAATATCCAAGTGATCGTTGGTACGGAAGTACAATTTGTTGCTGACGAAATGCAACGATTATATAACCACCAAGCGCCAGCAACACCAGTCAAAGAAACACCTGTTTCTCAACCAGTTGTTGAAGAAAAAGCACCGGTTTCAACAAAAGAAACTGAATTATATTCTGTAGCGAATGGGAAAGTTATTCCTATTTCTGAAGTACCAGATGATGTTTTCTCAGCAAAAATGATGGGTGACGGTTTTGCTGTCGTACCAACAGACGGCGAAGTTTCAACACCCGTTGCTGGTAAAATTACTAGCATTTTCCCAACAAAACATGCGTTAGGTATCCAAACAGATTCAGGCATTGAAGTATTATTACACATGGGTCTAGATACTGTTGAGTTACAAGGTGGACCATTTACATTACATGTTGAAGAAGGCCAAGTTGTAAAACAAGGCGATAAAATTGCAACCATTGATTTAGCCGCATTAGAACAAGCTGGCAAAAAATCAGATTTAATTGTTGTTTTCACAAATCAAGACATCGTTGCTCAATACGATTTACAAAAAGCAGGTCAAACGACTTCAATGAATGATGTAATCGGAAATGTTACCGTAAAATAAAAGTAAAAAAGGGCTAGCCGTAAGGCAGCCCTTTTTTTGATGAAATTCGATAAAATTACTTGTTATTCTATTCTAGGTGAAAACGTTCAATCTTGCGAAGTTACGGTTTGTTCACAAAAAAGTTACTTTTATTAAATAAAACTAAAGAAGTAACAAAAACTTCGCTTTTTTCAGTTATTTCAAGTAACATAGAACGTATCTTAAAAGAAAAAGTTTGGATGATTCGATGCGTAGAGTAAGAAAAATAATTTATAAAATCATGCTACTTTTGTTTGTTGGTTTAGTTGCTGGTCTTGGCTATCTTGGCTATAAAATACATCAAAATGTTGAAACGGTAATGACCTTTGAAAAACAAGTAGAAGCAGAAGTCAAAAAAAATAAAATACCTGAATACAAAACATTAGCTTTAGCGATTATCTATACAGAATCTAAAGGAAAATCTGGCGATATTATGCAGAGCAGTGAAAGTGTTTATGGACAACAAGAAGTGATTGAAACACCAGAAGAAAGTATCGCACATGGCGTCAAATTTCTCGCGGAAGCGTTAGCGAAAGCAAAAGAAGCTGGCTGTGATGAATGGACAGGCGTACAAGCATATAATTATGGACTGGATTATATTCAGTTTGTTAAAGAACGTGGCGGGAAACACACGACAGAGTTAGCAGAAGAATATTCAAGAGAAGTCCTTTCACCGTTGCTAGGGAATGACCAAAATACGAAATATCGTTATTATCGTTGGCAAGCGTTAGTTTACAATGGTGGTTACCTTTATCAAAATGGTGGCAATATGTTCTATGCGGAAATTGTCAAAATGAATCGTTGGTTTATTGAAAAGTTAAATTAAAACGAGAAAAGTCTAAAGAATTCTTTCAACTTACAGGAATTTTTTAGGCTTTTCTTGCAGTTTCATGAAAATGCAAGTAAACTAGAAGGGATGTAACTGATTAATTGAAAAGGTAGGGAAAGAGCTGGATGTTGAATAAAGTCGACCTGAAAAAAGGGTTAAGTACAGAAGAAGTTGCCAAGCAGAAAGAGTTAGGCCTTCAAAATAATTATGAGGAAAATGTAGCGAAATCTACAAAAGATATTATTTTTGATAACGTCATGACGTTATTCAACTTTTTAAACTTTGCAATCGCTGTTTGTTTACTATTTGTCGGAGCGTATTCCAATCTGGCTTTCTTAGCGATTATTATTGTGAACATGTCAATCGGGATTTTCCAAGAAATTCATGCCCGTAATTTAGTTCAAAAATTATCTATTGTGGCAAAAGAAAATGTTCATGTTGTTCGAAATGGCGTACAACAAGAAATTGATACAAAAGAACTAGTTATGGAAGATATTGTTATTATCTCTGCAGGGGAACAAGTTCCTTCTGATATGGAAGTTATTGACGGTAAAGTCGAAGCGAATGAAGCGTTGTTAACAGGTGAATCAGATTTAATTGAAAAGGAAATCGGCGATACCTTGCTTTCTGGAAGTTTCATTGTTAGCGGACAAGCCTATGCCCGTGTTATCCACGTTGGTGCCGAAAACTATGCTGTGAAAATCACCCAAGAAGCCAAAGTGCATAAACCAATTCAATCAGAGTTAGTCAATTCGATTCGTAAAGTCTCTAAATTTACAAGTTGGGTGATTATTCCTCTAGGGATTATTTTATTTGTTGAAGCTTTTTGGTTAAGAGATGCTGGCATTAAAACATCTGTTGTTGCTTCTGCAGCTGCTTTGTTAGGGATGTTACCAAAAGGATTAGTACTATTAATTAGTATTGCGCTGACAACAGGTGTCATTAAGTTAGCCAAAAAACGTATTCTAGTACAAGATATGTACTCAATTGAAACATTGGCCCATGTGGACACTTTGTGTTTAGATAAAACTGGAACGATTACAGAAGGTAAAATGAAAGTGCAAAAGGCGATTATCTTGCATGACAAATATGAAGAACTCTTCCCACAGATTATCGGAAGCTACCTATCTGAAAGTACGGATAATAATATTACAATGCAAGCAATTCGTGATCATTATGAAGTATCCAATCGATTTGGCGCAAAAGAAGTCTTGGCTTTTTCTTCTGAACGAAAATGGGGGGCTATTGAATTTCCAGAAATTGGGACAGTTTATTTAGGGGCTCCTGAGCGTTTGGTAGACGATAGTCGGTTGCCAGAAGCTGTTTTTACAGCACAAGAGAATGGTTATCGCGTCTTGATGTTAGCCATTGCGGAACAACAACCGTTAAACGAAACCAAAATGCCTTATTTAGAGCCATTAGCGATTCTAGAAATTGATGATCCAATTCGCCAAAATGCCAAAGAAACACTGGCTTATCTAAAAGAAGAAGGAATCGACTTAAAAGTAATTTCTGGTGATAATCCGGTAACTGTTTCAAATATTGCTCGTCGTGCTGGGCTACCCGGTTATGAGTCTTATATTGATTTGTCGACCAAAACGACAGAAGCAGAAGTGCGAGAAGCGGTTCAGCAATACACAGTGTTCGGACGTGTATCGCCTCAGCAAAAACGAACCATTGTGCGTGAGTTGAAAGACACAGAGCATGTGGTGGCGATGACCGGCGATGGCGTCAACGATGTTTTAGCGTTACGAGAAGCGGATTGTAGTATCGCCATGGCAGAGGGAGATGGCGCTACTCGGCAAATTTCTAATCTAGTTTTGCTAGATTCTGATTTTACAACGTTACCAGATGTCTTGTTTGAAGGACGACGTGTGGTAAATAATGTAACCCGAGTTTCCAGCGTTTTCTTCATTAAAACGATTTATTCGTTTATTCTCTCAATCATTTGTGCCTTAACGGCCATTGCGTTCCCGTTCATTCCGATTCAAGTGACCTTGATTGATTTAGCAATTGAAGGATATCCAGCCTTCTTCTTATCTTTCGAAGGGGACAAACGAAAAGTTGTCGGGAAGTTTTTACCAACGGCTTTGAAAAATGCGTCTGTTAATGCGCTTTTAGTTGTAGCGAATATCATTGCTGTTTATCTGATTGGACAAAATCAAGGATTTTCTTCTTTAGACACCACGACGTTAATGTATTATTTATTAGTTGGAATTAGCTGTATGGCTGTTGTTCGAGCATGTCTGCCTTTAAATCCATTACGCATTTTCTTGGTTTTCAGTACCATTATTGGTATTTATGTAGCAGCTATGTTATTCCACAACATTTTAGAAATTGGTTTCTTAACTTCGCAAACAATGGGTCTCTTCTTTATTATGATGGCCATTAATATTGTAGTGCGTGTAACAATTGGTTTCGTACAAATGAAACGTGCTGGAAAAACAATTAAAGATTTATAAAAAGCAGAGGTTGAGCTAAAAGCATTCGTCTCCAGAAATGCAGTTCTTCTTTAAATCTTGAAGGAAGTCGGAGCAAGCTTGATGTTTAACTGATTATTTTAAGAGTTAGTGTCTGGGGCAGGAGTCAGGATGACTTTTGTCCTAGATACTTTCTTTTTTTGTTGAGTTGAAACAAGATACTTGAAAAACAGAGATTATGTGATACAATAAATCATGTGTAAATGTGTCCATTGGAATTCGCACTGAAATGACAGTGCGTTTTTTAAACGGTCAATCACATGAGTTAGCACAATGCTATTCTTAGGAGGTGAGGACAATGGCACAACGCATTCCTCAGGAAGTCATTGAGGAAGTTCGTCACCGAACGAATATAGTAGATATTATTGGGCAGTATGTCCAGTTAAAAAAATCCGGTAAAAATTATATGGGTTTATGTCCGTTTCACGAAGAACGTTCCCCTTCATTTTCAGTAGCAGAAGACAAACAAATTTTTCACTGTTTTGGCTGCGGGAAAGGTGGAACTGTTTTTAATTTCTTGCAAGAAATTGAAGGCATTAGTTTTCCAGAATCCGTGAAACGTGTTGCAGATTTGGAACATTTATCTGTGGACTTTGATTGGTCAGAGCCGCGTGAAGTAGCGGATACCCCAGAAAACCAACAAAGACGGAGTTTTTTACAACTGCATAGTAAAGCCGCAGAACTTTACCATCATATTTTAGTGAATACTAAAATTGGCGAACCCGCATTAAACTATTTATTAGAGCGGGGGTTAACACAAGAACTAATTGAGACCTTTCAAATTGGATTTGCGCCGCAAAAACGTGATTTCTTAAGTCAAGTTTTTAAAAATGAACAACTGGATGAAACTCTTTTTGAGCCTTCTGGGCTGTTTGTCCAAAGAGATAACGGTACGTTTTTGGATCGTTTCTATCAACGAATCATGTTTCCAATTAATGATCCCCAAGGCAATGTCATCGCCTTTTCTGGTCGCTTGTTAAAAACAGCTGATTTTCCAGGGGATGAGATGCCTAAATACTTGAATAGTCCTGAAACAACACTTTTTAATAAGCGAGAAACGCTGTTTAACTTTGATAGAGCCAGAAAAGAAATTCGTAAAGAAAATACAGTCTTGCTTTTTGAAGGATTCATGGATGTTATCGCTGCTTGGCAATCAGGCGTAAAAAGTGGGGTGGCTTCAATGGGGACTAGTTTGACCAATGAACAAATTCGGCGTTTGGAACGGGTCGCTAAGGAAGTAGTTATTTGTTACGATGGCGATAATGCCGGTGTTCAAGCCACAAACCGTGCGATTCAATTATTGCAAGAAAACAGTCATTTTGACTTGAGTATTGTCAGCATCCCTGAAAAGCTGGATCCTGATGAATATGTGCGGAAATATGGCGCAGAAGCTTTTCAAAATTTAGCCAATCATGGCCGAGAAACAGTTTTTAGTTTTAAAATGAACTATCATCGGTTAACTAGAAACATGAATAACGAAAAAGAACAATTGGATTATGTGAACGAATTGTTACGGGAGTTAACCAATGTTCAATCTCCCTTGGAACGTGATCGTTATTTAAACCAAATTGCTCAGGAATTTCAACTTTCTGTTCATAGTTTAGAAGAACAATTCAATCAATTGAAGCAAGAGCAACGTTCAGTCCAACGGCAAGAAAGGCAACAATTTTATCAAGATGAAATGATGCCACCACCAATGGAAGAACCTGTTTTTGAAGAGAATCACGTCCAGAACAAGTTACCGTTAACCCAAGTTCAAAAAGCAGAACGTTCTTTATTATTTCGTTTAATGAATGAACAAGGAGTACGGCAAACCATTCAACAATTGCCAGATTTTTCATTCGCTCATGATGAATACCAAGAATTATATTTCTTGCTAGAAAGTTATGCGACACTGCATCAAAGTTTCGACATTGCCGATTTTATTAATTTCTTGCAAGATAATCAAACCAAACAATTAGCAATTGAAATTGCGTATCAGAATTTATCGGAAGAAAGCTCTGAGCGAGAAGTTGCCGATTTATTACATGTAATTGCCTTATCAAGTATTGCAGAGGCAATTGAGCAGAAAAAGATTCAACAGCAAGAAGCAAAACGAGTGGGCAACCAACAGCTTGAAGCCGAATTAACAATGGAGATTATCCAATTGGCTCGACAGCTTAAAGCTCAACGAACATTTACTTAAGCAATATAATGAATAGAACTAAGCGTTTTGTTCATTTTATTTTGATAAGTCCCAGTGATTTATCAGTTATTTCAAGCGTGAACCGAAAAATGAAGGGGGCCTTCTTTCATGGAAAAAGAAACAAGTAAAAAATATGAAGCTGCAGTGGCAGCATTTATCAAAGAAAACAAGCCTAAAGGAACAGTGGTTTATGATGATTTAGCGAATCAATTAGCCACACCGTATACTTTGGATGCAGAAGCTATGGAAAAATTGATCCAAAAAGTTGAAGATGCTGGTATCAGCGTGGTCGATGAAAATGGAGACCCAAGTGAACATAGCTTGAAAAAAGATGAAAAAGAAGCGGAAAAGGCCCAAGCAGAAGACTTATCTGCGCCAACAGGTGTTAAAATTAATGATCCCGTGCGTATGTACCTAAAAGAAATTGGGCGCGTTCAATTGTTAACTGCCGCAGAAGAAGTTGAATTGGCACTTAAAATTGAAGAAGGCGATCAAGAAGCAAAACAACGTTTAGCAGAAGCCAACTTACGTTTGGTTGTTTCAATTGCCAAACGATATGTAGGTCGTGGTATGCAATTCTTGGATTTAATTCAAGAAGGTAATATGGGCTTAATGAAAGCTGTTGAAAAATTTGACTACCGTAAAGGGTTCAAATTCTCTACGTATGCTACTTGGTGGATTCGTCAAGCGATTACGCGGGCAATTGCGGACCAAGCTAGAACGATTCGAATTCCTGTTCATATGGTTGAAACAATCAATAAATTGATTCGGATTCAACGCCAACTATTGCAAGATTTAGGTAGAGAACCAACGCCAGAAGAAATTGGTGCGGAAATGGATTTACCAACAGAAAAAGTTCGTGAAATCCTAAAAATCGCACAAGAGCCAGTCTCTTTAGAAACACCAATTGGTGAAGAAGATGATTCACATTTAGGTGATTTCATTGAAGACCAAGATGCTACCAGTCCTGCTGAACATGCAGCTTACGAATTGTTAAAAGAACAACTAGAAGATGTTCTGGATACTTTAACAGACCGTGAAGAAAATGTTTTACGTTTACGTTTTGGTTTAGATGATGGTCGGACACGTACGCTAGAAGAAGTCGGAAAAGTTTTCGGTGTCACTCGTGAACGTATTCGTCAAATTGAAGCAAAAGCGTTAAGAAAACTAAGACATCCTTCTCGTTCAAAACAATTAAAAGACTTTTTAGAATAAACATACCGTTTAGCGGCTCTTTTCGTGCATGCGAGAAGAGCCGCTTTTGATTTTTAAAAAGTCTCTAAATGTCATTGCTAGTTATTGGAAGAAGGCGCAAGTTGTGGTAAATTAGAAGTAATGGAATATTAGCAGAATGTGAGGCGGAAGAATGACAAAAAAATGTCCGAAGTGCGGGAACGAATTCGATGCAGAATTAACGACCTGCCCAACATGTGGCTATTCACTAACTGACACAACAGTTGATAAAGAAGAAGCGGAAACGACTTCAACAAATATAGATTTTGAAACACAGGAAAATGAACAACACGAAGATCAATTAAATGAGAATATTGAATGGTCTGAGTTAAAAGATATGAGCTTAGGCCATGTGATGGAACTGTTTGGCGAATCACCAGAAGAAGAAAGTAATGATGACAAAAAAGAAGAGTCAACAGAAGATAACTTAATAGTCTCTGATTCAGAGGATGTTTCTGGTCTAGAAACATCGCTTCAAGAAGGGGCTAGTGAGGAGACTCATGATTTGGTGGAGGAGTCGACACCAGCGACAGAAGAGACGCCTACTCATTCAACAGAAGAAGAACTAGCAACGGACGAAGCAGTTAATTTAGAAGAAACAACAGAAGAAACAACAGAAGAAACAACTACTGTTGAAGCAGAAATAGCTGAGGTATCTGAGACGGTGAAGTCAGAAGAGGAAGCTTTAACAGAGATTTCAGGAACTGAAGTTATCTCTACTACTTCTGAAGAAGAAATTTTTTCACAACCACCGATAGAAGATCAAGATGTAACACCAAACGAAACTTTGCAAGCTTATATTCAAGCGCATCGAGCAGATACAGAAATGTCTGAAAATCCATCAGAAGAAACAGCAGAGACCCAAGAGTTAGAAAACAGCGGTGAGGCAGTATTAACCCAAGCCGAAACACCAACTGAATCCATTTCAGATTCTGAAGAAGGGTTAACGAGTGCAGCGTCGCTAGAGGAACCGAGCGACGCTGATACAACCGTGGAAAAAGTTTCAGATTCAGGTGTGATACCACCGATGAATGAAACTGGGAATGCTCAACCAGCGCCTGCTCCGAAGAAACCATCAAAAAAAGTGGCTTTCGTTGCGCTTGCGGTTGTTTTATTAGCTGGAGGTAGTGCTTGGGCGTATCATGATCAAACGCAAAAAGCTGCCGCGCAAGAGGCGGCGGCACTAACCAAGAAAACAGATACGCTGAAAGATGAACTAGCAGCCTTTTATACCACGAAGGAGCAAGTTTTTATTAAACCCGATATGGTGACTGTTAGTCCAGAAAAACTCTCAAAACAAGTCGCGGAAATTAAAGATTCAGAAGAGTATTCTCAATTAAATAAACAAATTCAAACATTGAAAGAGAAGCAACAAACCATTCAACAAATCAACCAATTATTTGAGGCGCCGATTGTCAATGGCAATGAGTTGAAACCGGCGATTTTAGCTGCTGATCAACCAATTTCCGTAAAGAATTTAACAGGAAATGATCCATTTGACCAATTGATGAACCAAGCAATCGATCAAGCGAACCAACAATACAACCAATTACAAAAAGCTAAAAAAGCGGTTGAGGTCATTTATAAAGATGGAAAAACTACCAATCAGCTGAATCGAGACACGTATCAAGCTGCTAAGGCAGAAGTAGGTAAAGTAACAAGTGATAAGCTGAAAAAAGAACTGGTCAAACAAGTCACGACAGCTGACCAAGCGTTAACCAAGGTTGAAGAAGAACAGAAAAGAATTGCAGAAGAACAAGCTGCCGCAGAGCAAGCAAAACAAGCAGAAGAACAAGCAAAACAAGCTGCTGCCGCGAAAAAAGAGAACGCTAAGAAGGAAGAAACAGCAAAAACAGAAGCGAATGGCTACACGGCGCCGAATAGTGACGGGGTTTACACTAGTCCGCTTTATGCGCCAGATGCTGCTGATATCGCTGATAGTAGCAATCCAGCGTGGACATGGGCACCAGGTGTGAAAGAAAAAGTCTTAGACACAGTGATTGCTCGTGGCTATGTGGTTCCTGGCGGATATTCTTTAGAACCTGCCAAAATTGTGAATGGCGAAGGTTACTACAATCTTTATGCAACAAACAATCAATCAAAATTATTAGAAGGCACTACAGAGAAAAATGTTCACATGTATTTAGTTACAATCAATGCTAAAACAGGTTGGTTCAAAGGGAACGCTTCTCGTAATGCAGGGCAATAAAAGAAAATAGAAACAATCGAACAAAAGCGGAAATCTTTTGTTCGATTGATTTTCCTTGAGGAGTTAATGATAAATGAGAGAATTACTAGCAACAACATTTACCGGCATTGTGGTCGATGAAAATGAACAATTTTATTTTGTTCAAAAAAATGGCATCACATTCCGTTTAAAAAAAGAAGAAGGTACGCATGCCATAGGAGAGGCTGTAGAAGGGTTTGGTTATTTAAATCAAAAACAAGAGCCAGCACTGACAACTACAATTCCTACTGTGCGCATTGGTAGCTATGGCTTTGGTACTGTCACGGGAACGAGACGTGATTTAGGTGTCTTTGTGGATGTTGGCTTACCAGATAAAGATGTCGTTATTTCGTTGGATGAATTACCAACTATGCGGGAACTTTGGCCTAAAAAAGAAGACCGAGTAATGGTTACTTTAAAAGTGGACAGTAAAGACCGCATTTGGGGCGAATTAGCAGATGAAAAAGTCTTTAAAGCCATGGCAAAACGAGGGAATGCTGAAATGCAAAACCAAAACTTAACTGGGCATGTGTATCGTCTGAAACTTGCAGGAACGTATATTTTAACTGATGATTTATACATTGGATTTATCCATCCTTCTGAACGATTCCAGGAACCACGTTTAGGTGAAAAAGTAGTGGGGCGTGTGATTGGCGTGCGGCCGGACGGCGTATTGAATCTTTCGTTAAAACCAAGAAGTCATGAAGTAATCAGCGATGATGCGTTAATGATTCTAACTTTCTTAGAAAGAGCAAACGATCACCAAATTCCTTTCACCGATAAATCAAGCCCTGATGAAATTAAACAAACCTTTGGCATTAGTAAAGCTCAATTTAAACGCGCCTTAGGCCATTTAATGAAACAAAAATTAATTAAACAAGAAGATGGTAAAACAATTCTAATTGGCTCGTTGGAACAATCAAAAGAAAAAAATTAAGGTAGCTAATTGAGAATATCTTGCAAATTACAGTTATTTCTTTTATAATTATTTTAATTTGATTGATAAATTAAGTTTCTTAATTTGTAATCATTCTAAACAAGGAGCTGTAATAATGGATTCGACTGCTGCTTTAAAAAAGACAAAAAAACAATTACATGAATCAGGCTTTAAATTAACACCACAACGGGAAGCAACCGTACTTGTATTATTGGAAAATGAAAAAGATCATTTATCAGCAGAAGAAATTTACTTCTTGGTAAAACAAAAAAGTCCGGAAATTGGTCTAGCAACAGTCTATCGAACGCTAGAAATTTTAACAGACTTAAAAGTCGTTGATAAAGTGAGCTTTAACGATGGTTTAGCTCGCTATGATTTAAGAAAAGAAGGCGCCAAACACTTTCACCACCATTTGTTATGCTTAGAATGTGGCACAATTGAGGAAGTGGAAGAAGACTTGCTTGGTGAAGTAGAGCAAATTGTTGAAAGTCGGTATCATTTTTTAGTCAAAGATCATCGCTTAACTTTTCATGGTATTTGTCAAAGTTGTCAAAGTAAACATTAAAAAAACTGCCTTGCATTAATTTATGCAAGGCAGTTTTTTATTCATTGGAATTATAAATTAGCGAATTTTTCCAATAAGCGAATCATTTGGCAAGTAAAACCATATTCATTGTCATACCAAGCCACAGTTTTCACTAATTGGAAATCGCCAGCTGTCGTTACTTCTGTTTGCGTTGGGTCAAAAATCGAACCTTCTGTCGTGCCGATTATGTCTCCAGAAACAATTTCACGATCATCATAACCGAAAGAAGGGTTATCAATGGTGTGTTTTTTCATTGCTTCATTTACTTGATCAGCTGTTACTTTTGTTTTTAAAATGCTAACTAATTCTGTTAAGGATCCATCCACAACGGGAACACGTTGGGCATGGCCTTGTAATTTTCCATTAAGTTCTGGAATAACTAAGCCAATTGCTTTAGCAGCACCAGTTGAATGGGGAATAGTATTGTCTGCAGCAGAGCGTGCCGCACGAAGATTTCCGCCACGAACAGGGCCATCTAATAGCATTTGTGTTGATGTGTAGGCATGGACAGTTGTCATGGTACCAACTTCAATACCAAATTCATTATTTAAGAAGTAAGCCATCGGTGCTAGACAGTTTGTCGTACATGAACCAGCAGAAATGATTTTATCGTTGGCATCAAGTGTATCATCATTGACGTTATAAACGATTGTTTTCATTGCGCCTGCAGGAGCAGAGATAACCACACGTTTCACACCTGCATCTAAATGAGCTTGCGCTTTTTCTTCAGAGGTATAAAAACCTGTACATTCAAGCACAATGTCTACTCCGTTTTCTTTAACCCAAGGGATTTTACTTGCATCTGGTTCTGCGTAGACACGGGTTTCTTCGCCGTCAACCACAATGCCATTTTCAGTGGCTGTCACGGTGCCAGGATAGGTGCCATGCGTAGAGTCAAATTGTAATAAGTGAGCCAACATTGTTGGGCTAGTCAAATCATTGATAGCCACAACTTCAATATCATCAGAAACTTCTTTTATTCGGCGAAAGGCTAAACGACCAATTCTTCCAAAACCGTTAATTCCTACTTTGACTGTCATAACAAAAATTCCTCCTTTAGATGTTTGTGTTTCTTTGGACCCTTGCTGAAAAAGTGATTTTCTTCAACTATCTATAGTATGAACCTCTAAAATTTTTTTGTCAAAAGACTGATAGCGAAGCGACAAAAAGAAAGCGAAAGATTCATGAGAAATTTTGCTTTTTCCAACGATAACTAACTAGAATTGCTAGACAAACGGTTGTTTTCCCGATACAATAATAAAGACTTTCGAATCACGCTTTTTGAGGTGATTAAAGATAGTAGAAGTAGAATAGGAGGACAAATTATATGTCCATGTTTTTAGATCAAGTGACGATTGATGTCAAAGCTGGTAAAGGCGGCGACGGAATGGTTGCTTTCCGTAGAGAAAAATATGTACCAGACGGGGGTCCCGCTGGTGGTGATGGCGGACGCGGTGGCGACGTTGTTTTAGTTGTTGAAGAAGGATTACGCACATTAATGGATTTCCGGTTTAATCGTCATTTTAAGGCGACACCTGGAGAAAATGGTATGAGTAAAGGAATGCACGGTCGTGGTTCAGAAGATTTACTTGTCAAAGTTCCACCAGGTACAACAGTTCGTGATGCAGAAACTGGAGCTTTAATTGGGGATTTAATTGAGAATGGTCAGACCTTAGTAGTAGCAAAAGGCGGACGCGGTGGTCGCGGGAATATTCGCTTTGCTTCCCCAAGAAACCCTGCACCAGAAATTGCCGAAAACGGCGAACCGGGTCAAGAACGTAAAATCGAATTAGAATTAAAAGTTTTAGCAGATGTTGGGTTAGTTGGGTTTCCTTCTGTAGGAAAATCAACATTACTCTCTGTTATCTCGTCCGCTCGTCCGAAAATTGGTGCCTATCATTTTACGACGTTAGTTCCAAACTTAGGGATGGTGACTACTAGTGATGGTCGAAGCTTTGCTGCAGCAGATTTGCCAGGCTTAATTGAAGGAGCTTCTCAAGGTGTCGGCTTAGGAACACAGTTCTTACGCCACATTGAACGGACGCGTGTTATTTTACATGTCATTGATATGAGTGGCATGGAAGGACGCGATCCTTATGAAGATTATTTGGCAATCAATAAAGAATTGGCTTCACACAATTTACGTTTGATGGAGCGACCTCAAATTATTGTTGCCAATAAAATGGACATGCCTGAAGCAGAAGAGAATTTAGCGAAATTTAAAGAGCAACTTGCGAAGGAACGCACCGATGAGTATGCTGATGAGCTACCTATTTTCCCAATCTCTGGGGTTACTCGTAAAGGTATTGAACCTTTATTAAATGCAACAGCTGACTTGTTGGAAGTAACGCCTGAATTCCCATTATATGAAGATGAAGTGGTAGAGGAAGAAACCGTTCGTTATGGCTTCCAACCAGAAGGTCCAGAATTTACGATTGATCGTGAACCAGATGCTTCATGGGTTTTATCTGGTGAAAAATTAGAAAAATTATTTGAAATGACGAATTTCGATCATGATGAAACAGTAATGCGTTTTGCACGTCAATTACGTGGTATGGGTGTCGATGAGGCATTACGAGCACGTGGCGCGAAAGATGGCGACATTGTTCGGATTGGTAATTTTGAATTTGAATTTGTCGAATAAGCATAAAACCAGTTCACTCAGTGAACTGGTTTTTTATTTTAAAATTAGTATTAAATTAGCGAATAGATTGAAATAATATTTTTAATAGCTTATAATTTTAAATGTAACAAAATAACAAACGAAAGGAGCGAAATTGAAATGGAAAACAATCAAGCAATGGTTCCTAAGTTTTCAGTTAAAAGTGCCGGTTTTCTTTTTAGTATGGGGTTCTTATGTGGTGTCCTGTTGCCGAGTGTTTTATTATGGACTTTCAGTCTGCCGTTTAATATTGGTGCCATGATTTTTTTGCCTGTTGGGATTGCTTTTGCGTTAGCGTATAGTCATTATTTTATTGAAACGAAAACAGGTTTTTGTAAGCGTTTTATTTGGTTGTTTTTAATTTCTCTTATTTTATTAGAGCTTATCTCTTATTTATGGCTGATTAAAGGAGTTATTTTTTAAGAGAAAAACAGAGGAGAGTGTTATTTATGTTAGATAAACTGACTGTTTGGATTGAAAATCATCTAGCTGGACCAATGGCTAAAATTGCCAATCAGCGCCATTTACGTGCGGTGCGGGATGGGATTATTGCGACATTACCTTTAATTATTGTCGGTTCTTTTTTTCTAATTATTGCGTTTCCGCCGTTACCAGAATCTTGGGGCATTACTCAATTTTTAACAAGTAATGCTGCTACAATCTTATTGCCTTACCGAATGACAATGTACATTATGGCGTTATATGCGACTTTTGGCATTGGCGCTAGTTTAGCGAAATCATATAATCTTGATCAAGTCTCTGGAGGGATTTTGGCTACGATTGCTTTTTTATTAACATTAGTACCTGTAGCGATTCCTGAAGAAGCCAGTAAAGCAGCTGGTGTTTCTGGGTTTGTTTTACCAATGGCTAATTTGGGTGGTGCAGGGATGTTTGTTGGGATTGTGACGTCAATTATTGCTGTCGAAATCTATCGAGTAACAGATAAGTCTAAGTTCAAAATTACAATGCCTGATAACGTTCCACCTGCTGTTGCTCGTTCATTTGAATCATTGACTCCGACTTTAATTGTCATGTTATTGATTGGTTCAATCACTTATTATTTAGGCTTTGATTGGCACACGTTTGTAGGGAACTTGGTGGGACCACTAGTTCAAGCAGCAGACTCTTTATTGAGTGTCTTGCTGTTAGTCTTTTTAACCACATTTTTCTGGTTCTTTGGGATTCACGGCGCTTCAATCGTAGGATCTTTGGCGCGTCCTCTATGGCTACAACTATTAGAGGAAAACACGACTGCTAAAGCAGCTGGCGAAGCATTACCTCGGATTGCGGCAGAACCTTTTTACCAATGGTTCATTTGGATTGGTGGTGCCGGAGCCACAATTGGTTTAGCCATATTATTAGCCTTTCGGGCAAAATCAGAATATGGTTCAAAACTAGGAAAAGCTATTTTAGCACCGTCTATTTTTAATATTAATGAGCCAGTTATTTTCGGTGTACCGATTGTCTTAAATCCGATTTTAATGATTCCTTTTATCTTTGCACCAATGGTTTTAGCAACGATTGCTTGGTTTGCCACTAAATTAGGTTTAGTAAGTGAAGTTGTCTTTACCGCACCTTGGACCTTACCAGGGCCAATTGGCGCCTTTATGGCGACAGGCGGCGATTGGCGTGCTGCTGTTTTGAATATCGTTTTAATTCTAGTGGCCATCTTGATTTACTATCCGTTCTTTGTAGCTTATGATAAAAATGAGCTTGCCAAAGAACAAGGCAAACAAATAGAAGAATAAAGAGTGCAGCCGTTTAGTGTCCAGAACAAAAGGTGATGACCTTTTGTTCTGGACCTATTTGTTTATAGGCGATGAAAATTCTCAATTTTTTTGAAATGTATAGAAAATTTTGAGAAAAGAAACGCATAAAAAAGTGTAAAATATTATATATATAATGAAAATGGTTTTCTTTTGTGTGAACATAATAAAGTTATTGTTAACTAAAAGAGAAAAGGGGTATGAAAATGGTTAGAACGAAGGTATATACAAAGGAAAAAATCTTAAACGTAGCTGAAAAAATTTTAGTAGATAAAGGTTTTTCTAATTTAACTGCTAGAAATATTGCAGATGCTATGGGGATTTCTACGCAGCCAATTTATTTAGAATTTGTCAACATGGACGATTTAAAACGAACCTTAATTAAATCGTTATTTCATCGTATGCAATTATTTTATAAAGCAGATGTCGGTGCCTCAGACCCAGTGATTGCATTGGGTCTGAACTTTATATTATTTGCCCAAAAACATCAAAAAATCTATACGGCGTTATTTATGAAAGCACATGGTTATGAAGAAGAATTGCAGCAAATGCTTCAAACTTTTTTTGAAGAGCATTTATTATTGGATAAAAAATATGTACAAATGGACAAAGGAAAATTTGTCGAATTATTTCCTAAAATGGTGGTAATCTATTTAGGTTTAGCCACAGCGGTTACAATGAAGACAATTGACTTAACTAAGAATCAAGAAATTCAATTATTAAGTCAATTGTTGATAGAAGAGTAGTGTTTTGTTATTTATTCAAAATAACAAAAATACGACATAAGTCTGAGAAAAAACTGGTCGTTGCGCCCGAGGAAGGATTGTTTAAATCTTGTTATACTTTGGAAGAAGTAACAGAGAATAATTACTCGGGAGGATTTATGTGATGAAATTTATTAAATTTTTAGTGGTGACAGCAATTGTTATTGGTGGTGGTTTATTTGGGGCCAAGTTTTACGCAGAAAAGAACTCTGGCGAATTAGCTGGTGTGTTAGATCAATTAAATCCATTGGTTAAAGAAGGAAATGTGTATGTTAAAACAAAGAAAGCCGATAGCGTTAATGGCTATGGAATTGCTAGTTATACGCAAGTAGCCGCAGATGAGGAAGGCAAAACGCGAGAAATAACTTTCACAGCGGACCATGAATTAAAAACAGATCATTATCTAAAAGTCTCAAATAAAGGGGCCCACATCAATACGTATGAAGAGGTCAATCAAGACCAAGTACCAGAAAAGGCATTACAAGCGATTCAAAAATAACAAAAAGTCAGAACGTATCTTCAGCATACGTTCTGACTTTTTGTTATTTTTTTGCTTCTTGAAGAATATTGATTTTTTCAATTTTAACATCGGTTTTTGGTTTATCGTTGGCACCAACTTCGACTTTGGCAATTTTATCGACAATATCCATTCCTTTGGTTACTTGACCGAAAACAGTATGTTTTTTATCAAGAGAAGGATAGCCGCCTTTTTTGTAAGCATCAATGATTGCTTTTGGATAATCATCATATAAAAGACCATCAGATTGATCATCTGTATTTTGGACAATAAAGAACTGACTGCCGTTAGTATTAGGTCCTGCATTCGCCATTGATAATGCGCCACGAATGTTATATAACTGGTTTGAAAATTCATCTTCAAATGGTTTATTCCAGATGCTGTTTCCGCCAGTTCCATCACCGCTAGGATCGCCACCTTGGATCATAAAGTTATTGATGACGCGGTGGAAAGTCAAGCCATCATAATAGCCATCTTTGGCATGTTTCATAAAGTTCTCAACAGTTTTTGGAGCCTGTTTAGGAAATAGTTTGATTTCAATATTTCCCATTGAAGTAACCATTTGGACTAAGTCTTGATCTTCGGCAACTTTGTCATCTAGTTGTGGTAAATCTAGTGAATTTAAGTCGACCGAATCCTTTGTTTTGCTTTCACTGGATTTAGCGACAGAATCACTCGTTGCGGTCGTGCCTTTATTATTGGTTGTGTTACAGCCTGCTAAAAGCAAGGTGAATGCTGCAACTGAAGCAACAGCAAGCATTTTCTTATGTTTCATCTGTTTTCCTCTTCCTTTCACACTGACAATTAGGTTCTTTTTTATCATAACAAAAGAGAAGATAACAAACCAGTGGAATTTTTATAAGATTTCCTATAGGAAAGGTGTAGACCACTTTTGTTTTTTTTGTTACAATGTAAGCAGATACATTATTATGTTTTACAATTTAGGAGGCAATCACATGGGAAAATTAGGTATTTCAATTTATCCAGAACGTTCAACATTTGAAAAGGACAAAGCATATTTGGATTTGGCTCATAAATACGGCTTTAAGCGTGTCTTTACTAGTTTATTGCAAATCAATGATGATCGGGAAAAGGTATTAGCAGAGTTTAAAAAAGTCGTAGATTACGCCAACCAATTAGGTATGGAAGTGATGGTCGATATTAATCCTGCATTGTTCGAACAATTAGGCATCTCTTATGATGATTTATCATTTTTCCATGATATGGGCGCTTACGGTATTCGTTTAGATCTTGGCTTTACTGGGCAAGAAGAGGCGAATATGACAAGAAACCCTTATGGCATTAAAATTGAAATTAATATGAGTTCAGGGACAAGTTATGTAGATAATATTATGGCTTACTCACCAAATACAGAAAATTTACTAGGCTCACATAATTTCTATCCACATCGCTATACAGGCTTAGGCTATGATCATTTTGTTTATTGTTCAGAAAAATTTAGAAAATATAATTTAAATACGATGGCGTTTGTGAACTCACACGATGCTACATTTGGGCCATGGCCGACACAAGATGGGTTATGTTCTTTGGAAGACCACCGCGATTTAGAAATTGCAACGCAAGTTAAGCATTTAGTTTTAACAGGATTAATCGATGATATTTCTGTCGGAAATGCTTATGCCTCAGAAGCAGAATTAGCAGCAATGGCAGAAGCCTTTCATGCACCGTATCCTTCGATCAAAGTGGATACAGAACCAGAAATCACAGAAGATGAAAGAATTGCATTGTTCGATAACTTACACAGTTATCGTGGAGATCGTTCTGATTACGTTTTGCGTTCAACAATGACACGTGTTTACTATAAAGATCGTCCTTTCCCAGCTCATACAACGAGAGATATTGTTCGAGGCGATGTCTTGATTGACAACGTTGGCTATGGACAATACAAAGGGGAAACACAAATTGCTTTAAAAGAAATGAAAAATGATGGCCGTGTAAATGTGGTTGGTCGTATTTCTGATGACGAACGTTTCTTATTAGAATTTTTGAAACCATGGTCAAGTTTTAAACTTATTGAAAATAAATAATTTTTAGTTTCCTATAAATAGATAAGTGGAGCATAGCGTAAAAGGTAATATTTTTGTGCTATGCTTTTTTTGTCGCAACAAAATTGTCCCATTGTAGTGGTAAAGAAAGATGGCTGAATCTTTGAATGGTAGTTGTCAAAAAAAGGGCGACAACTTATAATGAATCATACAGTTTAAATAAAAGGAGTACGTAGATGAATCGATGGTTAAAAATTTTGATTGCGCTTATTGTAGTAATTGCAATTGGTTTAATTGCGGCAGGCTTATATTTTTATAATTATGCAGTAGTTCCAGGAAAGAAAGACTTTATAAATGAGAATACCCCAGGGTCAAAAGTGGTCCAGACACCTGAAGGCGCGTGGTTTAAAGATGACAAAAATCGACAAGAATGGTCAATTACTTCGGAAGATGGGCTACGTCTAAAGGCCATTTATTTACCAGCCGACAAAAAAAGTAATCGTACCGTTATTATGGCGCATGGTTATATGGGTTCGGCAGAAACGATGTCTGTCTTTGCGAAAATGTATCATGATTGGGGCTACAATGTGTTAGCGCCAGATGCGCGTGGTCACGGGAAAAGTCAAGGAGATTATATTGGGTTCGGCTGGCCCGATCGTAAAGATTATGTCCAATGGATTGAGAAAGTTTTAACCGAAAATGGTCAGCAAGAACAAATCACTTTATACGGTGTCAGTATGGGTGCTGCTACAGTCATGATGACGAGCGGGGAAAAATTACCAGATAACGTGAAAGCCATTGTGGAAGATTGTGGCTATTCTACAGTCAATCAGGAGTTGCAATATCAATTGAAAGAGCTTTTCAATTTACCAAGTTTCCCATTAGTTAATGTTACTAGCGGGATTACGAAACTTAGAGCTGGCTATTTCTTTGGGGAAGCAAGCGCTGTTAAACAATTACAAAAGAATCATTTACCAATGCTCTTTATTCATGGTGAAAATGATACGTTTGTGCCGTTTAGTATGTTAGACGAAGTTTATAATGCAACCCAAGGACCTAAAGAAAAATATGTCGTGCCTGGAGCAGAGCATGCGAAAGCTTATAATAAAAACCCAGAAAAATATAAGGAAACAGTAGCTGCTTTTCTAGATAAATATATAAAATAACAAATTTATTCTTTACTAATAGTAGCAACAACAAAAGACTTGTTCTTAAGTTAACGACTTAGTGAACAAGTCTTTTGTTGTCAGTTGATTTTTTTTAATAAGTTGGAATTTACCCATGCAATCTAGGGCATAATCTGATAGGATAGTACTAGAAATGAGGGAAGGATAATGGAAGAACAATTAGTCGATTATTTACACTATTTACAAATAGAGCGGGGCTTATCAAATAACACACGACGGAGTTACGAACGAGATTTAAAAAAATACGTAGCCTTTTTACAAGAACAAGGCCTGCATTCTTGGGACGAAGTTGACCGTTACATGATTACAGAATTTTTGCAATCCCTTCACGAAGAACAGCAAGCTTCAGCAAGTGTGATTCGGATGATTTCTAGTTTGAGAGGATTTCATCAATTTTTACGTCAAGAACGCTTAAGCGAACATAATCCGATGCAACATATTGACTCCCCCAAGAAAGTTCAAAAATTGCCAAGTACATTATCTGTTGACGAAGTGACTCGATTAATTGAAACCCCTGATACAAGTAAACCACTAGGTATGCGGAATCGTGCTATTTTAGAAGTGATGTATGCAACGGGCCTGCGAGTTAGTGAGCTAATTGAAATAAAATTAGGGGATCTGCATTTATCCATTGGTTTATTGCAAACAATCGGAAAAGGGGACAAAGAACGAATTATTCCTTTAGGCGATTATGCGATTCAATGGATTGAGCGCTATATGAACGAAGCCAGACCTCAATTGATTAAAAACCATCCGAATGAAACACACCTGTTCGTTAATCATCATGGCGAACCGTTATCTAGACAGGGCATTTGGAAAAATTTAAAACAGATTGTCCGAGAAGCCCAGATAGAGAAAAATATTACGCCGCATACATTACGGCATAGTTTTGCGACACATTTGTTGGAAAATGGCGCAGACCTTAGAATCGTGCAAGAATTATTAGGACATGCAGATATCTCCACGACACAAATTTATACACATATTACCAAACAACGAATGGCAGATGTTTATAAGGAACATTTTCCTCGGGCTTAATTTGCGAGAATGCCCACAAACGAATAAATTTATGGTAAACTAGGAAGTCGAGAAAAGAAAGTAGGTGTCGTTTTTGCAAGAAATTAATTTAAAACTAGATGTCTTTGAAGGACCACTGGATCTTCTACTACATTTAATTCAAAAATTAGAAATCGATATCTATGACATTCCCATTACAGCAGTAACTGAACAATACATGTCTTATATTCATGCGATGCAAACCTTAGAGTTAGAAGTCGCTGGAGAATATCTAGTCATGGCTGCCACCTTAATGGCTATTAAAAGTCAGATGTTGCTTCCAAAACAAGAGCTTGAAATCATTGATGATGAAGATTTTTTTGAAGAGGAAGACCCACGGGAAGCTTTAGTAGCTCAGTTATTGGAGTATCGGAAATTTAAATATGCAGCGACTGTTTTACATGAAAAAGAAGAAGAACGTAAACTCTATTATACAAAAGAACCAATGGATATGGATGATTATAAAGAGGAAGATACAACACTACCGCCTAATCAAATCAATACAATTGATTTATTTCTAGCCTTTCACGCCATGTTAGAAAAGAAAAAAAATCGCCAGCCTGTTGAAACAACTGTTGCTAGTGACGATGTTTCCATCGAAGAAAAAATCACCGCTATTTCAGAGCGTATGCGTCAAGTACAGAAAGGGAAGGCAGTGTCGTTTGATTCTTTCTTCGATTCTTATTCCAAACAAGAAATTGTGACAACATTCATGGCTCTTTTAGAATTAATGAAAACGGGCGCGATTTATGCTGAACAAGAAAATAATTATAGTGAAATTTTGTTATTTAATACAGAAACCCAGCAGGAAGATACAACAGAGGTGGAGGAAACACAGTGACATTAGTTAGTCAAATTGAAGCAATTTTATTTGTGGTTGGCGAAGAAGGAATTGGCTTGGAAGAGCTTGCGTACTTATTAGAGAAGTCAACAGCAAAAACCTATGAAGAATTAACGAAATTGAAAGAACATTATGCTTCTGACAATAAATCGGCGTTGAATATTTTAGAAGTCGGCAATCATTTTGTCTTAACAACTAAGAAAAAATATGCCTCATTACTAAAAAAATATGCGCAATCGCCTATGTCGAACGCCTTATCACAAGCGGCGCTAGAAACATTATCCATTATTGCTTATAAGCAACCAATTTCGCGTATTGAAATTGATGAAATTCGTGGCGTACAGACTTCTGGTTCTATCCAAAAGTTAGTTGCCCGTCAGTTGATAGAAGAAAAAGGCCGCGTAGATGGTCCTGGTAGAGCAATTTTGTATGGCACAACGAAGTATTTTATGGATTACTTTGGGTTGAAAAGTTTAGATGAATTACCAGATATCCAACAAATGGAAGATGAATTAGAAGAAGAACTACCAATGGATCTATTTTTTGATCGTTATCAAGAAACGAACCCAATGTCTGAAACAACAGAAGGCGAGGAAGCTTAAACAATGGAAAGATTACAAAAAGCAATTGCTCATGCTGGGGTGACTTCGCGTCGCAAAGCAGAGGAATTAATTGTCAAAGGTCGCGTAAAAGTCAACGGCCAAGTGGTCAAAGAATTAGGAACACAAGTAAGTAAACAAGATACCGTTGAAGTTGATGGTGTACCAATTTATCAAGAAGAATATGGTTATTATTTATTCTATAAACCAAGAGGGGTTATTTCTGCGGTGTCTGACGATAAAGGCCGTAAAGTAGTAACGGATTATTTTACAGATGTTACTGAGCGAATTTATCCAGTCGGTCGTCTGGATTATGATACTTCTGGGTTGTTACTTTTAACGAATGATGGAAGTTTTTCACAAAAATTAACCCATCCTAAACATGAAGTAGATAAAGTCTACGTAGCAAAAATTAAAGGTGTACCAACTAAACGAGATCTATTGCCATTAGCCAAAGGCATTCGCATTGATGGCAAACGCACAGCACCAGCCAATTTTCAAATTCTTTCAGCGGATATTAAAACAGGTAGCAGTGTCGTGGAATTAACGATTCATGAAGGACGTAATCATCAAGTGAAGAAAATGTTTCAAGCTGTTGGTTTCCCTGTTCAAAAATTAAAACGTGAACGTTATGGTGAGTTGACCTTAAAAGGTTTGCGACCAGGACAATATCGTGATTTAACTAAAAAAGAAATCAGTCAATTATTAAATCAAGCTAAATAAGATAAAATGACTCGATCTCTTCGCGCTTATGGCGAAGGGATTGTTTTTTTTTTGAGAAATGAAACAATCAATGAAATTTAATAAAAAAGCTTAGTTAGTTGCATTCATTGTTCAAATCGGTTACACTAAGTAAGTAAAAAAATATAATACAAGGTTCGTCTTCAGGGGCAGGGTGTAATTCCCGACCGGTGGTTATAGTCCACGACTCGTTTTTAACGATTGAATTGGTGTAATTCCAATACCGACAGTATAGTCTGGATAAAGAAGATAGGGCTTATTTGAGACGCTTTTTCATCAGATAATCCTACTCTATTTTTCCCTGCAGAAAAATAGGGTTTTTTTGTATGACAAAGAAGCGAATCAAAAAGTTCGTTGAAGATGGGTCCTTAATTGGAGGATTTCAGATGAACAACAAGGTACAAAAAATGGTCAGCATTGCAATGTTGGCCGCAATCGGTACAGTATTACAATTTGTGGCATTTCCGATTATGCCGGCGTTTAGTTTTTTGAAAATCGATTTTAGTGATATTCCGATTCTACTCGGAATGTTCTTGTACGGACCGTTAGCAGGAGTAATTACTGCTTTTGTTCGTTCGTTGCTACACCTGTTCTTAACCGGACTAGCACCGCAAAATATGGTGGGAGATTTCGCTAGCTTTTTAGCAAGTAGTATCTTCACCTTGCCAATTTTTTATTTCTTTGGTAAAAAGAAAAATATCCGTACAAATCGGATAGTGGGCTTAGTAAGTGGGATCTTAGCCTTGACAATTTTCATGAGTATTGCGAATTATTTTGTCATTACACCCATTTACTTACAATTATATGGTGTGACCACACAACAATTTTTAGGAACATCTTTAGCAAGCTATGTGGCGATTGGTATTGTGCCATTCAACCTTATTAAAGGCCTCTTAGTCAGTGGTGTTTTTCTAGTACTACATGCGAAGTTATTGCCATGGCTATCAAAAAAACAACATACTATTCAGAAAAAAACACCGTTAACAAAATAAATGATAAAAAACCTGCTGTTGAACAATGTTTGACAGTGGGTTTTTAAAATTTACGCCTAAAAGAAAAGAGGTTGTCATAATCTGTCATCATTCTGTTAAAAAATACTAAACCATCTGCATTGTAATTTTAACTTTCCCTTGGTATGATAGAAATCATTAAAGAAAGAGGAGTTTTCCTGAGTGAAAAAGTGTAAAAATTGTCGTCATGTGAATCGTGATACGGAGTCCTTTTGTGAAGAATGCGGCGCTCCGCTAATGAATGAATCAATGCATCAAGAGGAAAACCAAGCACAACCATCAATGAATAAAGGGAACGAATCTACTCCTCTCAGATCAAAAAGAAGCTGGATCTGGGTGTTTCTTTTTGTGTTCATCGTTCTTGGAGCGGGTAGCTATTTTCTCGGGACGCATTATTTTTCTAAGGAACAACAAATTTCTCATTTTATTGAAGCGATTGAGAATGGTGATGCCCAAGAATTAAGTAAAAAAATGAGGACGAACGAGTCTGAATTTCAAGTGAATCCGCAAAGCATTAAGCCTTTAATCACTTATTATCAAAAAAATCCAACTGAGCTAAAAAAATTAGAAAAAGCGCTATTAAAGGATAAAAAGCTACATGGTTTAACTATTCGTGAAACAAGTCAAACAGCATTTTTCTTTCACCGTTATCAATTCATTTTAACGCCTGTTTCTGTTCAGTTAACGACGAATCAGCGCGGTGTTACGTTGGCAATGAACGGGCGGGAAGTGGGCACTTCCGACTCAACCACTTATCAAAAGGAGTTGGGACCCTTAGCGCCAGGACAATATACCTTTACAGCCACAGTGAAAGATAGCACCGGTGAACCTGTTATCACAGAAGAGTATCGTTTATTAGAAGAGGAAAATTATATTTCTAGTATTCCTTTAGATTTTAAACGAATGAATTTTGTTGTGGAGAGCAATCTGCCAGACGCAGATATTTATATTAATGATCGGAAAGTTGGTACGCTAACGAATGGAAGCAAAACGATTGGCCCTTTGTTCTGGTCCAAAGGGATGACGATTCAACTTAAAAAGACGATTAATGGAGAAGAAATTCAAACATCAAAAGAAACGATTGGTGAAAATGATTTTGTCGAAGCGCTCTCCGATAATCCAACGCTACAATTGAATTTTCCGTTAGCTAGCGACTATGATGCCCGCAAAGCGCTAGAAACCTTTTATCAAGCATTTGCCAAACAAGTGAAAAGTCATACGGATAGTACAGAATTTGCTAAAAAATATCTCGTTGGTGGGGAAAATAATCCTCAATTTCCTTCTTTTATTGAAGCACTTGAACGATTACGTGAAAAGAAATCGACCGATGTTTCACCAGATTTTGAAGTGACCATTAATACGCTACAATTGGATGGTAAAGAAAATTACCATGTCAATTATTATTTAGAAGCTAAAAATTCTAAAGCAAAAGAAAATGGTCTTCGTTATGAATGGATCAATGGCCTAAATGATCAAATTCATTTAGTCAAAGAACCGCTAAAAGAAGGACAATTACAGTTTGTTTCGATAGATGAACAAACACTTGCTTGGCTCGAAAAAATACTCTAAGCAAAAATGAGTGCTAAATTATTTAGCACTCATTTTTGCTTATTTCTATTGCACGCGTGGGACATTTGCGGTACGCTTTTAACACATTCTCGCGTTCGTTTTCTGGAATAAATTGTTGTCGAGCATGCGGCTCGTCTTTAAAAAGGACAATCCCATGATCATCATAATCAAATATATTGGGCGCATAAACTTGACAAAGTCCACAAGCAATACATTTTTCAGGAACTAAACGTGATTGCATAAACAGTGACACATCCTATCTAAAAGAGGTTTACTATGGAAGCAACTTTTATTTTAGCGTTATTATCTCATGGATACAAGGTACGTGCATCAACTTTGTATCATCTTTTAAAAGGCAAACGGACTAGCTCTGTTTTGATTTATGGTTTTTTATATGATTGTTTACGGTTCATTGGCTGGTGGCCAACGATTTCCGAACAAGCCTTTTTTCAATTTCTTGAAAAACTTTCGAAGGCGAAACAAATTCAGTATCACAAAGAGACAAATGAGATTCAACTAACAAAAGAAGGGCAACTATTTTTAAAGGAGCACCATTTTTCGTTGCTGGATTATCCTGCAATTGATCTTTATCGTTTTGGCAGAAGTGATCGAGAAAGTTGGCAACTCATTCAATTTGCCGTGCAAGTGACTTCGTATTTATCATTTGAGGAAAAACAGTATATTCCACTTTTATCAACACCGATTCCGCAACTATATTTGAAACGATGGTTACAACAAGACAAGAAAGAGCAGCGCATTCAATCAATCAAAGAAGAACTGTTGCGAGGGTTTGAGTTACTACCTGAAGCAGAAAGCGACTATTTGGTTGCGCAACTTTCTGGTTATCAGCAAACTGGCAAAGTTCCTCAGCAATTAACAAGCCATAAGACAGTTCTTGAACAGCGTTTATGGCATACGCAAGCGGTTCATCATTTACTGCAGTTGATAATGTACGGAGGAAACTATCCTGCTTTACAAACGCTTGTATGGCCGTATCTAGAAAAAAATCTAAACCAAAGTATGCAAGAAACTCAACGATTGTTAACGGAAGGTAAGACACTTCAAGAAATTGCTGAGCAGCGAAAAATAAAACTGAGTACCATTCATGATCATCTATTAGAGTTGGCTATTCAAGGGCAGCTGCAGGCGTCTGTTTATCTTGAAAAGGAGGCAATGCTCCAAAAATTGGCTCAAATAGAACAAGATCCGCGGTTGTGGGTGTATCGGGATTGGCGAGCGCAAGAAGAGACGCTTTCTTATTTAGATTTCCGCTTATATCAAATCCAACAAATTTGGCAAGAAAAGGAGTGAGTGTTGTTGACATTAGAACAAGAATTATTCACTCGATTTGGTTATGCAGCGTTTAAGCCTGGTCAAAAAGAAGTGATTACAAACTTACTTGACGGTATGAATACATTGGCTGTTTTGCCAACAGGCACCGGTAAATCATTGTGTTATCAATTTGTGGGCCAGAAGTTAGAGGGACTAACGGTAATTGTTTCTCCTTTACTTTCGTTAATGGAAGATCAGGTGCGTCAATTACAAAGACAAGGAATTAAAGGTGCGGTTGCCTTAAACAGTACGTTACAATATTCAGAAAAGCGTTATATTTTAGCGAAAATGTTCCAATACGATTATCTGTTTTTAAGCCCAGAAATGCTTTTGCAGCAAGAAGTACTTAGTGTGTTACAACGCCAAAAAATTGCATTATTTGTGGTGGATGAAGCCCATTGTGTTTATCAGTGGGGCGTCGATTTTCGCCCTGAATATAGTAAATTAGATCTGGTCCAAAAACAGCTAGACTTTCCTTTGACCTTGGCGTTAACTGCCACGGCGACACCCGTTGTACAGCACGCAATTATAAAACAATTATTTTCTCATGGTAGCTATCAAGAAGTTCTTTCTTCAGTGAATCGAAAAAATATTGGCTTGTTCGTGAAGGAAACGTCAGAAAAAGAAGAAGTGTTACTAGATTACTTATCTAAAACGGCTGGTAAAATCATTATCTATTGCGCCACGCGCAACAAAACAGAACAAATTAGTCAACTTATTCAGGCGAAAACCAGTTTTAAGGTGGCCTATTATCATGGGGGCTTGGAGGCTAGTGAACGTAGTCGCTTGCAAGAACAATTTATTGATAATCAAATCGATATTCTTTGTGCAACGAATGCTTTTGGGATGGGAATCGACAAACCTGATGTTCGTGGAGTGATTCATTTTGATTTGCCTGATAGCTTAGAAAATTACCTGCAGGAAATCGGGCGAGCTGGACGTGATGGTCAAAAAAGTTGGGCGCTATTATTGTATAAAAAAGGGGATGAATTTATTCATCGGTTTTTCTTAGAAGAGACAAGAGCGAATCGAGCGACCTTAAAATCGCTGATTGAAGGAGAAGAACAAGCAGGTTTGTTAGAAAATGCCACCGAGTTACAACAAAAATGGGTTCAAGGCTATTTAGCCAAGGATTATTCTTTTGAAGAGCTAGAGCATCGTTTAGAGGAGAAAGAAAAAGATCGTCAAGCGCAATTAAGAGGGATGCTGACGTATATTGAAACCACAACCTGTCGAAGAACGTTGATTCAAACCTATTTTCAAGAACCAATTGTAAAACAATCACCGGAAACTTGTTGTGATAATTGTGCGTTATTCTTTGACATTTACCAAGATTCAATAGTAAAATCGAACAAGACCAGCAATCAAAATGAAGAAGATTGGCGTTCTAAATTTCTAAAATTATTTAAAGAACGTGATTAATTCATTTTTTTAGTCGGCAGTTGGCAAAAGCTATGATATAATAACAAGCGAGAGAAGTTTAGGAGGAAATTAGCAGTGAGTAAAAAGGACAAAAAGAAAAAACAAGCTCGTGAGCCATGGGAACAATCAATTTATGAACCTGATCAAAATGGTGGTGGTTCTCGTTTAGCAAAACGCCAACAGCAACGAGGAAATTCATTATTTCTAACTGTTTTAGTTATTTTGCTATTATTAATTATTGCCATTCCAATTGGGACTTTCTTATGGATGATGCAAGACAAGAAACCGAACGAAAGTGCTAGTAAAAATAGCCAGCCATCTTCTTCATTAGTCCAATCATCATCAAAAGAGAAGAAAAAAGAAAGTACGTCAAAATCAGTGGAAAGCTCAGAACCAGCAAGCAGCCAACCAGCTGAAAATACAACACCTTCAAGTTCTGATGCTGCTGCACAGCAACAACAGGACCAACAAGCACAACAACAGCAACAGCAACAACAAGAGCAGCAACAACAACAAGAAGCTCAAAATCAACAACAGCAACAAGCGCAGAACCAACAACCTGTTTATGATACCGTTCAAAGTGGCGAAGGGGCACGTCAAGTTGCCGAACGTAACGGAATGACATTAGAACAAATTTTAGCGTTAAATCCTGGGATTGATACATCTGTGTTTTATCCAGGACAACCATTACGTATTAAATAATCCAGAAAAAGAGGTTTGGACAGCACTTTCAAGGGCTAAACCGCGACGGATGATTACATGAGAATGCCAATAAGCAGAAATTTCCGAAAGATGGTTTGCGTCTTTCGAGGGATTTCGGCTTATTGCTTTTTCGTTAGAAACTCGTCATCAGTTTAAATCCAAGTTCTTTTCTTCTGATTTTAATATAAAAGAAGAAGCGCATTTTAAAGGATGCATATCAGTTAAGGAGTTTTTTCATGGGGAAAATCAGTATTGCTATTGACGGACCAGCTTCGTCAGGCAAAAGTACAGTTGCAAAAATTTTAGCAAAACAATTGAATTATGTGCATTGTGACACGGGGGCCATGTACCGAGCGATTACGTATTTGGCCTTGCAAAATCAAATCGACATTCAAGCGGAAGAACCATTAGTAGCGCTTTGTGTCAACCACACTATTTCTTTTCAGCAAGCAGAGAATGGCCAACGTGTTTTTATCGACGGTCATGAAGTGACCGAAGCGATTCGCCAGCCAGATGTAACGAATGCTGTTTCAGCTGTTTCAAAACATGCAAAAGTTAGAGAAGAAATGGTGGCGTTACAACAGAAAATTGGTCAAGCTGGCGGAGTTGTCATGGATGGTCGAGATATTGGTACTGCAGTTCTACCAAAGGCCGAAGTAAAGATATTCTTGGTGGCTAGCGTTGAAGAACGTGCAGAACGTCGTTTTAAAGAAAATCAAGAAAAAGGAATTGAGACGGATTTTGAAACCTTGAAGGCGGAGATTGAACGTCGGGATTATTTAGATTCAACGAGAGAAGTATCACCCCTTGTCCAAGCAAGTGATGCTGTGAAAATCGATACAACAGGGTTGACGATTGAAGAAGTCGTCGCCGCCATACAAAATGTGATTAAACAAAAAGGTTTTGAACTTTTTTAAAGAATTTTAAGAAAAATAGAAGAAATCGCTTTATTTTTTTACAAAAATCTCGTACTATGTAAGTATATATAGCTAAGTTTTGGAATTTTTGTTGGCATAGGAGGATAAGAGGCATGACAGATTTTGAAGACAAACAAGTAGCAAACAACGAAACAATGGAAGATGCAATGAACAGCGTTCAAGAAGTCAGTGTTGGCGATATTGTTAAAGGCGAAGTTTTAGCCATTGAAGACAAACAAGTTGTTGTCGGCATTGAAGGAGCGGGCGTTGAAGGCGTTGTTCCTGCAAAGGAATTATCGACTTTACCAGTTGAAGATGTACACGAACTTGTGAAAGTCGGTGATGTGTTAGATTTAGTTGTGATCACATCAATTGGCAAAGATAAAGAAAACGGCAGTTATTTACTGTCAAAACGCCGTTTAGATGCTAAAAAAGTTTGGGAAGAAATTGAACAAGATTTCCAAGCGGGCAAAGTAATCGAAGCACCTGTTACAAATGTTGTTAAAGGTGGTTTGGTTGTTGATGTTGGTGTTCGCGGATTTGTTCCTGCCTCAATGGTTGAAGATCATTTTGTTGCAGATTTTTCTGAATATAAAGGTCAAACACTAGCATTTAAAATTATTGAAATCGAACCTTCAGAAAACCGCTTAATTCTTTCACATAAAGCAGTTGTTGAAGCTGAAAAAGAATCGAAAAAAGAAGAATTACTTTCTTCTTTACATGACGGAGACGTTGTTGAAGGGAAAGTAGCTCGTTTAACAGATTTCGGCGCATTCATTGATTTAGGTGGCGTGGATGGTTTAGTTCATGTTTCTGAAATTGCTCATCAGCATGTGGGCAAACCAAGTGATGCGTTAACTGTTGGCGAAGACGTTCAAGTAAAAATTCTTTCAATTAATCCAGAAGAAGGACGTATTTCTTTATCTATCAAAGAAACATTGCCTGGACCATGGACAGATATCGAAACAAAAGCAGCCGCTGGGACTGTTTTAGATGGCACAGTAAAACGCCTAACAAGCTTCGGTGCCTTTGTGGAAGTTTTCCCTGGTGTGGAAGGATTAGTGCATATTTCTCAAATTTCTCACAAGCATATTGCAACGCCTCATGAAGTTCTTCATGAAGGGGATCAAGTACAAGTGAAAGTTTTAGAAGTTAATCCAGAGGAACATCGTATTGCTTTAAGTATCAAAGCGTTAGAACCAAAACCTGAGTCTCAAGAAGAACCAAAAGAAGAACAGGAATATGAATTGCCTGAAGAAAATACTGGTTTTACCATGGGCGATATTTTAGGTGACGCTTTATCTGATGCGAAAGAAGAGGAATAACACGTTACTTCTTGAAATTTATGAGTTTGACATAGCCGTAAACAGATCGGCTATGTCAAACTCATTTTTTCTTGAATTGGTTAGAAAATCAGCAGAAACTAAAACTTTTCTTGCACTTTAAGGTTTGATTAGGTAAACTAGTAAGGATTGAAATTCTCAAGGAGGGAATCAAATGGCAAATCCAACTATTGCGATTGTCGGTAGACCGAATGTCGGTAAATCGACTATTTTTAACCGCATTGCCGGTGAGCGTATCTCGATTGTAGAAGATACTCCTGGCGTAACACGCGACCGTATTTATACAACTGGAGAATGGTTAGGGCGTGAATTTAGTATTATTGATACCGGTGGGATTGATTTAGGTGACGAACCATTTATGGACCAAATCAAACACCAAGCAGAAATTGCGATTGATGAAGCAGATGTGATTATCTTTGTTGCTAGTGGCCGTGAAGGAATTACTGATGCAGATGAGTTAGTAGCAAAAATTTTATATCGTAGTAATAAACCAGTGATCTTAGCTGTTAATAAAGTTGACAATCCTGAAATGCGTAATGATATTTATGAATTTTATGCTTTAGGACTAGGGGATCCTTTCCCAGTTTCTGGTAGTCATGGTTTAGGCATTGGCGATGTGTTAGACGAAGCAGTTAAACATTTTCCTAACACTTCAGAAGAAGAGGACGAAGATACAATTAAATTTAGTTTAATCGGGCGTCCAAATGTCGGTAAATCATCATTGATTAATGCTATTCTTGGTGAAGATCGCGTGATTGTTTCAGATATTGAAGGAACAACGCGAGATGCAATCGATACGTATTTTGAATCTGAAGAAGGTCAAAAGTTCTTAATGATTGATACAGCTGGTATGCGTAAACGTGGAAAAGTATACGAATCAACTGAAAAATATAGCGTCATGCGCGCAATGCGGGCGATTGAACGCTCAGACATTGTTTTAATGGTCTTGAATGCAGAAGAAGGTATTCGTGAGCAAGACAAGCGTGTGGCGGGCTATGCCCATGAAGCAGGTCGCGGTATTATTATCGTGGTCAACAAATGGGATACAGTCAAAAAAGATACAAATACAATGCGTGATTTTGAAGCGGAAATTCGTGATGAATTCCAATATTTAGATTATGCACCCATTATTTTTGTGTCTGCATTAACCAAACAACGTTTAAACAAACTGCCTGAACTAATTGAAACAGTAAGTATGAATCAAAACTTACGGATTCCTTCAGCGTTGTTAAATGACGTTATAATGGATGCTGTAGCAATTAATCCGACACCAACTGATAAAGGAAAACGTTTGAAGATTTTTTATGCAACACAAGTGGCAGTCAAACCACCTACATTTGTTATTTTTGTCAACGAAGAAGAACTAATGCACTTTTCTTATGCCCGGTTTTTAGAAAATCAAATCAGAAAAGCATTTACGTTTGAGGGCACGCCGATTAAAATCATTCCGCGACGCCGAAAATAGTGCATTCTACCATACTTTTTTTAGATATTCAAATAAATTTATCAACTTTGAGAAAAAATGATTATTTTTTGAAAAAACTGGTTAAAATACACTAAAAACCTTGCTATTACAACTTTCTTATGCTATCTTGTTAACAGAATATTGAACCAGATCAATATTTGCTGTCTGTTTTTGGACCACTCAAAAATAGACGGAACTTTAGGTGTGTAAAAACATCGTATCTCTTATAGAGGAGGTGAAATGATCCATGGCAAATAAAGCAGAATTAATCGAAAACGTTGCATCTTCAACTGGTTTAACTAAAAAAGATGCTACTGCAGCAGTAGACGCTGTCTTTTCAACAATTCAAGAAACTCTTGCTAAAGGTGAAAAAGTTCAATTAATCGGTTTTGGTAACTTTGAAGTTCGCGAACGCGCAGCTCGTAAAGGACGTAACCCACAAACTGGACAAGAAATTCAAATCGCTGCAAGCAAAGTACCTGCATTCAAACCAGGTAAAGCATTGAAAGATGCAGTGAAATAAGACAGACAATTAGAACCCTTGGTTTCCAAGGGTTCTTTTTTGAATCATACATAAAAAATGTTATTTTAAGAGGTGGTCGAAACAGTACGCTAAAAGGCTAAATTGTAACGAACCTTGGGTGAGAAAAACGTGCTTCGCTCCGAGAATCAAGCGGGAACGGTTCGACACTCGCTCCTTGCTTTTTTGATAAAAAGAGAAAGATTTATGAATGAAGGACAAAAATAAGTTGTTGCCAGTAGCTGTTTTTTAGTGGTTATGCTAGACTTGGGGTGAAGGAAGAGGAAACAGTCTTAAGGTGGTGAATCAATGAAATACAACTATTCTAGAGGGGAAAACAAGGTCGCTATTATTTATGGAGAAACATTTGCTTCTGTCCTAAAAAAACGACCAGTAACGACGGAGTCAATCGTTGTTTTGGCGAATCAGCGTTACTATGATCTTTTTTCGGAGAAGATTAATTATGCCTTTGGGGAACAGTTGGGATTAAACTGGTATATTTGTCGCAATGATGTTCATTGCAATGACTTATCAGAATTAGAAAGTGTGTTACGTTTCTTAGCTGATTGGCCAGAAAATCAGGATGTTTTATTGATTGGTTTGGGTAATGAAGGGGTACTACAATTAACCGCATTTTTGCACCAAGTAAGTAAGTGTTCCTCCAAATGTTGGCTGATGCCTGTGTCTGTTCAAGCGTTACGCCAAGGACTTTTACCAAGTGTCACAATTCAGCAAGCACAGCATGCAACCATGCATATAGAAAATCATTCAGAAGAAATTTTGTTTGATAGTACCTTGACCAATAAAAAAGGTGCCGCTCCTTTAATTGATTTGCTCGTTTTTATTCGAGCGGGTCTTGTCTGTGATTATGCTTATTTACAAATGCTATACCAAACGTATCCAGATAAAAAACGGTTGAATCAAACGTCATTTAATGGTATTTTAGACGAGTTGTTATCCTTTTATGAACGAGCAGAGGAAAAAGTGGATCAATTTGGCCGAGTTTTTGAAGCGGCCTTTGCTACAACCGAAAATGGCCATTTGTTATCAGGTCCCATGAAACGATTATTGGGATTATTGTTACAAGTTTTATGGAGCCAGCAAGTCAATCACTTTGACTTTCAATTTAAAAATTTTATCGTTTGGTTTATTCGCTTAGGTTTTCCGGTGGCGTTTCCAAAAGAAATTTTAAGTGCTGATTACGCAGAACAAGTCTTGGCTCACACAGAAACACTAGGTCCTCCTATGGTGTTGGAAAAAATCGGTCAACTAGGAGCAACTTTAAAGCCAACGCCCGATCAACTGTTAACAACGATTGAAAGATACCAAGAAATTTTAAAAGAGATTTGAGGGGAAATTATGTCATATAGTGAAAAAATGGTTCAAGCATTACAAGCTGAAAATTTAGCAGAAGCACAGTTAATGTTTGAAGAAGCATTAAAGAAAGATGATGAAAATACCTTAGCTGATTTAGGGGAAACGTTATTATCTTTAGGTTTTCTAGAAGAAGCCAAACAAATTTTCCAACAATTGTTGGAACAATTTCCCGATGCAGATGGCTTAAACATTCCATTAGCAGAAATCGCCATTGAAAATAATGAAATAGATGACGCATTCATCTATTTAGAAAAAATTCCAGAAACTAGTGACAGTTATGTTCAAAGTCTCTTAGTTACTGCGGATTTGTACCAAGTTTTAGGGATTCCAGAAGTCAGTGAAGCGAAATTAAAAGAAGCGGCTAATCTTATGCCAGAAGAGCCGTTAATTCAATTTGCTTTGGGAGAACTATATTTTACAAATGGTCAATTTGTCGAGGCTATCACTCATTATCAAAGCATTGTAGAAAGCGGGACAGCGCAAATCTCTGCTATTTCCTTGAATGAACGCTTAGGAAGTAGTTACAGCATGTTAGGTGATTTTGAAGAAGCGGTTCCTTATTTGGAAGCCGCGGTCAAAGAAGAACAAACAGACGATCGTTTATTCCAGTTAGCTTTCACTTATTTACAGTTACATGAGAATCAAAAAGCCATTGCGTTGTTCCAGCAATTAAAAACACTAAACCCACATTATCAATCGCTTTATCTATATTTAGCGGAAGCGCTCCAAGAAGAAGAGCAATTAGAGGAAGCAAAAGCGGTGATCGAAGAAGGAATTGCGGAAAACCCATTCCAAGTAGAGTTATACCAATTTGCCTCTGAAAATGCCTATCGCTTACACGATATTGCTGGTGCTGAAAACTGGTTGTTAAAAGCTTTGGAATTAGGTGAGAAAACAGATGAAAGTCGTTTGACCTTAAGTAATCTCTACATCACGGAAGAGCGTTTTGAGGAAGTAATTACTATCTTAAATGATTTAGAGGAAACGGATCATCCTTATGCTGAATGGAACTTAGCAAAAGCGTACAACGAATTAGAAGACTTTGCCGTCGCTAAAGTTCATTATGAACAAGCAGCGCAAGAATTGTCTCACGAACCAGAATTTCTAAAAGAATACGCATTGTTCTTACGAGAAGAAGGCGAACTTGAAAAAGCAAAACACTTGTTATACCACTATTTGGAACATGAACCTGGTGATGTCGACATGCAATCTGTGCTAGCAGATATGGAAGAAAGATAGGAAACGACGATGTTTGTTAGTTTATCAGAAAAGAAAAAATTTTTAACTTGGTTAGTGAATACCGTGCCTTTTGGAAGAAGAGAAGTACTGTGGATTTTAAATTACTTATTAACGCACGATGCGATTTTAAATAATGTTCATTTTGTTGAGAACGTAGAGAAAACCGATCGGGGGATTCGTGTGGTAGCGGATGGTTTAGGTAAGGAGCCGTTATTGCTTTTTATCCAAGCACAAGAATTTACAGATCCGGAACAAATTTTTCATGAGATTCGGATGAATTGGCGGAAAGCTCTTTATTTAGAATGTGTATTTCCAGAGGCTTGGCAAACGAGCCAGTATTTATCTGTTTTAGAAGATAATCCGTTTGCGCCATGGAATGAACAAGTGGATCAGGAAGTTGCCAGAGCGATTGATCAATATTTTAAGCAAGAAGAACAAACGCAGCGAATGGCATTAATTAAAGCTCAAATTGATGATGCTTTAGAAACAGGCAACAAAGAAGCGTTTTTAGAATTATCCGATGAACTAAATCGTTTGAAACAACAATAAATAAAACCCAGCATTTATTGAAAATGCTGGGTTTTATTTATTGTTTTAATTTAAAGCGCCGTTGTTTGCTGGGTTTTGCATAAGTAAAGCCTTCGCCAATTGCTTCATGTACGTTAATGATGGACACAAAGGCTTTTTCATCTATTTCATTAGCAATCCGTTTGACTTCCATTATTTCTCGAGGACTGACTACCGTGTAGAGAACCCGTTTTTCCACTTGTGAATAAGCACCTTCACCATTTAAATATGTTACCCCACGTTCTAAAGAAGCCATTAAACTTTGACCGATTTCTTCGGAATGATTGGAAACAATTAAAATTCCTTTCGCAGCATAGGCTCCATCGAGTACAGAATCAACAACACGACTGAAAACAAAAGACACAATTAAAGTATACATCATTCGTTTGACATCAATATAGGTCAACGAGAGGAGTAAGACTGCAACATCAAAAAGTAACAACGAGCGGCCCATGCTAATCCCAAAGTATTTTTCGAAAATGCGGGCAATGACGTCGGTCCCACCAGTGGTTCCGCCTACGCGGTAAACAAGGCCACTACCGAATCCTGCGGCCAAACCAGCTAAGAGAGCAGCAATCAATAAATCATGATCTAAATTAATTTCAACAGGAAATTTTTGCCAAAACCACAAAAATACCGATAACGACACGGTGCCAATTAGCGTATAATAGAGGGAACGTTTGCCTAAAATTTTGCCACCAATTAATAAGAGCGGAATATTGATTAATAATGTCGTATATGCTGGGTTAAAATGAAATAAGGCTCTTAAAATCAAAGTAATCCCCGTGACACCACCTTCGGCTAGATCATTGGCAATATTGAAAGTAACCAAACCAAAGGCATAGATACAGCTTCCTAATACAATAAATAACACATCTTTAAAATAAAATCTTTGTTCTTCCATTTAATCACGTCCTTTTACAGTATAAACTGTATCATTCTCTATATAAAACAACAAGTAGAAGCTTTCCAGATAGCCAAGTTTTTGATAAGATGTAGGAGGTAGAGTAAGAAAGGTTGGGGTAAAATGTCAGAATCAGAACAACGTAGTTTGCAATCGATGCAAACAGAAGTTGATGATTATATTCAACAGTTTAAAACAGGCTATTTTTCACCATTAGGACAAATGGCTCGTTTGACGGAAGAGGTCGGAGAATTAGCCCGTGAAGTCAATCATTATTATGGTGAAAAACAGAAAAAAGCAGACGAAAAACCAAAGACAGTATCAGAGGAACTTGGAGATGTCTTTTTTGTATTGATTAGCATGGCAAATTCTTTAGAGATTGATTTAACCGAAGTTTTTGAAGAAAATATGGCCAAATTTAACAAGCGGGATCGCTATCGCTTTGAAAGAAAGGATGGGAAAACACATGATTAAAATAATTGTCGCTGGGTTTAAAGGACGGATGGGCAGTACTGCTACCCAAATGGTCTTAGAAACCGCAGACTTTGAATTAGTAGGTGTGTATGATCCTCATGAAGCACAAGAAACTGTTTCTTTCGATGATGAAACCGCAATTCCCGTTTTTCAGCACTTAGAAGAAGTCCTAGCTGTCAAACCAGATGTTTGGATTGATTTTACGGTTCCTGAAGCCGCCTATCCAAATACGCGTTTTGCGTTGGAACACGGTATGGCGCCTGTTGTTGGGACGACAGGCTTTACGGAGGAACAAATCAACGAATTGACAAACCTATCTCGAAAAAAAGCCATCGGCGGCTTAATTGCGCCAAACTTTGCAATTGGGGCAGTTTTAATGATGCAATTTGCCCAAAAAGCGGCACAGTATTTTCCGGATGTGGAAATCATTGAATTACATCATGATAACAAATTAGATGCACCAAGTGGAACGGCTATAAAAACTGCAGAAATGATTCAAGAAGTTCGGCCAGCAAAAAAACAAGGGAATCCGCAAGAGGTAGAATCAATACCAGGGGCACGCGGGGCTGATTTCGAGGGTCTGCGAATCCATAGTGTCCGCTTACCTGGTTTAGTGGCACACCAACAAGTCCAATTTGGCAGTGTAGGTGAAGGGCTCACTATTCGGCATGATTCTTATGATCGACGTTCATTCATGACAGGAGTGGCGTTAGCTTGTCGGCAAGTGGTACAGAGAACAGAACTACTTTACGGATTGGAACAGATGCTATGAAATTGACAACTATTCCAAACGAATTTAAAGAAGCCGCTCCCGTTATTCGTGAAATCAATGCACAGGGCTTTGAAGCGTATTTTGTCGGGGGCAGTGTCCGTGATGCTTTATTAAATAAACCAATTCATGATGTCGATATTGCGACAAGTGCCTATCCAGAAGAAATCAAGCAAATTTTTAAACGAACCGTTGATGTGGGTATCGAACATGGTACAGTCCTTGTATTGATGGAAGACCAACAGTATGAAGTAACAACCTTTCGTACCGAGTCAACTTATCAAGACTTTCGTCGACCAGATGAAGTCACCTTTGTTCGCTCCTTGAAAGAAGATTTAAAACGGCGAGATTTTACGATTAATGCCTTGGCGCTCGACAGCACAGGTGAAATCATTGATTTATTTGATGGTATCGAAGATTTAACTAATCAAACCATTCGTGCTGTCGGTAATCCCCATGAGAGGTTTCATGAAGATGCTCTGCGAATGATGCGGGGCTTACGCTTTGCTAGCCAATTAGATTTTAAAATTGAAGAAAAAACCTTAGCCGCTATCGCTGAATTTCATCCTTTATTGGAAAAAATTTCAGTAGAACGCATTACAATTGAATTTGTAAAAATGCTTTTAGGGGTTAATCGACAAGGTGGCTTAGCTCCGTTTATTGAAACAGAATGCTATCAATATTGTCCCAAATTACGAGAACAAGGGGCTGGACTTTTTCGTTTAATGAACTTGCCTGCTCGTCAAATTGAAACAGAAGCAGAAGCGTGGACGTTACTTATCCAATCGTTGAATTTACCAGAAGCAGAAATTCGCTCCTTCTTAAAGGCTTGGAAACTTTCAAATCAATTAATTCAAAACGTTTCACAATTAGTACGCGGTTTGCGTTTTCGCTTGAGTAACGACTGGCAGCCAATGATGCTTTATGAATTAGGCGAAGAATCAGCAGTACTTGTTGAAAGGCTTTTATATTATTACCAACAAGAGAGTCAAGTACAAGTAACAAAAGAGTTAGTTAAGGCATTACCCATTCATCAAAGACATGAATTGGCCATCACAGGAAAAGACCTTTTAGCCGTCTTAGAAGAAACACCAGGCAAATGGTTAGGGGAACTGATTGCTGAAATCGAGCAACACGTTGTTGAAGGTAGCTTAGAGAATAAACAAGAAGTTCTGCTTTCGTTTGCCAAAAAACAACGTTCAAAAGGAGAGAAAGCATAATGCCAACAGAAATGTTTACAAAAGAATTCTTGGTGAAAGAATCACAAACGGCTAAAATTCTCGGTTCTGGTGACTTAGAAGTTTTAGGAACTCCTGCTTTAGCTGCCATGATTGAACAAACAGCCAAAGAAGCTGTGAAGGACCAATTATCAGTTGGGGAAACAACTGTCGGAACGGTGTTAGAATTACACCACTTATATCCATCTGCGGTAGGGGCGACAATCGTTGTTACGATGACCAGCATTGAACAGACTGCACACAAAATACGCTATGAATTTGTTGCTTATGAAGGAGAACGACAAATTGCCAAAGGTTCTCACCAACGTGCAGTAGTTGATATTGATTCTTTTTTAAAAAGAATAACAAAATATTAAGAATCTACAGCGAAAGTTTGTGACCGTTTATCAAAAGTATGGTAAACTAATAATGTAAGAAATTATTTTTAAGTAAGGAGATTTGTGCTATGGCTAGAGAAATGACAGGACTTAAATTTTATTTCAGAAATGGTGAAACTTGGACGATTGATCGTCGTTTTATTGGTGATTTATGGATCAAACATATTACAACAAGTTTTGGCCGTATCCATGGTAGTGAATTTGTTGAAATTCATCCATGTGAAGGGTTCAAAATTGAAATTTTCCAAGAAGGAGATCATGTTCAAACCCACGATATTAACTTAGGTGGCTTAGAATTAGGGATGTTCTCTCGTGCTTTAAAATATGAAGATATCGAACGTATGGAAATTCTTTACAAAAATGGCACACCAGATTTAGTTTATTTCCCTTACAAAGATAAAACAGATGAGGGCTTGGATAACATCTATCAATCTACAAAAGTCAGCGAAAAAACTAAAAACTTATACATTGTTATCGATCCAACACAAACAGTTGATGATGTATACGCTGAAGAATTAAAATAATTTTTGCTCCACAGGAATCAGTGAAATGACTGGTTCCTGTGGCTTTTTTGAGCCTTTTGACAAATAAAATAACATTGGTTTTAATGAAATAGTCAAAAAAATAAGGGAATAAGTGTTGACACATGTTTTTTCTAGCGGTATACTGTTAACAATTCTTAATTAAATCAGTTTTGGAGTGATTCTTATGACAACAACGAAGAAAAACCATACACAACTGAATAACTTTTACTTTAGCTATTTTAGATAGGTTTGTATTCATAACATTATGGGTACAGACAACAAACGTTTGTATCTATAATGGCTAGGGAAATTTAAGATGACTTTCAGCCATGTAGATTTAAGAAAATCTATAGTGGCTTTTATATTGCTTTTTTGTAGGGTATTCACTGTAGATTTTTCTTAAAATTTACTGTGAATATCCTTTTTGTTTGGCCAAAAATTAGGATTTCAGAAACTTACTAAAAAAATTTCGTAAAGGAGCACACAGGATGAAAGAAATAACTGGAGCCACTCGTTTAGCTGGGCTATTCGCGAAACCCAGCCAACACAGTATTTCACCGTTGATTCATAATACAGCATTTCAAAATTTAGGAGTTGATGCTCGGTATCTGGCGTTTGACGTTGGACAAGAGACATTGCCACAAGCAATTGAAGCGATTCGAACGTTTCACATGTTAGGGGCCAACTTATCAATGCCCAATAAAGTGGCGGCTGTAAGTTATATGGATGAACTAAGTCCTACCGCTCAACTGGTTGGCGCAATTAATACGATTGTCAACAAAGATGGAAAACTTTACGGAGACAGCACGGATGGTACTGGTTTTATGTGGAGTTTGAAAGAGAAAAAGGTTGACGTTTTTCAGAATAAAATGACCATCTTAGGAACAGGTGGTGCAGCCTTATCAATCATTGCCCAAGCTGCTTTAGATGGCGTGAAAGAAATCGCCGTTTACAACAGGAAAAGCGCGGGCTTTAACGACAGTCAAAAAAAACTGGCAAATTTCACTGAACGAACCAACTGTGTAATTCATTTAAACGATTTAGCGGATACTGAAAAACTAGCAAAAGATGTTGCTGAAAGCGTCTTGTTAGTTAATGCAACGAGTGTGGGTATGCATCCACATGCGCATAGTAGTCCTATAGAAAATTATGCAATGATTCAACCGAAGTTATTTGTGTATGATGCTATTTATAATCCCAGAGAAACACAGTTATTAAAAGAAGCCCGTTTACGTGGTGCAGAAACAAGCAACGGCTTGGACATGCTACTTTATCAAGGCGCTGCTGCTTTTGAACAATGGACAGGACAAAAAATGCCTGTATCAGTCGTAAAACGTAAAATTGAAAATAGATAAAAAGAGCGCCGTTTAAAGGCATGAGGAGAGAATATAATGATCGTAATTATGAAAGAAAATGCAACCGAAAAGCAAATGAAACAAGTCATTGATTTAGTAACAGGTGCAGGCTTAACTACTCAAACAAGTCAAGATAATGGAAAAACAGTGATAGGCTTGATTGGTGATACAGAAAAATTAGTTGAAGCAGAGTTAACAGCATTAGAAGGCGTGGAGAAAAGTGTCCGCATTTCGTTGTCTTACAAACTAACGAGTCGTTTATTTCATCCAGAGAATACAGTGGTTGATGTGAACGGTGTTAAAATCGGTGACGGCAGTATGACCATGATGGCGGGCCCTTGTTCAATCGAAAGCTTAGATCAGATTCGCGAATGTGCGCGAATTGCTAAAGCTGGAGGTGCAACAATTTTACGAGGTGGTGCATTCAAACCTAGAACGTCGCCATACGCTTTCCAAGGACTAGAAGAAGAAGGACTAAAATACATTCGCCAAGCGGCTGATGAATTAGATATGCAAGTCATTACAGAAGTGATGGATGAAGCGAATTTAGAACTTGTCGCAAAATACAGTGACATTTTACAAATCGGTGCGCGCAACATGCAAAATTTCAAGTTATTACAAGCGGTTGGTAAAACTGGAAAACCTATTGGCTTAAAACGCGGGATTGCTGGTACGATTGATGAATGGCTAAACGCAGCTGAATACATTGCTGCGCAAGGAAATTTCAATGTGATCTTCATTGAACGTGGGATTCGTACGTACGAAACCGCTACGCGCAATACACTTGATTTAAGTGCGGTGCCTTTAATTAAAAAATTAAGTCATTTTCCAATTATTGTTGATCCGAGTCATGGTGTTGGTATCTGGGATTTAGTACCGCCAATGGCCCGAGCAGGTGTTGCTTCAGGTGCGGACGGCTTGATTGTAGAAATTCATCCAGATCCAGCGAATGCGTGGTCAGATGGGCCACAATCCTTGAATGAAAAAACTTACCTACGTATGATGAAAGAAGTTCATATCATCGAAAAAGCAATGAAAGAAATTAATGCTTTAGAAGATTAGTAAAGACAGAGGAGTAGAGGACATGAAATTAACCGTAACGTTACCTACACATTCATATGATTTAACCATCGAAACAGGTGCCTTAGATAAAATTGGCACCTGGGTACGTAGCCTGTGGCAGCCACAACGGGTAGCGATTATTACCGATGAAACGGTGAATAAATTATATGGCGCAGCTGTTGAGAAAGAATTGCAAGCTGCTGGTTTTGAAACATCATTGATTGCTGTAGCGGCAGGTGAACAAAGTAAGAGCCTCGAAATAGCTCAACTGCTTTATGATTTTTTAGCGGAACAGCAATTGACTCGAAGTGATGGTCTAATTGCTTTAGGTGGAGGCGTTGTGGGAGATCTAGCTGGATTTGTCGCTTCAACCTATATGCGCGGTATTCACTTTTTGCAAGTACCAACAACCTTACTGGCACAAGTAGATAGTAGCATTGGAGGTAAAACAGCGGTTAATACTAAAAAAGCCAAAAATCTTGTCGGTACTTTTGCCCAACCAGATGGGGTTTTAATTGATCCTAATACACTTAAAACATTAGAACCTAGACGTGTGCGTGAAGGAATTGCAGAAATTGTAAAATCAGCAGCTATCGCTGATGTTGAATTGTGGCACCGTTTATCCTCTTTGGAAAATGAACAAGATTTAGTGGCACATGCAGAAGAAATTATCACGGCCTGTTGCAAGATTAAACGTGATGTCGTCGAAGAAGATGAATTAGATTTGGGCTTACGTTTGATTCTGAATTTTGGGCATACGATCGGCCACGCATTAGAAAATACAGCTGGTTACGGGGTGATTGCTCACGGTGAAGGCGTTTCTTTAGGAATGATTCAAATAACTCAAGTCGCAGAACAACAAGGGCTTTCCCCACTTGGGACTACCCAAGAGTTGGTCACCATGCTAGAAAAGTTCCATTTACCAGTAACCACAGATCGTTGGTCAGAAGAACGTCTCTATCAAGCAATTACACATGATAAAAAAACACGTGGGGGACAGATTAAAATCATTGTCTTAGAAAAAATTGGTCAAGCGAAAATTGTCTCTTTACCAACGGAAGAAATTCGAGCATTTTTAAACAGAGAAGGAGGAATTTAAGATGCGCTTTATTACAGCAGGCGAATCACATGGACCTGAATTAACTGCTATTATTGAAGGCTTACCAGCCGGCTTGCCTTTAAGTAGCGAAGAGATTAACCGAGAATTAGCAAGACGTCAAGGCGGTTACGGTCGTGGGGGACGGATGAAAATTGAAAAAGACCAAGTACGTATTACTTCGGGTATTCGGCATGGTAAAACACTTGGCTCACCAGTAACGTTGATTGTCGAAAACAAAGACTGGAAAAATTGGACCTCCGTGATGTCAGTAGAGCCAGTTCCTGAAAAACAAAAGAAAATCCGCCGCGTCAGCAAACCACGTCCAGGACATGCTGATTTAGTCGGTGGCATGAAATATCAACATGATGATTTACGGAATGTTTTAGAACGGTCTTCGGCACGAGAAACAACGATGCGTGTGGCGATTGGTGCGGTTGCTAAAAAACTCTTAGCTGAACTGGATATCCAAGTCGCTGGGCATGTCGCGGTATTAGGTGGGATTGAAGCTACGATCCCTGAAAATTTAACGATTCGTGAAATTCAAGAACGATCTGAACAATCTGCCGTTCGCGTATTAGATCCTTCCGTAGAAGAAAAAATGAAAGAACTAATTGACCAAACCAAGAAAAATGGCGATACAATTGGTGGGGTAGTAGAAGTACTTGTGGGTGGCGTTCCAGCTGGCTTAGGTAGCTATGTCCAATGGGATCGTAAACTAGATGCCAAAATTGCGCAAGCAGTTGTAAGCATCAACGCTTTTAAAGGTGCTGAGTTTGGCATTGGATTTGAAATGGCACAACGCCCTGGTAGTCAAGTGATGGACGAGATTGTTTGGGACGAAAGTACTGGTTATACCAGAACTTCCAACAATTTAGGCGGTTTTGAAGGAGGAATGACCAACGGAATGCCAATCATCGTTCGTGGTGTCATGAAACCTATTCCAACCCTTTATAAACCATTACAAAGCGTGAATATTGATACAAAAGAGCCTTATAAGGCCAGTGTTGAGCGCTCTGATAGCACGGCGGTACCGGCCGCTAGCGTTGTTTGTGAAGCCGTTGTTGCAACGGAAGTAGCAAAGGCTATGCTCGAAAAATTTGATAGTGACTCATTTGAACAAATGAAAGAAGCAGTGAAACGTTATCGTCTATATACTCAAAACTTTTAATGGAAGAAAGTCGCAAGTATATGGAGGGAAAAAATGAAGAAACGTATTTTAATCGTAGGATTAGGGCTAATCGGGAGTTCACTGGCTTTGTGTATCAAAAAAGGGCATCCAAACAGTGAGATTATCGGTTTCGATAATCAAGCGGAGGCAACTGAATTTGCTAAGAAAACGGGTCTAATTGATGAGATAGCTGAATCTTTAACAAGTGGGGCAAGACGAGCAGAGATTATTTTTCTTTGTTCCCCAGTTAAAGCAACTTTAGTACAACTAGAAGAATTAAACCAATTATCACTAGAAACTGCTCTGATCACAGATGTGGGTAGTACCAAGGTGGAAATTAATCAGTTAGCAACAAAGCTTAACATGAAAAATTTTATTGGTGGTCATCCAATGGCTGGTTCACATAAATCCGGCGTAACAGCCGCTGATGAACGTTTGTTTGAAAATGCCTACTATATTTTTACCGATGACCATGGCGAAAAAAACAAACAGATTCAGGAGTTACAAACGTTACTAAAAGGAACGCATGCGAAGTTTATTACGATGCCTGCACAGGAACATGATGAAATTACTGGTGCTCTAAGTCACTTGCCACATATTGTTGCCGCAGCGTTAGTGAACGAAAGTCAGCAACTGAATACCACTTACCCTAGAGCGCAGCAGCTAGCGGCTGGAGGATTCAGAGATATTACTCGAATTGCTTCCTCTGATGCAACGATGTGGACGGATATTTTATTAAGCAATCGCTTAGTATTATTGGACTTACTAGAAAATTGGCAAAAAGAGATGACTACTGTTTGCCAATGGTTAACAGAAAAAAATGCCCCAGCTATTCGTAATTTTTTTGATAAGGCCAAAGAAACACGTGCTCAATTGCCTATTCATAAAGAAGGCGCAATCCCAGCTTTCTATGATCTGTTTGTTGATGTACCAGATCAACCAGGAATCATTGCTGAAATTACGCAAATTTTAGGCGAAGCGGACCTTTCTCTTACAAATATTAAAATTTTAGAAACGAGAGAAGAAATCTATGGGATTCTTCAATTGTCTTTTAAAAATCAACCAGACTGCCAAGCTGCAAAACAAATTTTATCTAAAAAAACGAACTATACGTGTTACGAAAAATAAGAGGTGATGAGGGTGCAACTACGTACAAATGTGAAGCATTTACAAGGGACTCTGATGGTTCCTAGCGACAAATCGATTTCCCATAGAAGTATTATGTTTGGAGCGATTTCTTCTGGAAAAACGACGATTACAAATTTTCTAAGAGGCGAAGATTGTTTAAGTACCTTAGCGGCGTTTCGTTCTTTAGGTGTGAACATTGAAGATGACGGGACGACAATCACCGTTGAGGGGCGAGGATTTGCAGGCTTAAAAAAGGCGAAGAATACAATTGATGTTGGAAATTCAGGGACAACAATTCGTCTGATGCTGGGCATTTTAGCTGGCTGTCCCTTTGAAACGCGCCTAGCTGGTGATGCGTCTATTGCCAAACGACCAATGAATCGTGTAATGCTTCCTTTAAACCAAATGGGAGCGGAATGTCAAGGGGTTCAGCAAACGGAGTTTCCGCCAATTTCTATTCGCGGGACTCAAAATTTGCAACCGATTGACTACACAATGCCTGTTGCGAGTGCTCAAGTGAAATCGGCTATTTTATTCGCCGCTTTGCAAGCCAAGGGCACTTCTGTAGTGGTTGAGAAAGAAAAGACACGTGATCATACAGAAGAGATGATTCGACAATTTGGTGGGACGCTTGAAGTAGACGGTAAAAAAATTATGTTAACTGGACCGCAACAATTAACAGGTCAAAATGTGGTAGTTCCTGGCGATATCTCTTCTGCAGCTTTCTTTTTAGTTGCGGGTTTAGTAGTCCCAGATAGCGAGATACTTCTGAAAAATGTTGGCTTAAATCAAACGCGGACAGGTATTTTAGATGTGATTAAAAACATGGGTGGTTCCGTCACTATTTTAAATGAAGATGAGGCCAATCACTCTGGCGATTTACTTGTAAAAACGAGTCAATTGACAGCTACAGAGATTGGTGGCGCTATTATCCCACGTTTAATTGATGAGTTACCGATTATTGCTTTGTTAGCTACTCAGGCTACTGGCACGACAATCATTCGAGATGCAGAAGAATTGAAAGTCAAAGAAACCAATCGGATTGATGCAGTAGCGAAAGAATTAACAATTTTAGGCGCCGACATCACGCCTACTGATGATGGCTTAATTATACATGGACCAACTTCTTTACATGGTGGAAGAGTTACCAGTTATGGGGATCATCGTATCGGGATGATGTTACAAATTGCTGCATTACTTGTAAAAGAAGGCACTGTTGAATTAGATAAGGCTGAAGCAGTTTCAGTTTCTTATCCAGCATTTTTTGACGACTTAGAACGTTTAAGTTGTTAACGAAGGAGGATAACGAACCATGGAAAGCATTGTTTTAATTGGTTTCATGGGTGCGGGTAAAACAACTATCGGCCAAAGTTTGGCCAATAAACTAAAGATGCCTCATCTTGATTTAGATACAGCGTTAATTGAAAAAATAGGACGCTCAATTCCTGACTATTTCGAAAAATATGGTGAAGCAGCTTTCCGAGAACAGGAAACCCAACTTTTAAAGGAGCTGTCAAAAAATACAGCCGTCCTTTCAACTGGGGGCGGGATTGTTGTCGGACCAGAAAATCGTAGCTTATTAAAATCTTTTCAGCAAGTGGTTTATTTACATGCGACACCAGAAGAGCTGTTAAAAAGAATCAAAGAAGATACTGAAAACCAACGACCCTTAGCTATAGAACGTTCTTCAAAAGAAATCATTACTTTATTTGAGTCTCGTAAAAATTTTTATGAAGAATGTGCGAAGATGACAATTGATACGACCAATCGCTCGCCAGAAGAAATTATCAATGAAATTCTGCAACAATTAAAGGAGTAGAGAAACGATGAAAGTTGGTTATTTAGGTCCGATTGGTTCCTTTACGTACAGTGCAACGTTGGCTGCTTTTCCTGATGCTACGTTGATACCGTACGCATCGATTCCAGCTTGCTTGAAAGCAATTGAACAGCAAGAAGTGGCATGTAGTATTATCCCAATAGAAAACACGATTGAAGGAACTGTTAACGCATCGATAGATTATTTGTATCATCAAGCGCAGTTACCTGTCCAAGCAGAGTTAGTTTTACCGATTCAACAACAATTAATGGTGGCAAAAGAGAATCAATCGATCTGGCAACAAAGTCAGAAAATTTTATCACATCCGCAAGCATTAGCTCAATCGCAGATGTTTCTAGAGAAAAACTTTCCAGAAGCGATTTTAGAAGCAACGCCTTCAACAGCTTACGCCGCCAAATACATTGCAGAACATCCAGAATTACCTTTTGCAGCTATTGCACCAAAACTTTCTGCGGAAATGTATGATTTGACCATTGTTGAAAAAAATATACAAGATTTATCGGTAAATCAAACCCGATTTTGGGTTCTTGGTTCTGAAAATTTAGCGATTTCTTTCCCGCTATCTGAGAAAAAAATAACGCTGGCGATTACGATGCCAAGTAATGTTCCTGGCTCTTTACACAAAGCATTAAGCGTGTTTAGTTGGCGAGGGATTAATCTTAGCAAAATAGAATCGCGGCCGTTGAAAACAAAGCTAGGAGAGTACTTCTTTTTAATGGACTTAGTGAATGATCAACCAGAAAAATTAATTGAAGCAGCCTTAACAGAACTGGAACTCATTGGCGCAGAAATAAAAATTTTAGGGGATTACCCGATCTATGTTTTGTCCACACTTTAAAGAGTTAAAAATGAAAATGAAGCTTACTTATTAGATAAAGTGAGTTTCATTTTTTATTAAATTACATATTTGTAATAGGAATTTCCTGCGAAATGAGGTATCCTAAGAAAGGTGATAAAACACAGAGGTAAAGGAGTGACACGATGAGTCGTGTAGATCGTTATAAACATATTCATGAAAAATCGAGACCAGCAGAGCATAAAAAGACCTTTAATCCCCGAAAATCAATGGGTGAACATAGAGAAGAAGAACCAGAAGAACTAGCTGAAAGCCTTCAAGAGCCAGTTTACGAAGACAGCTATACTGAGGACAGTCGCAGAAGTGAGAGGCGACATCAAACAGATTCAGGTGGTGGCAACGGTTCTGACCAACCACCCCGCGGAAAAAAAGACAAGAAACCAAAAAAGAAACGTAAAAAATCAAAAACAAAACGCTTTTTCAAATGGCTAGTGATCCTATTGATTCTGTTATTTGCCTATAGTACAGTCATGTTTTTAAAAGGAAAATCTGCAGCAGAACATGATGACTCGTTGCCTCAAGAAAAAGTAGAAACATTTAATGGTGTCAAAAGTAGCAACGGGGCTAAGAATATTTTAATTCTTGGCAGCGATACACGTGGGGAAGATGCTGGACGAGCCGACACAATAATGGTTCTCCAACTAAATGGACCATCAAAAAAACCGAAATTAATTTCATTTATGCGTGATACATTCGTGGACATTCCTGGTGTCGGGCCGAATAAAATTAATGCCGCATACGCTTATGGCGGTGCTGAATTGGTTCGTGAAACGTTAAAACAAAACTTTAATTTAGATACGAAATATTATGCTAAGGTAGATTTCCAATCATTTGAAAAAATTGTTGACTCTATGTTTCCAAAAGGTGTCAAAATCGATGCAGAAAAATCACTGAATTTAGATGGCGTTGATATTGAAAAAGGGCAACAGGTCATGGATGGACATGTCTTACTTCAATACGCTCGCTTTAGGATGGATGAAGAAGGCGACTTTGGTCGGGTTCGTCGCCAACAACAAGTTATGTCAGCTGTAATGAGCCAAATGAAAAACCCAATGACTTTATTAAGAACCCCAGAATCACTTGGGAAATTAGTCGGCTATATGTCGACAGATGTGCCTGTTAGTTTCATGTTAACGAACGGACCATCATTGTTGATTAAAGGAAAAGCAGGGGTTGAGTCATTATCGGTTCCGGTACCAGATTCTTGGAATTTTGGTGAATCCTCTTATGCAGGCAGTATTTTAGAAGTAGATGAACAAAAAAATGCTGACGCCATCGAAAAATTCCTGAACGAATAAGGAAAGCATTTTAAAATATCCTTTTTTATGCTATATTAGAAACAACGTGGAAAATTAGTGAAACGAGGTTACAAAATGAAAATTGCTATTGTGACAGATAGTACAGCTTATTTACCCGAGCGCATTAAAGATCATCCGAATCTTTTTGTAATTCCCATCCCAGTCATTTTAGATGGAAAAATATACAACGAAGGCATTGACATTGAAGCAGATGAATATTATGCATTGCTAAATAATAGTAAAGAATTTCCGACGACTTCACAACCTGCTTTAGGAGAAGTGTTAGAGCTTTACAAATCAATCGCTGAACAAGGGTACGACACCATCATCAGCATTCATCTTTCTTCAGGAATCTCTGGTTTTGTTCATACATTGCACGGACTTACTGATGAAATCCCAGGCGTTGCTTTGTATCCATATGACTCAAAAATTACAAGTATGCCAATGGGACACATGGTAGAAGCTGCTTTAGATTTAACAGAAGAAAAAGCCAGCTTAGAAGAAATTTTTGCCAAATTAGATTTAATTCGTGATAATACGTATGCATATCTAATTGTAGAAGATCTGAACAACTTAGTTCGTGGCGGTCGCTTAACGAATGGCGCAGCCTTGATCGCTGGGCTATTGAAGATTAAACCTATCTTGACTTTTGAAGATGGAAAGATTGTATTATTTGAAAAAATCCGTTCAACAAAGAAAGCTTTTGCTCGTGCAGAAAAGATTATTGGTGAACGAAACGCAGGGATTGAAGCGCCAGTTAAACTGTACGTGATTCATGCCAATAACCGCATCGTTGCTGAAAAAGAACAAGCAAAATTACAAAAGCTATACCCAAATGCAGAAATTGAAATCGGTCATTTTGGTCCAGTTATCGGGACCCACCTAGGGGAAAAAGCAATTGGTTTAGCGATTTCAGCTCAATAATAAAAGATGAGACAAAAGTAAACTACTTCTGTCTCATTTTTTATTCTATTATTTTATCGTTCGCTGCTGTTACTCAGCCGGATACTTTTTGTTTATAAGAAAATGTAAAATTACTTCTTTTTATTAGAAAATATCTTGCAAATTAAGCAATTCCTTACAAAGTAATGTATACTAAGGAAGAGGAGGCGGTTAAATGAAAAGAAATATAGCCTTGTTGCAAAGCGAAAAAATGAAAAAAGTTCAAGCTTTAGCAAACTACTACCAAGAATCAATTGACTTACCGCCTGGAAAAAACCGTGAGGCGGTTATCAAAAAGATTAACGAATCAAAAAAAGAAATTAAAGAAATAAATGATATATTAACAGATATTCAAAAGAAAAAGAAATAAAGGAGTCGTTTGTGATTATTGATGGATTTACGTTATTGCTATTTTTATTTGTCGTCGTTATGTATGGTTACTTTTACTTCGTACGTAAAAGTATTGTAATTCCGGCTGTAAAACATCCTACAACAAAATATTTAGTTGCTTTTTTTAGTTTAATGATTCTGGCCAATGCATTTTCGGCAGGAGATAAAATTGAAATGATTCGAAGTGTGTTATATATTTTGATTATCTTCAGTTTTCTTTACGATGCAAGAGGTTTTGCGGAGGACTGTATTATTACGCATCCTTTTGACAATCGGGGTACGGCCTTTAAAGATATCGAAAAGATTGTCCTTGTTCAAAAGCCGAACGGTATTCGTTTAGGGTATTTAAAAAAAGGCAGAAGAGGGGTGGTTTTACGCTTTTCTGCGCCACTAGAAGAAATGGTTCTTTTTCTTTCAACACGGATGAATGAAGAGGCAGAAATTGATATTATTGTTAATGAAGATTAACCATGTTCAGCTCCTAGAAATCAGCTTTTCCCGCGTTAAGTTTTGTCTGAATTTCTTTTGAAAAAAAGAAAGCAATTTTGCTTGTACTTTTGGTAAAATTTGTTATAATTAGTCAGATTAAATTTTGGAAGGAAGTTGTTTCGGTGAGTGAAGAATTTGAAAAGTGTGTCGCTGACTTGAAAAAGAAATATCAAGCAATCCCTGAAGAAAAACGACAACACTTTGCAGAACGTATGCAAAAGAAAAATTTCTTACGCTACAAAAAAATTGAATTAATTAAAGGAGAACTTCTTCGTTTAGAAGCACGACGCGCTCAATTGGAACTTTGCGAACGCAGTTCTGAGTTAGAAGAAGTCGAAAAGAAAATTATTCTTAAAAAGAAAAAATTACTTAAATGTTTTGATCGGTAAGTCAATAAAAATTTAATATAGAAGGGAATGATAGGATGGAATTTACCTTTCTAATCATTGTTTTTGCACTGTCTATTACCTTCTCAAACATATTCAACCGGATTGTTCCCGTCATTCCTCTGCCAATTGTGCAAATTATTGTAGGCGTTCTAATTGGTTTAACTAAAATGGGGCAGGAAATTGAATTTGAGCCTGAAGTGTTTTTAGTAATGATTATTGCACCGCTTTTATTTAGAGAAGGGGAGCTAATCAATCTGAAAGCAATGATGAAAAATTTCGGGATGATTCTTTTCTTGGCCTTTTTTGGTGTGTTAATTACCTTAGTCGGAGTCGGCTGGACCCTGCATATGATTTTGCCTACTTTACCATTAGCCGCTTGCTTCGCTTTTGGAGCGGCTTTAGGGCCAACGGATGCGGTGGCGGTAGGTTCGTTATCAGGTCGAATTGACATTCCTGAACGTTCGATGAACATTTTATCTGGTGAAGGACTCATTAATGATGCATCAGGCGTTACAGCCTTTCAATTTGCATTAGCGGCTTTATTAACGGGGTCATTTTCGCCGGTGGAAGCGGCAGGGACCTTGGTTATTTCCAGTATTGGTGGAGCGGTAGTCGGAATCGTGTTAGTTCTATTAAAACAGCAAATTGTTCATTTACTTGAAACTGCAGTGGCAAAAGATGTTACAGGCTACTTGTTGATTGAATTACTCTTGCCATTTATTGCTTATTTAATTTCAGAGTTGATTGGCGTTTCTGGAATTATTGCTGCTGTGATTGCTGGAATTATGCAAGCGTCTAGTTTGAAAAAAGTTTCGCTTTTTGAAGCAGAACTGTCAAATGTTGGCGAAAGTATTTGGAGTATGATTGAGTTCACCTTAAATGCCTTAGTTTTCTTATTCTTAGGAATTGAACTTTCTCAAGTGTTTTCGCCAATTTGGATTGACCAACAATATTCAAACTGGTTCCTACTAATGGTTGTTCTAATTATTAGCGCCGTTGTCTTTTTGATTCGTTTCTTAGCCATTTTCAGTGTTTACACGCTTCAACATGGACTTAAGAAAGTTAAAAACGCAATGAATGAAATGCTGATTTTAACTTTTGGCGGTGTTAAAGGAACAGTGAGTTTAGCCACCATCTTTATTTTGCCAACAGCGATTAACGGCGAGCATTTTAAAGAACGACCGTTATTACTATTTATTACGGCTTGTGTTATTTTGGTGACTCTGATTGGCGGGATTCTAGTTTTACCATTTTTAACTGATTCAGAGACGGAAGTGGAAAATGAAGAGTCAATCGAAATTGATTTATTACGTGATGTCATTGATGTCTTAAAACAGCAAAATGAAGAGAATCCTCGTGGTGAAATGAATGCGGTCATTGAAAATTATCAAGATCGTTTAAAAGAATTGTATACCGAGCAGCTAAGTGCAGAACGAAAACAAGAAGTGCAAGAGTTGCGGACGTTAATTGTGTCCATTGAACGAGACGGCTTAGAAGAAAGTCTGAAACAAGGAGAAATTAGTGTCAGAAGTTATCGTATGTATCAACGCTTGATTACACGGATGCAACGGTCGATTGCCAAACAATTATTATCGATTGTAGGCTTTTGGTTATTATTTGCTCGACAAATCATTTCGATTCTTTTACATCCTAAGCTATTTTTCAATCGTGGTGAAGCTTCTGAAGAAGAAAAAGAATTACGAAATGAAGAACTAGAAAATATTCGCCAAGTTTTTCTAAGAAATTCTCAAGTTATTCTGAAGAGTTTAGATAATTTGCGCGGTGTCTATGATGATGATTTAATTGATTTCTTCATTGACGGACGCTTGGATTTAGCCCATAAGTTTGAAAAAGGCGAATTTATTGATTCATATATTGTTCATACGGAGACAGACTATGTCAAAGACCTATTATTAGGCTTCCAAGAAGAACGACGGATGATTGATCATTACGAACAATCTGAACGCATTTCAATTATCGAAGCGAACGAGTTACGAAAAAATGTCAATTTATTAGAGAGTTATTCGATTAGCGGCGAAATGAATAACGTTCCGCTGAAACGATTTGTTAAAAATTTTAATAAAGAATAAGTAATAGTGTATGAGAAGAGTTGATATCTCCTTCAAAATTTAAAAATCCTATAACTAAATTTTAAGTACAGACTAAAAACCACCGTAAAATTTTTTATTTTAAAGAATTTTTACGGTGGTTTTTTCTTTATAATAATTATACATTTAATTAAAAATAATAACAAAATCCATTGATAGATATAATTTTTAATAAAATAAATATTTTAATGATTATTCGCAACGTTTGTTTATATTTCTTGATATATGCCTAAAACGTTATTTAATAACAATTTTTAATATTTCGTTAAAAAAACCTTTATTTATGTGGTGTTTGTGTGTACAATTTAATTATTGTAATAATAAATATACGATTAAAAAGGAGTGGTGAAAATGGTAGGGACAGTTGCGGTAACTCCAGAACAACTTAAGAGTCAAGCTAAAGTTTACGCACAAGCCTCGAATCAAATTAACAATGCAATTCGCAAAGTTAATTCAATGAATCAACAAATTTCGCAACAATGGAAAGGCGAAGCATTTCAAGCGTACTTGGAACAATATAATCAATTAGAGGGTAACGTGAAAAAAATGGAAGAATTACTTATTAGCATCAATCAACAATTGAACAAATACGCTGATACTGTCGCACAACGAGATCAACAGGATGCACATTCATTTGGTTTTTAAATAATTATAGTTGTTGGAGGGGAAAATGAATAATCATTTAAAGAAAAAAGCTTATCGAAACACACCAGCTTTTGTGATGTTAGCATGGGGTTCGTTTCTGTTCTTTGTGGTATTAATTTTGGTGGGACTTTATACATTAAAGGAGCCTTTAATGGTAAAGGGATATTATTTAATGGGATCGGTAGGGTTAATTTCTTCTTCATTCACTTTATCTAAAGTCATTAGAGATAATCAAGAAGATGAAGAAAGATATAATCAGATGTTTCGAGCACATGAAGAATCAGAAGAGTAAGAAATTTCTTCTGATTTTTAATGAATTGAAAGGGCATTCTTTTGAATGCTCTTTTTATATAATAATTAAAGGAGGAAGTTGATGGTAAAAATCGCATCCAATCAAGGCACTGCCCAAAAGGCAATTGCCGGGATTAAGAATGTATCTGTGAATAAAAATCAAATATGTCATTTAGGAGAAAGCAATATTTCAAGCATGAAAAAAGGGGTTAAAGTCAGTAATCAATTGCTCAATCAATTAGCAAAAGTAGTCAATGGTGTCAACGCACAAGCCAATAAATTCCCCAAATTAGCGGCAACGATGGCGGCTAGAGATAGCCAAACAACGTTTAAATAAGGAGAAACGATGGAAAAGGATACGAATGAAAAATTAAGAAGGAACTACGCGGAACAGATTGTCGAAAAAGAACGAGCAATGGATCAATTGTCGAAGGAAAAGAAGCAAATCCAAACCATTTTTGGTACACTAGAGTCTGAACTAACTAGAAATTTTCGCGAACTTGAGCAACTCAACGCAGAAGTGATTCATAAAGGCGGTAAGCCGACGCGTTGGGAGCAAGAGGAGCTCTCTGGAAAACAACGCTATTTAAGGGGCTTTTTACAACAACAGACACATGAATTAAGTCAAAGATACACAAAAGCAACCGCACAATCGAATGAAGAACGACTACAGCTCCAAAGAGAAAGGAGTCGGTTGTCATGGGATTAATCTACTCCAGTAGCGATTCTTCAGCAATGATGCGCGCGCTGTCCAGCAACCTAGCAGTTGCCCGAACAACCACCAGTGAGCTAACAGCAGGTTGTCAGCAACTAATCGCAGCTATCGACGGTCATACATTGTCTGGTGCTGCCTATAATGCGGGAAAAGGGCTATTTTCAGAATTAGTGATTCCGACGATTCATCGAATGACTGCCGCCGTTGATAATGTCCAAAGTGATTTGGCCAAATACAGCGCTGCGGATGCGTTTATTGCCAGTGAAGGTTTTTTAGATGAAGACAAACTCAAATTAAAAATAAAAATCATGAAAGCCAACCAACAATTATTGCACGATTCTGCTAGGGAAGTCGCCATGCTAGCCCATAGTCATCCGATTCCAGGAATTTATGAACTCTTACAAAATGCCCAACGGACCTTTATTAAGATGGCAGAAAGCATGCAACAAGACATTGATAAGCTCCACAAGCAAATACAAAAGCTCAATGAGTTTGACCGACAAACCAAAAACCTGTTCGCCACTAGCTTAGAAGAAATGCAGTTGGCGACGCAAGGGATCTTAGTCCTGAATGAAACAACTGTCAAAAACAACGGTCTCTACACCCTGCCAAGTGGTGTTGATAAAAGTTACTTCACGGAAATCAAAAAAGATACTAAAAATGAAGTGACTGACAAACAGCTGTTAGCGGGTTGCACCATTCTTTATGTTCATGATAAAAAGAACGGTTTCAATTATTACATGCTAGAAAAGGACGGCTATTCCTACCGAATAGACGAGAAAAAACTATCAGGAAACTTGGCTTCTCTAATAAAAAAATATGACTTAGATGTAGTAGAATTGACGCCAAAGGAACTGACTATCTGGGTCAATAACCAACAGAAAAAAGGTTATAATTACTTTGAAAAAGATGACAGAGTTTTAGGATTAGGTCTCCTGTCAAAAGGTCAAGGAGTCATGGATGAAATCCAAGAGTCAGGTGTGTGGGATTCCCTGTGGATGTTAGGCTTAAGTACCGCAGTAATCCGAAGTACCCAGACATTTTCAAAAGAAACTGGTAGCACGGGTAATGTCTTAAAAGGAAGTAAGAATGGACAGGCTTATACGCTTGATAGGAATAAGAGTGCTGGAACGGTACCATATAAGAAAGCTAGTGGGGCTAACCCACCTGAAACTGATTTTGGCGTAAAAAATTCTGTATCAGGAAAAGATTGGAATAATTATTTTAAAGATAAGTATGGTGTTGGAAATGTTAAATGGAAAAATCCAGTTAATTCAGTAGATAATATAATAAATACACCTAGTTCTTTGGCTAATGTTAATCCTACAGATATTGTTGAATTTGTAGAGAAAGAGGGGTGGACCGCAACTCCTTTGAAAAAAGGTGGAAATGCGGGTATTCCTTTTGAACAAGGTGGGGGATTTAGTATGAATCCTCCTGCAGGATCTAGTGGAAGCTCAAGATATATTCAATATCACCCTGGAGGTGGTCATCATGGAGATTTACCATATTACAAAGTATCTTCTCCAGAATATGGAATTACTAGAATTTATATGAATGGAAAGGTTGTGAAAGAATGACTGAAGACGTAGAAAAATTGACAATGTTATATGGTAGAGTTATCGAAAATCTTCAAGAATTTTCAATGCCTGCAGAAGAACAAATCAAAAAATTAAAAGGTTTTACAGTTGCTGATGAAATAGCTTCAGATTTTTCAGATATTACATTAAATTATGCAAAAGAATTATTTGAAAATAATTGGATAACTTTAGAACAGTATCAGCAATTTTTAGATATTGATGAAAAATTAGATGATATGAGTAAGAATAAAGCGCTTTGGTGTGAAGAAGCACTCAAAAATGCTAGTGAATGGAAAAAATGTAGGGAAGTTGGTGCAGAGTTGTTAATATCCTTGGGATATTAACAAAATCTAGGTTTTAGTGTATAGAAAATCCATAGACAAAAAAGGCACTTTATCACAAGACTGGTAATCAAGTGATAAAGTCTTGACTAGTAAGGATTAACTTATTAACCAAATTGTCAATAACTAACAAAAGCTAACTGTATATTCATTAAAAATAACTGGAGTGGTTGTGGTTTGAATTAACTGTAATCACTCTATTTAAAGTAAATATAAAACCTAAAAATCATGAAAGCCAACCAACAATTATTGCACGATTCTGCTAGGGCAGTCGCCACATTAGCCCATAGTCAGCCAATTCCAGGAATTTATGAACTCTTACAAAATGCCCAACGGACCTTTATTAAGATGGCAGAAAGCATGCAACAAGACATTGACAAACTCCACAAGCAAATTCAAAAGCTCAATGAGTTTGACCGACAAACCAAAAACTTATTCGCCACTAGCTTAGAAGAAATGCAGTTGGCGATGCAAGGCATCTTAGTCCTGAATGAAACAACTGTAACTTTTGGGATGGACTGTTCTCCTATGAAATCTTATCTGAAAAGAGCATTTCAGAAATGATTAAAAAACATGCAGGAAATGAAAAAGAACATTACGGACTTGGAATTTGGTTGGCCAATCCAACAAAAAATCATACGCATATTTATATTGAAGGTTGTGATCCCAGTGTTTCCTGTAGTTCACTGTTCAATCCTTTGGGAAAAGATATATACACAGTTTTTAGTAATTATGAAGACAGTGTTTGGGAGCTTGCTCGAGGCTATTTATCAAGAAAATAAAGAACATACAGAACCTTGGACAAAACGGGTTTGAATTTTTGTCCAAGGTTAAGGTTCGCTACATATGAAATTCTCTCTTGAAGAAGATTATTCTGAACGTCTATAATTTATTTTTTTGGTAGCCGCATACGCTGATTTTTGATACAATAAGCAAGACCAAAATAGAAGGAGTTGGTAGTGTCGGTGAAAGAATTAAAAGTAACAGATTTAACCAAAACATATGGGGAAAAAACACTATTTGATCATCTTTCTTTTTTGATTCATGAAAAAGATCGCATTGGTTTAATTGGGATTAACGGCACAGGGAAAACCAGTTTATTAAATATTATTGCTGGCGTAGATAGCGGTGATGGTGATCTTGCTGCAATTCAGCAGCCAAGTGATTATCAAATTGGGTACCTTTCCCAGAATCAAACATTTGACGAGAATATTACGATTGCAGAAGCCGTGTTTCAGGGAGACAGCCCGATCATAAAAGCGGTCAAAAATTATGAATTAGCGTTAGCTGCTTTAAGTGAGAATGGTTTAGACGAAGGGGTTCAAAGACGTTACACGCAAGCAGAAGAAGCCATGAATAAACAAGATGCTTGGACAGCAGATACCAATGCAAAAATTATTTTACAAAAATTAGGTATTCCCACATTGGAAAAGAAAATAGGTGAGCTTTCTGGTGGGCAGTTAAAACGAGTAAGCTTGGCGCAAGTCTTAATTGAAGCGCCTGATTTACTGTTATTGGATGAACCAACGAACCATCTGGATTATGAAACGATTGAATGGCTGGAAAACTTTTTAAATAACTATCGTGGCGCGGTTTTAATGGTGACCCATGACCGCTACTTTTTAGATCGAGTAACCAATCGGATTTTCGAACTTTCTTTTGGAAAACTGTATGAATACAAAGGAAACTATGAAACGTATGTGATGGAAAAAGCCGAACGTGAACGTGTCGCTGTAGAACAAGAAGAAAAAAGAAAACGCCTCTTCAAACAAGAACTTGCGTGGATGCGAGCAGGCGTTCAAGCACGAGGAACGAAACAGCAAGCAAGAATTGATCGGTTTCAGGATTTAAAAGAAAACTTGCATCAGGTACAAACCAATGGCACCTTAGAAGCAGACTTTGCCACGCAGCGTTTAGGGAAAAAAGTTCTGGAAATCAAGGAAGGAAATTATGCCATTGATCATAAACAGCTTTTGAAAGACTTTAATTTACTCATTCAAGCAAACGATCGAATTGGCATTACTGGTAAAAATGGTGCAGGCAAATCCACATTATTAAATATTTTAGCTGGCCGCATTCCTTTAGAGAGTGGTCTATATAGTATCGGTGAAACCGTCCGAATTGGCTATTATACCCAGCAAAACGAAGAAATGGATCCTAATCAACGAATGATTGCTTATTTGCAAGAAGCAGCAGAAGAAGTGAAACGCAGTGATGGAAGCAGCGTTGGGGTCGCTGAAATGTTAGAGCGCTTTTTATTTCCTCGTTTTATGCACGGGACACTGATTGGCAAACTGTCTGGTGGAGAAAAACGCCGGTTATATCTCTTAAAATTATTAATTAGTCAGCCTAACGTGTTATTATTGGATGAGCCAACCAATGATTTGGACATTGATACATTGACCATTTTAGAAGATTATATTCAAACGTTTAAAGGAGCGGTAATTGCTGTTTCTCATGACCGTTATTTCTTGGATAAAACAATGGATAAATTGTTAGTTTTTCAAGGAAATGGTCAGATCCTATCATTTTATGGCACAATGAGTGAATATTTGGCGAACCAAAAAGAACAAGAAAAGGTCAAAGAAAAACCGCTCAATAAACCAGTAAAAGAAGCATCGACAGAAAAGAAAGAAAAAACAAAGCTGACTTATATGGAACAAAAAGAGTGGGCAACAATTGAAGAAGACATCACACAATTAGAAACGAAATTAGAAACATTAACTGAAGAAATGAATCATCAGGGTGATGATTTTGTTCGTTTACAAGAATTGCAAGAAGCAGTAACAGCAACGGAACAATTGTTAGAAGAAAAAATGAATCGTTGGGAATACTTGAGTGAATACGCGGATTAAGAGACGGAGGGAATAAGATGGAAGAAGCATACTTAGCGCTAGGAAAAAAGATTTTAGAAGAAGGTCATTTTAAAGAAGACCGTACAGGAACTGGTACGTATAGTTTATTTGGCTATCAAATGCGTTTTGATTTGGCCAAAGGATTTCCCTTACTAACAACCAAACGAGTACCGTTTGGCTTGATTAAAAGTGAGTTATTGTGGTTTTTAAAAGGCGACACGAATATTCGCTATTTGTTAGAGCGAAATAATCATATTTGGGATGAATGGGCGTTCGAACGTTACGTAAAAAGCGCAGATTATCAAGGACCAGACATGACGGATTTTGGGCATCGTGTCTTACAAGATCCAGCGTTTGCAGAACAATACAAAGAAGAACATCAAAAGTTCTGTGACACCATTTTAAATGATGCAGAGTTTGCAGAAAAATATGGTGAATTAGGGAATATTTATGGTGCGCAATGGCGTCACTGGGAAACCAAAGATGGTAGCTTTATCGATCAATTAGCTAATGTGATTGAAATGATTAAAACCAATCCTGATTCTCGCCGTTTAATTGTTTCTGCTTGGAATCCAGAAGATGTGCCTTCAATGGCGTTGCCGCCTTGTCACACTATGTTTCAATTTTATGTAAATGAAGGAAAATTAAGCTGTCAACTTTATCAGCGCAGTGCCGATGTTTTTTTAGGTGTTCCTTTTAACATTGCAAGCTATGCTTTATTGACACATCTAATTGCACATGAAACAGGTTTAGCAGTGGGCGAGTTTGTACACACGCTAGGAGATGCCCACTTATATCAAAATCATGTGGAGCAAATGCAAGAACAATTATCACGAGAAGTTCGTTCTTTCCCAACGCTCGTTTTGAATCCAGACAAGGCTTCTGTTTTTGATTTTGATATGGAAGATATTAAAGTAGAAGGCTATGACCCACATCCAACGATTAAAGCGCCGATTGCCGTATAAAAAAGGAGAGAGAAGCTATGTTAGCAGCTATTTGGGCCCAAGATGAACAAGGAGTGATTGGTAAAGAAGGCAAATTGCCTTGGCATTTACCCAACGACTTGAAATTTTTCAAGGAAAAAACAATTCATAATACATTGGTCTTAGGACGTGCAACTTTCGAAGGCATGGGATGTCGTCCGTTACCAAATCGAACAACGATTGTTCTTACCAGTAATCCGGATTACCAAGCTGAAGGCGTTTTGGTTATGCATTCCGTAGAGGAAATTCTTGCGTATGCTGACAAGTATGAAGGCGTGACCGTTATTGGTGGAGGTTCTGTCGTTTTTAAAGAATTGATTCCCGCATGCGATGTCTTATATCGGACGATGATTCATGAAACGTTTGAAGGCGACACTTTCTTTCCAGAAATCGACTGGTCTGTTTGGGAAAAAGTTGCCACTGTTCCCGGCGTCGTGGACGAGAAAAATCTCTATGCACATGACTATGAAACGTATCATCGAAACGATAAATAATAAAATGAAGGGAGGCATGAGCAATGCCGACATTGAAAGAAAAAATTATTCAAGAGAGTCAACGTTTAGGCATCGATAAAATCGGCTTTACTCATGCTGAACCATTTATTGAATTAGAAGATTCTCTGCATGAACAACGAGAGCGAGGATATAACTCGGGATTTGAACATCAAAATGTGGAAGAACGAATTTACCCAGAAAAAACGTTTGAGCATCCTAAAAGTATTATCTCCATTGCTTTAGCTTATCCCACCAAAGCTCAGGAAAAAATGCCTAGAGATGAAAAGCGTGGACAATTTGCGCGAGCCTCTTGGGGAATTGATTATCATCACATTTTGCAGGATCGGTTGCAAAAATTAATTGCTTTTATTGAAGAGCAAGCTGCCACTGAAGCAGAAAAAGAACACTGGCACTTTCGGCCGCAAGTAGATACTGGCGAATATGTTGACACCGCTGTTGCTCAGCGGGCGGGTTTAGGATTCATTGGTAAAAATGGTCTACTGATTACCGAAGAATTTGGTTCCTTTGTATATTTAGGTGAGGTGACCACCAACATTCAATTTGAACCAGATGAACCTGTTCCAAATGGTTGCGGTGATTGTACTCGTTGTATCACAGGGTGTCCTACAGGGGCTTTGTTAGGGGACGGTCGAATGAATGCTCAAAAATGTTTGTCTTATCAAACGCAAACAAAAGGCATGATGCCTGAAGAGTATCGAAAAAAAATGCGTAACGTCATTTATGGTTGCGACATTTGTCAGCTGGTTTGCCCTTATAATAAAGGAAAAGATTTTCATTTTCATGAAGAGATGGAACCAAAGATTGAAGAAGTCTATCCCAAATTGGCACCGTTATTAACTATTTCCAATAAAGAGTTTAAACAGCAATTCGGACACTTAGCAGGCTCTTGGCGTGGCAAAAAACCATTGCAACGAAATGCTTTAATTGCGTTAGCGAATTTGGGCGGCCGTGAAGCTATCCCACAAATTATTCTCTGTTTAAATGATCAGCGTCCTGTCATTCGCGGAACAGCTGCTTGGTCGTTAGGTCAGCTCGCAAAAAGAGAACCCGAGCAAAGTTTAGAAGCTTTAAATTATCTACTTTCTGTAGAAACTGAAGAAGAGGTTATCGAGGAAGCCCAAAAGGCTATTCACTTGTTAACAAGCAAAAAAGGAAGCCGCTCAACGGAGTGACTTCCTTTTTTTATTAAATATGATTGCGATATAAACCAACAACTTTACCTAAAATTGTAACGTTATCTAAAAGAATAGGCGCTAATGCATCATTTTCAGGCTGCAAGCGGATATGATCTACTTCTCGGAAGAATCGTTTACAGGTTGCTTCATCTTCATCGGTCATTGCGATTACGATGTCGCCATTATTGGCATTCGATTGCTTACGAACAATCACTTGGTCGCCATCTAGAATACCTGCGTTAATCATACTTTCTCCTCGAATCGTCAACATAAATAAAGCATTTTCTTCTGTACGTAAATCAGGAGGTAACGGGAAGAAATCTGATGCTTCTTCCACCGCTAAAATTGGTTCACCAGCAGTTACGACACCTAACATCGGAATAGTTGTCGGTTGAATTCCGATCTTTTCCAAGCCTTCTGGTGTTAATTCGATTGCTCGCGGTTTTGTTGGGTCACGTAAGATTAGACCCTTTTTTTCAAGACGAGCTAAATGTCCGTGAACGGTAGAAGTTGAGGATAAATCAACAGCCTTCCCAATTTCGCGAACGGTTGGCGGATAGCCCTTTAATTCGACTTGTTCGTATATATATTTAAGTACTTCTAATTGTCTTGTTTCTGTACGTTTCGCCAAAACCCGCACCTTCTTTCAATTGATAAAATTAGTGTACCATAAAATGCGAACGAAATCAAACAAGCGTTCGTGTTTTATAAATATCAGAATATAGTTGTTTTTTTAAGGCAGTTCTTATAATATAGACAGTGAGAGTAAGGAGGGATTTTGATGTTATCGAAAGAAAAAATTGCCCGTATAAATGAATTAGCGAATAAAGCAAAAGTGGAAGAACTTAGTGCGAAAGAAAAAGTCGAACAACAAGAATTACGTAAAGAGTATTTAGAAGCATTTCGTGGAGGGATGCGTCACCATATCGAAGGAATGAAGGTCGTGGATCAAGAAGGGACCGATGTGACTCCTGAAAAACTAAAACAAATTCAACGTGAAAAAGGACTTCACAACAGAAAGTAATTGCTTTCATTGTCGAAATAAGCTACACTATGAATAAAGGTAAAAAAAACCTAAATTAGGAGATGATTTTTTTGTTTGACAAGACAGATCAATTGGGCGTTAATACAATCCGGACATTAAGTATTGAAGCCGTACAAAAAGCGAACTCAGGACATCCTGGTTTACCAATGGGTGCTGCCCCAATGGCGTATGCACTTTGGACAAAACATTTAAAGGTGAACCCCACAACTTCTAGAAACTGGGTTGATCGTGATCGTTTTGTACTTTCAGCAGGCCACGGCTCTGCAATGTTGTACAGCTTATTACATCTATCAGGATACAACGTAACAATTGACGATTTGAAAAATTTCCGTCAATGGGATAGTAAAACACCAGGGCATCCAGAAGTGCACCACACAGATGGTGTTGAAGCAACAACGGGACCTCTAGGACAAGGGATTGCTATGGCTGTTGGTATGGCAATGGCTGAAGCGCATTTAGCTGCAACTTATAATCGTGATAGTTTCCCTATTATGGATCATTATACGTACGCAATTTGTGGTGACGGCGATTTAATGGAAGGTGTTTCTCAAGAAGCAAGTTCAATGGCTGGTCATATGAAATTAGGTAAATTAATTGTCTTGTATGATTCAAATGACATCTCATTAGACGGACCAACTTCTAAAGCCTTTACTGAAAATGTTGGGGCTCGTTATGAAGCATACGGATGGCAACATATTTTAGTTAAAGACGGCAATGATTTAGATGAAATAGAGGCTGCGATTGAAGCGGCTAAAGCTGAAACAGATAAACCAACACTGATTGAAGTTAAAACAGTCATCGGTTACGGAGCACCAAAAGAAGGAACATCTTCCGTTCACGGCGCGCCAATTGGTGAAGAGGGCATTACAGCGGCTAAAGCTGTTTATGGTTGGGAATATCCTGACTTTACTGTGCCAGAGGAAGTCGCTGCTCGTTTTAAAGAAACGATGATTGACGAAGGCCAAAAAGCTGAAGAGGCTTGGAATGAGATGTTTAAGAACTATGAACATGCGCATCCAGAATTAGCCAAACAATTTAAAGAAGCTTTTGCCAATCAATTACCTGAAGGTTGGGAACAAGAATTACCTAAATATGAACTAGGAACAAGTGCCGCAAGTCGTGTAACAAGTAAAGAAACGATTCAAGCTATTTCAAAAGTTGTTCCAAGTTTCTGGGGCGGTTCAGCTGATTTATCAGCCTCAAATAATACAATGGTTGCTGCAGAAAAAGATTTCGAACCTGGTCAATACGAAGGCCGTAATATTTGGTTTGGTGTTCGCGAATTTGCAATGGCTGCAGCAATGAACGGGATTCAATTACACGGTGGTAGCCATGTTTATGGCGGAACATTCTTCGTCTTTACTGACTACTTACGTCCAGCAATCCGTTTAGCCGCTTTACAAAAAGTTCCTGTAACTTACGTCTTAACGCATGACTCTGTTGCGGTGGGTGAAGATGGGCCAACACACGAACCAATTGAGCAATTAGCAAGTGTTCGTTGCATTCCAAATGTTCATGTGATTCGTCCAGCAGACGGCAATGAAACTGTTGCTGCTTGGAAAATTGCTATGACTTCTACGGAAACACCAACTATTTTAGTTCTAAGTCGTCAAAACTTACCTGTTTTAGAAGGAACGTTAGAACACGCTTCTGATTCTGTTCAAAAAGGTGCTTATGTATTGTCACCACAAAAAGGTGAACAACCAGCAGGGATTTTAATTGCGACTGGTTCTGAAGTAAATCTAGCAGTGGAAGCACAAGCTAAATTAGCGGAAGAAGGCATCGATGTATCTGTCGTGTCAATGCCAAGTTTTGATTTATTTGAAAAACAATCTGCTGAATATAAAGAAAGTGTGTTACCTAAAGCTGTGACAAAACGTGTGGCGATTGAAGCTGCAGCAAGCTTTGGTTGGGAACGCTATGTAGGGACGGAAGGCAAAACAATTACAATTGATCACTTCGGCGCTTCTGCACCTGGCGGTCTAGTTCTTGAAAAATTCGGCTTTACTCCTGAAAATGTGGTTAATACCTATAAATCACTATAAATAAAGATTAAAAAACCTGAATGCTTGTGATAGCATTCAGGTTTTTTGCTTCATTTCTTTTTGGGAGCAAAGAGCATAAAGTGAAAAAATAATGCGAACAATTGGAATCCAATACCAGTTAAAGTAACACCAGACCAACCATAGTTTTGCCACATTAATGTCCCAATCAATGACCCTAGTGAACCGCCGATGAAATAGAAAAACATAAAGACGGTATTGTTACGATTGCTGGCTTCTTCTCCCAAATTTTGAACGCGTGTTTGATTGGCTACTTGCCCAAATTGAGTACCGATATCTAAAACAATAATTGCTAAGATTAGTAAGACCACATGTGTTCCACCTAGAAAAAGTAAGATAAAACTACCGAACTGCATTAACAGGCCAATCAAAACAATCTTCCGTTCTGGATAATAATCGGATAGACGACCAATGATGGGTGCTACGAAAGCCCCTGATAACCCAAAAATTGCTAAAATACCGACTTCTTTCGGTCCCCAATAATAAGCTGGACTACTAACAAAGAAAATTAATGTAGACCAAAAGATTGAAAAGGTTGCAAACATAAAAAAGCCATTGACAGTTGCTTCTCTTAACAAAGGTTGCGATTTGATTAGCTTAGGAAGACTTTTCAAAGAACCTAAATAAGTTAATCGATTTGAAGTTTGAGTATGTATCACTGTTTTGGGCAATTTTAATTGAAGTAGAACGACCAATGCTAACACGAATATTACGGCGATTAAGTAGACTGTTCGCCAAGAAGCTGCACTAGCAATGAAACCCGAGATCGTTCGAGACAATAAAATTCCTGTCAATAGTCCGCCCAGCATTCGACCTGTTACTTTACCACGGTTCACTGGTCCCGCCATGACCGCAGCATAAGGAATAATAATTTGGGCGACAATAGAGAGCAGCCCGATAAAAAAAGAAGAGAGTGCAAAAAGGAGAAAACTTGGTGCAAAAAACGCAGCACTTAGAGACAGCGAGGAGAGCGCGGCTACTCGAATGATTAATTTGCGGCGATCAACGACATCGCCTAATGGAACAAGAAAAAGTAAGCCTAGCGCATAGCCTAATTGGGTCAGCATAGTAACAAAACCAATAGAACCAATACTGACTTGAAAGGCCTGAGCAATTTGGGTGCCAATTGGTTGAATATAATACATATTGGCGACCACAACCCCGCAAGTTAACGCTAATAAAAACGTCACTTGATTTGTTAAACCCGATTGTTGTTTCTTCATCTAACCACCTACATTTCTATGTAATTCATTTTGTAATACAACAACTACTCGGTAATAGTTGTTTTGACTACAAAAACAGACTTCTCTTATAAAGTTTGTTCAAAAAGTGACAAGTCCATTAAAAAGTTTATCACAATAAATAAAGAAAAGTAAGAGGATAAATAACAAAAATCTCATCAAATTGAAAAGAAGAAGTGGTTGTTTTCACAAGTGTGAAGAGGGTTAATTAAATACAAACAAGATTTCAATTACATTACAGAAATTTTAAAACTCAAAATTTAATACGTTTATTTCTTGTTTCAATAGGAAATTAACGGTAAAATAGAAAAGTGAGACAGTGAGGAGGAAAAATGAATGAGCGAACAGTTAACAAGAAGTAGTAAACATATTCAAAAAGCTCTTAAAAAGCAAAAAGCTTATAAACGTGCTACCGCCGTTGCGGGGACTTCAATGATTTTAGCACCTGTGGTTGGTGCTGCGGTACCTGCCCAAGCAGAATCTAGCCAGCAAGCATTTATTAATGAAATCGGAAATTCAGCAGCAGCCGTTGCCAATAGCAATGATATGTATGCTTCCGTCATGATTGCTCAAGCGTTGCTAGAAAGTAGTTATGGTAGTTCTGGGTTAGCATCTGCACCGAACTATAACTTGTTTGGTGTAAAAGGAAGTTATAATGGACAATCTGTTTATATGCCAACAAAAGAATATTTAGACGGACAATGGGTGACCGTCACAGCAGCATTTAGAAGTTATAATTCTTATGCGGAATCGTTCCAAGATCATGCCAATGTTATTCGTTCCACTGCTTTTGGGGATACATACCATTATTCAGGCGTTTGGAAGAGTAATACTAGCAGTTATCGCGATGCAACAGCCGCTTTAGCTGGAAGTTATGCAACTGATCCAGGCTATGCCGAAAAATTGAATTGGTTAATTGAAGCATATAATTTAACTCAATATGATTGGGGAGCACCAGTCGCTCAAACCACTAGTTATTCAGATACAACGGGAACCGTTGATACAACAATCGATACAGCGGCTTCTGCAACAGCAACAGCAGAAACTGTAGCTAGTCAAAGTTACACTGTCGCAAACGGCGACACATTGTGGGACATTGCTGCACGTTTTGGAACGACAGTTGATAATTTAATGTCACTAAATGGATTAACATTGGATTCTGTTTTATCGGTGGGTCAAACCATCCAAATCGGTTAATTTTGCAATTATTTAGTTGAAGACGGACCTTACAAAAGCAGTAGTTTTTGTAAGGTCTTTTATCGTGAAAATAGGTAGGGCTAGCAGCAATTATTTGATGAGCATAATCTGTTTTTTTATTTAATTTTTCACAAACTAAAATTCGTTTTTCTGGTAGAAATCGTTTTTTTGAGCTATGCTTAGAGAAAGAATTATTATATTGTTTGTAAAATTGGAGGATGTAGGATTATGACTAAAGGTTATGTAAAATCAGTAACAGAGTTAATTGGTCAAAGCCCAGTTGTGAAATTAAAACGGATGGTACCAGAAGGAGCTGCAGATGTTTTTGTTAAACTAGAGTTCTTTAATCCTGGTGGCAGTGTGAAAGATCGAATTGCTTTAAGCATGATCCAACAAGCCGAAGCAGATGGTCGCCTAAAACCTGGACAAACGATTATTGAGCCGACTAGTGGTAATACAGGCATTGGGTTAGCAATGGTAGGTGCTGCGTTGGGATATCCAGTTAAGATTGTGATGCCAGATACTATGAGTATTGAACGCCGCAAATTAATGCAAGCATATGGGGCTGATCTATTATTAACCCCTGGTGCCGAAGGAATGAAAGGGGCAATTGCAAAAGCCACAGCCTTAGCAGAAGAACACGGGTACTTCATGCCTTTGCAATTTAATAATCCAGCTAATCCAATGGTACATGAACAAAAAACAGGAAAAGAAATTGTTGATGTCTTTGGTAAACGTGGCTTAGATGCGTTTGTTTCTGGTGTTGGCACTGGAGGAACCGTTACAGGAGTTGGCCATGAATTGAAACGGATTTTTCCAGATATTGAAATTGTTGCAGTAGAACCAACGGAGTCGCCTGTTTTAGAAGGTGGCGAACCAGGTCCACATAAAATCCAAGGAATAGGCGCTGGTTTTGTCCCAGAAGTTTTAGACACCACTGTTTATCAAAAAGTTGCCGCTGTTTCTAGTGAAGACGCATTAGAAACTGCTCGTTTAATGGGGCCAAAAGAAGGCATCCTTGTGGGGATTTCAGCAGGGGCAGCAATTAAAGCTGCCATTGATTTGGCAGTTGAATTAGGCGCAGGCAAACGTGTCTTAGCGCTGGTTCCAGATAACGGTGAACGTTATCTTTCGACAGCTCTTTACGAATTTCCAGAATAAAAAACACGCAAAAAAACGAGCATTTCTCTTAGTTTAGTAAAATGCTCGTTTTTTCCACGAGAATCCTACAATAATTCTTGTCAATCGTAATAAGAAATAGTATTATTTAAGAAAGATAGACAGGGGAGGGATACAAAGATGGACAACGTATTGGTTAAAAATGCACTTGCTGAATTAAAAGAAGCCAATATCCGAATTACTCCGCAACGTTATGCTATCTTGGAATATTTAATCGAAAATCATACACACCCAACAGCTGATGAAATTTATCGCGCACTAGAAGATCATTTTCCAAATATGAGTGTAGCAACGGTTTACAACAATCTACGTTTATTTACTGAAATCGGTTTCGTTCAAGAAATGAGTTATGGCGATGCATCTAGTCGTTTTGATTTTAGTTCGAAGAAACATTATCACGTGATTTGTCAAAAATGTGGTAAAATCGTTGATTTTCATTATCCAGGGTTAGAGGACGTTGAAATGGCCGCTAGTAAATTAACAGGCTTCGAAATTAATGAACATCGTTTAGAATTATATGGATTATGTCCAGATTGCCAACAAGCACAACAGGAGAATGTGTAAAAAATTACATACTGTTAAAAATTTATCAAAAGATAAGTCACTTGTCTAGGCAAATTTCACAAGCGTAAGAGTTTTCACTCTTATGCTTGTTTTTTTGTGTGGTTATTGACTTTTAAATTCTTAAAAACAAAAAATTAACTAGCTATTATTAAGAATTAGCAACAGTTTGTGAATTTTTTTATATGCGATTCACAAGCATAGAACTCGAATAAGCTTGATTCCTCTGATATATTTTAAACAGACAGAGGGAGACGTCACCTCTGCAAAACAAAGATTGTGAAAGAAGGGATTTACAACATGAAAGTCGTAGTCGTAGGATGTACCCATGCTGGAACTTCAGCAGTTAAAAGTATTTTAGCAAATCACTCGGAGGCGGAAGTCACTGTATATGAAAGAAATGACAATATTTCCTTCCTATCTTGCGGAATTGCCTTGTACGTTGGAGGCGTAGTTAAAAATGCTGCTGATTTATTTTATTCAAATCCAGAAGAACTGGCTTCTTTAGGAGCAACAGTGAAGATGGAACACAATGTTGAAGAAATCAACGTGGACGACAAAACTGTTACAGCAAAAAACTTACAAACGGGTGCAACTGAGACCGTTTCTTATGATAAATTAGTGATGACAACTGGTTCTTGGCCAATTATTCCACCAATTCCAGGAATTGATGCTGAAAATATTTTATTATGTAAGAACTATTCACAAGCCAACGTGATCATCGAAAAAGCGAAAGATGCCAAACGTGTCGTTGTCGTTGGTGGCGGTTATATTGGTATTGAATTAGTAGAAGCTTTTGTAGAATCTGGTAAAGAAGTCACTTTAGTTGACGGGTTAGACCGCATTTTAAATAAATATTTAGATAAGCCATTCACAGATGTTCTAGAAAAAGAATTAGTTGATCGTGGCGTTAATTTAGCTTTAGGTGAAAATGTCCAACAATTCGTAGCAGATGAGCAAGGAAAAGTAGCAAAAGTCATTACACCAAGTCAAGAATTCGAAGCAGATATGGTGATTATGTGTGTTGGTTTCCGTCCAAATACAGAATTATTAAAAGATAAAGTTGACATGTTACCAAATGGTGCAATTGAAGTCAATGAGTATATGCAAACAAGCAATCCTGATATTTTTGCTGCGGGTGATAGTGCAGTTGTTCACTACAACCCAAGTCAAACAAAAAATTATATCCCATTAGCAACGAATGCTGTTCGTCAAGGTATGCTAGTAGGTCGTAATTTGACTGAACAAAAATTGGCTTATCGTGGCACACAGGGAACTTCTGGTTTATATTTATTCGGTTGGAAAATTGGTTCAACAGGTGTGACAAAAGAAAGTGCCAAATTAAACGGACTAGATGTCGAAGCAACTGTTTTCGAAGATAACTATCGTCCAGAGTTTATGCCAACAACTGAAAAAGTTCTGATGGAATTAGTCTATGAAAAAGGAACACAACGCATTGTTGGTGGTCAATTGATGTCTAAATATGATATCACACAATCTGCCAATACTTTATCATTAGCGGTCCAAAATAAAATGACTGTCGAAGATTTAGCGATTTCTGATTTCTTCTTCCAACCACATTTTGATCGCCCTTGGAACTACTTAAACTTATTAGCCCAAGCCGCTTTAGAAAATATGTAATTAATAATAATAGAAAAAGGATGAAGAACTTCTGTTCCTCATCTTTTTTGTTAGTCACTAAGCGCTCCAGTTGTTTGGTTCATTAATGCCATTAATTGCTCTTTCGTTGTTCGTTTGATAGAAAGAGGGGGGAGATTATCTAAAGAAAAATAAGCACAATTCGAGGTTTCAATGTTTTTTTCAAAGGGATGATTTTCTAAAATCTCACAAGAAAAGATCATTTTATAGTACTGAAATAGTTGAGGAATGTCTTTTCGTTTATCTGTATCATAAACAGCAAGCAATTCTTTTGCTGTAACAACTAAGCCAGTTTCTTCCAATACTTCTTTTTCAATATTTTCTTTAGGAGAGCAGCCAATTTCGGCATAGCCACCAGGTAATGACCATTCTTTGGTCCGTAAATCTTCAACTAATAAAAAACGATTCTCTTTTTTTATTAAACCGCGAACATCTACTTTCGGTGTTGGATAACCTTCCTCTTTAGTTAAGATTTTTTCTAAGTCGGGCAAGACAGTCGCTTCGGGTCCGGTTGCGCTAATAAGTTGTAACGTAAGTTCTCGTAGTTCTTGGTAACGTTCTTGATCAAAAGCATCTTTCCCGTAAAAAAGACCTGCATCCGCCAATGCTAGCAACCGCTTATAGGTGTTCAGATAATCCATATACGCACGCTCCTCATAGACTTAATACGTTTAGTTTAACAGAAAAAAACAAAGGAAGGGCAGATTTAGCGAGAAAAGGAGTCGGTTTAAGGAAATAATAAAGAATAAATGACTAACTTACATTTTTAAACTACCTATGCTATTATTTAATAAAAAAGATTGGGTATACAATAATTTTGTTATGTAAACAAAAAGGAGGTTGTAAATTGAAAGAATTTACAATTATAAGGGAAAAAAATGCAGATAAAAAGACTCAGGCAGCACAAGAAGTATTGTTTAATCTTCCAGAATGGTTTGACCTTGAAAAAGAGACCCGCAAGTATATCGATATAGCTAGCACTTTACCTATGTGGGTGGCAAAGGATGTAGAGAATAAAATACTCGGTTTTATAACACTTTCAGAAACAAGTAAAGATACAGTAGAAATCCATTGTATGGCAGTTAAAAAGCGGTATCATCGCAAAGGTATCGGCAAGTTATTGATAGAAAGCGTGGAAACGTATTCTAAAAATAACTATTTTTTTATTCAAGTCAAAACAGTTGACGAAGGAAATTATTCCGTGTACGATCATACTATTCGTTTTTACGAATCATTGGGTTTTAAGCGCCTTGAGGTTTTTCCGACATTATGGGACGCTTGGAATCCTTGTTTAATTTTAATTAAACAGTTGATTTAATCTACAAAGGAGTTTTAGTATGTCAGTATTTATTAGAGAGTGTACCGTCGCAGACGTACCAGAATTAGAGGCCATTTGCCAAGAGACTTTTGCAGATACTTATGGAGATGGCGAAAACGAAGAGGATTTACAGGCACATTATGAGAGGAAATTTAGTCCAGCAGTTTTAGAAAGCGAAATCTTACATAAAGATTCGCAATATTTCTTTGCTTTTTATAATAATGAACTTGCAGGTTATGTGAAATTAAATCACGGTGATGCTCAGATTACCTATCAACATCCACAAGCGTTACAAGTTGAGCGCATTTATATTCGTAAATCTTTTAAGCGTTTAGGCTTAGGCAAACATTTGATTACGAAAGCAATTGAATTAGCGGAAGAAGCAGAAAAAGAGACGGTTTGGTTAGGTGTTTGGGAACATAATCATCCAGCGCAAAAATTTTATCAATCGTTAGGCTTCGTCAAAACAGATGAACATGATTTTTATATGGGAAATGAACGCCATACCGATTATACAATGACGAAACAGTTAAAAGAGTCAACGTAAAGCAAAAACAAGGAAACGGACGCAATGAAGCCGACGATTCCTTGTTTTTTTATCTTAAAATTGTGAAGGGGATTTTCCATAATATTTTTTGAATAATTTACTGAAATGATAGGCATCTTCGTAACCAACCGTTTTTGCCACTTCTTTGACACTTAAGGAATCATTTTTCAGCAATTCTTTCGCATGGTTTAAGCGGATTTGAATTAAATAATTGATTGGCCCAACGCCTGTGGCCGCTTTAAAGGTTTTCGACAAATAAGTCGGGGTAACATATAACATTTCTGCTAACTGTTCCAAAGTAATTTCTTCGTCATGGTGCGTTTCCAGATAATAAATCGTATGATTGACTAAATTTCGTTTTCTTTTTTCCGTTTTCGATAGCCGAGTTTCAATTTTATTTTCTTGATCAACTGCTAAGCTTCTTAAAATATAGACCAATAGTTCAATAACTAAAGCTTTAATTTGTAACGCTGATTCAACTTCTTGATGGTTTAATTCATGAACAATTTGCCAAGCTTTTTCTAAAAAAGCACCATGTAAATGACTTAAATCTAATAAAGCTGATTTATTTGGAAATACGTTTCGCGCTAAGCCTTCTAAATAGAGATTTGAAATGCCAATGTGTAGTTGATGTGAGTAAGTTCCTGCTTTTTGTTGCTCACCATGTTCCGTTCGCGGATTAAAAAGAAACACCGTACCAGCAGTGGCATGGTACTGTTGCCCTTGAACAATATATTCAGATTCACCTTCTAAAAGAATAGATATTTCCAGAAATTCATGATGATGACAATTATAAGGGTGGGTCTCTTCGTTCCAAGGATCGAAGGCATATAAAATTTCAGGATTAAACGTTCGACTATTTGTGTAGTTCATAAAAAATCACTCCTACTTGTATCCGCTTTCTATACTATATTGTACATCAAAATATACAAGAATGCCCATTTCTTTTCCTATAAAAAAACAGTAATCTTATACACGTCCATAAAAACAAGAGAGAGTAGGGGAGAAAATGAATAGTTTTGAATGGATTTGGCAATATGCTAAAAAAAATAAGAATAAGTTACTGCTAGCTGTTATTTTTGTCGTTATTAACGCTATTTTAATTGTTATTATTCCATTGTTATCTGGCAGAATTGTAGACCAAGTAATCAATCAGGGGAAAACTGAAGAGCTTGTCCCAATTCTTGGGGTTATGATTGGGGTGACCGTTATTCGGACAGTTGTTCGTTATAGTTATCAAGTCTTGTTTGAATCGGTCGGACAATCTGCGTTATTTGACTTAAGAAAAGATATGTATATCAAACTTCAAGAATTAGATTTTGATTTCTTTAATCATACACGTGTTGGCGACATTATGGCGCGAATGACAGGGGATACAGACGCTATCCGCCATTTCGTTTCTTGGGTCACTTATAACCTCTTAGAATGTATTTTATGGTTCATCGCAGCCGTGATTGTGATGGGGACGATCAATTGGCAATTGATGCTGGCATTAATTTTAATTACACCTTTGATTTTTCTGTTAACACAAAAAATGTCGAAGGAATCGCATCCGGTATTTTTTGAGATTCGGGAAAGTTTTTCTCGGTTAAATTCAATGGTCGAAGAAAATATTGGTGGAAATCGGGTGGTTAAAGCTTTTTCTCAAGAACCTTATGAAATTGAAAAGTTTAACAAGCACAATGAAGACTATAAAAAATGGAATATGGCTTCCGCAGATGTCTCTAAAAAATATTTACCGTGGTTAGACGGTTTTGCAGGTAGTTTAAATGTTATTGCCTTAGTTCTTGGTGGCCTCTTTGTGATTCAAGGTCGGATGACAATTGGTGATTTAGTGGCCTTTAACGGCTTTCTCTGGATGTTGAACATGCCGATGCGAATGAGTGGCTGGTTGATCAATGATGTGCAACGCTTTACGGCATCGTCCATTAAAATTCGTCAGTTATTAGCAACGAAACCGAAGATTCCCATTGCTCGGGAAAAAGAAGCAGAACCGATCCAAGGCTATGTGACGTTTGATCACGTGTCCTTTCATTTTTCAGATGATCCAGAAACCCCCATTTTATCGGATGTTTCATTTTCAGCAAAACCTGGTGAAACAATTGGTATTTTAGGGGAAACTGGTTCAGGCAAAACCACTTTAGTTAACTTAATCGCTCGGTTCTATGATCCAACCAAAGGCACTGTTTATATTGATGGAAAAGATGCTAAAAGCTATTCTGTTCGTAAATTGCGAGAAAATATCTCCATGGTTATGCAAGATGTCTTTCTTTTTTCCAATACGATAGAAGATAACATTGCTTTTGGTAATACACTGGCTAACTTGGAACAAGTGCAAATGATGGCTGAAATTGCTGATGCCCATAGCTTTATTTCCAGAATGCCCGAAGGTTATGCAACAATTGTTGGTGAACGCGGCGTTGGCCTATCTGGTGGCCAAAAACAGCGGATTTCACTAGCCCGTGCTTTAACCAAAGATCCAGCTATTTTAATTTTAGATGACACAACTTCCGCTGTTGATATGGAAACAGAATCAAAAATTCAAAAAGAACTAGGTCGTTTGACGGAAAAGAAAACGACATTTATTATTGCCCACCGAATTTCTTCTGTGAGAGAGGCCAATTTAATTTTGATGATGGAAAAAGGCCGTGTGGTGGAAAGCGGTACTCATAGCGAATTAGTCGAACAAAAAGGCAAATATTTTGACGTATATCAAAAACAATTAGGTCTGACAAAGGAAGGTGAGTCGCGTGGCTAGAAATACGTTTGATGTAGATGAGACTTTAGAAAAAGAATTTAATTGGTCTCATTATAAACGATTAGGCGCCTATATTAAACCTTACAAAAAAGCTGTTTTTAAAACATTATTTGTCATCATATTAGCTAATCTGGCAAGTATGTTAGGCCCTTACTTTACTAAAATTGCGATTGACCAAGTAATTCCACAAAAGAATCTCTCGTTACTCTTGATACTAGGGGCTATTTTCCTATTTTCCTTGGTGATTATTGGTTGGTGTATGCGTTATCGAATATATGCCATCACAGAAATTGGACAAGATATTTTAAAAGATATGCGTTTTTCAATTTTTGAGCATCTACAAAAATTACCATTTTCTTATTTTGACAGTCGGCCGCATGGAAAAATCTTAATTCGGGTGGTCAATTACATCAATACGTTAAGTGATTTACTAAGTAACGGATTGATCAATTTAATTTCTGATTTATTTAATGTGATTATTACCTTAATTTTCATGTTATTTATTGATGTGAAATTAACCTTATACAGTTTACTGCTATTGCCTGTGTTGTTCGTGATGGTTCTATTTATCCAAGGGAAACAACGGAAAGCTTACCAAGAGCTTAGCAATAAACAATCAAACTTAAATGCCTATATTCATGAAAGTATTTCAGGAATTAAAATTACACAATCTTTTGCACGAGAAGATGAAAATTTCCAGATTTTTAACGAGGTAAGCGAAGAATATCGTCAATCCTTTATGAAAGCTGTGCGTGTCCAGTATTTATTATGGCCAGCAGTGCAAAATATATCCGTCATTACGACTTGTTTTATCTATTTCGTAGGAATCCGTCAATTAGGTGTGTCCGTTACCACTGGGACGCTAATTGCTTTTATCGGTTATATCAATAACTTTTGGAATCCGGTCATCAATATTGGTAACTTTTACAATTCTCTGATTACTGCAACTGCCTATTTGGAAAGGATTTTTGAAACGATGGATGTTGTTCCAGAAATTCAAGATGCGCCGCACGCTATTGAGTTGCCGCCAATTAAAGGAACCGTCGACTTTCAGCATGTTTATTTCCGTTATGAAGAAGGAAAAAATATTTTGACCGATGTTAGTTTTCATATTGAGCCAGGACAAACAATCGCCTTGGTTGGGCCAACAGGTGCGGGTAAAACAACAATCATCAATTTGTTAAGTCGTTTTTATGATGTGAATGAAGGGGCCGTTAAAATTGATGGTTATGATGTTCGCGATGTGACACTCCGTTCGTTAAGGAAACAAATGGGGGTAATGCTTCAAGATACGTTTATTTTTTCAGGAACGATTATTGAAAACATTCGGTACGGAAATTTAGCAGCCACAGAGGAAGAAGTCATCCAAGCCGCAAAAATTGTTCGTGCGCACGATTTTATCAAGGATTTAAAAGATGGCTATGAAACAGTTGTGGAAGAGCGGGGTAGTACACTCTCGGCAGGACAACGCCAATTAATTTCATTTGCTCGTGCTTTACTGGCAGATCCCAAAATTTTAATTTTAGACGAAGCAACCTCCAGTATTGATACAAAAACAGAAGAATTGTTACAAGAAGGATTACAACAACTTCTGAAAGGACGGACATCGTTTATTATTGCTCATCGACTTTCTACCATCAAAAATAGCGATAAAATTTTCTATATTGATGGTGGTCGTATTGTGGAAGAAGGATCTCATGATCAACTAATGGCAAAACATGCGTTATATCATCATTTATATCAATCGCAATACGACTTATTAAAGAGCTAGATGATAAAACAGAGAAAATTCTTAGTTGAATCTTTCTCTGTTTTTCTGTATCGTAACCTTAACAAAGGAAAAATGATGAGGTGCCAAATGAAGCGGAATTTTGAAGTGGAATTAACAACATTATGTATGATTAGAAATCAGAAAAATGAAATCCTTGTGCAAGAACGACAAAAAAAGGATTGGCCTGGTTGGACGTTCCCTGGCGGGCATGTTGAAAAAAACGAGGGTATGGAAACAGCCATGGTTCGCGAACTCCTTGAAGAAACAGGCTTAGTGCTAAAGCCACAATTAGTAGGTGTTGCAGAATGGCTGAATGATTGTTCGGGTGCGCGGGAATTAGCCACATTATTCATTGCAGAAACAGCGGATGAACTACCAGAAGAAACGGAACAACCCTTGTTTTGGGTCACTGAAAAAGAATTGCGAGAAGGTCCTTTAGCTGGCAGTTTAGCAGAACTTTTCCCAGTATTTTTTGGCGAAAAGCAATTTTATTTTAAAAATAATACAGCTTAATGATTCAAACCTAAAAGATTAAATCAATCCCACTTATTAAAAGAGAGGAAATCTAAAATTAAACATTGCTATTTATAAGCAATGTTTGCTATTCTTAATAAAAGGGAATTAATTTTTATATAATGAGGGGGAAAAAGTGTGTTAAAAAGAAAAGTGGGGATTATCGCAGGCGTTTTCTGTTCAGCTTTGTTACTGACAGGCTGTGGCAAAAGTGCGAAAGATGAGTTCATTCAAGGGATCGGCAATCAAAACGCACAAGAATCTGGGGTTTGGGATTTCTCTATGTCAATTAGTGACATGAAATTTTCACAAGAAGATGGTGCACAAACGAATCCTATGATCGGGATGCTCATCACGCAAATCAAAGACGCATCGCTTTCTGGGAAGATTCAAGTAGATGCCAAAAAAGAAAAAGCATTCAACTTAGAGATGAAATTAAAAGCGATGGGCATGGATGTACCGATTTCATTGGTTGGATCATTAGATAACGAGGGCAAAGAGCCAAAACTCTATTTAGCAACAGATATGATGGAATATATTGTCGCTGTCGCAGACTCAATGACTGACGGTGCTATTGACAGTTCTCAGTTAGATACAGAAAAACTAAAAGGAAAATACATTGATCTTTTAGCAATGAACGAGGAAAGCGCGAAAGAATGGCAAGATACAATTAAAGAGACTCAAGAATCTGAAGAAGACCTTAAGCAAACGATGGAAGAATACAAAGAGTTTTTAGAAGGATTAGACAAGGATACGTTCGAGAAAAAAGGGGACACCATTACCCATACGTTTACAAAAAAAGAATTACAAAAGTTAATCAAAATTACGACAGAAGCATCTGAGAAAGGTAAAGAACAAGATCCTTTCGAAAAAATCAAAGATGTTTCTGCTAAAGTTTCTGTTAATACAAAAGAAAATAAAACAAATATGTTGATTAATGTGAAACCGCAGCAAGACAAGAACGTTGACATGGGACTTGAATCATTATCTAGTAAAATTAGCATTACACAAAAAGCCAAAAAAGCGACGATTTCAATGCCTAAGAAAGAAAATATTTTATCAGAACAAGAAGTTGAAAAAATATTTTCCGATAGCACCTCTATGACAGGTCTATCGACTGAAGACACGACTGTTGCGATCAATCAATAACGCTGAATGACCAATAAAAACGGTCCCTCAAAAAAAGTAACGAAAGACCTAGCATGATTGGGATGCTAGGTCTTTTTTGAATAAAAAAACAGCATTTTAGTTTTCTTTGAATTATTGGTTGTTATTTTTGGTGGTGTAAACAGTTTAAAGTTAATACATTTGTTTTTGATTTAAATTCTACTGCTATTTTTAATCATTCTATTAAATAACAAATGTTTTCGAGTGTTTTTAAGCATTATTTTTGTTATGCAGAGTGGTTTTTTTATACAATGAGTATAATTTTAGATGAAGGAGTGTTTTAGGTGAAAAATCAACATTTAACTACGTCACAAGGAAGTCCAGTTGGCGATAATCAAAATTCGCTAACTGCAGGAGAATTTGGACCTGTCCTAATCCAAGACGTTCATTTATTAGAAAAATTAGCTCATTTTAATCGTGAGCGCGTACCAGAACGGGTTGTTCATGCCAAAGGTGCTGGTGCTCATGGTGTTTTCAAGGTGAGTCAATCAATGGCACAATATACTAAAGCAGATTTTTTATCTGAAGTTGGCAAAGAAACACCTTTATTCGCTCGTTTTTCAACTGTAGCTGGAGAGTTAGGTTCATCAGATACATTGCGTGATCCTCGCGGTTTTGCGCTTAAATTCTATACAGATGAAGGAAATTACGACTTAGTTGGCAATAATACGCCCATTTTTTTCATTCGTGATGCAATTAAGTTTCCAGATTTTATTCATAGCCAAAAAAGAAATCCGCGGACGCATTTGAAAAGTCCAGAAGCAGTTTGGGATTTTTGGTCTCATTCACCGGAAAGCCTTCATCAAGTAACAATTTTAATGAGTGATCGTGGCATTCCGTTGTCGTTCCGTCACATGCATGGTTTTGGTAGCCATACATTCAAATGGGTCAATGCTGCTGGAGAAGTATTTTTTGTTAAATATCACTTCAAGACGAATCAAGGAATCAAAAATCTAGAGAGTCAATTAGCAGAAGAAATTGCTGGGAAAAACCCAGATTTCCATATTGAAGATTTGCATAATGCAATTGAAAATCAAGAATTTCCTTCTTGGACATTATCTGTGCAAATTATCCCGTATGCAGATGCGTTAACAATGAAAGAAACTCTTTTTGATGTAACAAAAACGGTTTCTCAAAAAGAGTATCCGCTGATTGAAGTTGGCACGATGACTTTAAATAGAAATCCAGAGAATTATTTTGCAGAGGTTGAACAAGTAACATTTTCACCAGGGAATTTCGTTCCTGGTATTGAAGCTTCTCCAGATAAATTATTGCAAGGACGTTTGTTCGCTTATGGGGACGCACATCGTCATCGCGTGGGCGCTAATAGTCACCAATTGCCAATCAACCAAGCAAAAGCACCTGTAAATAACTACCAAAAAGACGGCAATATGCGTTTTGACAATGGCAATAGCGAAATTAATTACGAACCAAATAGTTATACTGAAACACCAAAAGAAGATCCTAAGGCGAAAATTAGCTCCTTTGAAGTTGAGGGAAATGTTGGTAATTATAGCTATAATCAAGATCACTTTACACAAGCAAACGCTTTGTATAATTTGCTGCCAAGCGAAGAAAAAGAAAACTTAATTAACAATATAGCGGCATCTTTAGGTCAAGTGAAAAATCAAGAAATCATCGCGCGTCAAATTGATTTGTTCACTAGAGTAAATCCAGAATATGGAGCACGCGTCGCACAAGCCATCAAGCAACAAGCATAATTTATATAACGTACGTGACAAAACCAGTCTAGATAAACTAAAGACTGGTTTTGTTTGCTTTTCAATGCTTTTTACTCTACTCCCGAATACTAGAATAAAGTGCAACACTCAGCAAATTATTGTTGAGTGTTTTTGTTATGTATCGAGGGTTAACATTGACAAATAAGCTATTTTAAGCTAATGTACAAATATGCTTATACCAGCTTAAAAGGAGGCATGTTTATGATTCAAAAGAAACGACTTGAGTTAATTTTAGAGGAATTGAAGACGCGCGGAACTCTTAGTTTGAAGGAAATTATAAACTTAACAGGTTCTTCAAGAGATACAGCAAGAAGAGATATTGTCAAATTAGCTCAAAGTAATGCTATTGATCGCACATATGGTGGAATTAGTTTGCCCAATACCTTTAGTCGTTTAGATGAATATCTTGAACGTACTGAAGATCTCAGTGCTGAAAAAGATATTCTAGCAAAAACTGCTAGTAATTTAGTAAAAGATAATTCCCATATTTTTTTAGATATTTCGACAACGGTCAGTTGCATTCCAAGACATATAAGACCTTATGAGAATGTCATAGCAACGACAAATTCATTAGATATTACCGACCAACTATTGAGAAATACTAAATGTAAAACTAAGATTTTAGGTGGAAGCGTCGATCCTATCAAACGAAATGTCGTTGGAACGAAACCAATGCTTGAGCTGGATTCATTTATCTTTGATGTTGCTTTTATGAGTGCCGCTGGAATCACAACTTCAGGCATTTATTACGCCTACGATGAAGATATAGATTTCAAAAAAAAGATAAGAAAACAATCCAAACTTGTAGTTTTACTAATTGATAATACAAAAATCGGATTAAGTCATAACTATAAAGGTTTAGATTTCGAAGATATTGATTTTCTTGTTATAGAAAGTCGTCTACCAGATGATTTAGAAAGAACAATATCAGATAGTAATGTCTCTATAATAAATTCAAAGTAGGTGCAAACATGATTAAAACGGTATTATTTGACGTAGATGGAACAATCTTAGATACAGAATTTGTCATGATTAAGTCTTTACAAAAAACTCTAAAAGAAGAGAAAAACTTGGACGTTCCAGAAGAAAATTTAGAGTATATCTTAGGTATACCAGGTAAAAAAGCAATTGAACGGTATTCATCATCTGGAGAGGAAGTTGATAAGCTACATGCATGTTGGTCCGAAAATGTTAAACAATACTCTCATCTTGCGACTTTGTTTCCTCAAGTGGAAGAAGCATTGACTAAGTTAAAAGAAAACGAGATACAAATTGGGATCGTTACATCCAAAACAAATGAAGAAATGGAAAATGAATTTGAACATTTTGGTTTAAGTAAACTTTTTGATATTTCAGTAACTGCCTCTGATACAACGAAACATAAACCTAATCCTGAACCAATTCTATATGCATTAAATAAATTAGGAAGTTTACCCGAAGAAACAATTTATATAGGCGATTCTATCTATGATATGCATAGCTCACAATCAGCTGGAGCTAAATTTGCTTTAGCAAAGTGGGGAGCAAAAGAAAATCCACTATTCTCAAGTGCAGATATTAGTTTAGAAACTCCTCTAGAAATATTACAACACTTAAAATAGATCAGCTTACTAAAAAATATGTTATTTCATTAACGGTTAACATAAGTGAGGATTATTTCAAGTGATTGTCGTAGCAAGGATTTCAATCACCTAGATTGTGAAATGAGAATGGTCTACCTACGAACGCCTTGTCATTAAGGGATTTGTGGGCAGAAATCTTTGTGATTTACTAGAAGCGTCGTTTGTTGGGTTTGTTTTTTTAGATAGGAGTTTATGAAATGTCGTATAACCATTTATCAGCTGAAGAGCGTGGACAAATAGAAGCGTATCTGAAGGAAGGAGTCTCTCAGGCTGAGATAGCTCGCCGATTGGATCGGCATAGATCCACGATCTCTAGAGAGATCAAACGTGGTTCCGAGCAAAGAAAGAAGAAGAGTCTCGCTAGTTTGCCTTATCAAGCAACTAGCGCTGGTAATTTAGTACGTATTCGCAAGAAAAATTGCGGAACAACTACTAAGGCTACTGTACACAATACTAAAACTATCATGAAGTATCTTGATATGAAATATTCGCCGGAACAGATAGCGAACGCAGTTCGTAGTGTAAAGGTTTGTACATCAACAATTTATAACTGGATTTACAAAAAGATCGTTCCTTTCGATATTAAGAAATTACGCGGTCGTGGAAAACGTTACAAAATAAAGAATACTGGGAAACGATTAAAACGGCCGGATCGAGCTTTCTTTGAAGGGCGCACGTTGGAGAACCGACCAGAAGAGGTTCAGTTACGAACGGAGTTCGGTCATTGGGAAGCAGATACCGTTGTGTCTAGCAACATTCATAGAACGTAAAACAAGGCATTATGTAGCAATTAAGATACCGAACAAGACAGGTAGATCCATGATGACAGCAATTAAGCGTCTAGTGGAAATGTATCCACATAGTGTGAAATCGATCACATGTGACCGTGGAAGCGAGTTTGTCAATCAGTTTGAAATTGGACTTATTGAAGACACTTTTGACTGCAAAATCTATTATGCTAATCCATGCGCGCCACATGAACGCGGATCAAATGAAAATCATAATGGATTACTCAGAGAATATTTTCCAAAACCATCTAATTTTAAAAATATTTCTCAAAATAAGATCAATCAAGCTGTTCAAAGTATGAATTTACGGCCACGAAAAATCTTTAAGTGGAAATCACCGCACATTCGCCAATTCAAAACTACTTTGTATAATGTATATTATGTTAACTAGAATAGAATAAAAAACTTTAGCCGATAAATTGCACTTCTCTTTCGACTAATTAATTTGCCCAACTAACCTTACAAGTTGTTTGCTAAGCTAGTTGGGTTTACTGTTTATTGAAACCTTGGATTGTTCATTTCTTGATGAATTTCTTTGCTCGCTTCATATAGAAACAATGTTTGTTTTTTACTTGATGCATAATCGACAATGGGTTTTGGATAATTTTCTCCTAAATGTACATGATATTGCGTTTGTAAGGCTTCGTTCATTAGATTTGGTTGATGAATATACTTTTGTGGCACTTGCTTAAGTTCTGGAACATATTTTTTGATGAACTGGCCGTCATTATCAAATTTTTTTGACTGGATAATTGGATTAAAAATCCGAAAATAAGGGACAGCGTCCGTTCCTGTTGAAGCAGCCCATTGCCAGCCACCGATATTATTGGCAGCATCATAGTCAATCAACATTTTTTGAAAGTATTTTTCACCCCAACGCCAATCGATGTGTAAATTTTTAACTAAAAAAGAGGCAGTAATCATTCTTAAGCGATTGTGCATCCAACCAGTTTGATTCAGTTGTCGCATTGCGGCATCAATTATAGGGTACCCCGTCTCCCCTTTTTGCCACTTGACAAACATTTCTGGGTCATTTGTCCATTGAATATAACGAAATTTTTCTTGAATAGCTTCCTCTTTTTGTTGTGGAAACGCACTATAGATCATATTGTAAAAGTCGCGCCAAGCTAATTCTTTTTTGAAGGTTTCTTTACTTAAGCTAGAAGGCACAGATGCAAGCTCTTGCCAAATGGTGCGAATCGAAAGTTCTCCCGTTCTTAAAAAAGTAGACAGATGACTCGTTTGATCCTGATAAGGAAAATCACGCTTATTTTCATAGGATTGAAGTTTTTGATCAATAAAAGTATTTAAGCGCCTTCTGGCTGTTTCTTCGCCGACACTATAGTGTGTTAAAGGAATCCTCGCAATCTGTTCACGATAAGCTGCTTCCTCTTCTGGAAAAAGACACGCACTAAAAATTTTTTCAGCTGTATAGGAAACAGGAATCGGTGTTTCTTTAGGCGCCTCTTTCCATTTATTGTAATAGGGCGTAAACACTTGGTACTTGCTGCCATCGTTCTTCTTAATTTCTTCAGAGCCATGCAAATAGGCATCTTGAAAAGAGAAAGACTGAATATTATTTTCTTCAAAAAAGCGCATAGCTTGCTGGTCCCGCTTTGCCCCAAAGCCACAAGTATCTTCATTAAAATAAATGGCCTGCCAATCGGGTAATTTGCGTTTCAAACGTGAAAATAAATCTAATGGTTCGCCGACCATGATTTGTAAATGTGCCTCTTGATCGATTCGTTCTTTGAACGAGGCTAAGCTTGCAAAAAAAGCGTTATGATTAGCACTTTCTTGAATAAATTGTTGAGGATTCATTTGGAATAATAAAATCAATTCATCAGCTGCAGAATTTTGTAACGCGTGTGCTAATGCTTTATTATCCTGTAATCGTAAATCACGTCTAAACCACATTACTCTTTTCATTTTTAAATCCTCCTAAATACTTCGTCTTGCTTATCGTAACCGTGACTGCTGATTTTTAAAAGCAACTTGCCTATATTTTTCAAAAAGCCGGTAAAAACTGAGTTTTCAGCTTTTATCGGCTTTTTGATTAAATTAATAGGAAATATTAAAAGCTTTCATATCTTTCTCAATATATTGCAGGACTTCCGTATTGCCAAAAAATTGTGTAAAATAATAGGCTTGGCGATAGTCATCGGCTGTGTCTTCCCCGAGCATTTGTTTGTTAAAGGCTTTTTCATATAAAAGATAATCTAGCAAATAAATGGAGTGTTTGTCACGACAAATCTGAATCCCTTTTTCGCTTAAAATGACACTTTTTTGGTAGTCTTTCATTTCCGAGTAGAATTTAGCAGAATTATAATAAATTCTACAACGCTCCAAGGAACATTCTAATTTAAATTGTTCCAATTCTTGTAATGATTTTTCGTAATACACTTGCGCTTTTCTCATATCTTTTTCCAGTTCGTATAGCGTACCTAGCGCATTCAGGCTTAAAATGTTGTAAATATTGACTTTACGGTCAATTTCCGCGCCCCGGTATAGGTAAAACAAGGCCTCTGCTTTATCTTTTTTTCCTAATAAACAAGTAATTCCCTTATAATATAACAATTTAGTCGTTAGTTCATTATTAGATAAGATAAGACCTTCAGGCACTTCTTGTAATAAATTGTAGGCCTCTAAGTGAAATAACCGTAAAGATAAATCCTCGACTTTGTTTAGTAGATTTTCAATTTTCTTTTCTTCAGAAATCATCATGCATTCTTCTACTTCTAAATCTAATCGGAGGCAAATAGATGAGAAAATATCTAAACTGTCACATAGATTACGGTTTTCAATATTACTAATTGTTGCTTGCGTACAGATGCCGTTAGCCAGCTCTGATTGTGTGATTTTTTTAAGTTTTCTCGCTTGTTTTATTTTGTCTCCTGCTACCTTCACGAACAGACCTCCACTTGTATTATTATGTAAATTCATTAAAAAATGTTATACTTTGATTATCAATTAAAGGAGGTACATGCTATGTTTGATTTACTTGCATTATTGACTGGAACATCAACTTATGGCAACGTTCCCCATGTTTAATTAGTCAATGCGTGTCAAGTATGGTCTTCCATACTTGGCATGTTTCCTTTAAAACTGACTCAATCATACTACAAACGGATAGACAAATACAACCGAAAATCATTGGTTTTTTATTAAGAAAAAGAACAGCAAGAAGTGATAACTACTTCTTGCTGTTCTTTTGTTTAGTTAGGTGTATTTAGATTTAAAATGATTTGTTCCGGCGTAATTTCATTATGATCTGACATCATTGGCTCTACGCTTAAATAACTTGAAGTATTTGTAATGATAACCATGACAGTTGAGTCAAGCCCAGCTTCTTTAATGGCTTTTCGATCGAACGTTCCTAAAAGATCTCCTTTTTTAACACGATGACCTTGGGTTACTTGTGTCTGAAAGACCTCCTGTCCCAATGTGACAGTATCAATTCCTATATGAATTAATACTTCAGCTCCTGCGTCCGTTTGGATACCATAAGCGTGCCCAGTTTCTGCAACCAAGTTTAATAAACCATCTGCAGGCGCGTAAACCTTGTTCGCTGTTGGCATGATTGCTAAACCTTTGCCCATCATCTCGCTTGAAAATACTGGGTCATTAACAGCAGTAAGATTCATGGCGTAACCAGTTACCGGAGAAAAAAGTTGTTCATCTAAGGTATTGTGTTGCATTTCAAAGACTTCGCGTTCTTCCTCTTCGATTACTTTATCTGAAATCAAAACTTCTTGCGGAATTGCAAATAGACTGGTTAATGCATAACATACACCGACAGATAAAAGTGCGACTAATAAATAGATCACTAATTGATGTGCACTATAGATATACATTAAGAAAGAAGGAATAACGGCTAAGCCATAAGAATTTGATTGAATATGAAAAATAGCTAAAATTGCTCCGCCTAAACCTGATGTAAACAAGACACATAGCAGCGGTTTTAAGTTCCAACGAATAAGTAATCCAAATAACACAGGCTCACTAACTCCAAATAATTGAGACAACATAGAACCAATGGCTGTCGACTTCACTTTGCTATCTTGCGCTTTTTTCGCAAAGGCTAAACAACTGCCAACGTTGGCAAACCCATACATGGCACATATTGTAATCAATGCATTAAATCCTGTATTTGCTAATAATGATGTTTCTACCATAGTTAGTGTATGATGAATACCAATCAAAACCATTAAAGGATATGAGGCACCAATCACGAAACCACCTAATCCTAAGGGCAACCCAATCAACCATTGGACAACATCTACCATGCCTAACTCAACGGTATGCAAAATTGGGCCAATTCCGAGAATCATGATTAAAAAAGTAATTAACATAGTCATAAAGGGTGTAAAAATTTGATCAAGAATATTCGGCATCTTTTTTCGGAAAAAAAGTTCAATCTTTGCGCCAATTATACCAGCAGCAATTGCACTTAAAACGGACCCTTGTGCACCGACAACTGGGATAAAACCAAAAGCCATAATAGCTTTCACGCCAGAATCTGGTGTTGCAACTGCATAAGCGTTTGGTAAAATGGGTGATACCATCATTAAACCAATAACAATCCCGATTACAGGCGTCGCATTAAATGCTTTAAAGGTAGACCAAACAATCAAAGCTGGCAAAAAGGCAAAGACGGTATCTGTAATGACAGAGACAATTTGTTGAAAGCTTTCAGGAATATTGGCTACACTTGCTCCGAATAATTGTAAAAAAGTATCGTTAAAAATAACACCTTTTAACCCTAGGAACAATCCTGTTGCTGCAATTACTGGAACAATTGGAATGAATATTTCACTTAAAATGCGCATTGTTTTGCGCATGCCTGTTTCATTATTTTTTAAAATTGCTGTTTGCTCTGCTTTTGACACAACATTGATTCCAAGTTTTTCTATTTCATCATACACTTTAGTCACAATACCAGTTCCTAAAATCACTTGGTATTGACCACCATTATAAAAAACCCCCTTGACTAAATCGATTTTTTCTAGTTGTTTACCATCTACTTGTTCATGGTCCTTCAAAATAAAACGTAACCGCGTTTGACAATGGGTGACCGATATAATGTTATCCATACCGATTAATTGAATAATGTCTTTGGCTGCCTGCTGATAATTTTCTGCCATGTTATACTCCTCCTAGCTACTCATTTATAGTAATCAATAGTCCTTGATAGCTTTTTAATAATGTTCCCTGCTGAACTAATTGCTCTCGTTCTTCAGACTGTGTATCAAAAATAACTGTGCCATTAACTAAATAATGAGGGATTGGAACCGCCTCACCAAAATTAAAAAAGGCGTAAATCGTTTTTTCATTTAATTTGCGTTTATAAGCAATAACATTATCTGGAAGATTTGACAGACCCTCAAATGTTCCATAAAGTAAGATGTCTGTATAGGGACTCTTTTGACGAAATGCAATCATCCGCTTATAGAAATGAAAAATACTTTGACTATTTTTTATTTCTGCTTCGGCATTGATTTCTTTATAATTATCCACCATTCCTAACCAAGGCTTGACGCTTGAAAAACCGCCATACATAGAATCATTCCATGGAAAAGGCGTGCGGGCATTGTCTCGACTACGCAAATTGACAAGTGACAAGGCTTCTTTGGGCGTAAATCCTTCTTTTATTGCTCGATAGTATTGATCAATGCTAGAAATATCATCGAATTCATCAATCGAACCCCTTTCAAAATTGGTCATTCCTAATTCTTGTCCTTGGTAAATAAAAGGCGTGCCCCTTAAAAAGAAATACATGGCGCCGAATGTTTTAACCGCATTTGGCTGTTGAGCCTGTTCTTTTAAATATTTCGTTGTCGCTCGAGGTTGATCATGATTTTCAATAAAATTTGCACTCCAACCAGCCTCTTGCATGGCTTCTTGCTGTTTGAAAATTAATGTGCGTAAATCATTCCAAGACCAATCGATTCTATAAAACCATTCGCTTCCTGATTTCACATCCAAATCAGCCCATTTGAAGTCAAAAATCATGTCGAAATACCCTGTTTCTCCAATAAATTCTGATAAATTTAGATAATTGACGCCGGCCGCTTCGGCAACTGTGACAATATCAAAGCCAGCAAAAGCTTTTTCTTTTAATTCGTTCAGAAAGTCACTCATTCCTGGCATGTTTCTACTAGCTTTTGTTACTTTGGCTAATTGATCTGCCCCATCAGCAGGTAAGTTTGTCCAAGTCAAATCTTTCTTAATAAAATTAATCGCATCTACACGAAAACCAGCAATTCCTTTGTTTAACCAAAAACGAATCATTTGATAGATTTCTTTGCGTAGTTCAGGATTTTCCCAATTTAAATCCGGCTGTTTTTTATGAAAGGCATGAAAGTAGTAGGCATCTTCCCCAGGTAATTTTTCCCAAACACTACCACCGAAGTTAGACCGCCAATTTGTAGGTGCTTCTCGTCCTTCTTTTATAATATAAAAGTCTCGAAAACGACTTTGAGGATTTTTTAAAACATCTTGAAACCAATCATGTTCATCAGATGTATGGTTTACCACCAAATCTAAAATAACTTTTATGTTTCGTTTTTTTGCTTCTTCAATGAGTTCATCGAAGTCTGCCATTGTACCAAAATCGCTAGAAATACCATAATAGTCTGAAATATCATATCCATTGTCAGCCATTGGCGACGGGTACATTGGACTCAGCCAAATCAGCGTAATTCCTAAATTTTCTAAGTAATCCAGTTTTTGAATAATGCCTTGTAAATCACCAATTCCGTCATTATTACTATCCGAAAAGCTACGTGGATAAATTTGATAGGCCACTTCTTTTTGCCACCAATTTCTGTTCATTCTGGTTCTCCTCACTCTTAAACTAGTCCTGTTAATTTTTTCTGTAACCGTTTTTACATTTTGTATGATACTCGTTTTTGCGTAATATGTCAAACGTTTATCATAAATAAATGTAAATTATAATATTCTTTTGATTTAAATAGATTTATATATGTTATACGTTTGACTTTTTTCTGATTTGTTTATACTATTAGACTAACTACTATTTTCTAATAAAGGAGACATTACTTATGTCAAGCATCATGAACCAATGGACGGATGAATTACGTTATGCGCCTTATTCTTCTTGGACATCTGCTCACCTCGAAAATCTAACTTCTATTATCGCGCAATCTAGTTGGCGTTTTAAGTATCATATTCAACCACAGACAGGACTACTAAATGATCCCAACGGTTTTTCGTATTTCAATAACCAGTGGCATTTATTTTATCAAGCGTTTCCTTTCGGGAGTGTTCACGGACTAAAAAGTTGGGCCCACTTAACTTCCTCCGACTTAATTCACTGGGATTATGAAGGAATTGCCCTTTATCCCGACTCTGAATATGATTCTCATGGCGTCTATTCAGGCTCAGCTTTAACAATAGATAACCAACTATGTTTATTTTATACAGGAAATGTTCGTGATCAAACTTGGCAACGATTTGCATATCAAAATATTGCATGGCTGAATTCTTTAGGTGCGATCACAAAGGAATCAACACCATTCCTACCTATTGACCCCAATTATTCTTCCCATTTTCGTGATCCGATGGTATTTCCTTATCAAGAAGGACTTGTTTTATTAATTGGTGCTAGTGATTTAAATGGACAAGGAAAAATTGTGGTCTATTTTTCTAAAGATCGAAATGTACACAATTTTCATCAACTTGGCGAATTGACGTTCACCAACCAAGAATTAGGCTACATGGTTGAATGCCCCAATTTGGTATTTATTGATGGCCAGCCTGTCTTATTATTTTGCCCACAAGGTCTATCTCCATCTGTAAAAAGTTATCAGAATATCTATCCGAATATGTACACATTGGCCGAAACGTTTGATTTGGAGAATCTTTCTTTAGTTCAGGCTGGGCCTTTTGAAAATTTAGATGAAGGATTTGATGTCTACGCCACTCAAGCCTTTAATGCGCCAGATGGTCGTGCACTTGCGGTCAGTTGGATTGGGTTGCCAGAAATCACTTACCCAAGTGATGTGGAGGGTTGGGCAAATGGCTTAAGTCTGGTTAAAGAACTCACAATTCACAACGGGAAACTATTTCAATATCCAGTTTCTGAAACAGAAATGCTTCGTCAATCCGCTACTACTTTATCAAATGGCTGCCATTTCTTATCTACTGCTTCTTTTGAATTAGAAGTGGATATTCCCAAAAATGAGATTGCTTTTATTCGGCTTTTAGCGAACGAAACGGGTTCAAAAGGACTTTTAATTACAATTGATACGATTCATGGTAAAATAACCCTTGATCGAACATTTGCTGGCCAATCTTTTGCTGAAAAGTATGGCACAATTCGTGAAACTAAAATTAGGAAAAATAAGTCAGTTCAGTTAACTATTTTTGTTGATTGCTCTGTTGCAGAAATCTATGTAAATAAAGGTGAAAAAACGATGACTGGTCGCTTCTTTCCAGATAAAGCGCAACAGTATCTTCATCTATCCAAGACGGCAAAAGCTTGTTTTTATGAGCTGGAAAATACGAATAATTAGGAATGATGGTGAATTTTGATGGTGGTTAAATTAACGGATGTAGCAAAGCTTGCTGGGGTGAGCCCGACAACGGTAAGCCGCGTGATTAATAATTATGGTTATCTTAGTCAAAAAACAATTGATAAAGTTCATCAAGCGATGGAAGAATTAAATTATCAACCTAATGGATTAGCCAGAAGCCTCCAAGGAAAAAGTACGCAGCTGATTGGTTTAGTCTTCCCTTCTGTTAGTCATCCATTTTTTGGTGAATTAATTGAAACACTGGAAAGAAAGCTCTTTGTTCAAGGATATAAAGTGATTTTATGTGATAGTGAAAAAGATCCAGAAAAAGAGCGCGCCTATTTACGAATGCTCGCTGCAAATAAAGTGGACGGTGTAATCACTGGTAGCCATAACTTAGCTATTAACGAATATGAAAATGTTTCACTACCTATTGTTTCCTTTGACCGTTTCTTGGCACCTGGCATTCCAATTGTCTCTTCGCAAAACTTTCAAGGGGGCCAAAAAGCCACTGAAGCCTTATTTGCAAGTGGTGCACAAAAGATTGCAATTATTACTGGTGCTAATAACACAGGCGCACCTAGCGATTATCGATTGGCTGGTTATAAACAAACAATGGAAAAATATGGCGCAGAAAAAACGATTCTACAAATTGATAATGGGACCTCAACAACATTAAAAAATCTAGAAATCGAACGTTTGCTTCAAAATAAAACTGTAGACGGCATCTTTTGTACAGATGATTTGACAGCAATTACAGTTATGAATATTGCTCAAAAATTGAAGATATCCATTCCTGAAGAATTAAAAGTAATTGGTTATGATGGGACAAAATTAATCAAAAGAATTGCCCCACAACTATCAACCATTGTGCAGCCAATCGACGAGATGTGTGACGTTATGATTGACTTACTGCTTCGTAGAATGAAGGATCCTGATGTTGCACTTGGGGAAAATTATCCTATTCCGATTCAGCTATCATTGTCTGAATCCTGTTAAAAAAGACACCTTTTCAGGTGTCTTTTTTTATTCTTAATTCCTCATTTGCCTATTTTCCCTTAATTCCAAAGCACAGAGATTAAATAATACAACAACATGATCCCTACAAATACACCGAGCATTAGTAAAACATACCACCAATTTTTGGCGCTATAGGTTTCATTTTTATTTTTTTCGGTTCGTTTCCCGGCAGCCCATTTCCATAAATCGTAATTATTCATCTCTCTCACCACCTTTAATGGGTTTATTAACTTAAGCCTAACACGGAATGAGAGAACTTGAAAACAAAAGGATCACCCGCTTATGCAATGGATGATCCTTTTTTGGGCACTATTCTTCTGATAACCCATTATTTTTAATAACTGATTGGTACCAATAAAAACTATCTTTTTTAATGCGTCGTAAATCTTTTAACTCATGGTCTTCACGATTAACGTAAATAAAACCGTAGCGTTTTTTGAATCCTTGATGGGAACTTAAAATATCCATGACCGACCAAGGGCAATAGCCAAACAACTCAACACCGTCAGAAATAGCCGCATGACAAGCAGCAATATGATCATGCAAATACGCAATTCGATAATCATCATGAATTTTTCCGTCCTCTGTTAGGTGATCTGGTGTGCCTAAGCCGTTTTCTGTAATGATTAACGGCAAACGGTATTGACGATAATAATCATTTAAAACTAAACGTAGACCAGTTGGATCAATTTGGGCACCATACTTAGAGGTTTTTAAATGTTGATTTTTTTCGATTTTAAAATAACCGTATAGATCAAAATCAATGTCCTTTTCTTTCGTACCCAATGGGTGTTGCTCATCTGTCGGTAAATAGCTAGCGACTAACGTCCGATAATAATTAAGAGCGATAAAATCTGGTTTAGCGGCTTTCAAAATTGCTTGATCTTCTGGCTGTGTTTCGGGATAAATGCCGCATTTGGTTAAATACTCTTGATAGTAACCAGGGTATTCGCCAAAACAATACATTTCTAGAGCGTAATTCGTTTTAAAGTTATCATTCATACGAGCTGCCCAAACATCTTCAGGCTTATTAGAACTAGGATAAGTCATCGTTGAGGAAACAGAGGGACCGACTTTTCCCCCAGCGACCAATTGGTGACAATCATTCGTCGCTAACGCATGGGCAACAAACATATGGTAATCCATTTGTGCACGAATTTTTTCAACATTTTCTGGTGCAACATCGTACATATTCATTCGTTCATCAACACGAATCATTAAGTTTTGTTCGTTCGTAACTTGCCAATTTTTGACTCGATCACCAAATGCTTGATAACAGACTTGCGCATAGCGTTGAAATGCGGAAACGCAGCGACGATCCGCCCAACCATTGTATTTTTCCACCAACGCAAAAGGTAAATCAAAATGATAAAGTGTGACAAACGGCAAAATATCGTTTTCTAAAAGTGTATCAATGACAGCATTATAAAAATCGATGCCGGCTTGATTGATTTCGCCATCACCTGTTGGAATGATTCGTGCCCATGAAAGAGAAAAACGATAGGTTTTTAAGCCTAATTCTTTCATTAACGCAATGTCCTCTTTGAAATGATGGTAAAAATCGCTGGCGATTTTCGTATCTGCTTGTACAGCTGACTTTTTAAAAGAATTGTAATCAGCAACTGTTAGGCCTTTGCCGTCCTCATTCCAAGCGCCCTCAATTTGAAAAGCGGAGGAAGAAGCTCCCCATAAAAAATCGTTCTTAAATTGTTTAACCATTAGTTTTGCTCCTTTACTTGCATGAAAAATAAATTTGTTTGTGGTGTAATCTCTGTTTGTTTGGTTGTCTCAATTATAGCCATTTCCACAGTATTTGTTACGATGACTAAGACGGTTGGATCATAACCAGCAGCTTGGATAACTTGTTTATCAAAAGAGAGCAGTTTTTGTCCTAGTCTGACCCTTTCTCCTACTTTTACGAACGTTTCAAATCCCCGCCCTTTTAATTCGACTGTATTGATTCCAATGTGAAGGAGGATTTCAGCACCATTGTCTAACTTTAAGCCAATTGCATGATGAGTTGGATATAAAGCCGTCACTTGCCCATTTCCTGGTGAAACAATTTGTTCCTCTGTCGGATAAATAGCTAGCGTTTTTCCCATTTGTTGAGAAGCAAAGACTTCATCGTTGATTTGGTCTAAAGATACGAGTTGTCCTTGAACAGGTGCTTGAATCCGTTGCTTTTCTTTGACTGTCGTTGCCACTGTCTTTATGCCGGGTTCTTGACGTGAATCGTCAAGCGGTAAATCATTAAAGCCTAGAAAAATCGTTAATAGAAATGCACCAAAAAAAGCAATGCCACAACCTAATAAATAACAAATAAAGGCTTTGGTTCCTGCTTCTGCATAAACTGGGATGGTCAAGAGTCCTTGGTTAGCGAAGGCTGTCCCATAGGAGCCGCCCCAGCCCATTAAGGCCCCACCTGCTGCTCCGCTAGCCACCGCATAAATCATCGGTTTTTTTAGCCGCAAGTTTGCCCCATAAATGGCTGGTTCTGTGATACCAAATAATGCAGTCACTGTTGCAGAGGCAGCAACGGCTTTCAAGCCTTTATTTTTTGTGCGGACAAACACGCCAAATGCGGCGCCCGCTTGAGAAAAGTTCGCTGCACCAGCAAACGCTAGCAAATTTTGCCGCCCTGTTCGAGCGACATCATTAATCCCAATTGGTACAAGTCCGCGGTGAGCCCCAAAAATGACTAAGACACACCAAATTCCACCGATAAAACCGCCTAACAAGATGGGACTCAAATTCATTATATAATAATACAACCAATTTACGCCGTCACCTAAATAAATCCCTATCGGTCCAAATAATAATAAAGTGGCTGGAATCATTAAAAGTAATGATAGCGTAGGAACCATAATAATTTTTAGAACTTCTGGAATCACTTTTTCCAAAAAGCGTTGCACATAAGCTAACATAAAAATTGCAAGAATAATAGGAATTACCGTGGAAACATAATTGGCTTTGGTCACATGTAATCCAAACAAGGTAACCGCTGATTCTTCAGTCATTAATGAAACGATGGTCGGATAACATAAGGTGGCACCAATTACCATAGCGATATATTCGTTTGTTTTGAAAACCTTAGCAGCTGAATAACCTAAAATAACTGGCATAAAATAAAAAAGTGCATCGGAAGCGGCGCTTAAAATAATATACGTATTCAAAGGTTTTAAATCGACCTGGTAAAAATTGTTTGCGACCATCACAGCAATGGCTAGAATTCCTTTTAACATGCCTGAAGCGGCAATTGCTGGTACGACAGGTGTGAAAATCGCGGCAACAGTATTTAAAATTCGATTACCTAATGAATTTTTTTCTTTTGTGGATGTTTTGGTCGTAAGTTGCTGAGCCAACAAAGGTTCTAGAGCATTATAGACATGCGCAACTTTATTGCCTAAAACCACTTGATACTGCCCGCCACTTTCAACAACAGAAATGACACCTTCTGTTTGTAGTAAGGCTTCTTTGTTCGCTTGTTTCGTATCTTTCAATACGAAACGCAATCGTGTATAACAATGTGTGACATCCACGATATTGTCTTTGCCACCTACGTCTTTCAAAATTTCTTTTGCTATTGCTTGGTAGTCCATGGTGACCACTCCTTATCTATAAAATAACAGCTCAATAAAAAAGACCAAATCACACATGCACGTTTCAGCAAACACACTCAATATTTGCTCGTCGTGAATGTCCCTTTGATCTGATCTACGTAATAACTATGTTTCTCACGATAGAATAGCTGATTGAATTTATTTTTAATTTACCATTATTTAGAGGGATTATCAATGAATTAGGTAGAGCAACTCAGTGTTTTGTTACTAAAATCAGCAGTGAAAATAGTAGTTTACTACATTCACTGCTGATTTATTTGATTACAAGACTGGGGACAACAAGCGTGAAAAGTTTTGCTTGAATCGTAGCCAGTACCCTTGTTTTTTAATTATCTCGTCGGTTAGTAAGACACTTTTTTCTATATCTTCTTCAAAGACTTGCGCTAACATCCACGCAATGTCGGGATTGTAAATAAACGTACTTACCTCAAAATTCAATGAATAACTGCGAATATCTTGGTTTGTTGTCCCAACCATAGCTAATTCATCATCAATCACCATTGTTTTTGCATGAATAAACCCACTATCATAAATATAAATTTTAATGCCGCGTTTGTGTAAGTAATTTGCGTAATATTGTGTCGCGCGGTAAATAAAGGGATGGTCAGGCATACAAGGAATCATAATTCGCACGTCGACACCTGAACGAACCGCCACTAACAACGCATTAATCATACTATCATCAGGGATTAAATACGGTGTTTGAATCCAGACACTCTTTTCTGCAGAGAAAATCATCCGAACAAACCCGCTTTTCAAAATTTCTTCTTCTGAATCAGGACCATCTGAAACAACTTGTAAGGACAAATGCTCCACTTCATGATCTTCTGGTAATTTAAAATATTTTTCATGATACGTCATACGTTCTTCAGGATATTTGACTGAAGCATTCCAATCCATGATAAATATCTCTTGCAATGAAAATACGGCCGTCCCGACCAAACGAATATGGGTATCTCGCCAGTAACCAAATTTTTCGGTGCCATTCAAATATTGATCCCCAACATTGAACCCGCCGGTCCAGCCAATTTTCCCATCGATGACAACAATTTTTCGATGCAAGTGATAATTTAGACGTGTTTTACGGATCATATCACGAGAAGTAATAAAGGGAGCTACTTTTCCTCCAGCGTCAACGTAACGAGCAAAAAACTTTTTATTTGCGCCGGGTGAACCCCAAGGATCGTAAATTAAGTAAACTTCCACGCCTTCATGCAACTTTTCGATTAATACATCTAAAAATTGATTGCCAATTGTGTCATTAAAAAACGCATAATACTCCACATGAACGGTTTCTTTCGCTGCACGAATATCTTCAAATAATGCTTGGAATTTTTCTTGGCCATCTGTGAATAATTGCAAACTATTTCTTTTGGCCAACGGTGATGCGTCCATATTCCGGAAATAACGATTTAAAACTTTCGCATCATAAAGTAAATCATAACGTTTATCGCGCCCTGCTTTTTTGTTATCAACGTCCACTTTTTCTTTAATTCGTTGAACCATTTGTTTTTCATCATCAGACAATTTAAAAACTTCTTGTCCATCGATACCTCGCCCACAGAATAAGTAAATAATAAAGCCGATACCAGGCAAGAAAATCAACGTCATCATCCATGCTAAAACGCTGGAAATACTACGAGGTTTTCTAAAAACAGTAATTAAGGCAGCAATAACGTTAATTACTAATAAAAATAACAAAATCCAAACAAAAATTTTCATCGCTTACCTCCTTCTTACTTCATACTAAGATTATATCAAATAACAGTTAAATTAGGCGAATAATATGAGCGAGTATTCAAAAAAGAATTCATTTCTATAAGTGTTTCGCCTTTGATTCTCAGTTTTTCTGTACTATAATGAGGGCTGGATGTAAAGATTTTGAAAAGAGGTACTTATTTTATGGTCGTTGATTTGAAAATGTTAGCTATGATTTTTATCATTAATTTTGCGTATATTACCTTAAATACTATTCGTTTTATGTTAACGATGAAAGGTTATCGGGTTATTGCACCGCTGGTTAGTATGGCTGAAATAACAATTTATGTCTTAGGGCTGAGTATGGTTCTGAATCGGTTAGACAATCCTTTAAATTTACTTGTTTATGCGCTTGGTTACGCTGTTGGCATTAGTGTAGGAATTAAAATCGAAGACTATTTGGCCTTGGGTTATATTATGGTATCGGTTATCCTCCCTTCTACTACTGAACAATTTCATTTACCAGAAACACTTCGTGAACACGGCTATGGTGTTACGCAAAGTGTCGCCTACGGACGCGAAGGAGAACGAATGGTTTTAGAAATCCTTTCCCCAAGAAAAAACGAACGTACATTGTACAAATTAATCAATCAATTAGAGCCGAGAGCATTTATCATTTCCTATGAGCCTAAGTTCATTTCCGGTGGTTTTTGGACGAAAAAAGTTCGCAAAAGAAATGACGCCATTTCTCACTAAGAAGCGGCGCCATTTCTTGTTATTGATTTTTAGTTTACATAATAAAATTATCGTAACTTTAATTTATTCTAAGATAACTTAGAGAGTTCGTACCTAGTTGCTCAATCAATTGTTGCATAAAAACTAAGCGTTCGATGGCCGATCGGTTAGCAATTTTTTCATAATAAAATGCTAGAATATCCGACTGTGCTTCTAAAGGCTCGGCTTGTTCCGTTGCTACTGGTAAAAGGAGTTTTAAGTGGTCCTGGTCAATCGTAATCACTTGGGTCAAGTGCAAACTTTCTTGAAAAATATTAGGCACAGTACTGACTTTGCGGCCTCGCAGAGCTTGTTTAATGACTCTTCTCGCTTGCGAAAGATAGTATTCAGGATTTACGTCCCCTAGCAAGTCATATAAAGCGCTGAAGGCTTCTGGCAAGGATTGCTCTTTGCCCAAGTAATCAAAATAACGAGGCATTGTTGGAACCTCTGTCTTTTCTTTTTCAAGCGTAATTATAGATAGTTGTGCCGAGGCCAATCTTTGTTTTTGATAAAATGTGAGGCCACCGCTCACGCCAAAAAAATAGTCTTCCTCTTCTGGAAACACTTGTGGCCAAAAAGATTCAGCTAGCCAAAATAATTGCTCTGTTACAGTTCCTTTAAACTTAGGAAGTTCGTCTTCAGCCAAGGGCAAACTCGCAACTTCAGCTGCCGTATAAATAGGAAAATTCAAACGATATTGACGATTTTCCCGAATGATTAACTGACAATCAATCATTTCTGATAAAAATTGTTCTAACTTGGCTTCTGTTGCAAAGGCCGCTTTTAATTGTCTTAAAATGATTCTTTCTTCCCGATGTTCATACATAAAAGTAACAAGAGGGAAAAAAAGTGATTGGTTGAGCAAATGATTGTATTGTTTCGTTTGTTGCGGAGAATGATAGTAAATTGCTAAATCATTCATGTTAACGCCCCTTTACTATTGAAGCGCCTAAGCAACAAGGAATTTATCGCGTTGCTTAGGCGCTTACGGTTTTAGTTAAAGACTTCTGTTAATTGTGGTACTACTTGTTTTTTACGAGAAACAACGCCGGGTAAGAACGCACGATTGTTAACTAATGTTACATTGAACGCTGCTTCAATTTTGGCTTGTTCCGCACCAATCGCTAATAATTCAGAATCACTGTCTAGGATATTCGTAATAATTAAGACAAACAAGTCATAATTATTGGCTGCATTTTCTGCGGCCATAGCTGCTTCTAATTCAGCTTGACGATCTAAAACTTCTGCTAAATCGACGGTATTTACTTGGGCAACGCGAACTGTTTTGCCGTTCATTGGGAAGCTCTTAGCATCTAAATCTAAAAGGACTTCAGCTGATTTATCGCTTAAATTTGTTCCTGCTTTTAATAAGTCAAGACCATAGCCTTCTAAATTGATTTCAGCAATATCAGCTAGGGCGTGCGCTGCATCGATGTCTTCTTGTGTGCAAGTTGGTGATTTAAATAATAATGTATCAGAAATAATCGCTGAGACCATCATACCAGCAATTTGAGCTGGAATTGTCACGTTATTTTCTTTAAACATTTTATAGATGATTGTACTGGTACACCCTACTGGTTCTGCACGATAATACAATGGATCTGCTGTTTCGAAGTTGGCAATCCGGTGATGATCCACTACTGCTAAAATGTTTACTTCAGCGATATCTGAAATGCTTTGTTGGAATTCGTTATGATCCACTAACATGACTTGGTTTGTTTCGCTAGCTGCTTCAGTGACAACACGTGGTGCTTCAATATTAAAATAATCTAAGGCATATTGAGTTTCTTCACTTGGTGTTCCTAAAGCGACAGCTTCTGTCTCTTTTCCTAATTCTTTTTGTAAGTAAGCAAAACTAATTGCTGCTCCGATAGCATCTGTATCAGGATTTTGGTGTCCAAAAACTAAAATTTTTGACATAATACACACTCCTTGGTTTTGATTCACTCTTAATGATAACAAAAAATAGAAAAGAAACAACAAAAAAATTGTCTTCTTTTCTATTTTTTCGTTTGTTAACGTGCTAGATAACCTTGATAGTCCTCGACATGTAGTAGTTTTTTCGCATTTTCAACACGATCATTTTTAGGAGGCTCAATTCCTTCTAATGGATAAGGAATACCTAGTTCTTCCCATTTGTACTTGCCCATCGTATGGTAAGGAAGCACTTCAACTTTATCTACATTGTTTAATGTTTTTATGAAGGCATCCAGACGGATTAAATATTCGTCGTAATCACTACGTTGAGGCACCAATACGTGGCGAATCCAAACAGGTTTGTCAATTTCAGATAAATAGGTAGCCATCTCTAAAATATTATCATTTGATTGCGTTGTTAACAGTTTATGTTGCTCGTTATCAATATGTTTGATGTCAAATAAGAGTAAATCTGTATACTTCATCAATTCATCAAATTGACTAATGAAGGGTTCTTCCCGAGTAAAAGGCTTGCCACACGTATCTAAGGTTGTATGAATGCCTTGTGCTTTGGCTTTTTTAAATAAATCGATCAAAAAGTCCATTTGCAATAGCGGCTCACCACCACTGACAGTGATACCACCCTTTTCGCCCCAATAAGAGCGAAAACGTAATGCTTCCTCTAATACTTCGTCAGTCGTCACCACACGACCACCGGAACCAATTTTCCAAGTATCTGGATTATGACAGAATTGACATCTCATGCGACACCCTTGTGTAAATACGATAAAACGGACACCTGGGCCATCAACGGTACCAAAATTTTCTGTTGAATGAATTCTACCTGTAACTGGTGTTGTCATAATGATCCCTCTTCTTTCAAACGAAAAGGATGACACGTTAAATGTCACCCTTTCAGTTAAATAATGTAAATGTTTTTTATAGTCTGTCGTGTGAAGTTCTTGAAATAACGTCTGCTTGTTGTTCAGGAGTTAAGTCACGGAATTTCACGGCATATCCAGATACACGGATAGTTAAGTTTGGATATTTTTCTGGATGTGCTTGTGCATCTAATAATAATTCGTTTGTAAATACGTTTACGTTTAAGTGGTAACCACCTTTATCGAAGTAGCCATCTAATACGTTACGTAAGTTGTTAATTCTTGTATCGTCGTCTTTACCTAAACCATTAGGGTTGATGGTTTGTGTATTAGAAATACCATCTAAAGCGATTGTATATTCTAAACGAGCTGTTGAGTTTAATGAAGCTAACAAGCCATTTTTCTCACCTAAGAATTTACCGTCTTGATAACTTGGGTTCGCACCTGGTGCAAGAGGTTTGCCGGCACGACGTCCGTCAGGCGTGTTCCCTGTTGCTTTACCATAAACAACGTTTGAAGTGATTGTTAATAATGAAGTCGTTGGTTTAGAGTTACGGTATGTGTGTTGACGTTTAATTTGTGTCATAAAGTAATCTAAAATCCAGTTAGCCATTGCATCGGCTTCTTCGTTATCGTTTCCGTATGTTGGGAATTCTTTTGTTGGTACATAATCAATTGCCATACCATCTTCGTCACGGATTACTTCTACTTCACCGTGTTTAATTGCCATGATACTATCAGTCGCATGAGAGATTCCGGCAATACCAGTTGCGAATGTCCGTTGTAAATCAGTATCCATTAAAGCTAATTGTGGTGCTTCATATGCATATTTATCATGCATGTAATGAATAATATTTAATGTGTTAACGTACAATTCAGCTAACCAGTCTAAGATGTCTTTATAGCGTTCCATGAATTCGTGGTAATCTAATTTGTCACCAGTCATTGGACGATATTTTGGTGCTACTTGCATTTTAGTTTTTTCGTCGACTCCGCCGTTAATTGCATAAAGAACAGCTTTCGCTAAGTTCGCACGAGCGCCGAAGAATTGCATATCTTTACCCATAACTGTTGCAGAAACACAACATGCGATTGCGCAGTCGTCAGAACCCCAGTTTTCACGTAATAAGTCATCGTTTTCAAATTGGATAGATGAGCTTTCTTTCGCGATTTTAGCTGCATATGTTCTGAAGCCTTCTGGTAAGTGAGAAGAATACAATACAGTTAAGTTCGGTTCTGGAGATGGTCCCATGTTTGTTAAGGTGTGTAAGATACGGAAGTCATTTTTGGTAACTAATGAACGACCGTCAATACCCATACCAGCAATAGATAATGTTGCCCAAATTGGATAACCAGAGAATAATTGGTTGTATTCTGGTGTCCGTGCAAATTTAACCATACGTAATTTCATGATTAAATGGTCAATCATTTCTTGTGCTTCAAATTCAGTGATTAAACCAGCTTCTAAGTCACGTTGGATATAGATGTCTAAGAATGCTGAGATACGACCAATTGACATTGCCGCACCATTTTGAGATTTAATGGCACCTAGGTAACCAAAGTATAACCATTGGATTGCTTCTTGCGCATTTGCAGCAGGACGAGAAATATCGAAACCATAAGAAGCAGCCATTTGTTTTAAGTCATTTAACGCACGGTATTGTTCAGAAATTTCTTCACGTAAGCGAATAACATCGTCTGTCATTTCTTTGTTACCAGTGTTATCATGATCTTTTTTCTTTTGTTCCATTAAGTAGTCGATACCATATAATGCGATACGACGATAGTCACCGATAATACGGCCACGGCCATAAGCATCTGGAAGACCAGTAATGATTTTGTTTTTACGTGCTAAACGCATTTCAGCTGTGTAGGCATCAAAAACACCTTGGTTATGTGTTTTTCTGTATTCTGTGAAGATTTTTGTCATTTCTTCGTCAGTTTCATAACCATTTGAAACTAAGGCATTGTTCGCCATTTTAATACCACCGAATGGCATAAATGCTTGTTTTAATGGTACATCTGTTTGTAAACCGACAATTTTTTCTTCTTCTTTGATTAAGTAACCAGGTTCATGTGACGTAATAGTTGCTGGGATATCGCTATCCATGTCATAAACGCCATTTTTTTCATGTTGGATTTCAAATAATTCTTGTAGTTTTGTCCATAATTTGTCAGTGCTCGGAGCGATTGGTTCTAAGAAACTGTCGTCGCCTTTGTACTCTGTGTAGTTGTTTTGAATAAAATCACGAGTGTCAACGCTTGTTCTCCATTTGTCGCCTTTAAAGCCTTCCCATTGTTTCATGAAGTGTTTGCCTCCTTAGTTAACTGCTACTTGATTGTATGTAACAGCTTTATGTGATTAGTATAACACATAACCTTTTAGATGCAAGCGTTTTTTTATTATTTATTGCACTTTCTTAATAAATAAATGAGGAGAAAAGATTCTAAATGCTGATATATAAACATTTATACTTGTGAAAATAAGAACGATTTATAGTTGTTATCACTTGTGAAAAATGTACTTCTGTATTAAAAACAGCAGCCATCTGTATTAATACAGATGGCTGCTGTGGAGATATTTATAACACAGTTTAGTTTGTTTGTTCTTCTTCAATCACTGCAGAATGCATCTCGTGGACTTCCATTACTTGGCCATCTTTTTGTTCATCGATGACAAAGGAACCGTTGGATGTTCGTTCACTGATTGGATAGTTTTTCGACTGAATAACTTCTTGTGTGCCTTTTTGCGTAGTAACTAATAAATCTAAATCGGTACTTTCAGACATAAAGACAACACGATGTGGATTTTTCTTCAATTCCCGTAAGACCATTAATCCACGTTTTGCTCGTCCTAATTGTGTTAATTCTTGGGCTAACATGCGTTTAACACCGCCACGTTGGGTAACGATGACAATCGGTGTATCCCCTTCAGAATGAACCAGCAAACCATTAACGACATAATCGTCTTCTTTGAGGTTCATTGATTTAACTCCAGCCGCTTTACTACCCACGACTGGTACTTCATATAATGGATAACGTAAGCCAAAACCGCGATTGCTAACGAGGAAAACATCCAATAAGTCTTGATCATTTGTTAAATAAACATTGGTAATTTCATCTTGGTCTGATTTTAATTTCATACAAGATGTCGGGCGGCTCTTATAAGTGCGCCAAGGCTCAAAATCAGCCATTTTGGTTTGTTTAATCATGCCAGCTTTTGTAATGAAAACAAAGGTTTTTGTCGGACTTAACTCTTTATAAGGATATACAGCAATAATCGATTCATCGATAGCAAGATTTAAAATGGTTTGAGAAATATGTTCGCCAATTTCTTTCCAGCGTAAATCTGGCAACTCATGGACGGGGCGATAGATCATATTCCCTTTATTTGTTACTAGTAAAAGATGATCTAATGTATTGACTTCGCCAGCATATAATAAAAAGTCGCCTTCTTTCATGCCGATTTCTTCTGGTTTTGATGCTGTATAAGAACGAATACTACTCCGCTTGATATAGCCTTCGTGCGTCACGGTTACGACCACGTCTTCCTGCGCAACTAACACGGCTGTTTCAATCTTGATTTCTTGGATTTCCTCTTCAATTTGAGTTAAGCGCGGATTGCCATATTGCTTTTTAACTTCGCGAAGTTCTTTTTTCATGACTGAGAATAGTTCTTTTTCATTGTTTAAAATGTTCAATAACTCAGCAATTTGTTGTTCTAAAGTTTTCGCTTCTTCTTGTAAATCAGTAATATCCGTATTGGTTAAACGGTATAGCTGTAAAGTAACGATTGCTTCAGCTTGTTCTTCAGTAAACGCATAGTCGGATACTAAGTTCTTCTTCGCATCTTTTTTATCTTTACTGCCACGGATTGTTGCAATCACTTTATCTAAGATAGACAATGCTTTAATTAAACCAGCAACAATGTGCTCACGTTTGCGAGCTTTGTCCAACTCAAATTGACAACGGTTAATGATAACTGATTTGCGATGCGTAATGTAACTTTCTAAAATCCGTTTTAGGCCCACTTGTTGCGGGGTCATGTTGTCGATGGCTACCATGTTAAAGTTGTAATTGATTTGCAATTCAGTGTTTTTAAATAGATAATTTAAAATACCTTCTGCATTGACATCTTTTTTTAGTTCAACAACAATTTGCAAGCCAGTTCTGTCACTTTCGTCACGAACTTCGGCAATGCCGTCTACTTTTTTATTTAAACGGATTTCATCCATCTTCTTCACTAGCGTTGCTTTGTTGACTTCATAAGGAATTTCAGAAATGACAATTTGTTGTTTGCCGCCTTTTAAAGGCTCAATCTTTGTCTTCGCACGTAAAATTACTTTACCACGGCCGGTTTCGTAGGCTTTTTTAATTTCTGCTTTTCCTTGTAGAATCCCACCTGTTGGGAAATCTGGTCCTGGAATGTATTCCATTAATTTCTCTAAACTTGCATTAGGATGATCAATTAAATACACAGTTCCATCAATGATTTCCGCTAAATTATGCGTAGGAATTTCTGTTGCATAGCCTGCTGAAATCCCCGTTGAGCCGTTTACCAATAAATTAGGATATTTGGCTGGTAAAACAGTGGGTTCTTTTTCTGTATCGTCAAAATTCCAGACGAAATCGACGGTATTTTTGTCGATATCTTTTAACAACTCACCACTTAACTGTGATAAACGAGCTTCTGTATAACGCATCGCCGCTGGTGGGTCGCCATCCATACTTCCGTTGTTTCCGTGCATTTCAATTAGTACTTCCCGTAATTTCCAGTCTTGACTTAGACGCACCATCGCTTCATAAATACTGCTGTCGCCATGGGGATGATAATTCCCCATAATGTTTCCGACAGATTTTGCTGATTTACGAAAGCCTTTATCAAAGGTATTGCCGTCTTTATTCATTGAAAAGAGAATGCGGCGTTGTACTGGTTTTAGCCCATCTCGAATATCTGGTAGGGCCCGTTCTTGAATGATGTATTTGGAATATCTTCCAAAACGATCGCCCATTACTTCTTCAAGGGTTAATTCTTGAACTTCTTGGCGTTTTTCCAAAATTGTCACTCCCTACTCTATGTCAAACAAACTGATTTCAGTGTCATCGGTTTGTTCTGCTTCTTTTGTTTTTTCCGCATCTAAAAGACTTTCTCCTGTTGGTGCAGAAGTGTCTTCTTCTGAACGATCTAAAATACTGCCATCTTCTTCCAACGTAAATTGAACATGTTGTTCAATCCATTTTCGACGAGGTTCGACTTTGTCGCCCATTAATGTGGTCACACGGCGTTCTGCTTGAGCTGCATCATCAATCCGAACACGAATTAAGGTTCTAGTTTCAGGATCCATCGTTGTTTCCCAAAGTTGTTCTGCATTCATTTCCCCCAGACCTTTATAGCGTTGGAGCATATAGCCTTTACCAACTTTATCAATCACTTCTGCCAATTCACCATCGGTCCAAGCATACTCAATGACTGATTTTTTTCCAGTTCCTTTAGAGACTTTATAAAGTGGTGGTAAGGCAATGTAGACTTTGCCGGCTTCAATTAATGGTTTCATATAACGATAGAAGAACGTTAATAGCAACACTTGAATATGGGCACCATCGGTATCCGCATCGGTCATGATGATGATTTTATCATAATTACAATCTTCAATTGAAAATTCAGGACCAACGCCTGCGCCAATCGTATAGATCATAGTATTGATTTCTTCGTTTTTCAAGATGTCTTGCATTTTCGCTTTTTCCGTATTAATGACTTTTCCTCGTAGCGGTAAAATGGCTTGGAATTTCCGGTCGCGCCCTTGTTTTGCTGAGCCACCGGCCGAGTCTCCTTCGACAAGATATAGTTCATTTTTCTTAGGATTTCTGGATTGAGCCGGTGTTAATTTTCCAGAAAGTAACGATTCACCTTTTTTCCGTTTTTTACCGTTCCGGCTTTCTTCACGGGCTTTACGAGCCGCTTCACGGGCTTCACGGGCTTTAATCGCTTTCCGAATTAATGATTGACTCATTTCACTGTTTTCTTGTAAATAGAAGCCCATTTGTTCGCCTACGACGTTATCGACAACGGTTCTTGCTAAAGGTGTACCTAATTTTCCTTTGGTTTGGCCCTCAAACTGTAGTAAGTTTTCTGGTACTCGAATAGAAAGGACGGCTGCTAAGCCTTCACGGAAGTCGCTACCTTCTAAATTTTTATCTTTTTCTTTTAATAGTCCCACTTTCCGTGCATATTCATTGTACGCCTTCGTCATTGACGTTTTCATACCGACTTCGTGGGTACCGCCATCTTTTGTGCGGACATTGTTAACGAAAGATAAAACATTTTCAGAATAGCCATCGTTGTATTGGTAAGCTAATTCAACTTCAATACCTTCTTTGGCTCCTGAAAAATAAACAACGGGTGTTAATGTATCTTTTTCTTCATTTAGATAGGCAACAAATTCTTTAATACCTTCTTCGTAGTGGAAGACTTCTTCTTTGGGTTCTTCCCCACGTTCATCTGTTAAAGTAATTTTGACGCCTTTTAATAAGAAAGCTGATTCTCTCAAACGTTCTGCTAAAATTTCGTAAGAAAAATTTGTCGTAGAGAAAATGGTGTCGTCAGGTAAAAAAGTAACGGAGGTACCGTTGCGTTTTTTTGTTTTGCCGATTTTTTTTAAGGTACCAACTGGTTTACCGCCGTCCTCAAATCGTTCCATGTATTCTACGCCATCACGAACAATATGAACTTCTAACCACTTAGATAAGGCATTAACAACACTGGCACCTACCCCATGGAGTCCGCCTGAAGTTTTATAGCCACCTTGGCCAAACTTACCACCCGCATGTAAGACAGTAAAAATTACTTCTACTGTTGGGATACCAGAAGCATGCATCCCTGTTGGCATTCCGCGGCCAGAGTCTGCAACACAAATACTATTATCTTTTTGGATAGTTACGTTGATTTCATTCCCGTAGCCAGATAACGCTTCATCGACTGCGTTATCGACAATTTCATAGACTAAGTGATGGAGTCCACGGCTATCGGTTGAACCGATATACATACCAGGTCTTTTCCTCACTGCTTCCAATCCTTCTAGGACTTGGATAGAGGCATCATTGTACTCATTGTTAATTTTTTTAGCCAAAGAAAAAACTCCTTATACTTAGATTCTCGTTTAGTTAATAAGCGTACATTAACTATTTCTTAAAGAATTAGAAGAAGAGTGAGCCGGTTTCTTGCGTTTTCCGTTCGCTCCTTCTAAAACCATCATTACAATAATACTCTATCTGGGTCAAAAAAAAAAGAGCTTTCCGTTCAGGACGCTCTTTCTTTATAAAATTACACGTGTTTATTCAGCATCTGCCATTTTTGCCAATTCAATTTTAATACAACGGTCCATAATAACTTGACGACCTTCATTTAATAACAAGTTCGCTGCCTCTTCGTTTTCCAAACCTAGTTGGGCCCAAAAGACAGGCGCTTCTGTTTTCAATGTTTCTGCGGCCACTTCTGGCAAAAATTCACTCCGCCGAAAGACGTCAACAATATCAATCTTTTCAGGAATCTCTGTTAATGTCCCATAAACCGTTTCGCCAAGCACCGTTTCACCTTTTAAAACTGGATTGACAGGCAATACACGATAGCCATGTTGCTGTAAAATTTCCGCAATTTTGTAACTTGTGCGGTCGGGCTTGTTACTCAAACCAACCACCGCAATATTTTTTGCTTGTTTTAAAATATCAAAAATTTGATTTTGACTTGGATTCTCAAATGTCATTCACTCAACCCCTTTTTTCGTTCTTATTTATTATAACGCTGAGTAAAGGGTTTTGGCAAAATTATTCTCTGACTGCCGATAAAATAATTATTGGCTTTGCCAATCTGCTGGATAAGTCACGTAGACAAAGCGGGCATCACCCGTCACTGAAAATTGAATTTTGCTACTTTTCGGGATTAAAATAATTTCGCCGGCTGTTGCAGAAATTTTACGTCCGTCAATCAGTATATCTAATTGTCCTGAAATAATATAATCAATTTCATCGTATTCTAGTGTCCAGTCGAAGGTGGTATCTTTCATCACCATTAAACCGCAACCAAGGCGCGGACTTTCTTCTAAAGAAAACAGATCTTTTGTGTAAACAATGTCCGCTGGGTTGCCTGTATCTAAGCGGTCGTCTTCTGTTACGTCGATTTCGGGTAATTTGATGGACATAATTCCACTTGGATCCACTTGTTTAGTCGGCATTAATTTTTCTGTGACAATTTGTCGAACAAGCGTTTCAATCATTTCACGATTTAATTCTGTCATATTTACACCTCATTATTTCACTTCTGTTTCGGGTTTCCCTAGCATTCGATTTGCCATAAAGATAGCCACAAAAATGGCGGTAATCCCTCCAACTAATTTGCCAACAATCATTGGAAAAATCATTTCTTTTGCTACGCCTGCAGTAAAACCAAGGTGGTCACCTAAAACGAAAGAAGCCGAAACAGCAAAAGCGATATTAATAATTTTCCCTCGATTATCCATGTCTTTTAACATTTGGAACATGGGAATATTGTTAGCTAATGTAGCAACCATTCCTGCAGCCGCTACTTCATTCATTCCTAAAACTTTTCCTAGTTTCATCAATGGTTTATTAAAGACTTTCGTAATCACAGCTACTAAACAGAAAGCGCCAGCTAAAGTTAAAGCAATCCCGCCAACGACTTCAATTCCTTCAGTAACTGGTGCAATGCCAGGAATCACTGTAATTCCTAATAATAGTTGAATCGCCCCCACAACTAAACCAAAGATAGCGACAATCACTACGCCTTGACCAAAAATTTGGAAGCCTTTAATCATGCCCTTTGGCGCTAACCATAAACCTAAAATAATTAAAGCGGCAACAATAATAATTGGAATTAAGTTAGGAATAATCAATGACAATGGCATGCCAGCTGTTAAACCACCTGCTAATAAACCAAAAGGAATTGTAATAATCCCGCTCAAAACACCTGTTGCTAAGAATTGTTGGTCGTCTTTTTGGATAATGCCAAGCGCTACTGGAATTGTAAAGACTAACGTTGGTCCCATCATTGCACCTAAGATTGCCCCCGCAAATAAACCAGCTTGCGGATCATTGGCTAATTGTTGCGCTAACGCAAAGCCGCCCATATCATTGGCCAATAAGGTTGTGGCAAACATTGCTGGATCAGCCCCTAGTAATTCATAGACAGGAACGACAATCGGACTTAAAAGATTGGCTAAGACAGGCGCTAAAGTGATAATCCCTACCATAGAAAGCGCTAGAGAACCCATAGCCATAATCCCTTCCTCAAATTGCTCCCCTAAACCTAGTTTGTTGCCAATACATTTATCGATTCCTCCAATAATCATGAAAAGAACCATAATATACATAATAATTTCATTAATGCTCATGTCTCGTCCTCCCTATTCTTCCTCTGTAGAATCAATGACACCAACAATCATTGCATCAATTGGGACATTCGGATCTTCTGCCGAAATACGGGCAGCATTGCCTTGACTAATTAACACTTTGTCCCCGACACCAGCTCCAGCGTTGTCAGCAGCAATTAAAAATCCTTGCTTTTCGTCCTCTTGATTCAAAATATCAACCATCATAAATTTCCAGCCATTTAATTTTTCATCTTTTCTTGTTGACCAAAGGCTACCAGTCACTTTTCCTAAAAGCATCGTTTTTCCTCCTTACGTCAGCAATTGATGTTTCCTAGCATAATCTTTCGCTAACGGGGTTAAATAGGCGTTTTTACTTAAAGAAACACCTGATTCTGTCATTCTTATCAATTGTTTTTCAGTAATGTAGGTTCGTTTGGTCTCAGCCAAAGAACGAAGTTGTTTTTGACAGGCCGCCTGAAACACAGCGTAATTTTCTGAATCATGATAAAAAATCAGCCCAAACTGTTGGCACATGTCCACGTTTTCCTGAATCGTTTGTTTCAAACGATACTTCAATCGTGAATTTTTACTCACTGAAGGTATTGGGGTTAAAACCAATACCGGCTTACCTTCAAATAAGAATGCTAAGATGTTTTTGACTAATTCATCCGTTTCCTGTAAATGCGCAATCGCATTTACTTGGGAAATCGTTAGCCTCTTTACAACCAAGCCTCGTGCTAGCTTCTGCTCCTTGGTTACCCAATTTACATCAGGAAAACGAACAAACATTTCTTCAGGAAATGCTTCTTTTGCTTCTGCTAAAGCCACTGAATAAGACGACGACAGCAATTGTTGACAAATTTGATCAGTAATCTGTTGAATCAAATTTTCCATTTCAGAAACGTTCATTGTCCTTCCTCCTTTTACTTAAGAATATAGCCACGAGCTCCTTTGGTTAAGCCGCAAGCGTTGGCTTCATCGTAGTCAATGTGCATGTACGTTGCAAATCGCGGACTGATTCGTACAACTACATCATCAAAGATTAACGGACGTGTGCCTTCCACTTTGACTTGCACAATTTGGCTATTGCTTACTTTATTTTTTAAGGCATCTTCTGGTGTCATGTGAATATGACGTTTGGCAACAATTAAGCCGTGACTTAATGTCACAACTGCTGATCCGTTCATCAGCGTGACGCCAGGTGTCCCTTCTGTCTTGCCACTCTCTCTAACTGGGGCATTAATTCCTAAAATACGCGTATCCGTCATAGAAACTTCGACTTGTGATTCGCTACGTTCAGGGCCTAAAATAACCACATTTTGAAAAAGTCCTTTAGGTCCAGCAACCGTAATTCGTTCTTTACAAACGAACTGTCCAGGTTGTGATAAATCTTTCACTTTTGTTAGTTGATATCCTGGTCCAAATAATGCATCAATCTCTTGACGAGACAAATGAACATGTCGGCCAGATGCTTCAACTTCAAAAGTATTTTGTTGTTGTTGCTGAATTCGTTTAACAACTTCTTCAACAATTTCATTCATTGAATCCAATTTGTTCATCTCCTAGTTTCGTGATATTTCAGCCATGGTGCTAATTAATTCTGTAGCCCAAGATTGAAAAAGGCCGAACAGTTGTGATTCTCCTTTTAACTGGAGAATAATTTTATCTAGTTGTAATTGAATTTCTTTTGAGGAATAGCGCCATTGTCTCTGTTGGTTAGTTAGAATAGTTACCTTTGATTCCGAAATGACTGGTTCCATTACAATCGACTGTTCTAAAATAAACTTCTCTAACCACTGTTGTTGTTGTTCGAAATATAACCAACCTTCTGTTGATAACGCTTCATTCGTTAAGAAAGGCAAATACAATAGATGGCTTAAGTGCCGAATCTCATAAATTGTTTCTTTTGATAAATGTTCTTGTTTTTGTTTTTGTGAGGAGGCCTTCACTGAATGAACCTCAGAAAGCAATGGGTTTGTTGAAGAGAAGCTGCTATTAATCCGATGCTCGCGTAGATAGCTTTTGGCGGCTGGCGTCAGAAAACTGCCTACAGGAAACACAAAATCCGTGCCATCTTCTAGTTCTTTTTTAAGCCTTTTGTTGCGAAGCATATCTTCTGTAATAACTGTCATAACACCCCTCCTCAATGAAAGTTTAGGACAGAAGTAATGAACCTACCTCTGCCCCAAAAAATCAAAATTATAATTCAGTTGTTGCGTGTGGTAAAATAGCGTCTACTTCTGTATGTGGACGTGGAATTACATGGACAGATAATAATTCACCAACACGTTCTGCTGCAGCAGCACCAGCATCTGTTGCTGCTTTTACAGCACCAACGTCACCGCGAACCATTACTGTAACTAAACCGCCACCGACTTGTTCTTTTCCAATTAAAGTAACGTTTGCCGCTTTCACCATTGCATCAGCTGCTTCAACAGCACCTACTAAACCACGAGTTTCGATCATTCCTAAAGCATTTGTACTTGACATTATAATTTCCTCCTAAGATGTATGTTTTATTTTTAAAAATTTGGGACAATTATCAATTTGACTTAGGTCCCAAACCCTAAATCCAATAATTTATTTGTTTTACTCTTACTCGCTCGTTTCTTGTTAGTTTAAGCGAGCTAAAACTTGAGCCACCACGGCATTTACTAGTTCTTCTTGATTGGTTGTTTCGCAAGAAGTAGCCACAGATGTGGTTGATGTTTGACCAAATTCTTGACGAATCTCTTCTAAATCACGCACGCCATAAGCAACACGACGTAAATTGAACAGATTTTCAACCCCAATATTATCAGAAGTTGAGCTGCCACCAACTGCGCCACAACCTAGTGTTAATGCTGGCACTAAGTTAGTTGAAGCACCAATTCCGCCAAGTGTACCAGAGGTGTTAACAAGCAAACGAGAGACGGGTTTTCTTAAGCCAAATTCACGAATGACTTCTTTGTTTTCTGTGTGAATACCCATCGTATGACCCGCACCTTCACCTTTCAAAATTTCAATTGATAACGCGCAAGCTGCTTCCCAGTTTTCAACTGTATAGAAAGCAATAATCGGTGCCAATTTTTCTCTTGAAAATGGATATTTCAAGCCTACATGTGTTTCCTCGGCAACAATTAAGCGGCGATCTTTTGGAATAGATAAACCGACTAATGAAGCAATATGTTGAACGGAACGTCCTACGATTTGCGGGTTCATTGTACCGTTTGGTCGTAAAATAAATTTAGCTAATTTGTCGGCTTCGGCTGGACTTAAGAAATACGCTCCCTGCTTAATTAACTCTTCTTTGACCGCTTCACGGTTGACAGTTTCAACAATAATTGATTGTTCCGATGCACAAATTGTACCGTTATCGAAAGTTTTTGAATCCATTATTTGTTTCACTGCATGGGGAACATTTGCACTTCGTTCGATGTAGGCTGGTCCATTACCAGGCCCGACACCGATTGCTGGTGTTCCAGAAGAGTACGCTGCTTTAACCATTGCGTTTCCACCAGTAGCTAAAATTAAATTTGTTTCTTTATTTTTCATTAATTCGCTGGTCGCTTGCATGGTTGGCGTTTTGATGACCGAGACACAACCTTCTGGTGCCCCTGCAGCAATAGCCGCTTTTTGGATAATTTCCACTGTTTCAATAATCGATTTCAACGCATTGGGATGTGGTGAAAAAACAATGCTGTTGGCCGCTTTTAATGAAATTAATGCTTTGTAAATGACTGTTGATGTCGGGTTGGTAGAAGGAATTAATCCTGCAATTACACCAACTGGGACAGCAATTTCAGTGACTTTTTTGGCAGCGTCATCATGGATCACACCAACTGTAGCTTTGTCCTTCATTTCGTCATATACTACTTTTGAAGCGAAAGCATTTTTGATGATTTTATCTTCATAAATACCAAATCCTGTTTCTTCATTGGCCATTTTCGCTAACTTTTCTCGTTGGTTAAACGTAGCCTCTGAAACTGCTTGGACAATCGCATCGATTTGTTTTTGCGAAAATGTTGCTAATACTTGCTGTGCCTCTTTGGCTTTTCTGATTAAATTTCTTGTTTCTTGGATGGAACGTAAGTCTTTATCTACTAATTCCACTCGTCTTCACTTCTTTCTATTTCAGCCATGATTGCTTGAATTAAAGCTTCTTTATTGGCAAATTTAATCTCACTTTTCTTTAAACTACTTAGGTTCATTTTGTAGGCTTGTTTGCGTAAATCAACCACGCGTTGTGTTTCTAATTTTTGGCGTGTGCCAGTGTGTTCTTCCAAATCTGGTGTTTCAATCTCTTCTTCAATTACTTCTATTTGTTCCATCGGTTCAGGTGCTGACTTGGGTTCTTGATCTGATAAAATTACTTCCGTTTGAGCATCAACCCGTGAGATCACATGATGAGCAATTAAACAATTTAATTCTTTAGCTACTTCCGTGCCTACTTCAACGGCAGCTTGAACCGCGGCAACGTCACCAATCAGTTCCACAGTTGTTAAACCGCCATTAATAATTTCAGCTTTTAACAAAGTAACGTCGGCGGCTTTCAATGCCGCATCGGCCACACTAATGGCACCTAAAAATCCTTTGACTTCGACCATTCCTAATGCTTTCATTCAGGTCACATCCTTAATAACTCAACGGATTGTCAGCGATATTTTGAATGACTTGTTCAAACGCACTGCAAGCAGCTTTACATGCAGATTGACTACCTGTCAATAAAGCGCCGCCAAAGTTCGTTTCAGAAGGTGGGCCATAAAAGACACCCATTTGAACATCGGCAGCTTTCATTGCTGCATCTAAACCAACCATTGCTTCTAGCGGTGGTGCAATCAGATAAGCAATCGCTTCACCTTCAGGAATATTCGCTTGTTCAGATAAAAAGCTACCCGTTCTTGACACTACATGTGCAAAATAAACAATGCTGTCATCTTCGTTAGCACTATAGAAGCTGGCTTCTTCTTCAATGACTTGCGTAATGACACTCAAGCCACTATTGACTTCGGCAGGACTCGGACCAGCAATAATGCCAATCACTTCACCGGCTAATTTGGTTGAAGCATTTGCTGCGCCAGCATACATACTTTTACCGTAAACTACAGTAACATCGGCGGCTTTGGTTGCTTCATCTAATGCAACATAAGTGACATCATCACAATCGGAAGTAACAATTCCTAATGAGCGATGTTCTGGTTTCAATGATAATTCTTTTGCTAATGCCGGATCGACATTGGGAATGACTTTCATACTTAGGACATTTGCGCCTAGACGATCATTTTTCATGAGAAATCCTCCTTTATTCAGCTTCTTTTAAATCAATACCAGATTTTTTCTTGTCTAACATTTTTTTAATAATTTCGGCAATGTAGGCCCCTGCTTCAACAGCCGGTGTCCCACCTTTGTGAATATTTGAAATAACTGTCCGCCGTGCTTCTGGCATACCGACAGTTGGTTTGTAAGCAATGTAGGCACTCATAGATTCAGCTGTTACTAAACCAGGACGTTCGCCAACTAGCAAGCAAACAACATCAGCGTCAGTGATTTCACCAATTTTATCCATTGCTGGCACGCGACAATATTTAACAAAAACTACATTGTCGAAATCTAAGTTGTACATGTTTAATCCTTGTTTAATTGCTGGTAGGACTTCTTTAATATTCGCTTCGATAGCAGCTGAACTAAGGCCATCCCCTACGACCATTTGGATTTTGGCTTTTGGTGTCGTATTTTTCCGAATGATTTCACTATTTTCTTCATCAAATTGACGACCATAATCTGGACGTGTTAAATATTCATCTTTACTGTTACAGATTGTTTTTGTAGAAATAAAATTCATTTCTTTTACCAAGTCTTCGCTTACGTCTGAAAAGACCGCATCTTGTGCTGCCGCATGGTCCGCTCGGAAACGTAATGTTGAACTAGTCATATAACGTGTCCCTGCACGACCAACGCCTAAACGAGCTGGCGAGAAAGCTTTCATTTTTAATAGTGCTTCAGGATCAACGGCATTTTTCAATAGTAATTGTTTACGTAAATCTACTTCAGTAATGTCAGGAATTAGGCCTTCTTCAATTTCTGTCGTTTCAGTGACGTGTGTTGTGACTGGTTTTTCTTCAGCAGTCACAGTGGCAGTCGAAACCGCTTGATTGTCAGCGACCATTTCTGTTAAAATTCCGGCAATCATTTCTTTTAATTCTTTTTCGTTCATTTGTATTCTCACCTCGTTTATTTAATAAATACAGATGCATCGCCAGCGCGACTTGTTAATTTTCCGTTTTCCATTAAGCCCATTTTTTCCATCCATTCTTCAAATTCTTTAATTGGACGTAAGCCTAATGTTTCACGAATCGTCGCAGTTTCATGGAACCCAGTTGTTTGATAATTTAACATGACATCATCGCCATGAGGAATCCCCATGATATACGTACAACCAGCTGTTGCTAATAACATTGCTAAGTTTTCCATATCATTTTGATCAGCTTTCATATGGTTGGTGTAGCAGACATCACAGCCCATTGAAATTCCAGTTAATTTGCCCATGAAATGATCTTCTAAACCAGCGCGGATGACTTGTTTTGAATCGTAAAGATATTCTGGTCCAATAAAGCCGACAACGGTATTTACAATATACGGATCAAATTTTTTGGCTAAGCCATAACAACGCGCTTCCATTGTGACTTGGTCTGCGCCAAAGTTCGCTTCAGAAGAAAGTTCTGAGCCTTGACCTGTTTCAAAATACATCACATTAGGACCAGCTGCTTGACCACTGTGAAGCGCTAAATCTTGTGCTTCAGCTAAAATTTCTGCATTTAAACCAAATGCTGTGTTCCCTTTTTCTGAACCAGCGATGGATTGAAAGACTAAGCCAGTTGGCGCGCCTTGACGCATGGCTTCCATTTGTGTCGTTACGTGAGCAAGCACGCAAGTTTGTGTTGGAATTTCCCATTCGCTGCGGAACTCTTCAAATTTGTTTAAGATCCGTTTAACACTTTCTGTAGAATCATCAACAGGATTCAAACCAATTAACGCATCACCGGCGCCATAAGAAAGACCTTCCATAACTGATGCCATAATGCCATCGACATTATCGGTTGGATGGTTCGGCTGTAAACGATTTGAAAAAGTTCCGGGACGGCCAATTGTTGTGTTGGCGGTTTTTTCAATATTGATTTTTTTTGCGCCAACAATTAGATCCATGTTGGACATTAATTTACAGACAGCAGCAATCATTTCAGAAGTGAGTCCACGGGAAATTCGTTTGATATCAAAATCGGTTGTTTCCGAAGATAAGATAAATTCGCGTAATTCTGCAACTGTCCAATGTTTAATACTTTCAAAAATTCGCATATTGACTTGATCAATAATAATGCGCGTCACTTCGTCTTCGTCATAATCAACAACGGGATTGTTAAACAAGTCATTTAAGGACAATTCCGATAAAACGACTTTTGCTGCCACGCGTTCTTCGGCTGAATTAGCAGCTACGCCAGCTAACTTGTCGCCAGACTTTTCTTCATTGGCTTTGGCTAAGACTTCTTTAACGGATGTAAATTGATAGACTTTGCCAAATAGTTTGGTTTTTAAAATCATCTTTGTGTCGCTCCTTTTTAATTAAATACTAAGGTCTTAACAATGACTGGAAGGACGGCTCCTTCTGCCACTGGTAAACCGATATCTACATAATCACCGTTTTCTACTTTGACCGAATCAAGACAGATAAACGGATAGTCTTTTGGCAGATGGGCACTTAAGGCATGCCCTAAAGCTTTCGCCATGTCTTCATCCACCATAACAATAATGGGAATTTGTTCAGCAACTAAACTAGCTAATCCTTCCACAATCCCTTGACCGTAGCGTTGAATATCAGCAAATGTTGGATTGCTCATGCCTCTAATTGCTAGGGCAATCTGGGGTGTTTCTTCAATACGATGCCAATTGAGTTTTTCTTGGATTCGCTGGCCTAATTCTGTCACAGTAAGGGTTTCATCCTCTTGCGCTAATTTTAGAATTGGGATATTTTTTACCGGCAAAATTTGCTCACGGTAAGCGATCGTACTTCCGCTAATTTCAGCAGTATGTGAACCTGCTCCGACGACCGTCGCTCGGATTGTTTCTGCGCTTTCTAAGACTTCTTTTTCCGAAAAAATCAGTGACTTTCTCAAGTATTTCCCTAAAAGTAAGCCGATGTCCCCATATTTAAAGAGATTCGTACTTGTCGTATTTAAGCAATCAGCCACACCACCAGAAAATGTTACAATTGGTAATTCCTCAGCTTTTCGTAGTGGATGGTTGGTTACTAATAACTGGTAGAACGGACTTTGTGTCCCCAAGCCAATGCTATTTTCTAACACGGCAACTAATTCCGAAATAATTGGCAGTAAGTTTTGTTCGGTGGCTTGGTCACCAAGGTGCAAGGTTAGCCCTTTTTTATTTATAATTTCTTGAATCTTCGGAGCTATATAGGTGATTTTTTGTTGTTGATCTAATTTAATTAAGCGTCCGCCAATGTCAAAACAAGCCGTGTCAATCACTTCGCCATCTTTAAAGACAGCTAAATTTGTCGTTCCACCACCAATGTCTAAATTAACCACTGGTTTGCGTTTCGTTTCAGAATAGGTTTGAGCCCCAGCGCCTTTCCCGGCAATGATACTTTCTAAATCAGGTCCAGCCGTAGCAACGACAAAATCACCTGCATAGCCACTAAGTGCTCGTAGCACATTGTTGGCATTGCTTTTTCGAGCAGTTTCACCTGTGATAATTACCGCACCCATTTGAATATCTTGTTTATGAATACCTGCTTGGCGATATTGCTCCGCTACAAACGCTTTGATAGGTTCTGCATCAATTTCTGATTGGTTAAGTAAGGGTGTAAAGATAATGTCACTTCGGTAAATGACTTTTTTATCAGAAATGCTGATACGTGGTACTGTAAACGCAGAGGCAAAATTTTCAACAGTTAATTCTGACAAGACTAATTGGGTTGTAGACGTCCCTAAATCAATCCCTACGGTTAAAAGTGTTTCCTTCGACATCGCCTGACTCGCCTCCTTTTGCATACAAAAAGGCACTTAAAGAATCGTTAGAAAATTTCTTTCTACTTTTCTTTAAGCGCCTTTGCTTAATCAATGAACAACATCACTGGTGTTCTGTTCGAAATAGAAACAGGTTTTAGTTCCCTGTTTATTGGATTCAATTGTAATTTTTCCTTTTAATTTATCTTTTACGTAGCTTTTGACAATCATCAAACCTAAACTGGTCTCGTTACTTTGATGAACGTCATAGCCTTTACCATTATCTGTAACAGTAATGGTAATCATTTTATTATCTAATGTTCCACTAAGTTTAACAACGCCACTTGTTTGTGGCTCAAATGCATGATCAAAAATGTTTTGTAATAGTTCGTTGACAACAAGGGAAATGGTGACCATTTGTTCGCTAGAAACCATAATGGCTGGATCAACATCCATCATCATCTCAATGGGTTGTGCGCCTTGAAAAAGATGTCTAAAATTATACATCACTGCTTCCAATGTTTGCCGTAAAGCAACGTCATCTTTGACTTGTTTTGACAGCAATTCATGGGTGGCTGCAATCGCCATAATTCGATTGACACTTTCATGAAGGACTTTCTTTGCTTCGGGGCTTTGCGTTCGCCTTTCTTGAATACGCAATAAGGAAACCACCGATTGCAAGTTATTTTTAACACGATGATGAATTTCACGAATCGCAACAGATTTGGAAATAATTTCCGCTTCTTTTTCTTTAAATTCTGTATTGTCTTGAATAATCATAATCAGTTGTTCTTCTGATGCCAACCACACTTTCCGAACCTTAAAATAATAATTAAGGTAGGTCGTTTTGCTTTCAATTGGTTGATTACTCATTTTATATTTCATTTGATACAACACATATTCAAAAGTTGTATAATCGATGGACAAATTGTCATAACTCATTCCAATGATATTGTCCCGATAACCAAGTTTGCGATAAAGCTCTTGTGCATTGTGATTGGTAATTAATAAGTGACCCGCCGCATCAAAAATCAAAACGGCTTCTGCCAATTGATCAATAAATAATGCGTCGACTTGACTAGTTGATTTCGCTACTTTTGCTAACTGGCAGTTATTTAGCTCCTCTTTTTGTAAGTCCGCTTGAATCTCTTCATCTGCCGCAATCTCGACAATAATGACACCAATCGTTCGATGTTCATTGCGAATGGGATAGATATTTTGCTTAATCAAACGATTTTCCTGAGTCACTGCTAACAAACCAATGCTATTTAAGCTAGTTTGCATGGTACGCAGAACACCAGGTTCATTTTTTAATAAAGCTTCCATCCCGACGACATCTCCGCTATATAAAGAAGTTGTCTTCGCAGGCGGCTTATGATAAACGACTAGTGCTTGCTGTGACATTTCCTTATACACATCAATAAAAACATCTGCACTTTGATAGAGTGTCGTCGAAGAAAGATAACGTGCTGTACGTTGTAATTCTTTAATGTCTGATTCTGAAAGATTGGTATATTGGTGACATAATTGCTCTAATCGTTTCATTTATTCATCATCCATTACAATCAATTCTGCAATTTCACTCATACGTGCGCGTTTGTTCATGCTTAACGTACGCAACATTTGGTAGGCTTCTTCTTCCGATATATGATTTTCTTTTACAAGAATACCTTTGGCTTTTTCGATAATTTTACGTTCTTCTAATTTTAAACTTAATTTATCGATTTGATTTAGTAACAGCTGCGTTTGTTTGCCTCGTTCAATGCTCATTTCAATTGTAGGTATTAATGATTTTTCATCTAGAGGTTTAACTAAATAACCCAGTGCGCCTAATTTTTTAGCTTTGTCCGTATTTTGTACGTCACTGTATGCAGATAAAAAGACAATACTACTGGCTAGTTGGTCTTGAACAATTTTTTTACCTGCTTTTAGACCATCTAAAATTGGCATTTGAATGTCCATTAATACTAGGTCAGGTTGTGTTTTTTTACATACCTCAATTGCTTCAAAACCATCAGCTGCTTCACCGACTACTTCGTACCCTGCTTCTATCACAATATCACGAATATCAAGTCTCGTAATAGGTTCATCATCGACTATTACAATTCGTCCATCCATTTTCTTCACGCCCTTGTCCTTTCAACGCTATGTTCTGGTAATTTTACAAGTTACAGAAAAGTTTAAAATCTGTTGTAAACCTTCAATCACCGCTTGTAAGGCTGCTTCCACTGAGCTTACGTCACCAGAAATGACCACCGATCCAGAAAAACGATCAATAAAACCGATTTGGATATCTCCGCTTTTAGTCGCAATATCAACAGCGATAATTGCCGCTTCGCTCGGAGTGATTGTCAAAATACCTAGTGCATTGCTGGTGCCTTCTGGCAACCCTAATTTTGTATAAATTTCTTTATTAGGACTAGCAATGATGTGCGCTAACGTTACTTGTTTCCCAGGAACATATTCTTGAATCATTCGTTGTTTTTCTTCCAACCAGACTCGCTCCTTTAATTTAGCAAATAAAAAATCCTCAATAAAAAACGTAAAGGTTCCACTTTCGCTTTCTACTAAGGAGCTTCTTTGCTCTTAAATTTTGAAGCACGCCGTTGTGCTACCCACATTATATGTTATCGATTTCATCCTGTCAATCGCTTATAAGATAGAATTTAAAATTTTTGTCACTTCTGCTGCTGTTGGTTGGACAGGATTTGTTTTGGTGCAGCCATCCATCAATGCGCCTTCAGCTATTTTTGGGATCGCAGCTTGGACTTCTTCTTTTGGTAAACCATAATCACTAAAAGTGGCAGGCATGTCTAATTTTTGACGGAGTTGCTTGATTTGTCGAATAAATTGTTGAACACCAATTCGTGCATTGGTTGTCTGTGTATCATTTAGACAATTTGCTAACTGCGCATAACGTTTAGCTGTTGGTTCGTTGGTGACTTTGCCATTCGCTAAGCCACTGTTATATGCAATGACTTCAGGTAAGAGCATTGCATTCATTCGTCCATGTGGCACATGTAAACGCGCACCGGCCGCATGAGCAATACCGTGATTCAAGCCTAACGAAGTAACATTAAACGCCATCCCTGCCATACATGAAGCTAAATGCATATTTTCACGGGCTTGTTGGTTGCTACCCTGATTAAAGGCTATTTCTAAATTGTCGAATACTAAGCGAACGACTTTTTCGCACAACGCATCTGAAATCGGATTTGCTTCTGTTGAAACATACGCTTCAATAACATGCGTTAAGACGTCCATTCCTGTATCCGCTGTGATTTTTGGTGGCACACTCATCACTAAATTTGTATCTAAAATAGCAATTTCTGGTTGAATTTCATCCGTTACAAGCGGGATTTTGGTACCAGTTTCAGCAACCGTAATCACTGAAAAATTCGTAACTTCTGAACCAGTCCCACTAGTTGTAGGAACCGCAATAAACTCAGCAATCTGAGTTTGCAAAGTACGTTTGCCAAAAAATTTCATTGCTTTGGCCGCATCAATAGCGGATCCCCCACCTAAAGCTAATATCGTATCTCCTTGAAATGTCGCTAACTGCTTAATTCCCGCAGCAATCTTATCAATTGGTGGATCGGGGATGATGTCACTAAAAATTTGCCATTCACTTTTTGTTAAATGCTTTGTCACTTCATTCACAAATCCAGAGTCAACCATGAATGGATCTGTGACAATGAAAACACGTCTATCATGAAGTGTTTCCAAATTGGCTAATGCGCCTTCTCCTACCCATAGTTCGGTAGGGAAATGAATTGTTTTCATCTCAATTCCTCCTTAATAAAATACAAAAAGACACTTCAAACAAACGAAAAATCATCTGTCTGAAGCGTCTTTGCTTCCTTATGTATACGCCATTGTACACGAAACCTTATCCATAGAGTACAACGCCTTTAATTAATTGTCAATAAAAAAAGGGAATATAGCAGTACGTCATTGTACCTGAAATCTCCTTCAACATTGAAAGACCAGCCCAAAATTCCCAAAAGCACTTCCTCGTGCCATTAATTGGATTAATACAAATATCTTGGGCTGGATTTTCAACACAAGCGTTGTTAAGAAACATCCTGTTTTGCCTCGAAACAGCATGCCCAATAATGAAAAAATGAAAAGACCTGACTTAAAAGCAACCTTGCTTCTTCACAGTGGCGGGACCGTGCCAGATTCTCACTGGCTTCCATTCATATTTTCATAAAATATTCGTTTAATCTATCTGAAATTTACCATAAGTTTTTTAGAAAAGCAACTGTTTACAATCCATCTTCTTTAATTTTGTGGAAAACTTTTTCGCTTCGTTCATAAAAAACATCAGGTCGTTGTGCTTGAACATTTAAATAGCGAGCCAACGCATAAAAATAATCTGATAAACGATTGGTAAAAATTAATACCTCTTCGTTAATTTTGGCTGTCCAATTTAAACGAACAATGATGCGTTCTGCGCGCCGTGCAATCGTCCGAGCCACATGAACCATACTGGCTGCTGGGGTTCCGCCAGGTAAAATAAAACGATCAATATCTGGTGATTGTGCAGTGTAGAAATCAATCCGCTGTTCTAGCCAATGCACACTTGCCTTTTGTAATTTAAATGGTCGTTGTGCTTCAATCGGTGTTGACAAATCTGTTCCCGCATCAAAAAGTAAATGTTGTAAAGCTTCTAGTTCTTCTTTAATTTCTTGATTTTCTTGTGGAAGTTGGCTGATAATATAGCCGACCCAAGAATTCAATTCATCAATCGTTCCATAACTTTCAACTCGATCAGAATCTTTAGCGACGGTTGAGCTGCCGACTAATTTCGTCATTCCCTTATCGCCAGTTTTTGTATAAATTTTCATTCTGCTTCATCCTCCTCTAAATAATCTACTAATTCTTGCAAGCCAATTTTTTCAACAGAAGAAATTTCAAAAATTCTTGTTGCACCCGCACTTTTTAATTGTTGCCGAACAATCTCTAACTGCTGAGAATCTTGTGCTAAATCAATCTTGGTTAAAATACCAATGATTTCTTTCGGGAAAATACTACCAAATCCTGGTGAAAAAACTTGTTGTGTTTCTACAGCACTTTGAACCAAACCGATCACATCTGCTTCTGCCGCTGTGACGTTTAACGCATTATAATATTGCCGATGCAAAATAAACTCGCCTGGTGTATCAATCATTTCTGTATGAAATTCCACCGCCTGTGTTTTATCATAAATTAATTCTTTGCCTTGCAGAGCTTGACATAACGTGGTTTTGCCACAACCGATAGCTCCCATTAAAATGATTCGTTTCATCGCTACCTCCATAAAAAAGGAGCCCAAAGCAAGTACCATCACGTACTTAGTCTTGGGCTCCTTTGCCGATTTGTTAAAACACGCCATTGTGTTTCTGATTCTTTGCCTTTATCTTACCTGTTTCCAAAAAACTTGTCAAAATTATTGAATAGTTTTCCAAACTTTATGTTGTTTCTGAAAATAGGAGACAATATCTGTTTCAAAAATTGTTTGTAAAAATTCTTTGGAAGCCAACGTTTGAAAATCACCTTGCGCGGCCACTTTCCCTTGCTTCATAAACACAATTTTTTCACTTAGCGTTAACGCTAAACGGATATCATGAAACACCCCGATTAACGTTTTCCCTTCTTGCGCACTCCACTCATTTAACTGCTGAATCAATTCTTGTTGATACCGAATATCCAAATGATTATTGGGTTCATCCAATAAAATAATTTCTGGATCTTGTACAAATAATTTAGCCAAAAATACTCGTTGTTGTTGTCCTCCTGAAAGCTGATTGACAACTTTATCTTTTAAAGGCAATAAACCCGTGCGTTCTAAATAATAAAGGACTCGTTCTTTTTCTTGTTTAGAAACAATGGGTAAAAAACGTTGTGCTTGTTGTCGATACGCCCCCATCAAAACTGTTTCGTAAACCGTATAATCAAAAGCAACTGTCGTGAATTGACTCATCATCGCTACTTTCGTTGCCAATTCCTTCCGCTTTTGTCCATGAACTTCTTGACCATCAATTAAAACAGAACCACTATAAGGGACAAGTCCGGCAATCGTTTTTAAAAGTGTCGTTTTACCGCAACCATTTGGACCTAAAATACAAGTTTTACTACCTGTCGGAAAAACGAGGGAAATATCTTTTAAAATGGGGGTTTGTTGGAGCGTTACAGCTGTTTCTTTTAATTCAATCATGCAGCAACGCCCCTTTTTTTAAAGTAAATATACAAGAAGAATGGCGCTCCAATCAAGGCTGTTACGGCCCCAATGGGAATTTCTCTTGGTGATAAAATCGTGCGGGCAATTGTGTCCCCTATTACCATGATGGTCCCACCTAAGATTGCTGAACCGGGAATCAGCCAGCGATGAGTCGCCCCTAAATAGCGACGGACAATATGTGGTGCTATTAAATCAACAAAACCAATCACACCGACAAATGAAACCGCACTTCCTGCTAATAAACTAGCCAAAAGAATAATGCGTAGTTTTGCTGTTTTGACTTCTACTCCCGCTAACATCGCATGTTCTTCTCCTAAGCCAAGAACATCCAATGCGTTGGCATCAAACCAAAGAAACAGACTGCTGACAAGCAAGATTGGACAATAAATAGCAATTTTTTGCCAATTACTGCCAGAAAAACTACCCATTTGCCAAAAGACTAATTGTTTCAAATAATCTTGGAAAAGTGCTGTAATCAACGTCAAAATAGCACCGACAAACAAGGTCATAATCATTCCTACTAAAACAACTGTTTGATTGGACATTTGACTATCCATTGTTTGCGTAAATAACAAAACTAAAAAGACCGTTGCTAAGCCAAAGATAAAACCAGTTAAAGGCAATAAAAATGCCCCTAAGATCGAAGCAGTTACTCCAGTTACCATGATTAACGCAGCGCCTAAGGATGCTCCCGCTGATACGCCCAAAGTATACGAAGAAGCTAAAGGATTACCCAAGAGTGATTGCATCACCGTGCCACTTACTGCTAAGCCTGCGCCCACGAGATAGGCCATCACGACACGCGGTAACCGAACATTCCAGATGATTCCCTCTAAAATCCCGTCTTCTGAAACCGTCTTTTTCACTAAAATTTGAAGCAAATCCGTTAACGAAATCTGAACACTTCCAATTTTAATACCCAAAAAGAGCATGCTCATACTGATCAAGAGCATCAGTATGAGACACGTTTTTTTACTCATCTTTTAAATCCTTGTATTCCTCTGGATAAACAGCTTTTGCCATTTGTTTTAATGCTTTGGTAATGTGGTTATTTGGTAAAGAGCTAGACATGTTATCAATTTCGAAAACTTCTTTGTTTTGAACTGCAGGAACGTTTTCCCAGTTTTTACGAGCTAAAATTTCTTTGGCGGGATCTTTCATATAGTTAACATTGGTTAAAATGACTTCTGGTTTTGCAGCAATGGCCGCTTCTTCTGTCACTGGTAACCAGCCTTTTTCATTTGCCAAAACATTTTTTGCCCCAATTGTTTCAATCATTTCATTTAAAAATGTCCCATTACCAAAACTATAAATGTCTGGTAAGGCAGCCACTTCAAACAAAACAGTTTTTGGTTTTTTAATAGTTTTCCCAATTTTGGCTACTTCGTCGATTTCTTGATCCATTGTTTTGATTAACTTTTGTCCTTTTTCATGTTCGGATAAGCTATCCGCGATGAATTGGACGTCTTCTTTGATTGCTTTGATACTTGTACTAGTGGGGATATTAACGACTGTAATTCCAGCATCTTCCACTTGTTTCCAAACACTTTCTGAACTAGCTAAATTGATGTCATTCACATAAACAATTTGCGGTTTCAAGGCAATCAATTTTTCTGCATCGACAGCCATCATATCCATTTGTGGTAATTTTTTTAAATCAGTCATCATTGTACTACTTTGAGTATCAACTGCGATTAATTGGTCGGTTTTACCTAAGTCTTCAATCACTTCTGTTGTTGATGGCACTAGGGAAATAATTTTGGTTGCTTCTTTGGGTAAAGTAATTTCTTTGCCGCTACGGTCTTTGGTTGGTAACGTTACTTCTGTTTTTTCAGAAGAGGTAGTTGCTTTCTTTTCCTGTTTACCACATCCTGCTAAGCCAAGTGTTGCTACTAAACCTAAAGTCATCATTGTTAAAGTAAATTTTTTCATTTTTTCATCCTCGCATTCGTCTATTTTATTTTGGGGAAAATTTTCTGAAATGAACCTCCTTTGTCTCAACGTCAAAACAATACAAAAAAACCACTTTTTTCTCCAATAGAAAAAAAGCAGTCACTTAACTATGCTAATGATATACTCAGCCAGTTATCTTCAAAGCCCCTTCTTTTTCCTACAAAAGAATGATTAGACTTATCAAGCCGGTATCCTGACTTAGCTTCTTCTTACTCCCAATCCTTCCAGAATAATCTGTGGTCTTATTGGTTTCATCCACCATACAGTAGGTAGGTCTGTAGAGGATTCGCACCTCTTTCCCTGACACTTCATAAGTACATATATATTGTATCTTCGTTGATAACTAATTTTCAAACCAGTGATTAGACGTCTTTGTCTAATGACACACATTTATTATAACGGTTATCAACCATTTGTCAACGCTTCCTCAAGCAAAAGAAAAACTTTTCTTGTTTTAGTTATTAGACGTTGTTCCGTTTTTCTATTCATGATAAAATAAATCCTAGTTTGAATAAGAAAGAGGTTAACTTGATGAAAATCGTCATTTTGTTACTTGTTGCCTATTTATTAGGTTCGATTCCCTCAGGTGTTTGGATTGGCAAACTTTTCTTTAAAAAAGATATACGCCAATTTGGGAGTGGGAATACAGGAACAACCAATACATTTCGTGTCTTAGGGAAACCTGCCGGAATTACGGTATTATTAATGGATATCTTGAAAGGAACGTTAGCCACTTCATTACCCTATTTGTTTGGTTTACAAGGCGTGAATCCGCTCTTCTTTGGGGTAGCAGCTGTTTTAGGGCATACCTTCCCTATTTTTGCCAATTTCAAAGGTGGTAAAGCCGTAGCCACTAGCGCTGGCATGTTATTAGCATACAGCCCCACATTTTTTATTTATTCTGCTCTTATTTTTGTGATTTGTCTGTATCTAACCAGTATGGTGAGTTTAACAAGTATGATTAGCGCTGTACTAATTACACTTTCTACTATTATTTTGCCTTTCACTGTCCCAGCTATTTTACCAACATTTAACTGGTTATTAACCGTGATTGCGATTGCTTTGACTACTTTTATCTTTGTCCGTCATCGTGAAAACATTCAGCGAATTAAAAATGGAACAGAAAGTCGCCTCTCTTTTGGCTTACGTGCAAAAAAATAAAGAAAAAGGCTGTGAACAAATAATGTTCACAGCCTTTTTCTTTATTTTACACTAATCATATACTGTGTTTTAAATAGTTCGTTAGCTGGTAACTTATTGATGCCAAATTTTTCAGCAAGTTGGCCAGTTGCGTCGACAGCATCAGCAATCCCGCACCAAGGTTCGATACAGACAAAAGGCGCTTCTTTCGGTGTCGGTGACCAAATCCCCACAAAAGGCATTTCTGGATAACTCAAAGTGACTTGATGGTCACTTTCGTCTGTGGCAATCGTAATTGCTGTTTGACCTTTTGTTTCAAAAATCATTGCATCATTTTCAAATAATTGATGCGTTAAGTCAAAGCTGGTATTCGTTTGGGCTAGCGTTTTATTCGCTAAATCAATAAACGGGCCTGCTAAGGGAATTTGTGTCCGTGATTTTTTAGGTGAAAAACTTAGATAATAATCTTCAAACGTTAGTGAAGATTCTAAAGGTACATTAAAGGCTGGATGACCACCAATCCCAAAATACATCTCTTCTTTCCCTGTATTTTCTACTTGGTAGTTTACAGTCAATTCTTGGTGTTCTAATGTATAAGTAATCACTAGTTCAAAATCAAAAGGATACTTCTTCTTGGTTTCTTTTGTTGATTTTAGTGAAAAAGAAACTTCTTCTCCACCCTTTTCAATCACATCAAATACTTGATCACGAGCAAAACCATGTTGAGTTAAATGATACGCTTGATTTTGGTACATATACGTATCTTCTTTTAGACGACCGACAATCGGAAAAAGTACGGGCGCATGGCGGGCCCAAAATTCAGGATTTCCTTGCCAAATATATTCAATGCCGGTTTCTTTTGATTGTAAACTTACTAATTCTGCTCCTTCTTCAGCAAATGTTGCGATTAGAAATTCATTTTCAATTTGTACAGTCATTGCGTTGTCCTCCTAGTTGATACGAGCAATTGCTTATTTTTCCAACTCTTTAATAAATTGTTGATTTAACACTTTTAAATAAGTCCCTTTCATACCAAGAGAACGTGATTCAATAATTCCAGCTGATTCTAATTTTCTTAAGGCATTCACAATTACGGAACGAGTAATGCCTATTTCGTCTGCAATACTTGAAGCAGTTAAACGACCTTCTTCGCCATCTAAGGCTTCAAAAATGGCATGGACGGCTTTTAATTCACTATAGGAAAGAGTGTTGATGGCCATTTGCACGGCAGTCGCACTGCGAACTTCTGCTTCAATTGTTCTGGATTGATGATACAAAATTTGCATGCCGACAACGGTCGCACTATATTCAGCTAACACTAAATCATCCTCGTTAAAGGATTTTTCAACACGCGCTAAAATAATCGTACCCAAGCGTTTGCCGGCACCGTACAAAGGCACAATAGTGGTTAAACCAAACGGATACAGCTCTCGTGATTCAAAAGGAAATGCAGTTAAATCACTATCTATTGGAATATTGGCTTCGGTTACTTTGAGCATATCCACGGCCTCGGTGTATCCTTGAGGAAATTTTTTCTCTTTAAACATATTTTTGATACGGGCATTATTAACATCTAATTTTTCAGTATACCCCAACAAATCTCCTGAACTGCTAATAATATACGCATTACTTTCTAAAATATCCCCTAAAATCATTGCCATTTTGTTGTACGGAAGTTCTGCTTGTACGTCAAACAGATTATTTTTTTGCAAAAGCTCGTTCACTTGACGTGTTTTTTCTAATAATGTAGCCATCTTTTCTCCTCCAGCCTTTTTTATAAGATGTAACGACTTAAATCTTCATTTTGAACAATGTCATTCAATTTTTCATTGACATATGCTTCGGTAATCGTAATTTCACCCATTTGCATATCTGGTGCTTCATATAATAAATCTTCTAATAAACGTTCTAAAATTGTGTGTAAACGACGCGCCCCAATATTATCTGTATCACGGTTTACATCATAAGCGATGTGTGCTAACCGTTCAATTGCTTCTTTGGTAAAGATGACTGAAACATTTTCTGTGCCAATTAATGCTACATATTGTTTAATTAAAGCATTATTTGGCTCAGTTAAGATACTTACGAAGTCATCCGCCGTTAAATCATCTAATTCAACTCGAATTGGGAAGCGGCCTTGTAATTCTGGAATCAAGTCACTTGGTTTTGACAAGTGAAAAGCACCTGAAGCGATAAATAAAATGTGATCCGTTTGTAAAGGACCATACTTCGTGTTAACTTGAGAGCCTTCAACAATCGGCAAAATGTCTCTTTGTACTCCTTCACGAGAGACTTCGCCCGAACTTTGTTGACTTTTAGAGGTGATTTTATCAATCTCATCGATAAAAATAATTCCGCTTGATTCAGCTAAACGAATCGCTTCACTATGAATATCAGCGTCATTGACAATTTTTGCTGATTCTTCTTTCACTAATAATTCTTGTGCTTCTTTCACCGTTACAGTACGTTCGATTTTTTTCTTTGGTGACAGAGCGCCTAACGTTTCATTTAAGTCGATGCCCATTTGTTCTAGGCCATTGTTCATAGCTGGCATCGTTTTCTTCGGTTCTTCAATTTCAATTGTTACTTCACGATTATCTAATAGACCTTTTTCCAGCTGTTCCAAAATTGTTCGGCGATTCGTTCGAATATCTTCCGTTACTTCTTCTTGTGCTTCTTGCTGTTGCTGAGCCATGTTAAACATATTCATCATTTGTTCAAATTGATTACCGCCAGCCTGTTTTTGTTCTTTTTTAATTCCAGGCACTAATACTTTGACTAAACGTTGATTGGCCTTTTTCAACGCTTGCGCGTACACGCGACTGTATTGTTGTTTTTCAACAATTTGGATCGCATTTTCTACTAAATCCCGAACCATTGATTCGACATCCCGACCGACATACCCTACTTCTGTAAATTTGGTTGCTTCAACTTTTACAAAAGGCGCATTGACAATTTTTGCGAGACGACGAGCAATCTCAGTTTTACCAACACCTGTTGGTCCAATCATTAGTAAGTTTTTAGGCGTAATATCTTGTTGCATATTTTCTTCTAATTGCAAGCGACGATAGCGGTTACGTAAAGCTACCGCCACTGATTTTTTGGCAGCTTGCTGTCCAACAATATATTGATCTAGTTCTTTGACTATTTCTTTTGGTGTTTTGTTTAATTCATTCATGGATTTTCCCTCGCTTATAATTCTTCTACAATGATATTATGATTCGTAAATACACAGATATCTGCAGCAATATTTAAGGCATTTTTAGCAATCTCTTTCGCTGGCATTTCTTTATCACCAAAGTTTTTCATGGCTCTTGCAGCGGACAAAGCAAAATTACCGCCAGAACCAATTGCTAAAATACCATCGTCTGGTGTAATGACTTCCCCAGTTCCTGAAACTAAGAGCATTTCTTCCTTATTCATCACAATCAGCATAGCTTCTAATTTTTGCATAGACTGTTGTGTACGCCACTCTTGGGCTAACTCAACCGCAGCTCTCGTTAAGTTTCCGTTGTATTCATTTAATTTCCCTTCAAACTTTTCTTCTAATGTAAAGGCATCTGCCACACTTCCTGCAAAACCGACAACGACTTCATCATTGTAAATACGGCGCACTTTTTTGGCTGTACCTTTCATAACGACAGATTCGCCCATTGTTACTTGGCCGTCACCAGCCATTGCAAATTTTCCATCTTTTTCGACTGCACAAATTGTTGTAGAGTGAAATTGTGATTCAACCATTGTTGTTCCTCCTAGACGTTTCCCTCCATTATGCACGAGGATGAAACGTTCGATAATTTTTTTGTAAACTTTCTTTTGTCACATGCGCATATATCTGAGTTGTTGATAAATTAGCATGTCCTAATAATTCTTGAACTGTCCGCATATCGGCGCCATTATTTAATAAATGTGTCGCAAATGTATGGCGTAACATGTGGGGATGAATTTCCGCATTTAATGAACTTTTTTTAATTAGTTGGTTTAAGACATATTCAATCCCTGTTGGCGTGATTTGTTCACCATGATGATTAACAAAGACATACGGATGTTTTTTTTGATATTTTGTCATTAATAGCGCGCGGCCATTCTCTAAGTAATCCTTTAAGGCGTCTTGTGCAAATGAACCAAAAGGCACATAACGGTCTTTATTTCCTTTTCCGTGAACCAATAAAACAGAAGCTTGAAAGTCAACTGCGTCCACCGTTAAGTTCGCACATTCACTGACCCGAATACCAGTCCCATACAGAACTTCTAGTAATGCTTGATTTCTCAAATCAAGCGGTTGCTCCCCTTGTGCGCTCTCAAATAATGCATCCATTTCTTTTTCATAAAAAAAACGGGGCAACCGTAACTGTTTCTTTTTCATATGAACATAGGAAAAAGGATTTTCTTGGATTGCTTCATTTTTTAATAAGAATTGATAAAAAGAACGCAAACTGGCAATTTTTCGACTAATCGAATTACGGCTATATTCCTGATCGTACAATTCGCTCAAATAAGCCCGAACATCCAAATGTTCCACAGTCAAATAATTGTCATTACCTGAAGTCTTTAAAAACGAAAAAAAATGTTGTATATCTTCTTGATATGCTTTTTTTGTTTTTTCTGAATAGCCTCTTTCGACAATAAGATAACGAGCAAATAACTCAGGCCAATTCTTTTCTTCCATGTGATAGCCCTCCTCATTCGATTACAAAGTAACTTTAGCATAACCTTTTTCAAAAGACAATTAAGTTGTCAGAATTTAATCAATATTTCTAAATATGTTCACAATTTTAACTATTCTTTAGCTTTTGTTATTTTTTTCTAAAAATTAAAAGACTGAGTATCATCGCATTTCTTAGCAATGATGCTCGGTCTTTTCTCATATTTTTTCTAATTTAGTCTAAAGATTGGATAACTTGAGCTTGGACATCTAAGGCCCGATTAGCAATTGCTTCATAGCGTTCTTTTTTGTCACGAATTCGTTCAGGTAACTCTGGGAAAAGCCCAAAGTTTGCATTCATTGGTTGGAAATGTTTGCCTTCTGCATGTGTAATATAATAAGCCATACTTCCTAAAGTCGTTTCGCGAGGGAATTCAATCGGCTCTTCCCCTTTGGCAAGACGAGCTGCGTTAATACCTGCGAGTAAACCACTTGCCGCGCTTTCAACATATCCTTCAACACCAGTCATTTGTCCAGCAAAAAACAGATCGTCACGTTTTTTTGATTGGTAGGTTGGTTTTAGCAACTCTGGAGAATTCATAAAACTATTACGGTGCATGACGCCATAGCGAACAAATTCAGCATTTTCTAATCCCGGAATCATACGGAATACTCGTTTTTGTTCACCCCATTTTAAATGCGTTTGGAAACCAACAATATTGTATAAAGAAGCTGCAGCATTGTCTTGACGTAATTGAATTACAGCATAAGGGCGTTTACCTGTTTTAGGGTCTTCTAGTCCGACAGGTTTCATCGGACCAAACAACATGGTTTTAATGCCACGTTGCGCCATTACTTCGATGGGCATACAGCCTTCGAAAAACTTCTCTTTTTCAAACGTGCGTAAAGGAACCACTTCTGCATTGACTAGTGCTTCATGAAAAGCATTGAATTCTTCTTCAGTCATCGGACAGTTTAAGTAAGCCGCTTCGCCCTTGTTATAACGAGATTTTAAATAAACTTTATCCATGTCAATTGTTGATTTATCAATAATTGGTGCTGCTGCATCGTAAAAATAAAAGCCTTCAGAACCATTAAATTCTTGAATTTTTTGAGATAAGCTTTCAGAGGTTAAGGGACCCGTTGCAATAATTACAATCCCTTCCGGAATATCGGTGATCTCTTCATTTTTGATTGTAATTAATGGATGACTTTTAATTTTTTCAGTGATTGTTTCAGAAAAAGAATCACGGTCAACTGCTAAGGCGCCGCCAGCTGGTACAGCGGTTTGATCTGCACTACCAATAATGATTGAATTTAAACGGCGCATTTCTTCTTTCAAAACACCTACCGCATTGGTTAAACTATTTCCACGTAATGAATTAGAACAAACTAACTCTGCAAAATTTTCTGTTTGATGCGCTGGTGTCTTTTTGACAGGGCGCATTTCATATAAATCAACTGGTACGCCAGCATTGGCCACTTGCCATGCCGCTTCACTTCCAGCTAAACCGGCACCAATAATTGTGACTTTTTTTGTCATGTATAAAAATTCCTTTCTATGTCAAGAAGTTAAGAGCTGTCTCTTACAAACTCAATTCATTTTACTAAAAGAGAAGACCGAAGTAAATTCTTCGGTCTCAATTTTTCTTATTTTTGGACGTTTTCTTCATAATCACCATTGATACAAACGACTTGTTTGCCGCCTTTAACTTTTTTCTCTACTAAATATTGCCCACATTTTGGACATGGTCGGCCTACTGGTTTGTCCCAAGAAGTGAAGTCACACTCTGGGTACCGACTACAGCCATAGAAAATCCGATTTTTCTTTGATTTGCGTTCGATAACTTGCCCTTCGTGACACACAGGACACGTCACGCCAATTTCTTTGACAATCGCTTTTGTATTCCGACAATCTGGGAAATTACTACATGCATAAAATTTTCCGTAGCGACCCAGTTTAATCACCATTGGATGTCCACATAGTTCGCAGTCAAAGCCTGCTGGTTCATCTTTAATTTGGATTTTTTCAATTTTTTCTTCGGCATTTGTTAATTCTTTTTCGAAGGGCTTGTAGAAGCGATCGACAACTTCAACCCATTTTTCTTGGCCTTCACCGACTTTATCTAAGTCCGTTTCCATTGTCGCTGTAAAATGTGTATCGACAATTTGTGGGAAAAACTCTGAAACTAGGGAATTCACAATTTCACCTAATTCCGTTGGTTCAAACCGTTTATTGGTTAGCTTCACGTAATAACGCCGTTGAATGGTTTCTAATGTTGGCGCATATGTTGATGGTCGGCCCACACCATTTTCTTCTAAAGTCCGGATTAACGTGGCTTCACTAAAACGAGCCGGTGGTTGAGTAAAGTGTTGTTTCGGTTCGATATCGACCGATTTAACAACGTCACCTTCTACTAATTCAGGTAAAATATTTTCCTTGTCTTCTTTACCATCATCGCGTCCTTCAACATATACTTGCATAAACCCTTTAAATTTCACTTTGGAGCCATTGGCAATAAACGTTACGCCGTTCTGTTGAAGCGTGACCTTCATGGTATCTAAAATCGCTGGTGTCATTTGACTAGCAACAAAGCGCGACCAAATAAGAGTATATAATTTTAATTGATCTTTATCTAAATACTTCTTCATTTCATCAGGTGTTCTTAAAACGCTTGACGGACGAACCGCTTCATGGGCATCTTGTGCACCTTGCGTATTTTTTGCTTTGCGGCCGCCATGTGCTGAGAACTCATCTCCGTAGGTCTTTTCAATGAATTCAGCAGCTTCTGCTTTGGCGGAATCAGCAATTCTGGTTGAGTCTGTACGCATGTAGGTAATCAGCCCCACAGTGCCTTGTTTCCCTAAAGCAATTCCCTCATACAATTGTTGCGCAACCATCATGGTTTTACGGGTACGGAAATTTAATTTACGTGCCGCTTCTTGTTGTAAACTACTGGTTGTAAAAGGTAATGCAGGATTACGTTTCCGTTCTTTTTTCTCAACTTTTGTAACATCGTAATCTTTACCGTCAATTCGAGAAGTGATTTCTTTCACCGCTTCTGCATTTGGTAATTTTTTCTTTTTACCATCTACGCCCCAAAAATTTGCTTTGAATTTCTTGCGACCTTTTTGGAAATTCCCATCAATGCTCCAATATTCTTCAGGTTTAAATTCTCGAATTTCATTTTCTCGATCAATAATCATTTTTAAAGCAACAGATTGCACACGACCAGCACTCAAACCTTTTTTTACTTTACGCCATAAAATAGGACTAATCGAGTATCCAACTAAACGGTCTAAAATGCGCCGTGCTTGTTGTGCATCAACTAAATCAACGTTGATGGTTCTAGGTTCTTTAAATGCCGCTTTTACCGCTTCTTTAGTGATCTCATTGAATACCACACGGTTTTTATCTTTTAAATCAAGGCCAAGAAGATAAGCTAAATGCCAAGCAATTGCTTCACCTTCTCGGTCCGGATCGGCTGCGAGATAGACTTTTTCAGCTTTTTTTGCAGCCGCTTTTAAACTTTTGATGACATCGCCTTTTCCGCGAATCGAAATATAATGAGGTTCATAATTATTTTCAATATCAATCCCCATTTTACTTTTTGGTAAATCGCGAATGTGACCAACACTGGCAACCACCTTGTAGTTTCTTCCTAGATATTTTTCAATTGTTTTGGCTTTGGCAGGTGATTCTACAATCACGAGATACTTATAGGCCATTCAATTAGCTCCTTTCGCGTTCGCTTTCCTACTATATAATATATGTAAAAAACGCACAAATCGTAATACATCATATGCTATATAGAACAGGTTTGTCAAGACTAGGCTTTCTAACATTTCTGTCATTTCTGTTTGACTGTCCGAATTTATAAATAAAAAATGCCTATGATTTATAGATTTTATCCTAAAGCATTAAAATACCCAAAACATTCCAAATAAAATGAGTCAAGACAGCAGCTTCAAAGCGACCCGTGCGTAGATAGACCCAACTTAACGCTAAACCCATGCCCCAATAAATAATAAAACTACCTATATCTGTGGGCGTGTGCACAAGTGCAAATAAAATAGAAGAAACGAGTATGCCTATTTTTGAAGCTGGCTTGAAAAACGCTTGAATCCCGACACGAAAAATTCCCTCTTCGAAAATTGGCCCAATCACACCTGCAAAAATAAGTATAAGCCCTTTAGGAATGGCTTGAACAATTTCTTCAACACTTTGTTGGTTAGAGGTCGTCTCTAGTCCTTCCAGACGTAATAAGAAATCACCAAATATTCCCACACAAAAGATTATCACCAAACCTAACAAGGCCACTGGCAAGGTTTCTTTGATTCCTAAAAAAGTCCAAGTTATGAGCTTTTTCTTTTTCAAAAAAGCAACAAATAGATAGACGAAATAGGCACCAAGTCCAACAGCCACTAATCCACTAACAAAGCGAAACCAAAAGTTTTCTGTAGAAACTTGAACAACTGAGACCATCATCAAAGGAATTTGATCCAAAACCAAAAAGCCCAGTAGCTGCATACCAAACAACCATCTTTTTCTAACAACCGTTTCCATTTAGACACTCCTAACTAACAACCAAAAGATTAAAATCTGATTAAATAGTACCGAAGTGAACGTAGGTTGTCAATTCACAATTAGTAAAAGTCACAATTCTTCACAAATATCATCTATTGTCTGAACACATTTAGCGCCGTCCTGAATTAATTCATGGCAGCCTGTTGAAAAAGACTGGAAAATACTTCCCGGTACGGCAAATACCTCGCGCCCGTAATCCATCGCCGCTTGTGCAGTAATTAAAGAGCCACTATTCTTACGAGCTTCCATCACGCAGACCCCTAAAGATAATCCAGCAATAATGCGATTACGTGCAGGAAAATGATATTTTTTCGGCCCACTCCCATTCACATATTCTGTTAAAACAAGCTGATTCTGCTTCATAGTTTGCTGTAATTCTTTCTTTTCATACGGATAATATACATCTAATCCAGTGCCTAAAATTCCAATTGTCTGACCCCCGTTCTGGATGGCCATCTCATGGCTACGACTATCGATACCTTTGGCAAGACCACTGACGATTGTGAACCCTTCTTTGACTATTTTAGGAACCAGAGCTTCAGTCACTCTTAACCCATACGAAGTGGCATAGCGAGCGCCGACGATGCCAATTTTCCTTCTGCTTAACAATTGTAAATTTCCTCTATAAAAAAGAATTGCTGGTGGATTATAAATTTCTCGTAATAATTTAGGATAGACGGCATCTAAAATTGTCATAAATTGGTGTTGGCATTGTCGTATATATAACGCTTCACTATGAATCGTATGGTGTAACCAAGATTGTTCAAATAATTCACGATATTTCTTGATTTCAGCAATTCTAATAATTTCTGTACTGGAAAAATCAACACGCTTTTGTGCGATAGCTTCTTGTAACACTTTTAAGATCCCTAAATTGCCAATTCCTTGGCATACCGCTAATTTAAATAATAATTGTCGTTGTAAAATTTCCAACAAAAAACACCTCTTTCACATCTTCTTAAAATAAGAATACGTAAAAAAAGTGTTTTATTTTTAAATCATATCTTTTATTGGCGCAAACGTACGTCGATGAATGGGTGTTACACCGTATTTTTCTAACCCGAGAAGATGTTCTTTTGTTCCATAACCTGCATTGTTTTTAAATCCATATCCAGGATATAATTCATCATATTCTTCCATTAATCGATCTCTTGTTACTTTTGCAATAATACTGGCTGCTGCAATCGAAATGGAGCGCGCATCCCCTTTAATCAAACTTTCTTGTGGTTGGGGAACGTCTAACTGCATTGCATCAATTAATAAATAATCTGGTGCAAAAGCTAAATCGTCAATTGCCATTTTCATCGCTTGTTTAGTTGCTTGATAAATATTAATTTGATCAATGACTCCTTGATCAGCGATACCTAACCCGATAGCGACAGCCTGTTCTTGAATCTGGTTATATAACGTTTCCCGTTTTTTAGCAGATAGTTTTTTTGAATCATTTAAGCCTAATAATTGACAATCTTTCGGCAAAATAACTGCAGCTGTCACAACAGGGCCAGCTAATGGTCCGCGGCCTACTTCATCAATTCCCGCAATTAAACGATGGCCTTTTTTATAGGCCGCTTCCTCAAATTGACTCATTTCTTTAAAAAGTTGCCATTCTTTTTCTTTGGCTAACTGGCGACGTTCCCATTGTTTGATCGCTTGTTGCACTCCTGAACGTTCATCTTCTCGCCAGCTTGCTAATCGTTCATCGGTTGCATCAGTGACAGTTAGCAACGCTTCTTTGATTGCCTGAATCGACTCTTTTGCCATGTTATTCGTCTCCTAGTTCTTCCCAGCGGTCCAAAGTATACGTACCTAATTTTCCACTGCGAATTTCTAAAATAATCATTTCGCTGGCTCGATTATAATCATCTCTAAAACCACGTTTTTGGCTAATTAACATCAATTGTTCTGGGGCAGGTAAAAATAGCTCTTCCTCTGTTAAACCATATCGTTCCGTCAAACGTTGCGGATAAAAACGTGCAAAAAATTCTAATCCATAAATCGCCAAATCATCTAAATGCAATAATTGATCTTTTATAGCGCCAGTTAAAGCTAATTTTTTCCCAATTTCTTCATCTTCAAATTTTGGCCAAAGAATTCCTGGTGTATCCAGTAATTCCAATTGGGAACCAGAGCGTAACCATTGTTGTCCTTTTGTCACACCTGGCTTGTTCCCAGTTTGCGCAATTTTTTTTCCGACTAAACGATTCATTAAGGTTGACTTACCAACATTGGGGATCCCAATACACATGGCGCGAATCGCACGCGGTTTCAAGCCTTTCGCCTGTTCACGAGCCAATTTTTCTTTTAACGCTTCCTTGGCTGCTGGCACAATTTTATTGATTCCTTTATTTTGTTGGGCATTGATGACTAGGGTTTGGTACCCTTTCTTTTGAAAGTAATGTTGCCATTTTTTATTTTGGTCGTTATCTGCTAAGTCCCCTTTATTTAAAAGGACTAATCGTGGTTTTTGTTGGACAATTTGGTCCATCATTGGGTTACGGGAAGAAAGCGGTAACCGCGCATCAACTAGTTCAAATACAATATCGACATATTTGATTTTTTCAGAAACTTCTCTTCTTGCTTTGGCCATATGGCCGGGAAACCATTGAATGGTCATAATCTGTTCAAATCCCTTCTTTAACACATTGTTTCTTTGATTCAATTCTTCAACGAGTCCTGTGTTCCGCGTAGATTCTTGCGAAAAAACACCTTCTCTAGTTTAACATATTTTTCACGGATTTGATTTATTTTCTGCAGTGTTCTTAAAAAAACAAAAAAGCTGAGACAAAATCACTTTGGATTTTGTCTCAGCCTTGTACACTGGCAAAGTATAGAAATTAGTAGGTCAAGCTCTTCTCAAGACTGACTCAAAAATATTTCTGTTTTTACTTGTTATTTAGCATGAAGTAAATTTTCTTTACAATGAATTAACTCTGTTAAAAACTGACAGTACGGTGTAGCAATCCCATAGACTTTCCCTTTGCGAACAATTGCTCCATTGATATAATCAATTTCGGTTAAACGATGATTGGTTATTAAGTCCTGATACATCGATGGATGGTGCAGACCAATTGTTTCTCGATTATAACACGAGCGGATTTGTTGAAGGACTGCTTGTTTATCTAACGTAACTTGTTCCGCTTCAGCGACTGCTAAAAATTCATTAACTATTTGTTGAACAATTTGATCTGCTTGCTCTGTTTCGCCAAAGTCTGCCATATTACAATCCAACAAAGTACATAAACCATTCATTGTTCCATTCACACAGGCCTTCTTATAAATGGATGATAAAATATTCTCAGAATAACGTGCATTTAAGCCAGCGTTATTTAATACCTTAATGACTGCTTCTGCCGCTTGTTCACTTTGCGCTCCTAAATTTTGTAAATCAATCGAACCATTGCCAAATAATTTTACTTTGCCAGGTCCTTCTAACCCAGCGGTCCACATTGTGTTTCCTAATAAAATATTTTCGTATGGCACGTATTTTTTGATAATATCTTCGTGACCAATTCCATTTAACAAGCATAAAACTTTCGTATTTTTATTAAGGAAATGTTCTAATGCTTCAAGCATTCCTTCCAGTTGCATTGCTTTTGTAAATAGGATAACTAAGTCTGCTGTAAAATCGATGCTTGCTACTTCTGTCTGAGGATAAATAGGAATTTTAGCGGTCATCACTTCGCCATTAAAATCAGCAACTAACCCGTTTTTTCTTATTGCTTCAATATGTTCTGGCCAACCATCAACAAAAATAACGTCATTTCCTGCTTGATGTAACATTAGTCCAAAGCGACTGCCCATAGCGCCAGCACCTGCGATAATAATCTTCATTTCTTTTCCTCCGTTCAATTTTTTATTTTTAGGTAAAAATCTGCTAAGAAAATCTCTATCTCTTACTTTTATAGCAATAAAAAGGCAAAACATATGTTATATTATAAGTGATCTATTTGTTATTTTTTATCCAAGCACATTTGTGTAAGCGCTTTTAAAAAGAAAGGGAGTTTCTGATGAATATTCAGCTTTTAAAGTACTTCATTGAAATTGTTAATACCCGCAGTTTATCGGCGGCCGCTCGCAATTTATTTGTCACCCAACCAACACTTTCTTTAGCATTGAAAAAAATGGAATCTGAGTTAGGCACAGCGTTGTTTGATCATTCTGATCAACCGTTTCAATTGACCGATACTGGTGTTTATTTATATGAACATGGCCAAGAAGTTGTTTTTCAATTCGATCAATTGGTAACAGATATTCGTGAAATGAACCAGAAACCAGTTAAAAAGCAATTGCGTTTAGGGTTAACTACTTTATTTGCTGTACAATTTATGAAAGAAATTTCACGATTTTTAACAACCCATCCACATGTGAATTTAATATTACAGCAAGACGGCTCGCCAAAATTACAAACGATGTTAGCAAATAAAGAAATTGATATGGGACTAATTTCTTTCCCAAATACCTTACCTGAAATTATTCATATTGAACCTTTAGAAACGACTACCAAAGGCTACCATGTTTATGTCGTGGTACCAGAATCAAATCCTCTCTCCCAATATGAAAAATTAACTTTTAAAGATTTGAAAGATCAACGATTTTCATCGTTAAGTGATAATTTTATGATTGGTCGCCTACTACTAGATCGGACTCGGAGCTTCGGTTATGAGCCGAATATCATTTTGCATAACGATGATTTACAAGTACTTCTTTATAGTTTACAAAAAAATAATTCGATTTGTTTGCTGCCGATTGAATATTATGAAGTGGGAAAAAGTCAAGGACTGAAATGGATTCCTTTAAAAGATAAGTTTGACTATTTCCCCATCGGCATTGCTTTGCGCCGCGATTTTAGTCTGACAGAAGATGTTAGAGATTTTATCCAAATCATTAAAGAAAATTAATGGATAGCCTAGCCTTGATAAGCAAAGACGACTTTACTATCATAAAGTTTCAACACTTTTTCAAATAAGAATTTTGAGAATAAACCCGCGACAATTGGAACAACAAACCAAGAAAAGAGTAAAGGTAAGATCCCTAAGCCCGCATCCAATGAAGCAAGTGGCCCCACGAGTCCAACCAAGCCAAATCCAGCCGATTGTGGGGTTCCTGAAATGTTGAATAGAACCACAGGAATTGCTGAAATAGTCGCTGTAAATAAACAAGGAATTAAAATAATTGGGTATTTAAATAAGTTAGGCATCATCATTTTCATACCGCCCAAAGAGACAGCCAGTGTCACTCCCGATTGGTTGACATTCCAAGAATTAATCACAAGAACAACAGTTGTGGCTGCAATTCCCATTGCGGCAGCACCTGCAGACAAGCCATTCAACTGAATCGCCAAACCGATTGCCACAGTAGTGATTGGTGAAATAATCAGTGCAGCAAATGAACAAGCAATTAAAATACTCATGATAATTGGCTGGAAATCAGTAAAATTGTTAATCACTTTCCCAATGGCAACCGTGATCTGTGTCACATATGGGTAAATCAACATGCCAAACAAGCCTGCACCTACTCCAACAACGATCGGTAAAGCAATGATTTCCACTGAACCGAATTTTTTATCAATGACTAATAAAAGTAAGACTGCAACAGAAGCGGTAATCATAATATTAATGATGTCACCAGTACCTGCACCAATAAAGCCTTTCACTTCTGAATTAAATTTAATCACGCCAGAGCCAGCAAATGCTGCACCGCCAGCAATCATCATTTTCTGTGGCGTTAAGCCAAATTGAAAAGCAATCAGTCCACCAATAATTAAAGGGGTGGCTAGTTGGAAAATTTGCGCCGCATGAATAATCATTTCGATAATCTTGTATTCTGCAAAATATTTTAAAATGGCTCCTAATACAGCATTGGGAATTAAGGCGATAATGGTGCCGGAAGCTGTTCCAGCTAACACTTTGTTAAAAAATATTCTTGGGGTTAATTGAGCATCCAGTTTATCAGTGGGCATTTTCAACACTCCTATTGATTATTTTTGTTTTTTTAAAACAAGTTTGAGAATGATTGAACTTTCTGTTAGATAAAGAGCGGCCTCAAAGAAGAGCGCTTATTTCTTTGAGGCGCTTTTTATTTAACTAAAGCAAGGAACGATTTTTAATATACATCCGTATCCGCATTATATTTCGCTAAATTATCTTTAACATCTCGCAAGAACTTACCTGCTTGTTGTCCATCTAAAATTCGATGATCAATAGAAAGACATAAGTTAACCATATCTGCCACTTTAAAGCCTCCATCTGCGGTTGGCACAAGGCGTTTATTAATTGACTCTACTTGTAATATCGCAGCTTGTGGATGGTTAATAATTCCCATCGATTGGACGGAACCTAGTGTTCCAGTATTATTAAGAGTAAAGGTCCCTCCTTGCATTTCCTTGCTTGCTAGCGTTCCTTGTCGGACTTCTTGTGCCAAGCGATTGATTTCTTTAGCTAGCCCTGCAATCGAATAGTTATCCGCTTGTTGAATCACTGGCACGTAAAGATGCTCGTCTGTCGTTACAGCTATGGATAAATTAACATCTTTATGATAAATAATTGAGCCATCATCCCAAGATGTATTGATTTTTGGATTTTTCTTTAACGCTTGAATGACTGCTTTGGCAAAAAATGGGAAGAAGCTTAGAGATAGGCCCTCTTGTTGTTTAAATTCATCTTTTAATGAATTTCTAAGTTGGACTAAGTTGGTCACATCCGCTTCCACCATTAACCAAGCGTGAGGGATTTCGTTGACACTTTGGACCATTTTTTTAGCAATCGCTTTACGTACAGGATCTGCAGAGACAATTTTATCTGTGGTTGTTTCAGTTGGACTAGCTGTTGCGGCGCTTTCATTTTGCGAAGCAACTGGCTCCTCTGAATTTGAAGGGCTAGTTCCTGGACTCACTGTTTTATCAGGTGTTCTTGCCTGTGTTGGTGTAAAGTTTGTAACATCTTTTCTAGTAATCCGACCATCACGACCTGTCCCTGTAACTTGTGTTAAATCAATCTTTTTTTCTTGGGCAATTTTAAGGACTGCTGGGGAATAACGACCATTATTTTTTTGATGGGACGTCGCAGTGCTTGTTGTTTCAGCCGTTTCATGTTCTTGTGCTTGTTCCGCACTTGCTTCTTTCACTGGTGCTAAAGTAGCTACTTCTGTTTCTTCTGTTGTTTCTTCTGTCTCTAACGTCATCACCGCTGTTCCGATGGGCACATCTGTATCTAGAGAAATCAGAAATTCTTTTACTACACCATCAAAATCTGATGGGACTTCCGTGGTGACTTTATCAGAAACGACTTCCATTAAGGGATCATAGCGTTTCACTGCATCTCCTGGTTTAACTAACCATTGGACAATGGCTGCCTCTGTGACACTTTCGCCTAGATGAGGCATTTTGATTTCTTTTGTGGCCATTTATTTTTTCCTCCTTGCTTCAATTAAAATTCTGCTAATTCTTTCATTGCTGCTAATACTTGCTCTTCATTGATTAAAAATTCTCTTTCTAAAGGTAATGCATAAGGCATGCTTGGACAATCAGGTCCTGCAAGTCGTTGAATCGGTGCATCTAAATCAAAGAGAGCATCTTCTGAAATCATTGCCGCAATTTCACTCATCACGCTGCCTTCTTTATTGTCTTCTGTTACGAGTAAAACCTTCCCTGTTTTCTTAGCTGCAGCTACTAATGTTTCGTGATCTAAAGGATATAATGAGCGAACATCGACGATTTCGGCATCAATTCCTTCAGCGGCTAGTTTTTCCGCCGCAGCTAAAGCTAATTGCAAGGTCATGCCGTAACTAATCACGGTTAAATCACTACCCGTTCTAACGACATTGGCTTTGTCAATTGGTACGATATAATCATCTGCAGGCACTTCATCTTTTAGTAAACGATATAAACGCTTATGTTCGTAAAAAATGACTGGATCATCGGAACGAATCGCTGCTTTAATCATCCCTTTTGCATCATAAGGATTAGAGGGGGTCACAACTCTTAATCCTGGTTGTCCACAAAAAACTTTTTCTGTAGACTGAGAATGATACAGCCCACCACGAACACCGCCGCCATAAGGTGTCCGATAAACGATTGGCGCAGTCCAATCGCCTTTTGTTCTATAGCGCATTGTCCGAGCCTCTGATAACAATTGATTGGTTGCAGGCAAAATGTAATCCGCAAATTGAAATTCACCAATTGCGCGATAGCCCATTAAACCTAAGCCGACAGCTAAACCACCAATTAAGCCTTCTGTTAACGGTGTATTAAAACAACGCTCGTCACCGTATTTAGCAGCCAAGTCCTTTGTTACACCGAACACGCCGCCTTTGTCGCCGCCGACATCTTCTCCAAAAATAACTACTTTTTCATCACGAGCCATTTCTTCAGAAATTCCTAAGTTAATTGCTTCTAAATAAGTCATCTCAGCCATTATATTTCTTCTCCTCTTCTCTTATTTTGCATACACTTCTTCTAAAATTGATGTCGGTACAGGATCTGGCATTGCTTCTGCTTCATCCGTTGCTTGATTGATTTCTGCACGAATTTCTTCATCAATTTTGGCAATGTCTTCGTCTGTTAAATAGCCCTCTTCTAATAATTGTTTTTCAAAAAGCTTCACTGCATCGTTCTTTTTCATCTCTTCAATTTCTTCTTTTGAACGATAAACAGATTGATCATCGTCAGCGGAATGAGAAGTCAAGCGAGAAACCATTAATTCAATCAATTTTGGTCCTTTTTTCCCGCGAGCCGCTTTTACTGCTTCTTTAAACGCTAGATAGACTTCAGTAAAATCACTACCATCAACGGTTACACCTTCAAAGCCATAAGCTTTCGCGCGATCGGCCATTCGTTTATTGGCATACTGTTCTTCAATTGGGACAGAAATCGCATATTCATTATTTTCAACAACAAAAATGACTGGTAATTTTTTTACGCCTGCAAAGTTCATAGCTTCTTGGACTTCTCCTTGATTGGCAGAGCCTTCCCCAGTGGTGGTCAATGCAACAAAATCAGCCTTTTGAAGTTGCGCTGCATAACCAACACCTGTCGCTAATGGCATTTGTGTACTTACTGTTGAAGAGAAGGAAACAATATTATGCTCTTTTGAACCATAATGATTCGGCATTTGACGACCATGGGAAGAAGGATCCGCTTCTTTTCCAAAAGAACCCATTAAAATATCTTTGGAGGTCATGCCCCAAACCAAGCACGCGGTCATATCACGATAATACGGTAAAAAATAATCTTTTTGAGGATCAAAAGCCATCACCATCGCTACTTGTGCAACTTCTGCCCCTTGACCAGAAATATTGAAAGAGGTCTTACCAATCCTTGTTAATTGCCACAACCGTTCGTCTAAACGACGTCCTCGTAGTACTTGACGATATGCCTGAATCAATTCTTCTTTTGATAAACCTGATTTTTTAAGCGCTTTCATTTTCATCAACCTTTCTCTATTTGTGAATCGCTAAGCCATAAGTATCTAAGGCTGCTTCTTGCAATACTTCTGTCATTGTTGGATGCGCATGGATTGCTTCACCAATTTCAATGGGCGCGGCATCTAAATACATGGCAGTACTTGCTTCGGCAATTAAATCCGTGACATGTGGCCCAATCATAGAAACCCCTAATAAATCATCGGTCTTCTTGTCACGAATTACTTCTATAAAGCCATCTGTTTCTCCATAAACAAGTGATTTACCATTACCATTAAAATTAAAGGTGCCAATCACTACTTCTTTATCTGCTGGCAAAGTTTCTCTAGTATAGCCGACACTTGCTATTTCAGGATTTGTATAAACACCTCGAGGCACGTTTGTATAATTTAAAGGTTCAACTGTCTCGCCTAAAAGATGCTGAACAGCTAGCTCTCCTTCTTTCATAGCCACATGCGCTAGTTGAAGTGTATCAATACAATCACCAATCGCATAAATATGTCCTTCTGTGGTTTGATAAAATTCATTTACTTCAATGCCTTTGTCAGTATATTTCACTGAGGTATTCTGTAACCCTAACTTATTGATATTGGGTTGACGACCAATTGCTACCATGACTTTGTCAACAGTGAGGGTTTCTTGTCCTGCAACTTCTACTTGAACCTTCTGTCCGGTAACTTTCGCTTCTTGGACTTTGCTACCTAATAAAATGTTAATTCCTCGTTGCTCTAAACGTTTCTTTAATTCTTTAGAAATTGTTGCACTCTCATTTATAAGTAAACGATCCAAAAATTCAATGATAGTTACGTTGACACCTAAACTATTTAATAAAGAAGCCCACTCGACACCAATAACGCCACCACCAATAATTGCAATTGATTCTGGTAGCTCTTCTAATTCAAGCATCCCATCAGAAGATAAGATAAATTCTTCATCCAGTGGCAAATTAGGTAACGTTTTAGGACTAGAGCCTGTCGCAATAATGACATTTTTAGGAACGATAATTTCTTCTTCCCGTGTTGGATCATTAAACGTAACTGCCACTGCGCCAGAGACTGGTGAAAAAATAGAGGGACCTAAAATCGCACCTTCGCCTGCTAAAATTTTGATTTTATTTTTCTTGCATAAGCCTTCAACACCTTTGTGTAACTGCTCAATAATTCCTTCTTTCCGTTGTTGTATTTTAGAAAAATCAATGGACGCTGCCTCTGTTTCAATCCCAAAAGAAGCCGCTTGTTTTAAGGTATCAAAAACCTCTGCGCTTCTTAATAAAGCTTTTGTAGGGATACAGCCTTTGTGCAAACAAGTGCCACCTAATTTGTATTTTTCAACAATTGTGACGTTTAGCCCTTTTTGTGCGGCTCGAATTGCTGCTACATAGCCTCCTGTTCCGCCACCTAAAATCAGTAAATCTGTTTGTTCCGCCATTTTGATCACTCCTGCTCAATTTTTGCTTCACTATAATTTAAAGCTTGTTCTTCCCCTGTTAATACTCGATTGACGCCTTCATATAAAGCAGCCATCTCCATTTCACCTGGGTAAACCTTAATTGGTGCAATCCAAGTGATTTTTTGACTAATTTCTTGAACAACGGTTTGCGAGTAGGCTGCGCCCCCTGTTAAAATAATTGCATCAATTGTGCCTTCAAGAACTACGGCCATCTCGCCAATACTTTTTGCGATTTGGTAACACATTCCTTTTAAATAGTAATTTGCTGTTTGATCATCTGCAGCTATTTGTGCTTGGATATGCCGTAAATCTGTTTCACCTAGGTATGATTTAAGACCGCTATTCCCCGCAATTAGCTTTTTCACTTGGCTAATCGTTAACTCCTGTTCAAGTATCCATTGCGCAAATTCAACGAGCGGTAAGGCGCCACTGCGTTCAGGCGTATAAGGACCTTCACCATCAAGCCCATTTACCACATCCACCATGCGGCCTTTTTGATGCGCCCCCAAGCTAATGCCCCCACCTAAATGAACAACGATAAAATTGCTTTGCTCATATGTTTTTCCTAAATCCTCAGCGATTTTTCGAGCGACCGCTTTTTGATTTAAGGCGTGACCAACGCTACGCCGCTGAATGCCTTTTAATCCAGAAATCCTGGCTAATGGCTGTAGCTCATCTACAACAACAGGATCGACAATAAAGGCTGGCACGTGATATTTTTCTGCAAACTCATTAGCTAAAATCGCCCCTAAATTTGAAGCATGGGTATTAAAGCGTTCTGTCCGCAAATCTTCTAGCATTTGTTGATCGACAAGATACGTACCGCCAGGAATAGGCTTAAGCAAACCACCACGCCCCACGACAGCGGCTAATTGTGTGATGTTATGTGTTTCTAAAAATTCCGCGATCATTTGTTTTCGAAATGATGTTTGACTGACAACATTTTCAAAAGGTGCCAATTCTTGGACGCTATGTCTAAGCGTTTCTTCCGCCAAGCAATCATGATTAGCAAAAAGCGCTAACTTCGTGGAGGTCGAGCCAGGATTAATAACCAATACTGTTTCCATTGTTTTCTGCTCCTTTTTTTAAACTTGTCTCATGGCAAATCTTAATGAATGGAATTTGCTTTCTGTCGAATCGCTTCTAGATGTTAAAACGACTGGGACTTTTGTGCCAACAATCGTTCCTCCCACCTTGGCGTGCCCAAACAAGGTTAATGATTTGTATAAACAATTGCCAACATCAATAGTTGGGACCACTAAAATATCTGCATCCCCCATGATAGGACCGCTGTAACGTTTATGCGCAACCGCTTCTTCAGAGGTCGCTAAATCAAGCGAAAGTGGACCAAAAACCGTAGCCTCTTGTTGATCATTAAAATGTGCCGTGACTTCTTTTGCTAAAACAGACGAAGGCATTTTAGGATTGAAATTTTCCGCTGCGCTTAACAAAGCAATTTTCGGGTGGTGCAGTCCCAATTTTTGGGCGACTTCTTTAGCATTTTCAACAATTTCAATGAGTGTCGCTTGAGTGGGGGCGATATTCATCGCACAATCGGTTAACAAGAAGGTTTTCCCCGCAGGCAGCTCCACCATTGCTACATGGGAAAGAATCGGTTTATTTTTTAATTGATGCTCACTTTTCAACATTTCTTTTAGTAATGTGTGGGTCTGAATAATTCCTTTCAATAAAATTTGTGCTTGACCGGTTGCAACTAGACTGACAGCTTCCTGTGCTACCGCGGCCTCATCTGAGCAATGAACATATTTCCAGAGATTTTCAGTATCAAGATTTTCGCTTGTATCAAATACAATAAACTGCAACGGTTGCTCGGCTTCTTTTAGTGCTTTTTTAACTAGCTGTAAAATCTCTGGTTGTGAACCTCCTGCAATTGAAACAGTGATCATTTTCTCACCTCATTTTTTCTTCTTTACACTTTAAATCTACCTTAGTATGTAAGCGCATACAAATTGTTAATTTTTATGCCCTTATTAATATTTTTTATAGAGAAGGAAAAGCTTAGTAAATCAAGCTTTTCCTTCTCTAAACAATCGTTATCTAATTTACTTTTCATGAAAAAACTTCTTTTCTAAGAATGAAAGGAAAACTTATACTTCGGCACAGCTGTTTATTTATGTCAGATCCTAAAGCATGTTATACTTTAGATACTTATTTTTAGGAGGAATTAAATGGCACTACTACTATTCTTTTTGTTTATCGCCCTACTAGGATTTGGTATATTAAAAATTAATAACCGCAGTATCCTCGGCGGTATCACTCTGGCTTCCGGCACCTTATTGTCATTAGTCACCTTACTATTTATCGGATTAGACAAAATTTATTTACATTTTAAGAATGGCGACCTAATTACCTTGGCCATTGCTTATCTATTAATTCCCGCTGTGTTTATCGGCATTTGCCTTTACTTTATTTTTAACTCACGTACGATGCAAACGAAAGAAGGCAAAAGTGTCACGGCTAAATTGTCGGCGGGCTTAGGGCTGAACTTATTAATTGCTTTACCAGCCTTTCTATATTTATTATCAGTTGGCACAGCGCAAATACCTTATATGCTTTTTCTGTTCTTACTTTTTCTATTGTTAATGGATCTTTTACTGACCTTTCTATTTGCTGCTTACGTCTTGTATTCATGGATGTACCAAATGATTCCTTTAAAAAAAGCGGTTGATTATATCATTGTTTTAGGTTCGGGAATTCGTAGCGAGGAAGTACCTCCACTTTTGAAGAGTCGGTTAGATAAAGGGATTGAATATTATGAAAAAAATCCCACCGCTAAATTTGTAGTCAGCGGTGGTAAAGGTCCTGACGAACCTGTGGCCGAAGCTTTCGCAATGAAAAAATATTTGCTTTCACAAAATATTCCTGCAGAAGCAATTTTGATGGAGGGCCAATCCACAACCACTTATGAAAATATGTTGTTTTCTAAAGCAATAATTCAGGCAGATTGGCAAAAGATGCCGTCTGATTCTAAACAACCCTCTGTTATTTTTTCAACAAATAACTATCATGTCTTACGAGGAGCTATGTATGCCCATCGTGTCGGCTTAAAAGCTGAAGGTGTCGGGGCGCCAACTGCCTTATATTTTTTACCAACTGCTCTAATCCGAGAATACATTGCCTTACTGGTTCATGATAAGCGAATTGTGCTTTTTGTTTTTCTACTTGTCACTCTTCTTTTAGGAATCAGTATCTTACCCATCTAAAAAAATAGCGACTCACAAAAATGTGAGTCGCTATTTTTATTTTTTTAATATAAAAAGGTTTAATGAACGTAATTGGCTATCAATGCAATCAGCCATAAATGAAGCGGATAGAATCCGTAAAATAAATATTTGAAAAATGGTGCTTTGCTCCCTCTCTCACCATTGTAAAGCAATATAAATGGTAACACAGTGATAAACATAAAATCAGAATTATAAGCTAACATTTCAATTGTCGTTGGCCAATCTCCCAACCATTGAAAACTTGTAACTAAGAAAAAGAGCGCTAATGCACCATATAAACAGTTCCGTAAGACAAGTCTCTTTCTGGCTAAATACGTAATCAACATAAAAGGTAACATCACAATGCCACCTTCAGCAAACATTGCTCCTATTCCTAAAATTGCTAATATACTAATCAATAAAACAATTTTTAAACTGATTTTTGGCATTTCTAGCATCGCTTTTGTCACAATTAACATACTGACACCAAGGGCTAAGGTGAAGAAAATATTGTTGTGAACAGCGACAGCTGGATTATTCACTAAATGATTTAGCAGCGTATTTCCAACAAACATGATTGCTGCCCAAATATACAAACGACCATTGTAACGATAAACATTCCGTGTATAGTTGAACCCTTCTACAGCCATGTAACCAAAAAACACACCGACACAACGAGTAATTACATGAAAAATCAGTGCCCATCCTGGCGGAACAAAATAACTAATATGGTCAAGAACCATTAACCCCATCATCAATAACTTTAAGCGATTTGCGTTCATGAATCGTCTCCTTTATTTTTTCTACAGAAACTATCATATCTTTTTATATAACAGAAAACAACGAACATTCTTGTTAGATTCAACCATTCTTTTTGTCACTTTCGTTAAACTTGGTACCGCAAAGATAAATCTTCAAATAAATAATGTTGGTATTTAAATTGTTCAAAATGAATTTTTCGAATTTCTTGCTTAATGGCTGTTAAACATTCATCGACCGTCATCAATGATTCTTCTTTTAGAAGCGCCTCTTCTATTAATAATTTGCATTGGCAATCAATCAATAAAAGTTGACTATAGAATGTGTAAAATGTTTCTTTATTTAATTTTTCAATCAAATTTTTAGCTTGATTCTGCAGCTTTTGATAATATTTGGTCAATTTTTGATAATCCATTAAATCAACTAACTGACCTTGTTTTAACATGTTACTAAAGTCTAAATCCCAAAGCATTTCTTTAGTCGGCTGTTGCAATAAATAATACATAGAATGACTACTAATAATTTCAGTGGTCGGTTCTTCAATTGTTTCGTAAAAAGTTACAAAATATTCTCGCTCAATCACAGTAATAATTTCTTCTTCTGAAAGCTCACAATCTTCTAAATTTTGATAGAATATCAATAATTTAATCCGCTCATCTATTTTATTCAGCGAAGCGACTAATTCAGGAAAAAGAACCGACTGACAATTCTCTACTAATTCTCTTGCCTTATTTTGTTCATTTTTATAAAAGTTGTATAACTTTTTCCGCTGTTTTAACGAGTTTAATAAGTTATCGGGTATATTCCAGTAATATTGTTTCTTCATAGCATTCCCACTCTTCTTTTTTATGTACAATTTTACAAAATTGGTCTTTGCCAATTTCGTCTCTAGTTATTCTATCAAAAAAGTGACGCTTTTTTACTGACAATAATTACTCGTTTTACGCCCAAAAAGTGAAAACTCAGCTGTTAAGTAATTATTGGGGCTTGTTTCTCGCGGGCCGAAAAAACTTTTTCCTTTTAAAAGTCCAGAAAAAGACCTACACTAGAGATAGACAAACGTTGGAGGGATTTAAATGGATTTACACTTAACGAAGAAATTAGCATTAATTACTGGTTCAACCAAAGGAATTGGCAAAGCAATTGCGATTGAAATGGCTCGTGAAGGGACCGATGTCATTATCAATGGGCGCAATGAAGCCGAAGTAATCAAAGTTGTTGAAGAAATACAAACAATGTTTCCAGACACTCATCCTCAAGCAGGGACTGCCGATATTTCCATTGAAAGTCAACGAGCTACTTTACTTGAAAAATTCCCTAAAGTCGACATTTTAGTGAACAATATGGGGATTTTTGAGCCAATGGAATACTGGGACATCGATGACGCCACTTGGGAAAAATTTTTTACTGTGAATGTGTTGTCAGGCAATGCATTAGCAAAAGCTTATCTACCTAAAATGCTTGCACAAGATTTTGGTCGCATTATTTTCATCGCTAGCGAAGAAGCGGTGATGCCTTCTGGCGAAATGCCCCAATATAGCATGACAAAAACGATGAATCTTTCCTTAGCTAAAAGTTTATCCAACTTAACTGTCGGCACACATGTCACCGTTAACACGGTTATGCCTGGCTCAACCCTTACCGAAGGTGTAGAAAAAATGTTGGAAGATATGTACGCTGATTCAGACATTCCCAAAGAGGATTGGGAAAAAGATTTCATGAAAAATCATCGTTCTCGTTCACAAATCCAACGGCTCATTCGACCAGAAGAAATTGGTCGTTTTGTTACCTTTGTGGCCAGCCCGGATTCTTCTTCATTCTCAGGCGAAGCCTTAAGAATCGATGGCGGCTTAGTTCCAACGATCTTCTAAATTAAACAAAAAAGACAGCCAGAAAAAATTCACATTTTTTGCTGGCTGTCTTTTTAAGCATATTAATTGATTACTTACCAAAAGTAAGTTATATTTATCTCGAATTCGAAATAAAAAGAGGTGAAACAATGACCCAACAGCAAGAAGCTTTAAAAGCCTATATCGGTTTATTAAGAACCAGCCATCAACTAGAGCAACTTGCCAAGCAAGATGTCACTTGTTATGACTTAAACATTACAGAATTTTCAGTATTAGAGCTGTTACTCCATAAAGGTCCTCAGACCATCCAAAAAATTAAGGAGAAAATTTTAATCGCTAGCAGTAGCACCACTTATGTTATTGACCAATTACATAAAAAAGGCTATGTAACGCGCACCCCCAGTGAAAAAGACCGACGCATTACTTACGTTGAATTAACAGAAGCTGGAAAAACATTAATTGAAGAAATTTTCCCGATGCATGCAAAGCGAATTGCAGAAGCATTTGAACAACTCTCTTCTGAAGAATTAACTCTTCTTCAAAAAACTTTACGAAAAATAACAAATGAAACGAAATGAGGAAATAATGATGAAAAAAGAAGATCAATTATTAGGAATCCACCACGTTACAGCTATGACAAGTGATGCAGAAAAAAACTATCACTTCTTTACAGACGTTTTAGGGATGCGTTTAGTCAAAAAAACAGTGAATCAAGATGATATCTATACTTACCATACCTATTTTGCTGATGATTTGGGTACACCAGGTACAACCATGACCTTTTTCGATTTTCCCAATAACCCTAAAGGATTAAAAGGAACCAATACAATTTCAAGAACAGGGTTCCGGGTTCCTTCAGATGCAGCTTTGACTTATTATGAAAATCGCTTTAATAAATTTGCGGTCAAACACACAGGTATTTCTGAAGAATTTGGCAAAAAAGTCCTTCGCTTCTGGGATTTTGATGATCAAGCGTATCAATTAATCTCTGATGAATTAAATCAGGGCGTTGCAGCGGGCACCCCTTGGAAAAAAGGACCTGTTCCAACAGAATTTGCGATTTATGGCTTAGGACCTGTCGAAATAGCTATTTCCTATTTTCATGAATTCAAAGAAGTCTTTGAAGAAATTCTAGGCTTTCACCTAGTGGCACAAGAAGGCAATCGCTATTTACTAGAAGTTGGCCAAGGTGGCAATGGTGCCCAAGTCGTTTTGGTAGACGATGATACTAGCTCACAAGCACAACAAGGATATGGTGAAGTACATCACGTTGCATTCCGCCTAGCGGATCGTAAATCACTTGGGACTTGGCAAGCGCTCTTTGATCATTTAGGCTTACAAAACTCTGGCTATGTCGATCGTTATTATTTTGAATCATTGTATGTTCGCATTGGGCATATTTTAGTCGAATTAGCCACCGATGAACCAGGATTTATGGGGGATGAACCTTACGAAACATTAGGAGAAAAGTTATCTCTTGCACCATTTTTAGAAAACCGTCGTGAGTATATTGAGAGTGTTATCAAGCCTTTCAATACAAAACGAGCCTAAGGAGGAAAAAACATGCATTCAATTTTTAAAAAAGGACATCCTGAAGCACCTGTCTTTGTGCTACTTCACGGTACAGGTGGTGATGAAACATCTCTCCTACCAATTGCCCAAGAACTAAATAAACAAGCCACTGTACTAAGTATTCGTGGTGATGTTTCAGAAAATGGAATGAATCGTTATTTTAAGCGCCTAGCGGAAGGTCATTATGACTTAGAAGATCTAGAAAAACGCGGTGAGGCGCTTCATAAGTTTATTCAACAAGCCGCTAACGAGCATCAATTTTCATTGGATAAAATTATTTTTATTGGCTATTCAAATGGGGCCAATATCGCTATTCAATTATTGCTTACTCATCCCGGCAGCTACCATCAAGCTGTCCTCTATCATCCCATGTTTCCTGTTGAATTGACCAATCAACCAGACTTGACCGCCACTTCTGTTTTATTATCTCTAGGAGAGCATGACCCGATTGTCCCACTTCCTGAAAGTATGCGTGTGATTCAATTATTTCAGAATCATGGAGCAACCGTACAAGAGGTTTGGACACAAAGTCATCAATTAACTTATCAAGAAATTAAGGAAACACAAACTTGGTTGGTACATCTGTCCTCTTAACAAAAAAGTGGGTCCTAAGTCGAAATGACTTAGGACCCACTTTTTCTATTTTAAGATAATTCACTGTCTGAGCTTCTTTTTATTCTGCCATTTGAACAACTATTTTACCAACTGCATGGTGCGTTTCACTGAGTGCATGTGCATCATAAATCCCTTGTCTAGAAAAAGGGAAAACTTCACCAATAATTGATTTCACTTTTCCAGCTGCCATCAAATCAGCAATTTTTTGTAATTGTTCTCCATTTGGTTGAAGCCAAATACTTTCAGCAGAAATATTTTTTTCGGCTGCCAATTGTTTATCTTCAATGCCCACAATTGAAACAAGACGACCGGTGTTTGGTTTTAAGACGTCAAAACTATTTTTTTGAACCTCACCACCCATTGTATCAAAGACCAAATCAACATCAGCTAATACCTCTGCAAAATTCGTTGTATGATAATCAATCACTTCATCTGCACCAATTTTTTTCAGTAAAGCATGATTTTTTGCGCTAGCGGTCGTGATGACATGTGCGCCCGCTTCTTTTGCTAGTTGAATCGCATAAGTACCGACCCCACCTGCACCCGCATGAATTAAAACAGTTTCTCCTTCTTTAAGGTGACCATGATCAAACAATGCTTGCCAAGCGGTTAAACCAGCCAACGGAACGGCAGCCGCTTCTTCAAAGCTAATTGTTTCAGGGATTTTTGCTAATAAATGATCATCCACAATCGTTACTTCTGCATAGGTACCAAAACGAGTAGTTTCAGGACGAGCAAAAACTTTATCGCCAACTTGCCAATCCGTTACTTGACTCCCCACCTCTGTAATCACACCAGCGACATCCCAACCAAGAATAATCGGAAAGGACCAATCAAACATCTGTTTTAAATATCCTTCACGCAATTTCCAATCAATCGGATTAATTGATGTCGCGTATTCTTTTACCAACACTTGATGTTCCGATAATTCTGGCAGTGTTACTTCTGCTTCTTCAAGTACCTCTTTACTTCCGTACTGATTAATCACAACAGCTTTCATAAACCAACTTCCTCTCATTTGTTTCATTTTTCACACTTTTAGTATACGCCTATTGCCTTCTTTTTATATAAGAATATGCTTTAGTTAAATTGAGAGAAAGTAGCTGTTTTTAGTCTATTATTCATAACGTAAAGATTCAATTGGATCTAATTTTGCTGCTCTTCGAGCTGGTAAAGTTCCTGCTAAAAAAGCAATAAACATAATAACTAAGATAATCGTTAATGAAGATGGCAATGAAAATTGAATTAATTTAAATCCTGTTAAAGCCTTTAAAAAAGAATCCGTTGCCAAACGATTAACTAAATTTCCAACCCCAACAGCTCCTAAAATGCCTAATATTGAGCCAAAAAAGCCAATTAAAGCCGCCTCAACACTAAAAATTGTAAAGACTTTCCCATTGCTAAGTCCCATGGCTTTCATTAAACCAATTTCTCGCGTTCTTTCTTGGACAGACATATACAGCGTGTTAATAATGCCAAAGCTTGCAGCTAACAAGGCAATTGCACCAAACATGGTTAAAACACCAGTGATTGCATTGATTATATTACGAATCATGCCAATTTCATCTTCGACAGTAGTCGCTAAATAGCCAGCTTTATCTAAATCTTTTTTGATGTCCTTAATCTGCTCTGGCGTGCTGTCTTTTTTAACTTCAGCAATAATCATCGCGTATTGATTTTTTAAATGTTCTGGAAGATCTGCTTGATTGATTGAGACAACTTTATCAATCAATGCTTTATTCATCAGCGAGAGCCCATTTTGAATGACACTGGCATTTCTAACGCCAACAATTTTTGCTTCAATAACTTGCTCTTGTCCTTTCAAGGAACTTGAGATACCTAATTGAACTGTTTCTCCCACGGCAGCTTTACTAGATGTATAGCCGAGCGCTTTTACATATTCTGGTGACAAATTAATTTCGAAGTCCTGGCTCGTTTGCGAAACTTTACGGCCAGCCGCTAAATCAATGGTCATCTCATCTAGCGCAGAAGTAGCTGAAAATACATATTTATGCTTATCTGCTCCTTTTATATAATCGATAGCAACGGATTTCATTGGTTCCACTGATGTAACATCCGAGATTTTTTTAATCTTCTCAATATCTTTTTCAGCAAGCATACTTTGTTGTTGAATCGTACTGGTTTTTTTCTCTGGATTATATTTACTTGGTTCTGTTCCGTTACCAACATTCATCTCCATTTTTGGCTGAATAAATAGCTGATTTGCACCACCGACACTGCCGACTTGTTTGTCAATATAATCATTTACACCAATATTGACTCCTGTAGTTAAAGCTATGGTAAATGCTCCAATAAAGATTGCAATAATGGTCAATACGGTTCGACCTTTATTACGCATTAAATTGGTACTAGCTGATTTTAAAATATCTCTAAATTTCATTTACTCATCTCCTCCTACAATCAAGCCGTCTCGAACATGAACTTGCCGATCACAACGTGCTGCTAAGTCTGGATCATGTGTCACAATAATTAAGGTAATTCCTTTATTTTTATTTAAATCAAATAACAATTCTTCAATTTTCTTCCCAGTGGCAGAATCTAAATTCCCTGTAGGTTCATCTGCAAAAATAATTTGCGGATTATTAACTAAAGCACGCGCTATACATACCCGTTGTTTTTGGCCACCAGATAAATTATTCGCTTTATTTTGAACTTTATCTTCCAAACCGACTGCTTTTAACGCATCTAAAGCCATCTTTTTCCTCTTGCTACCGGAAATCCCACCAATTTTTAATGGTAAAAGAACATTATTTAAAACTGTATCCTTGGCATTCATAAAGAATTGTTGAAAAACAAAACCAAATTCTTCATTTCTCGTTTTATTCAGCACTTTCTTTCTAATACTAGTAACATTTTTACCATTTAAATAAATATCTCCTGAAGTTGGTTGATCTAGCAATGCCAAAATGTGCATAAATGTTGATTTCCCAGAGCCACTTTTACCAATTATGGCCACAGATTCACCTTTTTCAACTTTTAAATCAACACCTTTTAACGCATCAAATTTTGTTTCGTTCTTTCCATAACTTTTTTTAATATTTTTTGCTTCAATTACCGCCATGTTACCCCTCCATTTTTCATTCTTTGTCGTTTACTTATTTACAAAGTTTTTTACTCTTTTCATACTCCTTTCTTCTCTTTCTATTTTGACGGAAGCCCTTTCCTTTGTCATGGTACTTCCGATGTATCTCTCAATTAAAACAATAAGAACATGTTCCAAATTCACCTCATTGAACATGTTCTTATTAATTAGTTATGCATTTACGCGTTTAATTTCACGATGTTTATTCAATAAATAGGCCAAACCAAGATTAATGCCCACAAAGCAACTGATTGTCAGAAGAAGTGGCAGGACAGTAAAACCAGTGGATTGATAACCAACCATTGCTTGCAAGACATGGAGCATTCTCAGGCGCATTGGTGCCCCCCCTAATTGTGCAATCGTGCCCAGTAAAATAGGAATCATTAATAACAGCAATAAAACAATGAGTTTTTTTACGCCATCTATCCGATCATTAAAGACACCTGCTAACAAGCCAAGTGAGCCGCTAAGCATTAGTAAGATAAAAAAGAGCAACCACGACATGAAAAAGTTTCCTTGCGCATAGACATCAATTAATTTCATTGATAATTGAAAATGAGAAATGAAATTGCCGCTAAATACTTTAATCAGTACAAGTACAGCCAAGGATCCAACCAAAGATAAAATAGCATTACTTACAAAATTCACCAAAAAAATTGTCCAGCGGGAAAGCCCGTTTTGAATAAACAGTTTAAAATCTGTGTTTACCCCTAAAAATGATAGTATCCCCATAAAAACCAGACAAGGAATTACTGCATCAGAGCTGACAGTATTTACGTCGTTAGAAAAGAGCAAGCCAATAAGAGGAAAAAGAATGCCGAACAAAGCATAAAAGCCAAAATAAATTGCTAAGGAACGGACTTGATAAATAACACGATACCGCAAAGCTGTTTTAAATTTCATTTTACTTTTCCTTCTTTCTATTGGTTAATTGTACAAAATATGTTTGTAAATTTAGCGGCGCAATTTGAACCTCTGCTTTTTCAGTCGGCAAGTCGCCGTACACGTAAGCCGTAACTGCTCCACCTAAAGTGTCCATGCCTAAGATTTCCAATGACTGAGTATAGCGCTCTACTTGTTCTTTCGGCCCAGAAACAATGCGACCGTTTTTCAAAATTGTTTCAATAGATTCTGCGCGAATCAATTTTCCTTGATCAATGATGATAATATCTTCTAATAAATTCGCAATTTCTTCAATCAAATGGGTAGAAATCACAAACGTACGGGGACGTTCTTGGTATGTCTCAATTAAATAAGTATAAAATAATTCCCGATGATTGGCGTCTAAACCTAAGACTGGCTCATCTAAAAAAATATACTCACAGGGGACGGATAGCGCCACTATTAGTTTAGCAATACTCCGATAACCAGTTGATAATTTTTTGAATGTCTTTTTACCATCTAAATCAAAATCGCTTAACATTTGTTCGGCTAAAGACCAGTCAAAGGATCCATAAAAACCTTCAGTCGTTTTAAAAATATCTTTAATTTTTAACTGAGGAGGAAACAAATTATCTTCACTCATTAAGTAAATATGAGTCAAAGCAGCCTCATTATCGGTCACTGTTTCTCCCGCCAATTTAACGGAACCTGAAGTGGCAAAACTTCGATTATTTATGATATTTAATAACGTACTTTTACCAGCCCCGTTTCTGCCTAAGAGCCCATAAATCGTTTCTTTTTCAAAAGTAATTGAAATATTATCTAGTGCTTGTTTTTGATGATATTTTTTACTTACTGATTCCACCCGCAAACTCATGCGTCATACCCTCTTTCAATTAGTTGTTTTAATTGTTCAGCTGTAATCCCTAATTTTTTAGCTTCTGCGACAACTTCTAAGACTTCTTTATTTAAAAATTCTTCTTTCCGTGCACTTCTTACTCTCTCTTGAGCGCCTGGTAAAACAAACATGCCAATCCCCCGTTTCTTTTCAATCAACTGTCGTTCTACTAATAAATTCATTCCTTTTAAAACGGTGGCTGGATTGATTTGATAACTTTTTGATATTTCTGTGGTTGAGGGAATTTGTTCGCCTTCTAAGTAAGCGCCATTAAAAATTCCTTCGGCAATCTGATCGGCTACTTGCTGAAATAAAGGCTTTTCCCCCGAAAAATTAAATTCCATTTTTACACCTCGCTTAAACGGTTAACTACTTATGTAACTAACTATATATCCTAGAAATTCTTTTGTCAATAAAAAAACCATTGTTTCCAAAGAAATTTTTCTTTGAAAACAATGGCTATACTTTTGAGTTTATTGAATGGTTTCGTTCTTATAGGGTTCCATTGTATAACAATTCATCGGTTGTTTCGTTGACAATTTTTAAGCGATTTTGTTTTTTTATCAAAATACTTTTATAGGTCGTTCCTGTAGCCTTTTCTTCCATCACAAGAATGCGTTTATACTCATTATCAGTGACTTTCTTAATCGTTGTTTGATTTAAGGACGGGATTTTTTCTTTTAGCGTTTTTTCTTCCGCCAGACCTTTTAAGATTTCTGATTCTGTAGTGGAACTTGTGGATTTACTAGAATCGCTTGATACACCTTCGTTATTAGACGCACTTTCAGATGACTTGCGACTTGATTCGGTTACTTTAGGCTGTGATGATTCACTGGTATTAGTTGAATTCATTTGAGTTTGGGTTTGATTCCCACATGCACCAATTAGCAACCCAACGCCTAAGATAGAACTTGCTAAAATTGTTTTTCTAATCATTTGCATGACCTCCTACATCTATCATTACTTTAACCTTAACATTTTTCAGCTAAGAGAACAATTTTTCAGATTAGAAAAGACCACTAGTCGTTATTTAAATAAACGAACTAGTGGTCTTACTTATTTAGGAATGATCTTCATATGAGTGAGTGGGTAATAAACAAATTGTGCTTTCCCTAAGATTTGATCTGCATGTATTGCACCAAAAGAACGGCTGTCTTTGGACATACGGCGATTATCACCAAGCACAAAATAGCTATCTTTAGGTAATTTTTCTTGCATTAACAATTCTTTTGAATCAAAATTCGTAGTGTAAGGCATCGTTTCATGATCTTTTTTTCTGTTTTTAGTTAAATACGGTTCAGCGATTGGCTGATTATTGACATATAATTGATCGTTTTCGTAACGCACAGCTTCTCCTGGTAAACCAATCACACGTTTAATCAGAATCGATCCTGTATCTGTTTTAAAGACCACCACATCAAACCGTTTAATGGCGGAGAATTTTTCCATCACAATCATATCTCCTTGATTCAAGGTTTTTTGCATAGAATGGCCATCCACCCGAACAGGAATCAGGAAAAATCCTCTTAAAATAAAAACGGCTACGATTGCTGGTACTAAAATTTTCAGAAAGTACATTAAATACCCAACATAATCACGTTTCTTCTTCAACTTCGTGCCACCTTTTTCTAGTTTTTTTGAATTTCTTTGACTGCTGTATCGTAAGCAGCGTCATTTTCAAGAATTAATTTACCTAAAGTGGCTTCAATTTTTGTGGCTGTTTCATTGTCGATTTCTCCAGTTACAGGCAAGCCATTTTTCTGTTGAAGATCGCTAACCGCTGCTTTTGTTTCTGCGGTGTAGTTTGCATTGTTTTCATCAACAGGATACGCTAATACAGCTAAAATAGCATTTAAGTTCTGAATATCTTCAGATTGATCTCCTTCTTTTAGCGTTTTATCGCGAGGAATCAATTTTAAATAGGCATACTCGGGGTAATCAGCTTTGATGGTTGGTTCAATTCCTTTTTCGTTGATCCATTCGCCTTTTGGTGTTAACCATTTTAAAACAGTCAATTTTATTTCGGTTTGGTCATTTAAATCTTTCACCGTTTGGACCGTTCCTTTGCCAAATGTTTTCGTTCCAATTAATGGGACATTCGCAGATTCATGCAGTGCTGCAGCAAAAATTTCGGATGCACTGGCACTATTGCCATCAATGATAACTGCAACAGGTTCTTTTACTTTAAAGCCGCCGTCTAATTCTTTGGAAGCAACTTCTTTCATCGTACGTCCTTTTTTGTCTTCAAATTGAACAATTGTTTCGCCATTTTTTAAAAACATACTGGCCATTCGCTCTGCTTGATCTAGCAGTCCACCAGGATTTTGGCGTACATCAATTACAAAGGATTTAGCTCCTTTGTCACGTAAATTCGTGATTGTTTCTTTCAATTCTTGATATGTTTTTTTACCAAAGGACGTAATTTTAATCGAGCCAATTTGTGCATCATTTTTGTCTAACTCACCAGTCACTGTTTTAACGGGAATTTTCCCACGTTTGATGGAGATATTTTTAGTTTCTCCCTCTCTTTGGATAGTCAATTCAACGGAAGTTCCTTTTTTACCTCGGACTTTTGAGACGACTTCTGCTAGTTTCATCCCTTTTGTAGCTGTACCATCAACTTTTTCAATAATATCGCCTTCTTTGATTCCCGCTTTTTCAGCTGGGGAATCTGCTACAGGGGCCTCTGCTACAACTGGTTCGCCATCTTTCATTGTCATAGTGGCACCAATTCCTTCAAAATCGCCAGATAAGCTTTCGTTTAAATTATTGGCAGCAGATTCATTTAGATAAGTTGAGTATGGGTCTCCAATAGCTTCAGACATGCCTTTTAAGGCGCCTTCAACTAATTCATTTTTATCTACTTCACCTACATAATTGGTACTAATTTCATTATATAAATCCTGCACTTTGCTTAAATCAGCATTGGTAATTGCCCCTTCTTGACTCATCTTTTTAACACGATGATCAAAATAAATATAACTACTTCCTCCAGCTAAAAATGCGACACAGAGGAGCGAAATAATATATTGATAAAAAGGAACAGTTCGTTTGTTCTTCATAGATTTCATCTCATTTCTAACAAATTCGTCACTACTTTTGTTTACTATAACATGAATGAAAAAAGAGGAAAAGCTTTGTTTGCTTTTCCTCTGGATTTATTTATTGTTTTCAAGGTACTTTTCCCATAACTCATCAAAGATGTCCATGTTGCTTAAATAGTCAGCATTCATTTCTAAATAAGAAGAAAGTTCATGATAATCCTCGGTTTGTTTTGGAAACTGAATATCTTTGGCCGCTTCATTGGCAAAATCAGTTTCAGAATCTTTAGCCGGACCTTTTAATGTCATTAAGTAATGGTAAAAGCTTCGTCTCATGTAAATTAATCACTCCATTTTTCTTCGATAAATTCACTTCTACGTTGATGGGACAATCCATAACGCAAAGCGTCTTTTTTATAAAAGTCTTGATGGTATTCTTCAGCAGGATAAAATGGTGCTGCTGGTTCGATGGTGGTAACAATTGGTTCTGTAAAACGACCACTATTAGCTAGACGTTCTTTACTTTTCTCAGCAATTTCTTTTTGTTCTTGGGAACGATAAAAAATAACTGGCCGATAATTATCGCCGCGGTCTTGAAACTGACCGAAAGCATCAGTAGGATCCGTTTGTTGCCAATAAATCTCCACTAATTGTTCGTAAGAAATAATCGCTGGATCAAAAGTGATTTCTACTGCTTCCGTATGGCCTGTTGTGTGTGTTAGAACCTGTTCATATGTTGGATTAGGCACGTGCCCACCTGTATAACCCGAAACAACTGAGATAATTCCTGGTTGTGTATCAAAAGGCTGCACCATACACCAGAAACAGCCGCCTGCAAAAATTGCTTTTTCTTCCATCTCTAACACTCCTTTTTTATTTCTCTTTTGGCAAGTATATATTCATCCGAATGTCATCGTCAACTAAATTAATCTTTTCTGCTCGAACAAATAGACCATTTTGCATTCTAAACTGATCTAAACGTAATAAAACAGTTTGATCATCTGGATTGATTTCAACCCATTTAGGTAGTTTGTAAGAACGTTTAGCAAATTTCAATACTTCTTTAATTGGCAAGCCTAACGTTCCTATAGACAAACTTTTTGCTTTTAATTGTACATTACCATTCGCCATCACGTAAGGATCAAAATATAAGTAAAAAGGAATGTCATGCCCTAACACCTGAAATGTTCCATTTAATAAAGCATCATTTTCTAAATAAAATTTATATTTAATCTCCGAGCCTTTTTGAAAGTCGGCTAAATAAAAGTCAATCAGTTTGTTCACTTGTTGTTTTTTTGACTGAATTGTGACGACTGGCTCGCCTTCTTTTTCAACAATTGCTGGTATTTTCTTTAAATCTGGTTCGCGAACTTGTGTTGCTCGAAATGTCACGAAAGCTACACTACCAATGACTAAACCCACTAGAACAAGAAAAGCGATTTTCCAGGGATTTCGTTTAAGATTGGTTGGTTGTGTCTTTTTAATTGATTTACTTGTTTTTGGCTTTTCTTCATTCATTTTATTCACTACCTTCTGATTTGGTTATCCATTCTTTCTCTGTCTTGACCATTTCATCCCGGACAGCTCCGGCCATAATTTGGTAGCCAAGATTATTCGGATGGAAGCGATCTTCTTCATATAACAAATTGTTTAAATCCTCTTTGCTAGCACTACTTCCTGTAGTTTCTGAGTCGCCACCAGTTACGCCAACTTCATCGCCACGACCTTTATAGAGTAAATCATTGATAGGAATGAAATAGGCTCGTTTTTGCTCTTGAACCATTTCTTCGGTTGCTTGATTCCAGTTATCAACGATTTCTTGCATTTCTGTAATTTCGGAAAAGTTTAAGTAGAAGGGATTGTAAATTCCTAAGACATAAATAGGGGCCTTCTCGTTGTACTCTCGGATTTCTTCAAGTAGTCGTCTTACTCGGCGTTGATAGGCTTTTTGAGGACGATTGAACGAGCTAACTTTCAAGTCGAAAATATTACTACTAATTACTTTCATTAAGTCATTTCCACCAACCGTTAGCGTAATCACGTCCGCAGAGGCAAGGCCCTTTTGAATTTCAGGTTTCTCTTTGATTCGTTTTAAAATTTGATCACTACGATCCCCATTTTTCCCAAAATTGTCTGTTTGAACACCGTTCAAGTTGTAGTGTTCTTTTAAATCATCTGCCACAATAGGAACAAAACCTCCACTATTCGTCAAATCGCCAATTCCTTCAGTTAAAGAATCACCGATTGCTGTATAATGAATGACTTCTTTTTGATTTTTTTGAGCAGTTGTGGCCACTTTCTCTTGCTTTAATAGTGGCTTTGCTTTGGGGATGGCCACACTTAACAATGTAAAAACACCTAGCGCAATGAGGATAGGTGTTAAGACGGTCAGCAAAATATGCTGTGTTTGTTTTTTCATCTTCGTCACTTCCTTTTAAATAAACCAACAAGAAATTTTCCTTTTCTTGTTAGAAAGAGGTTGCGTCTACTCATTTAAGAGTGAGACCCAACCTCGTTATTTCTTAGTCTGTATAGTACATAATAGCAAAGGCATTTTTTCCTGTATGTGTTGCAATGACTGGATTCGTATGTAATACGGGAATATCCATGTCTTTAAAGATTGCTTGTAATCCTTCTTTGAATCCATTTGCTAGTTCTAGCCCATCCGCATGAGAAATGCCAATTTGTCGAACATTTGGAATCTTACTTAATTCTGATTTCAATTCGTCAAACCATTTATTAAACGTTTTAACGCCTCGGCCTTTCGCTACAGGAACCAATTCCGTATTTTCAAAGTCCATGACAACTTTCATATTAAAAATGTTTGATAATAATCCTGTTGTACGGCTGATTCGTCCACCTTTAACCAAATTATCTAATGTTGAAATGCCAATGTATAATTTAGTATTTTGTTTGACGCGTTCAATTTCAGCTAAAATTTCTGGAACACCCGCTCCCGCTTGTGCCAATTTTGCTGCTTGAATGACTTGGAAAGACAAACCTTGGTCTGTAAAATCGCTATCAATCACCGTTACTTTACTTGATGATAAGTTACTAGCTTGACGGGCCGCTTCAACCGTTCCACTTAAGCCTTTTGTCATGTGAATCGAAATTACTTCACTGCCATCTTCACCTAAGCGATCATATAATTCTACAAATTCACCAATTGGTGGTTGACTGGTTTTGGGTAAGGCCTTCGCATTAGCCATCATGTCCATAAATTTTTCGCCTGGCAAATGATCATCATCTGGATAAACAACGCCATCAACCATAATTGATAAAGGCATCATATGGATATTTAATTCATCTCTAAGACTTTTTTCCATCGTACATGAAGAATCCGTTACGATTTTAACGTTTGTCATAAATTTATCACTCTTTCTTTAAAAGGAACCTGTTTTCATGGTAGAATACCATTAAACGGTTAATTATCTAGTTATAGTATAACAGACACTGCCGAATTTTTCATCAAATTAAAATAAAGGAAGTGAATTTATTGGAAAAAACGCATTTCTCAAAAAAATACCTAATCGTGAACGAAGTCTTAAATGCAGTTACACATGGCATAGGCGCAGGTTTAAGTATTGCTGGTTTAGTCATTTTACTTGTTAAAGGAGCTCGTTTAGGCTCACCGATTCACGTGGTATCTTATGCTATTTATGGCTCCATGTTGATTCTACTTTTTTTATCTTCAACGTTATTTCATAGTTTAATTTTTACAAGAGCCAAAAAGGTCTTTCAGGTCTTCGATCATAGTTCTATTTTCTTATTGATTGCTGGCAGCTATACGCCGTTTTGCTTAATTAGTATTGGCGGCTGGTTAGGTTGGACTTTATTCAGTTTAGTTTGGTTAATCGCCATCGTTGGTATTGTCTATAAATCCCTCACGTTGCATAAACAAGAAACAGTGAAAAACATTTCAACGATTATTTATATTGTTTTAGGTTGGCTCTGTATCATCGCTGCTCGTCCGTTATATGAATCTCTTGGGTTTACAGGAACAGCGTTATTGGTCGCAGGGGGTGTGTCTTACACATTAGGTGCAGCCTTCTATTCATTGAAAAATGTGCGGTTTATGCATGTGGTTTGGCACTTGTTCGTCATGCTTGCAGCGATCCTCATGTATTTTTCTGTTCTCTTTTATACGTAATCACAGCACAATAAGAACACGATGCTCAAAGCATCGTGTTCTTTTATTGCCCTAAATCTCTTTATTATAAAGGATTATTCTTCTTTTCGAATTATTTTAACATAAATTAGTAGAAAAGACTTTACAAAACGAACATACATTCGTATAATAACAATACGAACACTCGTTCGAATCAAATGAAGAGGTGATACACATGGAAGCAATTCGTCGTGTTGGATTTTTATTTTTTGTATTGGTTATAGGTATTTTTTTGGGAACATTAGGATTACGTCTTGCTTTTATGATCGTGACGCCGTTATTTATTCTTTGGTTTATGTCATGGGATGAGAAGCGTTATACACGTACACGTAAACAACAGCAAGCAAGATACGTTTATCGTAAGTTCCCTTAATAAATAATAAAACGGTGTGTTCCCCCCAAGCTACGCTCCGTTTTTATAAATATGTCAAAGAAAGAGCGAAGGATTAAATTCCTTCGCTCTTTCTAATTAAATTAGATTAGTATTCCATTAAGGTAACAATATCGTAGCCATCAATTTTATCGCGGCCATGTAAATCCATTAATTCAATTAGGAACGCACAACCAACCACAATACCACCTAATTGTTCGACTAATTCGATGGTTGCTTTAATTGTACCACCAGTTGCTAGCAAGTCATCACAAATCAAAACACGTTGACCTGGTGTGATGGCATCTTTGTGCAACGTTAATGTATCTGAACCATATTCTAAGTCATAAGTCACTTCGATGGTTTCACGAGGAAGTTTTCCTTTTTTACGAACCGGAGCAAAGCCAACCCCTAGTTCATAAGCCACTGGACAGCCGACAATAAAGCCACGAGCTTCTGGTCCTACAACCATATCAATTCTTTTTTCTTTCGCGTAATCCACGATTTGTTTCGTTGCTTCACGGTAGGCATCCCCATTAGCCATTAATGGAGAAATGTCACGGAACACGATCCCTTTCTCAGGATAATCTGGAATGCTTGCAATGTAATCTCTTAAATCCATTTTTATTTGTCCTCCTCATTCCACAGCCATTGTTGTATTGTTTGACAATCACTGTAAAGTAGAAATTCTTCTGTTTTTATTTTTTTCAATCGTTGTTGGTACACTTGACTTTCAGTCAATGGTCGATTGTCGGGTTTCTCAATACTGTTTAAAACACCGCTTTCTATTGTAACAAATCCTAAGTCAAAAAACACCTGTATCATGAAAATTAATAATTTTTCTTGGATATTTAAGTAATTTGCCACCTTCGATAGCTGGGAACGTAGATTTACTTCTTTTTGCTGCAAAATAAATTTATACAATGTTGCAAATTGTTCACGTGAAGCCATACCGTTTAAATAAGCTTCTTCTGGTGAAATAAACATCATGTATATACGTTGGATCTCAGTCGCTTCAACAATTTCTTTAACCGTGATTGCTTCCACAGGACAGTCGACAAAAACCAGTTGTTCGATTTGATTTTGAGAAACAGCTTCCACCAATTCTTCTTGGTTTGACCAAACAATAATATTAGCGGTTGGATCTGAAATGAATTTTTGATTTTTTTCATCAAACAAAAGATAAGCTGTTGCTTCTGAAGGAATTGGTTTCGTTTGATTATTTTTGCCACGAAAATCAAATAATTGTCTTCCCGATACAGCAAAATCAGTCACCATTAATTGTGGTTTCTTACGACCATTCCATTCATTGATGGAAAGTTGGCCTGCCACATCGGCGGTTCCTTGTGCTAGTTCATCCGCTTGAGGCCCCATTTGAAAAGCAATTGCATCCAATTGTGCCCCTTCTTGATTCATTTGAAATTTCAGATGTGCATTATCTGCACCAATTTGCCGAATTTGCGTAGGCGTGATTTCCTTAAATACAAAAGTTGGCACAGTATTATCAGTCCCAAAAGGCGCCAAAATACGCAATTGATCAATAAAAGTAGTCGTTGCCTGCGAAACCGCTAAGCTCTCACTAATGAGTAACTCTTGTCCATTAGCCATATCAATTTGATTTTTTTCAATAAAGTGTGCCAAATGTTCTTGAACAAAAGAAATATTTTCAACAGGTAAAGTCATTCCCGCTGCCATATGATGCCCACCAAAATGAGTGAATTGCTCACGCACTTCGTTCAACGCCTCATAGAGATTCAATGCGCTAATGCTACGTCCAGAGCCTTTAGCAGTCGTACCAGATTCATCTATTGCTAAAATAATGGTTGGTTTCCCCGTTTCTTGCATAATGCGGCCCGCGACAATCCCTAAGACGCCTTCATGCCAGCCTTGTTTCGCTAAAATATGGACCGGCGCATTCGGGTCGATTAAATCCAGGGCTTCTTTGGCAATCGTCGTTACAATGTCTTTTCGTTCATTGTTTTGTTGATCAATATATTTAGCGATTTCCAGCGCTTGTTCTTCATCAAATGTAGTCATCAATTCAACACCTGGTGCGGCTTCTCCTAATCGACCTAATGCGTTTAAACGAGGTCCAATGGTAAAGCCAATTGATTCTTCTGAAACAGCTTCCTTTTTCACACCCGCTTCTTGTAATAAAACGTCTAAACCAATTCGATCACCAGTTTGAATCATTTGCAGGCCCATTTTGACAAACGTTCTATTTTCATCGGTTAATGAAACCAAGTCAGCAATTGTCCCGATTGCTACCAAATCTAATAACTCAATTGGCAATTCACCAAGTAACGCAGTAGCGACTTTGAAAGCCACGCCAACACCAGCTAAATCTCCAAAAGGATAGTCTCCTTGCGGATGTCTAGGGTGGACAATCGCATAGGCCTCTGGTAATTGTTCAGGCAATTCATGATGGTCAGTAACGATTACATCTACCCCTTGAGCCATAGCGTAGTTAATTGCTTCATGTCCAGCTACACCATTATCAACGGTTACAATTAATTGGACTCCTTGTTCAATTTGTTCAGCAAATACGTCTTTATTAGGTCCATATCCATGAACAAAACGATTTGGTAGAAAGTACTGAACCATGCCACCGACTAATTCGATTGCTTCTTTCATAACCGTGGTACTAGTGATGCCATCTGCATCATAATCCCCATAGACAAGGATTTGTTCACCCGCTTCGACGGCTTGCTGGATGCGGGCTACCGCTTTCTCCATATCATGCATTAAGAACGGATCATAAATATCTTCGATAGTCGGATGTAGAAACTTACGTAATGCTTCTTCTGTCCGGATATTGCGGTGCCATAAAAGTTGGCCAATTAATGGATTAATTTCTTCTTTTTTTAATTGTTCTATAAATTCTACAGGTAATTCTGTCTTTGTCTGTAACTGCCATTGATAGTTTGATTTTTTCACGACGTCACTCCTAACCAAGTAATTATAGCAAAATTTTTCCAAAAACTAAAGAAAGCATTTTTTTAAATCTGAGAAAAAAACTGTGATATCTGTTAGATAAATAGCAGATATCACAGTTTTATTTTAAAAGAAACTTAGCGATAAAGTCTCTTCCTTATTTTTGTTCCTCTTCATTCACACGAGGTTTCACATAACGATCAATACGACTACCTGACACAGGCGTTGCGTCTACTTCTGTGTTTGATGTTTGTTCGTTGACCACTGGTTCTGCGACTTGTGGTGCTGCCGCTTGTTTGGCTTGCAAATCAGCCAATTGATTATCAAAAGAACGTTGAACTTTTTCCGTTTCTTCTTTGACTAATTTATCCATATCATTTTTATAAATATCCAACTCTTTTTGTACAGCTTTTAATTCCTTACGTTGGTTCCAAATGGTGGTTGTGGAGGTTAGTAATCCAACTAGTGCGCCAATAATTGCAGAACCTAAAATAATTAAGATTAACGGTCCACTAATTTTAGTAAAACCAAAGTTTACTGGAACAGCTTGATTATTTAAAACAGCAAAAATAACAACAATTAAGACCAACACAAGGCCCAAAATAACACGCCATTGATTTTTCATGACTTGATCGACTCCTTTATTTTTTATTTAAAATATTTCCCGCTATGAAATCTCCTAAATGTGGAAACAATGTATAAAAGCGGGCAGCCGCTTCCATGACAAACGGACGATTAATCTCACGTCGAGAAGTCCCCATACTCCCAACCACTTCTTTCGCTAATTTCGTAGGGTCTAAAACAATTTTATCCACCGCAGCTAGATAAGTGCCTGTCGGGTCCGCTTTATCAAAGAATTCTGTTTGGATTGGTCCTGGATTGACAGTCGTTACTGCTACACCCAACGGTTTCAATTCTAAACGTAAAGCATTTGAAAAACCTAACACAGCAAATTTCGTTGCAGAATAAACGGTTGATTTAGCTGTAGCCATCTTCCCAGCCATTGAAGCAACGTTGATAATATGTCCTTGCCCAGCTTCAATCATTTTAATAGCTACTTTTTGAGTAAACGTCATCATTCCTAAAACGTTGACATCAAACATTTGGCGTGCAACAGCCAAGTCAATTTCAACAAAATTTTCAAACAAGCCAAAACCAGCATTGTTGACTAAAACATCTATAGGACCAACTTCTGCTGAAATAGCTTCAACCACACGTTCAACACTTTCTGGATCGGCAATATCTAATTGATAAGAAAATGCTTCTCGTCCGCTTAAAGCGGCACACTGCTCGCGAACTTTACCAATCAAATTAATTCTGCGGGCGCAGACAACGACGACTGCCCCTTGTTTAGCTGCTTCATAACAAATTTGTTCACCTAAACCAGCTGAACCTCCAGTTACGACAACGACTTTATTTGTTAAATCCATCTAAGCTCCTCCTTCATTGGCAAATGGAATCTCAATGATATCCATATCTTTTACGATTTTTGTATTGGGGAAAATTTCTTGGGCTTCTTCTTGAAGCTGATAGGCCTCTTTGGTTAAATAACGGGCACTAATATGCGTTAAGATAAGTTGTTTTACTTGCGCTTCTTTTGCAACTTCAGCTGCTTGTTGACTGGTTGAGTGGAAGTAGGCTTTTGCCATTTTTGCTTCGTGTTTATTAAACGTACTTTCATGGACTAAAACATCCGCTCGTCGTGCTAAAGTTACACTATTTTTGGTTTTGCGAGTGTCTCCTAAAATCGTCACGATTCGTCCGGGTTTACGTTCTCCCACAAACGCTTGTCCATTAATTTCCTGTCCATCAAAAACGATCGTTTCACCACGTTTGAGTTTGCCATACAATGGCCCAGAAGGAATCCCTAAAGCTTGAAGTTTCTCTACTTGTAATTCTCCTTCATGCGCTGCTTCCTCAATTCGATAGCCAAAGCTCGTGATGCCATGGTCCAAGATATTACAGCGAACAGTGAATTGTTTATCTTTAAAAATAACGTCATTTTCTTTCGTTAATTCAATAAATTTCAGTGGATAGGACAACCGCGATTGTGAGACTCGTAAAGAAGTTTTAACAAAATCAGCAATCCCAACTGGTCCATAGATTTCTAAAGGTTCTGTCCCGCCCTGAAAAGAACGACTACTTAACAAACCAGGTAAACCAAAAATATGATCCCCATGTAAATGTGTAATAAAAATCTTTTCAATTTTTCTTGGGCGAATACTACTTTTTAAAATTTGCAATTGAGTCCCTTCCCCACAATCGAAGAGCCAAACTGAATTTCGTTCATCTAATAATTTCAACGCAATCCCTGTGACATTGCGATGTTTTGCTGGCACACCAGCGCCTGTTCCTAAAAATTGTATTTCCATCTGCTACCATACTTTCTTTTAAACTTCCTTTTTATTTTAGAAGAAGTTTGCTCCTTTAGCAAATAATAATTTATCTATTTTCTCAAAGTTTTCTTCTTAGTTTACCGTATTTTACGATAAAATAACAAAAAATTAGCAAACTACCATAAAAAACCGTGATTTCTTAGTATTTTAAAAGACTGTTTCCCTTTATTCAGAAAACAGTCTTTGATCCTTATTCTTCTTTCGATGTCGCTTCTTTATGTTGTTCTTTTTTTGCTTGCCACGATTGTTTCGCTTCATTTGCAACTTCGTTCGCATCGTTAATTTCTTGTTGGACTTCCTCTAAATCAAGCCGCGTGATTTCGCCACCTAAGTCAAACATAACCAATTGGTTGAGCGGACGGTTGTCTTCTTCTTCTGCAATTAATAACAATCCCGTTTGTCCTTCATCAATCTTTTGAATCACATGTTCAAAAACCGTTTGGGCTTCTTGAATTTCTTTGGCGTCTTTGCTTGCACCATACATACTTCCAGCAAACCAGCCAAAAAGAATGCCCAGAGGACCACCTAATATGCCTACTAGCATCCCAATCATGCTATCTTTTGATGTATGATTGTTGCCTGTAAAATCGATAAAATCATTGATTTTAAATTGATGCTGGCCATCATTAACATGCGTAACAACCGCCATTTGCTCACCTTTAAGCTGTCTTTCTGCCTGCATCTTTTTTATTTCGGAAAATGCTTGGTACGATTTACTTTCAATATCAAAGTTCATAATGATAATTCGTTTTGCCATACAAATCGCTCCTTTATTCTGGATACATCTATTTTAGCAAGAAAGGCCTGTCTCTAGCAATGAAAACTTTTTGGTTATGTATAAAAAAAGAAGATAGCTAGGCTACCTCCTTGTTAATGCTTATTTACCATCAAGAATATTTAAACGGACCTTTTTCGGACCATCGATACGTACACTATAAACAATTGTCCGAATTGCTTTTGCAACACGCCCTTGTTTACCAATGATACGTCCAATATCTTCTTTGGCCACAGTCAAATTATACTCGAGGAAATCAGTTGATTCCTCAATTTCTAATGAGACTGCTTCAGGTTGACTGACTAACGGACGGACAATAGTTAAAATTAACTCTTTCACATCTGCCATATTCAATCACCTTATTTCTTAACGTTTTTAGCTTCATGATGTTTTTTCATAACGCCTTCTTTTGAAAGGATGTTACGAACTGTATCAGAAGGTTGCGCACCTTTAGATAACCAATCTAAAACTAAATCTTCTTTTAAAACTACTTCTGCAGGGTCTTTCAAAGGGTTGTAAGTACCTACAGTTTCGATGAAACGTCCATCACGAGGAGAACGAGAATCAGCTACTACAATACGGTAAAAAGGACTCTTTTTAGAACCCATACGTTTTAAACGAATTTTAACTGCCATTATTAAATACACCTCCATTAACTTAATCACAAGAGTTAGTTTAACAGATTAACAACAACCTGTAAAGAGTTTTTTCTTGACACCTTTACTTTTTTTCAATTTTTTTAGCCAATTTGCAGGAAAACAAACGAAATAATGAAGAATTTTCACAAAATTTGATAATAGTTGTACTGGTTTCTCACTTGAAAGCCTTCTGTTTGATAGAGATGAAGCGCTGCTTGATTTTCTGTTTCAACTTCTAAAAAAATAGTCGCTGAAGCTGAATTTTCTAAAATCATTCGGAGCGCAGACTGTAACACTTGACGGCCAAGACCGCGACCTCGTTGCGTTTTTGTCACAACAAAGCCATAAATCCCCCATTCGTTTTCAAAATGATCCAAACGTAGCGTGGCTAAAAGTTGATTGTTTTCTTTATAAATAAGTGTTCGTTGAAGGTCCTCCGGCAAAGGCGTACCTTCTAGTAACCTAGCCAAGGAATCCAAATCAGCCACTTGCGGTCGGAGAAGTGTCAGCTTCGCCAACTCCTGTGAGTATGTTTCTCTTTGAAAAACCAGATACTGTTCTGAAAAAGCTGGCACAATTCCTTGTCTATTAAAATAATTCAGGCCAACAGATTGCTTGTCTTCCATCACGAGAAAGACTTCTTTCATTCCCCACAAAGCTGCTTGCTTTTCGAGTTCTTGAACAAGTTCTTCAAAAAATGGTCCTACATTTGGCGCAACAATCGTCGCTTCCAAGGTTTCCCCATCAAAACAATACTCTACGATATACGCTTGAATGGCTTGTCCCTTCCTGTATAAACCATAATAAGTATAAGCTGATTCCTCAGGAAATGTTTGTTCCAATTTATAAAAAGTTCCTTGTTTAATCATTTCCTTGTTTCTTAATTCAGTCAATGTTTGTTTCTCCGACGGTGTTAATTGTCGGCGCCAATTTATTTTTTTATTCAAGCAGTTGCTCCTTTACTCATCCTTTTACTAGCTATTATACGTGAAGTTACGAAGTTCAACAATGTACAAGGATAAAACGTTTGCGCTTTTTTCGAAAAAGTACTATCATAAAGTAAGTAAAAGAAAAATGGAGGGATTTACATGACAAAAAAAATTGGTATTTTTGTAGGGAGTTTAAGAAAAGATTCATTTAACAAATTGGTAGCAAAAACAATGGCGGACTTATTTCCAGCTGATTTCGAACCTGTTTTTATTAACATTGGTGATTTAGAATTATACAATCAAGATTTGGATGATGAAGGAACCCCCACTGAAGCTTGGACAACATTCCGTGAAGAAGTCAAACAAATAGATGGTGTGATGTTTGTAACACCAGAATATAACCGTTCAGTACCAGCTGTTTTAAAAAATGCATTGGATGTCGGTTCACGTCCGTATGGCGAAAGCGTTTGGGATAAAAAACCAGGACTTGTGGTGAGTGTTTCACCAGGTGCAATTAGCGGATTTGGTGCGAACCATCATTTAAGACAATCATTAGTATTCTTAAATGTTCCAACTTTACAACAACCTGAAGCCTATATTGGCGGCATTACGAACTTAATTGGTGAAGATGGTAAAATTATTGATGGCACTGTTGGTTTCTTACAATCAATTGTAGATGCTTACGTGGATTTCTTTAATCGCTTAACTGCCTAATTGAATCAATCGAGAAAAAGTGAGGTAACTTTTTACAGGTTGTCTCACTTTTTTTATTTTTTTGCTTGACCCTCTCGTTACGTAAAGGTTTATGATAGATTTTGTCAGGAGGAATGAATGATGGAATATACAATTAAAAAAATGGCTTCACTATCTGGCGTCAGTGCACGGACGTTACGATATTATGATGAAATTGGTCTTCTTCAACCAGCCAGAATTAATTCTTCTGGTTATCGAATTTACGGGCAAGCCGAGGTGAATCGTTTGCAACAAATTCTTTTTTACCGTGAATTGGATCTGAAACTAGATGAAATTAAAGAAATTTTGGAGCAACCTGACTTTAATGTTGAACAGGCTTTATACGAGCATCAACAAAAACTATTGGAAAAGCGCAATGAAATTGATCGTCTTTTAGCCTCTGTTCAACAAACCTTACACCATTACAAAGGAGAGATAAACATGTCAGATCAGCAAAAATTCGAAGCATTCAAACAACAACGAGTTCAAGAAAACGAAGAAAAATATGGTAAAGAGATTCGGGAAAAATATGGCAACGAAACGATTGAACAAGCCAACAAAAAATATTTAAACTTGACGGAAAAAGACATGCAAGCAATGCAGAACGTGGAAAAAGATTTATTTTCTAAGTTAGCCATGTATCAAAAATCACCCAAGTTAACTAGCCAACTTGCGCAAGAAATTTTCCAATTACACAAAGATTGGTTAATGTACTCTTGGTCAAGCTATTCGCCAGAAGCACACAAAGGGTTAGGCCTTATGTATGTTGGCGATGAACGATTTACGTCATATTATGAACAACACGGCGCTGGTTTTGCCGAAGCGTTAAACGCAATTATCCAAAACTACGCTTAAACAGAAAGTGCGCCATCAGTCTCTTCGACTGATGGCGCACTTTCTGTTTCTTACGATAATTAACTAAAGCCTGTTTATCTTTTTTTCTTTTTCTTCTTTTTGTTTTTCTTCATCATACGATTCATGGCCATTTTACCTAGCTTGCCTTTAACGCCGCCACCTAGCATTTGATCCATACCAGGAATGTTCATATCCCCTTTGGACATTTGTTGCATCATTTTTTTGGATTCTTTAAATTGTTTAATCATACGATTGACTTCAACCACACTATTTCCTGAACCAGCTGCAATTCTGCGGCGGCGACTAGGATTTAATAGATCAGGATTTTCACGTTCTGCAGGGGTCATTGATAAGACCATCGCCCGTTTCCGTGCCACATCTTTTGGATCGACTTTGACATTTTCAATACCAGGCATGTTACTCATTCCAGGGATCATTTTTAATAAGTCTTCAATCGGTCCCATGCCCATAACTTGATCCAATTGCTCAATAAAATCGTTAAAGTCAAAACTGTTTTCTTTCATTTTTTGAGCAAGTTCTTCTGCTTTTTTCTCATCGTAATCTTGTTGCGCTTTTTCAATTAGCGTCAACATGTCCCCCATACCTAGGATACGACTCGACATACGATCGGGATGGAAAATTTCTAAATCAGTTAATTTTTCACCAGAACCGACAAATTTAATCGGAGCCCCCGTTACTGCCCGAATTGACAGCGCAGCCCCCCCACGAGTATCGCCGTCCATTTTGGTAATAACAACCCCAGTAATTCCAAGCTGTTCATTAAAACTATCTGCAACGTTGACAGCATCTTGCCCCGTCATCGCATCAACAACTAACAGAATTTCATTGGGATTAGCCAACTCTTTAATTTGTTTCAATTCGTCCATTAAAGCTTCGTCAATGTGTAAACGGCCGGCCGTATCAATTAAGACATAATCATTTTTCTTTTCTTTTGCTAACGCTAACCCTTGACGAACAATTTCCACTGGATTAGCATCGGTTCCCATATCAAAAACGGGAACTTCTAATTGTTGACCTAAAACCTTCAACTGATCAATCGCTGCTGGACGATAAACGTCACCAGCGATTAAAAGCGGACGAGCGTTTTCAGTTTTCATTAAGTGTTTGGCTAATTTACCAGTAAAAGTTGTTTTACCAGCCCCTTGTAACCCTGTCATCATAATCACTGTCGGGATTTTTGGAGATTTATTCAGTTCAACCGTTTCTGAACCTAACGTTTTCGTTAATTCTTCATCAACAATTTTCACAATTTGTTGGGCTGGTGATAAGCTTTCTAATACTTCAACTCCTACTGCCCGTTCTCTGACGCGTTTTGTGAAATCTTTGACCACTTGTAAATTAACGTCGGCTTCTAATAAAGCCAAACGGATTTCTCGCATCATTTCTTTTACGTCGGCTTCGGAAACTTTTCCCTTACGACGGATTTTACTCATTGCCTGTTGTAGGCGGTTTGTTAAACTCTCAAAAGCCATAGTTTCATTCCTCTATTTCTTGAATTTGTTCAATATATTTTTTGATTTCACTATCTTTGGGATAAGTTTCTTGAACATACTGCTGTAGTTGTTCAAGATATTCTTTCCGTACAACATAGTTTGAATAAAGATGTAACTTTTTTTCGTATTCTTCTAAAATTTTTTCGGTTCGTTTAATGTTATCATAAACCGCTTGGCGACTAACCTCATATTCTTCCGCAATTTCTCCTAAAGAAAAGTCATCAGCATAGTAAAGCTCCATATAATTCATCTGCTTTTCCGTTAATAATGTCGAATAAAATTCAAATAACGCATTCATGCGGTTTGTTTTTTCCATTTCCATGAGCCGTGCTCCCATCTTCAATCCCTTATAGGTTACCGATTTCATAGGGAATAGTCAATCTTTTTTTACTAAGTTTTTACCTTTTAAAAAGAAATGTCCGCAAGTTGCCATGTTTCTTCAGAATAAACGGTCATTCCTTGTTGAATAAAATAAGCAGTTGCGACTCCAACTCCAGCTTTTTTAATGCCAGAAAATTGTCCATCATAAATCAGCTGGCTGCCACAGCTGGGACTTTTTTCTTTCAAAATCAAGGTTGTAATTTGTTGGGCTTTTAATTTTTGATACGCGCGTTGTGCCCCTGCTTTAAATGCCACAGTCACATCTTCCCCGTTATCCGTATATACATAAGCAGTATTCGCCCAAACATCAAAGCCATCCCCGCCAATGATTTCTGCTGGCGGACGTGGAATGGGCAATTCGCCTAAAACTTCGGGACAAATCATTATTGCTTTTCCATTAGTTACAAGTTGTTTTAACGCTTCTTGTTCTTGAGATTTTCCATCGTAACGGCAACAAATCCCACCTAAGCAACTACTAATACCAATCATTCGCTTCTCCTCATTTCATTTCTCTATTATACCATGAGTTGACTTTTCTCAAAAGTAGCATTCTCGCTTACTTTAAAGTACGTTCTTCCTCTAAAAATATGTTAAACTAACAATAGTGAAATATACACTTATTTTCAGAAATTTCTTGAAGGAGTTATGTAAATGAAAAAAGTTCTTGTCGTCGATGATGAACCATCGATTTTAACTTTGTTAACCTTTAATTTGGAAAAAGAAGGCTATCAGGTGACTACTTCCGAAGATGGTAAAAACGGCTTCGAATTAGCTTTGTCTAATCAATATGATTTTATAATTTTAGATGTAATGCTTCCTGGTATGGATGGCTTAGAAATTACCAAGGCACTTCGTCGAGAAAAAATTGACACGCCTATTTTGATTTTAACTGCCAAAGATGAACAAGTAGATAAAATCATCGGCTTAGAAATTGGAGCAGATGATTATTTAACAAAACCTTTTAGTCCCAGAGAAGTCCTAGCACGCATGAAAGCTATTTTCCGTCGTTTAAAACCTACCACGACCGAACCGCTTCAAGAGGACACACCTAAAGCTCCGCTTGTGATTGGCGAGATTCGTGTGGATGAACAAAATTATGAAGTCTTTGTGCGCAATCAGCCCATTGAACTAACACCGAAAGAATTTGAATTACTCGTTTACTTTATGAAACGCAAAGATCGGGTCATTAATCGGGAAACCTTGTTGGAACGAATTTGGCAATATGACTTCGCTGGACAAAGTCGCATCGTCGATGTCCACATTAGTCATTTACGTGATAAAATCGAGCCCGATCCCAAACGGCCCGTTTACTTAGTAACTGTCCGTGGCTTTGGCTACCGTTTTCAGGAGCCAAAACGATGAAAAAGAGACTGCGGATTGAATATTTTTTAGTTGCGGCAGTCATGCTTTTATTATTTGTCGGGAGTATTGCAGCGACCAATTTTTTCTTTCAAAAAGAAATGGTTGCTCAGCAAGAAACCTATTTAAGAAGAAAAAATACCCTTTTAACAGACCAGTTGCCCCCTTCCGTTTTCGAAAAAGGGCAACTGACAAACCAACAACAACTCCTTGTCACCCATGCGTTAGATGATGCAGAAGAACGAGTAACTTTGTTGCAAAAAAATGGTACCGTCTTTTTTGACAGCAGCCAAAATGAACCGCTAGAGTCGCACAAAAAACGACCTGAAATCGCTGCGGTTCTATCAGGAGCTACCTATGGTTCAGCTTTACGAAAGAGTAAAACGTTAAATAAAGAACTTCTGTACGTTGCCACGCCTGTTTTAAAATCAGGAGAAATCGTTGGTATTATTCGGATTTCGGAACAAACTGCGCTATTTTCTAAAAATATCCAATCTTTTCGTCGCTATATTATCTTTACATTTGGCATCTTGTTCCTACTAATTACCTTGTTTATCTTTTTATTGTTACGGCAAAAAAATCAACCGCTAGTGACTGTCTTACCGATTCTGAAACGAATGCTTAAACATCCAGATGAAAATCGATCCATTATCCAGCAATCTTCTGAATGGAATGAACTTTACGAAACTATTAACTTACTGAGTCAACAAGTAAGTCAAACGTATAAAGCGTATACGTCTGCGGATGAGCAATTTCACGAACTTTTAGATGAGCTGATGATTGGTGTCTTTATCATTGATACGCAAGGACGGCTTCGTCTGTTGAACCCTAAAATGCAGGAAATGTTAGGACTCTCTGCTAAAAATATGCAAAGCAATTATCTTGAAGTGATTCAAGACGCCGATTTGATTCATTTAATCCATCAAGTCGTCGCTGAAAAAAACAGTTTACATCAAGAAATTACTGTGACACAAGGACCAACACCTTTACGCTTAGATCTTTCTCTTCGTTACTTGGATGATCAAAGCGCCAATGATTATCAAGTGTTAGGAATTGCCTATGATTTAACGCGCGTTCGCCAACTAGAAAAAATGCAAAAAGATTTTGTATCAAATGTGTCTCATGAATTAAAAACGCCTGTCACTTCTCTTTTGGGCTTTACCGAGACACTCATAGATGGCGCCAAAGAAGATCCGGAAGTCCTTGATCAATTTTTGCACATCATGCAAAAAGATGCCCAGCGTCTGCAACAATTAATTCAAGAAATTTTAGAACTTTCTCGGGGCAGCGCAACAATTCCTTATGCAGAACAAGAAATTACTTTAGAAAAATTCATTACAGAAATTCTCGGTTCTTATCAGCAACAATTGGCAGCAAAACAGCTGAAAACAGTCGTTCATGGTCTGCCAGAGAGCCAATTTTTCACCAAATACGAATTGTTTTATCCAATCGTGAAGAATCTAATTGAAAATGCCATTCAGTATTCCCAAGAAAATGGACAGATTACTATTTCTTATGCTATTGAAAATCAGCAATTACGTTTATCTGTTCAAGATACTGGCATTGGCATTAGTCAAAAAGACCAAGAACGGATCTTTGAACGGTTCTATCGTGTCGATAAAGCACGTAGCCGTCATTCTGGTGGCACCGGTCTAGGTCTAGCTATTGTCCAAAATTACACAGAATTATTAGGCGGTAAAATCGTCATTGATAGTCACTTAGGCTTAGGGACCACTTTTACAATCACCTTGCCTTTAACAAAAAAAGAAGCCTAAAAAACTCAGCCAATCCTGTTTATTGGCTGAGTTTTTTTGTTTATTTTTCAGTTACTTTTCCATTTACATCACGTTCTACTTGCATGTCTGTGATGGCTAAATAACCTAAGTCTTTGACAATGGTTTTTTGAACATCATCGGTGACCATATAGTCTAAGAAGGCTTTTACTTCTTTATTAGGCTCCCCTTTTGTATACATATGTTCATAAGACCAGATTTTCCATGAATTGTCTTTCACGTGTTCTTCTTTTGGTTCAACACCATCAATGCTTAAGGCAACGGTGGAATCATCCATATAAGAAAAAGCTAAATAGCTGATTGCTCCTGGTGTTTGTTCAACAATTTTACGAACTGTTCCCGAAGAATCTTGTTCTTGTGATTGAACTGGTTTAGCTCCATCTAAGCCCCATTTTTCAAATGTTGCTCGGGTGCCACTTCCGTTTGCGCGGTTTATTACGACGATTTCTTGATCTTTGCCGCCCACTTCTTTCCAGTTTTTGACTTTGCCAGTAAAGACATCAATCAATTGTTGCTTTGTTAAATTCTTCACGCCGACTTCTTTGTTGACCACTGGTCCCATACCGACCACGGCCACCCGATGATCGACTAATTTAGAGGCATCCACGCCATCTTTCTCTTCGGCAAACACATCGGAATTTCCAATGGTCACTGCGCCATCCGCAACTTGCGAAAGTCCTGTTCCGCTGCCGCCACCTTGGACAGAAACTGTATAATTGGGATGTTCTTGTGTAAATTGATCTTTCGCAGCATCTACTAACGGTTGTAAAGCGGTGGAACCAACAGCGACAATTTTAACTGGTTTGTTACTATCCGCTTCGCTGGATTTTTCAGTTGTGCCTCCTTGAGCTCCGCACCCAGTTAATAATAACCCTAGACTCAGCATAGTTGCTGCAATTACACGTTTTTTCATCTTTGCACTTCCTTTTCAATTAGTTACAAGTTTAGTCTACCAAGACTCTGTTAATTCTGTTTCAATTAAATGTAAATAAAAGGTAAAGGTGTGTAAAGAATCTATAAAGGCTAGTGCGTTACGCGTTGGGTCGCCATGTAATGTGCGATTCGTTCCATGGCCGTTGTTAATTTATCCATATCGGACGCATAACTAATTCGGACGTATCCTTCTGCTTCTGGACCAAAAGAAATACCTGGAATCAACGCTACTGCTTCTTTTTGCGCTAAATCAATACAAAATTTCATAGAATCTTGTTCATAACCAGTAGGAATCTTAGCAAAAATATAAAAGGCGCCATTTGGACGCGCAACCTCAAACCCCAATTGAGTCATCTGTTCATAAACAAAATCGCGCCGTTTCCGATACTCTTCTTTCATAATTTCAGCATCATGCATTCCTTCGATTAAGGCACGAACAGCCGCTTTTTGAGACACTGTTGCAGCCGCAGTAACTAAATACTGATGAACTTTAATAATCTCCGCTGTTAAAATCGCTGGTGCAAAAATAAAGCCAATCCGCCAGCCTGTCATGGCATGTGATTTCGACAAACCGTTAATTAAAATCGTTTGGTCACGTAACATTTCAGCAATCGAAACATGACTCTCATCATAAGTTAACTCACTATAAATTTCATCACTAATCACAAAAATGTCGTATTTTTTTAGAACATCAGCAATTGCTTGCAACTCTTGGCGGTTATAGGTGACACCAGTTGGGTTGCTAGGATAATTTAAAATAATTGCTTTGACTTGTTCCCCATGCTCGGCCATTGCCGCTTCAATCATTTCAGGGGTCAAGACAAAATCGTTGTCTCGTGTATCCAAATATATCGGCTCCGCCCCCGCCAATGTAATAATTGGTTCATACCCTGGGTAAATAGGTGCTGGCAATAGCACTTTGTCACCTTGTTCTAAAATTGCTAATAACGAAGCTGAAATCGCTTCTGTTGCTCCAACTGTTACTAAAATTTCTGTCGCAGGCTGGTAAGTCAAATGGTACTTTTCTTTCATAAAATAAGCGGCTGCTTCACGGACATCTAATAAACCAGACATCCCTGTATAATGAGAAAAATTCGCATCAATTGCTTCTTTGGCTGCTTTTTTGACATGCTCAGGTGTGTTAAAATCCGGCTCTCCTAGCGTTAATTTTAAAATACCTTCAATTCCTGAGACTTGTTCGTCAAATTGACGAATTAAAGAAACAGCAATTTTATTTACTTGACGATTAAAACGATTGGTTAAATCCATTTAGCTTCACTCCTTCAGTTGACGTTATAGTAGCACAAATTGACCGTAAAATGAATGATTTTCTCATTGTTTCGCTAGATTTTTATTATAAATATCTCAAAAAAACGACAGAAAAGAAAATAGGAGAACTTTGTCCTTTTCAACAAAGTTCTCCTATTTATTTATTTTTCGAAACGCCATGTCCGAATTTCAAACGGACGTAATGGTGCATCAACTTCTATCGCTGGTGTCAACGGTTCTTCTAATACATTTGTTAAACAAGTCGCTGGTTGTGTCTCTTTGTGAAGTTCACAAGGAATATTTTGCGCTGTTAGATTAAAGCCACGAACGACTAAATGATTTGTTTGCTCTTGACGTTTAACGGCTGTCCAACCAATTGGTCCTTCTGCCGTTGTCAAGTAGACATGGTTCGGTGCTAGTTTACCTTCATGACGCGCAGTAGTAGCTGCAGTAAAAGGAATTTGTGCACTATAGGCTTGTTGATACGTAGCAAAGCGTTCTTCTGGTTTTCCATGCAATGACAAACCATATTTAAAGGTATATTCTCCTTGGCATTGTGCTTCTGGTGTCGCAAAATAGCCCCAATCACCTAGTTCGCCAACACAACGAATTAATGTGACCGCAATGGTTCCATCTGCTAAGACTTCATACTCATTTAAGCCTTCATTGAAGATAGTCACGCCTTTGTTTTGGTCATGAACATTCACAAACGCTTGTTGGTGCTGCGGGTTTGTTGGATTTTCCCATGTGTCGCTTACTTGATTTGGTCGTGTCACGACTTCATAAATACTATCCGCTTCGTGTGTTTCTGTGACCATGCCAGTTGGGAAAAGCACGCGTAAACGATGATCTTTGATTTGATTATTAATGGTTGTTTCAAAGAACAATTGGTTACTTTCTTTGATCATTGTAACCACTGTCGTTATTTCGAACGGGCGAAGCGTCGTTGAACGTTGTGCTTGGCGTTCTCTAAACTCACGAACAGCCTTTTGTTCTTCTTCTAATCGTTCATCTGCTGAAACTGGTAACATGACGGTTTGTTTAATTTGATAACTTGCTTTTACAGGGGAATTTTCTTTATTCGTAATTTCAGCCGTTACATTTTCGGTTGTAATTCCTTGGTCTTCAGTCGGTTTGAAAAAGATATATTCATTCCCAATGTCGCCAGTATCTTCAAATGTTAACAATTTTGAAAATGTTTCTCCTGTTTTTTTGTCAGCAATGGTTAAGCTACCATTGTTTTCAATTTTCACTTGAATAAATTCGTTTTCCATTTCATTTGTTGCTGGTTGAGCCAAAAGACTTCCTTCAAAAGCTTTCGTTTTTCCTTGAATCAATGCAAAGCTATCCCAAGAGAATGGCGCCATTTCTTTGACAGATAATTCGACCGTTAAGTATTTAGCCATGTACGGTTGACGGAAAGCATCTTTAGGTAAATCGTAACCAAAACGAACATCTTCTTTGACAATACGGCTTGCAACGGCTTGTCCTGTTGGATCAATCACTTGATAATCTGGGGTGGCTTTTTGTTTTAATTCATGATAAAGATCTTCAGGTTTTCCTGTATAAAATGGCAATCGTTCAATCTCCACTTCCACAGTGACAACCTCCGTTTTCTGATAGCCACTAGTATTAAATAAAACAAACGGGTGCGCTTTTTCTGGGAAAACACTTGTATCAATTGCTTCTGTTAATTGTCGTGTTGCTTCATCTGCTAAGAAATGCCCGACATCATTGGCATTTTCAAAGCGAGTCATCATGCCTCGGTGAACCTCGTCGACAGAACAGCCACAAATACTATCGTGCGGATGGTTTTGAAGCAATGTTTTCCAAGCATAATCAAATTGGTCATGTGGGTAGTCGCCAGTTACTTCGTAAGCCATTGCTGCTAAAGGTTCTGCGATATTTTCTAATTGGCGTTGCACTTTTGTGTTCCACTGTTTTAAATAGACGCGAGCAGAAGAAGTATTGGCTAATGTGTACCAGCCATCCGTTTCTTGACTCGTTAATTCGCCTGTTACTGTTCCTAAATCTTCTGGTAACTCCTCTTGAACAGCTTTCAAATAGTCATCGAAATTGGAATGAATAAATTCATATTCTGGGAATAGTTCATTGGCTAAAGCGATGGCCTTAGTAATATCTCTTTGTACCGGTTGGTGGTCGACCCCATTCATCATCAATAAATGGTTTGTGGAAGCGTAACGTTCCACATCAGCCAATTTTTGTTTCCAAAAAGCGATTGCCGCTTCTTTTTCTGAAGGAATTTCGTTCCCGTTACTATACCAGTTCGCAAAAAGCAAGCCGAAAATTTTGGTTTGGTCAGGACCTTCCCACCACATTTCAGAATATTGTGAGCTATAGTCGCTTTCTAAGACTTGATTATCAAAGCCAATCGGTTTCACCCCGCGTCCAAACGCAGCCGCAGGCAGATTTGCTAATTGCATCATTTGAGGCGTTTGACCCATATTCCCAAATGTATCCGGGAAGTAACCTAATTGAACTGGTGCTCCCCATTTTTGACTTTCTAAATGCCCAATCAGCATGTTTCGAACATTGGATTCAGAGCTAATTAAAAAGTCATCTTGTAAAATATAAAATGGTCCGATTTTTAGTTTGCCTGCTTGGACAGCTTTTTTCACGGCTTCTTTTTTCTCTGGGCGAACTTGTAAATAGTCGTCTAAGATAATCGTTTGTCCATCTAAATGGAAACTGTTAAACTCAGGATCATTTTCAATTAAATCTAATACATTATCCACTAATTCAATTAAGCGCATATGATGTTCTTCATAAGGAAGATACCATTCACGATCCCAATGACTATGGGAAACAATATAGACTTTTTTCTTTGTCATCACTTTTCCTCCTATTTTTCCACTCGGATGTCAAAATAATCCATAACTAATTCACAAAACATCATATTAGCCCATGAAAACCATTCTCTTGTATAATTTTCAGGATTATCTACGTCAAAACCTTCATGCATCAAATGAGTCCCCGCATCTGTGGCAACCAATAAATCTAAAATTCGTTCTTTTTCTGCTTTATCTTTGGTTGTCATTCCTTCCATTGCTAGAGCAATCGGCCACACGTAATTTTCTGGTGTATGCGAGCTACCAATCCCTTTCGCGTATTTGCCTTCATAGAAGTAAGGATTTTCTTTACTTAATAAGGTTTGACGCGTTGTTAAATATTGTTCATCCTCTGTTGAACAATAACCCAGATAAGGGGCTGCTACTAAATTGGGAACATTACTGTCATCCATCACGCTTGCATTGCCTAAGCCATCCACTTCATACGCATAAATCGTTTCGTTATTTTGATTTTTTGTTCGTCCAAATGTTTGGATGCCTTCTTCAATCTCTTCTTGTAATTTTTTAGCAATCGCCACAATCGTAGCATCTTCTAAAACATCAGAGAAAATTTCTTGAATATAGCCTAAAATTACGACTGCAAACATATTAGAAGGAACTAAGTAACCATATTGGCAGGCATCATCACTAGGACGGAAGCCTGACCATGTCATCCCTGTTTTGCCAACTGGTGTTCCTTTCCCTGCTTCAACCAACGTATCTTCTTGACGCCACGTATCTCGTTCAAATAAATAAGGTGACTGTGCGTGATCTTGTTCTGTTGTAAAAACGTTGAGAATTTTTTTGACGCCTTCCACAAAATCTGAATTAAATTGTTCGGTCATCCCAGTATTTTTATAAAGTAAATAGGCTAATTGGACCGGGTAACATAATGAATCAATTTCATATTTCCGTTCCCAAATCCAGCCATTCATTTCGGTCTTATCAGTTTGATGGCCTGCATGATTATCTGTTTCATTAAACGCATTGGCATATGGATCAATGCAAATATAACGAAACTGGCGCTTAACCAAACCAGCAATCATTTGAGCAAGGTCTTCGTCTTCTTTCGCAATCACTAAATAGGGACGAACTTGTGCTGTTGAGTCTCTTAACCACATTGCTGGAATATCGCCTGTTAATAAAAAGGTAGTACCATCTTCTTGACGTTTCACTGTTGTTAGTAAAGTATTGGCAAAGGCCGCCTGAAAGTTTTTTGCCCAATCTTGATGTGCTTCACCGCATTTTTCTGTAATTGTCTCCATAAATGTTGCTACGGATTTTGGAACTTCTGTATAAACCATTCTCGTCACCTCTTAAATTTGATATATCATTTTACAATTGAATTATAGCGTTTACATTTCACTTTGTCTAGTGATTTCAATCATTTTTTTCATTTTAAAACCAATTAATTTATGGTAAACTATAAATAAGATATATCTTATTGTGAGGTGAAATGAATGAAGCAACCATTATATCAACAAATTATTGATTATTTACAAAATGAAATTGATTCAGGGCGATTGCCTGTTGGAGCGCAAGTGCCTACCGAAAAAGAATTATCGGCTCAGTTTAACGTCAGTAGAATTACGTCCAAACGAGCGCTAACTGAGTTGGAAACGCAAGGCGTAATCCAACGTCACCAAGGAAAAGGAAGTTTTGTTCAAGCACCAAAGCACCCTCTCCATACCTCTTTAAATAAAGTTCTTTTTTTATTGCCTTTTGCAGACGATTTATCAGTAGGAAATTTCTATAGCGGTTTGGCCCCTACTATTCAAGCAGCTGGTTTAGAAGTCTTTATGACCTCGCCTAATTTTTTGAGAGAGAAAAATGCTGCGGACATTGTGAATGAGTTTGCCGGGCTTGTCTATTATGCTGCTACTAGTAATGACTACCTCGACTTATTGTTTGAGTTGGCTTTGATGAATTTTCCAGTCGTTGTCTTGGATAAAAAGATCCATGATTTACCTTTTGCAACCATTCAATCAGACAACTTTGCTGGTGGTAAAACAGCAACCGAACGCTTAATTGGCTTAGGACATACAAAAATTGGATATATCCTTTCAGGAAGTCCGGCCCTACAATCCGTTCGGCAACGTTATTTAGGTTATCTCCAAGCTTTAAAAGAAGCCAATCTGGCGTTCCATACAGCAATCACGGAAACCAATCTCTTAGATGAACACAACTTTAAACAGTATTTTGAGGCGCACCAACTCACAGCCGTGGTCTGCGATAATGACTTCAGCGCGTTACATTGTTTACGAAACTGTAAAAACCTAGGTATTCATGTGCCTGAAGAATTATCGATTATTGGTTTTGACGATATTCAAGCAGCAGCATTTGTCGAACCGCCATTAACAACCATGGCGCAAGACTTTAAAGAAATGGGAAAACTAGCTGGTGAAGTGTTATTACAAACGATGCAACAAGACATTCAAATCATAGAAGACATTCAAGTACCTGTCACATTAATTGAAAGAGAAACCATTTCTACTGTTTCAAAATGAGCAAAAAAAGAAGAGCGTGGGACAAAAATCACTTTGGATTTTTGCTCCACGCTCAAAAACTAATAAACGGCGGGAACAGAAGCAACTCCTTCGGAAATAAGCCGAAATTCTCCAAAAATTAAAGAACAATTTTCGGAAATTCCTTCTTATTTCTCGGAGTTAAACACTTCTGTCCCGACCTCTTCTTTTTATTCCTTAGTGCTAAATGTTTTGGTATCTACCTCTTTTTTAAACAACGCTTTTAGTTCTTTGATAAAGTAGCGACCAATTGGACTGATTTCCCGATTTTTGGGAAAGAGTAAACAAATACGATTTTCCAAAGCTGGCGCCAATGGCACTAACCGAATTTCTTTCTTCGTAAAACCCGTTACGACTCCTGAACCAGAAGCATAAGCATTGGTTTCTACCAACAAATTCATCAAGGTTCCACGATCCGTAGTATGAATGACCGATTCCTGTTCAGGAATTTCAACTAAATCTTCAGAAAAATAGGAAAAATTGCTTCCTTCTTGATTAAAGCGAACTTGTGGATAGGGAACTAATTCCTCTAAATGAATTTCTTTTTGCTTGGCTAAAGGATGATGATTTCCTAAAAAAATGTGTGTATTAAAAGTACTAATTACCTCGTAGGCTAGATTAGCTTGTTCTAAATACCGTTCAATACTGACACTATTTTGTTCATTTAAATAAATAATCCCCAGCTCACTGTGAAATCCTTTGACGTCTTCAATTACTTTTAAGGTCGTGGTTTCAAAGACACGAAAATCTTTATATTGATCCCCATACTTTTTAAGAACTTTGGCAATTACCTCACCTAAAAAATCGTAATGTTGCGAAGAGATGGAGAATCGTTCGCTGGTCACTGTCTCGCGATAGCGATTTTCCAATAACTCCATTTGAACTAAGACTTTCTCTGCTTGTTCTAAAAAAACCATTCCTTCTTCTGTTAAAAAAGCGCCTTTATTAGTACGTAAAAAGAGGGAAATTCCTAGTTCTTCTTCTAATTCTCGAATACTATTTGACAAGCTAGGTTGTGTAATAAATAGTTTTTTGGCTGCTTCCCGAAAACTCCCATTGTTAGCTATGGCAGCAACATACTTCATTTGTTGAATATTCAACACTTTTTCCTCCACACACTAATCATTTGAAAAATAAATCTTACGCCCATTCAACGGCTGAAGGGGCCGATTGTTAAAGGCCAACATACCTTCCTTGATCTTATTTAAAAAGGCTTGATCCATTTTTTGAATGGTATCAAATACAAACCATTTCACTGGACCCTTAGTTGGCGGTGTTGTTAACGAGCCTACATAATGGTAGTGTAGACGCTCCTCTGGTAAAAAGATTGACGGATTAAACCATTGTTGGTGCGTGCCGTTTTCCCAGTCCATCGGATGATTCGCTTCTGAAAAACGATTTTCTTCCTCAGTGATGGTAAACAGGCAACCGACAACTAAATTTTCGCCAGCATCATTCATATGAACCAAATGGAATTCTAGCGGATACTGCTTTCCCGATAGCAAATGTTCGCTAGGCATATGAAAATGAATATCGGTTAAATGATACGCAACATTTTCAAACATTACGTAACTTTCCGTATTTGGTGGTACAAAATGAAACGTATTTTTGAATTCCTTTTCAGTGAATTCTTCTTTTTTATAATGAAACGTAATCTGAGAATTTACTGTCTCAGCACTTTCTTTTTCTAAAGCAATTGGCGATTGATAAGCAAACTTAGCACCTTCTGCAAACCAGTCACATAGCGTATGCCAATGTTCCGGTCCATCGTTGCCTGTATAGCTCCATTCAACGTCCATATTTTTTATTTTTTTCATACACTCTTCCTTCATTTCCACATAGTAATCAGGTAAAACTCATGTTAAAACTCTATCCTAACATCTTTTCTACGTCAAACAAAAGAACTTAGATCATTACGCTCCTCGGCAAATGACCTAAGTTCTCCTACCGTTAAATCTGGTTACTAAAAATCAGACGACAAGAACTATCTTTAGTTCAACGTTTATTTGCCCCAGTTTTCAGGATCTTTTTTCCATTCTTGTAATAAGGTAACATCTTTTTCTTCGATATAATTTGCTTCTAATGCAGCATCAATTAAAGTTGAATAATTGGTTAACGTTAGTAACGTCATCTGTTTATCTGCAAAATTTGCCGTTCCTTTGGGTAACTCATAAGTGAAGATTGCCGCAACGCCTAAAACCGTTGCTCCTTCACGTTCCGCCGCTTCTGCCGCTTCTAAAACGCTACCGCCGGTTGAAATTAAATCCTCGATAACTACCATTTTTTGTCCTTCAGAAATTCGGCCTTCAATTTGATTCCCTTTGCCGTGATCTTTGGCTTTACTGCGGATATAAACCATTGGTAATCCTAAAATATCGGCTACCCATGCCGCATGTGGAATCCCTGCGGTAGCTGTCCCAGCAATCACTTCGACTTCTGGGAAAGTTTCTTTAATTTTTGCCGCTAAGCCTTCTGCAATTTCTTTACGCACAGCAGGATAACTCATCGTGATACGGTTATCACAATAAATCGGGCTTTTTATGCCACTAGCCCAGGTAAACGGCTCATTAGGGTTTAAAAATACCGCTTCAATCTCTAATAAATCTTTGGCAATCTTTTTTGCTACTTTTGTCATGTTACTTTCCGCTCCAGTCTTTTTTGATTTCTTGATAGGCTTCGTAAGGATTTTCTGCTTGGGTAATAGGTCGGCCAACAACGATATATGTGGACCCGATTTCGCGAGCATGTTGCGGCGTAACGACCCGTTGTTGGTCACCTACTGCACTTCCTGCTGGACGAATACCAGGTGTTAAGCAAATAAACGTTTGCTTGGTTGCTTCTTGAATACCACGTGCTTCTAATGCTGAACAAACCACGCCATCCAGACCCGCTTTTTCCGCACATTTAGCATAATGAATGACACTTGTCTCTAAAGAAACGTTGATTAATTGATCATGGTGCATCTCTTCTTCACTAGTAGAAGTCAACTGGGTTACAGCAATTAACTCAGGAACCTTAGCGCCTGGCTGAGTCCCTTTGATTAGACCTTCCTTAGCTGCTTGCATCATTCGAACGCCCCCTGCTGCATGGACATTGGTAATGGCAACGCCTAATTTTGCTAAATTTGTCATCGCTTTTTCCACAGTATTCGGAATATCATGTAATTTTAAATCCAAGAAAACATCATGTCCTTGTTCTTTAAGCCAGCGAACAATCGCTGGTCCTTCTGCGTAAAAAAGTTCCATTCCCACTTTAACAAACAAGGCTTCTTCCTTAGGAAATTTTTCTAAAAAAACAGCCACTTCTTTTTGCGTGGGAAAATCTAACGCAATAATTGGTCTATCGTGCATTTTGCTGCCCCTCTCTCACTTCTTTAATTAATTGTTCCAACGATTCAATACCTAACTCTTCCATTCGCTTAGGTAATCCGTCAATCAACTTCGGACAAATATATGGATCTGTAAAATTGGCCGTACCAACACCGACAGCGCTAGCACCTGCCATGAACATTTCCAAGACATCATCCACTGTTTGAACACCGCCCATTCCAATAATTGGCAACTGAGAAACACTGGCGACTTGTCGGATTAAGCGAATAGCAACAGGTTTAATGGCTGGTCCAGATAGTCCACCAGTTTGATTGGCTAAAATAGGTTTTCTCGTTTTTAAATCAATGCGCATCCCGAGCAATGTATTAATCATAGAAAAACCGTCTGCGCCCCCTGCTTCAATTGCTTGGGCGATCGGCACAATGTCCGTTACGTTTGGTGATAGTTTAACATAAATCGGAACAGATGCGACTTTTTTGACTGCTTGTGTTAATTGAAAAGCAACCTCTGGATCTGTACCAAAAGCTATGCCGCCATGTTTCACATTAGGACAGGAAATATTCAATTCAATTGCTTTGACGTTAGGCGCTTGCCCAATTTTTGCGCAAACAGCCACATAGTCCTCTTCGCAAGCACCTGCAACATTTGCGATAATCGGTAAGTTAGGGTATTTTTCTAATTTCGGTAATTTTTCTTGCATCACCACTTCTAAACCTGGATTCTGCAATCCAATGGCATTTAGCATACCACTAGGTGTTTCAGCTACACGTGGCGTGGGATTTCCATATCGTGCTTGGGGCGTTGTTGCCTTAATCATAATTGAACCTAATTGATCAAGGTCATAATAGTTAGCATATTCTTCCCCGAACCCAAAGCAACCACTGGCGGGAATAATTGGATTTTTTAATGTTAAACCTGGAATTGAAACAGCTAAAGGATTTTTCATTATAAGATAACCTCACTTGCTTTAAAAATCGGACCTTCATCACAGACCTTGACACTTTTTGCTCCAGTAGTGTCTCCTTTTTTATGGCAAACGCAGGCATAACAAGCCCCAATTCCACAGGCCATCCGTTCTTCTAAAGAAAGGTAAACGTGTGGATGTGTTGGAAATAAAGAATCAATTGCTTTTAACATACCATTCGCACCACAAGCATAAACTGCATCAGGGATCCGTCCTTTTGCTAACGCTTCTGACAATAAACGTCCCACGTTGCCATGAGCGCCAAACGAGCCGTCATCTGTGGCAAAATGTGTTTCTCCTAATGCCATAAATTCTTGTTGGTAATAAGCAACCTCTTTTGATGCATAACCAAGAAAATGAATCACTTTCACGCCTTTTTCATTGAGTTGTTTTGATAATTCATACAATGGGGGAATCCCGATTCCTCCGCCAACGATAAAAGCAGTTTGACCAGCTGCTACGGTAGTTATATCAAAGCCGTTTCCTAAAGGACCTAAAATATCTAATTGTTCACCAGCCTTCATGGTGGCAAACACTTCCGTTCCAGCGCCTTCGACTCGATAAATCAAACGACAGGTTTCGTTCGAATGATCAATTTGGTTGATGCTAATCGGTCGCCGCAAAAGTAAATCTGCACGCGGAACCTTGATATGCACAAACTGTCCAGGTCGTGTCATCTCTTTCACTAACTCGCCTTGTAAGTCTAACTGATAAATCCGTGGCGCTAACTGTTTTTGAGCTACAATGGTCATCATTTCTTGCTTTCTCTGCATCAGTATCCTTCACTCCTTTATTCTCTGATTCCCCTATAAATGATTTTCTATTTCTTCGTAAAAGAATCTGGAACAGTCCTCCTCAGACGATTGTTCCAGATTTTTGCTTAAATGGCTTCTGTCGTAAAGGCTCTTGATTCTAAAACTTTTAAAATCGCATTCGCTGTGTCAAGTGAGGTAAACAATGGAATCCCATGTTCGACTGCTTCCCGACGGATTGAAAACCCATCTTGGTTGGCACTGGAACGATTTTTATCCATGGTATTGATTACCACTTGTGCATTCCCATTACGAATGACATCCAGCACGGTTTCCCCTTCAGGATTAGAAATTTTCGTCACTTTCTTAACAGGCAACTGATGCTTCGCTAAAAAGTCAGCGGTTCCTTCCGTTGCGACTAAACTATAGCCAATTGCTGAAAAACGCTTAGCAATTTCTAACGCCTCTTCTTTTGTTTCATCAGCAATGGTGAAAAGTACAGCTCCATAACTTGGCAAATGCAAGCCAGATGCTTCAAAGGCTTTATACAAGGCTTTTTCTAAATAATAATCACTACCCATAACTTCCCCAGTTGATTTCATTTCAGGCCCTAAGTACGTATCTACTTTTTGTAGTTTCGTAAAGGAGAACACAGGGGCTTTCACATGAACTTGTTTACTTTCAGGGTATAATCCATCTTGATATCCTAGGTCAGTCAGTTTCTCACCAAGAATCGCTTTTGTAGCAACTTGGGCCATCGGAATCCCTGTGATTTTACTTAAGAAAGGAACTGTTCGACTCGCACGAGGATTCACTTCAATCACATAAACACGATTTTCATGAATAACAAATTGAATATTCATCATGCCTACACAGTTTAAACCAAGTGCTAGTTTTTTTGTATAATCGGCAATTGTTGCCTGAATTTCTTGAGAAAGATACTGCGGTGGATAAACCGCCATTGAATCGCCAGAATGAACGCCAGCTCGTTCAATATGTTCCATAATCCCTGGAATTAGTACTGTTTCACCATCACAAATGGCATCAACTTCACATTCTTGTCCCAATAAATAGCTATCAACCAAGACAGGATGTTCTGGAGAAGCTTTGACTGCATGTCGCATATAATCTTCCAAATCCTTTTGATTTTCGACAATTTCCATTGCACGACCACCTAAAACATAACTTGGACGCACTAAAACGGGATAGCCGATACGATCAGCAATCACGACTGCTTCTTCTGCACTTGTGGCCGTATCTCCTGGTGGTTGAGGAATCTCTAACTCTTGCAAAGCTTGTTCAAATAAATCACGATTTTCCGCACGATCTAAATCTTCAATCGTTGTTCCAAGAATTTTAACGCCTTGTTTTGTGAGCGGCTCAGCTAAATTAATCGCTGTTTGTCCACCAAATTGGACGATCACGCCAATCGGATTTTCTAAATCAATCACATTCATGACATCTTCTAAAGTTAATGGCTCAAAGTATAATTTATCAGAAACAGAGAAATCTGTTGAAACTGTTTCAGGATTACTATTCATAATAATTGCTTCATAACCAGCCGCTTGGATTGCTTTGACAGAATGAACGGTTGCATAATCAAACTCGACCCCTTGACCAATGCGAATGGGACCAGAACCTAATACTAGTACAGAAGGCTTTTTCGAAACATTGCTTTCGTTTTCCACTTCATACGTGCTATAAAAATAAGGCGTATGTGATTCAAACTCTGCAGCACACGTATCCACCATTTTATAGACGGGCACAATTTGATTGGCTCTGCGGAAGTCAGCGATGGCTTGTTCTGTTTGTCCCCAAAGTGCTGCGATTTTCCGATCAGAAAAGCCATTTTGTTTGGCTTCTTTCAAGACAGCTACGTTGTCCACGTGACTTTCAAGGGTTGTTTCAATTTCGATAATGTGTAAAAGTTTATCCAAGAAGAATAAATCAATTTTCGTTAAACTTTGTAATTCTTCGATGCTATATCCTCTACGAATGGCTTCTGATAAGTAGAACAATCGATCATCTTGCGCATGGACCATTTTCTTCGTTAATTCTAAATCACTGACATGACTTAGTTCTGCTAACTCGTTGTGATAAGCACCAATTTCTAAAGAACGAACTGCTTTTAATAAGGATTCTTCAATATTGCGGCCAATTGCCATGACTTCCCCGGTTGCTTTCATTTGCGTTCCTAGTTCTCGAGCACCTTTTTCAAATTTGTCAAAAGGCCAACGAGGAATTTTGGAAACAACATAGTCCAAAGCCGGTTCAAATTCGGCATAAGTGGTTCCAGTAACTGGATTTTTCATTTCATCTAATGTTAAACCAACAGCAATTTTTGCAGCTAACTTCGCAATGGGATACCCTGTGGCTTTACTAGCAAGTGCAGATGAGCGAGAAACACGAGGATTCACTTCTATCACATAATAATTAAAGCTATGCGGATCCAAAGCTAATTGAACATTACAGCCACCTTCAATTTTTAATGCACGAATAATTTTCAAAGACGCATCTCGCAACATTTGGTATTCATAATCTGATAAGGTTTGACTCGGAGCAAAAACAATCGAATCCCCAGTGTGAATGCCGACAGGATCAAAGTTTTCCATGTTACAAACCACAATCGCATTATCAGCCGAATCACGCATCACTTCATATTCAATTTCTTTAAAACCAGCAATACTTTTTTCAATTAAACATTGTGTAACTGGTGATAATTTCAGACCGTTTTCGGCAATTTGGCGGAGTTCTTCTTCCGTATCACACATGCCGCCGCCTGTTCCACCTAAAGTAAATGCGGGACGAACGATAATTGGATAGCCAATTCGTTTGGCAAAAGCCACGGCTTGTTCCACCGTATTGACAATTTCACTTTCTGGAATCGGTTGTTCTAATTCTTCCATCAATTGTTTAAATAAATCACGGTCTTCCGCTTGGTCAATCGCACTGAGCTTTGTTCCTAGCAATTCTACATTTAGCTCATCTAAAATTCCTGATTCCGATAATTCCATCGCCATATTTAATCCAGTTTGACCACCTAATGTTGGTAGAAGAGCATCAGGACGTTCTTTTCGCAAAATTCTTGAAACAAATTCTAAAGTAATCGGTTCGATATAAACATGATCCGCGATTTCCTTATCGGTCATGATAGTCGCTGGATTTGAGTTTACTAAGACAACTTCATACCCTTCTTCTTTTAGCGCTAAACAGGCTTGTGTGCCTGCATAGTCAAATTCTGCTGCTTGTCCAATAATGATTGGTCCTGAACCAATCACCATGATTTTCTTGATGTCCGTTCGTTTTGGCATTAGTTTTGCTCCTTCCATGCATCCATTAATTCCATAAATTCGTCAAATAAATGAAGACCATCGTGCGGTCCTGGAGCCGCATCTGGGTGATATTGCACAGTAAAAGCTGGATAATCTCGATGACGCACGCCTTCAACCGTTCCATCATTGACTTCCACGTGGGTCACAAGTAATTTTTCTGGATCAATTGTTGCTTCATCTACGGCATATCCGTGATTTTGTGAAGTGAAATCAATGCGTCCTGTTGCAATTTCTCGTACAGGATGATTCAAACCGCGATGTCCAAACTTCATCTTATACGTATCCGCACCATTTGCTAATGAAAATAACTGATGACCTAAGCAGATGCCGAAAATTGGAACTTTTCCTTGGATTGCTTGAATCATTTCAATAGCTTCAGGCACATCTTTGGGATCTCCAGGCCCATTTGTCAACATGACACCATCGGGACTTAATTCTAAAATCTCTTCGGCCGTTGTATTATAAGGCAACACGGTTAAGTTGCATTGCCGTTTTGATAATTCTCGCAAAATACTATGTTTCAACCCGAAATCAACGACGACTACATTACGCCCAATACCTGGACTCGGATAAGGTTTAGTAGTGGAGACTTGTGCCACTTGATTTTTCGGCATGACCGTCGCTTTTAGTTGATCAAATGCATGCGGCAAATCATCCACGGCATCAATGATGCTCCCTTTCATTGTTCCAGCTGATCGTAACTTACGAGTCAGCGCACGCGTATCAATTCCTGAAATTCCCGGAATCCCTTTGCGCTTTAAAAATTCATCCAAGGTCATTTGTTGACGCCAATTTGAAGCAACCCGCGCATGCTCTTTAACAATGACACCTTTACAGGTTGGTGCAATGGATTCATAATCATCTCGGTTGACCCCGTAATTTCCAACTAATGGATACGTAAAAGTAATCATTTGTCCATTAAAACTTTGGTCAGTAATTGCTTCTTGGTAACCTGTCATGCCAGTAGTAAAAACAACTTCTCCTACTACATTGCCTTCTGCACCAAACGCTTTTCCTTCAAATACTGTTCCGTCTTCTAAAATCAATAACCTTTTCAAACCTACTGCGCCTCCTCCGACCAAGCTAATGCTCCGTCAACAAATGTCATAAGTGTCTTTCCTTTGACTGTCCACCCTGTAAATGGTGTATTGACAGCCATTGATTCAAATGCTTCTGCATCAATTGGTGCAGCTGTTGCTAAGTCAAAAACTGCAATATCTGCTGGTGCACCAATTGTTAGTGTTCCTGCGTTTAATCCAAAAATTTCTGCCGGTTTCACTGCCATCCAATCAATCACTTGTTCTAATGTGAAAATGCCTGTTTCGACAAAGTTCGTATAAATCAATTGGAAGGCCGTTTCACTACCGACAATGCCAAAAGGTGCGTTTAAAAATGATTGTTGCTTTTCTTCTAAACCATGGGGCGCATGGTCGGTAGCAATACAGTCAATCGTGCCATCTAACAAGCCGTCAATCAATGCTTGTCGATCTGCTAAACCACGTAATGGCGGGTTCATTTTCCAAAACCCTTCGTCACCAGGAATATCCTCATCGACTAAAATTAAATGGTGTGGCGAAACTTCGGCTGTTACGTGAATCCCTGCTTTTTTAGCATCTCGAATAACGCGCACGCTTTCTTCTGTTGAAACATGACAAACATGATAATGAACGCCTGTTTCTTTCGCTAAAGTAATATCCCGAGCAATTTGTGAAGCTTCCGTTGCACTTAAAATCCCTGGTAGGCCTAATTTCTTAGAAACTTCTCCTTCATGCATCACACCACCAAATAATAAAGATTCATCTTCCGTGTGCGCAACAAGCGCCATATTTAATGCAGCCGCTTCTTTCATGGCTAAGTACATCGTTCCTGCCGTTTGGACACCAACACCATCATTCGTAAATGCAAAGGCACCCGCTTCCTTTAAGGCTTTCTGATTGGTTAAAACTTCACTCCGTAGTTCTTCTGTAATGGGCGCATATTGTAAAACTTTCACGACTGCATCTTTTTGAATTAAGTCGTAAACCTCACTTAATTTTTCAGCCGTATCTGGTACTGGATTCAAATTGGGCATTGCGCAAACCGTAGTAAAACCACCGCGAGCAGCAGCTTTACTACCCGTTTTAATCGTTTCTTTATACGTAAAGCCTGGTTCTCTAAAGTGAACATGCACATCCACCAAGCCTGGCGTGATTAGTTGCCCGTTCGCATCAAACACTTGCTCAAAATCTGCTTCGTCAAACGATTCTCCGATTGCGTGAATCACACCATTTTCTAGCCAAAGTGCTGCCTCAATCAATTGATTCTCTTTTTTGATGATTTTTCCATTCTTAATTAACGTCTTCATTTCTCCACCTAGGCCTTTCCATGTAAAATTGCTTCCAAAATTGCCATGCGCATAAAGACTCCGTTACTCATTTGCGCGACGATTCTTGATTGCAGACTTTCCACTAATTCATCTGCCAGTTCAACATCCCGATTGACTGGCGCTGGATGCATAATAATTGCGTGTTTCTGTAAACGAGTTGCCCGTTCGTTGGTTAAACCATATTCCAAATGATAGCCTTCTTTTGAAAAACTTTCCTTACCATCATGACGTTCGTGCTGCACGCGAAGTAACATCATCACATCGACTTTTTCAACAATTTCATCTAGCGGCACATATTGTCCATAGACATCAAACTGATGATCATACCACTCTTCTGGACCTGAAAAATAAATTTCAGCGCCTAAACGGTTTAATAACTGCATATTTGATTTAGCAACGCGAGAATGTGTAATATCTCCCACAATCGCCACTTTCAAGCCTTCAAATCCACCAAATTCTTCATAAATGGTCATCAGATCCAATAAACATTGTGTAGGGTGTTGTCCACTCCCGTCCCCACCGTTAATAATAGAACATTGAATCGTTTTACTTTGAATCAATTCATCGTAATAATTTTCTTTACCATGACGAATGACTGCTACATCTACACCAATTGCCGACATCGTTAGTACTGTATCGTATAACGTTTCTCCTTTTTGAACAGAACTTCTACTTGCTTCAAACTCAATCACTTCTAAGCCTAATTTTTTCTCAGCTACCTCAAAACTTTTATGTGTTCGAGTACTATTTTCAAAAAACAAGTTTGTTGCAAAATATTGACGTTCTTCTGGGTGCCATTTTGCCCCCTGTTTAAATTCTCCTGCGCGACGGATTAACCCCATGACTTCACGGTCGGTTAAAGCCTCAGCAGTTAAAAGATGTTTTAAACTAATTCGTTCAGATGTAATAATCATTCGTCCAGTCCTCCTACTGTTCTTCGCTACGTGCGTTTTCCGGTAAAATTAAATTCAAAACAATTCCTAAGACGGTTGCTAATGCCATTGAAGACAATTCAAAGGTTCCTACTTTGAAGACTAAGCCACCAATGCCGATGACTAAAATTACTGAAGCAATCAATAAATTCTTTTTCTTATCAAAATTAATCTTATTATCGATTAAGATTTTCAAACCACTTGCGGCAATCACACCGAACAAGACGAAACTAATTCCTGAAATAACTGGTCCTGGGATACTTAGAATCAAGGCACTTAATTTTCCAACAAATCCTAAAGCTACAGCGAACACCGCGGCTCCACCAATCACGAAGACACTGTGTACTCTTGTAATTGCCAACACGCCGATATTTTCACCATAACTTGTAACTGGCGGTCCACCAACAAAACCTGCTACAATTTGCGCTAAGCCATCTCCCATTAAAGTTTTAGATAAGCCTGGGTCTTGGAAAAAGTTGCGCTTGGTTAATTTATTCAAGACCATTAAATGACCAATATGTTCTGTCATTGTTACAAAAGCAATTGGTGCCATTGTTGTAATGGCATTTAAATACAATTTCGGTTCATATTGAACAAAAGGTACTTCAAAATTCGGTAAAGCAAACCACGCAGCTTCTTTAATAGGGGTTAAATCAATAATTCCGAAAGCTAAAGCGACTAGGTACCCACTGACAATTCCCAAAAGAATTGGAATTAATCCTAGGAAGCCTTTGAAAAACATGTTGTAAAAAATGGTTAAGCCTAAAGTAATCAAGGCTACGGCAATATATTTAAAATCATAAACGTTGTTGTTATACATTGCGTTATTTGCGGCGTTAGCAGCCAAGCCTAAACCGATAACCATCACGACAGGTCCTACAACGATAGGCGGTAAAATTTTATCCAACCAGTCGGAACCAATTTTTTTAATGATTAATGAAACGATTAGGTATACCAAGCCGGTTGTCATAGCACCTTGGGCAATGGCTGGATAACCATCACTCTTCATTAACATCTGCATCGCTGCAATAAAAGCAAAGCTACTGCCAAGATAGGCGGGGATTTTTCCTTTTGTAGTAATCAGATAGACCATTGTTCCTAATCCTGAACTGACTAACGCAATCCCTGGGTCAATTCCCACTAAGATTGGTACTAAAACCGTTGCGCCAAACATCGTAAATAAATGTTGTAAACTTAGGCCAACCCAGTGAAAAGCTTGCGGTCTGTCTTTAATATCTAAGACTGCATCCTCATTTCGAAATTCTTTTTCTGACAACGTTGTTCACTCCTTTTTATTCGTTTCCTTTACTGATCATAATACGATCTGCGCCGTCACGCTCTTCCATTTCCACAATAATTTCCTCAGTTTTTGATGTTGGAATATTTTTTCCTACATAATCGGCACGAATCGGTAGTTCCCGATGCCCACGATCTACTAAGACTGCTAAAGAGATTTTTCTTGGACGACCTAAATCCATAACAGCGTCCATCGCAGCACGAATGGTCCGGCCCGTGTACAAGACATCATCCACTAAAATAACTTCTTTACCTTCAATTGAGACTGGTACGTCAGAAGAATGTAATTCAGGTTCCTCCATATCTTTCACATCATCACGATACAAAGTAATATCTAATTCACCAACTGGCACGTCAATATCTTCTAATTGTTTTAAGCGTTCGGCTAGACGTTGTGCAATGTATATCCCACGCGTTTTAATTCCTACTAAAACAATGTCTTGAATTCCTTTGTTTCTTTCAATAATTTCATACGAGATTCGAGTAAGCGCTCGTTTCATTGTGACTGCGTCAACAACTTCTTTCTTTGGCATAATAATTTCCTCCTCATTTCTTTTTTATCTACGTCCTCGCTGTCTTGGGGTCAGCGATTCTTCCTTCAATTGAGCAGCTGAAAAATAAGTGGATTTTTATTGAAATTGTCCTGTTATTTTTTCCAACAAAAAATCCTCCTACCCGTATGAGGATAGGAGGATGTTGGTTACAGTTTAAAAAGGTACAAGGGTACCATGTAGCCCACACAACTTACTAACTAAGCGCACCTAGTGTTCTTTTGCATGATTCCTTCTTAGCCTCACGGGACTAAACTTAAAGGTTACAGTTATTTAGTTATTTTTCTTCTTAAAAAAGAGTTTACCTCTTCTTCAGAAAAAAATCAATGATTATTTCTTAATTGGTGTAAAGTTTTTTCAAAAACTTCTGGTAAAGGTGCTTCAAAGACTAATTGTTCACCTGTAGTAGGATGTGTAAAGCCTAATAACTTCGCATGTAAAAATTGTCCATTGCCAGGCAATGTTTTTTTCGGTCCATATAATGGATCTCCAGCTAATGGATAACCGATATATTTCATGTGAACACGGATTTGATGTGTCCGGCCTGTTTCTAGTTGTAATTCAACTAAGGTAAATGCATCAAAACGCTCTAAAACAGTAAAATGCGTGACTGCTTCTTTACCGCCTTCAATGACCGCTTGCATTTTACGGTCAACCTTGGAACGACCAATAGGCGCATTTATTTCTCCCTTATCGTGAGGAATAACACCGTGGACCAAGGCAACGTATTTACGTAACGATGTTTTTTCTTTTAGCTGTTTCGCTAATGATTCATGGGCTTGATCATTTTTAGCCACCATCAATAGCCCCGAAGTATCTTTATCAATTCGATGAACAATTCCCGGTCGCACCACATCATTAATCGCCGATAAGTGATCCGCATGATGAAGTAACGCGTTCACTAATGTACCATTGGGATGCCCTGCCGAAGGATGAACGACCATGCCTTGAGGTTTGTTGACGACAATCACATCATTGTCTTCATAAACAATGGTCAAAGGAATATCCTCTGCTACCATATCTAGAACTTCTGGTTCAGGAATTGTTACAACAATTTCATCGCCTGCTGTAACTTTGTAATTTGCGCGGACCGTTTCACCATTAACTGTTACGTGTTTTTCTTTTAACCATTGTTGAATTTGCGAGCGGGAATGATTGGGTAAATGTTCACTTAATACTTTATCAATCCGGCCTTTTTCTGTTTGAATCGTTACGTTAATTTGTTCCATTTTTGCCTTCCTTTGCTGCTTTTTCATCTAAAATCAAATAAATAAATATACAAATAACGCCGACCACTAACGTACTATCTGCAACATTAAAAATAGGAAAATTCATAAAATCCGTTTGGAGCATGTCCACTACGTAGCCTAAACGTACACGATCAATAAAATTCCCAATGGCACCTGCTAAGACAAAAGATAAACCTACAGAATACCAGATACTTTTTTTATAATTCTTAATTAATAAATAAATAATCACGACACTAACAATTACTGTGATGACATAAAAGAATATCATCTTTCCTTCTAATAAGCTCCAAGCGGCTCCGGTATTTCTTAAATGGGTCAGCGACAAAAATCCAGGAATGAATTCTTTTGTTTCACCCAAAGAAATGTTTTGGACCGTCAAATATTTGCTCCATTGGTCAAGCCCTACTAATAAGGCACTGATTAAAAAATATACTACTAACAATCGCGTCATTCCTTTTCTCTATGAATACTTGCTAAATCTCTTGGTCGAACAATGCCTACTAACTCACCATTAGGATGGCCACTTTTACTAATAAGCACAGCTTCTAAGCGTGGCTGCTCCCGAAACATTTGTTCAACTTCAAAAACGGTTGCTTCAATTGAAACAAATTGATAGTTGCTGCGTTTATAATTTGATGCCAACAATTCTCGCACCGTTCGGTTGGCAATGTGAACTTCGCCTTTGGTGCTCTCAATGGCAAACCATACACCAATCCCTCGAACCGTGATTAATCCTTTAAATACACCTTTTTCATAAATCGGAAATTGGGAATATTGTTTTTTTGCAATAATCGTTAATAACGTTTCTAAAGAAGTGGTGATTTCAAAAGCTGTAACACGTTTCGCAAATTTAGGCACTACTTTTTCTGGTTTTGTTAAAGCTTGTTCAATCGTTTCAATTCGTTGAACTGCCCATTCGTTTGGCTCTGCAATTACAAAATCATCAGCAATTCGCTCATGAACGATGGCATTTCTTAACTGAGCCATTTGAAGCAAATCCTCTTCAAATTGAGCAATCTGTCCTTTTTCTTTTCGGGAAAGACGTCTTGTCATTTCACTGAATCCCATGTTGACAGGATTGTTCAGTCTCTCTCTCATCCACTTTTCAATGCGATTAAAGTGTGCTAAAAATGTATCTGCTCGTTCCCCCATAGTCGTTGCTCCTTATAATAAACTACGCAATAAATTTCCGTCATTATTTTTTATTGAGCTACTTTCAAGTATATACTAAAAATAGGTCTCAGGAAAGAGCGGCTTTAAAAGAGACCGCTCGCTTGACCCGTTTCGTCCACATCCATATTTAACGCAGCAGGAACTTTCGGCAAGCCAGGCATCGTTAAAATGTCACCCGTTAACGCCACGATAAACCCTGCACCGATTTTTGGAACTAGCTCACGAATCGTAATCGTAAATCCTTCTGGCCGTCCTAATTTTTGAGGATCGTCAGAAAGTGAATACTGTGTCTTCGCCATGCAGATTGGTAATTGATCCCAACCATTTTTTGTAAAGTCTGCGATTTGTTTTTGCGCTTTCGGAGAAAAAATCGCCTGTTCCCCGCCGTAAATCGTTTGTACAATGGCTTGAATTTTTTCTTCAATAGTTTGGCGAGGATTATATAAAGGTTGAAACTGTTTTGTATTGGCTTCAATCTCTGCTACTACTGTTTTCGCTAGATTCGTGCCACCTGCGCCACCTTGCGCCCAAACACTTGTTAACTCGACGGGCACGCCTAACGCTTGGCAGGCTTCTTTCAACAGTTGAATTTCCTTCTCTGTATCCTGTGTAAACTCATTAATTGCAACAACTACTGGTACATCATAACGTTGCATGTTTTGAATATGTTTTTCTAAGTTGGCAAAGCCTTTTTGTAACGCTGGTAAATTTTCTTCTGCTAACTGATCTTTCGCCAAACCGCCATGCATTTTCAACGCGCGAATCGTTGCCACAATCACAACGGCATCGGGTGCTTTTCCTAAAGAAGGTACTTTAATATCTAAAAATTTTTCGCCACCTAAGTCGCCACCAAAACCTGCTTCTGTTACGACATAATCCCCTAGATGCAAAGCCGTTTTTGTCGCTAAAATACTGTTACATCCATGAGCGATATTGGCAAAAGGACCACCGTGAACAAAAGCTGGAGTTCCTTCAATCGTTTGAACTAAATTAGGTTTTAAGGCGTCTTTCAATAATAAAGTCAGGGCACCTGCCACGTTTAAATCTTTAACCGTCACCGGCTCTCTTTGGTCATTATAGGCGACAATAATCCGACTTAAGCGTTCTTTTAAGTCCGTTAAATTTTGCGATAAACAAAGAATCGCCATAATTTCGCTTGCCACAGTAATATCGAAACCGTCTTCTCTTGGTACACCTTGGAAAGGACCGCCTAAACCAACAACGACCTGTCTGAGCGCACGATCATTTAGATCCACTGCACGTTTCCAAATCACCCGCCGAGAATCAATCTTTAATTCATTTCCTTGCTGTAAATGATTATCTAGTAACGCAGCTAAGGCATTATTGGCTGTCGTAATGGCATGCATATCACCAGTAAAATGCAAATTGATTTCTTCCATTGGTAATACTTGTGCGTAACCGCCACCTGTTGCGCCACCTTTAATCCCCATCACAGGACCTAATGATGGTTCTCTTAGGGCAATAACTGTTTTTTTATTGATTTGATTTAATGCATCTCCTAAACCAATGGTCACGGTTGACTTTCCTTCTCCTGCTGGCGTTGGATTAATCGACGTAACGAGGATTAATTTACCTTCTGGTTTCGCTTCTAAGGATTGAAGCGTTGGAAAATCTATTTTCGCTTTGTATTTTCCATAAAGTTCGAGCGAATCTTCTGAAAGACCGATTGTTTCGGCAATCTCTTGAATAGGTTTTAATGTTGCTGCTTGTGCAATGTTAATATCTGTCTTCATAACGGACCCCTTTTCAATTCTTTATCGTCTTTGTGACACATTGTTTCTTTTAAATTATAGCTTGTATTGAATAGAATGGCTAGAATAACCTTTTTTAAACAACCCAACCATTGACGTTTGGTAGCCTTTTCTCGTATAATGAAAGTGTCTTTACAAATCTAAAAGGAGCGTGAATTGGATGCAAAAAGGAATTGTCAAATGGTTCGATAACAGAAAAGGTTATGGTTTTATCGTTTACAACGAAGAAGATGAGATTTTTGTCCACTTCACTGCTATAGAAGGTGACGGATTCAAATCACTTGATGAGAATCAATCTGTAGAATTCGAGATAATGGAAGGCAATCGTGGGCTACAAGCAGCACATGTCAAAAAAATAGATAACTAAAAAAGCTGAACCAACAGCGCTTAGCTCCAAAAAGTAAGTAAACGTAGCGTTTGTTTCAGCTGATTATTTTAAGATTTTGAGAGTGGGTCACCAGTCGTTTCGACTTATGACTCACTCTTGTTTTTTTCTTCTTTTTTATGAAGGCCCAAAGAATGATCTTCTGCTACCTTCAATTCAGGCTTTTTTACCTTAAGTGCCTCAAGAAATAACGGAATCGTTTTCTTTTTCATTAAAAAGACTTTTGAGCCTTCCTTAAATTCTGAGGAAAAAATTTCGATGCTTTTTTCATTGTAGGTTACTTTTTCTATCTGAGAAAGCGGAAGTGCTTTTTTGCGAAACCATAAAACATCTCTGACAATTAAAGATGTTTCTGTCAGGTTAAAAGACCGCGCAATTCCTAGATACGCAAACACAAAAAATGGAACCATCACCAGATTACTAATCAAGTAAGGACCATTATTTTCCAATGCTAAAATTAAACTAATAAATAATATACAAAATGTGCAAGACCAGTAAATAATTGTTGATGCTAATTCTGGCTGCCAATAGAATTTCTGTTTTTTCATAAAGTGCCCTCACTACTTCTGGATCAACGCCGCTAAATTTAAATATGTTATAATAGTAACATACTTTTTTTAAGAACAAAAAGAAATTAGGAGTAATTTTATGTTAAGAATTTATGTAGATGCTGCAACAAAAGGCAATCCAGGTGAATCTGGCGGCGGTATCGTTTACCTCACCGACCAATCGCGGCAACAATTGCATGTGCCTTTAGGCATTGTTAGTAATCACGAAGCCGAATTTAAAGTGCTGATTGAAGCTTTAAAACAAGCGATTGCCAATGAAGACAATCAACAAACCGTTCTTCTCCACTCAGATAGTAAAATTGTTGTCCAAACAATTGAAAAAAACTATGCTAAAAATGAAAAGTACCAGCCTTATTTAGCAGAATATCAACAACTAGAAAAGAATTTCCCTTTGCTCTTAATCAAATGGCTACCTGAAAGTCAAAACAAAGCGGCCGATATGCTCGCACGGCAAGCATTACAAAAATTTTATCCCAATAAAAAGTAGCACTGTCTACTTAATGCTTTTCCTTTATTAATTTGATAATTAAACACGTGGAGCAAAAATCCCTAGTGATTTTTGCTCCACGTTTAAAAACAGATAAACGGTTCTGTCTCGACTTCTTCTTATAGCCACTTATTCTTTTGTCGTTATTTCCGCAAATTGTCCATTGGTTAGCGAAAGGATTGCTTCAGGAGCTAATTCAATTTGCATGCCACGTTTGCCTGCAGAAACAATAATTGCAGAATATTGTTGAGCTTCTTCAGCCAAATAGGTGGGAAATTGTTTTTTCATCCCAATTGGTGAACAGCCCCCACGAATATAGCCTGTGGTTGCTTCTAAATCTTTTAAGTGAAGCATTTCTACCTTTTTGTTGCCACTAGCTTTCGCTAATTTTTTCAAATCTAATTCTTGATTACCAGGAATGACAGCCACGACGGGACCTGTTTTATTACCTACTGTAACCAAGGTTTTAAAAATTCGTCCTTTGTCAATACCTAAACTTTCAGCGACACTTTCTGCACTTAAATGATCTTCGCTCCAAGCGAATTCATATTCTTTATATGGTACTTTATGTTGTTCTACCATGCGCATCGCATTCGTTTTTTGTTGTGTTTTTTTCTTTGCCACTTTTTTCACCTTCTGAATCACTTGTTTTGTTCGAATGTCTTTAAATAATTTCTTAATACTTGTACGGATAGTTGGCCTGGTGCAGACGCTTGCTGGGCGGAGCCAAAAGTTAGTGCCGACCCGAACAGTTGACCTGTTACGCGACTAATCATCCCTAACTGTCCCATTGACATAGTAACGATTGGGACGGATGCATAATGGGTGTACATTTCATTGGTTGCTGAAAGTAACGTAAGTACATCTGTCGCATCTTGTGGCATCACAGCTATTTTACAAATATCCGCCTGACGCATTTGCATTTGGCGTAACCGCGCGACAATCTCCTCTTGCGACGGTGTTTTCTGAAAGTCGTGATTACAGAGAACAATTTTAATCCCCGCCTTTTTAGCTTCATGAATTAACGTATCTGCCGCCAGTGGATTCGCAAATAATTCAATATCCAATAAATCCAACGCACCCTTTTTCACTAATTCATGATACAAAGCAAAATAATTTTCCTCGGAAAAAGCCATTTCGCCACCTTCTTTTTGTGTACGAAAAGTTAACAATAACGGTTTTTGCCCCAACCGTTCCATCACTTGTTGTGAAAGATTACATACATCGGAAAAATCAGCGACATTTTCATAATAGTCTAAACGCCATTCCACCAAATCACAATCTAGTGTTTGGCTCGCCGTTGCTTCGGCCAAAATATCCTCGGCTGTTGGAGCAACAATGGGCACCACAATTTTGGGATTCCCTTCACCTATTCGCACATTTTTGACTATAACTGGCTTCACAGTTCCACCTAACTTCCTCGTTTGTTTTTCTCTCTTCATATCATACCATTTCTATTCTTTTTTGCAATTTAAAGAGCTACAAAGACACCTAGAATTAGGAATTTCCTAACACTAAATGTCTTTGTTTGGGTTATTTAACTCTTTCAGTTGTTACGTTAAACTTCCGTACTTTGTAACTGATACATATCCGCATAAAGGCCACCTTCTGCCAATAACGTTTCATGCGTTCCTCGTTCTACAATCTGTCCTTTGTCTAAAACTAAAATCAAGTTTGCATCACGAATCGTCGAAAGGCGATGCGCAATCGCAATTGTCGTTCTCCCTTGACGCATTTTGGCTAATCCTTCTTGAATCAATCCTTCTGTTTCTGTATCAATATTAGCGGTTGCTTCATCTAAAACTAAAATTTTGGGATCAGTCACAATCGTTCGTGCAAACGAAATTAATTGACGTTGTCCACTAGAATAACTCGCTCCTCGTTCAATGACTTTCGCATGATAGGTATTGGGTAACGTGTGGATAAATTTATCCGCCTGAACAAATTCCGCAGCCTGTTTAATTTGTTCATCTGTAATATTGGGATTCAGTAAACGGATATTTCCAGCAATATCTCCATAAAACATGAAAGCGTCCTGTAATACTAAGCCCATCTTTTCCCGTAATTCTGTCATGGGAAAATCACGAATGTCACGATCATCAATTAAAATCTGCCCTTCATAAAATTCATAGAAGCGCATGAGTACATTAATAATTGAACTTTTACCACTTCCTGTATGACCGACTAAAGCGACGGTTTCCCCGGGATTTGCAACAAAGCTAATATTTTTCAATACTTCGTTTTTGCCGTCATAAGAAAAAGTAACATTGCGAAATTCAATTTTCCCGCGAATAATTTCCCCATTCGCACCTACTGATTGTTGCGGCGTTAATTCTTCCGTATCCATAATTTTTAAAATACGGCTACCTGCGACAATCCCATCTGTAAAGATACTTAGGAAGTCCATCATTTGCGTCATCGGATTAAAAAAAGCTTGGACATACGTTACAAAAGCATAAATCATCCCCGCTTCAACAGGTGAATGTAAAGCATCGATGCCAAACATAGTTAAGGCCAATGCAATCGCCAACGTATACAACAAATTAATGATGGGACTTAATAATAACGAATTCATACGAATCATTGCTACACGTGTTTTTAAATAATCATCATTGGTTTCCTCAAATTCTTTTTCCAAACGCTTTTCTTGGCGAAATTGTTGAATGATTTGCATACCAGAGATGTATTCATTTAGTTTGGTGTTTAATTGACTTAATTTTTCCCGCATACTGCGATATAATTTTGAACTAAATTTTTGGTAATACCAAATCACAACTAATAAAATTGGCAAGAAAATTAGACAATAAAATGAGATTTCTGGACTGAGTTGAAACATTGCAAAAAATGACGAGATTACGGCAAAAATTCCTGTAATCACCATTAAGAATACATACCAGAATTCAAACAATGTTTCTGTGTCATTTGTAACACGAGACACCGTCGAACCCGCTGGTGTTTGATCAAAATAACGCATACCTAAAGTGTGTAATTTTTCAAATAATTTCACTCGTATATATTGATACGTTTTTAAAGAAGCCATCGAATACAAATACCATTGGAAAAACCAAACAATACTTTTGACAATGACACCAAAAAAATAAATAGCAGCAAAAGTTAGAATCACCTGCATTGTAGCAGTTTTAGGCGTTAAATAATTATCCATAAAAACTTGAATGACTCTAGGCAAAAGAATATTGATAATTGATAAGACAAATGCAAAGAGAATAGCTGTGTAAAACATGCGTCGAAACGGTTTGGCAAAACGAAACAAACGCTGAACAATCGTTAATTGTTCTTTCAGCGGTAACTCTCTGGACCATTCGGATTGATACTTTTCTTCCATTAACTCTCACTCCCTTCAATTTTCGCTTCTAATTGCTGTTTTTCCCACATCCGCTGATACCAACCCTTCTGAGCCAGTAACTCCTGATGTGTCCCCCGTTCAATAATTTTCCCTTCATCCAACACTAAGATTTCTTTTGCATGCATGACACTACTTAAACGATGCGCTGTAATAATAGTGGTTTTTTCTTGGCGTGTTTCTTTTAGATTTGATAAAATCGCCTCTTCAGTCTTCGCATCGACTGCAGATAAGGCATCGTCTAAAATTAACAATTCTGGTTCAACAATCAAGGCCCGTGCAATAGAAATCCGTTGTTTTTGTCCTCCAGAAAGCGAAACGCCACGTTCCCCAACCATTGTGTCATAGCCTTCAGGGAATGCTTTAATTTCTTGGTTAATAAATGCTAATGCTGCCGCTTGTTCAACTGCTGCTTGTTCCAAGTCTGGTTTAGCAAAACGAATGTTATCTCGTACCGTCATGGAAAAGAGAAAATGGTCCTGTGGCACGTAACCCATTGCACCCATCAATGCATCTAATGTGTAATTTTTAATGTCATGTTTTCCAAAGGAAATCGTTCCTTGGTATTGGTCATATTCACGCATCAACAACTTCAAAATAGTGGTTTTACCAGCGCCTGTTTTGCCAACAATCCCCAAAGTTTCTCCTTCTTGCAACGAAAATTGGATATTTTCCAACGCCACTGCCTCTTCTTTTGGATAAGAAAAAGAATCAATCTTCATTGAAATTGTTCCTTGCGCCATTGTTTTGATGGCATCTTTTCGTTCGATAATATGCGTTTTTTCATGTAATAATTCGTTCACACGATCGTAACTAGCATTCCCACGTTCTAACACATTAAATAAGCGCCCAATCGCAAACATTGGCCAAACTAGCATCCCAATATAGGCAATGAAAGAGACCAACTGACCTAAACTAATCGTTCCTTCCATGATGAAACGACCACCAATAATAATTGTCAAAACATAAGAAACACCAATAATCAGCGTAATAAACGGATCAAATAGTGCATCTAAAAAGTTCGTTCGTTTATTTTTGACGATAGCATCATCAATTTTCTCTGTAAAATCAGCAAGATCTTCTTTTTCTTGCCCAAATGTTTTAATGACTTTAATTCCAGTGATACTTTCTTGTGTTTTATCATTAATCGCTGAAAAAGCAGCTTGTGAATCTCGAAAGGCATCATGCAACTTAGAACCTAGAACTCGTGAGGTGACCGCTAATAAAGGCAGCGGTAATAAAGCAATTAATGTTAAGCGCCAATCGACAAATAGAACCATTGCGATAATTGTTGTTCCTCCCGTAATCACAGAGTCAGCAAATGTTAAAATCCCAGCTCCAGCCACATTTTGGATGGCATTTAAATCATTGGTTGCATGCGCCATCAAGTCACCTGTCCGATATTTCTGATAAAAGATACTATCCATTTTTGTGAAATGATGAAATAATTGAGTCCGTAGCTCTTTTTCCAAACGAGCGGCACTCCCCCAAATATGCATCCGCCAAATATAGCGAAAAAGATATTGGGCAAGCCCAGCACCAACCAAGAGTGCAACCCACACGATAATTTTCGTTAAGCGAATTTCTTTGTTAACGATTTCATCTACAACGACGCCAATAACTTTGGGCGGGACTAATTGAACAAGAGCGACCATCATTAATGAGAAAACCCCAATAATATAACTTTTTTTCTCTTGCTTAAAAAACCAGCCTAATTTTTTGAATATGGACATTCAGTTGTCCCTCCTTTACTTTGTTGTTCTACGAAGACTACTTTCGAGCTAGAAGGTTTCTTCGTTATTGTTGTTTTTGATTAAACGTTTCGCTCTTTTCCTCCTAGATTATCCTATTCTCCCGCAAAACAACAAAAAAACGGACTGAAAATCAGCCCGTTTTTACACTTATTCATGATTACCTGAATAACCTTTACTATTTTCCTTGGTTTTTCATTTGTTGCATCATTTGTCTAACCTTTTTCTCTGACGGTTTTTGACCCATTGATGCCATCATCATGCGTAACATATCCTCATTAACGGGAGGATTTTTTTTGAAATAATCTTGCATATATTTGCGTGCAAGGAAAAAGCCCCCTGCAGCGCCTACTAATAAAGCGATTACTGCGATTAATACTACCCAACCTGTTGCCATTGAAACTCTCTCCTCTCCGTATAGTTTTGCTCTCAATGAATTATTTTACTAGAAATAGCAAAAAAAGAAAAGTTCTTTTTGCGGGATTTCTCTTAAATAATGAAAAAAGTCTGATTTTTTTGCAAAATAGTGATTAAAAGTCAAAAATATACGCTCTTAAATGTCAATAGGACCTTTAAGAGCGATTGTTGCTTTAGTTTTGTCCTTGAATTTTTTCTAATAATTCTGGATCAAATGTTTGATTTTTTAACATCGCAATTTCAAAGCCGTAAGGGGCCTTTTTATTTTTTTTGTCTTCTCCGACATAAGGTGTTTCTAAAATTTTTGGTAAAGCAGTTAATTTTTCATGGTGAACCACACCGTTTAAAGCTTCAAAACCAATAGTGCCAAAGCCAATATTGGCATGACGATCTTTATGTGAGCCCATAGGATTTTTAGAATCATTCACATGAATAACTTTTAAACGATCCAATCCGATAATTTTATCAAATTCAACTAATACGCCATCAAAATCATCTTTTACATTATAACCTGCATCATTAATGTGGCAAGTATCCAGAGTGACAGAAAGTTTATCATTCAGCGTAACTCCGTCAATAATCGCAGCTAGTTCGTCAAATGTACGGCCGATTTCGGTCCCTTTACCAGCCATTGTTTCTAAAGCGATTTGAGGGATTTGCTCTTTCCACAAGACTTCGTTTAGACCTTTAACAATTTGTTTGATGCCGGCTTCTGGACCTGCGCCAACATGCGCACCTGGGTGTAACGTGATTTGCGTTGCTCCCAACGCTTGTGCTCGCTCAATTTCTTGTCGCAAAAAGTCTACGGCAAAACCGAAATTTTCCGTTTTAATTGTATTACCTAAATTAATAATATACGGGGCATGAACGACGATATTACTTAAATTGTGTTCCTTCATAAAAGCTTGCCCAGCTTCAATATTCATTTCTTCAATCGGTTTCCGGCGCGTGTTTTGTGGCGCGCCTGTATAAATCATAAAGGTTGTTGAGCCATAGCTAGCCGCTTCCTCGGCAGAGCCTAATAGCATTTTCTTGCCACTCATACTAACGTGTGATCCTAATAACATGTGGTTCCTCCTAATAATTCTTCTTTTTCTTTTGGTGGTGTTGATACTGTTGCAGCCATTCTTCTAGCGTGATTTTTGTTACTAATTCGCCAATTAGTTCATAGGGTATTCGCTTAGGATTAGTGAAGCGAATACAACTTTTCCCCATGTTTAGCTTTGTTGACACTTGTTCCTGATAGGCTTCTTGAAACCAACTTCGGACGGCTTCATTTCCCATTAATACCATGTGATATAAAGCTACTTGCCTTTTAGTAGCGCCTAAGCTGATAAATGGTAACGGTTCATCACCACGGTTGAGATAGCCTTCTGGAAATACTGAAAGCGGCACAACAAAGGTTGGCATGCCATATTGCATCGTTAATTCAAATCCTGCTGGCAAATTTTGCGAAACGACGTCTAATACTTGCTGATAAGCAATTCGCCATTTTGGTTCAACTGTTTCGATGTATGCTGTAACTGTTTCAATTGACTGCGCCATTATTTCTTCCTTTGCTGATAAAGCGCTTTGGTTTTATAGCCTTCTTTTAAAATGACTAACATTTCAGTTTGCCGCTTTTTCCGTGTCTCCGCTCGCTTTGCACTAAATACATACCGCGCCCACTCTTTTTGATAACCAGGCGTTAATGCAGCGAATGTCGCTGCAGCAGCTGGTTCTGTTTGTACCAACGCTTCAATTTCTGGTAAATATTGAACATAATCCCCAACAGCAGAACTGGTCTGATTCTTCGCTGGCTTTTTAAGAACATTCTTCATGCCGACAACCGTAAAAGTCTCATCTAAACTAACCATGCGATTAAATTTTAAGGTTGAGCCTTTAATATACCCATCTGCCTCGTTTACTTGTAATGTTGGAAAAATTTCATCTCGGTGGACAAAAGTTGGATACATTTTATTGCCTTTTTTCGGATAAGCCACATATAACAACCCATTTTCTACTAAATGTTGACCTTCAATCACCATTGAAACAATCTCTTGAAATTCCGCCATCGTTTTTACAAATGCAAAAATCAGCTCAACTGGTTCTGAGGGTAATTGCTGCGCGGCTGAAGCAAATTCAGATAGATACTCTGCCTGTGGTCTATTTAAAATAACTGGGTGCTGATACTTCGTTAAGTTTAACTTTTCGACAATTGATTTCATAACCTACTCCTTATAGCGACTGCACTTTTTATTCTAGCATAGCACAAGTTATCTGTAATTGAATATGCCCAATAGTAAAAAAGAGTTTTTTGTAACATTTGTCCTTTTGATTTTCAGCTTTTTATTTCAATACTATCTTGACAAAGGACTTTTCTTACAGTCCTCCTTATTGTTGATACAACAATACCCACCCATTACTTTTCTAATATAGTCTATAACAAATTTGAATTTTTATTGTAGACTTTTGTGAACATTGATATACTATCTTTATCGTCTATATGCTTTAACCAATACTTTTCCTTAATGAATCACCATAGAGAGGAATAATAGTCTAACTTTATTAGTGATTAACACTTTGGACATTCACAAAAAGCTTGAAGCAATAAATATATTAGCAATAATAATTTTACTGGAAAGGTGGTGAAATAGAGTGGGAATGTTTACAAAAGGACAAAAAAGTGCTGCAGAATCTATTTATCAAAAAGAAATAAAAAAATTTTTAAAACCTAAAGATGGTTTAACTCATCTAGTTATGGTAAATAGTTTTAGTAAATGGATTAATCAAAATTTTGGCTGTGAGGACAAATACACTACGCAAATTGATGAAATAATATCTTCTATGCAGTTAGATGGTTATGAAATTGTTGATATAAAAATTGATTCACTACAAAATCAAGGTCTGTCAGGATCTATGGAAGGTTTCCATACAGTAATATTATACAAGTAAGGATTGGCTATCTGTAGTGAGACTTAAAAATTAGACAGAATACCGACCAGAGAAACTTGGTCGGTATTTTTATATAATAAACCGTTCAAGATAATGTTGGTGACTATTGATTCTAGTACTATAAGCAAAACTTTATAAAAAGACTTGCTTACATTAAGGTAAACAAGTCTTCCTAAAGCAAAATATTAAGCTAGTATTAACTGTTAACTATTATTTTTAATTTATAAACCGTATAAGATTGAAGTTCACAGTGTTTTAGTATTTTAACAAGAAATATTTTTTCTTACCGCGACGAATCACAGTAAATTGCCCTTCGATTTTATCAGTTTCTGTCAATTCAGCTGCTAAATCTTGTCTACGTTCTCCATTGACGTAAATCGCTCCATTTTGAACATCTTCACGGGCTTGACGTTTGGATGGTTCTATTTTTGAGGTAACTAATAAGTCAACTAAACTTAATTGATCCTCTGGTTGCACCTCGTACGTTGGTACATCTTTAAATCCTTGTTTAATTTCTTCTGCTGTTAAGCTTTGGATATCTCCGCTGAACAACGCTTCTGAAATTTTAACCGCTTGATGATAGGCTGCTTCACCGTGGACTAAAGTAGTCACTTCTTTGGCTAACGCTTTTTGCGCAGCACGTTGACCTGGGTTCGCTGTAAATTCTTCTTCAATTGTTGCAATTTCATCCAATGTTAAGAAAGTAAAGTATTTCAAGAATTTCACGACATCACGATCATCTGTGTTAATCCAGAATTGATAAAATTCATATGGCGAAGTTTTTTCCGCATCTAGCCAAACTGCGTTTCCTTCTGTTTTACCAAATTTGGTACCATCTGCTTTTGTAATTAAAGGCATAGTTAAGCCAAATCCTTGAACTTCTTGTTCTCGGCGTAATAATTCAATCCCTGAAGTAATGTTTCCCCATTGATCACTGCCGCCTAATTGCAATAAACAGCCTTCTGTTTCGTACAATTTCAAGAAATCATACGCTTGTAATAATTGATACGCAAATTCAGTATAAGAAATTCCTGTTTCGATTCGGCGTTTCACGCTTTCTTTACTCATCATATAATTAATTGTAAAGTTTTTTCCCACATCACGTAAGAAATCAATTAATGAAAGTTCTCCAAGCCAATCATAGTTATTTGCTAGAATCGCTGGATTTTTTTCATCTTCAAAATCGATAAAACGTGACAACTGGCCCTTAATACTTTCAGACCAAGCTTTCACTGTATCAAGTGTGTTTAAACTACGTTCTGCATCTTTGAATGATGGATCACCAATCATGCCTGTTCCGCCACCAACTAAAGCAATGGGCACATGACCATTTTGTTGGAAACGACGTAACATAAGAATTGGCAGTAGATGCCCGATGTGTAAACTGTCTGCCGTTGGATCAAAGCCGATATATAATTTAACAGATTCTTCATTTAATTGTTTTTGTAAGGCTTCTTCATCTGTGACTTGGTAGACCAACCCACGGGCTTTTAATTCTTCAAAAAAAGCTGAATTCATGATTTTCCTCCTATAGTAAAACATAATAATAGATCAAATTCCCCTATTCATAGTAACCGATTCTGTCACACTTGAAAAGTCAAAAAATGAGATTTCCCTATTTTCTCTTAAGTTTTTTCAACAAAAAATGGCAATTGGTGTAGAAACTATTCATAGAAGCTTTTTTTTGCTATAATAACACAGAATGTATCATTTTATTGAGGTGAAGCTTTTGAAAAATAATTCAAGTAACAATAAGCAAAAACCAACGACCTCTTCTGGCGGCAATGTCTTTTTACTTATTTTAAATGTCATTATTCGCGTTTTTCAGTCATTAGTGGTTTTTGGGGTTATTCTGATTGTCTTAGGTGGCTCTCTTGGCTTAGGTATTGGAATGGGCTATTTTGCTTTTCTAGTTGAAGATACACAGCCCCCAACGAAGGAAGAATTGCAAAAAGAAATCAGTGATATTACCGAAGTGTCAAAAATGACTTACGCAGATGGTACTCCGATTGCTAACATCAAATCAGATTTAATTCGGACACGAATTAATGGCGATCAAATGTCTCCATTGCTAAAAAAAGCCATTATTTCAACAGAAGATGAATATTTTGAAGAACATCATGGGGTAGTACCAAAAGCGCTAGTTCGAGCGTTGATTTCTGATGCGACAGGTATCGGCGGTTCTTCTGGTGGTTCAACATTGACTCAGCAATTGGTAAAGCAACAGATTTTAACTGACGAAACGACTTTTAAACGGAAAGCCAACGAAATTTTATTAGCTTTACGTATTGAAAAATACTTTTCTAAGGACGAAATCGTGACAACTTATCTAAATGTCTCCCCTTTTGGTCGTAATAACAAAGGTGAAAATATTGCAGGCGTGGAAGAAGCAGCCAAAGGACTCTTTGGTAAAAGTGCCAAGGACTTGAATCTTCCTCAAGCGGCCTTTATCGCAGGACTTCCCCAAAGTCCCATTGTTTACACGCCCTATACTAACACTGGTGCCTTGAAAGACGATTTATCTTTAGGAATGAAGAGAAAAGATTTTGTTCTTTTCAGTATGTACCGAGAAAAAGCAATTTCACAAAAGGAATATGAAGAAGCCAAAGCTTACGACTTGAAAAAAGACTTTTTACCAACTGAACAGGCCAATGTCAATACAGAAGGCTATCTATACTATACGGTGTTAGATAAAGCAGTTGAGATTGTCATGGATTTAGATATGAAAAAAGCTAAAGTTAATCGTGATGATTTAGATCAAGTTGGTTTAGATCAATATGAAGAACAAGCACGTCGCGAAATCCAGTCGCAAGGCTATACAATCCAATCAACCATTGATCAGAACATTTATAACACGATGCAAACCGCTGTCGCAAATTATGGTTATTTGCTTGATGATGGCACTGCAGATGTCAATGGGAATACAATGATTGAAACTGGCAATATTTTAATGGATAACGCTACTGGTCGTATCCTTGGTTTTATCGGCGGCAGAAACTTCGATATTAATCAAAACAACCATGCCTTTAATGCCGATCGTCAAGTTGGTTCTACGATTAAACCAATTTCTGTCTATGGCCCTGCGATTGATCAAGGACTCATTGGTTCTGAAAGTCGTCTGGCCAACTACCCAACGACTTATGCTGATGGTACAGAATTTGTTAATTCCACAAATGTGGATTTAAATCAATTCGTGACTGTTCGGAATGCCTTGAATTGGTCTTTCAATATCCCTGTCGTTCATGTTAATAATGAGCTAAGGAAAAAAATGGGTGATGATAATTTCTCTTACAATCACTACTTAAGTAAAATGAACTATCCAGCTTCAGATGCTTGGGCTTACGAATCTGCGCCATTGGGTTCAGTAGAAACAAATGTTGTAACACAAACAAACGGCTTCCAAGCGCTTGCTAACAAAGGTAAATATCAAAAAGCCTACATGATTGAAAAAATCACAGACAATAGCGGACATGTGGTCTACGAACACAAAGATGAAGGAACGCAAGTTTATTCACCGGCGACCGCTTCTATTATGAATGACTTGTTGCGCTCAGTGGTGGATTCTGCGAATACGACAAAATTCAAACCAACATTAGCTGGCTTGAATCCTCATTTAGCCAGTGCTGATTGGGTCGGAAAAACTGGGACAACTAATGACTATAAAGATTCATGGCTAATTGTCTCTACCCCGACTGTGACACTAAGTTCTTGGTCAGGACATGATCTACCAGCGCCAATGACGACGACCAGCGGCGACAATAACGGGAATTATATGGCGAACTTAGCTAACGCGCTGTACTATGCGAATCCAGAATTGTTTGGCATTGGTCAAAAATTTGAATTAGACCCAAGTGTCATTAAATCAAAAGTTTCTGAATTTACTGGTGAAAAACCTGGCTCAATTACCTATAATGGTGCCAAGTTCAATACACCTGGCAAAACAACGACTTCATACTATGCCAAAGATGGTGCACCACAAAGTACCTATAAATTTGGGATCGGTGGAACAGACAGCAATTACGCTTCTTACTGGGGAAATCTTGCTCCACGTGCCACTACAAATAATAACAACAATAAAAACAACGATAATAAAAAGAACAATAATTAACTCGCTAAAATGAGCCAGAAAAATACGTTTTCTGGCTCATTTTTAGGTATCAAAAAACGGCTAAACTAAGAGTTAACGCTCTTAGTTTAGCCGTTTAATTCAATTTATTTTGTTGAACCTTTTTGATCAATTCCATAAGGTAAAACAACTGTTTTTTCTTCAATTTCTTCTTTGTTCATTAGTTTTGTTAATAAACGCATTGACACGGCACCGATATCATATAAAGGTTGTGTAATACTTGATAGACGTGGACGAGAGACTTCTGTAAGCAATGAGTTATTGCTTGTAATGATTTCAAATTCTTCTGGAACTTTCACACCAGCATCTAGCATCCCATCTAATAAGCCAATTGCTAGCTCATCATCTGTAACAAAGGCAGCAGTTGCCCCACTATTACGGACACGCTCAGCCAAATTAATGCCTGCTTTAAATTTATATTCAGATTCAAAAACTAAGCCTTCATTATAAGACAAGCCATTTTCCGCTAAAGCTTCTTTGTAGCCTTTCATTCGGTTTTGACCATTAATTGGATCGATTAATGCACCACTAACAAAAGCAATTTTTTTGTTCCCATTTTTCGCTAAAGTCGCTGTTGCATCTTTCGTTGCTTCTGTGTAATCAATATTAACGCTACCGACTTGTTCATCTGGATCAATTGAACCTGCTAAGACAACAGGTGTTTTTGAACGTGAAAATTCACCACGAATATCATCTGTAATGCGATGACCCATAAAGATAATCCCATCTACTTGCTTGGCAAGTAAATTGTTCAATACAGTAACTTCTTTTTGATCGTCTCCATCTGAATTAGCTAAAATGATATTATATTTATACATTGTAGCCACATCGTCAATGCCACGTGCTAATGAAGCAAAAAATGCATTACTAACATCTGGAATAATAACACCCACTGTTGTCGTTTTTTTACTTGCTAAACCACGTGCGACTGCGTTAGGACGGTAATCTAAGCGATCAATCACTTCTAAGACTTTTTTACGCGTTGCTGGTTTTACATTGGGATTACCATTGACAACACGAGAAACAGTAGCCATAGATACATTTGCCTCTCTAGCAACATCATAAATTGTAATTGTTTGTTTTTCCATGTTTCTTCTCCTATAAATATGAATTTGTTCTCATTTTCTGAAAACACTGTTTACATTTCTTTCCTAGCCTAGAATATCAAAATTCTTCTATTTTTGCAACCGTTTTATCGTTTTTTCATGAAAATTTACTTTCCATTTCAAAAGGAACTTTTTGTCATTTCATGTTATGATAGTACTGTGATTCACTTCAGAATAAAAGAAAGAAGGATGTTTTATGAATCAAGAAAAAATTGCCGATTTAAAAAATTGGATGCACCAAGAAAAGATTGACTTCACTTATATTAGTGATCCTGGTCATATCGCTTACTTTTCTGGTTACGAAAGCGAACCTCATGAACGCGTGTTAGCTTTGTTTATCGCTGCGGACGACCAATCATTTTTATTTACACCTGCATTAGAAGTCGAAGATGCCGAAAAGAGTAGTTGGACTTATCCCGTTTATGGTTATTTAGATAGCGAAAATCCTTGGGAAAAAATTGCGGTTTTATTAAATAAACGGACACAAGGCACGCCACGCTTTGCTTTAGAAAAACAAGCTCTTTCTTTAGCTCGTTTTGATCAATTGAAAACCTATTTTCCAGCTAGCGATTTTTCGCATGATGTTACGCCTTTAATTGAAAAACTTCAATTAATTAAAACAGAACCTGAAATTCAACGTTTACTAGAAGCTGGTAGTTGGGCTGATGTCGCTTTTGAGATTGGCTTCAAAGCAATTCAAGCAGGCGTTGCGGAACAAGAAATTGTTGCAGAAATCGAGTATCAATTAAAACGTCAAGGTATTCGCTCAATGAGTTTTGATACGTTAGTCTTAACAGGAAAAAACGGAGCTAGTCCTCACGGGGTACCTGGCGAAACAAAAATTGAGCCCCATGACTTAGTGTTATTTGATTTAGGTGTCGTTCATAATGGCTATTGTAGTGATGCCACACGAACAGTCAGCTACTTGGAACCTTCTGATTTCCAAAAAGAAATTTATGGAATTGTTTTAGAAGCACAATTAGCAGCAACTGAAGCAGTGAAACCTGGTGTTACAGCAGGCGAATTAGATGATATTGCTCGAGGTGTAATCACAAAAGCTGGTTATGGTGAATACTTTAACCATCGCTTAGGCCATGGCATTGGAACCACTGTCCATGAATACCCATCGCTGGTTCATGGCAATGATTTAGTCATTGAAGAAGGTATGTGTTTCTCTATTGAGCCCGGTATTTACATTCCTGGAAAAGTAGGCGTTCGTATTGAAGATTGTTTACACGTAACAAAAACAGGCTCCGAACCATTCACTAAGACAACCAAAGAATTGCAAATTATTCAATAGCATAAAAATAAAATGAGGCCATCAGTCAACCGGACTGATGGCCTCATTTCTAAATTTTAAGGTAAGCCGCTGAACAAAAGCAACACGATCCGTTGCTAACTTTCATAAGCTAAACGCTTGTTACCCTTTAAATTCTTTTTTTACGTCTTTCGCTGCATCTTTAACATCTTCTTTTGCTTCTGCAGCTTTTTCAGGAACATCTTTGGTGGTTTCTTTTGCTTCATCGACACCAGCAGAAACAGTTTCTTTGGCCGCTGCCGCAGAATCTTTAACGTCAATATAGATATCTTCTGCTGCATCTTCGGCAATTTCACCTAAATCTTCTGCGTGATCTTGAGCATCGTCAGCTGCTTTTTTAAATTGATCAGATAAATCACCTGTTTGTTTTTTAAAGTTATCAAGCATGTCGCCAGAAACACCTTGTGCTTTATCCAATGAATCTTTTGTTTTTTCTTTGACAGAACCTGCCAAATCAGAGGCTTGATCTGATAAAACGCCGGCTTTTTGTTTTGCGATTTCTGTTAATTCTGTTCCTTTTTGAACAGCATAATCTGTGTAATCTTGCGCTTTGTTTTTTAAATCATCTGTTTGATTTGATAAATCATCACGTAATTCTTTACCTGATTTTGGTGCAAGTAATAATGCGGCAACGGCTGCTGCTGTTCCACCAATTACTGCTCCTAAGAAAAATCCGCCTTTTTTAGCCATAAAAATCTCCTCCAATTAGTTATTTGTTTTTTTATTTTTTGAACGCATTGCTCTAAAAGCAGAACCGCCTACTTTACTCACTAAACCAGCTTTCGCTGTGCCTTTCCCTACGGTTCCTACCTTTGTAATCAAATGTTTACTTGAGGTGTTCAATTCAGAGACACTTTCGCTTAAATCAGCAACGGCCGTAAACAACGGATCAATCGTTGCCACTTTTTGATTCACATCTGTTAATAGTTCATTGCTTTTAACAAGCAAGCCTTCCACTTGGCGACTCAATACATTCACATCGCTAGTCACGACTTTGATTGTTGTATTTGTTTCATCAATTGTATCTTCAATTTTTGAAACAACTTGAGAAACTTTATATAACACAAGTACTAAAAAGATGACTAAAACAACAAATGCTACCGCTGCAATTAAGGCAGCAATTTCCCCACCTGACATATCATTACTCCCCTCTGAAATTTTATTTATAATCTTAGGATAACACCAACTTATATTTTTCACAACTCATAAAGCTAAGAATGACAATTTATTTTATAAAATTCTCATGCCCTTTTCTTTAAGAAAATAAGCGTAAAATTTCCTTCTAACGAATTGAAATTTTACGCTTATTTTTATTTATTTTTCTTTTGGTTGCTCTTTTTTCGCTAATTGAGCACCTAAATTAATAATGTATTCTCGTAAATTATCTTTTACTTCTGGATGAGTCAAACCATATTCAATGCTTGTTTTCATAAACCCAAATTTATCGCCAACGTCGTAACGTTCTCCTTTAAACTCACGAGCAAAAACGCGTTGTGTTTTATTTAAAGTGTCAATCGCATCTGTTAACTGAATTTCGTTACCAGCGCCTGGTTTTTGATTTTCAAGTACATCAAAAATTTCAGGGGTTAATAAATAACGGCCGATAATCGCTAAATCACTTGGTGCTTCCTCGGGCTTTGGTTTTTCAACAAAATTCTCGACATTGTATAGTCCTTTTTCGATTTCTTTTTCTGGATTGATAATACCATATTTTGAAGTATCTTCATGGGGTACTTTCATTACCGCAATTGTCGAAGCATGTGTTTGTTCGTAATCATCCATTAATTGTTTCGTTAATGGCACTTTATCTTCCATTAAATCGTCGCCTAACATCACGACAAAAGGTTCATTGCCAACAAATGCTTTCGCTTGTAAAACAGCGTGTCCTAAGCCTTTCGGATGAGATTGACGAATAAAATGTAAATTAACATCCGTTGTTTCTTCGACTAATTTCAATAAATCGGTTTTATTTTTTTCTTTTAAATTATTTTCTAATTCAACATTTGAATCGAAATGATCTTCAATCGGACGTTTGGCTTTGCCTGTCACAATTAAAATATCTTCGATTCCTGAAGCTAGTGCTTCTTCTACAATAAATTGAATCGTTGGTTTATCAACAATCGGTAACATTTCTTTTGCCATCGCTTTAGTAGCCGGCAAGAAACGTGTTCCTAACCCAGCTGCTGGAATAACTGCCTTTTTAACTTTCATCTTTTTTCCTCCTAAAAATCAAGTGTAAATTCGTTTTCGGTTTTGCCATCGCGCAACATGATTTCTTTTGCTGCTTGTTGTACATCTTCGTCATTGTACAAGACATTGTAGATTGTTTCTGTGATTGGCATTTCGACTTCTAGTTGTTGTGCCAATTCATAGGCTGCTTTAGTTGTTGAAACACCTTCCACAATCATGCCCATGTTTTCTAAGACTTCATCTAACTTATGACCTTTTCCTAATAAATTACCCGCACGCCAATTTCGAGAATGGACACTTGTACAAGTAACAATTAAATCCCCAACACCACTTAAACCAATAAATGTTAATGGGTTTGCTCCCATCGCAACCCCTAAACGACTAATTTCTGCTAAACCACGAGTCATAATTGCCGCTTTGGCATTATCACCAAAGCCTAAGCCATGAATCGCTCCGGCGCCCAAAGCAATAATATTTTTTAAGGCCGCCCCTGTTTCTACACCAATCACATCATCATTCGTATAAATTCTAAAGTAATCATTCATAAACAACTCTTGCACATACACAGCGTCTGCTAAATTTTCGCTTGCTGCTGTAATGGTTGTGATGTCATGAACAGCGACTTCTTCTGCATGGCTTGGACCAGATAAAACCACAATCCCTTGCCGTTTTTCTGCTGGAATCTCTTCCGCTATCACTTCTGAAATCCGCTTATGTGTACCTTGTTCGAGCCCTTTACTTGCATGAATAATAATTGGTTTTGTTTTTAAATGTTGGGCCACTTCTTGTGCTACTGAACGAATGGCTTTAGTTGGTACCACAAACAGTACTGCATCCACATCTACTAAAGCAGTAGCTAAATCAGTGGTTGCCTGAATTGAAGTAGGTAAGATTAATTCTGGTAAATAATGTTTGTTGGTGTGTTTTGTATTTATTTCATCGATTTGCTCTGGTTTATTTCCCCAAATACAGACCTCGTGTCCATTTTCGGCTAATACTTGAGCTAAAGCTGTCCCCCAGGAACCTGGACCTAAAACAGCGACTTTTTGTTTCATCGGTGAAACTCTCCTTTCGCTAAACAACGTTACTTCTCTAGTTTACCATATTCTTTGATCAAGTTGATTAAGAAGTTGTTATTTTTTTCTTTTGTTTCTCCCGATTGTAAAATTTCAAATTGGGATTCCTTCTACGAACAATCACAATAACAATTGCTGCCACGAACATCACTAAAGACAACAATTGTGAGACACGAATATTACTAAACGCATACAAACTGTCCATCCGTAAGCCTTCGATGAAGAAACGGCCGAAAGAATACCATATTATATAACCTAAAAAGACTTCGCCTTCTTTTAAAAAGTGTGGCTTTTTGCGTAATAACACTAAAACGATAAAGCCTAAAACATTCCAGACAGATTCATATAAAAATGTTGGTTGATGATACGTTCCGTTGATATTCATGTTATCAATGATAAACGTTGGTAAATGGAGATTTTCTAAAAATTGTCTGGTGGTCGCTGGCCCATAGGCTTCATGATTCATAAAGTTGCCCCAGCGACCAATTGCTTGCGCTAAAATCACACTTGGTGCGGCAATATCTAAAAAAGTCCATGTAGAAATGAAACGATGACGCGTAAAGAAAAACAGCGCCAGTCCCCCACCAATAAGACCACCATAAATCGCTAAGCCACCATTTCGAGTAAAGAAAATTTCAATCGGATTGTCTACATAATCTTGCCATTGAAAAGCGACGTAATACAAGCGCGCGCCAACAATTGCTGCAGGTAATCCCCAGAGCATAAAGTCAAAGACATCATCTTCTTTTAAACCAATACGAACGGCTTCACGACTACTTAGCCAAACAGCTAAAGCAATCCCTGAAACAATAATAATTGCATACCAATAGACGGGAATACCGAAAAGGCGAAATGCAATTGAATTTACTTGAGCTAACATCATCACATCTTCTCCTTCTATTCTCCTGAATTTTCTTCAATCAAACGGGTTAAGCGCTCTTCGAACGTTTTTGTTGCATCATAGCCCATTGTTTTCGCGCGGAAGTTCATTGCTGCTACTTCAATGATAATGGCCACATTTCGGCCGGTCTTAACAGGAATACGAATCTGAGGGACATCAACGTTAGCTATTTCAACCATTGCATCATCACTACCAAGACGATCATATTTCTTGTCTTTTTCCCATGCCTCTAAATAAACGACCAATTGAACTTGCATAAAGCCGCGGACCGCACTAGCTCCAAACAGGTTCATGACGTCAATAATTCCGATACCACGAATTTCAATTAAATGCTGCAAAATTTTTGGTGGCTCTCCCACCACGGTTAATTCATCTTGCTGATAAACATCGACACGATCGTCTGCGATTAGCCGATGTCCACGTTTAATAAGCTCTAAAGCTGTTTCACTTTTACCAATACCGCTATCTCCTTGAATCAAAACACCAAGTCCATAAACATCAACTAAAACCCCATGGACACTTGTCCGAACAGCTAAACGGCCATCTAAATAACTGGATAGTTCCCCTAGTAAACGGGAAGTTGAAATCGGTGAACGTAATACAGAAACCCCATTTTCTTTTGCTGCTGTAATTAATTCTTCGGGGATTTCTAGTCCTCTGGATACTATAAAGGCTGGAGTATCTTTCGCACATAAACGGCGCATCACTAATAAACGCTCTTCAGGCATCATTCGTTCCGCAAAGGTAATTTCTTTGCTCCCAAATAATTGTAAACGGTCATGGGAATAATAATTAAAATACCCAGTTAATTCTAAACCTGGCCGGGAAATTTCACCAGTTTTAATTGTTCTATTTAAGCTTTCTTCATCTCCGTATACTACTTCTAAAGAAAGATTTTCTACCAGTTGATAAATCTTTACCACTTCTGTCATATCGAATGTCAGTCCTTTCTGCTACTTGTTATATTTTATCATTTAAAAATACAAGTTTCTAGCTATTCACTAGATAATTCCTAGAATTATCATATTTCAAAAAAATGAAACTATTTTTCAGTGAAATTACCTATGCTATTTCTGTCACTTGACTATTTCAGAAAACTTTGTATACTTGAAGCCGATCCTTTTAAGAAAAGAGGAAACTTATGAAAGAATATTTAAAGGAAAAAGCCCATCAATTACCGTTAACACCGGGTGTTTATTTAATGAAAGACGCAACCGACACAATTATTTATGTGGGTAAAGCCAAAAAATTAAAAAATCGCGTGTCGAGCTATTTTATTAATAGTAATCAACATTCTCGAAAGACGATGCGTTTAGTCAAACAAATTATAGACTTCGATGTTCTCCATACTGACACAGAATTGGATGCGCTCCTTCTAGAATGTCAACTGATTCAACAGTATCGGCCGCGCTACAATCGCCAAATGAATGCTTATGAACAATATTCTTATGTATCGGTAGCCGTTAATGAGCGGCAATTAGAGATTAAACTCTTAAATATTCCCACTAAAGAGAACTGTTTTGGTCCTTATTCGATTCGCCGAAAATTAAACCGTTTAAAAATAATTTTGGATAGTATCTACGATCTCGTCCCAATCAACTATTGGCATCAAACCTTTCAAAAAGAGAGTGCCATTCCGACCGAACTATTTCAACAAGAATTGTTCGACTTTTTCCATAATCAAGGACGAGAACCAATCAAACGAATTGCTCAACAAATGCAAGAAGCTGCTGAAAAACAAGCCTTCGAAAAAGCGGCAAAACTCAAAGAAGATTGGCTCTTTCTGACGCGCTTTGCAAACCAAAATCAACGAATTAGTCAAGCTAACCAACGAGATTGGCAACTGATGTGGTTACCTTGTCAGAAAAAAATCAAATACTATTTAATTTACCAAGGCTTGGTGGTAGCAACACGTGTTGTTACTAAACAAACGTTTCAAAAATATCCACCGCTTGAACTAGCAAAAAAAATCATGCCCAAAAAACCACCGAAAACAATTGAGCATTACTCGAAGCAACAAGTTGATTTTTTAAACATTTTATATGGCTATATCAGCCGCCATCCAGAATGTCACCTAGAAAATTTAACCATCGAAAAAGCCTGAAGAACGCATTTTATGCTGCGCTCTTCAGGCTTTTTTATTCATATTTAGATAAATTGTGATCCGTAACGATCGTATTGACAATTGACATAATTACAGCCATTAGCACCGCTGCCCAAAAACTTGAGAAGCCAAAGTTCATTTCCCCCACAAAAAACGAGGTCATTTGTAAAATCGCTGCATTGACAACAAAGCTAAATAGACCAAACGTTAATAAAGTAAATGGGAGCGACAAGATTGTTAAGACTGGTTTCACCAACATATTTAGGATTGAGAGAACAAAGGCGGCAATAATTGCAGGCATTATGCCTCTCACATGAATCATGCCAGGAAAAACAACTGATAAAGAAATGAATGTCAGTGTATTAACAACCAATCGCTGAAAATATGTCATTAAAAGTCACTCCATTCGTCATCATCAATTTTTTCCGCTTCTTTACGTTGCTTTTTATTGGCAGCATAAGGATTTTCATTGCGAACATTTCTATTATAAGGATTTTGATGGCCGTAGCCGCGATCGCTTCCTGTTCTTCCAGAAGGGATCAAGACTGCTAAGGCAATGTATAAGAGAATGCCTGGAAATCCTGCTGAGAAAAAGCTGAGCAAGACATAAACGACACGAATAATTGTTGGGTCAATTCCTAGCCAATCAGCAATCCCAGCTAAGCTTCCTGTTAAAACCACGTTATTCGGAGATTTTGTTAGTTTTCTTTTCATATGTTTTCACCTCGTCTACTAAATTTTACACTAGAAAGGCTGATTCGTCAGCCCATCTAGCTTAAAATTATTAATTATTTATCCGTATCTTTTAGGAAAATACTTCCCGTTGTTGTAGAAGCATTAATTTGAGCCATTGATTCTTCCAGTACACGTCTAAAATGTAATTGTTGATTGCCGCGATCTTTCTTTTCACGAACAACTTCAATATCTGTTAAACGGCTGTTAATACTACCTAAATTCGTTTTCACTTGCCCTTCAACGCCTAAGTCATTTGGCAAGGCCAACTTGATATTCCCATTTGCAGAGCTTGCTTCAACACGGCGAAGCGTTTTTTCTTTAGCTGTAATGCGGATATCTCCATTAATCAGAGAGACACTTAGACTTTCTGGTGCCGCGGAAATAGACACATCACCATTGACTGTTTCAATAATGTTATCTAAAATCGTTCCTTCTAGGACTTTAATTTCACCATTCACGCCTTCAATTTCTAACATAGTTGCATCAATTTTTTTAAACGTAATCGTCCCATTCGTTGATTTTGTGTAAACATCTTTCGCTGTTAACTCTTCTACTAAGACATTTCCGTTTAATAATTTAACAGATACATGATCGTAAGTGCGTTTTGGTAAATAGAACGTTAAATCTGCTTTCACCCGTTTGTTTGGCACTTGGAAAGAAATCGTTTCATCATCCACATCAATGTCACTTCGTTCTAAGAAAGCTTCCATTGGTGAATCTCCTGCCATTTTACCATATAATTTGATTTTTGCTTCGACTTTCACATCTTCTTGATCCCAAGTTTTGAAAACCACGGTACCATTTGCTACCTTGACATCAATTAAACTTGCTTGTGGATTTGGATAGTTAAATTCATGTTCAAACTTAGTTGTTGCCACACCAGGAACTTTCATTTTAATGTCTTTCCATTCCACATTATCATTCATGGTATCACTGAAAGAATTAAATGTTTTTTTCAAGAATTCTCCCACTTGGCCGCCAACTTCGGCAACTTTGCCGCCGACTTGGTTAAAGGTGTCTGTGGCTTGATCTTTCCACTCTTCAGAGAATTGAGAAGAAACTTTTTCTTTTGTATCATTCCATTGACCTTTCCATTGTTCTTTGCGAATGTTTTTTAGTTCTTCTTCCAGTGCTGTTTTTTCAGTACTTTGAGTCGCTAATTTTTCTTCTAATTGTGCAAGTAAAACGTGCAAGTCTTTTCGTTGAACTTGTTCATCTTCTGTTAATGCATCTAACTCTTCTTTTGTATCTAATGTTCCAATTTCTTCTACGACTTCTTTAATTTCTTCTTTGATGCCGGCAATTTCTGCGTTGACTTCGTCCAATTCAGCCGAAGCACGATTGGCTTTTGTTGCTAACTCATCAAGAATTCTTTCTAAGTTTTCACGATCTTTTTCTGCACTGTCCTGTGTATTTTCTTCAAACGGATCAACAGTAGGTCCTTCTGATTCGCCTTTTTCTAATGCATCCATTAAATCTGCGACTTGATCTTCTTTATTTGTTGTTCCAATATTTTGTGTATCGACTTTTTCAGCAGCTTTTTCGATTTGTTTTTCATCTTTTTCAGTTGCCATATTTTCTAATAAAATTAACGCTTCTTCTGACGTTAGAATACCTTTTTTCACTAATTCTAATACGCGTTCTCTTTCTTTCATGGATATTGCCTCCTTAGCAAATTTTTCACTCAATAGTGTTTTCCTTACATGCATTATTATGCCTTGTTTTTGATCATTTGTCATAGGACTTAAGAACGATTTCTTCTCATTAGTAAGGACTAGTTTTATAAAATCAGTTCATTTTACGCTAAAAAAACTAGGAATTGGTCTAAAAAAGGCCGTCTCCTAGTTTTTTTTATTTGTTTTTCTTAAAATTGTTCGTCACGATTACTATTCAATTCGGTAATTTTACCAGTTGCCAAGTAAACAATCCACTCACAAATATTTGTGACATAGTCGCCAATTCTTTCCAAGTATTGTGCCACATGTAGATAATCAGTTCCGCTAATGACCGTTTCTGGATTAGCTTTCATTGCTTCTACGGCATGTTTGTAAATACTATCGAAATATTCATTAGTACGATCATCCATTTGTGCAATCATTCGTGCATCTTTTTGATCCGTTTTAACATAGGCGATTAAAACATTATCCACCATTTTTTTCACATAATCAGACATATCTGAAATTTCTTTTTCAATTTCAGGAATACGTGTTTCTCCTTTTAAGCGAATCGTTGATTTAGCAATTGAAACGGCATGGTCCGCCATTCTTTCTAAATCCGAACTAGCTTTCATAACAGTAATAATCATACGTAAGTCTGTTGTCACTGGTTGTTGTAACGCAATCATTTCAAAACTCTTTTTCTCAAGTTTGACTTCCATATCATTAATTTCAATATCGCGATCAATCACTTCTTGAGCCAATTTTTTATCATGATTAATATATGCCTTCACGGATTTATGGACGGCACTACTAACCATCATACCCATTTCATAAAATTGATTGTGCAGATTTAATAGTTCTTCTTCAAATTGTGTCCGTAACATTCTTTTTCCCCCTTTTAACCAAATTTACCAGAAATGTAATCTTCTGTTTGTTTTTCTTTTGGATTTAAAAATACTTTTTTCGTGTCATTAAATTCAATTAAATCACCTTGTAAAAAGAAGGCCGTTTTATCAGAGATCCGTGATGCTTGCGACATATTATGTGTCACCATAATCATGGTATATTTCTCTTTTAATGTTAACAGCATGTTTTCAATTTTACCACTAGAAACTGGGTCCAAGGCGCTAGTTGGTTCATCTAATAAAATAATATCTGGTTCCACAGCTAAAACACGAGCGATACAAACCCGCTGTTGTTGTCCACCAGAAAGTGAAAGTGCACTTTTGTGAAGTTTATCTTTGACATCCTCCCAAACGGCAGCAGCTTTCAAACTGGTTTCAACTGCTTCATCTAAGACTTGCTTGTCTTTGACTCCTTTTAGGCGCAAGCCATAAATCACATTTTCATAAACTGAAAACGGAAATGGATTAGGTTGTTGGAAAACCATGCCAATTTCTTTACGTAATTCAACGTTATCTGTTTTCGGTCCATAAATATCTTTTCCTTTATAGACGACACTTCCAGTAATAGTTACGTCTGGGATTAAATCATTCATACGATTCAAGCAACGTAAATACGTTGACTTCCCGCAACCAGAAGGACCAATCATGGCAGTTAATTCTCCTTGATTAAAAGTTAAATCAATGCCTTTCAATGCTTCTTTTTTCCCGTAATATAAATGTAAATCTTTTGATGAAATAATTTCTTTGCCCATCTTGCTCCTCCTAACCAAAATGTCCTGAAACGTAGTCTTCCGTTGCTTGAATTTTTGGTCGTGTAAAGATTTTTCTTGTATGGTCGTATTCAATGACTTTACCCATATAGAAGAAAGCTGTATAGTCACTAATCCGCGCCGCTTGTTGCATGTTATGTGTCACAATGATGATCGTGTAATCATCTTTTAAATTCACTAACGTTTCTTCAACCGTTCCTGTTGAAATCGGATCTAACGCGCTTGCCGGTTCATCTAACAATAAAATATCTGGTTTCATCGCAATTGCCCGAGCGATACACAAACGTTGTTGTTGCCCACCAGACAGAGCTAAGGCGCTTTTGTTTAAGTTATCTTTCACTTGATCCCAAAGTGCGGCTTGCTTCAAACTTGTTTCAACGATTTCATCTAATTTTTTCTTATCCTTTTCACCATGCTGTTTCAATGCGAATGTGATATTTTCATAGATAGATTTACTAAATGGATTGGGCCGCTGAAAAACCATGCCAATGCGTTTTCTCATTTCGTAGACGTCAACTTCTTTCGTATTGACATCGACATCTTTATACATGATTTTTCCAGTAACACGTGAATTGGCAATGCCATCGTTCATACGATTTAGCGAACGTAAATACGTGGATTTACCGCAACCAGAAGGTCCAATTAAGGCGGTTATTTTGTTCTTTTCAAATTGCAAATCAACACCTTTGATAGCCTCATTGTCCCCGTAAAAGACATGTAAGTCTTCCGTGTGTAACGCAATCGGGTCTTTTTGGCTATCTAGTTGAAGTAAATGGGTATCATTTAAATTGTATTCTTTCATGCTAATTCCCCTAACATTAAGCTGATGTCATTCTCTTATAAAGACGGTTGCCGATAAAACGAGCGCCAAAATTGAAAAGTAAAACTACTAAAATTAACACAGCGGAGGCACCTGCTGAGACCGCAGCGCCATCTGGCATCGTTCCTTCGGTATTAATTTTCCAAATATGCACAGCCAACGTTTCCGCTTGACGGAAAATGCTAATTGGACTTGAAACGCTCAATGGATTCCAATTACTGAAATCTAAGGCAGGTGCGCTTTGTCCTGCTGTATAAATTAACGCAGCGGCTTCACCGAAAATCCGACCAGAACTCAAAATAACACCTGTCAAAATTCCTGGTAATGCTTCTGGCAAAATAACTTTTTTAACTGTTTCCCAACGTGAAAGACCTAAGGCTAACCCCGCTTCACGCTGTGTATAATGAATGGCTTTCAAAGATTCCTCAACATTTCTAGTCAATAATGGTAAGTTAAAAAATGTTAATGCTAACGCACCTGATAAGATTGAAAAGCCATATCCGATTTGTACAACGAAAATCAAGAAGCCGAACAGCCCGACAACAACGGAAGGCAATGAACTTAAAATTTCAATCGAGGTACGAATTAAATCAGTTAACCAATTCTTTTTCGCATATTCCGATAAGTAAATTCCAGCACCCAATGAAATTGGAATACTAATAATCATTGTAATCAATAGTAAATATAGTGAGTTGAAAAGCTGAATACCAATCCCACCACCAACTTGATAGGCTCTGGATGGTTGTGTTAAAAATTCCCACGAAATATGTGGAATTCCTCTAGCTAAAATGTAAATCAGTAAGGCCGCCAAAATTAAAACAATGACGCCAGATACGGCATATAAGATACCTGTTGCGATTTTATCTGCTTTTTTTGCATTCATTATTTTAAGGCTCCTCTCTTACCGATAATTCGGATAACAATGTTGAATAGTAAAGACATCAACAATAGAATCAAGGCTAAAGACCAAAGAACGTTGTTTTCAACTGTTCCCATAATCGTATTCCCAATCCCCATTGTCAAAATACTTGTTAGTGTCGAAGCTGGTGTTGTCAAACTAGTTGGCATCACAGCTGCATTTCCGATTACCATTTGGATTGCTAAGGCTTCACCAAACGCACGAGCCATACCAAAGACCACCGCAGTTAAAATACCAGGCACAGCTGCCCGCAAGACAACTTTATAAATCGTTTGCCAACGCGTAGCACCAAGCGCCAACGACGCTTCACGATAATGTCTAGGCACAGCTTTTAGCGCATCCACGGTCATTGTAGTGACCGTTGGTAAAATCATGACAAATAGTACAAATGTACCAGCTAAAATACCGAATCCTGTTCCGCCAAAGATTGAACGGACAAAAGGAACAATGACAGATAAACCAATAAATCCATAAACAACAGAGGGAATCCCTACAAGTAATTCAATAACTGGTTGTAAAAATTTCGCTCCTTTTTTAGGTGAAATTTCTGTCATAAAAACAGCCGCTCCAATCGCAAATGGCGTCGCAACAATCGCTGACAAAAACGTTACAATAAAGGAACCCGCAATCATTGGTAAAGCCCCAACCATGGGTTTACCGTCTGCGCCGATATCACTTGGGTTCCAGTTTGTTCCAAATAAGAAATCAAACACATTAATCTTATCTTTAAAGAATGTAGCAAGTCCTTTACTTGCAACAAAATAGAAAATTGAAACAACCACTGCTACAATTAAGGCAATACATAGGAAACTAATAAATTTCCCTCGTTGCTCCATCTTGGCTCTTTTCGATTTTGTTAATAATTTTTTCTGTACATCTTCCAAGAATATTTCCTCCTCAAACAATCCAACTTTTACAGATAAAAATAGTGTACCTTTTTTACATCAATTTGTTTTTAATAACATGTAAATTTTATGTTAAGTTTGTAAATTTTGTGTTAAGAGAATTATTTAATGACATTTCCTTGCCAATCCCGTTCAATTTCCATTTTCGAAACAGGAATATACCCTAATTGACCAATCACACGTTCTTGGATATCATCTGACAACATAAAGTCTAAAAACTCTTTGGTTAAATCACTTGGATTTTTACGAGTGTACATGTGTTCATAAGACCAAATAATCCATTTATTGTTCATTACATTTTCATCTGTTGGCTGAACACCATCAATACTTAACGTAGCTACTTCATCAGTAACATATGAAAATGCGGTATAACTAATCGCTCCTGGTGTATCAGAAACAATGGAACGAACCATGCCGCTGGAATCTTGTTCTTGCGCACGAATGGCTGTTTTATCTCCCAAGACCCATTTTTCAAAAGTCGCACGCGTACCGCTACCGGCCGCTCTATTCAAAATAACAATTTTTTGGTCTTTCCCGCCAAGTTCTTTCCAGTTTGTTACTTCACCTAAAAAGATTTTCTTTAAATTTTCCATTGAGATATCTTTGACACCGACATTTTTGTTAACGATTGGTGTAATCCCAACGACAGCAACTTTATGATCAATTAAGTCTTCCGCTTTGATGCCCTTTTTCTCTTCTGCAAATAAATCAGAATTACCAATGTCTACCGCGCCAGATTGGACTTGACTCAGACCTGTTCCGCTTCCGCCACCTTGGACATTAATAAATCTTCCCGGATTTTGGCTTTGATATTCCTCACTCGCTGTCTCTACTAATGGTTGTAAAGCTGATGAGCCTACCGCTGTGATGGATTCACCACGATCAATCCATTTTGCACATCCTGTCAAAGTAAGTATACTTGCCAAACCAATAAATAATAGCAATCTTTTTTTCATCGATTCATTATTCCTCCAATTAATTTCAATCTATTCTATTTTACCATTATATGTAGGACTTGAAAATTATAAGTTATCAATTTGTTGGTACAACTGAGAAAACTCTTAAATTAAATAACAAGTATTTTAAAACTAAACGAAAAAAAGCTCTCCAAAATGGAGAGCTTTTTTTCGTTTAAATTTTCAAGAAACGACGCATTGAAATAACTGAACCTAGTGATCCAATAATCATTCCTGTTGCAATCATTAATAGATTGACTTTCCAGATAAAATCTTCTGGACGAATTAATGAATAATTCGAACGCAATAACTGCGGGTTGAACATGTTATAAACTTGATGGTAGCCTAACGTCATAATAATGACTGGCACGATTGCGCCAATCAACCCAATCCAAGCACCTTCTAAGAAGAACGGCCAACGAATGAAACTGTTTTTGGCTCCTACAAGACGCATAATTTGGATTTCTTTTTGACGAGATAAAATCGTAATCCGAATAGTGTTGGAAATTAAGAACACTGCAACGAATAAAAGTAATGCAGCAGCTGCTAAGCCCCAAGTTCGAACGGTTTGAGCGATTTTAAAGATTTTGTCTGAGTTTACACCACCGTAATCGGCTTTAAAAACACTTGGGAATTTAGCTGCTTGTTTCGCAATATCTTTCGTGTCTTCTGGTGTTTTTGCACGGACATAATACACGTCGTATAATGGGTTACTGTCGCCTTCGAAAAGATTCCAGGCATCCCCCATTTGTTCTTGGATTTTTTTCAATTGTTGATCTTTGTTTGAATAAGAAATATCTTCAACATTGTCTAATCCTTTAAGTTGTTTTTCTAATGTTTTCATTTCATTTTGTTTTGTACCAATATCGACAAAGACAGACACTGTCACGTTTTTTTCGATATCATCAGCAAGTTTCGTTGCATTAAAAATAACGCCCATAAAAATACCAACTAAAACTAATGTAATTGTAACCGCACTTGCTGAGGCAACAGTCATCCAACCGTTCCGTTTTAAACTTTTGATACTTTCAAATAAATGAGAAAAGAATGTTCTAATCATCGTAGCCGTATTCTCCTTCCACTTGGTCACGGATAATGCGACCATTTTCAATGGCAATAACACGGTGACGAATCGTATTTACAATTGTACTATTATGCGTTGCCATCACGACTGTTGTTCCTTGTGCGTTAATCCGGTCCAACAATTTCATGATTTCCCATGAATTCTCTGGATCTAAGTTCCCAGTTGGTTCATCGGCAATTAAAACTTTCGGTGTATTTACGATTGCTCGTGCAATGGATACCCGTTGCTGTTCCCCACCAGAAAGTTCGCTTGGAAAAACACGTACCTTATGTTTTAGACCGACTAAATCTAAAACTTCCATCACGCGTTTTTTGATTTCGCGAGGACGTCGTCCGATAACTTGCATCGCATAGGCCACGTTCTCATACACAGTTTTCTTTGGTAATAGTTTATAGTCTTGGAAAACGATGCCGATTTCACGACGTAAATAAGGAACTTCTTTATTTTTTATTTTCATTAAATCATGACCTGCAACTGTCAAATTACCTTTTGTTGCTTTTTCTTCACGATACATTAATCTAATAAAGGTTGATTTCCCTGCACCTGAGGGACCAACCACATAGACGAACTCGCCTTGGTCAATCTCTACTGAAATATTTCGAATCGCTGTTGTACCATTCGAATATTTCTTCATTACATCTTTCATTTCAATCATGGCGTTCTCTCCATCTCTTTTTTCTTCAATCCTACTCATTATAACATGTCAATATTGCAAACTTCTTGCATTAAGTTACATTTTTATTTCAATTTAATGAAGAGCTTAACTTAAGCGCTGTTTTAAGTAGGCATCAATGAAACCATCAAGGTCTCCATCCATCACAGCTTGTACATTGCCGGTTTCGTAATTTGTCCGATGGTCTTTGACCATTGAATACGGATGGAACACGTAAGAACGGATTTGTGAGCCCCAGCCAATTTCCATTTGTTCACCACGTAAACTTGCTGCTTCTTGGGCTTTCTTTTCCATTTCCAATTGATATAATTTGGCTTTTAACATACTCATTGCTTGCTCACGGTTTTTTAATTGAGAACGTTGTGCTTGGCTTGCGACAACGGTACCTGTTGGAATATGTGTGATTCGAACAGCCGATTCTGTTTTATTAATATGCTGACCACCAGCACCACTTGCTCGATAGGTATCAATTTTTAAGTCATCTGGATTGATCGCAATTTCTATTGTGTCGTCTAATTCAGGCATTACATCAACTGAACAAAACGAAGTATGACGGCGTTTAGCGGAATCAAAGGGCGAAATCCGCACAAGACGATGGACACCTTTTTCAGATTTTAGGTAACCATAAGCATTGTAACCTTTGATTAATAAGGTGACACTTTTAATCCCTGCTTCATCTCCAGCTTGGTAATCCAACGTTTCAACTTGGAAACCGTGACTTTCTGCCCAACGTGTATACATTCGTAAAAGCATACTTCCCCAATCTTGTGATTCAGTACCACCGGCACCAGGGTGTAATTCAATTAGGGCGTTATTATGATCATATGGCTCATTTAGTAGTAAGGATAGCTCATACGTTGTTAAACGTTCTTGCAAGAGATGAATTCTTTCTTCCAATTCTTCTTGAATCTCTGCATCATATTCTTCTTGTTGTAATTCAAACATCACCGTTAATTCGTCAAGTTCCTCAGAGAGCTGATGAAATTGTTGATATTTTTCTTTCAAACTATTGGTTTCGTTAATTAGCTTTTGAGCCGTTTCTGTGTTGTCCCAAAAACCAGGTTCTCCCATCCGATTTTCCGCCTCGGCAATGTCTTCTTCTAACTGGTCTAAGTCAAAGAGACCTCCTGAAGCTAGTAATTTTTTGTGTCATTTCGTCTAATAATGTACGAATTTCTGGGTTTTCCAAAATGATTCCTTCTTTCTCTTTATTGTAAAAAGAGCAAAGGCGGGACAAATTGCCCCACCCTGCGTTTTTTCTTTAATTAAGCGTTTCTTCCATGACAATTTTTGAATTTTTTGCCACTTCCGCATGGGCATAAATCATTACGGCCCACTTTTTTATCTACACGCACAGGTTGACGCTTCGCACTTGTGTTGCTTTGTGCAGCTGCATCTTGTTCTGTTTCTGGATGTTCCGCTTGTCCTTGAGCTACTTGCTCACGTTGGACATTTTGGCGAATTTCCGATTTCATGAATAAACGTGTTACTTCATATTCGATTGAACCCACCATATTGTTATACATAGAATAACCTTCTGTTTGATATTCTACTAATGGGTTGTTTTGACCGTACGCACGTAAGCCGACAGATTGGCGTAATTGATCCATTGCATCAATGTGATCTGTCCATTTAGTATCGACAACACGCAAGATGACTACTTTTTCAAATTCTAGCAATTGTTCTTGGCCATTCAATTGTTGAGATTTTTCTTCAAATACTTCTTGCGCACGTGCCACTAAGTAGTCTTTGATTTCTTCAGCTGATTTATTTTCTAAATCTTTTTTAGAAATCGTATCTTCATGGACAAGTGTTGAGGCTGCAAAATCGACAATCCCATCTAAATTCCATTCTTCTTTTTCTAATTGTGTATGGCTATCCACCACTCGGCCAATCGTCCGTTTTACCATGCCCATCAATACATCAGACAAGTCATTTTCTTCCATAATCACTTCTTGTCGTTGCGCATAAATAACTTCACGTTGCTCGCGCATCACGTCATCGTATTGTAAGACATTTTTACGTGTATCATAGTTATTTCCTTCCACACGTTTTTGAGCAGATTCTACTTGGCGAGTAAACATTTTACTTTGAATAACTGCATCTTCTTCTTGCACATTCATTCGTTCTAAGAATGTTTTAATTCGTTCTGAACCAAAGCGTTTCATTAAGTCATCTTCTAAAGATAAATAAAATTGTGAAACCCCTGGATCCCCTTGACGTCCTGCACGTCCACGCAACTGATTATCAATACGACGTGACTCATGACGTTCTGTCCCGATAACTGCTAGACCACCTAGTTCAAGTACACCTAAACCAAGTTTAATATCCGTTCCACGACCAGCCATATTTGTTGCAATTGTAACTGCGCCTTTTTGACCGGCATTCATAATGATTTCAGCTTCTTTAAAGTGATTTTTCGCATTTAATACTTCATGAGGAATTTTAGCTGCGTTTAATTTATCAGAAAGTAATTCTGACGTTTCTACCGCAACAGTCCCCACCAACACTGGTTGTCCTTTGTGGTAACGTTCTTTAATATCTTCCACCACTGCATTAAATTTACTTTCTAAGGTTGGATAAAGTAAATCTGGACGATCGTCACGGATAATTGGACGATTGGTTGGAATTTGAATGACTTGAATATTGTAAATTTCACGGAATTCTTCTTCTTCTGTTTTAGCAGTACCAGTCATCCCGGCTAGTTTTTTGTACATCCGGAAGTAGTTTTGGAACGTAATCGTCGCCATTGTTTTTGTTTCATCTTCAATTTCGACGCCTTCTTTTGCTTCAATCGCTTGATGCAAGCCATCAGAATAACGACGACCATCCATGATACGACCAGTAAATTGGTCAACAATTAAGACTTTATTGTCTTGAACCACGTAATCAATGTCTAGTAACATGATATAGTTTGCCCGTAACGCTTGATCTAAATGGTGCGTTAATGCTGTATTTTCAATATCGTAAAGGTTATCCAATCCGAAAGTTTGTTCCGCTTTTTCAATCCCTGCTTCTGTTAAGCCAATTGTTTTAGACTGAATATCAATTTTGTAATCTTCGTCTTCTTTTAAGCGTTTGACAAAATTATCGGCACGCGTATAGAGTGCTGTCGATTTTTCAGCTTGTCCAGAAATAATTAATGGGGTTCTTGCTTCATCAATTAAGATTGAATCCACTTCATCGACAATTGCATAGTTTAATGGACGTTGAACCATTTGGCTGCGATAAACAACCATGTTATCACGCAAATAGTCAAATCCTAATTCGTTATTTGTACTATAAGTGATATCACAGTTATACGCTTCACGTTTTTCATCAGAAGATTTAGAGTTAATGTTTAAACCAACGCTTAAGCCTAAGAAATTATATAATTCTCCCATTTCGTTAGAGTCACGGGTTGCTAAGTATTCATTAACTGTAACAACGTGTACTCCTTCGCCAGATAGTGCATTCAAGTATACAGGCATTGTGGCAGTCAAGGTTTTCCCTTCACCTGTTCTCATTTCAGGAATGTTCCCGTCATGAAGCACAATCCCACCCATTAATTGGACACGGTATGGGAATAAACCTAGTACTCGTTTAGCAGCTTCACGGACAACCGCAAACGCTTCTGGTAATAGTTCGTCTAAGGTTTCCCCTTTTTGATAACGGGCTTTAAATTCATCTGTTTTTTCACGTAATTGTTCATCGCTTAGTTGTTCCATTGCACTTGCATGTGCATCAATTTTATCGGCGATTTTTTCTAATCGTCTTAATTCTTTTTTATCGTTTTCAATCATTTTTTTCAAAAAATTTGCCATTGGTATCTGTGTTCCTTTCAATTACCTCTTTTTATTTTTGTATCCTTTTTGTACAAGAAGCACAATCTATCCGTTTTATTTTATCATTACTTGACGAGAAAGAAAACCATTTCTCTCTATTTTACAGACATTTTCCTTTAAAAGAGGAACTTTTAAAGTTATTTTATGTATTTCTTTATTTTTTCTTTACTCTGTGCTTTAAAGATGTTTAAAGAGCTGAAATGCACGAAGGCATTTCAGCTCTTATTTTAAGCTTTAGTCTGTTTCAATCAAGCCATATTTGCCATCTTTACGACGGTAAACAATGCTTGTTCCATTTGTTTCAGCATCTTCAAAAATGAAGAAGTTATGTCCTAACATGTTCATTTGTAAAACAGCTTCTTCACTGTCCATCGGTTTTAATGATAGACGTTTTGTACGAACGATGTCTAATTCTGAAGGTGTTTCTTCTGTTTCTTCACCAACTAAGAAGACAGCGGCTTTTGTATTGTTACGTCCTGTTTCACGAGATTTTCTGTTGATTTTTGTTTTAAATTTACGAATTTGTCGTTCTAATTTATCGACAACCAAATCAATACTTGCGTATAAATCAGGTGACGTTTCTTCAGCTCGTAAAACTAGATAAGGAAGAGGAATAGTAACCTCGACTTTGGCTGTTTTTTCAGTGTACACTTTCAAATTCACGTGAACCGTTGCTTCAGGTGAATCGCTGAAATATCTTTCTAATTTACCGACTTTTTTCTCAACATAGTCTCGAATCGCTTCGGTTACCTCGATATTTTCTCCACGTACATTATATCTAAACATAACAATTACCCCTTTCATCTACCAGTAAAGAAAAGATTAAAGGACCACTCTTTAATTCCCTTCTTCTTAATTTCATTATATCGAATAATCTGGGTTTTGCCAACAAAATAGTCATCAAATTTATGAATTCTTTTCTTTTTACCGCGCGAGAGTAAACGTATTCAAACTTTTAGGATAACAGTCATTGATAACAGCAGCTGCGTGGAAAAGAGTTCGTCCAGTGGTATAGATGTCATCCACCAAAATAATAGAACAATTTTTTAATTTTTTTTGATTTTCTTTTTGGATGGCAAATGGTTGTTGCAACTGCATCCTTTCCTTTCTAGTTTTCTTAGATTGCGGAACATTTTCCTCTTTTCTAATTAAAAAAGGGCTGTACGGAACATCAGCCGCTTCTAGTAAGCCAATTACTTGGTTGAAGCCTCGTTCTTGCATTCGTTTTTCGGATAAGGGTACCGGAATAATATAGTCCGCAGATTGTTGCTGAAAGTAAAAGTTGATTTCCTCACTAAAACACATTCTTAAGCGATAGTCTCCTTGAAATTTATAGCGTTCCATCCACTCTTGCATTCCTTCATCATAATGAAACAACGCTGCATTATGAAAAGAATACTCTGGATAAAGCAACTGCCACCTTTGACAATCAAAACAATAGCGCTCTTGGCTGACGCGACTACAGCCAAAACAAGTGCCTATCATTGGCAGTTTCTGGAACTTTGCTTGGCAGTGCTGGCAAAGTGAAGGCCTCGCCCATTTTTTAAATCGTAAGAGCATTTTTAATGTTATCTCCAAACGAATGGGGCTTGCGCAATTTTTACAATCCATCTAACATCCCTCGTTTGCTAGCCAAGCGATTCATTTGCTTTATTTGCCGAATCGCCTCTTTCATATCTCTTGTTTCCCCATCATGTAAAAATAAAACTTCGCCGTAATTGAATTCTTGTCTTCGATCGACTCGGCCCGCAATTTGGACAAGTGTTGAAGAAGTGAAGACTCGATGATTAGCACCATAAACAATAACTGAGACTGCATCAAAAGTCACACCACGTTCTAAAATGGTTGTAGTGATCAAAATATCCGTTTTCTGCTGACGCATTGCTTGAACTTTTTCCAGACGAAGTTCATCACTACCATAAACGGCGACAACTTCTTTGTCGGAAAATCGCTCAGCTATTAATGGATGCAATTGGTGAATTAATGGAATGCTTGGGCAAAATAATAAAACTGAATTACGCACCAATAAACGTTTCAAATGATGTGCAATGATTTTAATATTTTTGGTAGAAATACGTTGCCACGACTGAACCCAAAATCGGCGTGGCACAGGTAATGGCCTACGATGATATCTTGCTGGCAAAATACTGGCCGCTAACTTCTTTTGCTGTAAAAGCTTCCGTAATTCTTTCGTAGGGGTTGCTGTTAAGTACACCAAACTACTTCTTTTTTTTCGTGCGTTACGCACTCCATAATAAAGATGCTCGTTATTAACAAAAGGAAAAGAGTCTACTTCATCAACAATAAGTAAATCAAACGCTTGATGGAATTTCAATAATTGATGGGTGGTGCAAATCACTAGTTTCGTATAACGATACGCTTCTTGACTGTTTCCATGAAGTAAAGCAATTGCTTCGTGAGGAAAAACCGCTTGGATTCTGGGAAACAGTTCTAAGCAAACATCGACACGCGGCGAAGCCAGCGCAATTCGTCCCCCTTCTTGTAAGGTTTGGTGCAAAACAGCAAATAACATTTCTGTTTTGCCTGCACCTGTAACTGCCCACACTAAGCGATTCTCCCTTATTTTTACCGTCTCACAAAGTTCAACTGAGATCGCTTGCTGTCCCTTTGTTAATTGTCCAGACCACTCAAAAAAGACAGTTCTTGGGCTATTGGGCCTTTCTGGTAAATGACAAAATTTTTGACAAGAAGTCACACGGCCTAATTGAATGCACGCATGACAGTAGTATACATTTGTCGCCAGTCTGTTTTCTTTTTTGGATACTACTTCCCCGCACCGCTGACATTGAATTGTTAGGGGTGAACGCTCTAACATTGTTGGTAAATAAACCAGTTTTGTCTGTATTGAAGGTTCTGTTTCTTCAAGAATTATTTTACGTCCATGCAAATCTTCCATGTTAACCACCTCATTTATAAAATACGCATTTCTCTAGCTTTTTTGCGAAAAAGGAGATCTCCCACCGTTATCTTTCTATTCTTATCTAGTCGTTACCTACTAAACAAACTCTTGATACGCTTTATTGTTTACACGAATCTTCTACTTTCGACTTACCTATATGCAGATTTTTTATAAACAAATTTATCTACCTTTAAAGAAAAATTAATGTTAAAGTATATCTAGTAATTCAAGCTTTAATTTGAAAAGACTAGAAAGGAGCAAGCTTTATCATGGAAAATATTTTTTTAAAAAGACTAGAACTCAAAGCTTTTGAAGAAGATTCTGTTTTTTCAAAAATTGAAGGGCTGAATAAATTTAATTCACTAAATTTTAAAAAACCTATTACTTTTTTTTCAGGTGAAAATGGAACTGGAAAATCCACTTTATTAGAAGCAATCGCAGTCAATTGGGGATTTAATCCTGAAGGCGATAGTATTAATTTTAATTTCTCTACAAACGATACTCACTTGGATTTACATAATTATTTAACTGTTGGAAAAAGTGTAAAGCGTGCTACGGATGGCTTCTTTTTAAGAGCTGAAAGTTTCTACAATGTCGCTACATATGCAGAAAATATAGACTTAGATTTTTCTGAATATGGCGATAAATCCCTACATCATCAATCACACGGCGAAAGTTTTTTGAATCTGGTGAACCATCGGTTTAGAGGAAATGGTCTGTACCTGTTAGATGAGCCTGAAGCGGCTCTCTCACCTCAACGCCAACTAGCCTTAATGATATCTATAAAAAAACTAATTGATGAGGGGTCTCAGTTTATTATTGTCTCTCATTCACCTATATTACTTGCAATGCCTGACTCACAAATTATTTCTTTTGATAAAGATAGTCCTTTAGAAATCACGTATGAAGAAAGTATGCCTTATGAAATAACCTCATTATTTTTAAACAACAAAAACAGAATTCTCTCTCATTTATTTGCTGAATAAGTCTGTTATTCGAATTGCTTATGCCATACTATAATGACTCGTATATAAAAATATTGTTAATCATTCTTTGAATTACTACTTTTTACTACTTTTAGACTACAGAAAAAGGTGTTCATTATTCACAAAATAGATTGTTAAGTATGTTTTTTTAGTATCTAGATTAAAGTAAAAAATTAAAGACAGTTGTCTTTCTCTAGCTCACAGGACTAATTTCGGCTCTATAATTTATGGAACTGATAAACCAGAATGACTGCTTCAGCTCAATTCTAATTAACTAAAGTCATAAAAAAAGACAAGTTGCTTTTTCGAAGATTCTCGAAAAAACAACTTGTCTTTTTACTCTTTTTTATCTGCTTGTGCTAACAAATCCAAGGCTTGTTCCAACACTTTTTCCCCGTTCATTAAGCCGTAATCAGACATGCTAATGACATCTGTTGGGATACCTTTTGGTGATAGACGCTTTTCAAAATCACTCTTCATATAACGAACTTGTGGACCTAACAATAACACATCGACTGGATTATTTTCTAAATTTGTGTCTGCTTCCGATGCAGAAGCCGCAAATATATGGGCATCTAAGCCTTGATTAAATGCTGCTTTTTGCATTTTTGTAACAAGTAAACTAGTACTCATTCCTGCGGAGCAAACTAACATAATTGTTTTTTTTGACATTTTAACAGCCCCTTTTACCATTGCCTTTTTCAATTTTCAACATTATCTATTAAAAATATTATAGTGTAAAGTTAATTTTTGTCAATCATTCTTGTTTTTTAAAGCGGATACAACCTTGGTTTAAACGTACCATGCTGATTTCAGTAATTTATTAAATACCACATATTCTTTTTCCAAATTCACTTGAACTACTTGGTAACTCGCATTCAACCAACCATAAGCGCCCTTTTCTGGATGCTTATAATCGTTCGCCCACCAATCGACATCTGTCTTAGCAGTTTTTGGTAAACCAGAATGAGGGAATAACAATTCATCAAACTGGGTAAAGGTCAAGGTAACTTGGGAACCGCCATTCGTTTTCAAATAATGAGTAATTGTATCATATTTTTTCTGTCGTGTATGTACCATTTTCCAGCGCCTCCCTTTTCTCTATCATACCTTATTATAACGTTTTTTTCCAAAAAATCTCACAAAAAAGATGAGAGAAAAAGTTGCTATTCAGTTGATTCTTTTTTATACTGACTTTATTACGAGAGAAAAGGATGCCCATATGTTAGAAAGCTATATTACAGTCAAACAAGATGGTTTCAGCGAGATTGAAATCAAGAAATCGCGGTTTATCTGTTCTGTAAAGCGCGTAACATCAGAAGAAGAAGCAAAAGCCTTTATCGCCGCAATAAAAAAAGAACATTGGAAAGCCAATCATAATTGTAGTGCTTTTGTGATCGGCGAAAAAAATGACATTCAGCGGAGCAGCGATGACGGCGAACCTAGTGGTACTGCTGGTGTTCCAATGCTGGAAGTCTTAAAGAAAAAAGAGTTAATCAATGTAGTGGCTGTTGTCACTCGTTATTTTGGCGGAATAAAATTAGGCACTGGTGGTTTAATCCGAGCATATAGTCATGCTCTTTCCAACACTTTAGATGAAATTGGTTTAGTCATTGGCAAATTGCAACAAGAACTATTGATTACGATCGCCTATCCTTTATTAGGAAAAGCCCAAGCCTTTTTGGAACATAGTCCCTACACGCTTAAAGAAACTATTTACACAGAGTCTATTCAGTTAATTTGTTTAGTAGATGAACAAGCAACAGAAACATTTATAGCTGAAATGACGGATCTACTTAACGGTCAGTTGACAATTGAAAAAGGTGCAACAAGCTATCATGAACTACCATTTAACGAAAAAGGAGCACAATCAAATGACATTTGAAGAAGTATTGCCACAGATTAAAGCAGGAAAAAAAGCCGTACGTAAAGGCTGGAGCGGTTTTGAACTTTTTATTGAATTACGTGATGAAATTGGCACCTCCGAAGGTGAATTTTTACAAGTTACCCCGTATTTTTTAATCAAAACTTCTGATGAAGGCTACAGCATGTTTTCACCAACACCTTGTGATGTCTTAGCAGAAGATTGGGTGATTGTTGAAGCATAATTATACACATAAGGTCTGGCAGATTACGGCGATTGCTCGTTCTTCCAGACCTTAATTTTTAAATGTTTAAAGGAGTTTTTCTTATGCCAAAAGAATTTGAAACAAAACGGGTGCTTGTAACCGGTGCAGCTTCAGGGATTGGCCAAGCACAAGCAATTGCCTTTGCTGAGCAAGGTGCTGAAGTTATTGGCATCGACCTAGACGAAACGGGGTTAAAACAGACAGCCGCACTGGTTAACCCAGATTCTACTAAGCCATTTACTTATTTTGTCGGTGATGTGTCTTCTCCCTCATTTGTGCAAGCCACGATGAAACAAATTGTGAAAAACAACGGCCAAATTGATATTTTATTAAATACGGCAGGTATTTTAGATGATTATCGTCCTTCTCTAGAAACTTCGGAAGCTTTATGGGATCAAATTTTAGCAACCAATTTAAAAAGTGTCTTTTTAGTGACCAATGCTCTATTACCTTATTTCCTCCAACAAAAAAAAGGAGTAATCGTTAATATGGCATCTATCGCTGGCTTAGTAGCTGGGGGCGGCGGCGCAGCGTACACTGCCTCCAAACACGCAATCATCGGGTATACAAAACAACTTTCCTACGATTATGCCAAATTAGGCATTCGAGCAAATGCGATTGCGCCAGGTGCCATCCAAACACCCATGAACGCAGCTGATTTTGCAGGAGAAGGTGAAATGGCTACTTGGGTAGCAAGTGAAACACCTGCGGGCCGTTGGGCACAGCCACAAGAGGTAGCAAAACTTTCATTATTTCTAGCTAGTGATGACGCTGATTATATCCATGGCACAGTTATGACCATTGATGGTGGTTGGACCATGAAATAAAAAGACTTTACAGAGTGTCTGTTCTTCAGTAACATGTAACACAGTGAGGCAACTCACACCATAACACTTCAGTTGGCTTTACTGCCCTTCCTTTGGTTATGGTTATCACTAAAACACGTCGTTGTTTTATAAAGGAGAATCTTAAATGAATCATTCATCAAATCCACAAACCAGTACGTGGTCAGCTACGGCGTTGGCTAAAATGGCGCTGGTTACCGCTTTGTATGTTGTTGTCACTGTACTTCTCGCTCCGCTTAGTTTTGGTCCGATACAGCTTCGTCTTGCCGAATTATTTAATTATTTAGGCGTTTTTAACAAGCGATATATCTGGTCCATTACGTTAGGGGTTGCGATTGCCAACACCGCTTCGCCTCTTGGTATCATCGATATAGTCATCGGTAGCGCTGGAACGTGCGCAGTCTTATGGATTGCCTATTTTGCGACAAAAAATCAGCAAAATTTATTGATTAAACTAATGCTGACGGCCATTCTTTTTGCTTTGTCCATGTTCACTGTCGCCGGACCCTTAACGTTCTTTTATCAGTTACCTTTTTGGTACACATGGTTGACCGTTGGACTTGGTGAACTTCTTTCAATGACGGTCGGCGGCATCCTGATTTACGTATTAAATAAAAAAATACAGCTTGTAAAACGCATCGAAGAATAAAAAAGCGCTTGGGGTTTAAACCCCAAGCGCTTTTTAGCACTATCCTTTAGGTTGAATGAAGTCTGCTTGCCATTTTCCAAGAGATGGATTGTAATCAAAATACCAAAGTTGTGAAAAATATTGTTTTTGATGCTTGTATCCCGATAAAACACGACCGCTTTGAGTATCTTCCTCGTAGTCAATACAAGAAAAATGAAGCATCAGTGAAAAACTGGTTTCACTAATAGGATGATAATTCGAAGCTGGCGCTACTTTCACTTTTTTCACATGATTTCTGATGCCCGCTTGTTGATTTGCTTGTAATACTGCAAGATGTTTTTGATAAAGTTTTTCTGTATAGTTATCTTTGACTACAGACAAGTTTTCTTGATCCCACGCTTGTTGTATTTCTAAAAACGTTTGTTGTATTTCTTTTAAGAGTGCCTTTTTTTCTTTTGATGTTCCAGGTAATGCTGCCCACATTTCTTGAAAAGCTCCTTCATCGACTGGTTGATTTCTGCGGCGTCTTTGCCAAATCATCGCGCCCCCAAAAAGAACAAAAAACACTGTTGAAATTAAGCCTTCCAGTGGCGTTGTGTTGCTGGTCCCGGTCTCGTTATGATGAACATAACTTCTTGATCCATCACCGCTTGGCGAAAAACCATTCGAGGGATTACCTCCGCTAGGACTTTCTACACGTCCACCGCCATAGCCACCAGCTACAGCCTCCGCTTGATTAGGCCATAAACAAAAGGCCATGGCACAACCCACAAAAACTAAAATTAACTTTCTCATTTTCTCACCTTTCGACCCCTTCAAACCAACAAATGAATAAATAGACGCAGAATACTAAACAAAGCGCCAAGATTAACAATGATTAAGAACACCTTCAGCCACCTACCATATGGTTGTACTGATTGATAACTTCGTTGATAAATACTCAAGCCAAACAGGACCACTGGCCACATAAATATACTATATCTTGGGCCAAACGAATTACCCTTGCCCAAAAAATTCACATGAATGGGCACACGAGCTGGTAAATCAGGATATACCACCGCACTTAATAATAGTAAACTGACTGCTAAAATACTTGTAACAATAAATAACCGCTGACTAACTTTTTCAATCTGCTTCTCTCTCATTATTTTAGCTTTCTCCTCTAGTTTAATGATGGATATACTTTCAGTTTATGCCTCCCTATCTGAATTTGCAATAAAAAAAAGACAAGGAAACATTCGATTAAATGTCCTTGCCTCTGTTTTTGAAAATCCTAAATCAAGCCTTTCACACCTATATCTTTTCGGTAGTACATTCCAGGAAATGAGTAATTATCCAATGTTTGATAAACTTTTTTGCGGGCTTCTTCAAGAGTCGAAGCAGTTGCTTCTGCTAAAAAGATTCGTCCGCCAGCCGAAACCAGAGCCTGTTCTGAACGAGTTACCCCTGCATAATAGATGGTTTCACCAGACATTTCAGGCAATGGTAGATTTGTCTTGTATTGATTAGGATAGCCTTCTGCTGCTACAACAACACCAACACTCGCTAACTCATTCCATACAATCGTTGGTTGCTCTTTCGCCAGCAATGAAGAAATTATTTCTGAAAGGGGACTCTCTAAACGTGCCAACACAACTTGTGTTTCTGGATCCCCAAATCGAGCATTAAATTCAATAACCTTGGGGCCAGTTGCTGTTTGGATTAAACCAGCATATAAAATCCCTTGAAACGGACGTTTTTCAGCCACCATTCCTTTAGCAGTCGGTTTCAGGACTTGACTAATGGCTTGCTGAACCGCTTCTTCTGGGATCTGAGGCACTGGTGTATAAGCGCCCATCCCCCCTGTATTCGGCCCAGCATCCCCATCGAAAATCCGCTTATGATCTTGAGCAATCACCATCGGATATACCTTCTCATTAGAAACAAAAGCCATTAAGGAAAATTCTTCTCCTTGCAAAAATTCTTCGATTACAACCGTTTGACCGCTTGCTCCAAATTGTTGGTCCTCCATCATCGCAACTAGCGCCCGTTTTGCGGCTGTTTTTGTTTCGGCAACTACTACTCCTTTTCCAGCTGCCAAACCATCTGCCTTAATAACAATTGGTACTCCTTGCTGTTCAATATATTCTAAGGCAGGTGCCAAACGTTGAAAGACCCGATATGCTGCCGTTGGAATCTGATATTTTTGCATAAAATCTTTCGCAAAACTTTTTGAACCTTCAATTATTGCAGCTGCTTTTGTCGGGCCAAAAATCAGTAATCCCGCTGCTTGAAAGGCATCTACAATACCTTCAATTAATGGCGTTTCCGGTCCGACGAATGTCCAATCAATCTGATTATCCTTCGCAAATTGAATTAGTTCCGTTTGCTGCTCTTCACTGATAGGTACAGTCCGAATATTATCACCACTCATACCAGGATTACCTGGTGCACAATAAACAGTCTTGACTTTATTTTCTTGCTGTAATTTTTTGGCGATTGCATGTTCACGACCACCACGCCCAATCACTAATATATTCATCGGTTTCTCCTTTAAAAATTAATGTTTGAAATGACGAGTCCCAGTAAAAATCATCGCAATACCATAATGATTCGCTAGATCAATTGATGCTTGATCTTTAATGCTCCCGCCTGGCTGAATAATTGCTTGAATGCCATGTTGTGCAGCATATTCCACGCTATCTGCCATGGGGAAAAAGGCATCACTTGCTAAGACGGCCCCTTGTAATTTTCCAGCTGCTTGGGCTTGATCAACTGCAATTTTTACTGAACCAATTCGATTCATTTGACCAGCGCCAATCCCCACCGTTTGGCTTTCATTGGCTAAAACAATAGCGTTTGATTTTACATGCTTGACTGCTTTCCAAGCAAAGTTCAAGGCGTCTCTTTCGGCTGGTGTGGGTTGGCGCTCTGTAACAACTTGCCATGCTTGGTCATTTTCAACAACTGTATCCTGTTCTTGAATTAATAACCCACCCATAACAGAAACTAATTCCTTCGCTTTTTTTTCTTGAGCATGAAAATCTAACGTTAACAAACGAAGATTCTTTTTCTGAGATAACAGGGCCAGAGCTTCTTCCTCAAAACTAGGCGCAATAATTATCTCTAAAAAGATTTGATGCATTTCAGCCGCAGTCGCTTGGTCCACTGGACGATTCAAAACAACAATGCCACCAAAAATTGAAACTGGATCTGCTTCAAATGCCTGACGATAGGCTGCCAAAATCGTTTTTCCTGTTCCTATTCCACATGGGTTCATATGTTTAACAGCGACGACCGTAGGTTCTGTAAACTCGCTAGCAATCCGGAGCGCTGCATCAGCATCTCGAATATTGTTATATGACAGTTCTTTGCCATGAAGTTGTCGAGCGGAAGCAACGGATAATGATACAGGTACAACGGATTGATAAAAGGTGGCCTGTTGATGGCTATTTTCGCCATAGCGCAATGTTTGCTTACGTTCATAAGTAAGCGTCTGTTTCTCTGGTTCAGTTTCACCCACTTGCGTCGTTAAATAGTCAGCGATAAGCGCGTCATAAGCAGCGGTATGACGAAAGACTTTTGCTGCTAATCTTTTTCTAGTGGCTAACTGGCTAGTTCCAGTGCTGCTAATTTCACTTAATACCTGTTCATAATCACTAGGATCAACCACTGCTGTTACGTCTTGATAATTTTTTGCCGCTGAACGTAACATGCTAGGACCGCCAATATCAATCATTTCAATCGCTTCTGCTTCAGAGATCGCTGGTTTTAAAATTGTTTCTTTAAATGGATAAAGATTCACTACTACAAGGTCAATAAATTGAATGCCTTGTTCAGTCAGTGCTTTTTGATGCGTTTGGTTTCCCCTTTTTGCCAAAAGTCCGCCATGGATATTCGGATGTAACGTTTTGACACGGCCATCTAACATTTCTGGAAAGCCAGTGATGTCGTCAATAGCAAGTGTCGGTACCCCCGCTTCTTCCAAGACAGTCCTTGTTCCCCCAGTGGAGATAATTTCAAAGCCATTTGCAACTAAGCCTGCTGCAAATGTTATCACTCCTGTTTTGTCTGAAACGCTAATCAATGCTCTTTTGGTCATTTCATTGTCTCCTTTACAATTTGTGAAATTATTTTTGGGTACCATTCGTGCTCAAGAGCATGAATTTTCTCTGCTAATGTGTCCAATGTATCTTCAGTATCAATCTTGGTTGTTGTTTGAAAAATAATCGGTCCTGTATCAACCCCAGAGTCAACATAATGGATAGTGATTCCTGTTATTTTCACTCCATAATGAAATGCCTCTTCAATTCCGTGAAGACCTGGAAAACTAGGTAACAGAGAAGGATGAATATTGACGATTCTCTTTGGATAAGCCTCCAGTAAAGTCTTGCCGATAATTCTCAAATAACCAGCTAACACGATTAAATCGATCTGATGCTCTTTTAAATGTTTCAATACTTGTTCTTCATACTGCCCACGAGATGGAAAATCAGATGGTGAAAAGCAAACAACGGGAATCTTGCGTTTTTGGGCACGGGTCAATACATAGGCTTCAGGCTGGTCACAAAAGACTAAGCTCAACTGCCCTGCAATTTTTTTCTGGGAAAAAGCTGCAGCAATCGCCTCAAAATTGCTACCATTGCCAGATGCAAAAACAGCTATCTTCATAAGGCTTCCTTAAAAATAACGGCTTTCGTTTTCCTAGGTACCAAACGACCAATTTCAAAAGCTTCTGGCAAAAGCTCCTGAACTTTTTCAACATGCTCTGGACTCACCGCTAAAATCATCCCTAAGCCCATATTGAAAATTTCATACATTTCTTCAGATGGAATTTCACCATATTTTTGAAGCAATTTAAAAATTGGTAGCACTGGCCAACTATTTAATTGAATCTCTGCAGCTAATGAAGAAGAAAACATTCTTGGTAGATTTTCTAAAAACCCGCCGCCAGTAATATGCGCAGCCCCATGCACGAGTCCTGCTTTTAACAATGGCAATAATTCCTTCACATAAATTTTTGTTGGTGTTAATAATTCTTCCCCTAACGTTTTGGGTGCCAATTCTGGAAGCTTGTCCGTTGTTTTAAACGAATGTTTCTTAAAAAAAACATTTCTTACTAAAGAGTAACCATTAGAATGAAGACCACTTGAAGGAAGACCAATCAAGAAATCGCCTTCTTTTACGTTACTTGGAGTCAAGAGTTGACTTTTCTCAGCAATACCCACGGCAAAACCAGCCACGTCATAAGCATCTGCTTCATACATATCAGGCATTTCAGCTGTTTCGCCCCCAATTAAGGCTGCATTCGCCTCACAACAGCCAGCCGCAACACCCGCAACAATTGCTTCAACTTTAGCTGGATTAACGGTCCCTAACGCTAAATAATCTAAAAAATATAACGGTTCGGCGCCTTGTGCGACGACATCATTGACACACATTGCTACACAATCAATTCCGATTGTCTCGTGTCTCTGTTCTTCAATTGCCAAGAGTAACTTTGTGCCTACGCCATCCGTTCCTGATACCAAAACTGGTTCTTTAAGCTTGTAACTGCTTAAATCAAAACAACCACCAAAACCACCAAGCATGCCCAACGTTCCCGTCCGTTGTGTCTTTTGGCTATGCTTTTGAATTCGTTCCACTACTTCGTATCCTGCCTCAACATTTACGCCAGCTTTTGAATAGGCATTTTCCATGTCAATTCCTCCTAGTTTCTTTTTTCAAGGATGCTTGATATTGTTCTTCATAATCATACAAAGGCGTTGGATAGTCTCCATTAAAGTAAGCCATACACAGCCCAGAATAAGGAGCATCATAATTTAATTGAATCCCATCAATCAGCCCTGCTTCACTCAAAAAAGCCAGCGAATCTGCGCCAATCTGCTCTTTGATTTCTTCAATTGAATAGTTTGCCGCAATTAGTTCGTCCCGCGTCTGTATATCAATGCCATAAAAACACGGATATTTTAATGGTGGTGAAGCAATTCTGACATGAACTTCTTGCGCTTCTGCTTCTTTTAATAAATGAATAATGCGTCGAATAGTGGTCCCGCGAACAATCGAATCATCTACTAAAATGACTTTTTTTCCTTTGACCACGCCACGAACTGCCGATAGTTTCATACGGACACCTTGTTCTCTTAATTCTTGTGTCGGCTGGATGAATGTTCGAGCGACATATTGATTTTTTACTAAACCTAGTTCGTAAGGAATCCGTGCTTCTTCTGCATAGCCGCTAGCTGCAGACAATGACGAGTTTGGTACCCCAATTACCATATCAGCTGCGACTGGACTTTCGATTGCCAAGTTCTTCCCCATTCTTTTACGAGCTGTATGCACATTAACTCCAGCAATATTTGAATCTGGTCGTGCAAAATAAATATATTCCATTGCGCAAATCGCCGGTTGGACTTCCGTAGTGAAAACCTCTATTTTCAAGCCTTCATCAGAAATGATGACTACTTCACCAGGCGCCACATCTTGAATAAAGCTAGCCCCAACTGTTTCTAATGCACACGTTTCGGATGCCACAACGTACGCCCCATTGTTCATTTGTCCGATGGAGAGAGGGCGAAAGCCGTTGGGATCCAGTGCAGCAATCATCATCGTTTCTGTTAATAAAAGATAAGCAAAGCCACCCTTAACCAAATTCAAGCTCTCTTTTAATTTATCGAGAAACGAGGCAGCAGTGCTTTTTCGAATCAAGTGCATTAAAATTTCAGTGTCTGAATTGGAATGAAAAATAGCTCCTTCTCTTTCTAGTTGTTTTCGTAAACGCTTGGCATTTGTCAAATTGCCATTGTGTGCTAACCCAATTTGACTATCATAAAATTTAAATAAAAATGGCTGAATATTATCCACGCTACCCGTACCAGCGGTTGCATAGCGTACATGACCAATAGCCGCCGTTCCTTCTAACGCATTCAGTTGTTCTTGCTTTTGGAATACTTCTGCTAATAAACCTAAATCACGGTGGCCATCTAATTTCCCAGAATTGTTCGCCACAATTCCCGCGCCTTCTTGGCCTCGATGCTGTAAGCTGTGTAAGCCAAAATAGGTCACTTGTGCCGCATCAGGATGACCCCAAATACCAAAAATACCACACTCTTCATTTAAGCTTTTTGCTTCATAAGACATGGAATCGCATCCTCCCATAAGGCTTTGGCTTCTTTTGTTGAACAATTGATCACATCATCTAACGCATGAATGACCAAACCAGTTTCAGTCACTTTTCCAATATGTTGGGCTTTTCTTCCGATAAGTGTTTCAAACGCTTCTTGATGCTGGGGACTAACTGAAAGAATAAAACGGGATTGCGTCTCCGCAAATAGATATTCTTTTGTTAATGGCAGTGTCACCTGTAACCCCAGTTTGTTAGCAAAAGCCGACTCGGCTAAAGCAACGGCAACGCCGCCTTCAGCGCAATCATGCGCGCTAGCAACTAGGCCTGCTTGAATTGCTTTTAAAACTAATTCTTGGTTTGCTTTTTCCTCTTTTAAATCAAATGAGCGTAATTGCCCTTCAATTCGACCCAGTTGCATTTTTTGAATTTCTGAGCCGTTAAAATCTGCGTGGGTTTCACCGATGAGATAAATTAAGTCATCAACTTGTTTAAACGCTTGTGTGGTAATTTGTGAAACATCTTCAATCACTCCCACCATACCAATCATCGGCGTAGGGTAAATGGCTTGACCATCTGTTTCATTGTAAAGAGAGACGTTCCCTGAAATCACGGGTGTTCCTAGCTGACGGCAGGCGGCGGCGATTCCATCCGCCGACGTCCATAATTCCCAAAAACTTTCTGGTTTATCTGGGGAACCATAATTCAAGCAATCAGTGATAGCCAAAGGTTGTGCTCCACTTGCTACAATATTACGGGCTGCTTCTGCAACCGCAATTTGCCCACCAATTTCAGGATTTAAATACAAATAACGGCTATTACAATCTGTCGTCATCGCTAAGGCTTTATTGGTGCCCCGTACTCTTAATACAGCTGCATCACTTCCTGGTTGCACCACTGTATTCGTTTGTACTTGACTATCATAGGTTTCGTAAACTGATTTTTTCGATGCAATCGTTGGCTGTTGCAATAGGCGTTTTAATAATTCCGTACTATTCGTAATTTCTGGAATGAAGGGCGCTAATTTTTTAAAAGCACGCATCCGTTCTGGTTCTTGATAGGCTTTCTGGTAAACAGGTGCTTCTTCTGCCAAAGCATCTACTGGTACATCTGCGACTATTTTGCCACCGTGAAAGACACGATACTGTCCATCATCTGTTACGGAGCCAATCGCTACCGCTTCTAAGTCATACGTTTGAAACAATTCACAAACTTGCTGTTCTGCTCCTTTTTCCACACAGATTAACATCCGTTCTTGGGACTCAGACAAGAGCATTTCATAGGGGCTCATCTGCGTCTCTCTCTGTGGAACTTTATCTAGCTCTAGAATCAAGCCTGAACCTGCTTTTGATGCCATTTCAGCACTTGAAGAAACCAAGCCAGCCGCCCCCATATCTTGGATGCCGATTAAAATATCTTGATGATTTTTGATTAAATCAAGACAAGCTTCCAATAATAATTTTTCCATAAACGGATCACCTACTTGTACCGCAGATCGTTGCTGTTCTTCACCTTCACTAAATTCTTCTGAAGCAAAGGTCGCACCATGAATTCCATCTCGTCCTGTTTTCGCACCTACGTAAAGAATGCTATTTCCGACGCCTTTTGCTTGGCCTTTTTGAATCTCATCATGACGAATCAATCCCACACACATAGCATTAACAAGTGGGTTTCCTTGATAACATGGCTCAAAAGCAATTTCGCCGCCAACGGTTGGAATACCAATACAATTTCCATAACCGCTAATCCCCGCCACAACTTCTTGAAACAAATAACGTGTTCGTGTATCCGTCAATTCGCCAAATCTTAACGAATCCAATAAAGCAATCGGCCGTGCCCCCATACTGAAAATATCGCGAATAATTCCACCAACGCCTGTAGCTGCTCCTTCGTAAGGTTCCACTGCAGAAGGATGATTATGGCTCTCTGCTTTAAAAACAACAGCTAATCCGTCACCAATATCGACAATCCCAGCTCCTTCACCAGGACCTTGAAGCACTTGTGGCCCTTCCGTCGGAAACTTTTTTAAAACGGGCTTGGAATTTTTGTAAGAGCAATGTTCACTCCACATCACGGAAAATAAGCCAGTTTCTGTATAATTAGGTTCTCTTTGTAAAATGGTCTCAATCTGATGATATTCTTCATCTGTTAGTCCCCATTCTGCATACAACCGTGTCTCCTTGATTTCTTTTGGTGTTGGTTCATTCATCATTGGCTTAATTCCTTTCCAAAGTTTTTAATGATTGAAGCAAAAAAGCTGCGTCCATCTGTTGAACCTAACAATTCTTCCATCGCTCGTTCCGGATGAGGCATCATTCCTAGAACATTGCCCTGTTCATTACAAATACCAGCAATATTCGCAAGACTCCCGTTCACCTTTTCTTGATACGTAAAAACAATTTGGTTCTTTTCTTTCAGCTCTTGCAACGTTTTTTCATCACAATAGTAATTCCCTTCGCCATGTGCTACTGGTAAATGTATCGAAACATTTTCAGGATACTCGCTTGTAAACTTTGTGTGCGTATTCACTTTCAATGGGACACTTTTACAAATAAAACGAAGCGAATCATTTCTTAGCAACGTGCCAGGAAGTAAGCCAATTTCTGTTAAAATTTGAAAGCCATTACAAGTGCCAAAAACCATTTTGCCTTCTGTAGCAAAGCGAATCACCTCATTGATAATTGGCGAAAACCGAGCAATTGCACCACAACGTAAGTAATCGCCATAAGAAAAACCACCAGGCAATAACACGCCATCAAATTTTGCTAAAGAAGTGGCATCGTGTCGGACAAATTCTGCATCGACGCCCATCACCTCTTTGACAGCCCACAATAAGTCTGCATCACAATTGGATCCTGGAAAAACAATCACTGCCAATTTCATTTAAATTTCCTCCAAAGATAAAATTTCAAAACGATAGGATTCCATATTTACATTGGCTAATAGTTGATCACAAATTTGTTCAATTTTCTCTTCAATTGCTTCTGTCTGCTGGACGTGCATTTCAAAATACTTACCGACACGGATTTCGGCTACTTCTGTAAAACCAAGCCGATGGACTGCTTCCTTAACCGCTTCACCTTGGGGATCCAAAATTGATTCTTTATACGTAACATAGACTTTGACAAAATACATACGCGCTTCCTCCTCAATTAGCTGTTAGTAAACGTTGTAAAACTTCTTCATATACAGGAACTATTTCTCCTAATTCACGGCGATAAACATCTTTATCCAGATGTTCGTTTGTGTTTAAATCCCATAGACGACAGGTGTCTGGAGAAATTTCATCTGCCAGTAACAATTGATTGGCCTTCGTCCGACCAATCTCGATTTTAAAATCGATCAAACAAATATTGAGACGTTGAAAGAGTTGACTAAGCGCCTGATTAATTTGTAAAGCCAATGCTTTAATCTCCACAATTTCAGCAGGAGTGGCTACTTTTAGAAATTGAATATGGTCTTCGTTAATAAAAGGATCATCCAGACGATCTTCTTTGTAATAAAATTCAATAATGGGCGTCACTAATTTAGTGCCCTCTTCAATCGCTAAACGCTTCGAAAAACTTCCTGCCGCATAATTACGTACGACAACTTCCAAAGGAATCATTTCTACGGCCTGAATTAATTGTTCGTGTTCAGATACTTTTTTGATAAAATGATTGGGAATCTTCTGTTGCTGTAAATATTCAAAAATAAGACTAGTGATTTGATTATTTAAAGCGCCTTTTCCAAGAACTTTGTCTTTTCTTTGACCGTTTAAAGCTGTTGCTTGATCAAGATATTCCACAAAAAGAACCGCAGCATTTTCTGTTTGATACAACTTCTTCGCTTTTCCTGTATACACAAGTGCTTTCTTTTCCATTCTTTCCCTCTTCTCGTTAGCTTCATGAACCCTATTCTTTCTAACTCAGCTGATTTACATCAGTTAAAAACTTACATTAGTTATAAAAAAACAATAATCGTTCGTGTTTGTCGAATGTAAAAATAAAAAACTTGCTTGGAGCAAGCATTTATTAAGTTACGTTCCAAATACCAACAGTCTCAATTTCCTTTAACGTTTCTGATAAGCAAGGTGTTGTAATGGTGACGTGGCCCATTTTTCTGCCAACTTTTGATTCGGCTTTTCCATAGTAATGGACTTGCCAAGTAGGTTTTGACGTGCATAACTGGTAGCTTTTTTCTAAGTGTTCGCCTAGGAGATTCACCATAACCACTGGTTGAAGTAACTGGGGTAACCCAATGCCCCAATTGCTAATTCCTCGAATATGCGCATCAAATTGACTAAATGAGCAAGCTTCAATAGAGTAATGACCTGAGTTATGAGGCCGTGGCGCTAATTCATTGACGTACAACTCTTCTGAATCCGTTAAAAACAGTTCGATAGCTAAAACCCCAGATAAATTTAATTCCTCAGCAATGTGTTGCGCCAATTCCGCTGCTTTTTGTTGCACATTCTCAGAAATTCGAGCGGGCACAATTGATTCATGCAAGATATTCTTTCGATGAATGTTTTCAGATGCAGGAAAGCTTTGGTAACCATGCTTATTCCCTGCAACGATGATTGAAAGTTCTTTAGTGAAAGGCACCCACTTTTCTAATTCACAAGTGGCGTTAGCTAATAATTCAGTCGCTTGGGAGAAATCCTCTTCGCATTTTAAGACGACCTGTCCTTTTCCATCGTATCCACCTTGAATAGTTTTTAAGACACATGGAAAACCAATCTTTTCTGTTGCTTGTGGCAGCTCTTTCTGACTTTTCACTTCCGTAAAAGGGGCAATCTTACAGCCAATCGATTGAAGAAACATTTTTTCAAGCAATCGATTTTGAGTAATTTTTAACAATTCTGTTCCTTGTGGCAGCTTTTCTAGTGGAATGGCCTTTTCTAGAGAGGCCACTTCAATATTTTCAAATTCATAGGTGATCACATCGCATAACTCTGCTAGTTCAGTTAAAGCAGATATCTGATCAAAGGCTGCCACAATTTGACGGTCAGCTACTTGACCAGCTGGACTATTGAGCGTTGGGTCCAACACAATCATTTGGAAACCCATTTTTTTACCACTCATGACTAGCATTCGCCCTAACTGTCCCCCACCTATAATGCCAATAGTTGCTCCGACTTTTAAAGGTTTATTCAAGTTGTTCCCCACTTTCCATAACCGCTTTTTCCAATGATTGTCGTCTTGCTTGGATTCTTTCTGCTAACTGTAAATCATCAATACTTAGTATTTCTGCAGCTAATAACCCAGCATTGGTAGCACCTGCTGAGCCAATCGCAGTTGTTGCTACAGGAACTCCCCCTGGCATCTGCACAATAGACAACAGTGAATCAATACCGTTTAATGTTCGTGTTTTAACTGGAACACCAATGACAGGTAAGGTTGTCTTTGCAGCTACCATCCCTGGTAAATGGGCCGCTCCACCAGCGCCAGCAATAATAACCTTCAATCCTTTTGTTCGTGATTCCTCTGCAAAACGAAACATCAAATCAGGGGTCCTATGTGCTGATATCACTCGTTTTTCATAAGGAATTTTCAACTCTTCTAACACAAGACAAGCAGCTTTCATCGTTGCCCAGTCTGAGGTACTTCCCATAATCACAGCGACTAATGGTTTCATGAATATAATAACTCCTTCCGCCTTTTTTCACTGTTATTCTAACAATGAGAAAAAGAGATGTCAAAGAAAAACCGAAATATTATAAATTAAAATTATATAATGTTCGTGTTTTCCAAAAAAAGAGCCATCGGAAAGATGACTCTTTTTTGCTATTTTTAGCGTTGCTTCCTCTTTAAGAAGAAACGTCGCCTGTATTAATAACTGGTTGTGTGCCCTTATCAGTAATGATTGAGACTAGTAAATTATTAATAAGTTGTACTTTTCGTTCATCGGTAAAATTAATTTCTTGCCCTTCTTCAATCTGTTCTAAGGCCATTTGTGTCATGCTTACCGCACCTTCAACAATTGTTTGTCGGGCCGCTAAGATTGCTTTTGCTTGCTGTCTTTGCAACATGGAGCTAGCTATTTCAGTTGCATAAGCTAAATGATTCAACCGTGTTTCGATAACCTCTACACCAGCCACTGCTAAGCGTTCTTGCAATTCTTTGGTTAACTCCTCGGAAATTTGTTCGGTATTTCCTCGCAGAGTTACATCATTATCTGAAAAAGTGTCATAAGGATATTGTGTTGCTACATGCCGGATTGCCGTTTCGCTTTGAATTTCCACAAAGTCTTGATAATAATCGACATTAAATAACGCCTTAGCTGTATCGACTACCCGAAAAACGATGACCGCAGAGATTTCGATTGGATTCCCGTCAGAGTCATTGACTTTTAATAGAGAACTATTGAAATTTCGTACTTTCAAAGAAATGTTCATTTTTTGCGTAAATGGAATGGTAATAAACAACCCATTTTCTTTAATCGTACCTAAGTAGCGACCAAAAAATAAAATAGCTTTCGCCTGGTTGGGACTAACAATGGTTAAGGAACTTAAAAATAAAATAGCCCCAACTAACAAAATAATACCTAAAACAACAAGAACACCATTGGTATGACTCGCTCCATAAATAAATAAACCAATTCCCGCAATTAAAATAACTAATAAGCTCGCAATTCCTACGTAGCCACTCATATAAAATGTTTTTTTCTCTTCCATCTGTTTCACTCTCCTAACTCATTTATCTGGTCCTTATTATACACCTCATTGCCTTCAATAGAGTAACTTTTAACATTAAATAAACTGATTTTTTCGGGGCTCTTGTAGTATACTGAGAACAAAGAAATCCCAAGAAAAGGAGTGATAGAATGCGCTATTTAAGCAAGGACATTTTAGAGGAAGTCATCACTCAACGCCCCTCCGACTCTTATAAAAGCAATTTTGGGCGTGTCGTATTAATCGGAGGAAACCGTCAATATGGCGGAGCCATCATCATGAGTACCGAAGCGTGTATCAATAGTGGCGCTGGTCTCACCACTGTGATTACTGATGTTAAAAACCACGGGGCTTTACATGCAAGATGCCCAGAAGCGATGGTCGTGGGCTTTGAAGAAACAGTCCTTCTGACGGACGTCGTAGAGCAAGCGGAAGTTATTTTAATTGGTCCAGGTTTAGGCTTAGATGCTACTGCACAACAAATATTAAAGATGGTACTCGCCCAACATCAAAAACAACAATGGTTAATTATCGATGGCTCAGCAATTACCCTGTTTAGCCAAGGCAATTTTTCCCTTACCTATCCTGAAAAAGTTGTTTTCACACCTCATCAAATAGAATGGCAACGTTTGAGTCACTTACCTATCGAGCAACAAACACTGGCAAATAACCAGCGCCAACAAGCAAAATTAGGCAGTACGATTGTTTTAAAAAGTCATCGCACAACAATTTTCCACGCAGGAGAACCTTTTCAAAATACAGGTGGCAACCCTGGGATGGCTACTGGCGGAACTGGGGATACCTTGGCTGGCATCATTGCTGGTTTTTTAGCTCAGTTTAAGCCGACAATTGAAACCATTGCTGGCGCCGTCTACTTACACAGTCTCATTGGAGATGATTTGGCCAAAACTGACTATGTTGTTTTACCAACGAAGATTAGTCAAGCCTTGCCGACATATATGAAAAAATATGCCCAGCCCCACACTGCACCTGATTTTGAACTATTAGAACAGAAGCGTTCGAGATAAAACCCGAAAAGGCTAAATGGTGACAAATTTTGGGTTAAAAAGCAGGATTTAAGCCTGGGCCGAAAATCAAAAGCGATTTTCAGCCCAGGCTCTCTTTTTATTTTTCCTTATAAACATTTTTTAACGTTAATGGAGCGCCAAAGGTATGAAAATTCAAGCCTTTGACTTTATCATTTTGCAGGACTGTTTGTTCATTTTGGCTAAGTGGAATCATGCCAGCAGTCGTTTCAATCACTTCTTTTTCAGCTGCAATCAGTGTCGCCCATCTTTTTTCTGGCTCTAAGGCATAGGTTGTGGCTGCTTCATCTAATAATTTGTCATAGACAGGGTTCTGATAATTGCGATCATTGCCCTTGTATAAAGTCATCAGGGTAGAAATAGGATCTTGATAGTCTGGTGTCCAGTAAATTAAGAATAAATCATAATCACTTTCTCGCCCAAAGTTCAATGCAGCTTCGGTCGGCAATGCGGTTAGCTCTATTGTCAAACCAGGAAACAGTTCTTGTAGCGAGCCTTGCAAACTTTCACCAATTTTTTTGTAAGAACCATCATCTGTTACCATCAATTCAACGTTAACCTTTTCTCCTAATTCTGCTTGTGCTTTTTTCCAATAACTTTGCGCTTTTTCTTTGTTATAAACCATTAAATCACCTGCTTCTTGACGAAAATCGAGACCCGTTGTGGGATTCGCCACAAAGCCTTCCGTAATCGCACCATGTAAAGCTTTAGAACCATCTGCAATAATATTATTGACTAGATTTTCTTTATCTATTCCTAAAGCCAATGCTTTACGCAGGTTTTCGTTTGCAAGCGGCGTTGCTTGCCCTTTCCGTTTTTGATTTAAGCGCAAATAGTTCATTGTCGCTGTTGGATACGAATGATACAACGTATTATTTTTATTCTGTTGCGCCAGTTCACCACTTAGTGTAGCCACATCTAATTGTCCATCTTCAAAAAGATTCAATGCAGTAGATGTTTCTTTGATAACCGTATAATTGATAATGTCTGAGCGCACGTTCTGGTGATCCCAATAGCGATTATTTTTTGCTAGTTGCCAGTCCATCTTTGTTTGCTGCCAATCTTTTACCACGAACGGACCATTATAGACGACTTTATCACTAGCAGTTCCATAGTCCGCACCAAATTGTTCGACTACTTTTTGATTTTGCGGGAAAAATGTAGGAAAAGCTAACAAGGACGTAAAGTAGGGTTTTGGCTCTTTGAGCGTCACTTTTAATGTATAATCATCCACAGCTGTGACACCTAGTTCATTGGGTGCTAATTTCCCCGCTGAGATTTCTGCACCATTTTGAATTGTTTCAACGATGAGGAAGCTATAAACAAAGCCGTTTTTAGGATCAATCATTTTTTTCCAAGCATATTCAAAATCATGCGCTGTGACAGGATCATCGTTACTCCAAACCGCTTCTTTTCTCAAAGAAATCGTGTAGGTTTTTCCATCTTCTGAAATCGTCGGCAATGCTTTTGCTACGGCTGGTACCAATTGGTCTTGTTCATCTAAACTATATAACCCTTCAAACGCTGCTGTTTGGACAATAGCATCTGGAAAATCCAATAATACAGAGGTGTTGAGCGTTGTTAATTCCGAGGGTGACATCAGTTGAACGGCTTCTTTGGTATTTTTCTGTTTCTTTTTATTTTCATTTTTATTGGTACACCCAGCTAAAAATCCTACCAATAAAATACAAACCATTGTGATTTTTAAATACTTTTTCATCTTCTTTCTCCTATAACTCTTCATTTTTTTATGCTCTTACTTACAGAAAGACAGCTCCCCTTTTATTTTGTCCTTTCAACAAGCATCCAGACAACGACCGCTGGCTCCAACCCATTATTATAATTAATGTGCCCCTCACCAGCTTCAATTAATTGGGCTTGTCCAGCTTTTCCGACTAAGTCTTGACCATCTTCTAAAATCGTATGTGCTTCGCCAGAAATCACATAAGAATATTCATCCTGTTCATGGCGAGCATATCCAGCTAAAGGCCGTTTTTCACCAGGTTGTAATGTAATAATGCCCATTTGAACTTGTGCATTTGGTTGGTTTTCTTTATCAAAAAAAATCGTCATTTCTTCTGATTCTGCTGATTTAATAAGCAATAACTTCCCCTCCTTTTTTAAATCTTGTATCTTCCATTATTCCTTTAAATAGAATCAAAGTCAATATTTTTATAGAAAATTCTGAATATTCTACACAAAAAAAAAGAGAGCATGAATTCTCTCTTTTTTGTCTCTTTAAACTTTTACAATCCAGCCTTCTGGCGCTTCTTTGTCACCAAACTGTATGCCAACCAGTTCATCATATAGTTGCTTAGTCACTGGTCCAACTTCCGTTTCACTATAAAATACATGGAAATCTGTGCCATTTTGAATCCCACCGATAGGAGAAATAATCGCCGCTGTGCCACAAGCACCCGCTTCGGAGAAGTCCGCTAATCGATCAATGTAAACGTCTCCTTCAAGCGCCGTCATCCCTAAACGTTCTTTTGCTAGCGTCAATAATGAATATTTAGTAATACTTGGTAAAATAGACGCTGATTTCGGCGTAATAAAAGTACCATCTTTGGTTATGCCAAAGAAATTGGCTGCACCAACTTCTTCAATTTTCGTATGCGTATACGGATCTAAATAAATGCAATCACTAAATTCTTTCTCATGTGCTTCTGCACCTGGTAAAAGACTAGCTGCATAATTGCCCCCCACTTTAGCTGCCCCAGTTCCTCGACCCGCTGCTCGATCATATTCAGAAACGATAAAGTTGGTTGGTGCTAAACCATTTTTAAAATACGAACCAACCGGCACGCAAAAAATAGAAAAAATGTATTCTTTGGCAGGTGCTACGCCAATATTATCGCCGACACCAATCATATAAGGGCGAAGATACAACGTACCGCCCGTTCCATATGGCGGTAAATAAGCAAGGTTGGCTTTCACCACTTCTTGGCATGCAGAAACAAAGGTTTCTACTGGCACTTGTGGCATCAGTAGACGCGCACAACTTTTTTGTAGCCGTTTGGCATTTTCATCTGGACGAAACAAATTGACAGAACCATCTGCACATTGATACGCTTTTAATCCTTCAAAACATTGTTGGCCATAATGTAGAGCAGGCGAACCTTCACTAATCGTTAACTGATTGTTATCTGTTAGCGTGCCTTCTTCCCACTTGCCATCTCGCCAATAACTAATATAACGAAAGGGCGTTTTAATGTAAGAAAATCCTAAATTATTCCAATCAAGATTGGCTTTTTCCATTGTCGTAGCACCTCAATTATTTTGATTTTTTATCTTAATTAGTGTAATTGTACCCACCAAAAACTAGAAAAGCAAGTCTTATTCTCATTCTTAACTTTTGTTATTTTTTCTTACTTGTCCATTTCTCCCTCGCAAAAAAACCTTGATAACCGTTTCTTGAATTGCAACGGAATATCAAGGTTTCGAAAAATTATTCAGTATACTCTTTGGTTTCTTGTAACGTACCATCTTGCTTATAGATTTTCAGCTTTGTTTGCTTATTCCGAGCAATTTCTTGGGCTCGTTCAATCGCCTCTTGTTTGTGGGTAAATGTATTACTTGCTTTTTCAGCGCTGTCTGAAATCACCAACCATTGGCCGTCTTTATATTTAACGTTGACAGCCGCCGTTAATAATTTTCCCGCATGTTTATCCTGTTTATGCGAATCTTGTTTCGTAGGATTTGCTTCTTGTTCGAAGGCTTTTTTGTCTGCTTCACTTGCCTCTTGATACCATTTCTCCGCTTGACTAATCGCAATTGGAATGGCGCGATCATCAGGGTAGCCATCCGCAAGCAACGCATTGCCAATATCTATCGCTTTTTTCCGAATCAAAGGTGCTAAATTTTTCATTGATGTAGGATAATCATTCATATTCCAAGGCATCAAAATCTCCTCCTTAAATTCTGTCTATTACTAGCTTACTACAGAAAAGGAACATTTGAAAAAGAAATGATTACTTTGAATATTTCCTGAACATTCTTGAGAGAATAAGCCTAATTTCCCGTTGGCCAAACTTCTCAATCTTTGAGTGTATGATTACTCATTTCCCTTTGAATCAGTTATGATAAAGGAAGAAATAAATAAATTTTTTGGAGGGATTTTCATGAAAATGTCTAAAGTACTCACCACTGTTTTGACGGCAACTGCTGCTCTTGTGCTGCTTAGTGCTTGTTCATCTGATAAAAAAACAGATAGTAGTTCTAGTAGCAAAGAAACAGCTAATTCAAGTACAGAAGTAGTCTCTGGTGCTTCAATTAGTGCCAAGCCTGAAGAGCTCGAAATGGCGTTAAGTGATAAAGGAAATTGGATTGTCGCAGCTACTGACAATGTCACTTTTGATAAAGAGGTAACAGTTGCTGGTACTTTCCATGATAAGGGGAAAGATTCCAACGATGTCTATCGTAAATTAGCGCTTTATTCTCAAGATGATAATAAAAAAGTAACTGCTGAATATGAAATCACGGTTCCTAAGCTAATCGTTTCTTCTGAAAATTTCAATATCGTTCACGGGACTGTCAAAGGTGATATTGAGGTGAAAGCAAATGGCTTTACTTTAAATGGTACCAAAGTTAATGGCAATATTACTTTTGATAAACAAGAATACAAAGATTCTGCTGACTTAGAAAAAGATGGTGCCACTGTTACTGGTGAAGTCACCGTAGCCAATAATTAAGTTATTACCAGACAATTTTAACTAGTAAAAAACCAATGACAAATGTTCAATCAAATTTGTCATTGGTTTTAGTTTGTAAACACAGTGCCAGCATTGGTAGATAATTACAAAATGAACTCACTCTTTGCCATAAGCCTAAATAATTAAATGGTTTTACCTGTTGTAGTTGTGGAATCCTTGCTAAGCCATATAAGCCGGCTGCAAGCATACATAAAATAAACAAAAAGCCAAAAAGTTTTTTATTTTTTTGCGAACCGTATTTACTATAGATAATGGTTAAGACGCCTGATAACAACAAAAAGCCTGTATAACCGACTGCTGATCCTCCGTTATGAAGCGCGGCAGCAACTGTGCCAGCGCTTGAAGTGTCTACGCTGAAGAGCCCACTGAAAATACAATCAAATAAACCATAAGCGCCAATCATTGCCACTACTAACCAAGCACCTTTTTTCGTTTTTCTGGAAAAAATAGCATATATCCTAGGTAAACTTGCTAACATCAACATTCCCGCAATGATAGTTAACCGATTAAAGTTTTCCCTAACTGGACTATTCACCTCACCTAATAAGCTAATTACTTCTGTCAATTGATTGTAACCTTGATCTTTGAATCCGACATAATAAGGTGTAAAAAAATCAAGTAAGACCCCTAAAACTAAAAAATAGCCGCCATATTTTTTTAAAAACTGCATCTATTCACCTCAATTTTGATTTTTTATTTACTTTAAGTATAGCATATCAAAAATTCCAAATAATTAAACTTTCTTTTCCACTAAAAAACTTTTCGTCAACGCGCGACGAAAAGTTTTACTTTAGGATTCAATAGAATCTACAATCTTATCATTTTCTTTTGATTCATTTAGCCACTCCGAGACAATAATTTTAATGATTGCAGCAACAGGAACTGCTAAAAACATCCCTAAGACGCCGAAGTACGCTCCCCCAATCGTGATTGAAACAATAATTAAAATCGGATTGACATTTAGGGCATCTCCCATAATTCGAGGACCAATAATATTACCGTCAATTTGTTGTAAAATTAATAAAACTAGTAACACCGTAATGGCTTGAGTAACACCACCTGTGAAAAGCGTAATCACACCAGCAACAATTGACGCAAAAATCGAACCAAAATAAGGAATCATATTACAAATACCTAATAAAATCCCCAAAGTCACAGCAAATTTCACATTCAAAATACTTAACAAAATCGTTGATGAAACGCCAATTATACAGGCATCAAGAAATTGGCAGCTGATAAATTTATAGAAAATTTTATTCGTTGTATTTAACCAGGTTTGTGTTTGCTTGTACACTTTTTCAGACAGCAATTTGTGGGCAGCCTTTTTAACAAATGTCAAAATAGATTGCTTAAATACCAGCGCATATATTGAGATAATCAACGTCAAAAATGCATTTAAAAAGAATGAAGAAACATTTTTAGTCAACGTTCCTAATGAAAACAACGCTTGTGTCCATTGATTTAAAAAACGTTCTGGCGACAAATCTTTAAGGACACTATTTAAATATTTTTCAATCACGGCTGTTTTTAAAATCCCTTTATCTTCTAAACTCATCACAAACTGAACCATGTGATCATAAAAAGTGGGTAAAGAGTTTGCTAAATCTACTAAATTACTAATGAGTAGCGGAACGATATAGTTTAATGTCAAGACAAAAATAAACAAAATAATCAGGTACAAAAGGAGTACGCTCAAGCCGTGTTTCGCTTTTTTTACGGCTGGTAAAGGAACTCTTTCTAGTAATCCCTCGATTTTTTTCTGACTTCCACTCAATAAATAAGCAATCACGAACCCAGTAATGAATGGGGATAAGATGCCTAATAAACCCGAAACACTATGGACAAAGTGCTGATAATTCGTGATTAATAAATAGCCAACAATCAGCGCCATTACAAATAAAAAGCGGACAACCCAGTAATTCCAATCAACATTGTATTTCTTCAATCACTTCACCTCTAAATAAATTATGCCTATCATTGTAATTGTAAACGATTTGTGGCAAAAGGCAAGTTTGTCCATTCGTTCTTGATGAAATACACAAAGAAGCCTGACACTTTAAAAAATGTGTCTGTTTATTCTGCAGTATAAAAATGAGGCACTAGACCTTGCTTCTTCTCATAAAAGAAGTAGAGCGTGGGACAAAAATCACTTTGGATTTTTGCTTCACGCTCAAAAACTGATAAACGGCGGGAACAGAAGCAACACTACGCGTTGCTCCGATCTCAACAACTTCTAAGGTGTTTTCTCGACATGCGTCTCGTCACAGTACAGCCTTCAAAAGAGCTACAGCTCTAAGAGTTGCGATGTTTCACTGTGAAGCATGAACAGATGAAATCATCGTACCTACTTGGTGAAGGTCCTTCGGAAATAAGCCGAAATTGTTGAGAATCACGAAGAACGTAGTGATTCGATGATGAACAATACCTACTTGGTCTCCAAAAATTATAGAATAATTTCCGGAAATTCCTTCTTATTTCTCGGAGTTAAACACTTCTGTTCCGACCTCTTCTAGATAGACTAAATTTATTTTTTCGATTCCACTGTGACCGTAAAGTTATCCATAATGAAATCTTTATCGGCACCTGTTGTAAAAATACCAAACGTGGTGTTTCCTGAAGCATCCCCAATTATTTCTGCTTCATAATGCTTGGTTTGACCATCTGCTGCTGTCGAAGTCAACTCACCGACTGGCTTAAAGTCATTGTTATTTTTCAACTCCCCATTAATGGTCCCAGCAGTAAAGACATTTTCACCATCAGTTTGATAATCAAATTGGACCGTATATTTCTTGTTCGGTTCAAATTTAATATTTTGCGGAATTGTTTGAAGCATCAAACCTGCTCCTTGTTTATGGGCTTTCAAGGACCAGTTGCCTTCTAATACATCTGAAACAAGGTTTCCATTCCAACCATATTGTGTGTAAGGTTCATTTCTTTCTGATAAATGAATCCGTGGATCTTCTACACCACCAGCTGAGCCTTTAACAAACGGATATAACCCAACTGCTTGTGTGTCTTCAAAATCTTGCTTAATAACTGTTTGTTTGTCTGGGTTCATGATATCCGTTTGACGCTCAACAATTCGTAAATCATCAAATTTTGTAACGGAATTGCCTTTATCAACCGCTAACGTCACCGAGCCTTTTTTGGCATTATCTGGGATTTCAAAATCAATTCGCATATTTTGCATATACTGCGGATTTTTCCTGCTTGTATGGTTAATATCTGCCTGAATATAGTTTTGGGCAACCGAATTATTCACTGTCCGCGTATATTTTTTACCACCAATTTTAACAGTTACTGTGGCTTTGCGATCATGTGTTTCTGTGTTTAGATACAAACTATATTTTCCTGGTTTAGGAAGATTGATGTCTTGTTTGATTTCGGTTCTTTCTTTTTCTGAACTAAAGACATAATCACCGTTGGCATCTTTTTTAACCTCTCCATCACCTCGGAAAACTTTCCAGTTATTTTTCAAGGTATTGGCTTCATTAAATCCAGGATCTTTAAATGGTGTTCCTGTTCCGAATGTCATGGGTTCAATACTATCAGGTTCAGCAATGACATACGGTGTATTAGCCTCGGCTTGGATGGTCACTTGGTTATTTGTAGTGGCAATTGCGCCTTTGTCAATACGCCCTTGATCTGTTAATTCATATAAATGTAAATTCGTTTTTCCTTGCATTTTCTTATCCAATGACCAAGTGCTGGTACCGCCTTTTGGATTCCAGTGATATAGTTTGTCTTGACCATTGACATTCCAAGGCAGTAGATACGCATCACCTTTTAGAACTTCTGTCTCATTTAACGTAATGCTTCTTGGCGAATTAGCATCTGCTTGAGTAACGGTCACTTTTTCAGCACCGTTCGCTAATTTAATTGTGCCATAGATTTGACCATCTGCTGCTGTTGTAGTTTCCCAGTTTGTAATTTGGTAATGTTGTAAGAACTTAGTTGGGACATTAATGGCAAAAGTTTTTTGGCGATAGGTATTAAAATTGGTTTTACCCACCCAACCTTCATAGGCTTCAAATTCAGCTCCACCTAACAAAGGGTTGTCGGAAATAATCCAAGTGTCTTTTTGATGATTCCGAATAAAACGAACGATTGTACTGTTAAAGCCTTTCGTTGTTGTACCGCCGTAATCTTTTTCTGCAGACCAATGGTTCCAAACCGAGTCATACTCTAAAGCATTCGGAAATTCATTGGTTGTAAACCAACCGAGTGAATTAATTTCTTTACTTAGTTGACGACTTGCCCAACCTGATTCGCCTTGGTTGCCCCAAACATCAACATAAATATAATCTAGATTCGGTGCTTTTTGTTTTAATTCTTTAAAGCGCTCATAGCGACGACCACTCAATGTATCGGGTCTTTGTTTAATAAAATAAGACGGATCTAACCAATCCCAGCCACGCTTCGTTGGATCAACTAATTCCTCATTAAATCCTTTTGCTTCTGGGTAAGACTCGGTGTCATTAATATGCACACCGAAAACGGCATTTAATTTATGTCCTTCATCAATTAATTGATTCAACGCTTGTTCCCCACCAGGTCGCTGACCAATAGCACCGTAATCTGGATGCGCAGAATCATGTCCTTCATTTTGATACCCTTTTAGTAAATTCATTTGTCCTAATCCATCTGTTAAATTGTAAATACGTTTTGATTCGTCTAACGTCACTAAGAATGGGTTTGTCGCCTGACTAGCAAAGTTAAAAGGAATCCGTTGGTTGACTAATTCAGGGACTTTTTCCGCACCCATTGGGTTATTCATAATTGAACGGAACCCAATTGCCGCATCTTGCCAATCCACCCGATTGTCGTCGTTGCTATCTTTTGAGAATTTAACTTTCACTTCTGGCGTTTCTCCAGTTGTGTAATCTTCCGGTGCATCAAATGGTCGATAGGTCCATGCCCCACTTGACAAGGTTGTTACAAAACCAGTCGCCGCTTCTTTTGTTTGTTTATGGATTCGATTGTTGTCACTACCATCGACAGAGCCGTCTCCATAGGCGTTCGTCCAAAAACTTGCAGCATAATTCGCCGTATTTAAGAAACCATACATATATTTTTTCGTTTCTTCTTGGCTTGTTGTAGTTAAATCTTGGATAGTATCACCATTTTTATTTCCGTTATTTGCATTTGTCCCAGTATTCATCACAACGCCAGCAAAAGTCGCCCCTTCATCTGTACTATTGACAGAAATCAAGCCTTGATTTGGAATTGAAATTGTGTGTATTTTGGTTCCTTCTTCACGAATATCTGAGAGTTTCATAGCTAATTCTTGGCCTTCGGAAACAGTCAATGTCGTTGTGAAACGCAAACCAATTTCTGGGACAGCTACGTTATAAACGGCTTGATTTGCTTCACTCTTCTGTTTTTCAGCAGTTGCTTTATATGCTTTGCCATCAATCATTACTTGGTCAATTTTCTCGTGTTGGCCATTAAAAATCACTTGATTACTCTGAGGGTCTTCGTAGCGAATAATTCGTGGAAATTGTGGATCAACCACGGCTGTTAAATCTGCGGAAGAGATTTTGTCGCCTTTTTCAGCTTCATTGTCTTTAGCAACAACAATGCTGGCTTTTGCTTTGATGTTTGTATTTTCCAAAGTACCGTCGACTTCAAAAGTTCCTGGTTCTTTATATGCATCAGGATCGATTTCATTCCAACGGACTGCTTCATTGGCTTCTTTACCAGTATTATAGGTCACTTTTACTTGTTTCGGTAATTTTGGTGCGACACCAATTTTTGTAAAAACTTTGACTGGCGCAATTTGTGTCACTTCTGGCACAATTTCTGGAATGCTATCTACGGGGCCATTTTTAAAATAGTCATAATTGACAATTTTTTTGTCGTACCACAAACGGACACCCACATGTCCGGCTTCTGTTGGAATTTTGTCTCCATTGGCCAAAACAGGTTCTCCTTCGTAAATCAACGTGGTGTTAAGCCAGATAGTAATTTTTTCACCAACATAACGTACTTTCAACAAATAATTCGTATCTTCATTTAACGTTGGCCCAGAAATTGAATCATTCCACGAATTAGGGCTTTCAACTAACCATTTGCCATTCGCGTTATAGCCTACAAAAACCCAGCTATCTTTGGTATTACCACGTATAATCACACCCGTTCGACCGCTTCCAGCAGTGTATTTAAACTTTGTTTCTACTTCACCATCAGCTAATTTAGGGGAATCTAAATTTAAAGATACGGCATTATTACCTGCTGCTGCATCTCGTGAAATCGCCAATGACTCTCCTGCTAATTCTCGATTTGTTTTACCAATCACATCTTGCCACTCACCAGTTTTCCCTCCTGGAAAATCAGATTGCCACAATTTTTCTTCTGTTGCGGCAGGTTCCACCATTGATGAGCTTGTTTCAGTGCTGCTGTTTGTTGTTTCTTCTGCAGACGTACTTAATGGTACTAAAATCGTTGCGCTTGCCAATAGTGTCAATGTACTAAATCGTTTTATTTTTCCATGTTTCATCTGATAAATCAGCCCCCTAACATTTTTGAACGCGCTTTCATTATTAACAATTAAAGGGGCGTTCCAAAAATAAATTCTTTTATTTTTGGAACGTCCATCTCTAAATCATTCTCTTAAAAACTTTGATTACTTACGACAACAAGTCAGAATTATTCATCCTCGCCATCTACTGCAACATTTAGCAGCAATTCGTTGACTTTCACAATACTTTCTGCTGATTCCTTAACATAGTCACCTTCGATCGCTAATAAACTTGCATTTACATAGCTGATAACCATCGGTAAATTCATCCCAGTATATAAGTCAAACGAAGCACCTTGCATAATTTTTTTGGATAAAATATTACAAGGTGTCCCCCCTAATAGATCAGCAAAGACAACAAAATCTTCTAGCGATTCCGTAATCGCTTCAAATTTTTCTAAAAAGTCAGCTTCACCTTCTTCTGGTAATAAAGCAACAGTGGAAATTGTTTCTTGCGGTCCCATAATCATCTCCGCACTTTTTTTCAATTCCTCGCAAAAACGGCCATGACTTACTAAAACTAAATGTTCACTCATCGATTTTCTCCTGTCTTACTTATTTTGAAATAACACCTAACGCAGACAATGCGACACAGACAATTAATACGATAAAAATGGCTTTAGTAGACGTCATATTCTTTTTACCTAGCATCCAATAAACGCCACCGACAATTCCTGCAGGAAGTAGACGTGGTAAAATCATATCCAAGTTATTTTGCATGTTAAGTGTTACATCCCCAATACTTGGTGCCCATGATAGTTTGACATTAACCATCGTTGCCACTAAAGCGCCAACCATGAAGACCCCTAGTAAAGTTGCAGCGTCTGTTAAGGCAGTTAAGCGGTGTTGCATAGTTGTCACCAAAGAAATTCCTTCGCGATACGCAAATTCCAATTGTTTCCAACGGAAGACCATCACGGCAATTTGAGCAACAATCCAGATAAAGATACCAGTTGGGTTGCCATTAATCGCCATGTTGGCAGCTAGCGCCCCAAAAATAGTTGGAATTAAAGCTGCGAAAATTGAATCCCCAATTGCTGCAAACGGTCCCATTAAACCAGTTTTCAAACCTGAAACTGTTTGTTTTCCAGCAATGCCTTCTTTTTCTTCAATGGCCAAATCGATCCCTGTAATAATCGTATTAAAGAAGTTTGAAGTATTGAAAAATTGCGTGTGTGTTTTCATCACTTCTTTTAATTCAGGCGTATCATCCCCATAAATTTTACGCAATTGTGGCAAAATCGTATACAAGTAACCTGATCCTTGCATTCTTTCGTAGTTCCAACCTAATTGGAAAGTAAACAAGCTTCTGCGATTAATTTGTTTAAAATCTTCTTTCGTCAATTTATAATTAGATTTCGTCATCTTCAATCTCTCCTTCGTCTGAATCATTCGCTGCATGTTCTTTTTTGGCTGCTGGCCCACTCGGAATCATTTGACCATTTTTGTAGCTAATTGCGGCTAAAGCGAAACCAATTAAAGCAACTGCTAACATTGGTAGTGCGTTAAATACACCACTGAAGTCTTTCACAACGCTCGCAACAGATGTTCCTAAAAGTTGCATGTTTGTAAAGATTGTTCCTAGTAAAGCAGTTACAGTGAAACCAAGAATTAAATAAGGGAAATGTTTTTTCACTGGTAAGTAACGTAGTAAAATTGCAAAACCGACCGCTGGTAAGACCGCCCCAGCAACAGACAAGCCATCACCTAACCATTTCAAATCGCCATTTAGGACAGATACAACTTTTTGTACTAAACCACCACCAAAAGCAAGTGCTAAGAAGACTGGAATCATTCGAGAAAGAGACCAAGGTAAGGCACCCATTAAGAAGTTACGTTCAATTCCTTTATAGTTCATATCTTCGACCATTTTATCAATCCGATGTGCAAAGTAGGTATTCGCAAAACGAGCCAAAATGTCTAATTGAATCATTAAACTAGCAACTGGTACTGCAATAGCAGCGATTGCTTGTTCAGGGTTCATTCCTAAAGACACAGAAAATGCTGTGGCAAGAATCGTGCCTGAGTTAGCATCAATTTTGGAAGCACCCCCGAAAGTCCCAACTCCTAATACAGTTAATTGCATACTTCCACCAATAATAAGTCCTGCTTTAATATCCCCCATCACTAATCCTGCAAAAAGACCTGCAAACACTGGCGCACTTAATGAAGAATAAATTTGTAATTCATCTAAAATTTGGTATCCTGCGTATAATGTTAATAATAAGATCTGCCACCATAAGATATTCATTTTTTGTTCCCTCCTATTTTGTTATCAAACTCATAAAGTCTTCCGCTTTGTCACTTGGCACCATTTGAGCAATCAGATGGACACCTTTAGCATTTAACTCTTTAAAAACCTCAATATCTTGATCGACCACATTGATTGACTTAGTAATCGACCGTGTTTCGTTTGTTTGTGACATGTTCCCAACATTGATTTCTTTAATCGGCACCCCAAGTTCTACTAGTTTTAATAAACGATCTGGTTTCCGTACCACAATTAGTAAACGTTGTGAGTCGTATTTTCCTGCTAAAATATTTTGAGCAGCTTTTTCAACTGGTAACACGCTTAGTTTCACGCCAGCTGGTGTTGCTAATTTTAAGCCACTTTTTTCAATGGCATTCCCTGCAACCTCATCATCAACGACCATAATTCTGGAAATATTCAATTTTGTCGCCCATAAATTTGCCACTTGTCCATGAATCAAACGTCCATCAATTCTTACGCCAATAATACTCATTGTAATCCCTCTTTCATTTCTTTATATAGTGGTTCTTTTACTAACTGAATTTCTGGTTGGTACGTTCCTTCCGTTTCAAAAATGACGATCTCATTTTGCCCTTCTTTTAATAATCCTTTGGGAATATATAAGGAAAGCGTGGGACCAACATTCCAGAAACGACCAAGATTGGTTTGGTTAACAAAAACAATTCCTTTGCCGAATTTAGAAACATCAATAAATGTATCTTTCACTTCTGCTAACTCCACATGATACTGGTAAAAGCTTGGTTGATCAGGTTGCCATTCTCTTGAATAGTCTACCTGTTCACAGCTTGTCATAGGTAAACAATATTGTTGCCATTGCGTCATAAAATGTAAATCTGCCATGACACCCGTTCGAATCCCTTTTTTCTGAGTATCTGCAAATAATTTGTGCCCGTAATTGACACGACCCATATTTTCCATTAAAACATCGATTTGATTATTCTCTTGCGGCAGTGTAACGTAAATATCTTCGCCGATTTCCGTTTGATATTGCGTTGCTTGATGTACCTGATTGACAAATAATTGCAGACGATCACGACCGTCAATCACTCTTAGCTTTTCTTCTGCAGCATCTTTTTCAATGCTTGTTCGGTAAAGAAGATAGCCTGTATTTTGTCCTAATTGTTCCATGGTTTGCGGATAAACGCTAATTACTGGCTGACTAATCGTTTCTAAGGTTGCAAACAAACTCACTTTGTTGGTTAAAGGAATTGCTGTTTGCGCAAAAGATTCTTTTACTAATGGCTCAGCTTGTGGTAACGCAGGATACTCCTCGTGAAGCATTTTTTGTAACGCAAAATACTTTTCGGTTGGGTTCCCTTGTTCATCAAGTGGCGCATCATAATCATAGGAAGTGATTTGTGGTAAATCAATGGTTCCTCGTGCGGAGCAGCCATTCATAAACCCAAAATTGGTGCCGCCATGAAACATATATAAGTTGATACTGCCTAATGCTAATGCTTCTCTAACTGATTCAGCCAATTCTTGCGGATCTCGTTTAATAATTGGCTCTTTCCAACGATTAAACCAGCCATCCCAAAATTCCATACACATTAACGGCCATTTTTTACCATGTTCTTCAAAAAAGGCTTGCATCATACCGAAATTTTCTTTGGCTTTTGAGCCAAAATTCCCAGTTACTAAAATATCATCTTCAATCATGCTGCCTGCCCGCAATGTTGCGCGCCATGGCCCGTCAGAAGTAAAAAATGGTGCTGTCACGCCACGTGCAATCATCAAATCACGAATCGCCCGTAAATACGCTTTTTCTTCGCCAAATGAACCATATTCGTTTTCGATTTGAATCATTAAAATATTGCCACCGTTAGCAAGTTGATGCGGAACAATTTTTTCCATTAAAACATCATAATATTCCGCAACATGCTTCAGATAGGTTGGATTATTCGAACGCATCCGTCCTGGTTCATTTAATAGCCAAGCTGGAAAACCACCAAACTCCCATTCTGCACAAATATAAGGAGACGGCCGCACAATCGCATATAGTCCAAGTTCTTGTGCTAATTTTAAAAAGCGCTCCAAATCTAATATTCCCTCAAAATGAAATGTTCCTTTTTGCGGTTCATGTAAATTCCATGGTACATATGTCTCAACTGTATTGAAGCCTAAAGCTTTCAAGTTATAAAGTGAATGATACCAATCTGAGGGATCTACACGAAAATAATGAATGGCGCCTGATAAAATTTTAAATGGTTGACCATTTAAAAGAAACTCCTCTTTAATTTCAAATCTGTCCACATTGCCACCCTTTCTAGTAAACGCTTTCAATTGCTGGATAATTGCTAAATAAAGAAAGCTCTTTATTTAGCAATTTCAACTACTTGTATGTTCATAAGATGTTTCTTCACGTTCTCTACGTCTACATGCCCAGTCGTTCTTTCTTGGGCATTAGCCATTCCAGCCGCCATGCCCCATTTTAGCAGTTCGGCCGCTGGGGCATCCTTGGCTAGTCCATATGCAAGACCAGCAATGGTTGCATCTCCTGAACCAACAGGATTTTTAGCTTGAATCGTTGGAATTTTTACACGATAGAATTGATCGTGATGTTTGGCAATTGCACCATCTTTTCCTAAAGATACGACAATCCATTCAATTCCAGCAAACATTGGTTTTGTTAAAGCTGTTTGTACAGTTGCTAATGGATTTTCTGAAAAATCTTGCTCTAGCAATCCTTCTAGTTCCTCTAAATTAGGTTTAATTAAATACGGTTTCCATGGTCCTTGAAGAACTTGCCTTAAACTATCACCAGAAGTATCTAGTAGTACTTTAACCTCTTGTGCTTGAGCTTTTTGAACTAATTCTTGATAAAAATTTGATGCTAATCCTTTCGCTAAACTGCCAGAAATTGTGACAATTTCTGCTTTCTTAATTAATTGATCGAAATTTTCAAGGAAGTTACTGATTTCTTCTGGGGAAACAGTCGGTCCAGCTTCTAAAATTTCAGTTTGATTCCCTTCGTGCAAAATCGCAATCGAATCACGCGTTTCTTCTTTGATTGACGTAAATGCTTGGGGGATGTTTGCTTTCTTTAACTCGTTTGCAATAAACGCCCCATGAAAACCACCAAGAACGCCGGTAGCTATAACATCTCCACCTAAATCATGAATGACACGAGTGACATTTAATCCTTTGCCACCAGGGGTTTTGGTCACCTGACTGGTCCGATTAACGGTATCAAGCTTTAGATGATCTAATAGGTAGGAGATATCAATTGACGGATTCATTGTTACTGTTACTATCACAGCTATGCCTCCCAATTATCCTTCGTTTACTTGAACTTTTGCATGCCAAGAGCTGGCGGTTGCCGCGATGACTTCATTTAAACTTTCAATGTTTTCTCGGCCTTCTGTTTTTAACCAATCACAAGCCGCAGTTTCTCCTGCTTCAACGAAAGGTTTCACGCCATTTTTCCACGTAGCACGGCCACATAAAACACCATTAAATGTTGAACCAGCTTCTTTAGCGAAACGTAGTGTTTCTTGGAATAGCTCTGTTGAGACACCGGCACTTAAAAAGATAAATGGTAAATCAGTGGCTTGACTTTGTTCTAAGAAATAATTCGCCGCTTCCTCTTTTGTATACGCTGTTTCAGCCGGCGCAAAACCTTCTACAAAATTCATATTAACTGGAACTTCCACTTTCAATACATCTACTTTATATTGGGGTTTAGAAAATTCTTTCATCATTTCATTCACTTTATGCGGTTTAACTTTTGCATATTCTAAAGAAGTTGCATCTGCTATTTGTGCATCGTAAGAAACTAATTCTAAGTAAAATGGTAGGTCTTCTTCTGCACATTCACTTCCTAAGCGTTCAATGAATACATGTTTTTGATGATTGATTTCTGGATCCTCATCCACATCATAGTAGAGTAAAAATTTAATCGCGTCTGCGCCTTCTTCTTTCAAGCGTAAAACAGACCAATCTGCTAGTAAATCAGGCAATCGTCCCGGAGTTGTTGCATCATAGCCCGTTTTTTCATAAGCGAGTAACAATCCAGCCTCGGTATCGCGTGCTTTTGCAGCAGGCAATCCATATTCTGGATCCAATAAAATGGCGGACGCATAAGGTGTCAATTCTTTCGAGACCAATTCTTTAAACGTTTCAATTTGTGCATCGGTTGGCTCTACATCTAGTGCTTTGATCATTTTTTTCAAGGCACCTCGTTGATCAATGGCTAATGCGCTAATGATTCCTTCTTGGGTTGACAAACGATCCATTGCCGCTTTTTTTCCAGCTGTTAACGTAAGCATAGTTCCTCCTCCAAATGTTGTATTATTTATAGTCATAAATCGTTACGCCTTTAACCACACGATTCACTGTACCTGTCGGTGAAGGGGTATCCGGTTTATTTCCAACTTTAATAGATGTTAAAAGTGCGACTGTTTGGGCTACCATGATATCTGCTAATGCTAAATAGCCATCAGGTAATAGAGCAGTTTCTGCGGAATATTCAATAGTTGAACCTGAGAAATTACGTTTGCCAGGTTGAGCAATCGCAAAAACACCCGCCGCAATTTCGTCACCGTGAACTTCTTCTAAGATATCCAAGTCATAATCTCTTGTGTATGGTGTATTATTAACAAAACCAAACATTATTGTTTTTTCATTAATAAATGATTTTGGTCCATGACGGAAGCCCATAGAAGAGTCAAAAATTGTGGCAACTTTGCCGGCTGTTAGTTCTAAAATTTTCAATTGCGCTTCTCTTGTCAAACCAGCTAAACTTCCAGAACCAACATAAACAATGCGTTCAAAATCAAGGTTAACAATTTCATTTAATTCTTCTTCACGGGATAGCACTTCTTCACCTAATTTAATTAGAGCGGTTACATAATCTTGTTTTTGCTCAAAGGCTGTTTGATCAAAGAGTAGTAATGTACCCAAGGTCATGCAAGAAAAGCTACCAGTCATCGCAAAACCACCATCATTGGAACGTGTTGGCATTAAGAATAAAAAGCTGTTTTCTTCTTTTTGGCTTATTTGTGCCAGTTGTCCTTCTTCGGCACAAGTGATCGCTAAATGATGAATTGTTTCAACCACTTGATTAGCTACTTCAACTGCCGCTAAACTTTCAGGACTATTTCCACTTCTTGCAAACGAAACTAACAATGTTGGTTCGTCTTTAATCAGATAATCTTCTGGTTTGGCCACAATATCCGTTGTCCCAATACTTTCGAATGAAAAGGCTTGTGTGTCGCCGTGTGCTCGGAGATAAGGTACAACAGTATCACCGACATATTGCGAAGTCCCTGCTCCTGTAAAAATTACTCTTGTGCGTTTTCCTTGCGCTTTGGCTTGGACTTCTTTTAAAAAGTTTTCCAAAGCTGTTTGATTTTCATGATAAAGTGTCACGGTTTCTTGCCAAAGCTCAGGTTGCTGACGAATTTCACGTGTCGTGATTTCCGCTCCTAGTTGTTCTAGTTCTTCTTTTTCTGCTGTAAACATACTTAACTCTCCTAACTATTCCGAATATGGCGTATCTGATAATGAAATTGGTCTGCTCGCGCCACACTCAACGTAAATTCAATAATTTCATTTTTCATGTTATATGTCTGGCGTGCTAAATGAAGGACTGGCGCTCCTTCTGGAATCATCAATAATTTGGCATCTTCTTTTGACGCAATGCTAGCATATAATTCTTCATCAGCTAAACGAACGGTTTGCTTAAAATCTTCTGAAAATAGATCATATAATGGTTTGCTACGTAGTAATTGATCCGTGAGTGATAAGAAAAATTTCACAGGCAAGTATGTGTCTTCAACCATTAATGGCTCGTTATCAGCAATCCGCAACCGACTTAATTTAAAAACTGCCTCTCCTAACGAAAGATTCAAATGCTGACAAATAAATTTATCCGCTTCCAATTTTTCGAAGGATAATATACGGGTATGTGGTTTTCGACCCAGCCCTTTCATTTGTTCTGTAAAACTATATGCGCCAGCTAAATCAGCGGCCTCTTTTTTTATATCTGAAACAAATGTTCCTTTGCCATGACGACGATAGATGGAACCTCTATTTTCTAGTTCTTGTAGCGCTAACCGGACCGTCGTCCGACTCACTCCATATTGTGCAGTCAATTCACGTTCAGAGGGCAACTTGTCATGAGGAATCATGCATGTTTCGATTCGTTCCTGCAGCAAATCAACAAGTTGATGATACAAAGCTTTGTTTTTAAAGGCATTTTCCATAACTTTCTCCTTTACCCTAACTGGTTATAACCACAAACCAATAGTACGGTGGTTTTTTTTATTTTGTCAATAAAAAGTATTAATAAATATCTTCATACCGCTATAACCTTGAAATGATAACGTTTACATTTTTTTATTTTTCTTTATTGTAATATTTTTTTCCTCAAGAAATCATTTTTTTATAAAAAACCATCCTTAAATATGATACCAGTTGCTGGCTTTATTTTAAATAGACAAAAAAGAGTATGAGACAAAAATCACTTTAGATTTTTGTCTCATACTCAAAATCTGAAAAACAGTTCGATCCCGACTTCTTCGTTTCTATTGTTTGGTTCTGGCAACAACTAACAAGTAACTGATTTTACGAAATCCATGACAATATTCATTATTGAGCATATTCAATCCTTCTGCTAATTTTCGTATAAGATAAATATTGATTGAATGTGTTGACACAACGAAAGGCCGTCCTATTCGCATATTGATCATAATAACGCTTGGTATACCACTGAAATTCTTTCGTCCAAGGTTTGACATGGCCAGTAAAGTGGATAATGGATGGTGCTCTTCTCGTTTCTTCATATTGTTTTTCTCCATAAATAGTTGGATGTTTTTTCGCTTTTGACAGAATATAACCTTGGGCGTTCCACTTAGGATGCAACAGGGTCCAACGGTCGTGTAAAACCGCATTCAATGCATCTTGATCATGGAAACGTAATTTATCTGGATTTTCTTCAATAAATCTTAAGACTTTAGTGGTTACATCTAAATTCAACCATTTTTTAACATCGATTAGCAACAAGCCTGAGTTAAAATAACACATAGATTCTGCAGGAATCGCCATTTTTTCCAAACGTTGATGGAACCCTGCATCTTCAACAGCGGCGATGATATTTTCACCTAAATCAACTGTCCATAATTTTGCGACATCATCTAAGGCAATCATGTCACAATCCATATACAACAGCCGTTCGATCTGGCTTCCTCTAAACAGCTCTGGAATAGCAATCCTGTAGTAAGCTGTTTTGGGAATTCGTTCACTGGTTACAACATTTTTGAAAAAATGGGGGTTGATTTTTAAAAATGTTAACTCTGCATTGATTTGGGTATGTTTAATCGTAAAATACAGTAGTTGCTTGCTTTCAAAATTGATATTGTCATCAATCACATAAAAATGAACAGCTGCCGCTGAAGGACTATTTTCTAAAATTGAAACAAACATAGCAGCAAGATGCGGTACAAAGTTGGTATTGCAACAGGAGACAATCGCTAATTCTTTTCTATTTTCCATTTCTTGCACCTACTTTCTTTAACTTGTTTAGATAAAGAGCTGTATAAGGATGATTTTCTAACGTATTCCAGGGTTTATCGTGACCAGTAAAATGAATAATCGCTGGCTCTTGATTTCCCGCTGCATATAATTTTTGGTAAGCCTCATTAGGCGCTTCATGACGATTAAAAACTAAAGACGTCTGCATATTCCATCTTGGTTCTAGAGCTAGCCAATCTTCATAAAGAACAGCGTTTAAAGCATCTTGATCATGATAAACTATGCGGTCCCCATTTTCTTCTAGATACTGAATTGTTTTTTGAGTGATTGCTTTCTCGTTCCATCGGTCAATATCAATCATCATGACTCCAGAATTAAAATAATAATCGGAGGAATGGATGCCCAAACGTTTCAAGGCATATGCTTGACCAGGATCAATAACCGCGCCAATCGTTTGGTTCACTAATGGCGTATCATACAACTGGACAATATCATCTAAAACCAGCGTATCTGCATCTAAATAAAGAACCTTTTTATAGCTATATTTTTGTAAAAGTGACGGTAAAGAAATGCGTAAGTAAGCGGTCGTTGTAATATGATCACTCACTAAAAAATTTTGATAAACTTCTTTGTCTGCTGTTAGAAATTCAACAGTCGCACTTTGTGAGTTACTACTAACCGTTTCTCGGAGTGCTTTTTTGCTAGATAGCGACAGCCCATCATCAATCACATAAAAATGAACAGGTCTCTCCGCATGACAATTTTCTAAAACAGTTGTCATCATTACATTCAAATAAGGAGCATAATTTTCGTCTGAAGCTGTCACAATTGGCACAATCTTCTGAGTTTTTCTCATCAAAACCACTCTCCTCTTTTATTTTTATAGCTAAGTTCCTATTCAGAATAGGCCCTGAAAAACTTATCTGCAAATCATATGCTCATTATTTTATAATATAATTATAATAAAAATATATTTTATGGCTATAAAATAATTTTGTTTTCCGTTAACAACTATTAAAAAAACAACATTTCTCTTACTTTATCCTCAAAAATACTATTTATTTAATACTTGTTTTACTAATTTTTTTATCTAGAAATCCGCCTGTTGTATTTTCTGTTGATAGTAATTTTAAAATGTACAGCGAAACTTAATATAAATTCTAAACTGACTTCTTACTCAATAAAAGAGCGAAAGAGCCTGGGACAAAAATCACTTTGGATTTTTGTTCCAGGCTCAAAACCTGATAAATGGCGGGAACAGAACCAATTCCTTCGAAAATAAACGGTTCTGTCCTGACCTTCTTCACTTCATACAAGATCCTTTTTCCCTTACAAAAATTATCCTTCTTAAATGATCTACGGCGTATTCGGATAATTTTGGACTGTCGTTTGATTGCCATTTTGACTAAACAAGCTAGTTGATTGTGCATTTTTTTGTTTTTCTACTTCTAAGACTTTGTTTTTTTCAAAAGCCACATCATAGTTGTAGTCCTTTGGTTGCACTTCTTGGAATCCTTGTGGTTTATAAAAACGTAAAAGGTTTTCCTGATTTAATTTGTCAGATAAACTTAACGATTTTTTCACCCAATCGTTATCTTTCGTGACTTCTGCTTTTAAATCTGCTGGAACTTGGTCTAATTTTTTTCCTTGATTATTGTAGATTTCCCCACCTAGATAAGAAAATTGAGGCGTTACAAAATCGCCATTTCTAAAAGGAACCACTTGTTTATATTGAGGAGATAAAAGGTCCGTGCCAAAATGGATATAATTTTTATCATCGACACCTAAAAGATGGTACAGTGTCGGTAAAACGTCAATTTCCCCACCATATTCGTGCATGATTTTCCCTTGCGTATAGCCTGGCATGTAAAACATCAAAGGTACTCTTTGCAATTGCGCATTGTCATAGTTTGTCCACGTTTTTGGATCGCGGTTGAAGGCTTTACATAAGTCCTTGTTGTTCGCATCTGAAATACCGAAGTGGTCACCATAAATAACAAAAATAGAATGATTGTATAAACTTGTTGTTTGCAAGTAATGGAAAAATTGTTCTAGCGATTGATCCAAATAGTGCGCTGTTCGAACATAATCATCCACAATCGAATTGCCTGTGTTCAATTTAGGAAACGGGAAGTTTTGGTCATCCGTATAATAAGGGGTATGATTGGTCACAGTTAAAAACTTCGCATAGAATGGCTGCTGTAAATGCTCAAGCTCACTAGCTGATTCACGCAACAATTGTTTATCTAAAATACCGTAACCTAGCATTTTGTCATCTTTTGAAAAATATGACCGATCAAAAAAGTATTGATAACCTAAGTTTTTATACACATGGTCTCGATTCCAAAAACTCCCCACATTCCCATGGAAAACAGCGGTTGTATAGCCTTTTTGTCCTAAAACTGCGGGAGCCGCTTCGAAAGTATTGTCTGATCCTAATTGTGTAAAAAGAGAGCCTTGCGGTAACCCGAATGTTCCTGTTTCCAACATGTTCTCCGCATCACTCGTTTTTCCTTGCCCTACTTCATGAAAGAAATTATCAAAACTGATTGTCGCTTTGTTTTGATAGAGCTGATTTAAAAACGGTGTAACCTCTTGGCCTTGGACTTTCATATTAATCAAAAATTGTTGAAAACTTTCTAAATGAATCACAAATACATTTTTTCCTTTGGCAATCCCGGCATACTGCGGATTAAGCGGTAAATTGTTTTGCTTGGTAAATTTCATGATTTCAGGTAATTCGTTTGAACTAGCTTCTGCTCTTACCTCATTTGACATGGCTGTTTTGACACCATCGATGGCTGTGAATGCATCCAAGCCAAGATATTTTACAATATAATTACGATCAAAAATTCTTTGAAGCAATTGAGGACGATCGGTTTCGCTTAAAAATAAGTTAACCGAAAAGAGCAAGACACTTAAACAACTAATTGAGATCGCCAATCTTCTGTTGATAGGTTTGGTCACAAAGACTTGATGATTCCGTCGCTGTTTAAAAGAGTAAAATACCAAAACGAGCAGCACTAAAGTATCTAGCCAATAAAAGACATCGTGGACTCTCATTAAAGCAAGTAAATCACCAGAAATCCCTTCTGAAACTTTTGAAAAGCCAAAAACAGATTGGATGGTAATAAAGTCAGTGAATTCACGATAAAAAATAATATTCAAATATAAAATTAATGTATTTAAAACATTTAAAAGAGTTAAGCTAAGCATAAATGTTTTATGCTTTTTAAAATACAAACTAAAACCAAATAATAACAGCGTAGTAGCAACTGGATTGAACCATAAAATTTCTCGCTGGAGACTGCCCTTAACGCCCAATGAGAAATCTAGGTAATACGCCAGAATCGTTTTTGCCCAAAAGAGTAAAACAAAAAATAAAAAGAGTCCTAATCGGTTATTTATTTTTTTCATCTAAGTTTGTCTTCCTTTCCCTTCAAAAAAATCTTGATTTGTTAAAAATAAAACCTAACTCTGCGCAATGACTTTTTCGCTAGCGGAGAATTGGATAAATAACTTAAAAAGATAATCGCAATGGCGCAACATCCAAATAAAAGCCATACGTTTGTAAAAGGTGTTCGAGTAAGCGAACTAGTAATAGGCTTTGTAATTAAAAGACTTGGTAGCGCAACCCCTAAAGAATTGCCAATTTGCTTACATGTCACCGCAATGGCTGCTGCCGTTCCTGACTGAGAAAGTGGCATTCCTTCAATCGCTGTAATGGTAATCGGTGAATTTAACATCCCAAACCCAATGCCTAAAAAGATATAAATAATAAATAAAATAATCATAGGCGTTGTTTTAGTTACAAATAATTGTAAAAAGCTAACAGCCAACATTGAAATACCACAAAGCATAATAGGACGTTTCGTCCCTATTCTCCCTACCATTTCGCCGGCTCTCGGTGCAACAAGAAAACTAACAAAAGCCAAAGGAATGGTTGATAAGCCAGCTTCCAACGGGCTGAAGCCTCTCATTTCTTGCAAATATAGCGTGTTTAAAAATAAATAGCCGTTATATATGATGAAGCCAAAAATAGCTAAAAAAGAAGCCGATGTAAATGGAATAGATAAAAAGAAACGCGGGTTGATTAACGGATTGTCAATGTTATATTCATAAATAAAGAAAATGACAATGGCTAAACAGCCGATTATCCCAGTACTTAAAATATCTGGCGCGAAAAGCCCTTTTCTAGGTAGTCCGATAATGGAATAGATAGAACTAAATAGAAAAAGAATCATCAATGCTTGACCAACAAAATCATTTTTCGCCGTTTTCTCTACTTTTGACTCAGGTACAAACTTTTGTGTAAGGATAATTGCCGCAGCAATGATCGGTACATTTACAAAAAAGACATACCGCCAGCTAAAATAAGAAACAATTAGTCCGCCAATAATCGGGCCCATGCCTAAGGAAATCCCTGTAACAGAGCCCCACAAGCCAATTGCTTTCGCTCTTTCTAACTTTTCGGTAAATACCTGTGTAATAATAGACATTGCTACCGGATTTAACATAGAACCGCCAATCCCTTGCAACATGCGAAACGCGATCAATTGCCCTGGGGTTTGCGAAATCCCACATAGGAAAGACGCTAAACCAAAACAGGCTAAGCCCAATTGAAGGACTCGTTTACGGCCAATTCGATCTGCTGTAGACCCAGACAACAATAATAAGGATGCTACCATTAAAGTGTAGCCATCTGTTACCCACTGTAATGTAGACAGATTCGTGTGAAAATCACTTTGAATGGATGGTAACGCCACATTGACAACCGTAACATCCATGGTCACTACAAACAAACTCATGCAACAAGTATACAAAATAACTTTTTTTCTATCGATCATAAAAACAGTCCTTTCTAGCAACTACATAAAACAGGAAAAGCAACAATGACACTTAAACTTCTAACGACACAGTTATCGCAAGTACTCACGTATCAACAGTTCTTTATATTCCTTGCCATTTAGTTATTTTATATTTAAAAAAGTAAATCTTTAGATAGCCAAACTATACACCAGAACCCCTTTAAATTGAACCGTAATAGATACGATTTATCGATTCTTAAGTTATTAAATAATTGAACATTCTGTTCAGAAATATCGAACAGCCCCATAATTGAGCATCTCTTTTAAACAATGAACAACAAAAATAGCCTTATCCGCAGCAAAAGTAAATCTAAGCGAATAAAGCTATTTTTGGTAACTATTCCAAAGTAATTTTAATGGCTAAGTCTCTAGCAACTTTTGTAAAGTTGCCTTGATTTGACCAGGTTGGACAAAAACCGAACTGGAAACATTTCGGTATAAATAAAATTTTTGTTTTCGTTCAATCGGTAAAAAGAAGAGTTTAGAATCAATTTCCTGCAGTTGTTCTTTCCGAAGAGAGATTACCGCATAAACTCCTTTACTTTTTTCAATGAGACGAGTAAGCATCAACGTATCGTAGCAACAAACAAGCGGACTTGTTAATTGCAACATTTCTAGCACACTCTTGGTAGCTTCTAAATGATCTAAGTGATGCGGCAAAAATAGAAATGGATAGTTGGTCAAACAGCTGAAGCCTTCTTCCTCAATTTCTTGTTTAATTTCTCTTGAAACACAAAGATACATTTTTAGTTCAATTAATTGTTCTTTCTTTAAAACTGGACTATTCACATCTGCAGAAGTAATCACAAAATCCAACTCATGATTCTCCAATTTATTCAATAACTCAAACGATGAACCATGGTAACATTCCCAAAAACGATTCAGTTGATCCTCATTTTCTGTCACTTTATACATCAAGGACGTATTTCCAAAACCTAAACGCATCACTGGATTCTCAATCATTTCATGCAAATTAAGTTTCATTTTCTTAGCCTCGTTTAAAATGATATATACAGATTGGACGATTTTATCACCATAGGAATTTAACGTCAAAGAATTCCCGTTACGGTCAAAAAGTAAATGGCCCAATTCACTTTCCAAATCTTTTAATGACGCACTTAAGGTTGATTTACTAACATGGAGTTCAGAGGCTGCTTTGGAAATACTATTATATTTTGCAATGGTATAAAAATATTCTAATTTTTCAATAGTCATCTTTTGTCATCCCTTTTATTCAAATTCATTTGCCCACGTAACCTGTTCAAAACACGCCTCACTCTTTATCAATAGCGTAGTTATTTTTGCTCTAATAAGCTATGTCCATCTTGTTATTTTTCTATAACTAATAGCAGATGGATATGAAAGTGCCTTTGGTAAAACTTTTTCTCGGAAATAGCATGAACATTCGCAACAAATTCAGCTTATTAAAAAAGGCGTCTAGCTTTTTCTATTTTACGCAAATTTACTTAAGAAATTCCATTTCAATTCTTCTCTAAAAAAGGTAAGATGGACACAACAAATGTTTCAGTTTCCATGCCCATTTACTTTAAGGTTCAGCGTTATCTACTAAGTATGAAGAATGTCAAAGAAAGGTTAGGTACTCCCAATGAAAATCAACTATTTAGGTACGGGTGCAGCAGAACGGATTCCAGGAATTTTTTGTAATTGTAAATTATGTAAGTACGCTCGAGAGAAAAAAGGACGAGAAATTCGTACACAAACTCAATTAATTATTGATGATGTCCTACTGATTGATTTTCCAGGGGATTCTTATTTACACCTGTTGCAGTACGACTTGTGTTTTGCAGACTTTGACTCTTTACTAATCTCTCATTGGCATTCCGATCATTTTTACGGCGAGGATTTGGCTTATCGAATGTCTGGTTATGCATTAGATATTCCAAATCGTTTAACTGTTTACGGAAATGAAGCAGTTAAGACGTTTTATCAGCGCGCCTTTGATTTAGAAGGTCGTCAAGACGATACCCGATTACATTATCAGGTTATTCAGCCCTACAAATGTTTTACTATTGCGAACTATACGATTTATCCCCTTCCTGCACAACATGGAAATTTCAGCGAAGATTGTTTTATTTTCGTTATAGACGATGGTAAAGATGCTTTTTTATCCACCCATGATACAGGTTACTTTACGTCAGAAATGTTTGAATATCTTGAAAAGAGCCATTTACTTCTTAGTATTGTTTCTTTAGATTGTACTAGTCAAACAAACGAAACTGGCAATAGTCATATGAATTGGGAAGAAAATTTAAAATTAATTGCAGAATTAAAAGAAAGAAAACTCGTCACAGATAAAACGATTTACGTTGCCAACCATTTTTCTCACAATGGCGGCTTGTCTTATGCGGAGATGGCGGCTTTATCTCAAAAGCATGAAATCATTACGAGTTATGATGGTTTAGAAATACTAACTTAATCGGATTATTTGCCTTCTTTTCAGCACTATTATATGCTTTTAACCGATAATTACAAGGTACTTATATCGTAACTTACACTATCTTAAAAAACAAAAATACTCGAAATTTCCCGTGATCCTGGAAATTTCGAGTATTTTTATGGTTCTTTACGCTGCTGGCACAGCGGATAAACGTTTATTTTCTTCTTCATTCACTCGATTGACAATAAAGTTATAATTCACTTCATTTAGTCTTTGACCATGGTTTCCTGTTTGCTTAATGCCGCCATTGGAATGAACACCAACTACTTCAAACTGAGCATTATAGATTGGGGAACCAGATTGACCACCTGTTGTATCGATATCATAAAATAGTAATGGATTTTCTAAGTCTGTAAAGTTAGATGTAAACAAATCATTTTCATGCGACCATTGCGTGTGGTTTTTCTCACCTGGATAGCCTGATATTGTGACATGGGTATCTGAAGATTCAAACTTTTTCAAAACAAATGGCGTTAAAATTTCTCCCAACTCTGGGCCATCTGGACGATCGTTTTGTTTGCCGACAGTCACTACCGCAATATCCGCATTCGGGGAAAAAGCTACATCAATCACTTTGAATTTGCCAAATGGTGTCGCACTGCCATCTCGACCTGGATAAAACCAAGCATCATCTTTGGCATTCGGATTTAATACTTTGGCATTCTTAAAACTTTCAGCCACATGATTATTGGTGACAATTGTATTAGTTCCAACAACAAAGCCTGTTCCTAAAGAAATATAGCCTGGTTTACTGGCAGGGGAAATGATTCTTCCGATTGACGCAAAAGGCGCTTCGGTTGTATCTGCCACTTCTTGTCTTCTGTCTTCAGGGTCCAGTAACGATCTTTTTTGTCGTGAATGACTTTCGGCAGGAACGATATACTCTTCTGCATTTGCAGACAAGCTAAAACCGGCGATCAAAGTTACTAAAATCAGAAACAAAAAACCAGCACTAATTTTTCGTATGGAGAACTTTTTCATAAGATTATGCCACTCCTTATCCATTTTTATTTAATTGGGGAATTTTTTTTATTCATTGACTAGAACAGATTCACTTGGTTGGTTTACCTGAATGTCTTCTTTAGCTCCGATTCCAGCAGAGTTAAAGGCTGCTGACACCACTGAAGCTGCTTCATCGCCATATTGAACTTTTGCAGCAGCAAGCATCGCATCACGAGCATCACTGAATTGTGCTTTAGGTGTTAAGTAATTTACTAACGAGCTGTAGAAAATAGTCTGTGCTTTTTCAATGCCTAAGTTCTGGATAATGGTGTAACCAATCCGATTAATAATTCCACTATTATAATGAACACCGCCTTGATCATAATAAGGCGTTCCTTTATACCGTGCTCGATCGTCGTATTGAGCCATGGTTTCTGGTTGTCCGTGTTTACTTGGCGTTTGTAAATTTCGAATACCTGTTTTTCGGTCAACACTCTGAGTATCCGCACCAATTTCTGGATTAGATGCACCCGAAATAATATAACCCATCAAATCAGAATAAGATTCATTCAAGGCACCTGATTGTCCTAAATATTCTAAACCGGCAGTATGTTCCGTCACACCATGTGTCATTTCATGACCAACTACATCTAAAGAGGAAGCATACGTTTTTCCTGTTGGTGTACTTGTTTCACCATAACGCATTGCTTTTCCATCCCAAAAAGCATTGTCATAAGCATCTGGATGTTGTTCATCAACAACTGACAAGATGGGCATCCCTCGATCATCAATACTGTGTCGTTGGAAATGATCTTCATAATATGTTTTTACAAATTTTCCATGCGTATAGGCGTCAACAGCATTCTGATTTAATGCTGTTAGTGATGGTGCTTGAATAATAGAATAATTATTTTTGCCATCAACTACTGCATGGTAAACCCCTGTGTTATCCGTTCCGTGTAAAGCAATTCCCGTATTGCTTTTTTCAACTGGTACATTAAACGTTACTTGAAAAGAGTTTTTTAACGTTACTTCACTACCGACATGTTCCGTTAAATCTTGTTTTTCCATAATTGTTCCATCTGTAGCGTTCACTTTATAAACCAATGATACGGGGTCACCAGTTGGTGAAGAAGTTACTCTGACTTTATAAAATAATTGCCCCTCATTATTTACACGTTTGTCAATAGCTAAAAAGACAAGATCTTTATTTTCCGGATTATCAGAAGCAATAATTTTTTTAACTCCTTCTTCACCGATTGCATCAACCGATTGAATTTTCACAACTTGATCAACTGGATTTCCTGTAACACTTGTTACTGCACCGTTTTTATCTAAATGAATAATCACATTATCTGAATCAACAGTAACGCCTTCCGTTTGCTTTTCTAACTTAAGATGCTTCATCCCCCACGCATCTTCTTTTCGATCTACAACCGTATATTGTTCAGCAGCTGCCTCAGAAATTGCCTCCTTTTCCAACTTCGATAAAACTGTTGAAACTTCACTTTCTGAATAAACTTGTTCTTCTGCTGCTACAAAAAGTGAAGAAAATAGACATGAACTTCCAACAAAGATGCCTGTACCTAAAATGTATAAAATTTTATTTCCCTTCATCAAACGATTAACTCCTTTCCCAGTTTCCTTTTATTTCTTTTCCCAACAAAAGTATTGCTTTATCCTCCCTAATCTTTCCCGTTAAACGACCGCTCCTTTCCCTGCGTAAATATTTGTTGCTATTTTCATTATAGACAACTACCTAACCGGCACTATCTAAATTCCTTAATCAGCCGACATTTTTCCCTGTATTGCTCCTCGTATCTCAATACCATAGCAAAAAAGTTGTTAACAAATTCATTCGTTAACAACTTTTTTACTATTATGATTTTTTTCAATAATTAAATGTTGAGTGACCGCTCCTTCATTGAAGGACGTTTGCAAATCAAATTGATCTGAAAAATCAACAATTTCTTTTACGTATAACAACCCCCAACCATGCTCTTCAGGGTTACTTTTAGAACTAAATTTGGTTTTCTTCATAACCCTAAAATCAAATTCGGCTTGGACACTATTTGTTATCACAAACTCTTGTGTTTCATTTTTATTGAAAATTGAGATTGCGAACATTTTCAATTCTGATTTTGCACTGTTTTCAATCGCGTTATCTAATAGAATAGCCAACAAACGAATCACAACCACTAAGTCGATTGATGTATCAAGAATAAATACTTCTGGCACATCAACAATCACTTTTAGTTTTGCTTGCTTTGCGGTATTAATTTTCATACTTATGAGTGCCTTAAGTTCCATATTTTTCAAACGATTTAACTTCATAAGTTCAAATTCTTCATTATCAATAATTTTTTTGGTTGGTGCAATCGTTTCTTCATAAATTCTTTTGATTTCCAGAATATCTTCGTATGAAATAGCAATTTGTAAACTATACAATAAATTTTTATAATCATGACGAAACATCGCTAGCTCTTCGTTAATGGATTCTATTTTTTCAGTATAAATCGTTAAATTATTCAATAATTGAGTGTTGATACGTTGTTCTTCCAAATAAGCTTCAATGACTAAGCCAATCAGAATTAAAAATAAACCTACACTTATTAATAACTCCAATTTAGAACTATTTACCGTGACAAATCCTCGCATAAAGTCAGGTGAAATCTCTGGCGAAATCAAAAACACAAAAAGTAACAACAGAATCAACAATAAAAGTAAACAACCAAAAAAAATTCGGCTATTTTCTAACACACGATTTAATCTTAAAAAAACACTATTGGGAATTTTTAAAGCAATCCAGATATTTATAAGCAACAGAATAACATTTGAGGCAATCCATAATAATTTATTTTGATAAATCTGTTGAAAAAAAACACTTAAAATCGTTTGCTCCGTGTAATTGATAAACGAAACCATAAGCAATGTAAAAACGGATAAAAATATCGCTTTAAAAATTGAGAACCTCTTTTTGTGAATGAGTAAAAATCCTGTAAAAATAACGACTGTCAGCGCATAAATCAACCAAGAGTAGCCCAACATTAATGCCGCAAACGAACAAAGATTAATGACAATAAGCAATGAAAGTAACGGTATTTTACATTCAATCTTGATCAATGTTACTCGTAAAAAGACAAAAACGATAAAGCTAGATGCCAGCAAAACGTTAGTAGCTAATAACGACAAAATCATTTTTCAATATTCTTTTTAGGTTTTTCAGTTTGTCCCATCCATTGTCCAAATATATTGGGCGAATTTTGATTTAATCTAGGCTTAGTTCCCACACCATCACTAACTTTTGCAACTCTTTTTTCAATAATATTTTTAATTATTTTTTTACCAAATTTCATAAAAACACTTCCTTCAATTAAATTTTTTGTTACCGGGAGTATCATCAGACCTTGGATGACGAGACCGTAGAGTATTACTGAAGCAATCTTTTCTTTGACAAACAGACTACATAAAATAAGTAAACACACCCTTATAAGGCTTTGCTTTTTGAGCACGTTTAAATCAGATGGCTGAACAGGTTCGATTGCTGTTCCTTGTGGCGCATACCAATAAAATAATACAACTAAGAGGCAAATCAATAGAATTTTATAAATAAACGGTAAGCTCACAGAAGAATTTTTCAATACAAATGGTACGGCGACATAGATAACAATGCTTTCTAGACGACAGAGCCATTTAGTTTTTGCATGCCAGCCACCTGCGACAGGCCGTAAAAAAACCAGTACGACGTATACAATAAAGGTTTCGCTTAACGTCCCAAATAAAACTGATAAAATCAGAATCATCAGAAAATTAAATAAGCCAGAAAAATAAACGGTTAGATAATACTTTGTCCATTGTGTTTTTCCTGATTGATCTTCCTGATCCATATCCATAATATTTTTTAGAATCCAATCGATTAGCATATCGCCCTCCTCTTCAAGTATTGCACTAAATTATAACGAATATAGCGACTAATAGATAGATAATTCCTTAATTAGTCATTATCCCTCCCTAAGTAAGAAATAGTGCCTTGACCTGAGTATAATATCTTCTTGAGACTGGTACTTCCGTTCCGTCTCTCATAGTTAAAAGATGCGTTTTATAATTTAATTTTGACGCATATTTTTTATTGATGATGATTGATTGATGGACTCTAATCAAATCTGGATGCAGTTGTTCAATTTTTGATAACGTTCCATAAAATTCTCTTTTAAAATTTTTACCAACCATTGACACACGATGATCGTATTCCGTTTGAAAGAAATAAATATCATTAATATCCATTTTTATAGAAGACGCTTTTAAGTTAATGATAATATATTCACTTTTTGTCTTTATATTTTCTTTTTGTTGAATATATGCGTCGACACATGTTTCAACTTCTTTTTGGAAATCTAGAAAATCCACGTTCTTTTGAATAAATTGAAGAGCTGAAACCATATATTTGTAGGAAGTTAAAACTAATTCTGTGTGAGTAGAAATAAATACAATCAGACTTTCACTGTCTGTTTTTCTGATTTCTTTAGCAACCTCAAATCCTGCCTGGATATGATTGTTCATTTGAATATCTAGGAAAAAGATATTTAGTTGGGCGTCCTGGTGTGCCACTTGTAATAATTCATCTGAACGTGAAAATAAATGGATTGTTTCATTATAAATATTTCTTGAATGTAGGATATTTGTTACCAATGCTTCTAACGCTTTTGCTTGAATAATTTGGTCTTCTAATATATAAATAGCCATTTGTTCACTCATCCCTTTCTCAAGAAGATATAAAATTACACAACAAAAGACAAATGATTATAATGTTCAATCAATTTATACACCAATAAAAGAGATAAAAAATTGATTGTCTGTTAGTATATTCACATAAATTTAGTATAGCGATTTCAGTAGTTTCCTGCAAACAAAAACATAAAATAACAAAGGATCAAGAAAGAGTACTTTGGACTATTCATCTTTTTCTAACGAATCATGAGGACTATTGTCTCTTCGTTGATGAAAAACAAAGAATCAACCGCCAAACTGTTCTTGTCATTTTATACATGACAAAATCAATTCATTGGTCGATTCTGGTTATTTTAATTTGTTAGTTCACACATGGATCATTGTGCTAACTTTTTACTTAAACATCCACACTTCTTCCTGTTGAATGAGTCGATTAAGCGCCAATGTAGGTCACGCCACTACTATAAGCAATTACATTAGGTAAGACACGATACGAAATCGTTTGATCATTGATGACATTGCTTTCAGAAATAATGATTCCATCAGAAGTGACCGCTTCAACAAAAGCAACATGTCCATATTGATTATCTGCGCCAGCAACTCCTGGTTGGAAACTAATCGCACGACCAGCTTTAGGCAATGAACTAACTTGATAGCCTAATGCACGTCCTTTTCTTCCCCAGTCACTGCCATTTCCCATAAATTCATCCACAGAAGTGCCTAACTGTTTGAAACGATTATAGACATACCACGTACATTGGCCCACGGGATAGCTACCACTTCGATTATAATTGATCCCATCATAGACTGGAAAATGCATTTGTTGCTGTTCCGCTTCCGACAGCTCATTTTTAGATTGGATAATCAAACCGTCCACTGTTTTTGGTAAATCAAATTGCGTTAAGTTATAAACCGCAATTAACGAATTTAATTTATTATCGTATTGCTTGTCTGTTGCATATTTACCTGTTAAAAAACGCGTTGCTTGAAGGTAGTTTTTGGCTTCCGAACGCCACGCCGGTTTATAAAAATCTTGGTTTCCATCAATCCCTTGTCGGAATAATTGAACATAATCTTGCAGTGAGTCATTATAGCCACCGTAATCGCGAAACCCAGCGGAAATTGTATAAAGTTGGCCCCTCTGATCAGCCTCTTTTGTTGAAAAGCTAACACTATTTCCTTGGAACGAACCTTTTACGCCAAAGAGATTATAATAAGGTTCTTTGGCTAGTTGACTTTCGCCAGAGCCACTTTCTAAAATAGCCTGAGCTATCATTACTGATGCAAAAACATCGTATTTTTCGCCAAGTTCTCTGGCTGTCTCACCAATTTTTTTAATAAACGCTGTGGTTTGTTCTGACTTCTGCATTTCAAATGACGCACCATATGTTGCTAAAACTTCTTTGCCATACTCCGTTAATGTGAACTCCTTAAAAGGATTAGTCACTACCAAGCGTATTTCCTCTTTTGAGTCTGGTTGTTGTTTGGCAGTATAGATATTCTCTAACTGACCAATTACCTCTGGTTTCTCTTTAGAATCCGATTCCGCTGCGGCAATTAAATATTTTCCTTGGCCAAGATAAACACCATTTTGAAGCGTTTTTCCTTCAGCTGTTTGCCAAAAAATCAGATCACCAGGTTCTGCCTCCTCTATAGAACGAGCTTTACCAAATGTCATTTGTTCTTGCGGCGTACTGCCAATGTCTATTTTAAATAATTGTTGGTAAATTTTTTGGGCAAGGAAACTACTGGTTAATGCTTGCTCCGTCAAATTAAATTCTTTTTTTGTTTTCCCAACGTGTCTTAATGCTTCAGCCACCACAACTGCCCGTTTCTGTTCGTCAAAAGACGACAACAGTGGAAGTTCGTAGCCTTTTAAATTTGAAGAAGCTATTTCATCTACTTTGAGGGACGGATTTAACGATACAGCCTGATTTTCTTCAACAACGTTATTGGTGGCTTCAGGAACTTGAATAGGTTCTTCGGGTTCTTGCTTGGTCACAGGAACTTGTGGTGGTTGCGATTGTTCAACAAGCTGCGTGATTTCTGATGATACCGTCGGCTCTGTAGGTTCTTTTTTTGTTTCAGAACTAGTATTTGTGGTTGTCGTTTCTGTCGTTGACTGACTCGTTGATTCGGTAGTCGTATCGGTAGAACTACTTGATTCAGATGACGAACTACTAGTGGACGTTGTCGATGTAGCAACAGTTGTTTCGGTTGTATCGGTTACTTTTTCTTCCGAAGTAATTGTCGTCGCTGAGGACAGAGCTATTTGTAGCGAGCTACTTGGTAATTCTGCAGCCAACGTAACAACTGGAGCGACTTCCAAACTTAGAAGAACGAGAATACTTGTTAAAACAAGTAGTTGATTCTTGATTTTCTTTCTTTTCATTCGTAAAAATCCTCTCCTATTACTTACTTGCGCATTTGCACACTGTTTTTGTACAAATGCGCCTTGTAAGTTAATGATACGCTAATTTTGGTCTTTTTTATTTTTGAAGAATAATTTTCCTAAACCAATACTTACTATCAATAGAAAACCACTGATTGACCAGATTGGCGAAACAACTTCATTTGCTTTTGGCAAAGTGCCAGAAGTGCTGGTTTTCGTTGTCGTTCCACCTGTTGCTGTGCCCTTTCCTGTGCTGGTTACGCTACCAGTCCCGCTAACCCTGCCATGATTTCCATTGTTGCCTGTAGAGTTGCTACTGATTGGCTCTTCTGCCATTGCTTCAATGGCTTGTGCTAAAATACTTAAACATTTGTCCACAGCTTCTTGCGTCGCACTTGGGTCCTCAACAAGTGCTTTTGCTTGTTTAATTGCTTCAGCTAAAGCTTCTTGCGATGCTTTTGTAAATTGTTTTCCTGCTTTAGTTTTCAATGTTTCTGCTTTTTGAAGCAGTTCTTTCAACTTTGTTTTATCCGTTTGAAGGACTTGTTCCTCTAAACTATCCAAAGCAGTTTTTACATTTTTTTCAGCAGTATCAATTTGTTCTTGCCGAGCATTTTTATCAGCTAAAATCCCTTCCGCTTGGTCAATTGCTTCAGTTAAGCGCGCTTTAGACTCGCTGGTAAATTCTTTTCCGGCAGATGGTTTGATTGCTTTTGCTTTGGCTATCATTGCCTCTAAGGCTTTTTTATCTGTAACTAACGCTTCTTCTTGTAACCCATCGATGGCACTAGTTAATTCAGCAACCGCTTCATCAATCATTTTTTGATTAGCTGCTGGGTTTTCCAATGTGTTTTTAGCTGCTAAAAGCGCTTTTTGTAAATCTTGTAACGAGGAGGCAGTAAATTGGTGCCCTTCACTTGGAGTGACTTGCTGCGCTCGTTTGACAACTTCTTGTAATTGATCTTTATTTACAAGGGGTACTTCTTTTAATTGAGCCATTGCAGTTTCCAATGCGTTTAGAGCCGCTGAGACTTCTTCTTTTGTCGCCGTTTCTTTCGCTACGATTGCTTCAGCCGCTTGAATTGCTTCTTGCAATTGTTTTTCTGTTTCTTTTGTAAATTGGTATCCTTCTTCCGGCTTTCTTCCTCGGGCTTGAGCGATTTTCTCTTTTAAGGTTTCCTTATCAACGGCGACGGGTTGTTCTTTTAATTGTGCAATTGCTTCACGCAATGTTTTAGTCGCTTGGTCTATTTCTTCTTGGGTAACTTTTTCTTGAGCAAATACTTTTTGAGCTGCTGCTAATGACTCTTCGAGAACTTTTTTAGTTTCTTCGGTGAATTCTTGCCCATCACTTGGTTTTTTCGCCAGCCCCTCTTGAATTGCTTTTTCTAAATCAGCTTTATTCGCTACATCAGGCATTTTTTCCAACTGTTCTACAGCCTTTTCTAGATTTTCCACAGCAGCAGAAACGTCTGTCTGTGTGGCTTGCTCATTGGCTAGAACAGCTACTGCCTCATCTAAGATTGGTTTAAAGATTGCCCAAGTTTCAGGCGTATATTCTTTTTCGACACGTGCTTGATTTAGCGTAATTAGCGCTTGTAATAACTCTTTATCTACTAGCTCTGTGGGCTTCACTGTTACAGAAAAATCTGAAAGTGTGGCTTGTTGGAATCCTTGGCCTACTAATAAGCCTTGACTCATATCAAATTGTAATGGCTGCTCAACAGTTGTCGCACGTTTTACGCGAGTTGTTTCTTTTACTTTAACTTTAAAGGTAACTAAGTCCATTGAACCATTTAACAATTGTTTATTTCCTTGATTACTAAGAACTAAATATAGATTCTCCACATCATTTGAATGTTTCCGATATTTAGAATAATTTTCCATTTGTTTTGTATTATTCGTGGTTGCAGGCTGACCGACAAGTTCAAATTTGCTAGAATCAAAGGACATTTTTGTGCTTAACGCATTAATGTTTTTTAAGTCTTGACCTTTAAGTGTAAAGGTTAATGTATCGCCAGGAAGATAGGTATCCTTGCCATTTTCATTAACCACAGCAAGGGATAAACCGCCCGCAATTTCTTCGACATCAGGTATCTCAATCCCACCATCTAATTGTCGTAAAACATAACTGATATCATAAGCATCAATTACCCCATTTTTATTTAAATCGCCTTTTTCAACATAGCCATTAAAGTCACTGTCCACCGATTCTAAGCCTGTATAGTTTCGATAACTCATTGCATCATTTTCATCAATCGTTCCATCGTTAGTAATGTCTCCATGTAAGATTCCTTCTGTTCCTGGTTGTTTGTAAAAGAGCATCTCACGACCAGAGCCAAAATTACCCACCGATTTTAATACCTTCATTTCAACAAAACGATACGCTTGGTCCTTCGTTTCAATGGTTTTTGTCAAAGCATCTTGCTTCCAGTTAATAGGTTCTGAAAACTCTGTCCAATTAGCTCCATCTTTCGACGTCCGATACTGGAGTTGCAAAATATTTCCGTTGCCGGCATTGTCTCTTGGCAAGTATTCAATTTTATCCATTTGATACTCCGCACCAAGATCAAATTTTAAAGTCAAGAAATTCCCATCACTTGGATTAGCGATACCGGTTGACCAGTTCGTATGCCAGCCTGTACTTAAATCTTTATCTGTTAATTTCTTCAATTCTGCGCCTGGTTGTTCTGGTAAATTACTTGTTGCTTTGACTTGATTAATTGTTTCTTTATAGGGATCATCTTGTGTTTTTCCTTTAATCGGTTCACTCCATTCAGAGACCCCGTTTTTTCCAACAGCTCGAACTCGAAAAGTATGTTCGCTTAGGAAGGAAAATCCATCAAATGTTGCTGTATTCGTTTGAATATTTCCGAAAACAGTCCCGTCACGCTCTACTTCATAGCTTGTTGCCTCAGTTACTTGATCCCATTGAAGAGTCAAAGAAGATGGCGTTGTTTTTTCTTCATTGATTGCGACATTTGCCGGAATAGTTAACTGGTCATCGACCGTTGTATTTCCTCCATCAACCGTTCCTTTATTAATGAAACCTTTGACAGTTATTTGAACATCTTTGGCGGTCACAGATTGTTTCGCTAGTTTTACTGATAACGCTGATTGGTTCAGTTTTTCTCCTGAAGCTTCAGAAAGATACTGATTCACTTGGAATTCTTTATCAAAATAATATAGATTTGTGCCAGCTAAAAATTCTTCTTTATTAGCTGCTTGTTTCAAGGTTACTTCTGTTCCCCCCCCCATTGCTGTTACGCTTTCGGGCGCTTCTGAAGCTAGCAAATCAAGCGTGGTGCTTCGTTCATCAACAAAGCCTTTGTAACTTCCTTTTGTCGGTTCGATAGTAACGGTCAGATCCCCTTTTTCGTTTGATTTAGGGCCTTGACTATTTATTTTAGTCGTAGCTGATTGCCCAGCTTCATAACTAGTTGAAATTCCGTCATCTTCATACATATTAAAAGAAGTGGCGCCATTTGGATAAATCAAGAAAGATCGTTGATCCCGTTGGATTTCCTTTGGATTGTTGTTTGGATTTGTCATTGGGATAATACTGCCATCTTTGACGAAAACGGGCACCTTCCACAGCGGTGTTTTTACTCCATTTAAGACACGGCCACCTTGATATTTTTCGCCTGTAAATAAGTCAACCCAGACTTGTTTTTCATCTGGTAAGTAGATTCCATCACGGATTGAATTTCCTGCCTCATCTTGATTGCCATTATAAATTGGGGCAACGAGTAAATTGGGTCCCCACATATATTGGTATTGAGAATCTTTTGTATATGCTGTTCCTTCATTAGGAAATTCTAAAGCCATGGCCCGTACCATTGGTAGTCCATCAACTGATTCCTTGGCAATACTGTAGTTATAAGGCATCATCATTGATTTTAATTTTAGATACGCTCGGTTCAAATCTGTGGCTTCTTGATCAAAAGCAAATGGCGTTTTTGGATTGGAGCCCCAGCCGTCCATATTTAGCTGCACTGGTGTAAAAGTTTTCCATTGGAAATCACGTATGTTGACCTCTTTATTTTTTCCACCAAAAATTCCATCCATATCTGAACCGACATTTGGTTGTCCAGACAACGAAGTCCCGATATATGTTGGGATATGGAAGCGAATATATTCCCATTGACCACCCGTTTGATCGCCTGTCCAAATACCAGCGTGCCGTTGGGTTCCGGCCCAACCATCTAATGAAACAATCATCGGACGAACTGCGCCGTCTGTTTCTTTTACAAAAACATTCGCGGCATCTTCTACACCATTTAAGCCAAAGGAATACCCATACCCGACCCACGCCACGTCAGTTTTGAGAGCTTTAACACCAGCGACACTAACTTCTTTCGCAATATCCCGTTCTCCTTTTTTAGGATTTTTAGGATCCGCTGGATGGAGATTAGATTGGGTCCACAGCCCCACTTCAACACCATTGGCTTGAGCATAATCAGTAAATTCTTTTAAGTTTTGTACATCGCCGTCCAATGAATCTGTTTGGCCATAGCCAGCACCGTAGCCGTCATTTGGCAAGAACCACCCTAATGGCATATCGTTTTTCTTATACCGATCAATGACTGCACGTGCAGAAAATTGATAATTCTCTTTTTCTCCATTTAAAGATTCTAACGTGCCATTTAAGTTTCCTAAATCGCCTGGTTGGTATTCTTTGTAAAAATTACCATCTTCAAACTTAACTGCTCCCGCGGTTCCTTCTGCTACTTTCACCCAATAGTCCCGATTATACGCGTTTAAATGCGCTTCATAGAACCCGTATTCTGGCATCAAAGCTGGTTTCCCGGTTAATTCATAGTAATCTTTTAAAATACCTGCTGAGGAATCATTAAAGAAATAAAAAGCATCAAAATCTGTTCCTTCGTGCGTTGTTGTGGTTGTTTGTGGATCATGACTTCCAAAATCATAGTTGCCAGGTTTCCATGTATTTCGAACAACGCCATACCCTGCAGTTGACCAATAAAATGGGTTAGGCGATGCTACTCCGCCATCTACCCAATTGTTCGTATTGACAATCTGGATAGCTGTTCCTTTATGCGTAAATCGACCATTTTGAGTTCCTCCGCCAAAATAATTTTCTTGACTACTTTGTTTTAACGTTTGTGTAGCTTTATCATTTTTAAAGGATAGCGGAGCGGTTTCTTCTAAAATGACTTGATTCTTTTTCTTGTCTAGAACCCTCATTAAAGCGCTTTCTTTTTCGAATATAATTTTTAAACCATTATTTTCTAGAGTAAATTGGTTTCCTGAATCTGTGACGTTCGTTTGCTCAAAGGCTTGTGTGCCATAGTCGGCCATTGTTTTAGCCGTAATTTTCGCAACATGCTTTGGATCATTTGGCGTTGGATATTCTTCAAATTTACCAGTTTGATCTAGATGATAGCGAAAAAGATGGTCGTTTAAAATACTAATTTGTGCTTTTTTGCCAGAAGCATACGTAATGACAAAGTTTTTCTCCGCTTTTTCAATCGACACAATTGCTCCGACTGACGTTGCTGAATCAGCTACGTCTTCTTTTGCTGTTTGCTCTTGCGCATCAACCACTTGAGAATCCATCGTAACAAACGAATGGAACGCCAATACAGACGAACTCACTAATAAAAATGTCAACCAGTGCTTTTTACCGTAAATTTTTTTACCCTGATACTCTTTGTTCATTTTTTCCTCCTTAAAATTGCTCCCCATAGAATAGTTCCGACACAATTACTCACAAAATCCAAAACCCAACAAAGTTTTATCCAGATGAAAAGTCATAACGATTTTCTTAGTTTACTGAGACTGTTAGAAAGTCAGTTTCAGTAATCCCTTCATAAACACATCCTTTCAATAAAATATTAAATGAAAACAATCTATTTTCATCTTATATAAAAATTTTAGTACAGAATCACAATTTCTCTATGAATTCGTTTTCATTTGTTGACTACCAATTTTTCACTTTTTTAATAACATAATTATCGTATGATGGTTTTTTTGTGTTTGTCAACGGTTAATTATAGCAGCCACCATTAACGAGTATTAACCCTTGATAAACCTGTTAATTCACTTATAATGATGATTTTATTGCGAAAATATCTACATCAGAAAAAGAAAGACTTTTTTCAAAAATCTAATACCTGTTACTCAACTTTAGTCTATTTAAAAATAATCAACACCCTCCTGCTCAGCAAGAGGGTGTTTAATAATTGTTTTTAGTGATTGATTTGACTTGCTGGTGTGAAAAGCAAACTAATGATGATGCCAACTATCAGTACCGCTAGCAATATAAAAATTAACTTTCCAAACCGGTGATAGGGATTGATCGAAAGCCCAATCCCATAAACTTTCGGAACCCACAAAGGAGGCGTTGGATTATCTTTTTGATCTTTATAGGCTATCTTTAAAATCTGCCACGCAAAATACAACAATGGTAAAACCATAATTACCCCAACTATACCTAGCCATTTTGCTAATAAATCACTGGTATGCAAAAGACTGATTGTCAGAATTGGTAAAAACAAAAGAATAAAGCTAATTGTGGCTCCCACTTGTGCTTGTTTAAGCAGTCGTCTCTCACGGAGAGTAAGATTCGCAAACATTCCATCCATCCTTTCATGGTTTTCAGATTAAATCAACGAATCACTAAAAAACTAAATTAACTGCGAAAATCAATGACCATGCGCCCGCGAATTTTTCCTTGTTCCATTTCTTCAAAAATAGCATTAATTTCTTCTGGTTGACGTGTTTGACAAACAGGAACAACTTTTCCTTCTGCACCGAATTGGAAAGCTTCGCTTAAATCTTGACGGGTTCCAACTAACGATCCGACTACGTGAATGCCATCAAGAACAAGACGTGGAATAGATAAATCCATTGTCTCAACAGGCAATCCAACGGCGACAACCGTTCCTCCCGCACGGACTGCATCGACTGCGCCATTAAATGCTGATTTAGCTACCGCAGTAACTACTGCTGCATGGACACCTCCAATTTCTTTTTGAAGTTGTGCAGCAAAATCAGGATCTTTAACTGGATTAATTAAAAGATCCGCACCCATTTCTTTCGCAAAAGCTAACTGATTATCATTCACATCAACAGCTACTACTTTTGCATTAAAGACATGCTTGGCATATTGTAAAGCTAGATTACCTAGCCCACCTAATCCTGAAATCATTAGCCATTGACCTGGACGAATCCCAGATTCTTTTATTGCTTTGTAGGTTGTTACCCCTGCACAAGTAATAGAGGAAGCTGGCTCTGATGCTAAATTTTCTGGCACTTTCACTGCATAACCGTCTGTGACGATGCATTCTTCGGCCATGGCACCATCAACTGTATATCCAGCATTTTTTACTGAACGACAAAGCGTTTCTCGACCAGAAGTACAATATTCGCAATGCCCGCAGCCTTCATAAAACCATGCAACAGATGCACGATCACCAATCTTTAAACTAGTAACGTCTTTTCCAACCTCCGTCACAATCCCAATTCCTTCGTGACCTAAGGTACAACCGCTAACATCGCCAAAATCTGCATTCTTAACGTGTAAATCCGTATGACAGACACCACAGACTTCCATTTTCAACCGCGCTTCATTATCTTTCAATGGACGCGATTCTTTTTCAACAATTTTTGTTGTTTTTCCTTTTGCTGCGACAATTGCTTTATACATGGTTCTTTCCTCCTTGTTTCTATTGTGAATAATTGAACAATAATAGTATAATACTACTTTCCAAAATAAGGAACACCAATGACTTGCGTAAATTAACGTTAATTTGACAATTTATCCTTGCTAGACAGCTATTCTTCCCTTATGTCATAGATAATTCATACTGGCATGATTTTTTCTGCATAATTGTCAACTATTTTAAAGGCAGGTTTTACAACTTCATTTTTCCCTTCTTTTTTCCCAAGATATAGCAGACGGTACCTAAAATAACTAGAATTAAAAAGGCCATGAGGTACTTAAGCCAGTGAAGGTTTTTGACTTTATGATCAACAGAACGCTTATTATACTGATCAGCTTGCTTTTTGTTTATCGTGAAATCTTTTGAGAACGTCCAGCTCCCCTCATGGTTTTTCAACTTAATGGTATAGGTATAGTCTCCAGGTTTAAACGAATCTTTCAGTAAAATAGGCAGGTCAAACCTTGTGTTTGGTGCAAAACTCAGATTATTTTTCTTTTCGTGAATGATCGTTTTGTTTGTTCCTTTTTCTTTAACAAAAAAATCTCCTTCGACTTTTGACAATAACTTCCGCTGTGGATTTTTAATTTCCATCGAAACAGTATTGTGGCGGTTAATTTGCCCAATTTTAACAGAACCACTTTCCAATTTTGCAGGTATGGTCTCTGCTGTTTCATTCACCCGAATAGCAATCGTATGCATATAAACATTTTGAATCCCACCCTTGCTCTGGTCCCCAGCTATCTCTACAGGTCGAATCGTCACTCCACCTAATAAAATTCCTGAGAATAAATTTTCTGGCATCGTTATTTGAAAATCAATCGTTTGTGATTGTTTACCGGGGACACTAATGTCTTTCCTATTGGGACTAATCAAATCACTAAGTACCAAACTCATCGATGGATCTTTTTCAAAGCTACTTTTTGTATAGTCAACTATCCCATTACTATTTGTTGTTGCTGTATTTACCTGAACTTTAAATTTTTGAGGCTTCGGCGTAGTATTGGTTATCGTTAATTTGAATGTATCTTTTTGTTTCGGAGTTAATGTCATATCAAAAAAATTACTGGTTTTGTTATTTTGAGTTGCTCCGAAAACGGGTGTGACTGTATACGCATTCGCATTGTCAATTGTTGCTGAACTATTGGTATTAGACGGCTCTGCCCAGGCACGCATCGCTCCACCTGAACAGAGAATAGTCAATATAAAAAGTATCTTTAAAATTCTTTTCAATTTATCTGCCTCGTTTTCTTACATCGTTTTATGTTAAATTCTTAGGCGGGTGCTCCATCGATGGCATTCCAGACGATGGTTCCAGAGTAGGTATTTGCAGCAATACTTTTAGGTATATTTAACGTTGCATTTAAATCGGCTGTCGTGACAGTGTCTGATAAACGGATATCACTTTTATCTAGCGAAATAATGGTTGAAGCATCTGTGGTTAAATCAACGCCCGTAAAGGTACCTTTTTCAGAAGATCCGTCAGGTTTTTTAGTGTCTAAATGAAGTGTCATTCCGTCTAAGCCAGTGACACCTTTTCCTTTATCTTCTAAATTCGCTGTCAGATACCAACCTGTATTCGTTGTCCCACGATTATCATTAATGATAAGTTGCGACTTGCTTTGATCTGGTTGCGTATGATCTTGGCCGTCTTTTGTCACCGTCCCAAAGTTAATTTGTGCTAATGGTGTAATGGTTAATCCGCCACCCAAAACCGACACATTCGCTGTGGTATTGGTATTATCAGCCGCATTCACAGTTTGTTGTCCAATTAAAAAGATTCCCGTTCCTAAAGTGACAGTTAAACCAATTATTTTTTTATTCATTATTTTTCCTCTTTTCTTTATAAAGTCCGACGATTAATGTACCTCCGAGTACCACGATTCCTAAAATCGTCTCTTGAGACGTAATCTCGTTTGTTTTTGGTAAAAAATTAGGTTGTCCTCGTGAAGTTGGCATATCGTTAGTCTGCGGTATAAGCTCATTGGGATGTGGAACAATATCCTCACTCTCTTTCACTATTACCATGACTTTTGTGCCAGCTTGTGCGTCAGCTGTCTTGTCTTCAGCTTGTGCTTGAATTGGCAAACCGAGAATAAAGGCAACAAACAATAAATCATAGATAAACCATTTCACAGCTATTCCCTCTTCCCTTACGGTGTTGCTTCTAAGTTCCAAATTAACTGAGCTTCATATTTATCAGCAGGTGTGACTTTTGAAATAGTTAATGTGGGCAATAATTGTAATTTCGTCAAAACTTTTTTATTTTTGATAGATTGGTTACTTACATCAGCTACTAATTGTTGCTCATCGTTAACCATAATATTTTGCTCAGTTGTTACATAATCGACTGACTTTGGATTTAGCGTGAGATCAAGCCCTGCGTCTTTCCACGCTTGTGTTTTCTGATCATTTAAATTATAGGCTACTTCAAGCTGCCAGCCAGTTGTCCGATTAGGATCCCCCGTATCTTCAATGTTCATCTCACAACTTTTTAATGTCTGTGTTTGATCTTGGCCATTAAATTTTACGTTCTCAAAAGGCATTAGTTGTTCAGATAAGTGATAAAAGTCTAGACGATTAGAGTAATAGTAGGTCCAATCAACAGTAACACTTTTACTAAAACCTACTATTTTAGAGATATCATAAGTAATTCTATAGATGCCCGCTACTTCATCGTTTACCTGCTTAGGCGTATAGCGAATCGTTATCTTACTATAAGGAATGGACCGCCCATCATTATCTGTTGCACTATCAAAAAGACGTTTTGGATCGAAGGGCGTTCCCACAGAAAAGCTGCCGTTATGTGCACCAATATGAGCTGAAGAGGGAATGACTTCTAGTGCAGTCTGCGCCTCTAATCCTAGGTAGTTATAATCAATTTCATATTTACCAACCACTTTTGTATCCACCGCATCTACTGGGACCTTTTGCTCTCCGTCCAGTTTATATATGGTGACACTTACGTCTCGAAAATCACCTTTTTTACCATCTGGTGTTTGTAGGCTAGTCACTTCACTTTCTGGTTGCCATTGAGTATATTGATAAACCGTATCTTGAGATTTAACTTTAATTTGCGCTTGATCAATGTGTACAGTTAAACTTTTCTCATTTGAGTAGCTTTTAGATGTATCATCAACATCAAGAATTCTAAACGTTAATGTGTAATCTCCTGAAGTTGGTAAAGCATCTGCTAAACAGTTAAAACTAACGCAATCATCTGTGACTGGTAAATTTTTTAAATCTTGCTCCCCAATTTTATGAAAATCAGTTTGGGCAGCACCTGAAACTTTTTCTTCAATCTGAACTTTTCTAGTTGTCGGAGCCTTAACGGTTAGTTCTACTGGTATCTTTTGTTGCGGGTGAAATGTTGTTTGACCTTTAACAAAAGCTGCCTTTTCTAAACTTGGCACTTGGTATGGATCTGTTGTGACGCGCATATATGTTTTATCTGTGGGCTCTGAAGAATCCGTTCCTGGCGGGTTGACTAACGGCAGCCCACAACCATCTTTGCCACTAAATAAATAGGTTGTTAACCCGTTTTGTTGTTGTGAAGAGACATTCACATTGGCCTTAGGATCAACTGTGTGAGTATGAAAATTAACTACACGCGCAAACCGTTGAGCAACATACCCATCTGTCCAATTAAGCGGATTGTCTTGTCTTTGGTTCATCGTAAACTTTGGTGATAAAAAATCCCCTGGTAACATCGTTTCGCTTTCAGGTATTTCAGGATATTTAGAGGCATCTTGGGTATTGTAATTGGATAATGGATTGTCTTTATCGCCGCTATCCCATGGCGAGATATAAGAAGACCAAGTAGCCACTTTCCCAGTGATTCCAGTGATAATTTGATGATTCAAATTATTTGGATCTTGCTTTGCTGCTGCCGCTAAACTTGTCGCACGTAACCACATGTCTGCACTAGCCGTTACCATATTATGATTAACTGTATTCGTTGTATCTGAAAATCTACCCAATTCATACGTCCGGCCAAAAAAATCTGCCGATAACGAAAATTGATCACTCTCATCACCATCCGACAAAACATTTGATACAGGTAAGCGATGTTTCGTTAAACTTTTATTGAGGGAATAATCCTTCGAATCGCCATCTTTCATCAAAGTTGCCACATCTAAATCAAAATGAAGCTCAAATGTTATTTTAGTTTTATCAGGTTCATTACTCCAAATGTCATAAATTTTTCCAAGAGACAAATCAATAGAATCTCCACGTTCACAAAACATCACCTGATGCTCAGTATCAATCCCACTATAGTCTTGTTCGGGATCACCCCACCCTGGTGAACCATCTTCTGAAAAACCGTTAAACGTCCGCATTCCTTTTGTGTTGATGATTGATATTCGTGTATTTTTTTGTCCACTAATTGAATAAAAATTTTCTGGATTATCCGCATAAGCCTTGTCATAAGCCGCTTTAAAATTATCTGCACTTATATTTTCTGGCAAATGAAACATCAGACCATATTGCATCCCATCGGTATCGAAAGCAAGAGCAGTAATTTTTTGTGTATGAGAAGTGTCCACTGTTCCGTATAATTTTACGTGTAATTTTCCTCCAAATGATCCATCAGGACCACCACCATCGTCATGGCTTATCTCCATTCCATAAGGTAAATCAGTTCTCAAATCAATGGCTATCCCTCCCGCTTGATAGAGTGAAGCTGCCTCACATTCTTGAAAATGCACGCTCAAAAAACAAGAAATCGTTACCAATAGTAGACAAGAGTAAAAGAAATAAGCAATGCTTTTTTTTCTTTTGTAGGTTGGCATTTTCATTTTTAATTGTTCGTTGATTTTTTTCATTGCTTACTCACCTTGACCTTTTTTGGAATTAGAAACTAAATAATAATTATTCTAACTACTGCTAGCTTATCAACATTGAAATTGCTTTGCCACACACAATTAATGTATAAGGCTGTACATTAATTGTGATGGCCGCTTCTTATTGCGCTTGTGTTAACATATCAATACAAAAATTTAAAGAAAGTAGACTACAATGAACCTAAATTTTACTTTTGGAGGTCCATAACATGTTTCCATCCTACCTAACGAATGAGCTAGAAATTTTATTTTATATAGTGAAGCGAGCTCATACGTCATTAAATGAAATTTCTTCCAATTTAAAAATTTCAAAAAGAACGGTCAAGGAAAATCTGATAAAAATAAATCAAGAATTCGAGGATACTTATCAAATCCAACATTTTATTGTCTCTAACAATAATGGCATTGTTTGTGTAAATCCAGCGTACCGAAAAAGCGCGGTCGAATACGCCTACACGTTAAAACTCAATCTTTTAAAAAACAATGTACAATTTAATTATTGCGTACAATTGGTCACACATTCTTCCATTGATAAAAACGAATTAATTAAAGTTTTATATATTTCTGAACATTATCTGGTAAAAATCACGAAACAACTGAATAACTTTTTTAAAATTTTTGATATAGTAATCGTTAGTATTAAGGGTATTTATCAATTAACTGGCAATGAATTATCGATTCGAGTGTTTTCTTTCATTTTCCTACAAGATTCCTTTCAAGAATTGGCTTGGCCTTTCTCTAAAATAAGTCTTGAAGAAATAAAAAAAAGTCTACCCGATGAACTTCTTGAACGATCCTATAAAAATGTCCGAATGAAGAAAAGAGCGTTTTATATTTTATATGCGATATTTAAAACTAGAACAAGTGCACAAAACTTCTTAAAGATGCCGCACTCTAAAAACCTGCATTCTTTTTTTATTCTGATCAATCAATACAGTCATGTGACTTTATTTTTTCTTGAACACTCCTTCGCTGACATTCAATGCGAAACAAGAAAAACTGAAATTTTATACTTTAATTTTTTATCTCGCATTTTTATTCCTTATATCTTTTCGGAAAAGCAAACGAAACAAATAGAAAAATTATTTATAGAATCTAACCATCCTTATTGTGTTTTATCAAAAAAATTGTTTAAGCAAGTAGCCTACTTACTGACAAATCAGCATGATTATCAATACGTTTACTATCTTTCTATTTTTAATGCTTGGTACTTTTTAACGGAGGGCAATTATTATACTTTTTTAACACTTTATTTACCGCAGCCAGAAATTTGTACTCCGTCAGATGTGGCATACTTTAATCGAATAAAAGGAACGGTGGCAAAATTAGTTCACCAAGAAACGCATTTAGAGTTACTCAGTCAACTGCTTTACACATTGTCTGTGTCCGAAAAAAAAGTACAAGTGAGAATCTATTTACAAATTATCAAAGATTTTTATGCAAGTTATTTTATTAAAACACGGTTATCCTCCTTATATAATACAAACGCAATCTCTATTACCGAAGACTTCACAAATGCGGATATCATCATCACAGATTCCTTCGAAAAAGCTACTTCTAATCAAGATATTTTCTACTTAGATTCCATTGAAAATGAAGAAAGTTGGCATGAGCTTACAGAATTTATTCAACAAAAATATATGGCTAAACTTAATGTTGGACTATAATTGTGAGTTTTCTTAAAAAGAGCAAATTTGAAAAAAAAATTTAGAGGTGTATACTAGCAGAGGAATAATTTTTTAGCTTCTAATAATTTTTAAAGAAGGAATGTTTTGTGAAATTATCTATCAAAAAATTTTTTGAGGTTTTCTTAGAATCGTCTTGGGCGTATAGTCGCCCTATACTAACTTTTGATACAAGACAGAACTGGTTTGCCCTTGTTCTTAGTATCATTATTGCAAATGCTGTTGGTGCTGTTCTAACAATAGTCTTTCCTTTCGCTTTTGTTTTAGTAAATGTTGGTAGCTTTTTGGGCACTGTAATTTGTGTCTTACCACGACATAGCTCTCCACAAAGAAGTGCCATAGATGGTATTTTAATGATTTTTCTTGGTGCCAGTCTGGGGATACTTTTACAGTCGTCAAGTATATTCATTATTTTATTATTCGTCCTTGGTTTGTATTTTTCAGGGATTGTAAGAAACTTTAGTATTGGTCTGTATATTCGATGTCTCTTTGGGACCATTTCTTTACTAGCTGGTGCGCAATTAAAAGGCAATTTGTCTATTGGTCAAACTTTTGAAGGTCTGGGTGCAATAATTTTAGGTATGTCCATCCTTTGTTTGTTCTATTGTCTTTATTCTAAGCCGCAAAATAATGAGGCACGAAAATTAGTAGCCGATTTATATGAGCAATTATATTTATTAGCACAAGGAAAACCCGCACGCTATGTCCATTTCAGAATAAAAGTACGCGAATCTGTTGAAACAATGCCCTGGGTCAATCATCAAAAAACACCATGGATTTATCCCTTGGTTTCACAAGCAGATGCAATTGCAGGCTCGTTAGATTCAACCAATGCAGCTGAAAATCTTCCTGCTTTAAAAGCAATTCAACTCTTTTTAAAAGGAGAACAATTAACCCTGCCTCTTCAAGAATTTGCTTCAGCAAACACCGAAATAAAATCAGCAATCCTTCTGATACAAAACGAACAATCCTTTAAAAAAATCTCATTTAAATCTTTCTTACCCACAAAAGAAGGACTTGCAGAAGCCAAAGAGATCCTTCATTCTTACAAAGGCAGCTCTGCTAGATTCGCAATTCGTTTAGCTTTAACAGGTTTAGTGTGTCATTTTTGTTCGCTTATACTTAATTACATGTACCCTTTGCCTTTAGCTAATCACGAATTCTGGGTAGTTATTTCTGGTTGTTTGATGGTTATGCCAGGTTATCATGGTACACTCGGCAAAATCACTTCAAGAACTATTGGTTCTATTTTAGGTGGTTGTTTAGGCATTTTTTTGTCTCAATTAATTGCTAACTTAACAAACCTAAATCCTTTATGGCCAATGCTATTGTCTTGTTTGCTAGTTATATTGTATGAAACCGTCCGTAAATTAAGTCAAGCATTTCTAATGCTAAGTGTGACCACTTGGTTAACTTTCACATTAGGTGGTAGTTCTGCAGGCTATACAAGAGTTTTTGATGTAATTATTGGTGCGCTGATTGCTTTTGTTATGTTTTTTATTTTCCCAACATGGCATAGTCAAGTATTACGTAAAAATATCAATAGTTGGTCAAAAACGATCAGCTCTATTTTGCTAGCGTTAATCAATGAAGAGACCACGTTGCCTAGTGATGCTTGGGTACTAGCTTATCGAGTACAACGTAGAGTAAACTATTCTATTCAAGAAATTGTTCTTGAATCTCCTATTTATAGTAACGATGCCTCTGCTGAAAGCTTAATGCAACAAAAACAACTAAATGATCAACTGTTGGAAATGCAAACTGCTATGGAAGAGCTTCTTTTAGAACTTATGAAAACACAATACTACTTAAAAAAATTAACGCCAGTTAGGCCGGACACACTAAACACTGAGTTATTTAACTATTCACAGCAAATACTTTCACTCACGAATCCCAAAAATAATCGACTAATCAACCAGTCCAAACAATCCATTTATTTTCCTCAAATTGAACAATCACTGGTAATCTTAAAAAATTCTACAGCTAATTTCTTTTTAGCAAATATCAAATGATTAAATAGACAAAAAGCCTAGGAAAAATCCAAAGGGAATTTTTCCTAGGCTTAAAAGTTGATAATCTACTGGCAGAGTAATCAATGAAAACAACCGACCTAATCGAGCAGAAAACTTGGTTTTTGTAACGGAATACCCCTGTCCTGACTCCGTTACACCGACTCAATTTTATAAACTTATCTGTCTAACATTCACAAAAAACTTTTTTTTCAGTTTCAGTGAGGATATCATTCATTCGGCCAGATTTAAATCCTTCTAAGTCAAAAGTTACATAATTAAATCCTTGTTTTTTAAGATAATCTGCAATTTTTTCTCTGTTTTCTAATAACAGAGAAAGTTTGTCTTCTGGAATTTCAATCCGTGCTAAATCATGATGTGCTCTGACACGGACAATTGGAAAACCTATTTCCCGTAAATATTTTTCACTAGCAAATACTTGATCAATAGCTGAGCGTGTTAACTTAATGCCATAAGGAATTCTTGAAGCAATGCTACATGAGGCAACTTTACTCCAATTGGAAATACCTGCGTCTTTAGCAAGTTGACGTATTTCAATTTTATATAATTTAGCTTGTTGTAGCGGACTGATGACCCCTTCTTGATCTCTTGCTCTTAATCCAGGACGAAAGTCAGTATTATCATCCATAATCATCCCATCGGCAAGAACATCAAATCCCTCTTTCTGAATAGCCGAACGAATAGTTTTATATAATAATTTTTTACTGTAGAACCAGCTATTAGGGTTATTTGCAACGATTCTATCATCCGCTAATTCGCTCATTTCAAGGCCTAACACATTTGCTCCCAATCCATTAGCTAAATCGACCGCTTTATCAAACTCATCATCAGAAAATAATTCTGAATTTACAACAACCGCAAGTACATTTTCAGCACCTAAAGTGTCCAAAGCTTTTTTTAGCAAGTAAGAGCTATCAATTCCACCTGAATATGCAACAGCCAACTTATCCATTTTTTGTAATTCGCGAACTAAATTTTGTTCTTTCGTTTTCATGACAGACATTTAAACCATCTCCTATTGATTTTCTTTTACATAATTAATTATAGACATCTCCACATTAGAAAAAATCACGATTCATAGTATCAATTATTGTCAATATTTGTACACTTAATACCGTTTTAAATGTTGTAACAAGTTAGCATTGGCTTCTATCTCTTTCTTTGAGTACCTTGTAACAGCCGAATCAAACAATAAAATGGAATCAGCTTCCTCGCAAATACTCAAATAGTCATGGGTGGAAATGATAATTGTTTTACCAAGTTGATGCAGATTTTTTATTATCTTTTTAAATAATTTTTCCGATTCTTTTGTCAACCCAGCAAACGGCTCATCTAATAAATACACGTCTGGATTCATTACTAACAGACTAGCAAAAGCCACTTTTTTCTTTTCTCCGCCCGATAATTGATAAGGCACTTGATTGCTTAAATGGGTAATTTTTAATAAATTCAAACAATCATTAATTCTTTTTGCTGTTTCATGCTCGGATAGTTGGAGCTGTCTAGGGCCAAATGCCAATTCGTCATAAACCGTCGCATTAAATAATTGTGTGTCCGTCTCTTGAAATAATATACCCAAATGAGCATAATACTTCTTTTTATGAATAGGGTCTTTTTTCCAGGCAGTTAATGATTGTTCCATAAAATAAATCGTTCCCTCGGAAGGTTTTAAAAAACCTGCGAGCAAATTTAAAAAAGTGGATTTTCCACTGCCGTTATCTCCCATCAAAACCAGATATTCTCCTCTGGCTATTTCCAAATTACAAGGCGAAAAAACAGGCTTCGTTTGATAGCGATAAACCAAATGATTTACTCGATACATATTAGTTCCTCCCTAAATAAAGCAACCCCCCGAAAAATAAAAGATAGGCAATACTAACCAAAAAATCTTTCGTTTTTAATGGTTGCTTTACTCGATAATATTGACCAGTATATCCTCTTGCTTCCATCACCATGTCCAACTTTTCCCCATACGTAAAAGATTTTAAAGAAATTAGACTGATTAAATTACTACCCGTACTCAACTGGATATTTCCACCAACTGCTCTAGCTTCTACAGCGGCAAGCAGTTGGATTAAGAGATTTCCAAAGAAAAAGATATATTTAATCGTAATATCTAATTGTAAAAGTATTATATTCGGAAAATGAAAGATTTTTAATGCTGCTATAAATTGATTCATGTTGGTTGTTTCCATATATTGACTAATCGCTATGGCTAAAAAAAACAAATGAACAATAAATAATAAACTAAATTGACCTAAAAAAAAGATCGGTAAATAGATAATCAGCGGCATCAAAATGAGGATACTAGCTTTTTTGACAATGTTTCGTAGAATAGTTGGTTTTTCAACTAAAAGTAACATGCCTAGGTAGATGCCTACGAGCCACAAAACAAGAACTTTTTGTGTTGTGCTGATTAAAACAATTAGTAAAAAAGTACTGATCAGTTGAATTGCTGGGTGTATATCACTGAGAATTGTCTTATTGCGTTTCCCGCTCACCTGAAATTTATTTAATAAAAAAAGGATTCCTTTTCGATTTTTAAGCATAAAGGTTTCTTTTTTATTAGGTTCAAAGGACGTGGAAGATTCTTTCATCCATTCAGGCATCAACTTTGCCTTCTTCCATTAAATAAACGAAAAATGAGTAAAAAAACGATTATGGCTGTTACGCCACTTAAAATATATCCAAGTGCTAATGGCAGTCCTGGAATAAAGTAATCACTGAAAAGTGCATGAAATGAAAAACCATTCACCATACCTTTTGGTTGTACTGCAGGTAAATGATTCTGTTTTAAATTCTTGACTAATTCAGATAAATCCCATTCACCCCAAGCAGTGGCATGATCAATCAAACCTAATGGACATAAAATTACCATAACCAATAACAGTCTCTTTAATCGCAACAACGGAGTCCTTTTCTTCTTTTCTTCGATAAAAATTGCATCTTTTGACACACTTTTTACAAAATTATAGACACACACGGTGAAGAGACCTTCAACAATTCCTATTACTAAAAGATGAACACTCATCATTGCTGGTATAGTTATAGAAAGACCATATGGGTTATAAAGTGGCGTACCATTCGCTTCATGGAATAGTAAGGGTTGGATACCTAGTAATACAGAAGTAGAAAATGCCGCCACATTTACACCAAGATACCCAGCTAAGAAAAGACCCATTGTTTCAAATTTTTTTACACGCGTAACTAGCTTATAAACTCCATATCCCACGAATGGCATCACAAACGCCATAGAAAAGGCGTTTGCACCAAAAGCTAATATACCACCATCACCAAATAAACAAGCCTGTAATAGTAAAGCCACCGAAACAGACAGCGTCGCGGCCCAAGGTCCCATCAATAATGCGATGAGAACAGCCCCAACAGCGTGCGCAGTTGTTCCACCAGGTACTGGCAAATTAAACATCATTATTAAAAATGACAAGGAGGAGGAAATCCCTAACATGGTCCCTGTATCTTTTTTTAATTTAATTTGAACGTCAACTTTTTTTACCGCGCGGTACCAGACAGGTACCATAATCGCGCCCATCACTGCGCAAGTTTGTGGGCTTAAATAATTTTCTGGAATATGCATGTTCGTCAGACTCCTATCTTATCGATCAATATAATCAGCTAAATAACTTTGATCGTAAATCACAATTTTTTGTTTTTTGATATCGATGACTTTTTCCTCTTTTAAATCATGGATAATTCGGTTTACGCTATTTCTCGTTGAAATCCCGCAAAACCCCGCAATATCCTCATTAGTTACTTGAAAATCAATTAATATTCCTTCCTCTGTCTGTACACCAAACAAATCAATTAATTGGTAAATAAAAGTACAAACAGCCCCTTTCTTACCATTCATTGTCATATTCTGTAAGGAACTAATACTCTCCGATAATTTTGCTCGGTAGTAATCCCGTACATAATCTTGAAGAACAGCATCTTCTTTAACATATTCCCAAAATACAGTCCTTGGTATCCGATAAAAGCTAGCCTCTTCCGACTCAATGCGGATATTAAAAGGAGCAGATGTATAATTTGATACTTCATCACGTAACAATGAAATAATGTCAGGAGACACAATATACGACAGATTAAATTCTCGTCCATCCTTTAAAATAATACTCGTCTTAACGACCCCTTTCTTTAATACATAGGTGTACGCTTCCTCCAATCCATGATAAGCGAGATAAGTATGGCGTTTTTTTTTGATAATCGGTGTCTTCTTTCTATCTAAGAAAGCTGTAAGATAATCTGACTCCATAATTGTCACTCCTTTGATTAAGTTTCTGTTTGATTCGTTAACTATTATAAACACTCTCACCAACCTTTTGTTAGCAAATGTTACCCACAATAAGGACTGTGTGATTCCTAAATTTCATTATACTTAGTCTCGTAAAATATTACTTAGGAGATGATTGCTATGGTAGAAATTAACCTACCTTATGACAAGAAAATGATTACTGCAAGAATTCCCGATAAAAATTTTATTGGGCTTCTCGAATCAAAAGCTGAACATTTTTCAAATCCATATACCGAGAAAGAAACAGTCGAAAAATCGCTGGACAATCCTATTGGAAGCCTTCCATTAGAAGAATTAGCTAAGGGTAAAAAAGACATTGTCCTTATTAGTTCCGATCACACACGTCCCGTTCCTTCACATATTATCACCCCAATTATTTTGCGTAGAATTCGTTCAGTGAACAAAACAGCTAGAATCCGGATTTTAGTTGCTACAGGCTTTCATCGCCCCTCTACACGAGAAGAACTGATTAATAAATATGGTAAAGAGATCGTAGAGAATGAAGAAATCGTTATGCATATCTCTACTGATGATTCCTCAATGGTCAAAATCGGTCAACTACCTTCAGGGGGCGATTGTATCATTAATCGCATTGCAGCAGAAGCAGATTTACTGCTGGCCGAAGGATTTATTGAATCACACTTTTTTGCAGGATTTTCTGGTGGACGTAAATCTGTTTTACCTGGAATTGCTTCTTATAAAACCATCATGGCTAACCATTCTGGAGAATTTATTGATTCCTCCAACTCACGGACAGGAAATTTAACGGATAATCCGATTCATAATGACATGGTCTACGCTGCCGCTAAAGCGAATCTAGCTTTTATTGTTAATGTTGTTTTAGATGGTGACAAAAAAATTATTGGTTCCTTTGCAGGCGATATGGTTGAAGCGCATAAAGTTGGTTGTAACTTTGTAAAAGAAATTGCCCGTGTCAAAAAAATACCTTGCGACATTGCGGTTTCAACGAACGGCGGATTTCCACTTGATCAAAACATTTATCAAGCAGTTAAAGGGATGACCGCTGCAGAAGCAACCAATAAAGACGGCGGTGTCATTATTATGGTCGCTGGATGTCGTGATGGTCACGGTGGTGAAGGTTTTTATGAAAATATTGCCAATGTTAAAAATCCAAACGAATTTTTAGAAGCAGCCATCCATACACCACGATTAGAAACCGTGCCAGATCAATGGACTTCGCAAATTTTAGCGCGAATTTTAGTTCATCATCATATAATTTTTGTTTCAGATCTTGTTGATCCTGAGCTTATCACTTCGATGCATATGGAAATAGCAAAAACGTTTGATGAAGCATTAGAGCGAGCATTTGAAAGAGAAGGTCTAAATGCAAAAGTGACTGTGATTCGAGATGGCTTGTCTGTCATTGTAGAATAATGATCCTTGAGAAATCAGAAATAAGGAGCGTTGTATTATGCAACCGAAAGAAATTTTAGGAGCTTTTAAAGAGGGAAAATTATCTTTAGAAGAAGCAACAAACAAATTAAATGGCTTTTCCGAATTAGACTTTGCAAAAATTGATACGCAGCGTAAAGAAAGAACTGGTTATCCAGAAGTCGTTTATGGGGAAGGGAAAACAATTGAGCAACTCATCAAAATTATCAATAGCTTAAGAAAAGAAAACAATACAATTTTAGTTACTCGCGTTTCACAACAAAAAGCCCAGCCTTTAGAGTCGAACTTTCCTCATGGAACCTACTATGAACTTGCACGTTGTTTCGTTATCAACCAAATGGAGACTACAACAAAAAACTATATTGCGATAGTTACTGCTGGAACGTCAGACATGTCCGTTGCTGAAGAAGCAGCAATCACTGCAGAAACTTTCGGGAATCAAATAAAACGTATCTATGATGTAGGCGTTTCTGGCATTCATCGTTTGTTCGCTCACCTAGATGAGATTCAACAGGCTTCGGTGGTTATTGTGATTGCAGGTATGGAAGGCGCACTAGTGTCCGTGCTAGGCGGACTAGTTAGCGTGCCAGTGATTGCCGTCCCTACTAGCATAGGCTACGGCAGCAATTTCCAAGGACTGACTGCTCTTTTAGGAATGCTAAATAGTTGTTCCTCTGGCGTTAGTGTAGTCAACATAGATAACGGGTTTGGTGCCGCTTATAATGCAAGTATGATTAATCAAATAAAGGAGTCTTCACTATGAAAAGCTTATTTTTAGAACCATTTTCTGGTCTTAGTGGTGATATGTTAAATGGATTGTTGCTTGACTTAGGCGGGGATTTAAACAAACTGTTAATCGAATTAAAAAAACTTCCCATCGATGGGTTCACCATTCAAGCCCAACGAATTGCTAAAAGTTGTATTTACGGAACAGATTTCGATGTTCTCCTACAACATGGAAAAAAGGATTACGGTATAAAACACAGTCTCTCTCCTCACCACGAAAATGAACATCATGAAACGAAAGAACATGCACATCATCATAGCCATTCTAGAAATTTAAAAGATATTTATACATTAATTGAAAAAAGCGACTTGTCCAATTTTGTAAAAAAACATAGTAAAAATGTTTTCTATGACATTGCAAAAGCTGAAGCTGCTGTTCATCAACAAACAATTGACACTATTCATTTTCATGAAGTCGGAGCAATTGATTCAATTGTTGACATCGTTGGCTTTTTTATCCTATGGGAACAGTTAGAGATTGAACAAGTCTATTCAACGCCAATTACAGATGGAAGTGGTACTATCACAATTGCCCATGGAGTCATGCCAATACCAGTTCCCGCGGTGATGGAATTACGTAAAGAAACAAATTTAATCATTCAACAAGACTTTGAGATAAAAACTGAACTTGTCACACCGACTGGCTTAGCTATTTTTAAAGAACTTAGTCCTCTATTTGTCGCACCAGAACAACGATTAATTGAAAAAATAGGTTACGGATTTGGCAAACGAGAAACCGGCAAATTCAATGCCCTCAGAGGATCAATCTTTACTGAAACACATAGTAAAAAAAAGAGGACAGAACACCATGACCAAGTCTTAAAAATTGAAACAAATATAGACAATCAAACACCTGAACAGTTAGGTTACGTAATGGATCTATTATTGGAGCATGGTGCTCTAGATGTTTTTTTCACGCCCATTCATATGAAAAAAAACCGAAGTGCCATTCTATTAACGGTTTTAACAACAACAGAGGAAAAAGAATATTTTACAGAACTACTCTTTAAACATACTTCTACAATTGGTATGCGTTTTCAAACAATGGAACGTAGTGTGATGGACCGTTCTTTCAAAATCTTGGAAACACCTTTTGGTAAGGTCCATATTAAAAAAAATCATTATCATGGCCTATTGAACGAGTCTATTGAATACCAAGATTGTGAACGAATTGCTAAACAATATAATTTTACAATTGAGGAAGTCTATCGCCTCGTCCAAACATTAAATAATAAAACTATTGATTAAAGGAGCTTTATCTTATGTTTCATCATATCTTATCAGAATTTATGGGAACTGCATTAATGATCGTATTTGGGGTAGGTGTTCACTGCGACGATGTCCTAAAACGAACAAAATACGCTGGTTCTGGTCACATGTTTGCAATCACTACTTGGGCTTTTGGAATCTCTGTTGTTCTGTTCGTCTTTGGCGGAGTCTGTATTAATCCAGCAATGGCCCTCGCTCAAGCTATTTTAGGAATGATTCCATGGTCTTACTTCATTCCCTATGTCATCGCTGAAATGTTAGGCGGCATTTGTGGCGCCGTCATTGTTTATATTATGTATGCTGATCATTTCAAGCTATCCGCCGATAGTGTCGATCCGATCGCCATTCGTAATATTTTTTCTACAAATCCGAACCAACGAAATTTACCAAGAAACTATTTTGTTGAAACTTTTGCAACATTCATTTTTTTAACATCTATTTTAGCGATTGCACATTCCTACGAAACACAACTACCCATTGCTGTTGGCTTGCTTGTTTGGGCAATCGGCATGGGGCTAGGTGGTACTACAGGATTCGCAATGAATCAAGCACGTGATTTAGGTCCTCGTATCGCCTATCAACTTTTACCAATCAAAAATAAAACCAATAATGATTGGCAATATGGGTTGATTGTTCCCGGAACTGCACCGTTTTTAGGAGCCATTTTTGCGACACTTTTCGTAAAATTTTTCCTAAAATTCTAATAAACCAACTAAATTTCTAAAACAAAAAAATATATAAAATAGAAGCTAGTCTCTAAATTTCTTCTATTTTATATATTTTTATTTTAATCACAAGATTTTTTCTGTGTCTTAGAGAGTAAGAATTTAATTTATTAGCTTTTTCGTCATCGGTTTTATGCAAAAGTCAGTTTGCTCTAACAGCTAGAGTCCTTTTTGGTGATTGTTCAGTAAGTTAATCCTGGATTGAAAACACCTAATAAAACGCCAACGAGAGAAATAACAACTAAAATAAGCATCGTCCAAATAGCGGAAACATGTTTTTTGGACATTAACCACCAACAAAACAAGGTAACAAGTATCGTTAATAATCCTGGATAAATACTGTCAATTTTATCTTGCAGTTTAAGGAAAACTTTTCCGTCAGCACCTATTAATTTAAGAGAAGTAGTTACATTTACCCAAGATGCAAGGACCCCACCAACAACCATACTACCGATAACTCCGATAGCAACTCTAACGGCGGCTCCTTCTTTCCCAACTAAGAAACTTACTGCTTTATCGCCAAAATGATAGCCTCTAAAATACAAAAAGCGTTGGCCAAAATAGGAAATTAACGTCCAAACAATAATATAAAATATGGCACCAATTGGCGAACCGCCCGTGGACATTCCTAAGGAAATTCCTAACAAGATAGGAATTAAGGTACCATCAACTAATGAATCACCAATCCCTGCAATTGGCCCCATTAATCCTGCCCTCATATCATTAATGGTTTCTCCATCAATTTCATTCTTACTTGCTCTAGCCTCTTCCATACTAGCAGTCACACCAACAATGACCGTTCCAAGCATTGGATTTGTGTTAAAAAAAGCTGTATATGCTTGAATGGCTTTCACTTGGTCTTCATGTTTTGGATAAAGTTTTTTGATAATAGGAAGCATTGAAGAAAGATAGCCGAAGGTTTGCATATGCTGTTGTGAAAAACAAGTTAACGCTCCCCAAAACCATAAATGAAAAGAATGCTTTAACGTTTTTTGGTCTAATTTATTTGCTTTCAACTCTTCCATCTCATATGTCCTCCTCTTCATCATCATTCGTCAGACTTCCTGTTGAATCAACCAGTTTAGTATTGTTTTTAATCAAAGCAATTTTATAAAAAATTACAGCAAAAAGAAGCGCAATAATCGTTATTGAGACTAAATTGAGTTTTAATGAAGCAGCTAATGTGAACCCTACAAAAAAAGGTACAAAATCAATGTTCTTATTAACAATTTGACGTAACAAAATTGCAATTCCCACACACGGAAGCATGCCACCTACAGTAAAAAGCGTTTTCATTGCAAGACCATCCATAGGTAATGCATCTCTCATTGCTGTAACAGCCGTAGCCCCAAAATAGGTTAAAATCACGGTTGGCAAAAAGGAAAAAAGTAGATGAGAAATCCACGGCCAACCAAAATTAATGGCATATAAATGATCAAGCTTGCCTTTTTTTATATCTTTCCAACCAAACGATTGCCAAACTAAATTTAACGCAGCAACAGAATAAAATAATACCGTTCCGATCGTTCCAACTAATGTGCCGACCGATTTAGCTAGGTCGGCTGCAGAGCCGCCAAGTGGATCTAACCCTTTGGTCGAAATCGCCACCATCGCCAAAGGAATCCCGATATATGAAATTGCCCGCACATCAGCAGACACTGTGCCTCCAGGTGTGACCAAAGCAATGTAAACTAATTGCATTGCTACGCCACAAGCGATTCCTAATTTTAAATCTCCTAAAATAATGCCACAAACTAATCCGCCGACTAAAGGACGCCCAATCGTATAATTTCCCACCGCTTGTCCAGCCATACAAGAATTTGAACACAGACAAGCAAATAGGCCTAAAATAGCCGCTTGTATCCAGTTGATTGTCATAATACTACTCTCCTCTTTTCAAAACTTCTAGAATCAGTAACCAAATTTAGCTTTAAAATGCGCCCAAGAACCAATTCGTTGATCAGGTAACAAGGCAAAATCCACTTTGTAACCAGCCTTTTCAATTTCTTCAAAAGCCGCTGCTTCTTCTGCTGTAAAGGATTGGTTATCCCCTAATTTAATTGTCCCTTCGCGGTCATTTCCCGGTCCAACATTAATCATTTTTACTTCACTTGGAACAAAATGCCAATCCACCAAAATTTTTTTCATATCCAAAGGGCTCTTTGTAATCAAAAAGTATTTTGACTTAGACGCTAATACTTTATCCTTTACATCAAAAAAATGCGCCATTGTCCAAATAAAGGTTTTTTTATCTTGTGCAGCTGCTTTATAAGCTTCCTTTAAAATAGGGTTACTTGCTGCTTTGTCATTCACAGCTATAATGCCATCACAAGGCATTTCTTTAGTCCAACGTAAAGTAATTAAGCCATGAATCATTCGATCATCGATTCGAACAAAAGAAATTGACATGTTCATCTTCTCCTTTAGATATCCTCTTCAGTTATATCGTTTTCAGTTACATCGTCTTCAGTTACAGTTAACTCTCTAATGCCATGACAAGCATCTGCTACTATCATTTTTTTCAAATCAGATAATTCACTAGTTTCTTTCATTAGAAGCGCATTTAAAGCCATTGGAAAATTTACTCCTCCAACAATCAGAGAATTTTCTAGCATTTTTTGCTTATCTAATACTTTACAAATAGTAGCAAGTGGACTCCCGCCTACAATATCAGCCAAAACGATTAGCCTCGTTTCCTGCGGTAATTTTTCAACTTCATAAAGAAACCGCTTACCAAAATTATCGGTAGATTCACCAGGTTGTAAGCCAAACACTCTGACTGTCTCTATCTCATCGCTAGCAAACATCCCTAATGAATTTTTTAACCCTCTAGCAAAATCGCCATGACTGACCAGAACTAAATAAGTCATTTCCTCTCTCCTTTCTTAACATTTCCACTTCAAAATTTTTTAAATCACCTCTTTTTAAGAGTCCATAATACAACTTTTATAAAATGAAAATACTTGCTTCATTCGCCTCACGCTCCTTTGATAGCATGAATGTTTAACAACAGTACCTTTCTAAAATTAAAGTCATTCACTAAAAAAGTTCTAATGAATTTGGCTGTTGTAGCTTGATGACAAGGAACAATGACTTTCTTTATCCATAAAAACATTTAGTTGATTACGCTTAAAAAAATAAATAATATAGCAATTCCCAAAAAAGTTGCTTTTGAATAGTCCCTTTTCTAAATTTATTGATTCATTTTTTCAACTATTAGGTTAGCAAAGTCCCAACACACATTCCACCCACAATAGGTGTACATAGTTGTACATTATTCGGAGTTAATCAACTCATTTAAGCTATGGTAAAATAACTATATATCACTCCAATTTTCTAATTATATAGGTCATTCCAGGTCATGCTCTTTTGGATACAACAAAATGAACTTATATCGAATCTATGGTTTTATGCTCTTAATAAATTAAAAAGTAAAGTAGGGATATTTATATGTCAGCAAAAGAAAAAACGATGAAATATGGATTGGTAGGCCTCTTTTTGGGGATATTGTTATTAGCTCATCTAGATTTATTAGCTGAAAATCTTAGTTATCTTCTCTTAGGATTATTACTTTTACTTGTTGCATATCTAATCTTGGTAAAAAAATTTTATTTTTTCTCAAACTTGATACCTAAAAATACTACTGATGTAAATTTAGGTAAAAAATATGGTACGGCTTCTGGCATTGGCAGTTTAGTTATCGGGATTATTTTAATAATTCTGGGACTATTTTTATAGAAAAATAATTACTAAAATAAAACAAGCAGCGAAACCATAAAAAGTACACGAGAAAAGAACTCGTGTACTTTTTATGGTTACCTGTATAGCCTTCAATTTGTTCCTTTGTTACTTCTTTTTCTTAATAATGCTCTTTACAGTGCCACATTAAAACAGCAATAAAAATTAATGAAGGGGAATTTAACTCAAATACCAATGATTATTATTTAAGACCGCTTTCTCAAATAACCCTCATTGATTACGTACTAATCGTGATAGACTCCTCGTTGCCATTTATCTAAAAATTCATCGAAAAAGTGCGCATCTTGTTGTTCTGGATGTTGTTTTTCAACTTGATTAATTTTTTCAATTAGTTGTTCGTTGTTTTCTGTTGGATGATAGTGTGCTTCAATAAAAGCAGCAGCGATATCACAGATCAAGAATTCTCCTGTTATTTTCCCACCGAAACCAATAACATTTGCGTTCAATTCCTCTTTCGCATACAACGCTGTAGTCATATCGCGAACTAAAGCAGAACGGATACCCGGCACTTTGTTAACCGCATTGTTAATTCCAACGCCTGTTCCGCAAATACATATACCCAAATCAGCCTGATTGCTCATTACGGCTTCTCCCACTTTTTTTCCGAAAATAGGATAGTGAGTTCGAGTAAAATCATACGTGCCTACATCTAAAATTTCATATCCCTTTGCTTTCAAAAAATCAGAAACTGCTATTTTGGTATCCGTCACAATATGATCACAACCAATGGCAATTTTCATAAAAACGCTTCCTTTCTATTATTTGTTAAGCCATTTTATTTAACATATCGACACGTATTTGATGACGCCCGCCTGCATAATGACCTGTTAAGAATTCTTTTATTATGTTTTTGGCTAGTTCCGTTCCAACAATTTTTGCGCCCACCGTGATCATCCGAGCATTGTTGTGTTCTCGCGCCATATATGCAGAACGCTCATCTGACAACTCAGCGACAATCATTCCTTTAATTTTAGCAGCAGTCATAAAACTACCTGCCCCATAACCATCAAAAATGATTCCTAAACTTTCAGTATCCTTTAAAACTTCATGAGCAACAGCAAGCGTTGCTTCTATAAAGTCTTCCGAAGCACTTTCACTTTTATCGATTACCTCAACTTTTTCTTGCAATAAGTATTGTTTCATTTCTGCTTTTAATTTTATTCCATCTAAATCTGAACCAAGTATGACACGCATTTTGTTTTCCTCCTTACCTCGTGTATCTACTATTAAAATTCTGTCCCTTTCTTTAAACTCAAATCCCCTTCTCGAAAACATAATAAAACAATATCGAACTTTATTCAACATTTATTTTCTTTTTTGTTTATTATTGTTTAATATTGTGTTGACATCTTTTTGAAAGCGTTTTATATTATACTTGTAAATAAATAATAATATATTAAAGAAACGAGGGGTTCTATGGTTATTAAAACATCGATTTTTTCATTAGATACTACCTATATTTCAAACAAAAAAACACAAGAAGAAGTTTTTGAAGAAGTTTATTTAGACTTGTTAAAAAAGAAATTAGTTACACCTGATTTTCTAACTAATTTATTGGAACGAGAACATAACTATCCGACTGGTTTAAGTTTAACACCGATTGATCCTGCACTACCGAATATCGCCATTCCGCATACCGAAAGTACCTTTGTACGGACGACAAGAATTATCCCGATTAAATTGAAACAATCCTTATCATTTCATAACATGATTATCCCAGATGAAACGCTCTCTGTTTCCTTTCTTTTCATGATTTTAAATGAAAACGGTATTGAACAAACGGGTCTTTTAGCGACTATCATGGATTTTATTAACACGACAGACCGTTCATCACTATTGGCTTTTTTTCAATGTGAAGATAAAGAAGAAGTTTATCGTTTTTTACAAAAAAATTTTAAAGGAGAGATTTAACATGATTAAAATTTTAGCTGCATGTGGGGCTGGGGTAAACTCTAGCCATCAAATCAAATCTGCATTAGAAACAGAATTATCAAAAAGAGGCTACCAAGTTTCTTGCGATGCCGTAATGATTAAAGATATCAATCAAGAGATGCTATCCCATTATGATATTTTCGCCCAAATCGCCAAAACAGATTTGGGTTTCCCAATCACGATTCCTGTAGTTGATGCAGGCGCAATTCTTTATCGAATTCCAGCAATGGCTGAACCTGTTTATCAACAAATGGAAAGTATCATTCACTCTTTAAACAAATGATTTCCTTTTCAGACTAATTACTTACGCTTCACTGTCAACAATAACAAAACTAAGATAAAAATTTTGTTATCTTAGCTTATGAAGGAGAAAATAAATGAATACGATTATTGACCTAGCAAATACAATTTTTAAACCTTTAATTGATTTAGGTGCTGCTCCTTTAATGACTATTGTTTTAACACTGATTGCCCTTTGTTTTAAGGTAAAACCCACTCGCGCATTAGAAGGTGGTCTTAAACTAGGAATTGCTTTAACTGGTATCAGTGCTATTATAGGAATTTTAACTACTGCTTTCTCAGATGCAATGGCCTCTTTCGTAGAACGTACAGGAATTTCTTTAAATATTACCGATGTTGGTTGGGCACCTTTGGCCACCATCACTTGGGGATCTCCTTACACCCTTTACTTTCTTTTAATTATGGTGATTGTCAATGTCATTATGTTAATTCTAAATAAAACAAACACATTAGATGTGGATATTTTCGACATTTGGCATCTATCGATTGTTGGTTTATTTGCTATTTTTTGTGGCGCAAACTTAATAATTGCAACAATCTTAGTTATTTTCATAGGTGTTTTAAAAATTATCAATTCTGACTTAATGAAACCAACGTTTAACGATTTACTTAACGCCCCAGATACCAATCCTATGACTACCACACATATGAACTATATGATGAACCCAATCATTATGGTTTTTGATAAAATTTTTGATAAGCTTTTTCCTTGGTTAGACAAATACGATTTTGACGCTGCCAAATTGAATAGTAAAATTGGCTTTTGGGGATCAAAATTTGCCATCGGGATTTACTTAGGGATTTTTGTGGGTCTTTTAGCTGGCCAAACACCCACGCAAATTTTTTCTCTATCCTTTACGGCTGCAGTCTGTTTGGAACTATTCTCTTTAATTGGAACTTGGTTTATCGCTGCAGTTGAGCCTTTATCCCAAGGGATCACTGATTTTGCTTCGAATAAATTAAAAGGACGTACACTTAATATTGGTTTAGATTGGCCTTTCTTAGCTGGTCGTGCTGAAATCTGGGCAGCAGCTAACGTATTGGCTCCAATTATGCTATTAGAAGCCATTGTCCTACCTGGCAACAAACTTTTACCACTTGGCGGAATTATTGCAATGGGTGTAACCCCTGCTCTACTAGTAGTAACAAGAGGTAAACTCATCCGAATGATTATCATTGGAGCAATCGAATTACCTTTGTTCTTATGGTCTGGTACCCTAATTGCACCGTTCGTTACCGAAACCGCAAAAAAAGTTGGCGCTTTCCCAGCGGGTCTAAATAATAATACTTTAATTTCACATACTACCATGGAAGGGCCAATGGAAAAATTCTTAGGATACTTAGTCGGCAATGCATCACAAGGTCAACTCGAATTTATTTTATACGCATGTCTGGCGCTAGTCGCCTATCTACTGATTTTCATTTGGTATGCAAAACAAATGAAGAAGCGAAATATTATTTATGCTCAAAAAGCTCAATAAGGGGAACTAAAAAGAAGAGGTGCATCTGCACCTCTTCTTTTTAGTAGATCACCCTGACAACTTTTTCCAATACTTTAGATGTGTCAAATTTATCTTTATTTGTAACTACCGCTGTCACTTCTTCTAATTGATAAAAAGAATAAAAATCCTGTTTCTCTACTTTAGAAGTATCCATTAACAAATATTTTTCTATTGAGTTATCTAATGCAATAGCTTGTGTTTGTCCTTCTTCAATAGTGGCTGTCATAATTTTATTATCTTTTAACGCATTACAACTAAAAAATGCTTTATTAGCGATTTCACCAAAAAAAGATTTAGTTAAAAGTCGCATTTCTCCACCAACCAAATAAATGGTCAACGCATTCTTTTTTTTACTTAACGTTTCAAACACAGGCAAACAGTTTGTTACTACTCTTAAATGTTTAAATTCCATTGCCTCGGCCAAAAGTTCAATAGTTGTTCCTGGTCCTAGGAAGATAGTTTCTTCTTCGTGAATTAAACTTAATGCTTTTTGGACAATTTCTTTTTTTTCAACACTATTAATAATTTGTTTATCAGCATGAGACAATTCATGTGGACGATATGTATTTAAACTGCTAGCTCCTCCATGTACTCGTTTTAAACGCCCCGCTGCTTCTAATTCTGTCAAATCTCTACGAACAGTCATATCCGAAACATTTAATCGTTCCATAATTTCAGTAACTTTGATTGCCCCTTTTTGATCTACTAGAGAGACTATCGCATTTAATCTTTCTTCTTTTAGCATTTTCATCGCTCCATTGTTAGTATATCTTTTATTCTACGATAAAATACTTACTATGAATACTAAAACATTTCTCCATTTATTTTAACATGAACGACGATTTTAAAAAAATTGACGATTTAGCCTATCTTTATATAAACAGATATCACTCCAACGATTGATTCAGATCTATTTGAGCCTAGTCAAATAGAGATCTAGCATAAAAACTTCCCAGAAAAACATCCCCTACTCTGAGCACCTCTATCCAAAAAAATAGCACATAGGCAAAGGCAGGCTGCTTACCTTTTTATAAGTAACCTGCCTTTGCCTATGTTTAAGTAAACGATGTATTTCCCCTATTACTGATTCAAAGTCCTTAAAACTTTATAATCACTGTTTTGCACAAGTAAAACGCTACTTGGGTTGTCTGGATAAGCAGCATTACCATCAAATGATACAACAACAGTATTCGTACCAACTTTCGTGAATTGTGTGTATGAGCCCCCAGCACCGCCCGCGTTGGCAAAATGCAATGTCAACGTGTCGCCTTTTGTTTCTACCTCGCGCCAATTTGCCCGCTGATAGTTATGCCAGTCAATTTGAGTTGAAATTTCGTTTGCCGTGTTTTTATACATTCCTTCGTAAAAATCAATCGCTTCCTCTTTTGAAGACCACGGATTGACTGAAATATTTGGGATTTGTTCTTTAGTAATTGACGGGGCACCTACAATTTTTTCAAAGCCAGCCCTCAACTCTGCGTTATCTGTTGCTCCAAAATATAGATAGCCATAAGGATCTCCTTGATTTTGCATCGTCACTAAAACTAAGGGCTGGCTGTCGCCATTTTTGTTGGAAGAACATCCTGATAAAATACTCAATAAAAGACCTATCAAGATTATTTTTTTCATTGGGAATCCCTTCTTTCTGACAAGAATACTGTACTACTTTTCCACTTTTCTCACCAGCAAAACTCGACTAAAAACGGCTATATTTATTTGTTATTTAATTGTCAAATTAAGTTGATTGTAAGCATCCCATAACCAAGGATGCACAACTTTAATATCGTGTTTCAAAATATAATCGATATAGAAATATGCGGCATTTTCTAAAGAACAATTTAAAGCTTGTAATAAACCATCTAAGTATGGTGGCTTCCCTTCTTGATCCCACTTTATTTTATCAGCGACAAACAAAACTAAATCTATGTCCGAATAGTTTTTCTTCAATGTTGTATGGCATTCAATAGCTGATAAAATTTCATTGTCTTCAATACCAAAATCCATTTTCGCAATAGACTTAGAAATTTTTTGATGAATTATCATTGGAAAGGCCATTTCTGCTTCGTTTAATTCAATCCCATATTTTTGTGCGACACTAATTCTCTGATTATTTGGATAAATCGCAGAGATATCATGTAAATATCCTGCAATACTTACTTTTTCTGGACTAGTTAAATATTTTTCACCAAGTTGATAGGCATACTCTCCAACTTCCATACAATGATAATACGTCTTCTCACAGTTTTTACTCACTAAATATTGTTTAATTTCATTTTTCAACACCTGTTGATGATCCATTTCCACAGCCCTTTCTCATTCCGATTACTCTTCTAGATAAATAAATTATACTCCTTTCATCCTCTAGCAACCTTTTATTTTTTATTAAATAAACAACTAACTAAATTGAAAAAATTGAAACTTTTTGGTCCTCAAATTCGTCTATAACTAATAGGACGTTCAATTTTGTATAACGTGGAGGTGTATTTTTTAACTTTTTCATTAACCAAAGAGGAGTGAAAGTATGCGACATAAGAAAAGAAAATTCAAAATAAACGGGTATGTATTATTTAGTGCGTTAATCCTCATTGTTCTTGTTTTCATTCAAATGTTCCTTTTAACTCAACCCAAGATAACAAGTAAAAATGATGATACTGTGCAGACATTGACTAAAAATTCAACTGCAAAAAAAGATTCCCCGACCAAGTTAGAAAAGGAATCAAAACACATGACTATTTCATCAAAAAAATATGCTTACTCAGCAGACAAAATCAGAAAATATATAACTGGAGAAGAACCTTACAAAGGTGAAAAATTAGTCTTCTTAACCTTTGATGATGGCGTTAATAATCAAATAACCCCACAAGTCCTAGATGCATTAAAAAAGTATAACGTCCACGCAACTTTTTTTATTGTAGGAAATACCCTAACTTCCGAAAATCAAAACATAGTGAAACGTGAAGTCGCAGAAGGGCATTCAATAGGCTTTCATAGTTTAACACATGATTATGCAACGTTATATCCAAACGGGATTGTCAACACTGAAGAAATACAAGCGGAAATAGCAACCATGGAAAACTCACTAAAAAAAATACTGGGCGAAACATTTCAAACAACTCTCTGGCGATACCCAGGAGGTCATATGTCATGGGGAGGTACAGAAAAATCTGATGAATTATTCAAACAACTTGGCATCCATTGGATTGACTGGAATGCGATGGTTGGGGATGCGGAGCCGTTAGACAGACAGCCTACTACAGTCGCAGAAATGCTTGCTTTCCATCAACATTCACTTGAGGTCTATCCAAATTATAATATTAGAGTAGTCTTAATGCATGATTCAGTAGATAAGGAATTAACAAAACAAGCATTGCCACAATTAATAGAGTTTTATCAAGCAAATGGTTATCAATTTGGTGTCTTATATTAAAGCAACTCGGAGCACTAAAGGAAGCATTTCTGGTCTTAGCCAATGTTGATTTTCTGCTTAATTACACACAAAAACACCCTCTTGCTGAGCAAGAGGGTGTTCGTTTGTCGAATAGTAAAGATTAACGACGGATTTCTTTGATACGAGCTGCTTTTCCGTGTAATGCGCGTAAGTAGTAAAGTTTTGCACGACGTACTTTACCGTAGCGAACCACTTCAATTTGAGCAACACGTGGTGTGTGTAATGGGAATGTACGTTCCACACCAACACCATTTGAAACTTTACGTACTGTGTAAGTTTCGCTGATTCCAGCACCACGGCGTTTAATTACAACACCTTCGAATAACTGGATACGTTCACGAGTACCTTCGACTACTTTCGCATGAACGCGAACAGTGTCACCAGGGCGGAACGCAGGAATATCCGTACGTAATTGTTCTTGTGTTAATTCTTGAATTAATGGATTCATTTTATCCTTCTCCTTATTCCCAAATATTCTTATGGTCACTTCTGCCACAGCGGAATATTGTAATAGTTAGAGCGCATTGCACTCACCAAATTAGTTTACCACAGACAAAATAAGCTGTAAAGAGAATTTTCTTGAAAGTTCCCTTATTTTTGCTCTTCTTGTTTAATTTCCTCTAATAACTTCAACATTTCAGGCGTCATTTCTACTGATTCCAACATGTCAGGTCGACGCAAAAAGGTCCGTCGTAATGATTCTTTTAGTTGCCATTCTGCAATTAATTTATGGTTACCATTCGTTAGCACGGCAGGGACTTCCATATCATTGAAAATAGCAGGTCTGGTATATTGTGGATGCTCTAATAGGCCAGTGGAATGTGAATCCGTTTGTGCAGAAAGATTGTTACCTAAGACATCAGGTAATAAACGGACTGTTGCATCAATCATAACCATCGCACCTAATTCGCCACCTGTTAGGACATAATCCCCCAATGAAACTTCATCTGTGACCATCGTGCGAATTCGCTCATCATAGCCTTCATAATGTCCACAAATAAAAACTAAATGTTCTTCTTGTGAAAATTCCTCGGCCATTTTTTGATTAAACGGTTTTCCTGCCGGATCTAATAAGATGACCCGTTTTGGTTGCTGGTTTGTCTCTTCTTCAATTGCTTTTAGGTTATCATAGATCGGTTGTACTTTTAAAAGCATCCCCGCGCCACCGCCATACGGATAATCATCGACCGTTTGATGTTTGTTATCTGAAAAATTGCGAAAATTAGAGACATTCAATTCTAATAACTGCTTTTCCCGAGCTTTCCCAATAATTGATTCCCCCATTGGTCCTTCAAACATTCTAGGAAAAAGAGTTAATACATCAATTCTCATCGTCAATCAATCCTTCTGGAATGTCCACATCAATCCGTTGATTTTCGACATCGACTTTTGTAACAACGCCTTCAATATACGGTAAAAGTAAATCTTTTTTCTTTGGTCGTTGGACGACCCACACATCATTCGCACCAGGAGATAAAATTTCTTTAATTTTTCCCAGTTCACTACCGGTTTCATCATAAACAGTGGCACCAATGATTTGGTGATAATAAAATTCGTCCTCTGCCAATTCAGCGAGATTGTCTTTTGCAACTTTTAAAATACCGTCACGATATTTTTCAACATCGTTGATATTTGGATGTCCTTCAAAGCTTAAAATGTCAAAATTCTTATGCTTGCGGTGGGACTTCACGACCAATTCAATTGGTGCTTTTTTCTCTTGAAATAGCAGTAACGTTGCCCCTTTTTGATAACGTTCTTCTGGAAAATCCGTTTTCGAAATGACCCGAACTTCTCCTTTGATTCCTTGTGTGTTCACAATTTTTCCTACATTTAAATAATCTGTCACGTGAAAGCCTCTCTTCCTTGTATTTCATCTTTCCTATTCTACCATTTCTTACGCGCAAATTCTATGAAAAAACAAAGGCCAACTTTTCTAGTCAGCCTTTGTTTTTATTAATTCGTTAAACCAGTTAATGTGCCATAAATTAAAAATAAATTCAATAACGTCAAGGCAATAGCAATAATCCAAGCTAAAAATTTCACCCACGCTGGATTCGCAAATTGGCCCATTAATTTTTTATCACTTGTATACATCGTTAAAGGAATAATCGACACTGGCAAAGCAATACTTAGGAAAACTTGCGTATAAAGCAACAAGTCTTCAACAGCCGTTTCGCTACCGCCATAAATAATGACACAGATAATGACTGGCACAATTGCTAACAAACGAGTTAACACTCGTCGTGCCCACAACGGCATTTTTAAATGGATAAAGCCTTCCATTACAATTTGTCCTGACAGCGTACCTGTAATCGTTGAATTTTGACCCGAAGCCAGTAAAGCAATTGCAAAAAGAATACTTAACACTGGGCTAGCAATATTACCAACAATATCTGGATTTTTCAGAGCATCAAATAAATCAACAAATTTACCTAATTCACTGTTAGTTCCATAAAATAATGCTCCTCCTAAAATTAACAACAAACAATTTACGACAAAAGCGACAGTTAATTGAATATTTGAATCCCAAGTAGTGAAACGAATTGCTTTGGCTTTCTCAGCATCATCGTTACGATCAAATTTCCGAGCTTGCGCAATGGAAGAATGCAAATATAAGTTATGAGGCATGACTGTCGCTCCAACGATCCCCAAGGCTAAAAATAACATGGATTTATCTGTCGCTATTTTTGTGTCTGGAATAAAACCTCGTAATACTTCACCAACATTTGGATCTGCTAATGCCACTTCATAAGCAAAAACAAAAAAGATGACTGCAATTAAACAAGAAACAATTGCTTCGATTTTGCGAAAGCCTAACTTTGTCAGTAGCAAAAGTAATAAAACATCAAACGTTGTTATCAACACACCAATTAATAATGGAAAACCAAATAATAATTGCAAAGCAACGGCGCCACCAATTACCTCAGCGATATCTGTTGCCATTATGGCTAACTCCGTCACCACCCACAAGGCAACGCCCGTTCGTTTACTTGTATGCTCTCTAGTCGCTTGGGCTAAATCCATTCCTGTCACGATTCCTAAGCGTGCAGCCATACTTTGTAGTAACATGGCAACTAAACTAGAAAGCAAAATCACACTAAGTAACGTGTACTTATATTCCGCTCCGCCAGCAATTGACGTAATCCAATTTCCTGGATCCATATAACCAACAGCCACTAAAGCGCCAGGTCCGCTATAGGCTAACAAAGTTCGCCAAAAGCTAGCATTTTTAGGTACCTCGACGGTATTATTTATCTCTTCTAAACTAGGTCCATTTGCATAATTAAGCATTTTTTCCGTTTTCTTTTCTTTCATCCAACATCCCTCAATCTATCTTGTTCACACATTTCACTTTTAGGTACACCTAAAACTAGTTAACATAATTATAGTCTTCTTATTCTTCGTTGTAAACTGTTACATTCTAATTTTTTTAAGCACTTTCGCTATAAATCGTTTGGTTTTTACCAAAAAATCCCTTACACTTATTTTATCATAGATCGGAGGTTATGAGGATGAAGTTAGATATGGTCGGTATTATCGTCAACGATATGACACAAGCACTCTCTTTTTACCAAACGCTAGGTTTTAACGTGCTGGGAGAAGCTTCGCCTGATTACACAGAATTACAAAACAATGGCGTCAGGATTTCTTTAAATTCACTACAAATGATTACTGGTGTCTATGGGTTTGCGCCTAGCCAGCAAGGCGATAAAATTGAACTTGCTTTTCTTTGTGAAACGGCCGCAGAAGTTGATAGCACCGTGAAAAAAATGAGCCAAGCTGGTTACATTGTTTTTAAAGAACCTTGGAATGCACCTTGGGGCCAACGATACGCAATCATTAAAGACGTGGATGCAAATTTAATTTCACTCTTTGCCCCTCTATAATATTCCTAAAAGATGCGCCACTTTCGTTTCTTTAACTCTCTTTCGAAAGATCAGTGCAGAATGGGTCTTAAGTAGGATGTCTTTTCTGTCTCTTTTTTTGTATAATAAACTTATCAAATGATGTGTATCTTACAACTTTGTTCGTTTGCAGAAAGAACAAACGATGTTTTTTATTGATAAAAAGTTATATACTAAAAGTACGATGAGTATAACTAAAGGAGATGAGAAATGTGAGTGTTACCCTATCTAGAAAAATTGTTAATATTATTTCCATTTTGGGCATTGTTGCAACCATAATTGCAACCATCTATTTTATCCGATTAGGTGTCTTCAAGGACATCAATGCACTAAGAGGACTAGTAGGGCAATCTGTCATTCTCGGTCCGATTATTTTCATGTTAATTCAGATTATTCAAGTGGTTATTCCGATTATTCCTGGTGGTGTTAGCTGTGCTGCAGGGGTCTTGATTTTCGGGCCAACAATGGGCTTCGTCTATAATTACGTTGGTATTGCACTTGGCTCTATTATCATTTTCTTATTAGGTCGTAATTATGGGAAACCATTCATTATGAGCCTTGTCAGTGATAAAACATATAACAAGTATATCGGTTGGTTAGACAATGAAAAACGTTTTGAACGATTGTTTGCTTTAGCAATTTTCTTCCCGATTGCACCGGATGATGCGCTTTGTTTAATGGCCGGTTTAACAAAAATGTCTGTGAAAAAATTTACTCTGATTATTCTATTAGCAAAACCTGCTTCTATCTATTTATATAGTCTTGCGTTAATTTATGGCGGTACATTTTTAACTAGCTTACTGGGAATGTAAATAAATAAAAAAGCGAACGGACTAAATCAAAACTCTGCCTGTGTCAGTTTGATTTAGTCCTTTTATTATGGAATTTTGGTAGAAACTGGGGGACTTTTGATGTTTAGTTATTTTAAAAATAGTATTGTGAATACGCTAGATTTTCTTAAAGGGACAACGGCGTATTTTCGCGATGTGCTCTTGATGCACGGATTTATGTTATTCGTTCTATTGCCTTTATTGACAAGTTTGTCCAAATTGGTACTCAAAGAAGGTGGGATTGATTATATTTCCTACGATAACTTAGGGGCAATTGCTACGCAACATCCCTATGTCCTTTTGACTTTTCTACTAATTGGGCTGTTAATTTTATTGGCACTCTTTTTTGAATTTACCTTTTTATTGCTTAGTGTCTATTTTATTAAGAAAAAGCAAGCAATTACTCTAACGCAATTATTGCACGGCACCTTGCTTCAGATCAAAAAAGTTCGAGGAATTACCTTTCTGTTTTTCCTGGCATATTTCTTTTTGATTTTACCATTAAGTGGGTTAACCTTCCGCTCTTATTTATTAACAAGAGTTAAGATTCCAGCCTTTATCTTAGATTTTATTTTTGCAAATCGCGTCATTATTATTATTGGTTTCGTATTGTTAGAACTGATTATCTTATATTTAGCGATTCGACTTGCTTTTGCCCTTCCAGAGTTGATTTTACGTGATGTTGGTTTTCGTGAGTCTTTAAAACGTAGTTGGCAAATTACAAAGCGGCGCTTTTTCCAGATTTTAGGGCAATTTATTATCATTGGAGGAACTGTTTTAGGGATTTTTACGGCTGGCTATTTCTTGATATTTTTAGGTCAAACCGCCGTCGAAACATTTAAACCTGAGTGGTCTTTACCTAGCGCTGTCATCGCTATGACGCTCCTTCAGGTTATGATGCTCTTAAACTTGGTGTTGTCTAGTGTTGCTATTTTTTACATTATTGTTGATGATATGGAGGATGAAGGGATTTTGCCTGACACGCCAGAATGGTTCACCCCGAAATCAGAGGTTCGGGTAGAATGGACCACCTTCAGAGTCGTTCTTTTTTGTTTGATTGCAATCATCTTCGGAATTGGTGTAGGCACCTATAATACGAATTACCTAAGTCATACACCTGACCGAAAACCGGTTACCATCTCCCATCGTGGTGTTAATGGTAACAATGGCGTTCAAAACACCTTGGATTCTTTAATCGAGACCAATAAGGCAAAACCTGATTATGTTGAAATGGATATTCAAGAAACCAAAGACCATCAATTTATTGTCATGCACGATTTTAATTTACGGGCGTTAACGGGCGTTAATAAACGACCGAATCAATTAACACTTAAAGAATTAACGAATATGAATGTCACAGAAAATGGTCAAACTGCTAAAATGGTTTCTTTCGATGATTATTTAGCCAAAGCCAATCAATTAAAACAACGTTTATTAATTGAAATCAAAACCACGCCTCAAGATAGCCCTGATTTAGTACAGCGCTTTGTCAAACAATACCGTGAAAATATTTTAGAAAACGGCCATATCCTTCATACCTTAACCTATGATACGGCGATGGCCTTAAAGAAAGAAGAACCACGCTTTTATGTAGGTTACGTTATTCCTTTCAACATTGTGGGACCGCCTAAAATGCCAGTTGACTTTTTTACTATGGAATACAGTACAATGAATCGTAACTTTGTAAATGCCGCTCATCATGATGGGAAAAAAGTTTATGCTTGGACAGCAAATGATGAAGATGTTATGACACGAATGATTTTTTATGGCGTCGATGGCATCATTACCGATCAGCTCAGTCTACTGAACGAAACAATGAAAACCGATTTAGAAAACCCAACATACTCCGATAAACTGTTGAATTTCGCTATTGGAATGGGTTAAAAAAAGAGCCAATCTGCTGAGCAGATTGGCTCTTTTACGTTCATGTTAGTTGTTTTTACCAAAAATTCTTAAGAAAGCTAAGAATAAGTTGATGAAGTCAAGGTATAATTGTAATGCGAAGAAAACGGCCATCCCAGTACCTGCTTGATCACCTGTTTGCGCATAGACTTGGCGAATACGTTGGTTATCGTAAGCAGTAATCCCTGAGAAAATTAGGACCATTAAAATGGAAATAAAGAATTCTACAGCATTACTGTGTAAAAGGAACATATTTAGCAACATCGCAATGATAATTCCGATTAAGGCACTATAAGCGGCATGACCAACTGCTGATAGGTCTTTCTTCGTAAAGACACCTACTAATGACATCGCGCCAAAGGTAGCTGCTGCACTTAAAAATGCGCCGGCCACTGTTCCACCAGTATACATTAATAACGTCACGGATAAAGTGACACCATTTAATAATGCATACGCAACAAATCCTGCAATCGCAATGGTTGGATTCTTCTGTGCTTTTGCGCCTAGATATAAAACTAAGCCAATTTCAACAAGCCAAATCATCCAAAAAGCTAAGCTTGATTGGAATAAAGTAGCTAGAACAGGTAAAAAGACAGTTGTCATGGCATAAGCCATAATTGCGCTAATACCAATTCCTAACGCTAAAAATCCGTAAATTTTGGCATAAAATTTATTCAAACCTGTGCCAGTTTGGATATACTCTTGATTATTCATAAGTTAAAGTCCCTTCTTTCTCTGTTAGTTCATCAATCGTCACTTGGGGTGGTTGAACCATCACCACTGCATCTAACACGCGATTTTCTTGCTCATTAACAGCCTCAACTGAAATGGTAATCACATCTTTCATTTTGTCGACTTTGATTACTTCTAATTGGAAAGTCAATGTTTCGTAATGAAAAACGGGTTCCACAAAGTTCACAGAGAAATTCACAACATGTGAACCTGGTCCTGGTAAATGTTTTGAAATCGCACTAGTGATAATCCCCATCAGCATAATTGATGGTACGATTGGTTTTTCATATTCTGTTTTTTGGGCATAATCATGTTGGATATATAAAGGATTCGCATCATTGGTCAAGCCCAAGTAAAGTAATAAGTCCTTGTCTTCAATTGACTCTGTCAAGGACAACGAATCTCCCTCTTCGATATCTTCGATGGTTTTGCCTAATTTTCTCGGTTTTCCGATATTCAAATTAGTACACCTCCGTTATTGATAAGATAATTGTACCAAAATGTACTTAAAAGGCAAGCTAAAAAGTAGTCCTTAAAGGATGTTTAAACAAAACCAACTTATCTACCATGCTAGCATTCTAAAAACAAACAACGGAACAGGAGCAGCTTCTTATTTTTTGAAGCCAGATACCCCTGTCCCGATTTTTTTTATGTTCTCTTATAAAACGTTTCTAGTTGTGTTACTTAGTAATGTTTCGTAGGCTTGTTCAAATTTCTGAACGTCGCCAGCGCCCATAAAGACAACCACTGCATTTTCAAAATCTAGTAAAGGCGACACATTATCTTCGGTAATTACTTGTCCACCTTTTTGAATTTTTTCACCTAAATCTTCAATGCGTACCTCGCCTTGTGTTTCACGCGCAGAGCCAAAAATATTACATAAGAATACTTCATCTGCTAAATCCAGTGCTTCAGCAAATTCATCCATTAAGGCAATTGTTCGTGTAAATGTATGTGGCTGGAAGACAGCAATAATTTCTTTATCAGGATATTTTTGACGAGCGCCATCAATCGTTGCTTTAATTTCAGCTGGATGGTGCGCATAATCATCAACAATAATCATGTCACTGACTTTTTTCTCGCTAAAACGACGTTTTACACCTTTAAAACTTAGCATTTCTTCTGCGACTTTTTGCATATCAAGTTTTTCAAAATAAGCCACAGCAATCACACCTAGCGCATTCATGATATTGTGATGGCCAAATGCTGGTAAGACAAAATGACCTACAAAATCATCCTTGTGATAAACATCAAAAGATGAGCCTTCCGTTGTTCGTTGAATATTTCGGGCTTGGATATCATCCTCTTCGCTGACGCCATAATAATATACTGGCACTTCTGATTCTAACTGACGAAGATACTTATCATCACCATAAGCAAAAATTCCTTTTTTGACTTGATGAGCCATTGTTTGGAACGCTGAAAAAACGTCCTCAATGCTCTTGTAGTAATCTGGATGATCAAAATCGATATTCGTCATAATCGCATAATCTGGTGAATAAGCCAAGAAATGACGGCGATACTCACACGCTTCAAATGCAAAGAAATCAGCATCTGGTTCGCCGTGGCCAGTGCCATCCCCTATTAAATAACTAGTTGGATTGATACCACTTAATACATGTGCTAGCAAACCAGTCGTACTTGTTTTCCCATGTGACCCTGTTACAGCAATGCTTGTGTACGGTTCGATAAAACGAGCAATGAAATCGTGGTAACGAATTACTTCTGCGCCTAATTCGATGGCGCGGGCGATTTCCTCATGGGTATCTGGAAAAGCATTTCCAGCAATAACAATCATGTCTTTATCAATATTATCTGCATTAAATGGTAAAATAGGGACACCTGATTTTTCAAGATCCCGTTGTGTAAAGAAATACTCTTCTACGTCTGATCCTTGAACGTTGTAGCCTTTTTGGTGTAAGACCAACGCTAATGAGCTCATGCCAGAACCTTTAATTCCGACAAAATGGTATAATTTGTTCTCTTGATTTCCCATTATAATCCTCTTCTCTGTCACTATATAAAACATACCTTTTTTAAAAAAATTTCAATCATACGAGATTCATTATCGTATAAAACAAAAAAATAATCAACTATTAAAACAGAATAAAAAACTTACATGTTTCAATTCCACATGCAAGTTTCATCTCTTAACTAAAATATTTACTGTTTTCTAATACAGAACTTGAATCTTCTAGCATCCCACTTAATGGTTTATCCAAGATGCCCTTTTTCTTTTCTTCTGTCACAGGTGCTTCCGGCTCCACTTGAGCATTCGCTTTAGCTAATTTTTTCCCATAAGCCGTTTGACTTTTAGCATTTTTCTTTGCGGCATTCAAACGGGAACGCGAACGTAAATCCAACGCATCTTCGCCAAAACGTTCTAAGTCTGGTTTGATTTGTTGATATTGTCGTCTAGTTAAAGGAATCTCAGGTTCTGAGGTTGGAATATTAAATTTCCGCACCGTTGGATCTTCTTCCGTATCTTTCACTTGAAAAGCCGTTGGTTCATCATCAAGAATGACATATGAACGCCGATCTTTTTTCATTGCTTTTAGCAACTCTTCTTCAGTAAAACTAGGTTCCTGTTCCTCAGGAATCACAGAAGCCGGGATATATTTAGGAACAAAATAAGAAGGTGTCGTTTTCTGCACTAATGGTGATGCGGCAGGTCTACTTGGTTTCGCTACGACTTCTTTTTTTTTATACGTTTGTGTCCAGCCATTTCCTTTTGGCGTCCCAAAAAGGCTATTATTTTTTTTCGTTGCTTGTTTATTTTTCGTTGCTTTACTAGCATGTTTTGTGTAGTCTGGCAAATTAGAACGATGACGTGCTAATTGCTCTTGTTGTGCTGCTGTTAATTGTTGTGTTTGTTTATTTGTAGTTGATTGATTCGTTGTTGGTTGTTGGACGGATGGTGTGCTTTGTCTGGTATCTTCGGCAGATGTTGCAGTTCTTCTGCTACCTGACATTGCTTTACCAATCAGATCATCTTGAAATAAGTTACGTTCATTATCTGTTGGTAATTTTACGCCCTGTTCATCATCATATGCTGGAAAACGGAAATGTTTTCTCTTCACTTGAGCATTATCCATTGCGGTCATTCCTTTTATTTTTCTTTCTCATTAGTTTAACACATTCTCAATGAATACTAAAGAACTTGCCTGAATTTTTAAGAGAACAAAAAAAGAAACCTCCGTTTAAAAAGGTTTCTTTTTTGTTTATTTATCTAGTTGTAATTTGGCAAAGTCCGCTTTGACTTGAATGAATGACTGAAACAATTGTAAAAACTGAAAGAGTCGCGCCCGATTTTCAAATTCACTTCTTGTTTGCGGCAATGGTTTTGTGCGATAGGTTTCATAAACGGTCTTAATTCGATTCATAATTTCTTGTCCATCATTATTCTCTGCAAATGTTTCTGCCGTATATTCCAACAATTGTTGAATATAACGAACTTGTTGCGCATCAACAGTAATATCTTCTAATAATTCCAACATGTTTTTTAGAATATTACTTTGCATTTTTCTCATCGCAAAGTACTCTAAATAATACGTATTGGTAGACAGCAATTGATTCTCGGCATGATTTTTGGCCCACGTCTCGCCTGTGCGAATAAAGGTTTTTAAATCTGCACAATGCATGACCAAATTTCGCTCTCCTGCAGCGTTGTTTAAATGTAGCGCCATTTCCCTTAAAATTTTACGAAACATTGTTTCAATGACTTCTTGGTCTTCTCTTAAACGTTTTTCTGTATCAGGCATATAAGAATTAGCTAATAACGCTAGTCCCACACCAATACTCATTAATAAAAACTCATTTCCAATAATCGCCCAAGAAAGATTTTTTTCGACTAAATAATGAGTTACCAAAACGGAACTCACAACAATCCCATCAGATAATTGAAAATACACAGCTGCTGGAATAAATAATAACAAAAAAATACCAAAAGCAATCGCTGTAAAACCTAAAAAAGTAAAACAAATATACGCTAAAATAGTTGCTAAAGCTAAGGATAACAAACGATAAATCCCTGTCATGACAGATGTTTTTTTCGTGCTAGTAACACTTAAAACCGAAATAATCCCTGCCGAAGGGGCATAAAGTAATCCCAGTTTTTCCGCAATAATCATTGCTAATGCAGCGCTAATGGCTGTCTTGACTGTTCGTAAACCAATTTTCATGCATACTCCCCTTAAAAAATAATAATTCTTCACTTTTCTCTAGTAATTTTACCTCTATTTCGGTTATCATTAAAGAGAAAAGTTATTTAGGAGCGAATATTTATGATAGTGGGTCGATTTCGTTTAGGCATGCGAACGTTAAAAACAGCAATTGCTGTCATGCTGTGTATTCTTTTATTTCAATTTTTCCATCGTGGCTCACCTATGATTGCCTGTTTAGCAGCTGTTTTTTCGCTAAGACAAGATTTAAATACTAGTTTGTCTTTTGGAAAATCGCGCATTATTGGAAACACATTGGGTGGCTTTTTAGCTTTGCTTTATGTATTAGCACAAGATTATTTTCCTAATCAACACTTAGTAGAATTACTGCTACTACCACTTTTAGTCATTATCGTCATCGTTGTTTCTGATGGGATTAATAACAATGCTGGAATCATTTCTGCAACTGCGACACTTTTAATGATTTCTTTAAGTATTCCGCAAAGCGATTCCTTTCAATATGCAATGGAACGTGTGTTGGATACATTCATTGGGACCTTTATAGCGATTGGTTTAAACGTCTTTTTACAACCTAAGCCAGCAGAAGAAGCCCATGAAATTTCTGAAGATTTAGCTGAATTAGAAAAGAAAGAAAAAGAACTAGAAGCTTTACGCCAACAAGTTCAAGCGCGGATTGCCGCAGAAGAAAACACTGACGACAAGGCAAATAAATAAAGAAACAGCCGATTGAAGAGAACAACAATCGGCTGTTTCTTTATAGTTCCCAATTCATTTTTGCTTGAAAGTTGGCGGCTGCGCCAATCAAGTTGGCATCATTTTGATAATGGCAGGTCACGATTTCTGGAACAAAATCTTTTAATTCAAAGGTTTGTAAATGCGTTAGCATCCGGCGATTAATCTCTGCTAATAAGCCTTCTTTAGCAGAAACACCGCCTCCGAGTACAATCATTTCAGGATCATAAGAAAACTGTAAGCCGAATAATCCTTGTGTTAAATAATCATAAAAATTATTGACTTCTTCGCGAGCAACCTCATCCCCTCGTTGTGCCAGTTCAAAAACTTCTTCTCCTGTCACCGCCTGTTTTTCGACTCCAATTCGTTCACAATAGCGCTGAGCCATTTTGACAGCTGTGCCAATTTCACTGAATGTTTGGCCATTACTTAAAAAGTTCAGTCCAAACTCGCCTCCATATAAATGAGCGCCTTTGTACAATTCGCCATTGCGAAAAATCGCTCCACCAATTCCTGTCCCAATAACGACAAAAAGCACTTCTTTTTTTCCTTTCGCTGCGCCTTCATATATCTCAGCTAAACCAGCACAATTCGCATCATTTTCGATAGTCACTGGTAAGCCAAACAACGCTTCTAATTCTTCATAAATGTTAAAATGATGAATATATGGAATGGCGGAAATCCCTAAAATCTGTTGACTTTTTTCGTCAACTACTCCAGGTGAACTAAAAGCAACACCACTAATCGACTCATTTCTTTTGTCTGCATAAACCGAATATAAATGCGCTTTCATTTCTTCCCAAGAGCCAGGTGTTGGAAAGCTCCCTTGATTTGTTAATTCTTTGCCTGTCCAAACGCCGTATTTCACGGAAGAACCGCCAAGATCAAATGCTAAAATTGCCATATTTATCCATCCTTTTCTACTTCTGTTTTCTTATTTCTTCGATACGTATACGGTCCATGATAGGTCTCATCAGGATTTTTCGTCAAGCGAAATTTCAACGGAACATAGTCAATGCCGCCTTTAACAAAAGGATGACATCGTAAAATCCGTGCTACCCCCATCGTTGTTCCTTTGACACTTCCATGTGTATGAATTGCATCAATCATATATTGTGAACACGTTGGGTAATAGCGACAACGTGCAGGCAATCCTGGAGAAATAAATCGTTGATAAAAACGAACACCGCCGATTAACGGATTTTTCATAAAGTGCCTTCTTTCTAACTAATTCTTACTAAAGAATAGCTTGTTTTTTCATGTTTGGCAAGTCTTAGTTACGAGAAATTACACCAGGTGCACCTATGACGAATTCTTACATTTCTGTTGCTATCCAAATGAAAAAAAACGTGCTACACTATAAAAAAAGGAATGGAGGCTTAGTAAATGGGATTAAAATTTGAACGTTCCAATGACTTAGATAAACTCTTCGATTCTTTCGCCGTTGATCCATTAAAGAAAGAAGTACCTCTTGAAGAACTGGCAAAACAACGACAAGAAGCAAAAAAAGAAGAAGCAAAAAAACAAGCAAAAGAGTAATTTTGCTTGTTTTTTTCTATAGAAACTTTTCAATTGCTGTCCAAGCTGCTTCTTTTCCTTCTTTTGTTTCAGAAGAGAAAATAATAAAGTCATCTTGTTTATCAAAATTCAAGGCTTTTTTGATGACACTCTCGTGTTTGTTCCATTTGCCCCGCGGAATTTTGTCTGCCTTAGTTGCCACAATAATAACTGGCAAATCATAGTATTTCAAAAATTCATACATTTGGATATCATCTTGGGTCGGCGGATGACGTAAATCAATTAAAGAAACGACTGCACGTAATTGCTCACGTTGCGTGATATACGTTTCAATCATTTTTCCCCACTTCGCACGTTCTGTTTTAGAAACTTTGGCATAACCATAGCCAGGAACATCCACAAAGTGTAAGGCATCCTCAATTAAATAAAAGTTTAGCGTTTGCGTTTTACCAGGTTTACCCGAAGTTCTTGCTAAATTTTTACGATTAATCAAGGTATTAATAAAAGATGATTTCCCAACGTTCGAACGTCCAGCTAAAGCAATCTCCGGTAACTGAGATTCAGGATATTGTTTAGGGGATACCGCACTAATCACGATTTCTGCATTATGTACGTTCATTGTTTTCCTCCGTTCTTCTGTTCAGTCTTTCATTCAAAAGCTTAACAAAAACAGCTCTTTCGGAGATCCGCCGAAAGAGCTGTTTTCAGCTTCAATCTTATACAGCTTCTTTATCTTTTTTGTTATAAATAATTGTTGGTTTACCGGTACCTTCAGCGGCCATTTTAGTAATGATAACTTTTTCAATGCTTTCATCTGAAGGAACATCAAACATTACGTCCATCATAATTTCTTCAATGATTGAACGAAGTCCGCGTGCGCCAGTATTACGTTCAATGGCTTTGGCTGCGATGGCTTTTAATGCTTCTGGTTCAAATTCTAATTTAGTGTCATCAAGAGACAATAATTTTTGATATTGTTTCACCAAGGCATTCTTCGGTTCTGTTAAAATTCGAACTAAATCATCATTCGTTAATTTATCAAGCGCAGCCATTACAGGTAAGCGTCCAATAAATTCTGGAATTAAACCAAATTTCAATAAATCTTCTGGAATAATATGTTGCATGATGCTTTCTTCTTCATTTAAAGCAGAATTAGTTTTACCAAAACCAATAGTTTTTTCGCCTAAGCGGTTTTTAACAATAGTTTCAATTCCATCAAATGCTCCACCAACGATGAAGAGAACATTCGTTGTGTCAATTTGGATAAATTCTTGATGTGGATGTTTGCGGCCCCCTTGTGGTGGTACACTTGCAACTGTTCCTTCAAGAATTTTTAGTAAGGCTTGTTGAACACCCTCACCTGAAACATCTCGAGTAATCGAAACATTTTCACTCTTACGGGCAATTTTATCAATCTCATCAATATAGATAATGCCCTTTTCCGCACGTTCAACATTATAGTCAGCAGATTGTAGTAATTTTAAAAGGATATTTTCAACATCTTCCCCTACATAACCTGCTTCTGTTAAACTGGTCGCATCAGCGATTGCAAAAGGTACATTTAATGTTTTTGCTAACGTTTGAGCCAAGAAAGTTTTACCTGAACCTGTTGGTCCAATTAAACAAATGTTACTTTTTTGCAATTCAACTTCATCTTGAGTTGCAGCTGTTTCTGATTGATTCACACGTTTATAGTGATTGTAAACAGCAACAGAAAGTGTGCGTTTTGCACGTTCTTGTCCAATAACATATTCATTTAAAACATTTAAAATTTCTTGGGGTTTTGGCACATCCGTTAATTCTCGGACTGCTTCATCATAAAATTCTTCATCAATAATCTCTTTACATAGATCAATACATTCATTACAAATATAGACACCCGGACCAGCAACAATTTTTTTTACTTCTTCTTGTGTTTTCCCACAAAATGAACAACGAACGGTCCCGTTATTATCCGTATTGTCGTACATGTTCGTCACCCCTCTAAAAATCAAAAAATGACTGTCATCACAGTCTCTCATCATAATAGCACAAACCACTTTAAAATGCGAACATCTCAGATAGAAAGTTTTATTGTTCTTAGACTTCTTATGGTATACTACATTATATAAAAGCACTTTCATAAAAAGTGATTGTGTTGAAACAAATTGGAGGAATTGTGATGTTAGAACAAATTTTACTAGGTACCTATACTCGAAGAGCCAGCCAAGGCATTTATAAAATTGCATTAGATACGACACAAGGTCGTTTAACAGAAGCGACACTTTTGTTAGAAGAAACGAGTCCTACCTATCTTGCTCTGAGTCAAAAGGGCGAACTTTTTAGCGTCACTAGTGTTGACGGTGAAGGTGGCACTGCCGCTTATCAACCAGAAATGGACCATTTTAATTTATTGAATAAAGTAACTGAAGAAGGTGCACCGCCATGTTATGTAGCTGTTGACGAAAACCGACAACTTGTCTATGCAGCAAATTATCACCAAGGTATCGTTCACGTGTATCGTATCTTAGAAGATGGTGCTTTGGAAGATGCTGACAAAGTGATTCATACAGAGCCAACTGGTCCTCATGAAAATCAAAACAATGCCCATGTTCATTACACAGATTTGACGCCTGATCAACGCTTAGTCGTCTGTGATCTAGGAACCGATCGCGTGTATACGTATAATGTTAGCTTAGATGGAAAGCTTTCTGAAATCGCTCAATTCGTGACTGAGCCAGGGACTGGTCCACGTCATTTAGTGTTCCACCCAACAAAATCATTGGCCTATCTATTTGGTGAGTTAGATAGCACTGTTTCAGTTCTTTCATATGATGAAACAGATGGTTCTTTTACTGAATTACAAAAAGTTTCTACTTTGCCTGCTGATTATGATGCGTTTAATGGTGGTGCTGCAATTCGTATTTCTTCTGATGGCCGTTTCCTTTATGCTTCAAACCGTGGCCATAACTCAATTGCTGTCTATGCTGTTTCAGAAAATGGCGAAGCGATTGAACGAATTCAATTAATTTCAACAGAAGGCGATATTCCGAGAGATTTTGATTTAGATCCTTCTGAAGATTTCATCGTTGTTGCTAATCAAGACTCTGATAACTTAACACTTTATCGTCGGAACCAAGAAACAGGCTTATTAGAAATGATTCAAAAAGATGTTGCTGTTCCCGAATGTGTTTGTGTTTTATTTGTATAATTAAGTTGACTATTTCCTTGGAAAATAACAGGAGTCAGATGCTAAATAATTTTTGCATCTGACTCCTGTTTTCTTATTTTAAACGATGGATTGGTTCTCCAATTCTTTAACGTATAAATAAAAAGAGCCAAAATCTAAGCGATTCATTTGTAAAGATTCATGAATTTTTGTGAACCCTTTACTTTCGAAAAATCGAATCATTCTATGGTTAGTATGATTAGTTTGAGCATACATTTTACGTCTTCCTTCCCAGACTGCTCGTTTCTCCAATTCATGGAACAACAAACTGCCATAACCCTTGGCAATATAATTAGGCGAAGTTGCAAAGCGCTTTAGCCAAACAAAGTCTTGTTCCTGCTCCATACAGAACGTTGCCATTGAAAAAATCATTTCTTCGTGCATTAGCAAATACAACCGTTTTTTTGTAATGTCTTCTTGGATATCTCCTTGAGAAGGATAGTCCTTTGTCCACTGTGTAATGCCCACAACATCCATGTATGCCTTTACTTCTGTTAAAAATTGAAGAATCATCGGTAACTCTTTCTCATCAGCCACTCTAATTTTCATTGTTTATTCTCTTAATAAGGTAACAATAGAATCGACAAGACAATCACACTAATAATGCCAATGATGGTCGGTACACTCGTCCGTTTTAAAATTCTGATGGGACTAACTCCTACTGTTGATGCGACAATCATGACAACTGCTGCTACAGGAGAAATCGTTCTAGTTAAATTCGCGATCATCTGCATTGGCAAGGAAATTAAAATACCATCAATCCCAGCTTTTTCGGCAATTCCAGGGATTAGTTCGATAACCGCATAAAACATTGCCAGTCCACCACCGCTTAAAATTCCAAAAAGGGTCGTTGCACCGCTGAAAATTAAGGTCGTGACAATTCCTGCTGAACTTGATGCTTCGACAGATGCCATAATACTATCAATAATTCCTAACGTTTGAATCGCAGACGTGAACAATGAACCGCCTACGACAAGCATCACAACTTGACTAAACCCTTGCCCCATTCCTTTAAACATCTCGACAGCCGTATCTTGAACCTTTTTAAAAGATTTCAAGCGAAGCGTCTCAACCGATACAGCGATGAAGAAAGAAATAAATGTAAGAACAAAAATATCCATCGTTATTCCTTTAATAAACATTCCTGCGATTCCCACTCCAACAATTAATAATAGCGGTAATATTGGCAATATTGCATAAAATTTAGGAACATCAAATTCTTTTTGTTTGCTTAAGCCTTCTTCATTTAATGAGACATAGGCAGCATCACCTTCTTTTTTATCGCAGTATTTTTGCCAGAAGTACTGTGCAACCGCAATGATTAATAACGATGGCAGCGAAATTTTGGCATTCCATACAACATAATTTAACACATCATAACCAAGGGTATTTGCGGCGATTACGTTATCCGCGCCTAAAGGTGTTGGCATGATAGTTGCCGTCATTGCAATCACACCTGCAGCAGTTAATGATGAAATCCCCATGCTGGCTAGCATCGGATATAATATAGACATTAAAATAATCGCTAAGCTTGATGCACTAGGAACTACCAGTGACATTAAATTTCCAATTAAAAAGACCACAGGGACAAATAACGATTTACGTTTAATCTTCATTAATGGTTTCACCAAAAAGTTGACAGCCATCTGATTGGCCCCGATTGCATTCATATAGCCTGAATAACCAAAAAGAATCATAATTACAATTCCTGCTGAACTCACTTGTGCAATAATTGTATCTTTAAACTTCAAGAAAATATCAAATAATCCAAAACCGGTTCCTTCCCCTGCAGGATAAATGGGATGTCCTAACATCCATGCACATGCAAGTAGAACAAGCGCACCAATAATTAAGCTGAGTGCGGGATGATAATTTTTTACAATCAAATAGGCTACAACAACTAAAACGACCAATACCAATAAACTTTCAATCATACTTATCCTCCTTCAGTTAATTAACCGCTTTCATTTTTTCGACAACCCATTTTTGAAAAGCTTCAACGTTTACATCTATACAGGCAACGGCATTCGTGTTTTTATGATACTTCATTTTTAAATCCGCAACAGTAGCTCCCGCAGCTGGACCTTCCAAAGCAACTTCAATGAACGTTTCAGTTGTCTCAAATAATTCTGGTGAAGTTAAATAGGCAATCGCACAGACATCATGCATTTTCAAACCTGTAGTTAAACTGCCGCCTCTATAATGACGGAAAAGACCATAAAACATTTCCCCCACTCTACCAAGCGCTCTGATGGCTGTTACTTCATGATTCGTTAACACAGCTTGACTTGTAACATCTAATCCTACCATTGTTAGCGGGACACCTGATTGGAAAACAATTTGTGCAGCGTGTGGATCGACATACGTATTAAATTCGGCACTTGTATTTGTATTTCCCCTTGCTAATGAGCCACCCATCATGACGATTTCTGCAATATTTTCTTTGACTTCTGGATAGAGGGTCAGTAACAAAGCAATATTCGTTAATGCAGCAATTGGAACAATGGTCAAAGGAACATCACTAGACAGAATTTCTTTTCGCATAGCTTCCACTGCATGAATATCTAAACACGTAGAGATAGGTTGCGGAAACTCAAAGCCATCCATGCCAGTCTCCCCATGAATCTCAGCAGAATCTTCCAATTGAATAAGTAACGGACAATTACACCCCTTGGCTACAGGAACCTTTTTCCCAAAAAAATCGACAAGTTTCAAGGCATTATTTGTTGTTTTTTCTACATCTACATTCCCTGCAACCGTCGTTATTAAGCGAACTTCTAGGTTAGGATGATTCAGTGCAATCGCTAAAGCTACAGCATCATCAATTCCTGGGTCCGTATCAATAATGATTGGTCTTTTCTTTGTATCCATTTTTCTTCCTCCATTCACATTTAGGAAAAACATTTCCGGAAACGTTTTCTTAATTTGAGATTAACAGCGCTTTCATTAAAAGTCAAGCAGAATTTCTAAATAATAAATAATTAGGCTTTTTCTTGACTTTCTGCTTTTAGAATGCTTACTATAAAAAAGAGTTCAGTGAAAGGACGAAAATGATGAATATTAAAGATATTGCAAAATTAGCTGGCGTTTCCGCTTCAACTGTATCCAAAATTATAAATAATAAAGATCAAACTATTAGTAAAGAAACCCGTGAGCGTGTCTTAAAAATCGTTCGAGATTACAACTACACACCTTACTCAGCAAATCTCGTCACAAATAGTACTACAAAAACCTTCGTGTTATTATTAAATAGCCATGAAACTTTTGAGGCTTGGGTTACGAGCTTTATTGATAAAGCTCAAGAAAATGGCTATAGCTGCTTAATTTTAAATAGTCACGGTAGTTTAGAACAAGAACTGAAAAATATTACCTCGCCAACTTTAAAACAAGCCAGTGGCATTATTTGGGACCCAATCAATGAAAACAGTAAACAATACGCGAAATTTATAGAAGAATTAACGATTCCTTACTATTTCGTCAATCACTCAACTAACGAATTACCTTCTCTAGCGGGTCTTTATGAAGAAGCTAGTTATGTTTTAACCCAAGAATTATTACAGAATAACCATAAAAAAATTAGTTATTTCGTCACTAACCCAAAATATAAAGAAGCAATTATTGCAGGCTATAAAAAAGCCTTGTTTGATGTCAATTTACCCTTTAGTAAAGAAAATATTTTAACTACTATCCCTGCTGATTTCAGTAATCAGCTTATCACAGATGGGATTACGGGTATCCTTACTGATGACTATACCCAGGCTGTTTTTTTGGAACAGCTTTTAAAGCAGAGCGGTTTGCGAACCCCCGATAATTACTCTTTACTCGCAATTAAGCGAAAAATTGATCGTTCATTTTTACCTGATCATATTTCTTCCGTCTTATTAGACACAGAGACGTTTGGCAGCCAGTTAGCCTTATTATTGCTTAACAAACGCAAAGAAAAAACAGCCTTGATTAATGAGGCTGAAAAATTGGTGCTAGATCACAAAAATACATTAGGCATGTCTAGTGTTAATCCACATAGCAAAATGATTGTAGTGGGTAGTTTAAACGTTGATAATTATCTGTATTCAACAAATTTACCACATAACGGCAAAACAAATTTTTTGTCTAGCTATGCTAAATTCCCCGGCGGAAAAGGATTAAATCAAGCTGTTGGCTTAACCAAACTGGGCCATCAGGCCACCTTAATTGGTTGTTTAGGCTCAGACACAGATGCGAATTACTTATATAAAGAATTAGAAAAATACCACGTTACGACAGATGGTATCACACGTATTCAAGATACTGAGACTGGTCAAGCTTATATTTATGTTGAGACAAGCGGCGACTCCATGATTTCAATCTTACCTGGTGCAAACACAGCGCTTACGCCTAAAAAAATCGCACAGCAAAAACACCTATTTATGGATGCCAGTTTTTGTCTCATTCAAACAGAAATTCCTTTGTCTGCTGTAGAGAAAGCTTGTGAAATCGCCCAACATTCAGGCGTACCGATTATTTTAAAACCAGCTGCTATTCATCATATTCCAGTGAATATACTAGAAAAGGTTGATTTTTTCATTCCCAATGAAGATGAATTATTGGAACTTCAACCAGATACTGGTACATTAGAAGAGAAAGCGGCGTACTTCTTAGAAATGGGCGTAAAAAATGTCATTGTTACTTTAGGAAAAAAAGGCGTGTTATTAAAAACACCCCAAGTGTGCCACTATTTCCCTGCAACAGAAAATATAGCTGTGGATAGTACTGGTGCCAGTGACAGCTTTATCAGCGCGCTCGCCTCCTATCTTTCGAAAGGTTATCCGACTGAAGCAGCCATTCAAATAGCAATTCAGGCTGCAGGATTTTCAGTTTCTAAAGAAGGGGTGATTGATTCTTTAGTTGATCACGTCACTTTGGAAAATTATTTGATAAAAAAAGAACCCGCTCTTTTTGCTCATCGTAACACCTGTGTCGACTGACACAGGTGTTTTCCTGCTGAATATCTTGTTATTTTCTCATAAACCAATGAGAATTGTTCTTTTTTATTACAATTTATTAGGCGAACTATTATAATAAAAGAGAAGTTATTACTAAGGAGTGAGTCTCATCAAAACACAAGATGCCATAAAAACATTTTTACTTTCAAAGAAAACACAAAAAAAATTGGCTGTCTTTTTATACTTAGCAAAACAAACAAACCTTGATTTATCTAGTGTTGCCCGAAAATTCGATCTTTCTACTAAAAATTTATCAATTTATCTTCGTGAAATTCAAGAAGACTTAGCAACCCTTCCTGAAAATACCTTAGAGATTCAGATCCATCACGGAAAAATTTCATTACATACGACTTCCAATGATTTTCTTTCCCACTATTTTTTATTATTTAATTATTACTGTGTCCATTCTACTGACTTCATTCTTTTTCAAGCAATTATCAAAAAAGAAAACAATTCTGTCTGGAAAGTGAGTCAAGAAACTAATTTTAGCTCATCTTACATTTACAAACGGTTAAATAACATTAATAAACTATTTGGTTTGTATGGAATTTCCGTCCATTTTTCCCCCTCCGCGAGTAAAGTGATTACAGGTTCTGAATTTCAAGTCCTATATGCTTTTCTTGATGTCTACTGGACCATCTTTTTAAATACCTTAGCCTTACCACGTTATACCTCTACTTATTTTGAAGATATACTGACGCAACATATTAAACCAGAAATTCTTGAACGCTTGGAACACGCTTCTCTACTAAAATTAAATTTACTTTTACACATCGCAAAATATCGCTTTCCATATACTTGTGAAGATGATCTCCAAAAAGAATTTGAAGAACATCCTTATTTAAGGCTTTTCTCAGACTCAAAACAAACTATTTTTTGTTCCCAATCAAATTTTTCAGAAGATCAACAGCGGGTTGTAGATATCATTGCACCCATTGCCATTGATAATTTTGATTCAGCAAAACGAGCCAAAGATTTACTGGCTGCTCTAAATGAAATTTCTTGCCCAGAATATTTCTACGTTGATTCTTTATTAACCAATTTTTGCGAAGTTTTTCAAATTCCAAAAATGCGTGAATTTGATCGTCATTACTTCTTACTTATTTTATTTAAAAATATTATCTATAACCAATTATTTATTTCACAGCAACCAAATACCGCAATTCTAGATTTTTTAGTCAATAAAAATAGTACTTATCAAAAAGATTTACAGAAAGAAATCTATGCTTTTTATCAAAACTTTTCAGCGCATTCCCCTTATCAGTTAAGATTTAAGGATCAGGAGAACCCAATTTGGACATGTGAATTGTTGTTACGAATTTATAAGCACTATAGTCCCCGCAAAAAAATTAAAATTGGTGTTGCATATTCTCGCGATTTTTACATTGCTAGCTTTATTATGATGAAAATCAAGCAAGCATTTAGTGAGGATATTATTTTTGAACGAACCGATTTTTCTAGTTGTGATATTGTGATTACTGACTATCCCTTATTTGATTTACCAAAAGAAATTGACCGAATTTACATTTTAGAAGAAGAATTAACCCGAGAAGATTGGGAACTAATTTTCAGTAAAATAAGTATCGCCATTTTTGATTTGCAATATTAAAACAAACAAGCGCTAACTTGTCTCACCAACCATAATGAAAACAAGCGACCTACAAACCACTTCTGCCAGTTTTAGTCTGACAGAAAATAGTTTGTAGGTCGCTTGTATATTACTGTTCTTTTCTATGTTACCTTCAAAGACAATCTAGTAACGTACTTCAGTCCTTAAAGTGCTACGGTTCCACCGCTGATCAGTTTTTAAGCCTGAGACGAAGATCCAAAGTGTTTTTTGTCTCAGGCTCTTACATTTTTTCAACAAAGGTATTGCTAGGCGCTACTTGAAGCTGAAAACTAGTTTCTCTATCGAGATTCCTCATCAGTAGACTCAAATTTAAAACTTTTTTCTATAAAAGCGACTTCTTTTGCGTATGTTTTTACAAAAGAAGAATAGTCTTTGGGATCTTTGACCTTTTCCAATTGGTCAACAGAGACTTCTAATTCAAATCCTGTCCCATCTTTAAAGAGATAATATTTTGAGATGTCTGTATATCCTTGATTCCGTTTTAAAATATAGCCGGTTTGTACATCAGCAATTTTATCAATTGGATATGCTTTGATAAACTCTTTACTTGTATCCAAATAATCAGAAAGACTGTTGACAAGATTGCCAGAAAGGTACATACCTGCCGATGTATAATAGTCTCTTTTTTCATAAAAACTGATATTGCCTAGATATTTTGTATCTGGATACTCCTCTGTAGAAGGTAAAATTAAAAAGTTCTTTCCGCCACTGGTTTCAATATCGGCATCGCCGATAATTTCTATTTGGTAGCCTTGATTAAATAAAAGTTTATTTTGTTCTATTGTGACTTTTAGTGGTTTTTCTAAATCAACAGGTCCAGTTGTGGTAAGTCCAGCTTCTTTTAAAGGATAAACATCTTCTGATGAAGCGGAGTAATCCCAATAATCATCTTTCTCCGCAAGATCAATATATACTATAAAGCCAATTGCTACAGCAATGCCTATCCAAATAATTTTTTTGTTCTTTTTTTGTTTTTTCTTTTTTTTCGTCTGTGGTTTTACCACTTTTTTATTTGGGTTAGGAAGTTGCTTTACTGTGTCTGTTCTTGTGACAGGAAAAAACGACCATTTTGGCTTTTGAAAAAGCGCATCATATGTATCATAAAAATTCTTTTGTTTAGCCATTTTTTCTCTCCACTAATTTTTTTGATAAGGCAATTTCCTCAGATGCTTCGGAGACTAATCTTTCATAATCATCTGTGATACTTTCCGACAACACTCGTATGGTACTTAAGATACCATTGGTTGCAAGTGTTATTTCTTCTGTTGACAATTTATCTTCTTTAATGCTTAAAAACCGTTCTGATGCTCGTAAAATCTCTGGTACCTTATGATATAAAAAATCACTAAAATGAGTAATTGCTTCAGGATACTTCACTAAGTGTTTAAAGATGCCCTTAGCGGAAGCAACACCCAGTTCTACTTGTTCAATTTTTTTTAAATTTCGTGACTTATTCGTTAGTTCGTTTAAATAAATAATTTGTTTTTTTAATTCGTCCATAATTCTTTGGTACATCTCTAGGTCACTGTCCGTTAGATGGTGCGTCGTTTGATATTTTTTTAGATTTTTTTTATAACGGAAATACGTACGACCATTTCTATAAATAACCCAACCGATGTACCCAGCGCCCACTAACAAAACCATTATCCCATTCAAATCATGTACTCCTTTTTAAATTAGTATATATTACTGAACACATTGTCCAGCTTAAAATTGACAAATAAGTATGAAATGTTACTCCCCCACTTACTTGTGCACTTTTATTGTATCATATAGGAAAATTGTTCTGTTCCGCATTTAGACAAATTGTCTAAATGTCTAAGGAAATCTTTTTTGGTTTAATATGTAGCAAAAAAACACTTGCAAGAATTGATTACTTCTCACAAGCGTTTTTTATTGTCTAAAACAACTATTTACATTTCATTTTATTAAATAGTGAATAAATAAATTACTGCAGCTAATGAAGCACCTAAGATAGGTCCCACAATTGGCACCCAAGAATAAGCCCAATCGGAATCACCTTTTGTTTTCACAGGAATAATTTGATGCGCTAAACGAGGTCCTAAATCACGTGCAGGGTTAATTGCATAACCTGTAGGTCCGCCTAATGATAGACCTAGTCCTAAGACCAAAATCCCAACAAGCATTGGGTTAATGCCAGCCGCTAAGTCGTTTTGAGAAAAGGCTAGTAAGCCAAAAACCAAGACAAATGTGCCGATAATTTCTGTTAAAACATTGGCTGGATAGTTACGGACAGCTGGACCAGTGGCGAAGGTTCCTAAAATAGCACCTTTGTCTTCTGTAATGTTCCAATGGGGTAAATAAGCTAACCAGACAACTAAACCACCAATAAAACCGCCTAGGACTTGAGCTACGATATAAGGTAAAACCATGCCCCATTCAAAGTTTCCAGTAATTGCCATCGCAACTGTTACAGCAGGATTTAAATGCGCTGGACTCATATACCCAGACATGTAAACAGCTAATGTAACAGCAGCGCCCCAACCTAAAGCAATAACGACCCAACCAGAAGCAAAGGCTTTGCTTTTCTTCAAGTTAACTGCGGCACAGACGCCATCCCCTAGTAAAACTAAAATCATCGTTCCGAAAAATTCACCGAATAATTGTGTCATCATCGAAGTTCCCATTTTTTCTTCACCCTACTTTCAAATTTTTTAAATCTGATTCTTCAATTACTTTTTCTAATGTTTCAATGTGTCGTGCTCTTTCTTCCGCTGTCCACTGATAATGCTGTGCCATTTCTTCAATGACTCCCGCTTTCACTTGGTCCAAACGATCACGCATAAACAATAAGTGGTTGGTCCGTCGCAATAAAAAGTCGACGGGTGTTAAAGCCATTTCTTCTTCCATCGCATAGTTTAAAGAGACAGTTTCTGTTAAGGTTAAACCAGGAATTACTTTGGCATCATCAATCATTTCAAAAACAGTTGGTACGTTGGAGCCATATAAATGAGCTAAGTATAGTGCATCCTTTTCACTTAACCCTTTAGACACGCCATGTTTTGCCAACGCTTCTAATTCTTCGTCTACCGTTGCAGGGTTCAATTTTCCGCCTGAAACTGGATAGTTTTTAGAATCAATTAAGGTGAATTCTTTCTGGTATTCTTCTGCTAAGATGGTTTGAATCATTTTCATCGCACCTTCTGCCATTTTACGATAATCTGTTAATTTCCCACCAGCCAAAGTGAGCAAGCCATCCGCTGATCTTTCCAATGAGCTGCCTCGAGAGACAGCTGAAGGATTGACTTTATTTTCCACCAAACTGTCTTCCAGATGGTTTAGGACTTCTTCAATTTCTCGTTTATCTGTTTGGTTTTTTTGGTATCTGTCAACGACATCAATGACTTCATCAATACTTTTATCTGAAAGTTTGCCATTGTTTCCCCCGTTATAATCTGAGCCACCGTTAGCAGAAATTAAAGGTCGCAAGCCAGCCCAGCTGGCTTCAATATCATCAATTGTCAATTGTACCTCTGGATAACGATTATTGACTACTTCCAATAGGTAATCCACATCACTTTGTTCTACTGTTGGATGTTGAAAGTCTCCATGGTAATCTGTATCCGTCGTCCCAAAATATGTTTTTTCTTCTCTTGGAACAACGAAGACCATGCGGCCATCTTGTTTACCTGTATCAAAATACGTTGGTTGAGGAACATTTAAACGGCTTTTGTCGACAACTAAATGAACCCCTTTAGTTGGACGCATTTGTGGTGTAAATGAATCATTTTTGTCTAAGCCTCTTAATTTATCTGACCAAGGACCAGTAGTATTAATCACAACATCTGCGTGAATCTCAAACTGTTCGTCAGTTAGTAGGTCCTTTGCTTGAATACCAGTAATTTTCCCTTCATCATTGTATAAAAAGCCCACCGCTTGAACCCGACTCACAGCATGTGCCCCGTCAGCTACTGCTTGTTTAATATTTTCAATAACTAAACGAGCATCATTATTTCGGTAATCTAAATAAACACCGCCACCTTGTAGACCTTCACTTTTTAGTTGTGGCTCACGTGCCAAAACCTCGTCTTTTGTTAACAAATAGTTGGCGTACTTGGTACCTGTTACATCAGCTAACTGATCATATAAATCCATTGCTATTTTGACAGAAAATAGATTAAATGTTGCATTTGGCTCATCATAAATTGGCAATAACATGGGATCCGCTTTAGGGATGTGTGGCGCAATGGATTGAACGACGGCTCGTTCTTTCACTGTATCTGCTACCACCTCCACGTCAAACGTTTTCAAATAGCGGATACCACCATGAACTAATTTGGTTGATCGTGAAGAGGTGCCCTCTGCGAAATCCTGCATTTCAATTAACCCTGTCTTCATTTTAGCGGCACTGGCTTGCAGGGCAACGCCTGCGCCAGTAATGCCACCACCAATAATTAAGACATCTAAGTGTTGTGTTTTTAAAGCGTCGATTGATTGTCGGCGTGTTTCTATTGAGAAAGTCATAGAAAATTCCCCTTTTCCATTTACTTATTTTTACGTTTGAATTGTTGGGTAGCTGCTACTGCTTGTTGCCAACCTTCATATAAATCTTCTCGTTCTTCTTCCGCCATAATTGGTTCAAATTGTTGTCCTTCTTCTTGGAATGCTTTGATTTCTTCTAAGTCTTTCCAGAAGCCAACCGCTAAGCCCGCCAAGAAAGCTGCGCCTAAGGCCGTTGTTTCTAAGTTATGGGCTCTTTGAACAGCAGTGTTTAAAATATCTGCTTGGAATTGCATCAAGAAATCATTGTTTGCTGCTCCACCGTCTACTTTTAAGACGGGAATATCTATGCCTGTATCTTCTTTCATCGTGTCAATAATGTCACGAACTTGATACGCAACTGCTTGAAGTGTCGCTTTGACAAAATCTTCTCTCGTGGTACCGCGTGTTAATCCAAAGACAGCCCCACGCGCTTGTGAATCCCAATATGGTGCGCCCAAACCAGTGAATGCCGGAACCACATAAACTTCATTGTGCCCTGTTGACGCTTTGGCTACTGCTTCAGATTCAGCAGCCGTTTGCAACATTTTTAAGCCATCTCGTAACCATTGAATCGCTGAACCAGCCACGAAGATACTTCCTTCCAAGGCATAATATACTTTGCCGTTAATGCCATAGCCAATAGTGGTAAGCAGATTATTTTTAGAAAGTTGAGGTTCTTCGCCAGTGTTCATGACAATAAATGAGCCTGTTCCATAGGTATTTTTAACCATCCCAGGTTCAAAGGCCATTTGACCAAATAAAGCGGCTTGTTGGTCACCAGCCATCCCAGCGATAGGAACTTCACTTCCGTAAAAATGGTAATTTTTTGTTAATCCATACACTTCAGAGTTCGAAACGACTTTCGGTAACATCACTCGTGGGATATTTAAAAGATCCAAAATTTCTTGATCCCAATCTAAATCATGGATATTAAACAACATCGTCCGGCTTGCATTTGAATAATCAGTGACATGAGTATCTCCCGTTAATTTCCAAACGAGCCAAGTGTCAATTGTTCCAAACATCAATTCTCCATTTTCTGCACGTTCTTGCGCACCTTCTACGTGATCTAAGATCCAACGAACCTTCGTTGCTGAGAAATAAGCATCAATGATTAACCCAGTTTTTTCATGAATCATTTCGCTGTAGCCATCTTCTTTTAGTTGATCAGCAATAGGTGTCGTTTGGCGTGATTGCCAAACAATTGCGTTATAAATGGGTAACCCAGTTGCTTTGTCCCAAACAACGGTTGTTTCCCGTTGGTTTGTAATCCCAATTCCGGCAATATCCGTTGGTTTCACTCCTGACTCAATTAGAGAACCTGCAATAACGGATTGAACAGAATTCCAAATTTCATTGGCATTATGTTCCACCCAGCCTGCATTAGGAAAATATTGAGTAAATTCCTTTTGTGAACTACCAATTTTGTTTCCTTTTTTATCAAAAATAATTGCACGAGAACTAGTCGTTCCTTGATCAATCGCCATAATGTATTTTTCTTCTGCCATGATAATTCCTCCTAAACGTTTTTGAAATCGTTTTCTTTATGTTCCTATCTTACAAACAAAAGAATAACTAAACATGTCAAAAACTTTTTTTATTTTAAAAAAATTGAAAGGATTTCTACTAAAACCAACAAAGACAACGCTTTCAATAATACTTTTATTATCTCTAATTTTTCAATAAAAAGAAACATTTTTGTTTAAAAAAGCCTAATTTTCGACTTTTAATTGTAAAAAGGCTGGTGCGAGGATCAGACAATTTCCGTCACACCAACCTTTTGTTTATTTCTCCCGCAAGGTGCGTATTTTCTTTTTTAATTGTTGCACATCATAGGTCGAACTTAATTCTGACAAAACATAGACTTCCGGTGTTCCTTGATAGCTCGTTTGCTGATAATTGGTCACAATTAAATCATATGTTTGTTCAGGCTGATACCTCTCCACCAGCGTGCCATTCATATTTTTAAGACTAAGCATTAATACTTGTGTTAACGCCGCTTGATAAAGAGCATCCATTGCTAAGTGAATTCCAATTTTTATTTCACCAATCATTTTAAATTCAATTAATGCCAACACGCTTAAATATTTGACCAGAGAAAGTTCATGCAAACTATCTCCTGGTTGATACGTTTCATCAAAACAAGCTAAAGCTTTTTCTAATAACGTTGTTGAAAAAGAAGCTAATTCCCGACTAGATAATTGCTGTTCTTTTTCCCAGATATGGGCCCGATCAAAAACTTCCAATTCTCCTTTAAAAAAATACAGTTTTCCATGAATTTGTGAAAAATAGTAAGCCATGGTTTTCTCAAGAATAGGTTCAAATTTATGGGGCCGATAATACAAGACCACATTTTCCAAGATAAACGTATCAGCTAAAGAAACAGCGGAACGACGTCCCCGAATTAAGGAATATTCATCAAAAGCTGATTCTGGTAAGACCGACATTGTGATTAGAAAAACAAAATGAATCATGCTTTCTCCTTCATCTAATTCTAATGAATAACGACTAGAAAAACGGAAAAACAATTGTCGAACTTGCTTAAATAACGGATCTTCTTTAAAATCAATCATTTTCTTTCTCAATTGTTGATATTTTTTTGAAGTGACCGCTAGGCGCTTTTTCGTAATACTCAACCAAAGGCTAACTTTTAACGCATTATGTTCATTAAAAGTAAAACCTAAGCCAGTCTCAATCCCTTCAATTATCCGTTTATTTAACGGCGACATCGTTTTTTTCTGGTGTATTTCATAGGGAGTAATATACCAATACAACTGAAAGTAAAAGTAACGAATCTGCAATTCTTCTCCCTGTAGTTGTCCATTTTTTATTTGCAAATCAAAGGCGGCTAACAATTGATTGAGTTCCTTAATCTTTCGAAATAAAGAAGACTCACTAATCATAAATTTAGTCGTTAATTGAACAATAGAAAACTCTTTATTACGATATAAATAATCTAAAAGTTGAAATTTAAGAGACTCTTTTACAAATGCTTCAATTAAATGATTCAACGAAAAAAAATCCGATAAGGTGATTGATAGCTGTTGGCCATCATAAGTAAGCTGACAATCCTGTCCAAAAGGTTTCAAAAAATAATGTAAATCCTCTAAGTCTTTTTCAAAAGAGGCTTTTGTGACCGCTAAAAACGCTGTTAAATCAGAGACTGAGCAGGTGCCGCCTGCTAAGATGGTTTGTTGTACCGTTAATAATTGTCGCATCGCTTTCTTTTCCAATAACGTCTCAACTTTCATCGTTCTCTCTCCAATAAGCCGAAGCACCCATCAAATTTGTAATATCATAAATATTGGTTAAGGCAGGTTGATAAAAATAATCTTTTTGTAATAGGTCTGTCAGTGTCTGAGCTGTTTGGATACTTAATGCTAACGTATTTATTTTTTCTAAACAGTTATTTTTTGAACAAAGCTGTGCACCAAGGACCCGTTGCGTCACTTTATCATAGATTAATTTGCCTAAAATTTCTGTCCCATGTTGTAGAGGCGGCGCTGGCTGTCTAACAATTACGGAAGCAAGTGTTTGCGGAAAAAATAAACCTTCCGTTTCGGTTAGACCTGTACTAGCAAGGTAATAGTCCCCCACTTTTGTTCCCATTGTTCGCAAAGAGCCAATGAATCGGTGTGTTTTTTCTTCTAAATTGTTGGCGACTACTAAGCCAGTTCGTACCGCATTGTTTACTAACGGAGCATAAAAAGTTTCCGCGACTGGTTCATTCATAACTGAAATGCAATCTCCGATGGCAAAAACATTCGGCACTGAAGTTTGTAAATAAGCATCCACCGCGATTGTCTGATCCAGATTTCGTTGAATTTTTTTATCTAAATAGGCTAATTGAGGATGTAAGTTTAAAGCAAAAATCCCACTGTCACAAGAAATTTCCTGCTCGCTTGTTTCAAGAACAATACCATTTGCTGTTTCTTCAATTCCTAGGACCGTTTCTTCAAAATGGAAAATTACTGCTTGTTTTTCCAAAGATTTTTGAACTTCTGCAACCATTTCTTTATCAAAATATTTAGGCAATAGATTTTCCAAGCTTTCAAAGACATGGACCGTTTTCTTCATTTTCACAAGAAAATCAATAGCTTCCATTCCAATGGGTCCTGCACCAATGACGGCTACTGTCTGGCTCTTTTCCAGTAATGGAACAGCCGCTAAAGCACCTGATAAAAATTTATATTTGAGTAGTTTTTCTGTTTGACTACCACGAATTTGCGTGGAAAACTGGCTCGCGCCTGTCGCTAAAATCAATTTATCATAAGAATACCACTGTTGCTCTTCCTTTTGTGCCCAAGCAATCAATTGGTTCTCAACATCCATTGCCACGACTTCTCTATTTAAAAGCAACTGAATCTTTTGACGACGTAATTCCTCTTCCGTTATGTAACGTGCTTCGTGTAATTCATTGATGGTATGATTAAAATACGCACTTAAGCCACCAGATAAATACCCCACTGTTGCTTGTTTATCAATTAAAGAAATTTCTGCTTGGGGATATTTTTTCCTTGAAGCAATTGCTGCGGAAATACCTGCGAATGATGCACCAATAATCACAATTTTCATTTGTTTCCTCCTCTGTCAGGACCTACTATACTTCTCTCAGTTTATCATGATTAAAAAGAATGCTAAAGCAACAACTATAGTTTTCACTTAAAATAATTATTTTTGCTGAGCGCATTGCTTTTCAAGCACTTTCATTTTCATTTATAATAAATGTTACTACTGTTTGAGGAGGAGTTTTCATGTCTGCAACAAAAGAGCAATTGGAACTATTTTTATTTTATTTATCTGAAACCCATACAAAAAGTTTATCTTTACATGACTTAGTTACAAGTCGACCACGCCCAGAAGAAGCGCGTATTTTATTAAATATTAACGAGGTTTTCACTTACTACCATAGCGCTCGTGTTCTCTACACAAGTGTTCCTGCTCTTGAAAACAACAAGTCTGAGCCTTTTTTCCAAGCCTTCGAAAATTTTTATTTTGAATTAAAACAACATTTTTTCAATGAAGAAGATGAAACCCATCAATTGAATGAACGTCTAGAGGAAATGAAAATTGCCTTTGAACAATTGACGGATGACTACAATGTTCTATAATAGAAGAGAACAATTCGTTGAGAAGGGGTCCTTATGAAGCAAGAAGAAGTGATTGAACGTTTAAAAGAAGAACTAAATTTGCCATTTTTTAATGGTACGCTAGAAGAAAAGAACTATTCTGAAGCAGATTATCAACAAATCAAGAAAGAGTTAATTCAATACTTTGATGATTATGTGCGAAATGTTGAAAATTAACAAGCTAAAACAACCTTTGATTTTAATAAAATCAAAGGTTGTTTTATTATTAAATAAAAAAATAACAAAAAAACCACCGGCAGTTTTGCCGATGGAAAAGGAGTATTTACTCAATAAGAGTAAAATGAAAAATAAAAAGGTTGTTGTTGGTATGAATTAATAATACAATACACTTTCTCTTTTGTCCATAAAAAAGACATGAAAAAAATATTAAATTCGTTAGTTATTTTTATTAGTTTTTTATTTTTTCAAAAGAATGTTGCTCATTCGCGTAATGGCAAAGGTTAATTCATCCGTTGCTTGGTCTTGCTTTTCTTCTGAAGCGTTAAATAATTCTGCATCAATACCTGTTTCTGGATCTGTTGCTAAAATCATTTCATTGCATCCTGCTACATATTCTGTATAAGCATGTTGAAATTTTTTGTGAATGCCAAGTACTTGTGGTGTTGGTTTTAATGTTCCGACTTTTTTGAGCATTAATTCATATTTTTCAGTACCTTCTTTAAATTTTGCTTGAATTTCTGCAATTCGTTCGGCTGTTAAATCATTCACTTTATTCTTATCGATCGCTTGACGAACTTCTTCGTAATATGGATTCATGACTTCGCCAATATCTTCTGTTGTTTTAACGATATCATTAATTGTTTGAACGTAAAATCCTAAATTTGGTCTCATAACCATCCCTCTTTTCCCTTTTCTCTTTCACTCCATTTTACACTTTTTCTATTCCATCTGACAAGTGGCACTTTTTCAGTCTTTATTCTTTTGATTTTTAACAGAGAAAACATAGTGAGGCATCGTTTTGCCACGATATGTTTTAATGTATCGATCCCTAACAAGCATCTGGTTTCGAATAGCGACATTCATAGAGGCTAAGTTCGTATCACGAATCGTTGAAATAACTTCTGGAAAATTTAATACATCGAATGCGTACTGTTTTGTCGCTGCGGCAGCTTCAATCGCATACCCTTTGTGCCATTCTTTCCCACATAAATGATAACCAATTTCTGGATAGCTCTTGCCTTTTACTAATTGATTGGTGAGACCACACTCGCCGATAACTTCGCCTGTTCGTTTCTTCTCTAACGCCCATAAGCCGTAGCCGTATTCTTGATAGGACTGTAAGTTCCACTTTAGCCAGTTTGCAACCTCTTCATCAGAAAAAGCGTGTTCATAGGCATACATCACATTTTCATCTTGCAAAAATTTTTTCAATTCCACTTCATCTTCCGACTGCCATTCTCTGACAATAAGTCGTTGTGTTTCGAAAATAATTTTCCGTTTCAAGCCCTTTCACTCCTTACATAAAGAAAAATTGACTGGTTTAAGTACCAGCCAATTTTCTTTTCTTATTTATTAAGCACCTTTACCTGCTTTACGTTGGAAGAACTTCACAATTTCCACAATTGGGATGATAGCAAAAGAAGTACCTGCTACAATTGCCCATTGATATGCATCTAAATGTGTGACGCTGAATAAATCATTAAATCCTGGAATAACAATCGTTGCAGCTAATAGCAAGAACGAAACAAGAATCCCATAGTTAAATGATTTGTTGCGGAATAAGCCAACTTTGAAAATTGATTGATAAATCGACTTCACATTAAAGGCATGGAACAATTGAATTAATCCCAAAGTAGCGAAGGCCATGGTTAAAGCATCGCCGTGTTGTAAATCATACAACGCTTGCGCCGATAAGTTTGTGTTAGCTGCGGTATGTGCTGGGAACATAATTGACATTTTATACACAATCAAAGTCAATGCCCCTTGCGTAATCCCTTGATAAACAACACTGCTTAAAACGCCGCCAGAGAAGAAGTTCGATTTTTTACCACGAGGTTCATGGCTCATCACATCACGTTCTGCTGGTTCCACACCTAACGCAATCGCTGGGAAAGTATCCGTTACTAAGTTAATCCACAATAAGTGAACAGGTAACAAGGTATCCCAATTGAGCATTGTTGCAATAAACAAGGTTAATACTTCCCCTAAGTTAGCTGAAAGTAAATATTGAATCGTTTTTTGGATATTTGAAAAGACTTTACGCCCTTCTTCTACTGCCACAATAATTGTTGAAAAGTTATCATCGGCAAGGACCATATCTGAAGCACCTTTTGATACTTCTGTTCCGGTAATTCCCATACCAATCCCGATGTCAGCAGCTTTTAAGGCTGGAGCATCATTTACGCCATCACCAGTCATCGCAACCACTTTTCCTTCTTGTTGCCACGCTTTAACAATCCGAACCTTGTGTTCTGGTGAAACACGAGCATAGACAGAGTAGTGTCCCACGACTTGTGCGAATTTTTCATCTGACAATTCATTTAATTCAGCGCCTGTAATGACGGCATCGTCGTCACCTTCTTTGATGATGCCTAAACGTGCCGCAATTGCTTCTGCTGTATCACGGTGGTCACCCGTAATCATAATTGGACGAATACCCGCTTCTTTCGCGACTTTTACAGCATCTGCAGCTTCTTTTCTTTCTGGGTCAATCATACCGACTAAACCAGCAAATGTTAAATCTTTTTCCACAAGTTCAGAACTCATTTCGGCTGGAATCGTCTCAACATATTTATAAGCCATTCCTAAAACACGTAAGGCTTGTTTCGCTAATGAGGTGTTGGTTTTCAAAATTTCTTGACGTTTTGTTTCATCTAATGGACTTGTTTCTCCATTTGATAAGATTTCCGTACAACGTTTCAATAATTCATCTGGTGCACCTTTGACAGAAACTAGGAAGCCACCTGTTTTTAATTCATGAACAGTAGTCATTAATTTACGATCAGAGTCAAAAGGAATCTCTGCCACACGAGGTTCAGCTGCTACTTTTTCGGTTACGTTAAACGCATGATCTAAACCAAATTGTACTAAGGCAGTTTCTGTTGGGTCACCAATTAATGAACCATCTTGAGCGATTTTTGTATCATTCGTAAAGTTCATGATTTTTAAAGCCATATTATCAGCAGGGATTTCTGTGGAAGCAGATAACACTTGACCATCTGTATACAACGCTTCAACGGTCATTTGATTTAAGGTTAACGTACCTGTTTTATCTGAACAGATAATATCTGTACTTCCTAATGTTTCAACGGCTGGTAACTTACGGACAATCGCATTTTTCTTGGCCATTTTTTGAGTCCCTAAAGCCAAAATAATTGTGACAATCGCTGGTAATCCTTCTGGAATTGCCGCTACAGCTAACGAAATTGACGTTAATAACATGTCAATCCATGAACGACCATTCATCATTCCTACCACAAACATCACCGCTGCAATGACTAAAATGGCAATTGTTAACATTTTACCCAATTGGTTTAAGTTTTGTTTTAAAGGCGTTTCCGTTTCTTGTTCGCTTGCTAGCATGCCAGCAATTTTACCGACTTCTGTATTCATTCCTGTGCCAACCACAACGCCAAGACCACGTCCATACGTCACATTACTATTGGAATAAGCCATATTGATTCGGTCACCGATACCAATATCGGTTCCCTCTAAGATGGTTACTTCTTTTTCAACTGGAACAGATTCACCGGTTAACGCTGCTTCTTCAATTTTTAAGCTATTCGCTTCCAATAAACGTAAATCAGCTGGAACGACATCACCTGCTTCTAATAAAACAATGTCGCCTGGTACTAATTCATCACTTTTAACAGTAATGACATGTCCATCACGGCGAACATTCGCATTTGGTGAAGACATTTCTTTTAATGCTTCAATGGCTTGTTCCGCTTTGGCTTCTTGAATGACCCCAAAGATGGCGTTCAAGATAACAACCACTAAGATGATAATCGAGTCTACCACATCATGGGAAAAGACGGCTGAAATGACCGCTGCCGCTAATAAAACAATAATCATAAAATCTTTGAATTGCTCAAAGAATTTCACGGCAAGTGATTTTTTCTTCCCTTCATCTAGCACATTTTCCCCGTACGTTTCTAAACGCTTTTGAGCCTCCTGTGCACTTAATCCATCAGTTGTTGTGTTCATTTTCTCCAAAACAACTGTGTCGTCTTGTGCGTAAAACGCTTCAGACAATTGTGTTTTCTTTTCTTCTGACATGTTCTTCCTCCTCTATTTTTTGCAGCATCCTTCAAGTACTATTTTACATTTCATCAAAAATAAATGAAAAAAAATAGACTTGTGTATGCTACTTCGTCGAACATACATAAGTCTCACCGTTTAAGACAACACCAGAAATTGCTTTCGGAGTTGGTGATGTTGTCACAGCATAAATACTGTCAGTTACTCCCTCATGAAAAAACTATTTAACATTGATTGGAGAACCAATGTTATGAATAATTACTTAATTAGTATACCGTTTTCCACTCTTTTTTTCAAATAAAAGTTCTGCTCATTTGAAAAAAACTGAAATCCTTTCATTCGGATTCCAGTTTCTTGATTTGTATTCGTAAAATACGCTGTTGTCCCCGCTTTCTCGACCAACTAATAACCCAAGAAAGTAAGAAAAGACTAATCACGGTTCCTTCACGAACAAAAATCGGCAAATGATAACTAATGGACAATCCTAGTGCCAAACTGACACAAAAAATATCAACTAAATAACGATAAAACTGAAAACTATAGCGCGTTCTTTCAGAAATAAGTGTACAAAATTTTTCAATAGGAAATTGCAAAACACCTAGCGCAACTACCTGTCCTGTCCCGATTCCTGCTATGATTGTCCCTAAAATAAATAGAACAATTTTAACCAAATAATTTTGAAAAACAAGCGAACCAAATAATTGATATAAGAAAAAATTAATGACAAAACCAAAGCCAATTAACGCCACCAAAATAATCAAATAGTCCTGAATTTTACGCTGCTGATCTAACAACCAACACGTGCCTAAAAAAGCTAAATTGATAGCTGTGGTAACAGTTCCGACTTTTAAATGAGTAAGTGTTGCAAAGGTCACATTAAATGCATTAAAACTACTAACTCCAATGCCTGCTTGAATTGTCAAACTGATGCCCAATGCACTAATTAAATAAAAAAGAAACGATAGCACAATTTTTTTCTTCCACATTATAAAAACTCCTCTACTCTTGATACGTCTATTATGTGCTACAATAGAAGAAACAAATAGGAGATATCTCCTATTATAAGGAGAAAAAATGCTTAAAACAGCCTACCAACAATCACCGAAACAAGAATTAGCTAAAAATACGCCTTTTTTTAATGAAATTGATTTAAAACACAGTTTTATTATCGATTTTGAAAATCAAGAATTCATTCATCACCAAGCAGAGCCATTAAATTATCTTTTTTATTTAATCAAAGGAAAAGCGAAAATTTTAAAAACAGAACGCAATGGCCGCCAATCCATTGTTCAGTTTTTAACGACAGGTGATTTAATTGGCGATTTAACATTAGTTCAAGCGGAAACGATAACCAAGGACGTTATCGCCTTAGGTGAAACCTGTTGTTTGGCTATTCCTTTAGCTTATGCAGAAACTGTTTTAAAAAACAAGGTACTTTTTATGCAGCAACTCAGCCATTATCTAGGGAAAAAAATGCTCCAACGAGTGGACCACTTTACAACGAATCAGACCTATGAACTAAGTTATCGGTTAGCGGAATTGCTATTGGTTGCCGCTAATCACGAAGATGTTTATAAAGAAAAACATACTGAGATTGCCGAATACTTAGGGGTTAGTTATCGCCATCTTATTTATACTTTCAAACAATTTCGAGAGCGCGGCTTTATTCAAAAACAAGGAACTGCTTATCACATCAACCGCTTAGCGTTACATTCTTTTGTACAAAAAAAGAAGAGTTAAAGTGGTGGATTGTTGACAAATAGTGCGCTTCCAGCTACCCTATTCTTATTAATAAGAAAGAAGGGACAGCAATGGAGCAAGCATCATTTACTGTATCTAGTTGGCAAGAACAACCGATTGACAATCTTAATGAAAATTTCCCAGTGAATCAAGCGAGCGCTACTTATCAATTGTCAGGCGCCTTATCTGGGACAGCTTCTGTGGAATACTTAATGACTTATCAAGGCTCTTCAATGGCTGATGGGCTTGAAGCTGTGGCTCAAGTGGTCGGTTTCCTACATTTCGAAGGAACTTATTTAGGAAAAAAAGGCACCTTTACTGCTTGCGAAAAAGGGACGTTTACACAAGGTCTTTTAGACTGTCCTGGTGAACTATTTCAAGCATCAGGTGAGCTTGCCGGTTTATCTGGTCGCTACACTTATGAATTTAGTCAAGAAGAAGCGCTTCTTCATTTAGACTTTGTATAATAAAAAATTTTAAGGAAAGTTGGTGACATTATTTTACTTATTTTAAATTTGGCGGTTGTAAAAGACAATGGGTGTTTTTGATTAGATTAAACTTTTAAGGAGAAAAATCATGAAAAACACCCGAAACACCGTCCCATCATTACTAATTATTATTTTGCTTGTGGGATTTCCACAAATCAGCGAGTCGATTTTCACACCTATTTTGCCAGCGCTTAGTTCTGCTTTTAACATTCACGATAGCGTGGCACAATTAACCATGAGTATTTATTTTGTTGCCTTTGCCGTTGGCGTTTTATTCTGGGGAATTCTATCCGATACGATTGGACGTCGCCCAGCTATGTTATTAGGAATTTTATGCTATTTAATTGGAAATATTGGCCTTTTTTTGAGTCCGACATTTCCTTGGCTGTTATTCTTCCGTTTAATTCAAGCATTTGGTGCAAGCGTTGGTTCTGTCATTACCCAATCAATGATGCGGGAAAGCTTTAACGATCTTCAAAGAGGGAAAATTTTTGCTCAAACAAGCGCTGCCCTATCGCTATCTCCTGCCATCGGACCCTTAGTCGGCGGACTTGTTCAAACCTATTTTGGCTATCAGCATGTCTTTAGCACCTTAATTGTCATGGCTGTTCTATTACTTTTCTATAGTTTTTATCGTTTACCAGAAACCTTTCACTTAGGAAATACCTTAACGAAAGCGCCTTTTTGGTCCGTGGCGAAACGCCTTTCCTTCGACTCGAAAGTTTGGTGCTACGGCTTATTGATTGGGGGCATTAATGGTTTATTGTTTAGCTACTATGCAGAAGCTCCGTTTATTTTCATCAATCACTTTGGCTTTAGCAGTGTCCAATATGGCTTTCTTGGTTTAGTTTTAGCTGTGTCTAGTATTCTTGCTGCGGTTCTTATCAATTGGTTGCTAGGATATTGGTCAGCGGAAAAAATTGCCTTTGCTGGTTTGCTGCTAAGTATCTTTGCGGCTTGCTGTTTATTAATAATGACACAATTTGAATCAATCATTGGTCTTATTTTGTTTATTTTTCTCTTTTTCTTAGGGATTAATATTACTTTGCCCAATGCCTTAAGTATGGCCTTAAAAGGCTATGAATCTGTAATTGGTACTGCCAGTGGGATTTTTAGTTTTGTCTATTACTTGTTTGTTAGTTTCTTTACCTATTTGATTAGTTACTTTCACAATGGCACCATTTGGGTCTTACCGCTTTACTTTTTAAGTTTTGCCTGCCTGTTAGCTTTCAGCTATTATGTCATTGTTTATCGTAAAACTTTAAAATAAAAATCAAAAAACACACGAATATTTCGTGTGTTTTTTTTAGCTAAAAAATTGATTTTCTAAACTATATTGCTTCCCTGAAACAATGTCATATTGAATCAGTCGGTATTCCTCATATAGTTGTTCTTGCTTTTTATTCATTTCTACTGTTTTTTTCCATTCCCCACCGAGATAGTAATTCCCCTTTTCAAAAGCAGGCAATTGTTCTTGTACCTCATTTAGCATAGCGTAAAATCCCGATTGCGGTAAGCCACTTTGTTGGAAAAGTGAGGGAGCAAAATAAAATGGACTAATGATTGCTTGATGCTGATTTTTTTCTGTTAACTGGTTCGCCGTATCATACATTAGAAATTCTGTCTGGTGAAGGGCTGCCCCTTCATTCAACGCTTGAATGTTTTCATCATAAATACTTGGTAAGTGATCTCCCCAAAAAACGACTAATGTGCGTTTGGGCATTTTTTCGATTTCTTGTAGGAAATTTTTCAAAGCTTCGCTACTGTAGGCAATATCTTGCAAGTAATTATTGAGCGCGACTTGATTGCCGTTTCCTTGAGAAAAATAATTGGACGTTGTGTATTTATTTTCATAGGGCATATGTGTTTGCATAGTAACTAAATGAATGAATTGCGGTTGCTCTTTTTCTTTAAGCAGTGTCGTCACTTCCTGATACGCTGCTTGATCTGAAATGTAAGGATTATTTTCTAGTTTATCCGTATAGTTCATTGTTTTTTCATTGATAAATTGATCAAAACCTAAAATTTTATACACACCTTTTCGTTTATACATAGATGTATTGTACGGATGAATAGCCGTTGTTTGGTACTTTTGTTCCTTAAGTAATGAAACAATGGAAGGCAATTCCGTCATCTTAGGAATCATCATTGTATAAGGTGTAGTCATTTGGGCATTCATTAATTCCATCGAAAAACTTGTTAAGGCTTCAAATTCAATATTCGCAGTTCCGCCCCCGTAGTTTTGTGAAAGCATCTGGCCACTGTAAGTTTTATCAGCGATTTGCTGATAATCAGCTAAAGGATTGCCAATAATGGACAAACCTTTCAGATGATCTGGATTTGAAAAACTTTCACTCATGACAAACACAATATTTGGTTGCTCATTGCTCGGCACTGTTTTTGCCTCGGCCAACTTTTGATATTTCTGAGTAATTTCTGAAATAGCTTCTTTTGAATAACCCTTTGGTTGGTCCATAGCCTCTACTTTTAAATTATATAGAAAACCACCAATAAATCCTGTATTGTAGTAATTCATTTTTTGGCTGTAAGGAATCCATAACGCGGTTTTATTATAGGCTTTACGTAACAAATTTTGCGGATTGTTAAAATCACCAATATATGAAAATAGACCAATCGAAAGAACAAGACTTAACACACGAATAGTTTGTTTTTTCTTCGATAAAAAGAAACTTTTATAAAAGGCTTTTCCTAAGAAAAAAAGTGCTACACAACCTAACGCTACCACAAAAATAAACGGCCATAAACCAACCATTTCTTTTAATAAACTAACTTCTGTGATCATTTTTAAGTCGTCTGGGTAAATAGGTTCGACACGATAAAACATCTTTTGATAGTCCGCAAATCCTAAAACACCTATTATGACACTATATAAAAGAGAGCCAACTCCTAATGAACCTGCCAAACTACATAAAAAAAGTAAAAAAACGCTTAGCACAAAACAACCTAAGAAAAACTTTTCCGTATGCCACGAAAAAGCAAACTTGAAGGCTAAATCAACAGACAAGTTATTCTGACACCATTGCAAATATAAATTACTAAAAATAATTAATAAGATGAACCCGATTCCATACAAAAGGTAGCGGTAGGGCCATCGTCTAAATTTCTCAACTCTCTTTTTCACATCGATCTCCTATTCAAAAACTAGTAATGTATTTATTTTATGCTTCTTGAAAAAGAATGTAAAGAAGTAGCTAGCAAAGAAGTCTAAGGAATGGTAAAGAAAAAATGTTATTTGTTGCAAAAATAATTTTCCAGTGGTATAGTAACAATGGAATTTCGTTATCAGTTATCGTCGCCTTTTTAGAGTACTTTATGAAAGGAGAATAACTATGACTTACAAAGTAAAAAACATTCAATACCGTATTCAATTAGACACAGACAAAAATATTTTCATTGTTTTTGATGCAAAAAATGAAAGTAAAACAGCAACTGGTCACACAATTGAAGAAGCAATTGCACACTTAAAACAATTAAACTAAGGAGTGACAAACATTTCCATGCAAGACCCTTTAGGTAGTTATTTAAGCTAAAAGCCGTTTAGTAAAGAAAAAATACTAGACGGTTTTTTTGTATCCTCTTCGCCTTTTATTTTTTACATAGTATACTGAAACAAACGGAGGTGTTTTTAGATGACCATCATTGCAAACTATATTCGCCAGCAACCCCAACATCAAACACAGTTAACAGAAATCTACCAAGCAATTTTAGCGGTTGTTCCTCAGGAGACTACTGAAAAAATCGCTTATGGAATGCCGACCTTTTACTTAAATGGCAATTTAGTGCATTTTGCGGCGGCCAAGCAACATTTAGGTTTCTATCCTACGCCATCAGCCATCCAACGTTTCAGCAAAGAATTACGCCCTTTTAAAACCTCGAAAGGTGCCATTCAATTTCCCTACACGCAAGAGTTACCTCTTTCATTAATACAGGAAATAGTTAAATTCCGTGTACAAGAAAACATGAAGAGCGTGGGACAAAAATCACTTTGAATTTTTGTCCCACGCTCAAAAACTAATAAACGGCGGGAACAGAAGCAACTCCTTCTTATTTCTCGGAGTTAAACACTTCTGTCCCGACCTCTTCATGTTCTTAAAATTTTTTCCATCGCTTTTCCCTTGGCCAACTCGTCGATTAACTTATCTAGGTAACGGATTTTTTGCATTAAAGGATCTTCAATTTCTTCCACGCGATAGCCACAAATTACGCCTTTGATCAATTGGGCGTTTTCATTGAAATTGGGTGCTTCTTCAAAAAATGTTTCCATCGTTACTTTTTGAGCCAATTGTTGTTGCAAGCCTTTTTCATCATAACCAGTTAACCAGTAAATAATTTCGTCAACCTCCGCTTGCGTTCGATTTTTACGTTCTGCTTTTTGGATGTATAGCGGGTAAACACTGGCAAAGGTCATTGTATAGATTTTCGGTTTTGTCATTGGTTTTCCTACTTTCTGAAGTATTCTCTCTTCAGTCTACCACAGGCTTGCTGGAAAAAGAGGCTATTTTGTCTTAGTAATCAAATTGACGATAATAACGACGAATCTCTAATGGGTGACAATTCAATTTTTCTACATGCGCATCAATGCGTTGCGTTACCGCATGCATTAGGAGAAATGAAATAACTCGGCCACGATATTTTTCACTAATTCCTGGAAGTTCATACGCTTTCGAATCAATAATTGTATAATTGGCACAGATTTTCGGCAATAATTTTGCTACTCGTTCTGCCAACGGTCGCTGCTCGTCTTCTCCAATAAACAACGTTACTGGCGTAGTTTCATCTACAATTTCTAGCGTTCCATGTAAGAACTCTGCTGCATGAATTGATTTTGAGCGAAGCCAACTTTGCTCTTCCCAATAGCACATTGCATAAGAATAGACCGCTCCCCATTGGTTCCCTGCGCCAATAAAATAGTGAATGCTATCATGACGATGTTTTTCCGCAAAAGCTAAGCCAAACGCATCGGCACTTTTTTCGGCTTCAGCTAAACCTGTAGGCAAATATTCTTCCAATTCTTGGTAATAATTTTCGTAATCTGTAAATTCGTTGTTTTTTTGCATTAAACGATCAGCTACCATAAAGAACTTGATTTGCTCAGTTCCTGGAGCTGGATAAGTCACCACATAATCACATAAATCTGCTAAAAGACTGTCTTTTGCATCGATAAAACCAAATAACGTTGCGCCGACCTTTTTGATTTCTTGAACGGCTTGCACCACTTCTTGTGTTGTCCCAGTAACGGAAGACAAGATGACGAATGATTTTTCTGTTAAACGTTTATTGCCTGTTGTGTAATACTCAGCAGCATGTTGAACATAGATTGGTAAATTACTTTTTCCATTCGCATAAGTAACTGCTTGCATGGCTGAAGCATAAGTACCGCCGATTCCTAAATAATAAACCGCATCAAATCCTTTCGTCCAAACTTGATCAACAACTTTTTCAACATCTGAACGCAAGGCTAAGGCACCTCGTATGTCTTTGATTTGTTGTTCTTCATTAAATTTTAACATGGCTGATTTCCCTCTTTCTTTGCTATTTTACTTTTTAGGACACAATCAAAATCATCAAAAATCCGTTGAGATAAATCAATTCCTTTACTTGTAGCTACTTGATACGCCAAATATTGAAATGGAATAACTAATAATAAAGGACTAATTTTTTCTTCGACATCACTTGCTAACTCTAACGTATTTGATGCTCTCGTTGAACGCGTTGTAATTGTGTAACATTGACCAACATAATTGGCTAGATAGTTTTTCAAGGCTTGGCTACGTGCTTGAATAGGACTTTGATTTTCAATAAAAAACAAAAGATGTGTAGTATCCGCTTCAAGATAAGGCCCATGCATATAGGCTTCGACTTCAAATCCTTGGGAAGGTAAGCGAACTGTTTCTGTAAACTTCGTCTCAAACTCTTTTGCCGTACCAATATTGGGCCCATAACCAATTGCGATAAATCGTGTCCCCTCTATTAATTCTTTTTTCGTTTTTTGCCAAAATTGTTCGGTTTTATAAATCACCGAATCGATTTCCTGAATTGCTTTGGCAAGTTTTGCTAATTCTTCTCCAACCTCTACTTTTGTTAATTGATGCTTTTGATAGCCCAGTTTCAAACCAAATAGAAATAAATTTAAAAGTGTTGCCGTATAGCCTTTTGTAACAAAACCAACTGTTTCAAGCCCCATTTTTAAATCCAGGACTTCATCCACAACCTCCGTAATCGGGCTGGTGACATCACTTGTCAAGGCCATTGTTTTTACAGACGTTTGGTTTTTAATTTTTGCAATGGCATCAATTGTCGAAGCACTTTTACCACTTTGCGAAACCGCTACGACCAGATCAAACCGATCATCCACTTTGCCATAATGAACAAAATTGAACGGCTCTTGGATTTCCACATAAATAGGCGCCACTTCTTCAAGGTAAACTTTAGCCGCCTGACAAGCGTTATGTGACGAGCCAGTTGCTAAAACTAGACAGTGCGTGACCTTTGAAACGTCTGTATCAGTTAATTGAAATTGGTTAAGAATCTGAGTTAGGGCTGCTTGCTCCTCATTTATATAATCCAGCATCGTTTTCATATTTTGCCTCCTAAAATAGACCAATTAATGAGCCAAGAATTCCGACAATTGCCATGCCACCTAAAATCGCTAAAGGTTTTACTTCTTTTTTCAATAAATAAAAAACAAAACCAAAAGATGCAAGCGGTAATAATTTAGGCATGATATCGTCAAAGATACTTTGAACTGTGACTGCATTTTTGCCACTTCCGCTGATTGTAATCGGGATAGTTAAATCAATCATGGAGGCGGTCATAGCACCTACCACCATCAAGCCAATTATTGAAGCGCCTAATGTGAGACTTTCCATCATGCCATTTGCTTGAATCTTTTTGAGAAAACCAGTTCCTAATTTATAGCCCCAACGATTCAGTAAATAACGAACAATCACATGGGGGACGTTAAAAATGAGTAAAAATAGAATTGGCCCTAACACATTCCCTTGTAAAGCTAACGAAGTTCCAACACCTGTTGCAATCAAGCGTAAGGTTCCCCAGAAAAAGGAATCACCTAAACCAGCTAAAGGTCCCATTAACGAGGTTTTAATACTATCGATTGTTCCAACTTCAAAATTTTCGTCCAGAACATTTTCTTCTTCCATTGCAGCATTAATTCCTAAAATAAACGTCACGATATGCGGCGTAGTATTAAAGAAAGCAAGATGCCGTTTTAAAGCTGCCGCCATCTCTTCTTTTTGAGGATATAATTTCTTTAAAATAGGGATCATGGCATAGACATAAGCCATATTCATCTGACGTTCATAATTCCATGAAAATTCCATTTGAAATGAACGCCAAAAGACTTGATTAAGTTCTTTTTTTGTAATTAAGTTTTCTGTCTTAGTTTTAGAAGTCTTCGTCATCATCAATTACCTCCCCACTCGTTGTTTGTATTGTTTCATTCTTTCCTTTGGCATAATTCATGATATTCACAACAATTACCGCTGTAATGGCACCCAAAATTGCTACTCCTGTTACAGGTAACTTAAAGTAAGCCATTAAGACAAAGCCTAAAAAGAAATATGGCGCCACTTGTTTGTTAATCAGTAAGCGTGCAAGCATCGCAAATCCTAGCGCTGGAATAATCCCCGTTGCAACAGACAACCCATGTTGAATAAATTCAGGGATCAGATCAAGTAAGCCTTTAATGGTGTTGCTGCCCACGGCAAATGAAATAGTTACAATGAGCGCTAGCATGAACGATAAGCCAAAGCCTGCAAGTAAATGCATGCGCTCCACCCCTTTATATGCTCCTTCTTCAGCATACTGATCAGCTTTTTGACTCATGATTGGGATGAGCAAACCCAAATAAATATTTTTAAGAATCAACGTTAACGTTGCGATTGGCAAGCCTAAAACTAAGGCTGTTTCTGTTCCTGCGCCAGCAGTAATAGCAAACGCTGTACCAAGAATCCCACCAGTCACTACATCAGGTGGGATTGAGGCGCCCACTGAAAAAGAACCGATGAAAGCTAACTCTAAGGTTGCGCCCATGATTACGCCCGTTTTGACATCACCTAATACAATTCCGACAAATAAACCGGTTACAATTGGTCTTGAAAGCAACGAGGTACCTAAAGCATATTCCGACTGCGCAATAAAAGCGATGCAACCTAAAAGAATCGCTTGTCCTATCATTTGTATTTCTCCTTTCTACAAGACATTTAATGCTGCTACTTTTTTGTCATTTGGGACTTGTCGAATTTCAACTTCACAACCATTTGCGACCAATTCTTTAACCATTTTTTCTTCATCCGGTGTGATATTAATTGCTTTAGAAATGTTTCGAGTATTTTCCCTTACTTTCATCCCTCCTAAGTTAATTTCTTTTATTTCTGGACAAGCAGTAGCCAATCGATAAGCATCCTCCACACTCTCAATTACAATAAAAAGTTTGTATTTTTCTGTAACACCACTTTTTAGTGCGGCAATCGCATCTTCAATCGTTTTAATGACCAGTTTTACTCCTGCTGGTTTAGCTAGCTTAATGGTTGTTTTTCGAATATCATTTTTAGGTACGTCATCATTTGCGATTAAAATACAATCGGCGCCTAAGCCTTGGGTCCATGAAAAAGCCACTTGACCATGTAACAAGCGATGATCGACTCTTAACAATTTAATCATTTCATTTCCTCCTAAAATTCTTCTTCTAAAATTTCTTTACTAGATAACTCATTACAATAACAAAGACTTTCTTGTCCGTTTTCAACGGCACGTTTTACTAAATCAACTAATGAATCAACAGTATTTATTTGGGTATATATTTCAATTAACGTTGCTAAATTTAATCCTGAAATTAAATGCATTGCTTGTTTCCCCACATAATTAAAAAATTCGTTATTCACGCTTCCGCCAAATAGGTCCGTAATCACAATTAATTCATTTTGTTGATTGTTCTTTAAAATGTCTTTGACCGTCTTGGCTAAATCATAAGGTTGTTCCATATAAGCGCAAAGACATTCCACATTCTTTGTTTCACCACAAATTAAAGCTAATGATGTCTGAATCCCTGCAGCGAAATTACCATGTGTTGCCAGAATAATTTTACGTTCCATTTTCTTCACCTCACTTACTTCTTTATATAGCAAAAAGAGTGCCAAAAAAGTGGCACTCCCTCCTTTTTATTTTAAAAATCGCTTTCTGCGTTGTTAAACTCCGTTTTTCCAAACAACACATCATAGACATAAAAAAGCTCCGATTCAGGTATATTGACACTATAAACTTTTTCAATGACACTAAACGCCTCTTTTAACTCTTGCAAGACCGTTCTTTGACACTGCTTTAATTGTTCGGCGCCATTATAATTTTCAATAGGTTCATTCCGGATCAATCGTTCAATTAAACAACTGACATGGACATATACCGCCAATTTACGATCATTTTGAATCGTTTGTTGCCACCGCTCTTCTAATTGAATTAAAAAGACTTCTACTTGTCGAATAATTTTTTCTGTATCTAAAATCGTCACTGATTGAATGACCCGATCTAATGAAAAGTTACGAATCAACTCATGATTTACATAGGACAGCATATCTTTAGTTAATTCTCTCTTTGTCCATTCTAAAAGGGTCGTAATTCCTTTTCCTGCAATCAACTCTTCTAAAGAGATGTACGGGAGGTCATTTGAAGACGGGTTGTTTGTACCGATGATGCCGACAATCTCATATTCTGGAAAACTTTCTTTGATCGACTCTGCATTACGTAATTGATTATATTCACAAGGAATAATCTTTAATTGTGCTTCCGCAGGTAAACTTTTTTCAAGTAAATCTCTAATTTTAACGGCTGTGCCAATTCCGGTACTACACGTTGTTAAAATGACACGTTCCGTTTTATTTTCAGGTAATATGATTTCCCATTCATTTGGATGAACCTTTAACGCTTTTTGGGGCAATTCTTCAAAAGAAACTTCGTCTTTAATGGCTTCTCCTATAGATAGAGCCAAGCTTGTTGTCACATTATTCATTAATAAAAAAGGACCTTCTTCTTCTGCCGGAAAATACTGATAAATTTCTTTCAATGAACCCATATCAAAAAGAATTACTAAACCATTCCTCGTTTCTTGACGTTCCATATAGTGAATTAAGTGTTCGGAAATTTTTTTGGGAGTAACATCTAACGGCATGTCAAACGATTGAAAAATTGGCACATTTAACAGCCGATTTGCAACATTCGCAATACTACTTGCTGTGGCATATCCGTGGGCAACAATCACCGCTTTCGGATAGTGACTTTCCTTTACTGAACCCGAAGAGTGAAGATAAATGGTGACAATAATTCGATCCATCTGGGATAGCTCAATATCTAATGAACGTTTCACTAAAGTTAACAGTTGTTCAGCGTAGCCATAACTAGTTGCTAATTTGGTTTGAACTTCTGTTAAAAGTTCGTCAATGACTGTTGTAGGTTCTTTTTCTGGAAACCAATCAATACATCTTCGTTGAAACAGATAGGTGCTTAATGCATAGACTAAACTGCCATTAAACCGAATTTGATAAGACGATTCAATCGTTTCCAATAATTGACGGATATTTTGCGTAATAAACAATAGCATTTCGTGATTTTTCTCTCGCTTCTTTTCAAATAATAAATCATCGAATAAGCGTTCAATTTCTTTCGAGATGTCGTTATTAGCAGTGGAAAGATGATGATGGTGAGAGACATAAAGACGAAGGATTCGTTCATAACTCTGGATAATTCTTCTTTGCGCAAGCTCTGTTTCCTCTAACAAACTAACCAGATTTGTTTGCTCATCTAAACGAATAGGCAATTCATTTTCATCAGGAGCTAGTTTGATTGATTGATCCAGAAATTCTTTCGGTAGATCGTGTAAAGTGATTGGAATAACACGTTTATCAAGATTGGCGGCAAAGCTGCGTGCAGTAATAATTTTTATATTATTTCTTAATTCACCTACATTGCCTACATAATGGTGGTTTTCTAAAAGTTGGATAACTTGTGGCGTGATAGTAACTGCTTTTTGAATAGCTTGCTGTTCCTCATAAAATGCTCGCATAATTAATTGTTTTCTTTCCGCTTGAGTGCGTTCAGCAAGACTTGGGATTTTAATTTGAATAGGAATTCGTCTTAAAAATGTCGTTAAAAAGGTGCTAGAAATTTCTTCAGTTGTGGCAAAGCACAACCGACACGTAACAGGAATGGGCCGATTGGTTTCACCCATTCGATAAATAATGCCCTGATCTAAAAATGTAAACAATTTTTCCTGCCCTTCAGGACTCAAACGATGAACTTCATCTAAAAATAAAACGCCCCCTTCTGCACTTTGAAAGGCCCCAATTTTATCGGAATCTGCTCCCGTAAAAGCGCCTTTAAGATGCCCAAATAATTGACTAGTTAAAAGCTCTGGATTGTTGGCATATTGCGCACAATTAACTGTTACAAAAGGTGCTGAATCGTCAAGTAGTTCTTTTGAAAGACAAAACTGATAATATAAGGATGCTAAAAAACTTTTACCCGTACCACTTTCACCTGTAATTAAGACAGGCAATCCACCGCCAGGATAAAGCGCTGCCATTTTTAATTGTTCGATGGTCTGGGCTAAACTACCGCGATAACCAATGACCGACTGAAAAAAATCACTTTTGCGATCAAAAACAGGCTGTTCATCGATCATTTCTTGGAAACTTTGATAAACAGTTCTTTTTAAAAGATAGTTTTGTTGCTGAAACGCTTCTTTATGAAAAAAGTAAACTGGTCGTGTATTGATCTTAACTAGAATTCCTTCTTCGTTTAACTGATTTAAATAGTGACTAGCTGTATTTCGTTTGATAGAAAATGTCGTTGCAATATTGCTTGCTGTGAAAATTTCACTGACTAAAGATGGTTCAAAAAAAGCTGTTTGATTGCGTAAATAATCAACAATTTGCATTTTTAACATAAAATCACCTCTCATTTATCATAACGTACCTAAAAAAAACGTCAATATTCAAAATTTCTTTTGTTATTTTTCTTTATATAAGGAGCCCATTTTTTATGTTATTTAATCACAGGAACCTGATTCTATCATTGCAGAATAGGCTTTCATTCAGTATACTGTAAATAGAGGAACAAGAAACGAATTGGATAATTAGGCACTGAAAGAACGCACCACCGTTCTGAATGTTTCGAAACACACAACAGGTTATCGAAATGGCCATTGGAGAAAAATTCCTTTTTCTCCGAGGTTAGCGATTGTGACATGTTGCAATCGTTTTTTGTCCTTAAAATGTTGAGAAAAAGAAAAAAGGCACTTTGCATGTCAGCACCACCTGACAAACAAAGCCCTTCATAGACAGCACAACCTATCTATTCCAGTTGCCTTTTTTGCTAGTTACACTAGCTAATTTTAGTGTACCCGATTTTCAGTGAAATTACTAGCATCTTTAAAATTTTTACTGAAACGATCAGCCTGTGCAATGAACTAGTTTTCTTCAGCGGCGGCAACCGCTGAGAAGCTTTTTCTCAAATTTTAAGTGAATAATGTATCATAAACTTTTTTGGCATATCCATCCGTCATATTACATACAAAGTCCACCGCCATTTTCAAACGATAATAGTCTTTTTCTGCTTCTGTAGCGTTCTTTGCTTCTCTTCTATACAACGCTTTCGCGCTTTCCGAAATATTATTAAAGATTCGCTCCTCATACTTATTCATGGAAACTTTTTCGTATTTTAGTACGACTGGAACAAATTCATCTAGTAAACGATTGATGATATTGAAGCCCAATACCTCTTGATCCAAAATTGTTTTTGTTTGAAAAACATAGGCTCTAGAAAAGTTTTTTAATGCCTGAAAGCATTTCACTTCATCACAATCTTCAATGATAATTTCATTATGATAGATACCTCTCATAATTAAGTCATAATGATTAGCAAAATTTTTCGCTACGCTTTGACAAACAGCTCTTTGTGTCTTTCTCAAAAATTCTTGTAAGGTAGCTTCTTCTGTTTTATCTTTTTCTAACATTAAAAATTTTTTTGTTCCTGTTTGCCCATCAACAAACTGCTTTAAATCTTGATAGCTGTATAAACCATAATTATAGGCATCTTCGATATCTGAAAAAGTATAGGCGATATCATCTGAAGCTTCTAACAAAAAGACTAATGGGTGTCGCTTATTTTGTGTTCCTGTCGCAAATTTAATGGCGTTAAACACTTGTTTTTCCGAGTAAAAATAGCCAACTTTTTTAGACAAAAGCTGTTGCTTATTTAATTGATCTGAAGATGCCGTATATTTGATAACTGTATCTAATGTCGTGGCTGTTAGTTTCATTCCTGCTTTAGAAGTCCCATTATCATGATGCAGTTTTGTTAAAAGTCGGATGGTTTGAGCGTTGCCTTCAAAGTTAAGAAAATCATTTTGTTGTTGCTCCGAAAAATCAGACCAACAAGCATACAAAGGACCATTTTTTTCAAACCAAATACGAATGGCTTCTTCCCCAAAATGTCCAAAAGGGGGATTGCCAATATCATGGATTAATGCAGCTGTTTCTAACAACCGATAGCATTCTGATAATTCCATAACCTCAATGTTTCGTTCGTTCAACTGTGAAATAACTAATCTAAGTATATCCCTGCTATGCATTGCCACTTCTAAGCTATGCGTTAAACGCGTTCTTACAAAATCATTACGTTCTAAAGGAAAAACTTGTGTTTTGTCTTGTAAACGTCTAAATGCATCACTTTTAATTACTCTACGATAGTCACTATCAAAAGATTTACGAAGTTCTGTGGCTAAATCAACTTGCTTATTTAACCAGTCATTTTGATATTGTTTACCATTATCAGAAATACGATATGTACCAACCAACTGACGCCAATTCATTTTCATTTATTACCTCCTCCAATTACTCTACCTTCTCTAAATAAGAGACGTAAATATTTTTACATTTACCAATATCACTGAATTCCCGATTGTTATACGCCTTATCCTTTTTCAATTTAAACCGCACTTTTTCGCCTTCTTGAAAAGTTCCCCACGTAAGAAAAAAGAATAGCCAATGGCTTTCATCCTCTGATAGCGTGTCTAAACCTAAACTTTTAGGCTCAATTAAGCTAGGTAATTTAAAACAGTCATACACCCCTTTTGCTGTGCCATACACAGGACGATGAGTGCTAAGAGTCGTTTCAAAATATCCCTTTTCATCAGGTTTTAAATAACTTGCTTGCCGAATTAGTTGTGTCAGTTTATTTTGGAATGGCTGAATATTTTTCTCAACGTTTAGTTCAAAATCTGGTTCAGCTTGTACATCTGTGTCATGAGATAACTTTTTTAATAAGCAGTTTATTTCATTAGTACTTGTCTTGTCATTAAACGCAATCGCCAAACGCTCGCTGCTAATAACACCTTTCATATCTTTCATAGAAAAATTATTTAACGCAATTGGATAGTGTTTATCTGATAGCATCCAAGAAGCACCCATTTCGTTTAAACATGGAATACTCTGATAATAATGGTCAGATAAAAAATACAGCATGACAGGTTGATTGGTTAGCTCCCTTTTAATCGTGTCAAAAATTAATTCTCCTGGTTGTACACCCGTTTCAATAGTGGAACTATAAAAAATATCCTGTGTTCGAAACCCAAACTTTTTCAACAATTGGATAAACGCATCCACATATTCTTGATCCTTTGAACTATGACTAATAAAAATCTTTTTCCCGTTGCTCACTACTCAACATCCTCCAAGTTAAATTTGTGTTTTCATTTTTTTGTGAAATTCTATACTATTTCTTTAAGCGTACAGCGTTATCTGAAACCAGTCAATACTAAAATTATAAAATAACAATTATTTTGTTTTATTAAATTTTTATATAATGTTGTTTTGTTAATGTTTTGTTATTTTTAAACAAGTGATTATAGAGCGATGTACGGTTGAAGTTATTTCTAATCTATTTTTTTCAATATTTTTATAAATATAAAAAAACACGCCTTTCTTTGCAGAAAGGCGTGTTTTTACGTCCGAGTATAAGGAGAATTGGTTCATTAACCAATTGTCCCTTTAAGCGTTATTCATTAAATGAATTATTTGTTTTTTAAGTTGTAGAAAGATTTTAAGCCTTTGTATTCAGCTACATCGCCTAATTGATCTTCAATACGTAATAATTGGTTGTATTTAGCAATACGGTCAGTACGGCTTAATGAACCAGTTTTGATTTGGCCAGCGTTTGTTGCAACAGCGATATCAGAGATTGTTGAATCTTCTGTTTCACCAGAACGGTGAGATACAACTGCAGTGTAGCCAGCTTCTTTAGCCATTTCGATTGCTTCAAATGTTTCAGTTAAAGTACCGATTTGGTTAACTTTGATTAGGATTGAGTTAGCGATACCTTTTTCGATACCTTCAGCTAATTTAGTTGTGTTTGTTACGAATAAATCGTCACCAACTAATTGAACTTTGTCGCCTAATACTTCAGTTAATTTTTTGAATCCGTCCCAGTCGTTTTCGTCTAAGCCGTCTTCGATTGAAATGATTGGGTATTTAGAAACTAATTCTTCGTAGAACGCGATCATTTCTTCAGTTGTTTTTTCGCCTTCGCCTGAGTCAGCTAAAACGTAAACGCCTTTTTCTTTGTCGTAGAATTCTGAAGAAGCAGCATCCATAGCAAGAACAACGTCTTTACCAGGAACATAGCCAGCTTTTTCGATAGCTTCGATGATTACTTCAAAACCTTCTTCGTTTGAACCTAAGTTAGGAGCGAAACCACCTTCGTCACCTACTGAAGTAGCTAAGCCGCGACCTTTTAAGATTGAAGCTAATGCGTGGAATACTTCTGCACCCATACGTAAAGCTTCTTTGAATGTAGGCGCACCTACAGGCATGATCATGAATTCTTGGAAGTCAATACTGTTGTCAGCATGTGATCCACCGTTGATAATGTTCATCATTGGAGTTGGTAATACTTTTGTATTGAATCCGCCTAAGTAGTGATATAAAGGCACTTCTAGGTAATCAGCAGCAGCACGAGCTACGGCGATAGACACACCAAGAATAGCGTTAGCACCTAATTTACCTTTGTTAGGAGTTCCATCTAAATCGATCATTGCTTTATCGATAGCCATTTGATCGCGTACATCGTAACCGATGATTGCTTCAGCAATGATGTTGTTTACGTTATCTACAGCTTTAGTAACACCTTTACCTAAGTAACGAGCTTTGTCGCCATCACGTAATTCAACTGCTTCGTATTCACCAGTTGAAGCTCCTGAAGGAACCATTCCACGGCCGAAAGCTCCGCTTTCAGTGTAAACTTCTACTTCGATTGTTGGGTTACCGCGTGAGTCTAAGACTTCGCGTGCGTAAATATCAGTAATAATTGACATGTTTTGTCTCTCCTTTGAGTTTGTATTTATACTAAGGGGATTCCCTCATGTATGATTGTAGTTAATTCTCGCAAACTATGCAAACATTTTTTTGCAAAAGTCATTGAGAAAACGTTACCGTTAGTGATTTCTTATTTTACAGCATCTAATAAAGCTAGGAATGAGTCTGCTTCTAAGCTTGCGCCGCCGACTAAAGCACCGTCAACGTTTTCTTTTGCCATATATTCAGCGATGTTTTCTGGTTTAACAGAACCACCGTATTGAATACGAACAGCTTCAGAAACTTCTTTGCCGTATAATTTTTCAACTGTTGAACGAACAACACCACAGATTTCATCTGCAATATTAGCATCTGCAGATTTACCAGTTCCGATTGCCCAGATTGGTTCGTAAGCGATAACCATTGAAGCAACTTGTTCGTTTGATAAACCAACTAAGCCTTTAGTGATTTGACCTTCGATCCATTCCGCTGTTTTACCAGCTTCATACGTTTCTAAAGTTTCACCACAACAGAAGATTGGTGTCATACCATTTGCAAAGATTGCTTTGGCTTTTTTATTGATATCTTCATCTGTTTCGTGGAAATATTCGCGACGTTCAGAGTGTCCGATAATCACATAGTCTACACCTAAATCTGCAATTGCAGCTGGTGAGTTTTCACCAGTGAAGGCACCAGCGTTTTCCCAGTAGCAGTTTTGTGCAGCTAATTTCACTTCAGAATCTTTTAGGTTCCAAGCTAAAGGAGCTAAGAATAATGCTGGAGATCCAATCACAGCGTCAACAACGTCGTTTGATGGAACAGCATTTTTTACTGCTTCTGCAAAGCTTTGTGCTTCGCTTAAAGTTTTGTTCATTTTCCAGTTACCAGCGATAATTGGTTTGCGCATGAAAAGCACATCCTTTTCTTTTTTTAAAAATATTGTCTTTTAAACTGATTATTTATCGTTAATAGAAGCTAAACCTGGTAAAGTTTTGCCTTCTAATAATTCTAAACTTGCTCCGCCACCTGTTGAGATGTGAGAGAATTTGTTTTCGTAGCCTAATTGAATTGCTGCAGCAGCAGAGTCCCCGCCACCGATGATTGTTGTTGCGTCTTCTAAATTAGCAATCGCTTCACAAACACCAATTGTTCCTTTGGCAAAGTTACTCATTTCAAATACGCCCATTGGTCCATTCCAAACAACTGTTTTCGCACCTTGTAATTCGTTAGCGAATAATTCAATTGTTTTTTCACCAATATCCAAGCCTTCTTCATCATCTGGGATTTCAGTTGAAGGAACCGTGTGGAAAGGAGCGTCATTGCTGAACTCTTTAGAGACAACTGTATCAACCGGTAAAACTAATTTGTCGCCAGCTTTTTCCATTAAGCTTTTCGCTAAGTCCACTTTATCTTCTTCAAGTAAAGATAAACCAACACTATAGCCTTGTGCTTTCATGAATGTGTAAGCCATACCGCCACCGATTAAAATTTTATCGGCTTTTTCAATTAGGTTTTCAATGACAGCGATTTTGTCAGAAACTTTTGCGCCACCCAAGATTGCTACGAATGGACGTTTTGGATTTTCAACAGCTTCGCCGATGAATTTAATTTCTTTTTCCATTAAGAAACCAGCAACTGTTGGGATACCAGTTGAAGCAATTCCAACGTTTGAGGCATGTGCACGGTGTGCAGTACCAAAAGCATCATTGACAAATACATCGCCTAAAGAAGCCCAGTATTTACCCAATTCAGCGTCATTGCCGCTTTCTTTTTTGCCGTCAACATCTTCAAAACGAGTGTTTTCAAATACTAAAACGTCGCCATCTTTCATATTGTTAACAGCGTCTTCTAATTCTTTACCACGTGTTTCTGGAACAAAAGTAACTGGTTGACCTAGTAATTCGCTTAAACGTTCAGCCACTGGTTTTAATGATTTGCCAGCTTTGTCTTCTTCTGTTTTTACACGACCTAAATGAGAGAAAAGAATTGCTTTTCCGCCATTTTCAATCACGTATTTGATTGTTGGTAAAGCCGCTACGATACGATTATCGTTTGTGATCACGCCATCTTTTAACGGAACGTTAAAGTCAACACGGACAAGGACTTTTTTGTCTTTTAAATCTACATCTTTAATTGTCTTTTTAGCCATGAGTAGACCTCCTGTATTGTCAATTTTAGGATTTTTCTTTTTTAAAAAAAGAAAGCGGAGAAGCGCGTTGCTTCCCCGCTTATTATTTCACAATTGTTCAAATTTCACTAATGATAAGAATGAATCTTATAAGTTAGCGAAGTATTCTAAAGTACGAACTAATTGAGCAGTGTATGACATTTCGTTGTCATACCAAGCAACAGTTTTAACTAATTGTTTGTCGCCAACTGTCATCACTTTTGTTTGAGTTGCATCGAATAATGAACCGTAAGTCATACCTACGATATCAGAAGAAACGATTTCGTCTGTGTTATAACCATAAGATTCGTTAGCAGCTTTTTCCATTACTGCATTTACTTCATCAACAGTAACTTCTTTGTCTAATACAGTAACTAATTCAGTTAATGAACCAGTTGCTACAGGAACACGTTGAGCAGCGCCATCTAATTTACCGTTCAATTCTGGGATTACTAAGCCGATTGCTTTAGCAGCACCAGTTGAGTTAGGTACGATGTTTGCAGCAGCAGCGCGCGCACGACGGAAGTCGCCTTTAGGATGTGGTCCGTCTAATGTCATTTGGTCACCTGTGTAAGCGTGGATAGTTGTCATTAAACCTTCAACAACACCAAAGTTGTCATGTAAAGCTTTAGCCATTGGAGCTAAGCAGTTTGTAGTACAAGAAGCGCCTGAAATTACAGTTTCTTCTCCAGTTAATGTTTCATGGTTTGTGTTGTAAACGATTGTTGGTACATCGTTACCACCAGGAGCTGAAATAACTACACGTTTTGCACCAGCAGTTAAATGTTTTTCAGCAGCTTCTTTAGAAGTAAAGAAACCAGTACATTCTAAAACGATGTCTACGCCTAATTCGCCCCATGGTAATTCTTCAGGGTTACGGTTAGCTAAAACTTTGATTTCTTTGCCGTTAACGTTGAATGAACCTTCGTGAACTTCAACTGTACCGTTGAAACGGCCTTGAGTTGTGTCATATTTTAACAAGTGTGCTAACATTTTAGCATCTGTTAAGTCGTTGATTGCAACTACTTCGATTCCTTCTACATCTTGGATACGACGGAAAGCTAAGCGTCCGATACGTCCAAATCCATTAATACCTACTTTAACTGTCATTAAAGATTTCCTCCTTATGAAAATCAAAAATTTTTTATTTTAAAGGGTTACCCCTTTTAAAATCTCGTTTGCGGCAGCTTCATCTGTGATGAGCCACGTTTGTTTTGGTGCATTTTTCATATATGCGCGAATGGCTTTGGCTTTCGTTTTGCCGCCCGCAATTGCGACGACATAGGGAATTTCTTGTAAGTTTTTTAATTGAAGGCCAATTCGTGGAATTTTATAGACCACTTTTCCTTCTTCATCAAAGAAATAACCAAACGATTCTGCCACGGCATTTTTTTGTTTGAGCATAACCATTTCGTCGTCAGACATTTTTCGGCGTGCCGCCATGTGCAACGCTCGACCAATACTGTGCACCACACAGTTGGCATGACTAATTAACGTAAGAACTTCTTGAATCGAGGGTTCTTGTAATAAACTATTATACGTTTCACGACTCAATTGTTCTGGGACATATAACGCCCGGTAGTTACCACCCGTTTTGTTGGCCATTACAGCACTAATTGAATTGGCTTGGACAGAAACTGCTTCACCAATCCCTCCTCTGGCTGGAACAAACAAATTATGACGTTTTTCAGTTTCTAGTGATCCCATATTTTCGGCCACCATGGCCATTGTTGTCCCACCCATAACCGCAATTGTATTCTCACCATTTGGTAAGAGTAAATTCAGCGTATTGGTTAAGACATCTCCAAAGTCCGAAAGAACTTTCTTTTGGATATCACTATCTCCTGCAACAACGATACAACGTTGAATGCCAAAGTACTGTGTCATTTCTTTTTCGATTTGGTGCATACCAAGCAATTGATTCATGACTAATTCTAAGCCTTGGTAGACTTCCAAACCGCGTTCTGTTAATGTCATCCCGCTTTTTGAAGGTTCAATCAGGTTGAGTTGCTTTAAAACATCTGTTTCTGTACGCAAGACTCGCTCTGTAATTCCCATCGTTTCTGATAAACTTCTACGTCCAATAGGTTGCATCCAATAAATATTGCGAAGAATTTGGAATCTTTCTTGTAATACATCGAGCATATCTGGAGCAACTGCTTCAATCATTTTAAATTCTTTTAACATGATGCGCTCCTTTTGTGGGTCGAAATATGTCCAAGTAAGACTGAAAACGACCTATGAACTTTAAAAAAATAGAATTGATGTTCGTTTTTCCTACTATTTATTCATAACAGTATTAAAAGTACTTATCAATTACACACTTAGTGTACCAGTTTTTTTGGGTCTTTTCAATAAAAATGATTCTTTTTTCATCGTTTTCTTTCAAATCCAAACAAAGCATTCGTTTGCGAGAAACAATAGCGACTTATTTCCGAATAATTAGATTTAATTAAACCAAAAGCAAAGGAAATCACGAACGTCTTTCAATTAACTTCTTGTTTAAATGGGAATTTCAGGTCCTCACACAAAGCATTTTTTTACTTATTTTTCAAAAAAAGCAACGAAAGAATAGACACAGCCATTCTCTCGTTGCTTCATATCCTTTTATTTGTAATCTTCTTCGTAAAAACGTCCTAAAATTTTGACATTATCTGAGATGCTGACAAAGGCATTCGGATCGCTTTCTTTCATGGCTGCTTCTAAACTTGGCAACTCAAAGCGTGTCACAATAGTTAGCAAAACAGTTTGGCGGTCGTGGCGATATGCCCCTTCCGCTTCATGAATAATTGTAATACCGCGGCGCATTTTCTTTTGAATCTCATCCACGACTCGATCTGGGTTCTTGGTGACAATCATAACTTGCATTTTCTTTTGCTTAGTATAAACAGCATCTGTGACCTTCCCACTTACAAAAATTGATAACGCACTGTAGAACATGTACTGCCAGCCAAATAAATAACCTGCAACGAAGACAATTAGTGCGTTAAAATAAATTGAAATCGAGCCAACAGAACGCCCCGTTTTTTTCCGAATGGTAATGCTTAGAATATCTAATCCCCCAGAAGAAACCCCGTTTTTTAAGACAAAACCAATTCCTGATCCAGAAATCGCCCCACCAAAAATAGCACAGATAATTGGATCTTGGGTCATCACCGTTTGCGGAACAATATGCATAAATAATGAAGTTAAAGTCACTGTAATGAAAGTAAAAATTGTAAACTTCTTACCTATTTTTTTCCACGCAATAAAGAATAACGGCACATTTAACAGATACAATGTAATGGAGACAGGCACATTAAAACCCACAATTTTTGTTGAGAGGGTTGTTAAAATTTGTGCCAAGCCTGTTAAGCCACTGGAATAAATATTTCCTGGTTGATAGAAAAAGTTCATGGCAATTGATGCAAGAATAGCATAGACAATCGACACAGAAAATTTTGTTGTATAGTCATGAACTGGCAGTCCGTCATAAATTTTTTTCATAAATAATAGCCTCGTTTCAGGTTTTCAATAAATTACATTTCTTTTCATATTATACGTGGTTTACCGAGAGAAAAAAAGAGATTCCTATAATAATTACGGAAGATTCATCAAATGTTTATAGAAATGAAAAAAGAACGAAATCTTAACGATTTCGTTCTTGGGTTGTTTCATAATGGGCTCTTGGTCCACCAATATATTTAGGACGAGAATATAATGCTGTAACATGAGCCGCACCTAACGTTCGAATGCTCAAGCGAAGAGGAACTTGCACATGTTTTACATGCATACCGATAGATGTATCGCCAATGTCAATCCCTGCTTGAGCAACAATATGCTCCACTTCCACAGGTTCATCAAATTTTTCAAAGGCAGCCACTGAACAAGAACCGCCAGCATGTAATTGTGGTACTACCGAGACAATTTCAAAGCCTTTTTCTTCAGCCACACGACGTTCCATCGCTAAAGCACGATTAATATGTTCGCATCCTTGGACAGCCAAAGAGATGCCTTTTTTATCTAATTGTTCAATTAAGGTTGAGACAATCCATTGTCCTACTTCGGCACTGGAATTTTTACCAATGACGCCACCTACTACCTCGCTGGTGGTACAACCTAAAACAAATAGGTCCCCTTTTTGTAAATTTCCTGCTGTAATGACTTCTTCTGTAATTGTCACTAACTGTTCTTTTAACATTTTTTCATCGATAGTCATTTGTTCATCCTTCTTTCTTCTAAACGACCATTTTTTGGTAACACACGTTTTAATGTTTGACTAAGAGGCAATGCTACAATCACCCCAAATAAGGATTGAATGATATTCCCTGGTAATGAGGCAATCCCCGCACCCACGCCGTAAAGCCAGCTAGTCGCTAAAGCATACCCGCTAATCATGAGGAGACTGGCTAAAAGTAATCCTAGCGTTTGCATCTTTTTATTTTTATTAAAGAAGTGCCCTGCTAACCAACCTTGTCCGCCATGAATCAATAACGAAAAAACGAACCATTGTGGATAGCCTGACAATAAATCAATTAAACCACCGCTTAAAGCTCCGACTGTCAAGCCACCAATCGGACCAAAAAGTAAACTAGCAATGTAAATCCCTGCATCCGCCAATGTAACAAAGCCATTTGTTGCTGGGACGGGGATAATAAAGACCATTGACACAGCCACTGTTAAAGCGGTAATTACTGCATATAGACTAATTTTTCTTGTCATTATCCGCCACACCTCCTGCTAGTAATCCTTCATGCCACACACTTCCAAAAGCTGCATTTAGCTGGACCCCAGAAACAATGGCTTCATGAACGTATGTTTTTGCTAAATCAACTGCTTCAATTAACGGATATCCTTTAACTAAATTCGCACCAATTGCAGAAGCAAAGGAACAACCAGCGCCATCAATGGTGTGGGCCATTACTTTTTCTTTGACCAATTGAATATGTTGTTGTCCATCATAAAAAAAGTCACGTGCTTCTTGGCCAAGCCAACGATTACCACCTTTAATCACCACCGTTGCCGCTCCTAAAGAGTTTAACTCTTCCGCCGCTTGTTGGACTTCTTCGACGGTTGTTAATTTTCTGCCAATGAGTAATTCTGCTTCTTTTAAATTAGGCGTTATAATCGTTGCGAATGGAAAAAGTTTTTCAATCAATAACTGCATGTATCTTTTTTCATAAACTGAAGTCGTTTCTTTAAAAGCCAAGACAGGATCCAACACCACCGGCAGACCTGCGTGCTTTTTCAAAAAGGTTGCAATTTGTAGCATACTTTCTTCACTGTGAATCAAGCCAATCTTGATGCCGTCTAAACTCCCGGCAGGTATGGAAGCGAGTTGCTCTTTCACCAAAGAAGTCTCAAGGTCATGAATCTGAAAATGATTCTTGGGGGCTGTAGCAAGGCAAGTTAAAGTTGATAAGCCAAAGACTTGATGATTTTCAAACGTTTTTAAATCTGTTTGAATCCCGCCACCTGAAAAAGGATCGGAACCGCCAATTGTTAAAATTATTTTTGTCATTTGTTTCGCTCCTTTATACACTCAGTTATCATACAAAGTTTTCTAAAAAGAAAAAACAGCCAATTGGCAGATTTTTAGCTCAGCCACTTTTTAAGTCTTTCGTTATCTTTTTCCTTCCCAAAGAAAGAGTGACCTCATCCGTCAATGAAGTCACTCTTTCTTTGGATTTAACACTTATTCGTCAATGGCTGTTACATCAATGTTTAATTCAAACAATTGTAATGGAGAAACTAAACTTGGTGCGTTGTTCATTGGGTCAATTGCTTTCCCGTTTTTAGGGAAGGCAATCACTTCACGAATATTTTCTTCCCCAGCCAATAGCATTGCTAAGCGGTCTAGCCCTAAAGCAATCCCTCCATGTGGCGGGAAGCCGTAATCTAATGCGTCTAGCAAGAAACCAAATTGGTCTTGTGCTTCTTCTTTTGTAAAACCTAACGTTTCAAACATTTTTTCTTGTAATTCTCGTGTATGGATCCGTAATGAGCCGCCACCTAATTCGTAGCCGTTTAAGACAACATCGTAAGCTTCCGCATACACAGAGGCTGGGTCTGTTGCTAAGCGGGCCACATCCTCTGCTTTTGGTTGTGTAAATGGATGATGAGCAGAAACATAGCGGCCAGCTTCTTCATCATATTCAAACAACGGCCAATCCACAATCCATAAGAAATTGAATTTCGATTCATCAATTAAACCTAATTCTTTACCTAAACGTGTACGTACCGCACCTAAAGCAGCGGCTACGATTTCAGGTTTATCGGCACCAAACATTAAAATATCACCGACTTCTGCATTGGTAGCAGCAATTAATTCATCACTAACTTCTGTTAAGAATTTAGCAATTGGTCCTTTTAAGCCATCTTCTTCAACTTTTAACCAAGCTAAGCCTTTTGCACCAAATTGACTCACATACTTACCTAAGTTATCCATATCTTTACGAGAATACTTATCTGCGGCGCCTTTTGCATTCAAAGCCTTCACATGTCCGCCATTTTCCAACGCTGCTTGGAAAACTTTGAAGTCTACGTCTTTCACTACCTCTGCAACATCAATTAATTCCATAGCAAAACGAGTGTCGGGTTTATCGCTACCATAGCGTGCCATCGCTTCGTCATAGCTCATTCGTGGAAACGGAACAGAAATCTCAATTCCTTTTGTCTCTTTCATCACTTCAGCCAACATATTTTCTGTATATGTTTGAATTTCTTCTGGTGTTAAAAAGGTCGTTTCAATATCGATTTGTGTAAATTCTGGCTGACGGTCGCCTCGTAAATCTTCATCACGGAAACAACGAACGATTTGGTAATAGCGATCGAAGCCTGCCCCCATTAATAATTGTTTAAAGAGTTGTGGTGATTGTGGTAAAGCATAAAAATGACCGGCATGGACACGAGAAGGAACCAAATAATCGCGAGCGCCTTCTGGTGTTGATTTGCCTAAATAAGGAGTTTCAATGTCTAAAAAGTCATGATTATCTAAATAGTGACGGATTGTTTTCGTTACTTGGTGACGTAATTTAATGTTGTTTGTCATTGATGGACGACGTAAATCTAAATAACGATATTTCATGCGCAATTCGTCATTAACGTTATTGTCATCTTCAATGGTAAATGGCGTTGTTTTCGCAGTATTTAAAATCGTAATGTCAGTCGCCATCACTTCAAACTCGCCAGTTTTCATTTTGGGATTAATCGCTTCTTTATCACGATAAACGACTTGACCTTTAACTTCGATGACGTATTCACTACGACATTTATCAGCAATTTCCCATGCTTCTTTTGACTTTTCTGGGTTAAAGACCACTTGGACGATTCCTTCACGGTCACGTAAATCAATAAAGATAACGCCTCCTAAGTCACGACGTTTTTGAACCCATCCTTTTAATACAACTTCTTTTTCAATAAATTCGGCAGATACATTGCCGCAATAGGTTGTGCGTTTTTCCATTTCTCAATCTCTCCTTTTTATTCTTCAATCATTTTTGTCATCATTTCGTCATACACTTCATCAAATGAATCATGAATAGCACTTAACGGGAAGGCTTTTTCTTCGCGTGTTGCCATTGATTTTACGTTGACAATGCCTTCATTCAATTCATTTTCACCGATTGTTAAAACTAATTTTGCTTGTAATTTATCGGCCGTTTTAAATTGCGCTTTTGGTTTGCGATTCATGTAATCACGATCAGCTGAGAAACCAAAGTTACGAATGCTTTGAACAAGTTGCAAAGCTGCGACGTTGGTGTCTGAACCAATCCCAACCACATATGCGTCTAATTCAGATAACGCTGGAATCACAACTTCTTCAGCTTCCATTGTTAACAACACTCGCTCAATGCCCATACCAAAACCAAAACCTGGTGTGTCTGGGCCGCCTAATTCTTCAACTAAACCATTGTATCGGCCTCCTGCACAAATAGTTGATTGCGCACCCATTTTAGGCGCTTCACTCATAATTTCAAAAATTGTGTGTGTATAATAATCCAGGCCACGAACCATATTACTATCAATTTCATAAGGAATTTCTAGTAAATCTAACATATCAGTTACTGCTTCAAAATGTGCTTTAGATGGTTCATTTAAATAATCCAAAATGGAGGGCGCTTCTGCGACAATCACCTTGTCTTTTTTATCTTTGCTGTCTAACACCCGCAATGGGTTTTCGTGTAAGCGACGTTGTGAATCCTCGCTTAATTCTGCCATATGGGGCTCTAAATAATCGATTAATGCTTGACGGTACGTAGCACGTGTTTCTTTATCCCCCAAGGAATTAATAACTAATTTGATTTGTTGGATGCCTAATTGTTTGAAGAAGTCCAAAGCCATAGCCATGATTTCAACATCCAATGCTGGGTTTTCACTACCAAATGCTTCCACACCAATTTGATGGAATTGACGCAAACGACCAGCTTGTGGGCGTTCATAGCGGAACATCGGCCCCATGTAATAGGTTTTATATGGTTTCGTATATTCCGGACCATATAATTTATTTTCAACGAAGGCCCGAACAATTGGCGCTGTCCCCTCAGGACGTAGCGTCACGTGACGGTCTCCTTTATCATAAAAATCATACATTTCTTTTGAAACAATATCTGTGGTATCGCCAACACTGCGAGATATTACTTCATAATGTTCAAAAATCGGGGTTCTGATTTCTTGGTATTGATAATCTTTAAAAATCAAACGAGCTGTTTCTTCCACAAATTGCCATTTTTCAGAAGTTCCTGGCAAAATATCGTTTGTTCCTTTTGGTTTTTGATAACTCATTGTCTTTCTCTCCTTCTATCATTCCACAAAAATGTGTGCGCCATTTTCTTTTTTCTAAAAATGAAAAAAGCCCTTGTATGTTGAACATACAAGGGCGTAAAAGTCTCTTTTACACGGTACCACCTAGTTTTGAAAGATTTTACTCTTTCCTCAACGATTAACGCTCGTAACGGGACGGCTTTTCTTCCGTCCATCTCCAGAATGTCTTTCACTTTCACTGTTGAAGTTGCTCTCAGCCACGGCAACTCTCTCTTCGCAGACAGATGAAACTTACTCGTTCCTTCGTAGATTTTTAATATTATCTATAAACTACTAAAGTTCTCTTAGAAAGTCAAGGGGTTCCGACAGGAAAATCAATTATTTTTCTCGTGTATCAATCACAATGGTCACTGGACCATCATTGGTCAACGACACTTGCATATCCGCGCCAAATTCTCCTGTGGCTACCGCTATTCCTTCTGCTTCTAATTGTTGATTAAATAATTCATACAAAGGAATCGCCACATCTGGACGAGCCGCTTCAATAAAACTGGGACGATTGCCTTTTTTAGTTTTTGCATAGAGGGTAAATTGAGAGATACTCAAAATTGATCCTTCAATCTCTTGAATACTGCGATTCATTTTTCCTTCGTCATCTTCAAAAACACGCAATTTACTGATTTTGCCAACAACATAAGCCACATCTTCTGGCGTGTCTTCTTGATGAATCCCCACCAGCACCATGAAGCCTTGTTTGATTTGTCCCACTATCTGCTCTTCTATCGCAACTTGTGCTTGACTGACTCTTTGAATAACTACTTTCATCTTTTTTGCCTCACTTTTAACACTTACCCATTGGTTCGACGAACACTATAAACATCTGGTACACTTTTAATTTTGTCAACGATGGTTTTTAAATGAGAAAGGTTTTGAATTTTCACAGTAACATGAATCTGGGCCATCTTATCTTTGGATGGACGAGCTTCAACGCCGACTAAATTTTTTGTCATCGAACTAATGACTTGTAAAACATCACTCAGTAAGCCACTACGATCATAGCCGTAAATCTCCAAATCGGCAGCGTATTCTTTGCGACTGTGCTCGGTATCTTCCCACTCAACTTCAATTAGACGTTGTGCTAGTTCTTCTTGATGTTGTACGTTAGGACAGTCCGCACGATGAATTGAAACGCCACGTCCTTTGGTAATGTAACCAACGATTTCATCACCAGGCACTGGATTACAACAGCGGCTTAAACGAATCAATAGGTTGTCCACCCCTTGAATCACGATGCCGCCTTCATGACGAACTTTCATTTTTTCTGATTCTTTTTTAGCTGGCTGATTTAACAACTCTTCTGCTTCTTGACGTTGGCGTTCCAACTCTTGTTCGCGGCGTTCTTTTTCTGTTAAACGATTGCACACTACTTGCGCACTTACTTCGCCATAACCTACTGCCGCAAATAAATCATCTTCCGTTTGAAATTTAAATTTATCTAACACTTCCGCCATTTTATTCTTCGTTAAAAATTCTTTCGGTGTAAAGCCGATTTCTGTCATGTATTTAATGACAGCATCATGCCCTTTAATAATGTTATCTTCACGGTCTTGTTCTTTAAAGAAACGTTTGATTTTATTTTTGGCTTTACTTGTTTTAACCATTTTCAGCCAGTCGCGACTAGGTCCGAAAGAATTCGGTGATGTTAGGACTTCAATAATATCCCCATTTTTTAGGACATAGTCTAACTGTACCATTTTGCCGTTGACCTTCGCACCGGTTGTTTTATTCCCAATTTCAGTATGGATACTGTAAGCAAAATCTAGTGGTCCGGAGCCTTTTGGCAGTTCGGTTACATCTCCACTTGGCGTAAAGACATAGACTTTGTCGCTAAAAATGTCTTCTTTCACACCTTGCATAAATTCAGAAGCATCATAGCTTTCATCTTGTAATTCAATAATTTCATGGAACCAATCGACTTGCTTCGTCAGTTCATCTGTTTCAATTTTTTCCGCTTTGCCTTCTTTATAGGCCCAGTGAGCCGCCACCCCAAATTCGGCGATTTGGTGCATCTCATGGGTCCGAATTTGGACCTCTACTGGATTCCCTTTTGGTCCAATAACTGTCGTATGGATAGATTGATACATATTCGCTTTTGGCATAGCAATATAATCTTTAAAGCGACCTGGCATTGGTGTCCAACGTGTATGAATCGCCCCTAACACGGCATAGCAATCTTTAATGGAATCGACAATAACACGAATGGCTAATAAGTCATAGATTTCATTAAACTGTTTCTTTTGGTCCTTCATTTTACGATAGATTGAATAAATATGTTTTGGTCGACCATATATTTCTGCGTAAATTTCTAAATCTTCCGTAGCTAAACGAATATCTTCGACTGCTTCTGCCACATAAGCTTCACGTTCATCGCGTTTGCTTTGCATCAAATTAACAATTCGATAGTATTGGTTGGGGTTAATATAACGTAAGGCAGTATCTTCTAATTCCCATTTAATTCGACTAATCCCTAAGCGATGTGCTAAAGGCGCATAAATTTCTAAAGTTTCTTGTGCAATCCGTCGTTGCTTATCTTCACGTAAATGTTTTAATGTGCGCATATTGTGCAAACGATCGGCTAGTTTCACCATAATGACCCGTAAATCTTGCGCCATTGCCAATAACATTTTCCGATGATTTTCAGCTAATTGTTCTTCATGAGATTTATATTTAATTTTTCCTAGTTTCGTCACGCCATCGACTAACATTGCGATGTCTTCGCCAAATTCTTCTTTTAAATCGTCCAGTGTTACGTCCGTATCTTCGACAACATCATGTAAAAATCCTGTTGCTACAGTATGGGGATCCATATGTAATTCAGCCAGAATGCCTGCCACTTGAATCGGATGGATGATGTAAGGTTCACCTGATTGTCGGACTTGACCTTCGTGTGCTTTTTCAGCATAAGTTAATGCTTTTTGAACCAACTCAACATGTTCTGGTCCCATATAGGTACTTACAATTTTGATGACCGCTGGGCCTGTCAGTATTTCTTCTTTTGGCATGGTATTCACTCCTCTATGAAGGTGACCTTTGGATAAAGAACACTTCGTTCACGTTTTATCTATTTTAATAAAAAAGAAAAGTACCACTTGAAACAGTAGCACTTTCAACAACTCTATTATACTAAATTTCCCTTAAATTTCAATCACTGTCGCTTTTTTACTCTCTGTTTATTTAAAGAGAATGCCTACAAGAATTTTACAGGCGGGCTTTCGTTTAATTTAAAAGTTCCATTTGGTAGCTAACCACACTTAAAAGATACAACGGTGCTGTTTCTGCTCGTAAAATTCTCGGACCCAACCCGCAAAGTTTCGCCCCAGCCTGCAGAAATTGTTCAATTTCTTGCGGTGCAAAGCCACCTTCAGGTCCAAAGAGCACACACAAACGTGCGCCTGGCTGGCAAGTGGATAATACTTGTGCTAATTGACTTTTTTCTCCTTGTTTTGCTGATTCTTCATACGCAACCAAGACTGTGTCATATGAGTCAAATTGCGCAATGATTTCTTGTGTTTTTTCCACCAAAGAAACACTTGGTGTCTGCTGTCGATGCGATTGCTCCGCCGCTTCTGTGGCAATTTTTTGTAATCTTTTTTCTTTGGCTGCTCTTTTTTTGTGGTCCCATTTGACAACGGAAGTTTTCGCAGGAAAGCCGATAAACTGATTGCCACCTAGCTCCGTGCCTTTTTGAACAATCCATTCTAACTTGTCCCCTTTTGGTAACCCACACGCAATCGTCACTTCAATTGGCAATTCTTTGTCCATTTCTTCTTTACTAATTTCTTTAAAGTAAACAGATGTTGAATCAATTTCCACAATCTCAGCTAAAATGGCAGTTTTATTTTGAAATACTAAATAACAACGATCATTCGGCGTCATTCGCATAACTCGCACAATATGATGATAGTTTTCATCTGCGACTTTATACAAATCTTTTTCTTGATAATCTTCTTTCATGAAATACCGTTGCATTTTACTCTTCCTCTGGTTTCTTCAAGATAATCGCATACCAATCGCCTTGATTAAAGAGTTGGTCCACCACAAAACCGACTTTCGTTAGTGCTTCTAAAACCATTGCTTTTTTATCTTCAATAATTCCAGAAATAATGAAGGTACCGTCTTGTTTTAGCAAACGCCAAGCATCTTCAATCATTAACACAATAATATCTGCCAAAATATTTGCGACGATTACATCAGCAGAATGGTCAATCCCTTTTAGTAAATCATTGGCTGACACATGAACATCGGCCGCAATGGGATTTAAATCCATATTTTCTTTTGCCGCTGCAACTGCTACTTCATCTAAATCATATGCGTAGACGTCTTTAGCCCCTAAATAGCGACTTGCAATACTCAAAACACCAGAACCCGTTCCTACATCTAGAACTGTTTCGCCACCACGTAAAACAGTTTCTAAAGCTTGCAAGGTTAAACGAGTCGTTGGATGCGTGCCTGTACCGAAAGCCATGCCCGGATCCAATGTGATAATTTTTTCTGCTTCATCTTGTGCGTGATAGGCTTCCCAACTTGGCACAATCGTTAAGAATCGTGTGACACGGACAGGATGATAATATTTTTTCCAAGCAGTTGCCCAGTCGCTTTCTGCTACTTCACTAATTGTCATTTCGTTTTTACCAATGGATAAGCCGTACTCAGGCAAGCGTAAAATATTTTCTTTCATAAATGGTAAAATTTCTGGTAAGAAGGTTGTTTCAGGAAAATAAGCCATCACAATCGCTCCTTCTTTAATGTGGGTGAATTGCTCTTTATCTAAAATTTCCCCATACAGATCACTTTCAAAATTTTCAATGTCCAACGCATCTTCAATGGCCACGCCACTTGCGCCAGCTTCCATCATAATGTTTGAAATTGCTTCAACTGCTTCGCTAGCCGTTTCTACTTTTACTTCTGTCCACTTCATGTTCTCACCTCTAAATTAATAACTTGGATACGCAATCCATTGTTCTTTTTCTGTTTCTGCCACTTTTTTAATCATCGCTTCAAAATCTGCTGGCTCCCAATGCAATTCAAAAACTTCCGCTGTTTCATCTGATAAAAAGTCTAACAAATCACTTTGCCCTTCATCTAAAACCACTTTTAAATAGTGAATGAATCCGTCTAAAACTGCTTTGCGTAGCCCTTTTTTTCCTTCATAAGGAATTGTGACTAAATACTCTTCGTCATCAACGACAGACTTTTGCGGATTGTAAAATAACAAACCATCTTCAAATTCAATGAATTCTTCTTCTGAAAGCGTACCATCAACATCATCAATCGCCACTTGCTCATTGTTTTCTGCATATAAACGAACAATGACTTCGATGGTATGGTTTTTACGATCCCAATCAAGGCCTACTTCGTAATCTCCTAAGTGTTTTTCAAGTTGTTCCTCTAAGTATGTGAGCATTGTTGCTTTTTTCATTTTCTTCATCCTTCCAGCCAAAATCTATTTGGTCTACTGCTGTTCTTTTTTGTTTAGAAATATATGGATTGCCAGCCACGACGTATCTTAAAGGCAACTCTGTCCAACGACCTTTATTGGGAATCCCAATTCGTGGTAGTGCCTCAATTTTTTTCGGAAATTTTCGTTTTTCTGGCACGAGCCGTAACGAACTAGAAAAAATCGACTGCCCATATAATTGCTTATCAATTCCTAAGGCTGCAACTAATTTACCTGGTCCATTGGTCAATTCCACGCCTTGACGTCCTTGGCGATTTTCAATCATTTTGTCGACACCTTCAACAGGTTCAATCGCGCGGATCATCACCCCTTGTGGTTTGCCTTGTTCTTGTGTCACCATATTTAAAATTAAATGCGTGTGCATAGTATATAAATAAATCGTACCTGGTTTGTCATACATGGCTTGTAAGCGTGGCGTTTTTCTCAAGCCAAAGCTATGGGCCGCCTCATCATCAGGACCTAAATAAGCTTCTGCATCCACAATGTACCCACCTAAAACGCCTGTTGCTGTTTCGTGCTCTAAATACATCCCTAACAAGTATTGTGCCACTTCTTCAGTTGTTTTTGTGTTAAAGATATTTATCGTTTCTTTCATTTCTTTCACCACTCCCTATCATACACGAAACCTTCCGCTATATCCATCTAAAACCCAAAAAACCACCAAAAAGCGAATGTACGTTCTTTATGTTATAATAAGATGATTATGAAAAAGGAGGTCCTTTTATGCAACAACCTTTAGCCTATCGAATGCGACCTCGTCACTTAGACGAAGTAGTTGGTCAACAACATTTAGTCGGCCCTGGTAAAATTATTCGTCGGATGGTCGAAGCCAAAATGCTTTCATCGATGATTCTTTATGGGCCGCCTGGCACTGGAAAAACCAGTATTGCCAGCGCAATCGCTGGTTCAACAAATTATGCCTTTCGCATGTTGAACGCGGCCACAGACACCAAAAAAGATTTACAAATCGTTGCTGAAGAAGCCAAAATGAGTGGCACAGTGATTTTACTGCTTGATGAAATTCACCGATTAGATAAAACAAAACAAGATTTTTTGCTCCCTCATTTAGAAAACGGACGAATTATTATGATTGGAGCCACTACCGAAAATCCATATATCACAATTAATCCTGCGATTCGTAGTCGTACGCAAATCTTTGAAGTAAAGCCCTTAACGGAAACAGACATTCAGCAAGCGATTCAAGAAGCCTTAACCGATAGCACACGTGGCTTAGGCGATTATCCTGTCCACTTAGAAGAAAAAGCATTACAACATTTGACACGCGCAACGAACGGTGACTTACGTAGTGCGCTAAATGGACTAGAATTAGCTGTTAAATCAACACCCAAAAATGAACAAGGCGAAATTAAGATCACCTTACCGATTATTGAAGAGTGCGTGCAACGAAAAGCCTTAACGCATGATAAAGATGGCGATGCCCATTATGACGTGATTTCCGCTTTCCAAAAGTCGATTCGAGGAAGCGATGTAGATGCTGCACTTCATTATTTGGGTCGCTTAGTTGAAGCAGGTGATTTACCGATTATTTGTCGTCGTTTAATGGTCATTGCTTACGAGGATATCGGTCTTGGGAATCCTGCGGCCGCCGCTCGGACGGTCACCGCTGTTCAAGCCGCCGAAAAGCTAGGGTTTCCAGAAGCTAGGATTCCTCTAGCTAGTGTCGTCATTGATTTATGTTTATCGCCAAAATCAAATTCTGCAGTCACAGCGATTGATGCTGCTTTGGCAGATATTCGACAAGGCTCTGTGGGAGATGTTCCTGATCATTTACGTGATGCCCACTATGCTGGAGCCAAAGAATTAAACCGTGGCATTGGTTATCAATACCCACATAATTTTGAAAACGGTTGGGTCAATCAGCAATACTTACCTGACAAATTAAAAGAGGCACGTTATTACGAACCGATTGATATTGGTAAATATGAACAAGCCTTACATCAGCAACTCAAGCGTATCCAAGAATGGAAACAGAAAAAATAACAAAATAATACGCTTTCAAAAAAAGAAACAATCTCGTTGCCGATTTTGAGAGAGTATGCTATTATAAAGATGGTAAATCTGTGATGTACGCGTTGTCCTTTCACTGTGTTGACCGAACATTTTTATTGATATCTAGGGATCCTGCTTGTATCAAAGTTGGTAACATGCCTTTTCTTTTGGTAGTTCAATACTGCGATCGAGGAACCCACCTGCTTATCTTGCGGGTTCAATACTCTAGGACGATTACCGGCATCGACGGATTTTACCATTTTTATGAAGATTTCTAAACAATTTGCTCTGGCAAGTTGTTTTTTTTTGGAGGACAAGATGATTCGTATACTCGTACTATTACTCGCCGTTGTCACAGGCGTAGCCAGTTATTATTTGATGAAGAAAAGTGCAGCTTTTTTACCACTCTTAAAAAAAGAAACTGCAACAGAAAGTCAACAGTTTATCGAACGTTTTGGGCGTTATTACTTGATTATCGCCATTCTAGGTGTTCTAGCGGCTATTTTTAATCGCCCGTTATTGTCAATTGGTTTTATCTTTTTTGTTTTATTACTTTCAACGTTGTTTAGTTTAACTTTTGCAAAAAAAATGTCATAAAAGACGATGAATTTAAAGAGGTCGGGACAGAAGTGTTTAACTCCGAGAAATAAGAAGGAATTTCCGAAAATTGTTCTTTAATTTTTGGAGAATTTCGGCTTATTTCCGAAGGAGTTGCTTCTGTTTCCGCCGTTTATCAATTTTTAAGCCTGGGACAAAAATCCAAAGTGATTTTTGTCCCAGGTTCTTTTTTTACAAAAAAAATGCCAATATTCAGAAAAAAAAGAAGCGGTTTCAGTTTCTTTTTTTCTTTGTTTGTTTTACAATTATTATAGAAACAATTAATGATTTTTTTTACGCTGAAAGGAGCGGTTATTATGTTACAACAATATCAAAAAATTATGATAGCAATCGATGGTTCTGACGAAGCAGACTTAGCCTTTAAAAAAGCGGTCAACGTCGCTAAACGAAACGATGCTGAATTACTATTAGCACATGTTGTTGATACGCGCTCTTTCCAATCAGTGTCCTCTTTTGATGGTGCGCTAGCAGAAGAAGCAATGTCAATGGCAAAAGAAACCTTAGACACCTACCAACAACAAGCGGTGGATATGGGACAAACAAAAGTCTCTAGCGTTCTAGCCTATGGTTCTCCTAAGAACATTATTGCCAAAGAATTACCAAAAGAATACAACATTGATTTAATTATGTTAGGAGCAACTGGATTAAATGCCGTTGAGCGTTTATTTATTGGCTCTGTCTCTGAATCAGTTATCCGTAACGCTAGTTGCGATGTTCTCGTTGTACGGACGGATTTAGACAACAAATTACCAAAAAATGAAGAAAAATAAAAAGAAACTGAGCCAACTATCACTTTTGATAGTTGGCTCAGTTTTTTCTTATTTACCTATTAAGCACACCTTGTGAGAGTGTCTCACAAGGTGTGTTCGTTTAATTATTTTAGACGTTCTACGTCACGGGCAATCATTAACTCTTCATCAGTTGGTACTAATAGAAGCTTGATTTTTGAATCATCAGTTGAGATAACTGCTTCTTCACCGTGTACATTATTTTTGTCATTATCGATTTCACAACCAAACCAAGTCATGCCATCAATAATATCTTTACGAACGCCAACTGCATTTTCACCGATTCCAGCAGTAAAGACAATCGCATCAACGCCATTCATAACAGTGACATAGCTACCAATGTATTTACGAATACGATCGATAAAAATGTTGTATGCTGTTTGAACTTCAGGTTTATCTAAGTTTGATTGAATATCGCGCATGTCGCTTGATAAACCATTTGTTAAACCTAATAAACCAGATTTTTTGTTTAAAATATCAACCATGTCTTGTACATCAGTCAAGCCAAGTTTTGTCATTAAATAAGGCAATAGTGACGCATCAACATCCCCTGAACGAGTCCCCATTGTAACGCCAGCAAGAGGAGTGAAGCCCATTGATGTATCGACTGATTTTCCACCATCAACTGCAGTGATTGAAGCACCATTTCCTAAGTGACAAGTGATAATTTTTAAGTCTTCAATTGGACGACCTAACATTTCTGCAGCACGTTGAGAGACATAACGATGACTTGTTCCATGTGCCCCATATTTACGTGCAGCAAATTTTTCATAGTATTCACGCGGTACACTATATAAATAGTTGTGTTCTGGCATTGTTGTGTGGAACGACGTATCAAAGACTGCCACGCTAATGATTTCTGGTAAGATATGTTTAAATGCTTTAATTCCCATTGCATTCGCTGGGTTGTGTAAAGGTGCTAATTCAGATAAAGCTTCAATTTTTTCTAATACTTCGTCTGTAATAACAACAGAATCTTTAAATTCTTCTCCACCAGCAACTACACGGTGACCAACACCAGTAATTTCATCATAAGAGCCTAAAATGTTTAAGTCGATTAATTGGTCTAGTAACATTTTTACTGCCACTTCATGGTTATCAATATCAACAATTACTTCATATTTTTGTCCTTCACCATATTTAATTGTGAAGATAGAATCTTTTAAGCCAATACGTTCAACGATTCCTTTAGCGATCACTTCTTCATTTGGCATTTGGTATAATTGCCATTTTAAACTTGAACTACCTGCATTAATTGCAATTGTTTTAGACATAATTTTCTCCTCTTCGTTACTATTTTATTTTAAATTTGAAGCTTTCCAAGCTTCAAATTGTTTAAAGAACTCCGTTACTTTATTGATATCTTTCAAAGAGGCAAGTTTTGCTAACAAAACTTCCTTCACTTGCTCAGCATCTGCACCCTTGTTTTGAACAAGCAAGATACTTTTACGTGATTGTTCTGACTTAAACAATTCATCAGGTAACTGTATCATTCCTTGTAAATAGACGTTTTTTGTCAACCAATTTTTAAAGAATTCACTTTGCTCAGTCTCTAAAATATTGGTCGGGATTAAGAATAAGCCAAACCCTGCTGGCTTCACGTATTTCATGGCTTGTTCCATTAATAAATGATGCGCATAACTATGGCCTTCCTCAGCAGCAGCAGCAAATCCCTTCGCTCGCTCATCATTTGGATAATAGCCAATCGGCAAGTCACTTAATGCTAAATCAACTGGATCCAATAACAAATCTTGCAATCCGTCTTGATGGAACAACTGAATATTGGCTTGTGACCAAGCATTGTTCACAGAAGATACTGCCAAAAGTGTTTCATCGATATCCACACCATAACCAGAAACTTTGTAACCAGCTGTTTCAAGGTTCAGCAGAACCGTTAACAGTAAATTTCCCATTCCTGAAGCAGGATCTAAAATTTTTAATGGCTCTGATTTATTTGTTAATTGTTCTACTAAATAAACAAACAAAAAGCCAATACCGTCTGGCGTCAATTGATGATTTGCTTGAAGCTGCTCTTTTCTCGTTCCTTTTAACAAAAGTAATTGGGACAAGCGTCGCACATCTTCAGGAGCTAAATCAATTTTTTTAATCGTATGATACAGCGTTTCTAATTGTTTCACTGTCTCTGGATTAGGTACTCCGTCAAGTACTCGTACTTGAAAATCATCTAAAATATTTTCACCATTTTCAATATACGCATCTAAAAAAGAAGTATCCAATGACTGTTGCAATAACTGGATTGCTTGTTCCATTGGCTCGAAAGCCTCTTCAATTTTTTCTGGGAACAAATTAGCACCTCTATTCTATTCAAAATGTAACAACTTCCATACCTGTTTTATTTTAACGAAAAAAGAAAGAATAATCAATGCCTTTACTGTCTTTCTTCTAAAATCTAATAATTTGTAGAAAAACAACGCTATTCCAGTATTGTTTCCGCTTTTTTTTGATGAGAAACTCTCTCTTGATATTGGTATTTTCGACCAGATTTGTTTAATAAAACAGTTATTCTTAATTGTTCATTTTTGTATGTATAATCGAGGGTCACTTGCGCGTATACGAGCCTTTCTTCTGTTTTTAACTTTCGTCTATTTTGTTTAACATCTGCAAGAAATAAATGAAGGATACTTTTCCCTGCATAGTATTCCTGGGTAGCTTGCGTAAATTTTTGTGTTAACTGACGTTCTTCTAGTAACTGAAGGGCGAGAAAACTCATCAAATAAACAAAGGCCATGGCCGTGAACAATAAGTTTCCTGAATATTTTTGCCTCATTAAAATTCTCCCTTTATCGGAAAAAAACTATCAAATGTTTTTCCAGAAGTAAAAGTAACTTCCAAAGTAAACGATTGTCCTTCATTTTTAAACTGTCCATTTTTGATACCAATTAACAGCGGTTGATAGCCTTTACCATTGACTCGCTTAATAATTTTATCTTCTTTGATTTGAATTGAAATAGTCTTGTTTGTTTCTGAGTCGAGGAAAGAAATCTCTTGAGCAGAGCCTGTTTGGAAAACGAGCTTTTGACATTCTTTTTCTAATTGAATTAAAAAAATATGCCAGGATTTCGAATCATTGTTTTTCAAATATTGATTTCCGATAAAACTTTGTTGAATCATCAACTGAAACAATTGACACATACAACTTAAAACGACTAGTGCCACTAAACACTCTAACATCGTAAAACCCGCATATTTTTTATTGACCAATCAAAATCGCTCCTCTTGAATCTGTGACTTTTAGTATCCTTCTTCCCTTGTTCTCCATCAAAGAAAATCGGTAAGTTTCTCCTTGATATATCCGCTCTTTGAAACGTAAATCACCCGTCTGCTCTAAAAATAAAATTGCTTCGTATCCTAGACGAGTGCGCGTTAATTCTTGCTCCCGTTGATAATTTTGCTGAATTAATTGTGTAATAGTCAGGGAGAATATCCCTGCTATCACACATACAATACTAAAACTAACGAGACTCTCTAATAAAATAAAACCGCTATAAATAGTTAATTTTCTTCGTATATTTGCCACTCCCCATCTGAAATTCCATAACAATTTAAGGAACAAAAAAATCATACAATACGCATTAAATAGCTGTTTTGTCATTTTTAATAATCTAAGATATGTAAATAATACCGCAAATCTGTGGTAAATTTTGTGGTAAAAATACACCTATGAGTATTTGACATTTTATTGAGTTTAGAATACGGCTAACTGAATTAGTTTGCCTAGAAGGCGACTACGAAAAAAAAGACCTTATTCTTAAAAGAATGGAGGTCTTTTTTGTATTATAATAATAATCACACCAACTGACTTTTAGACTTTTATTTCAATTTTGTAAGTCAATCGTTAGATATATCAATGGATAAGTAGAATATTTCATTCTATTCTCTTTTTGAGGTGAATACAATGAAAAAAATAATTAAACATTTTATGAAACCTGTTGAAGTTTTTGAAACATTAGATGATGATATTGGGATGTTTTTAATCATTTCTATTTGCACAGCTCTGATCTTTACTTTCTTTAGTAAATAAAAAATGTGTTAAATAAATTCTCAGATACTTTCCGCAGTATATCAAATTGGGAAGTCAAAAATATCTAAAAAGAATTGACTTTTCATACAACGTATTTTTATGGACCATACAGGACTCGAACTGCAGTGCAAAAAAATCAAGCTTTTTTAAGCGGCTTATTTCCTAAACTGAACTGGAGATAAGCCGTTTAATTTTTGCTTAATTCTACTATATGCTATACCAGTAAATATATTCGTGCAAACCCTGAATAAATTGTTTAACAAATTCAAACTAAAATAAAAAACTAAAACAAATTACTACAAAGAAATAATGTCCTTTACTAATTTTGCAAATTCAATATCTCCATTAAATGGATGAACATATTTGTAGACTTCCCCGCCATTTTCTAAAAAATAGTTTCTGTTTTCGTGTTCCAATTCTTCTATTGTTTCTAGACAGTCTACAACAAAACCTGGTGCAACAATTAATATATTTTTAATACCTTTTGATGGTAATTTTTTCAAGGTATCATCAGTTGCTGGTTTTAACCATTCAGATGGCCCAAATTTCGATTGATAGGTTTGATAATAACGAATATCTCCTAATTTATCCATTATTAATTTTGTTGTTTTAGTACATTCCTTCGGGTAGTTATCCCCATCTTTTACATAAGACATAGGAATTCCGTGGTATGAAAAAACGATAGCATCTATTGGACTTTCATTCAAAGCTTCATTTATTTTTTTTGAAAAGTAATCTATATACTGTGGATTATTGTAAAATGATCGAATAAATTTAATATCCACTATCCTATCACTTTTTATAAAATAATTCATAACGGAATCAAACACCGATCCTACCGTTGTCCCAGAGTATTGCGGATACATTGGTATGACATTGAGTTCTTCAATCTCTTTTGATAATAATGTATCTAGAGCAGTTTCTATACTCGGTTCACTATATGACATTCCGATTGTAACTTCCACTTCTGGACATATATTTTTCAAATTTTCCATTTGTTTCTCAGTATATTCCAAAAGAGGAAATCCATTTTCAGTACAAATTTTTTGATAGAGTTTTGCTGATTTTTTTGGACGTATATTCAAGATAATACCGTTCAAAATCGGTTTCCAAATTATAGGATGTATTTTTATTACTCTTCTATCTGATAAAAAAGTTTTTAAATACTTCCTTACTTCCGTCTTGGAAGAATCTTTTGGTGTTCCTAAATTCACTAAGAGAATTCCTGTTCTTTTCAAAATAATTCACTACCTGTCTAATTCTATTATCGACCATGATGAATTCGAACCATCGACCGAATAGTCATGAGCCGTTTGCTCTAACCAGCTGAGCTAATGGTCCAAGTAATAACTAGCTTATTGGGGATAAAATAGTTCTTACTAGTTATAGCTTAATATATAACAATTTTACTTTACTGATTTTCAATTTTCAACAAAAAAACGACCACCTTATTGAGAAAAGGCGGTCTGCGTGAAAAAATAAGAGTTTAAATATGTATAGATATTTTACAATATCTATTTTTTGAGTTCAATATTTTTATGTAAAAAAAAGCCGCCTCATTGGGGTAAGGCGACAAGAGGTAGTAATAAAATGAAAAAATAAAATTGTTTGGTAAAGATATTTTACCGCTTTCTTTTTTAAATTTCAAGTTTTCATTTTACAAAACAATTGTATTTTATTTATAATTCAAATATACAATTATAAATAAACACCTACTAAACATACACAACTTGGGGAAGTATTGTGCGTCTTCAGTAGGTGTTTTCTATATACACAAGATAATTTCGTTTTAACTACTATGATAAATTCGAACAATCAACCGAATGATTACGAACCATTTGCTCTAACTAGCTAACAATTTTTAAATAAAAATAACAGATCCTTTAACAAGTAAAGAATATGTTTAGAAAAAAGAGTATGCCATAAATCCTTGTCTTAAGTTTAACACAAAGACCCTAATCTAAACTAGGGTCTTTTTATTGATACATCGATAATAGTTTCTCATAACTAATTACTGTTTTTTCTTTTTTGTTTTTTGGCTTAGAACTGTCTATAATATTAATTACTGCTGAATTAATTAATAAAACAGCTATTATACCACTTCTAATTTCTTTTCTGTAAATAAATGATACTTTCTGTCCTTCTTCAAACTGTTTACTTTTATCTGATGGTATAATTTCTTTCCATTTTCCAAATCCCATATGATGATCTCCTTTCGCTTTCAACATTCAGAGCCTATTAATTTAATCTTATAAAAAAAACGTTCCAATTAAATTGGAACGTTTTACCAAAACCTTTATTATGCTTTAAAAATATTAACAGCTTGCATACCGCGCTGTCCTTCTTCAATATCAAAAGTTACTGCTTGTCCTTCTTCTAATGACTTAAAACCATCCGCTTGAATTGCTGAAAAATGAGCAAATACGTCATTGCCATCTTCACCTGTAATAAATCCAAAACCTTTGTCTGAGTTAAACCACTTTACTGTACCGTTGTTCATATATGTTTCCTCCTTGTGCATACCCTGTATGCGATTTGTTGCAAAAAATGTTTGATAAGCAAAAGGAGAATTATAGTCTTATGTATAGCGCTCTCGTTACATGTCAAAATTGATTACTTATTTATAATACCATACTATTTCCTATAAAGCAAATGAGTGTATTAAAACATGATGGACCAATACTATAAAAAGGTTATAATCCATCTACTCTAGACATGAAATATAAATATACGATACAAAAACCCACTTGCACAATTATGATACAAGGGGCCTGTAGTCTTTTACTACAAGTAATTGCTTTATTATTCTAGCAAATTAGTTTTGTTAATTCAACCAATAAAATTATTCACAACTTATTAACAAAATTGTGTTTGGCTTTAAATTAGAACTGGGATATTAAGGAATATCGCTAAAGTAGCTGTACTACAATTTTCCACTTATTTAAAAGGAAACTGTTCTCAAGTAATAGTAGCTTAGAAATAGGCTAATTCTATTTTTTATTAGGATAAATTCCGTACACATTATCCTTTTCATAAATTCAAGCTTAACCTTATTATAAAAAAAGAAAATCGGTTATGATTAACAAGTAAAATCTAAAAAAACACCTACCGCACAGACAACTGCTTGGGGAAGTACGTGCATCTGTGGTAGGTGTTTTCTTATGTAATACAATAGCTTTAAACTAAGCTACGTATGAGTAAAATTAAAATGCTCCTACCTAAGGACTTGGCATAAGATAGGAGCACCTCTTTTCTAAATCGAAAAGAGTCATAATATGAAAAGGTAACTCTATTGTAAATGAGGTACCTCTAAATTTCAACCGATTTTGCAAAAAATCAATAGCTCAATGTTTGACCAGAATAAATCAAGTTAGGATTTGCTAATCCGTTTAATGCAGCTAAGGTTTGATAAGTCGTACCAAGCTTAGCTGCAATACTTGATAAATTATCACCGTATTGAACTGTGTAAATGTTGCTTACTACTGATCCATTTACTTTCAAAATTTGGCCAGGGTAAATAAGATTTGGATTTGTCAATCCATTTAATGCAGCCAATCTTTGATAGTTTGTTCCGTATTGATAAGCAATGCTTGATAATGTTTCGCCGTATTGTACCACATGAGTCGCTTCTGGTTGTTTATCAGGAACAGTTGCCGCATCTGGCAATAATTCAATATTGCCTTTGCTGATCCATGACAAGATACCTTCAAGCAATACTCTGCTCTCAGTTACTTCTTGTACTTTATAGCTGTTTCCTTTTACCCATTGCGGAATAGCTTCGCCAGTTGCCCAAGCATCAACACTAAATTTCACTTTAACAGTGTCGCCCACTTTAACATCGGAACTTGGCGTATTTTCTACTTCTTTACCTTCCTCAATAGCTGGTGTGTTTGTTGCTGGTTGGTTATTCTTTGTATAACCATTATCAGTAATACCTGTTAAATCAACGTTACCATCTAGCCCTCCTGCAACGTAGGTTGACGTGAACTGAAAAATACCGATATTTTCAAATGAAGGAAAATAATTGTAATTTGGATAAGGTGTCACTTCATAATCTGGATATTCTGCCATCCATAATTGATACTTCTTTGCAATTCGTGATAAATCATAAGATGAAGTAAGATACCCTTTGTATCCGTAAAGCATCGGTGTATATCCAGCCTCTTTGATATAGTCTAACGCCCATAGCGTTACATCCGTCGATTGAACGCCGTCTTCCGCATCTAAGGCGACAATTGATCCCTTTGGTGTTTGAACTTTAGGTAAAAAGTAATCTAATACTTGCTTTGCATTTTCGTAGGTAAGGACGTTTTGCCACCATACATACGTATGCGCTCGTTTACCTTGAGCAATCGTACTAGCTACTTGACTAGAATAAGTAACTTGATCATAAATCCCATAGTTGTTTTGCCCACCAATTTGTGAAATTGAGAATTTATCATGTGCATAACCAAATGTTGCTTGATACCCATTCCAAATAGACAAATCAACGCCTTGGTCTCCTTTTGCAGCAAATGTGCTAATTGGTGATACAAAAAATAAGACTACCAGTAACGTTGCCAATAGTTTCTTTTTCATTTATTTATCTCCTTTCCTATCTGATAATCCAGGTGTTGTGGGATCTGTCACAATACCTAGAATAGTTAGCACAACAAATAATGCATTAACAACATCTAACAGTTGCTTATTAATCATTTCAATTTGAAATTTATATCCAAAAGGAACTGCTACTACTTGAATTAATAATAGAACTGCTGGAATAATCGAAAGCCAAAATTGTTTGTTCTTTATTCTTGATTTCCAATTAATCATTTTTATTTCCTCCAATCCCTCTAAAGAGGGTTTTATTTTGCTCTTCCAATCGGCTAATGCGTATTTCATGGTTATTTAAACGTTCAACAGCTTCCTTTAGTTCTTTCATGCTATCTTCTAATTGAGAAAAGACATGATAAAATTTCATTAATGCGAAAATAATTCCCCCTAAGAATGTAATCACTGCTAACCATTGTTCTACTGTTAAGTTCATCCTGCACCTACTTTCTACTTACAAGAAAAACCGCTTAGCTTTCGCTAAACGGTTCTCCACAAATTTTTGTATATTCTTCTTTTGTTAAGCAATTCATATTCACGTAATCTACTAAATCTTGTTTTGTATAACAATTCCAATCATACAACTGTTTAATATTATCGAAACCTGGAAAAGCATTCGTTTTCATCTTATTCCGCTCCTTTCGTAAGTTCAGCGACTTGTTTCATCAATTCGCCAGTCATTCTTTGTGTTTGTTGAATAACTTGATTCTGCTGAGAAACTTGCTTCATTAATTCCGCATTTTGCTTTTGTAAAAGTTCCAATTCCGTAGGTGGCGTTGGCTCTGGTTCTGGCACATTATCAGGATCGTATATTAAGCTTGTTCCGTCCCAGCGATAATTAAAAAAATCTGTTGGCTCTTTTTCTACTTCAAGTTCAATTTTATTCGGTTGTTCCATTGTGGAATATCCGTCTAAATAACCTTGAATATCATCAATCCAAATTTTCATGTTCTCTTTCCTCCTAGTATTCATAAATCGCACTTAACGCAAACATTTTACTGCCTGAACCAGCCGTATCACTAGAAGAGGCATTTAAGTCGTTTCCAGTAATTTTAGTATCCTTAATATATAAATATTTCCGTACTAAATTAGTATAGTATCCATGTAAAAGGAAAATAACTCCCCCAGAACCTGGATTCTGCGCATGCTGTTTAGGCACTAAGAAAAAGTGATAACACGCACCGTTCAAAGCTCCTTCTTTGGTATATTCTTGCCATTGTAAAATCCAACCATTCTCACACTGTGAAAGAGACTTAGAAGGTACTTGCCCATTTCCTGCAGCTCCGCCATACCATGCACCTGTCCACAACGGTTCTTTTTTGGTAATTTTTTGATATGCTTTGTCCGCATCTATTTTTTTTATATAAGATTCAAGCCCATCAATTGCGGCAGTATGTGTTTTAAGATAGACTGTTTTTCCTTTTTCTTTTAATTGAACAATATCTGTTGTCATTACACTTCCCCTACCTTTTCAAACGTAATTGCTGGCAATCCATCTAGCTTTGTTTTATCTTCTTTAGACATCAAGCCATTTTTTATTGAGGTTGCAACGTCTGTCGTTGTTGCATTTTGCCCTGCTGGACCTTGCGGACCAACGTCTCCTTTATCTCCTTTTGGACCTTGTGGACCTGGGTCTCCCTTTTCACCTTTCAATACTTCTGGTTTCCCTTCCACAGCATTCCAATGTGTTTGAGGAAATACCTGTGTTCCTCCTTGTTTTACTTTAACAATATCTGTCATTCAACTTCCCCTACTCTCTCAAACGTAATATCAGGTATTCTGTCAATGGCTTCTTGAACTTTTTGGTCAACATATTGTTGATTCACTCCGCCGCCATCGCCACCACCAGTTGCTGAAATAACACCATCTTCTGAAATAGAAATATTCGCTCCAGCAGTATAACCTTTCAACTCTTCCAGTTTCGATTTTAGTTCAGTGGTGAAATTTTGATCTGTTTGCTTTACCGCAGACAACGTTCCGTCTTCTGTAATTTCTAACAGTTGGCCAACCTTTATTCCGCCCAGTTCATCTGCGGTAGCGATTGGAAGAATGTACACGCCTCCCTCGCCATTTGACAACCGTTGAAACATTTCAGCAGTGATAATACCGTCTGTTTCTTCTGTCGCATAAGGAAGTTCTGTCAGTGCATTTTCTAAGCCTAGATCTGCTTTAGTGATAATTACTGCCCCAGTATATCCATTAACAGATAATACTTTTGATTGACCCGCAATAATTTTTTCTAATCCTCGAACAGCGGATGCATGTGTAATAGGATAAAACTGACGTTCCACGCCATTTTCATCGGTTTCCATCATTCGTTTTGCTTTAACCACTTATTTCACCCACTTTTTCAAACACATAAGCGTTCTGTTTTGTATCATCAACTGTTGCGATAACCAATGCCCCATCGATCGCAGGATAATCAACTGTTCCAACAATTTCTGTTTCATGATTCAGTGAAAAAGCATCATCTTGTAAAATAATCAAGTCACTTATTTCGCCATATTCTAACGTATATAAGCGTTTCTCTAATTTCTGATACAAATATTCCATATCTGCCAATAAACGTTCAGAAATTGAATTATGGCGCACTCCTTGAATGTCTACACGTGCATCCATTAGCTCGGCTAACATCGTACCGCCAGGATCAATCGTTTTTAAAATATCTTTGATTGATTCGAACCATGAAGTGAAATCTGTTTTTTGCGCATCTCGCCACGCTTCGAACTCTTCTTTTCTAGCATTCATCCAATCAGTAAAATCACCCTTATTTTCGTTGATAAAAGCGTTCATGTCCGCGATTAAATCTTCAATGGACTGCCAATAAGAACCCATTTCACCTTCTGTTTTCGAAGCAGCATTCACTACAAAGTAAGAAAAGTTTTGCGTTGCACCAATCAGGTTATCACCTTTATGAATACTGAAATATGCTTCTTGTCTGTGTAACGACTGCATAGAATATTCATCAAAGGTATACTGAATAATCCCTTTTTTGGCATTCACAATTTTTGCTGAACGTTGAATCGGATATTTATTATCAATAACCGATTCAAAAAAAACTTCGCAACCTGTTAAATCAAGTGGCAAAGCATTTTCAACTAGTATGGCTTCTAAGACTTCTGTGTTTCGATTTCCTTGTCGTACATTCTGAATCCCAATGTAATTGTAAGGTTCAGTTGTACTTAGCGTTGCTTGCCATTTAACCATTGAAAAATCCTCCTTTCGTTATTTTGGTGGAATAACAATCGATTGAATAGAATTAGCAAAATATAATCGGTCATATTTTGCGACAATTTGCCCTTGCTCGGCGTTCTGTTCTATGGTTTGGATACGTCCGTTATTTAAGCCGTAAATCACGCCCGTGTGACCATATGTTGGGTCTACTGTCCAACCTGTTCCCCATTGGCCACCTCGTCTAATATTGACGATTGCTCCTACCACTAAATCTTGATACGTTGGATTTTGGATTACTCGCCAACCTACCGCATTCCAACCATATGCTTCACCAATATCTGCAGCAGATGATGTATCACCAATTACATGTGAAAAGCCATAAATTGTTCCTGCACCTAAACCACAGCCGCCCATAAAACCAGAATATTCGGCTGGAACGGCATAACATTGCCCATTACCAAGCCATTTGCCCATTAAGGTCTCCAAATGTTCTATGCCAGCTTTTCCTGTTGCAGTAGAAGCTTTCAAATCTTTGAATTTGTCATACCATACTTGTGCATAGGTTTGTCTTTCTGGATGTGCTGCAGCTGGACGTTCAAAGTTTAATTCAAACGCATAAGCAGCTGTTTTAGGCGAGCTGACAACTTTAAATTCATCAACTGTTAATGGACTTACTTGTCCTAACCATTGCCCATTGAACATACACCAATTAATTAATTGAGCTTGGGCTAATGACGTCCTATAGTCTTGTTTGATACCTGCAGCTGCGATTAAGCGTTGTACATATTCTCGGCCATTCCAAGTTGGTGCGCCTACCAATGGATATGCTGAACCGTCCCATTGAACCCATCCGTAAGCTGGACCGCCTATTTGTTCGGTATCTGGGTTCATACTTGGACCAACTTCTCCTTGTACATTTCCAAGGATACCTGCAGCAGCTGCTTTGCTGTATCCGTTAGCTAATAGGTAACTCCATAAGTCCCAAGCAAATTTATCTGCATCGCTTGTAACTTCTGATGGATAACCACCTGTTCCAGCTCCAGAACCGCCACCACCATTTTGACCAGGTATAACTTCTTTGCCGCCCACAATCAATCGATCAACTGTCAGAATTGCTTTACTTCCATTTGGACCAAAAAAGTTAAAATTATTTCCAACAAAAAACTGTGTAGGACCAGTAATTAAATGTCCTGTGCCTGATTGGTTAGACAAACCAATAATTTTTTGGGGATTATCTGCGACTAATAGTAATGAATTCCCATCAGAAACTACAGGATTTCCATTTTTATCTACTAACCCTGGAAAAGGATTTCCCCTTGTTCCCATCGTGCCAACGTGACTATTACCATTCCAAAACTCCATCCCTTTTTTAGTTAATTCCATGATTTTTTTCTTATTATTCCAAGCTTGTAAAGTACCGTTTACCATACGTAAAATATCTCCACAGCTATTAAATGATGTTTCAAAAATATTAGATTTTATTTTGCCAGCTCCTATAAAGTCCGCATTCAATACTCCATTAATTCCCCACGCATTTTTAAATGGACCTTTCCAACCAGTTCTTGAGAATCCAATTCCTTTGTTATTAATTGCAATCACATCTTTTGCAGTATCCGTGGATTCCGTATCTAAGTAATAATGGGTATTAGGTCGATTTTTAGGATATTGAAGTATACTTCCACCTTCAACACCGTTAATCAAATTAGTAATATAATCTACAAAATCACTCATATACTCTTTTTTTGTCAATGTTTTTATAGCTTCTTGAAAGTCTTGGCTTTGCTGTTTATAAAAAGCAACTTGGATATCTCCCGCAGTGATTTTTATTGTTTTTTCTGCTAAAGCATCATAGACAATTCCTGTAACTTTCGTTTGAATGTCAATATCATAAAGCTTGTGGTATACAGTGAATGTATCGAATAAATTATAGTTACGCATCTTAGCAAATTCTTTTGCTTCTTCTGAATCTGTAAGTTTCTCAATTTCTAATTCAATAGAAACTTTAGGCTTATCACTTCCTGGATATAATGTAGTGAAGTATTTACTTGCCACTTTATTTAAGCTAGCTATATCTTTTACTCCTTGATCTTCAGTAAACTGAATGTATTGAGCGTAAACATCAGGATACTTACTGATATATTCGCTTTTAACTGCATTTCCATAAATCCGTTGAGAAGTTCCGTCTGCTCCACTTTGAAGCTCTGCAAATGGCAAAACTTTAGTAACAATTGATTGCCAATCAAATTTAATGGTTAATCCTTTTAAATCTTTACCATAACGAACAGTTCCAACGTTATCTCGTCCTCTACGCCTTAGCAAAGATAATTTAAAAGGCTCTCGTTTTATTTCTCCGCCCCAGTATTGAAGTAGAGAACCTTGTTCCCCTGCAATACAATTCAATACATTTCTAGCTTCAAATGTAGTGCTAGAAGCTGTATTTATATCAGAATATAGTTTGATATCACAAGGTTCGTCCATGTTCTGTTCGATTAATTTCATTGCTTCTGCACCATTACGATTATCAACTGTTACTAGCCTCACTTGTCTGTTTCCTAGCTTATAAGTACGAGATTGGGCATAAATAACAATGCTATTAGTAAAAGTATCTTTAAACGTTTGTTTGATCTCAAAAATGTGGTATTCTTCTAAGTCATTTGGCTTTGCTTTAATTTGATAGCCATTTTCGAAATAATCACTAAATCTGCTAATCGCTGGATAGTCCATTTCTAGTTCATATTTTCCGTTTGCTTCTTCAGTGATTTCGCAACGTGTCGCATCAACAAGACGTCCTAATCCATTTGTTGAAAAATCTTTTTCTCCAGGTTTAAAAATAACTGGAATCAAACCTTTCGCCTCCAATTCGGCTGAACCTTAAACTCTGTTACTTTACCAGTCCAGCGAAAATTATTCTCTCCACATTTTAAAATCGGATAATCTTTAAAAAGTGTTTTATGATCCAAGATTTCAAATGCTCCGCCTGATTTTCTATAAGCTTCTTGTTTTTCTGAATCTATAATGATGTCACCGTTAATTGCTTTTAATGAATATGATTGATTATTGATAAAAAAAGAAATATCCCCAGACCCCAAAATCTGAATAATGGGTTCTGAAGGATATTTTTCTGTATTGATTAACTGATTAGGATTACTTATCCAATATTGGCCAATACGATTTTTCTTAAAAGGTCGGATACTTACAGTAAATTCAAAAGGAATTAAAAACCCGCTTTTTCTTGTTCCTGTAAATTTTGGTGGACTCGTTACAATCGCCTGATAAATATAATGCTCATCAAAATAGACAATAAAATCAGAATAGTTTCCCATATCGAGCCAAAAGGAAATTTCATCTTCTAAAAAAGAAACTTCTTGTAAAGTATTTGCTTTCGCATAGCATGTAATGGTACGTTCTACATTTTTATAATATGCAAAATCAACGGCTATTGAATCATTACCCATTCGCTCCCTAAGCTCTACCACACGTCCTGCAGAAAGTCGTTCAGGTCTTTCTCTCATAAATACATTGAATTCAGAACTATGTTTTCCATTAAGAAAAAACTGTCCTCTTTTAAATTCCACCAAAAGCACCCCCCGTTGCATCACTATCTCTATTTTTAACAATTTGAATATACTTAACGAGGTCTTTAGCCATATCCATTAATTGTTTTTCATTTAATTTTCCCATAGCTTGTATATTGATATTGAAAGTATCACCGCCAATATTAGTCGTAGCATTACCTTTATTTTTAGCTAAGCTTTCTGTTTGAGCTCCTTGTTGGTTGATATATCTGCCAGTAGTAGAAAAATTTGGTAACTCTGTTGGTAAATCGGTCATTTTTTTCACTGATTTGTCAAGCGTTCCTTTTTCTTGGTCAATACCAGCTACAACACCTAATACAATATTTTTACCAATCATATCCCGCATCCATCTTGAAGGTGAATGAATGCCTAAAGCACCTTTGATTTCTTCTTTAATATTACCAGCAACTTCTTTAATTTTTTTATTCACAGCACCAATCATTGAACCAATACCGTTAACTAATCCTTGGATAATATTTTTACCAATTTCAAATAAATCGATATGGCGCATATCATTAAAGGTTTGCTTCACATTTTCAACTGTATCACTAACGCTTCTTTTAAGATTATTCCACGCATTTTTAGCACCTTGTACCAAATTGTTGAAAATATTAATTGTTCCCTGTTTTAAGTTTTCCCAACCGTTAATGATGCCGTCTTTTATACCTGTCACAAGATCAACAATCCACTGTTTAAAATTATTCCAGGTATCTTTTGACCATTGAACAGTTGCGTTAAATGTATCAACTGTGCCTTGTTTTAAGTTATTCCAACCATCAATTACACCATTTTTAATGTTTTCTACTGTTTCAAAGAACCAAGTTTTCAAACTTTCCCATATTCTAATTGCTTCAAATTTAATATTTATCCACGTTTCGATGATAGAATATTTAATTTCAATCCAAACGTTGATCGCTCCATATTTAATGTCAATCCAGAGTAAGGTGAAAAATAACTTCACATCAATCCAAATCTTTTTAATTGTCAACATCAATCCATTAAAAATAGAAGTGACTGAATAGGAAATAGCTGTAACAGTGTTATAAAAGATATTTTTAATCCCGAACCAAATAGTCTGAGCAGCTTCAGCAATATTATCCCAAACGGCAATCATGTTTTCTTTTGCCTCTTCCCATCCACCTGTGATCATTGATGTAATGAAAAGAATTGGAGCTAATAGAACATTTTTTAGAATGGTGACGACATTTTCAGCGATTATTTTGATATTTTCAATGTTCGCTTTCATAGCGTTAACAACCATTTTAAACGCATTTTTGATTCCTGTTACATATGGACCAATATATTTCCAGACAAAATCAAATGCTGTTGTGAAAACATCTGATATTGATTTTCCAACACCCTTAAACCAATCTTTCACATTATCAAAGCCATTTTTAAAACTTTCTCCAACACTTTTAGCACTGTCAGCAGCACTTTGTTTAATATTTTCCCATGTATTTTTTGAGCCTTCTTTTGTTGAATTCCAAAGTCCACTGAAAAATTCCTTGGTACCGTTCCACTTATTTTTAACCCAGTCGGCTGCATTTCCAGGTACTTCTTTCATCCATGTGCCAGCATTCGAAAAAGCCTCTTTTGTGCCATCCCACATGTTACTGAAAAATTTCATTGTGGAATCCCAAGCTTTCACAACTGTTTCTGCAGCACTAGAAATAAATTCTTGTATATTTTTCCAAATATTTTTAACAGCATCCCTAAACCCTTCGTTAGTCTTCCAAAGATAAATAAATCCTGTAACTAAACCTACAACTGCAGCTAAAATAGCGACAAATGGATTCGCCAACATAGTTGAATTAAGTATCGCTTGCGCAATTGATAATCCTTCTGTTGCTTTTTGCCAAGCCGTGAATGCTGCACTTACTTTTTTAGCAAGCATCAACGTTCCAATACTGCCAGCTAAACCTGCAAGCAATGGAGCATAAGGTTTTAACGTATCATACAATGTTTTGGCTGTTTTAATCATTGGCGGAATCATCTCGGCAAATTTAGATAAAGCTGCTTCCATTTTTGCCCCTTTGTCAGCAATGATTTCACTAATACTTCCAAAACCTGCACTTTTTAAGCCTTCGTCAATTTTAGTTACAACGTTAGCCACACCACGAACGATTGCAGTCTTCATGTTAGCTAAACCTGTTTTAATACCAGCGGTAGAATCTTTAGCAATCTGTTCTAATGATTTAAGACCGCCACCGCCTTCTTTATTTAATTTGATTAAAGCATCTTGAAATTCTTCAACTGAAATTGAGCCATCAGAAAGCCCTGCTTTCATCTGTCCAGCTGTTAATCCCATCTGTTTTGCTAAAGCGTTTAATGCTGGTCCTAAACCACTATTAATCATTGAATTCCAAGTTTCAGCATCTACTTTACCATTTGAGAACGATTGGGACAGCTGGATAATAGCATTTTCTACCATTTCAGCAGAACCACCAAAACCGAGGATACCGTTATTTAAAGCTGCGAAAATCTGTTCTGATTTACCTAAATCATTTGTTGATGAAGCGATTAATTGAACACCTTTAATAGCGCTATCTAACGGCGTAGGCAGCCCTTGGATACTTTTCTTTAAGCTATCCATTGTTTTAGATGTTTCACCAGCTGAAAAGCCCATATTTTCAAACACACGATTTGCGTTATTTAACGTATCTACACGATTAATGGCCCCGTCGATGTTGCTGGTAATCAATCCAATACCTTTAGAGATAATTTTAGTTGCTCCGCTAGCTAAAAAGTTACCAACAAAAGACGTCCATATGCTCCCAAGAGATCGGCCGCCTTTTTGTCCTGTTCTATCAACTTCAACATCAAAGCCTTGTAACTTTTTTACTGCTGAATTTAATCCTTGTGAAAAGCCAGATTCATCCAGTATCATTTTTAAGACTAAGTCTTCATTGTTCAAAAAGTACCCCCTCCCTCTTAGAACATAGTATTTTCATCAAGATATTTGATATTTTCAAATTCGTCTACAGCATCTTTAAATGCATAAATTTTCAAAAGCTCGTTTAAATCTGTGTTTTCGATCTCATTTAAAGTCCACCCATTCTCAAGAAGCGAACTTTTTAGTTCTGCTTCTCGATATTGTGGCGTGTACTTAAAATGAGGATGATATAAAAGTTCCGTTACTTTTTTTTCTGTTCAGAATAAATTGCATCATAACCAGAAGTAACAGAACCTAACAATTGAGCTGTAATTTTCAATAATTCACGAGCATCCATACCGTCAATATATTCTTGTCCAGTAAACTGTTTTTCAAAAATAACGTCAGCAATAAAGTCATAGCATTCTCTTAAAATAGGACGAATTGCTTCCATATCATTTGTTTTTGTTGCTTCTTCTAACCTGATTTGTAAATCCGTACCTGTATCCATGACTGAACCTGGTAAAAATTCTGCCGACGTGAATTGTTTTGTAGTATATTTGCTTCCATCTTTAATCATTAATTTAATTTTTTGTTGAAATTTACTTGCCATTTTAATTCCTCCATATAAAATAGGACGACAAGGTCGTCCTAAACTGTTATTTTTAATCTGCTGTTGTTACATTTAATGTACATTTTGCGGTAAAGTTACCATCTTCTGTTGTGACTACGATTTCCGTTGTCCCTTCTCCTACAGCAGTAACCTTCCCTTGAATTGGTGTTACAGTTCCAATAGCCTCACTTTCTGAACAGAACTGATATTTTTTATTTGAGGCGTTATCTGGTGTAATTGTCGGTGTTAAGGTTGCTGTTTGGCCAACTTTTAAATTTAACTCTGTTTGGTCTAAAGTTACACCAGTAACAGCAGTAGTATTTTCTTTACGTGGATCCATTACCTCAGTAAACCAGTTTTTAATCATCTCTAAGTCGACACCTTCATCGTCTTCATCCACGGAATACATATAACCCAACCCTGGAACATCAACGAAAGACCCCGTCCATTCTGGATGAGTATAAGATACTGAACTTCCTTCTAATGTAGATGTTTCATCAGATGTTAAAGCAAATTTTCCTTTATAGAAAATCGTATAGCGATATTTACCGTTCGATTTTCGGCGACGGTAAGCAAATGCTCCATCTGATGCAATATCATCCGCAGACCGCAATACGCCACCCTTTAATTTTTTTCCCCCTGTAATTTCAGCTAAAACTTCATTTTGGTAGCCGTTTGTTTCTAAAGTAACTTCTGCACCACCAAATGCAACATACTGATCTTGAACTACACTATCGCCATAGTCAGGCGTTGTTTCTGTTGTAACATCTGGTTTGATACTGACAGCAGTACCGATTGTAATTGGCGTTCCGTAAACTGGAAAAGCGCCCGTTTCGTCTGTTAGTGGGAACCACGTTGGCTTCTCTACAGAAATGACACTTACATTTTTCTTTTTTGCCATCTATTTTTCACTCCATTCAATTAATTGTGGGAACGCAACATTAAAATTGATATGTTGAATTCCGTCTGTTTTAAACGTTTGATAATCTTCTGGAAACAATTCATTTCCGTCCAAATTCAACACATTAAAAAAAGCCCCACAGCTTTCTGTTAGGCTTGTTACTAATTGTTTATCTTTCTTACTATCAACCAGTGCAATATCAACATTGTATGCTTTATTTTGAACGTTTTGACCTACATTATCAGTCAGACTCTCTTCAAGACTTAACACAAAATAAAACGGTTCTGACGATTGCATTACATCATCAAGATAGATAGGCGCATTCGAGAACTGTTTTATTGTGTCAGTAAGCATTTTTAAAATTTTATCGTACATATCTATCCTTTCTTAACAATGATAATCGCCATTTGTTTAAATCGTTTCGGAATATATGTTGCATTAGCTAATTTATTAGATTTTTGCAACATAAATCTGCCTTTAACAAATCCGCCATTTTTTGTTCGGTGGCCATCGTTTACATATCTAAAGTATTTTTCATTATTAATCAATGCTCCCACGATACGACCACTAGACAACTTTCTAGCTTTAATGATTCGATAGCCTCGTCTTAAATCACCCGATTTAATTGGTGTCATAGGTACAATTAACTGATAAATTTTAGCTAACGAATCATTCACCATTGCAGCACCTTCTTTTTCAGCAATGGGTGTCATTTTCTTTAAATTTGCAATAACTTTATCAGCATTTGATTTCATTCTAAGATCGCTTTTACTCATCAATTGAACTTCCTGATAGCACTACTTCTATATGGCTTGGATAATAAAAAGGTTTTTTTGAAAATAACACATGTTTTTGACCTGTACCTTGAGTAATAGTTATTCTATCTCCTTTTTTAACTTTTATATTAGGTTCTAAAAAAAGTTTTTGTTCTTCATAAGAGATATTAAACGCTTCTTTGTTTTCTATTACAGGTAAGTTCCCCATACTTCCTTGAGAGAAAGCACAGGGTAACTTGCCAACATGAATTGGAAAATAAACTTGTTCAGTAATCCCACTTTCCGTATTTTCAATATCGCTCATTCTCTCAATAACACAGGTATCAAAATAAGTAGCTGCTAAAATTTCTGCTTCATTCAATAGAAAAACACCCCGCTATCACAGCCTAAAATACGTTTAATAGCACTGCTATAGTTCTTCATGAGTGATTGTATGTCTTTTGATTCAACTACATAACTAATTGATGTATCACCACGTTTTACACTAGCTACAGACTTATCTATTTCGTTTTTTAAAGCTTTGTAGATAACCTCAATTATAAGTTGTTCAAACTCGTCCCAAGCAATATCAATTTTGCAAGTATTGTAAGAATTGATTTCAAAGATAACAAGGTTTAAAACAGACAAAATCCTATCTTCAGAAGCGTTAGGTAGCATCAATTGAATTTTCTCAACGATTTCTTCTTTTTTTTCATCAACCATAAAGCATCATTACCTAAACTTTAAAAGTATCTGCAGCACGTTCTAATATCTCAATAGCTTCTTTGTCATCTTCTGAAACTACAAATTCATTATTTTCGTTTGCTGTGATAAATTTTTTTGTTTTAGGATGCATAAAGCCCACAAAGTTTTTCTTGTCAAGCACACGATAGGTTACTTCTTTTTTTGCTGTTGCCATTTTTAATTTTCTCCTTCGTTATTATATTTTAGGCTTTCAAGTTCAAGATTGCTCCAGAATTAGAAGCTTTGTATTCAATTGAATACTCACCAACTAATCCAATCCGTCTTGAATCTGTTGTTTTTGCTAATTCTTCCGCACGCCATTCACGTAGTGGACGTAATTTTACATAATTAGTATCAATAGCTGCGATTGTTCCATTAGGTAAATTAGGTTCAATTAACGCAATTCCTGAGCCGTAATTTGAGACAATATTTCCAAGTTGCAATCCAAAAGTAAGTTTATCGCCAAATTGCACAATTTTTGTTGATTTTTCATCCAACTGATCAGTCATTAATTCTTGCATATCAGGTGCTACTAAACATAATTTTTCGCCCATGTATCCTTTTTGGAACATTGTTTTAAATAAGGCATCAATATCTTTTCTTGTTACTGCCCCCGCAGCTGCTGTTTCGACTTTATTCGTTGAGCTAATCAAATTTAAAATTCCGTTCATCTGACGACCTTTAGAACCAGATTCATCAGCCTTTACACCAACAATCAATTTACGATTTAAGTCAATTTTCATTTCTGTAGCACGAAGAGCTACTTGGCTATTCAATTCATTTCCTACACCATCTACATTAATAGCATCTAATGTGCCAGATACAGAAGTTGATTTTCTGAAAATTTCAGTATAGTTGTTAAACCATGTACGATCAGATTCCGCATCTGCGTATTCTCCGCCTTCTAATTGAGCAGATGAATCATCATTATTCATGCCATATTCTCGCCATTTAATCTCAGTTGACTTGGCAGCTTCAACTTTGCCTGCGCCTAACAAATAGCTTAAAAATGGTGTGTTTGGAACTTGTAATGCGTTAACTTCCTGTGAAATATCTAAATACTCAAGATTATTTAATGAACTTTTTTTCATTTGTAGTTTCCTCCTAATCGATAAAAGCTTGTAATTTTTGTCCTAATGCTACCTCTGGATTTTCAAACGATTTTGTTTGATTACCAGTTCCCATGTTGGTTTGTTGCGATTTATTACCAAAAGCTTTAGTCATTTCTACATTTTTAATAGCTTCTGCATGCTTATCATTTATTGCTTCTAAAAGCTCTGTAAAGCCTTCTACAGCCTTCTTAGTAAATTCAGTATCTGAACTAACAAGATTATTTAACATAAATTGAGAAATAGAATCTTTCAAATCTCCGTCCCAATCTAAGCCAGCAATTTTTTCTGCAACAAAAGCCTTATTATCACTAGTCACACGTAATGCCTTTTCAGCTTCAAATTCAGCCTGTAATTCTTCTAATTTAATTTGTTCAGGAGTTTTATTTTTCTTAGATTCTTCATACTCCTTGATTGTTGTTTCCTTGATTTTTTCAAGATTATTTTGTTTCCAAGCTTCTAATTGTTTATCTGCAGCTGATTGTGACTGTGATTGTACAAATTTTTGTGCTTCCTCATTTGATTCTACAAATGCCTTAAAATCATCGAAAGTGAAGTTTGTACCACCGTCTTCTTCTGCAAACATTTGTAAATTCATTGGTAATAGGTTTGGTTTCATTTTGTTTCTCCTTTCGCCCCACGATTCGACTAATCGCCCCGCATTGCTTTAGATTTATTTATTGCGCCCCACCATTCAATTAAGCCCAGCATTGCGCTAGTTTAACGTCATTTCGGACAAAATAAAAAGCCTAACTTTCGTCAGACTTTAATTGCTTTTCTTCTCTTAGTAAATGCTCTTCATAATCTGCATCTAAGTAATCATAGGGATCCATCTAATCACTTCCAATTCTTATGGACCAGTTCAGCACCTAACATTTGATAATCAGTGACAGCATCTTTTACGTTTTGCAGAGTCCTAGACACAATCGAAATAGTTAATTTACTTTTTTTACCTGGTAACGAATACAAAATATCAACGTGACAATAATTACCACCCCAAACTGATTTAAGCTCATCTTTGACGATATTACCGTTGCCATCTCTCAAAGTGTGTTTGGTTAAGTATCGTTCGTTTTCTTGTTCAAAAGCTTTTTTATAGGCTTTTTCTGTACCATTGGTAACTTCTAGATTTAATACTGCTTCGAATAATCCTTTCATGATCTCACCTCCAATTTAGGGTATAAAAATAGCACTCAAAGTTATCCTTTAAGTGCTTAGTAAAGTCTGCTATGGTAATCTGACGGGACGTGGACCGATTTATTTTCTTTAATATGCTCATCAATGAATTTCGCTAATTTTTTTGCACCTAGAATAGAAAAATCGAAGTCATCACTCTTTGTTACATCGATATATTCATATATTGGAAACTCATCATGGAAATGTTGTTCATACTTTTTAACTGCATCATCAATAATAGACCATGCGCCATCTTCGCAACTAAACACTTATTTCACCGCCTTTAAGATATCATCTACTAATTTTTCCCATTGGCTTACTGCTGTCGGAAAAATCTCTTTCATTAATTCTCTTGACTTATCGTTAGCAACTACTTCTGTCATATGTGCAAAAAATTCCGTTTCTGTGCTACCTGTTGTTTGCCAATAGCGCTTGCCGTGACCAAAACCTAACGGATAGTCTCCTAAAGAACCTATAGATTCAATCATATCTGAAATAGCGGATACTGAGTTAGGATTTTCCCTAACTATTTTTGATAATCGTTCTCTAGTTTTTTGTAAGTTCTCTGTATTTTTTTTATAAATTTCCGCCCTTAAGTCATCATAAGCCTTTTTCTTATCCGCATTTCTAGGTCTATTACCTAAATCATTATAGGATGGCAAATCTCCGTTTACATATTTCCAAAAATCGCGTTCTAGCGCTTCTTTAATGTTATACTCAGAAAGTGACGATGCGTGTGTTATATGCACTTCTATAAAAGTGGTTCGTCTTCCTAGCTTTCTTTTTATCAGTTTTCCTGTCGGCATCGTATTTTTTCCTGTTAATACTTCAAGCCCAAGATGATCCAAAGCATGTCCTATCTCATGATAAACTGTTTGATAAGGATTAACACCCCTATCCCCATCAAATGATTTTTGACTAAGTTGAATTGATTTGCCTTGTGCAAATGCTCTTACTTCTTTGATGTCTTTAAACTCCAACTTATGCCCTATCACATTTATTAAGTTTAGCACCCTTTGGTCAGTTATCCCATCTAAATGATCTAAAAAATTAGAATAATTTTCTTTTCCTAAAGCTTCTTGCATGTTTGTTTTGTCTAATACGGATTTTAAATCGAGTTTAGTTGCACTAACTTTTGGATGATTTAATTTAATACCCCACTGCTTACTTGCGAATTCATCCAATAAATCACCAAACATCTCTTCATACAATTTATCTATGTCATCGCTAATTTCAGGAACAATTGGTATTTCAGTACAACGGCAACGTCCATGATACGGTGGATGCCAATCATCTTTAATCTCTTTTCCATGACGTCCACCACAAATAGAACAAACACGCTCATCTTCTGCCGACCAGCTTTGTGTTTGCTTAACACCTATATCCTTTAGCGATTTTCTTACACCTTCTACCGCAAAATGTGAATATTCCGTTCTAACAAGATTTTCAATCGAACGATTAAACTTTCCTTGTTCCAACTTAAACATACCGCTAATAACACCATCGTTTTTCATCGTTCTAAGAGCTTCCACAACTCCTTCACCACTTGCCAATGAATTAATAATGGAATTGCTCAAACGTTGCTCTAGGGTTGATATATTGCCCCATAAACGAGATGAAAATGTTTTTCCGCTCCACGGATAGTTCATGATGTTTTCTAGTTCATTCTTAGTTAAACCAGGTGCTGAACCGCCTAATAATTGTATCAACGCATTAGAATTAGAATTGTAGATTCGTTTTGTGATATTCTCTAAGTCGTTATTAAATTTACCGTTAACATCACTAGTTATTGCTTCACCTGCAAGGGTAGAAAAAATGTCTGCTCGTAATTGTAACAAGCGATTAACTTTCGCATAGTCAAAGGATGGAAAATATTCATCAATGAATTGTTTATAAGCTTCATCTGATTCCATCAACTTTTCATAGTTTTTTTCGATATACTTGCGGTACTTCTCTTGATCTTGTTTGCTAAAGTCTTCTAGCATTTCACTTTGAGTGATATCGTGTAAATCTGCTTGTGACAACAGCTGTCTTTGAATTTTAACTAAAGCACGTTCGAAAACAGATTCTAGCTCATTAAGAGTTTTCTTTTCCAGTTTCAAACGTGCTTTATCTTCTAATTCACGACGTTTTTCCCAATAACGTTCACTAGCCGTTGTTTTCTTCTTCGTCATTACCTGCACCACCTAGTTCATCATATTCACCGCTAGGATAATCTTGACCTTGTTCTAAATTCATCAAGTCCATTTCATAATCTGGGTCTTTAACAAATGGAATCTGATTAATAATTGTTCGTTTGGATACAAATGGTGAAAGTTTAGGCAATGCATCAGCAAGATAACCGATGTCTGTTGGCAAGCTACGACTGAATGTGAATACAATTTTTGACACATCAACATCTAATTTATCCCTAAATTTAATAAAGGCAGACATCGTCTCAGCTGCTTCTTTCAATCCTTCTTTAAAATACTGTTCTTTAGTATTTGTTTTAGCTTCTAGTGTAATAATTTGCCATTTGCGAGCTTCGCCAGAGCTATTAGACTTAAATACTTCATCATTGAAATCGATTGACTTAGTTACCGTGTAATAAAGCTTTTTCAGCTTATCAAGATGATACTCGTTGAAATCTTTATTAATGTCTTTCGTTACATACCCAACCTTAGCTTGTGGATCTGGCAAATTAATAATACCTAATTGTTCCATCATTCTTTGTGCTTCTTTTTCATCTAATCGTGAGCCACTAATGGCCATATAAGCAAGTTTAAACTGTTCAACTTCGTTTTGTTGGTCTGATAAGCTTCTATCAAATGCATCAGAAAGTTCTTCCGCCACTTCAAAATCGCAATAACGATTCGTGTTATTTTTAAATTCTGATAAGTAAAACGTTTCTAGCGGGTTTTCTACTTCCTCAATCAATTTAAATGTTCCAGATGCACTGACTAAATTAGATTCAACATATCTGCTATATATACATATTCTTTTTTTAGTAATGACTTTCATTTCTTCGAAAAATTTTTTTTGATGTGTATCGTATTTTTCACGAATAAAGATATCTGCATTTTCGTATTTTTCAGCTTTCCATGGTTCGATATTGCTCGCCCATAATTGCCAACCTTCCACGGTTTCAACAGGTTCTAACAAACGAAAAGCAACACCACAAGCTCCTTGAAACCGAGCTGTATCAGAATCAAGCATGGCAAACCGCATATCGTTTACTAACTCTGCTAATTTGTCGAATTCTTCAGGAGTTTTTGTCTCATTTCTGACATTCCCTGAAAACAAGTCTTTTACCTTTGAACCCATTTTTTGCAATATAGATTTGCGTTGTTCGGTAATATCATAATCCCACTTAATTGGAATGCCTGTGAAATGGTCAGCTGCTTGGTCGACAATAGTATTGTATAAACCAGCATGAAGTTTATTATTCACTTTTATAATCTCTGTGTTTGGTTTAGGTCTTCTATCGATCTCATTTTGTTCGCTTGTATAGGCTTTGTACTTACGCTCTCTATCATCAAAAAATGGCTTCATTTCAGTAATAAAATCATTAGGATCGAAAACTTCTTCATTAATTTGTGTAGAATATTTTGTTCGCACTCTTTTATACCGCTTCAAACTTAAATTGTTTTGAAACATTTTCCCACCTCCTAATATTGGATAAATCTCACATTATTTTTATCCATATCTTCACTGAAAGCATATCTTGTCGCATCAATTGTATGGTTGTCTTTATCTTCTAACCTAGGTTTAGGATTACCGTCTTTATCAGTTTGATAATCAATATTCTCAAATTCTTTAGCAATGTTAGGAGTTCTTAATGGATCAATACAAATAAAATCCAAATCGCCTAACCATTCTTCGCCATACTCAACAGAATCAGGACCTTTTTTTACTCCGAAAACTCGTGGCATACCATGTTCACTGTTTAGCTCTGCTATTGATTTAGGCTCTGCTGAATCAGCTGCAATTCTATCTGATATATATCCTTTAGACTTAGCTTTATTAGCAAATTCCCTATTACTAATTTTCACACCATAAATTTCATCAATAGCATAGATGCCATTTTTCTTTTTGTCATAATGCCATCTAACAAATGCTAATGGATCAGTAGCATAACCAAAGTCAAGACCATTTCTGATATTGTCAAAGTTAGCAGCCATTTCATCAGTAATACATCCTTTTATTACTCGTAGATTATCAAAAGGAACAACTCCTGAACCAATAGCTTTGCCGTCATACTCCCACTCAGCACGTTTCGGATTCTTAGCCCTCGTAGCATTAACTTCTTCAATAAATGCTTGAGCTATGAATGGATTATCCTTATATGTTGAATGATGAACGAAAGTATTCTCAGGTTGAAAGCTAGATTCATATTTCTTATTAACCCATGATTGTCGTCGCTTAGGAGGATTGTACGAATAAAAGAATTTATAAAAAAGACCATCTGCTAATTCACCACGTAGCAATGAGTTAGTTATGGTTTTTACATCATCTTCTGTTTTAAACTCGGCTAATTCCTCAATCCAAGCTATAGCAAATGGAAATCTTGAATCCTTTAATGACTTAATTCTTTCTGGATTCTGTGCGCCACGAAAAACAATATAATTCCCCCTAGGCTTATAGGTGATTTTCATAGGACTTTTATTTACTTTAAAATACTTAGACACACCTTGTTCTTCAATTGCCCACTTAATCTGTTCAAAAATAGATAGCTCAATCGTATTATCAACGTATCTAATGGCCACAGCATTTACAGGATATCTCATAATCAATTGAACGATTATGTGCGCTATGCCAGATGATTTACCTGACCCACGGCCACCTTTTTCAACAACATGTAATATATTTGAGTTTAATGCTACCTTCCAAGTAGTATGAAATGCTTTAGGAAGAAATTCAGATAGTTTTTTACTCATATCCATCACCTGATATATCATCAATAAAAACTGGCATATCCATGTCTCCACTTGTAGCACCTAAACTAGCTTTAGCTTTTTCAGTTTGAACTTTCAACAATTGTAATTTGGCATCATTTGCTAGCAAGGCATTCTGTTGCTTAACAGCCTTTGTTAACTGATTGCTAATTCTAGTCAACGCATCTTCAATAGCTAAGATGTCATCTAACTTTCTAAATGTTTTACGAGTTACTTGAACGTCTTGCATAACTTCACGTTTTATTTCTAGCTTTATACCGTCTTTTTCAATCGGTGTTTTAATTTTCCTTAGCTGTTGTAACCGTTCAACTTCTTCATCATTTAGTCCTTTTTCAGCTTCTTTGATACGTTTCATCATTCTAAACTGCCGTACCTTTAATAAGCGAATCTCATCATTCAAAATAAAAAAAGGATCATCATTCATGTTAGAATAGATGTCCTTTTCTTCGTCAGATAGTAAGTCAGCAAATATTATCTCATATTCACCTGTTTTTACTGCATTCTTATTTCTTTTTGGTGGCGAGGCTCTTTTATTTCCTTTATTACCTATAGCATTTTGATTGCCTTTAGGTGCACCCCTATTTGTAGGTTGCACCTCTTTGGTTGCACCCCCTCTTTCCCATTTATCACGTTTTCTCCATGACTTCAATGTGTTGGGAGGTACAGAAAGCTTTTCGGAAATATCCTTGTATTTCCAACCTTCTTCATAATATTTCTTTGCTTGTTCCTTTTTATCCATTTAAAACGACACACCACCTCACAATGCTTATTGAATTGAGTTTTGTTTTTTTATTTCTGTTCTTAATTTATTGAGACTCAAATAAGTAAAAATCAATACTAATCTTCTACTTATTTGAATTGAATATTCTACTTGTCATTTTATCTACTACAATAGTTAAAATGCTTCCTCAATGAGTACCCTACCTTTAATAACGACTATTTTCTCGCATTCATTTTGATATTTTTTTCATTATGTCTTTTTTAGATATTTTGGCCAGACATTGCTTCTTCCTATTTTTTTGATTAATAGTGAAATTTTCGCTTTCATTGATAAAAAAACTTTCTTCTATAATATTAAATAAAAAATGTTTCAAGTTTTTATTTAACTTACGAATTTTTTGGTAGTCATAAGGAGTATTATTTTCATATCTATCGCTCAATTGCTTTACGCCATCTATTTCATATTTAGCATGTAATATATCCGAACCGATTTTGAATAAATTATTAAAATAATCTAATTCTTTCTTATAATTCACATACATATTAGATTTTTTTAAATTTGTATCCCAAAGAGCTCTATAGCTCATTTTAGTCACTTCTTCAATATTTTTGCCAGGAGTTTCTATTAAAAATAATGTTTTTAAAACATTTTCAGATATCTGCCTTAATATTGCCTCGACGATAAAATCATCATTAAGCGGATAAACATATAATAGCCTTAAATAAACTATCCTAATTTTAGTTAAAAAATTCTTTACCTCTGAAGAAATATTTTCATGTTCTTCATAGAGTTCTAAAGCCCATAAAACTTGTATGAATTCAACTAAAACAGGAAACATATTATTTAAATCATTATCATTTTTTTTTATTATCTTGGCAAGTGTAGTATACTCGTAATTTTTTACAATGAATTTTAAGTAATTACTAACTTCTTTGTGAATATTCAATCCTCTATTCACCTCTACCAAATTTTTCTAAAACATCATCTATAGAATTTCTTTTATTTTTCTTAGATGTCACTTCTTGAATGTCTTGGATTGAAAATAAATAATTTACTGTTTCCTTCTGTATTTTTTTAAGTTGATCTGCATCCATTTTCTCTATATCCCTAATAATTCTAGATAAAAGAAGTGTTCTACTTTTCATTACATAATCTTTCACAGTAATATTAACTAATTCTAAAAATACAGAAATTTCACTATTTCTTTTAAATATAGTTTTGGATAAAATAACGGCCGATATCAAACCATACAAATTTATCCTCATTATATCAATCGATTTAGTTTCTGACTTAGTAGCGAATGTCGACAAATAATATAAATCGTTATCCATAAGCATAAATATCTCCTTCGAATTTTATTGAATTTCAGTTACTTTTTTTATAAATTCCTGAGCAATTAAAGATAGATTACGTTTTGAGATTTCACTATTACTATCCACTATACAATAACCAATATTTTTATATAACTCTGTGTTTTTTTGGAAATAGTTGTCAAATAATGGCATATCCCATTCTTTTAATATTTGACTGCTCTTAATTTCTTGTATTAAATTTTCTACACCTACCGATGGCTTAGACTCAATATTTGTAAAAACCACTCCTAATTTTTCCAATGGCTTATTTTCAAAAAAAGTATCGTGTTCTTTTTGTATATATTCTACTACTTGAAGTAACAAATCTATGCCTAAAATGGAATACGCCTCAGGCCTTACTGGGATTAAATAATAATCTGAAGGTTTTAAAGCCAACACCGTATAAGAGGAGTATGTGGGAGGACAATCAATAAATATAAAATCAAACTTTTCCCTTAACTTGTTCTCCTTTATAAATGTATGCAAACTATTTTCTAAAGTCGCACTGTTTAAATTTCTTAGTGAAAAATCTATACCTAACTCTCCTGGTATTATTGCTAGCCCTTCATCATTGTCATTTAAGTGTTGCACTACTTCATTATAAACTGGTACAGAGGATGCATTTCTATTAATCATATTTTCGATGCTAGCCATAGTTTTTTTGTACTTTTTTTTATCTTCCGTACTTTTGTATATCACTTGTTTTTGAGTGAATTTATATATGTCAAAAAGTGACTGAGTAAGGTTTGCTTGTGGGTCAACATCAACAAAAAGTATTTTTTTACCCCCTTGTTTGTGTAAAAACAAACCTAGTTCTTTACAAAGGGTTGTCTTACTTACCCCACCCTTCATATTTATAAAGCTCACTACTTTTCCCTTACTATTCAAATCCATATTTCCCCTCCTAATAGATTTATAATTTAATATTACCAAAAATCAATGAATTTAACTATTATTATTTATACAACCAAAAAGACTGCACGCTGAAAGTGCAGCCTAAGATAGGAGGGAAAATCTTAACCGTCGTTTGATCGTAAAGGTAGTTACATTTGACTTATTGACGATTATTTATTTAAGTAGCTATGCTACTTACTGGAATAACGAGACTCGAACTCATGACCTTACGATTAACAGTCGTATGCTCTACCAACTGAGCTATATTCCATTAAAGTGTCACTTGCAAACCTGTAGAAAAAAGAGGAGGTTATTCACCTCACTTCATTTTATTGAGAACGTAAGTCTGCAAGTGACCATCGAAAGACAAAGTAAACGGTGACTAAACGAGAAAGTGTGTAATGTGTCCATTTCTTTGACTTTCGATATTACTATATTAGCACTCAAATTCGTATAAAAACCGCCAACTTTCCGCCAAAAAACCGCCAAAATTTTATTTATAGGCAATTATTTTTCCATTTCGATAAGCTTCAGCAAATTCAATTAAAGCTTCTGATTTCATACGTTGAATACTTCTTTCAGAATATCCAACTTCTCTAGCAATCTTGTAATTAGAGTAATGATCCTGCACACAAAAACTGTATTGCAGAATTTGTCTACTAGTCAAACTCAAAGCCATAAGTGCAGATAAAATTGCATCTCTTTCTGCTTCTGCATCAGCTAATTGTACCAGTGCACCTTCTGTTTTGTTTCCGTGGCTTTGGCTTTTAGGCATCTCTGTAATAATTGGTGATTTTAAATCTATCAAAGAGCGACCAGCTATTCGCTCTAAACGTCTAAAACTCTTCAACACATTTCTAGCATTCGCTTTTGTTTGTCGAAAATCTACTTCTTTTAACAATAGAATCAAGTGAAATCGCTCCTTTTATGGTATAATAATTTATAATAAACATATCATCATTTAAGAGTTGCTTAGCGGAAACTAAGTAGCTTTTTTTATTTATCCAAACATATATAAGAAATGCTTATTCTTTGCTCATCAGCGACTCTATATGATATAAATTATACTAAGAATACTATTCCAATAGCTATTCACTTCTCAGCCAGTCGGCGGAAACCGACTGGCTATTTATTTATCGAAATATTCATCACTCATACATGTTTGTAGTCAACAAATTATTGGTTGACTATAAAGAAAACAATAATAATTCTACAATATTTTACAATCTTCCATTCGTCATCTTTCACATCATCTTTATTCATTTGATATTTTCCATCTAATAAATATTTTTGGCATAGAAGGTATTTTCAAATCTATTTTTCAATGGTATAATCACTTTAACTTTCTTGGGGATTTTATTTATGAAATAAATTTCCTCCTTTTCTACATTAACTTCTGGTAAACAGTTAATAGTAGTACACGTCTCTGCAAGAGATTTATTGTCGATTTTTAATCGGCTTTTTAATAGCACTTTATTTGGGGAAAGTGCTAACTCACACCTAAAGAACAACTGGCGGAAAACAGTTGTTTCTACCACATAAGTCAGCTAGTGGTCAGCTGGCTTTTTTTGTTGCCTTAAATTTCATAGTAATGTATTATTAATTGTCTCTATCTGAGATGAAAATGTATCTATAACTAGCTAGCGGAAACTAGTTAGTTTTTTTATACTATTTTTTATTGGTTTTAAAACTACTTAGCTTTTTTATATAAATGTGAACGTCGAATAATTGAATATTAAATTCTTTAAATTTAAGCATCTTCTTTACTCGCTTTCTAACCGAATAATTCTCTTTGATCTGTTTACCCGTTTTACCCACTACACTTGTTCCTCCAAACTTTTAATTTCTAGTTCTGTTCGTGGTCGCATACTGTACAACTTTTGACAAACCATTACAGCAATTTGACCATCGTTTTTATATAAAATACCTTCAGCAGCATCAGTGACTGCTTTGAAATAATTATCCAAGTCAGGTTTCTTATCTCAATATTTCCGCTCTAATTCCACTTCTAAGCGTTTTTTTTAGAACTTAATAGGGATTAGGAGTAGCGATGTAAAACGTAATATGCGCAAAAATATCCCCTTTTTCAATCAATTCTGGTTTTTCCTTTCGTAGATACACTTTTATCTTTTGTTTATAGGCTCTCATAGCGCTATCTTCATAGGTTTGGACATAATTCCCACGTCTTGCAAACCTCGGGCGACTTTGCGGTTTTGGTTCAATTGGTAGAATAATTCGCATCTCTTCCACCTCAAACCTTACAAATCGGCTTCTTTGACGAATGCTCCATTTACCATCTTCCCTTGGCGATTTTTGATTTCGCTATATGCTTGATTTACGCATTCGTATAAATCCATGTTATTTTGCATAGCGAGAATAATTAACGTCACAACCACATCACCAATGCCATCTCTTAGGTCGTTTTCGTTGTTTCTTGCCAATGCAGCGACAACTTCTCCGACTTCCTCAATCACTTTTAGCATTTGCTTTTCAGGTTCCGCTTTATCTAAACGCTTTTCTTCCGCCCATTCTTACACTAATTTAACTAATTCATTCATCTAAAATTCCTCCCCGAAATCTAATTCACGTTTTAGCTTGCTGTGAATCGATTCTAGCTCTTTTTTGTATTCTTTGACTGTTTGTATTGTTTTACCACTAGAAAGCACATAATCGCGTTCTATTGCGACGAGAGCCTTACTTAAATTGCCATAATAACCAATCAAAGCGAGTGATTCTTTTTGTGTACCGTCTTTATCAGTCAAAATGGTTAACTCTCCGTGTTCGTTTCGTCTCGCTTTATTTACGATTACTTGCTTATCATCACTAGTAATTCGATAATCAAGTACTCTCATTTCAATCATGACTTGCCCTCCAAAAATTCTTTTATTTGCCTATCAAGTTCAGCTTGCTTTTCTGGTGATAGTTTTTCCTCTTCTTGTTTTGGTTCATTTACCCAATCTGGTAATTGCTCTTGTCTAACTGGAGGATTCGTATATCTTGCTTGCGTTGTCGTTTCAGACAAGTCGTATTCATCGTTAAAACGTTCATCACGTATCCAGCGGAACAATTCTTGTGGATGATACCAGTCGTTTAATTTGATATACTTAAGATAAGCTTTGTATCCTGTTTTAAACCGTTCGAAGTCTTCATCTGACTTAATTTTCTTTAAGAATTGCTCTTTGGCTTTTTTCTTATTGGTTTTCTTCGGATATGTTTTCCAAACTTTTTCAAATAATTCAGACATGGTTGAACTTTGTTCAACACTATATATATTCTTTGTATTATTCTTTGTATTATTATTTAATGTATTATTCTCTGTGAAGTTTTCTTCACTAGGGGTAGTGAAATTTTCTTCATTCCCCTCCTGATGATTTTTTCCATAGGTGATGAAATTTTCTTCACTAGGGGTGTAAAATTCTGTATCAGTTGGATACGGTAAGATATAGATATGTCTTCGATCTACCATTTTGCTGTTTGGCTTATAAAAAATTTGTATTTTTATATAGTTTCTTTCTTCTAACTGTTTCAGCCATGAAATAATTGTTCGCTTGCTAACGTTATACAGATTTGCAAAATATTGATTCGTTGCCCAACAATAGCCTTTTTCATTTGCTAATGCCGTTAGCTCTCCATACAATAATTTTGCATTCCCATTTAAGTGGTTATCATAGCGAACAATCGCTGGGATAATGGCGTAATATCCTCTATGTTCATTCACTAGTTATCCTCCTCATCAACAACGACCGTATAAACATATTTATGCTTAATTTCTCCGTTAACGACTTTTTTTATTGTTTGTGTTTCAATAGCTATTCCTTTACCATTTCTTGAACCGATATAGACAAATGCTAATAGTTCAAAAAATAGTTTTTGACTCGATGTTAATTGCCTGTATTCTACAAGTAATTCCTTTACCAAACTGTTAACCTCCAATGTTCAACTTCTTACGTTCTTCAACGTTTAGTTTTACTGGTTTAATTTGATATTTGTTTAAAAAGTTCTTAGTTCCTATCTGATGTTCTTCTTGATGATGTTGACGGCAACCAGCGTAAAAAGTAAATGTTTCGTGATTAATCTTTTGACGATTTCGCCCCATACCGACTACCTCGATATGACAAACATCGGCATGTTTTCCACAAATACAACACTTACGATATTTTAGGCAGTAATAAAACCATTTGTTATTTTCTAGCAAGTATTGGTATCTCTTTTCTAGTGGTACATCGTTTTTCAAAATAAATTCGATTAAAAAACTAATCCATTCTGTTGCCTCATGTCGTGTAGCCTTACTGTGTTCAAAATACACACCGTTTTTAGCTTCGTAATAATACTTTAGAACTTCCTCTATCCATTTGGGTTCGTCATAACTCCAACGAGCTATATCAGCTATTAAAACGTGAGAAAGTGCATTCTGTTTTTGAGACATTTGTCGATTATCTAATAGTTCAACTTTTACTAAATTGTCATCGTTGTTAGCTAGGAGTTTGAGGAAATTCGAGTTGATCTCATCCTCAAACTCAATCGCCAATTTATTTCCTTTGTGTTTTATGATTTTTCCAATCATTCAATCACTTCTTATCTTCTTGAACCTTCTGCCTAGATTCATAAAAATTTATCCACTTCGCAAGCAATTTAGAAATAACACCATAATCATAAGCACTATATTCTTCAAATGCTTTTTTAGGATTCAAATCAGAATCATTTATAGCTAACGATTTCACAGCTTCAAATTCTTGCCCTGCCAGCTCGGCTACTCTACTAATTGATGCGTTCAACATATCAATTTGCCGTTCAGTAATTGCAGTATTTTTCAGCTGTTCTTTTTGGTATTTATCAGGATCATCATCATCTGTTGCGATATTAAAAAATTTCAATAAAAAATATTTTTCCGCATACGTTAGTGCTTTTCCTACACCCTTTTCTCCTTCAATATCTACTCCTTGGCTATACCATGAACAAACAACAATCTCAGAAGGATTATGAATATTAATCCATGTCATCATTAACTCTAGCTCTGTAAAATACGTTGTACGTTTTTTGGCTACAGGCTCTTTCTTTACTTTATCCGCTTTCCATACCTCATCTTGTGATTCCCGAACTTGATGAGCAACAATTTCTGGCTTCAAAATTAATCCAACTTGATTTATGACTGTATTTAATGCGGATAGTACATCGCTTGACCCCACATAGCTGTATTGCTGGCCACGTTTACTTTTTTGAATATATGGTGCTTTTTGTCTCACATACGCTAATTTTTGATAAACATTCAACTCAGAAAAATCTGTTTTGGTTGCTTCAGCCATTCAATAAGCCCTCCTTATATCTTTTTCCTGAACTCACATATTCAATTAAATACACGTTTTCTTCGCCTAATTCTTCTATCAAATCAACGATTGTATCTTGTGTAGCAATTTTTTTACAAGTGAGTACTGGTTGTCCTGTATAAAGACATTTCATTGCAAAAGTTAGCTCAAACACACCGTCTTCATCAGCAATTTCATTCCCAAAACAATCAGTAGTGTCCACTGGATCATCTTCATAGGTTTCCTTATATAGTTTTTCAGTCGGCTCTGTTAAATATCTATCTAGTGTATTTGCTTCTCTACGATTCATTCACAAAACCTCTTTTCTGTGTTACAATTTTTCTAGTATAATTTTGTATGCGACTATTTGCTTGGCGGCGTAGTCGCTTTTTTCATCATGCAATCCCCCTGCGCTCTTTTTGTTGCGCAATGTATAATTGACTTTTTTGTTGCTTGTACCATAAATCAGCTAATCTTTTTGCTTGGTTTAACTTTTCTTTTCTAGTCATTTCAACTCACCTCGAAAAACCTTCGATAATATATCCATCAAATCGTTTGGATTATCTGTGACAAAAGTATGTGTATTTTTAGTCGTAGTTTCTGTTGCAATACCGTACATCTCCTTTAATAAACGATGTTTTGGACAATCACAATCTGATTGTTCCAGTTTTTCTTTTGTTAGTGTATATTGGCTATGTGCAGCAATGGCTACTATCGTGCCTTTTCCAACTTGAGATATTGCCATCTCTCCTTTTAAATCGATAGCTGCCAAAGATAAACCTACATCTTCTTTCTGGCATTCTTTTGCTAGTTTTTTAATTAATTTTTGAATTTTATCGTTCATTTTGATATACTCTCCTTAGTTCATTTTGTATGTGTCCTAATCGTTGGCAGACGATTGGGACTTTTTATTTTGTCTTTTTTGAAAATGCTGATACTCCGCTTCATCCCAGTTGAAAAACCAACGGATAAAAAGAGGTACACTTATTGTTGCCAACACTGGAACTGAAAAGTGGCTTTTCAATAACACACCTAGCGCAATCATCAATAATAATGCGCCTATCAATCGTGCTTCACGTATTGCTTTCATATTTACCCTCCTATAATTTTTTTGATATAATTCAGTTGAAAGCGGGGTGTCAAAATGTTTTTTGTAATAAAGAAAGCTTCTAATAAAAAATACTATTTTGTAATTAAAACCGAAGAAAATGAAGTAATCGCATCAAGCAAGACTTATTACTATAAATCTTCTGTTTTAGAAATTATTGAATCCATCAAAAGTGATATGGATCAAAAAGCTATTATTGTTGACACTACTTTTAACTGGGGATAAGTTAAGGCTTATCCTTTTATCATTACTATCCTATTTCTTTAAACATATCTCCATTATCATTAGCCATATCAATTCTTGCTTGTAATTCTAAGTTAGGCTTCCATCTAGGAATTAGAGCTACAGCCTCTTCATATCGAACTTTTGGAATGTCTACATAAGATGCTACATCGAATAATGCTTTCAATTGTTTATAACAATTACTAAAGGCTGATTGCTTAATACTTGAATCCTGATAAGCCAATGTTTTTTTGCCACCTAATACTTTGATAACAGTTGATGAAACTAGCCCTTGTATCTTTCGTTGTTGGCTTCTATTAATTGTAGTTTCTGTTTCTAGCTTATCTAAACGTTGATTTACAAGAGTCAATCCACGTTCATGTTTTAACGCAGCTTCTAATAACAATTCTGTGTTATTAATCGGTAAGTTTGATTGAGTTTTAAGCAGTTCCTCCATTTGGTTAAAAGCTTCAATGTATTTCAGTTTAAACTTAAGAGCTTTTTGACCAGTGAATCCCATTGCTAGTAGCGTGAATCCGTCACGGTTCATAATGATTTGTCTATATTTTTGTTTGTTTTGTGGATGAATATAGCTATCTTCGTAAAATAGCCCTGCGTAATTTTCCGCAACCCCCTCTTTTAAATCATCAATCGCTGCTAAAACATCACGATGATTTTTATTAAACGTTTCTGCGACTTGCAAACTAGTTGTTACTGCTTGTTGGTTTTTCATAATTACTAAGTTGTCCATTGTTTCTGTATCGTCCTTTCCTTTAATCCCAATGATTCATGATGTCATTACAAATTTTTATAGCTTCTTTAGCAGGCCAGTATCTTTTTCCCTTGCTAGTACCAGGCTTTCTTTTTTCGATCATTTGCATACGTTTGTCTTTTACAAAATTTTGTTCAACTTCAGGAACAGACATTGAATACATAGACGATAATTGTTTGATGTCTAAATACTCAGCACGTTCATTTAATCCTTGACTAGCTTCATTTATGACTTGCTCAAACATTTTTCTCAGGATTTTTTCAATAATGTTGTATAGAAAGTTTTTTGAAGATGTATCTAGAAAATTTTCCATTCTAAACACTCCTATCTAATTTTGTAGTATTCAATAATAGCCGTTAGTGTTTCGTGAGCCTTTTTACTTTGATTTTTACCAGAAAGATAGTCGTTTAGATCTTGCTTATGAATATTGAAATACGTGGCTACAGATGTTAATGATATTTTCTTATCATCAAAGTACTCACGAATTTTCGCTCTGCCCGCTGTTGTGTCTGGCATATTAGTTTCTCCTTTCTTTAGTATTTTTTGTAAATTAATTAGATAGAATTTATAAAACTATTGACTTATGTATACAAATATTCTACAATCAGAACATAGTTAAATAAGCCTATAACAAAACCTTTATTATGCACTCGGTCGCCAAACTTAATGCTGTAAGGTATGTTTTTAGTTTGCTTTTTTTCTATCCAATTAACTTACAAGAATTATTATATACATTTTTTCTACATTGTCAACCATTTTGTAGATTTTTTGTATACATATTTTCTTTGTATTTCTAGAAAGGTTGATATAAGTGGATTTATACGAAAAAATAAAATTACTTGCTAGCGAAAAGAAAATGTCAATAAGACAATTAGAAGAAACATTGGGATTTGGAAACGGGGTAATTAATAGATGGCGTAAGAATACTCCTGGTTCTGATAAATTAAAAAAAGTTGCTGACTACTTCAATATATCTGTAGATTATTTACTTGGACGAACTGATAATCCAAATTCTAATAACTTAGAAGAAGATGAAATTACAACTTTCTTCCGTGTAAATACAGAAGATTTAACCGAATCCGAAAAAGATCAGCTCAGAGAAGAATTAAAAGAGTACTTAGAATTCATGAAATCAAGACTTAAAAATAAATGATTGGATGACCCCTATGTATTTAGACTACGATACTTATTTTGAATATCATGACCAGACATATATTATTATTGAAAAAGTTGCTAATTACTATGGAATTGAACTAAAAGAGTTAAGATGGAAACACTACAAAGATTATATGATTGACGTAGAAAATGTTGACATAATTCCCTATAGTTTCGGTGATGTTTCAAGAAAAATATTTTCAGGAAACATAATAAAATTTCACGATAAATGCGGAATTTCCTATAATCCAACAATGGTTAAAGGAAGGCAAAATTTCTCAATACTTCATGAATCTGCACATTATTTTTTTGATATGAATAAGGAATGCAAGTCTCAAAGTTTTTCAGATTTAATTACTGGAAAAGGATACACTAGCGAAGATGAACCAAAAGAAATAAGAGCTAATATATTTGCATCCCTTGCTTTAATAAACAATGAAGCATTGAAAGAATGTTTAAAAAAGCAAATGTCTTTCCGTCAAATTTGCGAAGAATTTGAAATGAGTGCTGCAGCACTACACGTAAGGTTATATGATTTTTTAACAAAAATATTCTTATTAAATCCATGCTTAGCAAGATCAGCTATTAATCAATATAGATATAACTATAATTCAACAAAATTAATCAGTTATATAAAAATGTGCTTGTGCTGATGAACTACAAAGAATTATTTTTGCGTAAAAAATCTCGTGTAAGGACACAGACTTAAAACTTATCTTGAAGTTTGTTGATAAAACTAACAACAAAAATGGAGGAATATAGTATGTTTTTATTTGGAAATAAAGAAGAAAAAAAGGTAAAGAAAGCAGAAGAAAAGCAAATAAAAGAATATTTTAAAAATAATCATGATATTGTAATAGGCGGTATTTATTTTAATGATTCAGACAAGAAAATATTTATCCCAAAAAGTATTTCTGAATCAAGAAAACAACAAGTTATCAACTATGATGATTTGATTAGTTACACAGATATTTTTGTTGGTGGCAATATAAAAAAACATCACGGAATAACTCGTGCAGTTGTTGGTGGCGTTTTAGCTGGTCCTGTTGGGGCTTTAGTTGGTGCTGGAACAGGTGGAAAAGAATTTACTTCCATTAAGCAATTAGGAGTTATGTTACATCTTCCTAATAATCAGACAGTAAAATATATGTTAATCACAACTGAAACAAAAACTGATTCTATGATTGGTAAAGGTTTAATGGATAAATACAACGAATTAATTGCAAAACTGGACCAAATACTAAAAACTAATTCAAGTAATAAAGATAACACTGTATTATCTTCTGCAGACGAGATAAGAAAATTTAAAGCCTTGTTAGATGATGGCATTATTACAAAACAAGAATTTGAAATAAAAAAACGTGAATTGTTACAATAAAAATAACGCACCCTCTCCGGCTAAGAAGTTAGTGCGTTAAAAATAGAACCAAAATAGGCTTATTTTGTTACGCCTATTTTACCACAAAGAAAAGGACGTGAAAATATGGCGAAACTAAATTGGTCCAAAAAATACAAATATGTTTTTTCTTACTCAAATAAAAAAGGAACTTTTTGGGGATATCGCTATCCTTATTACAACTCTCTAAAACACCGAAAAGAAGCTAGCAAACGTGGATTTGAAAGTGAAAGAGCGGCGAATAAAGCATTGCTAAAAATCCAATATGATTTAGAAACACAAAATACTTCCTTCGTCGAAAATAAACAACTCACCATAGATGAATGGATCAAAGTCTGGATACCTTACGCCCAAGACAATTGGAGTGTTTCAACAAAACAAAACATTGAATCCGCTGTTAAATTTCACATATCACCATTGATTGGAAATCAAAAGCTATCTTCTTTAAATAAGATTACTTATAAACGAGAATTTATTGACAAATTAAGACAAGAAAACAAATATACAGAATCAACTATTCAAACGTGGCATAAAATTGTAATGAGGATGATTAACGCTGCGGTACACAATCAAATCATCCCTAGCAACACGCTAACAGGCTTTAAATTTGATTTAAGTAATAATGTTCGTTCGTTCTCTAAAAAGGAATTACAGCGATTTGTGGCGGTTTTAGAAAACGAAGATATTCAAACGCAAGTTATATTTTTAACTCTGCTAAAATCTGGAATGAGGAAAGGCGAACTGATGGGGCTGCGTTGGAGTGATATTGATTTAACCGAAAAATATTTCGATATCAATTCTACACGTGGTGATTACGGTGAAAATAAACCTAAAACAAAAACCAGCATACGTAAAGTTTATTTTGACAACTCGTTACTCACTTTAATAAAAAAATACAAAAATCATGAGAAAGAACGGCTTTTCAGAGAAGGGATAATTTTAAGCGATAAGGACTATTTTATTTTAAGTTCTCGAAATTTACCTATCAAACAATCAAGAATTACGTATATGTTTCGCCTGTTATGTGAAAAAGCAGAAGTTCAAAACATAACCGTACACGGCCTAAGACATACCCATGCAACGTTTTTAATTGAAGCAGGAGCAAACATTAAGTACGTTTCAACTCGGTTAGGACACAAGAATATTAATATAACTTTGGATGTTTATAGCGATGTGCTAAAAGAAGAAGAAAAAGAAACAGCTGATATGATGGATAAACTTATTGAGAACTTGTGATTTGTGGTAAACCTGTGGTAAAAACATTAAAAACCATTGATATATAAGCGCTTTACCACTCCCCATCTGAAATTGTAAAATAAGTTGCTGTTTCTTTTCAGTCCAAGTAAAAATATATTTCACTAAACGGCCATTGTTCCCTGACGAATGAAGAAAACTGAGTTTGCTTGGGCCACTCACTGTCATTTTTTCAGGTACAGCTAGCGAAGTCCTTTGAGCTGATTGGTTCAATTTATCAGGAAATGAAAAGCTTTGTTGTTCTTCAAAAAACCAAACTTCTTGTGTTTCCTCTAAAACAATTGCTTGCTGTTGCGCAAAACGAAGTTGTTTTTCTACCGTAGCAAGAAACTGTTCAATTTTTAATGTTTCTTGCCAGCGGTGAATAGCGATTGTTGGGAGCATAGTCATAAAGCAAACAATCGTTAAACTAGCAAGTGTTTCCATTAATGTGAATCCTGCTGACTTGTTCATTGCTTTTCTGCTGTATATTTATCTAACTGCTCTTTAGTAATGTAGCCTTCGTTGACTAATTCATTTAAGGAAGGCGTCTTATTTTTTTCTAGTGTGTATAGCTCGATTTGTGATTCTACAATTTTTACGATTGCTTCATTGCCTTTTTTGTCAACTGTTTCTTTATGTTTCGCTAAGTTAGGGACAAAAAGTAAAATCAATACGGAAATAATCAATAAGACAATCAACATTTCTAATAATGTAAACCCTGCGTATTTTTGTTTCTTTTTCATTATAAAACTCCTTCCATATTGCCATAAATAGGCAGCAACATTGCCCCATAGACACCGATAATTAAACAAGCAATTATGATAAAAATAAATGGTTGAACAAGGGTAATGACTCGTTCAATTTTTTTGAAAAAACCTTGGAAACAGACATTACTATAAACCATCAACTCCTTGCCTAATTTTCCTTTTACTTCCCCTTGTTGAATCATTAAACCCAATGCTTTCGTAAAAAAAGGATAAGCAGCTAATTGTCTATGTAAGGTTTCACCAACTAGCAGTCCTTCACTAATTGCTCCAGCTAATTCTTTCATTAAGGGGTAATTGGTTGTATGGCGCATCAAATCGATGACCTCTTTCATTTCTAATCCTTGTGCAAGCAACTTCCCCCATTCTAGTGCAAAAAAAGCACTGACGTATTCCCGATAGAGGCCACGGATAATTGGTAGTTTCAGATATACGAAGGCCCGCTGAATAGCAGACTGATGCTTCAAATAACGGTTTAAAATGAAGAAACTAAATGAGAGGACAAAAACTAAGGTAACCAGAATGTATGGACTGTAAACAATCAGAAGAATCCCAATATTTTTAGAATAACTATTGGCATCATTTTCCATTAATTGGGGCAATAAAAATTGCCGAATACCAACAATGACGAGAATCAAAAAAACAATCAGGAGCAGCGGATAACTAATTATTTTATAGAACTGTTGCCGATATTTTTCCGTTTGAAAAAAATGTTCGGAAATCGCTTGTAGTGTCCCTACCAAATCCCCGTGTGCAGTAGCAAACGACAATTGTGCCGAGACCATTGTTGAAAATCCTAATTCTTCGACTAAAGCTTGTAAGGCAACGCCTGAGGAAAAGCCTTCAACTAAAAAAGTTATACTGTGCTGAGGTAAGGCGTTTGATTTTTTCATGAAGGAAAAACTTTCTTGTATATTAAAACCATTTGCAAGTAAATCCGCTAATAGTTTCAGAAAAAGCTGCTGTTGTTTTTTCGTTAATTTATTCGATGGCTTGAAAATACGTTTTTTCTGTAATAAACCCATACGCCCACGCCTTTCTTAGATTCTTTTGCCAACTACTCTTTATAACGGCTTCCTTAAAGAAGAAATAATCATAAAGAATTCCTGCTACTTGTTCCTTATTAATCGTGGTTGTCAAAATCTGTTGATAAATGATACCTTGCAAGCATTCGGCCAATTCATGCTCTGGGCCACCTAATTCTATCAAACGCCGTTGCACCCCCAATAAGTTACGGGCGTGAATTGTCGCAAAAATAGTATGACCCGTTAAGGCGGCTCGAATAACTGCTTGAGCCGTCTCGCCATCACGAATTTCACCAATAATCAAAATATCAGGATGATGGCGCAAGCAAACTTTGATTAGGGCTTCATAAGTTAACTGAATTTTTTCATTTGTTTGCAACTGTAAAAACTGCTTTTCCTCAATTTCAACAGGATCCTCAATTGCTATCACTTGTTGTTCGCCACTTCTTTGTTTAGCCACACGATACATGGTTGTTGTTTTCCCGGAACCAACTGGCCCACTGAATAAATAAAGTCCTCGTTTCTGACAAGATGCTTCAATTTCATTTAGCTGGTGGGGAAAGAAAAAATGTTCAGCTTGTTCACCAAATCGGTGCAAAAAACGAATTACCAAGCTCTCTCGATTCTGAAAATCTCCCACAGATGATAAACGCAAGCGTTGCTTCGTCTCGCCAATTAGATAAGTTGTCGCACCTAATTGTGCTTTTCGTCTTTCCCCGACATCCATGCCGCCTATAAATTTAAAGTGGAAAATTAACTTTTCGCCTATTTCTGCGGAAACTTGTGTGTAAGGTGTCCGTTGCATCCCTGTCCGAAAAGAGATAGCTATTTCGGTATCATTGGGTAAAAAATAAACGTCTTGCGCCCCATGAAGGACGCCCCATTCAATTAATTGATGGGCTAATTTTTTTACATTTTTAGTCATTCATTTCCTCCTCTCACTAATAAACTACGCATTTATTTTATGATTTCAGCAAAAAAAAAGAACCTTCACCAATAAGATGAAGGTTCTTTTTTTGAAGTTTGCGCTGTCCATCTATCTTCCCCAAAATAGTGGAACTCCTAGACACTTAGTATTATACTAAAAAAATCTTGCGTTTAGTTTTCAAAAATTTCTCTGAATCACAAAATTTTTGAGAAAAACTATGATAATCCGATTGGATCGTTTACGTTTTTGGCTTCATTTTTTGTTTATTAACTAAATAAATTGGAATTCCTAGAAGCGTAATCCCTATACCAATCAATGCAAGAATAGGCTGTGTAATACTTGTTGTAACCAAGATGAAGATACCACCTAGACTTGCGATAATTGGAATAATTGGATAGCCAGGAACTTTATACGGTCGTTTTAATTCAGGTTCTCGTTTTCTTAAAATAAAAACGGCTAAGAAAATTAATAGATTAAACAGCCACATAACAAAAACTAACATATCCGTCAATAAATCGAAGGTCCCGAAAAACATCATAATAATGGCCACGGCTAACTGAAAAATTCCAGCAACGTAAGGAACAACAAAACGTTTAGACAACTTTTGAAACTGACGACTAAAAGGCATCAGATTATCTAAGGCTAAGGCATAAGGAATCCGAATCCCTGTCATTGTGTAGCCGTTTAACGCACCATATACAGAGATTAAAATCCCAATAGTTACGATTTTGCCGCCAATTGGTCCAAAAATAGCCACAGAAGCATCCGAAGCTGCATTCAAATTCCCAGCGATTTGCTCAATTGGTAATGTTTTTAGAAATACAAAATTAATTAAAGCATAAATTAAAGTAATCAATAACAAACCAAAAATAATGGCTTTAGGCAAGTCTCTTTCTGGTCGCTTCATTTCACCAGCCACGTTACCCACACCTAGCCAGCCATCATAAGCAAACATGGTGGCGACTAAGGCGCCACTAAAAGCAACTAAAAAGCCAGTATTCGCTGTTGTTTCAACAGGAAAAAGTGAAACAGCTACCTGTCCTGGAGTAAATAATCCTACTAAAGAAATCAAGGCAATTGGAATCAGTTTTACTACCAATGTCGTTGATTGGACCAAAGAAGCAATTTTTGTTCCTAATAAATTAATTATCGTGATACTGGTTCCCGCAAGAATGGCAATTGGAATCAATAAATTTGCCGATAAATGAAACAAATTGATTAGTTGTGTACTAAAAATAATGGATAACGCCGAAATGTTGGCAGGATAATAAATGATACTTTGTGCCCACCCTAAAAGAAAACCAGCTAATTTACCATATGTATATTCAATATACTTCACTGCGCCACCTGTTTCAGGGATTGCTGTAGCAAGTTCGGCGCTGGTTAATCCTGCACAAATGGTTAAGGCACCACCTAACACCCAAGCAAAAATAGCTAAACTAGCTGACTGTGCGTGTCCAACGACACTCGCAGCTTTAAAGAAAACACCAGCGCCAATCACCGTACCCATTACCGTGGATAACGCACCAAACGTTGTTATCTCTCTTTTTAATTGCTTTTTCTCCATAGACTCCCTCATTTCATTTAAACTAAACAAGCGTAACAAAATTTCCACTTTTTTGAAAAGATAACGAAAATAATAGCTGTTTTCATGAAAAATTCTGTAACGATCTCTTTTCAGTATAGCTATTTCTTTTAGAATTTCAAGTTTGAAAACCACAAAAAGAAAATTTGTCATAAAAGTTTTAGAGCATTCATCTTTTGTTTATAAACAAGAATTGAAAAACCGACGATTTTTTATTAAATAAACGAAAAATCGAATCAAAAAGAAACCTTTCTGATCCGATTTTAACTACGTTATTGGTTTTTGACTTTTTCTTTTTTCATTTGTTTACTGCGTAATTGTCCGCAAGCCGCATCAATATCTGTTCCGTGTTCTTTACGAATAACACAATTGATGCCATTCTTTTTGAGTACATCATAAAATTTTAAAACCGCTTCTTTAGAGCTTCGGCTATATTGATCGTGTTCACTCACTGGGTTATACGGAATCAGATTAACATAAGAAAGTTTTTTCTTATTCCGTAGTAAATCTGCTAATTGTTGAGCATGTTCTGGTCGGTCGTTCACTTGACTCAACATAATATATTCAAATGTAACACGTCGATTGGTTTTTTCAATGTATTCATCAATTGCTGCCATTAATTTTTCAATTGGAAAACTACGATTAATCCGCATAATTGATGTACGAACTTCGTTGTTAGGAGCATGTAATGAGATTGCTAAGTTTACTTGTAGTCCACTGTCTGCAAATTCACGAATTTTTGGCACTAAACCACTTGTTGAAACTGTAATATGGCGGGCACCAATAGCCAAGCCTTTATCATCATTAATCGTTCGTAAAAAGTTCATGACATTGGCATAATTATCAAATGGTTCACCAATTCCCATCACAACGACATGGCTAACACGTTCATCCAACCCACGTTCATCGAAATAATGTTGCACCCACATAATTTGGGCAACAATCTCGCCAGCAGTTAAATCTCTTTGTTTTTTTAATAGCCCACTAGCACAAAATGTACACCCAATATTGCAGCCAACTTGAGTGGTCACACAAACAGATAATCCATATTCTTGACGCATCAAGACTGTTTCAATCATATTTTTATCTGGTAATTCAAATAAATATTTCACGGTACCATCTTGCGCTTCTTGCACAATGACTTGTTTTAATGGATTTAATGAAAAATTTTCTTCTAATAAAGTCATCAACGATTTAGAAATGTTCGACATTTCACTAAATGAAGCAACACGTTTTGTATACAACCATTCCCACACTTGTGTTGCGCGAAATTTCTTCTCGCCATGGGCTAAAAACCAGTCCACAAGCTGTTCTCTCGTCAGTCCATAAATGGATTCTTTCTGCATTTCTTTTCCTCATTTCTGCTATTACATTCGCTTCATAACTATAACGTATTCTCACTTTGAATGCAATATCACGAAGAGCCTCAAAAAAAAATCGTTAAGCGTGCATACTTAACGATTTTTTATAATTAATCTTTCACTAAGTGATAAACTTTTTTGAAGTAGAACGTTCTGGCAATTAAATAGTAAACGACCTGAATCAATAAGAAAACGCCTAAAACTTGCCAGCCAGCTAATTGCATTGGCTGATCTAACACGGCATACATTGCTTTCAAAGCAACAGCTCCATGAATAAATGAAACAACAATCGGTGTAAAGAATAAAATACCTACTTGTTGGTAAATCATTTTCTTCAATTCTCTTTTCGTCAAGCCAAGTTTGTAAATCATCTTGAATTTTTCAACGTCCGTATTCATATCACTATATAAACGGAAGTATAAGAAACTACCCGCCGAAACAAAGAACACGATACCGATAAATAGTCCGACAAAAAGAACTGGCGTATAAAATTGCGTAATGCCTGCAACTGTAGCCGCGGTTCCTAGTAACATTGGGTATTTTTCACCAATAATATTTTCAGCATCAATTAAGGTTTCTTTATCTGTGCCTTCTTTTGGTTGCCAAATTGTTTCTGTTTCCTCTTTGATTCCATCTGTTGAGGTACTATCTGGGATAACAACCACACCGCCAAAAGTCGGTAATACATTGGTTTCTTCTGTTTTATCAATGTTTAAAACTTGATCATTTGCCAATTGAACAGATTTGACATCTACTGATGCAGCAGAAGGAGCATCTTTTTGTGATAAATTAACTACTTTCTCACCTGTTAAAGTTGGTTCATCTATAAATTTTGCGAGTTTATTATATTCAGATGTTTTGATTAATTGGATACCGGCACTTGTTTTGTACATTGTGTAATCAATCTGATCAAACTGAATATTTTTTTCTTGGAATGTTTTTGTCGCAAATTGTTTCATTTCTTGATTTTCTGGGTTGGTCGAATCAGACAATGTCAGTTCGTACGGTACAGAACTTATTCCTTTAAAAATCATCTCATTCACGCCGTATAACGTTCCAATGGCAGCAAAAGCAACCGTTGATATCACCGAAACCAAGAAGAACGAACGTGCATTATCTTTCATGCGGAATGCTAAATCTGATAAAACGACCATATTGGTTTTTTTCCAAAAGATTTTTGGTTTCCGTTTTAAACGTTCAATGACAGAAACACTCAATTGGTCAAATAAGAATTTTGTCCCTAAAATAACTAAGAAAATTACTGGGAACATCACCATTAAAACTAACTGTCCCTTAGCAACTAAAGCAATTCCGTAACCGACAACTAAAAGCAACACGGCTAAGAAAGATTTAACTTTAGAGCTTTTGATTTCACCTTTACCCATTTCTCCTGCTTTTAATAGCTCTTGAAGTGTCGCTTTTGGCAAGCGGAATTGAATAAAGAAAGAAATTACTAAGAACAAGACCGCAAATGAAATGACAGTAATGATAAACGGCATCACTGGCAAATAAAAACCTAAACCTAGATGCATCAATAAATTGCTAATCCATAAAATAAATTGTGAAAATCCAACACCTAAAATGCTACCAAAAATTGTAGCAAAGAAACCAATCACTAAGTTTTCAATAAAAATCATTTTCTTTAACTGTTTTGGACTCATCCCTTGAATCATCAAGGTTCCAAACTCTTTTTTCCGAGATTGGATAAAGACATCCATCGAGTATAAAACGAATAAGAAAGAGAAACCATAGATTATAATTGCCGCAGCCGTCATTCCCATTTGTGCTTTAGGATTTAAACCATTAGCTAAGGCTGGGTGAAAGACAAAACCAGTGAACGTAAAAAAGATCATCACAGAAAACATTGTACTTAGGAAATAAGCCAAGTATAAATGCTTATTTCGAATCGTATTTCTTATAACAAACTGATTAAAATTCATTATCGACACCTTCAATCTCAGCCAGTTTCACCATGATTAAATCGTAGAACTCTTTTTGATTGCCATTTTGGACAATTTCATCAATTAATTCACCATCTTTAATAAAGACGATGCGCTTGCAATAACTTGCGGCTAGCGGATCATGGGTTACCATTAAAATAGTCGCCGCTTCTTCTTCGTTTAATTGTTGTAACAAGCCCATCACATCCTTAGATGATTTCGTATCTAAGTTTCCTGTTGGTTCATCAGCCAATAATAATTGTGGATGATGAATCATTGCCCGAGCAACGGCGACCCGTTGTGCTTGTCCACCAGAAATTTCTGCAATTCGTTTTTTCAACAGATGATTGATACCTAAACGCTCACTTAATTCTGCTAATTGTCGTTTCATTACAGAGACTTTTTCTCCATCAAGCGTCAATGGCAAAATAATATTTTCTTCAACAGTTAATGTTGGCATTAAATTAAAGCTTTGAAAAACAAATCCTAATTCTGTACGACGGAATTTAGCAATTTGTTCTTGATTCAAATTGTTTGGATTTTTTCCATTTAAAAGTATTTCACCGTCTGTTGGACTATCGATTGTTGCCAATAAATTTAAAAGTGTACTTTTCCCACTTCCAGAAGGTCCCATAATACCAATAAATTCACCATCTTGGACAGTTAAATTAATCCCTTTTAAAGCTTCATATTTAATTTCGTTTCCGTAAACTTTTTTCAAATTTTGTACTTCTAACATATTTTCCACTCCTATTCTTCTCACTCATTTAGTGTATCGAAAACGAAAAAAAACGACAATAGAAAAGAATAACAATGAACTTACATTACTGTAAGTGCACTGTTATTCTTTTAAAAGTTATGCTTCATATTCAATCACATAAGGATGAATCTTCGTATTATAAATAGCTTCTGAATATTCTACGCAACGACCTGTTGGGCTTAACGAACGCCGAATTCTTTTTAAGCCCGTTGTTTCAGTTGTTTGCAACATCTTTTGCTCTGCTTCTGTCAAAGTTGCAACTTCAAAACGGTCTTCAAATTTATAAATTTCAATGGCATGTCGATCCATCAAACGATACAAGGATTCTTCTTTGTATTCAGTCAATGATACGTCTTTCATGGCAGCTGGCAAATAGTAATTAAAATAAATATAGGGTTGTTCATCGATTAAATATAACCGTGAAAGGTGAACCACTTCTTCTCCTAAAAATTGATAAGCCGGCATCTCTTTTGACAACGTCAAGTTTTCAACTTGTAAAACTTTTTTAGTTACTTTCTGACCTGATTCATTCAAAAATTCAGTGAATGTCCCTGCTTTTGATAGTTTATTATAGGGACGATTGCTTAACACAGTTGTGCCCCGGCCACTTTTTTTCTCAACAAATTCTTCTGTTGCTAACATTTCGATTGCCCGCCGAATCGTAATTTTACTAACGTTAAACATCTCTTCCAATTCTGTTTCTGTTGGTAAAAACGTTCCTACTGGATACTTGCCACTCAAAATATCTTCTTTAATCTGATCTGCTACTTCTAAATAAAGCACGCTCTTTCTTCTCATGATACGCTCCCTCCCAACCGCACTATTCTTTTCTATTTTACCAGAAAATGATGATTATAACATGATGCTTTGCTGAAATTATAAAAAAAGAACAAAAATAGATAAATTTATCTATTTTTGTTCTTTTGTTTATTGTTCTGGCGTCTCGGTTGCTGCCTCTTCTGATTCCGCTTGTAGAAAGACTTTTCTTGGTTTGCTACCTTCTGATGGTCCAATAACTCCGTGTGCTTCCAATTCATCTACTAAGCGAGCCGCACGATTATAGCCAATTCTAAAACGTCTTTGTAGCAATGAAATACTAGCTGTTTGCATTTCAACCACCAAGTTTTTCGCTTCTTCAAACAACTCATCTTGAGGAGCTTCGCCACCGCCTGAAGTGGTCGGTTCATCTGTTGGCATCATGCTTTCTTGATATTCAGCTTCTTGTTGATCCGTTACAAACGCAACCACTCGTTCGACTTCTTGATCAGAGATAAAGGCCCCTTGGATACGAATTGGTTTATTTTCTCCCATTGGTAAGAAGAGCATATCGCCTCGACCTAATAGTTTCTCCGCCCCGTTGGTATCAATAATGGTACGCGAGTCTGTCCCACTTGAGACCGCAAAAGCCATTCGAGAAGGGACATTTGCTTTGATGATTCCTGTAATGACATCCACACTTGGCCGTTGTGTCGCTAAAATCATATGAATACCTGCTGCCCGTGCCATTTGGGCTAAACGGATAATCGCATCTTCTACTTCGTTACTTGCCACCATCATTAAATCAGCTAACTCATCAACAATGACAACAATAAATGGTAGAATTGGACGATTTTCGCCATCTTCCGCATTTTTCTGTTGAATTAGTTGATTGTAACCAGTGATATTTCGGACGCCTGTTGCTGCAAATTTTTCATAACGAAATTCCATTTCTTGAACTACTTTTTGCAGGGCTTGTGCTGCTTTTCTCGGATTAGTAACCACTGGCGTTAATAAATGAGGAATCCCGTTATACACATTCAATTCTACCATTTTCGGGTCAATCATCATTAATTTTACTTCATGAGGTTTCGCTTGCATCAAAATACCTGTGATGATGCCATTGATAGCAACCGATTTCCCACTCCCTGTCGATCCCGCAATTAATAAATGCGGCATTTTTGATAGATCTGCAGTTTGAACCATCCCTGAAATATCTCGACCTAAAGGTACTTCTAATAGTTTATCTGGATGACTTGGTTGTGCCTCAACAATATCTCTAAAGGATACTGTACTAATTGCACTATTAGGAACTTCAATCCCGATTAGTGATTTCCCAGGAATCGGAGCCTCCATACGAACGTCTTTGGCCGCAAGCGCTAAAGCAATGTCATCCGTCAAGTTAACAATTTTGCTAACTTTTACCCCAACAGCGGGTTGAACTTCAAATTTTGTGACAGATGGTCCTAAACTAGCTTTGACTACTTTAGCATCAACACCAAAACTCTTGAAGGTTTGTTCTAAGACGCCAATATTTTTTTCGATTTTTTCATATTCACCACTTTGATCCGTTGCTTGAATTGTATCTAACAAATCAGTTGGTGGTAGTTGATAATCACGATCTTCCGCTTCTTCAGAAATTTCAAATTCGAGAACACCAGCTTCATCTGCCGCCTCTTCTTCCTGCTCTCGTTGCGGTTTTGTTGCTGCAATTGGTGGTACAGGCATCGCCTGATTTTGCTGTTGAAACGAATCAATTTGAACAGGCGTTGGTGCGGCCGGTTCTTCCACCATTGGTTGGTGGGTTTCAACAGGTGTTTTTGTTAAGCGCTCGGCTGCCGCTTGTTCCATGCGTTCCCGCTCTTGTAATTTTTGTTGGGCAGCGGCTTCAATTTTTGCTTGGCGTTCTGCAGCTTTGGCTTCTTTCTTCGCTGCTCGCTTCGCCTCTTTTTCTTCTTGTCGCGCCTGTGATTTTGCCGAAACATGACTTAGGCGATCTTGAATACTTTGGAAATGATCAACAATTTGCTGAAAATCCCACATACTCATCAAGAAAATACCCGCTAACAGTAGCAAGGTGGCAATTAAATAGCTACCAAATTGTGCCACCAAAAAGTACGTTCCTTGATAAAGCAGTGCGCCAATCATACCGCCCCCTACGTTTTGCGTCACTTGGTTAGCTTTTAGATCGCTTTGCAAAAATTCCCAAGTGTTACCTAAAATATCTGGTTGACTGCCACTAACATTTCGAAACATAAAGGCATGGAAAAATAACAAAACACTAATATAAATCAGAACAGCCCCAAAAATAGGGCGCCCTCTTTTTAACGGAAAATCTTTCCCATAAATCATGACTAATAAGCCATACAGGATTAGTAAAATCGCTGCAAATGGAAAGGTATTACCTACAACTAAGCGTAAACAATTCGCTAATAACGTGCCTAAAAACCCTAAGCGAAAGAGTCCAAAGACACCGAATAAAATAAAAATCAGGCCAAGAAACATATAATTTAAACGTTCTTGTTGTTGCTGTTGTTTTTTGGTCTTTTTCTTTGTCGTACTTTTTTTCTTATTTGTTGCTCTTTTTTGTGCCATTTAACTTCCCTCTTTCCATCACTTCTCATTATACATAAAAATGGAATCGAACAAAAGTGCCCACCTCATTTTACTTGAAAAATCATGGAAATTTTTTAAAAACTTTCATTTAAGAAAAATGAGCGTGGGACAAAAATCACTTTGGATTTTTGCTCCACGCTCAAAAACTGATAAACGGCGGGAACAGAACCAACTCCTTCGGAAATAAGCCGAAATTCTCCAAAAATCAAAGAGCAATTTTCGGAAATTTCTTCTTATTTCTCGGAGCTAAACGGTTCTGTCCCGACCTCATTATTTCTTATTTTGCTGATTCTTAATGGTATAAGTCGAAACGACCTTTAGCCATCATTTCTTTGGTACCACCTGTTTCAAAGAGCGCTTTGTTCATAATAATTTTTTTCATGAATGAAGCTGGGTATCCTTTAATGTCTGTTTTACCAACAATTCCTAAAGCACGTGTATTTCCGACAGAACAAACAGAACCTTGTGATTTAAAGCTGAAAGGTTTAGTTGCTTCCCCTTTCAATTGTGCTTGAATATTTTTAGCAGCATGCGCCCCCATTTTCAAGGCGATTTGTGCTGTCGTTGGGTAAGGTCGATTAGTTTCTGTATCCATAACTGCTGAGCAGTCACCAATAATATAGACGTTGCTATGGTTCGCATCTGTTAAATCTGGTTGAACCATGACACGACCACGACGAGCTTCAAATCCAGAATCGCCTACAACGTGGCTTCCACTAACACCCGTTGTCCAAATAATTGTTTTAGCAGAAAGTTCTGCCAAGTCGCCTGCTTCGTTATCTTGATAAACAACTGCGCCTGGTTTGATTTCTTTAATCGGTTTACCTAATAATAAATGAATAGCTGAATCTTTTAATAATTGCACACCATAGTTCGCAAGTTTTTCGTTAAACATCGGCAATAGGCGAGTAACTGCTTCGACACAATAAATTTGGATTTGATCTGCTGAGACACCTGCGATTTCAGCAAATTTTGGTTTGTTTTCAACAAGAGAACCTAATAATTCAATCCCTGTAAAGCCTGCTCCGCAGACAACAATTTTTAAGAATTCTTCGTTTTGAGTTGCTTTGTATTGACGCATTTGTTCTTGGATATGTTCATACACGTTTAAAGCCGTTTTCACATCTACCATTTGTAGAGCATGTTCTTGCACACCAGGGATACCAAATGATTCTGATTCAAACCCAAGAGAAACAACTAAGTAATCATAATTGATTGTTTGGCCATCTTCTAAAGCAACTGTTTGTGTTGCAGCATCAATTGTTTTAACTGTTCCTTGGATAAAGGTGGTCATTTTTTCATCGACAACATCCATAATATTGTATGTGATTTTTTCAGCTGGTTGTGTTCCAGCAGCAACTTCATGCAAATCCGTTGCTTCGTAGTGATAGTTGTTACGATCCACTAAAGTAATTTCGACGTCTTTGGCGCCTTTTTGTAATTCGCGTAATGTTTTTAGGCCTGCATAACCAGCACCTAAAATAACAACATGTTTCTTATTCATTTTGATTCCCTTCCACTCTATAAAAAATTTACAGCCACCACAAACCTATGGCAAAAAATAGCACTTGTGCAGTTGCTCCCACAGCTAAGATCTTCACAGCACAAACAAATGTTTTACTCTTCACTTGTTCCTTCAGTAAGGCTTGGGTTTGTTTCCGTACAAAAGGTAAAGTTAAAAGCATGAGTAACATTGTTGGCGGGGTTAATCCTAAACCGACAGCTAACAAAATGGCTAACATTGCTATTGTATTTAATCCGACGAATAATTTCAAAGAACTTGCTTTGCCAAGGTAATGAACTAATGTATATCTCTTGTTATTTTCATCTTCCTCTAAGTCACAGATATTATTTGCTAACATTAAGTTAGCAATGTAACAAGTATTAGGTAAAGCGACTAAGAAAATCCCCCATAAATTAGCTGCTGACCAATTGAAAACTTCAAACGTATTAATGTAGACACAAATAAGGGTAATCATGAACCCCATTGTAAATCCTGAGAAAACTTCCCCTAATGGTAGACTGGACAAAGGTTTCGGTCCTGATGAATAAAAAATACCAATTAAGTAACAATAAAGACCCATAATTAATAACGGCCAGCCGACAATAAATGACAACCCAATCCCCATTAAAGCAGAAACGAGAATCATCCAAAAAATCATTTTGCGTATTAATGGCAAAGATAAATTTTCTCGACCGATAATATTCGTTTTTTCCTTATAATCATGAACTTCTGTGGCATGATGGTAATCATTATAATTATCTAAAATATCGACCGCCATATTAAAAATAAACATCGCAATGAAAAAAATTAAAACATAACCAACATGAAGCCGCCCATATTGGTACCAACTAAAACAAATTCCTAACAAAAATGGCAAAACACTCGCTGTTTTTGCTTTTAATTCTACTAATTCAAAAAATATTTCTCGATTCAAACTATCCCTCCGCTACTTTTTTACAAACTTTGTTACTTTTAAAACTTAATTACTGTATTTCTGTCGCCAATTCGTATACAATCAAATAGTATTGAACCACTGAAAGGATCGTAGTATATTTATGAACACATTTTGGAAGTCGTTTCCTGACGTTGAACGTTCTTTAACGGAAACATGTGAATTAATTGAACAAACGTTGCATACACGCAACGAAGACATTGAAGAAGCCTTAGTAACTTTGGCTCGTTCTGGCGGCAAATTATTACGCCCCGCTTTTTTCTTTCTTTTTACTCAACTGGGTGATGAAGAAAAACAAGAGAAACAACAACTATTAAAAATAGCTGCATCTTTGGAAATCCTACATATGGCTACGTTGATTCACGATGACATTATTGACGATTCTCCATTGCGCCGAGGCGCTGTGACTATTCAATCACAATATGGTAAAGACGTTGCTGTTTACACAGGTGATTTACTATTCACTGAATTCTTTACTTTGATTGCAGATGCCATGAATGGCTCTGAATTTATGAAAATCAATGCACAAGGAATGAAACGGTTATTACTTGGTGAACTCGATCAAATGAGTCATCGATTTGACCGCCGCATGTCGATTCCTGCTTATTTAAGAAGTGTCAACGGCAAAACAGCCGAACTTTTTTCACTAAGCTGTCTTGAAGGGGCCTATTTCGGTCATAGTTCAAAAGAAGTCCAACGTTTAGCTAAACGAATTGGCCGTCATATTGGCATTGCTTTTCAAGTCTATGACGATATTTTAGATTATACTGCCGACACGGAAACCTTGAAAAAGCCCGCTTTAGAAGACTTGTCACAAGGTGTTTATACGTTACCTCTTCTCTTCGCTTATCAAGCAGCACCTGACGTATTCAGCCCTTATTTGGATAAAGGACGTGCCATTACCTTAGAAGAGGCAGCTGAAGTTGCGGCGCTAGTCAATGACTATCATGGCGTTACAGAAGCACAAGCTTTTGCTAAAAAAGTAACCAACAAAGCAATCACTGATATTCAACAATTGCCTGATGGCACAGCAAAAGAAACCTTACTTTCCTTAACTGAGCTCTTATTACATCGTTCATTTTAAACGTTTTATAGAAGAATTGCCATTAATTGAAATAGAAAAACGACTGATTGTTTGCTTTAATCAACAACCAGTCGTTTTTTTATTCCTCGAAAGAACTAATGCCACGATCAATTCGGTAAAGTTTCTGATAATGCGCATTGGTTGCAAGTAATTCCTCTGGCGTACCACTCATCTCTAATTGGCCATCTTCAATAAAGATCACTTGATCCATCAAAGTTACACCTTGCAAATGGTGGGTAATCCAGATGACGGTTTTATCTTTTAATGCCTCAAAAAAAGTTTCCAGCAATTGCTGTTCTGTAATTGGATCTAAACCAGTAGTTGGTTCGTCTAATAACACAATCGGTGTATCTTGCAAAAGAATCCGCGCTAGCGCCAAGCGATGTCGTTCGCCACCAGAAAAACGCAAACCTGCTTCATCCACCATTGTTTGTAAACCTTCTGGTAATTGGGTAACCATTTCTTTTAAGCCAACTTTTTCTAAAACCGCCCAAATTTCTGCTTCGCTTGCTTCTTCTCTACCAATCCGAATATTATTTAAAATGGTTGTTCGAAATAGGTACGGTGCTTGGTGCATAACCCCAATATATTCAGTCATCGTCTCACCAAATGCCTCAGTTGGGATATTTCCTAAAAGGATTTCTCCCGAAGTAGGCCGTAAATCACCACGAATGAGCGAAGCCAACGTACTCTTTCCGGAACCACTGCGCCCTAAAATCGCTAATTTTTGTTTTTCAGGAATTGTTAACGATAAGTCATTTAATACCTTTTTCGCTTGATTTTCATATGCAAAAGACAAATGTTCTATCGATAAACTGGTGCCATTTGGCTGAACAGGCGCTTCTGTTGAGTCATCTTCCCCTTCAGGAAGCTCATTAAAACGACGAATGGAATCCTTATAAATCGTTGTTTCCTGTGCTGCAGCAGGTAGCGGAGCAAAGGCATCAATTAACGGAAAAACGGTTAAAACAAAGGCACCAATCCAATTGGCTGCGCCCCCATGATTACCTGGAAACCGCACACTAGTCCAAGCTAAGACAGCAATCGCAATCACGCCAAACAGAAGTTGTAAAACAAAGTCTCGGCCACGGTTAAATTGCTTCATTTTTTCATCTAATGCACGAACGTTTGCTTCATCTGTTTCATAACGAGCAACGAATTCAGAGCCACGTTGACTAAATACCCAATCAGACACACCTAGAATATTGTCGGTTAGTGTTTGATATAACTCATTTTTGGCATATTTATGTTTTTCTTGACGCGCACCATTCACTAGAACTGAAACAAGTGGTAATAGAAAAACAACCACTCCTAACATCAGTAACATGCATAAAGCAAACCACCAAGAAAAGAAACCTAATGCAATCACTAAAAAGATATACAAAATCCAAGCAATAACGGTTGGGAAAATCGTTCGTAAATACAAGTTTTGGATATGATTAATATCCTCCGAAAGCAAACCTAAGATATCCCCAGTGCGATATTTTGTCTTAAAGAAAATCGCATCTTTTTCTAGTACATTATAAAGTTTCAAGCGCAGATCAGAGGTCATTTTTAACACCCAGTTATGACTCGTTAGACGCTCCACATAACGAAAAACAGGACGGCCAATCCCGAATGCTCTTGTTAAAACAATGGGAATATAAATTAATAAAATATTCTCTGGTAAGGAAGCCGCACGACTGATTAAGTAACCAGACGTAAACATTAATGCCCCTGCGCTAAAGAACGTCAAGAAGCCTAAAAGTAAGGCAAAATACAAGGTTTTTTTATAGCGTTTTAAGAAAGGACGAACCCATTGATCGTTTTTCCAAACGTCTTTCGTTGTCGGCTGTTTTTCCATCATTGGCGTCCTCCCCTCATTTGCTTCATTAATTGAACATAGTAGCCATCTTTTTCAATCAACTCTGCTAGCGTTCCTTGTTCCACTAATTGACCTTTTTCCATCACTAAAATGTAATCCATTTCTTCCATCCAATGCAGACGATGTGTCGCAAAAAAGACAAGATGATTGTTCATTAATGGCAACATGCGCTCTTTCATTTCAACTTCTGTTTCAATATCCAAATGCGCTGTCGGCTCATCAAACAGCAAGACGTGGCGTTTTTGATCGACAAAGGCGCGGGCCAACGCTACTCGTTGCGCTTGTCCCCCACTTAACATTCGACCACTTTCCCCAATCAAGGTATGAATTCCTTCGGGAAGGTCTTTAACCAGCTCGTCTAAGCCAACTAACTGAATCGCTTGCTGAATCGCCTCATCTGTTGCTTCAGGTGTATAAAAGCGAATATTGTTTGCCAAAGTATCTTGAAAAATATATGGTGCTTGCGGAATATAAAGGATTTGTTTTTGCCAGTCTTTTTGTAAAAAATGTGGAATCGTTTGGCCATTTATCGCCAATTGACTCGTTTCTTCTGTTGGTAATAAAAAGCCGCTTAATAAATTAATTAACGTTGACTTACCAGAACCACTCGCCCCGATAATTCCAATCTTTTTGCGACCATCAACAGAGAATTGCAACGATTGAATCGCTTCTTGCGTTGCATCTTCATAGGAAAAATTTAACGCTGTGACTGACAACTGACTTTCTTGATGCCAATCATCTAACGTGAGCACATCGGTCTGTTCTGCTTCTGGCAATGCTAATACCGCTTGGATCGCTTGAAAAGAGTTTTTTCCATCTAAGGTTGCGTGATAATCACTTGAAAAATCACGAATCGGTAAAAAGAACTCAGGTGCTAAAATTAAAGTAACCAAGGCAGGAAATAATAAAATCGTGCCGTTTAATAAACTTAATCCAAGGAAAACTGCCACAACAGCTACCGATAATGTCGTAAAAAAGTCTAACGCAAAGGTTGATAAAATAGCAATTTTCAATGTACTCATGGTCGCTTTTCTGAATCGTTCACTTGTATGGTAAATACTTCCAGCATATTTTTTACTCAACCCAAACAGTTTCAGCGTGTCAATTCCTCGCAAGGAATCAATAAAATGATTGGAAAGCATTTGAAACGCCGCATATTGCTTGTCCGCTTTACTTTGTGCTGCATAACCTAACACAATCATAAAAATAATAATAATCGGAAAAACAATCAGCAATGTTACGCCTGAACGAATATCTTGTGTAAAAACAAAGGCCAAAATAATCCAAGGAATAATCATCATATTCATCATTTTTGTCAAAATCAATTGTAAATAATTTTCGGTTTGACTGATGCCTTCTAAAGCCATGGTAACCATATTTCCAGTTCCATTTTTTTGAACAACATTTGGCCCCAAACGGAAAATTTGGGTTAATAATTGTTCGCGTAATTCTTTCGAGCGTTCATAACTAAATGTATCGAGCATTCTCTCACGAAAATACGTAATAACATGTCGACCAAGATAAAAAATAAAAAAGAGTAAAATACTCTGTAGTTGTTGGTTAAGATGCCCGCCACTCCAAAGGCCGACAATGGCTTTTGAAAGAAAAAAAGCTTGCCCAATTATAAAGACTGCTTGCAGGAAAGAAAAACCTGCAAGCAAGACAAGAATTTTTTTGATTTTAGGCATCTGTAAGATGTCTTTATCAATCATAGATTTAATACCCCTCTGGTACGGCTGTCTGTGAAATACGTTTTCTGAAAATATAATAGGACCAAGCAGTATAAGCTAACACGAATGGTAAAATGCTTAAAGAAATCCACGTCATAATTTTTAGTGTATATGGTGTGCTTGTTGCATCTTTAATCAACAAATCAAAACCTTCACTACCAATCATAACACGTGGGAACAAGCCACTGAACAAGAGAGCAACTAGTACAACTAATGTTAAACCACTCGCTAGAAAAGCTAACATCTCTTTGCGTTTAAACACCCCAACATTGGCAATGACCGTTAAGACCACAATTGCTAACGTTAAAATTAAAGTGACCGCAAAGTTCTTTTCATAAAAGTCCGTTTTGAAGTACATCAACACTGCAAAAACAACTAAACCGACATATAAAACGCCGTATAAGATTTCTGCATAATTTCGAGCACGTTCGCGAATTGGGCCTTCTGTTTTTAAAGCAATATAGTTCATGCCGTGTAAGTAGCAAAGTAATGTTAAGGCTACTCCACCAACAATTGAAAACAGATTAAAATAATCCGTAAATTGCGCATGCATATTGCCGTTTGCATCTAAAGGCATCCCTTGGACTAAGCTGATAAACAAAATACCAAAGAAGAACGGTACAAGGAAACTACCAATTGATAGTGTCCAGTTCCACATCCGACGACGTTTACCTTCCGGCATGTTATGGCGGAATTCAAAGGAAACTCCGCGAATAATTAAGCCAAATAAAATCGTAAATAGAATTAAATAGTAGCCACTAAATAATGAAGCATACCAATATGGGAAAGAGGCAAACATTGCGCCGCCCGCTGTTAATAGCCAAACTTCGTTTCCGTCCCAAACAGGTCCAATTGTTGCAACGACTTGATCTTTTTCGTCGTCATTGTGTGCCAACGTTTGAACGGCCATTCCAACACCAAAGTCAAATCCTTCTAAGAAGAAGAAACCTGAGAACAAGACGCCGATAAGGACAAACCATAATAATTGTAGTGTACTCATTCGCCAAATACCCCCTTATCAAATGGATCCAACGCTGGTTCATTTTCTTTCGCTAATTTTTTCGCTTCATAGTCTGGTCCTTTACGTAATTCTAAAATAACCAAGTAAACCATGACACTACCTAAACCAGCAAATAATAAGAAATAAATGACATTTGACGTAATTAATGAAGCAACCGATACATTTGGCGAAACACTTTGTTCAATCGTAAATAATCCATAGACAGTCCACGGATAACGACCTAATTCAGTGACTAACCAACCTGTTGTATTGGCAAGGAATGGTGCGAACGTACATAAAGCAACAATCCACAGCATCCATTTCTTCTCGTACAGCGATGGTTTTTTCTTCCTTGTAAAGAATAGTCCTAAGGCAGCAACCAATAACATTAAGGCACCAAAACCAGCCATGATACGGAAGCTCCAGAATAAAGTGTTAACTGGTGGATAATAATTTTTATCATCCCCATATTTTTCTACCAAGCGCTTGTTGACTGTATCCATCCCATCAACCGAACCTGATAATTTATTATACGATAAAATACTTAGCATATACGGAATATCGATACCAAAAACTTGTTTATGTTCTCGTTCATCTGCCCAAGCAATCAATGTCCAAGCAGCAGGATCATCAGAGTCTTCATAGGCCCCCTCCATCGCCGCAAATTTCATTGGTTGTCCTTCAATTAGAGCTTTCATTTGCAAGTCGCCAGCTAATAAAACGCCGATTGAACCGAACAAAGTAACCCATAAGCCAATGCGCATAGATGCTTTGTGGAATGAAATATCCCGTTTTTTCAACAATTGGAAAGCAGCCATACCAGCTACTGCCATGCCGCCCAATGTAAAGGCGCCCATGATAACGTGTGAAAATTCATACCAAACTTTTGGATTGCTGATGACAGCTACAAAGTCCACCATTTCAGCACGGCCATTATTGATGACATAACCTACTGGATGTTGCATAAAACTATTGGCAACTAAAATCCAGAAAGCAGACATCATTGAACCGAATACGACTAACCAGATAAAGGTTACGTGAACTTTCGGATTCATTTTATCCCAAGTAAAGATCCATAAACCTAAGAATGTTGACTCTAAGAAGAAAGCTAAGAGCGCTTCTACCGCCAACGGTGCCCCAAAAATATCTCCGACGAATCGAGAATAATCAGACCAGTTCATCCCAAACTGAAATTCTTGAATAATCCCGGTTACAACCCCAACAGCGAAGCTTAATAGGAATATATTTCCCCAAAACTTGGCCATTTTACGATAACGTTCCTCTTTTTTCACAACGTACATTGTTTCCATAATTGCTACAACAAGTGCTAATCCTATTGAAAACGGTACGAAGAAAAAGTGGAAAACTGTTGTCATCGCAAATTGGATTCTCGCCAATGTTACAATATCAAACATATTATTTCCTCCCTGATTTGCCTCCACACAAAGAAACAAGCTTACCTGAATTGTTCATTTCCATTAGCGATGACTCCTTTTATCTACGAAACTAAAAGAAAATTCAAGTGAACTTTTCCAAAAAGTGTGAAAATGCATGTAATATAGAATAATTCCAATCTAAGTATACAACTTTCTGAGGCAGAAACCAAACAATACAGAAGCATTTCTCACAATTTTTTTAGGTGCTCCCAAGATTTCTTCCCTTTCTTCTATCAATAAAAAAAGCCCTTCCTAAAAAAAGGAAGAACTAATCTCAATCTATCAACATTTTGACTTATCACTTGATTAGTTTTCGAAAATCGAAGCAGCTCGTCTTTGATGATAAAAATTCTAATCTTGTGATGAAAATTACGGATTGCTTGTGGTGATAGTTTGTTTTTTAACAACATGGCTCTAAAACAAATTTTTTGAACTTAATGCAATTTCTTGAGTTTTGGTACCATTCTAAACAACATGACTCTAAAACAAAACTTTTGACGGCTCTTTAGTCAACCCAGTTTTGGTACCATTCTAAACAACATGACTCTAAAACTTTGATAATCCAGAATCAACATCTTCACCAGTTTTGGTACCATTCTAAACAACATGACTCTAAAACTTCTATTCTTGCCTTTGCCTTTAAATTAGCGTTTTGGTACCATTCTAAACAACATGACTCTAAAACGCTAATCATCATATACGCTAATTTAAATTGGTTTTGGTACCATTCTAAACAACATGACTCTAAAACCTCGGAGAATTATTTTTTCTCCATGATTCCGTATTCGCATCACTTATCCATAGCTAGATTTCAGTTTAGAAGGTCTGATTTTTTTCTTCACGTTTATTATACCAAACTTTCTCCTTCTTGGCGGAAAAACCCACCATTTTTCAATGGTGGGTTTTCTTTATTTAGTAGCTGTAACAGCGAGCCAGATTTCACTATACTTAGCTTCTGCTGGTCCTTGATATTGCGTAAACGAAATTTCTGGTGCTGCAACGACTTGGTAACCAGATGAAGGCAACCATTCAGAGAATATCCTTGCCCAGGTTTCTTGTAAAGTTTGTGGGAAAGGACCTTCATTTGGAAAAACCGCCCATGTATGAGCAGGTACGCTTAGTTGCTCCAAATCTTCATAGGTATTTTCTTGCGAAGTGGCAAAGCCAATCATGTGTGTCATTTCTCCACCTTCTGTTGTTCGTCCCTCTTGAAAGTCAAAAGAAGCATTTACTACTTGATAAGGATATATGTCATCAAATGTATGCATTTCCGCTCGTTGTTGTGGTGTAATGCGCTGTGCTAATTCCATGATTGCTTGATTTTCCCCTTGATACTGCAAGGGAACCTTCTGACTAACTCCGACTATTTGAAACGCTGGTTTTTCAATCAATTTAACATCCATTGATTGTCCTCCTTTAATATCAATATAGAAAGAGAATTTAGGAAACGTTTTTTGGATTTGTGTTTTCATTACTTCAGAAGGGGCTTGTCCTGACCAATCGCGAAAAGCTCTTGAGAATCCTTCAATACTTTGATAACCATATTTAAAAGCTACATCTGTCACTTTTTCACCAGCAAGTAATGCTAAATTTGCTTCCGCCAAACGTCTCTTTTTAATATACTCAGCCAGACTCATCCCCGTAATAAACGAAAAAGTTCGTTTAAAATGGTAAACAGAAATCCCTGTCTTTTTCGCCAATTCATCGAAGGATACTTCTTCCGTTAAATGTTCTTCAATATAATCCATTGCTTGATTTAAATTTGCGAGCATCCGTGTCCCTCTCTTTCTATTTGAAAGTTTACTAAAGACCAACAAGGATGACTTGATTATTTAGAGCCAACATTCGTCAAGTCGCTACTCTTGATTCATAGCGGCTTTTAAGGCCTGCGCTAAAGCACTTTCTTCTGGTTCGTCTGGTTGTGAATATTTTTTCATCAAACGACGTTCTTCATGTTTAGTCATTTTTTGTTTTCGTTCTTTTTTATCGGGAATTTTTTCAGTAATCGAACAGAATTTACATTTGAAAGAACGACCATTTTTTCCTTCTATGATGACCATTTTTTTATGGCATTGTGGGCAACGGTGATTGGATACTTTAGGATCTTTTCGCCGACGATAAGAACATTCTTGGTTTGTACAAACGTAAATCTTCCCATCTTTCGTATTTTTTTCCCGTAAGTTTGAGCCACAATCTGGACATTTTTTTTGCGTAATGGAAAAATCTTGATATTTTTTCTCGCTTTGTTTAATTTCACGGACTAATTTTTTCGTATCCTCTTCAATATCCTTTAAGAAAAGTTGACTCTTTTGTTGACCCGAAGCGATTGCTTCGAGCGACTTTTCCCATTTTTCCGTTAGTTCAGGTGTCACAAGTGATGGATTCACCAAGTCTAATAGTTGCTTTCCTTTGGCAGAGACACTTAAACCGCTATTGGTTCGTTCCATCAATTCTGATTTAATCAGTTTTTCAATGATTTCAGCTCGCGTTGCCGGTGTGCCTAAACTGTGTTTCTCCATTTTTCCTAACAACGTTCCTTCGGTTAATGGTTTTGGCGGCGACGTTAATTCTTTGTTAATGGTAAAGTTTGGCGCAACGGTCATGCCTTTTTGCCATTGGACAATGGACAGCGGCTGTTCGGCTGTTGTTTTCCAGCCAGCAACAACTACTTTATTTTGATGAAAGACAAATGTTTCTTTTCCAAAAGCGACTGTAACTTTTGTTTGTTTGGTTTGATTTGGCTCAGCAAACAAACCTAAGAATCGTTGAACAATCATTTGATAGATTTTTTGTTCATCATTACTTAGCTTTTCATAACGAGGACGTTGTTCAGTTGGAATCAACCCATGGTGATCTGTGACTTTTGCATTTTGGAAAACTTTTTGTTGTTTAACAACGGCCCCATTTTTAAGGTAGCCTTTCACTTCTGTTGAAAAATCAGCAATGGCTTGAAGTCGTTCTTTCATCGTTCCTTTCATATCCGTTGTTAGATATTTGCTGTCAGTTCGAGGATAGGAAACAATTTTATGGGTTTCGTATAAACTTTGTACAAGAGACAACGTTTTCTTTGCAGAAAATTGGAATCGCTGGTTGGCTTCACGCTGGATTTCGGTTAAATCATATGGTAACGGCGCATTTTCTGTTTTAACTTTTTCTTGAATATCGGTAACTAAGCCCTTTTGTTTTGAGAGTTCTTTGACTAATTGTTCTGCTTCCTGCCGTTCTTTTAAAGCGTATGGATTTTTTTGGGTCATCTTTGCTTTTTCTGATTCAACAGTTAACGAGATAGTAAAATAAGTTTGAGGCTTAAATTGTTCAATCGTTTTTTCTTGTTGGCGCACCATTGCTAAAGTTGGTGTTTGAACACGACCTGCGGATAAGTTATCTTGATATTTCACTGTCAAGGCCCGTGTGACGTTTAGCCCCACTAACCAGTCAGCTTTTGCGCGCGCCAAGGCAGAGTAATACAAATTATCGTAGTCTTTCGCTGGGCGAATTTTCTTAAACCCGTCTTTAATGGCTTTGTCTGTTTGAGATGAAATCCATAAGCGTTTGACTGGTTTGTTAAAACGGACATATTCTAAAATCCAGCGGGCCACTAATTCACCTTCACGACCAGCATCAGTGGCAATCACGGCTTCAGAAACATCTTTACGATTGGCTAATTGTTTAATCGCTTTTAATTGATGTCCCGTTTTCGGTAACGGTTTAATCCCTAAATTCTTAGGAATCATCGGTAAAGTTTCCATTTGCCACGTTTGCCATTCTTTGTTTAAATCTTCTGGCATTTTTAGTCCTAAGAGATGGCCTAAAGCCCAGGTGACAATCACGTTGGGTCCTTCATAATAATTCTTATTTTTTTGATTTGCTCCTAAAACGCGGCTTAAATCTTTTGCTACGCTAGGTTTTTCAGCAATAATTAATTGTTTTGCAACCACTAGTTTCGCTCCTTTTTGAGTGCTATCTTTTCGTATTATACCAAATATTGGTTCGATTTTCTCTAAATTCCGAGAATAGAAAAAGAGTTTAAAGAAAATTCCCTGAGGTTTTTCTTTAAACTCATGCGTTTCAAATAACTTTCCGTTTGCAGAATTTTGTTTTGCCAAAATGATTGGATATTGTGGTAAACTCAGCTTTATTTTCAAAAGTAACCGCATGATGATTTTCTAGTAATGCTAAACCGAAGTATTGTTGTAAATCTTCATCGCATTCTTCACACCAGCGTTCTTCCCCATCATTCCAGAAAGCCGTTAAATAGTTAGGCTTTGTGTTGACGTATGTATAATTCTGAGAAAGTTTTTGCCAAACTTCCACATAATATGTCTCTGCATCGGTCAAGTTATCGAAGGTTTTTTCTTGAACAATGTCCTCTTGCCAATCATCAAAAAACCACCAAGGTTCATTGTCGCCATACATTGTAATTACTTGATACATTGAACCGCTCCTTTTTTTGCTACTGTAGGTATCATAGTCACTTTCTGAAAAAGTTGCAAGGATTTGGTTTCGGACTGAGAAATTTTTGAAATTTATTTTATCCTGCCACTTCTAAAGAAGCAATAAAATCTTCAATCATGCGACGATAACTTTCTTCCGGCGTGGCTTCTTCGCGTTGAAAATAACCTAAAAAACGTAAGGTAATATAACCATGGATTAAGCTACGTAATTCTCGACTTTTATGCAGTCGTTCTTCATTATTAAATGGATAAAAAGCTAAAAGTTGTAAGATAATTTGATTGGTTTCATGGATGCCTTCAATTAATTGTTGGTTTTGCGTTTTCGGCACACTGATAAGTAATTCATAGACTGCAGAATTTTCAAAAGCAAATTGTTGGTACGTTTCAGCATATATCCGAATTGCTTCTGCGCCACTCTTACCCACTAAGGCTCTTCGCAATGCATCATTTAATTCTTGAATTAACAAGTCCACTAGAGCATTTTTTACTTCAGCAATATTTTTAAAGTGATTATAGAGTGAAGGATACTTGATGCCTAAATCAACGGCTAAATTTTGAAAGGTTAATTGTTGAACGCCCAATTCTTCCGCTAGATTGCGGGCACTTTCAAGGATTTTGGCTTTCGTTAAATTCCGTTTTTTTGCCATCTTTCTGACGCCTCCAATTCTTAAATTTTGGACAATTATTAGTTTATCATATCTATTGACTCTTTTTAAACTATAAATTATAGTTTATAATAATAATTTGTAAACATCATTTTTGAAAGAAGGCTGTTTGGCATGCATATTACCAACCGTTCTCATTTGGCCGATCGTTATGGCAAACGAACCAGTGCAGAATTTTTATTACACGAACGTCCTATTTTATCTTTTCCTATTTCTTTAGCGGCCATTCCTAAAGAAGCCCGTTATTTATCCTGGGAATTAATTGATTATGACACGATTCCTCTAATCGGTTTCCCTTTTATTCATTGGTTAGCTGCCAATGTTCCTGTAACCAATGAGATTCCTGAAGACTTTAGTCGAACAGCACTCAAGCCTACCATTCAAGGAAAAAATAGTCTTGCTTCTCCTTTGGGGAAACAGATGATTCCTGCGCTTGCCACTGAAACGTTACCTGAGTTAACCGAACGTTATCTGGGGTTAAGCCCTCGCTCTGGTGTGCACACCTATACGTTATATGTGTACGCTACAAAAAATCCACTAAATTTAAAAGAAGGCTTTTTTGCGAATGAATTGCATCAAGCATTGAATGATCAACTACTCGCCAAAGCCAAATTTGAATTTCTTTACTAGAAAGTGAGGAAATAGAATGTATGAATTAATTAAAAGTAAAATTTTCCGTCCAAGACAACCTTGGGAAAAAAATCTGCTCGTTTTATGGTTTGGCACATTTATGGCTGGTATTGGCTTTAGCTTAGTGATGCCATTTATGCCTCTTTATATCAACACATTAGGTACTTTTACCCACCAACAATTGAATTTTTGGAGCGGAATCACGTTCTCTTCCACTTTTTTAGTCACAACCATTGTTTCACCTTGGTGGGGCCGTTTAGCCGACCGAAAAGGACGCAAGTTAATGTTATTACGCGCTTCATTAGGGATGGCTATCGTCATTAGTTTAATGGGCGCAGTCACAAGTGTTTATCAATTGATTGGCTTACGCTTGTTACAAGGTGTTTTTTCTGGTTATATCAGTAATGCGACTGCGTTAGTTGCTACAGGCACACCTAAGGAAAAAAGCGGTCAAGTGCTTGGTACTTTAGCAACTGGTTCTGTTACCGGCACGTTGCTTGGTCCTCTTTTGGGCGGTGTCACTGCGTCTATTTTCGGTTATCGGCCAACCTTTTTCATTACTGGTACGATTTTATTACTCGTTTTTGTTTTGAGTCTCGTCTTTGTCCATGAAGAGTTTGTGCCAATTGAAAAAAATCAAGCCGCATCTGGGAAACAAATTTTAAAAAAACTAGAACATCCCCACGTGATTCTTGGAATGTTTATTACGACATTAATCATTCAAGCTTCCAATAATTCAATTAGTCCCATCATCAGTTTATATATTCAACAATTGTTGGGTGGTCACGGAAATGTCACCTTAATTAGCGGAGTCATTGCTTCTATTCCAGGGATTGCAACGTTAATAGCCGCCCCTCGTTTCGGCCGGTTAGGCGATCGTATTGGCAGTGAACGCATCTTGACAATTGGCTTAATTTTAGCCATTTTCGTTTACCTACCAATGGCCTTTGTTCAAAATGTCTGGCAGCTTGCCATGCTTCGTTTCTTAGTTGGGATTTCCGATGCCTGTTTACTACCAGCTGTTCAAACGTTGATCACTCGTTATTCCCCAAGTGACGCTGCAGGTCGTATTTTCAGTTACAATCAATCTTTCCAAGCGACAGGAAATGTGATTGGTCCTATGATTGGTTCAAGCGTATCTGCCGCTTTCGGTTATCGTGGAGTCTTTATTTCCACTTCTTGTCTGGTTCTCATTAACCTTCTATGGGTTCGTCGAAGCACCGCCGAATTAAAAAAAGAGAAAAATGATGACTAAGTTATACACAGAAAAGTTATCCACAATTTGAATTTTTAATTTTTCTCTTTTTCTTATTTTAAAAAAAATAGGCATATAAAACAAAAAAGAAAAGCGGATATTTACTGGTTTTACGACCAGCATATCCGCTTTTCATTTGGTTAACTATACGCTTTTTGTTTCACAACTCGTGAAACTTTTTAGACGTATTGTAGTTCTTTTTCATCTTGGTAGGCGCGATCAATTAAGCCGCCCCCTAAGCATTCCATCCCATCATAAAAAACAACAGCTTGACCTGGAGTGACTGCACGCGCTGGTTCCTTAAACGTAACGGTTGCTTTTGTGCCATCTTCAGATAAGGAAACATGCACTGGAATATCTGCTTGACGATAACGGAATTTAGCCGTACAGTCAAACTCTTTTGGCATTGGCGTATCAACAGTAAAATGAACCTCACTAGCTTCTAAATGTGTTGCATATAGTTTTTCATGGTGAAATCCTTGTCCCACATATAATGTATTGGTAGTTAAATCTTTCCCAATCACAAACCATGGTTCTTGTGTTTTACCGCCGCCACCAATTCCTAAGCCTTGGCGTTGACCGATAGTATAATACATCAGACCATCATGTTGTCCTTTGATTTCGCCATCTTCTGTCACCATGTTGCCTTTTTTAGCTGGTAAATAATTACTCAAAAATTCTTTGAAATTCTTTTCACCAATAAAACAAACGCCCGTTGAGTCTTTTTTCTTGGCTGTGGCTAATCCAGCACGGTCAGCAATTGCACGAACTTCTGATTTTTCCATGCCACCCAATGGAAACATTGTTTTTGCCAATTGGGCTTGTGATAATTGGCTTAAAAAATAGGTTTGGTCTTTATTATTATCAATTCCACGTAACATATGCACTACGCCATTTTCATCCGTTTCTACTTGCGCATAGTGGCCAGTTGCAACATAGTCAGCGCCTAGTTGCATAGCATAATCTAGGAATGCTTTAAATTTAATTTCTTTATTACACATGACATCTGGATTTGGTGTCCGTCCTAACCGATATTCTGCTAAAAAATATTCAAACACACGGTCCCAATATTCTTTTTCAAAATTGACCGAATAATACGGAATCCCAATTTGATCCGCTACTTTTGCGACATCTTTATAATCCTCAGTTGCGGTACAGACACCATTTTCGTCTGTATCGTCCCAATTTTTCATAAAGATCCCAATTACATCATAGCCTTGCTCTTTTAAAAGCAACGCTGTGACAGATGAATCGACACCGCCACTCATGCCTACCACGACACGCGTTTTGCTGTTATCTGCCATTTTATCACCATCATTTCAATTAGATTCTGAAATCATCCACGATTTGAAGGTCGTAACTTTTCAGTGCTTTTCATTATACTATTTTTTTGAAATAAGTAAAGCAAGCCGGGCGTATAATGAGAAAATACTTGGAACAAAGACACAGCCAACAAGCTGTTGCTTTCAAATAAACAGAAAACCTGAAGGAACAAGCTACTTTCACTTGTTTCTTCAGGTTTCTCTAAATTATTCTACTTTCTCTAATACACCACGGCTAATTAAGCCATCCATTAAGAAAAAGTATTTTTCTTTACTCATTTCATGTTGTTCATTCTTGAAAATATTCATTGGTTTTAAACCATTTGCCGTTGTAATGGACATTTTCAACTCTTTTAGATCAGCAGTGATCGTAATTTTCAATTTGAAGCCTTCATTTCTCTGAGGCGTTGGATCTAAGGAACGAATCAATTGAAAGTTCCCTGATTTTGTTTCAGTAAAGCCGTTATCTTTTAATGTATAGCGTTTTGCACTAGGATGTACTTTGTAAAAAACTGTTGAGCCTTCAACAGCAGCCGTTGTTGTAAATGCCATGGGTTCCACCTCATTATTTTCATTGTTATCTTCATTATAGCGAAAACCTGTAGCTGCCGCAATCAGATTATTTTTTCAATTGTTGAATCACTGCAACTAGTACTTCAGAAAAAGTCGCAATTTCTTCTGGTGTGTTCCCGTAGCCAAAACTAATCCGGATTGATTCTTTAATAGCTGAGGAATTTTCTCCATACATCGCTGTCAACACGTGCGAAGGATCCACAGTTCCCGCTGTACAAGCCGATCCTGTTGAAATCGCAATACCTCTTAAGTCCAAATGCATTAAGAGCAAATCACTGGGAACTCCTTTTAAATGAAGATTTAAGACATGCGCTAAACGATTCGTTGGTTCACCATTAATTGAAAAATCAATATTGGCTTCTTCTAACGCTTTTAAAATAATCGTTTGAAAACTTTGATAGGCTGTTTTTCTTGCTTGCTTTTCTGCAGAAGTTAGTAATGAAACGGCAGTACCCATGCCAATAATTCCAGCTAAGTTTTCCGTGCCCGCACGTCGTTTTTCTTCTTGTTCCCCACCATGTAAAAGAGGTGGTAATTGGATTGCATCGCTTTTAAATAAAAAACCTACGCCTTTTGGACCATTGATTTTATGAGCGGAAATACTTAATAAGTCGATCCCTAATTCATGAGGTAAAATGACTTCACTTCCATAAGCTTGGACGGCATCTGTATGAAAAATCGCCGAATGATTTTTAAGAATTGCACCAACTTCAGCAATCGGTAATCGATTTCCAATTTCATTATTGCCATACATCATTGAAACCAAGATCGTTTCTTCGCGTAAAGACTTTTTGAATTGATCCATTGAAATCTGACCATTTTCATTCACAGGCAAGTAAGTCACTTCAAAGCCTAACGTTTCTAAGTATTCCATCGTTCGTAACACAGCGGGATGTTCAATTGCCGTAGTAATAATATGTTTTCCTTCCTTTTGACGAGAAAAAGCAACTGCCAAGATGGCTGTGTTATCCCCTTCTGTGCCACCACTATTAAAAATAATTTCGTGGGGTTTGGCTTGTAAGCTCTCGGCAATCGTTTGACGCACTTCTTCCAGAAGACCGTGTGCCTTTCGTCCAAACTGATGAATACTTGATGGATTGCCAAAAGTCGTTTGCATATTTTCAGTCATCGCTTGAATGACCGTTGGATGAAGCGGTGTTGTTGCCGCATGATCTAAATAAATGGGTTCCAAATGACTCGTCCCTTTCCTTATGTTCTGGCGTTATTCTAGCATAAAAAGCTTAAAACACAAAATCAGAATACTTTCTCTTCTATTTATAAAAGAGATAAGAAAAATAGGCCCAACACTATTAAAGTTGTTAGACCTATTTCTAGTTTAAGGAATCACTTATTCTCCTTTTGGTTCTAAACGGAATAATGGACTCATTGGTTTATTTTCATGAATACGAAGTAACGCTTCCCCCATTAACTCAGCGCAAGAAATAATATTCAAGGTTGCTGGTTGGCGGTCTGTTGTCGTATAAACAGAGTCAGTAATACTAATTTCCTTAATTGGCGCATTTTCTAAGGTTGCTTTTGCGCCTTCTGATAACAAACCATGCGAGGCGCAAGCATACACTTCTTGCGCACCATTTTTCATTAAAACTTCCGCCGCTGTGGCTAACGTTTGACCAGTATTCAAAATGTCATCAACAAGAATACATTTTTTCCCAGCGACATTCCCAATAACGTAACCTTCTTGGCGCACCCCATCAATCTCTTCATGGTCTACAATTGCTAAGGTCGCATCTAAGTACTCCGATAAACTACGTGCGCGTTGAACGCCACTGTTTTTAGGCGAAACAATCACAATTTCTTCCCCTACTAATGCTTGTTGACGATAATAATGAGCGAACAAAGGCATTGTAAATAAATTATCTACTGGGATATCAAAAAATCCTTGGACTTGAACAGTATGCAAGTCTAATGTTAACAAACGTGTTGCGCCTGCCTCTACTAACATATTAGCAACTAATTTCGCAGTAATGGGCTCTCTTGGTTTCGCTGTGCGGTCTTGGCGAGCATAACCATAGTAAGGCAAAATAACATTAATTGTTTTTGCGCTAGCACGTTTTAATGCATCAATTAAAATAAGCAATTCCATCAAATGATCATTTACAGGGGCATTCGTTGCTTGGATGATGTAGACATGATCGCCACGAATACTTTCTTCAATATTAATTTGAATTTCGCCATCACTAAATTGGCGCACGGTGCTTTTTCCTAATTCTGTTCCTACTGATGCTGCGATTTTTTCAGCAAGTGGTCGATTTGCATTTAAACTGAAGATGCGTAAGGTGTCATCTTGATAGTTTTCGGTCATGATATCCTCCGTCAATATAAAATAATAGTCGTTTTCATTCATATTCTACCATTTTTTGTCATAAAAATCATGGGATCCTCCTTAATTTATTGAAAGAAACGGTTTTCTTTGTGAAAAAAGCGCTTGTATTTAGGCGCGCCTAAAAATTATTTGCATTTTCTTAAACTATCCCTTATACTGATTTTAAGGCAAACCTAAAAAGGAGGAATTTCATGAGAAAAAGCTTTAACTTAGCTGTTCAAGCGTTAACCGTTCAATATCAAGGACGGACCGCTTTAAATAATATCCACGTTACTATTCCCTCCGGTAAAATTACTGGAATTATCGGACCAAATGGTGCTGGAAAGTCAACATTTATTAAAGGGTTATTAGGCTTGATTAAAACAAAGGAACGTGATGTTTTGTTAAATAATCAAGCGATTGACCAACAAAAAACAACCATTGCCTATGTAGAACAACGTAGCGCCTTGGATCTTAGTTTCCCAATTAGCGTTTTTGAAACGGTCTTGCTAGGAACCTATCCAAACTTGGGACTATTAAAACGCCCAGGAAAGAAACAAAAGCAAGCAGCCATGGCTGCATTAAAAATGGTGCAATTAGAAGACTATGCGCAACGCCAGATTGGCGAACTTTCTGGTGGCCAATTACAACGTGTGTTTATCGCCCGTGTTTTGGCCCAAGGTGCTGAGGTGATTTTTTTAGATGAACCTTTCGTCGGCATTGATATGTCTAGTGAAAAAGTGATTATGGATATTCTCAAATCATTAAAAAATCAAGGTAAAATGATTATCATTGTTCACCATGATTTGCACAAAGTGTCCCACTATTTTGATGAATTAATCGTTTTGAAAAACCGGCTAATTGCTGCGGGTCCTGTTGAACAAACATTTACTGCAGAAACGCTCCAAGAAGCATACGGTGATTTGTTAGGTGATTTATTAATACAGGGGGTTGCAAAATGATTGCTGCATTTATTGATGGTTTATTCCGTTATCAATTTTTACAAAATGCCCTTTTGACGTCTGTAATTGTCGGACTCATTTCAGGGGTAATTGGTTCATTCATTATTTTACGTGGGATGTCTTTGATGGGTGATGCGATTTCCCATGCCGTTTTACCAGGAGTCGCTGTTTCTTATATGTTTGGTTTCAATTATATTTTTGGCGCTTCTATTTTTGGCTTACTAGCTGCATTATCGATCGGCTTTATTACCCAAAAAAGTCCACTAAAAAATGATACTGCCATTGGTGTTGTCTTTAGTTCTTTTTTTGCTTTAGGGATTATTTTTATCTCTTTTGCAAAAAGTTCCACCGATTTATATCATATTCTGTTTGGAAATGTATTAGCGGTCGCAGATACCGATATTTTAATTACTTGTGTCGTCGGCGTGATTGTTTTGATTTTTGTGGCATTGTTTTATAAAGAGTTGCAACTCACTTCTTTTGATCCCACAATGGCTCAGGCCTATGGTTTAAATATTCAATTTTTCCACTATGCATTGATGTTTTTACTAACACTAGTCGCTGTTTCTTCTTTGCAAACCGTCGGAACTATTTTAGTCATTGCCATGCTGATTACACCAGCGGCAACAGCTTATCTATTAACAAATCACTTACCGACAATGATTGGCTTAGCCTCTACTTTTGGGATTTTAAGTTCAGTGATTGGCCTATTCTTCAGTTATTCTTATAACTTAGCTTCTGGTGCGACGATTGTTTTAACCGCCGCCTTATTCTTTTTATTGGCTTTCTTTTTCTCACCAAAGAAAGGCCTAGTATTTGTAAACCGTGAGAAAGAAATGGAGGAATCAACGAATGAAAAAATTTAGTTTATTTTTTTTAACACTTTTAGCAGGGTTAACGTTAGCTGCTTGCGGGAATCAAGCCGCTGAAAAGAAAGAAAAATTAGCAATTGTGACAACGAACTCGATCCTATCTGATTTAGTGAAAAATGTTGGGCAAGACAAAATTGAGCTGCATAGTATTGTGCCAATTGGGACAGACCCTCACGAATATGAACCGTTACCAGAAGACATTGCGAAAGCTTCTGAAGCGGACATTTTATTCTTTAACGGCTTGAACTTAGAAACAGGCGGAAATGGCTGGTTTAACAAATTAATGAAAACGGCCAAAAAAGTTGAGAATAAAGATTACTTTTCTACAAGCAAAAATGTTACGCCACAATATTTAACAAGTGCAGGTCAAGAACAAACAGAAGATCCGCATGCTTGGTTAGACATTGAAAATGGCATTAAATATGTAGAAAACATTCGTGACGTGTTAGTAGAAAAAGATCCAAAAAATAAAGATTTCTATACAGAAAACGCGAAAAATTATACCGAAAAACTTAGCAAACTACATGAGGAAGCCAAAGCTAAATTTGCTGATATTCCTGATGATAAAAAATTATTAGTTACAAGTGAAGGTGCCTTTAAATATTTCTCCAAAGCTTATGATTTAAATGCCGCTTATATTTGGGAAATTAACACAGAAAGTCAAGGAACACCTGAACAAATGACCACGATTATTGATACCATTAAGAAATCAAAAGCACCTGTGTTATTTGTTGAAACCAGTGTTGATAAACGTAGTATGGAACGGGTCTCAAAAGAAGTGAAACGACCAATTTACGATACACTTTTCACAGACTCTCTAGCCAAAGAAGGAACAGAAGGCGATACGTACTACAGCATGATGAACTGGAATTTAACAAAAATCCATGATGGCTTAATGAGTAAATAAATAATAAAGAAGAAAGAACCAAGTTGACTCCCCCTCAACTTGGTTCTTTCTTCTTTATTTAACTAATTCCTCAATATCAATTACTCGATCCACAATTTCCTCATAAAAATCTGCTTCATGGGAAACCAGAAAAACCGTTCCTGGGTAAACGTGAATTGCTTCTTGTAAACTTTTTTTGGCCGCTTCATCAATATGATTGGTTGGCTCATCTAAAAATAACAAATTACTAGTTTGCATCATTAGTTCCGCTAGTTTTACTTTTGTTTGCTCACCACCACTTAACAGGGCTAGCGACTGCATTGCTAACTTATCTGGTAAACCTGCCCTAGCCAAATGACTTCTTCGCTCTTTAATCGTTGTATCTGGAAAACGATCTGATAAATAGTCTAGCGGCGTTAACTGCTCATTAGGCCACGCCAAGTCTTGGGTAAAATAAGCAATTTTTGTATTCAGCGGATAATGAAATTCTCCATCTAATGAAGGAATCACTTTCGTCAACGTTTTAATTAATGTTGATTTGCCAATCCCATTAAAGCCTTTCAATGCGACTTTTTCACCGACATGAACCATTAAATCTAACGGTTCTAACAAAGGTTCCCGATAGCCGACAACTAACTTCTGGGTCGTTAGTGCTTGCGTTGCAACTAACCCTTGGTAAGGAAATTCAATCGCTGGCTTAGTCAAGGAACCTGGCGGAGTCAATCGTTCCAACCGGTCCAATTGTTTTTGTCGACTTTTAGCCATCGTTGCTCGATTTCCAGCTTTGTATTTACGAATATAGGCTTCCATTTTTTCAATTTTTTCTTGTTGGGCCTGATACTGTTTCAAATAGGTTTGTTTATTCTGCTCTTTTTGTGCAAAAGATTTTTCTACATTTCCAGTATATTTGGTTAATTTGCCAAACTCAATGTCTGCGATGCAATTCGTCACTTCATTTAAAAATTGATAATCATGGGAGACTAATAGAAAGCTTCCTTCAAAATTATTCAGATAGCGAACAAGCCATTGAATATGTGTATCATCTAAATAGTTGGTGGGTTCATCTAAAAGTAACACATCAGGGGCCTCTAACAATAATTTTGCTAAAATCACTTTTGAACGTTGACCACCGCTTAGCTCCCCTAACTTTTTATCCAAACCAATTGCTTGTAGTCCTAACCCATTGGCTAAATCCTGAATAATCGTGTCGATTTGGTAAAAATTACTTTCATCTAAATCTGTTTGTAATTTGCCTGCTTGTTCTAAAAGTTTTTCCGAAGCCGTTTGACTGTATTCTTCATAAAGTTTTGTCAGTTTCGCTTCTTTATCAAAAAGTTCTTGAAAGGCTTGTTTCAAAAAATCAACCATCGTTAGTGATTGTTCTACAGAAACATGCTGATCCAAGTACCCAATCTTGCAATTTTTTTGCCACTGAATCGTTCCTTCGTCTGGCAATACTTCCCCCGTTAAAATTTTAATTAAGGTGGATTTGCCGACCCCATTTTGGCCAGTTAAGCCTAAATGATCCCCTTTATTCACTTGCAATGAAGCCTCTTCATACAAGACCTTTTCGCCAAACCGATGCGTTAAATGTTCAATAGTTAAAATACTCATTTTCGTCACTTCTTTCTTGTTAACTGATTATTTTGGGACAACAAAAAAAGAACCACGTCTGCACGTCGTCCATCCTGACAGAAATCCCGACAACCGCTTGTACGTACACTCAAATAAGACTAGCTTTTCTAGTCAAAAAATGTCCTATCAAGCGATGAAGAAATTAATTGCTCGGCTCCACAACAGTGCTTCATCTGTTCTTAAACTATCGGGAGCTACTTTTCTTGTTAATTTATCAGTTAAAACAAAAAACATGTGAATCACCTTTCTTATGCTTGTATTCTACCATAGAATGACAAGAAAGCAAGCCACGTTGGTTTATAACGAAAGGAGCCCACAAACAATCATTTTGTCGGCTCCCTATCCCTGTTATTCTGATAAATAATTTAATGCATAGCGTACGTGGTACTCTGCTGCTAAAAGTAAGGCACGTTCATCAATATCAAATTGTTCATGATGGTGTCCAAAATGAGTAGCAGGATTTTCAGGGTTTCGTGAACCGACCCGTCCATAGATACCAGGAATTACCGCTAAGTAATCAGCAAAATCATCCGCCCCTAAACTTTTAGGATGATCGGTCACAACATTTTCAAAACCAACAATTTCACTGGCTACCTGCTGTGCACGGTTGGTTGCTTGTTCTTCATTAATTAATGGATTCGCTGCCGCATAAACAGAAAAATCAGCAATTTCTGTGCGATGAGACTGGGCAATTTCATGGGCAATTTCTTCGACTCGTTGTAAAACAAATTGGCGCGTTTCCTGACTAAATGTTCGAACAGTACCTTCAATGGTTGCCTGGTTTGCTACAATATTATAGCGTGTTCCTGCTTGTAAAACGCCAATTCCTACTACGACAGAATCTAAAGGATCAATCTCGCGCGCTACAATTTTTTGTAATTCCACAACGATACTGGCCGCTGCTAAAACAGCATCCCGGCCATTCTGTGGTTGGGCGACGTGACTACTTTGACCACTGACTTCAATTTTAAAAATATCACAAGAGGCGTTGGTGGCGCCTTTGGTAGCAACTAATTTTCCGACTGGCACACTGGAATCTAAATGAATCCCAAACACTTGGTCGATTGCTTCTAAATAATTTCCTTCCACAAATTGTCGAGCGCCTGCACCAATTTCTTCAGCTGGCTGGAAGGCCAGTTTAACCGTTCCTGAAAAGGTATCCTGATGTTTTTTGAGCACTTTAGCTGCACCTAGCAATGCTGCAGCATGACCATCGTGTCCACAAGCATGATTGAGTCCTGGATTTTTAGAAGCATAGGCAGCGCCTGTTGCATCTGGCAATTCCAACGCATCAATATCTGCACGTAACAAAATCGTTTTGCCAGCGCCAAGACCTCCTTCAATGGTTGCTAAAACACCCGTTTCCCCTACTTCTACAAAAGGAATAGCTAAGGCTAGTAGTTCTTCTTTAATTCGCTTAATCGTTTCATATTCTTTTAAACTTGCTTCAGGATATTGATGAAAATGACGTCTTAAATGGATTATCCATTCCTTTTCTGTAGCAATAGCTTCTTGGATTGTTTGAATCGTTGTTGTACTCATTATAAATGCCTCCTTTATTTTTTACCAAATGTTTCCCAGGCTGGAACATTGGCGCCTTTTGATGTTTCTGCAATGACCTTTTTCGTTTCTTCTTGTTGATATTCTTCTACAACTTTTTGATAAAGTTTATTCTCTTGATCTTCTTCTCGAGCCACGACAATGTTCACATAAGGTTTCGCTTTTTCGTTTACAGGTTCTAAGAAAATAGCATCTTTATCTGGTGTATACCCAGCATCGACAGCCATGCCGCTATTAATCACTGAAGCATCGACATCTTGTAAAGCACGCGCTGTTTGCGTAGCATCTAATTCAGTTATTTTCAATTGGCGTTTATTTTCAGTAATATCACTGACAGTCGGTAGTTGCTGTTTCGCAGGATCTACTTTTATCAGTCCTGCAGTTTGTAATAAAATTAACGCCCGCCCACCATTCGTTGGGTCATTAGGAATAGCAATTTCTCCGCCGTCTTTAATTTTCGTGATATCTTTCAATTTATTAGCGTAAATTCCCAATGGTGCATTGACTGTATTGCCAATTGATACTAATTTCGTTCCATGCTCTTTATTGTAATTGTCTAAAAAGATTTGATGCTGAAAGGCATTTAAATCAATTTCTTTTTCTGCTAATGCTGCATTGGGTTGCGTATAGTCTGTAAATTCTACCAATTGTAGATCAATATTTTTCTTTTTCAAACGGTCTTTGACCGATTCCCATTCATCATTTTTTGTTCCTACAACCCCTAGTTTAACGGTTTCTGTCTTAGTATCCTTCGCAGACCCCGATGCACAACCTGCAATCGTAAAAGCTAATACCCCAATAAGTCCAATTAATTTACTAAATTTTTTCATTTGTCATTTCTCCTTTTTTCTAATGTGATGTTTTTTTGATTAATTGATTACTAATGGCTTGACTGATAAATACCATAATTAAAATAATTAACGTGGCCATAAATGTCACATCGGTTTGAAACCGATTGTATCCTCGAGTAATCGCTAAGTTGCCCAGACCACCGGCTCCAATCGCTCCTGCCATGGCTGTTAATCCAATCAAATTAATAATTGTCACCGCTGAAACACGAATAATACTTGGTAACCCTTCAATTAGATAAACCCGAAAAATAATCCCTAAGGGACTCGTCCCCATGGCTTCTGCCGCTTCAATAACGCCAGGATCCACTTCTAATAACGCATTTTCAATTTGGCGCGCGAAGAACGGGATTACGCCAATAACTAATGGGACTAACGCTGCGGTTGTACCAATTGTTGTTCCTGCCAAAATTCGTGTTAACGGTTGAATCAGTGCAAGCATAATAATGAAAGGAATAGAACGACAAACATTAATAATTTTTTCTAAGACACTATACAGGGGTGGATTTTTCAAAACACCACTGGGGCCAGTACTGACAAGCACGACACCCAACAAGACTCCTAACACACCAGCAATCAAGGCTGTCCAAAAACCCATGTATACTGTTTCCCATGTACTTTGAAGAAACTCTTGTTTTAATTGGACAACATTCGGAAAATATTTCTCAAATAATTGATACATTCTCAGTTCACTCCTTTTTTAAATCACCTGTAAGTTCTGCTTTTGCTTCGTTTGCTGATAGGTTTTCAAAACATTGGTTCGCACGCCTTGTTTCGCTAAATAAGTAAGGGCTTGTTGACGCTGGGCCTCATCACCAGAAAGCACCACAATTAAATGGCCAATAGGAACGTTTTGAACAATTTCGACATTGCCATAAAGGATATTCGTATACACCTGATATTGGCTATACAATTGTGCAATTAATGGCTCGTTCGTTTGATCTCCCACATAAGAAAATTCAATTAATTCTTGATTTTTATCTAAATCAGCTAATTTAGGATGTTCAAGAATTGTTGTTAATGCTTGGTCAATATGAGTTGCTGTCCGAATAAAATCTTTGGTTAAAGGTTGTTGGGGTTGACTAAAAATCGAAACAATATCGTTTGATTCGACAACGCAGCCATTTTCCATCACCGCGACTTTATTACAAATTTCTTTAACCACTTGCATTTCATGGGTGATTAAGACAATCGTCAAATTCAGTTCTTGATTTAACTTTTTTAACAAGGCTAAAATCTGTCCCGTTGTTTTTGGATCTAACGCACTCGTCGCTTCATCACAAAGTAAAATTTCAGGATCATTTGCTAAAGCGCGGGCAATCGCAACCCGCTGTTTTTGCCCTCCTGATAGTTGACTGGGGTAAGCGTCCCGTTTTTCACTTAGTCCAACTAGCTCTAATAAATGGCTGATTTTTTGACGCCGCTCAGTTTTACTTAGCCCAGAATATTTTAATGAAAAATCGATATTACTAAATATGGTCCGCTCTTTCATCAAATTAAAATGTTGAAAAATCATTCCAATCTTTTTTCGTTGTTGTCGTAATTCCTTTTTAGAAAAAGTTAAAATATTTTCTTTGTTAATAATAACGGTGCCCGCTGTTGGTCGTTGCAATAAATTAATTACCCGTACTAGCGTACTTTTTCCAGCACCGGAATAACCAACAATTCCGTAGATATCCCCTTTATCAATTGTCAAAGAAACATCTTGGACAGCCTGAATTTCTTGTTTTTTTTGTTGAAATGTCACACTGATATTTTTTAGTTCAATCATTCTTTATCCCCCTTCATTCTTACCAACCTGCATTTTTTCATAAAAAAGAAAAAAGCATCCTCAACGACACAACTCGAGTTGTATCGTTGAGGACGCTTTTTTGCGTGTTACCACCTCATGTTCAGAATTTGCTCACACAAATTCCCTTTTCAAGTACGGAACAATATGTTCGATACCCTAGCTCGATAACGGGAGCACCCGTCGCCGCCTTGTGTTTAACACTCGGAGCGCTTGCTCAATAGCCATTTTCCAAAACGTCTTTGTCACCTATTCTCAGCTACCTAGGCTCTCTGTTAAACAAATCAAGTCTTGTACTTACTATATCACTGCTTTTTTATTTCTATTCATTCTAAACTGATTTTCATCTGTTTTCAAAATTAAACAGACTAGAGTTAATGTTCCCTTCGAGCATCGAGTAATCGCAGATAACAGCTGCTCTCTCTCTTTGCATCAGTCGTAGTGCTCAACAGGATTTGACTACGGCGAGAATCGTAGGAACACTTTCGTGCAAATGATACAACCTGCCCTTCGGTCATCTTGTACTGTTCATCACTTACAATGGCCATACTGCGTCGAGTAATCGCAGACAGCATCTACTCTGTCGCTTCGCGCCAGTCGTAGTGCTCAACAGGATTTAACTGTGACGAGAATCGCAGCTTTGGCGAGAATCGTAGGAACACTTTCGTGCAAATGACACAACTTGCCCTTCGGTCACCTTGTACTGTTCATCATCTACTCTGTCGCTTCGCGCCAGTCGTAGTGATTCACAGCAAAAAGCCCTTCACTAGCGTTTTGCTAGTAAAGGGCGAATGATTCGCGGTACCACCTTTTTTCGAAATATAACTGATTCTTTATATCTCATCTCTTATCCAAGTCTTTATTAACTTGGTGCACATGGTAACGGGTGCTTAGCCGAAATTGCTTACTTATCAGCAATTTATTCTCAGAGGCCATCTTCAACTTTTCTGAACCTTGTCCCTTTTCACCAATCAGGACTCTCTTTTGAAGGTCATCAAAATTTACTCTTCTCTTCAACGAATGAATAGTTATCTGTGATGTTGATTTACACTTTACTAGAGAAAAAAGAGATTGTCAACAGTTTTTCTTAGAAAAAAATCATTTTTCTTTTTTTACGAAAGAGCAATTGACAAACTTTCGTCTATACGTTATTCTATTTCTTGTGCACGAGATTTGTACGATTTTTCAAAAGGAACTTTGACGATTACTCGTCGCAGTGTAGCCTTTGAAAATGAACTCTATGGGTTTCACTTCGTTGCAATCCTCGAGTTAGTTTAGCCTTTGAAAGTGCCGCCTTAGCTCAGTTGGTAGAGCACCACCATGGTAAGGTGGGGGTCGCCGGTTCAAGCCCGGCAGGTGGCTTTTTGGTAAAATCCCAACTCTTTAATAAAGAGTTGGGATTTTTTTGTTTTGCCTACCCTTAGTGTTCTGTCAAGATGAGAAAATAACAAAAGCAATTTCTTCATTCCACTCGTTATGGTATATTTTAATTGTTAAATAATTATTGGAGTGGAGTACAATGATGAAACAATTACCTACAGAATCAAAAAAATTTGATTTAAAGAATTGGTGTATTGAAAATAAAGCCTATCTTCTATTGATCATTTTAATTTATCAAGTGGCAGTTTTATCCATCGGCATTATCAATTTCCCTTACTTAGATGATAATGCTCGCCAAGTCGCTGGAATGACAGATTTTGGTACGACTTACGCACGTTGGGGCAGTGAATTTCTCTCATGGTTTGTTCAAGGAAGTCGTCATTTGACAGATCTGGGCTTGACCACACCGATTCTAACAGGTCTTATCTTATCTCTCACAAGCATACTGGCTATTTATATCATCAATGACCAAAAAATTAGCTGGGGTTCCTCTTTAGTAGCTACTTTAATTGGCCTCAATCCTTGGTTCCTTCAATGTCTTAGTTTCAGGTTTGATAGTCCCTATATGGCATTGAGTATTTTTTGTTCGTTTCTTCCTTTTTATTGGTGGCAGCGTAATTCTTTTACGTTTTTCTTGGTTTCTGTTTTTTCACTGTTTGTTATGTTTAATACTTACCAAGCCTCGTCAGGAATTTATATAGTTATCGTCTTATTCCTTACTTTCAAGCAGTTACTTGCTGGAGAAAATTTCATTGCTCTTTGTAAAAAAGTCGCACTTGCTGCTATCGCTTATCTACTTTCTATAGTCAGCTACCTTATCGAGTTAAAATTTGTACCTTCCGCAACAAACAACATTGGGGGCAGTCAGGCCTTACCAAGTTTGCACGATATTCCCAGTGTGGCTTATCAAAATAGTTACCATTATTTTTCAGAGCTATTGAACCAAAGTAATCGTTTATGGCTTTTATTACTGCTCCTACTGCTTGTTTTATTTTTTATTAGTCATCTATCAAATAGCAAAATCAACTTGGGCTTAAGTTTCCTTTATTGTATCTTGTATTTAGGACTTGCTTCTCTCTTAAGTTTTGGTATTTTTATTGTCTATTCAAGAAATATCGCAGGTGATGCGCCTCGCTATATTTATGGATTTGCTGTTTTCGTTACAATCAGCATGTTAAGTTTATTTAACAATCGACAAGTGAAAGCAATTTATCTAACTTCGTTACTTGTGGCCAGCTTGTTATCTTATTATATTTTATCGTTTGTTTTGGTGTATTCTTCCACATTAAACTATCAAAAAGAAGCATTCAATCGCCAAGCAGCTGTTTTAACAGATGATTTAAAAAATGTTGTAACAAACGAACGAAAAAAAGTTTATTTAAATACGTTTTTCAAAAATTCAACTGTTTATGCTAATACAAGTCGAAACTACCCAATTCTTTCAAAAATTGTGCCACCAAATGACGGTCTATATTTCCCTAATTACGTTTGGTTCAATACTTCATCGAATTTAGGAGTAGAGATGGCACCACTGACCGATACGGATATGTCTAAAAATCAAAAAGTAGTAAGTAATCACTTTTATGACATTTATACAAACAACAAAGAAATATTTGTGTTTATGAAATAATTTGTTCCATCCAAAAACACTTCTTTTGCAATAAACGTGACTGTATGGTTTGATTAAGATGGATTAAGTATTCTTTTCGGGTACATTTATTACTTCCTGAAACTTGTTTATTTCCCATTTTTCTTATGAAGTAACAAAATTTTTGAGAAAAAACAGCTCGTTTTCTATGTTATGATAGAGAAGTGAAAATCACCAGAAAGGTTGTTGCGGACTATGAGAACTCGTCAGAAAAAATTATTTTTATTTTCAATGATTTTATGGTTAGTTGAATTTTTAATTACACGGATTTCTGATTCTTTTCCAGGAGCAACGCCATTGTTCGTTGTGATTTGCTTGATTCAAGGAATTCTTTTTACTTATTTCTGTCTTGCTTTTTTCTATTATCCGCAATAATCAGTCAAGAAAAGCAATTAGAGCAGATTCAGCAAATTTCTGAAACCGAAAAAATGGCACGTCCTCGTTTTTAGGACGTGCCATTTTTTAAAGCATTATTTGTGTAAAAGCCGTTCGTATCGCCTGTTGAACATTTTGAACAGCATCGATTTGATAACCTTTTGCTTCAGTCAATTCTTTTTCAATATATTTAGGATAGTAGGTTGCCAAATAACCCAAGACCCAGATAGTTGGATCTGAAATAACCGTCTCTGCTAATGGATACAAATAGGCAAGATGCAACCGAATTTCTTCTTCCAAATGCTGCAGCATAATTGGATCATCATTTTCTAAACGATTCCTAAGTTCAGTACAAATTTCGGAATAGATCGGCGTATTTAACGGTCCAGTTTTTCCTTCTAGTAAGACTGTCTGAGGCTGATTGTTATACCAAAGAAAAGTCAGTGGTTCTGAAAATTTCAACAGTGCTAATTCTTCAATAAACCATTCCCGAGCAAAATAACTAAGTGCTTGGTTCATAACTAAATCTTTTGCGACTTCCACAAATACTGGTTTAGGCAAATATAAACTGGTTTTAATGTTCGCTAATTGTTGATAAACGGGCAATTGATCGCTTACTAACAAGTTCCTTTTAATTGCTTGAATTTGCTGCGTTTCTAATTGTTGATACGCCTCTTCCACTTGCATTAATTGCTGTTCTAACGTTTTTTGTTGTGCTAGCGTTATTTTTTTAGTTTGAAGTAATTGCTTCAATAAAATATACCCTTCAATAAAGCGACGACTTTGACTATAAATTTGCATATAAATTGCCGCTGTTTCAAGGTTCTCAAAATAAGTCTCTTGGAACGCTTCTGCCAATGCTAGTGCTTCGTCAGCTTCACCCATTTCCAACAATAATTGGACAATTTTTTGGTTTACTGGCGGCGTTTGTTGTAGCTGATAGGCTTGTTGAAAATTTTCTAAAGCGGCGATCTGATTATGTTCTACAAGTGCTTCTTCTCCTTGTGCAATAAAACGTTCATAGTTTTTTGGAAATTCATGAATGGTACTCATATCTAACCTCCTTTATTTCTTATTTAAAGCAGATGAGCCTGGGACAAAAATCACTTTGGATTTTTGCTCCAGGCTCAAAACCTGATAACCGGTGGGAACAGAACCAACACTACGCGTTGCTAGGAGCTAAACGGTTCTGTCCCGACCTCGATTTTAACTATTCAAACGGACTTTTTTAGTAAAGATTACGAATAATAATTGCCGTTTCTAGGTCGCCCTCAGCGTTCATCTTCTCCGCCTTTTCTTCTAAACTATACCCAGCAAAACTTTCGTTTGTTAAAACATCTGCTACTGTAAATTTAGCAACTTTTTCAATACTGACCGCATCTGGGGCTACTTCTTGCACGCTATCCCAGCCTGTATCAATAAAGACCTTTGTATCTTCTGTAATCGCTTCGTTTGCTTCTAACGCCTGCATAATTTCTTTTAACTGTGCATACGTCATAACCTCGACTTGATTTTCCATTTAAACGCCTCACTTTGCCATTCCTTTTTAAGGATTAGGTTTTAATTTTAGACTTTTTCTTTAATTGTTTTTAATGCGTGATATAAGGCATATTTCATCGGTTTGGCTTTCCATTGGAAATTGCCCATTAATTCTTCGACATGACCGCCAAAGGATTGTTTGAATTTAAGAACCCCATCACTTCCATCAAAGACACCGTCAACGCCATAAAAATTATATTTGGGAATGTTATTTTCTACTGTGTAAGTTAACATTTTATGTTGAATTAAATACGGTGCATAGTATTGTTTATATTTTTCATACGTACCACTAAACAAGTAAACCACTTCTTGTGGATGAACAATGAATAAGGCGCCTGCTAAAATTTCAGGTTCATCTGATGTTTTCATTTCTTTAGCCTCGTCAATCCGTTTGCGCACGGTACGAACTTCATCTTCAAATTCACGTTTCTGGTTATTTTTTTTACGGCTTTTAGGATTAGCAATTAACGCTTCATTGACTTCGTTGAGCGTCTCTTGTAATTTGCGTAATTTCTCATGAAGATTTTCTAAATAAGTAGCAAAGTTTAGTTCCGCCACCATAAATTTCGCTCGTTCGCCAAACTCTTCATAAACAGCTTGGTAATAAGCTAAATCCTTATCTTCAAAATTACGCCGTGCACTTGTTTCTTCCGTTAATTTCTTAAAGAGAGGTAGCTCTTCGTAACGAAGTTCTCGGGTTGTTACTCCGTATTCCCATGTTTTCTTGATATCATATTTAGCATCTTTTCCATAAGATTTCCAAAGCTCTTCTTCTGTTAATCCAGCCATATCTTTGACAAACAGCCAACGTGGCGCGCCATCAAAATTGTGCACATCAAATCCTTGGTGTTCAAAACCAATTGATGTGAAATAGTCAAATGTTTCTTGATTGACCTTTTCAACTTCACCGCCATTAAAATCACGTAAACAAATTTGTTTATTTGGAGTAAAGGTTAAATAAAGGCCATCATTTTTTTTCACATATTTTTTTAAGCCTGTGAAAAAGGCTTCTACACATTTTTTATCTGTATAATCCATCAAAATCCCGCCGTCAATGTCGAAAGCATAACCAATTTTGACTTTTTTCTTGCTTAGGATACACGCAGCAATTAGTTGGCCTTCTCGTTTGACGCCAACGTATTCACAATGCCAGCCACGTCGTTCCAATAAATGTTTCATTTCGGGTGTTTCTAAAAAATTACCTGCAGGATGTGTCATTGCAAAGGTAGTAAATTCTTGTTCAGTTAATGTACTAAACTGATCCATATCAAACAACTCACAATCTTTTTTTGTTAAATAAATTAGCACTTTTCAGCTTAACCTACTTTTTGCTTTCTTTCAAACAAAGTTACCTCACTGGCTAATTCTTATTTTTCGGTTCTTATTAATTATATCTAATTTTGCTAAAATGCAAACAGTTTTCAACGGAAAAAAAGAATTTCTTTGGAATCTTTCATTTTTTACTGAATATCTTTCTTTTATAAAAAATATCTGAGCGTGGTACAAAAATCACTTTGGATTTTTGCTCCACGCTCAAAAACTTATAAACGGCGGGAACAGAAGCAACACTACGCGTTTCTCGGAGTTAAACGCTTCTGTCCCGACCTCAGATATTAAAACTTATGAAAACCCGTTGAACATCTTTCTCTCAGGTTCTTGATTTACTCAACAGTTACACTTTTGGCTAAGTTCCTTGGTTTATCAACATCGTAGCCTCTTTGTAAGGTTGCATAGTACGCTAATAATTGACCTGGAACAATGCTAACTAAGGCAGAAAGTAACGGATGAACATCTGGAATAATCAGTTGGTCCTGTGGTTTTGCCAAGGATTCCAAAGCAATCACAATATTTCTTGCTCCACGACTTTCGACTTCCTTTAAATTGCCTCTTGTATGGGCTGCGACTTTGGCATCTGTCACAATCCCAATCACAGGTGTTCCTTCTTCAATTAAGGCAATCGTTCCATGCTTCAATTCACCTGCCGCAAAGCCTTCTGCTTGAATGTAGGAAATTTCTTTCAACTTCAAGGCCGCTTCCATCGACACATAATAGTCGACTCCTCGCCCGATATAGAAGGCATTTCGAGTATACGTCAGATAATCTTCCACCAAGGCTTTCATTTGTTGTTTTTCATCAATCAAGGTTTCCATGACAGCTGCTACCACGCTCAATTCGTGAGCCACATCAAATGAGACGGCTGCTAATGTTTGGCGTTCTTCGCCAATTGCTTTTGCTAAAATAGCTAAGATAGCGATTTGAGCAGTATAAGCTTTGGTGGAAGCGACAGCAATTTCTGGTCCTGCGTGTAATAACAAGGTATCGTCCGCTTCACGTGATAATGTTGAGCCAGCAACATTTGTTAATGTAAGTGATGGATGCCCTAATTCATTAACCTGTACCAGTACTTGGCGACTATCTGCCGTTTCACCACTTTGACTTAAGAAAATGAAGAACGGTTTTTCAGATAAAATAGGCATGTTGTAGCCAAATTCGCTTGATAAATGAACTTCCACAGGAATACTGGCAATCGTTTCAATTAAAGATTTTCCGACCCAACCTGCATTATAACTTGTCCCACAAGCAATAATGTAAATTCGGTCACATTGATTAATTTTTTCAAGTAACGCCTCATCTAAAGTCACTTTTTCACCTTGAGTATACGCTTGAACAATTTTACGCATCACTGCAGGTTGTTCATCAATTTCTTTGAGCATATAAAACGGATATGTTCCTTTTTCAATGTCATTTAAATCTAATTGCGCTTCAAAAGGTTCTCGGTTGATTACTTGTCCTTCTGGCGTTTCGATTACTACTTTGTCCGCTGTAACAGTTACAATTTCACCATCAACAATCTCAACAAATTGATTGGTTTCTTTAATCATCGCCATCGCGTCACTACAAATAACATTAAAGCCTTCACCTAGACCGATAAGTAACGGGCTTTTATTTTTCGCTACGTAGATAGTATTGGGGTCCATTTTATCCATTAATGCAAAAGCGTATGAACCTTTAATTTCGGCTAAAGCCGCTTTAAAAGCATCTTTTGTTGAAAAACCATTTTCAGCAAAATGAGCAATTAATTGAACGACGATTTCAGTATCTGTATCACCAATTAAGTGAGCACCACTTAAAAATTGTTCTTTTAATTCTTCAAAGTTTTCAATGACACCATTATGCACTAATGCAAAGCGTTGATCGCTTGAAACATGGGGATGTGCATTGGCGACAGTTGGTTCGCCATGAGTGGCCCAACGAGTATGACCAATACCAACTGTTCCATCGATTTCTGGCGTTAATTTTGCTGCTAAATCGGCAATGCCCCCAACTGCCTTAACTACATGGGGCTGTTGGCTTTGATCATTCACACAAATCCCAGCAGAATCATAACCTCTATATTCCAATTTTGTTAATCCTTGAATCAAACTTTCCGTGACATTTTCTTTTCCAATCATTCCGACAATTCCACACATAATGCTAATTCCTACTTTCCAATTGAAATTCTGTATTTACTAGGTCCTGTTTAACTAGCAAATCCCATTATATGTTTCTACCTGCGTGATAACCGCTTTGTTCTAACTTCACAATTAGTTTTTCTTTGTTATCTGTAGAGTGCAGTCCCTAGAGCCACCCGCCGAATCTTCGATAAGCTCTCTCCTCGTCACCTGAACGTTCAGGTCTGGCGCTATCCGATATTGGTCTATATACCTCCTTTGTAAATATATTCCGTAGAAACATAAACAATCATACAATTAAAAGTAGGTACTTGTCAACAAAAATCTAAAAACCGAAAATTGGTCTAGTTCTTTAAAGTTGCAAAAAAAGAATCTAGTACACTCATAGTAAGAGAAAGTACTAGATTCTTAATAATAAAAAAATATCCGTTCTATTTATAGAACCTTATCAATTTGTTATTTATTGGAATGGATTATAAAACCGGCCACCATTCACATGGAACAACCAGAAACTGATTCCTAATAAGCATAAGGCAAGTAACATTACCGAAAAATCACGCAGATGAAAAGGTTGTTGCGCATACCACGTTCGATTTTTCTTTTGACCAAAACGCCTTAATTCCATAGCGGTACTCACAGTTTCAATTCGATCTAAACTAGATAGGATTAAGGGTAAAACGATTTGTGCTACGCCTTTGATTCGTTGGCCTAACCGTCCCTTTTTAGACATCTCATAGCCTCGCGCTTGTTGTGCTAAAGAAATATTAAAAAAATCTTCTTGGATATCGGGAATATAACGAATAGCCAGCGCTACTGCATAACTAATCCGATAACTCACACCAATTCGATTCAAGCTGGAGGCAAATTCACTAGGATTTGTTGTTAATAAAAAGATTAATGCCAACGGAATCGTACAGAAATATTTTAAAACTAAATTAAATTCATAAAATAATTCTTCTTGTGTCAAAGTAAACCGTCCGATTCCTTCCCAAATCACGGTACGTGATTGATATAAATCAACCCCATATTCAGGTGCAAAAAGGTAAACCGTTAAGATATTTAACAAAGAAAAAATAGCAATAAATTTAATAACAAAAGATATTTGATGCCATTTAATATTTGATAATTTTAACAAAACAAGCGAAACCACAGACATTCCTAACAGATAACGAGTATCATACGTGGTCATACAAGCCACAGAGACAACGATTAAAAAGACTAATTTGCTTGTGCCGTTTAAGCGATGAATCCAGGTTGAATCAGGATGATAGCCTAACATTTGTCGTTCACTCATCCAAAACGCACCTCACGATCGTAAGCAACAAATTTTTCCGTAAATAGCAAGGGATTTTCCAAGCCTAACGCTTTAGCAAAGGTAAACAAGCTTGTTTCTTTTAAAGAAGCTGCTTGAATTAATTTTTCATCTGTTAAAACAGCAACTGGAGTCGCATCTGCTAGTAAACGTCCATCACAAACTACTAACGCACGTGTTGTATATTCCAACATTAAGTGCATATCGTGAGTGATCATTAAAATAGTCACACCTAAGCGGTTCAATTCTTCTAAAAATGTCATCATTTCTGTATAATGTTTAAAATCTTGTCCAGCTGTTGGTTCATCTAAAATTAATAATTCAGGTTCTAAAACTAAGATTGATGCAATAGTTACCCGTTTTTTCTGCCCAAAACTCAACGCAGAAATCGGCCAGTTCCGGAAGGGATACAGCCCACAAATATGTAAAATATTCGTCACACGTTCCTCAATTTCTGCTTGTGGCACATCTCGTAAAACTAATCCTAAAGCTACTTCTTCAAAAATCATTTTTTTAGAAATCATTTGATTGGGATTTTGCATCACATAACCAATTTTATCTGCACGTTCTTTGATTGAATAATTGGAAAAATCCTGTCCTTCCCATAAAATCTTGCCCGATTGAGGCGTGATGAACCCGCAAATTATTTTAGAAAGTGTAGACTTCCCGGCACCATTTTTTCCTACAATGCTGATCATTTCTCCATGATGAATAGTTACTGAGAAGTCATCTAACACTTTTTCACCGTGACGATCATATTGATAGGACACTTGTTCCAAACGTAATAGTTCAGCTCCTTTGACTGCACTAACTGAACTAGGCTGGACAGACCACTGTGTCATTTTAGGAAAAACCGTTTCGCCTGATACTTCGGCTAATTTGTCTAAATGACTAACTTGTGTTAAATCAATCCCAGCATATTTCATGGCTGTAACGTACAAAGGTTCACGAATCCCTTGTTGGGTCAACGTATCTTGACGTAACAATTCATCTGGCGTTGTATCAGAAATAATTGTGCCCTCATTCATGACAATAATTCGATCAACTGATTCGCAAAGAACGTCCTCTAAGCGATGTTCTATTATTAAAACAGTCGCTTTTGTTTCTTGTTGAATGGTGTCAATCAAAGTCATTGTTTCTTGTCCCGCTCGTGGGTCAAGATTAGCCAAAGGTTCATCGAAAAGTAAAATTTTTGATTGGTTAATTAGAACGCCCGCCATAGATACACGTTGTTTTTGACCACCTGACAAATCTTGTGGACGGTGTTGCAATAACTGATTCAGCTCAACAATCTCGGACCATTTCTGAACCGCTTTTTTCATTTCTGCTTGTTCAACTGCATCGTTTTCTAAAGCAAAAGCAATATCCTCAGCAACCGTTAAACCGATAAACTGCCCATCGGTATCTTGTAAAACAGTTCCTACATCAAAAGACAAATCAAATAGACTTGTTTCTTGGATATTTTTACCAGCAACCGTAGCTGTTCCTTGAATCTCACCTTCATAAATATTGGGAATTAACCCGTTGATACATTGCGCCAATGTTGATTTACCACTACCACTAGGCCCAACGATTAAAACCTTTTCTCCTTCATAGATTGTTAATTGAATCCCCTTTAATGTTGGTTCAGATTGGCTATGATATTGAAAGGAAAAATTATTAAAAGTAATGATTGGTTTTTTCATTCGGCCTCACCTCAGTTTCTCCATAAAAGAAAGGGTCTGAGCATTAGCAAAGTAATTACTAGGGCAGACCCTTAACCATTTAAATTATTTCGACAGTTTCTTAATCTTTTGATAAACTGCCTTTCTTTGTTCTTGTTGATGCATAAGCTTTCATCAACAATGTTCCAATAATCCCCACAGCGACAATATTTGAAACAGTCGCGAATACGCCTTGTGTAAATACTTTACTTGCGGGTTCACTATAAATCAAAATATCCAAACTAGGCGCGATTAAGCCCCAAACGACGATATTGCCAAAGGCTTGGAAAATATTGAAACGCACCATGTCATTTGTTGTAAATTCACCATGTTGAAGATCCATTTTACGACCAGCGAAGCCAAAAATAATACCAATAATTCCTGAACAAATAATCCAGCTCCACCAAGCGCTACCATACGTGGTAAAATCTTTTAATGTGTGACCAATCAAACCAATTAGCCCTCCAGCTACTGGTCCAAAAACAACTGACATTAAAGCAAGAAATGGATACGACGTTTCTAAGTTCGTATTAGGAATCCCAGTTGGAATTACAACGAATCGACCTAAAATAACAAAAACTGCAGAGCCAATTCCAATTGCTACAATTGTCTTGACAGACATTTTTTCTTTCATTTCGCTCCTCCATTCTATAACTCCATTGATTTACAGCCGCTCCCTTCTTGATTTTATCAAATAAAAAAAGAAGATACACGGTGCATCTTACTTCTAAAATAGTACCCTTTTAACCGCTCTATGTCAATGATAGACGGAGCTTATTAGCTATTTTCTTTTTTTGATTTCCAACAAAGAAACCAGACACTTAACGCAAGCTAGCATTAAGTGTCTGGTTTCTAATTGGTTCTTATTCAACGCCGATTTCTGCACGTACTACTTCGGCAATTTTATCAACGTAATAATCAACTTTTTCTTGTGTTGGCGCTTCGGCCATCACACGTAACAATGGTTCTGTTCCAGAAGGACGTACTAAAATACGACCTTCGCCATTCATTTCTGCTTCTGCTTGTTCGACAACTGCTTTGATTGCCGGAACTTCCATTGCACCATTTTTATCTGTGACACGAATATTGACTAATTTTTGTGGATAAATCGTCACTTCATCCGCTAATTCAGATAATTTTTTGCCCGTTTGCTTCATAACATTCAACAATTGAATCCCTGAAAGCATGCCATCACCTGTTGTGTTGTAATCTAAAAAGATCATGTGACCAGATTGTTCGCCACCAAAATTGTAATCATTTTTACGCATTTCTTCTACAACATAGCGATCACCCACTTGCGTTACCACATCTTTTAAGCCAATTTCTTCTACAGCTTTATGGAAACCTAGATTACTCATCACTGTTGTAACGATTGTATCTTTTTTCAAACGTTTTTTCTCAGCTAAATATTTGGCACAAATATACATGATTTTATCACCATCGATAATTCGTCCTAATTCATCGACTGCAATAATTCTATCACCGTCGCCATCGAAAGCCAAACCAGCATCTGCGCCTTTTTCAACAACCATTTCTGCCAAAGCTTCAGGATGAGTGGAACCCACACCATCATTGATATTCAATCCATTAGGACTTGTTCCCATTGTATAGAAATCTGTCTCTAAATCCGCGAAGACACGATTGACTGCTGTTGCAGTTGCTCCGTTGGCCGCATCTAAACAAACAGTCATATCTGCTAAATCGCCAGGAATACTTTGAACTAAAAATTGCGAATATTTTAGTAAGCCTTCTGGAAATTCATCTAATGAGCCTAAGCCTTCTGCAGAAGGTCTTGGTAAGGTGTCTTCTTCTGCATCTAACAATGCTTCAATTTCTGCTTCTTGATCGTCTACTAATTTGAAGCCATCTGCCCCAAAAAACTTAATCCCATTGTCTTCCGCAGGATTATGTGAAGCTGAAATCATTACGCCAGCGGATGCTTTTTGTAAACGAGTTAGATATGCTACACCAGGTGTTGAAATCACCCCTAATTGGAAAACTTCAATCCCGACTGATAATAACCCAGCAATCAATGCTTGTTCCAACATCTCACCTGAAATACGTGTATCGCGGCCCACGAGAACACGAGGTTTTCTTGAACTATCTTCATGTTGACTCAACACATAACCACCGTAACGCCCTAATTTAAAAGCTAATTCAGGTGTTAACTCCTTATTTGCAATTCCTCTTACACCATCTGTTCCAAAATATTTACCCATTTTGATTCTCCTTAGTCACTTGATTCTCTGTATTTTCAGTTGAACCAGCAGTTGTACTTTCTACTGTTGATCCCTCACTTGTTGTTTCAGAAGTATTTGATTCTACTTGACTGGATGTACTTGGTTGTACTGCTTGGCTACCTGAGCCAACCGTTGTTGAACTTGCAGGTTCCCCTGAAGTTTCATTTGTATTTGATGACTGTTGTTGATTGTACACGGGGCTCAAAGAAACGTCAACCTCATCTGGTGTAACTACGTATTCTCCATCAACGGGAATAGTCACTGATTGTTTTGTTTCTTTGCGAATATCAGAAATGTCTACCGGTACCTCAATTGATTCTAGCGTATCTAAAATTGATTGCGGACCACTGACCCTAACTTGGTACGTTGATAAACTATAATTGTAATGAGCGATCCCAGCTGGTGGCGTACCTGTCATACTAACATTCAGTGGTACATCTTTTGTTGGCGCAGTTAAGCCTACTGTTACTTTGACTTGTGGTGCTGGATTTTCGATACTTAGGACTTGACCTTTGGCATCTAGCGCTTGGACATTTACCGTTTGTTTAATCGTATCAATTGTTTGTTTGGCACTTGAGACTGGCGCAATCACTTTGTCAATTGCTTTTGCTGTTTCTTCTCCAGTTGTTACTTCTACAGTTTTTGGATCTACAGAAATATTTTTTACTTTATAACCTTCTTTTTCAATGTTATCAGAAAGTTGTGCTTCTACATCGAATTTTTTTGTTACTCTCTTTTCAATCGTTACAGTCACTGTTTTCGGTTCAATTTCAGCTGTAACAGCTGAACTTAGTCCCCGCACTGTCAAAGGCACTTCCGAAGTCCCTAATGGCAATTTGGTTAAGTCTGCGACCACTTGGAAATTTCGTGTGTCAGCATTTGATTCCATGTTTAATTGAATGCGGTTCGCACTACGTAAATGAACATTTACACTCTCTTCAAATCCAGAGACATAATATTTGTCTTTATCGTATTGGACTTGGACAGGAATATTATTCAGTGTTTCACTATACGTTTGGCTTGAACCTGAATTGGAGGGATTATTGCCTGTTGCATTGGCATTAAAAAATAACAACAATGCAAACAGCAATGAAAGCAAACCATTAAACCAGCTTTTTTGGGAGGCTTTTCTCATTTGCGTTTAACCCCCTTTGTTACATCATCGATAAAATGCTGTAAAGCACTTTTTTTATCTTCCGATGATTCCGAAATTAACTCCTTACGCAAAATTGTTAAATACTCTTCTTGCGTTAGGCCAGGAATTAATTCGTTGTTCAACGTCAAACTAACGTCACCAGTTTCTTCAGAAACAACAATCGTAATGGCGTCACTGACTTCACTGATACCGACTGCGGCTCTATGGCGCGTTCCAAATTCTTTTGGAATTAAATTGCTTTCTGATAGCGGTAAATACGCACTAGCAACAGCAATTTTTTCATTTTTGATAATCACTGCACCATCATGTAGTGGTGTATTTGGAATGAAAATATTAATCAGTAATTCACCAGTAATATCGGCATCCAAATCAATACCTGTCTCAATGTATTCATCTAAACCAGTATTGCGTTCAATGGTTATCAAAGCACCAATTTTCCGTTTTGACATGTACTGAATGGCTTTGTCAAAGGCCTGAATAATACGCTCATCTTCTTGTTGCGCACCTTTATTCGGGCGGAAAAACGAACTTCTCCCTAGATGTTCCAGCCCTCTTCGCACTTCTGGTTGAAAAATAACAACCGCGGCGATTACACCATACATGATGACTTGATTCATTAACCAAGATAATGTATGTAGACCAATTATCTCACTTAGAATGCGGATAATGATAAAAACAGCGACACCTTTTAATAGTTGGACTGCTTTCGTTCCACGAACAAGCATGATTAATTTGTAAACGAGGTACCATACGACTAGGATATCTATGATATTGATAACAAAATCCTTAGATAAGAAATCCGTTGAGATGACTTGCTGCCAATAATTCAAATCTAATAATTGATTCAATTGAAACGACATCATACCCCTCACTTCTCTCTCAAGATTTCCTAACAAGTATACCACATTATTTTCTTTCATCACAGAACGCAAGCGGAAACATCAAAAAAATTTAGGAACTTTTTCAAATAACTTGAAATTTTTCATCAAAAAATCGCATTTCTAACTAAAAAACGTGTCCAAGCAAAAAGCTCAGACACGTTTTTTTGATTTCTATTTAATCTTGCTCACGTTGTTTTCTCTTGGCTGCTCGTTCTGCGCGGCGGGCAGCCCTTCTTGCTTCCGCTTCCGGATCAACTACGCGTTCCTTTTTCACTCGTGGCTTCTCGTTCTCTGGCGCAGTTATTTCTGGTTCACTTTGTTTTTCAAGTTTTGCTCGAATTTTTTCTTCTTGACCAGCTAAACGAGCATAATTATAGAACCGTCTCTTAGCATCATTAATTGTTTTATTAAATAACAATTCCGCTGTATCTGGTTGACTAGATTCTAAGGATGCAAAGCGAACTTGTTGGCGCATAAACTCTTTCATTAATGAAAAATCTGGTTTTTTGAAATCCAATGTCATTGGTTCTTTGCCCTTTTCTCGCAATAATGGATTATAGCGATATAAAGACCAGTAACCTGAATGAACTGCATCTTTCGCTTCTTTCAACGTTTGACTCATCCCACCTGCTAAACCATGTGTAATACATGGTGTATAAGCAATAATAATCGATGGTCCAGGGAATTTTTCTGCTTCTTCAAAAGCTTTAATCGTCTGCATTTGGTTTGCACCTGAGGCAATTTGAGCGACATAGACATTTTCATAAGTCATTGCCATCATCCCTAAATCTTTTTTAGAAGCATATTTCCCACTGGCAGCAAATTTCGCAATCGCTGATGCAGGAGTTGCTTTGGAAGTTTGGCCACCTGTATTGGAATAGACTTCATTATCTAGAACTAACATATTTACATCCGCGCCACTAGCTAACACGTGGTCAATACCGCCGTAACCAATATCGTAAGCCCAGCCGTCCCCACCAATCATCCACTGACTTGGTTTGACAAAAAGATCTTGATCGTCATAAATTGCTTCCAATAAAGGTTGATTTGTTTTTTCTTCAAGCAAAGCTGCACGTAATTTAGCTGCACGTTGTTGCGTACCTTCACTTTCGGACAGATGTGCTATCCAATCTTCCATCAATAAACGTAAAGAATCACTGGCTACAGAAAAAGCTTTGGCCATTTTACTAGCTAAACGTTCGCGACGCGCTTGCGTTGCTAACAACATGCCATAACCAAACTCGGCATTATCCTCTAAAAGAGAATTTGACCAAGCTGGACCTTGTCCTTGTTCATTCGTAGTGTATGGTGTCACACCCGCTGCAGCACCCCAAATCGATGAGCATCCTGTTGCATTAGCAATCAGCATTCGGTCACCAAACATTTGCGTCAATAATTTAACATAAGGCGTTTCGCCGCAACCAGAACAAGCACCAGAAAACTCTAATAAAGGTTTATTAAATTGTGAACCTAAAACAGTATTCGGTTTTGCTGGGTTTTCCTTTTGACGTAATGTCATAGCAAACGCCCAGTTCATAGCCTGCTCTTTTTCTTCTTCATAAGGTTTCATTACTAAAGCTTTGCCTTTAGCTGGACAGGCTTCAACACAAAGTCCACAGCCAGTACAATCTTTGACTGAGACTTGGATACGATATTTCAAGCCGTCGGCACCACGTAGATCACGTACAATGAATCCTTCTGGCGCTTCAGTCATTTCTTCTTCATCGGCTAAGAATGGTCGTATCGCCGCATGGGGGCATACAAAGGCGCATTCATTACACATGGTACACCGATCGCTAATCCATTCAGGTACTTCTAATGCAACTCCACGTTTTTCAACTGCCGCAGTTCCCAAAGGCATTCGCCCATCTGTCATCCCATTTTTCGCTAGTGTCGCAACAGATAACGCATTCCCTTCTTGACGATTAATCGGTTCAACAATTTCATGAACAAAATCACTAACATTTTCTGAACGTTTTCGCGGTTGAACTTCAAGCGTTCTCCACTCTGCTGGAACAGTTACCTGATGCAACAATTCAACGGTCTTATCGATTGCTTGAATATTTTTTTCGACAACTTTCATAGACTTATGACCATAACTTTTCAGTGCTTCGTCTTTTAAAATTGGCAACACTTGCTCAAAAGGCATAATTTGCGCTAATTTGAAGAAAGCTGTTTCCATCGCGGTATTAATTCGCCCGCCTAGTCCGACTTCACTAGCTAATTTCACTGCATTGATTGTATAAAACTGAATCTCATTTTCAGCTAGATACCGTTTTAATTGATTGGGTAAAAATCGTGCTAGTTGTTCATCATTCCAAATGGTATTTAAGAGGAAAGTACCGCCCTTTTTTAACCCTTTTACTAAATCATAGGTATGCAAATAAGCGGCTGTATGACAAGCCACAAAATCAGAATGTTCAATGAGGTACGTTGAACGAATAGGCGTCTCGCCAAAACGTAAATGAGAAACGGTCAACCCGCCTGATTTTTTTGAATCATAATAGAAAAATCCTTGTGCATACTTGTCTGTATGATCACCGATAATCTTAATTGCTGACTTGTTCGCCCCTACTGTCCCATCAGAACCAAAGCCCCAAAATTTAGCTTGATAGGTTTTCGGATTCGTCAAATCAAGTGGTTTGCCAACTTCTAATGAAGTATAAGTTAAATCATCATCAATCCCAATTGTAAAACGCTTCTTCATGGCAGAACGTTCTTTCATTAATTCATCAAAAACCGCAACAATTTGATTTGGCAGTACATCTTTAGAACCTAAACCATAGCGCCCACCAATAATTGTTGGGCGAATGTCCGCTTCATACATCGCACTTTGGACATCCAATAATAACGGTTCGCCACCAGCACCGGGCTCTTTCGTCCGATCCAAGACAGCAATTGCTTTAACTGATTGTGGTATTTTTTCAAGAAATGTTTCAACTGGAAATGGTCGATAAAGATGGACATTAAGAAAGCCAACTTTTCTTCCTTGTTCTTGTAAATAATCAACAGTCTGTTCAATTGTTTGTGCAACTGAACCCATTGTGACAATCACTTCTTCTGCATCTTCTGCGCCATAATACGTCACTAAATCATAATTGGTTCCCCGTAACCGGTTAATTTCTGTCATATATTTTTGAACAATACCAGGTAATTTTTCATAATAAGGATTTATTGTTTCTCGTTGTTGAAAGTGAATATCTGGATTTTGGTTCATTCCACTAACGGAAGGGTGATTCGGGTTCATGCTCCGACGACGAAATTCGGCTAATTTCTCTTGGTTTACTAAGGGTGCTAATTCTTCATAGTCAAGAACTGCCACTTTTTGAATTTCATGACTTGTTCTAAAGCCATCAAAAAAGTTCATAAATGGAACACTCGCTTCAATCGAAGCTAAGTGAGCCACTGGTGCCAAATCCATCACTTCTTGCACACTGCTTTCTGACAACATAGCAAAGCCTGTTTGGCGTGCGGCCATTACGTCTCCTTGATCACCAAAAATATTTAAAGCATTCGTTGTTAAAGCTCGGCTCGCCACATGAAAAACAGATGGTAATAGTTCTCCAGCTATTTTGTACATATTAGGAATCATTAAAAGTAACCCTTGTGAAGCCGTATAGGTCGTGGTAAGCGCGCCTGTTTTTAAAGAGCCATGGACCACGCCGGCAGCACCAGCTTCCGATTGCATTTCGACTACTTTCACAGGTTGACCAAAGATATTTTTCTTACCTTCGGCCGACCACTGATCAACAAGCTCAGCCATTGTTGAACTTGGTGTTATTGGATAAATGGCTGCTAATTCTGTAAAGGCGTAGGAAATATAAGCTGCTGCAGCATTTCCATCCATTGTTTTCATTTTCCGCATGTTTTTCTCATCCTTTATATCTAAAAAATAGAATAGTTGCACGCATATTCTTGTTTATTATAGCGTAAAAACCAAACATTTGAAACATTTTTCACAAACATTCTTTAGAGTTTCCTTTTCCAGTTACAAATTATCTCTATGTTTTTATATATAATTAGTTTATAATAACAACTGAAAATAACGATCTACAGAAAGGGAGAATATGTTGAAAACTCTTCAAAAAAATAAATTTATTATCCTTGCTTTTTTACTACTAACCATCATTTTTTATTTTATCCCTTACGCTCACGATGAATGGATGTGGGGAAGTCAAGAAGGGCTTGATTTATTAAAAAACGGCTTTCAAGGATACAATGGACGCTACTTTGGAAATATCTTCGCTTTAATTATTACTCGTAGCGTTTTAATTAAAAGCTTGTTTATGAGCGGCACGATTCTATTATTACTTACAGTACTAACAAAATTCACTAACCTAAGTTTAGATAGAAAAACAACTACAAATAAAAAATTTCTTTTGATTTTTAGCCTAGCTCTGCTTATATTAATTCCCACAAAACTTTTTCAACAAACTTATGGATGGCCGGCAGCTTTTGTGAACTTCGTTCCTCCTGTCATTAGTTTAGTGGTTTTTTTCATAATAGTGAATTACTTATTTACTAATGAAACAGCTAATTTAAAACACCCTGTTCTAACAGGTATTGTTTTAAGTTTAGGGACTCAATTTTTTTCTGAAAACATCAGCGTTTATATCACATTCCTTGCAATTGCTTTATGTATTTATTCTTGGAAAACCAGAAAGATGATTGATTCGTTCTTACTTGCTTTTCTAGTTACAAGTTTCCTTAGTTTGATTATTATGCTAATTAATCCAGCTTACTTAAATGCTGCCAATAATACTGATGGCTATAAAAAAATTAATTTATCGCTTTCATATTTTTACTATAAAACAATAGGACCGATGGCAGAAAATATTTTTCATCAAAATCGTTTCATTAATCTTTGTATAGCAACGTTAACTTTATTAATCTCTAAAAAACAAGATAAAGATATTTTACAATCAAAGGCAACGCAGCTGATAAATAAAGGAGCTCTATTTTTTATAAGTACTTATACGGTTTTCTCTGTCTTTATTTATCCTTATTTCACAATATCCTATAATCGCAGTCAAGATTTCACTGCACTATTAGCTTTACTATACTACCTTTCAATATTTATATTTATACTCATTCAATTTAAAGGTAATTTAAAAGCAAAACTACTTTTCTTGTTCTTATCTATCGTATGTACAGCTGGGCCTCTTTTCATTGCTGAGCCCATCGGTCCCCGGTCATTTTATATTACGTATGTTTTTTGGATTATACTTATTCTGCAATTTATCGCTTATTATTTTAATTTACAAAGTGAAGAAGAAAACAACCATGAAATACTGTTTATAACGAAAATTCTTAAACAAGGAATTCTTGTCTTACTAACCTTTTATACTTTGATGTTTGCATACACCTACAGAGTAGAACAACAAAGAAAAGAAATTATAGATGAGGCAATCGCTAATAAAGAAACTTCCGTAAAATTACCTTTATTACCAAATGGAGAATACTTTTGGGAGAAAGGAACAACCGCAGAAAATTGGATGCGCCGTTACAAAACATTTTATAACATTCCACAAGACATAACGATTACATTCGTACCGATGGAAACAAAATAAAAAAAAGAGCCCTAGGGCTCTTTTTTTAGAACAACTCCAAATATTGTTCTCTTTCCCATTCAGAAACGGTTTGACGGAAGGCTGCCCATTCCATTCGTTTCGCTTCTACAAAATTGGCAAAAATATGACGACCTAATGCATCAATCATTACTTGATCTTTACGTAATTCTTTGATGGCATTGTGTAAGGTTGATGGCAAATCTTCAATTTGTGCATGTTGACGTTCTTCCTCATTCATCACATAAATGTTACGATCAACCGCTGGCGGTGGCGTAAGTTCATTACGGATACCATCCAAACCTGCTTGTAATAAGACTGCCATTGTTAAATACGGATTCGCTGAAGGATCGACAGAACGTAACTCTAAACGAGTCGATAAACCACGAGATTCAGGAACTCGAATGAGTGGTGAACGATTTCTGCCGCTCCAAGCTACATAAACAGGTGCTTCATAACCTGGTACCAAGCGTTTATAAGAGTTCACTGTTGGGTTACATACCGCAGTATAGGCACGGGCATGTTTTAATAAACCACCTAAGAAATGATACGCAGTTTGACTTAAGCCCATCTCTCCTGACTCGTCATAAAAAACATTACCTTCTTCATTAAATAATGACATATTGCAGTGCATACCAGAACCATTAATTCCAAACAAAGGTTTTGGCATAAATGTTGCGTGCAAGCCATGTTTGCGCGCAATAGTTTTCACAACTAATTTGAACGTTTGAATATTGTCACAAGCATCAACTACATCAGCATATTTAAAGTCAATTTCATGTTGACCAGGTGCTACTTCATGATGCGAAGCTTCCACTTCAAAGCCTAAACTTTCTAACTCTAAAACAATATCACGGCGACAATTTTCACCTAAATCGGTTGGCGCAAAATCAAAATAGCCACCTTTATCATTCAAGTCAGTGGTAATTTCACCATTCTCATCTAATTTAAATAGGAAAAATTCTGGTTCTGGTCCTAAGTTAAAAGAAGTAAAGCCTAATTCTTTCATATCTGCTAAGGCGCGTTTTAAATTACCGCGGGGATCTCCGGCAAAAGGGGTACCATCAGGATTGTAAATATCACAAATTAAGCGCGCAACTTTTCCATGGTCGCTTTCCCACGGAAAAATCATCCATGTAGATAGATCAGGGTATAAATACATGTCACTTTCTTCGATACGAACGAATCCTTCGATGGATGACCCATCAAACATCATTTTATTATCTAATACTTTATCTAGCTGACTCACAGGAACTTCAACATTTTTAATTGTTCCCATAATGTCGGTAAACATTAGTCGTAAAAAACGTACGTTTTCTTCTTCTGCAATATGTTTAATCTCTTCTGCCGTTTTGGCTTTTCTTGTCATCGGTCTGATCCCCATCCTTCATTTTTATTGGCTGCTGAAACGTTAAAGCCTTGGTACATTCGATTGGAACGGATTTTGCTGAGTAAGTCCTCCTTGCGAAAGGATTTCGTCGTATAAAATCTGACGAACATCTGCATCGGTTAACGGACGAGTTGCCTCGGCGGTGTTTTTTTGTTCCTCTAATTTCATTTCATACACACGCTTAATCCCTGCCATGTTCAATCCATCAGATAAATAATCTTTAATTTCTAACAAAACATCAATATCATTTAAAGAATACATGCGTCGGTTGCCCTCACTACGTTCTGGATGAATCAATCCCTGTTCTTCATAGTAGCGAATTTGTCGAGCGGTCAAATCCGTTAGTTTCATAACTGTACCAATTGGAAAAACTGACATGGAACGGCGTAACTCTTTTTCTCTCATCTCCATCCTCCTCTCTTAGTTATTTCTTAGAATAACAATAGAATGACAAATTGTCAAGAACTTATGTTAGATTTTCTAACATAAAACAAAAAACCTGATAAATATGGACTTTTCCATCTTTTCATGGCTGATTTTCTCCTGCTAACCAAAAAAATAGAAATGATTTGTTTTTACAAATCATTTCTAATCAACTTACCATTTTTTATTCTTTTTCGGATTCAGCCAACCATTTAGACTCTTTTTTCGCAAAGCCTTTCACGATATACCGATTTTCATTTTCAGCATATTCTTCTGAAATCATTAGTGTCATCCGGCGAAGTTCACTTAATATTTGTCCGTCAGTTGGGCTAATTTCTAATTGATAAGGCTCGAGTAATTCCATCATTTGGGCACGGATAGCTTGAACCAGTCGTTCTTTATCTTCAGAAATTTTAGTTGAGATCAATACATTGGGAAATAAGGTTGGGACAAATTCTTTGCTGTCCACTTGATCTCTTTTATTATAAACCGTCAAGCATGGAATATTTTCCAATGCTAATTCTTTAATCAATGTTTGAACTGTGCGTTCATGTTGTAAACGATCTGGCGCACTTGCATCCACCACATGGAGCAGTAAATCCATCGTCCGACTTTCTTCCAATGTCGACTGAAAGGCTTCAATCAGTTGTGTTGGTAAATCTTGAATGAAGCCGACCGTATCGGTCAGCGTAACTTCCATGCCTTGAGGCAATTGCCATTTTTTAGTTAAAGGATCTAACGTTGCAAACAATTGATCCTCTGAATAAGTTCCTGCTGTTGTCAACATGTTGAGAATAGTTGATTTGCCAGCATTGGTATAACCAATCAAGCCAATTTGAAATAGTTCTGAATTTTGTCTTTTCTGGCGGCTTCGTTCACGATGAGCAGTGACTTCTTTTAACTCACGACGGATGCCTAAGATTTTATTCCGAATGTGGCGGCGGTCCGACTCTAATTTCGTTTCACCAGGCCCGCGTGTCCCAATACCTCCTCCAAGTCGTGACAACTGTTTTCCTTGCCCAGCCAAGCGAGGCAATAAATAATCCAATTGTGCTAATTCAACTTGTAACTTTCCTTCTTTGGAGCGCGCACGCAAAGCAAAGATATCCAAAATTAATTGTACACGATCAATTACTCGCACAGCTAACGCTTCAGATAACAGTTGATTTTGGCGCGGTGTGAGCTCATGATTAAAAATCACAAGATCCGCTTCATAGGCATCTATTAATTGAATTAATTCTTCCAATTTCCCCTTACCGATTACGGTTTGTCGATCAACTTGTGGTCGTTTTTGCGTTAAAACAAACACCACTTCTCCATTAGCGGTTTCCGTTAAATTCGCCAGTTCTTCCATTGATGCAGAAAATGTCTGATAATTTTTTTCCGTCTCAACTCCTACTAGAATCACTTTTTCATGAGTGGTCATCGCCTACTCACTCTCCTTCTGTTGTAGCCATTCCGCTACTTCATTTTCCAACTTGGGCAAATCTGTTGGCTGCTGAACCAAATCCCACCAATGCGCAGCCATTCGATTTCTAAACCAAGTCAATTGACGTTTGGCATATCGCCGCGATTGCTGTTTGACTGTTTCAACCGCCATCTCTAATGATTGTTCACCGGAAAAATACGGGAAAAATTCTTTATAGCCAATACCTTGAGCTGCTTGTGCATGTGGTTGCTGAAACATCTGTTTTGCTTCTTCCAACAGCCCTTCTGTCATCATTTGATCCACCCGCTGATTAATACGTTCATATAATAAAGCGCGATCTGTTTCCAAACCTAACAAATAATAATCATAGAGACGAGCTGGTTTTTCCTTTGGGGTCAAAATACTATAACCGGTTTTGTCAAAGACCTCTAACGCACGAATCACTTTTTTACGATTATTAAAATGAATGCTGTTAGCCGCTAGAGGATCCTTTTGTTGTAATAACTGCCATAAGGCTTGATTCCCTTTTTCTTCCGCAAATAAATTGTACGTTTCTCTAATTTCAGGCGAGTCATCTATCTCACGACTTCCTAGTTGAAAATCATAAAGGAGTGATTGAATATACAAACCTGTTCCTCCAACGATAATTGGTAGTTTCCCTTTTTCAGTAATTTCTTTGATTTTTTGACGACCCTCTTTCTGAAAATCAGCGGCAGAATATGTTTCGCTGACTTCACGGCAATCAATTAAATAGTGAGGAATTCCTTCTTTTTCTGTTTCTGTGACTTTAGCGGTGCCAATGTCTAACGAGCGATAAACTTGCATGGAGTCACCGCTAATAATTTCACCATTAAATTTTTTTGCTAAAGCAATACTTAATGCTGTTTTCCCCACCGCAGTGGGTCCTACAATAACTAATACTTTCTCCAATTATGTTTCTCCTTCTTCTTGCCAATTTTGACGAGCAAATTTTGCTTCTTCAGGAAAATCCGTATGAACACCCGCCAATTTTAGCTGAAAACAATTTTCCATTTCTTCCATCCGATTAACAGTCCACGGCCGCAGCGGTTTGCCAATTGTGATAAGTTCTTTTTCATGAGCCAACACCCAAGACATTTTTGGATGTAAACTATCGACAAGCGCGAATGCCGGTCCCGCTTGACTTAAATCCTCTGCAGATTCATAAATAAAGGCAATTTCTGTCTTAGGATCAGCTTTTTTTAATTTAACTAAACTTGGAAAATAAAAACTGGAATATAAATAACGAAACGGCCAGTTTTTTTGCTTCATTTGTTGGACGACTTTTTTCTCAATTCCTTCATAATGGATAATATCCGTTTTAAGTTCAATATTCAAAAAACCATTGAATTGTTCTTCTTCAAGACAATTTAAAACATCTTCCAATGTTGGAACACATTGAACAGAAGGATTTTTCTGAAACCAGCTTCCAGCATCTAGTTGTTTTAATTCGTTTAATGTTAACTGTTGGATTTCACCATGACCATCTGTCGTACGATCCACCGTTTCATCGTGCATAACGATTAAATAACCATCTTTAGAAAGATGAACATCTAATTCAATTCCTTCAGCACCAACACGAACAGCCTCTCTGAAAGCAATACACGTATTTTCAGGATGGGTGCCTTTACTTCCTCGATGTGCAATAATATCTGTCATGCTCTCACTCCAATCTTGTTTATTGTACCATTGGAGTGAGGTGGGTTCAAATATAGGAAAAACGAGATACAGTCATTCGACTACTACCTCGTTTTTTATAAGTAAAATGAATATATTCATTAATCAATCTCTTTTAACTCTGATTCTTTAGTCTCATTTTTCTTTGGCAAACTGTATATATTTTCTACAAAATACAAGGGACGTTTCTTAGTCTCTAAAAATACACGGCCAACATACTCCCCTAAAATCCCTACAGAAATCAATTGGCAGCCACCTAAAAATAATATCATAATCATTAATGAAGGGAAGCCTGAAGTATCCGTACCAAATATCAATGTTTTAATTAATACATATATCATGTAAATAAACGCAACAAAAGAAACTAAAAAGCCAAAATACATTGAAATCTTTAAAGGAGCCGTTGTATAAGAAGTAATTCCTTCAATTGCCAATTTCAATAATGCGCCAAAACTCCATTTTGTTTCACCATGTAGTCTCTCATCCGCATCAAATTCAATCGCAACCTTTTTGAAGCCTACCCAATTATATAACCCCTTCGTATAACGTTGAGATTCTCTCATTTGCTTCAGCGCCTCTACTACCTTACGATCAAGTAACCGGTAGTCTCCTGCATCTGGTAAAACAGGCGTATTGGCTAGTTTTCCTAATACTTTATAAAACCATTTAGAGGATGTTTTTTTGAACCATGACTCCCCTTTGCGTTGATTTCTTTTAGCATAGACATCTTCATAGCCTTGCTGCCAAAGATCAATCATATCAATAATTGTAGCTGGTGGATGTTGTAAATCAGCATCCATTGTGATAACAGCATCATGTGTAGAATAATCAAAGCCCGCACTCATTGCTATCTCTTTTCCATAATTCCTGGACAAATCAATTAAAGAAACATTGTCCGTTTGTTCAATTAATGATAAAACTTCACTCACAGTGTTATCTTTGCTTCCATCATTAATAAATAATATTTCAAAATCAACTTCGTTTCTTTTTTTTTCTAAAGTTTCATTTAATTTTTTATATAGAGGACGTATATTATTTGCTTCATTATACGCGGGTATTGAAATTAAAATTTTCTTTTTCACAGGTTAAATCCCCCAAATTTAATACTTGCATACAAATTTAGCATACCATATTAAACTTTTTTTATCTATGACTACTTCGTACAAATTACTTGAAAACTTCTTGAGAACTATCAGCTCTCAAGAAGTTTTATTTATTCTTTTAATTCATAATTAACATATTTATCCAAACCGGACTGAATACTATATTTCGGTTCATAACCAATGGCACGTAATTTAGATATATCCGCTAAGGAATCTTTAATGTCCCCAGCTCGCGCTTCTTTATATTCAACTGGCAAAGTGACTTTCATAATATCATTTAAAGAAGAAATTAACTCATTTAAATCGGTTGCTTTCCCTGTTCCAACATTATACACTTCCCCAAGTGATTGGTCAGAATGAGCGACAAGATTCAACGCTTGAACCACGTCCTCAACAAAGACAAAATCACGGGATTGTTTTCCATCGCCAAAGATATTGAATGTCACTTCTTGATTGGCTAATAAGCGTTTGTAAGAGTCCATCACAATCGAAATAACGCCAGAATAAGGCGAATTAGGATTTTGGTTTGGCCCATAAACGTTAAAGAAGCGAACAGCGCTTGTTGGAACATCATATAAATGACAATAGTTTAACACATATTTTTCAGAAGCAAATTTATCCACCGCATAAGGCGTTAATGGACGAATTACTGATTCTTCCTGTTTTGGTAAAGTTGGCTCATCCCCATAAACCGCTGCAGAAGAAGCAAACACCAAACGTTTTAAATCTTTCTGGTATTTCCGAATTAATTCCAGTAATTGTAACACACTCTCAAAATTCACTTGGTGTGTTTCCACTGGACGTGCTACTGAATCTGCTACACTAGCAATCGCTGCTAAGTGAAAAATGTAATCGAACTGATACTCTTGTAGTACTTTTTCCATTAATTGTTGATCAATCACGCTACCTTCAATGAACGTGATATTTTCAGATGTGTTTAAATTTTCAGTTTGGCCCATTGATAAATCATCAATGACCACAACTTGATTGTCTTTACTATAATAATTTGCTAAGGTCGAACCGATAAAGCCGGCACCGCCTGTGATTAAAAAGTTCCTCAAGTTTCCCACTCCAATTAAATTCATTATATGTTAAAACGTAAATTGAGCGTTTAAATATTTAGGTATATAAATCATCTAAACTATTGCACTTATTCAAATAAAAGTTCCCACACAAGTCATGTATTTTTTCATATTATTTGTTTAAAAACTTTATATTGGAACTCTACTTGATCTGCTTTCATAATGAACGGATACATTAAAGATTTTTATACCACTTACCCTTTTTAACTCTATTTAGCAGTATAAGTTTACTATAAGTATAAGAATTAATATAGATTGTATATTTAAAATCTAAACATAACACACATTATTGTACAACTTTTAGCAAATTTATTTTTGACTTCTTTTTATTGAAATTTCCTTTAGATATCCATTTAATGCACCTAAATAACTCCAAAACAAGAAAGAGCCTACTGTATTTACTAAAATAATTTCATTATTAAACAGACCTGAAAAAACTAAAATGATTTGAATAGTAAGTAAAGTTAAAAATTGTAAATTTAACTCCCTTTGATAAAAGTAATAACAAAATATAATTTTTATCCCATTAAATATCAAAAATATCATAAAAGGAATAAACCCAAGTAGACCAACGCTTGTTAAGATATTCAAAAAAGTATTATGCACTACTATTGACTTTTGGGAAATAAAAGTATTTGGCAATTTATCATGAGCATACGATAATAGATTTCTTGGAGAAGTTCCATAGATAGGAGAAGTTTTGAATATTTCAACCGAACTTTTCCAAATAGAGAAACGCATGTTTGATATATCCGAATTATCCACAACATCTTTACGATCTAAACTTATAGGTTCTTTTCTCTTTCCCGTAATTTCTCCGTTGACCTCTTCTTTTTTATACACTGCTGAGTAAATTTTATTAGGTACAGTAACTAACACATCTTTTGTTCCATTCTGAACTATTAAATAACCGAACAAGACTAATAAAGTAAACATACAAGAATATAAAATTTTTTTTAATACAGGTGTCTTTTTAACCCCTTGTTTGTAAAAAATTATTGAAAAAGCAAGAAACCCTACTGCTAAATAGCTTAAAAGTAAAGCGCTTCTCGATCCTGTTAATAACAAAGTAAAGAATTGGACTACAATATTGACTACTAAAAAAATTTTGATAAATATTTTTTTTGTATTTAAATACTTAAACAAATAATATAAACATAATATAATAGTAACTAAAGCAGTAGTTGCACCATAATTAGGATCTCCAAAAACTCCAAATAATCTAGATTCTAGAAAACCTATTCTTATGTGGTCTCTAGGTCCTGGTCCATAGACATAAACGTAACTGTATTGAAAAAGATACATAACTAGAGATATAATTGATAATAGAAACATCCCTACCATGACAATATAATTTATATAATCTATTATTAGAAAACTATTCTTTTGTCTTTTGACAAATTGGTATATTCCAATCACATAAATACTATTCCATACTAGCAATTTTAAATTACTACTCATTCCGTAGTTCCTATTTAATATTATAGATATCAGGAACGCAAGCAAAAATATCAAAATTAACCAATCAGTCCAATCTTTATTTTTTTCTATTAAAAAATTATATAATTCATAAAGAACTACAAAAAAACCTAAAAAAGCTAAAAAGGAAAACAGGATGCTGTCTAATGTTGATGGCAACAAGCTGTATATATTCATAGATCTAATAATCAATGAAAAAATCAAAATAAGTAAATATGATTTTTCCAAATAAAAAAATTTTTTTAAATTATCCATTATTTCACTCCTAAATTGTCTAAAAGTTGTATCCAATGTACTTTTATTTCGTCCATATTAAAATCGTTAACTCTTTTTAAAGAGATATTCTGCCATTTTAAACGCTCTTCATAACTATTACATAGTTTATTTATTTCACTAGACATTTTATTAATTTTGTAGTTTTCAATTAAAACACCATATCTACCATTATCTAAAATTTCTTTAGCTCCACTATGTTTAAAACTTATTACTGGTAACCCGCACTCCATTGCTTCGATTAAGACAAGCTGAAATGATTCAATTCTTGAAGTAGATATAAAAATTGAACTATTAACATAATGATCTATTAATGCCTCCCCATTCAAAGCTCCAACATATTCAATTACATTTTCTACGCCATTTTCTTTTATAAGACTTAAGAATTTTTTTACTTGATTCTTACTACCATTTGCCGCCACTCGTATTTTCCAAGTACTAGGTATAGTTTTTGCTACTTCAATAAGATAGTCAAGCCCTTTAATTTCCACATCTAATCTAGAAGTAAAAGAAATTACTCTTTCCGTTAATTTAGACTTCACACTAGTATTAAAAGTAACAGGATTATGAATTATTACTGAATTATGATTGAATTTACTGTAGGCTTTTAAATCTGTTTGTGTTAAACAAACTATTCTATCAACACTTGCTAAAGATTCTTCATATGACTTTAAATAGTTTTTAACCAAGGAGCCAAAAGTCTGTTCTGCAGATTCATGCATCCATGCTATTTGTTTAACTTTGGGATATTTTTTTTTCAAAGGAATTGCAAAAATAGATACCGCAGTAAAAGAATTTAGAATAATACAATCTATATTAAATGTTTCTATTAATTCGGAAAGCTGTTTTATTTCTCCTTTATAGTATTTATATGGCGTAAACTTTCCTCCACTAAAGATATACTCTGTACCTTTTTTTAACTTATCTAACAATTTGCTATGTCTTCCTTTAAAAAAATATATTTTTTCTTCAGGAAGATTAGAATAATTGTCTGTATACTTGTATGAATAATATACTAGATTGTGATTCTTGTTCAGTTCTTTCCCAAGTGTTGCAGCAATGATATTAGATCCACCATAACCAAGAGAAGGACTGACTATGCAGATATTCATCAAGATTTCCTCCCTAAGACTTTTTTTGCAATATTCAGTAGATATTTAAACTCACTTGAGCGTGAGTAAAAAACTAAATACAGAACTCCACCAATAAAAATTGATATAATTGCTTTGTATATTATACTAACTAAACCACTATAATCAATTAAAGATTGTGTGTAAACAGTGATTAGAGTTGCTAGACCTAACAAAAAGCAATATTTTGAAAATAACTTTATATATACAGACATACTTACCTTAAGCCCATACTTAAAAATGTAAAATACTTCTACCCATAACACATAGCCTAGTGAAGATATTAATGTACCTAAAAGCACACCGTTTATACCCATATTAAAAAATATTAATAAGATCAATGAGAAAGTCAAATTAATTGTGGCTTCAATAATAGATTTCCATCTTTGAATCCAATATAGACCATATGAATCTATAAAGACAAAGCTTGTATTTCTAAACATTTGAACCACTAAATTAATAATAATTAAAAAAACTGTAAAAGAAGGCAAAACATATTTATCACCAATCCACCAAATTATAAATGGATTAAGCACTGAAGCAAGAATTAAAGTAGAAAAATATAACATTGAATAATTTACAAATAAGTGTTTTTTAAACAAATCCAATGCATCTTTTGTGCTTGCGCTAACAATATAATTACCGATACTAGCAGTTATTGAGTTAGTTACTTGTTTACATAGGTTTTGTACATTATTAACTATCATTGTATAGTTCGAGTAAAAACCGACTGCTGATAGACCAACAAAACTAGAAATTAGGATACTGTCAGTTCCCATAACAATAACTCCGCCAATTTTAGAACTCATATTTCCAATTACATTTTTTTTAATACTATTCATTTTTTCTTTAGATAGTTGTTTTTTTGAGTATCTTTTCAATTCATTGTAATCTTTATCTACTTTTAAAGAAATACTTACATTTCCCAATAGTGTAAAAACTAGTTGGACAATTAGATATAGTGAAAAACTTTTATAATGTATAAGTAAATATATTTGAAAAACATTACTTAACAGTAAAAAAACAAAGTCATTCAAATTTACAATATACGTTCGTTGATGTGCTATCAACAGTGATCGCTTATACGTAAAAAAATAACTTAAAACAGAATTTGATAAGTACAATAAATAATACAAAATAAATTGATTACTAATTGAATAGTCACCAGAAATATAAGGGAAAAGCGGGATAATGCTGACTCCTATAACCGCAACTCCAACCCCTATAAAGTGATAAGCTTTCTTATATAAATCCATTAACATATTTATCTCTTCTTTATCACCTACTGCTATAGGCTTATACATAGAATATACAATAGAGGTACCTATTCCAAGTTCAGCTAAAGATAAAATGCTAAGTACATTCGTAAAAAGACCATTCAGTCCTAAATAAGTTACCCCTAAATATCTTATAAAGAATGTCCGTACCACAAATTGCATAATTAATTTTAGAAAAAATACTAAAGTAGAAATAGATGAGTTCATTATTGAATAGTAAAGACGTGATTGTTTCATATAACCCCTCCGCTTTAATTTTTACAAACTCAACTAATCAAGTTTTTTCAATCGATACTCTACCAGTTTTTTATACCATACACTTCCAAAACTTAAAGCAACAATTGCAATTTTTCTTGATTTAGTGAATCCTTTATAAGATAATATAAAATTTCTATTTTTTTTTAAAAATTCAATAATTTCTTTTGTCTCGGGAATTTGCTTATAGTTACTTGATAAAATTAGCTTATCTAAAACATAAAAATACGCCCAACATAATCTACGATTATACGAATCTTTTAAATCAGGAAAATGATTCAATATTTTTTTCTGATTATACTGCCAAGCCTTTATGACATCCAAAGTTTTCTTAGAAAATTTTTGGCCCATTATACTATCATTTCTTTGTAAATAAAAGTATTTTTCTTCATTTGATACAATGATTTTATCAGTTTCAAGTAATATATCTATAATTATATAGGCATCTTCAAAAGTTTCACCCTCTAAATATCGGTTGTTATAAAAAAGTTCTTTACGATAAAGTTTATTCCAAGCATATGCATAAAAATCTGTTCCTTCTAAAACCGACTTTATCGCTTCTTTTTTATTTAATAGAATTTCTTTTTTTTCTTTGCTAGTATTCTCATACTTATCATCACGAAAAGGAATTATTTCCACAGAACTAATATCGGCATCATAAAATTTCAAATTCTCATATAACACCTCATACATATCTTCAGCAATATAATCATCACTGTCAACAAACCCCAAATATTTTCCTTGGGCAATATCAATTCCAGCATTTCTAGCGCTACTTAAGCCACCATTTTCTTTGTGAATAACACGAACACGACTATCTTTTATTGCGTATTCATCACATATTTTACCACTATTGTCAGGAGAACCATCATCGACCAATATAACTTCAAAATTAGTAAATGTTTGTGCTAAGATTGAATCCACACATTTTCTTAAATATGGTTCTACTTTATAAACGGGAACAATAATACTAATCTCACACATTTTACTTCTCACCTTTAACTAATTCTACTGTATTTTTCAAAGACTCTCTTAATTCAAATATTGGGTACCACCCATTTTCTTTGATTTTCTTATTGTCAAGTATTGCTGTACTAGCTGTTGAAAAACCTTTTTGTTCTATGCCATCTGGCAAATCAAAAATCACTTTTTTATCACTGATTTCAGCTAATTGTTGCGCTAGTTCTTTTAATCGCAAATCAAAATTTTCTGAAGAAACGTTGTATGCCTCTCCCTTTTTACCTTCGAGTAACAAATGAAGAATAGCAGAAACAGCATCCCCCACATAGATATATGAAAAATACTGATTTCCTTCACTTTTTAAAATAATATCTTTTTGTTCAACAGCATTCAAAATAAATTGTGAAGAGGCTTTCGTATCAGATAAAAGCATCGTGGGGCCAAATGTACGGCAAAGTCTTGGAATCACAATATCAAGATCATATTTTTCAATATAAGCTTGACATAATGACTCACTAACTCTTTTCCCTTCAGGATAACCTGCTCTCAAAGTGTTGCAATCGATATATCCACAGTAATCCTCTGTGAACTTTTCTACATCACCACGATTTTCCCCATAAATTTCTACCGTTGATAAGAATAACACTCTAACAGGACGGGTTGCTACAGCATGCTTCAATACTTGCTCTGTACCAACAAGATTAGTCATAATTGTACCAATTGGATCGGTTACATAAGCTCTGGGGTGCGTATTGCTCGCACCATGTATCAAATAATCAGCTTGAACCTCTTTTGGTATAGAATTCGTGACATCACCTTCAACAATTTCAAAAGTGTCTAACTGAAGATACTTTTCAAACCGCTTTTCAAGTTTCAAACGGTTCCTTCCCATTGCATATATCTTGATTTGTATACCTAATTGTTCATTTGCAGCCATCAACGTGTCTATCAAAAAAGATCCTATCATTCCAGAAGCACCAATCATCAAAATTGATTTTTTATCTAAATTAACCAGATTAACTGCGTGATTCATCACTTTTTTCAATTCAGATTGATAAATTGGATTATCTATTAACTCCATGCCTATATCTCCTAATCCTTCATCTTTAAATAAGCTTTAAATAGTTCTAAGTCATCCGATGTAGTCAATTTAATATTTTTATCCGAACCCGCAGCAAAATACAATGTTTCGCCTAAATCCACCATCATAGTATTTGTATATGACGATTCAGAAATACCAATATTCTCACGGAATGCTTTTTCGTAAGCCCAAGTTAATTTTTCAAATTTATAGGCTTGTGGTGTTGACACGCGACGTAATGTTTCACGATTAATATATTGTCGAGTTGTTTCCTCGGTTTCTTTTACAAAAATTTGTTCATTATATGGCAACGAAGTCACTGCATTACCGTATTCTTGACACTTAACAATTACATCAGATAAAACTAATTCATCAACTAATGGACGAATCCCGTCATGGATAACAATAGTATCTTCTGGGCTTGAATGTTCTTTTAAGAAATTAACCCCATTGTTAATTGATTCTTGACCAGAATTTCCCCCTGGGATAATCCATTGTAATTTGTCAATATGGTACTCTTTTGCATAGGCATCTAGTGTTTGTTCCCAACCTTTTTTACACACAACTAAGATTCGATCAATGAGTGGATGCTTTTGAAAAGATTCCAATGTGTAGATAATTATCGGTTTTTCCTCTACCATAATAAATTGTTTAGGAATCTCCTGCCCCATTCGTTTACCGACCCCACCGGCAATAATTAAAGCTGTAATCATTTGATACAAAATCCTTTCCCTAACTAGTCAATAACTAGTTTTATTTTCAATTTTGTTTAACTTATATATTCATCAATACAGCCAAAACTGCATTCAATCTTTTACATTTTCTCATAACTAACAGTAAGTTTCAATAATTTATCGTAGACCTTAATCGAACTGTAAATATTGTCCTTTTCAAAAATAATATTTATTAAATAAAGGACACCTAACTAAATCGTTAGAGTGTCCTTTTTAAATTACTTAACTAATTCACTTTTTGTACATAACGTTTATTTGAAGTGATATACCCTTGTGGTGTTTTTAATCTTGGATAACCATTTTTACTATATTCAATTCCTTGCACTCTAATAGTAGTTCCTTTTTTTACTGGAGATCCAGGTGTTTTAAATTCTAAATCAGTATAATAACGATCATTGACAAGCATCACAATTTTTACTGGATTTTCTGTATAGTAGTTGTCAATATTACTGATTGCTGCTGAAACGATATCTTTTCTTGCCGTTAAATATCCCTTTCTTGTTACCAAGCGGGGATATCCATTAGATGAATATTCAATTCCTTGCACTTCTACTAGTGTATTCTTTTTCACTGCGGCACCTTTGCTTGTAAAGTCGGCGTTGTTATAAAATGTTTCATCTTTCATTACTACTACTCGACCTGGATTAACTGTGTAATACTTATCAATATTACTGATTGCTGCTAAAACGATATCTTTTCTTGCTGTCAAATATCCTTGAGGTGTCACTAACCGAGGGTACCCAGTTGATGAATATTCAATTCCTTGCACTTCTACTAGTGTATTCTTTTTCACTGCGGCACCTTTGCTTGTAAAGTCGGCGTTGTTATAAAATGTTTCATCTTTCATTACTACTACTCGACCTGGATTAACTGTGTAATACTTATCAATATTACTGATTGCTGCTAAAACGATATCTTTTCTTGCTGTCAAATATCCTTGAGGTGTCACTAACCGAGGGTACCCAGTTGATGAATATTCAATTCCTTGCACTTCTACTAGTGTATTCTTTTTCACTGCGGCACCTTTGCTTGTAAAGTCGGCGTTGTTATAAAATGTTTCATCTTTCATTACTACTACTCGACCTGGATTAACTGTGTAATACTTATCAATATTACTGATTGCTGCTAAAACGATATCTTTTCTTGCTGTCAAATATCCTTGAGGTGTCACTAACCGAGGGTACCCAGTTGATGAATATTCAATTCCTTGCACTTCTACTAGTGTATTCTTTTTCACTGCGGCACCTTTGCTTGTAAAGTCGGCGTTGTTATAAAATGTTTCATCTTTCATTACTACTATTCGACCTGGATTAGCTGTGTAATACTTATCAATATTACTGATTGCCGCTAAAACGATATCTTTTCTCGCTGTCAAATATCCTTGAGGTGTTACCAAACGAGGGTACCCAGTTGATGAATATTCAATCCCTTGCACTTCTACTAGTGTATTCTTTTTCACTGCGGCACCTTTGCTTGTAAAATCGGCGTTGTTATAAAATGTTTCATCTTTCATTACCACTACTCGACCTGGATTAGCTGTGTAATACTTATCAATATTACTGATTGCTGCTAAAACGATATCTTTTCTTGCTGTCAAATATCCTTGAGGTGTCACTAACCGAGGGTACCCAGTTGATGAATATTCAATTCCTTGTACTTCTACTAGTGTATTCTTTTTCACTGCGGCACCTTTGCTTGTAAAGTCGGCATTGTTATAAAATGTTTCATCTTTCATTACTACTACTCGACCTGGATTAGTTGTGTAATACTTACTTAAGTCAGGCCCACTACTATTACCCATATTTAAAAAATTACTATAGGTCATGGAAATATCAAATGGACGCCCTTCATAATTAGCTAAACCAGGGAAATACATTTGCGAAGACCATTGCCAAGCACCATGGTCATTATTCCACTGCATGGAACTATCTGGAGTATATGGATATTGCGCTACCCATACTCTGTCTCTTCCGAAGGCGGAGGTGTCGATATAGCCATTTGTTAACCACCATTTGCCAACATACAACGCATCATTTTTATACCCTAGTGCCTTTAATTGCTGGTTAAACGCAACAGAATTAGCATGGGCATTTCGCCCATTGTTTGTAAGCGTTGGATCTTCCGCATCATTAAACATTATGGTATTTTTATCTAAGCCAGAGTTAGCCGCCGCCTGAGCAAAATATCTTGCTTCATCTTGTGCTGTCGCAGCAGAGACATACATACTATAGTGATATGCTGAAACTTTTAAGCCCGCAGCTTTGGCATTTCTAATTTGGCCCGCAGCATATGGATTAACATACCAAGTTCCTTCTGTCAATTTAACCGAGACACCTGTTACACCATAGCTTTTAATTTTTTGATATTCAGCTACTGAAATGTCTCCATTCCAACTAGAAACGTCAATAAAATTCTTGCCAGGCAAATTAGGATCATTCGCATAGACGTTCGCAACTGTTGCTCGCGCTACCCTAGAAGAAATGCCGTTTTTCATAGCATATGTTCCTTTTTTATGGTTCGTTCCTTCACGTGCTGCTTCTTGATAATCCGCTTCATCTTGGTCAATGGTCTTTTTTTCTACTTCAGAGCTTTGTGATGCTTCTGTTTTACTATCTGTTGTGTTTGTTTCTGAAACAGAAGAATGTTCTTCCGTTGTACTATTTGTTGAAGAATCAAAAGACTCTTCTTTTGTGCTTGAAGTAGAACTATCTCTTTCAGAGGTATTTTCTTCTGTAACAGAAGATGTATCCTCCGTTGAATTAGTCGTTGTTTCTGACGTAGCTTGAGTGACCAAGCCAGTCTCCCCCGTTGTTTCTGTTTTTACAAGCTCTTTTCCTGATGCAATCACACTAAAACTATTTAATAATACGGTACAAATTAACATACCTGAAATGATTTTTTTCATGAAACTCTCCTTATATATTTAATAATATGTATATTTCTTAAACACTTGCCATTCGCCCTTGAAAAATGTGCATCCTATAACCTTCAACTAATTGTTTTCACATTTTAAAACTAACACCAATTATTATCTCATACCTTTATTTCAAATTCAATTACGCTTTTTTAACATTCCTATATCAATTTTTTACTTTTAAATGGTAAAAAGATGAAAACAGATCTTTAATCGATTGTTTTCATCTTTTATTTATTTTTTAAGATATTCTGTGTACGATTTTTTAATATCAACAATTAGCGCTTCATGATGGGGTTGGCGATCTTCCTCTGGTGGCAATTGCATATAATCCCCAAAAACCTCTGTTAAGTAGCGCTTGTAGCCCACTGGTATTGGCATTTTTGTATCTTCAAACGGAACAAAAATAGCAGATTTAAAATCTTCCAAATGATAAATATTACCCATGTAACGTGGTCCGACACATAATTCTGTGACATAAGGAGTGGAGCCGAAGGAATACTTAGTCATTCTTTTTTCAGCAAAGCGCCAAATATGATAGCGAACCTTTTTCGATGGAAAGATATTCAATAATACCCGACTCCCCGTTGCTAAAATGCCACCATGTTTTTCTGGTACCACTTGTGAACAGAATAAAGCATAAATTAATGCCCAAATTTTTTGTTTCTTCCTTTGAAAATTTCCTTTTGGCGCACCATCTAAAGGAAAAATATCGATAGGAATACCATGAGGAATCGCTAATCCATCTTGATAGGTTTTAATAAACGTTGTCTGTGCATCCCTAATTGTCATAAATGAATTATGATCATTATAAGTTTTTGAAGCAACTAACAATGGATAACGTTCTGTATCCGCATATTTAGGCCAAAGCACTTTTAATTTTTCATAATCTGGTCTTGGCATAAAGAAATCTAAGTCATCATCCCATGGAATAAAACCTTGACTGCGGATTGCTCCAATACAACCGCCTCCACAAAAATAACAGGTTAGATTATGTTCTTCACAAAAAGCCACAAAATATTTTGACATGCGTAAAACGACTTGTTGAATTTCTACTAATTGCGTCTGTGTTGTTTGTTCCACTTTTCCTTTTCCTCCCTATTCATTCTTTGCATATTTAAATGTTGTATAGAATAAAAAACGCATTAAGTAAAATGAACTTTTAATAACTGAAAACTGTTCATTTTGACGCAAAATTTTCCAAACCCAACTGATTGTATTCCATTTGTTAGAAGATGTAGAGGTGGTTAGCTTACGATAAATGGCTAATTTTTCGTTAATAAAATAGACCGTATTTATTTCTTTCAAAATGTTTAACCAAGTAGCATAGTCTTCATGTTTTAAATCCGGCATTAAATGGCGTTTAAGCAGATTAGATTCGACTACGACTGTTAAGCAGCCGATAGTATTTGTTTTTAAAAGATCTTGATAGGTTTGTGGTCCCTCACTAAAATTACGCTCATGCGTAATGTTGCCATTTTCATTACATACAAAATAAGAACTACATGTAAATAAAAGTTTTTTTTCTTCCATCCACTTGATTTGAACTTCTAATTTATTAGGAAGCCATAAATCATCACTATCTAAAAAGGCAATATATTGTCCCTTTGAAGCTTCAATTCCTTTATTTCTGGTCTTTGCAATGCCCATGTTCTGTTCATTTTTCAGTAAAAAGATTCTTGAATCTTTTTCCATAAAGGCAAGTGCAATATCAATAGAATCATCTTTACTTCCATCATCAATGAGTAATAATTCCCAATTCTGGTAAGTTTGTTCCAGAACGCTTTCAATAGATTTTGATAAAAATTTGCCTGCATTGTACATGGGCATAATAATTGAAACAAGTGCTGTTTCCATTTGTTCACTCCTCGTTGCATTTTATGTAAGAATGTAACAATTTATATTATCGCATAGCTCTTTTATTATTTCAACGTTCCTTATTTCCAAAAAAAGTTTGAGACATAAGCTTAAATAACTTATGTCTCAAACTTTTAACGGTAAATTCTAATAGCATTCTCTTTACAATAATCCATCGTCAATTCTTCACGTTCTTCAGACTCATCCAATCCTCTTGATGATACTTTATCAAAGAGAATTTTGATGGTTTGAAGCAGAATTTTCATATCCAACAGTAATGAATAATTCTTGATGTACAGTAAATCAAAGTTCAATTTACTATTGTAGTCAGAAGCATACTTCCCATAAACTTGGGCATAGCCAGTAATCCCCGCACGTACATTGTGACGTAAATAGTAATTCGGGTTTTCCTGATTAAATTGATCAACAAAGAATGGTCGTTCAGGACGTGGTCCGACAATGGACATATCCCCGCGAATAACATTGATTAGTTGTGGCAACTCATCAATACGTAAAGCGCGCAAGTATTTACCAACTGTAGTGACGCGACTGTCGTTACTTGTAGATAAGACTGGACCTGATTTTGCTTCCGCTGTTGCCGACATCGTTCTAAATTTTAAAATCGAGAACTCACGTTGATCTAATGTAATCCGAGTTTGTTTGTAAATCACTGGTCCCGGTGAGGTTGCTTTGACTAAAATCGCTGCAATAAGCATTAAGGGTGAGGTAATCACAAATAGGCAAACAGAGACTAAAATATCGAATAAACGTTTAATAAAATTCTCTTCTGGTTGAATTTCAAAATTTGAGACTTCGATAATACTTTCATCTTCAAAGTTCATCATGTTTGGTTTTAACATAATTAGATTTTCAAAACTTGTATCTAAAAAGATTTTTTTCTTGTGTTTGACAATTAATTGATACAATTTTACTTTTTCGTTCTCATCAACATTACTTGAAATATAAACAATATCGATTTCATCGATAATTTTTTTTAAGTTTTCATAGTAATTGCTGACAACAACGCTCGTTACTTTATGCTTGTTATTTTTATCAGACATAAAGTTTTGAATTGACCGCATAACTTGATTTTCTTTACCTAGTAAAACAACTTTTCGCTCATTGCTGACCTTTAAGTAAAGATAATAAACAAGAATTCGCCAAAGACTTAGAACAATAATTCCGATTATAAAGGAATATCCTAAAACAGAACGCGGGAACGTAAACCAACGTCCGGCAAATGTCACAATCATAATCGTTAAAGTCATTAAAATTTGACCAATCACCGTGACAAAAATAATGTCACTAATTTTGCGATTATAAAAAATATACGCACCTAACAACAAATTCAAAAAGATAAAAAAGATTGAAATGTAAATTGCAGATTTTTCATAAGCCACAAAGTTAAATGAAGGAATTTCTCGGCCAAATTTCACCATAAACCCTAAGATGATTGATAAATTATAGAGCAAAACGTCTGCTAAAATAATTACAATTCGTCTTGCATTACTCCATTCACTTTTTGATGTCATTAAAAACTTCCTCTCTTCACTTCCAGTAATTACATTATTTGTAATAACATGCAACCCCTATATTACCATAATGTCAGCGGACAAGAAAGTTCTATAGGATGAAAATTATCTGCGATGTCTTTGGACACGACTTAATTCTTCAGGTTGGTCCCAGCCCTCTTCGTCAACAGGTGCTATCGGGCGCTCTTCATTGCTAACAGGACTTGTTTGTTTCACTCGTTTTCTTCTTTTAGATGTCGTTGGTCTTTCATGTCTTCCTCGTTTTTTCTCTGGCCGGAAGTAGAAGGCTAGCCCAAGGAAACTATAAACAATCGGCATCCAATGAGGCGCTAATAAAATATCTTCCATAAATGAATGAATCCAGATTAAAAGGAAGCCTAAAAGTAAACTAACTTGCAAACGATCCAATGTTTTTTTGCGGAAACCAATCAATAAAATCATACTGACTAAAAAACCAAATAAAATCAGATAGCCAATGACACCAAAATTACTTAACGTAAATAGAAAAGCATTATGTGTCCCCAGCGGTTTCCATGAGGCCACAAAAGGCTCCATACCGACTTTAATATGTTGAGGATCAGATAACCATTTAGCAAAAAACTCATGCCAAATTCGTTCTCTTCCTGTAAATAAATCCACAGTATCCGATTCCGCACATAAGTAAAATAACAATGGTCCCAATGCAGCTACTCCGACAAAACCAAATAGCCAAACTTTCGAACGTTGCAAGAAACGTTTTGGTAAAAGATTATCCACCAGAATAAAACCAACTAAAATGGCAAAAGAGGTTTTGGATTGACTGACCCATGTACCTAAAACACCACCAATGTATACAGGTAAAAGCAGCAGGTTAAAAACCTTATTTCTATATGCTTTGATCAAACTGCTGGCCATCATTGTTGAAAACATCAACGTTGCACCAATCGTATTGGTATTAATCCAAATACTTTCCAGTTTATTTGATTCTTTAAAAATTTCGTCTGCTGGAATCAACTGTGGCAACTCCACGGACATCCGATACAAAGTCGCGCTCAAAGCAACTAAAGAGACAATTAATAAAAGCGTTTGATCCATACGGTCAAAGACACAAACTTTAAAACAAAGGACCAACAAAATAATTAAAGGAATCATTGTATCTGTTTGCATTGTGCTATGACGGATTGATTCCGTAAAGTGAAACAAGAGCCAGGTGGCTAGCGCCAACGCTACGGTCAGCCAGTCAATAAATTTTAATTTCGTACAATTTAATAGCAGTACAAGTATTACTGCTATTAATAATAAAATTGAACTATTGGCATACATATATTTTGTGACTGGCGCATCAATTCCTACGACCCACATCGTATACGAGCCGATCATTGTTACTAATAAAATAAGTCGACCGATTCTATTCAATACTTTTCCCATATTCAAACCTCATTCCATGAATGAATCACTAGTCGTTTATTCGATAAATATATGCCCCGTTCTGATCAGGTCCATATAATTTTTCAAAATGAATCGTTGGTGTGTCTAACGGTTCTAATGGTTTATAAACGACCGCATATTTAATCCCATATTCTTTTAATTTTTCTGGAGATAAACGAGCAATAATCGCATCTTTTTGCATCAACTCTAAAACAGGGGTCTGATTTCCTACTTCAACATTGATGTGCGCATAGCGATTATAAATAAATGTGTCTTTTCCTTTTGGATCTAATGGTTTCCAAGCCTCTAAGTCAGGTGTAAAAGCAACACCGTTAAATGTATGCACACCTAACATTGGCAAATAGCCATACATCAAGCGTTCGCCCACCCACAATTGGTTGGGGTCTTTTTTGTTAATTTCTTCCACTTCTACCGCTAATTTTTTACCATAGACAGCAGAAACGCCTCGAGAAATTGGATTAACAAAGGCACCAGAAACCATAATGATTCCTAATAAGACAAGGACAAATAACGTGCGCCAACGTTTAAATAAAGCAACAATTAAAACGGTAGCGACAACTAAGACACCAATGATGTCCATTCGTGTAACGTATAACCGTAAATTGCCCGTATATAAAACAAAGAAATACAGAACAACATTTAATCCTAGCGCCCCTAACCAGGCCATCATTGGAATTTTTGCTTGGCGATTCCATAAATAATCGATGAACCATAAACTTAACAACACAGCGGCAAACCCAAAGGATAACATCGCCCGTTGTTCTGGCACATAAGACCACAATGTCAACTTAGCAAAAATTGTTGGAAATTGAACGCTCATCCAAACTAAGTTAAATAAACAATACACGAATAAGACAAAACCGTAAATGTTTTCTTTGATTTTTTTATAAAAAATAAATGGTGAGAGCGGCAAAATAACAAAAAATAATTGATAAAAACTACTGATTTCCGAATTATTTGAATATGGAACATCTTGAAACGGCATTTTCCAATTTGTTAAAAATAACAAAATATCGCGTTTAGGCATATCGCCACCTAAACTTACCCGTTTTCCTGGATAAGCGGTATCCATTACTGCTTTTAAGGAATCCAATGAGCCATATAGCGATCCGCCAACAATAATCGCCGTCATCAAGAGTGCCCCACCTATCAGGACCCCATCCCACTTATCCAACTTAATTTTTTCACGAAATTCTAAAAAGAATAAAATTAAAAATAATAAAATCAAATAACCAAGTGGTACTTGTAACGCAGGATAAATAACTAAAACAAATCCTGAAGCCATAATAACAGCCGTTATCGCACAAATGACACGACGTCGAACACTACTATGATAATAGAAATAATTATAAATTCCCACTAAAAAACCTAAGCCAAAAAATACTAAATCTCCAACTGGCGAGACAAACCACCATTGAAGGGCCGAAGAAAACGGAATCCAAACACTTGCTAACAAAGCTAAATATTTATTCCGCCGTGTGACGATCAAGCCAATTTCAAAAGAAAATAAAATTAAGCCAATTAATTTAAGATTCCAATACCATGATAAGCCATACTCTTTGCCTAATAGTACATAGCCCCACGTAAAAGGTTTCGCTAACGTGGCCAAATTCCACGCTGGTGAATTATAGCCTACCACCATGTCTTGACCATTTAACGTAATCACATCATTATGTGTTTTCAAACCTGTTTGTGTTTGTGAGAGACTAAATGGGGTTTGAACGAGCCATTCATCCGAGCGAACACCTCTTGGTTCACCAGCAATTAATGAACTTTTTTGACCATCTGCATATTCAGAAACATACGCATCCCACATGTTTAATGAACTACCATGGACTTTAAAGGCGACCAGTAAAATAAAAATGACTGCCGCTAGCAGATAGCGCCAGCGTAACAAATGATCAACCAAGCGAGCGCTCTGCTCAGCTTGGTTGCGTAATGGTTGTTTTTCTTTTCTTGTAGTTAGTTGTTGTTCCATCTTTTCGCTCCATTTCGTCATCCGCAATTGCATCTAGTCAATTCGTAATGAAAAGTTGGGAATATCCCTTGTCAGATTAGGATTATAAAATGGATCATTTTCAATTAAAGGTCCCCATTTTTCTTCCATCATCACTTTTTCTTGTTCAAAACGTTTTTTCTTTTTGCCTTTATCATCATATCCACGAGTTTGAGATTCAAAATGATAAAGCTCTGCTTCATGAAGCCAGACATTGTCACGTCCTAAAGCTTGGACTTTCAGGCATAAATCAACATCATTGAAAGCTACAGTAAACGCTTCTTCAAAACCACCAACTGCATCAAAATCTGCTTTTTTCATAAGTAAGCATGCGGCAGTTACTGCTGAATAATTAACATTAATAGCTAACCGACCAAAATAGCCTAAGTCACCATGGGGATAACCATAATGACCATGTCCAGCAACACCACCTAATCCTAAAATAACGCCTGCGTGTTGGACCGTATTATTTGGATACAATAATTTCGCACCTACACAGCCAATCCGTTCTTGCTGAGCAAATGAAACCATCAAAGTTAACCAATTCTCTGTAATCACTTCGGTATCATTATTTAAAAATAATAAATACTCTCCGTGCGCTTTTTTCGCTGCACGATTGTTAATAGTTGAGAAATTGAATGGAATATCGATTGATTCAACGAAAAAGCGGCCAGGTAATTGTTGTTCAAATTCTGCATACAATTCGTGCATTTTTGGATCTGTACTTCCATTATCAGCCATAATAATCTCGTAATTTTGGTAAGTTGTTTTTTCAATAATCGATGAAACACAACGTTGTACGTCTTTATAGCCATTTTTAGTTGGAATAATAATTGAGACTAACTTTTCAGATTCAATGTCATAATAAACATCGTATAAGCCATTCGCCGCCCCATGCGTTGCATGACCATTAATTCCTCGACGAACGAGCGCATCTTGCACGGCTCTTAGCCCCGCTTCAAAAGCATAACCTTTTGAGCCCTGATCCACTGCTGTTGAGGTTGGCAGCATCCGCCAATAGTAAAGAACTTTTGGAATATGTTTGATGCGTTCTTTTGTCGTTTTTTCAGTAAATCTTAAAACTAAATCGTAGTCTTGAGAACCTTCGTAACCTTTTCGAAAGCCACCAATTTCTTCTAGAATACTCCGACGATACACGCCTAAATGCGAAATGTAATTGGTTCCTAAAAGTAAATCAGGTGACCAATCTGGTTTAAAGGCTGGATCAGAACGATTTCCATCCATATCAATCTTATCTTCATCACTATAAATTAAGTCTAGTTCTGGGTTTTCATTCAGCACTTTAACCACTTCATAAAAAGCATTGATTGCTAATTCATCATCGTTGTCTAGTAAGGCGACAAATTCTCCGGTAGCAATCGTTAAAGCAGAGTTGGTTGCTTCTGAAATATGACCATTTTGTTCACGAAAGACGACCCGAATTCGCTCATCCAATTGTTGGTACTCTGTTAAAATCTTTTTGACATTAGGATCTGTTGAGGCGTCATCGGCCATACATAATTCCCAATTAGTATAGACTTGATTCAAAATAGAATCAATGCACAACCGAAGCCATTTTTCTTCAACATTATACACTGGCATCGCAATGGAAATTTTAGGTTGATAATGAAATGTTGCGATTTCTTGCGTCATCGCTTCTATGTCTAGTACTTCATTTCTAGCTAACCAGTTAGGATACGAAGCTTGATTTCTTAGTTTCTCAATTTTCGCTCGTTGAATGGTATGAGAAATACCATTTTTAGCCATATACTTAAATCCTTTTTTGGCTTTTATCCAGAGACGAGTCACTTTATCTTCTGTCCCTGGAATCACTGGATATTTTTTATTCAAGGGAAAATCCACCGTTACAACATGTGCTGATGATTGAAAATGAAAAGGGAGTACTTTTTTTTGTTTAATTCCTTCAAGTGTAACAACAAAGCCAGCTTCAATCGCAGGATCTGTTTGATAAATTTGATTAACATCTTCACGTAAAACGCGCTGAATGTTATAAGCGGACACTTGGTTTTCATTATTAATTGTGAAAGTTGGGCTTTCTTTAGTGATTGTATCCAACGCCCAACCTGTAATGGTTAAATTATTTGTTGTTTTGTCGCGATAGATACTATCAAAGATCACCTTAATGTCTTCATTCATGTGCATTCTCCTTATAGATGTTTCGGATTTCGATAGGGATCAACTAAAGCTTCCGCGGTCCATTTTTCCGCAAGTTCTTTATAAGATCCTTTTTTATCATGGTTTTGCATTTTTTCGTCTGCTTTCAAAATTGCATAGGACACATATACATTTCGTTTACCAGCGCTAGCAAATTGTAACGATAAATCGACACCCATCCATTCTTTTCCTAAGCTTTCGTTAATTCCTTCTAAATTTAGGTAAAGTTGTTTGTTGAATAGTAAGCAGTCTTCAGTTGCTGCTTGAATATTTCTTGGTAAAGCAATTCTGTAATAGTAACCTAAGCTTTTACCAGGGGTGCCTTTTTCAGGATAAAGTAATCGACCTTTGTCTGTATCAACTGATACTCCCACTGTTTCCACGCGATAGCGTGCGTCAACTACGCGGCCAGTCACTAAACCAGAGGTCTCTTGTTGACCAATGTTCATTAACTCTTTTAACCAATCATTTTTCGTTGGTACCAATCCAGCATTTAATAAAGCCACATATTCTCCCTTAGCAGCTTGAATCATGCCATGACGAGTTTCTGTTGAAACATAACGAAGACGGTCATTTTGGATATTTATTTGATTCTCGAAGCGTGCAGGCAATAGAATTTCATAATTTGTATAGGCAGTTTTTTCTAATAATTGACGTAAGTAACTACTCATATTCTCTGTATCATTCGTAATAATCAATGATACCATCGGCACATGATCATAAAGATAGTTAATTTTATAGGAACCATAAAATTCGGCAATCTCTACTTGTGCTTTTAAGCCACGGCGTTCCGTTGCCGCTTGGACCGCTTTTTGACCAGCTACATAGGCGTAACCTTTGCTTTCAGGGTTTAGAGCAGTCGATGATTCAATGGCACGCCAATGATACATCATACCAGGAATATGCTTGATTTTCGTTGCTTGTTCCGTTGCTCGCAATACGAAATCATAGTCTTGAGCGCCGTTATATGCTGAATTCAATCCGCCTACTTTTTCTAATAAATCACGTTTCACAACAACAAAGTGTGTAATGTAATTATGGTTTAAAATCAGTTCTGGATTCCAGTCTGATTTGTAAAACGCGTTGAAGCGACGACCATTTTCTGTAATTTTATCTTCATCAGTATAAAGAAAATCAATCGTTGGGTCTGTATTTAAAGCTTTGACCACTTCATATAATGCTTGTGGCGCTAATTCATCATCGTTATCCATGAAACCAACAAAATCGCCAGTAGCAATCGACAAAGCTGAGTTAGTTGCTTCTGAAATATGTCCGTTTTCTTCGCGATAAATAACTTTGATTCGTTGATCTAGTTCTTTATATTTTTCTAGCATGGGCTTAATATGTTCGCTTGGCGATGCATCATCTGCTAAACATAACTCCCAATTTTCATAGTACTGATTTTGTAAAGAAGAGACACATGCTGCAAGCCATTTTTCTTCGACATTATAAACAGGCACAGCGACAGAAATTTTAGGCTGAAATTGGAACGTTTTAATTTCCGCTAAAACTGCTTCCACGTCAACAGGGGCTTCTGCTTTTTCTTGTCGTTTAAAGTACCACTTCACTGAGCCCATCAAACCACGTGTCTGAATCGAACGCCATGCTCGATCAAATTTCGTGCCCGGTTGAACCATGTTTGGACGCTCCACCACGTATTGAACCTTCTGGCCTGATTTGGTGTCAATGTTTAGCGTGTAGGCTGGTAAATCTTCTGGGTCTTTAATCGTAATGACAAAACCATAATCTTGATCGCCTTCTAATTCAAACATATCAATAACATCCCGACGATATTCTGTTTCCACCGTATAAGTGACTGATTCACTAGCTTCTGCAATGCTGAATCTTAGCGGATAATTTGTTTGTTTGTCATACGCCCACCCTCTGATAACAGAAACGTTATTTTCTACATCGCGAGCAATATCGTCGATGGTTAAATTAATCATTTTATCAAATTTAGTTAACGTGATTCGTTTATATTTTCCAGTAGGCATAGGGGCAGTCTCCGTCTGTTTATTCATTTCTTCTAAAAATTGATTTCTTTCATCTAACAGTGCATGAATAAAGGTATTTTCACGTTCTGAATAGTTGCCTTCAAAGAAATAATCAATGGCTACTGTCAGGTCTTTGCCTGCCATTTGTGCATCGGTTACTTCGATTACAGGGACTTGCGTATCTAAGAAATAATAGACATTCTCTTGTACCAGAAAAGCATTCGTGGCTGCGACCGGGACTGTCTCCCCGTCTATCGTCATGGATAATTTGACAATTGCCCCCGTTAAACTTGGGAATAATTTTATCAGTTGGACGTCTTCTGGTATCTTCAGTTGGAACTGTTTTGTTTCAGGTTTTTGTAAATCAACCGGTTGATCCAACTCAGTCTCTTTTTCTTCGCCGCAATTAATTAAAATATGAACGTTTTTTTCATTGTATGAATTTACTGGTGTCACTCGCTCTGGCTGTTCTACCGGTTCAGCAGTCAAGGCAAAAAAGTACTGATACACTTCACCAAAGGGACGCGCTTTAAAAGCTGCTTGCACTTCTACAGGTAACGCTTCATATGTCGTAGGAATTTCGTTGTAGCCAACTTGATTAAATGTAAAATCTTCTTTGGCAATGTATAAACCAACTTCTGCAAAAACTTTTTCAAATCCTTCTTGTAAATAGAATGATTTATGCGTAGCATCCAACAGCCCAGTTTCATTCCACGTTAAACGATTATTAAATAAATCAATTAAGACCGAATTATGCGCCAAATTAGGGAACGTGATTAAAATTTGACCGCCTGGTTTTAAAAATGGTTTAACTTTTGCTAAGGCGCTTTGAGGATTCATTAAATGTTCCAACACATCCGCAAAAACGATATAATCAAACGTCTTACCAGCAAAGTATTCGACCCAATCATTTTCATCAATATTGCCATAAAAGGCATCTGTTGAAAATTGACTGACATGATCATAAAGTTCTTTGTCTAATTCAACAATTGAGACCTGGCACTTTTTTTCTTCCATCAAATAGCTAGTCATTCGCCCATTACCTGGACCAAATTCCAAGACATCACTATTTTCTTTGATTTGTGCTACGATTTTCCCAACACTGGTACTCTCGTCTGTTTCCATTTCAAAATCATACTTCATCTTTTGTCGTATCCTTCCATTTATGATCTAAGATGACAATTCCTTCTCCGGCATAACGACCGGTAATAAACATCGTCACGTATTTTGTTTTGTAGACTAATGGGACTGTTGCATGTTCCTCAAAGAAAGCAATATCAAAATAATATTCACCTGTTAATAATGACATTTTTTCATATTCTAAATAAAAAACATTCCGTCCTTTTTTCCAAGGAATTTGCACGCCATCTAATAACGTATTTAAGCCACAGACATAATGGTTGTCCACTGTTCGAATAGCGACCCCACAAACAGGCTTCTTAATTTGGTCATTTTTGACAGTATATTCAATTTTTACAATCACTTTTTCATCTTGCGTTACCATTTCTAATGGTTCATAATCCGCGTTTAAAAGTTCCGCATGATCCACTTCAATAATATCTGGTGTTGGGGTTTCATCTTTCATGGTTGCTTCGCGGTCAACCGTTTTAATTGATTTCTTTTTCAAAAAGTTTTCGTAGTTGGTCGTCACGTCCATCGTATCTCCATATTCAACGACTTTCCCGTGTTGCAACCAAAAAGTTCTGTCACAAAAACGACGGATGGAGTTTACATCGTGAGAAACAAATAAAATTGTTTTACCAGAATTTTTAATTTCCGTAAATTTTTCCATACATTTTAATTGAAACTCTAAATCCCCGACAGCCAACGCTTCATCGACAATTAAAATATCGGGATCCACGTTAATGGCTACCGCAAAAGCCAAGCGGACAAACATACCACTAGAGTATGTCTTAACTGGTTGATACAAATGATCACCGATGTCAGCAAAATCAATGACATCTTGGACACGCTCTTCCATCTCTTCTCGGGAAAAACCCAAGACCATTCCATTTAAGAAAATATTTTCATATCCTGAATATTCAGGGTTAAAACCTGAACCTAATTCAAGCAACGCTGAAATTTTCCCATTAATCACCATAGACCCGGAGGTTGGCGTTAATACTCCTGTAATAATTTTTAACATGGTTGATTTCCCAGAGCCATTTTCGCCGACAAAGCCAATCATCTCGCCTTTTTTAATTTGCATCGTGACATCGTCTAACGCATAAAACAAATCGTGGTAAGATTTTTTGGTTGGACTAAGCGCTTCTTTAAACCGATCGGACGGCTTTTTATACATGTTGTATGTTTTGGTAATATGTTGGATATCGATTGCATATTCTGACATGTCGTTCTCTCCTTATAGTACATCTGAAAAATGTGGTTTTAAGCGTCTAAACACGGTTGAGCCAATTAATAGTAAAACAATAGTAACTCCCCAGAAATATAAGCTATATTGCCAATGTTCCCAGAACCATGCACCGCCTAAATAAGATTCGCGGTATCCTTGAACAATATAATATAATGGATTGATTTTTAAGATTGTCGCAATCATTCCAGTTGGTTGCCATAAAATTGGTAATGTCCACATAACTGTTTGCATAATGATATTGATAAATTGCATAATATCAGGTAAAAATGGTTGTGTTGAAGCAGTAATCCACGTAATTGCTGTTAAAAAGACTAATAAACAAGCTAAGTAGTAAATTAATTGCAAACTGTACAGACTTGGGTAATAACCGTTAGCTGTAGTAATTACAAAACCAATTAGAATGAAAAACAAGTGGGTGTACAAGTTCGATAAAATTTTAGACGTTGGTAAAATTTGTACATTAAACACGACTTTTTTAACTAAATAACTATATTCACGAAACACATTCGTGGCTGATAATAACGAATCTGAAAAGAAGAACCAAGGTACCATCCCTGTTACTAAATAGACAATGAACGGCATATTGTCGCCAGCTCTAGAACGAAGGCCTACAGAAAAGACAAACCAATACGTCAAAACAGTTACTAATGGCGTTAAAAACGCCCAGACAATTCCTAGTGCTGAACCAGCATACTTGGCCTTAAAATCATTAAATGAAAATTGTAATAACAATTTTTTGTTCTGAAAAATATTCTTGAAAATTGAAAATGTTTCTTTAAACATATACTTATTCCTTCCGTAATAAACTATTTTTATCTAAAATTTTTGAATACAAAAATGCCATTTTAAACAACATTTCTATTTTATCGATAAACGCCTAGCTTTTCAATAGTAGACCCCTTTTTATAAAGAAAAATTTAACTGATTTCGCTATATTAAAAAATCTTGTCCAATTTTTAGGAGATTATGCTACAATAATGGAGGTCTTGCATTTTTTGCACGGAAACTATTTTTGAGAGAAGGGAAATTATGGTTCTTTTTATTATTTACGTATTTCTGTCTTCTGCTGGTCTGGTCTTATTTAAACTAGGTTCTAGCAGTTTGAACATCCAACTCCAACAAACAATCTTTTCAATGAATATCTCACTTATATCTTTATTAGGTTTATTTTGTTATTTAATTAGTTTTATTTTATGGATGTTAATTATTAGTCGTTCCGATGTTTCTTACATTGTTCCTTTAGGCGTTGCCTGTACAAACATCGCTATTTTAATTGCTTCAAATCTTATTCTAAAAGAGACAATTACAACGAATGCCCTTATTGGTGCTGTGGTTATTATTGTCGGCATTGTGATTATGAATCTTAAATAAAAAAGATCGCTATTCATTGAGCTGACCCTTAAAAATTAGACTTTCAGGTCCAACTTTTAAGGGTCACTACACATTAGCGATCTTTTTTATTTTCTTCAGATTTCATGATAGATAATTCTTGCAATAATGTTTTAATGCGATTTTCGTGTTTTGAAATCAACACAGAATTTTTAATTTCCATGATTAACAGGACAATCACCGCAACTGATAATAAGAAGTTTGATGTTGTTTCAAACCCAAAGGCCATTGCTAACCATTCTGCCACATGCGGGAAAATAGCAAAAATAATTAAGACAATTGAGATTAATAACCAAATCAAAGCATTTTTTAGGAGAAAAATATTTTTATTAATCCCTCGAATAATGTATAAGAAAAAGCCAATTGCAAATAAAAATAAAGCTAACCATAACACGGTTGGTAGCATTAATCTCCCTCCTTCATAAAGGCAGCAATCAGAATTGCTGAGCCGACTTCCAGCATATACTTCACAGAAGCCAATGCACGAATCGAAGAAACACCACCAAGCCGTTCCATCATATTGACAGGTCTTTCAACAATCACAAAACGTTTTTTAATTAAGTGAACAATCGATTCTGGCTCAGGATAATTTGTCGGATAACGCTTTGCAAAAAAAGCAATCACTTTCCGATTTCCTGCTCGATAACCAGAAGTCACATCATAAATTGTTTTACCAGAAGCCATTCGAATACAAAATGATAACAAACGAATACCAAAACGGCGCATTTTCGTACTTTGAAAAGCCGCTTCGTTTCCAGGAATGAAACGAGAGCCAATCGAAAAATCACATTTACCCTCTGCTAATGGTTCCAGTAGAATAGGTAAACTATTGATATCATGTTGACCATCACCATCAAACTGAACCGCAACATCATACTCATTTTCTAAGGCATATTTATAGCCGGTCTGTACCGCCCCGCCAATACCTAAATTCAACACTAAATGAATGGCATTAATTTGGTTGGCTTCTAAAATTTGTTTGGTTCCATCTGTCGAGCCATCATTAATTACCACATAATCCAATTCATGTTGAAAATGCGTAACTTCCTGTTTAAATGTTTCAATGGAAGCAATCGTCCGCAAAATGTTTTCTTCCTCATTGTAAGCAGGAATGATTAAAAGTACCTTCATAAAGAGAAACACCTTTCCACTTTTTCTCTAACAAAACCCCTCACTTACACAAAACAATTTATTGTTGAACATTTTCTAACATTTGTGCTAAGGCTTCTTGCCAAGTAGGAATTTTAAAGCCTAACGCTTCTGTTTTACTTAAATCCATGACAGAATATTGTGGTCTTTGCGCCTTTTGTGGAAATTGAGTTGAATCCACTGGCAGTACTTCCACTTCAGTATCTTTTAAAATTTCTTTAGCAAACTGATACCAGCTACAGCTGTTTTCATTAGACAAATGATAAACACCAAATGGCGCTTTTTCTGCAATAACAAATGCCATAAATTCGGCTAACGTTCTTGTCCAAGTTGGGCGGCCAAACTGATCGTCCACTACCGTTAGTTGGTCTCTTGTTTCCGCTAATTTTTGCATGGTAAAGACAAAGTTATGACCGTATTGGCCAAATACCCATGATGTTCGAATAATATAATAGTCGTCCAGGATTTCTTGTACCGCTTGTTCACCTAATAACTTCGTCCGACCATACTCATTTAAAGGATTCGGTTGATCATCAATCGCATAGACGCCTTCTTTTTTAGTTCCATCAAAAATATAATCTGTACTTACATAAACAAGTGTCGCCCCCACTGCTTTAGCAGCTTCTGCAACATGACGTGTGCCATCTACATTCACTTTTTCATCTAATTCCTTGCCTTCGTCTTCTGCTTTATCAACAGCTGTATAAGCAGCACAATGATAAATGACGCTTGGTTGAATTTCTTTCACTTTTGCCAACGTACTATCCGCATCAGTAATATCTAATTCTGTGGAATCCGTTGAAACATACTCAATTCCTTGTTCATCTAATAGGTGACGTAATTCTGTGCCCAATTGGCCATTTCCACCAGTAATTAAAATCATTTTTTTCGCTCCTTCTTGAAAAAAAGGCAGGGCAAAGTAGCTTTTGTACTTTGCCATCGCCTTTCGACTGTTATCTCACATGTCAGAAAAATTACTGACCATTTTGTGCATATTTTGCTTCAACAGCTTCTTTATCTGCACGCCACCAGTCTTCATTTTCTGTATACCACTTGATTGTTTCTGCCAAGCCTTCACGGAAATTCGTGAATTCTGGTTCCCAACCTAATTCTTCGCGTAATCTGGTTGAGTCAATCGCATAACGTAAGTCATGTCCTGCACGATCGTTGACATGCTCATAGGCATCAACAGGTTGTCCCATTAATTCTAAAATTAATTCCATCACTGTTTTATTGTCTTCTTCACCATCGGCTCCGATTAAGTATGTTTCGCCAATTTGCCCTTTTGTTAAAATTGCCCAAACAGCCGAAGAATGGTCGTTTGTATGAATCCAGTCACGAACATTTTTACCAGCACCATAAAGTTTTGGTGTAATGCCACTTAAGACATTGGTAATTTGACGAGGAATAAATTTTTCAATATGTTGATATGGCCCATAGTTATTTGAACAATTTGAAATTGTTGCTTGTAAGTTGAAAGAACGAACCCACGCTTTGACTAACAAGTCAGATCCTGCTTTTGTTGAAGAATAAGGACTTGAAGGATTGTAAGGCGTTTCGGCAGTGAATTTTTCCCCTTCGCCTTCTCCATGTCCTGGTAAATCTTCTCTTAAAGGTAAATCGCCATAAACTTCATCAGTCGATACATGGTGGTAACGAACATTGTTTTTACGGCAAGCTTCGATCAATGTGTACGTCCCAATCAGATTGGTTTGTACAAATGGGAATGGGTCGTTTAATGAGTTGTCGTTATGCGATTCAGCAGCATAGTGAACGACCGCATCTGTTTCAGCGACTAAACGATTAACTAATTCAGCATCAGCGATATCTCCTACGACTAATTCCACGCGATCACTTGGTAGACTTTCAAGATTTTTTTCATTTCCTGCATACGTTAATTTATCTAATACAGTTACATGAACTTCTGGATGATTCTTTACAACATAATGAACAAAATTTGAGCCGATAAAACCAGCTCCACCTGTTACGATGATTTTTTTCATAATTGAAACTCTCCTACTTTTTTCTTAAATTTCGCCATAGATAAACGGATTTTCCGCTTCAAATTCTTTTAAGGTTGGATGTTTTTGATCCTTTTCTGACGTAATCGCTTTTTCTGGCGCAATTGGCCAATCAATAGCTAACGCTGGATCGTTAAAAGCAATACCGCCGTCTGCTGCCGCATTGTAGTAATTGTCACATTTGTACATAAAGTTCACGTTCGGTGTCAAAGTGACAAAACCATGAGCAAAACCTTTTGGTACTAAAAGCTGACGGTGATTATGTTCTGATAAAATGTAGCCTTCCCATTGGCCATAGGTTGGACTCCCTTTACGAATATCAACAATCACATCTAATACCGCACCTGTTACAACGCGAATTAGTTTTGTTTGCGCAGCTTCGCCTTTTTGAAAATGCAATCCACGCAAGACACCTGCTTCTGTTGATAATGAATGATTATCTTGGACAAAATCAAAGTCTAATCCATGTTCTGCAAATTTAGCTTTGGAATAACTTTCTGTAAAAAAGCCACGATGATCACCGAAAACATCCATTTCGATAATTTTGACATCTTGTAATTTTGTATCAATAACTTTCACGTTTCTTCGCTCCTATTCTGCTGCTAAACGTAGCAAGTATTGGCCGTAGCCATTTTTCTTCAATGGTTGTGCCAATTCTACCAATTGTTCTTTTGTAATATAGCCCATTCGATAAGCAATTTCTTCCAAACAAGCGACTTTTAAATTTTGACGTTTTTCAATTGTTTCAATAAATGTTGACGCTTCTAATAAGGATTCGTGTGTGCCTGTATCTAACCAAGCAAAGCCACGGCCCATTACCTCAACAGAAAGTTTATTTTTTTCAAGGTAGACTTTATTAACGTCTGTTATTTCTAATTCCCCACGTTCTGACGGTTTGATCCCTTTTGCAATTTCAACCACTTCATTGTCGTAAAAATACAAACCTGTCACTGCGTAATTTGACTTCGGTTGTGCTGGTTTTTCTTCAATAGAAAGCGCCCGCATCTCTTCATCAAATTCTACCACGCCGAAACGCTCTGGATCATTTACATGGTAACCAAAGACTGTTGCCCCTGACTCTTTAGAAGCCGCTCGTTGCAACATTTTTGATAAGCCGCCACCATAATAAATATTGTCCCCTAAAACTAAGCAGACACTGTCATCACCAATAAATTCTTCACCAATAATAAATGCTTGCGCCAAACCATCTGGGCTTTCTTGTACCGCGTATTCGATATGAATGCCTAAATCATGGCCATCGCCGAATAAGCTTTCAAAACGTGGTGTATCTTCTGGTGTAGAGATAATCAAAATTTCATTAATTCCCGCCAACATTAACGTTGACATTGGGTAATAAATCATTGGTTTGTCGTAAATTGGCATTAATTGTTTTGATGTTGCTTTTGTTAACGGATATAAGCGTGTCCCGCTTCCGCCTGCTAAAATAATTCCTTTCATGAACAATCTCCTTAAATACTTCTATTTTTAGTTTCTATAAAACCAAATATCCTTCCCTATTATCGCATTAAGCATAGGGTTTGTCATGTTTTTTACGTAAATTTTACAAATCTGTAAAAGTTTAGCGTTGTTCCTTTAAACGCTGATGTAAAGCTTTTAATAAATTCACACGCCAATTTAATTTTTGTTGGAAACTTGTTTTGGTAATAATAGGGCTGACATTCGCTCCATGTCTTCGGTAAAGCACTAATGGTTCTTTAATGAGACCCGTTTGCTTCTTCCGTGCAGCTAATAAGCCAATCCACATATCATGCATAGGAACTTCTGGCGGAATGGGTAAAATGACATTTTTCATCTCTTGACGAAAGGCCATACCTGCCCCAATATAGCCACTTTTTATCGCATTTCGCCAAAACCCTGGTTTGACTTTTCGGAACTTAAAATAAGAGGGATTGGTAACTTGTAAATCCGCATCAACAATTTTCAAGTCACTAATAACCACTTGAATGTCAGGGTGCGCTTCAAAATATTCTGTCACCGTCGTTACTTTATTTGGCAACCAAACATCATCTTGATCTGCTAAAAATATTACTTCGCCTTTCGTATGCGTAAGCGCAAATGCAAAATTAGCAATCACTCCTTGCCCTGGACCTTGTAACAATTGAATTTGGGGATAATTCGCTGCATACGTTCTCAAAATTTCCAACGTATGATCAGTAGAACCATCATCTGAAATAATTAGTTCATCTTCTTCACTGACTTGTAAAAGAATACTATCTAATTGTTCCGCGAGATATTTTTCTCCATTATATGTCGCAATACAAACTGAGATCATAGATTATCCTTTCATTAACTTGAGAAATTCTGCCAATGTTTGCCGCCAAATTTGGCGATTTTTGACAGTTAAAAATTGCTTACTACTGCGTAAAAATAAATGGCGTCGATGATGGGAAAACTTTTCTTGATCATATCGACGATAAAATAACGTTTCTGCTTCAATAATAGAGCGATAACGTTGAGGACTCATTGTACGATAATCTAAAACAGACAATTCTTGTTTTAGGTGGATTGGTAAGACTTCAATCTTTTTATTGGCTTGATTCAATTGATAAAAGAACCAATGATCTAAATAGTCCAAAGGAAATTCTTCCGAAAATCCTTCCAACCAGCGCAGTGTTTCTGCCGTAATGACTGTACCAGAATTGATAGCCATCAACGGTTGGTTGGCTATCCCTGCTGTTGGCTTTGCTCCTTTAAGTCCAACATATTGATCACTATATACTGGCGAAATTTGTTGTCCATTTGCTTCTACAATTGGAACATAGACTGCCACAGTCGGATCTAACGGCATGATGATCAACGTATCAAAATAAGAAGCTGGTACTTCTGTGTCTTGATCAAGGAGCAACAATAATTCACATTGATTCGTTTGACTAAAAGCAATCGCTTCATTATAAGCGGTCGCTAGGCCTGGATTATCAGGATTATGTCGATAAGTAACATTTTGTTGTAAAAATAATGCATCTTCTTGAGGAAGTGGGCTGTTGTCATAAATAAATAAGTGCAATTCGGGATGATTTACCACTTCTTTTAATAACAAATAATTCGGCGTATCAGCCATTTTCATTTGATATAAGACGATGACTACCGCTAATCTTTGACTCATTAAAAGAACCTCCAGCCCCATTTGTTAAAAAATTTCCCCATTGATTGCATAAAGATTTTAAACAATTTTCGACTTTTATGGGCGCCCTTTTCATACATGTGAACAACCGTTTCAAAAGGCGTATAGAGAATCCGATAGCCTGCTTTGCCAAAGCGTAAACATAAATCGTTGTCTTCAAAGTACATGAAGAAACGTTCATCGAACCCACCAATTTCAACGAATTTTTCACGATCAATCAACATAAAACAGCCTGAGCCCATTTTAATATCCGTTGTTTCTGTATCCGACAAATCGCGACATTCATAAATACTCAAACGTTTATCAAAAATTTTCTTTACAAATTGAAAGGGAATAAAACGTAACATATAATCGAAAACATCTAATTTTTGACGAACTAAATATTGCGTCGTGCCATCTTCATTTAGCACTTTAGGGCTAACGACTGCAATGTTCTTATCTATTTTGATACGGTCTAATAGACGATCAAGCACGTCTTTAGTAACCAAAACATCGGGATTAAAAATAATTGCATACTTTGTCGAAGCATTGAATAACACTTGATTATGACCATGACCAAACCCTTGATTTTCTTCAGCGCGATGGATAGTAATAAATGGTTCATATGTTGTTAATTTTTCAAGATACGCTGTTTCAGAATGATTGTCATAGATATGAATATCATAGATACTATTAGTACCTAGTTCGGCTTTTAATTGGTCTAATACATTAAAAATGTAACGACTATTATAAGTGACAATCGAGATTGTTACCATTTCTTGCATGCTCATTTCTCCTTACTACTGAAACATCGTCTTAAAAAAAAAGCATATGTTTCACACATATACTTTTTTAAGTTTAATGGAATTATATCATAGGTTCACGCTCTCGCAAAGCAACCTAAAGATTTCTTTACTTTCTCTTAGAATGCTTGCCAAGTCGCTTTTTCATTTGCTCCTGACGATATTCACGATTCCCTAAAATCCGTAACAAATACATCAACGGTTGATGCCCTTCGCCAACTAGACCGATTAATTCAATAAATAATTCTAAGCCAATTAAACAAAAGACAATTAATAAAATTGATGCTACTGTACTTGAATAGCTGAACAATAAAGAAACAAAGGAAAAAACTAACGCTAACGCATAAATAGTCATGACCGCCCCTTTATGGGTAAAACCTAAAGATAACAAGCGGTGATGCAAATGCATTTTATCTGCTGAGGAAATGGGCTTCTTGTTCAATAGCCGTCGAATAATTGCATAAACCGTATCCGTAATTGGCACACCTAAAATCACCATTGGCGTAATTACCGTAATAAACGTGGCATTTTTTAAGCCCTGTAACGACATTACCGCAATCATAAACCCGAGGAATAACGCCCCAGTATCTCCTAGAAATATTTTAGCTGGATAAAAATTGTATGGGAAAAATCCCGCAATGCTCGCAACTAAAATAAAAATAACAATTGGAATATAGACCGTTTTAGCATGTAGGAAAAAATACCCTGTAATACCAATCGTGGTTAATCCAATAATGGATACGCCTGATGCTAAACCATCCAAACCATCAATTAAATTTACTGCATTTGTAATCGCTAAAATCCACAATAAAGTTAGTGGTAAACTAAACCAGCGCAAATCAATCATTCCAACGACTGGCAACGTCACAAAATCTATCCGAATTCCAGCAACAAAATAAATAACTAATGCTGCTAACAAAATACCGATTGTTTTTTTCATTGGAGTAATCTCTTTAATATCATCAATGAGGCCTGTCAAAACAACCATTCCACCAGCCAAAATAATCGGCCAAATATAATCTTGTGGGATAATCGAACGAAAAATCAATAAACATGAACTAGCAAAAGCAATGTAGATTGCAAGTCCTCCTGCTGTAGGCATATTTTTGGTATTGATTCGTCGCTCTCCTGGTGCATCGTAGGCGCCAATCCGAAACGCTAGAAGCTTAACAAGTGGTGTTAATAGCAAAGATAAGATAAATGTCATAAATAAACGTATTAAAACTTCATAAATAAATAGTGACATAGTCGAACCCACTTTCTTCTCGTTCAGGGTATATTATACCGTAAACTGAAGCATTTACAAGCTGAAACATGTGTTCTGGCAACGGTTTAGACTTTTTTAAAGAAATCTATTTATTTTTCTTTTTAAACCATCTAAACAAGCGTTGTTCAAAACTTGGTTGTTTCTTTTCTTTATCTCCAGATAAGTATTCATCGACGACAGCGTTGACAATTGCTCCTAAAATAATAATCGTGGCAGCAAAATTCAGCCATAACATCAAGATGATAAAACTCCCGATGATTTGATAACTTGCGATTCTAGAACTAAAATATTTTACGTACAAACCAAAAATTTGTGATAATAGCATCCAACCGACTGTCGAAAAAATAGCCCCTGGCAAAATAGAACGTAACGATAATTTCCGATTAGGAACGACCGCATAAATCAAACACATAATCACTAATAAAACAACGGTCGTTAACGGCCATTTTAACGCTTGGAAAGTATCGATCACAGACGTTGAGTAATGGAAAATTGGTTGCAGTAATTCAATAATGTACTGACCCAGACCTAAAATTACTACTACACCAACAATCGCTACCATAAATAACAAAATAACTAAAAATGAGACCACTCTTACGAGAATAAAATTTTTCCTTTGTTCGACACCAAAAGCTTTATTCATCGCGTTTTGTAGTGCATTAATACTTTGACTGGCACTCCAAAATGCTGCTAAAGCGGAAACAGAAAGCAACCCGCCTGAACGTTGAGTCAGTAGTGAACGAATCGCTGGTTCTAAGTTCTTATAAACATCTTTCGGAATCGCCTCTGCAATATAAGGCAACACAGAATTAGGGTCGATTCTTAAATAAGGTAAGACATTACCTACCGCAATCAGTAATGGAAACAGCGAGAGTAATAAATAATAGGCAACAACCACTGAGCTGTTGCCTATTTCGGCTGTGACCATGTGACTTTGCGTTGTCTCAATAAAACGCATCAAAGATTGATTCTTTTTGATGTTGTCGAGAAACTTCATCACACACTCTCCTTATTAATAAGTCAATTCTTCGCCTTGTGACGTTAAGATTCTTGGACCTTCTTTCGTAATCGCTAATGAATGTTCATATTGACAGCTTAGACCGCCATCTTCAGTATAAGCAGTCCAACCATTTGGGTCCATTTTCATGCGCCAAGTTCCTGTGTTAACCATTGGCTCAATGGTAATAACCATTCCCTCTTTTAAACGTAGTCCTTTACCTGCTTCACCATAGTGAGGAATCATTGGACTTTCATGAATAGTTGGGCCAATGCCATGACCTACAAAGTCGCGAACAACCCCGTAGCCTTCCCCTTCTACATACGTTTGAATTGCATGACCAATGTCGCCAATTCTATTTCCTACTTGTGCTTGTTCAATCCCAAGATATAGCGCTTTTTTGGTTACTTCCATCAAGCGATCAATTTCAGGTGTTGATTCACCCACGACATAAGACCAGCATGAATCAGAGATTGCGCCCTTTAAGTCGACACACATATCTACTTTGATCAGGTCGCCATCTTTTAATACTTTTTTACGAGGAAATCCGTGGCAGATTTCGTCGTTGATACTACAACAAGTAGCATATTTGTAGCCTTCATAGCCAATTTGAGCCGCCACGCCACCATGACTTTCAATAAAGTCTCTCACAAATACTTCAATATCCCAGCTTGTAATGCCAGGTTTAATAAACGTCCGTAAATGACGGTGAACATCCGCTAATAATTCCCCTGATTCATCCATCATTTCAATTTCTCGTGGTGATTTTAATGTAATCATACTATCTCTCCTAAACTTGTTTCATTCAAATTATTTTATCACATTTTTTGCAAAAAAGATTGTTCAAACACCAATTTTCAAAAAGTCCCTTAATAAAAGCACTCGCTAGTCTTTTATAAGAAATGCGCATCTGCTATAATAAGTGACAGAATTGTATGAGGGGGAAGAAAGTTTATGACGTTAGCTAAAATTGTGTATGCAAGCATGACTGGGAATACAGAAGAAATTGCCGACATTGTTGCAGAAGCATTTGAAGATTTAGAATTAGAGGTCGAAATTGATGAGTGTACGCAAGTCGATGCCGCTGATTTTGAAGAGGCCGATATCTGTGTAGTAGCTACATATACGTATGGCGATGGCGATTTACCTGATGAAATTGTCGACTTTTATGAAGACTTACAAGAAATTGATTTATCAGGAAAAATCTTCGGCGTTTGTGGTTCAGGAGACACGTTTTATGATGATTTTTGTAAATCGGTGGACGACTTCGAAGCAGTCTTTACTCAAATTGGGGCAAAAAAAGGCGCCGACAGCGTTAAAGTTGATCTAGCCGCTGAAGAAGACGACATCCAACGTTTAGAAGAATTTGCGAAAAAATTAGCAACTGCCGCAGAATAACTACGTTGAAATAAATAAAATAAACACCAGAGAAAAATGGCTAGTTCCCATTTTTCTCTGGTGTTTTGATATTCCTAATTTAAAAATAAAATACTGTAATTTAAAGCAGCCGCAAAAGTAACCCAAAGAATATAAGGAATCATCAACCAGCCACGCGTTATTAATTTATAACGCAAGTAGTCCCACTGTTGAACTATTAATAATAGCCATAACAATGAGATATCAATCACAGATAATAAATTATTTTGTAAAGAAAAAAAGAAAAATGTCCAGAAAAAGTTTGCAATAAATTGTAAAATAAATAGCATAATCATCCGTTTTTTCTGTTGTTTATTTGGATGAACTAAGATGAAATAAAAAGTAATGCCCATAAAAATATACAACACCAACCACACTGGTCCAAATAACCAGCCTGGCGGAGCAAAACTTGGTAATCTCAACGCTTGATAATATTCTCTCGCATTTACTGAAAATAAGCCCGACAAGAGCCCTAGTCCGGTAATTCCTACAATACTTATCCATAAACGCTTATCTTTCACTCGGTTCATGTTTTTTGCCCCTTTCTATTTCTCTTCTTTACTGTAGCATGGTTGCGAATAATCTACCATTAATACACTTAACAAAAAAAGACCGTTCTTTTAAGAAACAGTCTTTTGCTGTAACCTCACAGAAGTTATCAGCATGAGGTTACACTTTTTTTAATTTTTATAGGTCAATATCAATTGGTTCATCTCGTTCAAGAATTGCTTCAATACTATCTTTCATTAAATGAATGATTTGTTCTTCTGAAGGATGGATAATTCCAGAAGTCATCAATGCAGCCACACCAGTAGCGACCACCCATGTTCCCATGTGTAAAGAGTCAATTTGAACATCGTTTAAATTAGCATACTCAGGATCAGCTTTTACCGCTTCAGTAAAATAGTGATAAGAGAATTCTTGCATTTTTTTGCCGCCACCATATTCTTCTAAATAAAGCGCACGGTATAACTTACTTTCACTTGTCGCAAAATGAATATAGTTTAAAGCCAAATCAACAATTGTATTTCCGGTATGTTTTACTGGAAAGACTTCTTTCGCTAAGTATTTATGAATTTTTTGGAATAAAGCATCGCGTAAATCATCCATGTTTTTAAATTCCAAATAAATCGGTTGGGTGGAACATTTCATTTTATTAGCAATATTACGTGCAGTGAACTTCGAAAATCCTTCAGTGGCGACTACTTCATAGGCAGCTGTTAAAATCTGCTCTTTCGTAATGGTTTTTTTTCTTGCCATAATTCCCTATCCCCTTTATTCATTCATATACAACGCTTCCAAATAAATGCTTATGGTTATTGTAACACGATTTTTCTATTATGCAAAATTAGAACAACTCTTTGTACAAAAGTTCACTGAGCGGGAGCACGACAACTTTTACCCCAACTTAAAATAACAGTTGATAAAGGCTTTATTTCGTTGAGTTCCCCGCTCTTCCGTGTTATGATATGAGCAGTCATTACCCATCAAATTGAAGGAGGAATCACGAATGACCTTAGAGAATTTTAATGAAAATCTAAAGAAATATGCACGTTTAATTGCTGAAACGGGTGTCAATGTTCAGGACAATCATACGGTTGTTTTACAAATCAGTGTCGATCAAGCGCCCCTTGCCCGCTTAATTACGGAAGAAGCTTATCGCTTAGGCGCGGCCGAAGTAATTGTTCAATGGAGCGACGAAACCATTCAACGTGAATTTTTAGCTCATGCTGCAACTGATCGTATTGAAAATGTTCCTCAATATAAAATTGATCAAACCGATGATTGGATTGCCAAAGGCGCAAGCCGAATTAGCGTGGTTTCTTCTAATCCTGATGCATTAGCTGGCGTGGATGCACAACGTGTAGCAGCTTTCCAAGCGGCTAATGGGAAAGCATTGGTCAACCTACGAAAAGCAACGCAAGCCAACAAAGTAAGTTGGACTGTTGTAGCTGCTGCTAGTGAAGGCTGGGCAGCTAAAGTCTTTCCAGAATTAGCAACAAGTGAAGAACAAGTTGATGCACTTTGGAATGAAATTTTCAAAACAACACGAATTTATGAAGAAAACCCAGTCATTGCTTGGGATATCCATGATAAAAAATTACAAGAAAAAGCGGCTGAATTAAACGAACAACAATTTACTGCTTTACACTACACAGCTCCTGGAACAGATTTAACGATTGGTTTGCCTAAAAACCATTTATGGGAAGGCGCTGGTAGTTATAACGCTCGTGGGGAAGAATTCATGGCTAATATGCCAACAGAAGAAGTTTTCACCGCCCCAGATAGTCGCCGCGTTGATGGTTATGTTTCTAGTACAAAACCACTAAGTTATGCTGGCACAATCATTTCGGGAATGAAATTTACATTTAAAGATGGAAAAGTTGTTGACTTCTCAGCTGAACAAGGCGAAGAAGCATTGAAAAATCTCTTAGCTATTGATGAAGGTGCCAAACACTTAGGAGAAGTTGCTTTAGTACCAGACCCTTCACCAATTTCACAATCCGGTTTGATTTTTTATAATACATTGTTCGATGAAAACGCCTCTAATCATTTAGCCTTTGGTTCGGCCTATGCCTTCAACTTACAAGGCGGCACGGAGATGAGCGAAGAAGAATTAGCTGAAGCTGGTTTAAATCGTAGCCAAACACATGTGGACTTTATGGTAGGATCTGACAAAATGAATATTGACGGCATTAAGGAAGACGGGACGATTGTTCCAGTTTTTAGAAATGGCGATTGGGCATAAATTTAAAAAGAAGCAAGCCGTAAAAATAACGGCTTGCTTCTTTTTATTTCAAATAAAAAAAGGCTTCTCAGCCTTGATACGTTCCTTATTCAATCAGACACATGGCGGCACTTGCTTAGTGCTGCTTCCTTCCGGATCTGACACAATTCACTAGCCCGCCATTGTCCTAGCCTTTCGGCAAAACCTAGTATAACGTATTTTTATTCTTTTGACTAGTCTTTCTTTTGATTTTTTAAAAGTTTCTCTTCTTTTTTCTTTGCCCGTAACTTTTTAAAGAACTGAACTAACAATAAGCGACACTCTTCTTCTAAAACGCCTGCTTCGACATAGGCCACATGATTGAAGCGTTCATCTTCTAATAAATTCATCAAAGTCCCAGCAGTGCCTGCTTTAGGATCAGTTGCGCCATAATAAACTTCTGGAATTCGTGCTAAAAGCATCGCCCCACTACACATTGGACAAGGTTCTAAAGTTACAAATAATTGGGTTTCTTCTAGACGCCAATTTTCTATCCCGCGACACGCTTCTTGGATTGCATACATTTCTGCATGCGCCGTTGCTTCTTGCCGTGCTTCTCTCAGATTATGCCCGCGGCCAATAATTTCCCCTTGCCGAACAATTACAGCTCCAATAGGCACCTCAGCCAAACCTTCTGCTTTTTTCGCTTCTGCAATGGCTTCTCGCATAAAAAATTCTTTTTCTTCTTGTGTTAACGTTGTTTCTTTTTTTCCCAATTAATTTCCACCTTTCGGCTTTTTCCCACTAAACTTCTGTCTTGCTTCATGGTACAATAAATCAGTGAGGTGTGTCTATGATTATTGAAAATTTATCTCAGCTTTATCCCAAAGGCTATTTATCAAAAACAATTGGTTCCGAAGCCACCTATTCAATTCCTGTTGACGACCAATTTTTCATTGTGAATAAAGCTTTCTTAAGTATTAAAGAACAGCGTTTGTTGGAAGCGCTTTTCCCGATTTCTGAAAACCCAACCATTACTGGTAACCATCCTTGGTTCAGTTACTTATTTCAACAGGCAAAATTACCTGCCGAAGGGACCTTTCGTATGTTGCAAATTCAAACGAATGTCACAAAAGAATTACAAGCTGAATGGCAATTTAATTTAACAAAGATGTTTCCAGATACAGTTGATTGTTTCAGTCCAAGTAATAATATGTATATTTTAGTTGAAGAACAGTCAAAAAATACCTTTCAACAAGAAGAAATTCAAGGGATTTTTTTAACATTAGATACAGACTTTGATTGCACTAGTGCTGTATTTGTTGGCAATTTTTATTCCTCTGAAGACATTCTCCGGCGTTGTTTCCATGAAGAACAACGTATTTTTTCAGAAGAACTTAATTCCTCTAGTCGGACGACTGTTTTTAGTTTAACCGATGTCGCCCTCCACTATTTTACCAAGGAAGCCATGAGCCAAAATGTACTTGTTGAGTATTATCGTCGTTTATTAAATAAAGACACCGATATTCAGCCAATCATCAGCGCTTTGTGGAAAAATCAAGGCAATATCAGCTCCACTGCAAAAGATTTATTTATGCATCGAAATACGTTACACTATCGGTTGGAAAAGTTTTTTGAACAAACTGGCTTATCTTTAAAAAAAATGGATGATTTAATCTTTTGTTATTTGTTATTAAGAAAGTAGTACGTCCATTTTTTACTCGTATGTTTTTTATTCCCAATTAGAAAGTAGGCGTTCCAATGAAAATTACCGCATATGTCGCTAGTGCATTTAGTAAAAACCACGAAGGTGGCAACAAAGCAGGCGTTGTTTTTATGACACAGCCCTTAACGAGAACCCAAAAAATGGCCATCGCCAAAGAACTAGGATTTGCAGAAACTGCTTTTATTTCAGACTCAAAGGTTGCTGATTTCCGCCTTGAATATTTTACACCAAAAGAAGAAGTCGACTTATGTGGCCACGCGACAATTGGCGCTTTCACCATCATGAAGCACTTAAATAAATTATTGCAAACAGCATATACAATCGAAACGAACAGCGGTTTGCTCGCAATCACGGCGAACGGTGAACAACTATTTATGGAACAAACTGTCCCAACTTTTTATGATACGCTCACTTTAGAAGAATTGAGCGGCTGCTTTGATTTAAACGCAGTGGCAACTGCTTTTCCTATCCAGATTGTGTCAACGGGTCTAAAAGATATTTTGGTTCCCATTAAAAATGCGCAATTATTACAGGATTTACAACCAAACTTTGAAAAAATTAAGTTACTTAGTCAAAAGTATGGAGTTATCGGGATGCATCTTTTTGCTTTGTCTGAAGAAAATATCATTTGTAGGAATTTTGCACCCCTTTATGACATCGATGAAGAAGCCGCTACTGGTACATCAAATGGTGCGTTAGCTTGTTATCTGTACCATCACCAAATTTTACAAAAAACCAATTACACCTTTGCCCAAGGTTATACCTTAAACGCTCCTTCAGAAGTCTTAGTGCGTTTGAACACTACATCCCAAAAGACAATTGATCAAGTTCTAGTTGGTGGCAGAGGCTATTATGTTGAAACAAAAGAATTATTTTTATAAAAAAAAGATGGCCTAGGCCATCTTTTTTACTTCATTGCATCTTCAATAAATGTGAAAAAGCGTTCTTTTAAAGAATCTGTATTGTCTTTAACTTTTTCGCCATATTCAGCTAATTTTGAACCGCCATCTTTCACACGATCCACAACATTTAAAACAGAATCTAATTCATCATCGGATAAATCATCGACAATCGATAATAATTTTTGGTTTCCATCAAATTTATCGTCTACAAACTTTTTAACTTTATAACGATTGGAAACATGAGATACCTTCTTAATAATTTTTTCAGAAGCGATGACTGCAACAGAGACACTTGCAACTGCAGCAATGCTTAAACCGATACCAATTTTTGTTGATGCTTTCATTTCCTTCAGCTCCTCTGTTATTTTCTATTTTAATCATAACATATTATTACTTTTATGCGTAATAGAAAGACCTTTGCTGGCACTTAGTCTCGGCGGTTGTTGCCACCAAATAAAATAACCAAACGTAAAAGTTGTAAAAAGGTCGAAAGCGCAGCTGCTACGTAGGTAAGTGCAGCTGCAAAAAGAACTTTTCTGGCCATTGGGACTTCTTCTTCTGTTAATAACCCACCTTCAGAAAGAATACTTAATGCACGTCTAGACGCATTAAACTCCACCGGTAAAGTCACCAATTGAAAAATCAAGGCTAATGAAAAAGCCAAAATTCCAATGTTGATTAATGTTTGATTCCAACTAAATAAAACACCAATCAAAATTAGTGGAAAGGAGATGGTTGAACCGATGTTGGCAACTGGAACAATAGCTGCACGAAGACGTAAAGGCACATAGTTCGTATGATCTTGTACCGCATGTCCGCATTCATGAGCCGCCACGCCAATAGCCGCGACCGATGTCGATTGAGCAGTGGCTTCGGATAAGCTCAACATTTTGTTTCCAGAATTATAATTGTCAGTTAAATCACCAGCAATTTGCTGAACTCCAACATCATTAATTTGTTCTTTTTGTAAAATATATTGTGCTGCCTGCGTGCCTGTAACATGTTTACTGCTTCGTACTTGATCATATTTACGAAAGGTACTGTTAACATATGCGGAGGCCGCACCAGAAATCGCAATTCCGATAATTACCAATATATAGGTTGGATCGATTCCAAAATAAAAGGGCATCATTGTCCTCTACCTCCATCTTTTTTTCTTTATTGTAGCATGATAGTGAAAAAAAGGGAGCGACAAACGTTGTCTTTTGTTTAAAAAAATGATGAATTTTTCAAGAAAGTGCCGAAACTAACAAAATTGTCACTCAATTAACGGAAAAAAATATGGCAAATTTCCTAAAAAAAAGGCATACTATTCCTTGAGGTGAGGAAAATGAAAACATTACTAAAAATATTAATTCCCATAGTCATTTTAGCAGGCGGTAGCTGGGGCGTTTATAATTATTATTACGGTGGAGAAACCTATTATACACAAATCACAACATCTGGTGAAAAGAAAGATGAAAAAACAAATTCTGGTGAAGCAATGACCATTTATTACTATCAACAACCTGCGTTTAATAAAAACGGTGAAGAAAAAACCGTGGAATTAAACGAATCCCGTGATCAACCTTTGCGTATGAAAGCCTATCTAAAATTGAAAGTTAATCCCCGTAAAGGCGTGATCAGCTGGAATGAAGTGACAGAAAAAGAAGTCCCTGAAAAAGCTTTAGAAAAATTAAAATAAAGAAAAAACCGTTGGCAAGCGACCAACGGTTTTTTCTTTATAATTGATTACTAATTTTTTCGATATTTTTTAGCATGATGGACACTGTACCATCTGGATTATTAACAAATTCAATTAAATCGCCATTGCGGTAAACATCTAACGGAACAATTAATTCAATACCGTTATCCATTTTTAACTTTTGTTTGCCAAATTTCTTTTCAGAAATTTCGCGAGATTCTCTGACTGGCGGTGTTTTATCGACAAACTTCGACTCATTCACTTCTTCTTGGTAAGCTAATTTAGCTGATACATTTTCTTTAAATACTTGCTCAGCAATCTGCTCATTGTCAATCGTTCCCGTTTCCTCAATGCTATCATATACCGCTTCTTTTACAGAAGCCATTAGTTCAAACTCATCTTCGTTAAATTTCTTTCCAATGCGTTTGACTGCCTTTTTAATTTCTTTGATATTTTCTTCCATGGAAGGTGCCGCTTGCGTCTCAATCACTTTTTCAGAGAAATACCAGATTTTTTCTCCTGAAAATTCATATCTTTTCTCTAGTAATTCAAACGCTAATGTATCTAAGTCAACTGTAATTCCTTCATCTGGTTTTTGTGATTTTGAAGACAAAATTGCTCGATTGATAATCAGTTTGTTATAAACGGATTCTTCTTCATAGTCGACGTAATGCGTGTAACTTTCTTTATAGTTTAATTTAATCATTGCGACATGTAACACCGTATCTAATTCATATAAAATGAACAAAATATCAGCACTAGGCGCATCTTCGCTTCCTGAATAAACATCATACCAATGTTGGGTAACTTCTTGGCTTTTCTTCACAAAATCACTAGGAATCCCACGTAACGTGTCAACAAAGGAACTATTTTCCGCCAATGTTCCAGTCTTTGTTTGTGCAGTCGAAAGTTTTGAAATTTTTGCAGTTAAATACGTTCGAATATACTCAGTGGTTAAATCTAGTTCCTTTTCAGAGAAAACCGGCGTCCCAGTTTCTCGATCAATAATGTGTAAAATTGCTTTTTTTAAATAAATATCCATTTTTACGCTCTCCTTTTCTCAACCTTTTTAGTCTAACTGAAAGAGAGAAAAAAGCCAATAGTTTCTATAAAAAGAAGAAGAATTCGTAGACAAATGTCTACGAATTCTTCTTAACTTCAAAAAGCGATTACCCTTCTTCGCTGTATAACATCCCTGTTGCTTCATCAACTGGATCGACTTTATTAAAGATGCCTTTCTTTCTGAAAATATAAGTTAAGCCCATTGGTACGATAATCGCAATCACCATTGCGACTAAAAACGGCAAGTAATATTGTGGCACAATAGATAAAATTCCTGGCAAGCCACCGACGCCGATACTTGTCGCACGAACGCCCATTAAAGTGGCAAACATTCCTGCCATTGCTGAACCAATCATGCCCGCAACAAATGGATAAACATATTTTAAGTTGATCCCAAACATCGCTGGTTCAGTCACACCTAGGTAACAAGAAATCATTGCTGGAATCGAAACTTGTTCTTCTTTTTTGTTTCCACGATGCATAAAGATAACCGCTAAAACTGCTGAACCTTGTGCAATATTTGATAAAGCAATCATTGGCCATAAGTTGGTTGACTGAAAGTCAGCAATCAACTGTAAATCAATCGCATTACTCATATGATGCAACCCAGTGATAACTAATGGTGCGTACATAAAGCCAAAGACGGCGCCAAATAACCAATTAAATGTTGACGTTAATCCTGCATTCACAATATCAGAAACCCAACTACCAATCGTCCAACCGATTGGTCCTAAAATGACATGTGCAGCCAATACTGTCGGTACTAAAGCAAACAATGGGACAAAAATCATTGAAATTGCTTGAGGAATCACTTTTCTAAAGAAAATTTCAAGATAGGCAAGCAAGAAGCCGGCTAACATAGCTGGGATAACTTGCGCTTGATAACCAATCATGTTAACTTGAGCAAACCCAAAATCCCAGAAAGGAATTTCTGCTGCTTTAGTCGTCGCAACTGAATAAGCATTCAGAAGTTGTGGTGAGACTAATGTAATCCCTAGGACAATCCCCAAAATTTGTGTGGTTCCCATTTTCTTCGTAATACTCCACGTAATCCCAACTGGCAAGAAGTGGAAAATTGCTTCGCCAATTAACCATAAGAATGAATTGACTCCATTCCAAAATTGAGAAACTTCCACGATTGTTTGACCATCAAGAAAGCCAAATGGAACCCCTTCCAAAATATTGCGGAACCCTAAAATCAATCCCCCGATAACAAGTGCAGGAATTAATGGTGTAAAAATCTCAGCTAAAACAGAAACAACTCGTTGAACAGGACTCAAATTACTTTTGGCAGCTGCTTTCCCTTCTTCTTTTGAAACCCCTTCTAAACCGGAAATTGCAGAAAAATCATTATAAAATTGTGGGACTTCATTCCCAATAATTACTTGAAACTGTCCAGCATTTGTAAAGGTTCCTTTTACAGAAGGAATATCTTCAATCACAGGTACATCCGCTTTTTTTGGATCTTTTAATACAAAACGCATTCGAGTTGCACAATGAGAAACAGCTGAAATATTTTCTTTGCCTCCTACTGCTTTCAACAACTGCTGTGCATCGCTTTGAAACTTACCCATTTTACATTCTCCTCTCAAACTTGTATATACAATTAAGTTGTATATACATCATACTTGATTATTCTTTTTTTGGCAAGCGCTTTCTTTCAAAAAAATAATTTTATTTTTTACAAATCCCTTGTCTTTTCTTAAAGAGTCAAACAGAACGCTTTTTTAGCTGCTTCTTTATTGCTATACTACAGAGGGAAAAAACGAAAAGGAGTATAAAAAATGTTTTTTAAAGAAATTCATCACGTGGCAATCAATGCCTCAAATTATCAAGCAACTAAAAATTTTTATGTCGAAAAGTTGGGCTTTGAAGTTCTTCGCGAAAATCATCGTCCCGAAAAAAACGATATTAAATTAGATTTAAAATTAGGCAGCCAAGAATTGGAAATTTTCATTTCTGATCAATTTCCCGCTCGCCCCTCTTATCCTGAAGCTTTAGGATTACGTCATTTAGCTTTTAAAGTTGAACATATTGAAGAAGTGATTGCTTTTTTAAATGAGCAAGGAATTGAAACAGAACCGCTACGAGTAGATGATTTTACGGGTGAAAAAATGACCTTCTTTTTTGATCCAGATGGACTACCTTTAGAACTTCATGAATAATAAATAAAGGAGAGAAACAAAATGAAAGATACCTTTCGCTTAGAAAACCAGACGATTTATTTTGGTACAGAACGGGCAATTTCAGCCAGCCCTCAAACGATTTGGCGCTACCTGACTGAGACAGACAAGCTAAAACAATGGTTTCCAGAATTAGAAATTGGTGAATTAGGTGTTAACGGGTTTTGGCGGTTTATTCTGCCCGATTTTGAAGAAACAATGCCTTTCACTGACTATGCAGAGGAAAAATATCTGGGCGTGACTTGGGATACTGGTATCATCTATTTTGACTTAAAAGAACAAGCGCCTCATCAGACCCTGTTAGTCTTTTCAGAATCTCTCCCAGAAAATTTTACAACACCTCGCCATAAAGATATCGCTGGTTGGTCAATTGTTCTCAACCGCTTGAAGCAAGTAGTTGAAACTCCTGATGCAGCACCAGAAAAAATAGATTTTCCGCAAATAGAAAATCATTACTTAGAAAAATTAACGAATTTAGAAAATTAAAAAGTGTGGCACAACGGGTAAATAACCCTCTGTGCCACACTTTTTAAAAACGCAAGATACGCTGATAAACAAATAAACCTAAATCAATTAAGCAAACAACAAAAATTGCCAATAATACAAAAGAGACCCGCAACTCTGCGGCGTACATCCCTCGTAAACTAATTGTTGCCAAACATAACCCAAAAATCGTTGCCATTGTCACTTGTAACACGGTTCCTGGTTTTAGGGCATAAACAAAAATGCCAATCAAACTAGAAACAACGAGGTGTGTCAATGGCAATTGAAGCCAATTGACAACAAACAGACTGAGGAAACATCCTAAAAGAGTCCCCCAAAAACGTGTCTTAATACGCGTGTTCATTTCTGCCTTCACTGGATGCAAGAGTAGAAAAACATTCATCGGAATCCAAATTATTTTAATGCCTCCTACACTCCACATTAAAATAAAACTCAGCGTAATGGTGAAACTCATACGAATAGCTAAACGAAATCGTTGCACCTTTTCGTCAGGACTTTCTAAAAATTGTTTGAAACTTGTGATCCCAAAAAAAGTCTGTTGTAAGTCGTGCCAGAAATTAATAACCGCCAATTTTTGTTGCTTCATATTTAATTGAATGCTTTTAAAAAAGCGAACATGGCCTCTACTCTTTAAGCTGGTTAGCTGACTTAATCCTGTTTGCCACCAAGCGTTTAGTGTTAAAGCCAATAAAAAAAGACCGATTAAAAAGGCCACAACTTGAGATTGCATCAAAAATGTATTTCCTTTAACCTGGATTAACTGACAAAACGTAAACATCATCAAATAACTATGATACCGCATCGGTGTCGCAGATGAATAAAATAAATAAACAATTAAAAATGTCACACTACTATTTAAAATAATAGACCAGCTAAAGGAACTACTAGCTATAAATGCTAAAAAACTGATCACAAATTGCCTGATACTCATTTTGAGCAGCGCTACAAACGAATAATCTTTTTTATAGTTAATTTTAAACATAATAGTAAATACAGGCACCATAATTAAATAGCTTGGGGAAAATAAAAAATCCAATGTATAAAAACTAACCAAAAAAAAGGCGATGACTGGGAAAATGGCCCAAACATACGCAAAAAATTGCTGACTTTTTGTACTAAAAAAATAAATAACAATCACTCCAATATCGATTCCTTATCCATTGTAACATGCTTGTCAATTCCCTCCTCAAATTGAATATACCAATTCGTTAAAAATAAATAAAAAAGCAAATAAATACGCTTTCATTTCTTGTTTTTTGTGCTATAATCAGCCTATATGATATATCATTTAAAACAAAGGAGCTACTTTCATGAATATTCAAGCGATTGATACGCGACACGGAACTGCCAACCAACATAGTTTTTCAAACGGAAATTGTCTACCCTATACTGGCGTGCCATTTGGGATGAACTTTTACGCCCCGCAAACAACTGACCAAAAAGGCAGCTGGTGGTTTCATCCAGAAGATCGAACATTTCAAGGCTATCGAGTAACGCATCAACCAAGTCCTTGGATGGGTGATTTTAGTCATTTATTAATGACCCCTGTCAGTGGTTCATTGTCGGAACTTTCTTTATTCCATGCCCAAAGTTCTTATCGTCCAGAAGAAAGCCTTTTTTCTCCTGTTGAAATTAACTTAACTCAATTACGCTATCAAATAACTTCTCAATTAATCCCAAGCATGTATGGGGGTATCTTAACCATTGATTATCAACAAAAAGATAATCACTTACTACTAACTCTGCCTGGACGTTATCAAGTAAAACAATTAGATGACCATCAAGTGGCTGTAAAAGTCATCAACTATTCTGGTTGTGAAGATCCAGATTTTAGTTTTTATTTTGTGCTTCATTTTGAACAGCCTTTAACCAAATGGTTTGCCCCTTCTTCAGGTGAAGATGGCAAAATCCTTCTTTCTTTTGGAAATATTGCTCAACAAGTTGTTCATTTTAGTAGTTCATTTATTTCTGAAAAACAAGCGCAGTTAAATTTAGCGCGAGAAATCTCTTTGCGTTCTACTGAGATGCTGCAACAAGGAATCGCAGATTGGCATAATTATTTCGATCGCCTTAAAGTAACGCATGAAAACCCTGAACATACTAAAACGTTTTATCATACACTGTATCGAACATTCCTATTTCCGCAAACCTTTTATGAATTGGACGAAAATCAGCAGCCGATTCATTATGATACGTTCTCGCAAACGGTTCGTCCTGGTGTACTATATACCAATAATGGCTTTTGGGATACTTATAAAACGGTCTACCCATTGTTCTCACTAATTGCTCAAGAAAAATACGAAGAGATGCTAGAAGGCTTTTTAAATAGTTACAACGAAACAGGTTTCTTGCCAAAATGGTTATCTCCAGATGAGCGTGGTTTAATGCCCGGCACCTTGATTGACGCTGTCATTGCTGATGCCGCCGTGAAAAAGATTCGTCCTGACTTGATGCCTCAGTTCCTAGAAGCGATGAAAAAAGGCGCTACACAACAAAGCGAACGAGAAAATTATGGACGTCAAGGAACTCTGGATTATCTAAAATATGGCTATGTTCCTTCAACCTATCATGAATCTGTAAATCATACCTTAGATTATGCGTACAGCGATTTCTGCATTTCACAAGTTGCAAAAACACTGAATGATTCAGAGACCGCAACGTTTTATCGTCAACAAGCCTTGAATTATCAACAACTTTTTAATCCTGAAACTGGCTTTATGCAAGCCAAGGATACTGAAGGCAATTTCCGTCCTGACTTTTTAGATATTCGTTGGGGCAAAGATTACGCCGAAGGAAGTGCTTGGCAATCAAGTTTTGCGGTTTATCAAGATTTTGCAGGTTTGATTAAGCTATATGGTAGCGAGTTAGCTTTCGAAAAAAAATTAATTCAGCTATGCAATCAAGCGCCTAACTTTAACGTTGAAGGCTATGGTTTTGAAATTCATGAAATGAGTGAAATGGCGGCAATTGATTTTGGTCAATTAGCCATCTCAAATCAACCAAGTTTCCATTATCCGTTTCTATTCAGCTACATCGGCAAACCAGAGATGGCTCAACCACTTTTAAAACAACTAATGCAAACATTTGATGCTTCACCAACTGGTTATCCAGGTGATGAAGACAATGGCAGCATGTCTGCTTGGTATATTTTTAATAGCTTAGGCTTTTATCCCGTCACACCAGGAGCTGGTGAATATGTAATCGGGATGCCTTTAGTCCAGACGGCGGAAGTAAAACTGTCAAATGGTAAACAATTAACCATTCAGACATCACCAAACAAAGTCCAACAACAATTTATTCATGAAATTCAGTTAAACCAAGAAAAACATACTGCGCCTTACTTTACTCATCAAGAACTATTAAACGGCGGGACTTTAGATTATCAATTAGGGATCGTCCCGAATCCACAAACCACAGCAGAACGACCGTTTTCATTAAGTACGGAAAAATAATAAAAAGAAAGATGTTCATAAAAATTGAACATCTTTCTTTTTATTCTTCGACACCTGCGTAATTTGATTGGTATTGCTCTCGAAATTCTTTTGGCGTAATTCCATTTAATTTTTTAAACATTTTTGAAAAATAGTTGGTATTGTTAAATCCTACTTTTTCTGAAATTTCGTTGATTGTATCATCCGTGTACAATAATAATTTTTGGGCATGCTTGGTACGCACTTGATTCAAATATTGAGAAAAACTCCGCTTGGTTTCTTTTTTGAAAATTTGGCCTAAATAACTAGGGTTCAAATGAAGCTCATCCGCCACCGTTTTTAAGTTTAATTCTTCTAAATAGCCTTGTTCAATTCTTTCTACAGCTTGGCTAACACTTTCTGAATATTTTTTTATTTTAGGTTTATTTTTCACTTCTGCCAAGACTTGCTGCATTAACGCATACAGTGTATTAAGATTGTTGCTGGCTCGAATTTCTTCCACGATTTTTTCATAGTTTTCTTCTAACACAGTTGGATACTGACGGGAAATATCTGAAAAAAGTAAAAAGACTACATAGCGTACATATTCTGGTGTAGCGTGTTGTTGACTTAACTGATTGAAAATGGCATCTAATTCCCGTTGAATGGTCTGCATATCCCCAATCATCAAGGCTTGGTTAAACGCTAGAAAAGTAAAATCTTCTGCCGAACGATTCATTTGTTCTTTTTGATTATTTGGCAGAAATTCTTGATAGAACGTTTCAATTGCTTGCAACTGTTTTACTTTCTCATAACTTTCATAAACCGTTTCCCATTCATTGACAGATTCCCCTACAAAAATCTGACCTTGACCAGCTAGAATCGCTTCAATTTCACGAATAAATAAGAACGCTTCTTGTCTGGCCCCTTTATAGATAAGTAACAATTGGTGGTACGTACTCATCCAACTTTCAATGAATAACAGTTGGCCTTTTTTCATAAATAGTTCCTTGATTGTTTCTAAAAATGGCATCTCAGCTTCAACCAATAAAACGGTAAAATCACCTGGTTTTATAGTCGTAAATTGCTGCATTAACTCTTCGTATTCCCCTTCGCTGATTTCATCATTAAGCCAACGCATCAAGCCATTTTCTAGATATAGACGCACGCGGGCATGGGATTTTTTTTGTTGGTCCAATTCTGTTTTAATTCTCTGGATATTGGCTAATAGTTCTTGTTTATTGACTGGTTTCAAAAGATAATCTTGGACCTGCAAAGCCATGCCTTTTTTGACGTAATCAAACTCTTGATAACCTGATAAAATTAAACTAATAAATTGATGTCCTTTTTTCTTTGCTTGCTCAATTAATTCGATCCCACTCATTTCCGGCATCGTAATATCTGTTAATAAAACATCAATGGATTCTGTTTCTAAAAAAGCCAATGCTTCTTGCGCACTACGCGCTGTTTTAACAATTTCAAAGCCTAACTCTTGCCAAGGAATAATCCATTTTAAGCCTTCTAAAATCATATATTCATCATCAACAAACATCACTCGATACATCTTTTCACCCCTTATGCTACAAACGAAAGACGAATTGTCGTCCCTTCTCCTTCTTTCCCTTCAATGGTTAAACCATAACTCTCCCCAAAAAAGCGTTGTAAACGTTCATGAACATTTCTTAATCCAATGGATTGTTCCGTGTCTATTTCTGTTTGATTTAAACGTGCGCGAATTTCCTCTAACCGATTGGCGGTAATTCCTTTTCCATTATCCACAACAGCCACAATAATTTTTTCGCTTTCTCGGTAGGCGTGGACCTTAATAGCATTGTCTTGTCGTTGATAGTCAATACCATGCACAAAATAATTTTCGACAAGCGGCTGAATGATGAACTTAGGAATTTCAACATCAGCAATTGTTTCTTCTATTTCGAACTTATAGGCAAATTGATCGGGATAACGCATTTGATACAAATACACATATTTTTCGCAAAATGAGATTTCCTCTGCCAAGGTCGTGGTTTTTTCTTGGTTAATATTATTCCTAAGTAACGTTGAAAAAGCATAGACAACATCAGCTAGTTCTTCTTGTTGCCGACTCAAGGCATACATGCGAATATATTCCAACGTATTATAAAGAAAATGAGGATTAATTTGCGACTGTAATGCTCTCATGTGGGCATCGCGTTGCTTAATTTCTAAAGTATAAATATCGTGAATGTATTGATCTAAACTGTCTACCATAAAATTAATCGCAGAAGCAATATCATTCAATTCTTCCTGAACTTGATTCGTGTCAATTCGTTCTTTTAAATTGCCATCGCCAATGGCTCGTGTCGCTTCTAAAATTAATTGGACTTGTTGAGAATAGCGTTTAAACAGGCGGTTTAAGCCCACTAATAAAATAACAATCAAAAGTAACCCAATCCCTAAAATGGCCGCATAATTCATAAACAATTGTTGAAATAAGACTCGGCGGCTTGTTAATAAGAGAATGGTACTCCGGCCACTGCTTTCTATTTCCGTAATATCGTAGCGATTATGAAAAACCTGTTGAATGTCACTATCGGTGTGCATTCTTTTATCTAGTTGCCGCTCTTCTTCTTTGGTAAATTGCGCTTTTTCAGAAAAAATTTGATTCCCAGCACTATCATAGATAAACGCATTAATACCTGATTTTTTCAATAAGTCTGCTTGGTTGCCTAGCAACTCTTGACTTGAAAACACAGTGTACAACTCTCCCAGCGGTTGTCCTGTATAAGGATCGGAGATAATTCGCATTAGTTGAAAGCCATGTTTTTTAATTGATGACATATCCATTTTTTTCCCATTTGTAGCTGTGCGATTGGCGAACAAAACCTGATCAAATTCATCTAAGCGAATAATCACTTCTTCTAAGTCAGGAAAGGTGCTAAATAATGTACTTAAATTATTTCCAAAGTGGGTACTGACCCGATCTTCCGACCATTGGCTGTAAGTATAGTCAAAATACTCAGGAGGAGAAAGTTCCATATATTTTCGCATGTTTTCAATTTTACTTGCAGAGCCAGCTAATTCATTAATCATATTTGTCGCCGCATTATTTTTATTCGTTACATAGCTGTCAATTTGGGAAACGGCGTTATTTTTTTGTGAATCAATTGATAAGTTAATTGTATAAGTAACATAAACGCACAAAGCAGCCACCGTTAACAAAATAATACTTGTTAACAGTAGACTGTATTTTTGTACTAATCGATTTAATAAATATTTTTTTTTAAACAGTTTTTTGAAGATTCGCTTCATTTTGTTCCAACTTTCCATCAATAAACTGGCGATTTTTACGCGTGACATAGGCACACCACATCATAATTAAGGCAAACGAAGCAAATAGTAGCAGTCCTTTCATTTTCCAAGTTAAAGCAACGATACTAATTACACCGAATAAGACTTTAAAAAATACACCGAGGTTTAAAAAGATACTGATAAATGAAAGCTTCATTAAATCAATAGTTGAGATAAAATAGCTTCCTTCATATAGTAGCATATAAATGTAAAAAATAACGAGTATTAGGGAAACAAAAAATAAAATAAATGTAATAATTAACCACATTATTCCGGTAAATTGAACGGCTAAATAAATATTATAAAAAACAAATCCTAAAGTGAAGAGAAAAAGTAAAAAATAACAGTTACTTCTTTTAAAATGTGCTTTCCATGATTCAAATGCTCGTTTAACGGTGATTGCTTGATAATTCATGCCCTCTTCCAAAATGAAATCAGTCATCATTTGGAGTGCTGGACCAACACCAAAAATAATCCCTCCAGCTAAACTAAATAAAACAAACAGTAAATTTAGTTTGATTACTGTCCAGGAAAGGTAAAACAACCGCTGAATCCCTGTACTTTCCATCTTCCTCTTCCTTTCTATTATGTAAAAGGCTGAGCCAAAAGCGCTCAGCTAATGCCTCAGCCTCCTGTGATTATTTTTGAGATTGGATATATTCGTCTAATTGTGTTTGCATTTCTTTTTGAACTTTATCCCAGCCAGCTGTTTTTAGGTCATCCATTAATTTTGGAAGTGTTTCTTCTGGATCAACAGTTCCTGTATTTAAGCTTGCTGCGTAGCGGTTCATAACTGTAGCAACGTTAGTGATTTCAGTTTTCACTTTATCATTTACAAAAGTAAAACCAAGAATTGGTGAATCTTTTGCTTCTTCGATGCTCTTATCACGTTCTTTAACCATGTCTTCAGTGACAGATTCTTCTGGCCAAATGATTAAGTTATTTCCTGTGTTCCAAGCACTCAAGTGAGTTGTTGGTGTGTAATCTTTCAATAATTTCACACGATCATCGCCAACTTTTTCATATTGTTTGCCTTCTTCACCATAAACAAGTCCGTTTAACAATTCTGGATTGCTGTTTAATAAACCTAACAATTCAACAGCTTTTTCTTTGTTTTTAGACGTGTTTGCAACAACATAGTTAGCCATTTGCGCTTGTGATGTTGTTTTTAATGGTTCTGTTAGTGGACGAGAAACAAGTGGTTTGCCAGCAGCTTGTGTTAAGATTGTATCACCATAATCCATAGGTCCTTGTGTTTCTTGACGCATAAACCAAGTATTGGTATTTAAGTCATATGGTGTTGTACTTGTAGCAGCATCTGTTGGAATCAAGCCATCTTTATACCATTGATGTAAGACTTTTAAGTTATTAATCATGTCTTTGTCGGCATATTGGTTAATAATTTTTGGTGATCCAGTATCAGTTGTTTTCACTGCAAATGGATATTGGTTACCAATAGGGAAGTCATAATTACCTGTTGCAAAGAATGTTTGGCCGATAGCAAAAGCAGCAATATTTGGTTCTTTTTTATGGAATTCTTTTAGAACTTCGGTTGCACTTTCATAACTACCATCAACTTTACTAATATCTAAATTGTATTTATCGACATATTCTTTATTAAAAGTTAAAACTTGTTGACCGTAAGAGTTACCTAAAATTGGGAACGCATACAGTTTTCCATTGATTGTATTTCCTTTAATATAGTTATCTGGCAATTGATCATAGGCTTCTTTTGCATATTTAGGTGCTAAATCAGTTAAATCAGCATAGGCGCCTTTTTGTGCATTCGTTGCATAATTTTGTGCTAATGAAATATCATAGCTTTCACCAGAAGCAACAATTGTTGACATTTTTTGGTCCCAATCGCCCCAACCAACAAATTCCATTTTTAATTTTGCCCCAATTTTTTTCTCGATAATTTTATTCGCATTATCGATTAATTGGTCATAATTATCTGGTTTGTCCCCAACACGATACATTAATAACGTTGGTGTACTATCATCACCTTTTGACGCTGCATCTTTTGAAGATTTACCGCACGCGCTTAGTCCTACAGCTAAAGCTGCTGCGCTAGCTACGGCTAATCCTTTTTGCCATTTTTTCATTCCTTATTTCCTCCTGTACAATTTTATTCTTTCACGCCGCCGATTGTTAAACCACCCACGAAATATTTTTGGAAAAATGGGTAAGTTAACGCAATTGGTAACGTAGATAAGACAACAATCGCCATTCGAGCCGATTCACTTGGTAGAACGCCTAACCCTTCTTGTGCTGCTGCACCCATATCCGTACTTCTTGATAAGAACTCTAAGTTGTTTTGAATTTTCATCAATAAATACTGTAATGGCACCAAGGTATCTTTTTGAATGTAAAGTAACGCATTGAACCAATCGTTCCAATAACCCAAAGCCGCAAACAAACTAATTGTGGCAATCCCTGGAACGGCTAGTGGTAACACAATGCTGACAAAAATGCGCATTTCACTTGCGCCATCAATACGTGCTGATTCAATAATACTGTCAGGCACGGTTTTCTTGAAAAACGTTCGCATCACTAAAATATTAAATGGTCCTAAAGCTAAAGGCAAAATTAACGCCCAAATTGTATCTTTCAATTGCAATAAGTTTGTCATTACTAAATAGTTCGCAACCATCCCTGGTGAAAATAACATTGTAATTAACGCAAACAATGTAAAGAATTTTTTAAATGGAAAGTTGGAACGAGAAATGACATAGGCATATAATGACGTCATTGTTGCATTGACAATCGTCCCTGTCACCGTAATGAAGACCGTTACCCCTAAGGCATGAATAATGCGTTGACTCATTGCCCCTTGGAAAATGTAACGATAGGCCTCCAATGAAAATTCTTTTGGCCAAAACCGGTAGCCGTTTGCTGCTAATGATCCTTCACTTGTCAATGAAATCATAATAACAAAGAAAAACGGAACCACACAGGAAATAGCAAAAATAGCAATGACAATATTGAAAATCAAATTCGCTGTCGGGTTGAAGGATCGAACGTTAACGCTAGTGACTTTTTTCTTTTTCATAATCCTTCCTCCTAAAATAGTGCTGAATCTGGTTCAATTCGACGAACAACTAAATTCGCAATTAATAACAAACATGCCCCAACGACAGATTGATATAACGCTGCAGCTGCCGTCATGCCTACATCACCAGTAGCCGTTAAGCCATTGTAAATATAGGTATCTAACACACTTGTCACGTTGTAAAGCGCACCTGAGTTTCTTGGTACGATGTAGAACAAACCAAAGTCTGCTCTGAAGATACCGCCGATGTTTAAAATTAATAAAACAGACATCATTGGTAAAATTTGTGGAATCGTAACATTTTTTATTTGTTGCCATTTGTTGGCACCATCCACCATCGCTGCTTCATAGTATGTCGGATCAATCCCCATCACAGAAGCATAGTAGATAATACTGTTGTAGCCTAGACTCTTCCAAACATTTAGGAAGACAAAAATTACTGGCCACCAACGTGGATCTGCATACCAGTTAATCATTGTGCCGCCATTACCAGTAATCCATTGATTCAAAATCCCTTTATCTGGACTTAAAAAGGCATAAACAAAATAGTTAATAACCATCCAAGATAAGAAATATGGTAGCAATGACATCGTGTGATAAACTTTAACCAAGCGACGATTTCTTAATTCACTCATAATAATAGCAAAAGCAATCGCGAAGAATAAGTTAAAGGCTAAAAAGACGACATTGTACAAAATGGTGTTTCTAGTAATTAACCAAGCATCTTTTGACGCAAATAAAAATTTAAAATTTTCAAAACCAACCCAAGGACTTTCTCTTAGACTAGCTAAGAAACCATCTGGTGAAATATGAAAATCTTTAAATGCGACCACATTGGCTAAGACTGGTATATAGAAGAAAAATATAAACCAGATAAATCCTGGTAACGCCATAAGGATTAAGGCCTTATAACGCCATACATTTTGAAAAAACCCGTTTTTCTTCTTCATTCGTTTCGCTCCTTTCATAAATATAATAGCGTTTTCATAATATCTTTTTAAGGAACAAATTATAGGATTTGAGAAACAAATTATAGATTTTGTATCATTTTAAGGTAAAAATTTACCGAATTGACTGTTCTTTGTGAAAACGTTTATCTGATATTTTTTTAACAACTATTTAAGAACTTAAAAAATAATTGGATAAATCTCACTCATAAAGCGGTTTTGCTAGTGTGTATTTGTTGTATAAAAGCTGAGAACTTGTTATTTTCACAAAGGATATTATCTAATTATTTTTGAGGAGGACTATTTTTGAATTTTATCCGTAAAAACACTAGAGCAATTCGTTTAATTGTAGTTTATTTTTTTGCAGTTTTAATGCAAGCTGGTTCTTTATTATTACTAGCTATTTCACTACTATTTTTCTATTTGCCTTTATGCACACACAATATGTTGGATTTCTTGTTATAAATAAAAAAAGGAACTAGCTTAGCTACATTTGCTATTGCTAGTTCCTTCTTTGTTTCAATTACTTCACTTTTCCCCTAAAATTTCAATCCAACCATAATAATATTCAATATATTGATTTTCCTCTTCTAGTTGTGTCAAGATATGTTCCCCGACAACGATGCCTGTTTCAAATCCTTGTTTTGCTAAACGCTTTTTTACTTCTTCGATATTATTCAAACGGGTATCTTGTGTATTGACTTTTAAAATAAAGCCTTTGTATTGGCTACTTGATTCTTTGAGCCAAATCACTTTATCTAAACTTTTTTTATTCACATGATTTGCCAAACAAATCCCATACGTCAGTTCATTGGATTCACTTAAATCCCCGTAAATACCTAAAGTTGAAATGTGTTCCATGTAAACTTTCATCTCTTCTGGATCCTCAATATCAACAACAACAATTTTATCAAAAGGAATTGGTTCATCTGAAAAAACCAATGTTTCTAAATCAATTAACGCATGTAAATGTAATTTTCTTTTCTTGATTTCTTTGTATTTATGTTGAAGCCTTTTTATTTCTTGCCCCAGTTGTTCTTCTGTTGCTTCCATGGTGGCATAGAGATCGGTAGGTTTCTTTTTATATAAATTCAACATATCTTTGATAGGAATCCCCATTTTTCGATAAAAATCAATATCATATATTTTGAACAAATCTTCTAAATCAAAGGTTCGATATCCGTTTTCTTCATTGCGTGTTGTACTAATCAACCCTTGCTCGTCCCAATAACGAATCGTGGACTTAGGGATATTTAACAACTCAGAAACATCTTTTATTGTGTAATTTTTTTCCATACTGTTCCCTCCATCAAAAAGTTTAGCATTTCTACTGTTGACATTCAAGTTACTTGAACGTGTACAATGACTCTTTGTAACAGCTAAAACGGTATTGTTTAAGGAGGAAATTTCATGAAATTAATGAAAGAGTTTATTAAAGAAAATAAATGGATTGTTCTTGCGACAACTTTAACCATCTGTTTGCAAATCGCAGGAACCCTTGGCGTCCCTAAATTAGTTGGCAAGTTGATTGATGTGGGCATCGTTAGCGGTGACCAACAAGTAATTAAAACGATTGGCATACAAATGTTTCTTGTGGCATTCATTGGAACAATTGCCGCAATTATTTCTAGCTATTTGTCTGCTTTAGTAGCTGCTAAATTTGGTTTTCAAGTTAGAGGATTGTTCTTTAAAAAATTTCAACAATTCTCGATGAAAAATGTTGATAAGTTTGGTTCAAATTCTTTGCTAACTAGAATGACCAACGATGTAGATAATGTTCAAACAATGATTGTGCTGTTTTGCCAATTAATCTTTCCAGCGCCTATTATTAGTTTATTTGCCTTAGTGATGACATTTTCTTATTCAGTTTCACTCGCTTGGGTAACATTGGCTTCCATCGTATTTTACTTAGTGGTTGTTTATTTTTTAATGAAAAAAGGTACCCCTTTATCTTTAAAAATTCAACCAAAAATGGATCGAATTACTACGACTTTACGAGAGTTCTTTACTGGAATTAATATGATTCGTGCGTTCAATAATCAAGACTTTGAAGAGCAGCGAACCAATCAAACATTTAAAAATTATGCTGAACGCATGAGTAAAGTGAATCAAATCTTTGCTTGGATTACTCCCGTTGCCTTTTTATTAATGGGCGTTGTGTACGCCTCTATTTTGTGGTTTGGCGGTAATTTAGTTGCAGTAGGCACCCTACAAATTGGCACCGTTACAGCTGTGATTGAATATACGCTTCTAACTTTGGCCTACTTAATGATCGCGGCTATGGTATTAGTTGTCATTCCACGGTCCGTTGCTTCCTTGAATCGCTTGCAAGAAGTTTTGTCAGAAGAAATTGAAATTAGCGATCCTCACACTGAAGCAACCATTGCTTATCATCCTGAGAAAGCCTTGATTTGCTTCGATCACGTCACGTTTCAATACACAGAAACAGCTGATCCTGTTTTAGAAAATGTTAGTTTTGTTATTCCTAAAGGAAAAACAACGGCGATTGTTGGTGCAACTGGCGCTGGTAAAAGTACTTTAGTTAAGTTACTTTTACGAATAAATGAGGTCACAGCCGGCACGATTAGCTATTCTGGCACAGATATCCGCTCATTATCTCAGCAAACGATTCGCCAAGTCATCAGTTATGTGCCACAAAAAGCCTTTCTTTTCAGTGGGACAATCTTATCAAACTTATTAATGGGAAATGCCGAAGCAACTACAGAAGAAATAAGAACGGCACTAGAAATTTCACAATCTTCTGAATTTATCGATTCCTTACCACAAGGGATTGAAAGTTTCGTAGCACAAGGCGGGTCCAACTATTCTGGTGGTCAAAAACAAAGAATGTGTATTGCACGAGCCTTAATCAAACCGGCAGACGTTTATATTTTCGATGACAGCTTTTCCGCATTAGATTACAAAACTGACGCCGCTCTACGTGCCGCTTTACATGCACAAATGTCGGACAAAACTTTACTCATTGTTGCTCAACGGTTAAGTACAATCATGAACGCTGACAATATTATCGTCCTAGATGAAGGAAGGATTGTTGGTCAAGGCACCCACGCTGATTTACTTACCACTAATAGCTATTACCAAGACTTTGCTAAATCGCAAGGTATCTTACCCAAGTAATTAAAGAAAGGATGTGACTGCTTGAAAGAAAGTTTTCTTTTCAAGCCATACAATGAAAAAAACAATGAATCTTCAAAGCTTTAAACGTTTCTGGAAAATGATTAAACCTGAGCATCCAATCTTTTATGGTCTAATGATCTGCAGTTTAATTGGAAACTTATTAATTGTTGCCATGACCTATATTATGGCAATCGGGATTGATAACCTCTTAGAAGCGATCAAGCGTGTCGGGCTCAAAGGTATGACACTTCCTTTAGTTGAAGAAGCGCTCTTAGGTCCCGTCTTACTTTTAATTCTCTTTTCAATCATTAGTAGTATCACTTCTTTTATTCAGGAACGAGCAATGGCTTCTTTAAGCGAACGGGTTACTTTAAGAATTAGAAAAGAAGTGACAAAAAAGTTTAAAACTTTACCAATGGCCTTCTTTGACAATCACCAAGTGGGCGATATCATCAGTCGTTCAACAACTGGCTTAAACCAGTTGTCACAAGTTCTTTTAACAGGCATCAACCAATTTTTCACTTCCGTCGTGACTATCCTTTTTGCAGGAATCATGTTGTTCTATATTGATGCAAAATTAACCATTTTAGTGTTGCTCCTAATTGGCGGCAGTACTTTCATGACGACAAAAATTGCGAATAAAAACAAGGTGTTTGCTGATCAAAGTCAAGCTGAATTAGGTCAATTAAATAATAAGATGGAAGAATATTTAGCAGGAAATTTGGTCACAAAAACCTTTAATCAACAGCAAAATGCTGAAAAAACAATTGCTGCTGTTAATCAACAACATTATCGTGCCTTTAAAAAAGCACAGTTTCTAAATTTTGCGATTTATCCAGCTATTCGTTTTATTAATCAGTTGGCTTTTATTATTAGTGCTATCTTAGGCGCAATGCTCGTTTTATCTGGTGGTATTACGATTGGTTTCTTGCAAGCGTATTTGCAATATATCAACCAAATTTCTGAGCCGATTTCTACCGCTTCTTATGTCATTAACTCAATTCAAGCAGCGATGGCTTCCATTGATCGGATTTTTGTTATCTTAGATGAAGCTGATGAACAGCCAGAAGCAACTCATTTAGAAACTATTTCTTCTCCTAAAGGAGCCATTGAATTTAAAAATGTTCAATTTGGCTACACACCAGAAAAAATTTTAATGAAGAATGTTGATTTTTCTGTTCAACCGAAAAAAACAGTGGCCATTGTAGGACCCACCGGCGCTGGTAAAACAACATTAGTCAACTTATTAATGCGTTTCTATGAAATAAATCAAGGTGCCATTACTTTTGATGGGATTGATATTACGAAACTTTCTCGACAAAATCTAAGAAATTTATTTGGCATGGTTTTACAAAACACTTGGCTATTTGAAGGAACCGTAGCAGATAATATTGCCTATGGAAAAAAAGATGCTTCTCGTGAAGAAATAATTGAAGCAGCTAAAATTGCTCAATGTGATCATTTTATTCGGACCCTTCCTCAAGGATATGATACAATTATTTCTAGCGAAAATGGTGCATTATCACAAGGGCAACAACAGTTATTAACCATCGCCCGAATCATTTTAGCAAATCCGCCCGTTGTTATTCTCGATGAAGCAACTTCGAGTGTGGACACACGAACAGAAGCCCATATTCAAAAAGCGATGGAAACTGTCACAGAAAATCGAACAAGCTTCGTTATCGCTCATCGATTATCCACAATTGAAAATGCTGATTTAATTTTAGTGATGAAAAATGGCGATATTATTGAAAAAGGAACGCATCAGGAACTATTACAAGCTCCGACTCTTTACGCCAGCTTATATAATAGTCAATTTCAAACCACTTAAAAAGAACTGGAACAAGTCATTCTTCTTTTGACTCGTTCCAGTTCTTTTATTGCTTAGAAATATTGAATTCCCATTGCTTTTTTGACTTCTGTTAAGGTTTGTGCTGCCACTTTTTCAGCAGCAAGACTTCCTTTATGCAACATTTCCATAATCGCTTCTGGATTTTTAGCCAGCTCTTCACGACGTCGACGAATCGGTGCGAGTTCTTCTTCTAGGACATCAATTAAGTAACGTTTAATTTTCACATCTCCTAAACCACCATGGCGATAGTGCTCTTTTAATTCTTCAATATATTCTTTCTCTTTCCCAAAGACATCCAAGTAAGTAAAGACCATATTTCCTTCAACTTGTCCTGGGTCCTCTATACGAATATGCTTTGGATCGGTATACATACTCATTACTTTTTTCTGTACCACTTCAGCTGGATCTGAAAGATAAATACCATTGCCTAACGACTTACTCATTTTTCCGTTGCCATCAATTCCTGGCAAGCGTCCCATGCCTTTTGGTGGTAACACAGCTTCCGGTCTAACTAAAACTTCACCGTACGTCTGATTAAAACTATGCACAATTTCTTGCGCTTGTTCCAACATTGGTTTTTGGTCTTCCCCAACTGGGACTAAGTTCGCTTGAAAGGCAGTAATATCAGCAGCTTGTGAAACGGGATAAATAAAGAATCCTGTCGGAACACCTTCCCCAAATTTTTTTTGCTCAATTTCTGCTTTGACCGTTGGATTCCGACGAACACGTGACGTGGTCACTAAATTTAGATAGTACATTGTTAATTCAGCTAACTGTGGAATTTGCGATTGGATAAAAATTGTTGTTTTCGTAGGGTCTAAACCAACTGCTAAATAGTCCAAAGCAACTTCTAAAACATTGGCTGAAACTTTTTCGGGATTTTTTGCATTATCTGTCAATGCTTGTAAATCTGCAATCATGACAAATAATTGATTTGTAGGGTCTGCTTGCATTTCTACTCGTTTTTTTAAGGAACCTACGTAATGTCCTAGGTGCAATTTACCAGTTGGACGATCACCTGTTAAGATAGTATTCATTGTCTACACACCTTTATCGTTTACTTTCATTTATTATTTTACCTTGTTTTAAAAAGAATGAATAGTAGGCAATAGAATATTTATTGATTCTAGATAATCGAAGAGACTAGAAAGATTGCAAGGTACAGCAATTCTTGTTCCAGTCTCTTCAAACAGTTCGTTTATTTTGTGACTTTAATTGAAAATTGTGCAGTCACTACCGGCAAAACTTTGCTTGTTACTTTGATTTGATAATTTCCTGCAGCAGTCGTTGCTTCTGTCCTAATCAGACCGTTTTCATCTACACTTACTGTATTGCCAGCATCTGGTGTAACCAACTCATACGTTACTTGTGAGCTCCAAGCATCCGTTTCTGTGTGCGGCGCTTGACCAATCACTTTAGATTGAATTTGATAATTTTCGCCTGATTTTATAGTAGCTGTTTCTGTAGCAAATTGAATTCTTTCAGGAATCGCATGAGTTTGCACGACTTGGAAGATTTTTCGTTCATCAGGATTCGCAATTCCTATTTTTTCTTCTACTGCAGCAGGGAACTGGTAAGTACCTGGCGGGCTACTTGGCGAATAATTACTAACATCGTCATCCCAAGAAATAACCTTCAATTTCGTTTCGCTACCATCATCTAATTTTGCAATTACTTCAGTTGGCAAATTCAGTTCGCCTCGCGAGGTGCCTGTTAGTCGATCCAGCGTAGGCAATTCCTTGAATCCAACAATATGTTTAGCGGTGACTTTTACATTGGCAATAATTGGCATTGAGACACCTGCTGCTCGTCCTACAACAGTGAATGTTCCTTCTTTTTGATAAGAAGATGCTGGAACTTCTGACCAATTGACAGTCACTTCTCGTTGTGAACCATCCGAATAAAAAATAGTTGTTTTTTCTGGTAGTTTAGGGGCTTGACCCGCTTCTGTCGTGACCTCAATCGACTCATGTTTGACTTCGAAAACATTCGATAAAACAATTTTAGGAGCTAAACTATCCTCTGTTAGCTGTTGACCAGTTGGCAAGGTCAATTTGCCTGTTAAAAAGTCTTGATAGGCCTTTTGTGCGCCTTCTTTTGAAAAAGCATCAAACCCAGCATTATCAGAATCATAACCAGGCAAACGACTGTCTGTAATCGCTAATAAGAAACTTAACTTGGCTGGAATTTTCTCACCACTTTGAATTAGCTTTCGTAGATAGTTACTAATATCAATAGAGATTGTATTTTGATTATTCATAATTGAACTATTTGTAAAAGATTGTCGAGCAATAAATTCTTCATTTGGTACATTTAAATTATTTGGACCATTGTTCCAAGTAATGGTGTTACTCATCCAATTAGTATCTGTTCCATAAACATCTACTTGGAACTGCGTATTTTTCAAACGTTCATCATTTGTATTTCCAGCACCATTCCACGCATCATAACGCATCACATTTAGTTCTAAATTGGCACTTTTTAGTGATTGATAGTTCTTCAATTCTTGTGTATCAATTTCAACGTAAATCCGGCGATTATACCCCGCAGAACTAGCATTTTTTAATTTTAATGCGTAATTGCCCGTATAGTTTACTCCATAAGGATATTTATAGGCGTCTCCTGAACTAATGGCAGCGGTACCGCCTGCTATAGCAGAGTATGCTCGGTTACCATCACTCTTTTGAACATAGGCAGTTTGAGCTGTTTTTAGTTTAACGGTGTCTTTTCCTTCACCAAGTTCACCCTCAAAAGAAACCTTGGCTGTTACTTTGACAGCATCTATCGGTAAGCCGATAACTGTTGCTGCAACTTCAACTGTGCCTGCTGTATTAATTTTTTCTTGAGGGATTGCTTCCCATTGTAACTTAAATTCTTTTTTGCCTGTCGCAACCACTTCTTCATTAACGACTTCTTCGTACGTTAATTCAACTTGCTCTGGCAAATTAGGATACACACCTGTTGCCGAACTAATTTCTAACACTTGATTTTGATAACGAATACTTTTTTCAATTGTGGATGCTTGTTGCGCACCAATATCTAAAACTTTATTTTTCAAGCTATTTCCAAAGAAGTCTTCGGCCGCACTGTTCACTTCCGACAAGCCTTTACCAATCGCTGGAGAGGTTTCTTTTAACTGGAACATTTGTGCTCGCTGACGTAAGCGTTCTTTAGAAGTAAATTCAACCACATTATCTTTTGTTGGTTTCAATGTCGTAAATTCTTGCTCTGCCAACTCTTTCACTTTTTCAGGGTTATCTGTGATTTCTAATTGTGGTTTTTCAAAAATGTTTCCACTTGATACTAATTTTTCAACAGTTGCACCACTTTTTTCTGTAGCAATTTCTTTTGGCCAAATAACATTATTTTTGAAATATTTTTCTGGATTATCGACCATTTTACGTTCAATTGGTTGTGTCCCATTTGTTGGATAATTAGATAAGAATTTTAATTGTCCGGTACCTTCTTTGTATAAAATATTATTGTAAAAATTGGCTACTGTACCACTGTTGTCAGAACTATTTCCTTCACCAAATAATGATGTTGAAATGCCGTCGCCAACATAAATCGTATTATTGTGGATAGTTGGCATTGCCGCTCCATCATTTTTTACCCAATAATGAAAAATACTTTGTTCTTTATAATTGTAGCCACCAGCTCCTCCTGGATTGTCTTTACCTGTTCCTCGGTTACCACCGCCGTCATTAGCTGAGATATTGTAACGAATAACCGAATTTTTTTGATCAGACATAAGCAATAAAAAGCCGCCAGTATTATGATGTGAATAGTTATATTGATAAATAACATTGTTTGACTGCATGTCCACATCATAAGCTTCGGCATCGTTAAATCCATATTTGATTCCGTATACTTCGTTATATTGGAACAGTCCGTCATCTACAGACATTGCCCAAACGCCCGCGTAATTTTGTGTACCATAATCGGCATTGCACATTCGGACAGCAACATTTCCTTCGACGACACCGCCACTTTTGGCTTCTGACAAAACAATTCCGTCGCCAGCAATATCTTCTAAATAGTTATTACGAATCGTAATATTAGAAAACGTTTTGTAGAAAGTGTTGCCTCTTGAGGTATCTGAATCAGCTTTTGTTCGAATTCCTTCAAGTCCCACTCGTTGAATCACATTATTTTCAATCAAAATATCATTAAATCCAGTCGTTGTTCGATGATCATTGGCTGCCGTTACTACATTGCCATTCTCATCAAACCAACTTCCTAAAACAATAATTCCACCTACAGCTTTTAATCGTTTGGTTGTAGTATTCCCACTTAGATTCAAATAATATTCTGTTTGAACATCATGAACATAGTTATTCCTTATCGTGACACTATTGAACGTTCGATTTTGTTCATATCCTAGGACTAATATCCCCGCTCTTTGAGCATCTCCTGGTTTCTTATAGCCTTCGAGATTATCTAGCTCTGGTGTATTTGTCACTTCTAAGTTTGAAATATCCCAATATTCTTGGTTCACTAACTGCACGGCCCCTGAGATTGCACGTTTGAAAGTCCCTGTGCTGTAGGTGCCACCACCGTTAATAATCGGACGCCGTGTTGTTTCAAAAATGGTTTCTCCTTTGTCATTCGTATCATAAAAATCAATGACAATCTTTCGTGCCGCTGTTCCATTCCCTTTTGGATGCAACAATTGGTTATTCCAGGTACTTTGCGCATTCAGCAAAAGATGGTCGCCTGGCTGAAACTCCGTCTGATTCACTTTTTCAAAATCACGCCAAGCACTGGCTGGAGACTGCCCATCGTTGGCATTATTTCCTCCTTCCCCATCCACATAGTAGGTCGTCCCATTTTGAGCGACACCTACTGAACGAAAAAGTAACGGTTGATCACTCACTGTTTCCCCATAAGCAGGAAGACTAAATAATTGAAGCTGGGAAAAAACAAACAAAATAGAAAGGAAAATGGTTACACTTTTAAAATACGCTTTTTTTCTCATTTTCTGCTCCTTAACTGTTTTTATTTTGATAATTTTGAAAAAACTTTTCTCTGTCTTTCTCCAACAAGTCTACTTTGGTTGCTTGTTGATACGTAGCTAATTTCTCTTTGTAGCATGTGTTGATATAGGCATTTTTGCCAAATTGTGGTGCTTCTTCAAACTGTAAAAGTTGCCCTCCTTCCTTATTAAAAATATAAAAGTATTGGTTTTCGTGGTATCCTTTCACCACGGTACCAACAGCTTTTTCACTAAGAATCTCCCCAACAGACAACGAATAAATATCCTCTTTTTGGATTTCTGCACTCTTCAATTGATACGATTCAATAACAAGATTAGGTAATTTATTTTGCCACTCCAATAACGTCTCCTCATAAGATAGATTCGGAGAGATTGCTTCGGCTATTTTTTCTAATTCTGCTTGCTTACCTGAAAAAGTTGGAATTTCAATTGCTTCAACAAAGTAATCGGTCTTTTTATATTTATCCTCCAATTGCTCAAAGGCCTGCCGCAATTCTTTTTGCGTTGGCTTTTCTTTCTCCATTAATTTCTCTTTTATTTGGTCCTGTAATTGTTGATCTTTTGCATCTAAAAATTGCCAGAGCGTTAAACTGCTCTTTTGGTCTTGCCATTCTTTTTTTTCTTGCCCAAATGTTTGTGAGTAGGCTATTTCTAACTCCGTTGCCAGCTGTTTAATCATTTTATGTTGTACTAAATCCTCCGTTGCAACCTTCAGTAGTTCCTGAGTGGGTGATTTTCCGTTATACGTTTTGCGCCAGAAATTTTTCCCAAACGAAGTTAAATTATTCTGATCAGAGAATTGCTTCGCTACACGATTCATATTTTTATCGCCATAAACAATTAATTCTTCGACTTGGATTGCTTCGTTATTAATCATACTTTGCTGACTGGTAGTAAAAATAACGAGCACAAAAATAGCACCTATCAAAAAGCTACTTAAAATAATTATTTTTTTCTTCATTCGTTCGCTCCCTCCACTTTAATAAACAAGGCAAGAACAAAATAAGCAACCCCACCTTCATTCATTTTCCTGAAAATCGAGATTACTTATTATGTAAAAATTATTTATTCTTTTTTTGCTTTTCATGCAATTTCCCAGTATTTAAATAAATAATCCCTAGGAACAGGACAGGGGTTACAACAAACCCAAACTGTGGCTTCAAAAACATCATTGCAAACATTGAGAATAGTAAAAAAACATTTAGACAGCTGACATACCATTTCCGCAGCCCATAGTAAACAGAAATCCGAAACACATCTTTAAAAGAAGCTTGCGGGTTTCGTACTTGAAAATACCAAGCATTCAGCATAATAGCTAACCCAAAAATTAGCAGAAGGACCATCAATGGAATAAACCATTTACCAATCGTTGTTTTGGCAAAAAAGAATATATCTGTCACACTGATGATGCTACTTCCTAAGCCTAGCAAGCTGATAAGAAAGCCTCTTAACCCAAACTGACGAAACTTTTGAAAAAAAGTTTTAAATGGATCCAGCTCCTTTTCTTCTTTAAAAGTATCGATTAAACCTAAAAGTGCAATCATCCCTGCCCCCATCGGCAGCAACGTTACTACAAAAAGTGGGAGGTTTCGTGGATCAATGTCTAAGCTAATCACCGCTATGAAAAAAGGAATGTTCACTAAGAGAAGCCCTAGATTACCGATAAATAAAATGTAAAGCCAGCGAAAAATTTTCATATAGATATTATTATCAAAGGTTTGCTTAGTAAACATTCAAACTTCCTCCTAATTCTTCATTCCAGATGTAGCAATACCTTCAACAAAGTATTTTTGCATTGCTAAAAAGACAATCCCTACTGGTAAAATAGAAACCACTGATGCGGCCATGATTAAGGCATATTCAGCATCAAATAAACCGACGAACATTTTCAAACCTAATTGAATCGTTTTATTCTCAGTAGAAGATAAATAAATGAAAGGTCCCATATAGTCATTCCATGTATTCACAAAAGTAATAATCGTGAGACTGGCTAAAGCTGGTTTGGTTAATGGTAAAATAATTTTCCAATAAATTCCCCACTCACTTAACCCATCAATCCGCGCGCTTTCACATAGTGAATCTGGAATACTGCTGTAATATTGTTTCAGTAAAAAGACCCCAAATGCATTAAATGCTTGTAATAAAACAAGTGACCATAATGTATCAGTCAAACCTAATTGACGCATCATAATAAATTGTGGAATCATATACGATTGCCAAGGAATAGCAATTGTTGCGATGTACGTAATAAAAAGTGTATCTCTTCCTCTAAAATTCATTTTTGAAAAGCCATATGCTGCAAAGCTTGAAGTAAATAGTTGAATAATCGTAATCACAATACTTAAAAATAACGTATTTTTAAAGAAAGTTAACAATGGAATGCGTTCCCAAATAACGGAATAATTTTCTGGATGCCAACTTTTAGGAATCCATTGAATTGGAATGGTGAAAACTTCATTGTTTGTTTTAAATGATGCTGAAACCATCCAAATGAAAGGCACCAAAGTAATTAACGCAAGTAAAGTTAAGAGAATGATTACAAGGATCCCACCAGGTGTGACTTTTTCTGCTTTTTTCGTTTTTGCTTTTCGAGTATTTTCTTTTTTTGAAAAAGTTGCTTCCATCTTTTCTCCTCCTAAACTTTCTCTTGATGTTGATTCCATTTAAATTGAGCCACAGTAATCGCTAGAACGATGATGAATAAGACCATCGCAATGGCTGATGCATAACCAAAATTAAATTTGACAAAGGCTTCATTGTAAATTTCGTAAACTAACACATTCGTTGCACGTCCTGGTCCACCACCAGTCATAACTTGAACTAAGTCAAACACTTTGAAACAGTTAATTACAAGCATGATAGTCACGAAAAAGGTCGTTGGTCGTAGTGAAGGTAAGGTAACATTTAAAAATTGATTCCATTTACCCGCCCCATCCATTGACGCTGCTTCATATAATTCTCTTGGCACACTTTGTAAACCAGCTAAATACAAAATCATATAATACCCCATAAAGCGCCACACACTAACGATGATAATTGCTGGTAAAGCCCAAGTAGAACTAGATGTCCAGCCAGGAGGATTTTCAATAAATAATTTCAAAAATTGATTAATTGGTCCCATTGTTGGATGAAATAGCATATTCCAAACGACCGCAATCGCAACTAATGACGTTACATAAGGAAAGAAAAAAGCCGTTCTAAAAAATTTCATCCCTCTAATTTTACGATTCAACAAAATCGCTAGTCCTAATGAGCAAATCAATGTTAACGGAACAACACCAATCGTATAGATAAACGTTTGTTTTAACGAAATCCAAAACGTATCATCATGAATCATTTTGGTGAAATTTTTCATTCCGACAAATTCAGGGGTTGAAAAAGAATCCCAACTCATAAAAGCTAAAATCAGTGAACAGATAACCGGGATTAAAGTGAAGAGGAAAAAGCCAATAAAGTTTGGTGCGATAAAAGATAACGCAGTCCACGTATTTTTTCGTCTCAATTTATTTGCTGTTTTTGTTTTTGAAGTAATTTCCATAATTGTATTCTGTTAAGTGAACTTAACAGGCCCTCCTTCCAAACTCAAGCTACATTCTTTATTTAAAAAAATAAGCTGAAATTCATTGTAGGTTACTCATTTCAGCTTATTTTTTTCATCAATCTTTTGTGTTTTTGCAGAAAATAATAATTAGTCTATCTCTGCTTTGACACGTTTTTCCATGTTAGCAATACCATCTTTTGGTTTTTCGTCGCCGACCATAATTAAATCATGTTCTTCTTGTAATACTTTATCAATTGCGGCACCGTTTTTATCAGATGGGAATTCTAAATTAATTGTATCTGGGTTAAAGGCTTTTTGTGAGACTTCGTCTGAAGGCATTCCTTTTCTTGCAAAGTAGATTTTATCAATTTCATCTGTTTTATAAGAAGGAACCACCCCTACTTCTGCTAAAAGTTTTGCACCTTCTTTACCTGAAGCAAAGTCTAAGAATTTTTGAGCAGCTTTTTGTTTTTTACTGTTTTTATTAATTGCAAAACTTGTCGGTGAGCCAAAGGTAGTTGCTTTGCCTTTTTCTTGTTGTGGTATTTCGGCAATCCCCCATTCGACATTTGTTTTGCCATCATCAATGTTGGTTAATAAAGTCCCCATGTACCAGCTACCCATGTACATCATCGCCGCTTTTGAATTTTCAAATTGTGATTGATACGTTACTTTTGTTGATTTTGCTGTTCCAAAATCCATTTGTGATTGATCTTTTTGCATTCTCAATGCGCGATCATAATAAGTTTCCATATAATTGTATTTTAGTTCAATCAAATTGGCATTGTTTTGAGCAGCAGCAATCGCTTGAACGGTTGAGCGCCAAGTATGTTGATAGGCACCATATACTTGTTCTTCTGGTTTAGATAATTTTTTCGCTAACGCTTCATATTCATCCCAAGTTAAGTTATCGGGATAGGCAATTCCGGCTTCATCAAACATTTTTTTATTGTAATACAATACCCAGAAATCTGTACGGTAAGGCTGAGCATAGGTTTTACCATCGATTTCATACATCTCGTAACTTGCTTTGGCAGGTTCGATATCTAAATCTTTAACGTGATCGGTTAAATCCACCAATTGATTGCGTAGCGCGTAATTAGAATATGAAAGTAAGTTTTTCATGGTTAAAATATCCGTCGTATCTCCTGATGAAAGCATCGTTGTTACTTTTGTGTCATAATCATCTGAAGCAATGTCCACCGGTTCAATAGTGATATCAGGATTTTCCGCTTCAAAAGCTCTGAATAATTTCTCAAATTCTGGGGTCGTGTCATAATTCCAAGTAGTTACTGTTAATTTTGTTTTGCCATCTTCACTCTTTTCAGTTGCTTTCTTTTCACTTGAACCACCACATGCTGTTAAAGTTACTGCCGCCACTGCTAACAACGCTACCGCTGTTAAGCCTTTTTTCCAAAATTTCATTTGTACTACCTCCGCTATTTATTATTTTTTAGGAGTTTTCCTCCATGAATTACCAAAAAGAATACCAGCTTTTCGCTAAACGAGTTAACGCTTCCAAATAAAAGTAGTCGCCCCAAATCATGCATTCATCGACTCCTGTATTTGTTTTTTTATCATAGACACCATGAAGCAATAGGCCGTTCGACTCTGGTTGTAAAACCGTTGTATACTTTTCCGCTAATGCTTGTAATAGTTCTAGCGCAACCTTTTCATAATAGCCATGTTTTTCATCATTTAATGGAAGCTGACGAGATAATTCTAGTAAGCCACATGCGGCAATTGCAGCAGATGAGCTATCACGTTCTTCTTCACTCCCTTCATTGAAAATTAAATCCCAGTAACAGATTTTGTCCTCTGGTAATTCTTGAATAAAGTAATCAGCAACATTTTTTGCTGTTTCCAGAAAACTACTATCTCCTGTATATAAATAACTTAACGTAAAGCCGTAAATTCCCCAGGCTTGGCCGCGAGCCCAACAAGAATCGTCTGAATATCCTTGTTGCGTCTTACCGTATAAAGCTTCGCCTGTTTCCGTATCAAAATAATACGTATGGAACGTAGTGTGATTTTCTCGCACAATATATTTTTGTGTTTGTTTCGCATGATTGTAGGCAGCTTCATAATACTCTTGCTTGCCAGTCATTTTTGCTGCAAAGTATAATAATGGTAAGTTCATTAAACAATCAATAATCATTCTACCTCGTTGCTCTGGATCGTCTAAATTCCCCCAAGCTTGAATAATCTTGGCTTTTGGTGAATAACGTTTCATTAATAAGTCCGCAGCTTGCAAGGCCATTTCTTTTGAGGCCTCATGACCATTGACCTGATAATCGGCAATGGCTGTTAAAATATACAAAAAGCCTATATCATGTGTTTCCAGCTCAATTTGTTCATCTAAGCGATGTTGAAAAGAAGCTATCTGTGTGGCAATCACCTCATCGAACTCTGTTGAATTTGTTAATTCCTTTGCTAAAAATAACATTCCTGGCCAAAAGCTGGCCGTCCAGTCAATATTTTCTTCAGGATAATAAATTTGATTTAAACTTGCCGCGGGTGGAACTAATTCTTTAAATGTCTCTAAATTTCCTCGAACTTTGTTTAAAGCAAAACTGATTTGCTTCGGCAACCACTCAATCTGTCCATTTTCTGTCATTGTGTATTTCTCCCCCTAATTCCCCAAAATTACAACTTTTTCTTCAACTAAAAGCTGATTTTCTTTTAACCTAACTTTAACTGGCTCAATTTGTTCATTCGGTAGTACGCCTGTCACCAATGAAATTAAAAGATGTTTCCCTTTCGACAAGTTTGCTTTCAAATATGGCAACTCCGTTAACGGATAAAGTAAATTTGTATTCGGTTCTGTTCGAATAATCGCAGCTTCAGAAAAGCCGTTGATATTTTCTACTTTTGACACACCTTTTGCATTTTTTACCTCAGCCATTTGATCAGAAACACAAGTGACCTTTTCATCGAAGAGCGGGATTGAGAAGCCACCTTCATAAGCCACTAATGCACGTTGTGTCTCAATTTCGTGGATCCGTAAATGTTGGCCTTCTAATGGTACAATTGTCGTTTTGATTGCTACATCGGACCAAGGATGCCATTGATGAATGATACGATCATCAAGAATTTCGTACTGATCATCTAATCCTTTCGTGCGGAAATAATGGTCGTCTTCAGCTAAAGCCAAGCAACTATCATAAGCACCTTCGTAATACCAATAATCACTCTTTATAGTACTGAAACCAAAATGGGAAGAATAAACAAATTTACTATATTTATCATGCGCATGAGCTTGATAATTAATAAATTGTCCCGCTGGAAACATTAAACCATGTGTTCCTGCATCATTTACTTGATAATAGTTCCGACTTTCTGGTGAAGGTAAGTGTTTTTCTGGAAAACTAATAGGCTGTGTTTCTGCTTGCCAATAAGGATGATCTTTTGGTACCGCTAACAAAATGAATGTTTTAAAGGCCCAATAAGGTGAACCAGGACCATTATAGCCTTCGGCAAAGACCATATTTTGATAATCATAACCTACCGACAATAATCCATCTGTTGTAAAAATATCTTTGTTCATCCATTGATGAAGATGTCGGCTGATTAGACCTTTGATCTCACCCCACGGCAATGCTTCAACATCTGCAAAAACTAAGGCACTAAAAAATGACACTTGAGCAAAACGATACGTTAAGCTACGTCCGAAGGGAATCGCTTCTCCTGGCTGAGTAAACCAATATTTAAACTCTTGCGCGAACAAAGTTGCTCGTTCCTTCATAATAGCCACTCTTGCGGTATCTTCCGGGGCAAAACGACAATACAATAAACTATAATAATGAATAGCGAAAGAAACATAATAATCAATTTGTGTCTCGACTCCGTCATAATACCAACCATTACCGACATAAAAACGATCAATAACAGCCAAATCAACAGCGATCTGTTCTTTTGAATACGGCATTTCACAATGTTTCATCGCTAAATTCAGCAACACTCTAAAGAAATGCCAATTATTTGGCGGAATAATGTTTTCATTGGCTTGTATCAGCCAACTGTGTAAATTGTTTTGCTGTTCTTTTGTTAATTGGTCCCACGTTTTTTCTTTGTTTAACAAAAGAAATGTACTTAATGCTCCCATCTCAACAATCAATTGATCATAATCTTTTGTTTTTCCCCAATAAGATGAACTCTCAGGATTGGTTCCTTCGATAATTCCCGTTAGAAAGTCATTCAAATACTCACTTTCATTTTGCGTTACATAAGGACCTAGTCCCCATAATGGTCGTAAAAATGCCTCCGCGTCACGTGTTCCTTTAGAATAAACTGTCCCGTGTGTCCCTAAATCCAGATGACCTTGATATTCTCGATCAAAAAACAATTCCAGTGGCGCTAATAAATCTTCAAATCCTTCTGCAACTTCTTCGTATGTTTCAAAAGGATTCTGTCTAATTCGTGGCTGAATCATGATTCTCCTCACTTTCAATTAATGTCCCTTTCAAAAAGCCGTAATATTCTCCGTAAACTGTCACTTCGTCACCAATCTTCAATTTTTTCTTTTGCTCATTAAAAACTTGATATTTACTAGAACCACTTTTCAAAATAAAACGATCACCTTTTTTTATTAAACTGGAACGACTGTCGCTCTCAACAATCTCCCCTTTCAAAGAAATATATTCATTTAAACGAACGTCACCATTTTGTAATTCTGTTTCTGAATAAGACTGTGCCGTTTCCTTTAGATTTTGAAGAGATTCTTCATCAAATTCTTTTTCACCGGATTTACAACCTGTTAAAGCAAGTAAAATTAGTAAAAAAAGTGAAAATCTTTTCACTAAACCACCTTCTCCATCGAATTAAAGCGCTTTCTTTGACTTTATAGTATATTTTTTTAGTCAAAAAATCAATAGTTTTTGCTAAAAAAAAGTAAAAAAAGCTTTTTCTTGCTTTTTTTTACTAAAAAGAAATATACTATATGCTATAATAGTACTTGAGAAGGAGGCATTTAGAATGGCAACTATCACAGATATCGCAAAAGTCGCGAATGTTTCAATTTCAACTGTATCGCGAGTTCTGAACTATGATCCAAACTTATCCGTTACAGAGGAAACCAAGCGAAAAATTTTTGAAGCAGCAGAAACCCTGAATTATACGAAATATAAAACTAAAAATAAAAACAAACAGCAGGAGCAACTGACACCTAACCTTTCCGTACAAACAGCTCCGCAAGAGCCTTCGATTGCCGTCGTTCAGTGGCGTTCAGATGACGAAGAACTAACGGATATTTACTATATGTCGATTCGTTTAGGCGCTGAAAAACGGGCCGAAGAGTTAGGTTACAATATTCTAAAAGTTTCTCAATTGGAACAACATAACCTTCAAGGGATTGATGGCATTTTGGCAATTGGCAAATTCACTCAAAAGACGTTACAAGAGTTGCAGCAACTGCATCCCAATCTTTGTGTAATTGGCAGTAATTTCCCATTGGAAGAATTTGATTCTGTAAATACTGATTTTTATCAAGCAACCGAGATTGCCTTAACCCATCTTTTGGAATTGGGCCACGAAAAAATTGCCTTTATTGGTGCCGAAGAAAGCGAAAATATGTATGGTTTCCGTCGCTATAAAACACCGACAACCAATGCTTATCTTGACATTATGCAGCATTATCACTTGTTTAACGAAGATTATTTTATCTTAAAAGAAAATGGCATGTTGGATGTCAAAACAGGGGAACAATTGACAGAAGAAGCGTTAGAGAAATGGGGAAATGATTTACCTACTGCGATTCTTGCTTATAATGACGCCTTTGCAATCGGTGTGATACATACGTTAGCCGCACACGGTATAAAGGTTCCTGAAGAAATTAGTGTCATGGGGATCAATGATATCTCTATTTCTCAATATGTCTCACCGCCGCTATCCTCTGTCCATGCCTTTACTGAAGAAATGGGCGAGACAGGCATTAATTTATTGCACAAACGAATTCAAATGCCTAGCATTCCTCGTAGAGTCCTGTTAAACACAGAATTGGTTGTCCGCCAATCGACAACTAGCCCACGCCAGAAATAAAAAATAAGGACCGCTCCTATAAAGGAACCGTCCTTATTTTTTATTTGTTTTGACCAAATAATTCAATTTGTGTTAATGCTGGAAATGGTGATGGTTCATCTGCTTGAATTAACTCTGTTAGTATCACCCACTCCACTGCCCGTTTCGCAAAGGTAAAGCTCTGGCGTTGCTCAGTCTTAACAGTTTTAAAAACTTCATGTGTACCGTCGGAAAATTTTAAAGTCACTTGTTGCCAATAATTATCATGAGGAAAGTCCGCTCGTAATGTTAAGATCACTTTATCCAACAAGACTTCACGCCCAAATTCAATTTTTAATGCGGCATCTAATTGCTGATTAATCCCCCATGATTGATAAGGATACGGCCCATGATAAAGATTAGCGAAGGTACCGTCAATCGCATTACAAGCAAAAAAAGTAGCATCATTTCGCGTTTCCACGTTGGCAGATGCATGAGGATACGCACCAGTAAAATGTTGTAAATCATGCGGATTTAACGCCCAATTACGATAACTCTTAATTTCTTCTTTAGTGGCAATACGCACACTTATATAAGGTTTCTTGGTTTCAAAACGATACGCTGCTCGCGCTTCGATAGCGTTTTCATTTTTTATGATTGGAAACGTCCATTTTTGTTCTGGAACATAAATCAAACTGCTATCAAGCGTAGCATCTAACTTCACCATTAAATAAGTATTGGGCGTATCTAAACAAACTTGAATCACATCGCCGTCTTGTAATTGACAATCCCGAGCAGCTAAACAAACAAAATCTTTTCCTGTAATAGTTAACTCTTTCAAAGAATCTGAATCATCTATCTTAGCTTTTCTAACTTCTTGTTCTTGATTTAAAATCGATAATGAAATACACGTCATATGCTTCCCTCCTAATTTTACCTTTATTATATATTATTTTAGTAAATTAATCTATTTTTTACTAAAATAATAGTTGATTAAAGAATAAATATTTAGATCAAAAAAATAAAAAGGCTTTTCTTAAAAGTCTCAGACTGTAGACAAATACGTTCAACATTCAGAAAATAGAGTGTTGAGCGTATTTTTTTAACTTAGTATCAAAATCAAAGTAAAAAAATAAAGGCATTCGCCTTTTTCTAGCCCCACAGGGCTAATTTCTTTAAATTCATTACAGCAAAAATTATTCTCGTATGCACTGCGACTTTTTCCAAAGTTCGGTATTTTGTCCAGCGCATCCCGTGCTTCTCTTTTGCATCAGCAAATACTCTTTCAATGGTTTCTTTACGTTTGCGGTATGTTTCTCGATTGAAGGAAGTATGACGAAGATGTTCTGCATTCTCTACCCCAGCTTGCCAGATATGACGAGTCACTACTTTTTGATGATTTTGACTTCTTGTGCACTGTTTCAATTGCGGACAATTCTGACAAATGTAAGATTTTGACTTATATTCACGGTATCCCTCTCGAGTAAGTGTAGAAAAACGTAAGGGTTGATTTTCAGGGCACAGGTAACAATCGTAGTATTCGTCATAGACAAATTGATTTTTGGCTAGTAACGTTCGATCACCTCTAGGTCGTGTATATGGAAGAACAGGATGAAGATTTCTCCGTCGGAGAAATTCTATAAAAGTGGCAGTTTTATACCCAGCATCAGCAGCCACAGCATGTATCGCTGGAAATTTAGTACAGATAGAGGCAACTAAATCAGGAGCAATTTGACTATCATGACGGTTACCAGGCGTCACAATGACGTCTAAAATGAATCCGTGTTCATCACAACCAGTATGAGCAGAATAAGCAAATTGTTTTTCTCGTTCTCCTTTTACATAATATCCACTCTCCGGGTCTACTTTACTTACTTTTCGTTCTTTCATCTCACTTTCTGTTGGGAAAATAAAAGGTCGCTTTCCTGCCTTGATGCGTTCCTCGTTAATTTCTTTCTCTAATTCTGATTGATAGGCTTTTGCTTCAATATGCGTCATTTCTCTAGTAAAATGATGCTTATTTGCATTGGCTTTGATATGAGTAGAATCCATATAGAGAACATCTTCCGTAATCATCCGAGCCTTGACAGCTTGTTCCAGTATGTAGGCAAAGATATCTTCAAAGAGTGTGGTATCTCGAAAGCGGCGAACATAGTTTTTTCCAAAGGTAGAGAAATGCGGAATGGTTTCATTGAAATCGTAGCCTAAAAACCAACGATAAGCGACATTAGTGTCTATTTCTTTTATCGTTTGACGCATGGAACGGATACCAAAGAGATATTGAATGAAGACGATTTTTACTAAAACCACAGGATCAATACTTGGTCGACCTAAGGTCGAATAAGTTGATTCAACAATTGGATAAATGAAGGTAAAATCGATTGCTTTATCTACTTTTCGAATCAAGTGATCTTTTGGCACAAGATCTTCCAAGGAAATCATCATGTATTGATCTCTTCCATTCATTGGATGTTTTGACATCATTTTTTCCACGCTCCTTTAAAACGTTTTCATACATTAAGTATAAAAGAAAAAACTGTAGACGTCATCCCCTTTTTGGGGACTTTGTCTACAGTCTGGCTGTCTATTAATTATAGACATTTTTTTTACTATCATGTGTTCAAAAATTCTTCCTTTCAGCTTAAAAGTTTAAGAGCAAAAAAAGTTTTACTTTTCCATGCAAAATCATAAGAAAGGATTAAATGGGTTGTAGATAGCCAAAAGACTAAATCTCAAACACATAATAGCCAACTACATTTAATGGAATCGAACCATTATTACAGAACCATCATGCAAATAATCTACATTTCTTTATAAATAAACAATTATCAGCCCGCCTCTTACCCCCACGGTTACACTGCATCTTGTAAACAGCTTGGTTATCCCGCCATCGCAAGTGGGTTATGAGCTTTGATAAAGGGTATACTACCTAAAAGTTTGGTTATTGAAATCAGTAGTATTGCTCAACCCTGTACGCATGAAATGCGCCTATTATATCCAGTTATATAGTACACAAGATTATTTTTTTTACATTCCTTTTAAAAACTGCTGAAACTCACATTCAGGTATTTTATGGTGTCTACGAATTTCTTCATCACTCAAAAAAGTTTTTAATTCTAAATATCCTTTTTTCGTCAATGGCTTCGTATTTTCGTTATAATATTCCTCGAATTGTCGTAGTTTCCAAAAAGGAATTTTCAAGATATTCATAATTGCTTTACGAGGTCTTTTAGTTTCGTATAATCGAACAAATCGCTGATATTTACTCATATGTTGAACACTTTTTAGCTCTATCCAACAAATCGTTGTTCGCTTCGCTTTTTGTCCTTTTTGTTTTAACAACTCGTTTGTTCGATACTTTACAATTTCAAATACTGTTTGTTTCGAATCATTCAATGTTTCTACTTCAAAACCAAACATTTCTAACGAAGTATCCTCTTTGTATACGATTGTTTCTACGAACCACTTAAAGACTTTCATACATCTCTCCTCAAACTAAAAAATATAGTGCAGAGGTTTTTATCAACCTTTGCACTATAAGTATAATCTGCCCTTTTGATTTTAAAATTAACTAGCCATAAGGGTTTAATTTATATATTGACTATATACCTCTTTTCTTTTTCGTTCTTTTTTATACTAAATCCTAAAATCATAAAAAAGAAAGCTGAGATAACAAGGATACTCGTAATAGTTTGAGTTATCCTTAAATTACTTAAATGAAAATTTAATAAAATATAACAATAAATCATTACCGAATGTGCGTTAAAATCGCATTTTTTCATATAGAGATAAGCAAGTTTATATATTTTCCCTAAAAGAAACATCCCTATTATTACACCTGGAATCCAAAAGTTCATGTACATAGTACCAATTGTTTCTGGAGGCCACGATGATGGAAACAATTCTTTAAATGGCATTGATGGTTTGATATTCCTATTCCCTTCTGCAAGTGTCCTTATATAGACCCCTTCATCTACAGGCGGCTTCTCGGGCATAATAGAACTAGGGATGGGAGCAGATAACAAATCTTTAAAACTGCTGCCTAGCCATATGTTACTAACATCAAAATGATTAGTTATAAACAAGTAGGTGTCAATGTAACTTATCTCTTTTGTAGATTTTCCAATGTTATCCTTCACTTCGCTCGCTAAATATTTAGGATTATTTAGAAGTGTTTCTATTCCATCAGGACTTCTTAAAATAGGTATTCCAACAATATAAATTACTAAAAGAGGAACTAACAGCCATATCTTTTTAGGTATTTTTTTTACCCTTTTAACTCCATAATGCCAAGAGATCAAACTAAACGTAACTAATTGAAGCGTTTGTTTTCTTCCTCCTAAAGATGTTAAGAGAAAAGCTACAAATAAAATTAATAACAATAAAAAGAAATATTTAATAAATGATTTCTTATATTTGAACGTATATATATAACAAACAACAGAAATCGTTAATGAAGTTGTTGTCAGCGACAAAAGATATCCATTGCCAGCTGTCATTTGAGTTCTAATATTAAGGTTTGATGTTAAAACACTAAATCCGCCTACGCCTCTCAAAAAAATTAGATAGCCTAACATACCAACAAAAAAAGACAGCAAAGTTCCCACAATATATCTTTTTCTGTTTTCTGATTTAGGAAGGCCAGGTAAGTTTGAAAATTTTTTAATCATAGGTACTTTCATACCAAAATATAAAGAAAACGCACCTATCAATAAAATTACGACAAAATATATTATTTCTTTAGGAATATTTTCTATGCCAATTTCTCGTAATACTTGTGGTTGGATGATGTAGACATCATTTGCAATAGAAAACAGATAAGGCACAGACGTGATAATTAGAAAAAAAAATGAAATCGTTACTGGATTAAATAAATCTTTACCTGCTTTTGTCCATTTTACTAACGGAATCATTAATATTAACAACAGTAAAACTGTTATAAAAAATAGCATAAAATATAATAACCTCCTTAACAAAGTTCTAATTTATAAACATACTTGTAAAAACTATTTTTTATTTAATAAATCAAGTAATGGATTTACCTTAAATAGAGTAGTAATTGTTAAATAGATAGGCAATGCAATAGCAAACTGTATAATATTAGTAAAAATACTACTTGATAAATTACTTGTTAAATAACGTGTGACTGTACACATCAACATTCCTCCTAGTAAAAAGATTCCAATTTTATGATATTCAAATTTAAAATCTGTACTCTCTAAGAAAGATTTTGTTCTTACAAAAGTAACAAAACATTCGGCTAAAATATTTGAAAATACTACACCGAAAAACCCAATAGTTGGCAGCAAAATCAGATTAAATACAATATTAATACCTGCACCAATCATCACTGATTTATTATATTCTTTTATTTGTCCAATCGGCATCAAATATTGCCTAGATATAGAAATACCTAATGGGATAATTACTATAAGTATTGTAAAAAAAGGAATAACATTATTTATATACAGAAACTTTTCTCCAAAAAACCAAGGTACGAGTTTGTCATAAATAGTCAGCATACCAAACATAATAGGAATAGAAAAGAACAACTGCAAATGAATTGTTTTCTCCATCGTTCTTACAATCTTATCAGTATTCCGTTTAGCAAAAATTCCTGTCATGTGTGGCAAAAGAACTAAATCTAAGGTTGTGATGACGGTAATAAATACTGTATTTAACTGCAGTGAATTAATAAAATAACCCACAGCCACACTTCCCAAAGTAAATCCTAAGAGTGTTTTGTTTAAATTAGTATACAGCATGATTGCGATTTGAGGAATAAAATATTCAAACGAACCTTTCAAATGATTCAAGCTATTTTTTATGTGTATCTTTGTAAAATGAATATATTTAGGGATAAACAGCCACACCCCTACTTGGGAAAGAAGGATGCCTGTCGCTTGTATCATTGTATATTTGATTGTGTCCCCTTCATTTTTAATAAACAAAATGATCAAAACGAAAGTAATTAATTGGACAAACAAACTTGACATACTTACCTTTTTAAAATCTTCGATCCCCATAAAAAACCATGAAACATCAAAAAATACTGTTAATATTGTTAAAGATTGGATAAATAAATATATCCTATTGTCTAGAAATAAAGCCACAATGAAATATACCACGATAACACCGATTGTAATGAGGGCTTTAAAAACAAAAATCTCCCAAAATACTTTTGACAGCTCCTGTTTATTTCTATTATAAGCTAGAGCTATTTCCCTATTTCCGTATATTGTCACACCCAAGCCAGCGACCAAAACAAAATACTGAGCAATCGAAAACGTGTAATTATAAATTCCCAGCCCTGCTGGTCCAAGAGCATTTGATACTATTGGTATTGTAATGATAGGAATAATTATTTTAGCGACTTGGAATAAACTCTGGTAAAAAAAATTTTTTGCTATATTTTTCATATTTTAATCCCGTCTAAAAATATCTCTCGTATAAACTTTTTCTTGAACATCAGCCAGATGACTTTCCATACGGTTCGAAACAATCACATCTGCCATTTTTTTGAATTCTTCAAAATCTTTGATTACTCGTGAATGAAAGAACTCTTCGGCATCCAGTGTTGGCTCATAAACCACCACTTCAATCCCTTTTGCCTTGATTCTTTTCATGATCCCTTGAATAGAGGAATATCGAAAGTTATCAGAATTTGCTTTCATTGTTAAACGATAAATACCGACTGTTTCCGGCTTTTTAGCTAAAATTTGTTCTGCAATGAAATCTTTTCTTGTTGTATTTGCTTCCACAATAGCGCCTATGATGTTGCTTGGAACTTCCTCATAATTGGCTCTTAGCTGCTTCGTGTCTTTAGGTAAACAATATCCCCCGTAACCAAAAGAAGGATTATTATAATGCGAACCAATTCGTGGATCTAAACCTACTCCTTCAATAATTTGTTTTGTATTTAAACCTCGAGATTCAGCGTAAGTATCCAACTCATTGAAGTAGGCCACACGTAACGCAAGATAGGTATTTGAAAACAATTTGATTGCTTCTGCTTCAGTAGCATGAGTCAATAAAACTGATACCTCTTGATCTAAGGCATTTCGCTTAAACATATCCGCAATTTCTTGTCCGCGATCAGAACATTCCCCTACTACGATTCTAGAAGGATGGAGATTATCATATAGAGCTCTTCCTTCACGCAGAAATTCTGGAGAGAAAATGATATTTTCTGTTTTAAATTTTTCTTTTACGTCTGCCGTATACCCCACTGGTACAGTAGATTTTATAATGAATGTCGCATCAGGACGAATAGCTAATGCTTTTTCAATAACATCTTCAACTGTAGCAGTATTAAAGTAATTTTTCTTTTCATCGTAATCCGTTGGTGTCGCGACAATCAAGTAATCTCCAAATAAAACTGCCTCTTCAAAATCTTTAGTGAATGCTACATTCAAATCATCTCGTTCAAGAAATTCATGGATTTCTTTATCTTCTAGAGGTGACTTCTTATTTTGTAGCATATCGATTTTTTCTTCGACAATATCATATGCTTTAACATTTTCATGCTGGCTAAGCAGCAAAGCGTTCGCTAAACCGACGTAGCCGAGGCCGAATACTGAAATATTCATAATTAAGTATACTCTCCATAACGTTATTTATTATTCACTTGTCCAGTACATACTATAAACAAAAAAAGAAACTTGAAATATTGACGATGCTTTGCATACTGCTTTCAAACAAATAATAGATTAGATAAACACATATCACAGCTGTTTTTTACTTATCAATTTTTTAGCTATATCTACAGACGTATAAAATTACTTCTTGCCGTTATTCATTATCTTTTCGAGTTTCAAAGAAATATCATCTCTTAAAATTGAGAAATCAATTCTGGATTTCATAAACGCTTTGATGTTATTTTGCATTACTTGATATTCTTCATTAGACATATTATATAAGGCTTTGATTGCTTTTCTAAATCCTTCAATATTTTCCAAAGAACAAATGTAGCCTTCTTGACCATCTTCTATATCATTCCACGGGGTTTTATCACTAAGAATAACTGGGCATCCATTTGACAAAGACTCCGAAATAACGTGTCCGTAATTTTCACTTTTAGTAGGAAATAAGAAAGCATCATACTTCCTAAATACTCCATCAACATCCTCATGACTTATATTTCCTTTATAATTAACCTCTATATTAGCAGGCAAAGCTGCTATTTTTTTTTGACAAATCTCCCAATAATTTTTATCTTCTATAGGACCAAAAATATCCAAATATACATTTTCTTCAAGTGTATTTAAAATTTCAATTGCATAATCTAAATTTTTTTTGGGAACGATTCGAGATAAAAAGACCAAATTTAATTTTTTTTCGTGTTTATTCTTCTTGTTATTCACTTTGCTTGGACTAGGGATATTGGTAAATAATATTGTATCGTTTGATGGAAACAGATTTTTTAAAACGTTATCCTCTTCATTGCTTGTCGATTGAAAATAAATATTTTTATGGAATATATTTCCTAATTTAAAAACATTTATATAAACATTTTTTTTCATACTTTTATTACTTCTAGCTCCGTCTAGCAACTGTCCCCTAGGCGCAATTAGTAACGGTATAGTAAAGTTGGTATAAAAAACTGAGCCTATTAATTTATAATCAAAAAAACTATTTATATATATTAAATCAGGTTTTATTTCCTTGATTACACTACCCATAAGTTTAGAAAAACTTTTTTCTCTATTTACATAGAGAACTTTCGCTTCTGGCCTTATATTCCATCCCTCATTAATGCCCTGCAACCGTTCATTTTCATTAAGGTCATGATCACGCGTAACAATATGGAAAGTATATTTATCTTTTAATAGCTCACAAAAGTTTAGTATACTGACCGGTGGCCCACCATATTTTTGTGCAGGAAAATATCCTTCAGCAACTATTAATATTTTTTTCTTCACTCACCCCACACCACCCGATTCACATAGTCGGTATAAGATAGGATAATGCGCAAAACTTTTTCCGAAACATTTGGCATAGAGTAGTCTGCCACATGGCGCAAAGTATCTTTTTCTTGTGTTCCCAATACTTCTAGTCCTTGCATTATCCGCTCTTTTTCTAGTCCAACCATCATCACACTGGCTTCTTCCATTGCTTCTGGACGTTCATGCGCTTGTCTGATATTTAGTGCCTTGAAATTCAAGATAGAGGATTCTTCACTGATTGTCCCGCTATCACTTAGTACCGCTTTTGCATGGATCTGCAGTTTATTGTAATCATTAAATCCCATAGGTTTCATCGTTTGGATCAACTCGTGGAACTTGATTCCTTTTGATTCGATCATTTTCATCGTACGCGGATGCGTACTCACGATAATTGGTAGTTGATAGGTTTCAGCAATTGCATTTAAACTATCTACTAGATTTGAGAAATTGCTTTCTGAACTGATATTTTCTTCACGATGTGCGGAGACCACAAAATAATGCCCTTCTTTTAACTCTAATCGTTCAAGGATATCTGACTGTTGGATGTCTTCTTTTCTTGAATTCAATACTTCAAACATTGGGCTGCCTGTTTTGATGACACGATCTGCAGGTAATCCTTCGCGCAAAAGATATTCTCGTGCAATGTCGCTGTATGTCAAATTGATATCAGCTGTGTGGTCGACGATTTTACGATTCGTTTCTTCTGGGACACGCTGATCAAAACAACGGTTACCGGCTTCCATGTGAAAAATAGGGATATGACGACGTTTTGCTGCAATCGCACATAAACAACTATTGGTATCACCTAATACTAAAAAGACATCTGGCTTTACTTCTTCCAAGATAGGATCAATCTTGATTAAGATATTCCCAACGGTCTCGATTGCTGTACCTGTTGCTGCATTTAAAAAATAGTCTGGTTTCTTCAACTTGAAATCTTCAAAAAACACTTCATTTAGCTCATAGTCATAGTTTTGTCCCGTATGTACCAATACATGGTCAATAGCTTCTGAACTTTCTAAACGATTGATTACAGCAGATAAACGAATGATTTCTGGGCGCGTGCCTACCACTGTCATCACTTTTAAATTTTTCATTGATTAAACCTCCACATAATAAGTATCTGGATGTTCTGGATCAAATGGCTCATTGACCCACATCACAGTTACCATGTCTGTTGTTCCTAGATTTTCAATATTGTGCGTATATCCCACTGGAATATCTACTACTTCCAACTTTTCTCCAGAAACAAAATACTCAATTACTTCACTTGAATCGATTTTTCTAAAACGGATAACACCTTGCCCGCTTACAACTAAAAATTTCTCGTTTTTTGTGTTATGCCAGTGATTTCCTTTGGTGATTCCTGGTTTTGAGATATTGATGGATACTTGTCCGCGATCTTTTGTTCGTAAAAATTCAGTAAACGATCCACGATTATCTATATTCATTTTTAGAAAATAAGAAAAATCATCTTCTGGCAGAAAACTCAAATATGTGCTGTACAGATTTTTTTCTACTCTTCTGGCAAGGTTTGGCACACTCAAATCTGTTCGGCTGTTTTTAAATGAAGTAATCAGTTCTTTTAGCTCACCAATCGTCACTTCATCTGTTTCTCGAACTGCACAATAGCCATTTTCCATATAAGGTTTACCATTCAGACAATGAAGTAATTCTTTTACTACATCATCGATATAACAAAGTTCAACGGCCGCATTTGGATCATTGACTGTGACTTCTTCATTTCTTGCGATTTTATAACAGAATGTTGCTACTACCGTATTGTAATTTGGTCGTGACCATTTTCCGTATAAATTTGCAAAACGATAAATATAAACAGGTGCTCCGGTTTCCTCTTGATAGGATTTCAAGAGTTCTTCACCAGCTTTTTTACTTTTTCCATAGGAATTTTCGAGTGCTGCTTGGATAGAAGAAGAAATCATCACAGGACAAGTATTTTGATGCTCTTTTAATTTTGAAAGCAATTCTGAAGTGAAACCAAAATTCCCCTCCATAAATTCTACCTCATTTTTTGGTCGATTGACACCAGCTAAATGAAAAACAAAATCTGCTTTTTTGCAATATTCATCTAATAAATCCTTTGGTGTATCTATGTCAAAACTGAAAATATCTGTGTAGCCTTCATTTTTTAATTCAGCAATCAGATTTTTCCCAACAAAGCCGTTTGCTCCAGTCACTAAGATATTCATTTGTTTTGCCACTCTTTCAATTCTTTTTTAACGTAATCTAATTCAAGAAGTCTTTCCTTGATTTGCTCAATAGATAAGCGTTGCGTATTGTCTGAATTGTATTCTCCTTCTTGTGTTAATTCCTTACTGCCTTCCACAAAATATTTATCATAATTAAGATCACGTGTGTCTGCCGGAACGCGATAAAAGTCACCCATATCTTGGGCTACTAAATATTCTTCTTTCGTTAATAACGTTTCATACTGCTTTTCTCCATGACGTGTCCCAATTACATGAATTTCATTTTCTGCCTGAAATAGTTCTTTCACTGCTTGGGCTAAATCCCCAACTGTCGAAGCAGGTGATTTTTGTACCATGATATCTCCGGCTTTTGCATTCTTAAAGGCAAAAACAACTAATTCTACAGCTTCTTCTAAACTCATCAAGAAACGTGTCATCTCAGGATCTGTCACAGTTAAAGGTTTATTCGCTTTGATTTGGTCAATAAAAAGCGGGATGACTGATCCGCGAGAAGCCATTACATTTCCGTAACGAGTCCCGCATATCGTCGTGCGTTCTTCCGAAACAGTTTTTGCTTTTGCAACAAACACTTTTTCCATCATCGCTTTAGAAATCCCCATTGCATTGATAGGATAAGCTGCTTTATCTGTTGATAAGCAAATCACTTTTTGAATATCCATTTCGATGGCAGCTGTCAGCACGTTGTCGGTTCCTACAATATTTGTTTTTACAGCCTCCATAGGGAAAAATTCACAAGAAGGTACTTGTTTAAGTGCAGCAGCATGAAACACATAATCAACCCCATACATCGCATTTTTCACGCTATTAATATCACGAACATCACCAATGTAAAATTTCAATTTATCGTTATTGTATTTTTTCCGCATGTCGTCTTGTTTTTTCTCATCCCGTGAAAAAATGCGGATTTCTTTAATATCAGAATCTAAAAATCGTTTCATTACTGCGTTACCAAAAGAGCCAGTTCCGCCAGTGATTAATAATATTTTATCTTTGAACATGCTTTGTTCTCCCTTTTTATCATTTAAAATGCTTCATGATTGTAGTATAGCTTTTTTCTACATCAAAATTATTTTTCAAATAAATAAATGCATTTTCCCCTAAGATATTTCTGGTATTCTTATCTTTCAGTTTTTCCATATTACCTACAAATTTTCTTAAATCTCCGTGTTCTGAACAATATCCAAACTGCCCCTCCACTATCATTTCTTTCAAATCTGTAGATCTGTCTACCGCTGCTAAAATAGGTTTTCTTGACTCCATATATCCTAGTATTCTAGAAGGAATATTTGGGATAGTGAATCTTTTGTCTAAAAATACTAAACCTATATCTGCAATAGATTCCACTTTTTTATACTCATTTTTAGGTAATCCATTAATTAATAATGTATTTTTTATATCATTAGAACTTAAATATTTTTTTATTCGCTCATATTCTGTTCCAGAACCAACTATTAATAAGAAAAAATCTTTTCTTTCTTCTAGACTTTTTATTATTTCTAAAAGAAAATCAACTCCTTGGGGCTTTCCTAAATTGCCGCCATACAGCATTACCACTTTATCTTCTGGAATACCATATTCACTGCCTATTTCCTTTTTGAGGAGTTGACAGTCTACCTTATCGTTTTTGATTCTAATAGAATTAGGATTTATTTCCACAATTTTTCTTCTATCAAATTCATTATGGTGGAGTATATATTGAGAATTTTTTTCTGACATTGTTCCTATATAGTCAGATACTTCGTATAACGAAACTTCCTTTTTTCTAAAATATTTATAAATCAAACTTTTTTTCGAGATTTTGCCCAGATCAACTGCATTTTGTGGAAATATATCTTTCAACAAAAGATAGCTTTTGCAGTTGTCTCTTTTCTTTATAAAATCAACCACTTTAGCAAAAGTCACCGGAGGGGTAGAGTAAACCACTAAATCAAACTTTATATCTGAAAAATAATGCTTGATTCCGTTTATAAATTGTTGTTCTATCTGTATTGTAGAAATACCTTTTTCTAACAAATTAGTTTTTTGGATATTTCCTATTTTTAATTTTAAAATTTTACATTTATCATTGATTTCGATTAAATGAGTTTTTGTATTTTTTTTTCTTTCAACTGGAGATATGATTGAAACATTGTGTTTGTTTTTTACAAATTCAGAGAGCAAATCAGTATAAATATTACTTTCCTCCAAAATTTCGAAATCTAAAAGAGTAAGAAATAGAACGTTCAATGACATAATGCATTTAACTCCCTTTAAATTTTTCTGGTGTACTGTTGGTGATTGCATCGATATTCTCTTTCATAATTACTTTTGCGCAAGTTTTAACTATAATCGCTATATCACCAAAAAAGCTGATTTTCTTCACATACTGGAGATCCAAATCAAATTTTTCTTCCCAACTAATTGCATTTCTTCCGTTAACTTGGGCTAATCCAGTTAAACCAGGTCTCACGTTGTGTCTTTTCTTCTGTTTTTCATTATAGAGAGGCAGATATTCCACTAATAATGGACGAGGCCCAACGATCGACATATCCCCTTTTAAAATATTCCATAGTTCAGGTAGTTCATCTAAACTGGTTGCTCTAAGCATTTTACCGAACTTTGTTAAGCGAACATCATCTGGTAAATAATTTCCGTTCTGATCTCTTTCATCAGCCATTGTTCGAAATTTATACATAGAAAAAATTTTTTCATTTTTACCTGGACGCTCTTGTTTAAAAATAACAGGAGAACCAAGCTTAGTTTTTACTAATATTGCGACAATCAAAATAATCGGAGATAAAATGATAAGAGCAATTCCTGATAATAAAATATCTAGTGCTCTTTTTCCAATAAGTTGATAAAACGTTTTTTTACGCATGATTGATCACTCTTTTAATGGTAGTTACTACGCGATTTAAATCTTCATCTGACATTTTTGTGTCTGAAGGCAAACAAACACCTGATTCAAATAAAGTCTCTGCAACATTATCACCAATATAATCATATTGTTTGAAAACAGGCTGCAGATGCATTGGTTTCCATACTGGACGCGCCTCTATATTGTCTTTGTCCAATTCATCAATAAGGAAAGTAGAATCAAGCCCATTAACTGTTATTACACTCAACCAATAATTAGGCTCATTCCAACTATTTTCTGGCATAAATTGGATATTTGACAGATTTGATAGTTCTTTTTTATAAAAATCGTAAATATAGCGTTTCTTTTCAATTCTATCTTTCAAAACTTTGAGTTGTCCACGACCAATACCAGCAACGATATTGCTCATACGATAATTGTAACCAATCTCATTATGCTGATAGTGACGTGCATTCTCACGGGATTGAGTAGCCCAAAATTTTACTTTATCTATCTTCTCTTTGCTTTCAGAAACTAACATTCCTCCACCTGATGTAGTGATTATTTTGTTTCCATTAAAAGAAAAGATTCCATATTCACCAAATGTACCAGTAAATTTTCCTTTATACGTAGTCCCTAAAGATTCGGCAGCATCTTCTATCAAGGTCACACCATACTCATCACATATTTGCGTTATTTCATCTAAATTAGCTGATAAACCATACAAATGCACCACTAAAACAGCTTTTGCCTGAGGATATTTTTCTAAAGCCTCTCTTAAATGACTTGGACTCATATTCCAAGTCTCATAATCACTATCTACGAATACTGGTACAGCATTCTGATAAATAACTGGATTCACTGTGGCAGAGAAAGTTAGGGATTGGCAAATCACTATATCATCTTTACCGACCCCTGCTGCTTTTAATGCTAAATGTATAGCGGCAGTACCTGAAGAAAGTGCCGCAGCATGTCCAGTTCCAACATATTCTGCTAATTCCTCTTCAAAACCATTGACATTCATGCCTAAAGGAGCCACCCAATTTGTATCAAACGCTTCTTTTACATACGCTTGTTCATAACCTTCTTCACTCATATGAGGAGAAGCTAATAATATTCTTTTTTTATCCAATTTAATCCCATCTTTCTATGATTCTAGCTGGTACACCAACATTTTTAGTATGATTTTCGATATCTCTAATCACTACACTTCCTGCACCTATAATATTTCCATTACCAATAGCTATATTTTGTATAATTTTAGTTCCGACACCTATTTGATTTTTATCGCCTAAAGTAACTTTCCCGGAAAGGTTTACACTAGGAAAAATAGAATTATAATCACCTATTTTTGCATCATGACCAATAGTAGAACTGATATTGATCATATTAAAATTTCCTAGAACAATATCGGCTGTATAAGACGTATACGGCATCAAGATATTCCCAATACCTAAATGGATATTTATTCCTATTAATGCACTAGACGCAATCAAATTTGGGAAAATCAAATTAGTGTTTCCTTTTAACGTTTGATATATTTTCTCTTTTATACGGGGAGAAGCAATCCCCATAAAGACAGCAGTTTTCTTGTCTATATTCATTAGAGATTTTATATTTCCTAAAACAGGTTTGCCTACTACTTTATCACCGTGTATGTTTGATTCATCATCAACGAAACCAATCAGTTCATATTCAGGGAAACTTTGCAGTAAAAAAGCAATCTCTTTACCAAATCCACCTGCGCCTACAATAATTGTTTTCACGTAACTCCCCCTACTTATTCGAAGCATTCGCAAAAGCGACAATATCTTTGGCTAACTGCTTGTCATCTTGCGGCAAGCTATCAACAAATTCCATTACGGTCTTCATCGAATACCCTTTGATGTTCCCGACAAAGATTTTTTCGTAAACTACTTCATCATTTCTTTCTTTATCCAATAACAATTCTTCATATAATTTTTCACCTGGGCGAATCCCTGTTTCAACAATTTCGATTTCATCTTCACTATAGCCGCTCAAACGAATCATATTTTTTGCCAGATCAACGATTTTCACTGGTTCACTCATATCTAAAACAAAGATTTCGCCACCTTTTGCTAACGCTCCTGATTGAATCACTAATCGGCTTGCTTCAGGAATCGTCATGAAATAGCGGCTCATGCGGAAATCAGTGATCGTCACTGGTCCGCCTTTTGCAATTTGTTCACGAAAGACTGGGATCACACTGCCTCGAGAACCCAGTACATTCCCGAAACGCACTGCTGAAAACTTCGTGCATCCTTCTTCATTCAATCCTGTCACGATCATTTCAGCGATTCGTTTGGTTGAACCCATGACATTTGGCGGGTTGTTAGCTTTATCTGTCGATACCATGACGAAATTCTTGACCTTGGCTACTTTCGCTGCTTCTGCCACATTTTTTGTTCCAAAAATATTGTTTTTGACTGCTTCTTTTGGATTGCATTCCATCAATGGAACATGCTTGTGAGCTGCTGCATGATAGACGATATCTGGCTGATGCTGCGCCATGATCTCATGGATTTTCTTTCGATCTTGGATATCCGCAATAATCGGTACAATTTCTGTACGTTTCTTTTTATCATTTATACGCAATTCACGATCAATGAGATAAATCGAATTTTCTCCATGACCTAGCAACAATAACTTCGCAGGACAAAATTGAATGATTTGGCGACAGATTTCTGAACCAATCGAACCGCCCGCACCTGTGACAAGAATCACTTTTTCTGTGATTTGGTCTTGGATCGATTCAATATCCAGTTCTACTTCGTCTCTTCCTAACAAATCGACTACATCGATTTTTTTCAACTTAGACACGCTAGTTTTTCCCGAAGCAAGTTCTTCCATGGAAGGCATCGTGCTGACTTTGACATGAGAAGATTCAACTAATTCAAATAGTTCACGTAATTTTTCTCGTGATAAGGAAGGAATAGCGATAGTGACCATTTCGACATCATATTTTTGAATTAATTCAGGCAAATCTTTTAGCATCCCTAATACTTTTTTACCTGAAAGATAGATATTTTGTTTGTTAGGATCATCATCGACAAACCCCACTACACGAATACTTTGAGCAGTTTTAGACCCTATAAAACTGTTATATAAAATACGGCCGCCTTCACCAGCACCAACAATGATTGTATTTTTAGCTGATTCAACGGATGAATAGCTTCTGTTTTTTCTTTCGACATAAATCCGCCAGACCAAACGACTGCCTATGATCAACAATAATGAGAGAAGATAAATGAATGTCACTAAGCGTAGACTATAACGTTCATTGAAAAAAGATAAAACAATAATACTTGAACCTGCACTTGCGGTTAGCGAGCCGAAAATCACAATCATCTCTCTTAAATTTGTATAGCGGTTAATCCTAGTAAATACTTTGAATAAACTGCCATAAAACAAGTAGAAACCCACAGATAAACCTGCTGAAACAAAAACAAGATTTCTTGGTATACCGACAAATGGTTTCATGAACTCTACAGCTTCTATATTGGCGGCAATCAATAATAAACTATCCACTAAAATCAAGGTAATGATCTTTCTTCTCCTTGTTAATACAAACACCCTATATTCCCCCTAAAATAACCCAAACTTCTTCTTCACTTCTGTATATTCTGGATAAACAACCTCATCTCCATTGATTAAATCCTTTGCTACTTGTTTCATCTGCGCTACTTTTTCCTGTCCAAAATCCTTGGCTATCTGCTCATAGCATTCTTTGAGATAAAAGGTTCGTTTAGATATACCATGGGCATCTGACGCAGTCATTTGGACCAGATTATGTTTGACCATTGTTTTGGCTGTTTTTTGGATATCTTTACCAAACACACCCATGTAACTGGGTGCAGTCAATTGAGCAAGGCATCCCATATCGAGGAAGGGCACTAAATGATTGGGATTTTTTCTGAAGTGTGCATTGCGTTCTGGATGAACAATGACGGGTCTCTTTCCCATTTGCAGCAATTCAAAAAAAAGCCGTTCTGCATATAACGGCACTTCCAGTGTCGGAAATTCAATCAATAAATAGGTATCATCTAGGTCTGTAAATAAGATTTCATCTCGACGGATGTCTTCAATCAAATCACCGGTGATTCTTATTTCTTGTCCTTCCAATAACGTTATTGGCAACTGTCGTTTGTCAAATTCAGATTGCACAAAAGAGACCAGAGAAATCACTTCCGACTTTTCATTTCGATACTTTCCATTGTTGTGATGGGGCGTACACAGAATATGTGTGATGCCCTGGCTAATTGCTTTTTCCGCCATGGCAATACTTGCTTCTAGTGTTTCTGCACCGTCATCGATCCCTGGTAAAATATGACAATGTAAATCAATCATTTCTCTCGTCTCCTATAAGTTAATCTCCGTAATAATAGACTGCATCTTTGCTGTGTTCTGCTCCGTTATACACAACGCCGAGGACTTTTGCTTGAGCCATGTCTAACAGTTCTTTTGCTTTTGTCAATGACTCTTTGCGTGACGTGTTTTCGCGTACAACTAATAACGTACCGTCTGTTTTTGAAGACATGATTTGGGCATCTGTGACTGCAACGACTGGCGGCATGTCAAAAATAATGACATCATAAAGATCTTTTGCTTCTGCTAAAAGCTGATCCATTCTTGGGGAATTCAGCAATTCTGATGGGTTTGGTGGTTTAGGACCACTAGGCAAAACAGACAGATTCTCAATTGGTGTTTTCTGTACTTCATCTGCAATATTCCCTGCCGTGCTGAGGATCGTGCTTAACCCGCTGATATTGGTCAATTTAAACGTTTTATATAAAACTGGTTTCCGCAAATCGGCATCTACTAATAAAACGCGTTGGCCAGATTTTGCAAATACAACAGCCATATTCGCTGCAGTTGTTGATTTTCCTTCTCCTGGTCCAGAAGAAGTAACAACGATCGTTTTGATTTGCTGACCACCTGGTGAAGCAAATTGGATATTCGTTCGGATTATGCGGTATTGTTCAGCTACCGGTGAAGAAGGGTTTGTCAATGTAATCAAGCTGACTGCTTGTGTTTGTGGTGTTTTTTGTTTGTGTGCCATTTTTCTTCCTCCTAGACTCTTGAGCGGTTTCTGCGTGAAGGGCCGTTTTTTTCATTTACTGTTCCAGGATGTACAGGAGCGGGTCCTTTTTTGCGAATACCAGCATTTAATTCTTTCGCTGACATTTCAGGAACTGTTCCTAAAACCTGGAAGCCTAATGTTTCAGTTACGAATTTTTTATCCTTCACTGTTCGGTCAAGCAATTCCATCAAGAACGCAATCCCGATACCGACCATTAAACCTAATATCAAACCAATGACTAAGTTCAATTTGTTATTTGGAGAAACAGGTGTCGTATTCGCAACAGCTGCTGAAATAATTGAGATCTTATCAACATTCATCACATCTTTAGCATTTTCTTGAAAGACTTGTGCTGTCATATTGGCGACTTTTTGTGCCGTTACTGCATTCGTATCTGTTGCCTGGATCGAGAACATCTGTGAATTTTGAGACTGATTAACTGAAATAGATTCTTTTATTTCTCCAGCCGTCATTTTCACGTTGTCTTCCGTTTCCAATCGGTCTTTGACTTCATTTAAAACCAAGTCGCTGACGATCATATCTTTATACGTATTGATCATTTGCAAGTTCATATTGACATCATTTGCATTGGTCGTATCTGACTGCGGCAAGGTCACGATCAGCTGTGCTTGTGAACTGTATTTAGGTGTTAAGATAAAGAATGTTGTAACTCCTGCGATTGCTAAACCGGCAAACATTGAAATAAGGATGGTTACCAAATGTTTACGCAATGTTTCAAAAATTTCTTTTAAGCTGATTGTCTCTTCCATTTTTTCTCCACTTTCCTATTTAGTCTCTAGATTTAATTGGTCTTTCAATTCTTTTTGTACACGTTCAAGCTCTTGATCACTTACTCTTTGATAGGAGATGCCGTCTTGCATAAATCCTTCTCCCTGCATTTGATCTTGTTTGATCGTGCCAAATGCATCGCGGTAATCGAAAGCGATTTTTCGCATATCAGTAAAACTCATATCAGTTCTCATATTTGTTTCTAAAGCATTTAAGACGGATTGGTTGTTGCTGATACCATTTAGACTCAAGACTTTTCTCGCTATTCCTTCAACGATTTTCCGTTGACGTTCTTGCCTTCCATAGTCCCCATTTGGATCTTCATAACGCATCCGGGAATATGCTAATGCTTGATCGCCATCTAATGTGGTTTTTCCGATGGTGAAATCATAACCGTCTTGTGAAAAAGTGATGTCATTGTTGACTTCGATACCGCCCACAGCATCAACCAATTCTTTTAAACCCTTCATGTTGATGGATACATAATGATCGATTGGAATATCTAAGTAATTTTGAACAGTATCCATCGCCATGGCTGCTCCGCCGAATGCATAGGCATGGTTGATTTTATCTGTTGTATTATGTCCAACAATCTCGACATAGGTATCTCGAGGAATGCTGACGATGGTTGTTTGTTTATCTTCTGGACTTACTGTAGCAACCATCATCGTGTCAGAACGGCCTTGGTCTACACGTCCTAAATCTCCTGTATCTATCCCCATCAATAAAACCGAAAAAGATTCTTGCTTTGCTAAATCAACTGGTGTTGTTCTAGGACCCTCTGCTCTTTCCACTGTTTGATAGGTTTCCTTGATTGAATGGGAGAGATCTAGATACAGTTTAGTTCCCACCCCAACAACTGCTAAAACCAGTACAACAACGATTCCTAAAATAATCAAAAATATTTTTTTCCCTCTTGATTTTCTTGTTTGCTTTGCCATTTTCCCCTCCGTTAACGAAACTCTTGTACTTGTTCATCAATAACTCACCGTACCGTAGCCCATTTGTTGAGCGACTGTTTCTGCCATCGCTGTGTATTTTTCTTTTATTTTTTCGTTTTGGACTTGTTCGATTTGATTAAGCGCTGTCAAATATTGATCATAAGTAGCCTCAGCAGTTACTTGACCGTCTTTTAATAAAGTATCAAATGCTTGATTTAATTCATTGACCTGTGCGACTTGTGCGTCAGCAAATCCTAAATACTGGATCATCGATGTTTTCCAAGCGTTTTCTTTGAAAAAGTTCAAGTTATCACGTATGTTGGCAATATCCTTTTCCGTTATATTTTCTCTAATAATTACATCATCTTCAGCTTGTTGCCAATTAGAGATTTTTTCAGTAAAAAGTTGATTCACAGATTCTTGTACGTTTAGTTTTGCTTCTGCATCTTTTAATTGGTTCGATACAGTTTCTTTTGTGGTTTGGATAGCAGCAACTTCTTGTGGAAGTTCTGATTGGTCGATGCCGTGGTCGTCTGCTGACAACTTGACGGAAGATAATCTGCTGGAGAGTCTAGAGGTCTCGTCCTTTGTTGCTTCTGGTTTCAGAAAAACTTTCTCTTTTGTGCTATATAAATTGTCTGCTTCTTGTGATAAAGAAGCTAAGGTATCTTTTTGATCGAGGATGGCAGATTCAGCATATGCAATGCGTTGTTCATGCTGTTTTTGGTTATTTATGTAATAGCCAAATCCACAAATCACCGCCGCGCCTAATCCTACCGCAGTAACAGCGAATATTTTAACAATCGGCTTCTCCATATATTCACTCCTAATCATTTATTATACATGAGTAAAAAAATAAGTGCTTTTTCATAACATAAAAATCATCCATCTCAAGTATAAATGAATCAACAAATTAAATAAAGAATTTTCTTAAATATAATCATTAAAAGGGTTCTATGTAATCTTACCATAAACTTTTTTTTCATTAAAGAAGTTTATGGTAAGATTAAAACGAACAATAAAAAAATAACACTTTACAGATTTTAACTATGTAAATTCTCAGACTGTAGACAAAGTCCCCAAAAAGGGGATGACGTCTACAGTTTTTTCTTTTATACTTAATGTATGAAAACGTTTTAAAGGAGCGTAGAAAAAATGATGTCAAAACATGTATACTGCTATTTGTTTCATCTTTCTACATCAGGAATATTTACACCATTTTCCCATCTATTAATCACATTTTTTCTAGCTGGACAAGTGAAGTTTTGACCAAATTTTTCTAAACTCTCTCCTCTATTTTTTCGAATAGTTTTTATTCTGTTCCCCATCAAATTTTTATCAATACTCGGAAAATTTAAAGAAGCACCACCTAACTTAGTATCTATCAAACTTTCATTTCCATCATTTAACAAAAATAATGCAATTTTTCTTTGAATCTCTTTTGAAAGTTTTCTCCTTCCATTTAAAATATAACTTAGTAAAGCTTCACTAATTCCGATTTTATTTGCTAAATTTTTATTAGATAAATTATTTAGATCCCTATACTCTATTATTCGGTTAATCATATAACTCAAATTCTCTACTTCATTTTTAAGCAATGAATCTACATTCAGAGCCTTGCTTAGCGCAATATCTACATTTTTTGAAATACCTCTTGTACCATTCTCATACTTGACTAAAGCACTTTGAGAAATCCCTGTTAACTCAGATAGCTTCTTTTGAGTCAATTTTTGTTCTTTCCTTAAAGATTTTAGGATATTCCCACTATTATTTTCAAAAATAAAAAGCACCTCCTTAATGAGATGCTTTTATCCTACACTGATAGAAAAAAATCTTCAAGAAAATATTCCATTTTTGTTAATTTTTTTATAGCTGTGACAGTAATATGACAGTTTAAATTTCTTTAAACAGCAAAATCACGCTTTTCCAGCAACTCGAAAACCCTTATTTAATAGGCTTTCATATTGATAACAAGCTATTTCTCGTTATCTTGCTCATCCATTTTCAGAACCGCCATAAAGGCTTCTTGAGGAACTTCCACGGATCCAATTTGTTTCATCCGTTTCTTCCCTTCTTTTTGTTTCTCTAACAATTTACGTTTACGAGAAACATCGCCACCATAGCATTTAGCCAGTACGTTTTTGCGTAAGGCTTTAATATCTGAACGCGCCACAATTTTTTGACCTATCGCCGCTTGAACTGGGACTTCAAACTGTTGACGTGGAATTAGTTTTTTCAGTTTCTCAACAATCGCTTTACCACGCTCAAATGCGAAATCTCGGTGAACAATAAAGCTTAAAGCATCCACTTTTTCAGCATTTAATAGAATATCCATTTTCACTAGGCGGCTGGTACGATAGCCAGCCATTTCGTAATCTAAGGATGCATAGCCTTTTGTACTTGATTTCAATTTATCGAAAAAGTCAAACACGATTTCAGATAACGGAATTTCATAAACTACGTTTACACGATAATCGTCTAAGTAATCCATTGTAATGAATTCGCCACGTTTACGTTGTGATAATTCCATTACTGCTCCTACATAATCGTTTGGCACCATGATTTGCGCTTTAACATAAGGTTCTTCCACAGATTCAATCGTTACTGGTTCTGGAAATTCAGCTGGGTTGTCAACAACAACGGTTGTTCCGTCAGTTTTATTAACGTGATAGATTACGGACGGTGCTGTTGTAATTAACTCTAAATTAAATTCTCGTTCCAAACGTTCCTGAACAACATCCATGTGCAGCAAACCTAAGAAACCACAACGGAAACCAAACCCTAAAGCTTGCGATGTTTCCGGTTCAAATTGTAACGCCGCATCATTTAATTGTAATTTTTCTAATGCTTCCCGTAAATCATTGTAGCGCGACGTATCAATTGGATATAAGCCACAATAAACCATTGGATTCATTTTGCGATAGCCTGGTAGTGCTTCTGCTGCTGGATTGTCGGCCAAAGTCACTGTATCCCCGACCCGTGTATCTTGAACCGTTTTAATGCTAGCGGTGATATAGCCCACATCACCAACCATTAAATAATCACGAGCGATTGGTTTCGGTGAAAAAACGCCGACTTCTGTTACATCAAACGTTTTACCGTTACTCATCATTTGGATTTTATCCCCAGGACGAACGACACCGTCAATTACACGGATGTTTAAAACGACCCCCCGATAACTATCGTAAATAGAGTCAAAAATCAAAGCCTTTAAAGGAGCCTCAATATCGCCTGATGGAGCTGGTACATACTCCACCACTTGTTCTAAAATATCTTCAATCCCAATCCCTGCTTTTGCACTTGCTAAAACAGCTTCCGATGCATCAATTCCAATTACGTCTTCAATCTCTGTCCGAACACGCTCTGGATCAGCGGCGGGTAAATCAATTTTATTAATAACAGGTAAAATTTCTAAGTCATTATCCAATGCCAAATAGACATTTGCTAGCGTTTGCGCTTCAATTCCTTGCGCCGCATCAACAACTAGAACAGCCCCTTCACAAGCTGCCAAGCTACGAGAAACTTCGTAGGTGAAATCGACGTGCCCTGGTGTGTCAATCAAATGGAAAGTATAGGTTTCACCATCTTTGGCTGTATAGTTTAATTCAATTGCGTTTAATTTGATGGTAATGCCGCGTTCTCTCTCTAAATCCATTGAATCAAGTAATTGATCTTGCATTTCTCGACTGCTAACTGTATTTGTTTTTTCCAAAATCCGGTCGGCTAAAGTTGACTTCCCATGGTCAATGTGGGCAATGATCGAGAAATTACGAATTTTCTCTTGTCTTGCTTTCATTTCTTTATTGTTCATTTTTTGCCTCATTTCTTTTAAGAAAAGCTAGCTTCCTGCTAGCTTCATCAATCAATTGTTATATTTTAGTTGCCTTTTTTATCAAATTATCATGTTTAAAGGTCTAGGATAATCAGCACTTTTCATTATACCAATTTTTGAAGAAGATTTAAAGCACTTCCCTTTTATTCTTTTGGTTTCGAAAGGCTAACAGAGTTTCGAAAAATTTGGTATACTAAAAACAGTAAATTTATTGGAGATGGAAAAATGGATGAACAAGAATTTCGAAAGCAACTGACCTTAAAGCCTGTTGAGGAAGAACACATTGATCAATTTAATGAACTTCTTTCCTATGTTTTTCAAGTAACTGAAGCAGATATTGAAGAAAGTGGTTTTGAAAACAAACGCGCATTTATCAAATCAAAACAACCGATTTTAGAACTTTCAAAAGTATTTGGCTGGTTTCACGAAAATCAATTAATTTCACAAATTGCTATCTATCCATGCGAAGTCAATATCCATGGTGCTTTGTATAAAATGGGCGGCGTTACTGGTGTCGGTACCTATCCTGAATATGCCAACCACGGTTTAATGAAAGACTTGATTCAAACGGCATTAGAAGAAATGCGCCAAGATAAACAGTGGATTTCTTATCTTTTCCCTTACAACATTCCTTATTACCGACGTAAAGGTTGGGAAATTATGTCCGACAAGTTATCTTTTAAAATTCGGGATACGCAATTACCAAAAACCGTTCCCGTTCCAGGAATGATTGAACGGTTAGCTGTCGATCACCCAGATGTCTTTGATGTCTATGCGCGATTTGCTCGTCAAAATCACGGTGCGCTCATTCGTAGTGCCTTTAACTGGGAAGAATATTGGCGTTTCGAAAACGAGGAAGAACGGACTGCTGCTGTCTATTATGGTGCCAATCAAGAACCTTTAGGAGTACTTTTCTATTGGGTGGCCGATGAGGTATTTCATATTAAGGAAATGTTTTACTTGAACCAAGAAGCCCGAAATGGCTTGTGGAATTTTATTACTGCGCATTTTTCGATGGTTTATTGGGTCAAGGGCGATATCTATAAAAACGAACCATTAGCCTTTCTTTTAGAAGACAGCCAAATTAAAGAAAGCATTGAACCCTATTATATGGCGCGAATTGTTGATGTCAAAGCCTTTTTAGAAAACTTTCCTTTTGAAAGTACAGCTAAGCCCTTCCATTTTGTCGTTAAAGATCCTGTTGCTGAGTGGAATAATGGTATTTTTGGCTTAATTTGGGATGAAAATGATCAAGTGACCATTACGGATGAACCTCTAGGCACCGCCGTTCACTTAGATATTCAAACACTAACTTGTTTAGTCATGAATTACCGACGCCCTTCGTACTTACATCGAATTGAGCGCATTGATACAGATAAAGAAACTTTAAATTCTTTGGAACGGATTTTTCCTGACCAAGAAGCTTATTTCAGTGATTATTTCTAAAACCTTGGATTGGAGACAGACAAATGACAAAAATTTATTTTGCAGGACCTTTATTTTCGCAAGCTGACTTACGTTATAATGCCTATTTAGTCGAACAAATTCGACAATTGGATAAAACAATCGATCTTTATTTACCACAAGAAAATGCGGCGATTAACGACAAATCTGCTTATGCCGATAGCAAAATGATTGCCTTAGCAGATACAGAAAATGTCCTTGCTAGCGATTTATTGGTTGCTTTATTAGACGGTCCAACCATTGATGCGGGCGTAGCTTCCGAAATTGGTGTTGCTTATGCCAAAGGAATCCCGGTGGTTGCCCTTTACACAGACAGCCGCCAACAAGGTGCTGATAATCACCAAAAGCTTGATGCTTTGAACGAAGTCGCTGAAAATCAATTCCATTATTTAAACCTTTATACAGTTGGTTTGATTAAATTGAATGGTCGGGTTGTTTCTTCAGAAGAGGATTTGTTGGAAGAAATTAAGCAACGATTGTCATAATAAAAAAGAACGAGCGAATTCGCTCGTTCTTTTTTTATACTTCTTCTATTGGTTCATTTTCAAAAACTAATTGATTGTCTAATAGACTAATCGTGACTTTTGTTTTTGGCATTACTCGACCAGAAACAATTTCTTTTGCTAATGGTGTTTCGACTTCACGAGTAATGAAACGTTTTAACGGACGAGCTCCATAAGCTGGCTCATACCCATTTTCAGCAATCCATGTTTTAGCTTCATCAGTGATTTCCAACACAATTTCTTGTTGCTCTAAACGATGAGCAAGTTGTGCGGTCATTTTACCAATGATTCCTTTCACATTATCCAAGCTCAATGGTGTAAATAAAATAGTATCATCAATTCTGTTTAAGAACTCTGGTTTAAAGTGTCCTTTTAGAATATTCATGACTTGATTTTCAACTTCTTCTGGAATTGTTCCTTCAGGTGTCACACCTTCCAATAAAAGCTGAGAGCCGATGTTACTTGTCATAATTAAAACTGTATTTTTAAAATCAACGACCCGACCTTTAGAATCTGTCAAACGACCATCATCTAAAACTTGTAATAAGATATTAAAGACATCTGGGTGCGCTTTTTCAATTTCGTCTAATAAGACAATTGTATAAGGGTTTCGACGAACAGCTTCTGTTAACTGGCCACCTTCTTCATAACCAATATAGCCTGGAGGGGCACCAACCAAACGAGACACGGCATGTTTTTCCATGTATTCACTCATGTCAATCCGTACCATATGATCTTCAGAATCAAACAAATCTTCAGCTAAAGCTTTAGCAAGTTCTGTTTTACCAACACCAGTTGGTCCTAGGAAAAGGAACGAACCAAGTGGGCGATTTGGATCTTGTAAGCCTGCTCTTGAACGAATTACCGCATCACTAACAGCATCGACGGCTTCATCTTGACCAATCACACGTTTGTGTAATGTTTCATTCAGTTTCATTAATTTTTCTCGTTCGCCTTCAACTAATTTTGTCACAGGAATGCCAGTTAAACGACCGACCACTTGCGCAATTTCGTTTTCAGTAACCGATTCTTGTACCATTTTGACGTTATCTTTAGCGTTCTTTTCTTCCAATTCTTTCAATTCATGTTCTAATTGCGGAATTGTTCCATGACGCAAAACAGCAGCTCGTTCTAAATCATAATTATTTTCAGCATCTTCTAATTCGTGTTTTGCTTTATCAATCTCTGCACGTTTGTTGGAAACCGCATTAACTTCTTCTTTTTCCGTTTCCCATTGCATTTTCATTGAGTTGGCTTCTTCACGCAAATCTGCTAATTCTTCTTGCAAGTTGGCTAACCGTTTTTTACTTGCATCATCTGATTCTTTTTTCAAGGCCGCTTCTTCAATTTCTAGTTGCATTAACCGACGTGTTACTTGATCGAGCTCTGTTGGCATCGAATTCATTTCCACTCGAATCGTTGCGCTTGCTTCATCGACTAAGTCAATCGCTTTATCTGGTAAGAAACGATCAGTAATATAGCGATCGGATAAAGTAGCGGCAGCAACTAAAGCATTGTCATGAATATTCACGCCGTGGTGAATTTCAAATCGTTCTTTTAAGCCACGCAAAATAGAAATTGTATCTTCTACTGTTGGTTCTTTGACTAATACTTTTTGGAAACGACGTTCTAAGGCTTTATCTTTTTCCATATATTGGCGATATTCATCAAGCGTTGTGGCACCGATTAAATGCAATTCACCACGTGCTAGCATCGGTTTTAATAAATTCCCAGCGTCCATACTGCCTTCAGTTTTACCAGCTCCGACGATATTATGAATTTCATCAATGAATAAAATGATTTTGCCATCACTTTTTTTCACTTCTTTTAAAACAGCTTTTAACCGTTCTTCAAATTCGCCACGGAATTTTGCTCCCGCAATTAAGGCACCCATATCTAAAGAAAAAATGGTTTTATCTTTTAAGTTTTCGGGAACATCTTTACGAACGATTCGTTGTGCTAATCCTTCAACAATCGCTGTTTTACCAACACCTGGTTCACCAATTAAGACTGGATTATTTTTAGTTTTTCTTGATAAAATCCGAATAACGTCACGAATTTCTTCGTCACGACCAATGATTGGATCTTGTTTTCCTGCTTTTACTTGTTGTACTAAGTCAACACCGTATTTTTCTAGTGCTTTATATTGTTCTTCCTGGTTTTGAGAAGTCACACGATCTCCTCCTCTCATCTCTTCAATATTTTTTCTTAACTCTTTTTCCGTAATGCCTTGTTGCATTAAATATTTTGTTAAACGATAATTTTTCAATTTCATTAAAGCTAAAAGTACAATTTCGGTTGATAAAAATTCATCTTGGAATTCTTCTCGAAGTGAATCAGCTTCTTGCAATAAATGGAACAAATTTTGACTTAAATTTTGACCATATTGCACATTACCGCCCGCCACACTTGGATATTCATCTAACGCGTTATCTACTTCTCGTTCAAATGCGTCAACATCTAAACCAGCATCTGTGTAAAAATTACGTCCAAAATGGTTTGGTTGAAGAAAAATTTTCCATAAATGTGCGATATCAATTTCTTGATGTTGCCGTGTCACCGCAACTTTTTGAGCTTCAGCAATCGCCTCTTGAAGCGTGGTTGTCATTTTTTCAATATTCATAAACGATCCCTCCCGTTTATTATTTTGTCTTTTTTATTTTAACATTCTTTACAATTATTATTATCCGACTTTTGATGGATTTCTTCAAAAGTTAAGGTATTCGTAAACCTTATAAATTTATTATACCTCATTGGTCAGTAAAGGTCAATAAATAAATTGACCTTTTTTGACCTTTTTTGATAAAAAAAACCTAAAACAACTAAATATCACTGTTTTAGGGCTTTTTTCGCAATCACAACTAGTTTGACCAACTCTTTATTGCTTTGATTTATTAAAAATAAAGTTTTAACGTAAGATACTTTTTATCGGCATAGCTAACCAAAATAGCCAAACTGGTTATCGCTAAAAATAATTCGTACTCATAACCACTAAAACCACTTGCCAAACCAAAAGAAAAAATAGCTCCGACTAAAACTGCTATGAATCCTACTGATACCAAAGGAATTAAAAAGCCAATAATCATAAATAATCCACCAATTAATTCAATTGCTGCTACACCATAAACAAAAAGACTTGGCAAACCAATACTACCAAAAAACGCTAAAGTATCTTCCAATGACGTTACTTTCATCACTCCATGAATTAGCATCGTCACCCCTAGCCAAATTCTAATCACTTGAATGCCTCGCTGTTGTTTATCCATACTTCTCCTCCTTTGTTTGCATTAAATAGTTAATGTAACTATTTAAGTTACATTATAAAGGATAAATCGAAAAAAGTATAGAAAAAAACAAACGTATTTAACAATACGTTTGTTTTTTAATCCTTCAGTTTATAACATTATAAGAGAAAAGCGAGAAGAATCATCCTTCTTCTCGCTTTCTTGTTATCCTAAACCAACACGTTCAAAAATCGTGTCAACATTTTTTAAATGATAATGGTAATCAAAGGCATCATCTAGCTCTTCTTTTGATAAGACAGAAGTAATTTTTTCATCCGCATCTAGCAACGGACGGAACGCCGTTTGATGATCCCATGCGTAAGCTGTTTTTGGTTGGACCAGATCATACGCTTCTTCACGTGTCATGCCATGATCAATCAATTTTAACAAGACACGTTGGCTGTAAATTAGACCATAGGTCGCATCCATGTTACGTTTCATATTTTCTGGGAAGACCGTTAAGTTTTTGACAATATTACCAAAACGATTCAACATGTAATTTAGTAAAATCGTCGTATCGGGAATAATAATCCGTTCAGCAGACGAGTGAGAAATATCTCGTTCATGCCATAAACTCACATTTTCAAAGGCAGTAATGACATGACCACGAATCACACGTGCCAAACCAGTCATATTTTCAGAACCAATTGGATTCCGTTTATGCGGCATTGCCGAAGATCCTTTTTGTCCTTTTGCAAAAAATTCTTCTACTTCACGTGTTTCTGATTTTTGTAGACCACGAATTTCTGTTGCAAATTTTTCAATACTTGTCGCAATTAATGCCATGGCAGAAACATATTCTGCATGTAAATCACGTGGTAAAACTTGTGTCGAAATCTCTTGAGCACGGATCCCCAAATGTTCGCAAACATATTCTTCAACAAATGGTGAAATATTGGCAAAGGTACCTACGGCTCCACTGATTTTACCCGCTTCGACACCTTTGGCTGCATGTTCAAAACGTTCAATGTTGCGTTTCATTTCAGAATACCACAACGCTAATTTCAAACCAAATGTAGTCGGTTCTGCATGAACGCCATGCGTTCTTCCCATCATGACCGTATGTTTATACTCTTTGGCTTTGGCTCCGACAATCTCCGTAAATGTTTGTAAATCTTTCCGTAAAATATCATTCGCCTGTTTCAATAGATAACCATAGGCAGTATCCACAACATCTGTGCTGGTTAACCCATAGTGTACCCATTTTCGCTCTTCACCAAGCGTTTCTGAAACGGCACGAGTAAAAGCGACAACATCATGACGTGTTTCTGCTTCAATTTCTAAAATACGTGCAACATCAAATGATGCATTTTCTCGGATTTTTTGTACATCTTCTTTAGGAATCTCGCCAAGTTCTGCCCAAGCTTCATCCGCCAAAATTTCAACTTCTAGCCATGCCTTGTAGCGGTTCTCATCTGTCCAAATTGCGCCCATTTCGGGTCTTGTATAACGATCAATCATTGTACCTTATCCCCTCTTTACTCCTCAATTTTTGAAAAATAATTACGACCAAATCTTTGTTTCTTTAATTTCTTCCAGTGTTTCATCGATTTCTTTGGTTAATATAGTAATATGCCCCATCGCTCGTTGCGCTTTTGCTTCACTATGGCCATAATAGTGGAAATGCCAATCTGGATGTTCATTAATAATGTCCATCGTTTCATAGGCTTCATTCCCAAGCACATTGACCGTAACCGCTTCTGACAACAGTTGAATCGTTGGCATTGGCCAATTACATAAACCACGAATATGCGTATCATATTGGCTAAAAGAACAAGCATCTATTGAAAAATTCCCAGCATCTTCTGGACGAGGTAAAATTTTATTTACATAAATCCCGCCTGTTTCTGTATAAAACATTTCAATTGAAAGGGTGCCGACTAAACCAACTGCTTTAGCAATCACCTTAGCAATTCGTTGCAACTCGCCACTGACTTCGTCATCAATTCGGGCTGGCGCAATCGTTTCATGTAGCTTACGCTCTTTTTTAATTGTTTCCACAACTGGAAATGTCGCAAATTCGCCACGACCATTACCAGAAATCAGAACAGATAATTCTTTTTCGTAAGGAATCCAAGCTTCCAAGACACAGGTTCCTTCTCTCAGAAGATTCATGGATGGCGCTAAGTCTGAAGTACTATGTAGTACATAACGACCTTCCCCTCGCGTATTCTTCAAGATACACGGATAACCAATGCCATCAATTGCTTCTTGAATATCAGTCGGACTAACAATCGTTGCATAAGGTGCAATCACAATATTATTATCTTCCAAGAAACTTTTTTCCATTAAGCGATCTTGCGTAATCGCTAAAATGTCTGTTCCTTGTGGTATATTCGCTAAATGTTGAATCGCTGTTAACGCATCAACATCTGCATGTTCAAATTCATACGTAATCACTTGGGCACGTTTTGCCAATTTCTCTAACGCTTCAGGATCATTATATGCTCCTAATAATTGCCAATCGGCAACTTGTGCAGCAGGACAATCAATTTGTGGATCTAGCACACCCACTCGAAACCCCATTTCTCTTGCACTAAGGGCCATCATTTTTGCTAAATGTCCGCCACCAATGATACCAATCACTTGACCAGGTAATAGTGGTTTATCCAAGTTCATCACAACTTTCCATCACAGTTTTATCCTTAAAATCCTTCTGCGGTTTCTCGTCGCAGTCTAGCCTTTAAGAGTGCTCTTTTTACATGATACAAGGAAAAAGGCTCAACTTCAAGTGCCAGCAGTGTTTCCCTTAGGTTTTCTCATCAGAATTTATTAACATACTTTAGGATAAAACAGCGGTAACTTACTACTCGTCTCTTTGTAACCAAGCTTTTTTCTCTTTTTCTCTTCAGATTGATGAAAACATTAAATTTTTCTAAACGATGATGAGGTCAAAAAAGTATGAAAGAAAAGCCACCTGACCTTATCTATCATACTTTTTTGAAACTATTCGTTACTTTCTGAGGTTTCTTTTAAACCATTGAATAAAAGATTTAAAATAATTGCGGTAATGCTGCTCATGACAATTCCATTACCAGTAAACATGCTAACAGTTTCTGGTACTTTATTAAAGAGCGTCGGCATAATATTAAAGCCTAAACCAAAGCCAATTGAGATGGCAATAATTAATAAATTTTTGTCATTTGAGTAGTCAACTTTTGACAACATACGCATTCCTTGGACAGCCACCATTCCAAACATAACCAGCATTCCGCCGCCTAAAACTGGCTCTGGGATAATTTGGGCCATCGCACCAATTTTTGGTAATAAGCCTAAAATAATTAAGAAAAAAGCAGAAAAATAAATTGGTCGACGTGTTTTGATCCCAGATAATTGAACTAACCCGACATTTTGAGAGAAACCTGTATAAGGAAACGTATTAAAAATCCCCCCTAAAATGACGGCTAAACCTTCTGCATGATACCCACGACGTAAATCATCTTCGCCAATTTTCTTCCCTGTAATATCTCCTAAGGCAAAATAAACACCTGTTGATTCAACCATACTAACAATTGAAATAATAATCATCAACACAATAGAAGAAAGATCAAACGTTGGTTTGCCAAAATAAAATGGCTGTGGAAAATGAAACCACGTAGCTTGACCAACAGGAGACAAATCCACTAATCCCAGAAACGCAGCTAAAATTGTGCCGCCGACTAGGCCGATTAACACGGCAATTGACTTGATAAAGCCACGTCCCCAAACTTGCACAACAATGATTAAGGCAATTGTTACAAATGCGAGTAGCAAGTTTTTAGGATCACCAAAACTTTTGTCCGTTGCTAAGCCGCCACCCATTTTTTCAACAGCAACAGGAATTAAGGTCAAACCAATAACTGTAATGACTGTGCCGGTGACTAAAGGCGGAAATAGACGTTTAATTTTTGAGAAAAATCCTGCAATAAGAACGACAAAAATGCCCGAAGCAATAATTGAACCGTAAATTGCACCAACCCCTTTGTTCGTACCAATCATGATTAAAGGCGCAACTGCTTGAATGGCACAACCTAAAACGACTGGCAAGCCAATCCCAAAAAACTTATTCACCGTTAATTGTAAAAGTGTCGCAACGCCGCACATAAAAATATCGATTGAAATCAAATACGTCATTTGTTGCGAATCAAAATTCAAGCCGGTTCCGATTAATAAAGGTACGGCAACTGCTCCAGCATACATCGCTAATAAATGTTGCAATCCTAAAACGGCGGCTTTCCCATTTGGTGTTTCCGTCTGTTGTGGTGTATTCAATTGTTTTGTTTCCAAGATTATGCATCCTCCTCTAAAAACGTCACCGTTCCTTCACTTAATGAAGCAATACGTGCTAAAGAGACTACATTTAAGCCCATGTCTTCTAATAACTGACGACCATCTTGGAATGATTTTTCAATTACGATACCAATTCCTTCAACCTTTGCACCAGCCTGTTGGCATAATTCTACCAACCCTTTGGCAGCTTGTCCGTTAGCTAAAAAGTCATCAATAATCAACACTTTATCAGCATCAGATAAAAATTTTCTTGAAATGGAAATTTGACTTGTCACTTGTTTTGTAAATGAATAAACTGAAGCCGTTAAAAGCTCTTCATCCATGGTTAAACTTTTTGCCTTACGAGCGAAGATCATTGGCACGCCTAATTTTTGCGCTGCGTATAAGGCAGGAGCGATTCCTGATGCTTCAATTGTAATTACTTTGGTAATGCCTGCTTCTGCGAAAACCTCAGCAAAACGATTACCCATAGCCTCCATTAATTCTGGATCCACTTGGTGCGTAATAAAACTATCTACTTTTAAAACACCTTCACCTAATACACGGCCATCATTTTTAATACGTTCGACTAATTCCTTCACAATATGAACTCCTTTACTTATTTTTCGATAGATGCTTTGTTCTCATCCTGAGGAAAGGACGGTTCGTTAAAAACGAACGAAATAAAACAAAGTGCTATTTATATTCGTGTTCTAACAAAAGAAAAAAGCCCATTTTGCCAAAGCAAAAAAGGGCTATCCGCTCTTCTTCACTTATAGACCAGCATTTACGGTGCTGGGTAGAGACGGTCAACCGTATTTTGACCTTATACAAGCTTCTATGTTTCTCTAGGATAGTACAAAAATCTCTAACTTTCAATGGTTTAACAACTTTTTTTCATTAGAATTTTCAAATAATTGGTTCATTCTTCCATTGTTCCGTAAAAGCGAACATTAAATAGCCAAAAACACTTTGGCAGGATAGACTGCCAAAGCGTTTTTTTATTCTTCATCGGTTGCTTTTTCTTGTTCACGATATTTTTTCATTTTTTTGCTGAATAATTCACCGTTACTAGGGGGCGTATATGTAATAGCATTCGCTCCGGCGATAATGGTTTCATGGATACTCGATTCAGTTGGTCCTCCTGTTGCAATAATTGGTAATTCTGGATACTTGCCACGGAAATAGCGTACGGTGGCTGCAGTGTCTTTTCCTGCACTGATATTAATCATATCCACGCCAGCCGCAAGTTTTTCATCAATTGGCGTATGAATAGAAGTTACTGTGCTGATAATAGGAATATCGATTGCTTCATCCACCATTTTAATTGTTTCAATTGGTGTAGGACCATTCAAAACGACACCCATTGAGCCTTGTGCTTCTGCAAATAAACTCATATAAGCAGAACGCATGCCTTGTGTTAAACCGCCGCCGACTCCTGAAAAGACAGGAATATCCGCTGCTTCAATAATGCCTTTTGTAATCGCTGGATGCGGTGTAAAAGGATATACAGCAATCACTGCCTGTGCATCCGTATTGCGGATAATCGCAATATCTGTCGTAAAAATAATTGATTTTATTTTACGGCCAAAAATTTTAATGCCACTGGCTTGCCGAATAATCTCTGGCATTTTTACAATATCTTGTTTCAGCGGCGTCATAATTTCTGGAATCCACTTTTCGCTCATTGTCATCGTTCCTCCATGCTTAACGGTCGTATTTATTTAAATTGTATTCTTCAATTACATGAATGATCTTATCAGCGTATGTAGGATCCGTTGCGTATCCAGCATCTTGAAGCGCTTGTGCAGCCTCTTTATAATTTTTGGCTAACAAGACTTTTTCATATAAATTTGGATCCCAATCGACCCCATCAACAAATAACTTGGTATGATCTCGCATGGATTCTTCCCAATTGTCATAAACTCGAAAATCACCCTGAATCGTAATCCAGACCTCATTGACATACTCTTTTGTTTCTAAATTGACTTTTGGTTGATTGCCATATGCTTTAATCCCAAAAAGATTGTTATATTTCGATGCTAATTGACTTTGTCCAAAATTTGATTCTAAAACTGCTTGCCCCATAATAATACTTGGTAATACCCCGTAAGATTCTTGTAATTCACGTGCATACGGTGTGATTTCAGCAACAAATTCTTCTTTTGAGATGTTTTCATTTTGGCGATTGACTGACTCGCTTTGTCCCTTATCTGAATCAGAAAGGACAGATAACGAAAAGACAAAGGCCAAACCGACGACAACTACGCCTAAGAATAACTTTGGCAAATTCAGCTGCTTTTTTCTTTTTTTCTGATAGTTGCTCACTTCATTAATTCCCCACTTCATCTTTTATTTTCCGATAAAATGTTTCACTATCTTTCACTTTCGTGATTGATTTCATTTGTTACTATAACCGAATAATTGTATCATTTTCACAGAAAATTATCAACTTTCATCACTGCTTACGCTCGTGATTTCAGTACTTGATTCAGTGGTAGCAGTTGAAGAAACTGTACTACTTTCAGAAATTTTAGTGGATGATTTCACTGTTGTTTCAGTTGATGTGTGAACAGATTCTTCAACTGGCTTTTTGCCAAAAAAGACAAAAATTACCGCACCAAACATAATAATCACAGATAAAATCCCAGCAATTGTGTATTTCAAAAGACCATCCTTCCTATTCGTTATTCACCTACGTAAGTATCCATCAGATTTTCATTGACCCAATCTAATAATTCAACTTTTGAACCTTCCAATTGTCGTTGAATCGTAGCTGGTAACCGGAATGTAATAATGTCATCAAAACCCCATTCGCCATAGGCCAGCGTCACTTTCAAATCAATATAACCAGCAGCAATTTCTTGTTCCTGTTTATTGTTAGGAATCAATTCTACAACGCCCAAATCAGATTGTAGCCATTTTTTGGCAATTGTTGTTTTTAACCGTTTATATTCCGAAACAGCTAGGTTACGTTTTTCCGGAAATAAGATGGTTTGGCGGAGTATTTTTTGAGTCAGCATCCACTCATAATCCGTAAACAAATTCTTAATTTTTTGCATGACTTCATTGTCCAAACCAAATTGGCCTTCTTTCCAAGCTTGCCAATCGGCTGCTTGAATTTGATAAGCGGAGTAAAAATTTTCTTCTGTTTGGTACTGTTCAATAATTGCGTCAACAATAATATCTACATAAACTTGATGCATAATCATTCGCCTCCATTTTCTATTTTACTGAAATTCTCTAAAAAAAGCATCTTTTTATCTCTGGATTTTATCATATTTACAAAATTGTCCTTGTTTTCTAATTTCTCTTGTTTACAGTATAATAAATAATGAAGAAGATTTGAAGAAATTGCATAGATTAGGAGGACTTCTTTTGACAAAAAAATTATATCAATGGGGCATCGTAGGATTAGGTGGGATTGCCCACGAATTTGCTTCAACGTTTAAACAAGAAACTAGCCAACTTGCAGCTGTTGCTTCACGGACATTGTCTAAAGCAGAACAATTTGCCGCTGATTATTCAATCCCTAAAGCCTATGGTTCTTATGAAGAATTGCTAGCAGATGAAACAATCGATGTTGTCTATATAGCAGTGCCAAATAAACAACATGCTGAACACATTTTAAAAGCGCTCCAGGCCGGAAAACATGTGTTGTGTGAAAAAGCTATTACGATGAACGCGGCAGAATTAAAACAAGCCTTGGCAGTTGCAGAAAAAAATGACCTTATTTTAGCAGAAGCCATGACTATTTTTAACATGCCACTATACGACGAATTACGTCGCTTGATGGATGCTGGCAAATTTGGTCAGTTAAAAATGATTCAAGCACCATTTGGAAGTTACAAAGAACCCGATCCTAAAAATCGCTTTTTTAATCCTGACTTAGCAGGCGGCGCATTGTTAGATATTGGTACTTATGCGGTTTCGTTTGCTCGTTGGTTTCTCAGCTCACAGCCAGACGTTTTAGCTTCTAGCATGGTTCCTTTCTCTACTGGCGTTGATGAACAATCGGTGACATTGCTTCGGAATAAAGAAAATGAGTTGGCTACTATTTCATTAACATTCCAAGCAAAAATGCCAAAGCAAGGAATTGTTGCTTTTGAAGATGCCTATATTACCATTACAGATTATCCACGTGCAGATGAAGCGATTGTTCACTACAATGACGGTACGGTTGAGACCATCGTTTCTGGGTACTCAGCTGAAGCCATGAATTATGAAATCTACAATATGGTTGAAGCAATCAAAGGTACACAACCCAACCGCTCCTTATTTTTCACGACAGAAGTCATTGATATTTTGGACCAGATGCAAAAATTATGGCAGAATAAAAAAAAGAACTTCGGCTTTTGCTGAAGTTCTCTTTTTTATTTGTTCTCTATGGATAAATACGGTTTAACATACGTGGGAACGGAATCGCTTCACGAATGTGTTCATTACCAGTAATGAACGTAACAGCACGTTCTAAACCTAATCCGAAGCCAGAATGTGGCACAGAACCGTATTTACGTAAATCTAAATACCAGCTGTACTCTTCTTCTGATAAGCCAAACTCAGCTACTTTTTCTTTCAAATAATCATAATCAGTTGCACGCTCTGAACCACCGATAATTTCACCATAACCTTCTGGTGCAATTAAATCGGCACAAATTACAACATCTTCACGTGTTGGATGTGGTTTCATATAGAAGGCTTTAATTGCTTTTGGATAATTTAAAATGAATGTTGGAACGCCATAGTAATTTGAAATAAAGGTTTCATGTGGGCTACCAAAGTCTTCGCCCCATTCAATGTGATCATAATCATTGTTTGCTTCTTCTTTTTGTAATAACTCAATCGCATCATCGTAAGTAATACGTTTGAATGGCTCCGAAACATATTTTTCCAGTAACGCTGTATCACGTTCTAAAACATCCAATGGATATTGTTGATTTTTCAATACCGATTTAATTAAATGTTTTACGTAGGCTTCTTGAATATCTAGTGATTCTTCATGAGTTGTGTATGCCATTTCTGGTTCAATCATCCAGAATTCCGTTAAGTGACGACGAGTTTTGGATTTTTCCGCACGGAAAGTTGGTCCAAAAGTAAAGACTTTTCCAAATGCCATCGCACCAGCTTCTGCATATAATTGACCTGTTTGTGATAAGAATGCTGGTTGTCCGAAGTAATCTGTTTCAAATAATTCTGTTGTGCCTTCTGGTGCTGAGCCTGTTAAAATTGGGCTATCAATTTTAATGAATCCTTGTTCGTTAAAGAACTCGTAAGTAGCACGAATAATTTCGTTACGAACTAACATGATCGCATGTTGTTTGCTTGAACGTAACCATAAATGACGATGATCCATTAAGAAATCTGTGCCGTGTTCTTTCGGCGTAATTGGGTAATCTTCTGAAGCGCCAACGACTTCTAAATCAGTGATATCCATTTCATAGCCGAATTTAGAACGGCTATCTTCTTTGATAACACCAGTAACCATGACTGCTGTTTCTTGTGATAAATGTTTAATTTCTTGGAATTTTTCTGTACCAGCTTCTTCACCAAAGGCTTCAATGAAGTTTGGTTTGAACACGACACCTTGGAAAAAGGCTGTCCCGTCACGTAATTGTAAAAAGGCAATTTTCCCGCTTGAGCGTTTGTTAGCAATCCAAGCGCCAATTTTTACTGTTTCTCCAACATGTTTGCTTGAATCAATAATTTGAATTTGTTCCACGTTTGTCTCTCCGTTCATTTCTTAGTTTATTCTTTTAGGCGTTGTGCTGAATTCGTTTCTTTTCTATAAAGTCATTCATTCGCTCAATCGCTTTTTCTAACGTCATTAAATCTGTCGCATAGCTCATCCGCACATGTTCTGGTGCACCAAAGCCCTCTCCCGTTACCAGAGCAACATGCGCTTCTTGTAATAAATCTTCCACCCAGTTAGTCACGTTATCATACCCACAAATTTCTAACGTTTTTTTGACATTCGGGAATAGATAAAAGGCGCCTTCAGGTTTTATTAGCGAAACACCTGGCAAAGCTGCTACTTTTGGATAGATATGATTCAGGCGTTTTTCAAAGGCCTGACGCATGTCTTCAACTGTCGACTGTTCACCTGTTAAAGCCTCAATTGCCGCATATTGGCTAACTGCGACTGGATTACTGGTGGATTGTGAAGCGAGTTGTGTCATTGCTTGAATAATTTTTTCATCACCGACTGCAAAACCAATGCGCCAGCCTGTCATTGCATATGTTTTGGAAACACCATTAATAATGATTGTCTGTTGACGAATTGCTTCTGAGATGGTTGCAATTGGTGTGAACCGATGTCCATTGTACACCAAACGACCATAAATATCATCTGCAATAATGAGGATATTATGAGCAACTGCCCATTCACCAATTTGGCGTAATTCTTCTTCCGTATAAATAACACCAGTTGGGTTAGATGGTGAATTTAAAATGATTGCTTTTGTTTTGTCCGTTCGTACAGCTTCTAATTGTGCGACTGACACTTTAAATGATTGCTCTTGCGTGCTTGATACAAATACTGGCTTGCCTTCTGCTAATTTGACTTGTTCACCATAACTTACCCAATAAGGGACAGGGATAATCACTTCGTCCCCAACGTTCAAAATGGCTTGAAATAATAGATACAGCGCATATTTGGCACCATCTGTCACAATAACTTGCTTGGGTTGATAACGAAGTTGATATTCTCGTTCCACATAAGAGACAATTGCTTGCTTTAATTCAGGAATGCCGCCAGAAGGTGTGTAATAACTTGCTCTTCCATCCTCAATTGAAGCAATTGCTGCTTTTTGAATATTTTTCGGGGTTACAAAATCTGGTTCCCCAACCGTTAAGCTTAAAACATCTACACCTTTTGCTTTTAATGCTTTCGCCTTGGCGGCAGCTGCTAATGTAACAGAAGGAGTCAATTGCTGTGCTCGATTTGATACGTTCATACACCTTTCACTCCCACTTTCATCAAAACCTATCTAAATTAAATATCTTTGACAACGTTGATCTCTTCGCCTTTATCAAAGCTCATAAGATAATATGTTAGTACTCCTTGATCATTTTCGGTGACCACTTCCCATGCAGGGCGCTTATCATAAAGCCCTAACGTAGCTTTCATCACCGATTCATCGGGATGGGCTTTAGCAACAATGTCTGTTATTTGTTGTTCAGTTTGACCATCTTTTTGATTTAAGACCGTGACTTTTTCTCCCGATTTAGGGACAATCACGACAATCTCTGTGCCTTTATCATTTTTGCCGGTTAAAGTAAAATACGTATTTTTGCGTGTAAACCAGTAAAATTTATCAACTGTTTCTAAATTAGCAGAAGTTTTGGCAATTGCGGTTGCTTCTTTTTTGGCTTGAGCCATTGGTTGATTGGTTCGTACAAAAAAGATAATTATTGTTACAAGAATTGCTAAAAGGATTGCCAATAGGGTTAAAAGGACAGTAATCCGTTTCTTCTCTTTCTTTTCTTCTAATTCCTCCAAAAATCCTTCCATCCTCTCTAAACTTACTGGGTCTTATTATAGCAGAAAAATAGCGGCCTTTCACAAATATGACCTAAAAATAATCGATTATTTGTTTAAAAATTCCTTTAATTCTTCTAAAATTTCAGGCATGGGCGCTTCTTTTACTGAGAGTCCCTTAGGAAACGCTTTGATTAATCGTTTGCCATATTTTGCAGTGACTAAACGACGATCCAGAATCAGCAATGCCCCTCTGTCTTCTTCAGAACGGATTAAACGGCCCAGTGCTTGTCGCAAACGTAAGGCTGCTTTCGGTACCGCTTCTTGAGCAAATGGTTGTATCCCTTCTGCTTCTAAATACGCATATTTTGCTTGCACAAGTGGTCGTTTCGGGTTTTCAAAAGGTAAACGCGTGACTATCAATAACTGTAAAGCTGTTCCTGGTAAGTCCACACCTTCCCAAAAGCTATCGGCTCCTAGCAAGACATTTGGTTTTCCATTAGAGAACCGTTTAAGAATTTTTTCACGACTGCCGCTAATCCCTTGGGCGAGGACCTCTTGTCCTTTTTCCAATAATCTCGGCTGGACTTGATGATACACGGTGGACAATAATTCATGCGAAGTAAAAAGAACCAACATCGAACGTTCCTCTTGCGCCATCAATTTTTCAATGGTATCTGAAATGTATTGACCCATTTCATAGGAAGAGGCATTTTGAATGGCTACTGCTTCTTCCGGTACATAGACTCGCGCATTTTCTGCATAGTTATATGGCGTTGGCAGGGTTTTGAACGTCACCTCTGTTAAACCTAACCGTTGCGGTAAATACTTTTTATTGTTGCCAAACTTCAATGTGCCGCTTGTATAAATAATTCGTTCATACCGCGGATACCACTTTGTTTCAGGAAGCAAACTAGCTTCTAAGTCATGAATTTCAATCAAGCCATGGTCTTCATTTTGTGGTAAATATTCTTTTACCCAACGTGGACGCCAATCATCAAGATAAATGGTAAAACAGTGATGAATACGTTCAATTTCATCAAAAAATTGAAACAAGCGAACAAAAACGATGCGATCAGCCAAACTAAAGGTTTCCAACTGACTCATAATTGTTTGCTGTAACTTACTTTGAATAGTCAACAGCTCCTGCAGTAAAAGCTGGAGCGTTTGACTATGTTTTTCTCCCGCAGCAGATAAATAATCAATACGTTCTTTGGTTAAAAGCAACTCCTGATGGTCTATTCGCTTCTGCGTTTTACTAAATAAACGATGCAGTTCAAAAAGAAAATCTTGCCATTCATCCACAAAATCCAGTAAACCTTGCTGATAAATTTTTACAAGCCGCTGCTCTTCAGAAAACTGTTGAAAAATTTGCTGTAAAGCAACAAAAAGTTGTTCTTTTTCAATAAAATGCGTGACTTGTTTTTTTAGTATCACGCTGTTCACTCGTTCGCTCGCCATCCGACTAGCGATGTCTGGTAAATGATGTGCTTCATCAATAATTAGCCACGGACTTTCAGGTAATAACGGTTGTTTTCTTAGCGACTCTTGCGCCAAAAATGCATGATTAACAATCAACACGTTACTTTGAGCGACTTTTTTATACAGATGTCTTAAAAAGTCAACTTCATAAAGTTCATCTTTTTTTGAAAGAAAATCCAATCCGCGATGTGTAACTTCTTTCCAGAATAAATGATTTAAATTCGTCAATTGTAGTTCATCTAAATCGCCCGTTTCTGTTTCTAGCAACCAGACGAGAACGCCCATTTGATAAAGAGCGTATTGTTTTTGCGGAGTTGGCTGATTCAACGTTGCCTTAAAGCGTTGTAAATCAAGATAGTGTCGATGGCTTTTAATAACAATGCCTCGTAATTTCCCTTGGCAGATTTGATTGGCTAATGGTAAATCTTTTTCCACTAATTGATTTTGTAAAACAATCGAAACTGTTGAAATGATGACTGGTTTTTCTGGCGTTGCTAAATAGCTCATCGGCAACAGATAGCCTAATGTTTTTCCCGTTCCAGTCGCCGCTTCAATAAATAAATCTTTTGTCGTTCCTTCTGTAAAATGATCATAGACTAAATTCATCATCCGACTCTGTTCCGCACGATAAGCGAAACGTTCGCCAAACAGTTTTTCTTTGGCTTTTTTAGTTTTGGGATACGTACTAGTCTGATAGAACGTTTCTTCAAAAAGAGGAACTTCTTTTTTGCGTAAAGCAATGCCACTGACCACTTGATAAGCTGGATTTAATGGTGTGACTTGTTTTTTCATTTGTTCATACGTTTGTTGAATAAAAGCACTGGTTTCCCGCGCTGTCTGTTGACTTAATTCCGCAATTTTTTCCATAGTGACTAATGGTAAAGATTTCATTTTTTCTTGAATTAATAACAAAAGTTCGGCTGTAACCTGCGCATCACTATCTGCTTGATGGGGATTCTCATGAGACAAACCTAAGCTTTCCGACAAATCACTTAAACGGAAACTTTTTTCTGTCGGTAAAAAAATCTGTGCCAATTCCACTGTATCAATGGCTGGAATGGTAAGTGGCGGCGTGCCACACCGTACCAGTTCACGAGCTAAAAAATTATAATCAAAGTGGACGTTATGCGCCACAAAAATAGTATCTTCCAGATAATGATAAATTGTATATGCTACATCTTCAAAATAAGGCGCTTTTTGAACTTGCGTATTACTAATCCCCGTTAAACTTTGAATTTGTTTTGGTACTACTTGATTGGGATTCACATCTGTCGCAAAGTTCGCAATAATCTTTCCATCTTGAACGAGAACGCATCCAAACTGAATGATCCGATCACTTGTAGGATCTGTTCCAGTCGTTTCAAGGTCAACTACTGCATACACTTGTTTGTCTTTCAATGACTTCACGCCTTTCATTCATCTTTGAAAATTATACTACAATTTATAGGATTTTCACTAGTATTTCAAAAATTCTCTTGAAATCTTTTCCAGAAATAATAAGAAAGAGCCTGAAACAAAAATCCAAAGTGATTTTTGTTTCAGGCTTAAAAGCTGATAAATTGAACGGTTTTGTCTTACCTTCTCCTAAATAAACGATTAATAACAGTCAAGGATTTTCTGCATATACTGGTTTAATTGCCCATAGCCTTCCAATTCTCTGATTACTGGGAGCGGACAACGAACCTTTTTATTAAATAGTGTCCGCTTTTCAACATATTCTGTAACTTCGTCTAAAAATTTATCTAATCCTTTTTCTAGTTTCATACAACTTAACTGATTGCAAATTCGCACGTCTCCTGCCTTTTTCTTTTGAACTTGTTTAAATGATTGTGAGAATGCTTTTGCTTCAAACATTTGTGCTTCTAACTGTCTTTTTTCAATCGTTATTTTCGGTACTGCTTGATTTCCATCAGTATCCTCTAACTGGCGACTCATAAAGCGACGATAAATTTCCTCTTCTAATTCGTCCAATTGTCGTTGAAAGTCTGCAGGAATTGTCCGACTTGATGAATTTTCTTTCTCACTTTCCATAGAGACAGCTTCTTTTTCTGGCTTCTGCTCCTCTTCTTTTTCGGCAGACTTATTTACTGAATTTAGCGAGCTTTTTTCTGTTTCTTGTGGAAAAGTAAATAAAGGTTTTGCCGCGGTACTCTGCTGGTTTTCTTGTTTTTTTTCTGGCTGTGCTTCTTTAATTGGCGCTGGTTCAGATAACACTGGTTCTTTCGCTGGTTCTTCAAGTACTAGTTTGTTAACGGGAAGCACTGCTTCACTTGTTGCTACAGTTGTTTCACCTTCTTGATTTTCCAGATTATCAGGCGATAGATTGACGTCTGGTTGTTCCAGATTAGTATCCTCTGATACTTTCAGCGATGCCTGTTCTGCGGCTATCACAGGAGAAGCTCTTTTCAAATGGATCGTTTTTATTTGTCTAGAAATGACGGGATTTCTCGTTTGATTAACGGCTTCATTTAAGGAGGCTAAATTTTCTTTTAAAAGTGTCAACATTTCACGTAAGACAGCAATTTCACCAGCTAATTCCGTTAATTGATTTTCTTGCGGCACTACTTGCACATTGGTTTCATTCATACGGACTGTTTTTTTATTTTTAGTTGTCGGTATTTCATACATCCATTGTTTCAGTGCGAATCGTAAGTCACGAGTGGTCGGCTCAAAGCTTCCAAAATAAACAGTGTAGTACATTAACTCCGTTTCAACATAGACATGAATCTTTTTAACAATTAACTCTTCAAACTGTTCTGATTCATCCCAACTTTCACATAAAGCCTCAAAAAATTGTTCCCCTTCTGCTAAATTTTGGTACTCTTTCGCTAAATAAAGCTTGCGAATTAAGTAAAAATTATACGGTGTTTCAACATTATCCGCATAAATTTCTCGTCCTAAAAAATCTGGATTCGTTTCTTTACAAAGAAAGACCGTTTTCTCTTCTGGTTGTGTTTCAAGTGTTTTAGTCATGAGGTTCACTTCCTTATTCTCCGTTAATAACCATTTTTAATGATAGATACCTTTAGTATACAGGAGAAATTCTTCTGATTTTCTCATATTTTTAAGAGACAATAGAAATTTTAGAGAAAAATCGACAGAAAAAAACGTGAGACAAACAGTCCTATTGACCATTTATCTCACGCAAAATACTTAAACTGACTATTTTATCCTTGAAACATGTAACCAATTATTCTGCTGAATCAATTGGCAAAATCGTGTCTTTTTTCTCGCGACGTGCAATTGCTGGTAAAATCATTCCTAATAGAATTAAGACGATTGGTGTCACAATGTTAGAAGCTAATTGGAACAACCAGCCTTGAGGGTCTGAGGCATACTCAAATTTAGGCACCATTCCTAGGATACAAGCAAAGGCTGTAAATAGGAAACACCAAAGACCAAACACAAAACCAATTTTAGGATTTTTAACAAATTTATATTCTGAATTAAATTGTTTGTATGCTTTGTTTAGAAGCATATAGGCAAAGAAGACCCACAAGTAACGCATTGGCATAACTACAGAATTTAAGTTAGTTAGCCATTTAACCACTTCGTTCATGTCCTTCAACCCAAACATCGGTAAAGCGATAATAATACTTACTAAAATACCTGTTAATAGGTAACCATTAATTAACGTACCTTTTTTCGTACGTTTACGTAACCAACTTGGAACAAATTCTGGATCTGCTTCAGCTAAAAGAATTTTCAGTGGAGCATCAATTGAAAAGGCTAACGCAGCCACTTGACCCACTGTATTCGTCAAAGCATAAACAATCATTAAGAGATTACCGACACCATAATATGCGCCTAATTTTTGGAAGGCACTATAGGCACCATTTGCCATTAAATCTTTAGGAATATTGTCACTTGAGAATAACATTCCCATTGCAAATGAACCTAAAACAGCCGATAAACCAACCATTGCCGCTAGGAAAATCATTCCTTTAGGGAACTCTTTGGCTGGATTTTTAGTTGCATTTACGTAAGGAGAAATTTTTTCAGCGCCACCTACCGCAAAAACTAACATTGATACGGTTGTAAAATAACTAAAGTCAAATTTAGGAATGTAAGTACTGACTTGTGACATGTTTGGCGTCGCAAATTCAACCGTTGAATTAATAAATGGTGCGCCTACCGCTAATAAAATGAATAAAATAGACATCACAAACATGGCGGTTCCAGCTAAACCACCAATAACTTTTAAGGTGGTTAACCCTTTTGTTGATAATAACAAGAAAACCAAGAAAATTATTAATGAAATAAATGATACCGTTACGATTGGCATCGTATTGACTAAGTTTCCATTCCCTTGAACTGCCCAACCTAAGGCAATTAAAATTGCTTGTGGTTTTTGTGCCAAGTAAGGAATGTGCACTACCCAATAAGTCCATGCTGCATAATAGGCTAGACGTTTAGTACTGGTATTTTGCACCCACGAACTAACCCCACCATTACTGTCTTTAAATGTTGAACCTAACTGTCCTACGATTAACGCATAGGGAATAAAATATAAAACTAAAATCAAAAGCCATGAAGTGACCACTGAAATCCCTTGTTGTGCATAATTATTCACAACATTTCCAAGACCCCAGACCATGTTAAAGGCAATTAACCCGACGGTGAACCATCGTAATTGCTTTTTGTCCATATAACCAATTCCTTTCTTATTAAAAAAAATAAAGCTCTTCATTTATCATAAGCATTTTACTTTTTATGCACAAGCTCAACATAATTAAATAAAGATGGCTTTTTAATAAGTAATTAAAACGCTTCTAGCAATGATTTTCTAATTTATTTGATGACTAAAAAAGGCCGGTGAATAAGTTGCTTCACCAGCCTTTTTCTAAGAGATTTTTCTTTTATAACATATCAAATAATGATAATTGGTTTTCATCTGGCAAGTCTTTTAAGACACCATTTTCATTCATGTATTCAATTAACGTTTTAGAAACTTTGCCTCGTGTTGCCAAATCTTCTTTCGATAAGAACGGTTGCTCTTCTCGCGCAGCAACAATGGCTTTCGCTACGTTGAGGCCTAAACTTGGCACTGCTCGGAAAGGTGCAATCAAGGTATCCCCTTCAATCACAAAATTTTCAGCATCTGATTTGTACAAATCAATCATGCCAAATTTATAGCCTCGTTCCAACATTTCATTACATAATTCTAAAACCGTTAATAAGTTTTTCTCTTTAGTGGAGGCGTCCATCCCTTTGTCCGTAATTTCTTTCATTCGTGCTTTCACAGCTTCTTTCCCTTGTGACATTGCCACTAAGTCAAAGTCATCCGCCCGAACGGAGAAAAATGCACAGTAATATAAGATTGGGAAATAAACTTTAAAGTAAGCGACCCGCAATGCCATTAATACGTATGCTGCCGCATGGGCTTTCGGGAACATATATTTAATTTTAGAACAAGAATCAATATACCAGTCAGGGACGTTGTTTTCCTTCATCGCATTTAAATACGTATCCCGTAGTTCATCAGGAATCTTATTCCATTGTCCTTTACGTACCGTTTCCATAATCTTAAAGGCCATCCCACTGTCCAAACCAGCATGAATTAAATATACCATGATATCATCCCGACAACCAATTACTTCAGCAAGATTGGCTTCGCCACGACGAATCAATTCTTCTGCATTCCCTAGCCACACATCAGTTCCGTGAGACAGTCCAGAAATTTGAAGTAATTCTGCAAAAGTTGATGGATGGGTCTGTTCTAACATACCTCGAACGAAACGTGTCCCAAATTCAGGAATTCCTAAAGTTCCTGTTTTAGAATAAATTTGCTCTGCATCCACACCTAGAACATCAGGTCCTTCAAAAATACGCATCACTTCTGGATCGTCTGTTGGGATTGTTTTTGGCTCAATCCCAGATAAATCTTGTAACATCCGAATCACGGTCGGATCATCATGTCCTAGAATATCAAGTTTTAAAATATTATCGTGAATGGAATGGAAATCAAAGTGCGTCGTTTTCCATTCTGCCTCTTGATCATCAGCAGGGTATTGGATTGGCGTAAAGTCATAAACATCCATGTAATCAGGAATTACAATAATACCGCCGGGATGCTGCCCAGTCGTCCGTTTAACCCCTGTTGAACCTTTAGCTAAGCGATCAATTTCAGCGCCGCGCAAATGTAAATTATGATCTCTTTCATATCCTTTAACAAAGCCATACGCTGTTTTGTCGGCTACTGTACCAATGGTTCCTGCCCGGTAGACATATTCTTCACCAAAAAGAACTTTCGTGTAGTTATGGGCTTCGGCTTGATAATCGCCAGAAAAGTTCAAATCGATATCGGGAACTTTGTCGCCATGGAACCCTAAGAACGTTTCAAAAGGAATGTCGTGACCATCTTTAAACAATCGAGCACCACATTTTGGACAGGCTTTTTCAGGCATATCAAACCCTGAACCATAGGAACCATCTTCATAGAACTCAGAATATTGACACTCAGGACAATAATAATGTGGCGCTAAAGGATTTACTTCAGTAATCCCTGTCATTGTCGCAACAAAACTCGAACCGACAGAGCCCCGTGAACCGACTAAATAGCCGTCTTCATTACTTTTATGCACCAGTTTTTGAGAAATTAAATAAATGACCGAGAAACCATTCCCGTTAATCGAATTCAGTTCCTTTTCTAACCGTTTTTCGACAATTTCTGGTAAAGGATCGCCATACAATTCGCGCGCACGATTGTAGCTTAAATCAGTGATTTCTTGTTCAGACCCAGGAATTTTCGGCGTATACAAATCGTCTTTTACTGGAATAACTTCTTCACATAAATCAGCGACTTTGTTGGGATTTTCTACTACAATTCGCTTAGCGACGTCTTGTCCTAAAAATTGAAATTCCGTTAACATTTCATCGGTGGTTCGGAAATGAACCTTTGGTAAACTATGGCGATTTAACGGATTAGCGCCACCCATAGACCCGACTAAAATTTTCCGATAGATGGCATCTTCTTCATTTAAATAATGAACATTTCCAGTGGCGACAACCAGCTTGCCAAGTTCGTCACCGATTTTCACTAGATTACTAATAATTTCTTCCAAATCTGCTTCATTTTTCACCAATTCTTGTTCAATTAATGGCGCGTAAACTGGTTTGGGCATAACTTCAATATAATCGTAGAATTTGGCACGATTTTTTGCTTCTTCGACACCTTTTTGCATCATTGCTTCAAAAATTTCGCCGTTTGAACATGCGGAACCGATTAAAAGCCCTTCTCTTAACTTCGATAATTGCGAACGAGGAATCCGTGGTACTCGGAAAAAATAATCTACATTGGACATCGAAATCAATTTAAAAAGATTTTTTAATCCTGCTTGAGTTGTTGCTAAAATCGTTGCATGGAAAGGTCGAGCTCGTTTGTATGAATCTCCTTCGCCAATATGACGATTCAAATCATCATGGAAATGCATATCATGATTCTCTTTCGCTTCTTTTAAGAAAATCCAGCACAAATGACCTGTTGATTCCGAGTCATAGATGGCGCGGTGATGTTGTTCTAAGTTGACGCCAAATTTTTTCGATAAGGTATTTAGACGATGGCTTTTGAAATGTGGATACAAGAATCTGGATAATTCTAATGTATCGATGACGGGATTAGCCGCTTCAGGTATTCCATGTTTGCCATAACTTGTGTTTAAGAACCCCATATCAAAAGAAGCGTTGTGGGCCACTAAAATAGTTCCTTCTGAAAACTCTTTAAACATGCGTAAAACTTCTTCTTCGGATTTTGAACCGCGCACCATTTCATCTGTAATCCCAGTTAAATTGATCGTTGTTTGAGATAATGGATGGCCAGGATCAATAAATTGCTCAAATGTCTCAATGACATTTCCTTTGTGCATTTTGACAGCGGCCAATTCAATAATTGTATCATAAACAGCGGAAAGCCCCGTTGTTTCCACGTCAAAGACCACATAGGTAGCATCTGTTAATTCAATATGTTCTTCGTTGTAAGCAATAGGTACACCATCATCAACAATATTGGCTTCCACGCCGTATAAAATTTTAACGCCTGCTTTTTTACCTGCAGCATGGGCATCAGGAAACGCTTGGGCGCCGCCATGATCCGTAATTGCGATGGCCTTGTGCCCCCATTTCCCCGCTTGCGCCACTAAGTCACCGACTTTATTGGTCGCATCCATTGTACTCATGTTACTATGCATGTGTAATTCTACACGTTTTTCACCTTCTGGCGCGTAGTCTTTTCTTGGCGCATGGGCGACTTCCATCAAATCTTGAGCATTCATGACTAAATCACGCATGAAGGTATCTTCTTGTACACTACCACGAACACGAATCCAACTTTGCGGTTGAATCGCATCAAAAACTTGTTCATCTTTTTCCCCATTCGAAAATTTCTTCACCACGAAAGAGGAAGTATAATCAGTAATTTTCAAAATTAAAATTTTTCGTTTAGAACGCAATTCACGCACTTCTTTATCAAAAATAAAGCCTTCAATCGTTATCCGGCGTTCTTCTTCCAGTATATTTCCCATTGGCATAATGGGTTCATCATTGGGAATATTCCGACCTAAACGAATTGGACCATCAAAAGCAGGCGCTTGTTGTTGTTTTTCTTTTTTCATTTGTTCATGTTTAACAAGCGATTCAGCAGCTTGTTGTTGAAAGGCTGCGGCTTGTTCTAATTTTTGCTCTTCAAACTTTTTCAGCACTTCTGCAGCTTGCTGTTGATCCATTTTTGGTTCAATATGAAATTTAGGAAACCCGTAAGAGAAATAAAGTTCCTCAATAATTGGTAAATATTGTTGCTTCAAATAAGGAATAACTGCTTCATTGTCAACAGGTAAGATAATTTTCCGATCTTCAAATTGTGGTGTCTGTGTTTTTAAGACTTTCTGAACTAACGGCGTATTGCATTGACTATTTAACAAGGCCAACTGCCAATAATCCGTTAATTGTTCCTCTGTAAATGTTGTCTGATTTGTGGTTATTTGAACGGAAACCTGCGCAATTTGTTGAAAAGCTAGTTCCAATTGTTGCATAAATGTTTGATATAGCATCACTGGCATCAATTCATCAAAACTTAAATGAAATTCCCATAAGCGACTTTGTTGGTGAACAATGACCTTGTCAATCCGGCCATTTTGAATTAAGGGATGTTCTTTCGCTGTGTCATCTAACTGAATTTGCGTCATCAGTTTATCAAATAAATCGCGTGCTTTTTCTGTCACAAAATGAACCTCCTTCTATCATTGAAAAAAGGCCCTCAGACAAATCTGTCAAGTGCCTTTTTTCGGTTTCTCTGCATTCGCTTCTCTATTAAGTATACTCGTTTTTTGTAAAAAAACAATCTTGTTTCTTTTCTAAAAAGAGCTAAGAAGAGCTTGAAGCAAAAATCACTTTAGATTTTTGCTTCAAGCTTAAACGCTGATAAGTGGCGGAAACAGTTTATCCTAATCATTCTGTCCGCCCTTTTCATTATTATTCCACTTCTGATGTTGTGTTCATCAAAATAGAAAGTGTACTTTCTAATTCTTCTTTGCGTACTTCCAACATTTCACCAGTACGTTTGATTTTGACTTCTACCACACCATCGACTGCTTTTTTCCCGACTGTGATACGGATTGGACAACCAATTAAATCAGCATCAGCAAATTTTACGCCTGCACGCTCGTTGCGGTCATCAACTAATACTTCGTAGCCCGCTTCGGTCATCATTGCTTCAACTTCTTGTGATAGTTTTGTTTGATACTCATCTTTCACATTCATTTGGACCACGTGTAAATCAAATGGCGCAATTCCTGTTGGCCAATTAATACCGCGCTCGTCTGCATTTTGTTCAACGATTGCTGAAAGTAAACGACTAACGCCGATGCCATAGCAACCCATGATCACTGATTTTTCACGACCGTTTTCATCTAAAACTGTTGCGCCCATAGCATCACTGTAACGCGTTCCTAATTTAAAGATATGACCAATTTCGATTCCTTTAGTAAAGGCTAAGACACCATTGCCATCAGGAGAAGGATCGCCTTCTTGAACAAAGCGTAAATCTTCGTAACTAATTGGTTGGAAGTCACGATCTGGATTTACATTTGTCAAATGATAGCCATCTTCGTTAGCCCCAACAATGGCGTTGGCTAAATCTTGAACAGCTAAATCTGCATAAATTTTAACATCTTCGGAAACATTGACTGGACCAATTGAACCAAAGCCCGCTCCTAAGACACGGCGAGCATCTTCTTCTGTTGCTTCATCTAAGAAATCAGCGCCTAAGAAGTTTTTCAATTTGACGTCATTGACATCATGATCGCCACGAACCAAGACCATTACTGGCTCTTCATCGGCAATAAATAGTACTGATTTAATAATTCGTTGTGGCTCAACTTCAAAGAAGTTTGCCACTTCGGCAATTGTACCCACTTCTGGTGTTGCAATTTTTTCTAAATCTAATTGTGTTTCATGTGATTTTTTCGGCGTATAAAGACTTGTTGCCATTTCTAAATTGGCAGCATAATCACTTTCTGTTGAATAACAAATAGTATCTTCCCCAATTTCAGAAATCGCCATAAATTCTTTAGAATCTTTACCACCCATGGCACCACCGTCCCCAATAATGGCACGGAATTCTAGTCCACAGCGTTCAAAAATGCGTGAGTAAGCTTTTTCGTAATCACGGTATGATTGATCTAAACTAGCTTCATCGGCATGGAAAGAATAGCCATCTTTCATGATAAATTCACGGCCTCTTAATAAGCCAGAACGTGGGCGTTTTTCATCACGATATTTTGTTTGAATTTGGTATAAATTCAAAGGTAATCGTTTGTAAGAATTGATTTCATCACGAATTAATTCTGTGAAGGTTTCTTCATGCGTTGGGCCTAAGATATAGTCACGGTCATTGCGATCTTTTAAGCGATACAAGTTAGGTCCATAAGTTTCATAACGGCCTGATTCTTTCCAAAGTTCTGCTGGTAATAACGCAGGCATTAACATTTCAACTGCATCAATTTTCTCAAATTCTTCTCGCATAATCGTTTTTAATTTTTCTAAAACACGATTGGCTAAAGGTAAATAAGAATAGATCCCTGCAGCGACTTGACGAATATAGCCTGCGCGCAACAGAATTTGATGACTTAAGACTTCTGCATCATTTGGTACTTCTCTTAACGTTGGAATTAACATTTTTGACTGTTTCATTAAAACTCTCCTCTATTTTAAAATCAACTATTTTTGATTTCTTTACACACTTTTTTACTTAAACTTTCTCCTTAAAAGAAAAAGCGTTGAATATCGTTCCAAGTAACTAACACCATTAACACCATGACAAACCCAAAGCCAATTAACGTAATGATGCCTTCTTTTTCAGGACTAATTGGTTTTCCACGTACACCTTCAATAATGTTTAAGACAATTTTCCCGCCATCTAAAGCTGGGATTGGCAACAAATTAATAATCCCTAAGTTCATTGACAACATGGCCATTAAGAATACAACTGTACTTACTCCAGCATTGGATGCTTCTTCCGATAACTTAAACATCATGACTGGCCCACCTAGTTTGTTTAAACTAAAGCCTGTGAATAGTGAGCCCAGTGCTTTAAAAATCTGTGTCGTACTATTTAAAGTATCCTGAATACCGCCCATCAATTTTGACGGTAAATCGGTTTTCATATAAGGATAAACGCCGACTTTACCAATCGTTTGTTTTTCCACTTTTTGTTTTTCTGGTGTCACTGTTAGTTGCTCTTCTTTGCCGTTACGCTCAACTATGAACGTTAACGGCTTTTCGGGGTTCTTCTGCACAATGGTTGTAAAATCTTCGTATTTTTTGATTTTTTGATTATTAATCGATAAGACTTTATCATTTTCTTTCAACCCAGCTTCTGCCGCTGGGCCATTAGGAATCACTTGTCCAATTTGGTTCGTGTTTAAATCAGTGACGCCCCCTTGTAGAAAGACCGCTAACGTAAACAGAATAAACCCTAAGATAAAGTTATTCATGGGTCCCGCAAAGTTCGTTAAAATGCGTTGCGATAATTTAGCTGATTGAAATTGAACGTCAAGTGGCGCAATCCGCACCTCGGTTCCATCACTTTCAATAATCGTTGCATCATGGTCAACTTTATAAACGGTTTCTTCTTCCTCGTTTCCATTTACATAGCCCTTGATGAATAATTCTTTTTCAAGATCAAAATCAACGACTTCCATCGGAATACTATGAGGTAATTGTACTTTTTTACTTGTATTAATTTTAACCACATTACCCACGGCATTTAACTCAACAGATAGAGGCATACCTGGTGTGATTTCTGTCATGTCTTCGCCCATCCCAGCCATTCGCACATAGCCACCAATCGGCAATAAGCGAATCGTATAAGTGGTGCCATCTTTTCCACGATGCGCAAAAATCTTTGGTCCCATTCCGATTGCAAACTCACGAACTAAAATACCCGCTCGTTTTGCAAAATAAAAGTGGCCAAATTCATGTACGAGGACAAGAATACCGAAGACAATAATGAATGTGATAATTGTTTTCATAGATGTCCTTCTTCCTTCATTCACTGACGTTCAGTGCTTTTTATTATTACATGGGAAAGTCTCGTAAAACTTGCTCTGTTCCCTTCCCGATAAACCAGCGCAACTGTTTACTGAGAACAGTCGCCACTGTTAGTGAACAAATCTTTCCTTATGTAAGACAAGTTTTATTTTAGCATATTCACTCATAAATAACCATTGGACTTGACCAGTTCGTCTGGATATTTTGTGTTTTTTTAGAAAACTGTATAAATGAGAGGAATTGATTACTACGACCAGTATTTTTTTTAAAGACCTTCAACAATAGTAGCTAACTTTAGACCATAAACTTTTCCGACAGTTTGTCGTATTTTATCAACACGCTGATTGACATGTGCTACCATGAAAGTATTAATAGTAATTTTAGGGGGAATGAATCAATGTATGGAGAATTACATGGTAAAGTGGCCGTTGTCACTGGTGCAGCTACGGGCTTAGGATTATTTATTACTCTGCGTTATATCTTAGAGGGCATGAATGTTGTTGCTGACTATGTCGGTGAGCTGCCTAAAGAATTTGAAGATGTCCAAGCCAAGCACGCAGACCGCGTAAAATTCGTGAAGGCTGATGTCTCTAATGAAGAAGATATTAAAGAGTTAGCTGAAACCGCTTTAAAAGAGTTTAGTCATGTTGACATTTGGGTAAATAACGCCGGTGTGGAGGCTTCTTTTCCGACAATTGATATGCCATTAAAAGAATGGCAACGTGTCATTGATGTCAATTTAAACGGTGTCTTTTTGGGTTCTAGAGAGGCACTCCGAATATTTAGAGATCAAAAAATCAAAGGGTCAATCATTAATATGTCCTCCGTACACCAAAGAATTCCTTGGCCAACGTTCGCCCACTATGCGGCAAGTAAAGGCGCAACCGAAATGTTCACGAAAACAATCGCTTTGGAATATGCGGAATATGGTATTCGTGCCAACTGTATTGCGCCTGGAGCGATTAACACACCTATTAATGCTGAAAAATTTTCCGATCCCGAACAGTTAAAACAAACAACGAGCATGGTTCCTATGGGCATTATTGGTAAACCAAATCAAGTAGCTGCTGCGGCCGCTTGGTTAGCTTCTGATGAATCCTCATACGTAACCGGAACAACACTCTTTGTAGATGGCGGGATGTCTCTATATCCTTCGTTCCAACACGGAGCTGGTTAAAAAGTAGTCTGCAACAAAATTCTCTATGAATTTTTGTTGCAGACTTTGTACTATCACACACAAAATCTATTCAGGAGGCTTACCATGAAACTAGTCAAAAATGTTCTTTTAATTTTAATTGGTTTAGTTATTATCGGGATTGGCGCATCCACTTTAAGAGTGGCAGGTTTAGGAGTTGATCCTTTCACTGCTATGAATATCGGACTTTCTTCGATGTTTGGTATGCAATTAGGCATTTTTCAAATTATTGTCAATGCGTTTATTCTATTCTATGTCTATTTAAAAAACAAAAAAGCCATTGGTCTAGGAACTATTTTAAATATGCTTTTAGTAGGAATTTTGATTCAACAGATTTCTACTTGGCTTCAACCTTACGCCAATAGTTTAGGAGGCTCAACAATTGGCAAACTACTTTCTTTATTCTTCGGAGTCCTGATTTTTACATTTGGCTGCGCCTTATACATGGCTACAGATCAAGGCGAATCCCCTTATGATGCGATTGCGCCAACCATCTGTCAACAAATCAACAAACCTTACGCTTCTGTTCGAAAAGCACAAGATTTGTTGGTCCTATTAATCGGCTTTATTGCTGGTGGTCCAATTGGGATTGGTACAATTATTTGTGCATTTGGTGCTGGCCCACTCATTAGTTTCTGGAACAAGTTACTTCAACCTTTAGTAAAATAATTTTTTAACTAAAATATAAGAAAAAGCGATGGCTCCATAGAGATTTTCTTCTCGAGTCATCGCTTTTTTATTTGTACTTTCTTTGAAGAAGCATGATTAGTGTGTTTCTTGTTTGGCTTTCCGTTGTTGTTTTAGTTGATTATTTGTTGGTAGAGTGAAAAACTAGCCGACAGACCCTTCCATCTCATAACTAATCAACCGATTCAACTCAACCGCATATTCCATCGGTAATTCTTTCGTAAATGGTTCAACAAAGCCCATAACAATCATTTCTGTCGCTTCGGCTTCAGATAAGCCGCGACTCATTAGATAATATAATTGTTCTTCAGAAATTTTTGAAACTTTGGCTTCGTGTTCTAAGGAGACTTGGCTGTTATGGATTTCGTTAAACGGAATCGTATCTGATTTTGATTTTTCGTCCATGATAATCGTATCGCATTCGATGTGGGAAATCGATCCTGCGCTGTCTTTGCCAAAAGTAACTTGGCCACGGTAGTTAACTTCGCCGCCGTCTTTAGCAATTGATTTTGAAACAATTGAGCTAGAGGTATTCGGCGCATTGTGAATCATTTTGGCCCCAGTATCTTGGATTTGGTTAGCGCCAGCAAAGGCAATCGATAACATCGTGCCACGGGCACCTTTGCCATCTAAGTAAACGCTTGGGTATTTCATGGTTGTTTTAGCTCCTAGGTTCCCATCAATCCATTCGACAGTGGCACCTTCGTAAGCTTTAGCACGTTTGGTTACTAGGTTGTAGACGTTATCTGACCAGTTTTGAATAGTGGTATAACGACAATAGGCATCTTTTCTAGTGAAAATTTCTACGATGGCCGCATGCAAGCTGTTACTTGAATACGTGGGTGCCGTACATCCTTCAACATAGTGAACGCTGGCCCCTTCATCGACAATAATCAAAGTCCGTTCAAATTGGCCGGTATTTTCAGCGTTGATTCGGAAATATGTTTGTAGTGGTACATCAACTCGAACGCCTTTTGGTACATAAATAAAGGTTCCACCTGACCAAACAGCTGAGTTTAAAGCGGCCAGTTTATTATCTGTTGGTGGTACAAGTTTTGAAAAATACTCTTTGAATAAGTCAGGATATTCTTTTAAAGCAGAGTCAGTATCTGTAAAAATGATGCCTAATTTTTCAAATTCTTCTTTCATGTTATGATAAACAACTTCTGATTCATATTGAGCAGAAGCCCCAGCTAGATAAGCACGCTCAGCTTCGGGAATCCCAATTTTTTCAAAGGTTTCTTTGATTTTATCAGGTACATCATCCCAATCGCGTGCGGGTTTGTCACTCGGTTTTTGGTAATATTTAATTTTACTAAAGTCAATATCTGACAGGTCTGGACCCCATTCTTGCATGGGCATTTTATTGAATTGTTCTAACGATTTTAAACGGAAGTCAAGCATCCATTCTGGTTCGCCTTTCACGCGAGAAATTTCGCGAACGACGTCTTCGGTTAGGCCGTCTCCGGTACTAAAGACTGGTTCCACATCGTCGTGAAAGCCAAATTTATATTCTTCTAATTCAGGTACTGTACTCAATTCGTCGTCACCCTTTCTTTATTTTTCACAATGTAAATGACCAGCTTCGCCTTGGCCGTTATTAGCAACAGCCTGCTCTAAGGCTTTCCAAGCCAGGGTTGCACATTTGATCCGAGCTGGAAATTTAGCTACGCCGCTTAACATTGCTGCATCGCCTAATTTTTCATCTTCGGCCACTTCATTTCCTTGAACAAGTTGAGAGAAATCCTCTGCTAAGGCCGTTGCTTCGGCGATTGTTTTTCCTAAGACCGCATCAGTCATCATACTAGCACTTGCTGTACTGATAGAACAGCCACTTCCTTGAAAGGCGATATCTTTAATCACACCGTCTTCAATGGCCACATCCAGTTCAATCACATCTCCACAAGTAGGATTATTCAGTTCAATTGTTTGGCTAGACGCATCTAGCGTTCCGTGGTGATGTGGGTGGCTAGAATGGTCCAAAATGACTTGGCGATATAAGTTATCTAATTTAGAAAGTGCCATGCTGGAAAAACTCCTTTGTCGCTTTAATCGCTTCAACTAAGCGATCTGCGTCTTCTTTGGTATTGTATAAATAAAAACTTGCCCGTGCGGTTGCTGGCACGCTCAAATAGTTTAATAGCGGTTGCGCGCAATGGTGACCCGCTCTGACAGCGACCCCTTCCATATCTAACGCCGTAGCCACATCATGTGGATGTAAACCGTCAATATTAAAAGCAAGCACACCTGTGTGGTCTTTTGGATTCTGTGGACCATAAATCGTCAAGCCCTCGATAGCTTGCAACTTCGGCAAAACATAGTGAACAAGGGCTGCTTCATGTTGATGAATGGCCTCCAAACCAATTTCTGTTAAATAATCAATGGCGGCACCTAAGGCAATTGCCCCAGCAATATTAGGTGTGCCAGCTTCAAATTTCCATGGAAGCTCTTTCCAAGTACTTTCTTGAAGATGAACAAAGTCAATCATTTCGCCACCAAATTCCACAGGTTCCATTTGTTCCAATAAATGACGTTTGCCATAAAGGACACCAATTCCAGTTGGTCCACACATTTTGTGACCACTAAATGCATAAAAATCAGCATCGATGGCTTGAACGTCCACAGGCATATGAGGAACTGCTTGCGCGCCGTCTACCACCATCACAGCGCCATTTTGATGAGCTAATTGTGTTAATTCTTCGATTGGATTAATGACCCCTAACACATTTGAAACATGAGCAATCGAAACAATTTTCGTTTTTTCTGTAATTTGTTGACGTGCACTTGCCATGTCTAAAAAGCCGTCTTCAGTGACGTCTATATACTTCAAAATGGCTCCTGTACGTTGGGCTAATTGTTGCCAGGGAATAATGTTTGAATGATGTTCCATGTAAGATATGACGATTTCATCCCCGGCTGTAACTGCCAAGTCACCATAACTTTTGGCAATCCAATTCAAACTGGTTGTTGTTCCTCGTGTAAATAAAACTTCCGCTGTTTCTTTGGCATGGATAAATTGGCGAACCTTTTCGCGGGAGGCTTCATAGTCCTTCGTTGCTCGTTCGGCTAACGTGTGCACCCCACGATGAACATTGGCATTATCGGTTTCATAATAATGTCGTAAAATATCTAACACTGCCGTTGGTTTTTGGGTTGTTGCAGCATTGTCTAAATAAACTAGCGGTTCATCATTAACTTCTTGAAATAAAATAGGAAACGATTGACGAATGGTTGCTGCATCCATCATGCGTTTAACTTCCCTTCAATTACTTCTACAAATTCATTTTGTACTTCTTTAACTGGAATTGCTGTAATGACAGAACCTAGGAAGCCACGAATCACCAAACGTTCCGCTTCTTCTTTACGCAAGCCGCGGCTCATTAAATAATACATTTCTTCTGGATCTACTCGACCAACGCTGGCTGCGTGTCCGGCAGTCACTTCATTTTCATCAATTAAAAGAATTGGATTGGCATCACCACGAGCTTTATCAGACAGCATTAAAACACGACTTTCTTGCTGTGCGTCGGCTCCTTTTGCTCCTTTTAAAATGTGGCCAATTCCATTAAACGTTAAAGTACCACGTTCACGAATGACTCCATGTTGTAAAATATGACCAATCGAATGTGGCGCTTTGTTTGTCACTCGTGTGTCGATGCCTTGTGTTTGTTTACCTGCACTAATTGCAACAACTTTAACTTCTGAATGAGCGCCTTCGCCAACTAAATCAGAATCAAAATCAGCCACAACATCGCCATCATTCATGACGCCTAGAGCCCAATCAACAGAGGCATCCCGCATAATATAGCCACGACGATTCATATAAGTCGTTACAGTTTGCCCTAATTGATCTACAGCTGAGTATTTAACTTTTGCGCCATCTTTCGCAATCACTTCCACAATAATATTTCCCGAAGCTTTCTCTGCATGATGACCGGTTGATTGAAAACGTTCTAAATAACTGAATTCACTATGATTATCTGCAACGATTAAAACATGTTTAAAGAAAGGTTGGTTGCTATCTGAATCCTGAATAAACAAAGATTCAATGGGCTCTTCAATCACTACGTTTTTAGGAACGTATAAGAAAACGCCACTATTCATGAAAGCTGCATGAGCTGCTGTCAGCTTATCTTCTTCTGGTAATACGGCTTTAGTCATATAGTATTCTTTAACTAATTCTGGATGCTCTTGTAAAGCAGTAAAAATGTCTGTAAAAATTACCCCTTGTTCCGCTAATGAGGCTGGCAATTGCTCAAAAGCATGAAAAGATCCTTGTTGAACAATTAAAGGATTGTCTTTCATTTGATCAAAACTTGCGACATTTCCTTCAGAAGGCACATAACTTTCCATGTGAACATTTAATAAAGGCCAACGATGAAATTTCACACGATCAATATGTGGTAACTCACTTTCGTCAGCGTTTTTTAAAGCCGTTGTTCGCAATTCAGTCATCCAAGCTGGTTCTTCATGTTCTAGTGAAAAAGCGGTGACTTCGTCAAGATAATCCATTAGATTTACTTTTTTCATTTATCTTGTCCTCCTTACGCTTCTTCTTTGTAATCAATACCTAATTCTTGGCTGATACCAGCATAGCCTTCTGTTTCTAAACGTTTTGCCAAGTCAGCCCCACCGGTTTTCACAACGCGGCCTTCCATCATGATATGAACAACATCTGGCGTGATATAGTTCAATAAGCGTTGATAATGGGTAATAATTAACGCACCAAAGTTCTCGCCGCGCATTTCATTAACCCCTTTAGAAACTACTTTTAACGCATCGATATCTAAGCCTGAATCAATTTCATCTAAAATGGCAAACGTTGGCTCTAACATCAATAATTGTAAAATTTCATTTCGTTTTTTCTCGCCGCCAGAAAACCCTTCGTTTAAGTAACGCTCAGCCATTTCTTCAGGCATATTTAATAATTCCATTTTGCTATCTAATTTTTTTAAGAACTGCATGACTGACATTTTGTTGTCTTCGTCACGTTTTGCATTGATTGCTGCACGCATGAATTCAGCATTGGTAATCCCTGGAATTTCACTTGGGTATTGCATTGCTAAGAATAAGCCTAGGCGAGCGCGTTCGTCTACTTCTAAATCTAAAACGTTGACGCCGTCAAATAGAATTTCTCCTTCTGTGACTTCATAGTTAGGATTTCCCATAATTGCTGCTGATAAAGTAGATTTACCAGTCCCATTAGGTCCCATAATTGCATGGATTTCTCCAGTATTAATTGTTAAATCGACCCCTTTTAGAATCTTTTTATCTTCAATTGATACGTGTAAATTTTTGATTTCTAACACAGACATGTACAATTCCCTCCAACTTGTTTTAATCGTTTTTCCGTTCTCACTCATTTTAGCCTAATTGAGAATGAATCGCAAATTACAATTGCTAAAAATAACAACTCTTATCATCAAATTTTAGGATTCAATTTGTGAAGGAAAATTTTAAAAGGCTGATATTTCAAAGTTTCTCTATATTTTTAAGTGATCCTCCCTACACAAAGAAAAAAATTCTGGTAGAATAAAAAAATTTATTAAAGAAAGCGTTTTCTTAAATAATTACTTTAGAATGACTTTCGCAAAGAGAGCGTTGAGATACGCCTTCATCATCTATACAAAAAAATCCAGAGCATTTGCTTCTCTGGATTCAATAATTTTTATTAGTGATTGGTTTTATACTTCTAAAAGTTCTTGTTCTTTTTCAGCAGTAATCGCATCGATATTTTTGATGCTATCATCTGTTAATTTTTGAACATCTTTTTCAAATGAACGTAATTCATCTTCAGTGATGTCGCCATTTTTTTGAGCTTTTTTCAACTCATCCATTGCATCACGACGAACGTTACGGACAGCAACTTTTGAGTTCTCCGCTTCTTTTTTCACGTCTTTGGCTAATTCTTTCCGACGTTCTTCCGTTAATTGTGGAATCACTAAACGGATGACATTTCCATCATTGGTTGGGCTAATGCCGATATCACTCATTTGAATAGCTTTTTCAATGTCAGCGATAGAATTTTTGTCAAACGGTGTAATCATTAATACACGTGCTTCTGGGATATTGATACTTGCTAATTGGTTAACTGGTGTTGGTGCACCATAATATTCTACTTGAATACGGTCTAATAGACTTGCGTTCGCACGACCAGCACGAATTTGACCTAATTCACGGCGTAAGCTTTCTTCCGCTTTTGTCATTTTTTCTTTGGCTGTTGCTAAAACTTCTTTAGACATTCTTTATTTCCCCCTTACAGTTGTTCCGATATTTTCACCAAGGATGGCACGACGGATATTTCCTGCTTCATTTAGGTTAAAGACAACTAAAGGAATATCGTTATCCATACTTAATGAGCTTGCTGTTGAATCCATTACTTGCAGCCCTTTAGAAATAACATCTAAATGTGTTAGTTCTTCAAATTTTGTCGCTGTTTCATCCACACGTGGATCCGCAGAATAAACACCATCAACATTGTTCTTCGCCATTAAGATGACGTCCGCATCTACTTCTGCAGCTCGTAACGCAGCCGTTGTATCTGTCGAGAAGTAAGGATTTCCTGTTCCTCCGGCAAAAATAACAACGCGGCCTTTTTCTAAATGACGTTCTGCACGACGACGAATGTATGGTTCTGCAATTTGACGCATTTCAATTGATGTTTGAACACGTGTAGGCACACCAAGATTTTCTAATGTATCTTGCAATGCTAAGGCATTCATCACAGTAGCTAACATGCCCATATAATCAGCTTGTGCACGTTCCATGCCCATTTGAGCACCAATTTGTCCACGCCAGATGTTTCCGCCGCCAACCACGATGGCCATTTCGATACCTAATTCATGGACCTCTTTAATTTCTTGGACGATTTCTTTAATGACTGGTGGTTTAATGCCAAAACCGTCTTCTCCGGCTAGCGCTTCTCCACTTAACTTTAATACGACACGTTGATACTTAGGTTTAACCATCATAATTCCCTCCAAGATTCTCTAAAAATCATTCAATTCCTCATTTAGATGACTTTTCACCAAAATGATTTTTTAGACCAAGCAGTGCGATCCACTGGTTTTGCCTAAAAAAAGGGAGCGCATATCAAAGTTATGCGTTCCCAAATGGCTGAAAGACTGCCTTGAATCAAGCAGTAATCAATTTATGCAGCTTCCTTTGGGGATCGCTGTCTGTTTAGATACTTATGATTCACGGCTTTTCAACCGAGCGTTTGATGCTCTTAGTTTTTCATTTGGCTCATTACTTCATCCGCAAAGTTATCTTCACGTTTTTCGATACCTTCGCCAACTTCAAAACGTACGAATGATTTCACTTCGCCGCCTTTAGAAGCAACAAATTTTTCGACAGTCATATCTGGATCTTTAACAAATGGTTGGTCAACCAAAGCGATTTCTGCTTTGAATTTTTGTAGACGACCAACAACCATTTTTTCAACGATATTTGCTGGTTTCCCTTCGTTTAATGCTTGTTCAGTTAACACAGCTTTTTCGTGTTCTAATTCTTCTTGAGGAATTTGAGATTCGTTGACATAGCGAGGGTTGATTGCCGCGATGTGCATAGCAACATCTTTCGCTACTTCTTCGTCAGTTGTGCCATCGATAACTGTTAATACAGCAATACGGCCACCCATGTGTAAGTAAGCGCCAAATGCAGCATTGTCAGCTTTTTCGACAACTTCAAAACGACGGAAGCTGATTTTTTCACCGATAACAGTTGTTGCTTCGATTAAATCAGATTCGATTGTGCCTTTTTCAGTTTTAATAGCCATTGCTTCTTCCATCGTAGCTGGTTTGTTTTCAGCAACTTTAGTCGCAATATCTTTAACTAAATCTTGGAACATTTCGTTTTTAGAAACGAAGTCAGTTTCTGAGTTTACTTCAACGATTGCTGCAACGTTACCTACAGTTGCTACGTTTGCTAAACCTTCAGCCGCAATGCGGTCATTTTTCTTCGCTGCTTTAGCCATACCATTTTCACGTAAAAAGTCTACGGCTTTTTCCATGTCGCCTTCTACTTTTACTAATGCTTTTTTAGCGTCCATCATTCCAACGCCAGTCATATCGCGTAATTCTTTTACCATTTTAGCTGTAACGTCTGCCATTATTTGTGTCCTCCTCGGATATTATCAATTCTTTTTAAAAAAGCTATCTCAAAGGAGAATCAGGCTTTTTGTCGCCTAGCCTTTGAGACAGCTCCGTAATCATTATTATTCAGCTGATTCGTTGTTTCCTTCAACAACATCAACGATTTCTTCGATTGAAGTTGCTTCTGGTGTTTCTTCAACGAATAACTCTTCAGTTGCTTGGTCTTCCCCTTGGTTACCTTCGATGAAAGCATCAGCCATTTTAGCAGTGATTAATTTCACGGCGCGGATTGCATCATCATTTGAAGGGATTACAACATCGATCTCATCAGGATCACAGTTTGTATCAACCATTGCAACGATTGGAATGTTTAATTTGTGTGCTTCTTGAACAGCAATGCGTTCTTTACGTGGGTCAACGATGTACATTACATCTGGAATTCTTGGCATATCAGCGATACCACCTAAGAATTTTTCTAAACGTTCACGTTCTTTGTTTAAGCCAGCAACTTCTTTCTTAGGTAAAACTTCGAAAGTGCCGTCTTCTTCCATTGCATTGATTTTTTTCAAGCGAGCAATACGTTTTTGGATTGTATCCCAGTTAGTTAACGTACCACCTAACCAACGATGGTTTACATAGTATTGACCAGCGCGGATTGCTTCATCTTTGATTGCTTCTTGTGCTTGTTTTTTAGTTCCTACGAATAAAGCAACGCCGCCTTCTTCTGCAACGTTTTTCATGTAATCGTAAGCTGCATCTACTAATTTCACTGTTTTTTGTAAGTCAATGATGTAGATACCGTTTCTTTCTGTGAAGATATATTTCTTCATTTTTGGGTTCCAGCGACGAGTTTGGTGACCAAAGTGTACGCCGGCTTCTAGTAATTGTTTCATAGAAATTACTGCCATGTTGTGTTTCCTCCAGTTTGGTTTTTATTTTCCTCTTCTTTTCGTCAACTCCTTGAAGAACTACCGTAGTAGCACCACTTCGCAGATGGAAAAGAATGTGGATTTCGTGTGTGAAAATCACACCTTTAACAGTATAAGATATTTTCAGAAAAATAGCAAGCCTTAAAACTAGAAATGTCGCTCCTACTGCGCTTGCCAAACAAGATGACATTCTTCGTTTCCCGTTTCATCGATGGTTCGCTTTTGTTGGACAAAGCCTTGTTTTTGATAAAAGGCATAAGCTGCTTGATTTTTCCTGTAAACAGCCAAAGATAAGAGGTCCTGTTCTTCTTTTGCTACTTGCAGTAATTTCTGACCGATGCCCTTCCCTTGAAACGCTTTTTTTATAAAAATTCCTGCGATATAGTTATCCATTAAGCCTAAAAACCCAATTATCTGACCCTCTTCTTCCGCTAAGATCAGTGTTGCTTTTGGCAACGCAGCGCGGACAAATGCCTTATTTTCTTGCCAATAAGTTGGTGCGACAAATGGATGAGCTTCTAGATTCGTTTGCAGCCAAATAGCCATAATGGTTTCTAATTCTTTTTCTGTTAACTGGGTTGTCTTTTTGATAGTCAGCATTTTTTGACACTCGTTTCTGTTATTGATTATTTTCAAAATAAAACATTAACACGCCTGCTGCGATAGCGACATTCAATGATTCTGCTTGACCTTTCATTGGAATATAAAGATTTTTCGTGGTTTCTGCTAACAATTCTGGCGAAACTCCACTACCTTCATTGCCTAAAATCAACGCATAATTTTCCACTGCCTCTTGTTCATAATAAGCAATCGCAGCTTCATTTAATTCTGTACCGAAAACTGGTAGTCCTTGCTTCTTGAATGCCTGAACCACTTCAGTCAACTCTCGTTGGAGAACTGGTAAATGATAGTGACTTCCCTGCATTGAGCGCAACACTTTTGTATTGTAAATATCTGCTGTGCCTTTACCTAAAATCACGCCTGCTAAACCTGCTGCATCAGCTGTGCGAATCATCGTACCAACATTGCCAGGGTCTTGGATATTATCTAAAAGTAACCAACCACCTTTAAAAGAAAGCGACTGCTCTTGTTGCGTTTCCAAGGTGACAATTGCCAAAATTCCTTGTGAAGTTGGCAGCTCCGACAAACTATTTAAAACCTCATCACTTACAAAAATTAATTTTTCTGTTTCTTGTTCAGCTAACCAAGTTCCCCATTCTTGTTGACCTCTTTGGTTAAACAAAATCCACTGGACATCGGCATTGGCCTTCACAGCTTCTTCAACTAAATGAAATCCTTCTATTATATATTGGTTCAGTTCTTCTCGGTACTTCTTTTTGTGTAATTTTTTCCATTCTTTTAATTGGTTATTTTTCGTTGATGTAATTTCTTTCATAAGTCACCTCGCCTTTGTATTATAGCATGCTTCTAGCTTGCTTGGATACTTGCTAGAACCAAGAAAAATCGCTATCATAAAGAAAAAAGCAAAGGAAGTGTCTCTCATGGAAAAACTAAGAATGAATGTACAAGGACGTGTCCAAGGTGTTGGCTTCCGCTACATGACAAAAATGGTGGCAGATCAATTAGGTGTCACTGGTTCGGTGAAGAACGAAGACGACGGGTCCGTTTCAATTACAGCAATTGCACCTGAAGACATAATGGAAACATTTATCAAAAAAATCAAAGATTCCCCCAGTCCGGCGGGACGTGTAACGTATGTTGATATTCAAGAAGACCCTTTGTTAGAAGAAACGGAACAATTTAAAGTGATTCAATAAACTTACTTTCTAACGATTGATTTCTTTGGGAAGAAGCCTTGAACAGCAAGTAGTTCCTGCTTTTTATTGATTTTTGTAAGAGCTTCTTTTCGATTTTGATTGAAAAAGAGCGCTGTTTCAAGTATAGTTAACCATGTAAAAATTTTTTAGAAAAGGACCGAATTACATGCGTAAATTAAACCGATGGCTTTACGGCTCTGGCTTACTATTTTTAGTAATGTTTTTATCAGGCTGTGTGAAAACAGGAGCAGATGGACAACCAACTGGTGAAGGTTTTGTCTATAACTTCCTTGTTTTACCGATGAGTAATGCAATTACTTATCTTGTCGATAACTTTAATTGGAACTATGGTTGGGCGATTATTTTTATCACCATTATTGTACGGATCATTATTTTACCGTTAGGCTTACATCAATCGAAAAAAAGCTTTATCCAAACGGAAAAAATGCAAGCAATCAAACCCCAAGTGGATGTTGCACAAGCAAAAATGAAACAAGCAAGTACGCGTGAAGAACAAATGGCCGCACAAGCAGAACTACAAAAGATTTATAAAGAAAACAATGTGAGTATGGTTGGCGGAATTGGTTGTTTGCCTTTATTAATTCAAATGCCTATTTTCTCTTCTCTGTTCTTTGCTGCTCGTTATACAAAAGGTATTGCCACGGCAAGCTTCTTAGGAATGAATTTAGGGCAACCAAATATGATTTTAGTGGCATTAGCTGGTTTAGCCTATTTAGCTCAAGGTTATATTTCAATGATTGGTATTCCTGAAGAACAAAAGAAAACAATGAAATCAATGCTGATTGTTTCACCATTAATGATTGTTTTCATGTCCTTTAGCTCACCTGCAGGCGTAGCACTTTACTGGGTAGTTGGTGGTATTTTCACATGTATTCAATCTGCCATCACAAATATCCTCTTACGTCCAAGAATTAAAAAACAAGTACAAGAAGAATTGAAAAATAACCCACCAAAACAAGTGGTTACTCCTATTAAGGATGTGACACCAAAAGAAACAAACAAAGCAACGCAAAAAACGAACCAACCAAAAGCAAACGGCAATAAAGGTCGCAATGCTGGAAAACAAAAACGTAAATAAAAAAAGGATCGCCTCTAAACGGCGATCCTTTTTTTACTTCAATTCTTTCCCAGTTATCTCTTCAATAGTTCGAATAGACTTTGGACCAAAGCCATGCAACGAAAGTAACGCTTTTCGGCCTCGTGCATAGAGTTCATCCACACTGTCGATTTTTTCATTCGTTAGCGCACGAACAGCTGGCTTTGATAATTGTGTTAAAATTTGTTCAAATGTTGTTTCTAGCATGCTGTCGGTTCCTCCATAGCGGTCGAAAAGCAGCGCTTTTTATTTTACAATTAATAAATCTAAGCTAGCAATTGATAACGCCATTTTAGCAATTTGCATTAATTGTTTTAATCGGTTTTGTTTGACTTTTTCATCCTCAACCATAACCATCGTTTCATTGAAGTACGCATCAATTAACGGACGTAGATTTACTAGTGCTTCATAGTTTTCTGCAATCGTGCGTGTCGCAAATGCTTCAGATAAATCGTTAACTGCTTGATACAGTTCTTTTTCTGCCTTATTTTCAAACAGACTTGGATCAATCCCTTCTTCAGTATCACCTAAAAGTTCTTGACCTTTTTTCGCTAAATTAATAACACGCGTTAAGGCTTCCATGGATGGTTTAAAATCTTGATCTTCAAAACGGCTTTTTAAAATATTCGCTGAAGCAAATAATTTCGATAAATCGGCTTGCTCAGCAGACACCACTGCATCGATAATGTCATGGCGAACATTTTTCGTCATTAATAATTGACGTAAGCGAGCTTTCACAAATTCAACGACTTCTGCTTGTCCTTCGTTTAGTAAAACGCCATATTTCTCAACATCTTGATTCACTGCTTCATCAACTTCTGTTTGTAATTGAACTAATGGGAAGGTCCAGCCTTTATCTTCAATAATTCGGATAACGCCATAGGTTTGACGACGAAGTGCATAAGGATCGTTAGAACCTGTTGGAATCATACCAACTGAGAAGAATGAAAAGACGCTGTCAAGCTTATCGGCTAAGGCCAAAACAGCCCCGATTGCTGTTTCTGGCAAATCACCTTCACTAGAAGTTGGTAAATAATGTTCTCGAATCGCCGTTGCTACGGCTGGTTTTTCGCCTTGTAATAAGGCATATTTTTCTCCCATAATTCCTTGTAATTCTGGGAATTCACCAACCATATTTGTTACTAAGTCAAATTTATAAATTTCAGAGGCACGTTTTAAATCTTCCAATTCCTCCTCAGATAAGCCAACTTTTCGACCAATGATTTGTGCAATTAAAGCAACCCGTTGCATTTTTTCATAAATTGAACCAATCTTTTCATGGAAAGTCACATTTTTTAGTTTTTCAACACATGCTTCAATCGTTAATTTTTTATCTTCATTGTAAAAGAATTCTGCATCTTCTAAACGAGCAATTAACACTTTTTCATTTCCTTTAATCACGTTTTCAAGGTGAACATTATCCCCATTGCGAACAGCGATAAAATGCGGCATTAATAAGCCTTGATCGTTACGAACTTCAAAGTAACGTTGGTGTTCTTTCATAGAAGTCACTAATACTTCATCTGGAACAGATAAATATTTTTCATCAAAACTGCCTACAAATGCAGTTGGATATTCCACTAAATTCGTAACTTCTTCCAATAACTCTTCATCTAAAGCTAACTGCCAATTTTTTTCTGCAGCGAGTGCGTTCGCTTGATCAACAATCATTTGTTTCCGTTCATTCGGTTGAACCACTACAAATTGTTCTTTTAATTTTGCTTCATATTCATTAGCATGTTGGAACGTCACATCGTCTCCCAAGAAACGGTGGCCACGAGAAGTTTGCCCTGTCGTCACGTCTAACACTTTGAAAGGAATTACTTCATCATCAAGTAGTGCCACAATCCAATGAATTGGACGAATATATTCGAAATCATAGTTTGCCCAGTGCATTGTTACCGGGAAAGTTAGACTTGTAATCACGTCATTTAATTTTGTTAATACCTCTTTGGCACTTTGGCCTTTGGTAAACTTCGTCACATAGACATATTCGACACCATTTAATTCTTTGAAAACAATGTCCTCAGTTGTAACTCCTTGGCCGCGTACAAAACCTTGTGCAGCTTTTGACCAATTTCCTTCAGCATCTAAAGCAATTTTTTTCGCTGGACCTTTTACTTCTTCTTCAACATCCGCTTGTTTTTCAGGAATCGCAGTTACTTTCACGGCTAAACGACGAGGTGTGGCAAAGGATTGCACTGTTTCATAGTCTAAATGATGTTCATCTAAAAATTTGATTACTTTTTCTTCAAGTTGGATACGGCTTGGTGTGACAACATGTGCGGGCATTTCTTCTAAGCCAATTTCTAATAATAAATCTTTTGCCATGTTATTCTGCCTCCTTGGATATACTTTGATCTTTATTTAATAATGGGAACCCTAATTTTTCACGTTCAGCCACAAAAATTTTCGCTACGGAACGAGCCATATTCCGAATGCGGGCTAAATATCCTGCACGTTCCGTTACAGAGACAGCGCCGCGAGCATCTAATAAATTGAATGTATGGCTACATTTTAAAATATAATCATAGGCTGGGTGAACTAAGCTTTCTTCAATACAGCGTTTAGCTTCTTTTTCAAATTTGTCAAAGTTTTCTAAAAGCATTTCTTGGTTACTAATTTCAAAGGAATATTTTGAATGTTCATATTCAGGTTGGACAAAAATTTCACCATATTTAACGCCTTGTGTCCATTCTAAATCATAGACACTTTCGACTTCTTGGATATATGATGCCAAGCGTTCTAACCCGTAAGTAATTTCAGAAGTGACAGGATGACATTGTAAGCCGCCAACTTGTTGGAAATACGTAAATTGGGTAATTTCCATGCCATCTAACCAAACTTCCCAACCTAAACCAGCACAGCCCATTGAAGGATTTTCCCAGTTATCTTCTACAAAACGAATGTCATGTTCTAATGGATCAATTCCTAATAATTTCAAACTTTCTAGATAAAGTTCTTGGATATTTTCAGGAGAAGGCTTCATTACAACTTGGAATTGATGATGTTGGTATAGACGGTTTGGATTTTCACCATAGCGTCCATCAGCTGGACGACGAGAAGGTTCTACGTAGGCAGCATTCCATGGTTCAGGTCCAATGGCACGTAAAAACGTGTAAGGACTCATAGTACCGGCTCCCTTTTCTGTATCATAGGCTTGCATTAACATACAGCCATTAGATGACCAAAATTTTTGCAAGGTTAAAATCATTTCTTGTACGGTTAACTTGTTTTTCATTGTTTTCCTCCTTGGAATATTTTTTATAGACATAGGGATTGGCTTTGCTTCGGGAATGTAAATTTAAAAAGGGCTACAGAGAAACAATTTTGTAGAATGGGATAATTTTTATGCTGTTCATCATCTACTCTGTCGCCTTTGCGCCAATTGAGCTTTTTTGAATAAACGTTACTATTTTTTCTTTTGGTGTTAACTGTTTGCTTTTTTTATTCGGTTACAACGTTCCCTTTGGTCACCTTGTGCTGTTCCACATCTACTCCATGTTTTTGGCTAAGCAGTTTGTTTTAACATAGAGGAGACAACGTTCCCTTTGGTCACCTTGTACTGTTCATCATCTACTCTGTCGCATTTGCGCCAATCGTAGTGATTCACAGCAAAAAGTCCCCATGCCTATTAATAGACATAGGGACGAATAATTATCGCGGTTCCACCCTACTTCCGATGTGTTCATCGGCAGCTTCGTTTGTCGTACTCCAAAGTGCCTTTCAAAAGTTCCGTGTTTCTGGCTCCCACTCTCCCAGATTCGCTTAACAGAGGGTTCTTTTTACTTCTCTTTTTCTTCGTACGTATTTAACTTCTCTATCATAATACGGTGTCTGAGGGAAGTTGTCAAATTTTTTTAGAAAAACGTCTGCTTGTTTATGTTTCTTTTTCTTCCTTCTTTCGTGGTGGAATTTTTAACGTATTTTCCCACGTTTTCATTTGATCAATAAATTTTTTGCTTTTTAAGTGCAACCCGACATATTCATCGTATAACATATCAATCGTTTCTCGAATACTTTTCTTAGTTTCTTCTTTTACTTGAATGTTTTGGACTTTTTCATAGGAGACTTGCGAAAATAAGCGAATAAAATGAATCGCTCTAGGATCTGCATGGTAGCGCTGTTCATCTAAATGCCAATGTTTTTCACAAAGCACACCGCTATACTTTGAAGAGTAGTCAAATTTCCCTTGTGTTTCGCCACAAGCCACACAATGATGCCATTCTGGTCGTACACCAAACCGTTCTAACAATTGAATTTCAAAAATATTTGTAATGATTTCCGGATCTTTTTGCTCATTTAAAGCGGATAATGCCATGTGGGTAAATTGAAATAAATTTGGGTCATAGTGCTGATCTTCAATTGCTGCATCGACTAAGTTTAAAATATATGTTCCGTATGCGTTAATAAATATGTCTTGTTGAATGTTTCGAAAAGGTTGAACTTCTTTGCTGCTATTGAGAAAAGATAAGCCTTCTTCTCTAAAATTTCCGATGTAGACGGCTTCTGTAAATGGCAGAATCGCTGGCAAAAGAGGATTATTTTTTCGATGCGCGCCTTTCACAAAAAACATCAATTTTCCATAGGATTCTGTAAAAATTTTGACGAGTTTATCCTTCTCTTTAAAATCCTTCGTAAATAAAATAATGCCTTTGGTCTCCCCTAATGCCATTCAATTCACTTCCATTTCTTATGTAAATTAGTGTAGTGTTTGGAAAGTTCGTTTATACACTCACTTCCCAAACACTACTTTCTTAATATTCTTCTTTGCGATAACCAAAATCTTGTAAATAGATTTTTTTGTCACGCCAGTCTTTTTGGACTTTTACCCACAGCTCCAAATACACTTTGTCATCTAATAAATATTCAATATCTTGACGCGCCTTGGTACCAATTTGTTTCAGCATTTTTCCGCCTTTGCCAATAATAATACCTTTTTGACTGTCCCGTTCCACAATAATGGTTGCTTGGACATGGACTTTATCGTTTTCATCCCGTTTCATTGAGTCCACAACGACAGCGACAGAATGAGGAATCTCATCTCTTGTTAAAAGTAACACCTTTTCACGAATTAATTCGGAAACGATAAAATATTCTGGATGATCCGTAATTTGGTCATCAGGGAAATATTGTGGTCCTTCTGGCATTTGCTCAACGAGAACATCCATTAAATGCTCAAAATTATTTCCTTCCGTGGCAGAAATGGGAATAATTTCTTTAAAGTCCATTTGTTTCGAATAGTCTTCAATAATACTCAATAAATCATCTGGATGGACTTTGTCAATTTTATTAATAATCAAGTAGACTGGACTATTATTATTTTTCAATCGTTCAATAATAAAGCCGTCACCTTTCCCGCGTTTTTGATCAGCACTTACCATAAATAAAGTAGCATCTACTTCACGCATCGCATTGTAGGCACTTTCCACCATGAAATCGCCTAAGCGGTGTTTAGGTTTGTGAATCCCTGGAGTATCGATAAAAACAATTTGTGCTTCAGGAATTGTATAAATTCCTTGAATCTTATTACGAGTTGTTTGTGCTTTGTCACTCATAATTGCAATTTTTTGGCCGACAATTCGATTTAACAATGTTGATTTTCCAACATTTGGTCTGCCGACAATGGCTACGAAACCAGATTTATGTTCAGTTGTCATTGTATTTCTCCTCTTATTTCCACATTTGAATGATTTGTAAAATTTTTGGTACAAATAGAATTAGTCCTACTAGCACTGCGAAACCGGCTGTTAATAAAACAGCTCCTGCGGCCATGTCTTTAACCTTTTTTCCGATTGGATGAAAGTGAAAATCCGTAAACATATCTACGACATTTTCAAAAATTGTGTTGATAATTTCTGCCAACCAGACGAGAAAAACGGCCAATAACAACCACAGCCATTCAGCAAGTGTTAAGGAAAACAAGAAACCAAACACAATGGCGGTGACACCAAACGCCACATGTTTGCGCATATTACGTTCTTCTCGAAAAACTGTTTTGATTCCTTGCCAAGCAAATTCTAATGAATTAATAAAATGTTTATTTTTTCCTGTTTGCTCATCTTTTAAGGCCATACGCATCTAAAATCTCTTTCTGTAAACCAAACATTTCTTTTTCATCTTCAGGTTCCATATGATCGTACCCATTCAAATGTAAAAAGCCATGTACTGCCAAAAAGCCCATTTCTCGCTCCAATGTGTGCCCATATTCAACTGCTTGTTCTGCTGCTCGCTCTGTTGAAATAATTAAATCACCTAGATTACGTGGTAGCTCTGCCAACTCTTCATCATCAAAAATAATTGGCAATTCGTCTTCCCCTTCATCCTCTAAAGCAAAACTGATGACATCTGTAGGCATATCTTTGCCCCGATAGTCACGATTAATCACTTGGATACCTGCGTTATCTGTAAAAGTCACCGACATCTCCGTATCTTCGGCAATTTCTAGAAAACCCGCTGCAAATTGCAGCAAGTTTTCGATTTCTTTGATTTCTTCTGTTGGTACTTTCTCGGTTTCATCAATGAAAGTAATATCCATTAGTCATCTCTCTTTTCTTGTTCATCTTTCATTTCTTCTGCTTCAGCTTTCATTTTTGGATACTTAATCCGTGAATGGAAGGTACTGCATAATCCATTAATTAATGATTTTTCAATGATGCGAATCTCTTTCATCGTTAACCCACATTCATCTAATTGGCCATCTGAAATTCTATCTTGAATCACATTATGCACAAAGGCTTGAATTTTTTCGTTGGTGGGATGATCCATCGCCCGCACAGCAGCCTCACAAGTATCAGCAATACTCACAATCCCTGCTTCTCGTGTTTGTGGACGTGGCCCAGGATAACGGAAGTCTGATTCTTTAATTTCAGGATTGCGTTCTTTTGCTTTCACATAGAAAAATTTCATCAATGTTGTGCCATGATGTTGACGACAAATGTCAATCACCATTTGCGGCATATTGTACTCTTCTAAAATTTTGGCGCCATCAATTACGTGGCCAAAAATAATTTGTTTACTATCTTCTGGTAATAAAAAGTTATGTGGATTTTCTGCACCAGCAGGTAAGTTTTCCACAAAGAAATTGGCGTGTTTAATTTTGCCAATGTCATGGTAATAACAAGCAACTCGTGTTAATAGCGACCGCCCGCCAATCTCAGCAACAGCGTTAGCGCTCAAACTAGCCACCATCATGCTATGATGATAGGTACCTGGCGCTTCTTCTAACAGTTGTTTTAACAACGGATGGTTCGGATTACTTAATTCATTCAAGACAATCATACTATCATCGGTCACTAATAATTCGATATATGGATGCAAGCCCATTGTTGCTAAAAATGAAAGTACCGTTCCTGCACTTGCACAAATTAAAGCTGTCCACGTTTTACCATCTGTTAAACTCATCCCTTGATAAATCATTAAGACAACCGCCATGAAAACAGGAAAGACCACTACCCACATTAAAGCTGGGAAAACTTGCTCACTCATCCGTTTTCGTTTAACAACTGTTGCTAGAAATCCTGAGAATAAGTACATAATCAGAATAACCGTCAACGAGTTTGTGCCAATAGAATTATAAAAGATAAATAACGCAAAAACGACTTGGAAAATGGCAGCGATTATCCCTGAACGACGATTCACAAAATGATTTAGAATTAGCGGTGCAAAGGCTGCTGGATAGAACAAGGGAATATACATCAACTGCTCTGTTTGGAAAATCTGGAAGAATTTCATTAAAATAACACTGATTAGCATAGCACCCGTGTAAAAGATAATAAACGAGCGTTGTCGCGAAGGCTCAGTCACTTGTTTTGTAAAGAAAATCAACACTTCAACTTGAAGTAAAATAGCTAGTGCTAATGCCACCATCGGAAAAATAGACGTATTTTGACTAGTCATTCCTAGTAACTCAAGTTTTTCGACCGCTTTTGCATCAATTTGAGTACCTTCACGAACAATAATTTCGCCTTGATAAATCATTGCGGGTTGAACAGCATTCATCGCTTTTTGGCGTAGCTCTTCTGTTCGTTTTTCATTGGCAATATCGTTTACCACAATCCCTTGGTTAACAATGTAACGAATGACTTGTTGCATGGTACTCGTAATGTCTAAGTATTGAATTTTACCGTTAGCTTCTTGGCGAATTTTATCCAAATCAGATTCTCGAACGTGATTTTGCATCGCATCATCCACCAACATCAAACTTTCTGAACGAACCTTATCTAATTGCTCAGAGGTTAATGTAAAGATTGTTTGATAAAAAACATTAGGAAAACTTTGATAAAACGTAACTTCATCTTGCGGTAAAGATTCAAACAATGACTTTAAGCTAGCTACTCGTTCTTCCACGGTCGGCGCAGGAATCGTTTCTTCCTTTTTGGCCTTTGCTTGCTTATTGCTGTACTCTTTGTCTACTTTTTCATTCGCAGAATCAATCAATTTAAATAATTTATCAATACGATTATGTTGGACAGATGCCGTATCTTCTTGATAAATATATTCGGGTGTGACAGCTTCTGCTGCCAATTTTTTTCTTTGTTCTGTTTCGTAGGTATTCTCGATATTTTTATTTGCACGAATAGTTTTCTCGGCCAGTTGACCTTCTTTAATTTCTACTCTTTTCTGATGGACACTGCCAAACATAATCATAAATAAAAGAAGAGAAAAAACGGCTAATAAAATAGGTAAATAGGCTTTACCTAAACGATCCCCTAACTTTGTAAGTACTTTTTTCAAAAGGTACTTTCACTCCTTCCCTAACTGCTTAGGAATGCTTTTGTTGTTCTTTTTCATAGGCTTGAATAATTTGCGCTACAACCGGATGACGCACAACGTCACTGGCTTCAAAATTTACAAAGGCAATTTTTTCAATGTCTTTTAACGTACGCTCGGCGTTAACTAAACCACTTGTTACACCACGTGGCAAGTCAATCTGACTAGTATCTCCATTAACAATCATTTTTGAACTAAACCCTAAACGAGTTAAAAACATTTTCATTTGGGCAACCGTGGTATTTTGTGCTTCATCTAAAATGACAAAAGCATCATCCAATGTACGACCACGCATATAAGCAAGCGGGGCTATTTCAATAACGCCGCGTTCCATTAAACGATTTGTATGATCCATACCAAAAATTTGATACAAGGCATCGTAAACTGGACGTAAATAAGGATCGACTTTTTCTTTTAAGTCACCTGGTAAAAAGCCCAAGCTTTCGCCAGCTTCCACTGCTGGACGAGTTAAAATAATTTTTTGTACTTCACCTTTTTTTAAAGCTGCTACTGCCATCACCACGGCTAAAAAGGTTTTCCCTGTCCCCGCAGGTCCCACCCCGAAAATGACGTCATGAGTTTTAACTGCATCGATATATTTTTTTTGACCAACATTCTTAATTCGGATGGCCCGACCATGATGGTCCTTCATAATTTCTTCTTCATACATGGCAATAAACGCCTCTAAATTTCCAGCTTTGGCCATTTTTAAAGCAGAAACGACATCTGGCGTATGCACTTTGATGCCTCGTTGAATTAATGTTTGTAGCGCTCTTAACACGGAAGCGACTAACTCTACCTCTGATGATTCGCCAATTAACTGAATAACTTCGCCACGACTATTAATCGTTACGTGGGTATTCTCTTCTAAAAATTTGATATGTTTATCATGTGTTCCTAAAAGCATGTGTGCATCATCAGAATCAGTAAGTATTAATTCCAAAGATTTTGACTGATTATCTGTCAAAAAACGTCCATCTCCTTTATTATATAGTCCTTTACAATGATACCACATTCTTATCTGTTTAAAAAGAAGTCGTACCTGATTTGACTTTGAAAGTCAAAAAAGAGAAAACCGTAAAAAGCTACCGGTTTTCTCTTTGTATAAAAAAACTAGGACAGTATCCTGTCCTAGTTTCGATAACGCTCTTAGTTTTCTTGTAATAATTCTTTCACAATTGCGTTAACTTGGTTGCCATCGGCTTTGCCTTTGACTTTCGGCATCATAGCGCCCATCACTTTACCAAAATCTTTTGGTGAAGTGGCGCCAGTTTGCGTCATTACCTCTTGAACTAGTTGACGAATTTCTTCCTCCGTTAGTTGTTGAGGCATATATTTTTCAACAATTGCTATTTCAACTTTTACTTTTTCAACAAGATCGTCGCGTCCCGCCTTTTCAAACTCTGATAAAGAATCTTTTCTCTGTTTCATCTCACGAGACAATACAGTGAGTTCTTCTTCTCCGTTCAATTCACGGCCCGCTTTAATCTGATCATTTTGAATGGCAGTCTTTAACATACGAAGTACGGCTAAAGTTTCTTTGTCTTTAGCTTTCATCGCTGTTTTAATGTCGTCATTCAATGTGGTTAGCAATGACATACCACCAACTCCAATTCATTCAAAACTAGAATTTTTTACGTTTTCTAGCTGCTTCAGATTTTTTCTTACGCTTTACACTTGGTTTTTCGTAGAATTCACGTTTACGTGATTCTTGTAAAGTACCCGCTTTTGAAACGGAACGTTTGAAGCGACGAAGAGCATCATCAAGAGATTCGTTTTTACGAACGACTGTTTTTGACATGTTATTCCCTCCCTCCGAGCTTAAAAAGTAACCGTTTTTCTTATTTGTGGGAAAAACCCACAAATTAAAATACTGTCCTTGTTATATTATAGCTAAAGCATAAATAACCGTCAACCACTCTACTGATAAAATACGAAATTTTTGTTTGATTTTTCGTCTTATTCGCTATTTTTCGCAACAATCGGCACAACGACCAAGTATTTCAAAGCGATGTCCTTCAATTGAACAACCTTTTAACTGTTCTTCAAAAAAATTCATCGGACACATGTGAATTTCTTCCGTTTTGCCACAAACCGTACAAATAAAGTGATGATGATGTTCCACCTCTTGGCAACAACGGAAGCGAAACTTTTGCTCGCCATTTAATTCTGTTTTTTCCAGCAATTCTAAGCGCTCAAAGTCATGCAAGTTACGATAAACCGTATCATAACTGACTCCTTTAAAGGTTTCATTCATAAATTCATACACTTCACGTGCAGAAACATACCGATTTCGCTTAATCAAATAGCTCATCAGTAATTCTCGTTTTTTAGTATATTTTAATCCACTGGCTTTCATGGTTTCTAAGGCTTGTTCAATATTGGTTTTTACTGGTGCCATCGCCATTTCCTCCCTCACCAACCTAAATCAGAATCATTACGAAATAGATTCTGGACTTATGGTATAATAAAATTATTAAAAATGCAAGAAAGGACTTACCCTCTATGACTATTTCTGAAGAAAAAAAATGTGTGACGATTTTTGTCATCTCAGATTCTGCTGGCGAGACCGCTTCAAAATTGGCGGCTGCTTCAATGGCCCAGTACCCCACTGTTGATTTTACTTTGATTAGACGAACATTCGTTAAAGACGAAGATAAACTGGTGCAAGCGTTAGAAGATGCCAAAAAAGCAGAAGCCATGGTACTGCATACTATTATTAATGATCATCTCGTGGCGATTGCTAATCAATTTTTCAATGAGCATCAATTGTTCCATTTTGACATTTTGACACCACCAGTTGCGGAAATCGAACGATTAACAGGTGTCGCACCCATGCGGGAACCAGGTGCCTTACATCATCTGAATGAAAACTATTTTAAACGAATTGAAGCAATGGAATTTGCTGTCAAATATGACGATGGCAAGGACCCACGAGGCTTTTTAGAAGCGGATGTGTTACTTCTTGGCGTTTCCCGAACTTCTAAAACACCGCTAAGTCTCTTTTTAGCCAACAAGAACTTAAAAGTTGCTAATTTGCCACTAATTCCTGAAGCACATTTACCGAAACAATTATTCGAAATGGACCCTAAAAAAATTGTTGGCTTAACCAATGATCCCAATGTTTTAAACGGGATTCGTAAAGAACGAATGCGCGCATATGGATTACCTGAAAATACTTCTTATTCAGATATTGAAAAAATTCGGCGAGAACTGGCTTTTGCAAATGATCTTTATCAAAAATTAGGTTGTATCGTTATTGATGTCGCTTCTCTTTCAATTGAAGAAACTGCCTCAATGATTCTTAATGCTTTGAACTTAGAAGATCATAGCTATTATTCCACGGAAACATCCGAGGATTAAAAAAAACGAGAAAAAATCACTAGTGATTTTTTCTCGTTTTTTTAAAAGACTTGAACGCCTTCTTGATCAATATTGAAAATTTGGATGCTCGCTTTGGTAGATAATTTTTCCAAACTTTGAACAATTTCGTTGGTTCGTTCTTCTGGCGACAAGATTAGCACAGTTGGACCAGCACCGCTTAAGAAAGAGCCATAAGCACCTCTTTGCTGAGTTAAACGACGAATTTCTTTTAAGTGAGGAACCAATGAACGACGATACGTTTCATGCCATTTATCTTGTTCCATCATTTTGCCTGCTAAAGGTAAATCCCCGTTTAAAATTGCGGCAATCATAACATTGGCAATTGAGCTGGCCGCGACTGCTTCTTTATAAGTCAATTTTTCGGGCAAAACAGCGCGACTTTTTTCGGTAAATAACGGTTCCTCTGGAATAAATGCAATGACATCACACATTGGAAAATGATGTTTGACATGGTAGACTTGGTTTTCTACATGGCTAGCCACCACGAAATCTCCTAAAATAGCAGGGGCAACATTATCCGGATGTCCTTCCATCTCTGTGGCCAAACGAACTTTTTCTTTAGGGGACAAATTTAAATGTGCTAGTCGGTTAGCTAATTCAATGCCTGCTACAATCACACTTGAGCTACTGCCTAGTCCTCTTGCAAGGGGAATGTCAGAAACCATCCGAATAACTTTTGGTGTTAATTCTGGTGCAATTTTCAATGCCGTTTGAATTAATAAATTCTCTTCATTAGTAGGAATCTCTTCTCCCAAAGTATGTTGAATTTCCCAAAATTCACTTTCACCTAAAACGTTGATTGTTAAATAAGCGGATAATGCAATGCCACATGAATCAAAGCCAGGTCCTAAGTTGGCACTAGTGGCAGGTACTCTTATTTTCATAGTGTTGCGACTCCTTTTCGTAAGTGCAGACGCATTTCTTCCACGTCACTCATTTTTGAAATAGCTACTTCTGTCTCCATTGCTGTATCAGGATCTTTCAATCCGTTACCAGTAAAGACTGCCACGACGGTTTCACCTGCTTTGATTTTACCGCTTTTAACATGTTGAATAACTCCAGCTAATGAAGCAGCCGAACCAGGTTCAATGAAAACCCCATCTTGAGCAGCAATTTTTCGGTAAGCCGTTAAAATTTCTTGATCTGTCACGGCATCAATGAAACCACCGGATTCATCCCGTGCCTGTTCTGCTAATTGCCAACTAGCAGGATTTCCAATCCGGATCGCTGTTGCCACGGTTTCAGGTTGCTCAATCACTTGGCCTTTCACGATCGCTGCGGCACCTTCTGCTTCAAAACCATGCATTCTTGGTAAAGTTGTTCCTTGTTTTTCATGCCATTCTTTAAAACCTTTCCAGTAAGCGGAAATATTGCCGGCATTTCCAACTGGAATCGCTAAGACATCGGGCGCTTGACCTAATTGTTCACAAACTTCAAAAGCTGCTGTCTTTTGCCCTTCTAAGCGATAAGGATTCACTGAATTAACTAGCGCAACTGCCTCAGTTTTCGCAATCTCTCGCACCGCTTTTAATGCTTCATCAAAGTTACCTGGAATCGAAATAATGTCCGCCCCATACATAATAGCTTGCGCCAATTTTCCCAGTGCGATTTTTCCTTCTGGAATCACTACATACGCTTTAATGCCTGCTCTTGTGGCATACGCAGCAGCTGCGGCACTAGTATTTCCTGTAGAAGCACAAACAATCGCTTTGGCACCTTCTTCTACCGCTTTTGCTACAGCCATCACCATCCCGCGATCTTTGAATGAGCCAGTGGGATTTAAGCCTTCGTATTTTCCATATAATTGAATACCTAATTCTTTGGATAAATTAGGTAAAGGAATCAGTGGCGTATTTCCTTCGGCTAAAGAAATCATTGGTGTTTTTTCTGTTACGGGCAAATACGCTTGATACTGTTTTAACAAACCTTCATACATGTTTACTCATCTCCTATAACCTTCATTACATTCAATAACTGAAAGGCTTCCGTATTTTGAATAGCTGTCACAACTTGTTGCATTTGTGCTTTTGATATCTGGTGTGTAATGGCAACAATTCTTGCTCGCTGTCCATCTGATTTCTGTTGAACTAATTGATCAAAGCTGACTTCTGCTTTAGTCATTAATTGCGTCAACTGCGAAAATTGTCCTGGTGTATCTGGAACATCTAACGAAAAATAGTACTGTCCAAATACATTTTCGGAACTCGTCAATTGGGTTTTATGTTGATACGAATTGAACATATGGCCAGTCGTTGCCAAGCGAATGTTTTTAGCAATCGTAATTAAATCACTGACCACACTGGTTGCTGTCGGTTTAGCGCCAGCTCCTGGACCGTAATACATTGATTCCCCCACGCCTGCACTTTTAATAAATACTGCATTGTACTCATTCCGAACAGATGCAATAGGGTGCTTTTGATTGACTAGCATAGGCGCCACTTCCACCGAGATACTATTCTCATTTTGTTCAGCAGAGCCAATCAATTTGATTTCATACCCCAGTTGTTTAGCCATGGCGACATCATCTAAAGACAATCCGCGAATTCCACGAATATCAACTTGTGGTAATGAAACATTCATCCCAAAAGCAAATTGACTTAAAATAACCATTTTATAGGCTGCATCGATTCCATCGACATCATTTGTCGGATCCGCTTCAGCAAATCCCAACGCTTGCGCTTCTGCTAAAGCTTCTTCATAACTTTTATCAGCAGAAACCATTTGCGTAAGCATATAATTCGTCGTACCGTTCACAATTCCTAAAACTTGTTGAATATTGTCTGCCGCTAAGCTATTAGCAATTGTTCTTAAAATAGGAATCCCGCCAGCAACACTTGCTTCGTAATATAAATCACAATGATGTTTTTGGGCTAACGCTACTAATTCACTCCCATGTTGCGCCAGTAAATCTTTATTGGCAGTCACAATATGTTTGCCCTTTTCTAAAGCTTTCATGATATAGGTTTTGGCTGGTTCAATGGTTCCCATTAATTCCACAACGATTTGAATCTCTTTATCTTCTAAAATATCATCAATTGAAGTTGTTAAAGAAAGACCGTATTCTTCCGCTTGCGCTTGTTTCGTTTCAAGATTTCGGACAAATGCTTTTTCAATGACTACATTCATTCCTGTCACTTGTGAAATTTTCTCTTGATGTTCTTTCAAGAGAGTTAAAACGCCAGTGCCTACAGTCCCTAATCCTAGTAACCCGATCTTTAAGGTATCCTTCATTTTTACCTCCATCAACAGCGCTATTCTAGTTACGCTATTTTTTCCTACTTTTTATCGATGTTCAATATGCTCAAAGGTCTGATTTAAAATATCTATTACATGATGATCATCCAATGTATAAAAAATCGTTTTTCCTTCGCGACGTGCCTTGACAACCCGGCTATCTCTTAATAATTTTAGTTGATGAGAAACGGCGGACTGTTCCATTCCCAATTGTTCACTAATCGCCGTTACGTTATGCTCGCCTTCTTTTAAAAGTAGCAAAATTCTTAAACGTGTTGGATCACTTAATACTTTATATAATTGACTTACTTGTTTGATTTCTTCCATTTGTTTCATTATAGTCGCCTCACTTTGCACTCATTATAACACAGAGTTTTTTAAAATAAGAACTGCGATTGTTCTTTCCTACGAAAAATATGGCACAAAGAAAGTTGGAAAAATGACAAACTTGTCGATTTTCCAACTTTCTTCATCTATTCGTGGTTGGCTTGCTGAACTGCATCCATCACGGCATAACGGAAGCCATTTTTTTCTAGAGCTACGACACCGCGAATCGTACTTCCTCCTGGAGAAGTCACTTCATCTTTCAATGCTCCTGGGTGTTTTTTCGTGTCTAAGGCTAAGGTCGCCGTTCCTTTTATCATTTGAGCGACAATTTCATAAGATAAGTCTCTTGGTAACCCTTCTAAGACTGCTGCATCTCCCAATGCTTCCATAAAGATATCAACAAAAGCTGGACTGCAACCAGCCACAGTACCAAAAGTTTCCAGTTGCGCTTCACGAATTTCTTTGACTAACCCTAAAGTAGCAAGAAGTTCCATTGCCAGGTCCTTCGTTTGGCCTTCAATTATTGGTGCCAAGGCTACGCCAATCACGCCTTGATTCACGCTAACTGGTGTATTAGGAATGGCATGAACAACTTTGGCTTCTTTATTGCCAAGAGCCATTTGTGCTTCTTGTATGGTATGACCTGTTGCAACAGAAATCAATAGACTTTCGTTGGAAAAATGAGGGGCTAATTCCTGAAGAACAGGTAACACGACCTTTGCTCCTGTCGCGATAAAAATAACCTTACATTCTTGGAAAAGTGCATAATCTGTGACAAGTTGAAAGCCCCACTCTTTTTGAAGTGCTTCTGCGGTTCCACTTGATCCGCCTTTCACATATAAATGTTCCTTCTTGACTGCCTCAGCTTTCAGTAACCCTTTAATCATGGCACCGCCCATACTGCCAGCACCGATAAAGCCAATTTTCATAGCATTCCCTCCTTAGTTAAATAAAGTGTTTGTGTCAAAAGTCAATTAGCTTTTGACACAAACACTAACAGTCGTACTTTTTTCCGTACAGCTTGTTTCGTTTATTTTATTTTGTTAATTCATTAACGACTGCTTCAAACGCAGCAATTTTTTCAGAAGCTTCTGAACTACTTGTTGCTTTTGTTGCTAGATAGAATTTAATTTTTGGTTCTGTTCCTGATGGTCGGATAGCAATCCAACTGCCATCTTCTAAATGATATTTCAACACATCAGAAGGAGGCGTTTGTAATTGTTCTGTTTGACCATCTGCAAAAGTGCGTGTTAATTCTTTAAAATCTTCCGTTTGAGCAACTTGAATCCCGGCAAACTCAGTTGGCGCTTGTTCACGACATTTTGCCATTAAAGCTTTGATTTTACCGCTGCCTTCAATTCCGCTCATTGTTACGGAAATAGTTTTTTCTTCAAAGTAACCAAATTCTTCAAAGATATCTTGTAAGCCATCGTATAATGTTTTTCCTTGTTTTTTATAGAAAGCCGCTACTTCTGCTAATAAAACTAACGCTTGAATTGCATCTTTATCACGAACAAAAGGTTTCACTAAGTAACCATAACTTTCTTCAAAACCAAACATAAACGTTTGACTGTGGTCTTCTTCGTATTGTTGAATTTTTTCAGCAATAAATTTGAAACCTGTTAAAACATTAAACATCTTCGTATTATATTTCTCAGCAATCGCTGTAGCAAGTTCACTAGAAACGATTGATTTTAGAACCGCAGCATTTTGAGGTAACGTGCCTGCTTGTTGATGGGCTTCTAAAATATAATGAATCATAATTGAACCTAATTGATTTCCTGTTAATACTTGGTAGTCTCCGTTTGGCATCCGCACAGCGGCACCTAAACGATCAGCATCTGGATCTGTTGCAATCAATAAATCAGCGCCTTCTTTTTCCCCTAAACGAATCGCGTATTCGAAAGCTGAATGTTCTTCAGGGTTTGGTGACTTAACTGTAGTAAAGTCAGGATCAGCAACAGCTTGCTCAGGTACTAAAACAAATTTTTCAAAGCCGGCTTGTTTTAATGCCTTTTCTCCTAACATTTTCCCAGTTCCATGCAAGGGAGTGTAAACTAATTTTAATTCTTTACCCATTTCGTTAATTAATTCTTGATTAATCGTAACTGTTTTAATTTCTTTCAAATACGCGTTATCGACTTCTTCACCAACAATGTTAATTAAACCACTGTGGGCAACTTCTTCATCTGATAAGACATCAATTTTCAAAGGATTTTCGATACTACGAACATATTTAGTTAATGCATCTGCATCAGCTGGCGGCATTTGACCACCGTCTTCACCATAGACTTTGTAGCCATTATAGGCAGCTGGATTGTGAGAAGCCGTAATCATGATTCCCGCAAAAGCTTTAAAGTAGCGGACCGCAAAAGATAATTCTGGTGTTGGTCGTAAGCTTTCAAACACAAAAGAAGGAATATCATGTTTAGCTAACGTTTTAGCTGCTTCCATTGCAAATTCTGGAGACATATGACGTGAATCATAGGCAATGGCTACACCGCGACGTTTCGTTTCAGGATCTTGCGTATCCATAAAACGTGCAAGCCCTTCTGTCGCTTGACGAACCGTAAAGATATTCATTCGATTAATACCGGCGCCTAAAATCCCGCGCATCCCGGCAGTCCCAAATTCTAATGGTGCGTAAAATGCATCTTCACATTTTTCAGGGTCTGTATTTAAGTCCTTTAATTCATTTTTTAAATTTTCTGGAATATTTTCTTCATTTAACCATTGTTGGTAAACTTGTTCCCAAGACATGGAAAACACCTCATTTGTTTTTTTGTTTTTACTTTTTAAGTATAGCATTGGATATTCGTTTAGAAAAGGGAAGTTATAGCGTTTTCTCTCAGCAAATGATTTTTATAAGAAAAATCTTACTTACTGTTCTATTTTTGTTTGTCTATTTTCAGAAAGCTGTCGTGTAATCCGTACCATTCGCTCACAAAAAAGAGGCATTTCTTCTGGTGAAATTCGGGAACAGTTCAAACGAATACTTCCACGTTTTTCACTAAAAGCGACACTTGGTGCTACCAAAACACCTTCTCGTAAAAACACCTGCCACTCTTCTGGCTTAAGTGCCCCTTGACGCCAATGTGCCCATAAATAAAAGCCGCCTTTTACTGGCGAAACTTCCCATTCTGGCAACGATTTAAATACTTGATATACAGCTGTTGCTCGTTGTTCCACTTGTTTATTTAATAACGTAATTTTTTCAGAAAAAGAAGGATCTTCAATCGCCATTTTAGCGAGCATCTGCGGAAAAATACTCAACGAAACATCCATCATTTTTCTGGCTTCTGCAATTTGTTTCGTCACAGAGGCGGGCGCACTTAACCAACCAATTTTCGTGGTCGAACCTAAAATTTTTGACAACGAACCGATATACAAGACATTATCTGGATCTAATTTTTTTAAAGGAGGAATTTCTGTTTTCGGGATAAAACTTAGCTGCCCAAAAACATCATCTTCTAAAATAGGAACTTGATACGTTTGACAGACTTTCACGAGCTGTTCTCTTTTTCTTAAAGGCATCACTGTCCCAGTCGGATTTTGAAAGGAAGGATTAACCATAACCATTTTGATGCGATGTTGTCGGATTGTTTGTTCTAGCGCTTCAAGATCAATCCCTTCATCTGTCATGGGCACACCAAATAAGCGCACACCAGCAGCTTGGAAAATTGGTAAGGCATAGAAGAAAGATGGATCTTCTACAGCAACACTATCTCCTTGTCTCAATAAAACTTGCAAAACTAAAAAAAGTGCTTGTTGCGCACCTGAAGTAAGCAATAAACTTTCACTTGGTAAATGAAGCTGATATTCCGTTGCTGTAATGGCTTGGATTTCTTTTCTTAACGGCAAATAACCTAATTCATCTTGTGCTTCCTCTTTTAAAAATTGTTTCCAATTTAATGCTGGAAAATCGAAACTGGGAATTAAGTCTAACGGCAACTCGCCTGTATACATATCTAAGTCAGTCGGCAAATTTTGTTTAGCTCGTAACTCAATCTCTGCCACCAAGGGATGAACTTGTTTGAACACATTTTGTTCTAAATAACGATGCCAATCCGTTCGTGGCGTCATCATTACCCCCCATTTTCCTTCGTTGACAATCGTTCCACTCCCTCTTTTTCGCACAATCCAGCCTAAGTCCACCAGTTCGTCTAATGCATGAACAACGGTTGAACGATTGACAGACAAGTACTCTGCCAGTTTACGTTCCGAAGGGATTTTTTCACCTGGTAATAATTCGCCTGTTTGAATCTTTTGAACAATCATTTCCATAATACTGCGATAAATGGGAACATTTTGTTCTTTTTTAAGTTGCCACATAGCCATCACCTCAACAATTGGATGAGTTAAAAGTAATCCAGTTTAATGCTTTTGTCAATCGAAAATACAAGAAAAGTGAGACAGCCGTTTTGACGAATGTCCCACTTTTCTGTTTTACTATTAACAGGTTTGTCTCAATGTTTGTGTAAAAATGCTTGGATGGTGTTATAAAAGATTCCTGCGAACATAAAGATTAACCAACTAAACCGCCAATCCCCTAAAACAAAACTAATAAATAGATAGAGTGCAACAACTAAGGGCCAATAAACGGATGCAATAATTGCACCGACAGGATTTCCCACAGGTCCTTCCTCTGTTTTTGTTTGTTGAGGGGCAAAATCAGGATGACCAACATGTTCTGAATAAAAATAAGTTTCATTCAACAATTTATTAAAACTTCCTTTAATTACTCCACCAAATATAAACAAGAAGACGCCAACCGATACTAAAAAGAAGAGCCAACTAATCCCCATCGTTCCATTATAATATTGTCCGCCCATCATTTGATGCATGGAACGGCGCATCATCAGATGAAGGCCACTACTAAAGACAACAACTGGGATTAAACCCAAAATACAAAAAACGACGCCCGCTGCCATACAAAAAATAAATGATCGTTGAAAACTTTGTTCTCTTTGTGCAACTTCTTTTTTTAACTTAATCGGAATCAATCGTTGCCCCAGCTGTTTGTCCATTGCAACAAACCGATTACCAGCAACAATAAATAATGGAACGCCGATTGCCACACCTATGAAAAGACAAACTAAACCAAGACCGTTAGAAAGAACACCACGCATACCAACCAGCAAGCCAACACCCACCATGATTGCAACAACACCAAGACCAATTTGAATAGCACCTTTACGTTGGACAGCTAAATAGTCAAGTCCTTCCTCCACTGAAATTTCTGGCAAACCGTTCATTGAATCGTTTGTTTCATCCACTTGTTTATTTTCTAAATTCAATTCTTCCATTAATTCATCAATAGTACCAAATTCAGAAATAATTGTACCAATTGCTTCATTTTCCGATTTTCCTTGGCTGAGCAAATCTTCATAACGATCCTCAGCATTTGCTAATAAGTCCGCCTTTAATTGTTTTGTTTCAGATGTTTCAACAACGCCTGAAAATAAGCTATCAATAAATTCTTCTATAATTTTCATTTTCCCATCTCCTTTACAAATGCTTCGACGACGTCTTTTGTTACTTCCCATTCTAGTAACTTTTCCTCTAAATAACGCTCTCCTGCATGGGTTATTTGATAATAGGTCCGCTTTTTGCCATGCGTTACTTCTCCTGGAAATGATTCAATGTAGCCATTTTTCTCTAAACGTGTAAAAGCAGAATAAAGTGTCGTTTCTTTAATCGAATATTGTTCTTTAGAAATTTCACGAATGCGTTTAGAAATCGCATAACCATATGAAGCGCCGGATTGTAAGATTGAGAGAATAAAGGTATCGTTGTATCCTCGAATTGCATCACTACCAATCACATAAATTCCTCCCTCAAGTACTTCAACTATCGTACTACGTCTGTCGTTGTAATTATCTTAACACGATTACTACGATAGGTAAAGTAAAAAAAGCACGTAATGCAGAAATCATTTTAATTTCTGCACTACGTGCTGTCTTCTTTTCAGTCTATAGTTGAATGTTAAATGGTATCACCATTAAAAATAGAATTTTTTACAATCACATAATCAACTTTACGAATCGCTTCTAAATCACGACCTCCCGCGTATGAAATGGAAGATTGTAAATCTTGTTGCATTTCGACTAAAGTATCTGCCAACTTCCCTTTATGGCGTAACCAGATTTTTTTGCCTTCAACGTTTTTCTTTTCGCCTTTTTGGAATTCAGAGGCGCTACCAAAGTATTCTTTGTAAACAACACCATCTTCCACTTTTGTTTCACCTGGTGATTCTTCATGTCCAGCAAATAGTGAACCAATCATGACCATAGTTGCCCCAAAACGCACAGATTTTGCAATGTCTCCATGGGTCCGAATCCCACCATCTGCAATAATTGGTTTCCGAGCAGCTTTGGCACACCAACGTAAAGCCGCTAACTGCCAGCCGCCTGTCCCAAAGCCAGTCTTAATTTTAGTAATACATACTTTTCCTGGTCCAATCCCCACTTTGGTGGCATCGGCTCCAGCGTTTTCTAATTCGCGAACGGCTTCTGGCGTTCCAACATTGCCCGCAATAACGAACGTTTCTGGTAAAAATTTTTTCAAGTGTTGAATCATATTAATCACCGCATTTGAATGACCATGGGCGATATCAATTGTCACGTAGTCAGGAACTAAACCTTCTCGGGCTAACGTTTCAACAAAAGCGTATTCCCCTTCTTTCACACCCACACTAATTGACGTGATTAAGCCCTTTTGTTGCATTTTTTTAATAAACGGCACTCGCGCCTCTTCATCAAATCGATGCATGATATAAAAATAACCATTTTCAGCAAGGGTTTCCGCAATCGTTTCATCAATAATTGTTTGCATGTTCGCTGGAACGACAGGCATTTTAAACGAATGTTTTCCTAAAGTTACTGTAGTATCACATTCAGAACGACTATTCACGATACATTTATTGGGAATTAATTGGACATCTTCATAATCAAAAACTTTCATACTTACTGCCTCCTAGTTATTTACAAAAATAACGTAAAAACCGAACATTCGGTCATTTAACGTTCGTGTTTACAAACACCATTGTTAATTTACACTATTTACCGCCACTTGTCAAAGGCGTTTTAACGAAAATTAATCTTTTTACCCTTCTTGAACGTTTGGTAAAATGGCCTGCAATAAAATAGCAACAATTGAGGCAGTTGCCACGGGTGAACTAAATAAATATTGTAAAAATTGTGGTAGAGTTTCCAAAAACTCTTTTGGTAACAATGTCAACGCTAACGTCATAATAATCGGAACGGCAATTACATACATCTCTTTTTCATGAATTGTTACATCACTCATGACTTTCATTCCACTTACAGAAATGATGCCACAAACAACCACAAAAACACCGCCGATAACTGGTGCCGGAATGGCCGAAATCAAGGTGGAAAGTTTTCCAGATAAGCCAAATAAGACAAACCACGCACCTGCAGCCACAAAAACCTTGCGACTAGCAACTCCAGTGATTGAAATAATCCCAGCATTTGTAGAGTAACTAGTTACTGGCGTGCCGCCAATGAATGAAGAAACTAAGCAACCTAAGCCTTCACCAATTACGCCGCGATTAATTTTTTCTTCGGTCAAAGGTTCAGCGACAACATGACTCACAGCAAACCAAGTGCCTGTTGTTTCCGCCATTAAAACCAGATAAATAACTAACATCGTGGCAATGGCTGACCAATCAAATTGGAAAGAAAAGTTAACTAATGGTAACTGAGGCAAACTAAACCAAGCCGCTTCACTAACGGCTGATAAATCAAGTACCCCTAATAATTGTGCCGCGATGCTCCCAAATAATAATGCCAAAATAACAGAAGAAACGCGGAAAATCCGCCCTTTTTTCAAAGCAGAACCTAAGAGCGCAAAGAAAATCAACGTCCCCGCTGCTATAAATGCTAATAAAATATTTTGTCCTAATTCCCCTTTTGCGTGGTAAATATTATCCGATAAAGCGACTGGCATTAACGAAAGCCCCACCACAAAAATAATTGTTCCTCCCACAATTGGTGGAACAAATTTAGTGATTAAACGATTAAAAATACCAGTAAATCCTAATATAATAACAACAATTGCCCCCACTAAACTAGCACCTAAAACTGCGCCCCAGCCATTTCCTTGTTGGTTGTTGGCAAAATAAATTCCTGCAATTGCCCCGATTGGAATAAATGAAGGGCCTTGCGCAACTGGTAATCTCATACAAAAATGAGATTGAATAATCGTGGCAAGTCCTGCTGCTATGAATGTTGCTTGGATTAAAGAAGACGTTTGTGCTGTGCTAATCCCAATAATTGAAGCAATGATCACAGGTACGACGTACACGTCCATTGCTAAGACATGCTGAATCCCTAACATAGTGGCCTGCCCAAAAGATACTGAATCTTCTGGCCCCACTGTTAAATGAAGATTATTTTGTTTCTTTTCACTCATTTTTTATACTCCTTTAGTTGCTGACATTAAATTTTTATCATGTACTTTTTCACCTTGTACCCAGACTTCTCGAATATTTTCTGGTCGTGCTAAATATAAGATTTTTTGGAAAATATCAAGCAATGATTCCCCTGGATTTTTAGGGATTCGTGCTTGTGACAAGCTTGTATTAATAATTTGAACATCCCAAGCATACCCTTTTTCTAATTTTCCAATTGGCAAACTTAGCGCTTGACCACCACCAGCAGTAGCTAAATAAAACGCTTCATTTACTGTAATCCGTGCTGTTTTAACACCTCGTACTTCTGGTTTTTTTGTAGCATCCACGCCATCTTCTAACATTCTAGAAGAAATAACTGCTTGCTTTAAATTGTCAAAAAGACTTGGTGAAAAACCACCTGAAAGATCACTACCTAAACCAACTTCTACTTGATGTTGATGTACTAATTTTGCAATCGGTGTTACTGCATTGCCAAAATAAGCATTAGATATTGGGCAGTGCGCCACAGCCGTCCCTGTTTCATGGAATAAATTCATATCTGCTTCTTCTAAAAAGCCTGCATGTGCCATCACTGCTTTTTCTGTTAATAAACCAAAATCATTCAATGCTTGGGCATCATTTTTTCCAAAACGTTCTTGAACAAATTGATGTTCCCAATCACTCTCACTACAATGACTTTGAACATGGACTTGATATTTCGCTGCTAATTCTCCTAATCCTTTAAGTGCTTCCTCTGTACAACTAGGAATGAAACGCGGAGTTACAACGGGATATACGCCTTGTTTTGTTTGCTGCGCTAATGTTTGAATTTCTTGAATAAACCGTTCCGTTTCTTCTAATGCTTGTTGCGTTGTTTGATCACGATAGTATTCAGGATTCTCATTAAGATCATCCATTACAACTTTACCAATTAAGCCACGCTGCCCTTTTTCCGCACAAATTTCTGCCAAACGACGGCTAGCTTCATAATGAATGGTTGCAAAATAAAGGGCTGTTGTTGTCCCATTAGCTAACAATTGGGTTACCAGTTCATCATAGACTTGTTGGGCAAATGTTAAATCTGCAAATTTGGACTCCAAAGGAAACGTGTACGTATTCAGCCATTCATACAATGGAATATCCAAGGCGGTCCCAGATTGTGCCCACTGAGGTGCATGGACATGTAAATCAACAAAGCCGGGTAAAAGATAAGAATCTTGGGGCAATTCTTGAAAACGTTGTGCCTCTTTTTGTTCTGCTAGCACAGTTTCATACGCTTCAGCATCTGGTTCAATTATTTCCTGAATTACTCCGGCCTCATCTATACAAAAAAGTGTCTCTTCATAAACTTTAATCTCTTGCAAATTTTTACTAGAAAAACCTGTTCCTTTTATTACAAAATGAAACATTTAATACTCCTCCTTACTATCACATGAAGATTATACATAAACTTTCGCTTAATAACTATAAAAATGTGATTTTTTTTAAAAAAATACGTGTTAAAACAAGCAAAAACCGAACATTCTAAGAATGATTTATTTTTTCTTTGGATAAACAAGAAAACTTTCTATTCTTAAAATTCTTCGGTATACTTGAAGAGAATCGTTAGAACTTTAGGAGGTCCTGAGATGATACAGATCGAACAAATTAGAACAGGTGTTATTCAAGAAAACTGTTATCTTGTTTATAATGAAGAAGCATTATTAATTATTGATCCAGGTGCAGAAGGAGCAAAACTAATTCAAGAAATTACCCGTTTAGGGAAGAAACCAGCCGCTATTTTATTAACACATACTCACTATGATCATATTGGTGCGGTAGAAGAATTGCGCCATCATTATCAAATCCCTGTTTATGTTAGTCCATTAGAACAAGCGTGGCTTTCCAATCCTATTTTGAATCTTTCAGGATTAGGCAGACATGATGATATAGCAAATATTATTGTTCAACCCGCCGAACATGAATTTAAACTAACCGATTATGAAATTGGCGGCATGAAATTTTCCGTAGTCCCAACACCTGGTCATTCAATTGGTAGCGTCAGCTTTGTCTTTGATGATTTTGTTGTTGTTGGGGATGCATTGTTTAAAGGTAGTATTGGTCGTACCGATTTACACACTGGTGATATGCAACAATTATTACACAGCATTACGACCTATCTATTCACTTTACCAGAAGAATTTCCTGTTTATCCAGGCCATGGTGATGCCACAACCATTCAACATGAAAAAGCCACAAACCCATTTTTTAATTAGAGATTTATTCACTATTTAAAGAAACTTAGGAGGAGTAGCAATGACTGAAGCAACGACACTTTATATTATTCGTCACGGAAAAACGATGTTTAATACGATTGGCCGAACCCAAGGCTGGTCAGATACCCCCTTAACCAAACAAGGAGAAGAAGGCATTTATCATTTAGGCTTAGGTCTTAGAGACATAGACTTTAGGGAAGCTTATAGTAGTGATAGTGGTCGTGCCATGCAAACCGCTCAGATTATTTTACAAGAACATCAAAACCACCAAAAGATTCCTTACCTAACCGATAAACGGATTCGTGAGTGGTGTTTTGGTTCTTTAGATGGTGGCTATGATGGTGAACTTTGGGGTGTGGTGCCACGCATTTTAGCTTTTAAAAGTTATGAGGACATGATGACCACGAAGATTACCTATCGTGAGCTAGCAAATGCTATTATTGAAGCCGATACGGCTGACTGGGCGGAGCCTTATGAAGTTATTCGTGATCGTGTTTGGTCTGGTTTCGAAGATATCGCTCATCATCGAGAAAAAAATGGTGGCGGCAAAGTCATGGTGGTTTCCCATGGACTAACAATTTCCTTTTTACTTTCCTTAATTGATGCAAGTTTGCCTATGCAGATGGCACTGGAGAATGGTAGCGTGACGACCTTAACTTACGAAAAAGGAACATTTACCATTCAAGGAATTAATGATATTTCTTATATTGAAAAGGGAAAAAAGATCGCTGAAAAGCGCCGTTTATTGTAAAAAAAAGAGAAGGTTATCTGTCAAAATGACAGATAACCTTCTCTTTTTGTTTATTCTTTTAAACGTTCTACATTTTTTCTTGAGATTTGAATTTTTTCTAAGGTTTCCTTATAGTTTTTTGCTGCATAAGCAAAAAATAAAACATCGACTACATACAATTGTGCCACCAAGGAAACAGTAGCCGCACTTCTCAATGGCACGTCTTCCCCACTAGAGGTTTGAAGGACGATATCACTTTTTTCACCAATCACTGATTTTTCATCTTGTGTGATACTAACAATAGGAATCCCTTGCTGCTTCGCTAAATCAGCTAAAGTACTTGCTTCTTTATTCGTTCCAGAATTAGAAATAACAATAAAAACACTAGGCTTTTCTGTTGAGCCTAACATAGAAGCAAATAAATGATGATCCAATGTTGTAAATACCGTTCGGCCTAATCGCGTAAACTTTTGATAAATATCTTGAGCAACCAACGAAGAGGCGCCCAACCCATAGACAAAAATTACTTCTGTTTTTTCCAACAAATCAACGGCTTCATTCACTGCGACATCCTCTAATGTCTGACCGCTTCGCTCAACCACATGAACAAAGCGCGCCTGTAACTTTTGTTTAATGTCAGCTGTTGATTCCCCTTTAGTAACTTCAGTATACATTTGCTGCTTCATTTGGCCAAGATTTGCAGATAATAAAAGTTTCAACTCTGTGAAGCCATTCACATCCATAGAATGACAAAAGCGAATAATTGCCGCTGGACTTGATCCTGCTTGTTTCGCTAGCTCTTGCGCATTCATTGAAATAACTGTTTCTGTATTTTTTAAAATATATTCTGCGATTTTTCGTTCTGATTTTGGTAATTGTTGTAGACGATCTTGGATAGATAAGACAATATTTTGTTGCATAAACACCCCTCCTGATACACCATTTCCTACGCAATTAAATTTTAACAAAGAAAAAGGGAGAAGCCAAGTTCTCCTTTTTTCTATTTATTATTTAGTTGTTTGCATATCTTTAGGAATCCCAAAGAATAACGTTGCTACAAAACCACCTGCGTAAGCAGCCAATAAACCTAATACATAAGCAAGCCATTGGTTGTTGGCAATTAATGGAATTAAAGCCACCCCACTTGGTCCAATAGCAATCGCACCAACATTACCGAAGGCCCCAATCACCGCACCACCAATACCACCGCCGATACAAGCAGTAATGAATGGACGTCCTAATGGTAAAGTAACTCCGTAGATTAATGGTTCACCAATACCTAAAATCCCAACTGGCAAGGCACCTTTAATCATTTCAACTAATTTTTTATCTGATTTACAACGAATCCATAATGCTAAAGCTGCACCGACTTGTCCCGCACCAGCCATGGCCAGGATTGGTAATAACAAAGTCATCCCTGTTTGATTAATCATTTCAATGTGGATTGGCGTCAAAATTTGATGTAAACCAAACATTACCATTGGCAAGAAGGTTAAACCAAGAGTAAAGCCAGCAACCATGCCACCTTTTTCTAAGACAACATTGATAATACCAACTAAGCCATTAGAAATAGCTCCGGCTACAGGCATGATTAAGAAAATAGTTGCTAAGCCAATCACTAAAAGTGAAATGGTTGGCGTTACGATAATATCAATTGATTCTGGGACAATTTTATGCAATTGTTTTTCTAACAATGATAATAACCATACGGCAAAAATAACACCGATAATTCCGCCTTGTCCTGCAGATAATGTTCCCCCAGTGAAAATATTACTGATTGGAGCATCTGGATTCATTCCTGTCAACATTGTGACTGCCCCAATAACACCACCCAACGCTGGCGTTGCACCAAAAACGCTGGCACTGTTAATCCCAGTGTAAAGAGCTAAATAAGCAAAAATCCCATTTTTAATGATATTTAAGACATCAATATATTGTTGCCATGAAGCTGAAATATCACCAGCAACAACTAAGTTAGACATAACAGCTGCAATCCCGCCAATAATACCAGCCCCAACAAAGGCAGGAATCATCGGAACAAAGATACTAGAAATGGCTTTTAACACTTTTTTAAATGGTGAAGTGTTATTTTGTTTCGCTTTTTGTTGTGCTTTCATTTGAGCGGCTTTTTCTTCTACTAAATCTTTTCCAGATTTGCCTGCTGAAGCATCAGTTGCGGTGTCATGATTAAATGGTTCTCCCAATTTGACACCTGCTTGATCTACCATTTCTTGTGCAACCTTGTTAACAGTCCCTGGACCAACAACTACTTGCAACGTATCATCTTCTACGACGCCCATAACGCCATCAATTTTTTTCAATCCTTCAATATCCACTTTGTCATAATCGCGGATATCCATACGAACACGAGTCATACAATGAATGACTTTGTCCACGTTTTCTTGACCACCAACTTCTTTATAAATCCCATCAGCAATGCGTTTAATTCTTTCTTCTGCCATGTTAAAACACCCTCCTAATTCCTTAATTTAATGTATTCTTGATAAATTGATTCCCGTCAATTAATTTTTGTGTTGCTTCTTCTTTAGTACTATCAGTTAAAATCATTACAATTGCTAATTTCACATTTTCTTCTGCTTCTACAAATTTTAGTTCGGCAACTTCATAACTACAACCCGTTGCTTCCATAATAATCCGTTTGGAACGCTCCACTAATTTTTCATTGGTTGGTTTTACATCAACCATTAAGTTATTGTAGACTTTCCCAATACCAATCATGGAAATAGTTGATAACATATTTAAAATTAATTTTTGAGCTGTCCCAGATTTCAAGCGAGTCGAACCTGTTAAAAATTCAGGTCCTGCATCTACTTCAATCGGCATTTGTGCATACTTACTAATTTCGGCATCTTTATTACATGCCACAGTTGCGGTAGCTGCTCCCACCGTTGTAGCATATTCTAAACCGCCAATTACATAAGGCGTCCGACCACTGGCTGCAATCCCAACAACAATGTCATTTGCTGATAATTTTAGATCAACTAAATCTTGACGACCTAGTTCTTTTGAATCTTCAGCACCTTCTACTGCGACAGTCATTGCTTTTTGACCACCAGCGATGAGGCCTTGAACCATCTCTGGCTCGACGCCAAAAGTTGGTACGCATTCGGCTGCATCTAAGACACCTAACCGACCACTCGTACCAGCGCCCATGTAGATCAAGCGGCCGCCTTGATTGAAGCTTTTGATGATGGCTTCTACCACTGGTTCAATGGCTGCTAATTCTTGACCCACTGCCATTGCAACTTTTTGGTCTTCTTGATTCATTTTTTGTAACGCTTCTTTGACACTCATCTCATCTAAGCCCATTGTATTTTCATTTCTACGTTCAGTTGTTAAGTTTTCTAAATTCATTTTCTATCGTTCCTTCCGTGACTAGCGTAAATTGATTGCCTGCCTTGATTAACGGCAATATCGTTTGATCTTTTTCAATAATTCGTGTAATCGTATTGACTTTTTCATCTTTCGGCAAGTCCACAAGTGTGACTTGAATTTCTCCCATATAGCGACCATATTTTTCATTATCAATCGTTACGGTTCCCACTGGACGGGCTTCAGTCTGCTCTGACTCAATCGTTGCAATTTCATCTTTTCTGAACATTTCACTCGTTCTTGATAATTCACTTCGCAAAACATCTCTTGCAGCATCTAAACGATTGGTATGACTCCCAAGTATTCGCTTCAAATAGCGGCTCTTGCTAGGTGCTACTTCTAACAGAAATTGATTGGTTTGGTGATAATAACCAAATTGAGCCATGGTTCGCTCACTAATTGTAGGATCACCAATATAAACAGCATCGACATAAGGATCAGCCATCAAACCAACGGCAGCGGCGAAAGGATTTTGCCCCCGATGTTTTTCTAATGTTGGTAAACCAGCAAAAATTGGGCCTCTTGTTTGCCCATCTCCTGGCACAAAAGTAAAAACTTGTAAGCCTAATTCTTTAAGCCAGCGGTTCTTTTCATTAAAAAATGTTGTTCCAATACCTGTTTCAGGTCTTGGATAATAATTATGCCAAGCTTCTAAGCGAGAAAAGTCCGCTTGGTGAGCCTTTAACTCAGCCACTTCTTCCAGTGTAATGGTACTAGCATTCAATCCTATATCAATCTTATGTGAAGCATGAGCCATTTGTTCTATCGTAATGCCGTAGTCCATCCGAAGACCAGTTACGCCCAATTCGATTAAAGGCTCTAATTCATCGAAAGAAAAACCCGCTCTTTTTAACGCTTCACCTGAAATATCTACCATAATTTTCATTTTTTCTGCCTTAGCAATTGCCCCTAAATCAGTCAAGCGTTGGCGGTAAAGGGAAGTATCATCTTCTGGAATGTGTAAAGAAGTGAAAATACCATCAAATCCAAGCGCTTTCATCTTTTTGATATAAATAATTGTATCGTTTGTAATCTCTTCACCAAGAAAAACTGAAATACCATACATCTTTTTAGCTCCTCTCTAATACGCTTTCATTATAACTTGTTTGAAATAAAATTTCAACTATTTTTCTAAATATTTTTTAATTCCAAAATAAAATTTTATTCATGTTCAAAAAAAACAGATATTCCTTTATAGAAATATCTGTCTAATGCATTAATTGGCTGTGGCAGAGCCAACTGGTGTACCAGCTGTAACCACGCCAGTTTTCTCTAACGAAAATTGTGCTACTTTATCCATGTTGGTAATAATAACAACCATTTCAGTTCCTTTACCAGCTGCTTTAATTGCTTCTAAATCAGCAATTGCGACCACCGTATCTGCAGTCACTTGGTCGCCTTCTTTCACTTTAATAGTGAACGGTGCCCCGTTTAACTCTACCGTATCGATACCCATGTGTAATAAAATTTCAAGACCGTTTGTCATTTTTAAACCAATGGCATGTTTTGTTTGGAAAACGCTTAAAACTTCTCCTTCAATAGGTGCATAAATTTCACCATTTTCTGGAACTACTGCATAGCCATCTCCCATCATTTTTTGTGAAAAAACAGGATCATTCACTTCACTAATTGGGATAACGGTTCCATTGGCAACGGCATACATTGTATTATTTTCGACAACTTCATTCTTTTTCTTCAAAAATCCAAACATTTCTCTTCCCCCATTTTTTAAAGTATCACTAGTATAGAAAAAAGTTTCATGAATTACAAGTGGCACCTTTGTATAATTCTAAAATTTATTTTAAAATAAGAATTTGCATTGGCATTTACTTTGTCAGCGGGTATACTTATACTTGATGTATTTTGCATTTATTTCAGAAAGGAATGGTGACATGCTTTTTGCTAACCTATGGAAAGCAATTATTCTTGGTATTATCGAAGGAATTACCGAGTGGCTTCCAATTAGTAGTACCGGACATTTAATTTTAGTGGATGAGTTTATTAAACTCGATCTAAGTAAAGATTTTATGGAAATGTTCAACGTCGTTATCCAATTGGGAGCGATTATGGCGGTTGTTATTTTATACTTCCACAAATTGAATCCTTTCTCACCAAAGAAAAATGGCGAAGAGAAAAAAGATACTTGGATTCTTTGGTCTAAAGTCTTAGTCGCTTGTTTACCAGCGGCAGTTATTGGTCTAAAATTTGATGATTATTTAGATGCACATTTTTATAACTTTTTAACAGTATCGATTATGTTAATTGTTTATGGGATTGCTTTTATTATCATTGAAAAACGAAATAAAAATGTTGCACCGAAGTGTACTAATCTAAAAGACTTCACTTATAAAGCCGCTTTAATCGTTGGTGCTTTCCAAGTACTGGCATTAATTCCAGGAACTTCACGTTCAGGAGCGACCATTTTAGGGGCAATCTTAATTGGGGCCTCACGTTTTGTTGCAACAGAGTTTTCATTTTTCTTAGGAATTCCAGTAATGTTTGGAGCAAGTTTTTTAAAAATCTTTAAATTCTTGGCCAAAGGAAATACGTTTGGGTCAGAAGAAATCATTATTTTATTAACTGGCTCTATTGTTGCCTTCGTTGTTTCCATCATTGCGATTAAATTCTTATTGAATTACTTGAAGAAAAACGATTTTACAGTTTTCGGTTGGTATCGTGTAATTTTAGGTGCGATTTTAATTGGCTATTGGTTATTCTCATAAAAATAAAACCGTTGCTTTCACTGTTGAAAGCAACGGTTTTATTTTTTTAAATCGCCAAACGTTATTCGCTCAATCCCCTGTTCTTCAAACCACTGACGAACACGAGGATCACAAATCGTTGCTAATTCTTTGCAGCGTAAAGTGGTATATGAAGAATTATCTAACACAAATTGATCCAAATACCCAACATCAAAATGCATCTCAGCAATTGCCGATTCCGGCATCCGTAATAAACCAAAGTCATCTTCTAAAAAATTCTCCACTGATACGCCTTCGTGAATATAAGATAGCGCCCCAGACTCTAACAAATGTGTCACCTGGAAATAACCTTGTTGCGGTGGATATTCTTTTTCCCCACTATATTTCAGGGTTGTATGAAGTCCGTACTCTTCTGCTAATTCTAAAAATACTTGATCAACCACTTCATCACCAATCGAATGGCAATCAAAATGTTCAGGATAATGTCCAGTTAGTTCCTTAAAGCGCGTCAATTGCGCAATCGTTTCAAGTCGTACTTCTTCATATACGAAGGTTACTTGCTTTTGTTGACGATAATAAGAAGAGCGATGAAAATTGCCTTGTTCATCTACCAGTGAAGGAATCATACATGGGTCCGCACAAGGTTTCCCTAATAAAAAATTCGTATGCTGACCTACAAATAAGCCTGGATAATTTTTTGCTAACGCAACGGCGTGTTCTGCTGTTGGTAAATTGGGCATCAAAAGTGTCGACGTTGTTAAACCATCGACATAACTTTTGATAATGCCATGATTAATCGCTTCTGACATCCCAAAATCATCAGCATCAACAATTACTTTAACCAACAGCTCCCCCTCTTTTCTTTACGTATTTTTGATGACAATTCCGACAATAATATTAACAGCTGATTCACAATCATTAATCGTGCGCTCAAGCTGATCATAAACATCTTTCCACTTGATAACTTTCAATAAATCTTTTTCGTTAGTCATCAAATCTTTCATGGCGCTACTGTATAATTTATCGCCTTGAGATTCAATCGTATTCACTTCATCAATCAATGAAACTAACGTTTTGGAATTCTTAAATTTTGCAAATTCCTTCGTTGCTGATTTAACGCCTTCTGTCGCTTTAACAATATAAGCAGTTAATTCTAGCGCGGGCGCAATCATTTCTTCGACAACTAAATGATCAAGTAAATAAGACAAACTATTAATGCTATCGATAATGTTATCTAAGTGATCCGTAATATCGACAATATCTTCTCGATCAATCGGCGTAATAAAGGAAATATAGAGTTCATTTAAAATTTTGCGAACAATTTCATCATTCTCTTTTTCCAATTGATGAATCGCTTCTGATTTTTTTACTAAGTTTTCTAATGAATAATTGTCTACAATTTCTTGCAAAGCCTTTGCCGCTTCATAAGCATTTGTTGCTAACTGATTTAATTCTCCAAAATAATCAAATTGTTTTTTACGTGCCATGTTTTTCTCTCCTTAAAAAATTGCAATAAATAATTTTGACATCACATAAGCGATCAGCCCACATCCTGGGAAAGTTAAAATCCATGCTATCAGCATTTCTTTCACGATACGCCAGTCAACACTTGAGATTCGCTTAGAAGCACCTACTCCCATAATCGCTGTTGTTTTTGTATGAGTAGTTGAAACTGGAATCCCAAAAGCCGATGCTAAAAATAAACAAATAGCCGTGCTTAAATCTGCAGTGAAGCCTTGATAGCGTTCAAGTTTTACCATATCCATCCCGACTGATTTAATGATTCTCATGCCGCCCACAGAAGTTCCAATGCCCATTGTAATGGAACACAGAACCATAACCCATAACGGAATCACAAAACCGCCACCTGTTTTTTCGACTAAATTATTATAAAAAAGCACTAACATGAACACGCCCATAAATTTTTGCCCATCTTGCGCACCATGTAAAAAAGCATTAGCTCCTGCACCAAAGGCTTGTCCAACTGTAAAAAATTTGTTGGCTTTTCTTCTAGGCACAGCCGAGAAAGCTTTCACAACAAGTTTGGCAATCAAATAACCGCCGCCAAAGCCCATAACGGTAGAAACAACTAGACCAACAAGCACTTTAATCCATTCCGAGCCATTGACTGCACCCAAACCACCTAATGCCATTGCCGAACCAGTCAAGCCGGCAATTAACGCATGGCTTTCACTTGTGGGAATACCAAAATACCACGCAGCAACTGCCCAAACCACAATCGAAAAAAGCGAAGCAGCCAAAGCCACCTGTGAAGCGTTTCCATTTGCGTCAAAACTAACAATGTTACTAATCGTTTCAGCTACTTGGGCATTAAAAAAGGTCATGACTAATGCACCTAAAAAGTTCATCACAACAGCCATCCAAATTGCGACATTCGGTTTTAACACCCGAGTCGAGACAGCGGTTGCAATTGCGTTCGGCGCATCCGTCCAACCGTTAACAAAAATTACACCCATTACCAAAGTAATCGTTACCAATAATGCAATACTCACAAAGACACCACCATTTTTCATTTATCTATTTTATCATAGCATGTTTTAAAAAAAATGTATGCTTTTTTCTTAAGGCTCTGGCAAATTTTCTTATTTTTTTCTTGAAATTGTCTGTTAAGGAAAAAAACTTGTCGTCTTTTATTGCAATGGAACAATGGATTAGGTATAATGATTACTGTTGAATTACATTGGCTGACCAGTGTAAAACCTAAATCATCGGAGGTGAAACAAATGCCAAATATCGAATCTGCAATCAAACGCGTACGTACAAGTGCTAACGCGAATGCGAAAAATTCATCTCAAACAAACGCAATGCGTACAGCAATCAAGAAATTTGAAGAAGCTGTAGCTGCTGGAGCTGATAACGTCGATGCTTTATACAACGAAGCTGTTAAAGCTGTTGATATGGCTGCAACTAAAGGTTTAATCCATAAAAACAAAGCTAACCGCGATAAAATTCGTTTAAGCAAATTAGCTAAATAATGTGAGATAGAAGTTAGCATTCATGTTAGCTTCTTTTTTCATCAAAAAATGTCCAAGTCTGTTTTCACAAAGACTCGGACATTTTTTTATAAAGGTGAATCAATCCACGGTAAATCCGTTGTGAGATGTTGACTAAATAATTTAGTCTCTTCTCGCAAAGCTAAACGTTGTTGTCGTCTCGTTTCATAATTGGAACAAATCAACTTTTCTTCTGCAGTTTCTGGGACGACTGTCGCTAATTGGAAGTCACTTTCAGGATTCATATGAGACGGAATGGCTACAAAAGTTGTAAAACAAGTCGCCGCTAAATAACGCTCTCCAGTTGTTAAATCTTCTCCTACAACTTTAACAAATACTTCCATCGATTTATGATGCACGCCAGAAACAAACGTTTCAACACACACTGAGTGATTTTCTTTTAAAGGTTTTAAAAAATTCAAGTTATCTAAAGATGCTGTAACTGCCCCTCTCCGACAATGTCGTGAAACGGAAATGGATGCGGCGTCATCAATTAAAGACATTAATTTCCCACCAAATAGTGCACCAAAGGGATTTAAATCAAAGGGAAATACACGATGTGTTTGAATCACTCGTGATTCTCGACAAAATTTTTCTTTCGTCATTAACGATTCCTCTACTTTCATTTATAAACTTTTCCACGCTTTACTTTAGCTTACTTTACCATTTGATGCAATCCTTACTTTTTAGGAAACATTTAAAAAATAACAAATTTGCAAGTCCCATTTATTCATTTTTAGGAAAGTTGCTGTATAATAATAACGGTTAAAGAACTTTTAAGGAGATGGATACACATGAAAATTGCAATTGCTGGTGTCGGCGCTATGGGCAGCCGTTTAGGAATTATGTTGCATCAAGGCGGAAATGATGTAACTTTAATCGATCAATGGCCCGCGCACATTGAAGCCATTCGTAAAAATGGTTTAATCGCTGATTTTAATGGAGAAGAAGTTGTCGCAAAACTACCAATCTTCTCACCAGAAGAAATTGACTATCAAAATGAACAAGTTGATTTAATTATTGCTTTAACCAAAGCACAACAATTAGATGCAATGTTTAAAGCGATTCAACCAATGATTACTGAAAAAACGTATGTACTATGTTTATTAAATGGCTTAGGTCATGAAGATGTACTAGAAAAATATGTGCCAAAAGAAAACATCTTGGTTGGCATTACCATGTGGACAGCTGGTTTAGAAGGACCGGGACGTGTTAAACTTTTAGGTGATGGCGAAATTGAATTAGAAAATATTGATCCTTCTGGTAAAAAATTTGCTTTAGAAGTCGTTGATGTCTTCCAAAAAGCTGGTTTAAATCCAAGCTATAGTAGCAATGTTCGCTACTCTATTTGGCGGAAAGCCTGTGTCAATGGTACGCTAAATGGTTTGTGTACAATCCTTGATTGTAATATTGCCGAATTTGGTGCACTACCTGTTAGTGAATCCCTTGTTAAAACATTAATCAGTGAATTTGCAGCAGTCGCAGAAAAAGAAGCCATTCATTTAGATCAAGCAGAAGTCTATACACATATTGCTCAAACTTATGATCCAAACGGTATTGGCTTGCACTATCCGTCTATGTATCAAGATTTAATTAAAAATCATCGTCTCACAGAAATTGATTACATTAATGGTGCTGTTTGGCGCAAAGGACAAAAATACAACGTAGCAACACCTTTCTGTGCCATGTTGACACAGCTTGTTCACGGAAAAGAAGAACTATTAGGAGCTAAATAATAAGAAAGTGCCAGAGACAATCGTTGAATGACGATTGTCTCTGGCACTTTCTTATTTTGCTTGCGCAGTCAATTTTAAAATAAATAATTGGAATAGTAATTCTTTATCCATTTGGCCCGTTTTCATGCGATAATCATTTTCAACTAATTCATCATAAAGTCTTTCTAATCGAGACAATTCAAATCGTCGGACTTGTTGTAACGCTAACTTGACTCGATAAGGATGAACCTTTAATGTATCAGCGATATTCGCTTGTTGATAGCCCATCTTAGCCAAAATTTTTGTTTGTAGAAAAAGGCGAATCTGATTCAATAAGATTGCATTTAACTTAATGGTTTCTTCTCCTTGTAAAAGTAAATCTTCATACAATTGAACAGCTTTTTCACTGTTTCCAGAAAGTACTTCGTTGGTTAAGTCAAAAACATTATGTTCCAAAGACTTAGGGACTAATTCTTGAACCGCACCTCGTGTAATTATCTTCGTTTCAAGGGCATATAAATACAGCTTCTGTAATTCTCCCATAATTTTTGATAAGTTCAAGTCTGTCAATTGAAGTAATAAATCAAAAGCATCGGAGCGAATAGTGTACCCTTCACTCTCAATCGTTTGAGAAATGTACTGACGAATAGCCTTTTCATCCATTGGATTGACGTCAACTACTGTGGCATTTTTTTTCAATGCTTTGGTAATTTTTTTGCGTTCATCTAATTTTTCATAAGAGGCCATAAAAACAAGAACAGTTGTTGGTGATGGACTTTCCAAATAATTCAATAAAAGATTGACATCATGTTCCACACCGTTTGTTTTTCTTTCGGCAGTTAAAAAGTAAGGATTTTCCACAAAGACAAGGCGATAATCACCAAAAAACGGAATCGTTTCCGCTTCAGCAATCGCTGCACTTAAAGGTGTTTCCTCCATATCAAATGAGAAAAAGTTAAATTGATCATCCTCTTCCGTCAACAATTCTTTCATCAATGTTGTTTTAAATAATTCAGTTAAATAAAGTTCTGTTCCTATTAATAAATACACTGGAGCGATTTTTTGCTCTCGCACTTCTTTCAAAGCTTTTTGTAACTCCATTGGCTCGCTCCTTTTCTCGTTTCTCTTGTTTATCCTATCATGTTACTTCTGGAAATACTAGTCTTGTTCTTTAACAAATTTGGCTTTAGAAAGCCCTTTCCAGGGTAACCATTGATAATAAATCATTCCTTGAAGATCAGTCCGATAATAATTTATTTTTTGCTCTTCCAGCGTCACTAATGTCTCCTGATGAGGATGTTTAAAACGATTATTCAGTCCAGCTGAAATCAATGCTTCTCGCGGATTAAGCTGTTTGATAAATCTTTTAGTAGACGACGTTTTACTACCATGATGACCGACTTTCAAGATGTCGATTTTCAACTGGGGATAGCGAGCCAACACTTGTTCTTCTCCTTCGGCTTCCAAGTCACCAGTAAATAAAAAATGCCGTCCGCCTAATTGTGTGGAAAACACTATCGAGTCATTATTGCCCCCAATACTGCTCTTATTTGGTGATAAAATTTGAAAAGAAACGGGCCCATTAATTCGCTTGGGCGCTAAAATTGGCCGACAGTCTGTCCCGCTTTTTTGGAGTTGTTTCAAGACTTGGCGAAACGAAAAATTGGCTTCAGCTGCTCCTTTAGGAAAATAAAGAACAGAAATTGGAACCTTCTGCGCAATGGCTAATAAATCGCCAAAATGGTCTTCATGTGCGTGTGTGATGATCACTTCATCTAAACGTTTGACCCCTTGACTTTTGAGAAAAGGAATCACTGAATATTCCGCTCCTGATCGACTATTTTTCCGTTGCCGCCAAGCTTCTTTGTCAAAAGACAACCGACCACCTGTATCGATCAATGTATTTTTTCTGTGAAAAGGCGCTTGGATAAACAAACTATCCCCTTGGCCTACATCGATCATTGCAACAATGCCAATTGGCGAAAGGTATTTACTATTTATCAAAACAATTAGTAGTCCGATTGAGAAAAAAATTTTTTTAGACTTGTCTGCTAAATAAATCATTGAAAATCCGATTAGTAATAACAAACTAATTTGTATCCAAGCATTTAAATAGCCGATGGTCAGCTTCGGATTTAAGTGAACTAGCACCCACTCAAATAAGCCATTCATTGTTAAAAATAGTGGTTCGAGCAAGGCTGCTAAATAACGTGCTGGCATAATAATCACTAGAAAAAAGCTCAACGTCAAAAGCGGTAACAAGAACCGTTCAAAAATTGGTAACAAGAGAAATGTTAAGAAACTTCCTAACAAGGGCCATTCATAAAATGATTGGACTAAAATAGGTAAGGAAGCCACAGCCAATAGGAAAGAGCCTAAACAATTTTTAATGAAAGGCGAAGAATAACCAACCAATGTTTGCTCTAAAAACAGCAGAACAAAAGAAAGTAAGTAACTAAATTGACCGCCGACTGAAAAAAAGAGGGTTGGCTGAACAATCAAGTGCACTAAGAGAGTTAAACTCCAACAATCGAGGGCCGGAACCTGCCAATTAAACCGTCGATTGAACGTATTGAGGTTTGTTTGTAAAAGCGCCCGCATGACACTAACTGAGAATCCTGTTAAACCAGCATATATCAGAGAAAAACCGCATTGCCACAAAAAATAACTTTCTTGCGTTTGGCGAGCGATTCTTAGCATCAGCAAGCGAAATAAACGAAGGAAAAAAGAAACATGCATCCCTGACAAACTAAAAAGATGCAAAATGCCTAATGCTGAAAATTTATCGCTTATTTCAGCAAATTCTTCATTACGAAAACCTAAGAGCAACGCATTCATATACATTGCACTAGTCTCAGCAAAATTTTTCTGAATATGTACCATCGCCCACTTCCGCCAGCCGCTAATGATTTCTTTAAACCGCCAAGAAAAAAAGGAACGCGGTTGTCCTATCTCCTCAATGAATAAAATAGCTTCGATTCCTTGATTCTTTAAAAATAGTTGATAATTGAAGCCATTTTTGTTGGTTTGACCTTGGGGCGAGTCTAAAATACCTACAGCGGTTGCCTGAATGGTTGTGGTTAGTTGTTGCCATTGCTGTTTTTCTTTCACACTTTTTAATTGATAAAATGCCATCACTTTCTGCCTTTTGCCTTTTACGATCCAATTGGCAGAAAATTTTACTTGATCACCATCTACTTGTATTTCATCTGGTAATATCGTTAGCTGTCCTGACAAGCGGACTTCTTTAGGCAACAAAGAGACTGGCTTTAACCACTGGAAAATCAATATGCCCCCTACTATTAAAAAACTGCACAAAAAGCCTCCCAATATAACAGGAAAACTTTTTGTACAGACAATACGGATAACAGTGATAGAAAAAAGAAGAGCTCCTAATAGACTAGGTGCGAAAAAACACCACAGCCCACAACTAGTCAGTAGAGCTACGAAGAACCAATTATTCCTCAGCTGAGGAAGGATTGTCCTCAAGTGTGGCAAATTCTTCTCCCCATTGTAATTCGGCAAAATATTTTGGTACTAAAGTCACTTTTTCAACCGTGGCTCCTACTTGTTCAATTAAATTTAGGGCGTACGCATCATTACGGTAATCCTTTAAATAATAAATCTTTTTAATCCCTGCTTGTAAAATCATCTTTGTACATTGCAGGCAAGGGAAATGTGTCACATAAATTTCTGCCCCTTCTGTAGGGACGCCAAACTTCGCACATTGTAAAATTGCATTCATTTCTGCGTGGATTGTCCGAACGCAATGATTATCAACAACATAGCATCCTTCATCAATACAATGCGTTCCGCCACTGACTGAACCATTGTAACCTCCTGCAATAATTCGTTTGTCGCGAACAATGGTTGCTCCGACAGTTAACCGTGTGCAAGTACTTCTTAATGATAATAAGACGCTTTGTCCCATAAAATATTGGTCCCATGGAATTCGTTCCATAATAAACCTCCTTTATTTTTAATGACTCCTGTGTTCGATTTGCCAAATCATTTAATCTTATTACAAATAGTATGTTATCCGCATCCCATAGTCAAGAATTCTCAGGAATTTTCTGTTAAAAGTTAGCCAGTCACTGTCAACATGTCTTTTAAACGTTCTACTGTTTTCTCTCCAATACCTGGAACATTTTTCAGTTCCTCGACGGTTTTAAACGGTCCTTGTTCGTCACGAAAGCGAATAATCTCTTGTGCTTTTTTCGCACCGATTCCTGAAATCGTTTGTAGCTCTGCTTCTGTTGCCGTATTAAGGTTGATTTTTTCCTCCTGATTTTGCTGAGCAGGTGCTGATTCCTGCAGCGTTTCTAATGACTGTGCCATTGCTTCTCCTTTTTTGGGCACGTAAATAATCATTTGATCTTTTACTTTTTGCGCGTAATTGACCTGGGCAGTATCAGCTTCCTCGCTCACGCCTCCAGCTAAAGCTAAAGCATCCCAAATCCGCTGCTGAGTTTTTAGTTGATAGATTCCTGGTACTTTCACTGCGCCTTTAATATCAACATAGATCATTGTTTCTGCCCTTTCTTTTGTAGCATCTGTGGCGACCTCTGCCGTAGTGGTCAAACTTGTCTCCTCCCACATTGTGGTGTCTACTTGTGGCTCCTTATTAACCATCAAATAAATTCCCACTAATAGAGTTATCAAAATAACTATAGACGCACCACTACCTAGCAATAGCCACTTTTTGGGTAACTGTTTCAACCAATCCATCGTTTGTCCTCCCTTCAAAATATAATTACGCATTTTTTAACAAAAAAATGCGCCTGGACCAAAAATCACTAGTAATTTTTGGCCCAGGCGTACTTTTATTTTAATTTTTCTAGATAGTTCAAGGCATCTTGAACCGTTTTTACTGGGACAATTTTCATTTTTGTCCCAATTTTTTTCGCAGCTTCTTGTGCTTCTTGATAATTCGATTTGATTTTCGGCTCAACTTTTTTCATTTCTGAAGTTATTTCATCATCGGGTGCAAAGAAAATTTCTGCACCGTTCTCACTGGCTGTTACAACTTTTTTGTCAATACCACCGATTCTACCAACGATTCCTTGACTGTTCATCGTACCTGTTCCAGCAATTTCATGACCTTTACGTAAATCTTTATGACTTAATTGTTCATAGGTCTGCAAAGTAAACATTAACCCAGCCGATGGCCCACCAATATCACCCGCTTCAATAGATACTGGGATAGAAGAATCAATTTCTGTATGATCGGTCAAACCAATACCAATCCCCGCTTTTTTATCTGTTGGCAATTCAATTAATTTGCCGGTCGCTTCTTTTGCTTTGCCATCTTGAATAAATTGAACAGTGACTTTTTGATTCACTTTTTGTGCTTTAATGTAATTCATTAATTCTTCACTGCTTTTAAAAGATTTGCCATCCACGCCTGTCACGGTATCGCCAACTTCAATTTTTCCTTTAAAACTTGAGTTGTCTTCCATCGCTAACACATAGACGCCTTTAAATTTCATCTCATATGGAACCTTCGCTAATTTTAAGGCTTGCTCAATTGCGGCGTTTTTTGAGGAATCCATATAGTATTGTTGAATTCGATTATATTCGCTATTACTACTATCTCCCATTAATTCTTTTTTTGACATGACTTCTTGAAAATCCGAAAAGTTTGCTTTTATGGCAGAAAAAATAGTGGCCGAACGAATGCCCACCGTTGTTAAATAAAAAGCACCTGACTGCGTATCTTTTTTTCCATCAACAGTTACAAACTCTTTTAAATTTTCTGTCGTTCCTGGTCCTTCAATATAATAAGGAATTGGGACGATAAACAAACCAATTAGCAGCAATGCCAATACCATTGGAATGAGTGATTTAAACGAAAATTTTTCTGTTTTTTTATTCATTATTTTAGCTCCAGTCATTCTTCTTTTGTTTTAACGCATGATAAATATTGGGAGGAAGATAGTCAGACACATCGCCCCCAAAACGTAAAACTTCTTTTAGTAAACTGGAACTTACATGTGCATATGGTTCTTCTGCTAATAGAAAAACCGTTTCAATTTCTGGCGCCAGATGTTGATTCATTTTAGCAATGTCTTTCTCGTACTCGTAGTCTTTGACGTTTCTAATGCCACGAATCAAAAAATTAGCCCCTAATGATTTTGCACTTTCCACAGTTAACTGGGTTTCTTGCATGATAACACGCACATTTGGCATTTCTTTAGTTGCTTCTTCAATTAAATATTTTTTCTCTTCTGGCGTAAATAATGTTTGCTTACTTGTATTTATAAAAACGCCAATGATGACTTCGTCAAATAACTTCGCACTGCGTTCAATCAAATTTAAATGACCATTTGTCATCGGATCAAAACTTCCGGGAAATAGAGCAATTTTACGCATCTTACGCCTCCTGACGATAAATCGTTACTTGAGTGATTCCGTAAACGGTTTCTCTTATTTTTTCTAGTGTACCAATCGTTTCCGGTAATTTGACAGTTTTATCTGTTTCACAAACGATAACGGCTTCGTTTGTTAATAACTGCCGTTCTAACATCTTTTCTAATTGTGAAACAATTTCTTGTTTGGCATAGGGCGGATCCAATAAGACCAAATCAAATTGTAGCTTCTCTTCATAAAACTGTTCTAAGGCACGATTAGCATCCATTTTTCTAACTTCAAATTTTTCTGGTTCTTTTGTAATCGCAATATTTTCTTTAATTACTTTTAGTGCAGCAAAATTCTTTTCAATACAAATACTTTTGTCCATTCCACGAGAAACGGCTTCAATCGCTAACCCGCCACTTCCTGAATATAAATCCAGCGCCATTCCACCATCGAAATATGGACCAATCATATTAAAAATAGATTCTTTTACTTTATCTGTTGTGGGCCTAGTATTGTCGCCATCTAACGCTTTCAAGCGCCGGCCACCATATTCTCCAGAAATAACACGCATTGTTTCGACTCCTTTATCAATCATTCTTTTATAATTCATTATAACAAAAAGAGTGAAAAATGTTTGAAATTTCTCATAACATTTCTCACTCTTTTGCATTAGACATTCTCTGCTAAGCGAATCTCTGTAGATAATTCCTCTACTACATAGCCATCGTCTTCTTGTTCTTGATAAGCCGCTTTGGTACCAATTTTTTCAGCAAAATTCATTTCGACATCTGGTCGATACGATTTATCGACACTACGAACAAAATGTAACTGATTAATTTTTTCCATGTTACTTTCAATATTTTCTTCATTCATGTAAATCACCACATATTTCATTTTTCGTGAAACATAGTGAATCAGTCCATATCGGCGTAACTGTTTTAACGGTTTTAATGTGTATACCCAAACAATTAGGCAACGACGCTCTTGAAGCGTAAATTCTTTTTCTTCTTTAGCTTGCATGGCAGCTTCCTCCACAACCTGAATGTTTCTTTCCTCGTTCAAAGAAAGGATTTCCAGCATCTACTTTAATATCTTCAGAAATTAGTTGCGCAATCTTTAAACCAATTGTATCTAGCAACGTTTGAACGTTTGTCTCAGCAAAACGATAATTTGCAACGATTTCATTTAAATCAAGCGCCCGCTTCGCTTTACGTAGGGCTCGTTGTTTCTCCCGAAAATCGGGTGCATGAATTCCATAAGCTTCTACTCGTTCAAAGGCTGACTTAGCTTCTAAAAATGCTTTTTGTAACTGAGCAACTTCCGCCGAAGCATACATAGCTTTTTTTGTTTCTTTATAGTTTTGAACAGCATCACTTTCTAAAAGTGCTGAAATTAAGCATTCTGTTTGATCTTCAATTGCAAATAAATGTTCTGTCACAATCATAACTTTTCACTACTCTCCGTGATTTGCCTATTTTCTGGTCGTTTCTCTAATAAGACTAACACACCTTCATTGGAAAAGGCAACGCCCAATTCTGTCGTTTCTGACTCAGCAAAATAGCTATCATATTGCGGGTCCGAAAACCATGACAAAATAGTAAAGGTACTATCATAAACAGGTTCTTGGAAAATACCTGCTGGTTCTCTCAACGAAAGTTTGCTCGTTTTAACTAATAAAGAAAATTCGTCCTTAGTCAAATGAAAGGGATGAATGGCTGTATGTTCCTCTCTCGTTTGTAACAATTCTGCTTGTCGATTTGCCGACAAAATTGTTGGTGTATGGTTAGCCATCGTTTGATACAATGTTTGGGCATCTTTTTGACTTTGTGTAGAGACTGAAAAAGCAGCTTGATTTTCTTGCTGTTTAACCAGATTCATGACATAAATCGCTTGGTTACTTTGAACAGGATCGAAGGTCATTGACTGCGTTATATCAACTGGCAAAGGAGAACCTTCATTTAATTGATACGGCATTTCCGTGAGCAACGTTTCTTTATTGACATAATTAACTGCCATTAAACCGCCTGTCCGCTGATTAAAAAATAACACTGCAAAACTGCCATTATCAAAAGCAACCAGTGGTCGATAGTTCATATCTTCTTCCATCAGCTCGACATCGTAAGCTTCATGATGAAAATTAAATGCAAAATTCGAATAAATCGTCATTAAATCAGACAAGTCAGCAAGCTTCATATCTATCTTAAACGGTTCTATCATTTTGTCATTGTTAAAGGCCTTAATTGCGATGACTTTATTTTCTCGAACGTTGACTTCTAAGTAATCATTCATCGTCAAACCGAACGTCCATAATTCATACGTACGACCTGTTTTAATTTTTTCTTTAGGATTGCCAAACTGGCGGATAAAGGTTTCCACATCTTTCCCTATGTATGCTGCGTAGCCAGAAGCTGGCAATTCTTCATGAGGAACAGCGGTGTGAGCGCTGGATAAGCGCCCACTTTGAGCTGTTTCGGTTGGTTTTTCAGCAGGGAAAAAAACTGGCTCTAAATATCCGATGAGTAGAACTGTTAAAAAAACAGCAGTAAAGGCCCAAAATCGCTTCATTTTTTCCCCTCTCATCTTATTTTTCTTTTACTTCTAATAACAAATCACCTGAGCTGATTGCTTCGCCTTCTTCAACATAAATGTGATCTACCGTGCCCGCAAAACGTGCTTCGATAGTCGTTTCCATTTTCATGGCTTCTGTAATCAGCAACGGCTGACCTTTTTCTACTTTATCGCCACGTTTGACCAATACTTGTAGAACAGAACCAGACATCGTTGCGCCGATTTGTTCTTTATTAGTTGGTTCCGCCTTTTGTTTTACTTGAACAGCAGACTTAATGGAGGCATCTTTAACTAAAACCTCACGACGTTGCCCATTCAAATTGAAGAACAAGACACGGTTTCCGTCAATATCAGGTTCGCCAATTTCATCTAAACGAATAATTAACGTTTTTCCTCGTTCAATTTGAACTTCCAATGTCTCTCCTTGACGAATACCATTAAAGAATGTTGGCGTATCTAATAAGGTTATATCTCCAAAAGTTTCGTATTTTTGTCGATACTCTAAAAATACTTGTGGATACATTAAATAACTTAAAACTTCTTCCAATTTAGGTTGATAGCCAATTTTTTCGGCTAATTCTTCTTGTACTTTTGCAAAATCAACAGGTGCTGCTAAGTCACCTGGCCGCTCTGTGAAGGCTGGTCGACCTTTTAGAATAATTCGTTGCAGCTCTTTTGGGAACCCACCAACTGGTTGACCTAAATCACCTTGGAAAAAAGTCACAACGGATTCAGGAAAACTTAGTTCTTCACCACGCGCATAAACATCTTGTTCTGTCAGATGATTTTGAACCATGAAGAGTGCCATGTCTCCCACGACTTTTGAAGATGGCGTCACTTTTACAATATCACCAAACATCAAATTCACTGTGTGATACATTTTTTTGATTTCATCCCAACGGTGCCCTAAGCCTACCGCTTTTGCTTGCTGCTGTAGATTAGAGTATTGCCCACCAGGCATTTCATGCATATAGACTTCTGTTTGCGGGGCATTTAACCCATTTTCAAATGGTTGATAATACATGCGCACATCTTCCCAATAATGATTAATTTTCTGTGCATTATCAATGTTAATAGTTGGCGTCCGTTCACCATTGACTAAAGCATAATATAGACTGTTCATACTTGGCTGGCTAGTTGCGCCACTCATCGCACTCATTGCGACGTCAACAATATCAACGCCCGCTTTAGTAGCTGCTGAATAAGTGATGATCCCATTGCCACTAGTATCGTGGGTGTGGAGATGAATTGGTAAATCCGTGGCTGCCTTTAATTCACTAATTAAACGATAAGCAGCTTGTGGTTTCAATAAGCCAGCCATATCTTTAATCGCAATGATTTGTGCACCTAAATTTTCCAATTCTTTAGCCATATCAAGGTAATATTGAACATTATATTTTGCTCGGGCTGGATCATTGATGTCCCCAGTATAACAAATTGCTGCTTCCGCAATTTTTCCGGTATCTCGAACGACTTGAATACTTTTTTCCATTTGAGGAATCCAGTTTAAGCTATCAAAGATTCGAAAAACATCGACTCCTTGGCGAGCGGATTCTTTAATAAATTCTTCAATAACATTATCAGGGTAATTTTGATAGCCTACCGCATTAGATCCTCTGAACAGCATTTGTAAAAGTGTATTTGGCATCAACTGACGAATTTTTCTTAAACGTTGCCATGGGTCTTCGGTTAAGAAGCGATAGGCAACATCGAACGTAGCGCCACCCCACATTTCACTAGAAAACAGCTCAGGCAGGGCTGCATCAGTTAGACCAGCAATTGCTTTAAAATCTTGTGTTCTCACACGAGTAGCTAATAAACTTTGGTGCGCATCACGGAACGTGGTATCTGTCATTAACACACTTTCTTGATTCTTAACCCAATCGATGACGGCGGTTGCTCCTTGAGCGTCTAGAATATTTTTAGCTGTGATCACTTTTTCTGGAACTTCAATATCTGTCGGCACGCGCGGGGCTTCAAAATATTTTTTCTCCGTTCGTTCAATGCCAGGGAACCCATTGACCGTTACTTCTCCAATGTATTTCATCGTTTTATTGCCACGATCGCGCATACGAGGAAATTCAAATAATTCAGGTGTATTATCAATAAAGGTTGTTTTGGCTTCGCCAGATTGAAACGCTGGATAGCTCACAACATTTTGTAAAAACGGAATATTTGTTTTCACGCCACGAATCCGAAATTCTTTTAAGCAGCGTTGCATTTTACTGATTGCCTGTTCAAAAGAGAAACCATGCGTACAGACTTTAACCAATAAAGAATCAAAGTAAGGCGTCACAGCGTAGCCAGAATAAGCATTTCCTACATCTAAACGCACACCAAAACCACCTGGTGAACGATACGTATCGATTTTCCCTGTGTCTGGCATAAACTGGTTCAGGGGATCTTCAGTCGTAATCCGACATTGAATAGCCGCGCCTTCTAATGTCAATTCGTTTTGTTTTGGCAAATGCATATCTTTATGCAAATCAAGCCCTTGCGCAATTTGTAATTGAGAGATCACAATATCAATATCTGTAATCATTTCTGTGATAGTATGTTCTACCTGAACACGAGGATTCACTTCAATAAAATAAAACTGATCCCCTTCTACTAAAAACTCAACCGTTCCCGCATTCACGTAGCCGACATGCGCCATTAACTGCACAGCAGCCGAACAAATGGCTGCTCGTTGTTCTTCATTCATTGATACACATGGTGCGACTTCTACCACTTTTTGGTGGCGTCGTTGAACGGAACAATCACGTTCAAATAAATGCAAGACGTTCCCATGATGATCGCCTAAAATTTGTACTTCGATATGTTTAGGATTAGAAATATACTTTTCAACATAAACCTCGTCAGAACCAAAGGCTGCTTTCGCTTCACTTTTTGCTCTTTCGTAACCTTCTCGTGCTTCTTTGGCATCGTGGGCAACGCGCATCCCGCGACCGCCGCCACCTAAAGCAGCTTTAATCATGATAGGAAAGCCATGCGTTTCACCAAAAGCTACGACCTCTTCCACCGTTGCTACTGGCCCGTCTGAGCCTGGAATCGAAGCAATCCCCGCAGCTACAGCTGCTTCTTTCGCTTTAATTTTATCGCCAAAAATATCTAAATGATGTGTTTTAGGTCCGACAAAAATGATTCCTTCTTCTTCACAACGTTCGGCGAAGCGTAAGTTCTCAGATAAAAAGCCATAACCAGGATGAATGGCATCTGCTCCCGATTTTTTGGCAATTTGGATAATATTTTCAATGTCTAAATAGGCTTCAATTGGTTTTTTCCCTTTACCAACTAAATACGCTTCATCTGCTTTGAAACGATGAACAGAATACTCATCTTCTGCAGCATAAATCGCTACTGTCTGGATATCTAATTCTGTACAAGCTCTAAAAATTCGAATCGCAATTTCGCCACGATTGGCAACTAATACCTTTTTCATAACGTCACTCCTACCATCAATTTCCTTCAAATTTATTGGTTCTGTTCTAAAGATAAATAGTACTCATTTTCTAATTTCTGACGTGTTTCATCTGCACTGATATTCAGGACAAAGGCCACAGCAATCGAAATAATCAGCAAACTATTCCCACCTTGACTCAAGAACGGGAAAGTAATTCCTGTTAATGGAATAATCCCAGTAATCCCACCAACATTAATAAAGACTTGAATTAATAACATTGTACCAATTCCAATACACATTAGTGAATTAAAAGGTTTCTTCGAGCGTACACCGACTAAAATAATTCGCGCAATCATAAACATCAACAATCCTAAAATCGCTAGACCGCCGATAATGCCTAACTCTTCTAAAGTAATCGCAAAGATAAAGTCCGTATGTGCTTCTGGTAAAAAGCCTTTTTTCTGAACACTATTCCCTAGACCTTTGCCAAACCAGCCGCCATTACTGATTGCATAATAAGAATTAGCTAACTGATGGCCTAAGTTCCGTTCATCTAAAAATGGATTTTTAAAAACAGCAAAACGATTATAAATATATTGATAACGCGCTGGGAAAATTTTTCCTTTAGACATAATTAATAACTGAATAGCCGTGATACTACCTAAAATGCCCAAGCCACCGACCAAGTAGGTATACATATAATTAATCCCACTTGCTAAAACCATCACGATGGTAATTAATGTTAGAATGGCCGCATTCCCGAAGTCAGGCTGGATTGCAACTAGAGCAATTAATACAAAAACGAGCATCAACGGGCGCCCGGCAGCTTGTTTAAATTGATCCATGCCTCCATTAATTGTCTTTTGTCGCCGTGCTAAGATATAAGACAGATACCAGACAACCATAATTTTTAAATACTCAGCTGGTTGCATCGAAAATCCACCAATCTCAATCCAACCACGTGCGCCGTTAATTTCTTTCCCGATACCAGGAATCCGAACGGCTAAAACCATAACCGTAATTACTGCAATGGCAAACATGATAAAACTTCGATTCTGGAAAACGGATGTTTTCATCTTATAAATAAAAAACATTGCAACTAACCCTACTACCCAAAAGGCAACCTGGTTAATAACGAATGAGGTAGGTGAAAAACCTTTCATTACTTGTAATGCGGATGTGGAACTATATACCATAATCAATCCCACGATACTTAAAATTAAATATGGAATAAAAATACTATAGTCTAGCAAATGCCGTTTCTTTACTTTGTTTGGCAAAGCTTAACCCTCCTTGCCAATCTCGTTTTTTTCTTGTGTTTCTTCATAAACATCTGTATATAATTGATTCAATTCGCGTTCTAAATCACTTAGTAAGCGATGTCCTTCATCATTAGTTAAAATCCCCAAACGGGTCGCATAGGTCACTTGTCTTGAAAAACCATACATTTGTGTATCCACCACTTCTTCAAATGCTTTACATTGAGAAATGCACAAACTGTTTTTTTGATTACGAATAAGCATTTTAATGCGTTCTGCATCGTCTTCTAATAATTGAATGGCAAATTTCTTTGAAATTCCTTCGTCCATTTGTACAGAACCTCCCTATCTTAATTAAATAATTATAACATAATTCTCAGTTAGATACATGATGATTTCAGAAAATTTCCTTTAAGAAATTTTCTAAAACCAAGCGATATATTAAGTAAGAAATCTCTTTATATAACAAGCTTATTTTATCAATACAACAACAAATACATTAAAAGACTTTTTTCTTATTTTCTGCTTTTAATTTTAAATAAAATAACAAACTATATCATTTTTTTGTCTCTTGATATTCTTTAATTACTTCTAAAAAGGCGGTGCCATATTTATCTAATTTATTTTGGCCGACCCCTTTTATTTGCAATAATTGAATCGTTGTTTGCGGTAATTTTTCACACATTTCTTTAAGTGTACTATCGGAAAAGACTACATATGGCGGCACGCCTGCCTCTTGAGCCATGTCCATACGTAATTCGCGTAATCGTTCAAACAAGGCATCATCCACTGCTACTTTTCGTACTTTTTGGTCTTCTTTTCGGAAGACTTTCCGTTCCCCTAAAAGCACCTGAACACCTTCTGTCGAGACTGATAACAACGGAAATTGCCCATCAGAAGGAATTAAATAACGTTCTGCTGTCAAATAATCAATCAGCTGTGTGACTTCTTTTTGGGTGCGGCCTTTCATTAGTCCGTATGTTGGCAAACGATCAAAATGCCATTGATCAATTTTTTGATCGTTTGAGCCAGTCAAGACTTTACCAACTAAGCCCTTACCGAAACGTTCTCCCATACGTTTTACACAAGACAAGACTTTTTGGGCATCGACCGTAATATCGACTAATTCTCGATTATCCAGACAATTCGAGCAGCGACCGCAGTCCGTCCCTTCTTCACCAAAATAGCGTAAAATATATTTTTGTAAACACATTTGTGCATTCGCATATTGTGACATTTCCCGTAATTTCAAGTACTCTTTCTGCTTATAATCAATGGTCATTTCAGATTGTTCAATAAAGTATTGTTGAATTTGCAAGTCTTGTGGAGCAAACATTAACACAGCATCACTAGGCAGACCGTCACGACCAGCTCGGCCGGCTTCTTGGTAATAAGATTCAATATTCCCTGGTACTTGTGCGTGAATGACAAAACGAACATTGCTCTTATTAATCCCCATACCAAAGGCATTTGTTGCTACCATCACTTGCACTTGATCATACAAGAATGCTTCTTGATTTTCACTACGTAACTGTTCACTCATGCCCCCATGATACATCCCAGCTGCAATTTTTTTACTTTCTAATAAATGATAAATTCGTTCAACTTCCTTCCGCGTGCTTGCATAAATAATACCTGATTGTCCAGTATTCATCTTTAAATATTCCAAAAGAAAAACGTCTCTATTTTGATCTTTCACGACTTGAAAAGATAAATTTTCTCGAGCGAATCCTGTTTTGATTTCATTTTCTGATGGAATTCTTAATTGCTTGACAATATCCTCCGCTACTTGTGGCGTTGCTGTTGCTGTTAGTGCAATCACAGTTGGTTGCTGTTGAAATTGATCTATAATCTCTGCTAAACGCAAATAGCTTGGACGAAAATCATGCCCCCATTGTGAAATACAGTGTGCCTCATCTACTGCCAATAAATCAATCGGTACATGTGTCAGCATCTGTTGAAAATCATAAGATTCTAATCGCTCTGGCGCAACATACAATAGCTTGACTTCTTTGTTAACCGCTAATTGAATACGATGATTCATTTCTTGATAGGAAATGGTACTATTGATATATGTAGCTGGAATCCCCATTAAATTCAGGGCATCTACTTGATCTTTCATTAAAGAAATTAATGGTGAAATCACCAATGTTAAATTATCCAGAAGTAAGGCTGGCAACTGATAACAAATCGATTTGCCTCCACCTGTTGGCATAATGCCTAAGACATTTTCTTGTCGCAATACATGACGAATAATCGTTTCTTGTCCTGGCCGAAAATCATCATAGCCAAATGTATCTTTTAATAATTCTTGTAATGCACTCATTTATTGCGCTCCAATCTTTGTTCTACAAGTCATTTTAACACGCTAATCTAACAGGAACAAGGTGTGTTAAAACAAGACACAATCGTGAAACACCAGTTAACGTGAAACATCAAAAAGAATGAAAAATTGTGAAAGCTTGCTATCAAAAGCTTTCAAAAATAGCGGCATTTGCTTGTTGTGGATAACGAGTAGTTATCCACACATAAAAAATAACCTTATCTTAAAATACGCATTAATCCGTTTTTGCCATCAAAAAAACCAACTATTTTCGTAGTAAAACGAGCATAGTTGGTTTAAATGTTTATTTGTCGAAAAATTATTCAGCTTTTTTCTTTTTCTTGCTTGCTTTTTCGCGTTCGTTTTTGTTAAGAATTTGTTTTCTTAAACGGATGCTTTCTGGTGTTACTTCACAGTATTCATCTTCATTCAAGAATTCTAATGATTCTTCTAACGTTAATTTTTTCGGTTTTTTAATGACTGATGTTTGGTCTTTCGTTGCCGAACGAACGTTAGTCATTTGTTTAGCTTTTGTGATGTTCACAGTTAAATCATTGTCGCGGTTGTTTTCCCCAACAATCATTCCTTCGTAAACTTCTGTCGTTGGTTCAACGAAAACTGTACCACGTTCTTCAATACTCATGATTGAGTAAGTCGTTGCTTTACCAGTATCGATTGAAACTAGCGCACCTTGATGACGGCCGCCAATCGTTCCTTGAATCATTGGTAAGTATTGATCGAAGGTGTGGTTCATAATACCATACCCACGAGTCATTGATAAGAATTCTGTTGAATAACCAATTAAGCCACGAGCTGGTGCTAAGAAGATTAAACGCATTTGTCCGTTACCGGCATTAATCATATCTTGCATTTCGCCTTTACGTAAACTTAGTGATTCAATCACGCTACCCATGTATTCTTCAGGTGTGTCAATTTGAACACGTTCAAATGGTTCACATTTAACCCCGTCAATTTCACGCTCAATAACTTCTGGACGAGAAACTTGTAATTCATAGCCTTCACGACGCATGTTTTCAATTAAAATTGATAAATGCAATTCGCCACGGCCTGATACAGTCCAAGAATCTGGGCCAATTGGATCAACACGTAAAGATACGTCTGTTTGTAACTCAGCCATTAAACGTTCTTCGATTTTACGAGCGGTAATGTATTTTCCTTCACGTCCCGCAAATGGAGAATTGTTAACTAAGAAAGTCATTTGTAAGGTTGGCTCATCAATGTGTAGAATTGGTAATGCTTCTTGATTGTGAACATCTACAACTGTTTCCCCAACGAAAATGTCTTCCATTCCGGAAACGGCAATTAAATCGCCCGCTTTTGCTTCATCAATTTCCACACGTTGTAAGCCAAAGAAACCTAAAATTTTCGTTACACGGAAATTTTTCACGCTGCCATCTAATTTCATCAACGCAACTTGGTCGCCGACTTTCATTGTGCCACGGAACACACGGCCAATCCCAATACGTCCAACGTAATCGTTGTAGTCTAGTAATGAGACTTGGAATTGAAGTGGTTCGTCTGAATTGTCAACTGGGGCTGGCACATGTTCAATAATTTTATCAAAAATTGGGGCCATTGTTGGCTCTTGATCTGCTGGATCATCTGATTCACTTGAAGTTCCGTTTAAAGCAGAAGCATAAACAACTGGGAAATCTAATTGATCGTCGTCTGCGCCTAATTCGATGAATAACTCTAAAACTTCATCTACTACGTGTTCAGGACGAGCAGAAGGTTTGTCAATTTTATTAACAACCACGATTGGTGTTACTTTTTGTTCTAATGCTTTTTTCAATACGAAACGTGTTTGAGGCATTGTTCCTTCATACGCATCGACAACTAAAACAACACCGTCTACCATTTTCATGATACGTTCTACTTCACCACCGAAGTCCGCGTGTCCTGGTGTATCTAGAATGTTGATACGTGTACCGTTATAATCTACGGCTGTATTTTTTGCTAAGATAGTAATTCCACGTTCACTTTCAAGTGCATTGGAATCCATTGCACGTTCTTGTAATTGTGTGTGTCCATCTAAAGTGTCAGATTGTTTTAAAAGTTCATCTACTAAGGTTGTTTTACCATGGTCAACGTGGGCGATAATTGCCACGTTACGAATATCATCTCTGTATTTCAATTTAATTGCTCCTTATCTATATACGCTTATGTTACTTAAGTCCATAAAAGCCGACTGCTTATTATAGCAAACTTTTTTCATTAAAAAAAGGCTTTCGCCTGCAAAAATAATGAAAGTTTTAGAAATTATTCGGCTTTTTCTGAAAACAAGGACATTTTTTTACAAATTTTTCTCTTTTAAAAGAGGAAGAGCCTTACCTTTCAGCAACGCTCTTCTTTGATTATTCCGATTCATTTAAATATCGGGTAAATACTTCATCATAGGTTTCAGGAGTTGCTGCAATAAAGTATTCACGACCCGCAAAAGTTAATGGTTTTCCTGTAATACCAGAGTATTTAAACCCAAATTCTTCCAAAAGTACTAAGCCTGCTGCATAATCCCAAGGACTTAGATTAGATAAATAGCCATGATGGTTGCCTTTTAACATAGCAATAATTTCCAAACCTGCACAACCGCTAATACGCACGCCCATACTTGCTTGTCCGATTTCCGTTGCGTAATGAATATTTTTTCCATGCATGTAAGCATTCATGCCCCATAATCCATCTGCCAAGGCTTTCATAGTAGGCGCTTTTAATAATTGATTATTCCGATAAACGCCAAGCCCTTTGCCGCCCCAATAAAGTTCTTCTCGCATCACATCATAGATAAAACCTAATTTACCAATGCCGTCTTCATAAACAGCTAACATAATACAAAAATTTTCTCTTTCCATCACGAAATTCATTGTGCCATCAATCGGATCGATGATCCACACGCGACCAGCAAAACTTTTTAAAGTATTGTAGCCTTTTTCTTCCCCTAAAATTTGATCTTCGGGAAAATTTGTTTGAATTTTATTCATTAAAAATTCTTGGGTTTGTTCATCCATATTTGTCACTAAATCGGTGCGGCCATTTTTCTGTTGAACGGTTAACTCTGATTCCAAGTTCATTCGAATCACATCGGCTGCTTCAAAAAGCCAACTTTGAATTGTTTGAACAAATTTTTGCGTTTCAGTCATCTAATCATCCCCCAGCTTTAATTTACCGCTTCCCTGTTTTTTAGCTTGTTGAAGCGTACGATATAACGAATATCCTGAAGCATTTTCAAATTCACGACCTAAGCGTTTTTCTTCGCCGATACTTTTAACGACCGTTTTAAATTGTTGATAAGTTGTTAAAAATTTGTCAACAGGCAAGCCTGTTTCGTTGGCTTGCTCAACTGCTGTCCACATATTAGTGACAATCACCATTTCCTCTGTCGTCCAATCTAAATCTAATGGATATTGATAGTCTTTCATGTCTTCACCTCATCTTCTCTAGTTTAGCATATTTTCATAAAAAAACATCTTATTTACGTCGATTTTTTAATGCATTAAAGAGAGGATATTCTGCTGTTCCTTTGCGATACAAACTTTGTTGCGAAGCATAAATACCGCTATTTCCTGAACACATAAAACTGATTAAGCAGACCATGAAAAAATAGACTGCCGCTTCACTACCAAATAGTTCAATGCCCATAATGAAACAAGCAATCGGCGTATTCGTGGCGCCAGAAAAAACACCAATAAATCCTAAACCTGCTAAAAAAGGAATTGACAGATGTAACAAAGGGGCCAAAGAACTCCCTAACGTAGCCCCAATTTCAAACAATGGCGTCACTTCTCCTCCTTGGAATCCGGCACCCAAGGATAACACCGTAAAGAATAATTTCCCAACAAAATCAAAAGGCTGCGCATTGCCTGCAAAAGCATCTTCTAGTAAAGGTAAACTCAAGCCTAAATAACGTTGGTTGTTTAAGACGAGCACAAACAGAACGACAATGGCAGCGCCAAGAAACGCACGAAGGTAGACATTAGCAAACCAATTTGCGTAGGCCTTTTTTAAAAAGACAATGGAACGACTAAAAACCCAACCTGCCAAGCCAAAACAAATCGATGCCAAAAATAATTTTACGAATAGATCAACCGACCAAGTCGGAATTTTGCCCATCGGATAATGCGTATGTGTTACACCAAAACTTTCAGTCACAAAATTAGCAAATAAGCCTGCAAAAAAACTTGGGAAAAGTGCCTCTGCACGAACTTTTCCAATCGCCAAAACTTCTAATCCGAAAACCGTTCCCGCTAATGGTGTGCCAAAAACAGAACTAAAACCTGCACTAATTCCGCTAATAATAATTACTTGTCGTTCCAAAGCGGACAGTTTAAAGACTTTTCCTACAGCATTTGCGATTGCGCCCCCCATTTGCACCGCCGTCCCTTCACGACCAACAGAACCACCAAATAAGTGCGTAGTAATCGTGCCAAACAATGTTAAAGGAATTAAGCGTAAGGGAATATCTTCTTCCCCGCCATTGCCTTGTTCAATCACTAAGTTATTTCCTCGGCTAGCATTTTTCCCAAAACGCGTATAGAAATACGTAAAAACGACACCGCTAATGGGGAGGATAAAGAGTAACCAAGGATTTGCTAAACGAACATCTGTTACATAGGTAAGACTCTTTAAGAAAAAGGCGGATAACGCCCCCATAAATAAACCAATAATTGCGGTAATGAGCAACCATTTTGCCATATAACCGCTGATTGATAGTAGTTGCTTTGTTTCTTTTTTCACTTTACATGCTCCTTTACAATTTTCTTATCGCCAATCCTAGCGTACAGAAAAAGCCTACCAAAGGGTACACTTCTCCCGTTTGGTAGGCGTCATTAATTTATTCGTCCAATAAATAGTTCGTGGTGAACACCATCACCATGTTGCTATTAAACTATTAAAAATAATACCACGCAACTCTGGAAAGTGCAATAGAAGAATAACTCATTACCTTTAACAACCTTTACGTGTCTTTTTAGACACTAGCTCATTAAAAAAAATAACCATGATTTCTTCGCTTTCCAAATCTAACAACTTAGAAATCAATTTAATATCTGAAGCTTTAAATACAACCTCTCCTTTTAATTTCTTATAAATTGTTGAAGCTGAGATTGGTTGACCTGCAGCGGTCATTTCACTTGCTAACCATTCAACATTTTTCCCTTTTAATTTCAATTTTGAATGAATTAAATTTGATTCCATTTTACTCCCCCTTTTCACCCCTTTTTAGTGTCTTATTAGACACTGGAAGTATATCATTTTGTGAAAAAACCGTCAATATATGCCGATTCAATAGTTATTTATCACTCTATGTATAGAGTAAAACATGTTTCTTTTGCGACACTTTTTGTGCTAGAATGTTTTTACGGAGGTGGTTTTTTTGAAAGAAAATTTTTTGAAGCAAAAACGGATGGAGAAAAATCTTACATTAGAACAAGTTGGAAATTTTGTTGGTGTTGGAAAAAGTACCGTCAGGAAATGGGAAACTGGAATGATTGAAAATATGGGGAGGGATAAAATTGTCGCCTTATCTAAAATTTTAGATGTATCACCTCTTGAAATCTTAGGTATTCCTGAAACGGAAGAAACGCCATTTGTTGTCCCAACCAATATTATGAACATATACAAACAGTTAACAACTGAAAATCAAGAAGCAGTCTATCGATATGCTCAAAAGAAATTAACAGAACAAAATTACTTTTAATATTTATTTTAAATAGATGAATGCTAGACTTTTTAGTCAACGTCAAACAAAAAAAGCTTATCCTTACGGATAAGCTTTTTATTAGATTGACTGTTGGCCAAAATACTGACGCCATTTGGTTTTCATGGCTGTCGTCATCGGCAACGCCGCTTCTTTCACAGCACAATATTTGTCAACAAAGGTTACAATGTAACTTTCTTTGTATTTTGGTGGTGCAATAGTTGCGCCCCACATATGTTTAATAATAATGTCTCGTTCTAAATCAGACAACTCTGTAATTTTTTCAGCATTTTTGGCTGCAATTCGTGGATGAACATAGGCATGAGAGCCTTCGTCAAACTTTGTTGTGCGCCAATCATAGTAAAACAAATCATGTAATAAACCAGCACGAGCTGTTGCACGAGCATTGCCGTTCCAACGCTTTGCTAATTTATAGCTATGATAGGAAACACTAATTGAATGTTCTAAACGAGTTGAATGCATATGTTGTGTGTATTCTGCTAATTTTTGGACTTCTTCGGTTGCTAATAAATCTTCTACATAAGAAAGATATTCTTCGTCTTCACGCCATTTTTCTGTCATATAATTGGGTGCCACCTTTTCTAATCCTTTTATAACTTGACTCGAGTATAGCACCCCAGCTATTTAATTACTATGAATTTCTCAATCTGTAACTTAACTTTAATATTTGCTTAATAAGTTTAGCGTTCAGCGCAGTAAAATTTTCACAAAAACTTCTACATTTCTTCTGGTGCATGTAACCCTAGTAAACGTAAATCTTCTTTTAGAACAGTAGCTACTGCATAAACTAACGCTAAGCGTGCCTCTTTTTGAGCATCTTCATCCAAAATCCGAACATGGGCATAATATTTATTGAACGCTTGTGCTAAATGAATGCTATGTTTCGCAATAACAGATGGTTCATATTTTTCAGCAGCTTGCATCACAGTTTCAGGGAATTTTTGTAACAACTTCACGACTTCCCAGCTATCCTTGTCATTTAGTGCATAACGTTGTGTAGCGTCTGGTGTAAAGTTTGCTTTACGTAAAATACTCATCGCACGAGCATGTGTATATTGAACATATGGCCCAGTTTCGCCTTCAAAACGAACAACTTCATCTAATACAAAATCGAAATTATTTAGACGATCATTTTTAAGGTCATGGAAAATAACTGCACCTACACCTACTTGTTTCGCCACTTCTTCACGATTTGCTAAGTCTGGATTTTTCTCGTTAATTTGATTTCCTGCTAAAGTAACGGCTTCATTCAATACTTCTTCTAATAAAACGATTTTCCCTTTACGTGTGGATAATTTTTTACCGCCTTGAGTAATTAAACCAAACGGAATGTGTTCCATATCATCTGACCAGTCAAACCCTAGTTCTTTCAAGACTGCTTTTAGTTGTTTGAAGTGATTGCTTTGTTCGTTACCGACTACATAAAGTGATTTGGCAAAATCATACGTCCGTTTACGGTAAAGCGCAGCAGCTAAATCCCGTGTGATATATAACGTCGCACCATCTGATTTACGAATAAGTGCTGGATTTAAATTATATTCTGTCAAATCAACAATTTCTGCACCTTGATTTTCTGTTAATAAATGTTTTTCTTCTAATAAAGTAACAATTTCATCCATTTTATCATTATAAAAGGCTTCGCCATTATAAGAATCAAATTCAACTTCTAACATGGAATAGATTTTATCAAATTCTTTTAGAGACTCGCTACGGAACCATTTCCATAATTCATTAGCTTCTTGGTCTCCTTCTTCTAATTTTTTAAACCAGGCACGTGCTTCGTCTTCTAATTCTGGTTTTTCTTCTGCTTCTTCATGAAATTGCACATATAAGCGCAATAATTCATTAATTGGTTGTTGACGAACTGCTTCTTCAGAACCCCATTTTTTATAAGCTACAATTAACTTACCAAACTGTGTACCCCAGTCACCTAAGTGGTTAATCCGAATTGGCTGATACCCAATTTTTTCTAAAATAAAGGCAATTGAATTCCCGATTACCGTAGAACGTAAGTGCCCCATAGAAATTGGTTTAGCAATGTTTGGTGAAGACATATCAATAGGAACATTGCCATTATTACCAAAGGTACTGTTTCCGTAGTTGTTTTTTTCTTTGACTACTGCGCCAATGACAGCTTGACTGACTGCTTCTTTATTCATGAAGAAGTTTAAATAAGGTCCCACCACTTCAATTTTTTCAAAATTTGTGCCATCAATTTTTTCTGCTAATTCTGCTGCAATTTGTTGTGGTGCTTTACGATAAATCTTAGCTAATGAAAAGGCTGGAAAAGCAACATCTCCATGATCAACAGATTTAGGATTTTCCAATAATTGTTCGATTTGATCCATCGTTAATTCTTCATTTAAAACATCATGTAACGCTTTTGCTACGATTTCTTTGTTGTTCATAAGAACCCTCCTGATTAATTTGTAAGTATAAAAAAACAAAAACGTCTCTGACAAAACAAAATGATTTGTTTTGTCAGAGACGAGAATTTACCCGCGGTACCACTCTAATTGTCTATACTACTTGGATAGACCTGCTTCATCGATAACGGTGATTGCCGTCTGCTTTCAGCAGAATTCTAAAAGTGCGCTTCCTCATTCCGATCACTCTTGGCTCCCACCTTCCCAAGATCGCTAAGCTGACGTTGAAATAAGTACTCTCTTTATCATCGAATGTCATTGTTAAACTGGCTTCATTATAGCAAATTTTTGTCTAGCTGGCTAGCCTTCTTCACTAATTGTCATAAAACTAACGCCAGGTTCTGCATTTAAGTTATACGAAGCAAAATGATTCTTTTCAGCTTCGATAAAGGCGGCAGCGCCAATCATCGCCGCGTTATCCCCACAAAGTTTTAATGGCGGAATAAGTAATGTCACTTCTGGTAATTGTTCACTGATTGCATGTCTCATTGCTTCTCGTAATCCCTGATTCGCAGCAACGCCCCCAGCGATTAGCAATTGCTTAACAGGATATTCTTGACAAGCACGAATGGTTTTAGTCACTAATACTTCTACCACACTCGCCTGAAAACTTGCGGCTAAATCCTTTGTAGACAGTACTTCACCACGTTGCTCTGCATTATGAACCGTGTTAATAAACGCACTTTTCAAACCACTAAAGCTAAAGTCATAGTTATCCTCTTTTAGCATCGCCCGTGGAAATTGGTAGGTATCTGTGCCTTCATGGGCCAAAACATCAATCTCTTTGCCACTAGGATAAGGCAACCCTAACACACGTCCGACTTTATCATACGCTTCACCAGCTGCATCATCGCGTGTTTCACCAACAATTTCGAAAGAGCCATCTTCTTTCATGTAGACCAATTCCGTATGTCCTCCACTAACGAGTAAGGCCATCAATGGAAATTCGAGCGGTGCCACAAAACGGGCAGCATAAATGTGTCCAGCCATATGATTGACTGGAATAAGTGGTAATTGGTGCGCCCAAGCAAATGCTTTTGCTGCAGAAAGTCCTATTAATAAAGCACCGACTAACCCAGGCCCATAGGTCACAGCAACGCCACTAAGCTCTTCTGGTGTGACTTTTGCTTCTGTTAATGCTTCTTCAATACAGATCGTCACTTGTTCAACATGATGACGACTCGCAACTTCCGGAACGACTCCGCCAAAACGTTGATGGCTCTTAATTTGCGAAGCTACGATATTGGAAAGAATTTTGTCGCCATCTTCAATGACAGCCACACTTGTTTCATCACAGCTACTTTCCACAGCTAATAATAATTTACGTTCTTTTGTAAAAATTGTCATTGGGCTTCCTTCCTTAATTTCGCACACATTACAAAGGCATTTTCTTGAGGTTCTTTATAATAATTTTTTCGAACAGCTACTTTCCGAAAACCTGTTTTCTCATAAAGTTTTTGAGCTAATGTATTCGATTCTCTGACCTCTAAGAAAATTTGTGTAATGTTACGACTTTTAACATATTCTTTAAAAGCTTTCATTAATTGACAACCAATTCCTTGGTGTTGTTTCTGACCATTCACAACAACGTGACTAATTTCTGCTTCATCTAAAATAAAATGATAGGCAATATAGCCTAACCACTGGCCATTTTCAACTAAAAAAAGATATTCGCTATTTTCCTGAGCAAAATCTTCCGCGAATTGTGTTTCTGTCCAAGGGGAGCCAGTTGTATAAGAAGAATTACTAAAACGCCATAATTCTTCACCAATATTTGCTACAGATATTTCTTTTTTTGTTACTAACATTTTTTCTTCACTCTTCTTTTAAATCAATTATCATTTCTAGTGCGTCTTCATTATTTTCGTCATAATAGCCTTTTTTCACCGTTTGTGAGACAAAGCCAATTTTTCGATACAAACGTTGGGCTTTAACATTACTCATTCGTACTTCTAGCGATAAGGTTTCACAACGATTTTTCTTGGCAAAAATTCGCGTTTCTTCTATTAAAGAACGACCTAAACCTAAGCCTTGGTATGCTGTATGGACAGCGACATTCGTAATGTGTGCATCCGTTCCTTGAATCCGACAGCCAATAAAGCCAACTGTTTTCCCGTTAATTGCCGCTAACAAATAGAGATGCGGCGCTTTTGAGCCAAGTTCTGCCATGAAAGCAGACATCGTCCAAGGAAGTTCCCCAGCATAAACTTCACGTTCAATTGCTAGTAAATCCTTAATATCTTGGTAGGTGATTTCACGCAATTGAAATTCTTGCTGGTTCATTGCAATGGTTTTAGTTATATACCGTTGCCGTCTTTTTGTAAAGTATTTTGTCACAAAATTAAAGTTTTTCCACATAGCTTTCTCCATTAGGCGTGTGTGTCTTCAACCAATTTTCTTCCGCTTCTACTTTTTTCAAATACGCAGGTAAGAACCCATGAACATTTTCAACAGGTTCAGCCACACTACCTAACGCAGCCAAAACTGCGGCATTAGGAATTTGCCATTGCGGGACATCACAAATTTCCCCATGAGGAATGATTTGAGTTATTTCTTCAGTGAATTTTTCAACATCTTCACCAACAAAAAAAAGATTTGGTTCATTTTTTAGTTGTTCTAATAACTCCCGCAGGGAAATATGTTGGTCCGGTAACTCATTTTGCCACACGCCATCGACAAACCGATAAGCACCAGCATAGACGTTTTTACGACGCGCATCAAAAAGAGGTACAATTAAACCGGTTTGTCCAACACAATTGGCAGCTAACGTTTGTAGACTGGAAATGCCTACTAGCTCTTTCTTTAAAGTATAGGCCAATGTTTTGGCAGTCGTCACGCCTAAACGTAAGCCAGTGTATGATCCAGGACCTTCTGCTACGACAAAACGATCAATTGCCGTTGGCGCCAAGTTCAATTGGCTCATCAAATAGTCAATTGCCGGCATTAATGTTAAGCTATGATTTCTTTTAACCGTTGCTGTATAACTTCCCAGAATTTTTTGATTTTCACACACAGCAATACTCAATGTTTGGTTAGATGTATCTATTGCTAAAATTCGCACACGAATCCCTTTCCTTCTACAATTTAGTCGCTTCATTGTAGCACACTTTCCTTTTTCTAAAAAGGGAAAACGAGGTTTCTTTTTAAAGAAACCTCGTTTCGTTCATTTTCTCTTTTTATTTAATGGTTGCTTCTAAGTAATCAATTAATGGTTTACTGATATCTGTTGCAGAACCATTTTCTCCTGAATTTTCAACCATAATCATTGTTAAGAATTTATTGTTACTACGATCTAACGTTAGAAGGAAACTGTTTTCTTTGCCATCTGTATCTTGTTTATCTTTTATTTCAGCTGTTCCTGTTTTAGCAGCCAATGAGAAGTTCGGATTGTACATATTATAAACATAACCTGAAGGATCTTCCACACTACCTAAAAGATCTGTGGCAATTGTATTCGCTGCGTTGGCGCTGATTACATTGTCTTTTTTCTTCGTTTCTTTGTCTAAAACTAATTTTGGATAGACTAATGTTCCATTATTTTGGAAAACACTATACATGGTAGCTTGCTGGATTGGTGAAATTAACAATTGGCCTTGACCGTAGCCCGTATCTGCTAAAAGAATTTCAGAATTAAATTTATCTTCATTTGAAATTTGAGCAGGCGTCATGGCAATTGGTAAATCTAGTTCCTCACCGAAAATGAATTTATTAAGACCCGCTCTAAATTTGTCTTCTCCCATCCGTAATGTTTGTTGGGCAAAATAAATATTATCTGAATTAACTAAAGCGGTACGCAGATTGACTGGACTTGCTTCTTTTACACGTGTCGCAAAATAGCCGCCCCAAGATTTATCTTTTTGCCATTTCAAACCATTAATTTCTAGCTCTTCATCTGGCTTCAATGTCCCTGCATCTAAACCAATGGCACCGGTAATTGTTTTAAAGGTAGAGCCTGGTGCATAGCCTGTCGCAAAACGTGCTGTGAATGGTAAATCTTTGTTGTTATTGTAAGCATCATATTCTTTTTGAGAAATGCCATTGGCCATTTTATTAGGATCATACGAAGGTGAACTAACCGTTGCTAATAAATCGCCTTTTTGAGGATCGGTAATGACCGCACTACCAGGACGTTTGTCAAATATAGCAAAAGCTTGTTGTTGTACCCCGCTGTCAATCGTTAATTTAATCGTTTGACCATCTTTTTTCTCTTTGGTTTGTAAAGCTTTTTTGACATTCTCTTTGTCATCTAAAATAACTAGTGAGCCACCATCTTGCCCTCTTAATTCTTTATCAAACGCTCGTTCTAAGCCAGTTTTACCAATTACGCCCGTACTACTTAACTCTGGATTTTTTTCAATATCTTCTGCAGTAATGGTACCCGTATACCCGATTAATTGCGCAGCTGCTTCCCCCAGCGGATAATAACGTGACTCTGTATCTTTTGTCGCAGCCCCTGTTGGTAATTCTGTCACTGGTTCAGAAGCGACCGTGATTGGTACAAAGGAGTCTGCTTGGACCCACCCTTGGCTTAACTTTTGATTGATTTCATCAACAGAAACGCCGAACTTATCACTAAAAGCTTTGATATTGGCTGTTTTTTCTGCGCCAGAACCGAGTTTGCCAGGCACTACGCCCACTTCGTCAAACACTTTGTTAATTGCTAGCCCACTACCATTACGATCGACAATTTCTCCACGTTTGGCATTATCTACTTGAATCGAAATTTTATCATTTCCTGACATATCTGGAAAAATTAAAGACGGCTTCCAAGCGATTTGGTAGGTATCGCCTTTTTTGGCGATACTTGATTGATAAGACAAATCTTTCATTTCGCCTAAAGGCGTGCTCATCGATAATTTATAGGTAAATGTGTATTGATTGTCTTTCGCCTTTTTGACTTGGACATCACTAGCTTTGACTCCTTCTGCTTGAATCCCTGAATAAATTGCTTGGTATTTTTCAACAACAGATTTAGTATCATAGCCATTTTTCTTTAAGCTAGCTTCTTGAACAACGGACGGTAACTTATCAAATTCCTGTTTTGACAATACGTTTAAAAATGTAGTAGCTGTTTTCTTCGCTTCGGCTAATTCTTGTTTGGCTTGCCATTGACTATAAGCATAATACCCGCCACCGGCAGCAGCGATTAGAACCAAGGCAGAAACACCAAGAATAAGTGGTTTTTTTGAAGATTTTTTATTACGATTGCTTCGTTCCATTCAATAATCCCCTAACTATATAATATGTCTTTTCTTCTATTATACGTAACTTTTTTTAAAATGCTTGTGTTTCACCTATACTTTTTTTAATTTCTTAATAAAGTTTGATCAATTTTTTCCATTTCATCAGGCTTTCGTTGGATTTCTCTGCATTCATTGTGTGGTATACTAGCTTTAACAATTAGTTTTTTATTAGGAGGAATGAACATGGGACTTATTAAAGCAGCAACAAGTTCAGTTGGCGGTGGCTTGGCCGATCAATGGCTAGAGGTTATTGAACCTGATAATATGGGGGACACAACCGTCATGACAAAAGGTGTTTTTGTACGTAAAGATGATAAACGTGGTTCTAATCGTAAAGGAACGGACGATGTTTTAACAGATGGTTCTGTTGTACATGTCTATCCCAACATGATGATGCTTCTTGTCGATGGTGGCAAAATCATCGATTATACTGCTGAAGAAGGCTATTATACAGTCAAAAATGATTCTGCGCCTTCAATGTTTAACGGTTCTTTAAAAGATGCGATTGCAGAGACCTTCAGTCGTTTCAAATTTGGTGGCGTAACTCCACAAAAACAACAAGTTTTTTATATTAACTTGCAAGAAATTAAAGGCATTAAATTTGGAACACCTGCGCCATTAAACTATTTTGATAATTTTTATAATGCCGAACTTTTCTTACGTGCACACGGAAATTACTCAATTAAAATTACAGATCCTTTGCTATTTTATACTAATGCGATTCCTAAAAACCAAACGCAAGTAGATATTAATGATATTAATGAACAATATTTGGCAGAGTTCATTACAGCATTGCAAGCAGCAATCAATCAAATGTCTGCTGATGGGCAACGTATTTCTTATGTTCCCTCAAAAAGTGTTGAATTAAGCAAATATATGCAAACTGCGCTTGATGAGGATTGGCGCACCAATCGCGGCATGGAAATTGTTTCTGTAGCAGTTGCGAGCATTTCTTATACAGATGATTCAACAAAATTAATCAACATGCGAAATGAAGGTGCTATGCTCAGCGATCCAGGTGTTCGCGAAGGCTATGTTCAAGGTTCCTTGGCTCGTGGTATGGAGGCTGCTGGTAAAAATGAAGGTGGCGCTATGAGCGGCTTTATGGGCGTTGGTATGGGCATGAATGCGAATGGCAACTACTTTGCGCAAGCGTCTCAAACAAACCAACAACAAATGCAAGAAAAACAAAACCAGCAAAACGCACAAGGGGCTACAGACACTTGGACTTGCCCACAATGTGGGACTGAAAACACTGGGAAGTTTTGTTCAAACTGTGGTACACCAAAACCAACAAACGAGAAACCAAAATTAGAAATGAAATGTAGTGAATGTAGCGAAATTGTTGACTTAAGTAATGGTATTCCTAAGTTCTGTCCACATTGTGGTAAACCATTCCAAGGGGTTCCTTTATAAGCAAGTAGTGAACAATTAAAGAAAAGGGTCAGGCACAAGTCTACCCTTTTTCTTTGAATCAGATTCCTGTTATTTACTCACTCTATTAGAAAGGACGGTTGCAATGGAAACAACATTTACCCATAAATGCCCCAACTGTGGCGGCCCGCTCTTATTTAATCCCAAAGATCAAAAATTTCATTGTGAATATTGTTTAAATATTTACACGGAAGAAGAAGTGACTCGTTATGAGCAACAGCAACATGAGGCGCATTTAGAGAATCCCTCAACAACGACTGCCGAGGAAAATTTGACTTTCACGGCGGAAGAAGAATCCTCCGCTACGCAACAAACAGAGACCACTGAGAATGAAGCAGCTGCAGATGCAGGCACAATGGAAATTTTTAATTGTCCAAGCTGTGGCGCTCAAATTGTCACCGATGCAACAACAGCAGCCACATACTGTTATTATTGCCATAATCCAGTTGTCTTGGCTGGTCGATTAAGTGGCGAATTTTTACCAGAAAACGTCTTACCCTTTACAATTGAAAAAGACGAAGCGATTGAAAAATTTCTCGCTTGGACCAAGAAAAAATGGTTCATTCCCCGAGATTTTTTCAGCAAAAATCAAATCGATAAATTAACTGGGGTTTACTTCCCCTATTGGGTCGTTGATGCAGAAGTCGATGGACAACTGCAAGCTACTGGCACAAGTATTCGCATTTGGCGCGTAGGTGATATTGAATACACCGAAACAAAACGTTTCAATGTGGGACGTTCAGGAAAATTATCATTTAAAGAATTAGTTAAAAATGCCTTATCAAAAAACGTCCAACAAAAAATGGTGGAAGGCGTTCAACCATTTTTAATTGATCAAGCGGTGCCTTTCAAAAGCCAATACCTAGCAGGTTTTCAAGCAGAAAAACGCGATATTGAATATGAAGCAATCAAAAAACACGTCCAACAAGAATTACAAGATTATTCGGAATCATTGTTACGGGACTCTGCTTCTGGTTATACTACGTTGACAAATGTTCGCACGGATATTTCTCTAAACCAAGAAAATAATCACTATATGCTTTTGCCAATTTGGTTAGTCACCTATCGCAGTCAGGAACAATCAAAAAAAGTTTATTATTATGCCATGAATGGACAAACAGGTAAAGTAAGCGGTGTGCTTCCAATTAGTTACACCCGTTTAGGACTAGCAACGTTAGGCATTTTCGCTGGACTCTTAGCACTCTTTTTATTAGGAGGTTATTTCCTATGAAAAAACGACTTTTACCTATTTTTTTCCTAATACTTCTTACCTTTGGCCTTGCCCTACCCGTTTCGGCGGCTGAAAATTCAATTGATGATGACGCACAATTACTGACACCTGATCAAATCAACCAACTAAAACAAGAGATACAACCTTTAGAAGAAAAAACAAAAGCCTCTGTCTTTATTGTGACCACAAATAATAATACCTATGGCGATGAACAAGAATATGCAGATCATTATCTTTTAAATAAAGTTGGCAAGGATCAAAATGCGATTCTTTTTCTCATTGATATGGACTTACGGAAAGTCTACATCTCTACTTCTGGAAACATGATTGATTATATGACGGATGCACGAATTGATGATACCTTAGATAAAGTAATGGATGGGATGAGTCAAGGAAATTATTTCGCGGCTGCTCAAACCTTTGTTCAGGAAACTCAAGCATTTGTTGATAAAGGGGTTCCTGGGGGTCACTATCGTGTGGACAGCGAAACAGGTAAAATCACTCGTTATAAAGTCATTACCCCGCTGGAAATGGTAATTGCTTTTGCTGCTGCGCTGATACTCAGTTTGGTCTTCTTAGGCATTAATATTTCTAAATATCAATTAAAATTTTCAAGTTATCAATATCCCTTTAGGGAAAAAACAACTTTAAACTTAACCTCCCGCACAGATCAGTTAACCAACTCTTTCATCACTACGCGTCGTATTCCTAAAAACAATGGCGGCAGTGGCGGAATGGGCGGTGGTGGCAGCACCACCCACTCAACTGGCGGCGGCACATTCGGTGGCGGCGGTCGAAGTTTTTAGATTTTTTATCTTTTTTAATTATTTGATAAAATAAGTATACTGTGATGTGTTATTTTTACACATGGCGGTATACTTATTTTCATTTAAACTAAGTGATTTGTAGTCCAAAGTTATTTAATTGGGGATTGTTTTCAACTATTTAGTAAGCGCTACAAATCATTAACTAAACTATGGGAGGGAAAGTGAAAATGAAAAAATTTTCTATGTTAGGATTAGTTTTAATTAGTACTCTGATTTTAGGTGCATGTGGTTCTGGAACAAACAACACTAATAAAACTAAAAAAACCTCAAGTACTGCTACCGCAACAACTGAAACAAAAGCTAAAGAAGATAAAGGGACTTATAAAGATCGAACATTGACTGTTCCTGATGGTGTATTAAAAATCACCGAATTCCAAAAAGGTACAAGTTTCGATGGTAAACCAATCTTTTATGTACTATTTGATTTGACTAATAACACTAAGGAAGCACAAGATGTACAAATGTTATACTCTAGTTTTGTTAGCGTATCACAAAATACCGGCGATACAACAGAAGATTTAACTTATGGAATTGTTAATGATTCTCCGATTAAAGATAGAATTGACATGTTAAATAAAAAAGTTAATCCTGGCGCAACTGTCCAAGCAGCATACCCTTATGAATTTGCTGATGAAACAAAACCTGTAACTTTTACTTTCAGAGACAGTATGTTCAGCATGGGAGATCCTATCGCTGTTGAAGAAATTACAATTAAATAGTCTGTAAGCAAGTAGGCACTTAGTTCTACTTGCTTTTTTGGTTTGTTCTTCATAGAGTTGAATGGTAAAATTAATTTATCTTAACAAAAAGGAGTCATCCCATGAAAAGTATGTGCGAACTGTGTGATCTAAATCCTGGTAAAATCATCACCTTTGATAATCACGGTATCTGTAAACATTGTGCAGAACATTTAGAGTTAAAACCAAAAGAAATTAAAGATCGAACAATGGAAAGTATTATAAAACGTCAAGAAGAAATTATAAAAAAGGATCAAGCAATGCAAGCAAAGGGAAATTTATGTTATCTTTGCGAAGAGGAAACTGGCAAGTACTTTACGAGTGATTTTTATCGCGTAGGAAAAAGCTGTTTAAAAAAACTTAAAGTATCCACTTGGTCCGTTGATAAAAAAAGTTTAGCTGATTTACAACAAATGCAAGAGTTAATAAACAAGCAGTCTGAAATCGCAAAAGCAAATGAAAAAAATGCTGAAGTTTATGGAAATCTATGTGCTCTTTGTCAGGATAATAAAGGAAAATATTTAACTTCAGATAATTACCAAATCTGTAAGAAATGTGCAGGTCAACTCGGTGTCCAGGGACAAGGATATACCCAAACTTGGACATTGACGGATTTAAGAAATGTCCAAGAAGACAACCGGCTATTCAATCCTACAACAACTATTGCTGGCTCGATTGAATTCGATGAACCTGAAAAAAATTTTCGACTGGTTGGTTCATCAAAAATTTTGCCAGTAAGCATTATCGCTGATTACAAAATTTTAGAGAAAAAAAATACCCATTTCACCGAAGAAAACGTACCTTATGATCGCGTCAGTAGTGTCTATATTTTGATTAATCTAGATGATTTGCAACGCCCAACCATCACTATTTCCTTTTTAAAGACACTTAGTGAGCAAACCACTGAATTTGATCGTCAATTAGCGATCGATAGAGCCCGTTTCAACGCTGAACGAGCCCTTTCATCATTAGACACTATTGTTCGTCGAATAAAAGAAAAAGAAATACCAACTCCTATAAAGAGTGATAAAAACCAACCGATTGAACCAAAACTATCTGATTCACAAAAAAACTCATCTAGCACTATTGAAGACGTAATGGCTGAGTTAAGAAATTTAAAAATGTTAGTTGATGAAGGAGTTCTAACAGAAGAAGAATTTCAACAAAAGAAACGGCAATTGCTTCAATTAGATTAATAAAAAAATCCTGAAAAGACTCGTCATCTTTTCAGGATTTTTTTCTTCTTGGTATTTCCCCATAATTCTTGATAAGGTATTTCATGGATATCACGAAAATAAGCTACTTCAAACTTTTCAAAATCAGTTGACTGGCAGTTGCCGGTTAAAACACCAATTCCTGCTTTACCATGACAAGTTCCCATGAAAACATCCACGAGCGAATCACCTACCATAATTACTTCTGTCGCCTTCAATTGACATGACTGACAAAAGGCTTGGAGCATGTCCGCATCTGGTTTCGGTAAGTAACGATCTCCTGTCGCAATAAAATCAAACATTTCTGTTAAACCAAGATATTCCATAATCAACATAGTCGCTGGCAAAGTATCTGAAGTTGCTAATCCAATTTTATAGTTCTTCCGTTTCAGCTCAAGAAATAACTGTTTTAAATCACCAATTGGTTCAATCTTTTTCAGATTTTTTCGTAAATAATCATAAAAAAATTGCTCTAGCCATCGACTGCTGATTCCCTGTTCGACTAATTCCTCAAATTGCGCCAATTCCTGATACAGTTCCTGATAAAGGACTTCATCAAGTAAATGTTTTTGCAAAAAACGTTGCTCCTGAATAGCTAATATCTTTTTTATTTCTGCTGAATGATGAGGGGCTAACATACTTAGTGTTTCAAAACAAGCTTTCAAACCTGCTTGCCAAAGAGTATCAAAACGAATACACGTACCATCTTTATCAAATAAAATTCCTCGATTTTCCATGAAAGAACACCTCAAAACGTTTGCTTTGCTTCCTATTTGTTTCTTCAAGTATACTAATCATTTATTTGATTTTGATATTCTTTTTGTATCATTTGTGTAAAAAAATATAAAAAAGCAACGAATTTAGAAAAATTCGTTGCTTTTTTATTAATCAATCACTTTTTTCACTTTGAATTCTTTTGTTTCAACAGATGGTTCTGTTTGATCAGCTAATTCAAATAAAATATGGGTACCATTTTCTTCATCTTCAACGATAATCAGTTTTCCTGGAATCTTTCGAGTATCTTTCGCAATTTGGGCTTCTTTAATTAATTCTTTTTGATCTCTTTTTGAAGCAAGGGCATTTCCTAAATTAAAAAAGACAGTTTCTTCCATAATTAACCACTCACTTTCTCTACTTTTCTTAAGTCAATTATAGCATATCCCTAGAAAAAGTGGCAGCTTGTGTCCTTTTACTTTCATTTAAGCATCAATAATCAAGGAATAAGCATAAGGACTTTCATAAATTCCTGAAGTATAATAATGGAGCCTCTTTTTAAATAGCGGGCCGTCAATTACCAACGTATGGTACTCCCCGTTTTCTCCGCAAATATCTAATTGATGCTCTTTAAGGTACGTGATAAATGTTTCATCTAACGGTTCTCCTAAAAATTTTATTGGAATACCTGCCTCTTTGCTGACCGTTTTGATAATTGCTGTGTACCCTTTTGCCAAGAATTCTTTGACAAGTGCTTCGCGATTTTCCTGCCAAAGAGGTAATTGTGGCTCTAGCCCAGCACTTAATGCAACTTGGCGATCCCAAGCACCATTTTTTTCAATATCTATATCACCAAAACAAACCGTTTCTGCACCCAATTTTTTAGTTTCCTGCAGTGCCTCAACCACTTTTTCTGTGTAATTTGTTTCATTGTTATGTGATATAACAAGTGGTAAATCTAACGCTTCGGCTGCTGCTTCTAAGACGGAGATTGGTATCCCGTGAAACCAAGAACGATTAATTTCATCACTTAATGTTGTCACTAACGCAACTGGCTGATTTCCTGCTTGTACCAATCGATCCATCGCCAATAAACAATCTTTACCAGAGCTATAACTTAAACAAAATTTTTTCATAAACGTTCCCTCTTTTCTCTATGACTATACCTCAAAACAATACATCCGTATACATATTTATTATTTAAGTATAACTAATACTGAATAGTTATTTAAATCAAAACATGGTATAAAATAGAGGTAAAGCAAGCTTTATTCACTTCTTTATATCTCTTTTCAACGGATGATCAGCTGGCGGAAACCAGCTGATCTTTTTTTCAAAAAACACAGCTATCTTTTGCAGTTTTCTTTTCCTCATGTTATAAAGAGATAGTAGGAAGCATTTATTCACTTCTTTACAAATCTATCTTAATCTTAGACAGTCGGCGGAAAACGGCTGTCTATTTATCTGGAAAAATTATGAACTCGTCAGCTAGTGGTCAGTTGACGAGTTTTATGTTATAATATTTAGAACACGAAAAATATTTTTAAACGAACCATTCAATTGTTTTGATGATTTTATTCAAAACTGGCGTGTCTAGAGAGATACAAGGATGTATTAGAGGTAGGGAATACATCGCTTAAATGAAAAATACTTGAATACTAGAAATAGTCTGATCCAACTTTAAAATAATAATATTGATTCGTTAGATAGCCTTCTCTTTAAAGAGAAGGCTATTGTCAATTAAAGAGTAAAACCACCGAATGTTTAAAATTAAACTTATCTCAAACATACCCTGTCAGTGTTTCACGCATTATCTCAATAAACAGCAAAAATCCAGAAGAGAGACTCTTCTGGATTTTTGCTTATTTGACGATACTTTTTTAAATTTTGTTAATCAATTTAAAATAATCCACATAAGTGCATAATTGGGAAAACAAATAATAAACTATCAAAACGATCTAAAATACCACCATGTCCTGGCAAGATGTTACCAGAGTCTTTCACGCCATAATGACGTTTGATAGAAGATTCAACCAAATCACCGAATTGCCCTACTATAGAAAATAGAACCGTCAATATGAGCATCACCGGCATCGGATAAGGAAATAGCCCTTTATTAGCTGTGAAAACTAAAAACAACGCTGCTACAACGACGGCTGATAAAATACCACCAAGTGCACCTTCTATTGTCTTGTTGGGTGAAACATCGGGCATCAATTTATGACGACCAAATCGGCGTCCAAATAGATATGCACCAATATCCGTTGCCCAGACAATGAATAAAGCAAATAACAAGACTTCAAAACCTGCGGAACGGGCACTAATAAAGTTCTGGAACCCCATCCCTACATATAAACTGACAATAACTGGAAAGCCAGCTTCTTCAATCGTATATGTATTTTTAGAAATTACCGAAGCACCTAACAACAACATTACAGTGACATAAAATAAAATGAAATTTGTTTGCATTTCCGGCAAAAAGTTTAACCATTTAATTGTCGGGATAACTAAAAAAACGGCCCCTAATGCTGATAAAACACCTTCAAAACTTAATAACGTTAATCCTTTCATACGGAATAACTCGTACACGCCGACTACTGCCAAAGCAACAGCGGCAATCTCAATTGCAAAACCACCATACCAGATAATTGGAATAAAGATGATTAATGCGACGATAGCTGTGATGACACGTTGTCTCACTGCGGATCGCTCCCTTCTGTTTCTGTAGTTTCTTTTAGACCACCAAAACGACGATTACGATTTTGGAAAGAAGCAATCGCGGTTTCTAAAGTGTCTCCTGAAAAATCAGGCCATAATGCTTTTGTAAAAAACAACTCGCTATAAGCAATTTGCCATAGCAAGAAATTACTAATTCTCTCTTCCCCACTTGTTCGAATCAACAATTCTGGATCACGAAGTTCCGTGGGTAAAAAGCCAGTCATTAAGTGATCTGCGATCGTTTCTTCTGTAATCTCATCTGCCGTATATGCTTTTTCTGAAACCTCTGCAGCAATCTGTTTCATGGCAGTTAGTAGCTCCGCACGCGCCCCATAATTCAAAGCAAAGTTCAAAACCATGCCCGTATTGTCCTTGGTTTGCTCAATGGCGCGCTTAACAGCATCTTGCGTATGGCTTGGTAGAAACTCTTGGTAGCCCATTACATTGACTTTAACATTTTCCTTAATTAATTCAGGCACGAATGTATCAAAAAAATCAACAGGCAATTGCATTAAGAAATTGACTTCATCTGTTGGTCTCTTCCAATTTTCCGTTGAAAATGCATAAAGTGTTAAAACTTTAACGCCTAAATGACTAGCATGCTTCGTTATTTTTTTGACCGTATCCATGCCTTCTTTATGTCCAGCAATTCTCGGCAGTCTTCGATTCTGTGCCCACCGGCCATTTCCGTCCATAATAATGGCAATGTGCTGCGGAATTTGGCCTTCTTTATCAAAAACGTACTGGCTTGCTTCTTCTACATATTTATTTTTTTGCGGAAAAAAACGTAACATCTTTTTCCCTCCATTCCAAAAAATCTATCTTAATTATTATAACAATAACTAATGCAAATGCCTATGCATAGTCCCTGAATTTTCCTGATAATTAAGAAATTCCTTGTAACTTTATCATTTATAATCCTTTTTTAAAAGAAAAAAACTTAGACTTGGCAAGTAAATCAACATGATGTATCTGCCTAGCTCTAAAATTTTAAATAAACAACGGGACAGGAGCAGCTTCTTCGGAAATAAGCTGAACGTCCTTGAGAGACAAAAAGCATCTTTCAGAACTTTCTTCTTATTTCTTGAAGCTTAACACGCCTGTCCCGACCTCAAGTTTTTATTCTATTGTCATTTTCTTTTTATTCATTGACTGGAACAATGGCACCGTTCCATTTTTTTGTAATCCAATCTTGAACTTCTTTGCTACGTAACACTTTGACTAATTTTTTTACATTTTCATTGTTTTCGTCTTCTTTACGAACCGCAATAATATTAGCATAAGGTGAACTTTCTTTTTCTAAGGCAATCGCATCTTTTTTCGGATTTAATCCTTGATCCACGGCAAAGTTTGAGTTAATTAAAACCGCAGCCCCTTCTTCATTGTCATAAAGAGTGGTCATGATTGCTGGATCACTTTCATGATTGAATTTCAACTTTTTAGTATTTTTATCAATATCATCGAAAGTAGCAGTTGTCCGGTCTACCCCTTCTTTCAGCGTGATTAAACCAGCATCTTCTAAGATAGTTAATACGCGTGGCCAATCTGAAACGGAAGAGCTAACGTAAATCGTTGAACCATCAGGAATTTCTTGTAACGATTTGTATTTTTTCGAGTAAAGCCCAACTGGTTCTAAATGAATCGCACCTGCATTCACAAAGTCATAATCATTTTCTTTAACCGCTTCATTAAAGAACGGCACATGTTGGAAATAGTTGGCATCGATATCGCCACTTTCCAACGCCTTGTTAGGTAGCACGTAATCTGTATAAGTCGTCACTTCTAATTTTACGCCTTCTTTTTCTAATAAAGGTTTTACATGTTCTAAAATCTCTGCATGTGGAACTGGTGAAGCTCCAACTTTCAAGACCGAGTCATCACTCTTTTTATTGCCGCAAGCCCCTAAAACTAAGACAGCTACTGCTACAGTAATTACTGACCATAATGTACGTTTTTTCATCTTATTCCCTCCATTTATCGTTTATCTATTTTTTTAGCGACTGTATCCCCAATCCATTGAATCGCAAAGACAATAATTAAGATACAAATCGTTGCTACTAAGGTAACTGTATTTTGACCACGTTGGAAGCCATCTTGATACGCCAAACTTCCTAAACCGCCCGCTCCAATAGCAGCTGCCATTGCAGTATATCCCACTAAGGAAATGGTTGTAACGGTTAAGCCAGAAACAAGCGCTGGCAGACTTTCTGGTAATAGAACTTTCCAAATTATTTGGAAACGATTGGCCCCCATTGCTTTGGCTGCTTCAATCACGCCTTTATCGACTTCACGAAAAGCAATTTCGACCATGCGAGCATAAAAAGGTGCTGCGGAAATAATCAATGCTGGTAAGGAGCCTTTGACACCAGACATACTTCCTAAAATAATTTTTGTAAAAGGAATTAACAGAACGATTAAGATAATAAACGGAATCGAACGGAAAATATTTACAAAAATGGCCACTAGCCAATACAGTAATCGGCTCAAAATCCCTTTTCTGCCTGACGTTTCAAAAAGTAGTAGTCCTAAAATCAGCCCTAAAATGGCGACCACTATGATTGAAATCCCTGTCATATAAAGTGTTTCAATCGTTTTTTCTTGTAGTTTACTTATATCAATTTGCGAAAAATCAAAGAAACTTGCTAAGCCACGATTATTCATTTCCAATCACCTCTGTTTCTACACGAAGTTTACGTAATCCTTCAATGGCTGCTAGAATATTTTGCTCTTCGCCTAATAATTGAATATAAAGAGAACCCACTGCACCCTGCTTTGTTTGCTGAATGTTCCCTTGAATAATACTGACTTCTACTTGATATTCTCGGACAATATGCGAGATAATTGGCAATTTCGCTTGTTCGCCGTGGAAAAGTAGGCGAACAATTTTTCCATTCGGATATTGTTCCAACATTTCTTCAACAACCAGTTCCGTTTCTTCAATGTTTTTATCCGCTTCTTGTTGGATAAAGCGTTTCGCAATTTCTGTTTGAGGCTTTTTGAAAATATCGATTACTTTACCTTCTTCAACAATTTCACCATATTCCATCACGGCTACGCGATTACAAATTTTACGAATCACGTGCATTTCATGGGTAATTAATACAACCGTTAAATTTAATTCTTGGTTGATTTTTAGTAGTAATTCTAGCACCTCATCAGTTGTCTGCGGATCCAAAGCACTCGTTGCTTCATCACAAAGCAAAATGTCAGGATTGTTAGCTAAGGCACGGGCAATCCCCACTCGTTGCTTTTGCCCACCAGAGAGTTGACTTGGGTAGGCGGTTTCCCGTCCTTCTAAACCAACCAACTTGATTAACTCTTCTGCGCGGCTTTTCCGATTTTGTTTTGGAACGCCAGCAATTTCCAATGGGAGCATGATATTTTCTAGGACCGTCCGTGACCATAATAAATTAAAATGTTGAAAGATCATCCCAATTTTTTTACGGAAGTTTCGTAGTTCTTTATTTGGCAACAATGCAATATCTTGTCCTTGAATTTCTACTTCACCTTCTGTAGGTGTTTCAAGTCCATTCAATAAGCGAACCAACGTACTTTTTCCTGCACCCGAATAGCCAATAATGCCATAAATATCACCAAATTCAACCGTTAAATCAATATCTTTTAAAGCCGTGACTTTACCCGCTTTACCGGAAAACTCTTTTTTTACATGACGTAATTCAATTAATGCCATTTTGTTCTCCTCTTCTTTCTGTTCTACTTTCTTATTTTGAAGGTTTAGCACTTTTTATGAAACGAATTTGCTTAATAAAAACAAAAAAACTTCCATCCTTTTGCTATTACAGCAAAAAGGACGAAAGTTTGTCATTTCGTGATACCACCTTAATTCGCTATTATTTCTCAATAATAACCTCATACGGTACTTGATTCTTCGCATACCGTTGGCTGTAACGGGCGCCCCGTAGTAAGTTCACTGCTTCGCTCACTTACTCTGCTCAAAGACCATCTTCCATCTTAAATCTGTTACCCATTCTCAGCAAACAGGGCTCTCTTCAAACGTCCTTAACATGTACTCTTCTTTTCAAAGCTTTCTTTTGATTAGATTGAGAAAATTATAGCAATAAACATTGGCCTTGTCAACGTAAGACTAAAGATTTTCAAATTCTGTTGGTTCAACATCTGCTAAAACAGCAATCCAGGCATTTTCTTCATCTAACGCACTTGGCTCTTGATCAGCCGCTTCATTAATCGCGACTACCTTACCAGATAATGGACTACTGAATTCACTGACTGCTTTTTCTGCTTCTAATTCAATTAAAGAATCACCTTTAGCTAATGTTTGTCCGACTTTTGGAAACGTTGCAAAAGTAATCTTTCCTAAATCCTCTTGGGCTTCGGCGGTTAAACCAATTTTATAACCTGCTTCTGTTGGTACGATCCATAATTGATCGATTTGTTTCATTTCACTCATTTTCCAAGCACTCCTTCGTAATCTGCTTCTTTAAAACCATTCGTTAGAAATGTATTGTCTTTTAAGAGAATTGGACGCTTAATCAACATGCCATCCGCAGCTAAACGCTGACTTGCTTCTTCAATAGAAAAACTGTCAACAAGATCTTTTAAGCCTTGTTCTCTATATAAAACCCCACTTGTGTTAAAAAAACGACGAACAGGCAAGCCGGTCTCTTTCATCCATTTTGCTAATTGTTCACTACTAGGCGGTGTTGCTTTAATATCAATTGCTTGGTATTTAACGCCTTGTTGGTCTAACCACGCTTTCGCTTTTTTACAAGTTGAGCATTTAGGATATTCATAAAGTGTGTACATTTCTACCCCTTCTTTCTTCTTTCTTTAACGACCACTTCTGGTACGAACCGTTTCTTGTTGGTAACGCATGGACATAATTAAGCCCACCCCAATCATGTTACCTAAAATGGAAGAACCACCTTGACTAATAAACGGTAATGGAATCCCAGTTAATGGTAGTAAACCAATATTCGCTCCAATGTTTTCAAAAACATGGAACAAAATCATCATGATAATTCCTGTGGCAATGTAGGCATAGAATTCATTATTTGTATCAAAACAAACGCGAATCATGCGGTAGATTAAAATAAAATACAACAAAATAATGAAACAGCCACCAATAAAGCCAAAGTTTTCACCAACAACTGTAAAAATCATATCTGACTCACGAACAGGGACATACACATCACTCACGTTAAAGCCTTTTCCGAAAAGGCCCCCAGAACCAATTGCTGTTAATGCTAGCGCTGGTTGGAATGAGCGATCTGGATCTGTATGGAAAGGATTTAGCCATAAATCAATCCGATCAAATTTATAGGCTTCGACCCCTAACTTAGACAATAAATCTCTACCTGTTTCTGTTGTAATCAAGTAAATAGTTCCAGCTCCGACTAGAGCAGCTAAAATAAAAACTGGCACAATAATTTTCCAAGTAATGCCAGACATTAAGAAAACTCCCCCAAAAATGGCTAAGAAAACTAACATCGTCCCGAAGTCTTTTTGTAAAAGTACTAAAACAATTACCGGAATCGCCACTAATAGCATTTTAGCAATTAGCCAAAAGTCGCTTTTGAGTGTTCGGTCCACATATTTGACATTATGCATGGTCACTATATAGGCCAACATCAAAATAAACGCAATCTTCATCAATTCCGATGGTTGGAATGTGGTGCCACCAAAGCGAATCCAGTTTTTAGAACCTGTTTGCTCTGCTAGCACGGGGTCATAGAATTTCAGTAGTAATCCCATTAATACTAATCCAAGTGTATAAAAAACGGGCGTTAACCGCCAGAGTAATTTTGAGCTAAAATGCATAATAATGACAATACTTAATCCTCCGACTAAATACCACAGTCCTTGTTTCATTAACAAGCTTCCAATTTTAGGTTTGCTTGGATCATTGTAAAGCGCTACGTAAAGCGATAGCATACCAATTAGTGATAAAAGAAAAACTGGTAATATCACGCCGTAATCAATTCGACTATCTAAATTTGTTTTCTCTTTTCTATTCATTCGTCATCCCTTTTCCTTTGTTCATACGTTTTTTATTATATCTTTCTCACAGAAGAAAAGAAAGGAATTCTACTATATTTGAGAAAAACTTTAGAGAATTGGTCCTTCACTAGCAATTTTTTCTTTTTCTTCAATCCTATTTGGCTTTTATTTAAAATTTTTTACATCAGTGATAATGAGAAAGTTTACTATAAACATTCAGTAACAAAAAACAGTCGCAACTAAAACACGTTGCGACTGTTTTTATTCGCTTTTTCTTTGTTTCGTTTGTTGTAGCTCTTTATTAATTCGGACAATTTCGTTGCCAAAATTTTGCCAGTCACTGGCTCGCGGGGGCGCTAACCAAATTAAACATTTTACTGAAAATAACGTTTTTGGTAAATAATCCGAAACTACTAAATCAGTATCTGGTCGAATCGCTGAATGAAAGTGAATGCTGAAAGATTCGAATATTTTGATTTGTTCTTTGATAAACTGAGTATATTTTTCTCCTTGCGTAAAATTCACATAAAGATTGATCGTGCTTTTTTCATTCCTTTGGTCATAAAGACGGGATAACACTAATAGCAAATCAAAAAATAAAGAAAGCTTACTAAACTCAAACGCCGAGCAATCCAACGCAAATAAAAACTGACGACAGCTATTAAAAACAATTGGGTAGCGTTCCTGAAAAAATTCTAAATCCATAATTCGTAAGGTGATATCGATGAACGGCGTAATAAAACGATGTTGATAAATAATCGGAACAATTTCTTGATAAAATTCTTCGTCCGAAATTGTAAACGGCATATAAGAAAAGAATAATGTTTTCGTAGCCGTAATTGCCTCATTGTGAGAACTCAGCAAATGTTCCGAAATAAGTTCACTTTGATAGACCGATAAATTGCCGATAATTCCTTGAATTTCTGCGTTTTTCTCTGCATGAGTCGCCTTCATCACTTCGTTGATCCAACTTTGAATTTCTTGATAAATCGAACTTTCTTCATCAAAAGCGAATGGATTTTCTTCTTGGGATAAAAAATAATTAGCTTTTCTTTGCGTTCGTTCTAACGCCACCAATACATAATGTTTAAATAAATGAAAATTAGTGATATTTTCATAAGAGCCTTTCAATTGAGCCAATAATTGGTTAACTGCGCGAAGATCTGTTTGATTATATAATTCTTCAGAATCTTTGTAAATTCGGTAATAAAGCATAGTAAAATATTGTCTAATCGCCATTTCATTGCCGCTAAGTTGTAAATTTTTGGATAACTTAATACCGTATTGACCTAATTCTTTCCGGATATGGTCAACAATTTTGTATACAACCGTTCGACTCATCCCGTGCTTTTCACCGTATTTTTTGATTGAGGTAAACTGATGAAAGAAAATCGTTTTTAATAGATTAAATTCTAACGAGTCTTTTAAATAATATTCTTCAATAATACTTGAAGAAATACGAAGGCTTTGAGATAACAAAATTTCATTATTTTTTTCACTGATTTCCATCTCATTAATCAGACCAAAGCGTTGCAAATCTGCATTGATTTCTGTTATGTTCCGTTCTAGCAAATAAGGAGAAATAGCTAATTGCTTACATAAACGATCTTTTCGTTCAGAAAATGAATATTGTTGCTCTAACTTTCTAATAATCGCTAATTTTAAATTTTCTCGATCATCTAATAACAAGAATTCCATTTAAACTCTCCTTGTTCCATACAAAAGTGAGCCTGACAGGAAGCTTAAAGTGGTGCCAAATTGAGAGGACCCACTTGCCGCTCCTCCAGTAATTTCCACTGGGGCTATCGTATCTATTTTTTTCAACAACTCATCATTTAACAGCACCTTTTTATTTACTCGTTCCTGTTCAATTTTATTTTTCTTTTTCTCCTGTTTTGTTTGTTGCTCCTTGTCCTGTCTCGAGGCAATAATTGATCTTTCTGGGCCAATCATTGCTTGACTATAAGGAAGCTCTGCAAGCATATTCCCCTCTGCAGCAAAATTAGTAGGGTTGACATACACCTTCGCAATAGAAAGGTATGACTCGTAACGGAAGGTTACAAAATAAAGGCCTACTTTTTGAGTATTTACATTATTTTCTATAATTACATTTTCTAAATTTAAAGGGCGACCCTCTTTATCTTTTAGAAAAACGACATTGTCTAATGGTGACCATGCTTGATTAACTCCTAAAAACGTGTCTTTTAATTTAAGTTCCGTTTGATTTTCTTTGACCGTAATGGTTGCTGTTTCAATTTTGCCATCCACTTCATAAGTCACGGTGTATTTGCCTGGTGTTGTCGCTTCGTTTGCATAGCTATTCACTGAAGCAATCAACATTCCTGAAGAAAGAAATAAGGCTGTGCCGATACTACCATAATAAATAGTTCGCTGGTTCATCTCGTTTATTATTCCTCCAAACTATTTCATAAAAATAACTATCTTAACAGAAAAACCTGCTAATAGGTGTTCTTAAAATAAAAGTCACTTGTAAAACTTCCTATTTTCCAAGGAAACAGCTACCCTCATTCATGCACTTATTCATCTTTTAAGCGTGGAACAAAAGTTACTTTAAACTTTTGCCCCACGCTCATTTAATTATTTTCGTTTCTTCTTGATGACTATACCACTAATAATCACAATAAGTAATACAACAAGTCCTAGCACACGATATAGACCATTAGTTTGTTCTCCCGTTTTGGGATAACGTCCTTGCTTGTCAGGTTTCACAATGTGTGTGACATACTGACTACTTTTTATCGTGGTTTGATTCGTTGAAGAACTAGTCTGGTTGTTCTCATTTTTATCTGGTAGCGGTGTAGGATTACGATCAATCACATGAACAGTTGCTACTGTCGTTAATTGACGAGGTGTTTCGTTTGAAAACATTGAGAAAAGTCGTGACTGCACAGCTGGTTTGGTTTCATTAACTGGCTCAGTGGTATAGGAAATCTGGTACTCTCCTGTTTTCTTTGTATCAACTTCCCCTTTTACTTGAACCTTATCAAAGGATATAGCATGACCATCACGATCTGTCGCTGAAACGAAATTATCTTCTGGTTTCCACGAATCACCAACATAAATCGTTGTATCTTTAACCTCTAACTTAGATTGGTCGGGTTTGACGGCCACATGGGCTGTTTCTTCTTTACCTTCGTAACTGTAAACGATTTGATAAACGCCTGCTTTGGTGTTATCAACTTGACCTGAAACAGTGATTTTTTCGAATGGGACATCTTGGCCTGTTTTATCTGTCGCTGAAACAAAGTTCTCTTCTGCTTCCCATGAATCTCCCACATAAATCGTTGTATCCTTGACTTGTAAACGACTATCATCACGGACATGAACGATTGCTTTCGCTTCTTTTGTGCCATTTTTATAGACAATTTCATAATCGCCTATTTTATCAACATTCACTGTTCCCTGAACATCAATTTTTTCAAAAGGAACGTCTTGACCTGTTTTGTCTGTCGCGGAAACGAAGTTATCTTCTGCTTCCCATTTATCACCCACATAAATTGTTGTATCTTTAACCTCTAACTGACTGTCATCACGGACATGAACGATTGCTTTCGCTTCTTTTTTGCCATTTTTATAGACAATTTCATAATCGCCTATTTTATCAACATTCACTGTTCCCTGAACGTCAATTTTTTCAAACGGGACATCTTGACCTGTTTTATCTGTTGCTGAAACGAAATTATCTTCAGGTTTCCATTTATCGCCGACATAAATCGTTGAATCTTTTACCTCTAACTTAGACTGGTCGGCTTTGACGGTCACATTAGCTGTTTCTTCTTTACCTTCGTAACTGTATACGATTGGATAAACGCCTGCTTTGGTGTTATCAACTTGACCTGAAACAGTGATTTTTTCGAAGGGAACGTCTTGACCTGTTTTATCTGTCGCTGAAACAAAGTTCTCTTCTGGTTTCCATGAATCACCCACATAAATCGTTGAATCTTTGACTTGTAAACGACTGTGATCAATTGTTTTCGTTAATGGAATTTTTAGTTGGTTGTCTCCTTTGACCAGCTTAATGGCTTTTCCTGTCAAATACTCTTCATCCACGGAATATTCCTGCGGTACATTCGTTACTCGCAAAGTATAATCACCTGTCATGATGGCATCAAAGAAGTATTGACCTTTTTCATCTGTTGTAAATTCGGTTGCTGTATGCGTGACATTATCAATTAGTTCAAAAGAAACCTTCGCAATTGCTTGGTTTTCATCCTCTATGTTATGCGTATAGAATGTGGCAGTTGCTAAATAAACAATACCTTCCGCATCGCCTTCTGAGAATTTCAATGTGATTGGTGCAGTGGTGACTTTTTTCTTGTTAGCAGACATCTGGTCCAATGTTTCAGAGTCGATTGTTGTTTCTGTATAGATTTGGCCAGCGTTTGCAGAGACAGTATTGTATTCAATCGTAATGTTTTCTGTCAATGTATAGTCTTTAAAAATGACTTTCGCACCGTTTGTAGTCTTCTCTAATGAATAAGCATCTTCTGGCACGCCTTTCACGGTAATAGAATTCAAATCAATTTGAGCATTGGTTGTGCCTTTTGGTGTTAATTCAATCGTTGGATTTTTCACACGATGTGTTTTATTATCAATATTTTTTGTTGTTACTGTTGTTTTTGTTACATTTTTTAATGTTGGATTCGCCGCTTGTGTTGCACTCAAAATGTCTAACGCTTCATTTTGAACAGAAACCGAAGCAGACCCTTCATTATTATTCGATTGTGGTTCTTTCGCTGTCCCTGTTATAGAAAGAGTTGGCACGTCGATCCAGCCATTGGCGTTTTTATACTCAATAATGTAACGTTTGTTGGTTTTTCCAAAATCAAACGTGTAACTATTGGTATTTTCGTCAAAAGTAATCGTTGGATATCCAGGGCTGTTTGGCGTCATTGGTTTATCAAAGTATTGACCGCGGTCCCAGTATTGTGGATAAATTGAATCTACCTGATCGTTTGAAACATCATAAATGTCAAAAAGAACATCGGCGCCAGCTGGAATTTTTGTACGGACGCTTAGTGAGTCAAAAGAATCATTTCGTGCATTGACAAGGAATTGATTTTTACTACTTTGAAGTGTTCGTTCTGAACCAATGTGTCGATTGGTATTTACTTCTGTTTCGATAGGGGAAATGCCATCAGCACTCATTGTCACAGGAATTTTATCAAAAGGAATACTTTTATCTTTTGGTAAACTATCTGGCACGTAATTAAAGCCAATTGGAATTTCAATCTCATTTGTAATTGGCGTAGTGAACTTAATGATCGAACCATCTGAGGTTGGTGTGACTGTATAATCTTTCCCTAAAACATAATATGAAAAATAAATATCTTTTGTGGCTCTAACAGATAGATATTGCGGATGTTTTATTTTAATCTCTAAATTTTCAATGGGGTTGGCCTTACTACCTGCTACAGCAATTTCGGTATCACTCATATAAGCACCGTTTCGATCATAATTTCCCCATGTCGCTTCCGCATTCGTAGGATTTAACATAGCGATTGGCTCCACGTATTGATCAGATAGTAACTGAATGGCTTTATTGGGACCAATTACAGGTGTACTTAATGATAGATTAATATCTTTCTTGTCAAAATCCATTGTTAAATCAGAAATATTTATTCTTAAATAGCTATCTTTTGTGGCCGTTAAGATAAGCTTGCCACCTTCAGTTTTAATATCAAAATAGTCTTCCAATTTTACATTTTCATATAAAGGACCATACGCCGTAAATTTAGGATTCTTAATTTCTTGACCGTTTGTACTCTCTAATACGATTTGTTGACCCACTTTTGTTTCTGTTAACGTGCCATAAATTGTTACATAATATTTCCCTTTGCTTTGAAAACTGATATAGGACATACTACGCATTTCACGATCAGCAATTACTTTACTTGTTTGACTCGTCTTAGCAGTAAAATCGGTTGTTTGTTTAGTTCCTGTCGTACTTTTCAAAGAAATTGACCCAATTTTTGTTGTTGGATACTGCTGCGAATATAAGTAGTTATAGTCCGAAGCACTCTCTAAATAAATTGTCCGATTAATCGATAAGGAATAGGCTTTTTGTTGATTCATGTTTGGAACAGTTACAGCAATCCGCCCGAGTGAATTATCGCTTAATGTATAATCTTTGCCAGGTGTTAACAAGGTTTGCGTTTCTGGTAAAATTTGACCATTAATGTCGACATCGTAACTGAAAACTTGAGGTTCCAAGTTATCTTGTTTTCCAAAGACAGCGCCTGGCGTCTCTGTTGTTAATAATTCTAATGTTTGATTGCCAGTTAACGTCCGGTCTAAATTATAAAAAATTTCGCCATCTAACCCCGTCGTTCTGGTTCGTTCGTTATATTGAATTGGTTCCACTTGTTCATATAAATCAAACGAGTAGGTTTTTTTATTTTTTCCTGGAGTTTCAATTTTGATTAATGGTTCCGCCTCTGTTGTTAGATAACTTTTTAGTTCTACTTTAAAGGAAGTATCTGAAACTCGTTGATTAAACGTAATACTTAATGTTTTGGTCGCCGCATCGACTGCCCAAGTTGCGCCAATGCCTGTCACTTCTCCGCTGACAGTTGAATAACCTAAATGTTCTGGTAATTGAACTGTATAAACTGATCCAGGTGCATAACCTGTGTTTCCAACAGCAAATTGGAACGTAGCGGTTACCGGTGTTGTATTTAATTCGCGGTGAACCTCTGTTTGGCTGTATTCTGTTCCACCAATCGGCGCAAGACTCATACTGTCAAGTAGTTCATCTGTAATTGGCGCTTGAACATCTGGCAGGGCTTTTTCATTAAGTGAGGTGTCCTTGTCCTCCGTTGTTTGTTGTTCAGATGGTGTAGCAGCATCACTGGAAGCTGTTGTGCTCGCCTCTGTGGTTTGCGATTCAGTTGTTGCAGTTGGTTGATTCATTTCTGAAGTAGTCGTTGTTGCTAAAGGTAAAGATGGTGTTGAGTTCGATAACTCTGCCTCTTTTTTTGCTGTATCAGTGGTCTCTGTTTGTGCTTCTGTCGTTGTTACAGCATAGGCATTTACGGCAAACCCGAAATTTTGTGCGAGAAGTATACTCAACATCACAAAAGAAAAAGTTTTTTTCTTCATACTAATCCCCTTTCAATAAAATTCATATAACCTAATAATAGCTTGTTAAAAATGAAACAATTGATTAATTTTTTTTGAATCTTCGAAAAAAAAAAACATCTTTTCATAAAAAAATACTTGGAAAATCAGCCACAATCACTGTTTTTCCAAGTATTTTTTTATTAATATTTGTAAATTATCGTTTCTTTTGACGAAAAACGACCACGAAATAAACTGCAATAAACAATAACACTAAGAGCGAGTTACTATTTTTAATGAAAGTTAAAAATTGACTTGTTTGCATTGAAATGCCTTTGCCGCCAGTCAATTCTAATAAAAATTGTGTCGTGCCACCTTTGCCTACTACAGTGACTAACATAAGCGCCATCAAAATAAATTGATGGAATAAACTCCCTTTTGTTTGTGTTGTGTATTTGATAAGGATGCGGCTATCTTTTGGCAAATCTGTCTCTTGATAATATCGCCTAGCTAAAAAGCTATTCAATGTGCTTTTGAAAAAACTCAAGAGAAACAGGCCTAAAATAGTCCACGAAGTAAGAAGTAATATTTCCAAACTTCCCGCCAGACCAATCATTGGTATGTTGTTTGACCATTGTTTCGTTTTACTAGCTGCAATCATTGCAAAAATCATCCCTAAAACATAAGGTAAATAGAGATAGATGCCCATATGAGCTCTGCCGTAAACCCCTGCAACATAAATGGAACCAAATAAAAATAAATAGTTCCCCACAATCCCGTTAATCAAGGTCGCAAGATTCATTTCTAATGATACTTTATACGCACCGCGTTTGCCATAATGACTAACGAAAAGGACAGCCACCACAAAGAAACAGCAGGCGCCAACAATCGCATAATCAAATTCCACCGCATTCGTTAATAAGCGACCACTTCTTAATAAAAGTAATAACACAAAAAAGATAACAAACAGAATTAATTCTTTTCGTGAAACTTCTGCTGATTCTTCTTCTAGCTCGTTTAATGAAACAGGATAGCTCTTGATTGCTACTAAAGCAACCAGAAAATAGAGCGCGTACACCAATAACGCCAGTCCAATCTCAGTCGCTTTAAAAAATAAAGCGCCAAATAAAACAGCGGTCAATAAGACTGTCGTTAAAAGATTGCTATGACTGATTTTTTGACCTTCTTCTTTTAAGAAAAAGCGAATTGATTGATTACTTGGTGGCAACAACGCTCCACTAAGTCCTAACAACATTCCTGAAATACTATAAAGCGGGAAAGAATAAGCGCCGGCAATCCCAATTAAGGAGCCTGCCAAGCCTAACAATAGAGAAATCTTTAGTAGACCTAGACTAGTTAAAGACAAATTAATTCCTCGAACCAGAAAAATGCCTGTCATACGCAATGTATAAAATAAGACAAATGGTAAAATTGTTAGAAGGTTGTGTCCATCACTCAATTGAATGTAAAGTAAATAAGGCACAACAATAATCGTATTACTTAGTAAACTTAATGCTGTATTACCAAGACTTTCAATTTTTTTATTCATTTTGACCTCTTCTTTTATCTTTCATTTTCTATTATTTTTAGGGTAGCATTGTTTACTTTTTTTGTCCATAAAATAACAGATGCAGCAATTTTCTAATGTTTATTTTCCACTGTTACGTATAATAGTTAATGACGACTGCTTGGACTTTCTCTGTTCCGTCATTTATATACGTGTGTACTTGATTAGCATCAAAATACATAGCGGCGTCTTTTGGAAGAAGGTATCTCTGACCGCCCACTTCAAGAGCTAATGCTCCTTGAATAACCATGACATATTCTGTCGAACGTTTTGAATGCCCAACAGCTTGATACTTTTTCCCTGGATCTAATTCAAACTGAAAGAGTTCAAAGTTTCTTTCCTGGTTGTCCGAGTAGTAATTAAAGACTCGATAGGAGTGATCTTCAGAATGTTGTGTTACCGTCTCAGTTTTTTTAACCACGGGATTTTCTTTAACATAGTCATCTTCTAATAAATACGTATATGGAACATTGAGTCCATTACTTATTTTCCAAATTGTATTTATGGTAGGATTGGTGGTTCCTTTTTCAATCTGCGAAAGCATCCCTTTACTCACTCCGGTTATCCCAGCTAGTTCATCTAACGTAAGTTTTTTTTCTTGTCTAATTTTTTTTAAATTATTGCCAATAATTGTATTAATCTCCAAAATAGTTGCTCCTTCTGTTTCTTTTTATCATCCAAAAGTTTAATATATTGAACAAAAGTATTCTTTATTGTATTATACAATATATATCTTAGTTGTTCAAAAGGAGTGGTTAATAATGAAAACGCTCATTCGCTCGTTGTGTCTCATTATCGAAGGTCTAGATTTTCATACACACGTGTTTAAATTTTATACAGAAAGAAGGAAAAAAAGAGAATGAACCACCAATTAGATGCACGCACTGGCATTCGTGAAGCCTTGCCAACGGTTTTTGGCTATATTGGTATTGGCATTGCTTTTGGTATCGTAGGACAAGCAGCAGGTTTTTCCCCTCTTATTGTTAGTGCGATGTCGTTTTTTATTTTTGCAGGATCTGCTCAGTTTGTAACAGTTAGTATGTTGACTGGCGGCAGCCCTATCTTATCTATTGTGTTAGCGACTTTCTTAGTAAATGCGCGTATGATTCTTATGGGAATGACCATTGCGCCTTACTTTAAAGCCGAATCTCTCGGTAAAAATCTCTGGTTGGGAACCTTACTGACGGATGAAAGTTTTGCACTAGGAATGAATAAATTAAACCACACCAAAGGACGTTTAAGTTTTGAGTGGTTTAATGCTGCCAATTTGATTTCCTATGCGACTTGGGTTTTTTCGACGATCATCGGTGCCTATCTAGGGCGCTTTATTGCAAACCCTCAAGCATTAGGTCTTGAGTTTGCGGTCGTGGCTATGTTCATTGGTTTACTCTATCTGCAGATAATTAGTGATCGTTCCATGAAAATCGCTTTACAACTCATCATGGTCCTGATTACTTTTGGTTTGATGTCTATTGGTCTAATTTTTATTCCCAGTAATTTAATTGTCTTAGTTGTCACGTTAATCGGGTGTGGAATAGGAGTGATGATAAAACATGCCTTCTTCTGAGTATCTCTTTTTAACAATTTTAGGCTGTACCGTTGCAACCTGGCTTTCAAGAATACTGCCATTTTTACTTTTAAAAAAAATCAGTCTGCCACAGAAATTATTAGAATATCTAAGTTTTGTTCCAATTGTGATTATGTCCGCCTTATGGTTTAGTAGCTTATTTGAACAAAGAATTGGGCATTTACCAAGCCTCAATCTTCCTTATTTATTCGCTTCATTTCCTACCATTTTAGCCGCAATACTTACTAAAAACTTATTGCTTATTGTACTGGTAGGCATTGCTTCATTTGCACTAATCCAAAATTTTATCTAAAAAAACAGACAGGCACTACCAGATGGTAGTGCCTGTCTGTTTTTTTAGATGCCAGCTGCAGGGATCGAACCTGTGACCTACGCGTTACGAGTGCGTTGCTCTACCAACTGAGCTAAGCTGGCCTGAAACAAATCTATTATAGGACTTTCTACTTTATTTGTAAAGTCTGTTTGTTATTTATTTATGCAAAATCTCTTTAAAATAAGCCAAATAGCGACTTTACAAACTTTTTTCTGAAAATGTGGTATAATAGAGATATCAAGAAAGGATGGTTTTTTGTATGTCAAATTTTAATGGTATGGTTACTCCTGTTGTTCCATCGGATGCTGGTAAGGATTTCGCCGTTGACACCCATGTTACTTTTCTTGTTCACGGACAGCCACAAACAGGCGTTGTTACGAAACAATTAAAAAATGCCGCTGTCGTCGAAATTGACGAAACGCAAAAAAACAATCACTTAATGGTGCACAGCAATGGTGTGATTGTTATTAATTACAAACAATTGAAAAAGATTTAATTCTTCAAGCGTGGGAAATTTCCCCCGCTCTTTTTTATGTACAGAATTGGAATACTTTCCAATTCGTCGGAAACTATAATGCTGTAATAAACGCAAAAAAACCAAAAATAATTCCGGGCACATTAGCAAAAATAATGGACTTATCTCGTGTTTCTCCATCGTCTCCATATAACCCATGAATCGTCCAAAAAATACAATTAATCATTGCCACTAATGGTTGCGTCGGATTGCCTTTTTCCCCATGTAAATTTCCATAAATTTGCGGAATATACGAAACATACATCAAAACTGACATCACACTAGCAATCACAGCGATAGCGTGTAAGGCTTTTTTATTCTTTTTCATAGCTCCTCCTTTGTTTTTTTATTTTTTATTATACACCTAGAAAAGTTCTTTAAGCAAAAGAAAACCGTTAGTAACCATAATCGGTTACCTAACGGTTTTTTGTTATTATTTTGTTCCGAATAAACGGTCACCAGCATCCCCTAAACCAGGAACGATATAGCCGTCTTCGTTTAAGCGCTCATCTAAAGCTGCTGTATAAATATCTACATCTGGGTGCGCTTCTTGTAAAGCTTTCACACCTTCTGGAACGGCCACTAGACATACAAATTTAATGTTGCTAGCACCACGTTCTTTTAATGAATCGATGGCCATAATTGCGGAACCACCTGTTGCTAGCATTGGGTCAACAACAAATAATTGACGACTTGCAATGTCTTCAGGTAATTTCACGAAGTATTCATGTGGTTGCAATGTTTCTTCATCACGATAAAGTCCAACGTGTCCAACTTTCGCTGCTGGAATTAATTCTAAAATCCCATCAACCATGCCAATGCCGGCACGTAAAATAGGAATGATTGCTACTTTTTTCCCTGAAAGTGTTTTTTGTGTTGATTTACCCATCGGTGTTTCGATGACAACATCCTCTAAAGGCATATCCCGTGATACTTCATAAGCCATTAACATAGCAATTTCGTTGACAACTTCGCGGAAAACCTTTGTCCCACAGTTCTTTTCGCGAATCATTGTTAGTTTGTGTTGAATTAGCGGATGATCAATTACTTGAAATTTTCCCATATCTATTCTCCTTCATTATTTTATTCTTTCTTATTGTAAAACAAAAGAGCCTAGGACACAAGTTGAATTCCTTAAATCCTAAGCTCCGACTCTTATTTGTACAGAGAATCGCGCTTCAGCTATCCCTGATGTTAGTTATATAATGGATATTTTTTAGTTAGCGCTGCTACAGCTGCTTTGACTTCATCATGAACTGCTGTATTTTCTGGATCTTTTAAGACTTGAACGATTAATTTAGCAACTTCTACCGCATCTTCTTCTTTAAAACCACGTGAAGTAATTGCAGGCGTTCCAATACGGATACCACTTGTTTTAAATGGACTTAATTGTTCAAACGGAATTGAATTTTTATTGACAGTAATATTTACACTATCTAAAATAGCTTCTGCTTCTTTTCCATTTAAACCAAAACCTGTCACTTCAATCAGTAATAAGTGGTTATCTGTTGCCCCACTAATTAAACGAGCTTCTGGCGCTTGATTGAAAACTTTCGTCATCGCTTGCGCATTTGCAATCACTTGCTGACTATATTCAGCAAAACTTGGATCCAATGCTTCTTTAAAAGCTGCGGCTTTTCCGGCAATCACATGTTCCAATGGGCCACCTTGAATGCCTGGGAAAATACTACTATTTACTTTTTTCGCCAATTCTTCGCTATTTGTCAAAATTAAACCGCCACGAGGACCACGCAATGTTTTATGGGTCGTACTTGTTACGATATCAGCATACGGAACTGGATTTGGGTGCAACCCTGAAGCTACCAAGCCTGCAATATGCGCCATATCAACCATTAACTTGGCATCTACTTCATCAGCGATTTCACGGAAACGTTTGAAGTCAATCGTTCGTGAATACGCACTTGCGCCTGCAACGATTAGTTTTGGACGATGTTCTCTTGCTAAAATTCGCACGACATCGTAATCGATTACTTCTGTTGAAGGATCCACTCCATAACTGACAAAATTATAGGTTTTTCCACTAAAGTTAACGGGCGAACCATGTGTTAAGTGACCACCAGCTGATAAATCCATCCCCAAAATGGTATCACCTGGTTCAACCAATGAAAGGTATGCCGCTGTATTGGCTTGAGAACCTGAATGGGCTTGTACATTCGCGAATTTTGCACCAAATAATTCTTTGGCACGATCGATAGCTAAATTTTCTACGATATCGATAAATTCACAACCACCATAGTACCGTTTGCCAGGGTAACCTTCTGCGTATTTATTCGTTAAAATACTTCCTTGGGCAGCCATAACTGCTTTTGACACGACATTCTCAGATGCGATTAGTTCCAAGTTATTTTCTTGGCGCTCTTCTTCTCTTGCAATTGCATTCCATAAATCTGGGTCATACGTTTTGTAATCCATTCAAACAACACTCCATTTTGTTTTCTTTTGTCTGATTGTATCATACTTCTGTGTCAGCTTCGTTACAAATACCTCTTATTTTTCAAAAAATTTTTGATTGGCTGATTTTTTCAAGCGATTCATGTAAGCAGTGCCTAAACCAGTTTCTGCAAATCCTTGCGCAAAAATCGTGGTAGCTCCTTGCTCATCTAACGCTCTTAACCCTGCAAATAGTTCTTTTGTGGCATTTTCAACCGTTTCTGCACCATAAGAATAAACAAACGCATTTTCTGTATCTAGTTGTGCTGCCTGTTCATCACTTAAAAATAAGCCGATTTTTTCCTGTTGTTCTTTTGCTTGCTGAATCGCCGCTTGCCATTCTGCTGTTTGACCGCTTATAATCCAAACTTCCGCATCAGGAGAATAGTGTTTGTATTTCATCCCTGGCGCTTTGGGTGCTGCAGTTTCACTAATCAAATGTGTATCGATTTTCACTTGGGGAATAATGCTTTCCAACTGCTCTTTGGTAATTGCTCCTGGTCGTAAAATAACTGGCACACCATCTTCCGCCGTTAAATCCAAGACCGTTGATTCCACCCCAATCTGCGTTGGGCCATCATCTAATATGGCAGCAATTTTCCCCTGCAAATCATGATAAACATGCTCTGCAGATGTTGGACTAGGCTTGCCAGAAGTGTTCGCACTTGGTCCGACCAACGGAACATTGGCTTGTTCAATCAAAGCTAAGGTCGCTTGGTTATCTGGCATACGAAAAGCGACTGTCTCTAAACCACCTGTTACTGTTTTAGAAAATGTATCGCTAGGCACATTAAAAATTAAAGTTAATGGTCCCGGCCAAAAGGCAGACACCAATTTTGTAGCGACTTCTGGTAAGGTCGCCACGTATTTTTTGACCATCTCAACGTTGTTCACATGAACAATCAATGGATTATCACTGGGGCGGCCTTTTACTTGGTAAACTTTTTTTACTGCCGCTTCATTTAAGGCATCGGCACCTAAGCCATAAACAGTTTCTGTTGGAAAAGCCACTAGCTCGCCTGCTTGAATGGCTGCTGCTGCTTGGGCTATTTCTTGTTTGGTTAATTTTTTTGTTTCCATTGCAAATCGCTCCTTCTAGAAAAGTGGCGACGAAGAACCTTAGTTACTCGGCTATCGCGAGGCGATCGTTGCCAGATAAATCTTTTTCAATTTTAATTGTTTTTTGTGGATAGGCGGCGCTCAATAATTCTTGGAGGGCCGCGCCTTGTTGAAACCCTATTTCAAAATAAATTTTACCGTCTGCTTTAAGCATCGTTTGACTTTCATGAATTAATTGTTGGTATAAAGCCAAACCGTTATTTTCAGCGAATAAAGCGGTTTTAGGTTCATACGTTCGGACACTTGCATCCATTAAATACCATTCTTGTTCACTAATATAGGGCGGATTAGAAATAAGCAGATCAATTTTTTCAGAAGCAACTGGCTGTAAGCCATTCCCATGATAAAATTCGATGCCAGCACCTAATGCTTGCGCGTTTTGTTTAGCGACAGTCAACGCTTCCTCTGAAAGATCAATGGCAATAACTCGCCAGTTGGGCCGTGCCAGTTTCAAGCTAACCGCAATGGCACCTGTCCCTGTTCCGACATCCACGACCGTCAAAGGAGTATCTGGATTGGCTTTTAAGCAACGCTCGACTAATTCTTCTGTTTCTGGCCTAGGAATCAAAGTATGTTCATTAACAATAAAGGAATGTCCATAAAATTCAGCTTGTCCTAGTAAATATTGTGCTGGGTAATCTGTCAATAATTGGGCTAAATCCGTTTTTAATTGTTCCTCTTCTTCTTGGGGCATTTCTTCTTGCATATGCAGGAGCCACTGCGTTTTATCCCAACCTTTACGTTCTAAAAAAACATAGTGAATAGCGTAGCCTTCTTTGCCTTGCGCCTCTAAAAAAGAAGAAGCCCAGTTAAGGACTTCAAAGTAACGTTTAGCCATTTTGCATCTCTTCTAATTTCGATGTTTGATCATATAAGACTAATGCATCAATGATTTCATCTAATTTGCCAGCAAGAATCTGGTCTAGTTTTTGGATGGTTAAACCGATACGATGATCCGTTACTCGATTTTGCGGGAAGTTATACGTTCTGATTCGTTCTGAACGATCTCCGGTCCCCACCGCCGATTTACGGTTAGCATCATATTCACTTTGTGCTTCTTGTTGAATTTGGTCATACACACGAGCACGCAAAACTTTCATTGCTTTTTCACGGTTTTTTAGCTGTGAACGTTCATCTTGCATTGCGACTACGATTCCTGTTGGTAAATGGGTTAATCGAACAGCCGAAGCGGTTTTATTGACGTGCTGTCCACCAGCGCCACTTGCATGATAAATATCGACACGGATATCTTTATCAGCTAATTCGATTTCGACTTCTTCCGCTTCCGGCATAACTACAACGGTTGCTGTCGATGTATGAATCCGTCCTTGTGATTCTGTTGAAGGAACTCGTTGCACGCGGTGAGCGCCACTTTCATATTTTAATTTTGAAAAGACGTTATCTCCTGAAATCATCATAATTACTTCTTTATATCCACCGATTCCAGTGACGTTCGCTTCTAAAACTTCCGCTTTCCACCCTTGTGCTTCTGCATATTTTTGGTACATATTAAATAAGTCGCCAGCAAAAAGTGCGGCTTCATCGCCACCGGCTGCACCACGGATTTCCATGATGATGTTTTTATCATCATTTGGATCTTTTGGTAATAATAAAATTTTAATGCGGTCTTCTAACACTTCTTTTTCTTTTTTCAAATCAGAAAGTTCTTCTTTCGCCATTTCGGCCATTTCCGCATCTAAGTTTTCACTTAAAAGTTCTTCGGCATCGCTAATCCCTTCAACAACTTGTTTATATCGGCGATAAACCTCAACCGTCTCACGTGTATTAGCTTCTTCCTTCGATAATTCCATGAAACGTTTTGTATCACTAATGACTGCTGGGTCACTTAATAATTCGCCCAATTCCTCATAGCGATCTTCAATAGATTGTAATTGATCGTACATAGTGTCTCTCCTTACTGTTCTTCATTCACTGTTTTTGGATGAAAATAATGTTTGCGACAAACAGGATAGTAGGCTTCATTCCCACCAATTTGGACTTGATCCCCTTCATAAACGGGTTTGCCATCAATATAGTGCAAGTTCATAGTTGCTTTTTTATGACAGAACCAGCAAATCGTTTTTAATTCTTCTAATTTGTCTGCATATAAAAGTAAATACTTTGAGCCTTCAAATAATTCATTTCTAAAATCATTCTTTAGCCCAAATGCCATTACTGGAATATCTAATTCGTCAACAATTCGTGCAAATTCAATGACATGATGCTTGTTTAAAAATTGACATTCATCGACTAATACGCAAAAAGGTTTGTAAGACAAATCATTAATCAAGTCAAAGACATTGGTTTCTTCAAAAATTGGAATAGCATCTCTGCGTAATCCGATGCGACTGGATACTTTCCCAACACCATCACGTGTATCTAGTCCACTGGTCATCAAAACAACTGGTTTGTCTTGTTCTTCGTAATTGTGTGCTACTTTTAAGATTTCAATGGTTTTACCACTGTTCATTGCGCCATACTTGAAAAATAATTGAGCCATGTTCACTACACCTTTCCGTTAGTTCCTTACGTATTTTACTATATTTTCAGCAAAAAAGCAGTATTTTTAGCTAAAATGGTCGTGCATTTTTCTGAAAAAAACAGAATCTACGCCAAAGTCATTTTAGTAGGGCTATTTATACTCCAACTAATGATCCTGCTAGTATGCAATAAAAAAGCCCGAAATTGTAGTTATTTGACTACAATTTCAGACTTTTTAATGCTAGTTATTTTTGAGCAGAGGCAAATTCTGCTGATTGCGTACCTGCTTGACGACCATAAATGATAATATCGGCGATTGCATTGCCTCCGATACGGTTTTGACCATGTAAGCCACCTGTTAATTCACCAGCAGCATATAGACCTTTAATTGGTGTGCCATCTTCACGTAAAACTTCTGTTTTCGTGTTGATTTTCACGCCACCCATTGTGTGGTGAATCCCTGGTGCAATTTTAATTGCGTAGTAAGGGGCTGTGCTTAAGTCAGCTTCCATTCCAGTTGTCCGGCCAAATTGTTTGTCATCTTTGGCATTAACATCTTGGTTCCAAGTATCAATCGTTGCTTTCAATGTATCGGCAGGCATGCCAATTTTTTCAGCTAATTCTTCAATCGTTTCACCTTTTTCCACGAAACCTTTTTGATCATAGAAATCAATGGCTTTTGCACGGTCGCGAACGCCTTGGTCAAAGACTAAATAAGCTGATTTTTCTGGTAAGGCATTGATTGCTGCAGAAACTTTGTCGCGTGTATCTAACTCATTAACAAAACGTTCTCCTTTTTGAGAAGCCAAGATTGCGCCTTCTCCACGAACTGCTTCACCAATTAAGAAAGCATCGCTTTGTTGAACAGTTGGGTGAATTTGAATTTCTTTCATATCCACTAACGCACCGCCAACTTTTTGAATCATTTGGATACCGTCACCTGTTGTGCCTTCTTGGTTCGTTGTAACATAGTTTTTCAATTCTGGTTTGTATTGTGTAATTAATTTTTCGTTGGCACCGAAACCACCTGTTGTGACAACGACTGCTTTTGCTTTAACTGTTTTTTCTTTATCATCTTTCATTTTCACTTTTACGCCATCGATTTGACCGTTTTCTTCAACTAAGTCTGTGACGTCAGCATCAACAAACAATGGAATTTTTTCTTCGCGAACGTTACGTACTAAACCGTCAACTAGATAGCCCCCAATTGCTGATCCGTCAGCAGGTCGGTGTGTGCGTTTTTCGCTCATTCCACCTGTAATCGTTAAATTGCTCAATGTAATTCCTTTTGTATCTAACCAATCAATTGCTTCAGCTGAATGATCAACAAAATAACGTAGTAATTCTTGATCGTTGGTTCCTTTACCGCCTTTTAGTGTTTCTTCAAAGAATTTATCGTTGCTATCTTTAATGCCTTCTTTTTCTTGGAATTTTGTTTGTGAAGCATTCATTCCTGAAGACGATTTAATTGTATTCCCACCTGCAACAGGCATTTTTTCTAAAATAACTGGATTCATGCCAGCTTCTTTGGCTTGTAATGCAGCGGTCATCCCCGCACCACCTGAACCAACAATAACAACATCATAACTGTCTTTTAGTTCACTTGGATCTGTATAACCATTAGCAGAGGCACCAGATGTTGCTTCTGTTTTTTCAGAAGACGCTTTTGTTTTACCAGCGGCTTTTTCTTGATCGCTTGTACAACCTGTTGCTGCACCTAATAATAACCCTAGGGAAAGAACTCCCATTAACACTTTTTTCATTGTTTTCCCACCTTATAAACTATTGATTTCTACCAACACAATTTCTTATTTTTCATTTGAATAAAAATAACAGTTTGTTACATAAAGTGAACACATTCACATATCAACCGAAATAAAAAAGCTACCACTACTTTTTAAAGTTGTATCGTTAGACAAACTGACCAATTATTAATAAGTTGTTTGGGGAACAACCTATTTTTCTATTCTTTCATAAAATATCATGTTCTCGCTTGTTTGTGGATGTTTTCCAATTATTTCTAACGAATTTCTTATTTTTATTTGTCATTTCAAGGATTTTCTGGCAGAATTATTCGTTTGAGGCGAAAAGTTTTGGTATACTTAGTTTAATTAGAATTGGGAGGTTATCTAGTGAACCATACACGTTTGCTGTGGCTGGCACAGCGAAAAAGCGATCGATTTATTCGCAAAAATTTTTCATCTATTCAAATCATCGTCGCTTATTACATATTAATGACGGTTATTTCTTATTTATTGTTTTGCCTCCCTATTTTCAGAGAACCTGACTCGCATGTTCCTTTTATTGATTTATTTTTCTTAGCAATCAGTACAGTCAGTGTTACTGGACTCACCACAGTCGATATTAATTCGGTTTTTAATGATCGTGGGATCGTCTTATTGGAGGTTCTTTTCCAAGTTGGTGGCTTAGGGATTATGATGATTTCAACGGTCTTTTTTATTTTATCAAAACGGCGAATCACATTAAAGCAACGTCAGTTAATTATGACTGACATGAATCAGCCGCGACTGAGCGGAATTGTTCGACTGATCCGCACCACTTTTTTGATTTTAATTTGGTTCCAAGTAATCTTCGGCTCGCTCTTTTCGCTTTATTTTTATATAAGTGGTTATTATACGAACTGGCGAGATGCGATATTTTATGGATTTTATCAAGCTATTTCTGCAGTGACTAATTCAGGCTTTGATATTTCAGGTGATTCAATTATTCCTTTTGCTCATGATTATCTCTTTTTACTGGCAATTATGTTCTTGATTTTTATCGGCGGGATTGGATTTCCCGTTTTACTGGAAATTCATGAGTGGTTACATTTTAAGAAAAAGAACTTTCGTAAGAAGAAACGAGGCTTGCCTTTCCGCTTCTCATTGTTTAGTAAAATTGCTTTGCTAGCGTTTATTGTTCTGTTTATTGGTGGGACTATTTTGATTTACTTATTAGAAAAAGATCACCTATTTTTGACAATGAATGAAAGTGGCCGTTGGGTAAGTTCGATGTTTTATTCGATGACTACACGAAACGCTGGCCTCCAAATTAATGATTTAGGGGACTTCCAAATTACAACGTTGATTATTTTCTCTGTGTTAATGTTTATTGGTTGTAGTCCTAGCTCTGTTGGTGGTGGTGTTCGAACAACGACTGTTGCGATTATTGGCTTGTATTTGTTAGCCTTTTTAAAAAGTGAAGATGATATTAGCGTCTTTAGCCGTAAAATAGATGACGATGATGTCAAAAAATCGATTGTCGTCTTCATGTTATCTTTGATTATGTGCTTTTTCGCTGTCGTCTTTTTGTCAGCCACTGAAAATCTGCCCTTGATTTCAATCATTGTGGAAGTCGCTTCTGCCTTTGGGACAACCGGTCTTTCTTTGGGCATTACAGACGATTTAACAACAGTAGGTAAATTAATGATTGCCTTATTAATGTTTATTGGACGTATTGGTATGCTTTATACCTTAATGATTTTTGTACCAAAAGAAACACGTGACTTAGGCTACGAATACCCTTCAGAAAAAATTATTATTGGATAAAAAAACAAAGCCTCTCAAGTAAGAGGCTTTGTTTTTTTATTTTTTCATGTGTGTGACTAGTTTGTTATAACTTTCAGAGCGTTCAATTGCATCTTCTTTAGTTTTATCAAGTAAATGTTCGACTACTTCTTGATTCTGTTTAATTGTATGCAACGCAGAGTAACGTGTTTGTTTTTCAAGGAAATCACGCATTTTGTCAAAATCTGTTTTCTTGTAGTCAATGACCATCGGATCTTTGCCTTTCTTAACTAACTCTGGATTATAGCGATAAAGTGGCCAATAGCCAGATTCAACGGCTTCTTTGGCTTGATCTAACGTCCGAACCATTCCGCCTTTGACCCCGTGATTAATACATGGGGTATAACCGATGATAATTGATGGGCCTGGGTACCGCTCCGCTTCGTCAATTGCTTTAATCGTTTGCATTGAGTTTGCGCCTAAAGCCACTTGTGCAACATAGACATTCCCATAAGTGATTGCCATCATCCCTAAATCTTTTTTAGAGGTATGTTTCCCACCCGCTGAGAATTTGGCAATGGCTGAAGCTGGTGTAGCTTTAGATGTTTGTCCGCCTGTATTGGCATACACTTCGTTATCCATAACAAAAATATTAACATCTTCCCCACTGGCAAGAACATGATCAATGCCGCTAAACCCGATATCATAGGCCCAACCATCGCCGCCGACAATCCATTGACTCGTTTTCACTAGTAAATCTTTTTGTTCGTAAATTTTTGTTAAAAGTGGATCTTCATCGGCTTCTTCACTTAATGCTGCCGCTAGTTTGGTGGCTCGCTGTTGTGTTCCTTCCCCTTCAGCCATGTGTTCCAACCAATCATTTAACAAGGCTTGAAGTGAATCTGATCCGACGTTTTTAGCAAGACTTTCTTCAACCAGACTAGCTAAATGTTGACGTTTCGTTCGATTGGCAATATACATACCATAACCATATTCCGCATTATCTTCAAACAGCGAATTACTCCAAGCTGGTCCTTGGCCACATTCGTTCGTTGTATAAGGCGTCACCGGTGACGAACCACCCCAAATTGATGAACAGCCTGTTGCGTTAGCAATCATCATTCGATCACCAAATAATTGCGTCAACAACTTAATATAAGGTGTTTCGCCACAGCCTTCACAAGCACCTGAAAATTCCATCAATGGCTGGTTAAATTGGGAACCTTTAACAGAAAGTTTTTTGACTGGGTTGGCTTTTTGTTTAAGAGTCATCGCAAAGGCCCAATTCATCGCTTGCTCTTTCTGAGTTTCATAAGGTTTCATTAAAATCGCCTTGTCTTTCACGGGACATGCCTGAACACAAAGACCACAACCTGTACAGTCTTCTAAAGAAACTTGGATACGATACATCAACCCATCTGTGCCACGCATTTCGCGCATGGCAAAACCTGCAGGTGCTTCTTTCAGTTCTTCTTCATCCGCTAAAAACGGTCGAATAGCCGCATGTGGACAAACAAAGGCACATTCATTACACATCGTACACTTATCCATTTGCCACTCAGGCACTTCTAACGCAATGCCACGTTTTTCATAAGCCGCAGTGCCCATAGGAATGGCACCGCCCTTCATTCCGTTTTCAATCAAATCTGAAACGGTCAGCTGATCCCCTTCTTGACGATTGATTGGTTCTAAAATATTTGTCACAAAAGCTGGAGCTTCCGACTCTTGATTTTCTGGCTCTAAAACAATGGTTGCCCAATCTTCTGGAACTACAATTTCTTGCAGCGATTCAAAGGTAGCATCAATCGCTTGGTAATTTTTTTCAACAATTTCCATTGATTTTTTTCCATAAGTCTTTTTCACTTCTTCTTTAAGTAACGGTAAATATTGCTCTTTCGTTAAAATATCTGTTACTTCAAAAAAGGCAGTAGACATCACTGTATTGATCCGACGGCCTAAGCCTACTTTGCGAGCTAACTCAACCGCATTGATAATATAAAATTTGATTTGGTGCTCCCCAATATATTTTTTTAACTTAGCCGGTAATAAACGGTGAACCTTTTCTTGATCCCAAATAGTATTCAGTAAAAACGTTCCGCCATCTTTTAAGCCTTTTAACAGGTCGTATTTATGCAAATAGGAAGCATTATGACAAGCGATGAAATCTGCTTGTTCAATTAAATACGTGGAAGTAATTGGCTCTTTACCAAAACGCAGATGCGAAACGGTTAAACCGCCTGATTTTTTAGAATCATAACTAAAGTAAGCTTGTGCATAAAGGTCGGTATGATCTCCGATAATTTTAATCGCTTGCTTGTTTGCTCCCACAGTTCCGTCAGAACCAAAGCCCCAAAATTTTGCTTGGAAGGTAGTATCTGGCGTTAAATCTAAAGTAGGTTCTTCTGGCAATGATTGATAGGTTACATCATCAACGATCCCTACCGTAAAACGTTGTTTTAATTCTTTAAATGGCAATAACAAATGATCATAGACCGCTTTAATTTGATTAGGCGCTACGTCTTTAGAGCCTAACCCATAACGTCCACCAATCACAATTGGTCGATTTTCATGTTGATAAAGAGCGCTTTGAACATCTAGCAATAACGGTTCCCCTTCGGCTCCTGATTCTTTTGTTCGATCTAAAACCGCAACCTTTTCTACTGTAGCTGGTAATTTTTCAAGAAGGTTTTCGGTAGGAAATGGACGATATAAATGAATATTGATAAAACCAACTTTGCGTCCTTGTTGATTGAGATAGTCGACTGTTTGTTTGATTACTGGCGAAGCCGACCCCATTGAAATAATGACTTCTGTTGCATCTTCAACCCCGTAATAATCGGTTAAATCATACGTTGTTCCACGAAGATTGTTAATTTTTTTCATGTATTTTTGAACAATTTTTGGCATTTCTTCGTAATTTTTATTGACTGTTTCTCTTTGTTGAAAATGAATGTCAGGATTTTGAGCGGTCCCTGAAACAGTGGGATGATTAGGATTCATGCCTCCTATTCTAAAACGAGTTACAGCTTCCTGATTCACCATTTCTTTCAGGTCATCATAATCAATCACTTCGATTTTTTGTAGTTCATGGCTCGTTCTAAAACCATCAAAAAAGTTTACAAAAGGTAAACTACCTTCTAAGCTAGCTAAATGAGCAACTGCCGACAAATCCATTACTTCTTGGACACTCGATTCTGCTAACATACAAAAACCTGTTTGGCGGGTAGCCATCACATCGCCATGGTCACCAAAAATACTCAACGCACTTGTCGTTACTGCCCGAGCCGCCACGTGGAACACAGAAGGCAGCAATTCTCCTGCGATTTTATACATATTGGGAATCATCAACAGTAAACCTTGTGAAGCAGTATAAGTAGTGGTTAACGCACCTGTTTTTAACGAACCATGAACTACTCCCGCTGCCCCAGCTTCTGATTGCATTTCAATAACTTGAACTTTTTGACCATAAATATTTTTTAAACCACTTTCCGCCCATTCATCTACCAACTCAGCCATTGTTGAACTTGGTGTGATAGGATAAATAGCGGCAACTTCTGTAAACGCATATGAAATATAAGCCGCTGCGGTGTTTCCATCCATTGTTTTTTTCATTTTTTCACCTTTTATCTTTCCTAAACATTGCTTGTGACTGTTGTTTTTTGTGTTTTGACATACTGATCAATTGCATTAGCTGCGATTTTCCCAGCGCCCATCGCTAAAATAACGGTGGCAGCACCTGTGACTATATCGCCCCCAGCAAAAACGCCAGGTATTGAGGTTGCTCCTGTTTTAGGATCAGCTTGAATGTAACCCCATTGGTTTAGTTCTATTTCTGGATATGTTGATAACAAGACTCGATTTGCCCCTTGGCCAATTGCCTCGATTACTGCATCAGCAGGAATGGTAAACGTGCTGTCTGGAACCGGTTCTGGCCGTCGTCTTCCAGACACATCTGGTTCACCTAAAACCATTTTGATACATTCAACACCGGCTAGATTTCCTTGTTGGTCATCTAAATAAGCAATTGGATTCGTTAACCAATAATAGTTAATTCCTTCTTCAAGGGAATGGTGGTATTCTTCAATTCTTGCTGGTAATTCTTCTAACGAACGACGATACACAATGTTCACATTTTCAGCGCCTAATCGTTTGGCTGAACGAGCGGCATCCATTGCAACATTCCCGCCGCCAATCACAACAACATTTTTAGCACGTTTAATCGGTGTATCATATTCTGGAAACTCATAGCTATGCATTAAATTGATTCGTGTTAAAAATTCACTAGAAGAATAAACCCCATTTAAACTAGTTCCTGGGATTCCCATAAAGTTTGGTGCCCCTGCACCAACCGATAGATAACAGGCATCAAACTCTGACATTATTTCTTCCATCGTAATCGTTTTACCTACTACCACATTGGTTTCTATTGTTACACCTAAGGCTTCAATACTCGCAATTTCTTGTTTAACAATTTTTTTCGGTAATCGAAATTCAGGTATGCCATAGGTTAATACGCCGCCAGCTTCATGAAGCGCTTCAAAAATAATTACTTCGTAGCCGAGCTTTGCCAAATCCCCCGCAACTGTTAACCCAGAAGGACCAGAACCGACCACTGCGATTTTCCCTTTTGTTGGTTCCGCTGTTTTTTTAGGAAACATGTGATTTTCTAATGCCCAATCGGCAACTAAACGTTCTAATTTGCCAATTGCCACTGGTTCAAAGTTTTTGGCTTTCCCTAATTTACAAACTTGTTCACATTGTTTCTCTTGCGGACAAACGCGTCCACAAATAGCAGGTAAATTCGTATATTTACTTAAAATATCGGCTGCTTGTTCCATGTTTCCTTCACGAATAGCTAAAATAAATCCAGGAATATCAATCATCACGGGGCATTTAGCAATACAAGGTGCATTTTTACATTGTAAACAGCGAATCGCTTCTTCTTGCCCTTCTGCTAATGTATAGCCTAAGCAAACCTCTTCAAAATTATTCTTTCTGATAGTAGGTGCTTGTTCCGCAATCGGTGTTTTTATACGACTTTTTCTAGCCATTTTTCTCCACCTGCTCTTTCAAACGATCTGTAAAGCAAACTGCTTCTTCTTCCTGATATTGCTTCATTCGATTAATGAATTCATCCCAATTTACTTCATTGCCTTTAAACTCAGGTCCATCAACACAGGCAAATTTCATGGTGCCATCAACAGTGACCCGACAACCGCCACACATGCCTGTTCCGTCAATCATAATAGGATTCAAGGAAACATAAATTGGTAATTGATGTTTTTCAGCTGTCAAGGTACAAAATTTCATCATGATGCTGGGCCCAATCGCCCAACTGCACGCTACAGATTCACGTGCAATAACTTCTTCCATCGCTTCTGTTACTAAGCCCTTTTTACCTAATGAACCATCATCCGTTGTAATGATTAGCTCATCTGAATAACGACGGCATTCTTCTTGTAACAGAACTAACTCAGCTGTTCGTGCTCCCAAAATCGTAATCACTCGGTTGCCTGCTTCTTTTAAAGCCTTGATAATTGGATAAATAGCCGCGATACCAACCCCGCCACCGACAACCATCACCGTTCCATATTGCTTCACTTCTGTGGGCATACCTAAAGGTCCAGTGACATCTAACAAAGAGTCGGAAGTTTTAAGTTGGGAAAGTGCAGCTGTTGTCTTACCAATTACTTGGAAAATAATTCGAATACTGCCTGCTTGTGGATTTGTCTCCGCAATCGTTAAGGGGATCCGTTCTCCCTTTTCGTCAATTCTTAAAATAACAAACTGTCCAGCCTGGGCATGTGTCGCTATTCTTGGCGCTTCCAGCCAAAAATCAAATGTATTACTAGATAATTGAGTCGATTGAAGAATATTAAACATTGAAATACCTACCTTCATCGTTCCTTTTCATTCTGACTCCTACTTTCTTAAACCCTTAGGCAACGCTATCAGATAAAGTTGTGGCGACACTTTTAACAAATGTTTTTAGCATTTCGATGTCTTCTTCTTCTGCATTGTTTTCAATTTCAACTGTTTCAGCTACTTTTTTAGCACCAGCTTTTTCAAAAGCTCCTACAAAATCATGCGCTGATTTACAGAAAAATTCACCATATTCACGATCACCGGAGCCAACAACACCAAATGGCTTACCTGCTAAATCCTTCTCAGTTAATTCATCAAAGAAATCTTCAAATTCAAAAGGCAGTTCCCCATCACCATAAGTATACGTTGCGATAATACAAGCATCTGCATCATCAAAGAAGTCTACATCAACTTCTGAACATTCTTCACGTTCTACTTCAACTCCAGCTTCTTGAAACTGTTCTTCCAAAATCTCGGAAATTTCTTCTGTGTTTCCAGTCATACTTGCATAAACAATTTTTACTAGTGCCATCTTCATTCATTTCCTTTCTTTTTCCTAAATATTTCAATGCATTCAAATGCAATTGTAACCCCTTACATTAATTCTTAAAAAAATAACTTTTACAAATGATTTTATTCACAAACTAATCTAACTAAGTATGTACTCTTCCCCTTTCGAGATAGAGTATTTTTTACTACGTCTTTACTATACCACATTCCAAACCTTTTTAACAATATTTTTAAGGTAAAAAAAATATTATTTAGGTTCTTTTTTATAAAACGTTTTTCCTTCTTCCAATCATAAAAATTGCTTCTAAAACCGCTCCCCCTAATGCACGAGCTTTGTCGGAGATCGTCAAGCAATCGACTTTCTCAACTGGTCGAGGATCTACATCTGCACACTTCAACCCTTGATAACATGTTACCTTTTCTGAAATCAATCCTCTCAAAGTCCCTGTCAGAGGCGAATAAACTGGAACCTGATCGATTAAAAATAATGCTTCCCCTTTCAACACGAGATCCCCTATGTTTTTAAGGTGGGTAACTTGTCCTGAAGCAGGGGCATGGACAACTCGTTCCGCACTTTTTCCGCCAATTTCACCTGGAATACCTGTATTAGGTAAAGCTGTTCCTTCAAAGTATAAACGTCCCAACCTATGGCCACGCATTGTCTCAATCACAACATCGACATCTTGCGGTGCTGAAAAGCCTGGTCCTAAAGCAATCGTAATCGGTGCCATTCCTCGATGCGTACCTAAATTTTTCTTAGCCAAAATCGCATCGATAACAATCAGTGGTTTCAATTGTTGAATAGCACTTGCTGTTTGATCGACAAAAACAGGCAGCTTATTTTGCTGCCAACATTTCGCGCAATCCTTTAATGAAGTAATTCGAACAGCAACCAAATCTTCCACTCTTTGTTCTTTCTGAAAAATAGCATCACAAACTGAAACAGTCCGCCGAATGGCCAGAGGACATTCTGTTTCTAATACTAGTATTTTAAAGCCAACGTGCCATAATTTTTGGATAACACCTGTCGCTAGATCGCCCCCTCCGCGAACAATCACTAATTTTTCTTGGATGTTTTGACTGATTTCTCCCATAAAATAAGTCCTTTCTCTAATTCCATATTGCAAGCAATAATCTTGTCTAATTTTTCAAAACAGCTTTTGGGTAATTGAAGACAGACATTCATCGCTTGAACGAACTCTCTTCGCGTATGGGTTTGATTTAAACATAAAATTCGTTGGCCTTGGCTCTCTTTAAACAATCCTTTTGGATGATCAATCAGTTGAGCTAACAATGTTTCTGTGATTGGTTCTTGTAGTTGCGCATCGGTTAATTCCAAAAAAAGCGGCAACCGATGAATGGTCGTTTCATCTATCTTTTGACCAATTACAGAAATCGGAAGCACACCAATTGTGGTGGTTGTTTCTTTTAATATCACGGGTTCATAAGAGGACCAGCCTTTCAAAGGTCGTTGTTTGGACCCATCCGCTTCTAAAAAAACTTTCGTGAAGTGCTGAAACAATGTTTGAAACGAGGTCATTGCAGGCATCGTTAGTTTTGTTTGGTTGTTGATAGCGGTTCCTGCTAAAGTGATTCCGCAGATATTCGGCGTTATTTTTTCAAAATGGTTTGTATAAAAATAATCATACAATTGACGTTGGGGAAACCCAATTTTTGTGGTTGTACTAACCAGAACAGCTTCTTTTCGATATGTTTTTGCTAGCGCCCACATTAAGCTTGTTTTCCCACCACTACCAACAATTGACACAATCTCCTTTCCTTGTAAATCAAAACACTTTTTTAAGGACTCCACAGTTGGTACCTCCTTTCCCCAAGGTCATTTTTCACAGAAAAAATAGAGGCTACGCGTACTTTTGCTTCTTCTAAAAAACATACACTGTGAGTTATTTCCGCTTCATTAATGAGTAAACCGATCCCACAGCCATCCGTCAATGATGGTGGCAAAGTAAAGACGCGAACAGCCACCTTTCTTGCCAACAGTACTTGTTCTGCCAGAACAGCATAATGTGTATTCGGAAAGGTTAGCAAATACTCCATCTTTTCACCTTCTTTTTTTGTTAAAGCGTAATTACTTTAGCCGCTTGATTCATTGTTTCAACAATTTCGTACATATTAGTAATAGAGCCGATAGCTAAGGTGTCTGTTAAATGATAAAAATCTAAACAGGCCCCACACGTTTGAATCGTGGTTCCCTTCTCCGCTAATTGTTGCAAATCAGCTAAGGTATTCGCTGCTTGATTCGTTAAAAACGCCCCTCGATTAAAGAATAATAGCTGTGTAGGAACAGTTTCTGCTTCTGATAATGATTGAAGATAACTTTTCATTAATAGTCGTCCTAGCTGCTCGTCTCCAGTACCTAATTGATCGGAGCCAATCGTAATTACTAAATCTGTTGCTGACTGACTTGTTTGTTGAGTCGCTTCTTCAGATACCGTAATTTTGACAGAGAAAACCGTGGCTTCTATCTGCTTCGCAGTCAAAGTGGCCTGTTTTTTAGTAGCTAATTTTTTCAAATTTTCAACAGCTACTTCGTTATCGACTAAAACCTCGATAGTGCCTCCAGCTAAACCTAACTCCGCCAAAGCTTTTTTCGTTTCAATCACAGGTATTGGGCAAGGTTTCCCCAATGCATCTACTAATTTCATATTTGGCCCTTCTCTCTATAAAAGTACTACTGCTTGTTGTTCTTTTGGCAGAACCTCGCCAATAATTTTGGCAACAGGGTCCTCTTTTTGAATAGCTGCTAAACAGGCTGCCGCTTCGTCAGCAGCGACACTAATTAACAGTCCGCCAGAAGTTTGTGGATCAAACAAAAGTTCTTGCATTTCCATAGAAATTTTTGAATAATCGATTGTCGTTCCGATTGTTTGGCGGTTTCTTTGCCCAGCTGCAGTGACTAAACATTCTGCGGCGTAGGCCAACGCTCCTGTAATGGTTGGTAATGCTTCTGTATCAATCAGTAATGTTACCTGATTATCAGCCATTTCTTTTGCATGAATTAATAGACCAAACCCAGTCACATCAGTACAAGCATGTACTGCGTAGGATCGAGCATTCGCAGCGGCATATTTATTTAAACGTTCCATCGAATCTTGTGCGATTTTTTGTTCCGTCTGCTTCGCCAATTGCCCCCGAACAGCCGCTTGAATAATTCCTACACCTAATGCTTTAGTTAAAATCAAGACATCCCCCACCTGTGGCGTATTATTATGCCACAAATTTTCTGGATGAACTTCTCCGGTTACCGCTAGACCATACTTGGGTTCATGATCATAAATCGAATGGCCTCCCGCCAGTAAAGCACCCGCTTCCTTTAATTTTAAGCTGCCACCCAAGAGCATTTGTTCCAACCATTCTTTTGACATCTTTTGTGGAAAACAAACAAGATTTAGCGCATAAAGGACTGTTCCGCCCATGGCATAGACATCACTTAAAGCATTAGCGACCGCAATTTTTCCAAATGATAACGGATCATTGACCATTGGTGAAAAAAAATCTACCGTTGAAATCAAAGCTTTTTCAGACGTTATTTGGTAAACAGCGGCGTCGTCGGCATGTTCAAATCCGACGAGTAGCCGCTCATTTGCCGGTGTTTCGGGTAAGTGTTGCAACAATTGGTTCAGTACACGGGATTCAATTTTTGCCCCACAGCCACCTGATGTACATTGTGATAAAAAATCCATGCTGTCCGCTCCTTCTCAAATTAGTAGTTCTTGTAAAGCGTGAATTGTCCAAGTAATTTCTTCAGGCGTTGTCTGCCAACCAAAGCTAAAACGTAAGGTGCCAGTTGCTAAAGTCCCAGCTGTTTGATGGGCTAATGGTGCACAATGCAAACCTGCGCGCGTCATAATGCCATATTGTTCTGCTAGTTGCTGTGCCACTATTGTTTCTTCCTGATTCCACAGTGTGATAGAAACAACAGGGACAGTTTGTGCCACGTCCTTGGTTCCTAAAATTGTGACAGGTAACCCTGATAAACCATTTAAAAAATTCTGCATTAAGGTTCGTTCATGCTTTTGAATCGCTGCTAAACCAATTTTATTCAACTCTTTAATAGAACTATTTAAGCTTAGAATACCTAAACTGTTTAACGTACCAGCTTCAAATTTATCTGGTAAAAAAGAGGGTTGATCAAAGGAATTAGAATGGCTACCAGTGCCGCCCGCCATCAGTGGTTTGACCGCTTCAGCCCCTCGCTCACTAAAAGCTAACCCACCAATACCTACTAATCCATATAAGCTTTTATGTCCAGTAAAGGCTAACACATCAATGGCCATCTGGGTCATTTTTATTGGTAGAAAGCCCGCCGTTTGAGCCGCATCCAAAACGGTTAATAATCCTTTCTGTTGAGCCCATTGAAAACATTCTTCAATGGGTAAAATGGTGCCTAAGACATTGGATGCGTGTGTCATCACCAAGGCTTTTGTATTCGTTCGCCAAGCTCGCTGAATATCTTCTACATCTAACAGACCCGTTTTTTGACAAGCAACATATGTCACTGAAATGCCTCGTTCTTTCTCAAGTAAGTGAAGCGGTCTGGCTACTGCATGATGTTCTAACATAGTCGTAATTACATGGTCGCCAGGTTGTAAAATCCCCGCTAATGCAAGATTTAAGGAAGTTGTTGCGTTATTCGTAAACGTAATCTGAGCCGCACTGGGTGCCTGAAAAAAGTCTGCTAACAATTGACGTGTCTCTAAAAGAGGAAGCCCCTCTCTAAGCAAAGGGGCATTTCTTCCGTAATTCATGAACTGATTTTCTGCTAAATAGGCAGTCAAAGCCTCAATGGTTGCTGGAAATTTTTTATAGGAAGTCGCTGCATAATTTAAATAAACCAAGTCCTTCATACGTTTTTCCTCTCTAACTATTGGTTTCTTGAATTAATTTTCTGTACTCTTCTGGCGTGTCGATATCTTTTAAACGGCCAGGAGTCGCTATTTTCAACATCTGAACTGCTTCTGGAAAGCGTTCATAAATCATGCGTCCGCCTTTTTCACCAGTCAATGTTAATAGTTCTTGTCGAAATTGATTACCGAATAATACTGGACTACTAGGACAGCCATCTTTTTGTAATGGCACTATAATTTTATTTCTCTGACATTTATCTAACACGGGTTGTAGCATTTTAGGTGTTAACAATGGTTGATCACTAGGTAAGTATAAATAGCCAGCTCCCCGAGCTTGTTCAGTTCCTAAACGAATACTGCTACTTTGCCCTTCTTGCCATTGATGATTGAGAATCAACTGAATGTTCTTAGGTAAAGGAAACGCTGGCTGATTCTCAGGCGAAACAACTAAAATCCGTTCTAATACGTCTAATTGATTCACTAAGGTTAACGTGTGCTCTAAAAATGTTTTTCCTTGATATTTTAAGAACAATTTATTTTGGCCCATCCGTTGTGAATTGCCCGATGCTAGAATAATGACACTAACGAGTGACATGAGTTGTCTCCTTTTATCTTTTTTTCTTTTGATAAGGGGTATTTTCTAAAGGCAGACTTGGTCGGAGCTGACCATCCAAGGCAAAATATGCGCCTGCTAAAGCTGGTGCGGTAGGGATCGTTGCTAACTCACCTACGCCTTTAATTCCATAAGCTAAACCTTCGTGAAGATTGTCAGCATGAACCAAAATTGTTTCAATTGGTGGTACTTGAGTGGCGTTCACTAATCCTAGCGTTGCATATTTTGCTTTAACATAGCCTTCTTCTAAGGCAAATTTTTCAGTTAAAGCATACCCCATGCCCATCGCAATCCCACCTTCAATTTGACCTTCAGCAGCTCGTGGATTCACCACTTGCCCCATATCATACGCAGCCACAAATTTAGCTACTTTTCCTTTGTCATCTAGAATAGCTACTTCAGCAGCATAACCATAACCAGCATGACTAACTGGACTTTTTTTATCATTGATTAATGGATCCGTTTTCGCTGAATATTCCCCATAAAATTCTTCGCCTTCCAAATCACTTAAAGCACGTCCCATATCAAGTTCATACCGTAATTGCATTGCCGCTCTTCTAGTTGCTTCTCCTGTGAAGAGTGACTGCCTCGAAGCCGTTGTTGTTCCTGAATTCGGCGTTCTTCTCGTATCAGGTGCTTCCGCAACAATCATTTCTGGTGGTAAATTTAATGTTTCACAGGCAATTTGCGTCGTAACGGTTGCCATCCCTTGACCGATACAAGCAGCACTTGTGCGGACATGTATTTTTCCTTCTTCAACAGAAATAATACAACGCCCTGTATCAGGTAGCCCCACACCCACGCCACTGTTTTTAAAGAAACTAGAAATTCCAGCAACTTCCGCTTGTTCATAGACGTCTTTAACTGCTAACAAGGCTTCTTTTAACGCCGCATTTTTCGAGACCAATTGTCCATTCGGTAAAGTATCTCCTGGGGCGACGGCATTTTTAAAGCGTATTTCCCATGGTGATAGTCCGACTTTTTCTGCTAACAAGTTTAAATTACTTTCAATTGCAAAAGCCGTTTGGCAAACACCAAATCCACGAAATGCACCTGCTGGCGGATTATTAGTATATACAGCAAACCCTTCCACATCAATCGTTTGATACTTGTAGGGACCTGCCGCATGTGTACAAGCCCGTTGCAATACCGGTCCTCCTAAAGAAGCATAGGCCCCAGTATCCGCATAAATCACTGCTTTCATTGCAGTTAAATTGCCTTCTTCATCACAGCCGGTCGTAAAGTCCATTTCCATGCCATGGCGTTTGGGATGAACCATCAAACTTTCTTCACGGCTTAGCAGTACTTTTACTGGTTTCTTCAATAACCAAGCGGCTAAGGATGCATGATGCTGAACACTCATGTCTTCTTTTCCACCAAAACCGCCACCAACAAGTTTTGATTGAACATGAATTTTTTCCTTGTCCAGTCCTAACATCCGAGCCACTTCCCGTTGTTCATCATAGATACTTTGACCCGCACTAAAGAGTAAAATGCCCTCACCTTCAGGCTGTGCAATCGCACACTCGGGTTCCATAAAGGCATGTTCGTTAATTGGTACGGAATAATGTTCTGTCACTACAAACGCAGAATTTGCTAATACTTCATCTGCGTTGCCACGTACCAAGTGTTCATGAGACAAGATATTGCCCTTTTCATGAATAGCTGGTGCACCTTCTGCTAAAGCAGCTTCACAAGAAGTAAGCGGTATCATTTCTTCGTAATCAACTTCCACTAAATTTTTTATCTCTGGTAAGGTTTCTTTTCTTTTTGAAACAACGAGTGCTACTGCATCCCCAACATACCGTGTTATTTCTCCTTCTGGAATCATTACATCCCAATCGGAAATAAATTCTAAATGACCAATTTTATTATTTCCTGGAACGTCTTTAGCTGTGAACACAGCCACACAGTCAGGATGCGCCAATGCTTGGGTACTATCGATTGATAGAACTTTTGCGCGAGGATAGGCACTCCGCAAAGCAGATGCATGAAGCATTCCTTCTATGTCAATGTCATCTACATAAATCCCTGTTCCTAATGTTTTCTCCACTGCATCGACCCGTTGGAAGTCTTCCCCTAATTTACCATTTGAATGTTCTTCCGGAATGCTCGTTTCTTCACAAAACATTTTAGCAGCTAACTGAATGGCTTCTATTATTTTCACATATCCTGTACAACGACAAATGTTTCCTCGTATAGCTTTCTGAATGTCTTCTTTTGTGGGTTCGGGTTTCTTGTTCAATAATCCTTGTGCCGAAATAACCATCCCAGGGATGCAATACCCGCACTGAACTGCACCCGTTTTTGCGAACGCATAGGCATAGACATCTTTTTGCCGTTGGCTTAAACCTTCGATTGTCATGACTTCTTTACCAGCTAATTTTTCTAGAGTAAACAAACATGCTTTGGAAGCCTTTCCATTTACTAACACCGTACATGCACCGCAAGAGCCTTGGTTACAGCCATCTTTTGTTCCAGTTAGGCCCAGATCCTCCCGCAAAAAGTCCATTAATTTTTTGTTTGTTTCACAGGTTTCACTTTGACCATTTACAATAATTGAATACATTTCTTGCACCTCGATTTCTGATATAGTTTAGTGTTCAATCACCTAGATTATACCACAAATCTTCGTTCTAAAAATTATTTTTTAGCAAAAAAACTTTTTTATTTAACTTAAAGGTCCTCATTATTGATAGCGCTGTTGAATTAATTCTCCCGCGATGCTAATCGCTAACTCTTCTGGTGTTTCGGCTGCAATGTCTAAGCCAATTGGCATGAAAATTCTTTCAATTTCATTCATTGTATAACCGACCTCTTTTAACCGTCGAACTTGTGAAGCAATTTTGTGTTTGCTCCCCATCACACCAATATATTTGGCTGGTGTTTCCAATAACTGTTTGGCAACGATGAAATCAAAATTGTGTCCTCTGGTAATTACTATACCATAATCATCCGCCGTTATTTCAATAAACGCAGCTAAATTTTCTAAAGGAATCACCCGTAGTTCCTTAGCTTGTGGAAAAGCTTGTGCCGTCAAAAATTCTGGACGATCGTCCACTACAACGCAATAAAACGATAAATAGTTTAAAATAGGTACCAATGCGCGTGCGACATGACCACTTCCAAAAATATACACTTTCCCTACTTGGAGGATCGCTTCTGTTAAAAAAATTATGTCCTCTTTTTGCTCACAATGGATACCTTTAGGTAGCAAACTTAATTCCCCCTCCCAAGAAGTGGAACCAATCAATTCGCCTGTTTCACTATAAAAGGATACTTTTCCTAAATTGTTTTGATCTAGTTCAGTCATTAACCAACCTTGTTGATTATTTTGAAAATGCGTTTCTATGGACTCACACAACTCTTTTAAAAATGGCGTTTCCCATGAAAGATAATGGAAAAAAATCGTGACATTCCCGCCACAGACCATGCCTAAATCAGCAATATTATTCGGGGCTAAAATAAATTGACGTTGTGCATTTTCTTTCTCAAAAAGTAGCTTTTTTGCCACTTGTTCAGCCTGAAATTCAACCGCCCCACCACCAACAGTTCCGGCTATTCTACCTTCGGCGGAAACCAGCATTCTAGCCCCTTGACTTCGTGGTGTAGATCCTGAACTTGTACCAATCGTTAATAACATCGTGTCTTGCTTTTCCAATATTGCCTGTTTCAAACGCTGAAATACTTCTCTCATTTCAGTTCCTCCGATACTACATCCTGTTCTTTAAATATTTCTTCAAAGCATGCCTCTACCTGTTGATACACTTTTTTCTCAAATAAAAGATATTGATCAATCAACTCTTTTCCTTGGTCCGTAACAATTGACCCGCCACCATTACAACCACCAACACTTTTGATAATTAATGGAAAAGATAGCTCTTCTTCAGCTACCCGCACAATCCGCCATGCCTTATTATAAGACATTTTCATCTCTTTTGCCGCTAAGTTTAGTGACCCAGTTTGCTGAATTTTTTGTAAAACTTCGACAACGCCAGGACCAAAAAAGTTCCGATCTGTTTTTAATTTTAAGTTTAGGGAATACGTAAACATCTTCTCCTCCTTTATTCGTTCATTTTTTTATAGATAACGTAAGGGAAAAAGGATACGAAAGCTTACTCACTTTCGTATCAAAAAAAGCAATCTTCACTCAAGTGCTACGCGCTTTTTTGGTTTTAAAATGACATTTAAAAGGACTGCTACCAAAGTGGTTAAGATAACTTCCGAATTACCGAAAATCGTTGTTACCCAAGTTGGAAAACCAGCTAAGCTTCCAGTAGACAATGTGACACCAATTCCAAATGCTAGAGCTGTTCCGACAACCCCAGTATTTCGAGGAGTCATTTCCTGCGAAGCAATCATCCGAATACCTGTCATAGAAATAGAAGCAAAAACTGAAATCGTTGCGCCACCAATTACTGCGTAAGGAATCGTAGTTAATAATGCAGCTACTTTCGGAACAAAACCAGCAATTAATAATATAACTGAAGCGAAAACCAGAACATACTTATTAATCACTTTTGTTACCGTAACCAGACCAACATTTTGTCCAAAAGTTGCCACTGGGATTGATCCAAATAAACTGCCAATAAAGTTAGTGAAACCACTCCCCATAATTCCGCCAGATAATTCTTCATCCGTTGCATCCCGATCCATTGCCCCAACCGTTGTTGCTGTAAATTGACCGATGGCTTGAACAGCATCAACAATAAACATTACCACCAGCGTAAAGATAGGTACCAGTTGAAAATCCAGTCCAAAATGAAACGGGGTAATTAGCTGAACGATTTTAGCATTTTGAACTGGCTCAAAACTAACCATCCCTAAAGCTAAAGAAATCAAATAACCAATAACCATTCCGTTTAAAATTGCTGATAACTTCAAAAATCCTTTTGCAAAATAATTGAAGTAAAAGACAATCGCAAAGGTTAATAATGCAACTAACCAATTCCGGGCTGAACCAAAATCAGCACTACCAGCTCCTCCTGCCATATACTTAATCGCAACTGGAAACAGGGATAGCCCAATACTTAAAATAACCGTTCCTGTTACTAAAGGCGGAAACAACACACGGATTTTTTTAATGAACAAACCAACAATAATAACAAGAATACTGCCAACTAATTGGGAACCAAAAATTGCTGCAATCCCAAAATCAGCTCCGATGGCCATCAAAATCGGTACATACGCAAAACTTGCCCCCATCATAACTGGTAACCGTGAACCCACTTTTCCAAAAATAGGGAAAAGTTGAATTAACGTTGCAACTGCTGAAAAAATCAATGATGTTTGAATCAAAATAGTCGTATCACTAGGACTTAATTGGCAAACTTTGGCAATCATAATTCCCGGTGTGACAATCCCTACTACTGCTGCGACAACGTGTTGCAATCCCATCGGAATTGCTTCAGAAATTGATAGTTTCGCATCATATTCAAATAATGCTTGCTCTTTTTTTTCATTCATAGGATCGTTTCCTTCTTCTTTTTATTCTAAAAGGATTGTTCCCCTTAATCAGTAAAGAATGCAATCCTTTTTCCCTCAGAAACATCTTAAAAATTATCCTTTGACAGCAACTGCTTCAATTTCAAATAACCCATCTTTTGGCAACTTGGCTACTTCTACACAAGAACGTGCAGGCAAAACTTCTGAAAAGTAATTCCCATAGATTTCGTTAATTTTGCTAAAATCAGACATATGTTGTAAAAACACCGTTGTTTTCACAACATTATCATAGGTCATCTCGACCTCTTTTAAAATCGAACCTAAATTGATAAAAGCTTGTTTTGCTTGTTCTTCCACTGTAGTCTTCATTTCGCCCGATTGCGGATCTAATCCTAGTTGTCCAGAAATGTACAACGTATTTCCCGCTAAGACAGAATGTGAATAAGGTCCTACAGCAGCTGGTGCCTGTGCAGAATTAATCATTTTGTTTGTCATCGTTTTCCTCCATTCTATGATTCTTTATTTTCAATTAAAGTCCCTGTTTTTCCAGATAATCCTTCTTTGGCTTTTTCTAATAACGTAATCAATGTTTTTCGACCTAGCTTAGATTCAGCAAACTTAATCGCTGCTTCAACTTTTGGTAACATTGAACCTGGAGCAAACTGACCTTCTTGCGCATATTGTTTCATTTTTTCTGTTGAAACATTCCCTAAGGCTTCTTGATTTTCTTTACCAAAATTAATACAAACTTTTTCAACTGCTGTTAAAATCACGAGCAGATCAGCATCCACTTGTTCAGCCAGTCGTTCACTACAAAAATCTTTGTCGATGACTGCATTGACACCTTTTAGTCGGTTCCCTTCTTGAATGACTGGGATGCCACCACCGCCGCCAGCAATGACTGTTTGGCCAGCATCAACCAATGTTTGAATCGTGAGAAGTTCGACAATATTTTTGGGTTTAGGAGAAGCGACGACTTGGCGATAACCACGGCCAGCATCTTCCATCACTTGTATATTTTTTTCTTTGACTAATTGTTCTGCTTCTTCTTTTGTCATGAAGCGACCAATTGGTTTCGTTGTTTTTTTGAACGCCGGATCATTTTCATCCACGACCACTTGAGTGACTATGGTGGTGACGGCTTTACTTATATTTCGCTGACGCAACTCTTCTTGTAGCGCATTCTCTAAATCATAGCCAATGTAACTTTGACTCATGGCTACGCACATGGATAACGGAACAACTGGATATTGTGGATTATTAAAGGAAAATTCTTCCATAGCTAATTGAATCATCCCCACTTGAGGACCATTGCCATGAGATAAAATAACTTCATATCCTGCTTCAATCAAATCTGCAATCGCCTTGGAAGTCTGTTTTACGGCAGTCATCTGCTCCGTCAAATTATTTCCTAAAGCATTGCCACCTAAAGCTACTACGACGCGTTTGCCCATTGCTTCACCTCATTTTCTGTTTTATAAAAAGGACGATGCTTTTTCTTTTTCACAACGAGTTTTCGTATTAACTGTCTGTTGTCGTTGCATGAAGTCAACGCACATGACTAAGCGTTCTTGACTCGAGACAATCACACATTCATGAATAGACTTGGGAAGGTCTTATTTGTTCATGTTGAAGAGGCAACTTCTAATGATTCATTGTGTAAAGAAAAAGCATCTGTCTTCATGCCAAATTCATTATTTTACTTCTCTTGGTGTCGCTTTATCCGCTAAGTCTGTTAAGGTTTTTTGCGGATTTTTTACTTTACTTAAGAAAATCATAGCCGCAATAACATACGGTTTGTAGCTAGCTTCTTTGTAAAGTTCGACCCGATAACGATCGAAAACAGAAGCTTCCACTTCGCCTTCTTCACAACTAACGCCAGTAATATCAGCTGGTAGACAATGCATATACAAAGCTTTGCCGTCTTTTGTTGTTTTCATCAATTCTTCTGTACATTCCCAATCTTTGTGCTTTTTATTTTGAGAAAGTAATTCTTGTTCTAATTGATCAATTCCTGCTTGGTCACCATTGCCATATAATTCAGTTCGCTTTTCCATTGCCGCAAAAGGTGCCCAGCTTTTCGGATAAACAACATCCGCATCTTTGAATGCTTCTGCCATACTATTCGTTTTAGTAAAGTTTCCACCAAATTCTGCCGCATTTTTCTTCGCAACTTCTTCTACTTCTGGCATAATTTCATAACCTTCTGGATGTGCTAAGACGACATCCATTCCTAAACGGGTCATTAGACCAACAATTCCTTGAGGAACAGATAATGGTTTTCCATAAGATGGTGAATACGCCCAAGTCATGGCAACTTTTTTCCCTTTCAGGTTTTCAATGCCACCAAATTCATGAATTAAATGCAACGCATCCGCCATTGCTTGCGTCGGATGGTCAATATCACATTGTAAATTCACTAACGTTGGGCGCTGTTCTAATACCCCATCTTTATATCCTTCTTGGACAGATTCTGATACTTCGTGCATGTAAGCATTGCCTTTACCAATGTACATGTCATCACGAATACCAATGATATCAGCCATAAAAGAAATCATGTTTGCTGTCTCACGAACAGTTTCTCCGTGAGAAATTTGACTTTTTCCTTCGTCTAAATCTTGAACTTCTAAGCCCAAAAGATTACACGCTGAAGCGAAACTAAAACGTGTTCTTGTAGAGTTGTCGCGGAATAAAGAAATCCCCAAGCCACTATCAAAGATTTTAGTTGAAATATTATTTTCTCTTAAATAGCGTAATGTATCGGCAACTGTGAAAACAGCTTCTAATTCATCTCTTGTTTTTTCCCAAGTTAGGAAAAAGTCATTTTCGTACATTTTTTCAAATTCTAATTTATCTAATTTCTCAATATATTCTTTAAACGTTTCCATTCCATCTGCTCCTTTTTTCTTGTCTAATAATCCTTTACTTAACCACAATAGACCGTTGGTAATGCCGCATAAACGGCTGCACAACGAACCAAATCATCTTTCCAAGTTTTTTCATTTGGTGCATGTGCTTGTGCTTCCGCCCCTGGCCCGAAACCAATACAAGGAATGCCATTACGTCCCATAATTGAAACGCCATTTGTTGAGAAGGTCCACTTATCTAACAATGGGCGCTCTTCACGCATTTCCACTGTTTCTACAGAGCCTTTCCGTGTTTCTCCATAGAGATTTTTATGCGTTTCCATCAAGGCTTTTGTTACATCATGATTTTCTGGAATTACCCATGTTGGGAAATAACATTCAATTTCATAAGTTAAATCAGTATAAGAAGGACGATCATAGTTGTACATTGAAACCGTCACATCATCTCCATATTTTTTAACAGCTGGTAAATTGCGAATTTCTTCCAAACAACTTTCCCAAGTTTCTCCAGCAGTCATTCGACGGTCTAGTGAAACGGTACAGCCATCCGCAACAGCACACCGACTTGGTGAAGAATGGAAAATTTGCGATACAGTCACCGTACCACGTCCTAAGAAACGGGCTTCTTGCCACTCTGGATTGTACTTAGGATCTAACATACGAACTAAACCACGAATCGCTGTGCTTTCTGTATCTCCATTGTTGTTTAAGGCACGAACATCTTGTAAGATATCCGCCATTTTGTAAATGGCATTATCTCCACGTTCTGGTGCTGAGCCATGACACGAAACGCCTTTGACATCAACTTTAATTTCCATTCGGCCTCGTTGACCACGATAAATCCCACCATCTGTTGGCTCTGTTGAAACAACAAATTCTGGACGGATACCGTCTTCTTTGATAATGTACTGCCAGCATAAACCGTCACAGTCTTCTTCTTGGACAGTAACTGTTACCAAAGCAGTGTATTTTTCTGATAATAGACCTAAATCTTTCATGATTTTAGCGCCATAAATAGCCGAAACAATCCCGCCCTCTTGGTCAGACGTACCGCGACCACCGATCTCAGTTTCTGTTTCATAGCCATCGTAAGGATCAAATTTCCAGTTACTCATTTCACCAATTCCGACAGTATCCATGTGCCCATCAAAAGCAATTAATTTTTCACCAGAGCCCATATAACCAAGTAAATTCCCTTGAGGATCAATGTCAATTTTATCGAAACCTAATTTTTCCATTTCGGCTTTTGCTCGCGCAATTTTGTTGCCTTCTTCTGCACTTTCTCCTGGAATTTTGACAAGGTCTCTTAAAAATTTGACCATATCTTCTCTGTAACCTTCTGCTGCTGCATTTACTGCATTAAAATCCATTCCTTTTACCTCCATAAAATTTTTTTATAATTGTCTGGATCAGTGTCCCCTTCGGTAGAAAACATTAAAACGTTTGACGTCTCATCCAGTTGCAATGCCTCACGTAATTCTTGATAGTCGGGATCTTGCATCACTGTAGCTACTAAGCCCATTGCTACTGCCCCAGATTCGCCTGATACAACTTGCGGATCCCCTTTTAATGGCGCTCCCAACATACGCATTCCCTTTTCAGAAACCCAATCTGGTGCTGAAACAAAGAAGGATGTATGATTTTTTAGAATATCAAAAGAAATCGTATTAGGTTCTCCACATGCTAGGCCAGCCATAATTGTCTGTAAATCACCATCGACAAAGCGAATTTCTCCGTCTTTTTTAATTGCTGATTGATATAAACAGTCAGCCGCCTGTGCCTCAACTACGACCATAATCGGTGGGTTTTCTGGAAAAGCATTAGCAAAATAACCAATCACCGCACCAGCTAAACTGCCGACACCAGCTTGAACAAAAACATGACTAGGTCGTTCAGAGCCAAATTTTCTTAATTGTTGAGAGGCTTCTAACGCCATCGTTCCGTATCCTTGCATAATCCAAGTTGGAATTTTTTCATATCCGTCCCAAGCGGTGTCTTGAACCATGACACCGTTTTCAGTTTCTTCGGCCATTTTATTAGCCATTCGTACACATTCATCGTAATTAACTTCTTCGATTGTGACGGTTGCGCCTTCTTTTTCAATATTTTCTTTTCTCGTCTGTGTTGAACCCTTCGGCATGAGTACAACTGATTTTTGGCCTAATTTATTCGCAGCCCAAGCGACTCCTCGTCCATGGTTACCATCAGTTGCTGTAAAAAACGTAGCTTGTCCAAAAGCTGATCGTAATTGATCAGAAGTTAATTCATCATATGTTAGTTCCGAAACATCTTTCTTTAATTTTTCGGCAATATAGTTAGCCATGGCAAACGAACCACCTAAGACTTTAAAAGCATTTAAACCAAAGCGATAAGATTCATCTTTAACAAAGAAATCATTTAACCCCAGATACGCGGCCATATGATTCAATTCTGCTAATGGTGTTTCTGAATACTGTGGAAAACTTTTGTGAAAAGCCAAAGCTTTCTCAATTTTTTCTTTAGACATCAGAGGTAAGTACTTATCCTCCGTCTTCGGCATTTCATTTGCTGTCCATTTAATTTTTTCCAAAAAAACTTCTCCTCCTTCTATTTTTAAGTTGCTTTACGAAAAACAAATTTTCCTTGATTTGCCAAGATGACTTGCCCAGCTTCAGCAACTTTTTGACCTCTTAAATAAACCATTCGAGCCTGTCCTTGTGTTTCAAATCCTTCATACGGCGTATAATCGACATTTTGTAACTGCGTTCTCGCAGCAATCACGCCGGTTGTTCTAGGATCCCAAACAACTAAATCGGCATCACTGCCTTCTTGCACCACACCTTTTTGTGGATACATCGAGAATTGTTTAGCAATATTTTCAGAAAGCAGAGCAACCATTTTTTCCAAGGTGATTCGGCCCTTCGCCACACCTTCCGTGTAAATTAATTCTGGTCTCGTTTCAACACCTGGCATCCCATTGGGAATTTTACTAAAATCATCTTTGCCAACTGTTTTTTGTCCGTGAAAATTAAAACTGCAGTGATCTGTCGATATTGTATTGATTGCCCCCTCTTTAATTCCTTGCCACAAAGCCTGTTGATCCTCTCGTTTGCGTAGTGGCGGTGAGCAGACATATTTTGCTGCTTCAAAATTAGGCGCATCATACAAGTGATCATCTAGTAAAAGATATTGAGGGCAAGTTTCTACATAGACTGATTGTCCTCTTTGACGAGCCCGTTCCACCGCTTCTAACGATCGTTTTGTGCTTAAATGCACAATATTAACCGGCAAATCAGCCATTTCCGCTATCATCAAATATCTTGCTACCGCTTCTGCTTCCACAGCCGCCGGTCTTGATAACGGATGATAGTGCGGGGCTAACTTTCCTTGAGAAACATATGATTGGATTAATTCATCTACTAAATCACCATTTTCACAATGAACGCCTAACATTCCATTAACTTTTTTTATTTCCTTCATCGCTTCAAAAATTTCCGCATCTGTGGTCCGTAAATTATCATAAGCCATATACATTTTGAAGGAAGTAATACCTGCAGCAATCATTTCCTGAATTTCAGCAGCTATCGTTGGTTTCCATTCAATCATGGACATATGGTAAGTATAATCACATGAACTCTTGCCTTCAGCCAATTGATTCCAAGTAGCTAAACAGTCTTTCAATGAGCCGCCTTTATTAGGTGTAGCCATATCAATAACCGTAGTCGTACCTTTGGCCACCGCCGCTTGGCTGCCAGTAGTAAAGTTATCCGCCGTACTTAACGAACCTTTGCCATTATTTAATTCCAGATGCGTGTGCGCATCAATAAAGCCTGGTAATACATAACACCCCGTAACATCCTCAATCTGAGAATTTTCTACTGGTAAATTTGCCCCCATCTCTACAATTTGCTCGCCGTCAATTCGAATATCCAATTGACGACGATTATATGCAGATACGACGGTTCCACCTTTGAGCAGAATAGACATTTATTTATCCCCCAGTCGTAAATTTCCTTTTATGCTTGCATACAATAAGCATATTCTTCAATCATAGTTACCATTAATGCGATTAAATCTTCTGGTACATCTAATCCTTGATCCGTTAATTGAATTGTTGACACCGTTCCCCATAGACGCAGTAAACAAATTTTATCCACAGGATTTTGAACATAGAAACCTGAATTAGTACTGTCATAAAAATCAGCTTCACTGTTAAATAAGGTAAATTTGTCTTTGTAAGGGGCACTTGCATAAGGGCAAAATGTTTCACAGTTACCACATTCGTTACACATCCGATCAACATGGACAATTTGTGGTTTTCCTTCGACATACACAACAATATTTGCTCGGTTTGGACAGACATCCATACAAGATTCACAAATTGTGGAGCATTCTAAGCAACGACTAGCTTGACTACAAGACATCTCGTCTGTTACAAGAATACCTCGTTTGTTTCTAACAAATGCAACATCACTATTTAAATTATCTTTTTCATAGTGATGATTGTGGACAAGACAAATATTATTTGCCGCTTTTGTTGCATCAGCGATTGCTTCAACTATTGTGGCTGGTCCTAAATTAGCGTCACCAATGACATAGACACCTGGTATATTTGTTTCCAATGTTTCTTGATTTGAAACGACTTTCCCATAGTTGTCCGTGTGAATGCCTAATGATTGGTAAAACTCTGTATCTACTTTTTCACCAACAGCGGCAATCACTGTATCAGCAGAAATATCAATCATTTCTCCTGTACCAACTGGACGACGGCGTCCAGAAGCATCTCGTTCACCTAGGACCATTTTTTCACAAGTTAATTGTTGATTTTCATGTTTAATTGGCGAAAGTAATTCTAAAAAGTCAACACCATCTTCTAAGGCTAAATAAAGTTCTTCTTCATCTGCTGGCATATTGCGTTTATTCCGACGATAAACCACTGAGACTTTTTTAACACCAGGCAATGTTGTGGCTGCACGAGCACAGTCCATGGCTGTATTTCCGCCACCAACGACGACAATCTGTTCCCCGTAAGGATTAAGCGTTGGATTTTCTCGGTTTGCTTTTAAAAATTCTAACGAGTTCAATGCTCGCCCAGATTCTAAACGAAGGACCCCATGTTTCCATGCACCAATGGCATAAATAACATTCGTATAGCCTTGGTTTTTCAATTCTGCCAATGATGGCGCCTCTTGTCCTGTACGGAATTCAGCTCCCATAAATTCCGCTAACTGAACGTCTTTTTGAACAGATTCCATAGAAATTCGAAATTCTGGTACAATCTGGCTACAAACACCCCCAATTGTCTCGGATTTTTCAAATACAGTAACAGGCATGCCTTCACGTGCTAATAAATACCCAGCAGAGATCCCTGCAGGGCCTCCACCCACAACAGCTGTTTTAGGTGCATTTTCTTTTGGCTGTGGCTTTTCTAGTGTCGTCAATAATTCATCATAAGCATGTTCAGCTGCTTCTAACTTCACTTCCCGAATATGAATAGATTCTTCATAAAATTGACGTGTACATTTAGTCATACAAGGATGTGCACAAATGGTTCCAGTAATAAAAGGCAATGGATTTTTATCGACAATTACTTGCAAGGCCTTTAAATAATTACCTTCACTTACATAACGAAGGTAAGCAGGAATATCCTGATTGATTGGACAACCACCGTCACTTCGACAAGGAGCAATATAACAATCTGTTAACGGAACTGTTTTTCTTAGTTTGGTACTTTCTGGTAATTTAATTGATTTTTGGTAACGCGCTTGTGTTTTAGCTTTCTCAACAACTTGGGCTAATTTATCCAAGTTGACATGAACCATCTGAGGATATTCTGCTGCGCCCAATACATTAGCAACTTGATTCATTCGTTGATAGCCACCGGGTTTCAACAGAGTCGTTGCCATAGTGATTGGCCAAATCCCAGCATCAAATATTTCTTTACTATTGAAAATATCTGCACCGCCAGAATAAGAAATTTGTAGTTTCCCATCAAATGCTTCTGATAATTTTTGTGCCAATGAAATACTAAGAGGAAATAGCGAACGTCCTGACATGTACATTTCATCACCAGGTAATTCATTTGCTGCAATCGTTACTGGGAAAGTGTTCGTAATTTTAACTCCGAAGCTTAGATTTTTACTATTAGCTAATAATTGCAGACGTTGTAACATCGGTACTGCTTCTTCAAATTGTAAATCTTCTTTAAAATGGTGATCGTCAAAAACCATATAATCAAACCCTAGCTCATCCATCGTTTGACGCGCATATTCATAACCTAACATGGTTGGATTACATTTAATAAAGGAATGGAGCCCTTTTTCACTTAATAAATAGGCCGCAATTCGTTCAATTTCATCTGATGGACAGCCGTGTAAAGTCGACAGCGTAATAGAATGACAGACTTTAGGACTAATTGCTTCAATATATAAGTCATCTACTTTTTTAAAATAAGATAGATATTTTTTGGCAGCTGCTTGGCATTCCGCCCAAATCGGCGTTCCTTCTGCGTTCTGCATTTCGTTAATATAACGATCAATTTTTGGTGATTGAATCCCTGCCAAATCATAGCCAACACTCATGTTAAAAATGAAACCATTCGGGTCACCTAGCTCGAACTCTTTACTCAGTAACTTCAAAACGAACCATGCTTTGACGTATTCATCATAAGCTTGGGGAACGCGCAATTCTGTGGACCACTCAACGTTGTAACATTCATCCGCTGCTGCGATACATGGTTTACTCACCGGTAAATCTTCTCCATCCAGTATCTGGACTGTCTTAACTTCAAAAAAACGAGAACCTGTTAAATAGGCCGCAATAATATTTTGTGCTAATTGTGTATGAGGACCTGCTGCTGGACCACAAGGGGTTTCCATTTTTTCTCCAAATAAGGAAATCGTTTTTGTAGGATCCGCATGATAAAATTTACGAATGCCAAAAATTGTGCCATCTTGTTGATACTCACTAAAAATCCAATTTAATAAAGCCTCAATTGAGATGGGATGCATAATATCACTCATTAACGTCACTCCTTTTATTTATAATGAAAGCTATTGATTTACTCGTTTCCAGAAAGATTGTGCTTGCGTTTGCGCATCATGCCAAACTTTCTCTTCATCAATTCCTTGAACTTCACGATTACGCATCCGAATTTCTCCATTAATCACCGTGTCAGTGACCATCCCACCATTCATGCCGAATAAAATGTGCATGTTATAATTCTCTTTTGTCATTGGTGTCGGGCCATGATAATCAACAATAATGACGTCTGCTGCTGCATCAGGTTCTAAAACGCCTAGCTTTGTTTTAAAATAGCGATTAGCCATTTGCGGATTATTATCAAATAGCATTGCGGGAATTTCTGCCCAAGCAGCATTTGGATCAGCTAAATGATGCTTGTGGATAACATTTCCCACCTTATAAGATTCCGTCACATCATTCGTATAACCATCTGTGCCAAGACCCATCAAAATACCATATTCATTAAACATGCGCATCGCAGGTGGGCAACCGACCGCATTCCCCATATTCGACTCTGGATTCGTGACCACCATTGTGTCTGTATCTCTTAGTAATTCCATCTCATGAGGTCCAATATGGATGCAATGGCCTGCCATTGTCTGTTTTCCTAAAATTCCTAAATCAAATAATCGGTTCACAATCGGCTTCCCATATTTTTTCAAAGAATCATGAACATCGGCTAAATCCTCTGCAATATGAATATGATAACCAATCCCATCTGGCGTATTGGCTGCACATAATTCTAAAGAAGCATCTGATAAAGTAAAGGCGGCATGCATACCCATCATCGCTTTTTGCATATCATCCTTTCTTAAGGAACTGGCTTTAATAAAGGCGGCATTTTCTTGAACTGCTTCCCGCATTTTCTGCTCACCATCGCGATCAGAAACTTCATAACAAAGGCAGGTCCGAATCCCTAACTCGTCCGCTGCATTAGATAATTGGGTTAAACTCCCTGTAATTTCTCCGTAACTAGCATGATGATCAAAGACAGTTGTAACACCGTTGCGAATACTATCTAAATAAGCAACCTTACCACTTTGATAAGTGTCTTCTAATGTCAAGGCACGATCAATTCGCCACCATTGATCTACCAAAATATCCATGAAATTTTTAGGATGATAATTCGTTAAACTTAACCCACGTGCAAAGGTACTATAAATATGATTGTGCATGTTAATAAAGCCTGGCATAATCACTCCACCTTTAGCATCAATAAATGTCGCTTCTGGATAAGCTTGTTTTAAATCTTCTGTCGTTCCGACTTGTTTCACAACTTGACCATCAATCGCCACACACCCATTTTCAAAAAAATGATTCTGCGCATCCCGAGTGATTAAACGCCCATTTCCAATTAATAACATGTATTCTCCTCCTATTTTCCAACCTATTCCCCACATGTAGCAAACGCTTACAAATCAATCGCTCAATCATTCACGAATATAGCTTGTCTATCTTTTCTAATCTATATTTCTACGAAAAGTATTTGAAGCGCTTGCATTTTTTTACTAACGAACTCATTAACTTGATTAAAGTATATCACCTTACCTTAAAAAAAACAATGCTACCTAAAAAATATTTTTTAGAATTTTGACAGCCGTTATCTTGTATTATTATTTTTATCATGCTATCATTATTTTTCAGAACAGGTAGTACGCGACATTAAAGGATTTAGCCCTGCCTATTCCATTTAAAAATATTATGTTAAATTTGACACAATCTTATAAAAACTGTTTGTGCCAGGCACATTAGAAAGGAGCTTATTTATGTTATCCGACGAAAAACTTACTTTTTTAACACAAATTGCTAAAGGTTTAGCTGGTCAATTTGGGGAAAACTGCGAAGTCGTTATCCACCAAATCAATGAAGACAATATTAACAATTCTATTGTTTCCATCGAAAATGGTCATGTCTCTTCTCGTCATCTGGGCGATGGACCTTCTCAAGTAGTTTTAGAAGCCTTAAAAAAAGATCCCAGTGAGTTGAATGATCATATTAACTATCTAACCCGTACCCATGATGGTCGTATTTTAAAATCTAGTACAATGTATTTTAAAGATGAGAATGGTCAACTCGATGGTATTTTTGCTATTAACTACGACATCACTACATTGATCGCTGCAGAGTCAAACTTAAAATCTTTGATTTCCACTGCAGAACCTGAAGAAGATAAAGACCCTGATTACATTCCTCAGGATGTTAATGAGTTGTTAGACGATTTAATTCATGAATCAGTCAAATTAGTTGGCAAGCCGGTTCCATTAATGACGAAGGACGATAAAATCAAGTGTATTCAATTTTTAAACAATAAAGGCGCCTTCTTAGTCACTAAATCTGGGGACAAAGTTTCTAACTTCTTCAATATTTCTAAATATACGCTATACAGTTATATTGATGCGAAATAAAAATGGAAATCGATGGACGATTTGTTGTTAAGACAAGTCGTCTATTCTCTTTTTTCCTTCACTATTCTACTTTTTCTAAAAGACTTTTTAAATAATAGTAAGAAAAAGTAAAAGGAATTAATTTTTTATTTTAGTTATGGTATGATAGATTGAGTTTAATTTAAAATAACGAAAAATTAAAGATATAGAAATTGGGGGACAACAAATGGGGATTCGAAGTCATTTAGCAATTGCTGCAGGAAAAACTTCGCAATGGGTTTTACAAACATTTTTTAAAGGCGGCAGTAGCTACCCAGGGAAATTAGCCCTAAAAATCGATCCTAAAATTTTAGATACATTGGCAAAAGACTATGAAATTGTCGTAGTCACTGGAACGAACGGCAAAACATTGACAACTGCTTTAACTGTTAACATTTTACGCCAAGAATTTGATGAGGTATTAACAAATCCAACTGGTGCTAACATGGAGCAAGGAATTGTCTCTACTTTTTTAAATGCCAAGGCGAAAAAAGGACAAAAGAAATTTGCGGTGTTAGAAATTGATGAAGCAAGTTTAAGCCGTGTCACTAAATATATTCAACCAAAATTATTTGTTTTTACGAATATTTTCCGCGACCAAATGGATCGCTATGGTGAAATTTATACGACGTATCGCTTAATTATGGAAGGCGCCGCTGCTGCTCCTGAAGCAACTATTTTATGCAATGGTGATTCGCCAATTTTTAATTCAAAAGAAACTGTAAATCCTCGCAAATACTATGGATTTAATCATTTACCACCGAAAGAGCAATTGGCTCATTACAATACAGATGGGGTTTTATGTCCAAAATGTAATCATATTCTTCATTATAAAATGATTACGTATGCTAATTTAGGTGATTACTATTGCCCAAATTGTGGCTTCAAACGCCCTGAATTGGATGTGCAGTTAACGGAAATGGTCCGGATGGATAATACATCTGCTGATTTTGTGATTGATGGCGAAGAATACGGCATTGCTGTTGGTGGGATGTATAATGTTTATAATGCGCTAGCGGCCACAGCGGTAGCAGAATATTATCAGGTGGCACCAGATAAAATCCGAGCAGGCTTAGCTTATGATGAAAAAGTTTTTGGGCGTCAAGAAACCATTAAAGTTGGCGATAAAGAATGTACGTTAGTTTTAGTAAAAAATCCCGTTGGTTTAAATCAGGTCATTGATATGATGGGCTTAGCCCCTTACTCTTTCTCGCTGGTTTCATTATTAAATGCTAATTATGCAGATGGAATTGATGTCAGTTGGATTTGGGATGGTAATCATGAAGCCTTTGCTGATATGGACATTCCAAAAGTAATTGCTGGCGGTGATCGCCATGAAGATATGGCCTTGCGTTTAAAAGTTGCGGGTATTCCTGAAGAAAAATTACTAGAAATTGCTGATTTAGAGCAAGTAATTTCAGAAATTAAAACGTTGCCGACAGATCATGTCTATATTTTGGCAACCTATACTGCTGTTTTGCAATTAAGAAAATCATTAACAGCCCAAGGGTATATTCAAGGGGGAATGAATGGTGTCTAAAGAATTAGTCGTTTGTCATTTATATGGCAACTTATTAAATACTTACGGAGATAACGGAAATTTATTGATGCTTAAATATTTAACCGAAAAAATGGGCGTTACCTTCCGATCAGAAATTATTAGTATCTACGAACCGTTTGATCCCGAAAAATATGATTTAGTCTTTGTTGGTGGCGGTCAAGACTTCGAGCAACTGATCATCTCAGAAGACATTCAGAATAAAAAAGAAGCTTTGACTTCTTATATTGAAAATGACGGCGTCTTGTTAGCTATCTGTGGTGGTTATCAACTTCTAGGACATTACTATGTCGGCGCACAAGGCGAAAAAATTAAAGGAATCGGTGCATTAGATCATTACACTTTGAGCCAAGACAACAATCGTTTCATTGGTGATATTGAAATTTATAATGAAGAATTTGATGAAACGTATTATGGTTTTGAGAATCATAACGGCATGACTTTTTTAGGCGAAGGGGAACGACCTTTAGGAACAGTCAAACAAGGCAAAGGCAATAACGGTCAAGATAATGGCGAAGGCGTTGTCTATAAAAATGTGTTTGGCTCCTACTTCCACGGTCCAATCTTAGCACGCAACAAAAATCTAGGGATTCGGTTAATTCGGACCGCTTTAGAGAAAAAATATGGTGAACCGATCGCTATTCCTGAAACGCTTTATAAATAAAAGAAGAATCTAGTTCCTACATATAGGGCTAGATTCTTTTTCATTTATCCGACAACTATTTACATCTTTACAAAATATAGTAAGATAAAGAGGTGCATTTAAAATCGAGAATTTCTCGGACTGGTTCGGAAACTTCCCAGAATAAAAAACTAAGTATCTCTCAATACTAACTCAAGTCATAGCTTTTTTAACAAGAGTTATCATTTGCAGTTAATGAAAAAGGAGGATTGGAAAAAATGCAAAAAGTAATTATTGATTGTGATCCTGGAATTGATGACACGCTTGCTCTCTTGTATGCACTTGCTTCACCAGAGCTAGATGTCCAAGCGATTACCGTTGTTTGTGGAAATGTCCCTGTGGAGATTGGCGTGGAAAATGTTTTTAAATGTTTGGAAAAAGTTAATCGCTTAGATATTCCTGTCTACCAAGGGGCTGCTAGCCCTTTAAAACGGCCATTTGTTAGTGCACAAGATACACATGGCATGGATGGTTTAGGTGAAACATATTTCCCCAGAACTAGCAAAATCCAAGCACAAGCGCTTTCCGCTGCTGACTATTTAGCACAAACCTTTCAACAAGCTACCGATTGCTCAATCATTGCCCTTGGTCCTTTAACAAATATTGCTTTGGGTTTAAAAAAAGAACCTCTTCTGGGGCGAAATCTTCAACGTTTTGTCTCAATGGGTGGTACCTTTAAAAGCCACGGCAATTGCTCTCCTGTTGCAGAATTTAATTATTGGTGTGATCCTGATGCAGCAGCTTGGGTTTTTGAGAAATTAGGTGCAAAAATCGAGATGGTCGGCTTAGATGTCACACGAGAAATTGTTTTTACACCAACAATTCTCAATTATTGTCAACGACTCAACCCCAAAATGGGGAATTACCTCGCTGAGATTACTCAATTTTATTTTGATTTTCATTGGAAATATGAACGTATTTTAGGGTGTGTTATCAACGATCCCTTAGCGGTTGCTTATTTTATTGATCCTACGCTCTGCCAAGGCTTTTCCAGTTACGGACAAATTGTTCCTGACGGCATTGCTATGGGGCAATCAATGATCGATCAATATCATTTCCAGCAGCAACCAGCTAATTGTCATGTCTTGACTACGGTTGATAGTCAACAGTTTTTCGTGAAGTTTCTATCCATTCTTTTAAATGTACAAATAGATGAGATCGAAAGAGATTTCAAAAATTTAAGGATGGGATAACCATGAAAAAAATAACACCACGAATCATTACAATTATCGCTTTTAGTGTTGCTTTAAATTACCTTGGCAGTACCATTGCGTTACTCCTTCGTTTACCAATTTATCTTGATAGTGCGGGAACTATTTTTACAGGTGCGTTATTAGGCCCACTCTTTGGCGCACTGACAGGTATTTTAACAAGTCTACTAACTGGATTGACAACGGATATCTTTTCTCTGTATTATTCACCTGTCCAACTCTGCACAGGAATTTTAGCAGGTTTGCTCCTTCATCAGCAGTTAAAAGTAACCAAATTACCATTTAAAACGTTGTGGTTAACGATACCAGGAACAGTGATTTCTTCCTTAATCACTGTTTGTTTATTTGGTGGAATTACTTCTGCTGGCTCCAGTATAATTGTCCAATTTTTATATGGTTTAGGCTTAAATCAGTTAGCAAGCGTCCTGTTGGTTCAATTGATAACAGATTACGGGGATCGTCTGCTATCAGTCATCATCGTCACAGCTGTTATCGCTGCCTTACCTAAACGTTCCTTTATAACAAAATAAACTGTTTTAATGCCAAAAAATGAGGAAATCATCTGTTGATGATCTCCTCATTTTTTTAGCGACTGCCAGGTTCTGAAGCTATAATCGTTAGATCACCTTCAAAACGCCAGCTCGGAATATCTGTTGGAAAGATAAAGCTATCGCCTTTTTTCAAATCAAAAGTAGCCACATCTGCTTTTGCAGCATCTTCTGTAATCAATCGACCCACACCTTCAATAACTGTTGCTAATGTATAAGGTGCTTGTTTTTTAACTTTTAGAATCCCACTGACACGCCACTCATAAACATTAAAGAAATCTGTTTTTACATAAGTAACAATGCTTGATTGTCCTTGATTTTCTTGTTGAATAGAGAGGTCAGGATCCTTTGCCGGAACGGTTGTCACATCAATGGATTGTTGAATATGCAATTCCCGGGTCTTTCCTTGATCATCTGTTCGATCATAATCATAAACCCGATACGTAGTATCACTGCTTTGTTGCGTTTCTAAAATTAAAATACCCGAGCCGATGGCATGAATAGTGCCGCTTGGTACATAATAAAAATCGCCTTTTTTCACTGGTACTTTTCTTAAAAGATCGTCCCAACGACCTTCTTCAATCATTTCTGCAAGTTCTTCTTTTGTTTTCGCGTGATGTCCATATATGATTTCAGCGCCAGGTTCTGCATCAATAATGTACCAACATTCAGTTTTGCCTAGCTCGCCTTCATGTTTTTGGCCATATGCATCATCGGGATGAACTTGCACGGATAAATCATCTTCAGCATCTAAAATTTTCGTTAATAATGGAAAGACAGCGCCACCTGCATGGCCGAATAACTCTTGATGGTCTGCCCACAATTCATCTAATTTTTTTCCTTTAAATTCGCCATTTAAAACAGTACTAACGCCATGTGGATGTGCACTGATTGCCCAATCTTCACCAATTTTATCGCTCGGTAAATCGAAACCAAATAGCGTGTGTAGACGATTGCCGCCCCAAATTTTTTCTTGAAAAACAGGTTGTAAAAATAATGGTTCTTGCATTGACTGTGACCTCCCAAATTGAATTCGCTCTCATTATATCACTAAAAACTAGTCATTTCATCTGAAACTGATGATTTCTCTTTTAAATAGGTTGCCAACAACTGATCTCTTTCTTCGATATAAGTGTTCCGGTGGTCCTCTGGATGGACTCGATTAGATAAAAAGATAAACGCTGATTGTTGTTGCACATCAATTAGCAAAAAAGTGCCTGTATAGCCTGTATGGAATAATAATGGCCGTTGCGTAGCTACATCATATTTAAAATCCCAGCCTAGAGAACGTGGTTTATCTGCAGCTGGCACTTGGTTAACTAGTAACAAATCAATTGTCTCTTTTTTCAAGAATTGGTGATTGTGATAACTGCCTCGATTTAAATACATTCGAACAAATTTTGTTAAATCATAGACATTGCTAAACAAGCCAGCATTCCCTGCATGTTCCCGTAAAACAAATGCCTTAGGATCATGGGTTGTACCTCGAATCAACCCTCTTTGTTCATGTAATTCTGTTGGCACACAGTTTAAAGGATTCTTTGGTAGAAACGTACTTTCGTTCATCCCTAAAGGAAGCAATACTCGCTCAGATAAAATTTCTATCATTGATTGTTGGAACATTTCTTCTAACATAAAGCCTAATAAAATAGTCCCTGCATCTGTATAGACGACTTTTTTACCTATTGCTTTGCCTGCGTGAAATGAATGATTGTAGGCGTCTTTTAATTCTTGGGCATTCAGCTGATCACGATTAGGAATATAGCCTTGTAAATCTGCCGTATGTGTCAACAAATGCCGAATTGTAATATTAGAATCTTGAAAAGAGGGATAATAAGTTTGTAATGATTGGTCTAGAATAATTTTTCCTTCTTCCACTAATTGCAAAATAACGGTGGTGGTGCCGACTACTTTGGTTAAAGAAGCCACATCAAACAGCATGGCCGAGGTTAATTGTTCTTTGGTGGGTTTTACTTGTGCGAGTCCCCAACAATTGCTCTCCTCTTTTTCACCTTCAATGAAACAAAAACTAGCCCCCGAAAAAACACCTTTTTTCATCATTTTTTGAATTTTCCACTTTGTTTTTTCGTACATTTTTTCACCTTCTATTTTTAATATTAAAGGAAAAGTCTAGAATAAGTTCCGAACAAAAGTAGCGTTAAACTTTTATTCAGACTTTATTCCAGACTTGCTAAAACAAGCTTATTTTGTCTGTCTAAGCGTTTATTTTAAGACAAACCACCATTCCAAGCCAATTGGATCAAACACAGTGACAATCGCTTTTTTCTGGTCAATAAAGAACTCTTGATTTTTTGCCGTTAATTGTTGCTCCATTGCTAAAATATGGTCTTGATCAGAGAGCTTAATGGTAAAGAAATCTAAACCTAAGTGTGGATCAGGTAATTGATCCACTTCACTTGTTTCAGGTTTTTGGAATCCAATAGTTGCTTTGCCATCTTCTAAAACAAATTGATCTTTTTCATTGCGTTTTAAACCCAGAACTTCCTCATAGTATGCTTTTATTTCTTTTTGATTGTTTGTTTTTAATTGCACATGCGCTAAATATGACCCAGCGGCTAACCCTTGATGTGGCTCTAAGTCCTCACTGATAAGATCTTTAAGCACAATTGGTTGCTTTTCAGAAGTCGAATTTGCTGTTGCTTCATCGTGAAAAATCTCAAATTGATTGCCTTCAAGATCAGTAATGAACATGCTTTGTCGTGTGCCAATTTGGAAACTTTCATCAATTGGGTAGTCTTGCTCAAGCACTCGTTGAGCAATTTGTAAAAATTCTTTTTCCGTAGGAACTTTAATTGAAAAATAAGCCATTTGCTTTTCTTCATTATGAAAATCTTCGGCTTTTCTAGTTTCTTCTAAAATTAATAATTGCGTTCCTGCTTCACGTGTACCCCAGATAGACAGGTTATTTTCTTCTGACTTTAAAACAAAACCCATTACTTTTTTATAAAAGTCGACCATTTCGCCAACTTTTTTCGCACGAATGGCAATTGTTTTTAATGTCGCAGCTTTTTCTAATTGAAATTCAGTCATTTTTTCTGTTACCTCCATTTTCTTCTCTCCCATTTTATACATCTCTTGCTATTTCATCAAGTAATATCCTGTTTTTCTCAAAAGAAAATAGAAATTTTTCAATTTCGCTAACTTTTTGTCAAAAAAATAAGGCTTCAGGAACCAGTCTTTACGACTATGGTTCCTGAAGCCTTATCATGAATTACTATTTTTTTGCTTCGCCTTTTAGGCTACTTCTTCTGAAAACTGACTGTTATATAAATCAGCATAAAAACCATTTTTTGCCATTAATTCATCGTGGGTTCCTGTTTCCACAATTGAACCTTCTGCCATAACGATAATCGTATCAGCATCACGGATAGTCGACAAGCGATGAGCAACTACAAAGCTGGTCCGATTTTCCAATAAACGATTCATTGCTGCTTGAATCAGTATTTCTGTTCGAGTGTCCACACTTGAGGTGGCTTCATCCAAAATTAAAACGTCTGGATTTGCTAAGAATGCTCGAGCAATTGTAATTAATTGTCGTTGACCTTGAGAAATATTGCTGGCTTCTTCATTTAAAATCGTTTGATAGCCTTCTGGTAATTTTCTGACAAAATCATCCACATGGGCTGCTTTCGCCGCACGGATCACTTCTTCTTCGCTCGCTTGCTCATTACCATAATGAATATTGTCATAGATACTTCCAGTGAACAACCAAGTATCTTGAAGAACCATTGAAAAGTGTGCTCGCAACTCTTCGCGAGATAAATCGCGCGTATCTACGCCATCATATTTGATGCTGCCGCTACTAATATCATAGAAGCGTTCCAATAAGTTAATTAGGGTTGTTTTCCCAGCACCTGTTGGGCCCACGATTGCGACCATTTCCCCAGGTTTAACATTTAAATTGAAATCTTTCATTAATAATTTCTCTGGTGAATAGCCAAAAGCAACATGTTCAAAAGAAACACGATAAGGACTATCTGTTTCCACTGGTATGCCAGAAGGTTCATCCACCATTTCTTCTTCATCTAATACTTCAAAGACACGTTCTGCCGAAGCCACCGTAGCTTGGATTGTATTCATTAAATTAGCGATTTGAGTAATCGGTTGTGAAAATTGATTGGTATATTGAAGAAATGCTTGGACATCCCCTAAATCCATCATACCATTCGCTACTTTTACGCCACCAAGGACTGCAACAAACACATAGCCTAGATTTTTGATAAAGTTCATTAAAGGCATAATGATCGCTGAAATAAATTGTGCTTTGCGACCAGCATGGTATAATTTTTCATTTTCTTTTTCAAATACTTCTTGATCACTTTCTTCGTGGTTGAAACTTTTTACTACTACGTGACCACCGTAGGTTTCTTCGACTTGGTTATTCAATAATCCTAAGCTTTTTTGTTGAGCCGCAAAATGTTTTTGCGAGCGAGGCGCCACAACCATCACAACAATTAAACTTAATGGCACTGTTGCTAAGGCAATTAGTGTTAACTGCCAGCTAATGGTCAGCATCATCCAAAGTACACCCACAAATGTCACGATACTGGTAATTAATTGGGTTAAGTTTTGTTGTAAAGTACTCGCAATATTATCCATGTCGTTAATTGCCCGCGACATGATGTCCCCATTACTATGAGTATCATAATAGGAAATTGGAACTTTGTTCATTTTCGCTTCTAATTCTTGACGTAATTCATAAACTGTTCGCTGTGAAACACGTGTCATAATTACTTGCTGCAAGAAATTAAAGACAGCAGAAATAAGATACATGGCAATAACAATTAATAAAATTTGACCGATTTTGTCAAAATCAATTGGAAAAGATGTTATTTTTAAGCCTTGTTTCATTTCAGCAGCGCCTTTCATGACGCCTTTAAAAATTTCAGTTGTTGCCTGTCCTAATACTTTTGGTGTTTGAATTTGGAAAACGACGGCTGCGATTGCTAATACTAAGACTGCAATAATTGACAGCATTCGTTTAGACATGTATCGAAATAAACGTTTCACTGTTTTCCAGAAATTTTTTGGTTTTGGCCCTTTTGCGCCAATGTTGCGTCCTGGTCCCCCGCCCATTGGTCCGCCTTTTGGTCGACTACTCATGCAAGGTCCTCCTCTCTCAATTGAGAATGTACAATTTCTTGATACGTTTGGTTATTCGCTAATAACTCTTCATGCGTTCCTTTACCAACTAATTTCCCTTCGTCTAATACTAAAATTGTCGATGCTTCCATAACCGTACTTACACGTTGGGCCACTAAAACAACAATTGCATCCGTCATCTGCTCTTTTAAGGCTTTTCTTAAATTAGCATCTGTTTTGAAGTCCAATGCAGAAAAGGAATCATCAAAAACATAGACATCTGCTGGTTTTACTAAAGCACGAGCAATAGCCAACCGCTGGCGTTGTCCGCCAGAAAAATTACCGCCGCCTTGTTCGACATGACTATCCAAACCTTCTGCCAATTCTGAAACAAACGCCTTCGCCTGCGCAATTTCTAAAGCTTGCCAAATTTCTTCATCGGTCGCATTTGGGGCGCCGTATTGCATATTTTCACGAATCGTTCCTGTAAATAAAACAGCCTTTTGCGGTACAAAGCCAATCATTTCTCGTAAATTATGCTGTGACGTTTCTTTAATGTTTTTACCATTTAGTAAAATCTTGCCAGATTCAACATCATAAAAACGTGGTAAAAGATTAACCAGCGTTGTTTTCCCAGAACCTGTCCCACCAATAATTGCGACCGTCTCCCCAGATTTTGCTGAAAAATCTATATCTTCCAGTGCTAAGTTTTCAGCATGCTGGTAACGATAATTAACATGTTCAAACGCCAATGTTGCTTTGTCGCCCTTTAGAGAGAGTAGTTCTGGATTGGGTACATCTTTGATTTCTGAATCAGTATTTAGCACCTCATTAATCCGATCAGCAGAAGCTTGCGCCCGCGGTACCATGACAAAAATCATGGATAGCATCATGAAACTCATCAGAATTTGCATGGCATAAGTCATAAAGGCGATTAAGTTCCCTACTTCTAGTTGCATTTCCGCAATATAATGACCGCCAAACCAAGTGATTGCAATATTGGTACCACTCATAATGAGTGTCATTAAAGGAATCATCAAAGCGACAATCGTATTCACTTTAATCGCCGTTTGTGTATAATCCTTATTGGCTTCATCAAAACGTTGTTCTTCATAGTTTGCTTTGCCAAAGGCCCGAATCACACGAACTCCTGTCAGTCCTTCACGAAAAACTAAATTTAAACGGTCGGTTTTCTTTTGCATGCTTTTAAATAACGGAACCGCTAAAAACATGATACCTCCCACTAAAACAGCCATAATTGGTAAAACATATAGAAAAATTTTCGTTAATTGTGGGTCCTTGTTATACGCCATAAAACTTGCACCAATTAACGTTAAAGGTGCGTTAATCATTAAACGTAAAAACATTTGCATAACCATTTGAATCTGATTGACATCATTGGTTGTTCGTGTAATTAGCGAAGCTGTCCCAAATTTGTCAAATTCATTATTAGAAAAATTTTCAACTTTTCGATAAATATCAGTCCGTAATTTTTTACCTAAACTTTGTGATTCTTTGGTGGCAAAAAAAGTATTTCCAATAGAAGCGACAATGCTAATCAAAGAAAAGCCTAACATGACAACTCCTGTACTCCAAATATAGTTAATATCTCCTTTAGCGACACCGTCATTAATGATATTAGATGTTAATGTGGGCAGATATAAATCTGCGATAATTTGCACGATCATAAATAAAACCGCTGCAAAGACCGACCATAACGACATCCGTTTGACTAGTTTAATCAACTAACTTCTCCTCCTTTTTGCTACTTATAAGCGCCATTTTTCAACCAATTTAATTTCATTTTTAATTGTTTGACTGCTTCAGTTGAATCATAGGCGGGATTTTCTCTTTGTTGACGATACCCATCAACAATTGTTGAGAAAACGGCATGCATCGCCGTCTGCATAAACCATGTGAATTCTTTTGGCGTTTCAATGGTTAATTTCGAACGATCGATTATTTGATAAAGATGTTCTGCATAGGCAGCATGGCCTTTTCTTCCTCTATGCTTATGACAGTTCTGTTTCCTATTTTTTTCCTCTTCCCCAGTCGCTAAATTATCCGTCACCCGACGTGAAGCACGATAGTCCATGTTGACAAATAAATTCCGATAGAAAGAAGCATTCTCCCCAGTTAGCACTTCGACAATCATTTTGGAGAAATAGACATCCATGGCTTCGATTAAATCACCATTTTCTGCAATAATTTGTTTCTCTAAATCTCGTTCACTATTTTTTCTTAATGTCGCAAAGTAATAAAAATACAAATCTTCTTTATTCTCAAAATATTGATAAAAGCTACCGCGCGGAATTTCCGCTAATTTAACAATATTTGCAATTGACGCTTCTTGTAAAGAATGGCGCGAAAATTCAATTTGCGCAGCATCTAATAAGCGTTGTTGCTTTTCTTCTGGCAAATGAAAAAACGTATTCGTAGGCATATTTGTGTTCCTCCCTTTTATGACACATTGTCATATGACACCATGTCATTATAGCACTCTCTATTCAGAATGCAAGTTTTTTACAAAAAAAATCAAGCACCTAGCAAGACAAAATTGATGTTAGATTCTGTCTCACCAGTTGCTTGATTAATAATAGTGTTTGATGCATTCTTGTAACAAGCCAGCGACCTCTTTTATAGGTCCATTGGCATCTATTCGTTGATAATTAGGATATTGTTCCAATTGGTTTTTGATAAGAATTTCTTGATCATAAAGGTTTAAACGTTCTTCAATAATTTTAGGATCAGATTCTCGTTGTTTTAAACGTTGATAAATATTTTCTTTTGAAACGTCAAAAAAAACTGGAATGACGGACTCGCCGAAACGCTCAAAGACCGCTTGAAAGCCTGGAAAAGTTAACGCATTATAGGCTGGATGCTCTTTCGTTGTTTCAACGATGGCAGCTACACCGACACCGTAATAGTTTCCATGGTAAAAATCATACTCCACTAACTGATTGGTTTCAATCAAGGCTTGAAAACTTGCTTTTGTTTCAAAATAGTAATCCACACCATCCACTTCATCCAATCGTTTTTTCCTCGTAGTATGCGAGATAACTTTATAGTTTTTCGGAAAAACCTTACTTGTAATTGCGGTCTTGCCAGAACCACTCGGACCCATAATAACAAAAAATGGATGTTGTAATTGCTTAATCACTAGAAACGCTCCTCTCAGTTGTTTCTATTATAACGTATTGTGCACTATTTTGAAAAATTGACAAAAAAGAGCTTGGGCCAAAAATCACTTTAGATTTTTGGTCCAAGCTTAAAAATTAATAAACGGCGGGAACAGAAGCAACAACCTACTACGCTTATCTTGTTTTGTTTAATTACAATAACTAGTCTAAGTTTTGTCCATTAGTTTCAATAACTTGTTTGTACCAATTAAACGATTTTTTTTCATAACGGTTTTTAGTACCATTTCCTTCATCGTCTAAATCAACGTAAATAAACCCATACCGTTTACTCATTTCACCTGTGGAAGCACTGACTAAATCAATACAGCCCCACGGCGTATAGCCCATTAAATCGACGCCGTCTGCAACTGCTTCTGCCATTGCTTCAATATGACGACGTAAATAATCAATCCGATAGTCGTCTGCCACATAGAAATTTTCGTCTACTTTATCAATTGCACCTAAGCCGTTTTCCACAATAAATAAAGGTTTTTGATAACGATTATATAATTCATTTAGGGCAATTCGTAATCCTTCGGGATCAATTTGCCAACCCCATTCACTTGCTTCTAAGAAGGGATTTTTAACGCCGCCTAAAAGATTCCCATCTGCTGTATCGTTGGTAGTACCAGTAACATCGACAGCAGTCGACATATAATAACTAAAGCCAATGTAATCCACTGGGTATTCTTTTAATAATTCTAAATCGCCTTCTTCAATGACTAAGTCTTTCACAGCATATTTTTGATATATGCGTTCTGCGTATGCTGGATATTCACCACGAACTTGAACATCTGTACAATAATAATTAAACTCTTGGTTTTCAATCATTGTAGCAACTTGATTGACTGGATTCGAATCAATGCCATACGTTGTTGCATAAATAATCATACATCCAATTTGTAATTCTGGATTTAATTCATGGCCAATTTTTACAGCTTTACTACTTGCAACAAATTGATTATGCCATGCTTGGAAAATGTTTTGATAATCATTGGCTCCATTGCTTTTTACCAATCCTTGACTAAGTGCTGGGAAATGAAAAGCTGAATTAATTTCATTGAATGTCATCCAATAGTTAACTTTTTGGTGGTAACGTGTTAAAACAGTTTCCGCAAAACGTTCATAAAAGTCAACTAATTGACGATTTTTCCACCCGCCGTATTCTTTCGCTAAATGCAGTGGCATTTCATAATGAGAAATCGTAATTACTGGTTCAATGTTATAGCTTAAACATTCATCGATAACCGCATCATAAAATTTCAAGCCGGCTTCATTCGGTTGTGTTTCATCTCCTTTTGGAAAAATACGCGACCACGCAATTGAAAAGCGATAACATTTGAAGCCCATTTTAGCAAACAACGCAATGTCCTCTTTAAAGCGATCATAGTGATCAATTCCTGTATGATTAGGGTAGCGATATTTCGTTTCGTCAATCGTCCAATCAAACGCTTCATCTCCTAAAATAGCGAAACGTTGTTTTCCTCCCGGCATCGCATCTGCCACAGATAACCCTTTACCATCGGCTAAGTAAGCCCCTTCTAATTGATTGGCTGCGGTCGCACCGCCCCATAAAAATCCTTTTGGAAATTTTGTCGTTGTTGTCATACTTGTTCCTCCTCCAATTGTCTTTTATTTAATAATGGCTAAAAAGTCTTCACCATGTAACACGTCTGTTTGGTTCATATCCAAAACATCTAAATAATCATTCGTATTCGTTACCACAATCGGTGTAACTACTGGATAACCAGCTTCTTTAATGGCAGCAATATCAAAAGTAACCAGCAAATCTCCTTTTTTAACAGAATCACCTTGTTTCACTGATAATTCAAAGCCTTTACCATCTAATTCGACCGTATCCATGCCAATATGCATTAATAATTCAACGCCCTCTGTTGTCGTCAAGCCAACAGCATGTCCTGTCGGAAATAATGTGGTGATTTCACCATCTGCGGGTGCATACAGTTTGCCTTCAGTCGGCTCAATTGCAACACCTTTTCCTAAAGCACCTGACGCAAAAACAGGGTCTTGTACTTTTTCTAGCGGTAAAATTTCACCTTGAAGTGGACTTGCTAAAATAATTTTGTCTTCTTGATTCGTTTTTACAGGTGCCACCATCTTATCAGTTTCTGTTTTTTCAGTTACTGTTTCTGAATTAGGTTGATCTTCAAAACGTAAGACAAACGTTAAGACAAACGCAATGATAAAGGCAATTCCGGCACCAATTGCACCAGTAATCATCGGTGCAGTATCTTTTGTCTCTGCAGGAATAAACCCAGGTAAGCTCAACATACTAACCAAGCCAAACGTAAAGTTTTTCACGTGATTCATAGCCACAAATGCACCACCGATACCGCCACCAATACAAGCTGCAATAAATGGTTTTTTCAATGGTAAAGTCACGCCATATACAGTTGGTTCAGTAATTCCAAAAATAGTTGTAATGCTTGAAGACAAAGCCAAACCTTTTAGTTTCACATTTTTTGTTAGGAAAAAGACAGCTAAAGCAGCCCCGCCTTGTGCAATAACGGCTGGTAATAACATTGGTACCATCGTATCGCCACCTTGTGTTAAGTTTAACATCATAATTGGTACAAAGCCCCAATGCATACCAAACATTACCAAGACTTGCCACAACGAACCCATTAATAACCCTGCGATAATTGGACTAAAAGCGTAAATTGCGTTGTATCCTTGTCCCAACCAATCGCCGATGACCGTCCCAATAGGACCAATAGCTAAGAAGGTAACAGGTGCCATAATAAGGAACACAGCTAACGGAACGCAGATAATTTGTAGAAAACTCGGAATTACTTTTTTGAAGAAACGTTCCACATAACTTTGTGCAAAAACAGCCAAAATAATTGGTAAAACCGAAGAAGTATAGCCACTTGGCCCAATAATCACTGGAAGACCAGCAAAGCTAATTGTTTTGCCTGCTAAAGCAGTAATGCTGGGATGAACTAAGGCCATCGCCAAAGCAACCGCTAAAAAGGGATTAGTATTGAATTTTTTAGCAGCCGTAAACGCTAACATAATTGGTAAGAAAGTAAATAAACCATCTGCAATCGAAAAGAGAACAAGATATACGCCTGAAGTGTCAGCTAACCAGCCCATAGTTACAGCCAATGTTAAGAAGCCTTTTAGAACCCCAGCGCCGGCCATTGCACCTAAAAACGGTGTAAAAATAGAAGAAATAATATCAATTAAACGGTTAAAGATATTTCCGCCACTTTCTTTTTCTCTATTATCAGAATCATTACCTAGTCCACTGTTGGCCATCAAATCCTTATACACATCACTAACGTGACTGCCAATAACCACTTGATATTGTCCTGCACTTTGAACTACCTGAATAACATCTGGGTCAGCATTCAATGCAGCTGTATCTGCTTTATTTTCATCTTTTAATTTAAAACGTAAGCGTGTAGCACAGTGAACAACACTATTAACGTTGCCTTCGCCCCCAACAGCTTTTAACACACGTGCTGCAATTTCTTGATTTTTACTCATCTCTAGATCCTCATTTCCATTAATTTTTAATATCAAAAAAACCTACATTGAAAAAGAGCCAGATCCTTCTCTTCACAGCTGCGCAGTCTGCGAAAATCGTTATCGGTTTTTTCAATCTAGGTTTTGCCTGCATTATCAGTAACAATCCGCGATTATTGGTTGTTATGCTTTTTTATCATTGACCACTCTTTGGATATGAATGGTTAAATAAATCATTTCCGCTTGATCAATTGGTCGATCATAGCTTTTTAATAAATACTCATTAATACGTTGGACCGCTTGAAACGCCTTAGGATACTTTCCTTGGACCAATGCAAAAAGAAATTCGTCCTCCTCATCATGCGCTTCTTGTTTTAAATAACGTTGCGCAAAATATTGAAGATGTGTAACAATTCGTTGATAGTTCAATGAATCTTCATCAAACACCTGTCCAAAGTAGCGACTAATAATCGTTAAAATATCACGAACCATCTTGGTTGCTTCCATGGTAACTTCCATATTGCCATTTCCTTGTTCAGCATTCACAATATGAAAAGCAATGAAGCCCGCTTCATTTTCTGAAAATTGAACTCCTAGCTTTTCAGCAATAATCGCTAATGCTTGCTTTGCGATTTCAAATTCTTTAGGATAAAATTTGCGTGTTTCGAATACAAGAGGATTCGGAATATCAATTCCTTCTTTGGCTCGAAGTAACGCATAGTGAATATGATCCGTTAAAGTTAAATAAATATTTGATGAAAGCTCAATCGCTAGCGTTGTTTCTGCTAAATCAACGATTTGTTTGACGACTTCTACTTCTTTGGTAGGGACGTCTTCAAACAGCTGCTGGAATTGCCCTGCCATAGCGGAGTCCTTTAACACGAATTCCTTTTCAACATAATCTGGATTGATCGTGTCTCCAATCTTCTTTTGAAAGGCTAAGCCGCGTCCCATATAAACAATTTCTTCGCCTTGCTCATTTCTTGAAAGCACGACATTATTATTTAAAACTTTTTCAATCCTCATGATGAATGCAACCTCACTTTTTTATAAAAAAAGCCCAGAATCCCTCCACTGATTGTGTTAATGGAAGACTCTGGTTTTGCCTGCAAAGCAGTAACAATCCTTATTTACAAAGTAATAATAGCATGCTTTTTTTTAATATGCAAGCCTTTCCAAAAAATATTTTTATTTATTTTTTACTCTTTTGATCCATTTTAAAAAAAAGTTTACTAAATCTAAAAAAAAGACTTGCTTTCTCTTACTTTTTATTAGTAAAATAGAGATGTTGAATTTTTAAACTATTTATTTTAAGGAGATTACACAATGTCAAAATTATTAGTTGTTAAAGCACATCCATTAACAAAAGAAGAATCACGCTCAGTTCGTGCGTTAGAAACATTTTTAGCTTCATACCGTGAAACAAATCCATCAGACGAAATCGAAATTTTAGATGTTTATGCACCAGAAACAAACATGCCGGAAATCGATGAAGAATTATTATCTGCTTGGGGTGCACTTCGCGCTGGCGCAGCATTTGAAACATTAAGCGAAAACCAACAACAAAAAGTGGCTCGTTTTAATGAATTAACTGATCAATTTTTATCTGCCGACAAAGTAGTAATTGCTAATCCAATGTGGAACTTAAACGTACCGACACGCTTAAAAGCTTGGGTAGATACAATCAACGTTGCTGGAAAAACATTCCAATATACTGCAGAAGGACCAAAACCTCTAACAAGTGGTAAAAAAGCCTTACACATCCAATCAAATGGCGGCTTCTACGAAGGAAAAGATTTTGCTTCTCAATACATTAAAGCGATTCTAAACTTTATTGGTGTTGAGCAAGTTGACGGATTATTCATCGAAGGAATCGATCATTTCCCTGATCGCGCGGAAGAACTTTTAAATACTGCCATGACCAAAGCAACTGAATACGGTAAAACATTCTAAATTTTCCGAGTGATTTACATCAAAAAGAGACAAGCAGTTCGTTCACTGCTTGTCTCTTTTGTTACGTAGATTCTTGTTGATCTGGCTTATCTTCATCATACAAACCGGAAACAATTTGGTACCACTCAAAAATGTGTGTAATTATCACCTTAGCTGCGGCATAAACAGGAATTCCTAAAATCACCCCGACAATCCCAAATAGTTTACCAGACGTTAATAAAACAACCAAAATGGTGACTGGATGAATGGATAACTGACTGCCTAGGACAAGTGGTGAAATAAACCGACCTTCGACCGTTTGCTCAATGGCAAAAACAATCAAGACTTTAATTAACAAAGCTGGCCCACTGACAATTCCTAAAAAGACTGCTGGAATCATGGCTAAAAATGACCCTAAATAAGGGATTAAATTTAAAAAGCCTGCTGCAATACCTAAAGTGACTGCATAATCTAAGCCAATGACAGAAAAACCAATCATAAACATAATTGCCACTGCGAAAGCGACAGTTAATTGTCCTCTAATATAAGAAGAGACTTGATCATTGACTTCTGCAAGAACTTTTAAGGTTGGTTTACGCATCTTCACTGGTAAAAACTTCATTAAATATGGCGCTAAGTTTTTGCCATCTTTCAGTAAATAAAATAGAATAAAGGGCATCGTAATGATGGCGACAAAGATCGTAGCCACCGCCCCAAAGAAATTACCAATTCCTTGTACTGTGAACGTTGAGACGTTTTTAATGATGGTACCTAACGAGCTGACAACTTTATCGCCTGCCGCTTCAAGTTGTTCTCTAAATTGCGCGAAAAGTGGATCACTTAATATTTCCTGCGATTTTTGATCAATTGTATCAATATATTGAGGAAAATGATTCACAAAGCTGACAGATTGCTCACGAATTTTAGGAACGATTACAATACCACCCCAAATGAGTAGTGCCACAATTAAAATAAATAGGCCGATAATACTCCAGACACGTGAGATTTGTTTTTTCTCTAAATAATCGACAATCGGATTTAATAAATAATATAAAATCCCCGCCATAATTACTGGTAAGCCGACAACGCCGAAAAACTGCCAGACGGGCTTAAATAAATAAGAAACTTTCGTAAAAGTTAGAATAATTAACAGCACCAATAAGACAATCAGTAAGGCTGTTACTACTTGATTATTTAAAAACCAACGCCAAAACCAAGACAGGCGTTTATCAGTCGTTTGTTTTTTATCCATTGATTCACGCTCCATTTACTAAATAATCAATTGTTGTTCCAATGGTTATCTTTGGTAACTGATGGGGCGTTAAATAAACACCATTTCGGATAACATCATCCTCATCGGTTGGTGCATCAGCAAAGATTAAAGTGCTGTGAGCGATACTTTGCAAGTTACTATTGGCAAAAGAACCCACTTTTGTAATTGTATAGTTTGTATCGCCAATTTTCAGATGATCTCCTTCTGCCAAGGTAACTTGGTCTTTTTCTGGGAATGATTGAATAACTGCATGTTGCTTCAAGGTATCGGTAGCAGTTTCTCCAAAAAGAATAATCATTTTTTCTGAATCATCGATTGCATGTTTGCCTATTTCTGTTACGGTTGCTTGCATCTTCCATCCCACTCCTTCATTATCTTACTTCTATTATTATAGCATAGAATAAAATAGATATTCAGGAAAAAGAAAAGGCGGTGAACAATCGTCAATTGACTTTTGTTCACCGCCTTAAAATAAGTTTTTATTTAAAGAAGTTCATAATATGAGTCCAAATTTTTTCATCAAAGACATCCATTGGATTCCCATTTCCAATCAAACCATAACCAATCATTGTTCCCACAACAAATAAGATAATGACTAACGAAATGACCACTAGAATTTTCAATAATGTTACTAAAATATAACGAAATGAACTCATACGTTTGACTCCTTTAGATTACTGTCGTTGCTTGTTTTTCTTCAATTTTTTCATCATTGACACGTTCAACGTTCGCGCCTAATTTTTGAAGTTTTTTATGGAACTCATAATAGCCACGATCTAAATATTTCAAATTAGAGACACGTGTAATGCCATTTGCACGTAACCCTACTAAAATCAATGCGGCAGCTGCCCGTAAATCAGTGGCTTCCACTGCTGCTCCTTGTAACTCGTTGCCACCATTAATAACGGCAATGTTGCCGTCAATTTTTAAGTCAGCGTTCATTCGACGCATTTCCTCTAAGTGTTGGTAACGATTTTCAAAGACTGTTTCTGTCACGATGCTTGTTCCTTCAGCAAACATTTGGATCGCTGTCATTTGCGCTTGCATGTCTGTTGGGAAACCAGGATGCGGCATTGTCTTAACATCTGTTGGTTTTAGATGTTTTGGTCCAATTACACGGATGCCGTTTTCTTCTTCTTCAATGATTGCACCCATTTCAGTTAATTTAGAAATTAGCGGACGATTATGTTCAGAAATTGCTTCTTCAATTAAAACATTGCCCTCAGTCATTGCTGCAGCTACCATGAACGTACCTGCTTCAATTCGATCTTGAACGATTGAATGCTCTACGGCATGTAATTTATCGACGCCTTCGATACGCATCGTTTCTGTTCCAGCACCGATAACATTGGCACCCATTTTGTTTAAAATGTTTGCTAAGTCAACGATTTCAGGTTCACGAGCAACGTTTTCAATGATGGTTGTTCCTTTCGCACGAACAGCAGCCATCATAATGTTTTGCGTAGCGCCGACACTTGGGAAGTCTAAGTAAATAGTGTTACCGATTAGTTCATCCGCAATTGCTTCAATATAACCATTTTTTTGGATGATTTTTGCACCTAATGCTTGGAAGCCTTTTAAGTGTAAATCAATTGGTCGTTTCCCAATGGCACAGCCACCTGGCATTGCCACTTTGGCATGGCCATTACGAGCCAATAAAGGTCCCATTACAACGATAGAAGCACGCATTTTACTAACGTACTCATAGTTTGCTTCGATCCCTAAAGGTTGTGTTGCGTCTATTGTTACTTCATTCGCGTCTTCATCAAAATCAATGGCTACATTCAAATGCTTAATTACTTGATTCATTGTAAATACATCAGATAAAATTGGTACATTTTTTAAAGTAGTAACGCCTTCTTCAGCTAAAAGAGTAGCTGCTAAAATTGGTAAAACAGCGTTTTTGGCGCCTTCAATTTTTACAGTTCCTTCTAATTTTGTATTACCACCATGAACAATAATTTGTTCCATTTTGTTCCCCCCAAAAAAATGAGAATAGGTATTCCTATTCAAAATCTTTACTATTATACCATTATTCAACTAAAAATTGTACCTTTTTTTATTTTTCAATTTTTAAGGAAAATACACAATGAAAAGATTTCGACAAAGCGCAATCAATTCTAAAGCAAACGAGCTAACTGTGTATCCGATAGCGATGGCGAAAAATACCATCAGCATTCTAATTTGCGGTGTAAATTGGGTTTTGAAAAATTGCTCAATACGCAATGATTGCAACGCCCAAAAACTTATGTAAATGAACATAAGATGACTAACGATTCGAACAATAGCATCTACTCCATAGTATTGCATAAGGAGCCTCCTTTTTTCTAACGTAGGAACATTTTATCACAAAATAATAAAAACCGATAATTAATCCACTTGAAATGCCAAAATTTGACACTATTTATTAAAAAATACGAAGAAATAGAGTTTAAGGCAACTGACTCAATAGCAAGCGCCTTAAACTCTACAAAAGTGACTGAATCCTTCAGCCTTTTTTACCCATGTTTCGATACGTTGATCCGGTTGATTGCACGATGCAAAGCAACAGTCGCACGACGTAGTTGATCGCGGTCATCTTTTGCTTTGGCTTCTTCAATTAAACGCTCTGCTCGTTGTTTTGCTCGTTCAGCACGAGGTACATCGATATCTCGTTCACGTTCGGCACTATCGGCAATAATAGAAACGACATTATCACGGACTTCCATGATACCACCATTTACAGCTACCCAGTCAACATGTGTATCTGAATCGGTCCGTTTGATGCGGACTTCATCAATCGCTAGCGGAACGATGATTGGCGCATGTTTTGGTAAAATACCAATTTCACCATCTGTTGTTTTCGCCACAACGATTTTTGCATGGTGGTCATAAACTAGACCATTAGGCGTTACTACATTCACAGTAAGACTATCCATTGTGTTTGCCGCCTTTCTAGTAGTTTAATTGTTTCGCTTTTTCGATGGCATCTTCAATTTTACCGACACTACGGAAGGCTTCTTCTGGCAGATTGTCATGTTTACCTTCAAGAATTTCTTTAAAGCCACGAACTGTTTCCGCAACTGGTACATAAGAACCAGGTTGACCTGTAAATTGTTCAGCAACGTTAAAGTTTTGAGATAAGAAGAATTGAACACGGCGTGCGCGACCAACAAGTACTTTTTCGTCATCTGATAATTCGTCCATCCCTAAAATAGCGATGATATCTTGTAATTCACGGTAACGTTGTAAAATATGTTGCACTTCGGTAGCCACTTCGTAGTGTTCTTCTCCAACAATTTCAGGAGCCAAGGCACTAGAAGATGAAGCTAACGGATCTACCGCTGGATAAATCCCTTGTTCGGTTAATTTACGTTCCAAGTTAGTTGTTGCATCCAAATGGGCAAACGCTGTTGCTGGCGCTGGATCGGTATAGTCATCGGCTGGAACATAGATTGCTTGAATAGAGGTAATTGATCCTTTTTTCGTTGAAGTAATCCGTTCTTGTAATTGTCCCATTTCAGTCGCTAAGGTTGGTTGGTAACCAACGGCTGACGGCATCCGACCTAAAAGGGCAGAAACTTCTGAACCGGCTTGGGTGAAACGGAAAATGTTATCAATAAATAATAGCACGTCTTGTCCTTCCACATCACGGAAATATTCAGCAATCGTTAACCCAGTTAAGGCCACACGCATCCGTGCACCTGGTGGTTCGTTCATTTGACCAAAAACCATGGCTGTTTTTTCAATAACGCCTGAATCTTTCATTTCATAGTACAGGTCGTTCCCTTCACGTGTCCGTTCACCAACACCAGTAAAGACGGAAATCCCTCCATGTTCTTGGGCAATATTATGAATTAATTCTTGAATTAAGACGGTTTTACCAACACCGGCACCACCGAAAAGTCCGACTTTACCACCTTTTAGATAAGGTGCTAATAAGTCAATAACTTTAATCCCTGTTTCTAAAATTTCATTACTGGTACTTAATTCATCAAATGCTGGCGCTTTTTTATGAATCCCACTACGTTCAGCATCTGCAGGAAATGGCGCTTCTAAGTCAATTGTGTCTCCTAAAACGTTAAACACACGACCCAATGTATCTTTACCAACAGGAACTGAAATTGATTTTCCTGTATCGATAACTTCCATTCCACGTTGTAAACCATCTGTCGATTCCATGGCGATAGAACGAATCACTCCATCACCTAGTTCTAAAGCGACTTCAAGTACTACTTTTTGTTTTGCTTCGCCATTTTTATAAACGACTAAAGCGTTGTTAATATCGGGTAAGGATTGATCTAATGAAAATTCCACGTCAACAACGGGACCGATTACTTGAACAATCTTTCCTGAACTCATAATTTCTTTCCTCCAGTCTTCATAAAGTCACACGCTTTGAACGTTTTTATAAACGTTCAAACGTAAGACTAGATTATTCTAGTGCAGCTGCACCAGCAACAATTTCTGTAATTTCTTGGGTAATCGCCCCTTGACGAGCACGGTTATAAGAAATTGTTAAATCGCTAATAATATTTTGCGCATTGTCAGTGGCTGTTTTCATGGCGGTCATCCCAGCAGCATGTTCTGCTGTTTTCGCATCAATGATCGCCCCATAAATTAAGCTTTCTGCATATTGTGGTAATAATTGATCCAAGATTGCTTCAGGTGAAGGCTCTAAAAGATATTCTTGTTCGTAAGAGGTCGCCTCTGATGGATCTAAATCAGTAATTGGCAACATTTTTTCCACACGAAACTGACTCGTTAGTGAGTTAACGTGGTGATTATAACAAACATACAATTCATCAAACACTTCGTTTTGGTACATAGTCGTTGCCGTTGTCACAATCTTACGGACTTCTTCAAACGTTGGTTGATCCGTTAAGCCTCTTAGCTCATAGGAAACATCGATTCCGCGTGCTTTAAAGAAATCCGCCCCTGTACCACCAATGGCGATTAAGGCATATTCTTTATTAGAATCGTGGTCTTCTTGAATCATACTCATGGTTTGTTTTAAGATTGAGCTATTGTAGCCACCAACTAACCCTTTGTCAGAAGTGATAACGATATAGCCTGTTTTTTTGACAGGTCGTTGTGCTAACATCACATGATAGTTCCCTTCACTAAGAGAAGATTGTTCTGTTTCACGTAATTCACTTAACTGAGCAGCTACTAAATGCGTAACGACACTACGAATTTTTGAAGAATATTCTTGAAAGCTTTTAGAGGCGCCTTCTGACTTGGTCAATTTGGCTGCAGAAACCATTTGCATCGCTTTGGTAATTTGGCTTGTCTTTTTTGTTGATGCAATGCGTTGTTTGATTTCGTTTAATGAAGCACCCAATGTCGCTCACCTCTCTTATGCGTTATCGATTTTTTCTAAAGCTTCTTTGGCTGAATCTCCGCTGTTGTTTGCCGCTGCAAACATTTCAGAAAACTCTGTAATCGCTGCATCTAATGCATCAGTATCTGGTAAGTCTTTCGTTGTACGAATAGTTTCCAATAAGTCTGCATGTTTGCCATCAAAATAATCGAATAAATCTTGTTCAAAGTGTAAAATTTTATCTACGCTCACGCTATCTAAAAAGCCGTGTGTTAACGCATATAAAATTAAGACTTGTTTTTCTACAGGCAGTGGCGCATGTAGTTTTTGTTTTAAAATTTCTACCGTACGACGACCACGGTTTAATTTAGCTTGTGTTGCCGCATCTAAATCAGAGCCAAATTGTGTAAAGGCTTCTAACTCACGGTAACTAGCTAAGTCTAAACGAAGCGTTCCGGCAACTTTTTTCATTGCTTTGATTTGCGCTGATCCTCCGACCCGAGAAACAGATAACCCAGCATCAACGGCTGGACGAGTGCCTGCATAGAACAAGTCGCTTTCTAAGAAAATTTGTCCATCAGTGATTGAAATAACGTTTGTTGGAATATAAGCAGAAATATCGCCTGCTTGTGTTTCAACGAATGGTAAGGCTGTCATTGAACCGCCACCTAATTCATCACTTAATTTAGCTGCACGTTCTAACAAACGTGAGTGTAAATAGAAGACATCCCCTGGATAAGCTTCACGACCTGGTGGACGGCGTAATAGTAGAGAAAGTTCACGATAAGCCACGGCTTGTTTTGATAAGTCATCAAAAATAATTAAGACATGTTTGCCGTTATACATGAATTCTTCACCCATTGCAGTTCCTGCATATGGTGCAATGTAAAGTAATGGTGCTGGTTGTGAAGCCCCTGCAGTCACAACGATTGTATAATCTAAGGCACCAAATTTACGAAGTGTTTCTACTTGGTTACGAACAGTAGATTCTTTTTGACCAATCGCTACATAAATACAAATTACATCTTGTCCTTTTTGGTTAATAATTGTATCAATTGCAATCGATGTTTTCCCTGTTTTACGGTCTCCAATAACTAATTCCCGTTGTCCACGACCAATTGGTACTAGGGCATCAATGGCTTTTAAGCCAGTTTGCATTGGTTCAGCAACAGATTGACGTTGCATAACACCTGGAGCTGTTGCTTCCACAGGACGTGTTTTGTCTGTTTTAATTTCGCCTAAACCATCTAATGGTTGACCTAATGGATTAACAACACGGCCAATCAAAGCTTCCCCAACGGGTACTTCCATGATTTTGCCTGTGCGTTGTACTTTATCTCCTTCACGAATGGTTTCAAAATCGCCAAGGATAATAATCCCTACATCATTTGTTTCTAAGTTTTGTGCCATTCCGTATGAACCGTTTGAAAACTCAACAAGTTCTCCACTCATGGCATTTTCTAAACCGTGGGCGCGGGCAATTCCGTCACCGACGTAAGTGACTGTTCCAACTTCTTCAACAGCAAGCTGTTGTTGATAGTTTTCGATTTGTTCTTTAATCAAGGCACTGATTTCTTCTGCTTTGATAGCCATTCAATTCACCTCTTTGTAGTCCTAAAGATTATTTTAATAACTTCTGCTGCATATGTTCTAATTGTTTGCGGATGCTGCCATCGATTACTTGATGGTTTGCTTCAATAACCACTCCGCCGACAATTGACGGGTCAATTAAATTGACTAAATGCGCTTGTTCATACCCTAATAATTGGGCAGCTTTTTCTTCCATTGCTTGATGTTGTTCTTTTGATAAAGGAATGGCTGTTGTCACTGAACCCAAAATTAGTCCTTGGTGCTCATCATAACGTCGTTCATATTCATCAATCATCAAGAGCAGATCGTACATGCGACGATATTCGTAAACCACTCGCAAAAAGTTTTGCATCATTTCACTAAAACCTGTTACTAGTTTTTCCATGATGCTGTCTTTTTCATAAGGTTCTAAGCGATCATCACTTAAAATATCGCCGATACCAGGTACTTGGTGATAGACTTCGCGAAGCGTCAATAATTCTTGATAAATTGCTTCAGCTTGGTTCTTTTCAACTGCCAACTCAAACAAAGCCTTGCCGTAGCGTTTACCAACTGTATATTTATCTAGTTTCATTTGCTTTACCTAAACTTTCAATATAAGAATCAATCAATGCTTCATGTGCATCTGGTGTTAATTCTTTATTTAAAATTTTGGCTGCAATTTGAAGAGAAAGATCTGCCACTTCATTTTTTACTGAAGACAATGCTTCTTCACGTTCTTGAGAAATATCTGTCCGAGCTTTTTCGCGTAAGCGAGTAACTTCCGCAGTTGTTTCTTTTAATGTTTTTTGGCGAGTCTGTTCTCCACTTTCTTTCGCGTTTTTAATAATTTCAGCTGCTTCTGATCTGGAAGAAAGTAATTGTTGTTGACGTTCTTTTTCCATTTTCGCTGCTGCTACGCGAGATTGTTCTGCAGAGTCTAAATCGTTGGCAATTTTTTCTTCACGTTGTGTCAAAATATCTACGATTGCTCCCCATGCATATTTCTTTAATAAGAGCATCAAGATTAAAAATGCACCACTGACAACAATCATCGTGCCTAGTGTGGTACTAGGAGCCGTTTCACCGACTACCAATGTAGTAAGTAGCATGAAGTCTCAACTTCCTTTCCTGCAAAAATCGATTTAGCTTCTTCAACTGCTTTATCACCAGCTATTGAAAAGGCTAAAGATAGAAGAAAGCAGTGACGGTCCCGATAATAATCAGCGTCCTGCCTCCATTTTATTGCTTATCTGAATAAAAGTAATAAAGAAACAACGACACCTAAAATTGGCACAGCTTCGATTAAAGCGACCCCGATAAACATTGTTGTTCTTAATTGACCAGACATTTCTGGTTGACGAGTCATTGACTCGATTGTTTTTGAAATAACTTGTCCGTTACCGATAGCGGCTCCGATAGCTGAACCGAAAATTGCAATTGCTGCTGCGATAAAATTTAATCCTTCCATTGTGTAAAATCCTCCTAAAAGATAATTTTTGTCCTTCGTATTTCTTGATTATTCTTCTGTTTCAATTTTGTGTGACATATAAACCATTGAAAGTGTCACAAAGATAAACGCTTGGATACATCCAATAAAGATTGAGAATGCTACCCAAATCATTTCTAGCGGAATTGCTAGTGGGATAACCCATAATCCAACGCTTGCTACGGTTCCAGCAATCAAGCCCAATAGAACTTCGCCGGCAAAAATGTTTCCGTACAAACGCAAGCCTAATGTTAATAGATTCGTGAATTCTTCCATTAATTTTACCGGTAGTAAGAAACCAACGGGTCTTAAATAACTATTAACTAGATAGCCTTTAAAACCAAAGCGTTTCATACCAAAGAAGTGTGTTAAGACAATCATCATCATCGCTAACGTTAAGGTTACGATTGGATCGGCGGTTGGACTTTTCCAAACGCTGAGATCGTCGCCCACAACGATTTTTGTAACGAGACCCAAGATGTTTGAAACAAGCACAAACATGAACAGGGTAAACGCCATTAAATGAAAATTGCTCACTTCTTTACGAGGTAAATTGTCTGTAATGATTCCACGAATAAAATCTACTAACCATTCGATGACCGTTTGTTTGCCTTTAGGTCGTAGCTTCATATTTCTCGTACAAGCATAGACAAAGGCGAAAACAATGATACACGTCAACAGCACCATCAAAACAATGGTTCCATCAAACCAAATTGGTCCGATATTGAAGAGTAATTTCTTCTCTTCCAAATCAATTCACCTCTTTTCCAACAATCTTTCAGAAGTTTCATCCTACTCCTGAGTGATAATCCCTGGCAAAGCTATCGTACCACCACTTGTTGATAATTTACAAATAGTTTACTTTTAAAATTTCATGTGTTGAAAATTGGTTGGAAAACCTTTTCCATAAACCAATCTAATGCAGGGTGGTACTGCTTTCCGAAGCGATTAAAAAATGAATCATTTACATTCATTTACTCAACACTTACCAGATTTTACACCTAATCCGAAGAAAGGCAAGCAAATATGCGAAAAAGAATAAATTTACATTTTTAACGTCGGTTATTTTTTAATGTTCGGCTGATTTGTCGGTCAACTTCCTTACGTTTCAAGTCTTCACGCTTGTCGTACTGCTTTTTCCCTTTAGCTAAACCAATCAAAACTTTGGCATAGCCGTCTTTAATATAGACCTTCAAAGGTACTAATGTGATACCTGTATTTTTGGTTTCGCCGATTAACTTATTAATTTGTTTTTTGTGTAATAATAATTTTCTGGTACGTAATGGGTCATGATTAAAAATATTGCCCTGTTCATATGGACTAATATGAACATTATACAAAAAGGCTTCTCCGTTTCGAATTCGTGCAAAACCATCTTTTAAATTGATACGACCATTACGAATAGATTTGATTTCTGTTCCTTGTAAAACAAGACCTGCTTCAACCGTATCGATAATTGAATAATCATGTCTAGCTTTGCGGTTTTGTGCGATTAATTTTCCTTCCCCTTTTGGCATAAGCGACCTCCTCTACTTCTTCTTTTTCCCTTTTTTATTTTTTTGTTTCATTGCTTCTTTATAAAAAGGTTGTTTTTTGCCTTTGCCTTTTTTCTTATTTTTCTTTTTCTTACCATCAAATGATTCATCTTTTTTATTTCTTCGTTGATTATTTGAACGAGTTGAAGAATTGGCTTTACCTTTTTTACGTCCTTTTGGTCCTTCGACTGGTGCGACTTCCTCAGCTGAAATCAATTCAAAATCAACTTCTCTTGTTTCTGGATCAGCTTTTTCAACACGGATTTGAACTTTCTGACCAATTTTCAAAGTCATTCCCGTCCGTTCACCAACTAACGCCATATGATTTTCAATAAAGTGGAAATAATCTTGTTTTAAGTTGTTCACGTGAATTAAGCCTTCTATTGTATTAGGCAGTTCCACAAAGATACCAAATTTTGTGACAGAGCTGATGATCCCGTCATACGTTTCTCCCACTTTATCTACCATAAATTCGGCTTTCTTCATGGCGTCCACTTCACGCTCTGCATCAACTGCGCGACGTTCCATACTTGAACTATGATTGGCAATTTCTGGTAATGCTTCGTTCCATTTTTCTTGATTTTTTTCAGATTGATCTTGGCTATAGCTGCGAATCAAACGATGCACAATTAAATCTGGATAACGACGTATTGGTGAAGTAAAATGCGTATAATATTCAGCAGCCAACCCATAGTGTCCGTAGTTGTCTTCTGAGTATTTCGCTTGTTGCATACTTCTTAGCAACATCGTATTGATAACCACTTCTTCCGGCTTATTTTCAACTTGCTCTAAAACTTTTTGTAAATCTTTCGGTGAAATGTTTTCTTTTGTTCCTTTAACAAGAATGCCAAGTACTGCAGCAAAATCAAAGAAACGTTGCATTTTTTCTTCTTTTGGTTGTTCATGAATCCGATAAATAAATGGCAGTTTTAAGTCATGATAATGACGTGCCACAGTTTCATTCGCTGCCAACATAAAGGATTCAATTAATCGTTCACCCACGCCACGCGTGCGTAAAAGAATATCTTGGGGATGACCATTTTCATCAACTAGGACTTTGGCTTCACGATCTTCAAAAGAAATCGCACCACGGCGCATACGCATCTCTTCTAATATATGGTGCAGCTCGCCCATCTCTTTAAACATGGGAACTAGCTCTTTGTAGCGTTCTAACGTTTCAGGTTTTTGCTCTTCTAAAATTTCATTGACTGCTGTATAGGTCATTCGCTCCGTTGTTTGGATTACACTTTGGAAAATTTCATGCGAAATAACTTCTCCTTCTGGTGTAATTTCCATCTCACAACTCATGGTTAAACGTGGAACATGTGGGTTTAGCGAACAAATCCCATTTGATAATCGCTGCGGAATCATTGGCACAACTCGGTCAGTCAAATAGACACTTGTGCCACGTTCATACGCTTCCATATCCAATTGGCTTCCTTCAGTTACATAATAAGAAACATCTGCAATATGCACCCCTAAAAAGAAATTGCCATTTGCTAACTTTTGTACCGTTACTGCATCATCTAAATCTTTCGCATCTTCTCCATCAATCGTCACAATCAACTGATCACGTAAATCCCGACGACCGACTAAATCGCTTTCTGCAATAGTTTCTGGTACTTGGTCCGCTTCAGCCAAAACTTCATCAGGAAATGCTGTGGGAATTCCATGAGCCACCACGATTGATAAAATATCCATTCCTGGATCATTTTTATGACCAATCACTTGTTTGACTAGTCCTTCCATACTTGTCGGATATTCTTGATCTGGATAATAGGTAATTTCAGCAATGACAATACTACCATCTACTGGCTTAATCCCTTCAGGTGCAATTGATACAGTATACTGATTCAATTTCTTATCTTTGGGAATCATGTAGCCATACAGTCCCATTTCTGCCATTTCTTCTTCACTATATGCCACAAATTCTCCGACAACTTGGCTCACTGCTCGCTCTTTAATTTCTTTGACTTTACCTTCTGCGCCGCGATCTGAAAAAGGATCCGCATGTTGGATCACGTCGATTAAAACCGTGTCCCCATCCATTGCAAAGTTCGTTGCCTCTTTAGGAATGTAAACATCTGGTTCTTCAGGATCGATGGTCACGAAACCAAAGCCTCGTTCATTTGCACGAAACGTTCCTTCTATTAATAAGTCTTTCATTGGTAACAGGACTTTGCCTTTTTTGTTGAAACTAACTGACTTTTCTCGTTCCATTTGTGCAATGGTTTGCACTAAAATTTTAAAATCTGAACTTTTTTCTAAATTCAAGCCTTGTGCAATTTCTTCCATTGAAAAGCTTTTCTTTTTTTGGCTTTCCATGAAATGTAAAATTTGCTCTTTAATTGTTTGTTTTGTCATTATTTCTCCTCATTCCAAGGTAGTGTTGCTAAAAATTGCACCACATCTTGCTCTAATTGTTTGTGTTCTCCACTCACCGTAATGACATGTCCGCTGTTTGGGTACCATTGTAAGGTCACACGTGCTTGTGTTAGCGCTTGGGCCGTTTGATAGACGCCCATTGGCTCAATCATTTCATCTTTGCCAGCTTGCGCTAAGAAAAGAGGTGCGTGGATTTTGTTTAGTTTGTCAGCCGTCTGACTAGCAATCGTTTCAATCGCTCCTAATTGTTGTTTGACTCGTTGCTCAATCGATTGCAACCGGCTTTGTTGTTCCTCTGCAGGAACTTCTGCGATTTTCATCACGTTTTCTGCGTATAATACAAAATTTTCTGGGACTTTATTTGCGACAGGGTAGATCGGTGAACAGAAAAATCCACCACCAATTAATCCTGTTAATTGTTCCGTTAATGCATGCATACTGAAAATCCCGCCCATTGATAAACCAAAAATGGCAATTTCTTGGTAACCTCTTTCTCTCAAAAAAGCGACTGCTTCTTGTGTATCTTGCCACCATTGTTCCGTTGTTTGATCTAAAATATCTTCAGGAACTAGCGTGCCATGTCCTGAAAAATTAGGCGAATAGACAGTATAATTTTCTTTTTCTAAACGTCTGCTTAACATCCGTACATCATTACTGCTGCCAGAATAAGCGTGTAATAAAAGGACCGCCCGTTTTCCTTTTTCTGAAAATAACGGCTTCGGTAAATTGATTTTTTTTGCCACTTCGCTCACCTCAGCTTCATTCTATCATATTCTCAAAAGAAAACCTTCCGAAATGATAAGTTTCAAAGACTTTTTCAGAAAGAAAAAGAACAGAAAAATAAGTGTCCGCACTCATCTCTCTGTTCTAAACTTGTCATTTTAAAAGATTACGTACTTATTTTGAAGATAAGAACGCCAAAACAAATAATAAAATCATCCAAATTGCGCCAAGAACTGCTGTTGAGCGTTGCATAACAGCTTCAAAACCGCGCGCTTTTTGCTTCCCAAATAATTTATCTGCACCGCCAGTGAAGGCACTTGCTGCACTGTTTTGTTTGCTTGGTTGCATCATAACAGTAATGACGATTAAAACAGATAAAATGATGACCAACGTTAAGATTAGATTATACATGCGTTAATTCTCCTTTTTATACAAATATGCGAAATTCATCTACTTTAATGTAGCATATTTTATCTGTAAACACCAGTGAAATTTAATGTCTTTCCTTATTTGTCTCTAATAGCAACAGCCGCAAGTAGGAATCAGATTCCTACTTGCGGCTGTTGCTAGTTTCTTCTTTATTTTCTCAATACGTCTCCGTATTCAGGTTTAGTATCAAATTCTTTTTTGGCAAATGGACATAGCGGAATAATTTTTTTATGCTCTTTTCTCGCTTTTTCAACACCTGCTAAAACAAGTTTTTCAGCTAATTTTTGTCCACGATAAGTTGGATCAACAAACGTATGATCAATAATCATCATGCTTTCGCCAGCATCTGACCAAGTCATTTCACCAATTTCTTGGTTTTCATCGTTATATAGAGCAAAACGATTGTTTTCTTCTTTAATTTGCATATTCGTTCCCTGCTTTCCGAATATATTTTAGAGCACCACTTGGACATGAATCTACCACAATCATGTCATTTTCAACACTTCCGTTATCTGGAATAATCCATGGTTTCCGACCAACTTCAAAGACTTCTGGATTTCCGCGAACACAATTACCAATATGTTCACAAATATCTTTATTATAAAAGATATCAATTCCTTCCCCAGTATATTTACGGTAACCTTCTTTTAATAGTTGTTCTTCCGTGACTGGTTGCCCATCTATTTGGTTTCCTTTCATTGCACAATCTCTCCCCTGTAACTTATTAATATTAAAAACGTACCTTTATTTTACCACTAAGCTGGACATTCAGGCAATTAATTGTTCCACCTTACTTGCCAATTCGACGAGCACGCAAAGCAGATAAGATTGACACAGTGTCCACGACTTCTTGTAGCATAGCCCCGATTAGCGCCGGAATGATCCCCGTACTAGCAATTAACATTAGTAAAACGCAGATAAAAATTCCGATTAATACAGATTGTTTGGCAATTTTCATAGTATCTTGGGCAATTTCGACCGCTTGGCTGACTTTACTTAAGTCATCTTTTAAAATAACAACATCAGCAGTTTCACTAGCCGCAGTAGCTCCATGAGCGCCCATAGCAATACCTACGTCTGCAGCAGCAAGCGAAGGTGCATCATTTACACCATCTCCTACCATGATGACTGGATGATTTTCTTTAGGCAATTCTTTTAGAATAGTTAATTTATCTTGTGGTAAACATTCCCCATGTACTTCGGTAATTCCTACTTCTGCAGCAATCGTTTCTGCGACGGATTCTTGATCCCCCGTCAGCATTAAAATTCGTTGAAGATGTAATTGGTGTAATTTTTCCATAGTCTCTTTTGCTTCTGAGCGTACAGTGTCTGTAAAAGTAATTCGGCCTAAATATGTGCCATTACGTGAAATATGAATAGTCGTTTTATCAATTTTTTCAGTTGTTTGAGACTCTTGTGTCACAAAATTCTTTTTACCTACCCGTATCTCAGCACCATCCACAAATGCCTTCACGCCAGCACCAGAAACTTCCGCTAGATCTGTAATATTTTTTAATGGGACATCTTGCTTTCTGGCATAAGCAACAATTGATCTAGCTAAAATGTGACTTGATTCTTGTTCCACGCTTGCTGCCAATCCCACTAATTCAGCAGCAGTTATTTCAGCATTGATTGGTTGGACTTGATCAACAGAAAGTTGTCCTTGCGTAATCGTGCCTGTTTTATCAAACGCAATCGTTTTTGCAGAAGCTAATTTTTCGACCATCGTTCCCGATTTAATAACGACCCCATGACGACTTGAACGACCCATCCCTGCCACTAAAGCAATTGGGGCAGATAGAATTAAAGGACACGGCGAAGCAACCACTAAGACTTCCGCAAAACGTGTCGGACTTTTTGAAACAAACCAAGCAACACCTGCAATTAAGTAGGCAATTAGTGTAAAAGGTACCGCATAGCGGTCTGCTAAACGTACAAAATGAGCTGGACGCGCCGCAGATTCTTTCACTAAGTTCACAATCGTTTGATATTGACTGTCGGCTACAGTTTTTTCAGCAACCATTTTCAAAGAGCCATCACCATTCACGGAACCCGACATTAATTCATCCCCAGGATTTTTTTCAATTGGTTTTGATTCTCCTGTTAATGAAGATTCATCGACTGTTGATGTCCCGGTTTTTACCAAGCCATCAACTGGAACTAGTTCCCCTGGTTTTACTACTAATTCATCGCCAACATTGATTTCCTCAACAGAAACATCTTCTAAATTTTCGCCATTCAAGCGATGAGCTTTTTGTGGCGAGTTATCCAATAATGACTTCAGCTCTTGGTTAGCTTTTCCAGCGGCATAGTCTTCTAATGAATCACCACCAGTCAACATAATTAAAATCATCAAACTGGCCCAGTATTCTCCCACAGCTAAGGTTGCAACGATAGCGGTAATCGCTAAAATATCGACACCATATTTTCCTTCACGTAAGGTTTGAATCATTTCCCAGAACATCATTAACGCCATTACAGAACCTGTTATTAAAATAATACCATACGCCCAATTCGGCTGATGTAAAATAAATTCAAATAATAATGCCAAAACTCCTGTTATAATTGTAATCCCCAATTTTGTTACATGCTTCATCTCTTTTTCTCTCCCATCATTCACTTTACATTATTGAGCGTACCTTTTCTGTTTTGAAAAAGAAAGTGAAAACGCCTAAATGAAAACGACTTTCATTATCATAGGATAGTTGCTGTAGCAACGTTTACTTTCTGAAAAGTAGTTATGTAAAAAAAACACAGACCATCGTTCATTCGCCGATGGTCTGTGTTTTTATTTCCAAAAATCATCAAAAATTGTAATGGGTAAATGCCGTTTGTGTTGTCCTTTTTTATACCAGTTTTCAATTGTTTGTTGATCTGTTTCCGAGACTTTTTTGCCTTCCAAATAATCATCAATGGCATCATACGTGACACCTAAGGCAACTTCATCTGCAACTAACGGTTTGTCATCTTCTAGATCAGCTGTTGGTATTTTTAAATACAAGGCTTCTGGTGCCCCAAGTTCTTTCAGCAAAGCTTTTCCTTGGCGCTTATTTAAACGAAATAACGGTAAAATATCCGCTCCGCCATCGCCATATTTGGTGAAGAAAGCTGTCACATTTTCGGCTGCGTGGTCTGTGCCAATTACTGCGCCAGCATTTTCGCCAGCTACTGCATATTGTGTAATCATACGTTGACGTGCTTTCATGTTCCCTTTATTAAAATCGCTAATTTGAACGCCAGCGTTTTCTAGCGAACCAACCATTGCATCCACTGCTGGTTTAATATCCACTCGTAAAGAAACATCTGGCTGGATAAAGGCTAGCGCGGCTTGTGCATCAGCTTCATCTGCTTGCTCACCGTATGGAAGGCGAATCGCAATAAATTGATACGACATATCTCCTGTTTCTTCGCGCATTTCAGTCATCGCTAATTGTGCTAAGCGACCAGCTAATGTTGAATCTTGTCCGCCACTAATTCCCAAGACAAAGGTTTTTAAAAAAGGATGTTTAGTTAAATAAGCTTTCAGAAAATCAATACTTTTACGAACTTCTTCTTTTGGATCAATTGTCGGTAAAACACCTAACTCTTGAATGATTTTTTCTTGAAGTGTTGTCATTTCTAGGCCTCCTTATTCACCGTTTGCGTTAAATGTTTAACGTCTTTACGCACTTTTTCCAATAAATTCATTTTGTGGTTCCAACAATCTGTTGAAAGGTCCACTGGATATTTCTGCGGATTCAAGTCCCGCTTGTATTCTTCCCAAAGTGAATCTAAATTTTCTTTTGCATATTGTTTAATTTCATCTAAAGTTGGTAATTCGTACACACGTTTTCCTTCAACGAAAATATCTTGGAGTACTGGCCGTGCTTCAAAATCACGGACATACTTATTAATAAAGGTATGAACGGGATGGAACATATAAATTTCTTCTTCTTGGCGAGGATCTTCGTTCCAAAGTGTCACATAGTCCCCTTCTGACTTTTTATCAGATTTACGTGTAATACGCCAAACTTGTTTTTTTCCTGGTGTTGTCACTTTTTCAGCATTGCTAGATAGTTTAATGGTATCTTTCATTTGACCATCTTCACCTTCAATTGAAACTAATTTAAACACCGCTCCTAAAGCCGGTTGATCATAGGCCGTAATCAGCTTGGTACCCACGCCCCATACATCAATTTTTGATTTTTGCATTTTTAGATTCAAAATCGTATTTTCATCTAAATCGTTCGATGCATAAATTTTTGCTTCAGTAAAGCCTGCTTCGTCCAGTTGTTCACGAACTCGTTTAGAAATATAAGCCATATCGCCACTATCAATCCGCACGCCTAGGAAATTAATTTTATCCCCCATTTCTCGAGCTACTCGAATTGCGCTTGGCACTCCCGCTTTCAAAGTATCATACGTATCAACAAGAAAAACGCAATCCCGATGTGTTTTGGCATACGCCATGAATGCTTCATAATCATTTCCATACGACTGAACCAATGAATGGGCATGAGTCCCACTAACCGGAATACCAAAAATTTTACCAGCACGAACATTACTTGTCGCGTCCGCCCCACCAATATAGGCGGCTCTTGTGCCCCAAATGGCAGCATCTAATTCTTGTGCCCGGCGTGTTCCAAATTCCAATAAAGGATCATCGCCTATCACGGATTTAATTCGAGCCGCTTTTGTCGCAATTAATGTTTGGAAATTCACCATATTTAGCAAGGCAGTTTCTACCAATTGACATTGTGCCAAAGGACCTTCAATTTGAATTAACGGTTCGTTATTAAAAACCAAATCCCCTTCTAAAGCAGAGCGTACAGTACATTTAAATTCAAAATTTGCTAAATACGTCAAGAAATCTTCTGGATATTCTTCAACTTCTCGGAGATATGCAATATCAGATTCTGTAAACGTTAAATTTTCGAGATAATTGACTAAACGTTCTAAACCTGCAAAAATTGCGTAGCCATGATTAAAGGGCATCTCTCTAAAGTAACATTCAAAAACAGCATGTAAATCTGCTCTCCCTAATTCCCAGTATGTTTGCATCATATTGATTTGATACATATCTGTATGCAATGTCAAACTATCATCTGCATATGTATAGTCCATCGTTTTCTACCTCTATTCTTTGTATTAAAAACTTGTTTATATTATAACAAAAAAATTTTTTTTAGCCTAAAATCTGCTTAGACCTCTTTTTCTTTAAAAATGAAAAATTTACTGAAGAAATAATTTAAAATCACTACTACAACTTGTGTAATCATTTTCGCCCAAAATGATGAAAAATGAATGCCATCAATTAGGAGAATCATTAAACCCATATCAGCCACAAAAGATAAAATTCGGTACCAATAAAATAAGCCCATTTCTTTAAAAAAACCAGCTATGCTTTCATGCTTACTTGCGAATACCCAATATTTATTCGTGAAAAAGGCAAATAGAACAGATAAAAACCAACTAATTGTGTTACTTATCTTGTAATCCAGCCCTAACACATTTTGACAAACAAAAAATACAACTAAGTTGACGACAGTCGTTGCACCACCAAAAAATAAATAAGCCAGTACTTCTCGGTATTTACGAAATAATTCTTTCAATTTTCACGCATCCTTTCAACTAATCATTTTATCAAACTTCGGCAAGAAAACCTATCTATTTTGTATAAAGACACAATTCTCTTGCTAATTTTACTATTTATTAAGTATTTATGAAAAACATAATAAGAGTAGAGGGTAAGTTCATCCATGAATGAACTTACCCTCTACTCTTACTCTAATAATATATTGACTCCATCGACCGATAAGTTAAATCAGCATTAGTCCTTTAGCTTAGGAAGTGCTATCGTTTGTCCTTCGGTTAATACAGAATACGTTAAGTCATTTGCCTGCTTGAGCGCGGTTAATGAATAGCCCGTTTTTTTTGCAATTTTTGCGAGTGTCTCTCCTCTTTTTACTTCATAATACTCAGTAGACTCTGTTTTTGAGTCATTCGCTTTACCATTTGATTGCTCTGCTGTCTTCAAAGCATTAGTCACCGATTTACTGATTATTAGTGATTGAAGTAACGCTTGTTCTTTCGGTTCTAGAGAAGTCGCCGCTGTTTGCTGAGGAATCGTAATCTTTTGGCCAATATAAAACATTTCTTGAGTCTTTGAATTTTGTTTTAAAATGGCTGTTGCTGACACACCAAACGTCTGGCTAATGGTGGCGAGAGAATCTCCTTTGCTTACTTCATAGACGACTGCTTCTTTTTTTAGCTGTGCCTTGACTGCTTCCTTATCAAACGAAGGTTTCTTTTCTTCTGCTAAATTAGTCACTACTGGTTTCTTCTTTTCTTGATCGTATTCAGTTAATTGATAGGTTTCAATCAACGCATTTAATTTTTTATCGTAATATGTATCCGTTGCATAACGACCTGTTAAAAATTTTGTTGCCTGCTGATAATTCGTCGTGTTTGCTTTCAAAACGCCGTGATAAAACGTCGGATTCCCCGCCAGCCCATTGATGATTAATTTACTATAGTCTGTTAATGACTCTTTATAGGAAGGATACTGACGAAAATCGGCATGAATGGTGGTCATCTTCCCTTTACCATCATCTTCTTGTGTGGAAAAGCTGACACTTTGACCTTGATAAGCGCCTTTAATGCCAAACAAATTATAATTTGGCGGCGCCGCTAACGCACTATTGCCCGAGCCACTTTCTAAAATAGCTTGAGCTATCATGACAGAAGCGTATAGATCATGTCGCTGACCAATAACTCGTGCTTCTTCACCGATTTTTCTAATAAACTCAGAAGTAGAAGCATTCTCTTGGACAACAAAATTTGCCTCGGCTTGTTGTTGAATTCCTGCTTGCTTTTCCTTTTCTTGACTATTGTCTACCTCTGAATGTACCAACGGCTCTTTGGTCTTTTCAGTTAATGTAGAATTTTGTGGTTCCTGATTATGAGGCGGCTTTTCAGTGAGCGCTTTACGCTCTTCAGATACTGGTTGCTCATTTTGTAACGATTCGGTTAGTTTAGTACTAGCAATTGGCTTTTCTTGTGGCGGTAAACTATTTTCAGATTCTGAAGGTTCCACATTATTTTCCTGATGGTCACTGCTGTCATTTTGTGTTGAACTTTCTTGTTGTTCAGACGAACTTATTACTGTTTCGTTCAGCGTTGAAGAAGTAAGAGTTCCTTGGTCTTGATTGACTTGGTCCGCTCTTTTTTCTTCCAGTACTAGCTGTCGGCTTTCGTGACTCGTTTCGGTCTCCTCTTGAGCGATTAATGGTTCTGAATTGTAGTAACTGGCGCCCGCATAAGCCCCTAAGACTCCAAGACATACCAACTTCAAATATCTTGCCTTTCTTTTTTTCATCGCATTTCTCCTTCATTTACCTCTTTATTTCTGCTAATAATTGCTCTATCTGTTGGTACATTCCTGTTGATTCATTCTTGATGGTCAGCATTTGTTCACAATAAGCTTGGTACTCTCTTGCCACTTGCTTCATGCGTGTTAAAGTTGCTAAACGTTGTTCCATCTCTTCATGAACTGTTGCAACTTGTTGGTTAGCTTGGGCAATTGTTTCTTTTGCTTGACGTTTGGCTTCTAATAAGACTTCACCAATTTCTTTTTGAGAAAGCGTAACGGCTGTGTCTAAGTTCTCTTCGCTAGTCTGTCTCTGTTGTATCTTTGCTTCAGACAATTGTTTCTGTAAAGAAGTGATAGTTGCTTCTTTATCACTTAACGTTTCTTTAACATCTTTAAGTTGAACATCTTTTTCGACTAGTTGTTTTTGTAATGCTTCCACTTCATTGGTTTGCATTAATAATTGCTCCGTTAGTTTTTTTATGGATTGCTGATATAGTTGATTTTCTTCTTCTAGTTTTTCAACAAAAGAAAATGACTCTTCTGACAGTTCAGTCGGCACTTGTTGCTGGACCTGTTTTACTTTTGCGGCTTGCTCTTTTGCATAAACAACCTCGTCATCAAAGATTGCTTCTTCTGTTACCGTTGGTTGTGCTTTCATCGATTGTTCATTTTCAAAATCCGGCATCTTCTCATACTCCTCATCTTCATTGTTTTTAGTCAAAAATTGCCACATCTGTTTCTCCTCCTTCGTACCTTTTACACCGTTAACATATAGCCTTTTGAGCGAATTGTTTTGATATATTGTGGTTTGTTCACATCTTGTTCAATTTTTTTACGCAAATGGAAAATCACATTAGCGACACGATATTTTCGTTCATTCGCAGTATCTTTCCAGACATTTTTGTAGAGTTCTTCATATGTAATTGTTTGTCCTGCGTGTTTGTATAAATACTCTATTGTGAAAAATTCCAATTTTGTTAAAAGAATTTCTTCTCCACTTCCCAAGCAAACACTCAAATTTGGCGCAATTAAATACAATCTCTCAGAAAGATTCTTAGTAACTGTTTGTTCCTCGTTTGCAATAGCTAATTTAGGATAAAAACGTCTTTTTACACGTTGCAATAAATTACTCATGCTTAACATGCATTCTTGACGATCATAAGAATGATCAAAAACGCCATCTGCACCTAATTGTAAATAAATAATTCGATTGACTTTACTAATTACTTCTGTCCGAGAAAATAACCAAATCGGTAAATCTGACTGCTTGCGAATCGTCATTAATAACTCACAACAAGTATTTACTTGCTGGTGGTCAGTAACTTCAATCACTAACCCATCAATATGGTGCAAATGAAGAAGTATATTTGTTCCTTGGATGATCTGACATTCTACTTGATTACTAACAAACCAATTTTGGCAGTATTCTTTTGTTTCAATTGTCAAAGGAACGACACCAATTGTATATTTTTCCATTTTTCCACCTCAATCTTCCTAATATTCCCCTTCAAAATATAATAATTTTTATTTATATTCTATTAATAAATAAAAATTACCAACTACTAGTTTTCAAAAAATGATTGTTATTACTAAATTTTATCGAATAAAAACAAGGCTGTCTAGCTAAAACGAAGCCTTTAAATTATCATCTTTTTTGTTAATTGAGTAAATATTTGAGAAAACACCATAAGCAAAGATATTATTTAGATTATTTATTCTTTATGTAAAAAAAAGCTTACGATTTTTCAATCGTAAGCTTTTAGAATACTTTTTTATTTTTACATCATACCGCCCATGCCCATTGATGGATCCATCATAGGAGCTGGTGCAGCTGGTTCTGGTTTGTCTGCAACAACTGCTTCAGTTGTTAATAATAAAGCTGACACAGAAGCTGCATTTTGTAAGGCAGAACGAGTTACTTTTGTTGGGTCAACAATACCGGCTTCAACCATGTTTACCCATTCACCGTTAGCTGCATTGAATCCGATACCTAAGTCAACATTTTTTAGTTTGTCAACAATCACTGATCCTTCATAACCAGCATTTTCAGCGATTTGACGGATTGGTTCTTCTAATGCACGAACGACAATCTTGATCCCTGTTGCCACATCGCCTTCAGCTTCTAGCGCAGCGACTTTACCAATTACATTGACCAGTGCGGTACCACCACCAGAAACCATGCCTTCTTCTACAGCGGCACGTGTTGCGTTTAATGCATCTTCAATTCGTAATTTTAATTCTTTTAATTCTGTTTCAGTTGCAGCACCGACTTTAACGACAGCAACCCCACCAGCTAATTTAGCTAAACGTTCTTGTAATTTTTCACGATCAAAATCAGACGTTGTTTCGCCGATTTGGTTTTTAATTAAATGAACGCGGGCATCAATGGCTTCTTTTGAACCAGCACCTTCGACAATTGTTGTGTTATCTTTGTCGACAACTACTTTGCTAGCATTTCCTAAGTTTTCAATAGTTGTGTCTTTTAACTCTAACCCTAAGTCGTCAGTGATTACTGTACCACCTGTTAAAATAGCAATATCTTCAAGCATCGCTTTGCGGCGGTCACCAAATCCTGGCGCTTTTACTGCGACAACATTAAATGTACCACGGATTTTGTTCAATACTAATGTTGGTAGAGCTTCCCCATCAACATCATCCGCAATAATCAATAGTGGACGGCTTTGTTGTAGAATTTGTTCTAATAAAGGTAAGATATCTTGAATATTTGAGATTTTTTTGTCGGTAATTAAGATATATGGATTTTCTAAAACAGCTTCCATTTTATCGTTGTCAGTAACCATGTATTGAGATAAATAACCGCGGTCGAATTGCATTCCTTCAACCACATCTAATTCTGTTTCAATCCCTTTTGATTCTTCAATGGTAATTACGCCGTCGTTACCAACTTTTTCCATTGCATCGGCAATTAATTGGCCGACTTTTTCAGAACCTGATGAAACAGCAGCGACTTGTGCAATCGCTTCTTTTGAATCAACTACAGATGAAATATTGTGTAATTCTTCTACTGCTGTTTTTGTTGCTAATTCAATCCCACGACGAATACCTAATGGGTTGGCTCCAGCAGTTACGTTTTTTAAGCCTTCACGAACAATGGCTTGTGTCAAAACAGTCGCTGTTGTTGTTCCGTCACCAGCAATATCATTCGTTTTAGAAGCAACTTCTGAAACTAATTTTGCGCCCATGTTTTCAAAATGATCTTCCAATTCAATTTCCTTAGCAATTGTTACTCCATCGTTAGTAATCAATGGTGAACCAAATGATTTTTCTAAAACAACGTTACGACCTTTAGGGCCTAATGTCACTTTCACTGTATCTGCTAATACATCTACTCCGCGTAGCATTGCTGCACGTGCATCTTCTGCAAATTTAATCTCTTTTGCCATGATTTCTTCACCTCATAATTTTTTTCTTCTATTATATTATTCTGTAAAAGTTGTTTATTATTCAACAGTGGCAATAATGTCTTTGGCTGATACAATTAAGTATTCTACGCCTTCGTATTTCACTTCTGTTCCTGAATATTTTTCAAACATTACTGTGTCACCAATTTTTACTTCCATCGGAACTTTTGTGCCATTTTCAAGCACACGACCTTCACCTACTGCGATAACTTCACCTGTTTGTGGTTTTTCTTTTGCAACGGATGCAAGAACAATTCCTCCAACAGTTTTTTCTTCTTCTTTCGCGACTCTAATTACGACGCGATCGCCTAATGGTTTTAACACAATAAATCCCTCCAAATAAAAAGTTTTCGCTTATTTTAGCACTCGATACACAAGAGTGCTAACTCACACTATTTATAATACTCATTTCACTCTAAAAATGCAAGTCTTTTCTCTCTTTTTCTTGTCAATTATAAGATACGCATTTTTTATTGCGTATTCTTTTTTCATGGAATGTTTTTCCAATCCTTTAATTCATGGTAAAATAAATTGACTACGATTGGAGGCGAATAAAATGAAACAACGTTTACTTACAGCACTAATAGCAACCTTCGTTTATTTTGTGATAGCGAATTTAGGAAATCTTGTTTTCAGTGTCACAGAAGGAATTGTTTCGACACTTTGGGAATCTCTTTTCTTTTTCTTATTCGTTTTTCTTTTATTAGGATATCGCAATAATCGTAAAAAATAATTATAGAAAGGATTAACCATGACCTTAAGAAAATCAAGTTTATTTATTTTAGTCACATACATTATCGCTTTCTTCGGGCCGTTACTTTTTTCGGGTATTTCCCCCAATGCAGCGATTAATGTGACAACTGCTCTCTACATTATTGGCGCCCTTGTAATGATTGGCATCTTTTTAAAAACAACAGAACCTTCTCCTTTAGAGGAAACAGCAACCTTGAAATCACCTATTTTTATTTTTTTACTAGGTGTTAGTGGGATTTTCATTGCCATGCTGATTCAAGGGGTTACTTTTGCCATTGAAGTAGCCATCACAGGAGAACAAGCTACTTCTCAAAATACACAAGCTATTGTAGCGGTGATTTTGGCAAATCCTTTATTTATTTTGGCAACTACTATCGGTGGTCCGATTATGGAAGAATTCGTCTTTCGTTATGCATTTATCCATTTAATCCAGCCTTTTACAAATTTCTGGATTGCGGCTACTGTTAGTTCGGCGATTTTTTCACTCGCACATGCCGATGGTCACTTTTTTGTTTATTTCTTTATGGGATTTTTCTTTGCTCTTTTGTACAAGCAAACTGGAAAAATTTGGACCTCAATTATTGCCCATTGCGGCATGAATACGATTGTGATTATTGTTCAACTACTTTTGCATAATGGTACAATTCAATAAGAAAAGGGCCTTCGTCTAAACGACTAGGCCCTTTTCTTTTGCTTATTCTTCTTCGTCAATCAATTCGTTGTCATGATGTAAGAAATAAATTAATGTTTGTAATTCGTTGGTTAAGTCAACATTTTGAATTAATACTTCAGGTGGCGCTACTAAACGCGCAGCCGTAAAGTTTAGAATTCCTTTAACCCCTGCTTCGGCAAGTTTGTTTACAACTTCTTGTGCTTTGCGAGCTGGAATAGTTAAAATAGCTACTTCGATTTGTTGAACACGGATTTGTTCCATCATATCTTCCATTGGATAAACCGGAATACCGTCAACAATGCGTCCCACAATATCTTCATTCACATCAAATGCGCAACTTACACGAATACTGTTGCTTTGATGGAATTTGTACTTTAATAAAGCACTTCCTAAATTACCAACCCCGATTAATGCGACATTGGTTAACTCATCTTCATTCAATGTTTTTGCAAAAAAGTTCATTAAGTTTTCAACATCATAGCCGTACCCACGTTTACCTAATTCACCAAAATATGAAAAGTCACGACGAATAGTCGCACTGTCTACTTGTACCGCTTCACTTAATTCAGTTGATGAGACTTTATTTTTTCCTGTATCATGTAACATTCTTAAGTAGCGATAATATAAAGGAAGGCGTCGCGCCGTTGCTTTTGGAATAACTTGATCTTTCACAATTGGACCTCCAATACTTTCACTTAAATCTTATCCATTAACATAATAGCAGTTTTTCACAATAAAAAGCAATTCTATGGCTCAAAAATAGCATTTTTCTTCAAAAGTTTGTGATAAAAGGTATAAACCTTCACAAAGCATTTTTTGATACGTGCTATTTTAGCAGATTTTATGCTACACTAAGGGCAATGAATTTAGAAATGAGGACTACTGATGATTTTATTACAAGCAAATCAAGTTGCCCGGCATTTTGGCTCGGAAACATTGTTTGAAAACATACATTTAGAAATTGCAACAAAAAGTCGGATTGCCTTAGTTGGTCGTAATGGTGCTGGAAAATCGACTTTTTTAAAAATCATTGCAGGCATTGATGCTCCCGATAGCGGAACCATTGCCAAAAATAAAACTGCTACGTTAGGTTATTTAGCTCAAAATACCGGCTTAGAATCAGATAAAACCGTTTGGGAAGAAATGACAAAAGCCTTTGCTGACATCCTAGAAATGGAACAGCGTATGCGAGAATTAGAAACTAAAATTAGTGAAATGGAGCCAACCACTTCCGTTTATGAAGGAATTTTAAAAGAGTACGATCAATTGCAACATACGTTTTCTGAAAAAAATGGCTACGGCTATGAAAATGAAATTCGCTCAGTCCTTCACGGCTTTGGCTTTGATGAATCCTTTTACACGAAAGATATTCAAACCTTATCTGGTGGTCAAAAAACCCGGCTTGCATTAGCGAGAATGCTTTTACAAAAACCAGACATTTTAATTCTGGACGAGCCTACAAACCACTTAGATATCGAGACGCTTTCTTGGCTGGAATCTTATTTGCCAAGTTATGCCGGCGCCCTATTAATTGTTTCCCACGATCGTTATTTTTTAGATAAGGTAGTTAATGAAGTTTATGAACTGAGTCGCAAAAAAATGACTCACTACAAAGGAAACTATTCCAAATACTTAGAGTTAAAAGCAGAACAATTAGCCAGTGAATGGAAAGCGTATGAAAAGCAACAAGAAGAAATCAATAAGTTAGAAGATTTCGTTGCCAAAAATCTGGTTCGTGCATCTACAACGAAACGTGCACAAAGTCGCCGAAAAGTATTAGAAAAAATGGACCGTTTAGACCGACCTCAAGGAGATGAAAAATCGGCGCATTTTCTTTTCGATAGTGAAAAAGTCTCGGGAAATGTTGTTTTACAAGTCGAAGATGCCGCCATTGGTTACGACCAAGAACATATTTTATCCGAACCTATTCACTTGGATATTCGTCGCAAAGAAGCCATTGCCTTAGTCGGACCGAACGGAATTGGTAAATCCACTCTCTTGAAATCAATTATTGACCGCATTCCTTTCATTAAAGGAAGTAAAACTTTTGGCACCAATGTTTCTGTAGGTTACTATGACCAAGAGCAAGCCAATTTACATGGCAATAAAACGGTCTTAGCGGAATTATGGGATGAACACCCAACCACACCTGAAAAAGAGATTCGAAGTATTTTAGGCGGCTTTCTCTTCAGTGGAGACGATGTTGAAAAAACGATTCCTTTATTAAGCGGTGGCGAAAAAGCCCGTGTGGCATTAGCAAAACTAGCGATGGATCGTGACAATTTCTTGATTCTCGATGAGCCAACCAATCACTTGGATATCGATAATAAAGAAGTTTTAGAAAATGCGCTGATTGATTATGAAGGAACCATCCTCTTCGTTTCCCATGACCGTTACTTTATCAATCGAATTGCAACAAAAGTTGTTGAGCTTTCTGAAAAAGGCAGCAAACTTTATTTAGGCGACTATGATTATTATTTAGAAAAGAAACAAGAGGAAGAAGAAATCGCTGCCCTCTTAGCTAATGAAGAAGCGGCGAAAAAACCCGAACCAGTTACAGCCAAAAATACCTTTTATCAAAACAAGGAGCAACAAAAATTACTCCGTACTTTGCAAAGAAAAATAACACAAGTCGAAGAAAATCTTGCTCAGTTAGATACGACAATTGCACAATTAGAAGCACAAATGAGTCAACCAGACATTCTAGAAAATCATGTTGAATTGCTGGCTTTAAACCAACAATTAGATGAAGTTCGTCAGCAACAAGATGAACTACTTGAGCAATGGGAAAATTTCAGTTTAGAATTAGAAGAAATGGAAAATAACAATTAACGGAGGGATTCACTATGGCTTCCAAAAAAATCAGTTTAACGAAGCCCAAATATCAACAAATCGCCGTTGATGTTGCGGAAAAAATTGCAGAAGGCAAATTACATGTTGGAGATAAAATCCATGCCCGTTCCACCCTAGCTAACCAATACCAAGTGTCGCCAGAAACAGCTCGCAAAGCCATTATCGTTTTAGTTGATTTAGAAATCGTTAAAGCCAAACACGGCAGCGGCTTCTATGTGGCATCAAAAGAAAAAGCGCAGGACTTTGTGACACAATATCAAGACGTTCAAACGATTGCTGAAATTAAAGAAGAATTGCTAGATAGCGTAGCGAAACAAAAAGAAGAACTTACTCATTTTTCTAGCATTCTAGATACTCTTGTTGAACAAACAAAGCGTTTTGATTCTTTCAATCCAATGAATCCCTATTCATTAGTTTTAACAGAAGAAGCTGCTTATCTTGAGGCGACGATTAGCGAAATGAATTTTTGGCAAAACACTTCGGCAACGATTATCGCCATCAAACACAAAGAAGAGCTTCTGGTCTCACCTGGTCCATATGCAAAGATTTCGTTGAACGACACACTTTATTTTGTTGGACATGACGAATCAACCTTACAACGTGTCCAAAATTTCTTTTATCCTTAAACAAAAAAGTGACTACTTATCTTGCGGTAAATAGTCACTTTTTTTATTTATTATTTCTATTTTTCATAAAAACCCACTATAAAACCTAGTTAAAATACTGTTTTTCTTCATTTTCAGAAAGATTTTCATCTAATTTGACAAAGTGACAACTTTATAGTAGTCTGATGTAGTCACTTTTTTAATGAGGAGGAACAATGATTTGCCAAAAGTAAAAGTAAATCACCTTACCAAGATCTTTGGTAAGAAAACCAAACCGGCACTTGAAATGATTCGTGCCAACAAAAGCAAAACAGAAATTTTAGAAAAAACGGGTGCTACAGTCGGTGTTTATGATGTAAATTTCGAAGTTGAAGAAGGCGAAATTTTCGTTATTATGGGGTTATCAGGAAGTGGGAAATCAACATTAATTCGTTTATTAAATCGTTTGATTGAACCAACTTCAGGAAATATTTATATTGATGGACAAGATATTTCTTCTTTAGATAAAGAAGGATTACGTGAAGTACGTCGAAATAAAATGAGCATGGTTTTCCAAAACTTTGGTCTTTTCCCCCATCGAACTATCTTAGAAAATACGGAATATGGTTTAGAAATTCGTGGTGTTCCTAAAGAAGAACGCCAAGCAAAAGCTGAAAAAGCCTTAGAAAATTCTAGCTTAATTGCTTTTAAAGACCAATTACCAAGTCAATTATCTGGTGGGATGCAACAACGTGTCGGCCTTGCTCGTGCCTTGGCTAACGATCCAGAAATTTTATTAATGGACGAAGCGTTCTCTGCTCTTGATCCGTTAATTCGTCGTGAAATGCAAGACGAACTATTAGATTTACAAGAAAATGTCAAAAAAACCATTATCTTTATCACACATGATTTGAATGAAGCTTTACGAATCGGCGACCGGATTGCTTTGATGAAAGATGGTCAAATTATGCAAATTGGGACTGGAGAAGAAATTTTAACCAACCCAGCCAACGAATATGTGCGAACCTTCGTGGAAGATGTGGATCGTTCAAAAGTCTTAACTGCCCAAAATATTATGGTACCTGCTTTAACTACTAACATTGAAATTGATGGCCCAACTGTTGCTTTAAAACGGATGCGTCAAGAAGAAGTGAGTATGTTACTTGCCGTGGATAAAAAACGCCAACTAAAAGGCGTTGTACGCGCAGAAAAAGCTTTAGAAGCGCGTAAAAATGGGACTTCTCTTGTAGAATGTGTGGATCCAGAAATTCAAACAATCGACAAAGATATGTTAGTGAATGATATTTTCCCACTGATTTATGATGCACAAACGCCTCTTGCCGTGACTGATAACGGCAAACTATTAGGCGTGGTCATCCGTGGTAGCGTACTTGAAGCACTTGCAGAAACAGAGGTGAACGAACATGAATAAGTATCAATTACCTGTCGCGTCTTGGGTTGAAAGTTTTACTGATTGGTTAACTTCAACATTTGCTGGATTATTCAGCTTTTTACAAACAATTGGTCAAAGTGTAATGGACAACATTACTGCCTTACTAACAGCCGTACCACCACTTGTGCTGATCGTGCTATTAACGATTGCTGCTTTCTTTATTTCTAATAAAAAAATTGGCTTAAGTTTATTCACGTTTATTGGCTTAATGTTTATCTATAATCAAAACTTATGGAACGATTTAATGAGTACCGTTACGTTAGTTTTACTTTCTAGTGTTATTTCCATTATCATTGGTGTGCCACTAGGGATTTTAATGGCGAAAAGCGAAAAAGCCAAGAGTATCATTACACCGATTTTGGACTTCATGCAAACAATGCCTGGTTTCGTTTACTTGATTCCAGCCGTTGCATTCTTCGGAATTGGTATGGTTCCTGGGGTCTTCGCCTCTGTTATCTTCGCTTTACCACCAACCGTACGCTTTACGAACTTAGGAATTCGACAAGTGCCAAATGAACTTGTTGAAGCAGCTGATTCTTACGGTAGTACTGGCTGGCAAAAATTATTCAAATTAGAATTACCTTTAGCCAAAAACACGATTATGGCTGGTGTTAACCAAACAACCATGCTAGCCCTATCAATGGTAGTTATTGCTTCAATGATTGGTGCGCCTGGATTAGGACGTGGCGTCCTTTCCGCTTTACAACGTGCACAAGTCGGGAACGGTTTCGTAAATGGTGTGGCTTTAGTTATTTTAGCGATTATCATTGACCGTTTTACTCAACATTTAAATAATAAAAAAGCAGCTCCTAAAGCAGCTGGTGCCACCTCTAAAAAGAAAAAATACGGGATTATTGCAGCGGTTGTTGTAATTGTCGCTGGCTTAGTTGGTGCTTCAATTTTTACAACAACAAATGATAAGCAAATTTCCCTTTCTTATGTGGAATGGGATACCGAAGTAGCCTCCACACATGTGGTTGCCGAAGTCTTAAAAGATATGGGGTATGATGTTAAAACGACCCCTTTAGATAACGCAATCATGTGGGAATCTGTAGCTAAAGGTGAAACAGATGCCATGGTTGGTGCGTGGCTGCCAGGAACTCACGCAGAGCAATATAAACAATATAAAGATAAATTAGACGACCTTGGTGAAAACCTTAAAGGCGCGAAGTTAGGAATTGTTGTCCCTTCTTATATGGATGTTGATTCTATCGAAGATTTATCTGATCAAGCTGGGAAAAAGATTACTGGAATTGAACCTGGGGCTGGTGTTGTTGCAGCAGCAGAGAAAACTAAAGAAGCTTATCCTAATTTGAAAGATTGGTCTGTTGAAACTTCTTCATCAGGTGCCATGACTGTCGCCTTAGGACAAGCAATTAAAAACAACGAAGACATCGTTATTACTGGCTGGTCTCCTCACTGGATGTTTGCAAAATATGATTTAAAATATTTAGCTGATCCAAAAGGCACTATGGGCGGCGAAGAAGCGATTCACACAATGGCTCGCCAAGGCCTAAAAGAAGATCAACCAGAAGCTTACAAAGTGTTAGATAATTTCCATTGGACCACTAAGGATATGGAATCTGTCATGTTAGAAATTAACGAAGGCAAAGACCCACAAGAAGCTGCACGTGATTGGGTTGATTCACATAAAGACCAAGTAGCAGAATGGAAAAAATAATTCTTAACAAATGACTTCCCCATCTATTAAAAGAGGGCGTTGAACAAATTGTTCAACGCCCTCTTTTTTCGCAAAAAAAACCACTCAGTTGGGTAGACTGAGTGGAAAGGAGTTATTTTTACTTGAGGAGTAAAAATGAAAAGTGTTTATGTTGGGTGTTTTGTTGGTATGCTTATATATTAACGAGAACCTGTGAATAATTTGTGACGAAAACCTTGGAAATTTGCTACGAATTACTTAAAAAAGTTTAAATGTGTCTCACCCTAGTTAATCGATACAGTGATTATTTCTTTTTAGCATTTTGGATGGCTTTAAATAATGTTGAAAATTGTCCTTTGAAAGACATCACATCATCAAAGATATCAACACCATCGTTTAACATTTTGACGGTAACCCAGCCAAGCGCTTCCGTAATTGCTACCGCAACTGAAGCATTGACCATGCCACCAGTCACAGTTCCGACAACAGGAATCACTTTTAGAATATTCCCGACTGCACTCTTACCTAAACTAACCACTACTAATTCTTTGGTTAAGCTTTTCCCTAAGCTTTCAGACCAAGACTGACCAAAAATTTTATGCAGCCGTGACATCATAGTTAATTGAACAGGTACCAGTAAAAAAGCATCCGAAAACGGAATTGGCGAAAACCCAATAATTGCTGCTGACAATGCAGCAAAATGAATCGTTTGATGACTTTTCTTTTTCACGTCAGGTGAAACACCAGCCAAAAATTCATCAAATACTTTGTCGAGTTGTGTTTGACTGTTCGTCACTAATTGTTCTGCTTTACCTTTAGAAGTTGCGAAAGCATTCATTATAGCCGTAGACGTTTTTTGTGGAAATTTTTTCAAGACATCTTGAAAAAAAGAACGAAATTCTGGGTCTTCGATTTCTTCATTCAATTGCTTAGTTTCTTGTTCTGCTAATTCTTGTTTTTCAATCTCTTCAAAAAGTTCTTGTTTCTTTTTGTTTTTATGTTTTTTTCTTCTCATCTCATTAACTCCTTTATCTATCAATATGTAGAAACAAAGTATAGCATAGCCCCTGATTGATTCTCTTTTAGATGATTTGAAAAGCCAGAACTTATCTGTTTTTTAAACAAATAGAAATGTTCCAGCTTTTCTCAAAAAAATCAGCTATTTTGTTTGTTCTTCACCGCAATAAACCGTCAAGTGTTTAGGCAAAATCTTCAGCGTAATTGGCAAAGCAGCTCCTTCATCACCATCCACATTAGTGGTTAATTCTTCTTGGTTTTCTAAGGAGATTGTTCCTTCTTTAAAGGTTAGGTAAACTAAATTATCAGTGGACTGGTCGACGCCTTTTAACAAATCTGGGACTGCTTTTACTGCATCCCATAATGATTGATCTTTTAAATAAACTAAATGAAGTTTGCCATCATCCACTTGGGCCTCTGGTAATAATGTTTCAAACCCACCGATTGAATTCGTTAAGCCAACTAAAACGGTACTACTTTCAATGGTTTGTTCTTTTTGATCCAAGCTTAAATGAAAAGGATACGTTTGAGCATTCGCTAAATGTTTGGCACCTGAAATAAAATAAGCGAGTTTTCCTAACTTCGTTTTTTGTTCAACGTCCACGTCGTTAATTGACTCTGGAATCGTCCCAATTGCAACGACATTCATAAAGTAGTCGTCATTGATTTTCCCCACATCTAAAGCACTGGTTTTTTCTAAATCTAATTGTTGAATCGCTTCTTCAGGGTCCATCGGTAAATTCAAGGCTCGCGCTAAATCGTTCACCGTTCCTAAAGGAAAAAAGCCAAATTTTGGGCGGTAAGCTTGTTCTGCCAACCCGCTAATTCCTTCATTAACGGTTCCATCTCCCCCCATTACGAAAACACTGTCGAAGTGACTTTCCGCAGCTTCACGGGCAAATTGTTCTGCATCGCCGCCTTTTTCTGTTTGTTTCACTACAACTTCATCAAATAACTGCTTTAATTTTTCTTCTGCTAACGTTTCAAATTCTTTGGCTTTTTCACCACCAGAACTGGGGTTAACAATTAAAACTGCTTTTTTCACTGGTACCACTCCTCATTGATATCTAAATCGTTTGATTCCTTACAATTATTATAAAAGATATTTTTGATTCTGGCGAAAAATATGCTGACACTTGCTTAACAAACAAGCATTCCTGCTCCTCACTACTTTTCAAAACGTTCTTTAAAGCAATAGGCAAAATAATAGAACAATTTCCAAAAATCTTGCCAAACTTTTGGATCCATCCCCGTCAATTCATGAATTCGTTTCAAACGGTAATTCAATGTATTTCGATGGATATGTAATACTTGTGAGGTTTCATTGATGTTTAAGTTATGATTGGCGAAAAAAATAACGGTTTCATAGTATTCATCATAAATCGTCTGGATGGTTTCAAAAAAATCCAATTCAATATGAAAAGGAAAATTAAAAATTCCTTGAATGAAAAAATCTTCTGCTTGGTAAAACTTAGCCTTTTCTAATTGGAGAAACGATAGAAGTAAATACGTGTTTTGTGCCTCTTGGACCATTTGTTGAATCGTGGCTTTTTCCGAACTTATCACAAGGTATTCTGTTACTGGCTTTGTTATCTGAGGTGGTTCAGAAGTAATCACCAGATAACAATTTTCCCATTCAAATATTTCATGTCCAGGATAATAACTGGATAATAAGCGCTTGTCCTTGGTCAGTACACAATGATTCTGGTCATCTAATTGAAGGTTATATAGTTCCAACGCTTCAAGTTTTAAGGCTTCTGAGTAAGCAGAATCAACATGCATTAAGTGCTGGATAAACTGATTTTTTTGTTTCTTCTTTTTTTCGCGTTCTTGTTGTGTATTTAATTCTTCTGTCAGTAAAAGAACAATCGAGCGCACAAGCTTGGTAAATTTGCGCACCTCGTCTGGTTCTCCTGAAATGCCTACGACACCTAAAATGTGATTATTCAAAATAATCGGTTCATTGGTGCCTTTTTTCTCTAAAGAAGTATCTTTATAAATTTCAATATTTTTTCGTTCATTGATGGCTCTTTCTGCACCACGATGGCGCTCCCCAATTCGAGCAGAATCTCCACTCGCAATAATTTTTCCTCGTTCATCCATAATATTGATGTTATAAGGAATATCTGCCATCAACTTTTCAACAATTTTATTTGCTTGGATTTTGTCTAATTTTAACATTGCTATCGCCAACTTTCTAAAAAGCGAGTAGCGTTTGGGACATAAGCCGCAATGACTTATGTCCCAAACGCTTAATTCTTCAGATCAACGACTGAACATTTTTATTTCAGCTTTCATTACTGATGATACCATGGTTAGTTCTTAGTCACAAGGCACCAGCTGTAATGTACGAGCAATATTTTCAACGGTTCTTTCTAAATTAACTGGTCCATTTTTCAATGCTGCTTCCAATGGTTCGGCTTTGGCCAAAATTCCAAAAATAGCCGTCATCCCTTCTTCATAGAGGACATCCACATCTTTGCCGATATAGCCAGCACAAGCGAAAACCGGTTTTTGATACTTCTTGGCCAAACGCGAGACGCCATAAGGGGCTTTGCCGAATTTTGTTTGAAAATCCATACCGCCTTCACCAGTAAAGACATAATCAGCGGCTTTTATTTTTTCTTCTAATTGATTCACTTCTACGACAATATCAATTCCTGGGCGTAACTGAGCTTTTGTGAATGCTAGTAACCCTGCACCCAAACCACCAGCAGCTCCTGCGCCTGGCATCATCTCAACATCAATGCCGATCTCTTTTTTGATGATCGCTGCATAATGGGCTAAGTTTTTATCTAATTGAGCCACCATTTCTTCTGTCGCACCTTTTTGCGGACCAAAGACATGAGACGCCCCTGTTGGCCCTGTTAGTGGGTTATTCACATCACTTGCTACTAGAACTTCGGTAGCAAAAATGCGTTGATCAAACTGTGTTAAATCGATCTGCGCCAGTTTATCTAATGCACCACCGCCACGTGTCAATTCTTGCCCTTCCTTGTCTAACAAACGCGCACCAAGTGCCTGAATCATACCTGCACCCCCATCATTTGTCACGCTACCACCAATGCCGATAATGATTTTTTTTGCCCCATGATTGAGCGCATGTTGAATCATCTCTCCTGTACCATAAGTAGAAGTGATCAAGGGATTGCGTTCTGCTGCTTTAACCAATTCAATTCCGTTGGCTTTCGCCATTTCAATGACCACCGTTTCTTGGTCACCTAATAAGCCGTAATAGGTTTCAACGATTTGATCAGGAAGCGGTCCTGCCACGCGCACTGGTACTCTTGTACCTCCTGTTGCATCCACTAAGGAATCCACCGTTCCTTCCCCGCCGTCTGCCATCGGGACATGTTGAATGTCTGCATCTTTAAATACAGCTAAAATCCCTTTTTCCATTGCCAGACAGGCTTCTTTTGCACTCATACTTTCTTTAAATGAGTCTGGAGCCAAAACAAATTTTTTCGTCATCTTTTCGCGCCTACTTTCCAACTAGTTTAAAATAAAGCCATATAAAATGGTTGCAACAATCGTCATTACCCCACCGACACACATTTCATAAGGAATCACTCGAATTCTTTCTTTAATCGTCATATTCATACTTTGTGCCGTAATATGGAAATAATTGCCTTGAGGAACACTATCAATCACAGTTGCACCAGTATGCACCATGACTGCTGCTGAAAGTGAAGATGTGGCCATATCTAAAATCGCTGGTCCAAAAGAACCTGTCGCTAAAATAACCGCTGTGGATGTTGAACCAACTGCTAAGCCCATTAAAATACCAGAAATCGGTGCCAAGAAGGTTCCAGAAATTCCCATAACAGAAATTAAGTGGACAATTTGTGTTGATAAATCAGAAACAGAAATTAATCCAGCAATTGCACCTGCACCAATTAAAATTAAAACGGTATCGGTTACTCTCTTCAAGCCAGAAGATGCATAAAAGGCCAGTTGTTTTGTTTGCCCAATCGCAATTGTCCCAACAACTGAGGCGAACGGCAAAATATACAGAGCATCAATATTCAAACTTTTGATGAAAGAAATATTTAAAACGGCGCCAATCGGATTAAGTAATAATAAGACAATCGCTAACACTGGCGCGATCAACGCCTTTTTCAAAGGTAATAATTCTTTTGTTTGTTCCTCTACAAGATCTGTTTCTTTGACCATTGATCCTTTGTTTCTCATGATATTTGCAAGAACAACAGCTGTAATTAAGCCAAATACGGCTGGAATAAAGCCAGCAATCATAACGTCACTTAGAGGTAAATCAAAGCCATTCGCCGCTGCAATAGTATTTGGATTAGGCGAAATAATATTGCCCGCTTTGCCGCCACCTGATAAGGCAATCAATAATGATAACTTACTGATACCCGTACTTTTCCCAACAGATAGAGCAATCGGGGCAACAATCAACACTGCAACAGGAATGAATACGCCCACTGCTGTAATTACCATTGTGGATAATGCCAAAGATAAAATAGCTTTTTTCTCGCCAAGCTTTTGTACAATGGCGTTGGCAATTGATTCTGCCGCACCAGATTCCATCATCACACCCGCCAACATGCCGGCTGCTAAGACACGGATTGCGGTTCCCATAATACTTTGTGTTCCGTTTAATAGAACAGCGACTGTATCTGACAGGGAAGCGCCTCCAATAAGACAACCAACAATTGCACCAAAAAACAAGGAATACACAGGATTAAATTTTTTCAAAATTAATACTATCGCTACAACTAATCCTAAAATTGCAGCAACCCAAGATATTGTAATATCTGGCATTCAAAATCAGCTCCTTAAATTGTTTACGCTTTCATTCTATCAAAGTCCTTTCTTTTTAAAATTGTAAATTTAACAGGATTTATTGTTCAAATGCACAAAAAAACCGTTCTTAAAGAACAGTTTTTTGAAATCTTTTTCTATCTTTCTCAATAATGACCACCAATCCAACGAACAAAAGAACACTCACAATTAACAATACTGCCGTTTTATTATATCCATGAAATAGCGCTTCGCCTCCACATGCGTAAAGTATTGAGGAAGGAATTACACCAATGAATATAGCGGCTATTAAATTTTTTAATGGCAACTGCATAGTATCTGCAGCAAAATTAATCACAGAAGAAGGAATAATTGGAATCATGTAGCCCACCATAATCCCAATTTTTGGATGCTTCATCCGTCGAATGGACTGGACCCAATGATTGGTCTCCGTTTTTTTATCTAAAAATTTTATATGATGCATCAAAAAGATTGCAACCAAATTTCCCATACTATTCCCTAAAACGTTAATGAGTGTGCCGCTGAAGGGACCAAAACTCAATCCTGCAATCACACCAATTACTGAGGTCGGAATCCCTGGTACTGCACACATGATCGCGGTCAAAAAAACCAACAATAGCGCTGCTGAAAAACCATGTGAACGAATTCGCTCTAATAATTGTGTCTTACTGGCTTTAGGATTCAAAAATAATTGAATATCTGTTTGATATTCTAGATACAAACGGTAACCTACCAGCAGGATTAAAATAAGCCCGCTACTGATTAGTAGTATTCGGATTGTTTTCCTCTTCATTTTCTTTGCTCCTTTTATGCTTTATACAAAGTGTAGCACAGGATTCTTTGTGCCTCAATTAGAAGCTTGTATGAATAAAAGCCGCCCCTAAAAGTTAGACTAAAAATCTAACTTTTAGGGGCGATTCGAAAGTTACGAAGATACTTTTTTTATTTCCGATACATCTTAAACTCCAAGAACAGATCGTTATAAATTCCTAAGTATTCTTGACCTAAGTCTTGGTAAACTTCTAAATGTTTGATAGTTTCATCATCTGGATAAAATTGTTTATCTTCGGCAACTTCTTTTGGTAATAGTTTTTTAGCTTCTTTATTTGGTGTGGAATAACCAATATATTCTGCATTTTGTGCCGCATTTTCTGGTCGTAACATAAAGTTCATAAATGCATAGGCACCCTCTTTATTTTTGGCTGTCTTAGGCATCACAATGTTATCAAACCAGAGATTAGAGCCTTCACTGGGAATCACATAATGTAGATGTTCATTGTTTTCTAGCATTTCAGCAGCTTCACCAGAGAAAGTTACAGCAACTGCACTTTCTTCATTAGCCATGTACATTTTGATTTCATCGGCAACAATTGCTTTGACATTGTTCGTTAATCGGTTTAACTTATCGGTAGCCTGACGTAATTGTTGGTCGTTTTTACTGTTTAACGAATAGCCTAAACTGTTCAAAGATAATCCTAACACTTCGCGAGCGCCATCAATCAGCATGACATTATTTTTTAATTCCGGGCGCCATAAATCATCCCAATGTTGGATCTGACGGCCGTCAATAAATTTATCATTATAAATAATCCCCAACGTGCCCCAGAAGTACGGAACGGAAAACTTATTTTTGGGATCAAAGGATTGATCTAAAAAGCGTGCATCAATGTTTTCTAAGCCTTTTAATTTGCTGTGATCAAGTGGTAAAAGCATCTTCGCTTTCATCATTTTTTGAATCATATATTCAGAAGGAATGGCAATATCATAGGCTGTGCCACCTTGCTGAATTTTTGTATACATAGCTTCATTAGAATCAAAGGTTTCGTAATTGACTTTATAGCCTGTTTCTTTTTCAAATTTCTTAATCAAGGCCGGATCTATATAGTCCCCCCAATTGTAAATGGTCAAGGTATCTGCTCCTGCCATGCCACTTGCTTTCTCCAATTGGCGCACGCCAAAAAACAAGATGACAATAATAGCGATAATTCCAATAAAAAGTGACTGTAATTTTTTCATTTTAACTTGGCCACCTCACTTTGTTCCCGACGCATTTTCTTTAAACGTTTTGGCGTATTGTCTTTACTGATAAAGTAATAACCGACAACTAGAATCATTGAGAATAGGAATACTAACGCACTTAAGGCATTGATTTCTAAACTAATTCCCTGACGTGCTCGTGAATAAATTTCAACAGATAATGTTGAAAAACCATTGCCTGTCACAAAGAATGTTACGGCAAAATCGTCCAACGAATAAGTAAAGGCCATAAAGTAGCCAGCAATAATTCCAGGCGCTAAAAAAGGCAAAATAATATTTTTAATCACTTGAACATTATTGGCCCCTAAATCCCGTGCCGCATCTACCATAGAATCGTTCATCTCTTGTAGTTTTGGTAAAACCATTAAAACAACAATTGGAATACTAAAGGCAATATGCGACAATAATACACTTGTAAAACCTAAACTGATAAACCCTACTGCCGTGAAGAAAATTAAGAAACTGGCTCCAATAATAACATCTGGTGAAACGAGTAAAATGTTATTAAAGCTAAGCAACGTGTTCCGGTTTTTACGACGTTTTGTATAATAAATCCCCATCGCACCAAATGTTCCAATGATGGTTGCTATTAAAGCCGATAAGAAAGCTAGCAAAAACGTATTCAGAACAATGGTTAACAAGCGTGTGTCTTCGAAAACGTTCCGATAATTATCTAACGTAAAACCAGTAAACTGATTCATCGTTTGCGTGTCGTTAAACGAATAAAAAATCAAATAAAAGATTGGTGCGTACAGTAGCGCAAAGACAACGAATAAATACACATAAGACCATTTAAACTTTTTCTTTTGCATTATTTGCCACGCCCTTTCTTCTTCTCACCCGTCAGCAACATCACAATAAACATGGCAACAATTAAAATCACACCAATTGTTGAACCCATGCCCCAGTTTTGCGTTACTAAGAAGTGTTCCTCAATCGCCGTTCCCAACGTAATCACCCGATTGCCGCCAATTAAACGCGTTAACATAAAGAGCGAGAGCGAAGGAATAAAGACAGCTTGAACGCCACTTTTCACACCGTTTAGGGAGAGAGGAAAAATGACACGGCGGAATGTTTCCGCACTGCTAGCTCCTAAGTCCCGACTAGCACTAATCAATGAAGGATTCATCTCTTCTAAGGCATTAAAAATCGGCATAATCATAAATGGAATTTCAATATACGTTGCGACAAATAAAAAACTGAAATCTGTAAACAGAATCTGGTGCGTACCCAAACCCATAAAACTCATAAACTGATTGATACTCCCATGAATACTGAAAATCCCAATAAAGGCATAAGCTTTTAATAATAAATTCACCCACGTTGGTAAAATAACGAGCATTAACCATAACTGTTTATGCTTGAGCTTTGTCAAAAAATAAGCCGTAGGATAACTTACCAATAACGTAAAAATGGTAATCAGAAAAGCATACCAAACCGAATTAATGGTCATACTTAAATACGTTCCTGATGTAAAATACGTTTGGTAATTCGCCAAGGTAAACTGGCCATTCATATCGAAAAATGATTGATAAATAATCATTAGCACTGGCGCAATGACGAATAAAAGTAACCACATTACATAGGGAATCGAATAAATTCGACGCATTGTTTTCATTTTATTTTCCCCTTTCGTTTACTCGTCGTAACTTTCTAAACGGGCATCAAAGTCTTCTTCTGATTCATTGAAGCGCATCACGTGAATATCTTCTGGCTCAAAAGAGAGCCCTACTTGAGCGCCTTCTTTGGCTTTTCGAGTGGAATGCACCATCCATTCGTTTCCTTGTTCATCAAAACAAATAATTTCATAATGAACGCCGCGGAATAACTGTGTATCCACCGTTACGGTTAGCTTGCCTTTTTCAAGCGTGGTAATCGTTAAGTCTTCTGGACGTAAAACGACTTCTACAGGTTCATTTTTCCGCATGCCACCATCGACACATTCAAACTTTTTGCCCACAAATGAAACTAAATTATCTTCCAGCATCACGCCATCCACAATATTACTTTCCCCTACAAAGTCAGCAACAAAGTGATTAATCGGTTCATCATAAATATCGACTGGTGTGCCACTTTGCACGATATGACCTTTATTCATGACAAAAATTTCATCGCTCATCGCTAATGCTTCTTCTTGATCATGGGTCACAAAAATAAAAGTAATTCCTAAACGTTGTTGTAAATCACGTAGTTCATATTGCATCGCTGTGCGTAATTTCAAATCTAAAGCGGATAACGGCTCATCTAAAAGCAATACTTTTGGCTCATTGACAATCGCTCGTGCAATTGCGACCCGCTGACGTTGGCCCCCAGACATTTCACTAATTTCACGTGTTTCGTAGCCGGGTAATTGAACCAAACGTAATGCCTCTTTCACTTTTTTTTCAATTTCTGCTTTGGATAGTTTTTTGATTTTTAAACCAAACGCAACATTATCAAAAACATTCATGTGAGGAAACAAAGCATAATCCTGAAACACGGTATTGACTTGGCGTTTATTGGCAGGTACATCATTTATTCTTTTACCATCAAAATAAACATCGCCAGAAGTCACGTCATTGAATCCCGCAATAATACGCAAAATCGTTGTTTTGCCACATCCTGAAGGTCCTAATAACGTATAAAATTTTCCTTCTTCAATTTCAAAGCTGACATTTTTTAATACTGGTTCATCGTCAAATTGTTTGACAACATTTTCAAATGAAATCACATGGTTTCTCACTGGATAAACTCCTCCATTTCGTCCTTTATAAATACGATTCTGTCGCCACAATTAACGCACGACTTTTTCCTCGACCATTGTTGCTAATTTGGTGAGGTTCTGTTGCTTGGTAATACATGGTTTGACCTTTTTTAGCAATATACGTGGCTTCCCCTAATGTCAAACGAATGGAGCCATCAATCACATAAATAAATGTTTCTGATAGAGAAGGTTCAAACGTTTTGTATTCGCCATTTTTATCAAAAGTAATAATGACAGGTTCCATTTCTTTTTCATTTGAGGCTGGAATTAACCATTTTAGTTCATAGCCATGTTCTTCATCATAATAGAGGGTACTTTCTTCTTCATTGTAGACAATTTTCTGTTCAAGCGGTTGCTGACTAAAAAACTGCTCTGGCGTCACGCCTAGTACTTCTAAAATTGAGAAAAATGTTTCCATTGATGGTGAGCTTAAATCCCGCTCCAATTGGGAAATATAGCCTTTGGATAAATCCGTTCTTTCGCCTAATTCTTCTTGTGTTAAATTTTTCTGAATGCGTAAATTTCTCAACTTCTCACCAATTTCCATGGCACACCTCGTTTCTATTTTCAGCTAATCTTTTCAACAAAAGTTTTGTAATACTAAACTTACAGTTTAGTTTTACCTTTTTTAGTATACGAACTTTTTGAAAAATTTCAACCATTTTTCTTTATTTTTCTAGTCTAATTGTCACACAATCTTTCTTTTCTGTATAACTTACTGTTTATAAGAAGAAAAATGATACGAAAAAATCAGAATATGATAAAATAAGACGAGTTGCTTTTTTACATAATTGGAAGGAGAGTTTTTATATGAATTCATTTCAAGCATTTACGTTAAGAGAACAAGATACATCTGTTATTGGTCAACTAGAAACCATTACTTTAGACGATTTATCAGAAGGCACTGTAGTAATCAAAGCAGCCTACTCCTCAGTTAACTTTAAAGACTCTTTAGCTTCAAAAAAAGACGGCGGTGTGATTCGCAATTATCCAATGATTCCAGGAATTGATGTCAGTGGCACTGTTGTCACATCGGAAGATCCTCGTTTCAAAGAAGGCGATAAAGTGATCGTAACAGGCTATCAATTAGGGGTTAGTCATACTGGTGGTTATTCTGAATATGTGCGTGTTCCTGGCGATTGGGTAGTTCCACTTCCTGAAAAAATGAGTCTCAAAGAAGCAATGATTTTCGGAACTGCTGGCTTTACGGCCGGATTATCTGTCACAGCTTTAGAAGACGATGGCTTACGCGACGACAAAGAAGCCCCCATTATTGTAACTGGTGCGACAGGCGGTGTTGCGACATTGTCTATTGCGATGTTGCATCAATTAGGCTACACTTCGATCACTGCATTAACTAGAAAGCCAGATTCTTTTGAGCTTTTAAAAGAGTTAGGTGTTAGTGAATGCTTATTAGTAGAAGATTTCTTAGCAACTCCTGTTAAAGCATTAATGAAACAGCGTTTTGCTTTTGCAATTGATACCACTGGTGGGGAAATTACTTCTGCTGTTTTACCACAACTTCGTTATGATGGCCGTTCAGCCATTTGTGGCCGCGCTGCTGGAATTACATTAGAGACAACCGTTTTACCCTTTATTTTACGGGGCGTTCATTTATTGGGCATTGATTCGGTTAATGTTGGTATGGACAAACGAAAAATAGTTTGGCAACGTCTTGCCACTGATTTAGACATCACTGAAAAAGCTGTGTATCAAGAGATTACTTTAGAAGAACTTCCCCCTGTTTTTGAAGCATTACAAGCAGGCCAACATATTGGACGGACCATTGTCCGAATTTCTTAAGGAGGCGTTTTGATTATGGATGTTTTAGTTACTGCTGGTGGAACGTCAGAACCGATTGATAATGTTCGTTCGATTACCAATCATTCTTCTGGCGGACTAGGAAAAGCAATTGCTGAAAGTTTTTTAGCTGCTGGACACACCGTAACCTACGTAACAACCAAACATGCATTACGTCCAACCCAACAATTGGACTTATCAATTAAAGAAATAGAAACAACGGTTGAATTAGCTACTACGTTAGAACAACTCTTTGCTGAAAAGCAATTTGATGCGATTGTTCACGCAATGGCAGTCAGTGATTTTACGACGGAAACCGCGCAAACGGAAGAACAATTTATTGATTCTTTTGCTCAACAATTAAGCGAACAAACATTGCCAAAGACCAAAGAAGCCTTGGTAACTATCGTTCAAAACACATTGAATCAGATTGCTGATATTCCTCAAACAGCAACAAAAATTTCATCTGATACGGACCGATTATTAATTTTTCTAAAGAAAAATCCTAAAGTCATCCAAATGATTCGTGACAAACAACCCCAAACTGTTTTAGTGGGCTTTAAATTACTTGTCGACGTTTCACAAGAAGAACTTGTCCAGGTTGCACAAGCCGCTTTGATTAAAAATCGGTGTGACTTTGTCTTAGCCAATGACTTGATGAACGTTCATGAAACAGAACACGAAGGATTATTAATTAACGAAACGGGCATTGTCCAAGAAGCTTGTTCAAAACAAGGGATTGGTTCAATGATCGTTAAAAATGTTGAAAAGAAATGGAGAGAACAACAATGAAAACTATTTTATTAGGCGTCTCTGGCAGCATTTCTGCATATAAAGCAGCAGATATTACAAGTCAACTAACTAAGCTTGGCTACAATGTGGAAATTTTAATGACTAAAAGCAGCACAGCGTTCATCACTCCGCTGACCTTACAATCACTTTCTAAGAATCCAGTGCATACGGATGTCATGATGGAAATTGATCCCAGTAAAATTAATCACATTGAGTTAGCTAAAAAAGCGGATTTATTTTTAGTAGCACCTGCTTCGGCCAATACAATTGGGAAATTAGCCCATGGGATTGCCGACGACTTATTATCAACAGTTGCTTTGGCACTTTATCCTGAAACACCCAAAATTATTGCGCCCGCGATGAATACGTATATGTACCAAAACCCCATTGTCCAACGAAATATTGGCATTTTAAAAGAAGTCGGCTATCAAGAAATAATCCCACGTGAAGCTCTATTAGCTTGTGGCGATTATGGTCGTGGCGCACTTGCCACTGTTGAAGATATCCTTCAAACAGTGATGAAAATTTTAGCATCTGATAACAAGGAGTAATTTATGAATAACACGAAAAAATTTACGTTAACAGCAATGTTCTTAGCTATCTTACTTTTACTGGCTTTAACCCCGCTAGGATTTATCACATTAGGTCCTTTAAATTCGACCACGATGCATATTCCTGTAATTATTGGTTCCATTGTTTTAGGGCCAAAAATCGGTAGTATGTTGGGCGGCACGTTTGGGATCATTAGCTTAATTAAAAATACGACAGCACCAACACCTTTGTCGTTTGTTTTTTCTCCATTTATTCCTGTGATCGGTACCGATCATGGTAGTTGGAAGGCACTTTTAATTGTGCTCATTCCGCGGATTTTAATTGGGGTCGTTCCTTATTTCGCTTACAAATGGCTAAATAAATTAACGAAGGAAAAAGCGCAACCTGTCTCCTTATTTGTGGCTGGTGTTTTAGGCTCAGCAACGAATACCATTTTAGTCATGAACATGATTTATTTTCTTTTTAATTCAGCTTATGCTGAAATTATTGGTAAAGCTGGAACTGCTGTTTACCTAGCTATTATTGCGACGATTTTCAGTTCTGGTGTGCCAGAAGCTCTTGTTGCTGGTGTAGCTGCTTCAGCAATTGCTAGCGTTTTGCTTCGCTTAATGAAACGGAATGCAACGCAAAAACTATAGAAAAAAACACAGGGACTAAAAATCAAGTTTGATTTTTAGTCCCTGTGTTTTTTATTTATTTTTTTTGTTTTCGTAATTTATAGGCATATTCACTGGCTTTAAATAATAATTTATTAACCGGTAAATCGAATTCCCCAATAAATTCATTAATCGTTGGGTTGAAGTTCGCTTTAAACTTAATTAAGCCATCATTTAAACTACCTTCTAAGCCGCCCATATTACAGCTTTCGCAGCCACGGTTAAAACATTCTTGAATGGCATCTCGCCAAGTCACATATGTTGGCATGTAGCGTTTATAACGATCATCTAAGCCAGCATAAAGGATTTCACTTGTTGGACCAAATGTCACAGCCAAAGCGCCAGCAACCGTGACGATTTCACCAGCTTCTGCGATATTTTCTTCTAATTCTTTTAGTTCCCGAGTCAAGGAAGCATCTAATTCTTCTAAATTATGGCGCTTTTTCACTTGATTTTCTTTCAAATTACTCAAGTCTTTTTGATTTTTGTCATAGCGTTGTCGCGTGCTATCTAAGCGTTCCTTTAAATTGACTTGCGCCAGCATAATAAAGGAGTCTTCTGGGTAAATGTTCAACAGCTTCTTAAAGTAATCACTATTCCGTAAAGAAATATGTTGGCGTTCCATGGTTGATTGAATGACTTTTTCAAATTCATCAACAAAGTCAACATGCCCTTGCTGCACAACGACCCCTTTTTTTTCAGCTGTTTTAATCATTTTCTTGGTGCTTTTTGACAATTGTTCTTCACTAAAATCTTCACGATAAATATTCGCTTGGAAGCGGGGCTGGATGGTGGCCCCCATATCCATTGTCAGTCCTTGATATTTGGCCCCTGCTTTTTTCAAGGTCTCAATAATAGCTGTCGCTTCAGCATGCGGTTGATGTTCTTCTCCCAAATGAAAATCTTGATAGTGAACCGCTGGATCCATTTTTATAAATAAAGCTCGTTTTTTCTTGCCAAATTTTTTCAATTCAGCCATAAAGTAGCTGACCAAACGTTCATTTGTATAGTCCATTACTGGACCTCTTGGTGTATATAACATCGTAAAACCGGCTGGTAATGGTTTGATTAAAACTAAACTTGATGCGACTAATGTATCCTTTTCATAAACCCCAACAATTTCAGAACCCCAGTTATCCTTGACTTTTGCCCATGAAGATGACTGTAGTAAATTACATAATGGGTGATTTTTAACAAATGTATCGTGTACTTCTGCCGGAATACCGATTTTAAATGTGTACATGTTCAAACTCCTCTGCTGTGACTTTCCAATAGTCCGTTTATCTTACACTATCATAGTGTATTCCAACAGACTAGTAAAGTTTTACATGAAAATTTTTAGAAAAAATGTAGATCTTATTCTTTATGTAAAAAAGACGAGGTAGAAACAGTTCATTCTATCACTTAGTTCACTAATAGCAACGACACTTTTCTTCACTGCCATTCAAAGGATGAATCATTTCTATCCACATCTTTTCAATTAAATACGTGTTTCAAATTTTAATGACTTGTTGATAAAATACATGATTGGTGCTGAAATCGTCATAATAATCGCTTCACTTAATGCTAACCAACCATAAGTTGTCCAAAATGCTTGACCGCCACTTGGTACTAGCATAAAGGCAATAAAAAACATACTTACAGTGAAAAATAGACTATTTAGACACATTCTAACAGGAATACTTGGTACCTTTTTTTGTAAAAAAGCTGTTAAGCTCAACGCAAATAATGTTTGCGCACCACCAAACAGAGCATCCATTACACCGAAACCAAAAAATAAGTTAAAAAAGATAACGCCGCCTAAAACACCCCACATCAATTTGCGATTGAAAACGACTAGGTGATTCAAACTTTCTGAAATTCTAAATTGAATCATACCAGAAGAAACTGGCCGAACCAATAAAGAGAGGACAATATATAAGCCCATAATGATACCATTGGCTAAGACTGTTCTTAGCTTTCGATTGGCTTGAAACGAATTTTGCATACTTTTTCCTTCTTTCTCCGAGTTTTTTTACAAGGGATGGTTGATGAACCTTGGTTACAATTGCAACAGTTCACATTCTAATATGGAACGTCAAAATAGTCAATGAAAGCCCTGTTTTACTTTGCACTTATTTGCAGTTTTCACCTCTCATGCATTATTTCGTGCCTTTTTCTAGTCATTTTTTACTTTTTTAAGCAATCTTTATTCGCAGAAGTTCCTCCCTCTGGTATAATGGACAATAGCGATTCAAAGGAGGAGCTCAATGAACATTCACTACTATCTTATTATCAACGAGCAGGCAAGTAGCGGCAATGGCCGAAAAGTCGCTAGAAAAGTGATTCAACAACTCAAGCAACAAGAACTTAAATATACGGCTCTTTACACTGATTACGCTGGACATGAAAAAGAATTGACGAAGGAACTTGCAGAAACAACTTTACTTCCTTGGTCTGAAGACTTAGACGTTTCAACTTTTCCAATCCTAGTCGTGCTAGGCGGCGATGGCACACTACATAATGTCATTAATTCATTACTTCCATATGATTCAGCTATTCCTTTAAGCTATATTCCATGCGGCTCTGGAAATGATTTTGCACGAGGGGTGGGATTATCAAGGAATATTGATAAAGCATTGCATCAAATCCTGCGCACCAGACGACCAAAAGAAATTCAAACGATTCATTATGTAGAAGCCAACCAAGAAGAAATCGGCTTAGCCACCAATAATGTTGGCTTAGGATTAGATGCGGCAATCGTGGAAAAAACCAACGAATCGTCATCAAAAAAAGCCTTAAATAAATTTAAGCTTGGCTCGCTTTCCTATATTTCTTCAATCATTCATGTCTTTTTTAAACAAAAAGGCTTTCCAATTTTAGTTGAAATGAATGGTAAACAATACACATTTAATCGTGCTTTCCTATGTACGGTCACAAATCATCCTTATTTTGGCGGGGGCGTATCAATTATGCCGACGGCCAATCCTCGCAAAGCAGTCGTGGACTTAGTTGTCGTGGAACGAATCAATATTTTTAAAATTTTGTGGCTTATTTTCCTATTGCTTCGTCAAAAACAAGGGAAATCTAAGCATTTTCATCATTTTCAATCAAGCAAAATTCGAATTGTTTCGACGATTCCACAAACCATTCACGCAGATGGCGAGATTTTAGGCAAACGAAGTATTGATATGGTTTATACCACACAAAAACGTTTGTTTTGGTTTTAACTGAGTCCCTTAAGGTTGAAAAAGAGTGCCATAAGTCAAAACGACTTATGGCACTCTTTCCTTTTCTCACATAAATTGATAAGGCGTCGTATCCTTCATTCCAATCATTGGATCAACAGCATTTGTTTGAATAATTTCGACTGTTAGTCGTGGTTCTTTTGGTAATGGTTCTTCGACAACTTTTGTCGCTTTCTTTGCTGTTTCTGGGGTTGACTCTTCCCCTTCATCAGCAAATAGTGAAACTTCTTGTACCGTTGTGTCAACTAATTGCTCGTCTGTTTCTTTGATCTGATTGGCTTTCGTTGATTGCTGTTCAGTTTCATAAGAGACAGCTTTTGTTTCCTTTTCAGTAAATGGATGGTCTGCCGTTAAACCTTCTTCATAGGCTTCTAACTGAGTTCTAGTCGTTAAGGTCATTTGTTCTGCGTTCACGATTCGTTCTTTTAGCATCGTCATGCGACTAGCCGATTCGTTTTTGACACATGTTTCAAAAGCAGAAACCTCACCTAGTAGAATTAATAATTCTTTACTACGTGTCACTGCTGTATACAGCAAATTTCGTTGCAGCATTCGGCTATACTGATGAACCATTGGCAGTAACACCATGCGGAATTCACTACCTTGCGCTTTATGAATCGAACAACAATACGATAGCGTAATTTTATTCCATTCATTTCTTTTATACGTTACTTCATTATTATCAAACTGTAAAACCAACTCGTCCACTTTGTCCTCTGAGTCTTTGGCTAAAGTAATTCCGACGATTTCTCCCATATCTCCATTGAACACATTTAATTCTGGCGTATTGACTAGTTGCAAAACTTTGTCCCCGATCCGATAGACGGTGTCATTCCATTTGACTTCTTTTTTCTTCCCCTCATTTGGATTGAAGATTTCTTGCATCATCTTATTCAAGGCATCAATGCCAGCTGCGCCACGATACATTGGCGCTAAAACTTGGATATCTTGTGGCGTAAACCCTTTTGCTTTTGCCTTTGTGACGATTTGTCGAATGTATTCTTCAATATGACCAATATCACTTGCAAAGAACGAGCGATCCTTTTGATTTTTTTGAAAATCAGCAGGCAACTTTCCTTCTTTAATTTCATGGGCAAGAGGAATAATACTTGAACCGTCTCCTTGACGATAAATTTCGTTTAGCTCACATTTGGGAATTTCGTTAATTTGCAATAAGTCATGTAAGACTTGACCTGGACCGACAGACGGTAGCTGATCCTTATCACCAACAAAAATCACTTGCATGTTTGTCGGAATAGCTTTTAATAACGTATTGGCTAACCAAGTATCCACCATTGACATTTCATCTACAATTAGCAAACCACCTTCTAATTCTTTGGCGGTTAAACTCGGATTTTTTTCACGACCTGTCAAGCCTAACAAACGATGGATGGTACTTGCAGGTAAACCTGTCGTTTCGTTCATACGTTTCGCTGCTCGCCCAGTTGGCGCCGCTAGCAAGATTGGAAACATCTCCTGCGTATAGTCTTTGAGATCTAATGAAAGACCATTTAGTTCCGCAAACAACGAGACAATCCCATTAATAACAGTTGTTTTCCCTGTTCCGGGCCCTCCAGTTAAAATAAATAACGGCGATTTAATCGCTTCTTCAATCGCTGCTTGTTGCGAGTCGCCATACTGAATATTTAAACGTTTCTCAATCATTCGGATATTTTTTTGGACTTCTTCTTCCTCATAATGAATTTCTTTTTTACGAGAAAGTAAACGCTGAATCGAAGTACCAATGCCCCATTCAGAAAAATAGAGACTGTTCTCAAAAAGTTTAGTCTCTTCTTGTTGGATTTTTCCATGTTCGACTAACGTAATGATTTCATTGGCCACTTGATCAGGTGAGATTTCCACTGGGCGACTTGCTTCCAAGGTCCGAATTGCTTCTTCTAATAAAACATCTGCTTGAACATACGTATTGCCTGAGCGAATGGAGTGTTCAAACACTTCATGTAAAATCGCCGCTCGAATTCGAACAGCAGAATCCGCCTGAATGCCGATTTGTTCAGCAATATTGTCCGCTCGTTTAAATCCGACTCCCTCAATATCTTCAACTAACTGATAAGGATTTTCTTGAATCACAGAAAGGGTTTCTTCTTGATAGGTTTGATAAATTGAAAAAGCTAACTGACTACCGAAGCCGTATCGATTTAGTCCCACAATCACTTGCTCCATCCCGTGATTCAAGCGAATTGTTTCGACGATTACTTGACGTTTTTTTTCATTTAAAACAGTAACTTCTTCCAAAACACTCGGGTCATCAATAATTCGGTCAATCGCACTTTCCCCTAATACTTCAACAATTTTTTCAGCAGTTCGTTTACCAATGCCAGGAAATTTGTCACTTGATAAATAGTTAACCACCCCACTAGCCGAAGTCGGTCTTTCTTGCTGATAACTATCCACCTGAAACTGTCTGCCATAACGAGGATGGTCCACAAAATGACCAAAGAAACGGTAGGGTTCCTCTTCTTGAACTTGGCCAAAACTACCAGTTACTACAATTTCTTTTTCTAAATAATCTGTATTTGTATCGGTCACATTTACAAGAACGACTTTATAAAAATTACTGGGATTTTCAAAAAAGATTGCTTGTACAGTTCCAACAATAAAGGCTTTTTCTTCGTCCTCACCAAAAAGTGTTACCACTACAAGCCCTCCTTTCTGTTGTGTGCTTATTGTGCTTTTTCTTTAGCTAAAAAAGACGTATCATTCCATAACGTTAAGTCGTACGGCATGTTCCTTGATGCCTCTTTGGTTTCAAGGATTGAGAGGCTATTGTTTAACAGCCCGCCCATTGTCCGTAATTCTGATAATGGTTTACCAGCCATCGCTTGGATTGCCGCCGTCAGCGCTGCTCCGTGTCCGACAAATAGAACTGGACCTTCGTGCTGTTTCGCCGCTTCAGCAACTGTTTCTGAAATCCGTTGAATCGCTTGCTCGATTGGTTCACCATCAAAAATTGTTGGATCATACAAATCTAAACGATGCCGTAAATGATCTAATTCTTCTCCATAAAAATTACGCATTTCTTCAATATATTGTCCTTCTAGACGACCTAAACCTAATTCTTTTAAGGTATCTGTATAAACAATTTCAACTGGATGAGTCAATTCTTGTTGAATTCCCCGCGCAGTATTTTTGGCACGTAATAGCGGACTAGAATAAATTTTTTCAAACGGAATATCTTGTAAATATTGGCCTAATTGTTTAATTTCGTCATAACTAGTTGGTAATAACGGCGAATCTCCTGTCATTCCTTGAAATCGTTTCTGTTGATTCCATTCAGTTTTTCCATGTCGTGTAAAATATAATTTCATGTAACTTCTCCAAACTTCTTTATCTCTTCATATGTCTTTCTAGTTTATCACTTCCCTGCGAAAATATCCATGGAAGTTTCTAGTAATCCAAGCAAAATAAGCCTAGAACAAAAATCTAAATTGTTTTTTGTTCTAGGCTTGGAAATTGGGCAACAGTAAAAATAAAACCACTTTCTTCTGACATTTTTGAAAAAAGCGCTGCTGTTTTAACTTTTTTTAATCCAATTTATCATTTTCATAATGATGCGTCAGTTCTAAGTTCGGAAAATTTTGCTGACGTAAGGCTTCATAAACAATTAGTGCGGCAGTGTTAGAAAGATTCAGTGAGCGCACATGTTCATCATTCATAGGAATTCGGATACACTTTTCTTCGTTTTCTCGCATAAACGTTTCTGGTAAGCCCGTTGTTTCTTTTCCAAAAAGGAAATAATGGTCCTCGCCATCATTATAATTGACCTCGCTGTATGTTTGGTGAGCAAATTTGGTTACTAAATGCAAGTGTTTTCCTGCCACATGGGCTAAAAAGGCAGCCAAATCTTTATGATACGTAATATTTACATCATTCCAATAATCTAATCCGGCACGTTTTAAGTGTTTATCATCTGTTGAAAATCCTAAAGGTTCAATTAAATGCAACGGTGTATTCGTCGCTGCACATGTCCGTGCAATATTTCCAGTATTTGCTGGAATTTGTGGTTCAAATAAAACAATATGGTTCGTCAACTATCTTCAGCTCCTCAAATATCAATCGTGTTCATTTTAGCATAAATTCAAAATAAATAGCGCCCACAATACTTATTTTCAAAAAAAAACCGCATGACGCGATGATGTCAGGCGGCAGCTATTCTAACCAATAAAAAAAACGTACCGTCTCGGTGTCTAGCACGGCGAGTCGTTACGTTAGTGAAGGTCTCTTCACTAACTTTTATCAGAACAGGACCCTGATAAAAACCAATGAAAAAACAACTTGTAAGTAATATAACACCAATGTCACTTTATTGCAAGACTTTTTTAGGATTTTCTTCACAAAAAAGTCTATCTTTTACGACCTACTAACAAGCGGACGTCAATCGTGACTTTTTCCAATGGTCGCTGTTGTAGCTCGGCTTTAACTTCTTGAGAAACTTGCCACTCTAATGGCGACATTTCTAATAAATCCAACCGTCTTTCCTCGGAAATGTCAAAGCAATAAGTTATTCGTTCATCTACTTCCACAGCTAATTCCTCGGCAAAACGTTGGACTACTTTTTGATTGGAATAACTTTGTTTCTTTTCGTCATTGGGATAAAAAGCCGCTCGTAATTCCTTTAAGTAATTCTCTTCAGGAATAATTTTAATCACAGTCCCGTCAGCTTTTAGTACTCGCCGAAATTCTTGATAATGTGAAGGAGAAAAAATATTCAAAATCGTATCAAGCCCTTCATTCGCAAATGGCAAATTCGTTAAATCCGCCACACACCAAAACGCATCAATTGGCTGATTACTTGCTAAATAGATTCCTTCCTTTGATAAATCAAACCCGATTTTCAGTCCAGATAAGCCTGCTTGACTTAACTCAGCTAGAAAACTCCCTTCACCACAACCAACATCGACTACTGTTTTATTTTGAGGAAGATAGTGCATAATTTTGTTTAAAACAGGCGCGTACATGCCACTTTGAATCATTTTTCCTCGAGAAGTAAACATTTTTTTATTATATTCTGTCTGAACGCTATGATTTAGAAAGTATAGCGTGCCTTTCTTGGATAAATCAAATTGATGCCTCTGTTGACAAATCAGACCAACCCCTTCTAAATGCATTGGTTCATGACAAGTTGGACAGCGAAAAACGGCTGCTTCTTTTTTTAATAATTGTTGTGCTCGTTCAATTTTCTTTAACATTTAAAACTCCTTACGTTCATCAAATGAACATTTTCTCTTATAAAAAGTTGCACTCTTTTTTTCAGGGCTATGGTAGTAAGCAGAATTATGGTACAATGCCTGTGAAGAAAAAGCAAGGAGCGATAAGAAATGATTAAAGAATTCTGTGCCGAAAATTTCACTAAGATTCCCCAAGCCATTCAAAAAGGTGCGAATCGCATCGAATTATGCGATAACTTAGCCGTGGGTGGAACGACGCCAAGTACTGGTGTTATTGAAGAAGTCTTAGCATACGCTGGCGAACATTCTGTACCAGTGATGACAATCATTCGTCCTCGTGGCGGCAATTTTGTCTATAATGATATTGAATTAAAAATTATGCATACCGATTTAATCGAAGCAAAGAAATTAGGAACCGACGGCATTGTTATTGGCTGTTTAACTGAGGACGGTTGGTTAGATGAAGAAGCTTTGGACTTATTCATTGAAACGGCTGAAGGCTTGCAAATCACTTTCCATATGGCTTTTGATGCCTTGTCGAAAGAAAATCAATTTAAGGCGATCGACTGGTTAGCTGAGCGTGGTGTGACGCGTATTTTAACTCATGGCGGGCCAGCTGGTACCCCTATCGAAGACAACTTTGATCATTTAAAAGAATTAATTGTCTACGCAGATCAACGGATTCTTATTTTACCAGGTGGCGGTATTTCCACAGAAAACGTTCAAACTGTGATGGACACTTTAAAAGTCACAGAAGTCCATGGCACAAAAATTGTTTAATTTCTTGTATCTAAAAAAGTGAGGTAGCCGTCGTATTAACGGCTACCTCACTTTTTTGATTTCAAGCAAACCAACGAATCCTTTTACCTCAGTCTCATGATAAATAAGTGCAATTTTTTAAACAAAATAACGCATAAACATGCTGGCAATATTGAAATAAATTAATACACTGGTTAAATCACTTAAGGTAGTAATAAACGGGCCACTGGCAACTGCTGGATCAAACCCTAATTTATCCATTAACATTGGGATTAAACTCCCTGCTAAATTCGCCACAGTAATTGCACAGAGCATTGCCATCCCAATCACAAATCCAAGCGGAAGATTATGTTGCCACACGCCAACCACAATCATAATGGTTAAACCTGTCACAGCCCCCGTCACTAGTCCCGTGAGTACTTCACTTAAGATTAAGCGACCAAAATTACTATCCTTTTCATCTTTCATAGCCAAACGGCGTACCGCGACCGCCAATGATTGTGTCCCGGCATTGCCGGCTGTTCCGGTAATTAAAGAAATAAAAACGGCTAAAATACTCGCTTCGCTAACTAACGACTCATAATTACTGATTAACGAGGCCGTAGACATCCCTAAAAACAATAGCGTAATTAACCAAGGTAATCGTTTAGAAGCGGCTTTTAAAGGGTTCTCACTAACTTCTTCAACGTCGACCCCGGCTAAACCAGAGTAGTCGCTAGCGGCTTCATCATCGATAACATCAATAATATCATCAACTGTTACAATCCCCAACAAATGATCATCATAATCTGTAACTGGCACAGCTAAGAAGTCATAGTCACGAATTGTTTGCGCGACATCTTCTTGGTCATCGCCAACATGAACTGAAATAACCCGTTCATTCAAAATATCAGCAATCAAGGTATCATCATCATTAACAATTAAATCCCGCAACGAAATAACGCCGACTAAATGATTTTCTTGGTCGACTACGTAAACGTAATAGATTGTTTCCGCCATGTCCGCTTGATTCTTTAAGACGTACATCGCAGAACGCACTGTTTGATTCGCCACAATCGAAACAAATTCGGTGGTCATAATCGCCCCAGCAGTTTCATCTTCGTAATGAAGTAACTCTTTAATTTCGCCTGCTTCTTCACTACTTAACAAACTAAGATATTTCGCCTTTTGACTCTTATCTAACATATTTAGTAAATCCACCGCATTATCGGTATACATCTCAGCTAACATATCTGCTGCATAACTTGGGCGCATTTCAGCTAAATAATCTTTCATATTCTCATTATCTTCTTCGATAACATCAAACATATCCGCTAGTTCTTTCGGAGATAGGTAATTGTATAAATGTTGTCGGTCTTTTTCATCTAACGATTGGTAAAATTGTCCTTGTTCATAAATGTGTAACGCTAAAAATAGCTCACGAAATTCGTTCATTTGTTGATTTTTTAGCGTTTCTAAAAGAAGGGCAAATTGCTCTTCCATTTCTTGGCCTTCATTCATCTTACACTTTCCCCTCCTGCCTCTTTATTATTATAACGTATCATCTACACTTTTCATATCCTCCGCTAGTGGGGAAATCAGATGAACCGTTTCTTTGGTAAAAGGATGAGTAAAAATTAGTTCCATGCAATGCAACGCTTGCCGCTCAATTCCTTGATCCATCTTTCCATGATACATCTCATCCCCTAACAATGAACAGCCAATTGCTTCAAAATGTACCCGAATTTGATGTGTTCGTCCTGTATGGAGCTGAATGCGCACAGCTGCTGCTTGGGCTCCTCTTTTTGCGAGCCAATATTCTGTACTAGCAAATTGACCTGTTTCGATAACTTGGCGTTTTAATAAAGAGGACAAGTCGCGCCCAATTGGCTTTTCAATCAATTGATGCTCGCTTAACTGCTCAATCGCTCCACCAACAAGGGCATAATAAATTTTTGTCACTTTTTTTTCTCGTAATTCTTGGTCAATTAAAGCATGAGCAAAGCCGTGTTTCGCAAATAACATCAGCCCAGAAGTATCTCGATCTAAACGAGTCACGACATGAATAACTTGATTCACGTAATTTTGACGCTTGTAATAGCCCTTAACACGATTCGCCATCGTTCCTGAAGGATGATACTGAGCAGGTATCGAGGCAATGCCAGCAGGCTTATTAACTACTAAAAAATGATCATCTTCAAACACAATTTCAATCGGTTCATCATCTGTTAATAATGTCTCATGTTCCGCTTCATCTGGAATCGTCATTTTAACGACATCGCCAGTTTGTAAAGGATAGATGGCATTTTGAACGGTCCCATTCACTTGAATTTTACCACCCTGAAATTTCACCTTAGCTAATAACCCTTTTGAAACGCCTTGTTCCTTTAAAAAATATTTCACTTGTTGTGTTGTTTCTTTGTCGTATGTCCATTGAAATTCCATCGTTTAATTAATCCTCACCAATAAAGGCATCTTTCACTCGATGCCAAAAATGCATGTGCCGATAAGAGGCAAAATGAATCCGTTCGTCTGCAATTCGATAGCAGACGGAAGCGATATTTTCTTGATAAATATCTAATTGGTCCACCGTGACAAAATAATCATCACTTTCCTGTAATTTAATCTCCAGCCACTCCGTATGTGCGATTACAATCGGTGACCCCAATGTTCGAAAGACACGATTGTTTAAGGAGGCGATTTCGGTTAACTGAAACGCATTAATGCTAGGATGCAAAACAGCTCCACCAATACTTTTATTATACGCAGTAGAGCCGGTTGGGGTCGAAATCGACAACCCATCACCACGAAATCGTTCAAACAGTTCGTCTTTAATAAACACATCGCCCACCATCGTCCGGTTTCCTCGTTTAATTGTTGATTCATTTAATGCTAAAAAATGTTTATCTGGTTTCCCATCTCTAAACCGAATCCGCACATCTAATAATGGATAACTCGTACTTTTTTCACGATGAATACACAAACTCTCAACTAGTTCTTTTAATTCATAATCACGCCAATCTGTATAGAAACCCAAGTGTCCGGTATGTACACCTAAGAAACTTACTTCGTTTAACAGATGATTAAATCGATGAAAAGCGGAAAGAAGCGTACCATCTCCGCCGACTGAAATCACAAGTTCAGGTTGACGATTGTCTATTTGAATTTGGTTTTGCTCTAATAGTGTTGTCAGTTGTTTTGTGACTTGTTTCGATTTTTCTTCCGAGTTATGAACAATCGCCACTTTCATAAGCAGACTCCTTTACTGATTTTCTGGTGTTTCGTTTTTAATTTGCTTATAGTATTCGTTTTCTAGCAATCCACGGCCATGAGAGAAGTAATGTTGTGCTTCTTGAATTTCTTCACGAATAGATGACATTTCTTCATCTAATAAATAGGCTGCCTCTGCCGCTCGCTGAAGGCGTTCTTTCATTTCTTCAGGAAAGACACCTTGATATTTATAATTCAAAGAATGTTCAATCGTTGCCCAAAAATTCATGGAGAGTGTCCGAATTTGGATTTCGGCCAAAATAATCTTTTCCCCGGTGACTAATTGCACAGGATATTCCACTACCACATGGTACGAACGATAGCCACTTTCTTTTTTATTTTCAATGTAGTCCCGTTCTTCCACAATTTTTAAGTCTTTACGATTTCTTAAAAGTGCGACTACCTGGTAAATGTCTTCCACAAATTGGCACATAATCCGCAAACCAGCAATGTCTTGCATTTCCTCTTCAATCCGATTTAAAGGAATATGCCGAATAGCCGTCTTTGTCAAAATACTATCTACTGGTTTCACACGTCCTGTAACGAATTCAATTGGTATGTGTTTATCTTGCTCCCGAAATTGTTTACGAATACCTCGTAGTTTTACTTTTAATTCGCTGACCGCCTGTTCATATGGCGCTAAAAACAGCTCCCACTCTCGTTCCATGGTAGATCCCTCAATTTCCTTGAATTTCATTCACTGATTATTTTACCACAGTCCTCCCTAAAATAGGGTGTTATTCGCTATTTGATTTCCAAACGCCTTTCATTAGAAAAATTTTTCACAGAGAAGACCACTTTTCTTGACGGAAACCTATATAATATGTGAAAATTGGAGTGATTTAAGAAAGAGAGAGAACCCCATGAGTGAGCACTTAGAAATTGAATTTAAAACATTAGTTAGTCCGCAAGATTTCAAACGATTAATCGACCATTTTGCTATTCAAAAAACGGACTTTTTTACGCAAACAAATCATTATTTTGATACGGACGATTTTCAATTAAAAGCACAACGAATGGGCTTAAGAATTCGCGTATTAGCAGATCGTGGTGAGTTAACCTTAAAAGTTCCTGCGCCAGAAGGATTATTAGAAATCAATGACCCTTTATCGCTTGAGTCGGCGAACCACTTTATCAAAAGGAATCACCTCCCTACTGAGGGGGCTGTGGCGAAGAAATTACAAGAATTATGTATTGAAATCGCCTCGATCCATTTAATTGGTTCATTAAAAACAGCACGTGCAGAAAAACAAATTCCTCAAGGACTACTTGCGTTAGACGAAAGTTGGTATAACCAACAGCACGATTTTGAATTAGAGTTAGAAGTTACTGAAGCTGAAAGCGGCAAGCAAGCGTTTCAAACATTAATGGCTGATTTGAACATTCCCATTACGCTTGCACCTAACAAGATTCAACGCATGATGCGGACCACTGCCCCTTAGTATTCGAAGCACTGACGTTCTGGCACCTGTATTTGAAAAAGCATGGCATTGGAGGAAGTATGAATGGTTGAAATTTATTTGTTCGTCAATCCTTTAGGCGGCGTCTGTTTAGAAATTGAAAAAGAAATTATACAATTGTCTGTTAACGACAAGAAGAAAATACAATTGCGCTTTATCCCTTTATTAAACATGAAAACGATCAATGAATTTTTGAGTCGTCAACATATTCCGATTAATGACATTAAACGACGGAATCGAATTTTTGAAGATTTATACTCAGCCGCTCTTGACTATAAAGCAGCACAGTTACAAGGCCGAAAAAAAGGCCGACAATTGTTGATTGGCTTACAAAAAGCAGTAGCTGAAGACGGTCTAGCTTACTCTCCTGAGTTATCAGAAGAACTACTTCTAGCGGCCGGCGGGGATATTGATATGTATCGTAAAGACCGACAATCCGATTTTGTCAAAGAATCTTTCCAAACCGACCAAAAAGTTGCTCGAGAAATGGGGATTAAACAACATCCTACCGCAGTCGTTTACAACTATACTTGCGAGAACGATTTCGGCATTTTAGTCGAAAATTTTGAAAACATGGATGAAATTAAACAACTTTGTCGTGTCCATCCACATAACGAACCGTTGCTGGACCAAGGTGACGCAACCTTTGAATTTAAACGTCGCTCCAATTATCATTTTCCAAATGGACATTTACATTTATTATAAAAAAGATGCTGCGAGAAAAGCGGTTAACTGATTATCTTAAGAGTTAAAAAGTGGGCTATAAGTCATTTCGACTTATAGCCCACTTTTTTTTTGTCTATAATTTTTCAACCAAAGCTTCTAATTCCGTTAAACGTTCTTCAAAAACTTTCATTGCATCTTCGATATACGCGGCTTGTGTCATATCCACGCCCGCTTTTTTCATCACTTCAATTGGGAAGTCACTACTTCCTGCTTTCAAGTAGTTAAGGTACTTCTCTAAAGCTCCTTCTTCTCCAGCTAAAATATGTTTAGACAATGCCGAAGCGGCTGAGAAGCCAGTTGCATATTGATAAACATAGTAATTGTAATAAAAATGTGGAATTCTCGCCCATTCGTAACTGATTTCTTCGTCTCTAACTACTTCTGGTCCATAATATTTAGCATTGAGCTCGCCATAATACTCACTCAAATATTCACTCGTTAATGGCGTGCCTTTAGCATCTTCCGTGTGAATAAAATGTTCAAATTCCGCAAATTGCGTTTGACGGAAAATGGTTCCCTTAAAGCCGTCTAAATAGTGATTTAAGACATACGCACGTACTTTAGGATCTGTTTCTGTTTGTAATAAATATTCTGTTAAAATATTTTCATTTGTGGTTGAAGCAATCTCAGCTAAGAAAATTGAATAGTCGCCATAAACATACGGCTGATTATTTCTTGTATAGTAACTATGAACACTATGGCCCATCTCATGAACTAATGTAAATAGTTGATCCAAACTATCATGCCAATTCATTAAAATGTATGGGGCTGTGTCATAAGCTCCTGAAGAATATGCGCCACTTCGTTTTCCTTGATTTTCAATCACATCAATCCAACGACTTGAAAAAGCTTCTTTAACAATAGATAAATAGTCTTCACCTAGTGGTTTTAAAGCCTCAATTGCTTTTTCTTTTGCTTCTTCATAGCTGTAACGAATTGGTGCTTCACCTAGCAAAGGCGCATACAAGTCGTACATGTGTAATTCTTCTACGTTTAATAATTTTTTTCTTAATTTTACATAACGATGTAGCAAAGGTAAATGTTTATTTACTATAGCTACTAATGTTTCGTGAACACTTTCAGGGATATGATTACTTGCTAAAGAGGCTGCCCGAGCAGAATCATAATTTCTAATTTTTGCTTTATAATTATGCGTTTTAACATGTGCACCTAAAGTTGAGGCTAATGTATTTCTAAATTGTTTGTACACTTTGTACAACCCTTTAAATGCTGCTTCACGAACAGATGGATCGACACTTTCCATTAATTGACCATAAACGCCATGAGAAAGTTGAATCGTTTCGCCTTCAGCATTTTGCACAGTTGGAAATTCTAAGTCTGCATTATTTAAAATTGAAAATGTATTACTTGAGGCACCAAAAATTTCACTAGCCCCCGCCAGTAAAGCTTCTTGTTCCATCGATAAAACATGGGGACGTTCATCTAAAATATTTTGAATATAGTGACGATAAACAGCTAATTTCGGCTGCTCTTCAAAATATCCCCAGATTTGTTCATCACTTAATGTTAAAACCTCTGGGTCAAACCAAGAAACAGCTTCACTAACTTGTGCATATAAAGAACTAGCTCTGGCATATAAAGCTTGGTAAGCTGTATTTGTAGTGTCTTGATCATTTTTTAAATGAGAATAGACATATAATGTTTCCACTTTTCTATAGACATCTAAAACGTATTCTAACGCAGCTAGAAAAGCTTCTGCACCATTCCCTAAGGTACCTTTAAATGATTCTGCTTGATTTAGCTCTTCTGTCAACTGATTATACGCAACATCAAAAGCAGCATCATCTTTAAAAATTTTGGTTAAATCCCAAGTCAATGGAGTTGGAACTTCATCACGTGTTGGTAATTGTTTAATTTCGCTCATAGTTTACTCTCCTTTAAGAAACGTTTTACTCATTATACTATCATAATTTAACACGTGTGACTAAAAAAATGTTGTTTTTTCACTTTTTTTAGCCAATGAATGAGCTTTTCAGGATCTTCTCTTAGGAAAATACTAGTTATTAGGTACTTATTGTTTACTTTAATTAACACATAACATTCTTGTAACCATCTCAGTAAGTTATTTCCCACAATTTTAAAAAGCTTTTTTAAGCCAATATTCGGCAGTGGCTGCCAAACAAAGTTCCCTTCTTCCAAAAAAATAGCTTCCAAGATACGCCATAGTTCCTGTTTGGTCACTAAACACCCTTCTTTGGTTTTTAGTGCTTCCCAAACAAGCATTTTTAAATGAATATCTTCTTCAGAAGAAGGTAATAGCTTCAATCCAGGATAGTAAAACCAAGGAGGTAACTGGAGAAGGTGACAACCTTTCGTATATAAAAAGCTCTGTGTTCTAAGCAACTGAGCATTTCTGTAACCAAGTTGTTGCGTCAATTTTTGATAATAATCATGCATCAATTGACCAGTATGCCGTCTATCTGGCAGTAAATTTAAATTAGCGGTCGGTAGTCGGAAGATTTCTAGTAATTTTTTTTCGTAAAAATCCCATGATTGTTTTCTTCTATAAAATTGTTGACATTGACTCTCTTCAATATGACAAAGTAACTCTATTCGTTCTTGCTTCTTATTGGCCGTCCATAAATAAAATCCCAAGGACTCCGAAAAGTAAAGGAATTGTTTCGTTAATTGCGTGAGCTTGTCTTTAGGCACTAATCGTTCACCTAAAATCCAAACAACTTGATAGCCATGAGCTTGATAAGTCTCCGTCCGTTCCACCAAACGTTTAATCGGCAATGGACTACATTGAATTTCAATGGCTATCTTCCCAATGAGTAAATCTGGGCGTTGCTTCAAGGTGGGTAAGTATGCCTCAACTTGAAAGGACAGCTTTTCGCGTAAACACTTTTCCGCAAAAAGCTGCTTCAAGCGGAGGTGTTCTTCTGTTTCAGCTTCTGCTTCGTACCAACAACTATTCTTTTTACGATGAGCAAAATGGGGTATTTTAATGGGGCCTGCCTTCAAAATGACCGATTGATGACACATTGGACACACAAAAGCTTGTTCGCTTCGTATCTGTGTTAATTCATCAATCGAGCAATCGATTAAAGAAAATAATTCTTGGTTGTCTGCCGTTAAAGCTGTTAACATGATTTTCACCTCTCATAAATAAACTACGCAAAGTTTCTTAATTTTCATCAAAAAAAAGCAAAAACTCGAAAGTTTTTGCTTTTTTGCTTAATCATTAAAGTAATAACGTGTTAATTCCAATGCACTGCGTTCCATAATACAAGTGCCATATTCGACTAAAGTATCCTGAGTGACAGTTGTTTTATGAGCAAATTCTAAAATCTGTGCAATTTCATTGTCAACATTTGTTTTTTCTAATTCATCGGTTAAGAACAAAACTTGTAAGTAATAACGATCGTTGTACGTGTATAAGTTAGTCAAAACAGATTGCATGAAGACTTCTTTGGATAATTGGATCATCGCTTCAAAATTATCTAATTCAAAGATTACATTTCTGTTTGTTTCATCTGTGACTTCCATCTCGTCAAGTTCATCGGCGGCTGCTTTGTCTGCTTCAATTTGTTTGCGAATTAATTCGCTAACATCTGCATTGACTTCGCTCAGACCTTCTAAGGAAGACAAGTCGTCCATAGCGACATTTTTACTAATAAACAGTTCTAAGCCATCATTTTTAGGCAAGACTTGGAAAGTGACTGCTTCACTACCTTGGAATTCATCTTCGACATCAACTTCTTCTAAAATACTATAAAAGAAATTTTCAACATCTTTGTGGTTTCCTAGTAAGTCAAGAAAAGTAATCCCTCTATCCGCCAGGTCTTCGTTGCCAATTAACACACGAATCGTATTTTCATTAATATGTTCCATTTCCATAGCGCTACACCTCTCTTTGCTTCAATCAGGAAACTTCTTACGTTCATTGTAGCGAAAACTACACAAAAGTAAAGTGGAAAGTCTGTAAATCCTCGAAAACTAGCGAACGTTTTATAAACTTTGAACTTTTTTAACGATTGGTTTTTCGCTCCTTCTACCTCTTCATCTTAACGCAGTCTCTCCAAAAAAGATACTATTTTTCCTTGACCACGTTCTGCCAAATCAAATGAATACAAGTTCTAAATATGTATTAAAAAGCCAGAGATAAAAATCCCTGGCCCTAAATTCATATGAATCGTTCTTTATTACAATTAACAAATAAAGAACAAAATTTTATATTTTTTATAAACCTGCCATTAATTGTGCTTGGCGCAATTCCAGTTGTCGAACATCTCTTGGTAAGAATCGGCGAATTTCATCTTCGTTAAAACCGACTTGTAATCTTTTCTCATCAATCATAATTGGCCGACGCAACAATCCAGGGTTTTCTTGAACCAACTCTAATAAATCTTGAAGTGGAAGCTCGTCCAAATCCATATTTAATTTTTGGAAAACTTTAGAGCGAGTAGAGATAATCTCTTCTGTTCCATCTTCTGTCATGATTAAAATTGCTTTTAATTCCTCAATATTTAAAGGTTCAGAAAAAATATTTCTTTCTTTAAAAGGAATTTCGTGCTCTTGCAACCAGGCTCTAGCCTTACGACATGACGTGCAACTTGGGGAAGTATAAAGTGTCAACATTGTGCATCACTCCTTTTCGCGAATCATCGCGTTTCTGAAACAGGGAACTGTACTGTTCCTCTATTTAAAACCAGTATACCTAATTTCTAATAAAAATACTAGGGGTTTTTAAACATTTTTTATTAACTTTGTTTATTTTCCCTTCATTACATCCGTGTAAAATTAGGGTTAATTTTTATGAAATTTTATGGATATTCGTTATGATTCTGTAAAAAAGTAATACAGTTTTCTATTTTTATGGTTGCTGTTATAATTTACTTCTCTTGGTGATTTTTCAAGAAGTTCCCATGTATTTTTTTCTAATAAAATGTATAATAGAACTATTCACTATCTTAAGTCTAAAGTCAGGTGGTTATTTAATGAAAACAATTTTTTCTGGTATTCAGCCCAGTGGTACTCCGACAATCGGAAATTACATTGGTGCGATGAAACAATTTATCGAATTACAAAATGAATACAATTGTTATTTTTGTATTGTGGATGAACATGCCATTACCGTTCCCCAAGAACCGCAAAAGCTACGCCAGCAAATTCGTAGCTTAGCAGCTCTTTACCTAGCGGTTGGTTTAGACCCACAAAAAGCAACAATTTTCATACAGTCTGAAGTGAGTGCCCATGCAGAAGCTGGTTGGATCATTCAGTGCAATACTTCTATTGGTGAGTTAGAACGAATGACACAATTTAAAGATAAATCGCAAAAAAATGGTCGTGCTGGCGTAAGCGCTGGTCTTTTAACATACCCTCCATTAATGGTTGGTGATATCGTGTTGTACAACGCTGACTTAGTGCCAGTTGGAGATGATCAAAAACAACATTTAGAATTAACACGTGATTTTGTGGAACGCTTCAACAAACGTTACGCCCAAAAAAATCAAGAAATTTTAACGATGCCTGAAGTAAAAATCGCTGAGCAAGGTAGTCGAATTATGAGCTTACAGGAACCAACGAAAAAGATGAGTAAGTCCGATACAAATGTGAAGGGCTTTATTTCAATGCTTGATGAGCCAGCAGTGATTCGCAAAAAAATCCGCTCTGCCGTAACTGATTCAACTGGTGTAATTGAATATAATAAAGAAGAAAAGCCTGGCATTACTAACTTACTAAATATTTATTCTGCTGCGACAGGTCAAACTGTTGAGGAACTTGTTCAAGCATACGAAGGCAAAGGCTATGGAGACTTCAAAGCAGATTTAGCAGAAGCAGTAGTTGCCTTATTAGAACCTATTCAAGTGCGCTACCAAGAGCTTCTAGCTTCAGAAGAATTAGATATGATTTTAGATGAGGGCGCAGAAAACGCTCGCCTGGTAGCCAACAAAACACTTCAACGAATGAAAAATGCTGTTGGTTTGGGAAGAAAAGTTCGGCGCTAACCAAACATAATAAAAACCCGCGAAGTTTTATTCGCGGGTTTTTATGTTCTAAATTGAGCATCGTACAGCCGACGATAGTGGCCTCTTTGCGCGTACAAAGTTTCATGTGTTCCATCTTCTAAAATTCCTTGGTCACTCACTACGATTATTCGATCAGCATGTTTAATCGTTGCCAGTCTGTGGGCAATAATTAATGTTGTTCGCCCATCAGCTAACGAGTTTAATGACTCTTGAATCACTTGCTCTGTTTCTGTATCTAATGCAGAAGTCGCTTCATCTAGGATTAAAATCGGCGGGTTCTTCAAGAACATTCGCGCAATTGCCACTCGCTGCTTTTGACCGCCCGATAATTTCACGCCACGTTCGCCAATAATTGTGTCCAAGCCATCTGGCATTAGCTGAAATACATGTTCTAAATGTGCTAATTTCACCGCTTGTTGAATGTCTATTTCTGTAGCATTTAAATTCCCATAAGCAATATTTTCTCGTAATGTTCCAGGGAATAAAAACATATCTTGTTGAACAATTCCAATTTGCTTACGTAATGAAGCCAAGGTCATTTGCTGGATATTTCTACCGTCAATCGTAATTTCACCACTACTCACTTCATAAAAACGAGGCAACAGATTGCACAAGGTCGTTTTTCCTGAACCACTTTGTCCAACGAAAGCAACGGTTTCACCAGGTTGAATTTTTAAATTGATATGGTCTAAAACTTTTGTGCCATCTTCATAAGCAAATGAAACATCTTTATAGGCAATCGTTCCTTCTAAATGCGAAACAGCAACAGCTCCTGGCAAATCTTTGATGGACGGTTGTTTGTCCATTTCTTCCGTAAAACGTTTAAAACCAGCAAATCCTTTGGGATAACTTTCAATCATATTGTTGACTTTTTCAATCGGCCGAATAAAAATATTGGCTAATAAAATAAATCCTACAAACTGACCTTCTGTAATTTCTCCTTTAATTGTATAATACGCACCAAAAATTAATGAAAATAAATTTATCAAACGAATTAATAAGTAATTATAGGCGGAACTGACACCCATCACCTTATAAAAATATAATTTCGATTTTCGATACATTTGATTTAAATAATTAAACTGTTTTCGTTCAAATGGTTCATTTGCAAAAGATTGCGTGACACGTATCCCACTTACTGACGCTTCAATCCCAGCATTAAATTCACCTAAATTATCGTAAATATCCGTATTCGCTTTTGTCATTTTTTTATTAAAATAGCCTAGCGCAATCGTGATAAATGGCAATAAAATAAACGTAGCGATGGCTAATTTCACGTGAATGGTTAACATTAATAAAAAAGAACCTGCTAACGTCATAATCGTAATAAAGACGTCTTCTGGACCATGATGCGCCACTTCCGAAATTTCAAAAAGATCAGTGGTCAAACGGCTCATTAATTTCCCTGTTTTTTGATTATCATAATACTCAAACGGTTGTGTTTGAAGATGTTGATATAATTCTTCACGCATATCTGTTTCAATATTCACGCCTAACATATGACCAAAATAAACCACAATAAATTGTAAAAACGTATTGATTATATAAAATGCAAATAAGCCCGCACTAGCTAATGCAATGAGGCGAAAATCTCCTTTTGGCATAATCTTATCAATTACTTGGTTGACTGCTACTGGAAAAGCCAACTCTAACAGCCCCGCAAAAACGGCACACCCAAAATCCAAAATAAATAATCGACGATACGGCCGATAATACCCAAAAAAACGCTTTAACATAACTCCTTAACTCTCCCCCTTCATTCTCATTCATTATACGGAAAAAGACTGTCTCTTGCAAAATTCTAACTTCTATCAGAACACGTGTTATTTAAGTAACTTTGACTCAAAATCATTTTCACAAACTTTTCATTTATCGTTTCCATTTTTTCGGTAAAAATAACTATAATTGTCTTTTCCCGCAAGGCTTTGATTTCTGTACAAAACCTTGAAATACAGTGAAAAATACTCTATTTATTTGTGAAAATATCGGCTACAATATAACATATGAAAAGTTTTGTAAAAAAGTTAAGAGGTGCACTTGTTAAATGAGAACCATTGTTTTTGATGTTGATGACACGCTGTACGATCAGCAACAACCCTTTCGAAATGCGATGACTAAAATTTTCCCAAACGTTGCGACAGAGGATATGCATGAATTGTATCTTCGTTTTAGACACCACAGCGATGAAACGTTTCCGAAAGTTTTAGCCAATGAATGGTCCCTAGATTTCATGCGGTTTTTCCGGATGAATAAAACATTAAAGGATCTAAACTATCCAGGAATTTCACAAGAAGAAGGAAAAATTTTCCAACAAGTTTATGAAGAAGAATTGGATAATATTACGATGCATCCAGAAGTTACTAAGCTTCTTGATACTTTACAAGAGAAAGAAATTCCGATGGGGATTATTACAAATGGTCCAACAGACCATCAATTTAAAAAAGTTAAACAATTGAATCTTGAAAAATGGGTTCCAAACCAAAATATCATTATTTCTCAAAGTACGGGTTTTCAAAAACCTGAAAAGGAAATTTTTGATTTAGCCTGTAATCAATTTTGTATGGAACCTGAACATACTTTATATGTTGGTGATAGTTATGACAATGATATTGTAGGCGCACGTAATGGTGGCTGGCATTCTCTTTGGTTTAACCACCGCTCTCGTGAACTACCAAGTTGCCAACCTGCATCACACCTTGCAGAAGTCACTTGTTTCACCGAACTTTGTCCGACTGTGGAGAAATTATTTAATCTTTAAAAAAAAGCCGTTCTTCAAATTGAAGAACGGCTTTTTTTATTTATTTTTTTGTTTTTTCAGACGTAAAATGATGAACAGGCAGATTATCAATAAAAGGATCAATAAACCGATTAAGAGATAAATAAGTTTAGATTCCGTTTTTTTGACGGTTACATCTTTCTCATTAAATGTTTTTGCTTCCTCTTTTGAGATCGTAAATTCTTTCGTAAATTGCCATTTTTTTCCTGAGCCTTCCACAGTCATTGCCAATACATACGTCCCAGCTTCCATTTCATTTTCTTCATAAGGAATAGGGAAATTAAAAATTGAATTGGGCGCCATTTGCATATCTTCTTGTTCTTTCTCTAAAATAACGTTATTTGTTTTCTTATTTTTAACATTTGCCGTTACTTTCATTGATTGAAGATAGGCTGCTTCATGGTTTAGCAGTGTTGCAGAAATAACACTGCGCGCATTTCTTTGCGTCGGTTCAACTTTCTCTAAAGACAATTCAGGTTGCACAACTGTTTCATTTTCTCGAAGTAAAACAGCTACTGTATAGGCATAGCGATTTTCAATTGCTAAGCCGTTTGTATTTTCTTTTTGCTTGTCTTTCGTTTCATCGACTTTTTCACTAAACGTGATCCCGCCCGCTAGTTGCCCTGAAAACTCTTCTTTAGGCATCTTCACTCGCAATTCAACTACTTTTTCACTTTTAGCAGGCAATTCAACACTCTCACCGCCGTCTTTCAGTTGAATGATTTCTGATAAATCTGCTGGTGCAGATTTATCTAAAGCTGTCAACGACTCACCATATTCAATCACTCCGTTGCTGTTTGTTGTGGCCGACTTCACACTAACATCAATCACTAAATTTTCATCTGTACTATTGGCCGCTCGAACTTTCAAAATTTGTTCTTGGTCTGGTTTCATCATTAAATCAAAATATGTTTTTGTTTTATCTATTTGGTTTTCTGGAATTTCTGTTTCAACACTAAATCGTAATTCTGCTGCTGAGGTTTCAATCCCAAAAGCAAAGAAATAAAAACTTAGGATCATCAGAATAAAATATCTATTTTTCATTTCGCTCTACACTCCATTTCTATGTAAAGGAGAAAGGCTGAGTTCCCCTCTTCCTTTCTCCAAAAATGTTCTTTTTATACTGGCGTATTAGCTAATGTCCAAGTAATTGTTGTTTTGTAGGCATCATTTAATTTAACTGATTTACCTGGCACTTTTAATTGAACATCTTTCATTACTTGACGGCCGTCAACTTCAGCAATTGAACTAGCATTGCCGTATAAGTATGACCATTTCCCAGCACCTTGATCTGTTGCAGCTACCATCACGTTATGACTTTCACCCACTGTACCAAAAGTTACGCTCGCTAAACTTGTTGGTGCAGCGCTTTGTCCTGCTGTCACAGCTGAAGCATTTTGAAAGACAATTTCAGTTCCTTCAAGTGTCTGACCTTTTGTAGCAGAAGTAAATGCAGAATTTTGTTTTGCAGATAAAGTCCAGCCTTCTAAAGTTCCACGATTATCTGTAATTTGAGCAAATAATGGACCCGTTTTTTCAACATTATTTTTATCTTTTAAAACTTGTGCTGATGCAAAATAGATTTCATCTTTTGTGCTGATGATATTTTCACCAAAGTTTAAACTTGAAGCATAGTCCAAGGTTAAGGGGCCTGTAGAACCTTCATCAACTGGTTTGTCAGGATTTACTGGGTCGATAGGTGTCACAGGATCTTTGCCGTCTTTGTCTTCTGGATCCACTACAGGATTTTTGCTGTTAGGATCTTTTTCATCTGGTGCTTTAAATTTTACAATAGCATCTGTGTCGCGATTAGCCACTTCCTCTGCTTGAACTGGTAGTGTGCCTACCGCGATGGTTGCTAAAATTAAGCTGCTTGCGATGGTCATTTTTTTCATGTTAGTGCTCCTTCTCTTCTATTGTTATAGTTTCAATAATTATACGCTTGGTAAATCAGCGATTGTCCATGTTAAAACAGTTTTGTATTGAACAGCATCTTTTGGTGTTGCTCCTGGTACAGTTAATGTGATCGCTGTATTTTTATCTACGCTTTCACCGTCAACTTCCACTTTTTCAATCCCACCGAACGCACTAAGCCAAGTTCCAGAACCTTGACCTTCAGCGGCAGACATCACATTTGATGAATCGCCAGCTACTAAAGTTACTTCATGCGCAGTTGGTGTGACTGCTTTGGAATTAGACACTGCTTTGTTTTGACTTAATTTAATTTCTGAACCGTCTAAAACTTTATTTAATGTTTCTTTTGTCGCTGTTAATTGTGTTTCTTGTTTAACTGTTAAGGCCCAACCGGCATTCGTTCCGCGTTTGTCGGAAATTTGTACATAATTTGGTTTAGGATTAGTCAAATCAGGACCAGAACCGTCTGCCAAGAAAAAGTATTGTGGATTTGCATAATATTTTTCATCTTTATTTGAAATTTTATTTTTGCCAAAGTCTAGACTAGAAGCATAATCGATACTTAGTGGACCAGTTGTTCCTTCATTTGGCTTATTGCCTGTGTCTGGTGTCGTTGGATCAAAGGGTTCAACAGGTTTTTCGGTATCTGGATTCACTGGATCGACAGGTTTGTTGATAGAGGCATCCGGTGTAAATTCTACGATGGCATTTGATTCATAGTTTTTTTCTTCTGCATTCACTTCTGGTGCAATAGCCACGCCTAAAGTGATAGCGGGGATTGTTGATAAGATAATTTTTTTCATTTTATTGTTCCTTCTTTCTTTTTTTTAAAATAAAACTAGCCATAAAGATGACTATTATTCCGAGATAATTAAACATTTGTTTCTGTTTAGTACCAGTTCGAGGTAAGAAGCCTGAGCCTTTTTGATCAACCGTTTTACTTGTTGAATGCTTCAATGATTCTCCACTCACTGCTGGTATTGCTTCCGACTGCTTGGGGAAACGCTGTGGTATCTTACCATCTGGTTTTTCTTTGTTGGCTGGTGGCTCATACTCGCCATAAAAAGAAACTTCTGCATTTGTCGGATAGGCATTTGTTTCAGCAAATACATCAACTGATGAAATCAATCCTAATAGCAATACGCCGCTAACTATTTTTTTGATAAGACTCACCCCCTATTTTGCACTGCCATCAGGTACGTCCATCAAGTGCCAAGTTAGTTTTGCTTCGTATTCTTCTGCTTTGGCCGTCCCTCCAGGAACAGATAATAACAACTCTTGGTCATTTTCTTTCCATTGATCAGAAATATTTGTTTCTTGGTGTCCATTGACTTGGTTGTGAACAAGAATCGATTGGCCTTCTGGAATGTCCTGTAAGCGATGGTTGGTTCTAAATTTTAAAACATTTGGCAATGTAGCACCTGATTCAGATTTGAAATCAGAAGTAACGGTTAGTGCAAGCGACCAATTATTCCCCGTTTGACGAGTATCTCGTATCACTAATGGTTGATCCATGGAAACAATTGGATATTGGGTCGTACTACTAGCGATTTGTAGCTCATTCCCAAAGGAAATCGCTGTTGGTACCGTTTTGAACCTGACAGAGCCAACCACAGTGACTGTTAGCGCTAATTCATCAATCTTGTAGCCTTTATCATAGACTTCCACGACCAACTGCTGTTTTCCATAAGTTAGTTCTGGTAATAACAAGGCTTTTTCCTTAAATGTTTTAGAATTAGTGGTTGTTTCATCTGCTAATTTCTGGATTTCTTGGCCCTCTTTTTTGACAATAAATTGTAATCTATTCCCAGCATCGACATCTTGCCAATAAAAAGGCAGGGCTGTTTTTTGAAAGTCATCAATATCGATTGTTTTTTCCATCGACTTTTCTATACGCTCTTTTGACCAAGATAGTTTCGTTTCACTTAAGAAAACTTCTTTGACAGGTTGGACGACTGTTCCAGAAAAGTTCCCTAAGTATGCTTTATCTGTTGATTCCCAGATATAAGAAACGCCTTCATGAGTTTTGGGTAACTTCCATTCAAACAGTCCTTTTGTGGCATCGTAACTTCCATAAGGGCTAATCGTCAGCGGTGGAAATAGTTGACCATCACGAGATACCACCTTATTTTTTAATTGCAGGGGTTTCCCAGCAATATAATCGACAGAAGATAAGATAATCATTTGATTAGATACATCTAGCCCTGTAATGGCCGTTAAACCTTTTAACGGACTGATATCTGAAATTTGATTTTCTCCCACATCTAAAACTGTTAGATTGAGTGTTTTCTCTAACGGTGCCAAGGAAGAAATTTGATTGTTTCTTGCATACAGTACACGCAGATTAGGAACAGTGCTTAAAGCTTCCAGACTAGTAATCGTTTGATTCATAATACTCAACTCTTCTAGACGTGGTTTATTCGCCAAGGGCGCAATTGTTTTTAATTGATTATTTTCCACATAAAGACGGAGTAGGTTATTTGCTTCCGTAAGCCCATCTAAAGTAGCAATCTGATTATTGGCAGCCCAAATGGTTTCTAAATTACGAAGAGAACGAAGCGGGTCGAAGGAAGTCACTCGATTATTCGGCGTGATTTTTGACGGATGATCTGTCGTATTTTGGATACTTAAATTTTTTAAAGCAGGCATTCCTTCAAGTCCATTTAATGTCGTTAATTGATTGTTCTCAACATACAAGCCTTCTAAACTAATTAATCCTGCTTGACCTAACGGACTAAGATCAGCTATTTTATTGTTTCTCATATATAAAAAACGTAATAGCTTAAATTCACCTTTAGCAAAAGGACTCAAATCTGTTACATTGAGCGAATCTTGAAAAGATAATTCTTCTAAGTTTCTTAGGTATTGAACTCCTTCCACATTAGAAACAACGACATTTTCTAAAATAACTTTATTCAGTTTATCCAATTCTGCTTGGGTGACAGTATTAGAGGTCCGAGATTTGCTTAACTGTTTTCTGATATTTTCCGCAAAGGCTGGATCAGGAAATAGTGTACTGATAGGCGTCGCTTTATCTAAGACAGCACCTGCGTATAATTGGGGCATCATCAGTTGTGCTTCCGTTATCGCTAGTGCTTCATTTGGCGGCTCTTCACTTGTTTCAACAGTCGTTAACTCTTCTGATTGGGGAATCTCCGAACAACTGGTTGCTGAATTTTGCTCTTCTGCCGATGAAGTTTCTGGAATCTTTTCTTCTGAAACAGATGAAACATTTTCTTCACTGGAGGATGCGATTGTTTCGGTCGTTTCGGCGAAAGTTGTTACAGGAAGTAGCAAACTATTACCCAAAAGTAAGGCACTAACTGCGGAGATGCACATTTTTTTCATAAACTTCACCTCCTGATATTTTCTTAATTATAGTGAATATCAACTGAAAATGGGTTCAATTACGACAAACTGTCCAAATTAATTTGTATAGACAAGACAAAGAGCGCCAAATAGGGTTTTCTACCCCTATTTGGCGCTCTTTGTCGCTAAACACAACCAGAATTTATTATGACAAATTCTCAATTATGCCTAATTTTCTTTTATTTCTTTTAAACTATCCTCTATTTTTTCCAATTGCCCAGCAAAAAATTCTTGTTTGGCTTTTGGTAAAAACAATGTGATAGATAAAAGGATTTGTTCTTTAAAGATTGCCCAATCTGCGAATATTTCTTCATTGGTTAAAATCATTTCTATTTTTTCTGCTATTTTTTTCCAGAGGATCATTCGCCAGTTATTTTCACCCACTTCATATTCTTTAAACATGCTTAATACATGAAGAATATGGGGAACATTTTGGCTGACAATCGCCGCAAATAAAAAATCAATAATTACTTGCTCGATAATTTCTAGTGAGCGAATATCAATAATTTCCCGCTCATTGACAGATTGTAGTACACGAAAAAGTAACGAAGTTGGAAACGGCTGCAAGCCAACGTTTTTTTGTAATGCTAAAAATTTCAAATTAAAAATAGTATACACATCGGCATTAATTAATCGTTCCAGAATCTGATTTTCTAATGCAATAATTTCCTCTTTTGTCACAACCGTTTGAGGATTAAAAAGATATTCCAACGCCAACATCGAATACATTACTTCTTGCTTTCCTAAAGCAAAAGACGATTTATCATAATACGCCCGATAATCTGCAACGATTCGACTACTTTCTTGAAAATTTTTACTAAAGATTGCTTGATTAAACTGCTCCTTAGCTAAAACTGTTTTGGACATTGGCGTTAATTTTTCTGTCATTTCCATCGGCGAAATAGACAAGATTTCGACAATAATGGCTAAATCCGAAATACGCAATTCACTATTTCCTTGGACAAAGCGTTGATAATTTCGACTAGAAACACCATTTTCATCAAAGACACGCAGAGGAATATTTTTTCCTTTACGAATCCGTTCAATTTCTTCACCTAGCGGCCGATATTCCATATATTCTTTTTGTTTCAAACGAATTACTCCATTTCTCTTTAAATAAGATAGCAACTAAGTTGAACGGCTATTCCCCAATGCTTAAAATTGTGCGAATATCTTCTTCCGTCATTTTCGCTAATTGCTCTTCATTTCCTTGAATCACTTTTTGGAACAGCTCGCGTTTTTCTTGCTGTAAGGAATTCATTTTTTCTTCAACCGTTCCTTCTGCAATCATCCGCCACACTTCAACAACCTTTTTTTGTCCCATGCGGTGCGCCCGACCAGCCGCTTGTTCTTCGACTGCGGGATTCCACCATAAATCGTATAAAATAACTGTATCTGCACCAGTCAAGTTTAGTCCGGTTCCCCCTGCTTTCAATGAAATTAAGAAGACATCTTTTTCTCCTTCATTGAAGGCATTCGCCATCGTTAACCGATCTTGAGGCTTCGTACTTCCTCGTAAATAGAACGTCTCTAAACCTAATTCATTCAATTCTTTTTCTAAGATAGAAAGCATGCTTGTGAACTGAGAAAATAATAGAACCCGACGATTGTTTTCTTTGGCAGCCACTAAAAAGTCTTTGACTTGTTCCACTTTGCCAGAACCTCCTGTGTAATCCTCAATAAACAAACGCGGATCGCAACAGATTTGTCGTAAACGGGTCAAGCCTGCTAAAATACTCATACGATTTTTCTTGAAGGTCGCCTGATCCATTTGACTGACATCTGCTTGCATTTGTTTTAGATAGGCCAAATAAACCGTTTTTTGTTCTTCTGTTAAGACACTGTACATATTATTTTCAATTTTTTCTGGTAAGTCTGCGAGCACCGTTTTCTTATCTCGTCGTAAAATGAATGGTTGAATCATTTTGGCAATTTCTTCCGGCTTAATTTCTCGAAAGGCTTTTTTGCCTGGGAACAATCCCGGTAAGATCATTTGGAAAATTGACCACAGTTCATCTAAATTATTTTCAATTGGTGTGCCACTTAATGCAAAACGTTGGGGTACTTTTAAACTTTTTAAGGCTTGCGCCGTTTTAGTCCCACTATTTTTAACCATTTGGGCCTCATCTAAAATCAAATAGCCGACACGCATTTCCTGATAAAGCTGAACATCTTGTCGCATACTTGCATAAGAAGTAATCAGAATATCTTCGGTGCTATTTTGTAAAAGCGCTGCTCGTTCTTGGCGGTTGCCAGAAACCACTTGAACATTTAAGGTTGGCGCAAAACGTTTGACTTCGGCTAACCAGTTATAGGTTAAACTTGCAGGAGCGACAATCAAAGCTGTCCCTTTCAAGCGCTCTTCTTCTTTTTCCGAAAGTAAATAGGTAATGGTTTGCAGTGTCTTCCCTAAACCCATTTCGTCAGCTAAAATACCGCCAAATTGATAATGGCTAAGCATTTTCAGCCATTTATACCCTGTTTCTTGGTAATGGCGTAACGTTGCTTGTAAGGATTTGGGGACTTGCGCTTCAAAGTTTTCTGGATGCGTTAAATCCGTGACCATTTTTTTAAAGGAATCTGAAAAATGTGCCCGCTCGTTGTCTTCTAATAAACTTTCGATCATGAGACCTTGATTTTTGGGCACATGAATGACATTGTCTTCTTGATGCATATTTTTTCGAAGCTTCGTTAAAATTGCACTTGTATGGAAAAATTCCTCTGAGTCAAAAGCAAGAATTTCACCACTTTTTAACGTATAAAAAGCATCATTACGTAGCAGACTAGTCAATACTGCATCGATTTCGGTTTCATCAATGCCAGTGACATCAAACCGAATATCCAACCAAGAATCCCCTTCCGCAACTTCAATCGTTGGTTGATGATGCTGGGCATCTAAATACAATTCCCGTAATTTCCGTCCCATCCGAACTTCTCCTAATTGACGGAAAGCTGGTACTTCGGCTTTAAAGAAATAATACAAGGACTCCCCAGCAGGTAAGACTTTTTCAAAGCCTGTGGTTGTTTGCTGATAGGCAAACTGTTGAAATTGTTGCTTAATTGCTGTTTCTTTTGCTTTATCTCGAACGATTTCTTGATTGACTTCAGGTAATTGAGCATATTTCGGGTTTGTCGAGAAAATGACTTCTCCATAGTGATAGTCAATCCGAGCGTTAATCCGACCTTTAATTTTCTTAAAAATAAAGACTGCTTTTAAAGGATGATGGACGACTAATTCTTCAACTGATTCTTCAACAGACACTCGACCAATTTTTTCCAATAATGGTAACACTTCACTAAATAAATCAGAAACTGTTTCTTTTTCATAAATAATTGACGGCTCTTCCAAGCGTTTCATTAATTGAAGTAACGTGGTGTAGATGGCTTCCTGCTCTTCTGTTAGTAAATAAACCGTTTGATCCGCAATCGCCCAGTGATAGTGGGCTAGAAACGTTGTAATAGGATTCTGAATAGTTAATTTGAAGCTTTGTTCCTCGGTTTTTTGCACTGTAAACGTAAGTGGCAAACTGGTTTCTTTGAACGTTAGATAGCGATACTTATGAGTTTGATTGGTCAATATAAACTGACCCGTTCGATTCATTTTTTCAACTAACGATTGACTGCGATCAATTGGTAATAATAGATAACGTTTGTCGATTTTCCCTTTAACTTGAATACCGTTTGCACCTAATAATTGGCTGGTATGATAAATTGCCGCAAGTTCTGTTAAAATTTCTTGAATCTCCATTGAAAAAGAATCATGTAGCAAAGTAAATTGGTGTTGTTTATTCACCATAAAAGTCATTTCTTTTTCATATGCTTGTAAAAAATCACCAATATTTTTCACAATATATGTTTTAGGTTTGGTGCCTTCTAAACCAATTTTTAAAGAAAGACCAATCGTTGATAATTCTGGATAGTAATTATTCGTTTCGATCACATCTAAATGAAATTCTAAACGTAAAGGCTGCAAGGGAACTTCGGCAGAAGCTTTGCTTAATTTGGCAAAGCCTTTGGTAAACATTTCAGCTGTTGATCGATTTGTTTTCTCAAAACTGACTGTTTGATTCGCTTGAATAATTCTTGACACGCCTCGTTGTTTCAGTGCCAGTTCAACTGCCACTGTATGCTTGCAATAGCCATGTTCCATCCAATATTGACATTCACAAACATCTTGTTCTTTGGCGGTACCATCCAATTCAACAAGATAAAGTTCTTCCCCTAAAACCTCAGACAACCAGATCCTTTTTTCTGGATTTTGAACGATAGATAAGACCCGGCCTTCTTGCATATATTCGCGTCCTTGTTCAACGATTCGCTCTGGAATACTCCATTTCATCGACTCACCTCCTCTTCTACTAAGCTAGCTGATAGTGAACGGTACTTTGACCATTCCCATTGCTTTTTATTTGTAATTGTTGTGGAATTCGTGCTTTTAATTCGCCAATATGACTAATAATCCCAATCATGCGGCCTTCATTTTCAATCGTTTCTAACGCCTCCATTGCCATTTCCAATGCTTCTTCATCTAAGGAACCAAAGCCTTCATCAATAAACAACGCATCAATTAAGACTCCGCCTGCTTGTTCTTGAATCACTTCTGCTAAAGAAAGTGCCAAAGCTAACGCTGCTATAAAACTTTCCCCGCCTGATAACGTGTGAGCGCTGCGTACCGTCCCTGAATTGTCATCATAAATATTGATTTCTAGCCCCGTTTGATTCCGATAACTGCCTGCTTCGTGATTCAATTCAAATTGATAACGACTATTGGTCAGGCGGTCTAAACGCTGATTAGCGACTGTCAGCACTCTTTCTAAATACGTTTGTAACATATACCGTTCAAAACTAATTTTTTTAGGATTATTGCCATTCACCGTATCTGCCAACTGTTGTAGTGCAGCAACTTCCTCAAATTTGTCTTCAATTGTTGTTCTTTGCGCATTAATTTCTTGAACCAACTGTTGGTTGTTCAGCATTTTTTCATGCAGTTGATAGTATTTTTTTTCTTGTTCTTCAATTTGTTGTGTTATTTGTTCAATTTCTGTGGTGATTAAAGATAATTCTGGGAACGTATCACTAGATAATTTTTTCTCAATTTCAGCGAGTTGGATAGTCAGTTGGGTTTGCTCTTGTTCAAATAAAGCAATTTGTTCTTGCTGACTTTCTAGTGTCGGTACCTCTTTCAACCACTCCGTCAATTGGTCCTCTGTCACTCCTTGTTCCGTTAAAACTGCGTTTAACTGACTCTCAAGTTGTGCGACTGTTTGTTGAAGTGTTTGTTGTTCTTTCTCCAAATGAGTCAACGTACTTTCAAGGATCATTTCTTCTTTCTTCAAGGTTTCTCCTTGTGTCGTCACGTTTTCTTTTTGACGTTCAAATGCAGAGAGTTCTTCTTGAAGCAAAGCTTGTCGTTTAGTCATTTCTTCGTATGTGACGGTTGCATCCAATAATTGGCTAGCAATCATTTGCTGCTGGATAGTGATTCTTTCCAGACTTTGTTGCATTGTTTCTACTTGTTGTCGGAGCACTTCAAAGCGTTGGGAATTTTCAGCTACTTGTTCTTCTAGTTCCGCTAGATGGTCCTTTTCGACTGAAATTTCCGTTAGTTTTTGTGCTATTTGTTGTTTTTCTTTAGCTAATTGCGACTCAACTTCCGCAATTTCTGCAGGTGTTACTTGTGAAAAAGTTAGTCCTGTTAACGGCAACTGCAAGTCAGCAAACTGCGCTGCTAATTGTTCTTGTTCCTCAGTATACGCAGCTTCCTGTTCTTGTAATTGGCTTTCTTTCTGTTGCTTTTCCGCCCCTAATGCAGAGAGCGTTTCAGTAAATCGTTGTACCGTTTTTTCAACTTCCGTTAATTCCCGTTCCGCTTGATTAATCTCTTCTAAGGAAACTTCTTGATGAGTTTGTTGCTTTGGATGTTCTAAAGAGCCACAAACTGGGCAAGGTTCCCCCTCTTCAAGTAACAAGCTTAATCGTTGGATTTGTAAAGAGGCCCATTGACTTTTCTTTGTCTGCAACTTCGCTTCTTCGGCGCTTTTTTGTTGCTGTTCAACAGCAAACCGTTGTGTCAACTCGTGCAATTCCCCTTGGTTTTGACTAATTTTTTGCCAAGCTTTTTGATTTTTTTGCCAACGTTCTACAAAATTTTGCCAATGATCTGCTACACTAGAACATTCAAAATTTGCTTTTTCAAGTGTTCCTTCTTGTTCAATAAATTGTTTGGCTGTTGCCACTTTATCCGCTAATGTTGTTTTTTCCTGTTGGCAAGATTCATACTCTTTTTGAATGGCTTGATAATTGGCTTGTTCTGCTATTTGTCGTTGGGCTAACTGTTCATATTCTTGGTATTGTGGTAATTGACGTTGAATCGTTTGAAAACGTTCTTGTTTTTCAGCAATCAATGGTTGTTGTTCTTCCAACTCACTCATGATTGCTTGCCAATCTGTCAATGCTTGTTGCGTTTCCATAAGAGCTTGTTGTTTGGACTTTGTTTCTTGCTCTTTTTGTTGTTTTTCACTTCGTTTTTCAAAGACTTTTTCAGCTAAAGATTGCTGTTTTTGGCTCCATTTTAATTGCTGAATCTGTTCCTCTAACCGCTCAATGACGGTTTCCTGTTCAGCTTGTTTTGTTTTCTTTTCCAATAATTCTTCTTTTTGCTGTTGCAAGTTTTGTCGTTCTTCAATAGCATAACGAACTTGCTCTTTTGCTTGTTTGGCTTGTTTTAAGGTTGTAATTTGTTCTCTTTCAACTAATAGTTGTTGCTGAGCCTCTTGTTGTTGGCTTTCTAATAATTGAAGTTTTTCAAAAAGTGTCATTGTCGGTTCAGGTTCTTCTGACCAATGCAACTGTTCTGTTTTCAGTTCAATTTTTTGCTGGGTTTCTTGAATCTCTTGATTGGCAATTTTTAAGCGTTCTTTTAAATTTTCGCTGAACAACTGATACAATTCTGTTCCGAATAAATTACGCAAAACCTTTTCTTTTTCATCACTTTTAGCAATTAAAAAAGTCCGAAACTCTCCTTGTGGTAACAATACAATTTGAGCAAATTGATTGGCATTCAAATGCAATAATTCTTGAATGAGTTCGTCCACTTCACGTCTTTTAGAATAGGCTCGTAGTTCTTTCCCTTGAGCATCTTTGACAATTAAAGAAATTTTGGCACTTTGTTTACGGACTCCTGTGCCACGTTTTTTAAAAAGTTCTTGTTCGGGAAGGCGGTTCAGTTCATAGAGATACTCGTTATGTTTAAAAAGCAAAGTAACTTCAGTGGCTTCTGAGGGGTCAGCAAATGTGGAACGCATTTCTTTGCCTAAACGTAATTTCCCAGAACTTTCACCAAACAAAGCATAGCTCATTCCATCAAAAATCGTTGTTTTCCCAGACCCTGTTTTTCCACTAATTAGAAAAAGTGAAGAATCTTCAAACTTCGTAAAATCAATGGTTTCATTAATATACGGTCCGAAGTTTTTCAATGTTAAAGATAATGGTTTCATCCTATTACTTCCCTCTTTCTAATTGATTAAGTGTACTCAGTTCTTCTTGGACCCATTGTGCTTGTTGTTCTGTCAAGGCCTCTCCTGTCACATCGTTAAAGAAGTCATGCAGATGTTCTTCAGGTGAGCGTTGTTCTATTTGTACCACTTTTTTCTGATTTCCGCTGCTTGTTTCTCGACCATTCAAACGTTCCAGCCCAATAATTTTGGGGTAAATTTTTCGCAATTGATTCATCATGTTGGGAATGATCGCTCGGTCGGTTAATTGGACATGTAAATAATTTTCCCGATTCACTTCTTGATAAAAAGCGGGATCCGTTAACTGCTGAAACGAGCCCGTCAATTGTTGAATGTCTCGCAATGGTTTCAAAGCACGGAATTGAAAATGAACTTCAGTTTCTGTTTCAACAAGCCATACACCCTTTTCTTGTGTCATTTCTGATAAAGAAAATTTTACAGGCGAGCCACTGTATCGAGCATTAGGTGCCTGCAACGCATTTTTTCCATGTAAGTGGCCCAACGCGACGTAATCAAAAGGATCTAACAAAGCCGTCGGTACAACATCCAAACCACCCACTGTTAATTTTGTTTCAGAATCAGTTTTTTCACTGCCAGCGACAAAAAAATGACTAACTAACACTTGTTTTTTGTTGGGGAGAAAAGATTCCTGCATTTTCGCGACAACTTTTTCCATCGCCGCCTGAATCGTTCGAATCGTTTCATCTTCAAAATATAAGCGAGCCGCAATCGGTTCAAAATAAGGCAACAAATAAAATTGGGTATTGTCGATTTCAATTGGTTGAAAGGCTTGTTCTAAACGCGTATTCAAATGAAATTGCGTTTGGTTAAACCAAGGGCCTCCTGTTTCTAAACGCGTGCTGCTATCATGGTTTCCCGAAATAGCTAACACGGGGAAATGCTCTTTGAGATTCATTTGAATCATCATTTCATTAAAAATCTCGACTGCTTCAACTGCTGGAACAGAGCGATCATACAAATCTCCAGCGATTACAACAGCATCCACTTGCTCTTCTTTCGCAATTGCTAAGATTTGTTCAAAGGCTTCCCTTTGTTCTGCCAATAAATCAAAACCATGTAATTTTTTGCCAATATGCCAATCTGCTGTATGTAAAAATTTCATTTTTTCACCGCCTAAAAAAGTCCTTCTTATTATTATAACAAATTTCTGGTATTTTTTAAGAAAATCGGACAGAAGAATTAGATTTTTAACAAACTTTTTTCTTAACGCAAGAAAAAAGACAGGGAGCATCATCTTTTGACGAGACTACCTGCCAGTAACATTTCTATTCTGTAGCGGTTTGTTTTATTCTTTCTCCGTTGATTCATATTTAAAAGTTGGATCAATTTCTTTATCTAACTGATCAAATGCTTCTTGCATCCGACGTTCCACTTCAGCTAAACCGTCTTTATCCATTTTTTTAATATCGCTAATATCGATTGGCTCCCCAAAACGAACCGTTACTTTTTTACGTTTAAACAACTCTTTTAAAGTTAACGGACCTTGATAAACAGATGGCACGATAGGTACTCGCCCCATTTTAGCAATCAAGGCTACCCCACCTTTTAATTCTGAGGAATGACGCGTGCCACTGGGGAACATAATCAAACTTAAATCAGAATTTTTTAAAATTTTGACAGGTGTTTTAATCGCGCTGGGACCGGGCTTCTCACGATCCACCGGAAACGCATTCGCATGTTTTAAAATGAAACGTAAAACAGGATTTTTAAACAACTCTTTTTTTGCCATAAAGCTAAACTTCTTAGGACTGCCAGCAACAGCTAAATACAGCGGTTCCCACCATGTTCGATGCGGCGCAACTAAGACATAGTTTTGGTCTTTTGGTAATTTTTCTTTATTTTCATAATGTGCATTTCCATTAATCACAAATAAAATGACGCGAACCACGCCACGCATAAATGTAAAAAACATAATTTTCTTCCTTTCTTCTCTCCGCTTTCTAGTATGCCGAAAGCTCTACCTTTTGACAAGCTTTTTTTACGTCTATCAATTAGAGAAATAACATGTCCCTACTAATCTAGGGAACAGATTTTGTCATACGGGTTTAAAAGTAGTATAATACATGAACAATCAGATGAAAAGTTGGAGGTTCTTAATCTATGTTATTATCCGGCGAACGGATTGATCAATTATATGCGGATGATATTCAAATTATTCAAAGCAAAGAAGTCTTTTCTTTTTCCATTGATGCAGTCTTATTGGCTAATTTTCCGCAACTACCAAAAAAAGGCAAGATTGTCGATTTATGTGCTGGCAATGGCGCGGTCGGCCTCTTCGTTAGTCGGAAAACAGCTGCAATGATCGACCAAATCGAATTACAACCTCGTTTGGCGGATATGGGTCAACGAAGTATTCTATTAAATAAATTGGAAAAACAAGTAACGATGTATGAACGTGATTTAAAACAAGCGACAGAGGTCATCAAAAAAGATTCTGTCGATTTAGTACTATGTAATCCCCCATACTTTAAAGAACGACCAACTAGCCAAAAAAATCCAAACCCGCACTTAGCGATTGCCCGTCATGAAATTCACACGTCTCTTCAAGAAGTGGTCACTGTGTCGGCGGATTTATTAAAAACAAATGGTCGCCTCGCAATGGTTCATCGACCTGATCGTTTCCTTGATATTTTACATGCCATGGAAAACGCCAATATTGCGCCGAAAAAAGCTCGGTTTGTTTATCCGAAGCCAGGCAAAGAAGCCAATGTTTTACTAATTGAAGGCATTAAGCAAGGCAAAAAAGACGGTTTTCGTGTGTTACCACCTCTTTTTACATACAATGAGAAGAACGAATACGAAGCAGAAATGAAGGCTATGCTGTATGGAGAATAAGAAATCCCATTATTTTTATGTTTTACTTTGCCAAGATGGTTCCTTTTACGGTGGCTATACAACTGAGCCAGAACGTCGATTAACCGAACATAATAGCGGAACTGGTGCAAAATATACACGGTTAGCCAAACGCCGCCCAGTCAAAATGATTCATACAGAGAAATTTGAAACACGTAGCGCGGCCACCAAAGCCGAAGCCGCCTTTAAAAAATTAACGCGTAAACAAAAAGAACAGTATTTAAAAACCTTTCATTAAATGACAATAAGCAAAAAGAAACAACCATCATTTCATTGATGAAATGATGGTTGTTTCTTTCTCTTTTTAAACTAAGTTCTCGACAAAATGAATAACCATTTCGGCTGATTTTTTCCCAGCTTCATCGATGAATTCGTCAAAGCTTTGAGTTGCTTCGCCATCTGCTGTATCACTCATTGCCCGTACAACTAAGAATGGAATATTGAACTGTGAAGCCGCTTGGCCAATTGCTGCGCCTTCCATTTCACAAGCTAAGGCTTCAGGAAACTCTTTCTTAATTTTGGCGATTTTCTCAGCACTATCCACAAAAGTATCTCCAGTAACAATCAATCCTTTACGAATAGCTAAACCAGTTTTTTCAGCGGCTTTCGCAATTTCCATCCGCAAGTATTCACTTGTTTCAAAATACAAAGGCACACCACCAGGCAATTGTCCATAGGCATAACCAAAACCAGTGACATCAACATCAAAGTAAGCTAATTTGTCTGCAATGACTAAATCGCCAACTTTTAGTCCTTCACCGATACCACCAGCAGAACCTGTATTAATCACCATATTTACGCCATATTGATGAATCAATAAAGTCGTGGTCACAGCTGAGGCCACTTTACCAATTCCTGAACGAACCACAATCACCTCATGTCTTCCTAACGAACCAGAAACAAATAAAGCGCCTGCTCGTTCCCATGACATCGTGTCTGTCAATTTTTCTTTTAGAATTTTGACCTCTTGATCCATTGCTCCAATAATTCCAATTTTCATAGTGATTCCTCTTTTCTATAAATTCAAAACGATATACGCCACAACGGCTAATAAAATCGCTACAATAATAATTGCCTTGTTTAACCAAGTACTCCGTTCTCGACGCTTCGAGTATTCTCCTACTCGTGACTTGTTGATTGGTTTTTGTTTTTTCTTTTCTTTACGATAAAACGTCGAAATTTCTTTTTCTTTTCGCTTATACGCTTTTTCCGCCAGCTTCTGTTCTTCCTGCTGACGACGTTCTGCTTCTTTTTCTTCTGCTTCTCTGCGTTTGCGAAGCTCTGTCCGAGTGACTAACGGACCTTTGCTCATTGCGTGTCCTCCTTAAACTGTCTCTGCAGTAAATACAATTCCCAGTATTGTATAGCAAAAAGTGTTTTGGCATCACAAATCGTGCCCTTTGCCACTTCTGCTTTGGCTTCAGCTATTGTTAGCTCGTAAAGTTCCAAGATTTCATCTTCATCTTGAGGACGTGGATTTTCGACTTTCTGCAAATCCGTTGCCAAATAGAGAGCCAATTTTTCATTAGCAAATCCTGGTGACAGATACATTGAATTTATGTAGGTGAGCTGACCTGCACGATACCCAGTTTCTTCTTCTAATTCCCGCATAGCCGTCGTTTCCAGTTGATTTTCTTCTCCAGGATCAATTTTTCCCGCCGGAATCTCTAAAATCACTTGTTCCAAGGGTTTTCTAAATTGTTTAACTAAGACGATTTTTCCTTCTGCGGTTAACGGAATCATAGCTACTGCGCCTGAATGAAAAACCAATTCGCGTTTAGCTGTGCCGCCTGTCGGTAAAGCCACGTCATCCAAAAAAACATCAATAATCTTTCCTTTAAAAATTTCTCGACGTTGAAGTGTTTTTTCTTCGAAGTCCTCATAATTTAACATATCTTTCACCAACCTTTCTTGTTTATCATACCCTAAAATGATAAAAATCGCACCCCTTCTTCTCTAGTTAAACCCTTTTCAAAGAAAAAAATTTATTGCTTTAGAAAAAAATTACATTTTCGAAAAAAAATAGACATAAAAAATTCACAACTTCCTTGTATTATTTAAGCATACCAACAAACAACCCTAACAAAACACTTTTTCATTTTTAACTCCTTTCCCGTCCTACCCCCAATTAGGACGGGTCTTTTTTTGCGTTTTATACTTTTTTTCTTAGGATTTCACTAAATCATAAAATACATCTTCCGCTGTATGTCTTTTCTCTCACAGAGTATGCTAAAATAACTATTGTAACGAGAGCTGACTCTTTCGAGGATTAGATAGATAGGAGGAACTATATAAATGAACAAATTAAATACAAAATTACTGATTGGCTATATTCTTTTAGGAGCCTTAATCATTGCTGTCGCTAGAGAATATGGCTTCTTCGCTTTTGTGATTCTGGTAGGCTTTTTAGTATTCGTTCTCTATCGAAAAAAGAAAAATGCCGCCGACAAAAGCGATCAAATGCCTTACTTAACGAAAGATAAAGAAGCCCATTATCGTGAGTTGGGGTTATCTCCACAAGAAATTGATTTTTTCAGAAGTACAATGAGCACAGCCAAAAAACAAATCATACAATTACAAGAAAACATGAATCGTTCAACTAAATTACGGGCGATTGACTTACGTAATGATACAACGAAGGTTTCTAAAGCTCTGTTTAAAGAGTTAGTGAAAGAACCTAAAAAGTTACACTTAGCCAATCACTTTCTCTATACACATTTACCAAATATCGTTGACTTAACAAGTAAACATTTAGAAATCGAACAACATGAAGTAAAAAACAAACAAACGTATGAAAAATTAGAAGAAAGCGCACAAATCATTGACCAATTGTCAAAATTAGTTAAAAATGATTATGAGGAAATCGTTTCCGATGACTTAGACGATTTAGATGTCGAAATGTCGATCGCTAAAAGCAGCTTGTCGCAAAAAGCTGCAACTGAGGAATCACCTCAAGTAAACGAAGACCAGCAATAATCATTAGGGAGGAAAAAAAATGACTGAGCAACAACCCAAAGAAACAACATCTGTAACCAATACATTGGACGATTTATTAAGTAATCCATTTTCATCAATGGATGAACTAACACCAACGCAACAAAATGAACTATCTGAGTTAAAAGAACAGCAAGCAGCTCCTCGTTTAATTGATAAATTACCACAAGAACGTCAAGCCCAAGCAAAAGAGTTAGCTTCAAAAATTGACGTCCAAGATTCACAAGCAGTAATTACCTATGGTTCAAATGCCCAAATCAAACTTGGCGAATTTTCGCAAGCGATGTTAAACCACGTTCAAGCACAAGACATTGGTCCTGTTGGTGATTCACTGACCGATTTAATGTTTCGTTTAAATGAAGCCAATCCCAATGAATTACGTGCTGGCGAAGGCAACTTTATTCAAAAAATGTTAGGTAAAGTCAAACAATCCGTTTACGAAATTACCGCCAAATATCAAAAAATTGGTGCGCAAATTGACAAAATTGCTGTCAAATTAACCCATGAAAAAGATGGTCTTTTAAAAGATAATGCCATGTTAGATCAATTGTATCAAAAAAATAAAGATTATTTTGATGCCTTAAACATCTATATTGCCGCTGGGGAATTAAAAGCAGAAGAACTACGGACGCAAATTATTCCTGAAGCCATGAAAAAAGCGGAAGAATCTGGAGATCAAATGGATGTCCAAATTGTTAATGATTATAACCAATTCCTAGACCGTTTAGAAAAAAGAACCCATGATTTACGCTTGGCTCGTCAAATTACGATTCAACAAGCCCCACAAATTCGTTTAATCCAAAATACTAACCAAGCTTTGGCTGAGAAAATTCAATCATCGGTGAATACAGCGATTCCGTTATGGAAAAACCAAGTAGTCATCGCCTTGACCTTACTCCGTCAAAAAGATGCTGTGACTGCTCAACGTCAAGTCTCTGAAACCACCAATGACTTACTGAAGAAAAATTCAGAAATGCTAAAAATTTCTGCAATTGAAACAGCAAAAGAAAACGAACGTGGCCTAGTCGATATTGAAACATTACAAAAAACACAAAATGATTTAATTGAAACTATCCAAGAAACATTACGTATTCAACAAGAAGGAAAAGAAAAACGCCAAGCTGCCGAGATCGAACTTGGCCATATGGAAGAAGATTTGAAAAATAAATTATTAGAATTAACACAATAAACAACGTTTAGAACAAACTTCTTATAGTAGAAGCTTGGGACAAAAATCCAAAGTGATTTTTGTCCCAGGCTTGCTTTTCTTTTTACGCTTGAATATTGTATTTCAGCCACTTAATGATACAATAAAAGAAAACCATGTTTCTTTTTGAAAGGAGGAGCAATTGTGCCACAATTTGCTTCTAAAGCCGAAGAAAAAAATTATTATGAACGCCAAGCTAGCTTAGCAGAGTTTTTAACTTGGTATCATCAACAAGAATTACCTGAATATGAAAAACCCTCTTTAACCGTTGATATGGTTCTTCTTTGTTACAACAAGGAAGCTGATCAATTAAAAGTCTTACTGATTCAACGTAAAGGTCACCCCTTTAGAAACTCATGGGCGCTTCCTGGCGGTTTTGTTAATCGTAACGAATCTACTGAAGATAGTGTTTTAAGAGAAACAAAAGAGGAAACTGGTGTGGTGATTTCTCAAGAAAATATTGAACAATTACACAGCTTTAGTCGCCCAGATCGAGATCCTCGTGGCTGGGTCGTGACAGTCAGCTATTTAGCCTTTATTGGTGAAGAACCTTTAATTGCTGGCGACGATGCCAAAGAAGTCCATTGGTTCAATCTTGAACGGCATGGTCAACACATCACGTTATCTCATGAAGATGTGGAAATTACTTTAGACTTGAAAACAGCGGCCTCTCTTGGTAAAGATACATTAGCCTTCGACCATAGTGAAATTATAATTAAGGCGTTTAATCGTGTTGTTGATAAGATGGAACATGAACCGCAAGTGCTTCAAGTCTTAGGAAAAGATTTCACCATTACGGAAGCCCGTAAAGTTTTTGCGAAGTTCCTCGGCGTTGATTATCGCAGCATTGACCATTCAAATTTTAAAAAAGCCATGACACAATATTTTGAAGAGTTAGGTGAACGTCCCGTTGGCATTGGCCGCCCTTCAAAAATTTACCAATTGAAAACAACGACAGGGTTCTAAGAGGAGGGAATATTTTTTGACTGTTTACTTAAGAAAAGCAGAACCTTCTGATTTGCCTGACATCCTTGCTATCATTGAAGATGGACGCCGCACCTTACAAAAAAGTGGCATTCCCCAATGGCAAAACGGCGATGGCCCGAATCAAGAAATTTTAGCAAAAGATATCGACCAGCAAACTTGCTATATTTTAATGGTTGAGGATGCCTTGGCAGGCGTTGGTGTTTTATGTTCGGAGATTGATCCTGCTTATGAAGCGATTTTTAATGGTTCTTGGCAACCTCATTCTCAAGCTACGTATACGGCAATTCATCGTGTTGCTCTAAAAAGTTCCTTTCAAGGTCAAGGACTGGCCTTGGTGCTTTTGCGCTCACTGGTTACAGCCGCTCGTTTGCAAGGTGCTACTGATATTCGAATTGATACACATCCACAAAATCTCGCTATGCAGCACCTGATTAAAAAAGCTGGCTTTGTTTATCAAGGTGACGTGATTTTAGATGTTAACGATGGCGAACGTTATGCTTATCAGATGATATTGAAATAAAAAAGTTAGGGATAACTGCCAGATTGACAGCTATCCCTAACTTTTTACATCTTATGAACACTATGAGCGCTTTGAATGCCCTCACAGGCTTCTTTACAAGCTTGATTAATTAATAAATAAGAGGATTCTTTTTGGCGGATTCCTAATTGATATTTCAATTCATCTATCACTTGGCAAGATTCACTTAATGCCTCTAACCAGAAAAATACTCCTTCTTTATACGTATCTAATCCTTCTAGCAAGATTTTCGTTGCTTCTTTATCATAATACGGCTCTAAATTTTTACGAAACATCATTTCTTCTGTAAAAAAACGATTCACATTATTTCGGCAAAACATATAAGTGTCACGGCCTCTCCGATGTGCAGCCTGATTACAACCGTATTCTTGAACTTCTTTAGAGATGGCTTTGAAAATTTCGTTGTATACTTCAATTCTTTGCATAATTGACAAAATGGTATCTGTATAACTAAACATAACTCCTTGCTCCCTTCCCCTTCTAAGTAACAAAAATTTGCTTGTTACTCTCATTATAAAGGGAATGTTGGGTTTATATCAAATGATACGCTGTTTCCTTGCTAAAATCCTTCGTTTTTTCCTTAGAAGAATAATAAGTAAGCGGATTATTTAATCTGTTATGTTCGGATTTTCTACACTTGGAAAATAAATTATTTTATAAAGCCATTTTCCGTTTTAACTGATGGCAACGGGCCGGTCTGTGTATTGCCAGGAACACCAATATACGTATTGCCGTTGATGGAAGTCATTTCGTTTTCCTCAGCTGATTCATCTTGAACGGTATAATCACTTTGATATAAAAATTCACCGTTCGTATGGAAGACATAGCCGTCTTGATCTCGTTCATCTGGCTTTTCTAAATTTAAAGACACACGTAATTGATGACGGACATTTTCAATACTATCTGGATATAGTTCAACCATACTGCGCCCTTCATTACTAAAAGTGCGCCAGTCAAAAGAAAGCTGTTGTTTATCATAATTGGTCCAAGTCAAACCTTCTTTGACTAAATGAGTCAATTCATTGGAATCCACATCAGTTTGAATGTTTCCATTTAACGAATCAATAATGTCCATTATTTTCATGATTGATTGACCAGATTTCAACTTGTCTTCAACTGCTTGAATAATTTCTTGTTGTCGGAATCCACGCATAATATCGTTATCGCTATGTCTTTCACGGGCATAAGATAAAGCTTTCGTACCATCTAAATGCTGTTTCCCTGCATCAAAATGAATGGATCCTGGCCCGTCTTTGGTGACACCATCAAACGCCTGCTTGACATTGACATCTATGCCACCAACCGCATCAATTAACTTAATAAAAGATAAAAAGTTAAACACAACGTAATGATTGATTGGAATATTCAATAATTTCTCAACTGTGTTAACAGAAGCTGTTGGTCCATCGTAGGTATAGGCGGCTTCAATTCGCTGCATCCCTTGGTAATTTTTCGCATCAATTTGCACAAAACTATCCCGTGGCAAACTTAAATAGGTTATTTTCTTCGTCTTGTTATTCACGGTAATCACCATCATAGCATCAGTCCTAGTTGTGCCTAATTTCCGTTCAATTGTATTGTCTAGCCCCATAATCAAAAACGATTGACTATCTTTATTTTGCGCTTCATTATAATCATTTTTTATGGGAACATAGCCTTTATCAATTGTTTTCTTTAAATAGCTACCCGCTACAGCAAAGTATGCTGAGCCGACTGTGACAAAAAACAAAATGATGACTAAACTAATTAAGCTGATTTTTCGCTTCCTACTCATTGGCTGTACTTCCTCTCTCTTGAAAAGTCTCCACCATCATTACTACTCCTCTAAGCAGACAAGAGACAAGTCTATCTTACCAGTCCCCTTCAAAACTAAACATAGCAGAATTTATATAGGGGTATAACCTAGAGGAAACAAAAAAGAGAGGCTTGTTTGTTTAAAAGTCTCTCTTTTTTGTTATTTATTTTTGTGTTCTTTTTTGAACAATTCCACCATTTTTTGCTGTGGTTTTGGAAAAACATAGTCCGAAAATTGTTGTGCTGCCACCCATCGCTGCGACTCTAGTGTGGCTAATTCGCCTGTATTTCGGCCATAAAAGACTAAGATATGCCATTTCAAATGACTGAAAATATGAACGACTTCGCCTAAGGCACGTTTTTGCCAGACAACTGTTTCATAGTCCGTAAAAAAGCTGACAGGTTCTTCAGCAACCAAAGGCTCTGTTACAGGATCTAACTCTAAAGTTAATTGTTTTTCCGTTTCTACTGGTTGCGCCATTTTTTGCAATTGTTGAAATTGTTTTTTGCTAATTTCTTCAATCGGAAACAGCCACATATTGGCTAACAAACCGGTTTCAGGGCGTTGTTCTAATAAAAATTCTTGCTTTTTATTTTCAATAATAGTGCCGACATAATACACATCTTTCGGCTTAACTTTTTTTGATTTGACTGGATAAGCGGTCATTTTATCTGCCTGATAGGCCGCACAATATTGCTGAAGCGGACAGCTTTCACACTTAGGGGAAGTTGGGGTGCAGACGGCTGATCCTAGATCCATTAAGGCTTGATTAAAATCCCCTGGACGCTCACGATCGATGATTTTAAGCATCGCCGCTTCAAATACTTTACGACTACTCGCTTTTGCAATATCTGCATCAACTTCAAATAAACGGCTCACTACCCGCATGACGTTACCGTCAATTGCTGGTTCGGGGAGATTAAAGGCAATACTGCCAATCGCACCAGCTGTATAGGGGCCGATTCCTTTTAAACTCCGAATATCTTCGATTGTGTCAGGCATTTTCCCACCAAATTCTGAAACAATCTGTTGCGCTGCCACTTTTAAATTACGCGCTCGTGAATAGTAACCTAACCCTTCCCAAGCTTTCAACAACTTATCATCTGGCGCTTCCGCTAAATCTTGAATCGTCGGAAACCATTCCATAAATCGATAAAAATAATCAATGACTGTATCTACGCGAGTTTGTTGTAGCATAATTTCAGAAATCCAAATACGATATGCATCTGTATTCGCTCGCCAAGGTAAATTGCGTTTTTCTCGTTCATACCAAGCTAAAAAATCTTCCTGGAATGAACTAACTTTTTCGGGACTCCACGCCTCCCAAGGCTCTTTATTCGTCATGTTCTACTTCCTTTTCGCTAATAAATTGCTGAATCAAATCATAGTCAAACCCTTTTTGGAATAAGCTTTGTTTGACTTTTTGGACTTTTTTAGAAAAATCAAATCGCTGATTAGCACGCCATAAACGTTCGCCTTCCTTGTTTAACGCTTGTTGTTCTTGTTCTTCGTCCTTTTCAAAAGCTAAAGATTCCAAAGCTAGATCAATGATTTCATTTGTAAAGCCCTTTTGCATCAGATGCAGACGCGTTTTCTGAAGTGCATCTTTAAAACTTTTAGTTCGATAGCGTTTCATGGCTTTTTCTGCAGTTGCTGTGGCAACATTAAGCTGTTCATCTAACGTATAAAAGGTCAAGCCATGCTGAATATCTTCTTCACTAATGCCTTTTTGCTTTAATTGTTGTGCCACATTTCGTGGTCCTTTATCACTGGTTCGCATAGCTGTCCGTACGTAACTTTCACTAAAAATTGCATCATCCAACAACCGCAGCTCTTCTAAACGTTGAACGATTTTTACTCGATCTTCAGGTACAATTTCTTTCTCTTTTAAATAAGTAAAAATCTCTTTCTTTGAACGTAATTGATAGCTTAAATAATTCATCGCCATTTGTAACCCGACATCATAAGAACTGGCTTTTTTTATTTCTTCTATTAAAGTATCTGATAACTCTTGGCCTTTTAGCAGACGCTGCCGTACTAAAATATCTTCCGAGACACGCAGTTTTTCGCCTGAAGATAGCCAAAGTAGATAAAATTCACCTTTATCTTTACTAATTCGTGTGATTGTTGTCATCTTATTCTCCTGCCCCTCTAAATCAGAACATATATTCTACTATACCATAGAATCCTTGGAAGCCAAATAAATAAAAATGTGCTAAAATGGGAGGAAGTGAAAAATGTGAGATGACTAAAGGATGAAAGAATATGACCCAACAACTAGTAAAAAAAGGCCAACAAATTTCTTTAAAAATTAAACGATTAGGAATTAATGGCGAAGGTATCGGCTATTATAAAAAATTAATTATTTTCGTTCCTGGGGCGCTACCGAAAGAAGAAGTGACTGCCACGATCACAAATGTTACACCAAAATTTGCTGAAGGAACCCTTCAATCTGTCAAAAAAGCTGCTAAAGATCGCGTGGTCCCTCCTTGTCCTGTCTATGAAACATGTGGCGGCTGCCAACTACAACATTTAGCCTACAAAGCACAATTAGACTTTAAAAAAGATTTATTAAAGCAGGCACTTAACAAATTTAAACCAGCCAATTATCAAAACTATGAACTACGAAAAACAATTGGGATGGAGAATCCTTGGAATTATCGAAATAAAGCCCAATTCCAATTACGCCAAATCGATGGCCAAGTAGAAGCTGGTCTCTATCAAGCTGATTCACATCAATTAGTACCGATTGATAACTGTTTGGTCCAACAGCCTGCGACAACCAAGGTGATGAATACATTAGTTGATTTATTGAATAAATTTCAATTACCAATTTATGATGAACGTAAAAATAGTGGTATCTTTCGAACATTAATGGTTCGAGTGGGCATCCAAACTGGCGAAGTCCAAGTAGTGTTCATTACACAATCGCAGAAATTTCCACAAAAAGAAAAAATGGTTCGCGCAATTAATGAACAATTACCAGAAGTTGTTTCTATTATGCAAAATGTCCAAAATAAAAAAACCTCTCTAGTAATGGGTGATGATACCCTTCACTTATGGGGCAAAGAAAGCATTGAAGAACACATTAACGACGTTGTCTTTGATTTATCGCCGCGAGCATTTTTCCAATTGAATCCAGAACAAACGGAAGTTTTATATAATGAAGGAATCAAGGCCTTAGATTTACAACCAAACGAAACTGTTGTTGATGCTTATTGTGGCGTCGGGACCATTGGCTTAAGTTTAGCGAAACAAGCGCATCAAGTTCGTGGTATGGATACCATTCCCGCCGCAATTGACGATGCTAGATTCAATGCAAAACGACTTGGTGTTACGAACACACATTATGCTGTTGGAACAGCTGAAGACTTATTACCTAAATGGTTCAAAGAAGGCTTTAAACCTGATGCCATTGTAGTTGATCCCCCACGGACTGGTTTGGATCGTAAATTATTAACGGCCCTTTTGAAACAACCACCTAAGAAAATGGTGTATATTTCTTGTAATGTATCCACGTTAGCACGTGATTTAGTTCAATTAGCCAAAGTATATCAAGTAGACTATTTACAATCTGTTGATATGTTTCCACAAACCGCTCGTTGTGAAGTTGTCGTAAAATTAACGAGAAAATAAAAAAAGGCACCAAGTTTCACGAAATTCGTGAGACTTGGTGCCTTTAACTAATTAAACAATTATTTACTTAATTAGCTATTTTTTCGTCCGAAGAAGAATGAAACCACAGCAACTAAAATTACTGCCCCAATAATTGATGGCACAATTGCCATACCTGCTACGTGAGGACCCCAGCTACCTAAGATTTTTTCTCCGATAAATGAACCAACTAAACCGGCAACGATATTCGCAATCCAACCCATTGATTGACCTTTGCTTGTAAGTGCGCCAGCGATAGCACCGATAACAGCACCAACGATTAAAACCCATAAAGTATGCATAAAATAATTCCTCCTAAATGCTTTATCTAGCGAATAATTCGCTATGTTACTATTATGGACTACTTTTATTAGATAACAAAATAGTTTGCTTGTTTCCATGAAAAAAAAGCAATAATTTCTGATAATTTCATTAAAAAAGCTCAGAACAGGAGACCGAAGTGCACTGTTCTGAGCTTTTATTTAAGAAATTGTTGGTCGTTTTACTCGTTCATGTGCGACATCCGCTGCTTGAATCTCTTTATTATTAAAAGGTGTTAAGCGGAATGCCAATTGGAATTCTTCAAACGTAGTCCGGTATTTTTCTAATTGCCACTGGCCACAAGAGTAGCTACCTAGGGCGTTTTGTTTGTAATCGATATTTAAAACAACATACTCACTTTCTTGTAATTCATTGGTATGCTTAGCAGCATCTAGCGCTTGTTCTTCAAAATAAGAAACACTAAAATTATATGAATCAGCCGCTGTTGCTACTACCCCTTGGCCGCGATCATCCGTGAATGCGGACCATTTAGTCGCCATGTGGTTACCATTGGCTTGTGGAACAACATAATTAGTGAACATTTCCGCCACTGTAGCATCATAAACGCCAAGTAAACCAGCTTCTTGTGAATCTACATAGTTTTCTCTCGGCCCTTTACCGAAATATTTTACTTCTGATAGAGACTTGTCTAAATGGAGAGTCACACCCAAACGTGGTAACATATCTGGCGCATTTTCAATTTTACCAGCAGGACTACCTTTTAAATCGAAGAAAATTTCGCCATTTGGTGCAATTAAATACTGATAGGTACATTGATAATGCCAAGCACTGTTAGTCGTTCCGTTAATTGTTTTTACGATGACTTGGATAAAATCATCAACTTTTTTCCACTCAAAAGAACGGACAATTTCATGCTCTAAATGTAAGAAATATTTCTTCTTCATTTCATCAATAATTTCCATATCATTACTGATCGGTGCCCGCCAAAATGTAAATTTCGGCCCTTTATGCAATAATTTTTTACCATCTCGTGTCACATTCGTTAAGGCGCCCTTCACTTTATCAAAATTAATTGAAAAGTTTGGTCCTTCAATGTATAAATGAGGGCCAATTTCCTTTGCCATTAGCGAGCCAACTGGTGTGATCTCAATCCCTGGTGTTGCAATTGGCAATTCAAACTGTGCGGTAGCTAATTCATGACCAGCAGATGCATAGGCGGTCGTTTCTTTCAATTGATATGAAAGAGTTAAATAATAGGCGGCTCCTGCCTTTTTAGGAAAATCTAAATGATAAGGTAAGTGCAGTCTTCCTTCTTCTCTAGCAGCAATTGCTGGCACTGCTACTGTCCCTGATTGAATCACTGTTTGATCTTCAGTAATTGTATAAACCAGCTTAAAGATAGCCAAGTTTTCAAAGTCAAACCGACTCAATAATGAGAATTCACCTGACAGAACGTCAATAGCGCTAGTTGTAATGGGTTCAATGACTTTTTTGTATTCATACAAGCTAGGAGATGGCGTACGGTCAGGCATCAACATCCCATCAATACAAAAATCTTTGTTACTTGGATCATCGCCGAAATCGCCGCCATAACGATAATAAACTTCACCGTTATCTGTTACCGATTCAATGCCATGGTCAAACCATTCCCAAATAAAGCCACCTTGTAATTTATCATGAGCATAAAATAGCTCTTGGTATTCTTTTAAATTCCCAGGGCCATTCCCCATCGCATGACAATATTCACATAAAATATGCGGTTTTTTTGAATTTTCAATAATCGTATTCATCAGTAATTCTCTAGTTGGGTGTTCCAACCACGTATACATTGTAGAATAGACATCCGTGACCTCTGCCTCAAAATCACCTTCATAATGAACTAAACGTGTTGGATCCATTTCTTTGGCAATACGGGCCATTTCAATAAAGTTATGACCAAACGCAGATTCATTTCCTAACGACCAAAAGAGAATTGATGGATGGTTTTTATCCCGTTGAATCATCCGTACCATCCGAGAAACATAAGCCGTTTCCCATTCTGGATCGTTGCTAATCCAATCATATTCTCCGGTTAATTCAAAGCCGTGACATTCCAAATCAGTTTCATCAATCACATACATTCCATATTCATCGCATAAATCATAGAAATAAGCAGATGCTGGATAATGGCTGGTTCGAATGGCATTAATATTAAATTGTTTCATTAAACGAATATCTTTTTCAATTTCTTTACGACTAACCACTCGACCATTTTTCGGATTATAATCATGACGATTCATTCCTTTTAGTTTAATGGCCACACCATTGACTAAGAAAGTCTCACCAGATACATGAATATTTCTGAAACCAACTTTTTGCGGAATAACTTCGACGACTTCCCCTTCAGAAAAAACAGTGATAAATAGTTGATACAAGTATGGTTTTTCAGCTGACCAAGCAGTGACAGACGGTAAACTTGCTGAAAATTCAACCGTACCTTGATTTCCTGCGACAGTCTCTTTAAGAACCGTTTTTCCCTGCTGATCCATCAACTCCAATTGAACTTGTTGTCCTTTGTCTTGCCAAAATTTACCCGTAATTGCCAAGTGGCCATTTTGATACGAATCATCTAAATCGGAAATAATAAAGAAATCTTCCAGCCCATTTTCTGGTACACCGAGTAATTCAACATCACGAAAAATACCACTTAACCACCACATATCTTGATCCTCTAAATACGTACCATCTGACCATTGATAGACTCGCACCGTTAAATCATTTGTTTCACCAATTTTAGCGTAAGGCGTAATGTCAAATTCTGCTTCATTTCGTGCACCTTTACTGTAGCCAACTTCATGGCCGTTCACCCAAACATGATAAGCTGAATCTACGCCACAAAAACGTAAAATGATTTTTTTATCGTGAAATGTTTCATCTATAGCAAATGTCCGTTTGTAAATACCTGTTGGGTTTTCCGTTGGTACATACGGCGGATTAATGGGAAAATTGTACCATAAATCAGAGTAATGCATTTTGCCATATCCTTGGACTTGCCAATTTCCAGGAACAGTGATTAGATCCATTTGGCTTGTATCAAAGTCCGTCGCAAAAAAGTTTTCTGGGCTGTATTCTGGCGCTTCTAAAAAAAGAAAATGCCAGCGTCCGTTTAAATTTTTGTATGCTTGTGTATATTTATTTTCATTTAGTAACGCTGTTTCTTTCGAGGGAAAGCTCGAAAAGTGTGCTCGTCCAGGCAACCGATTAATACTATCTACTTTATAATTTTCCCAAGTCTTCATAATCCATTTCTCCTTTACCAACTTCATTTTTTTCTTTTGTTTCATATCGTTTCCAACAAATCCAAGCAAAGCCCATAAAGACAATTAACCCAATGATGTTATACGCCAACATGCCCAGTGGACTAGCGGTTCCTTTCGGTAACGTGCCATTGATTTCTTCCATGATTAATTTTGGATCTGGCACAGTTGACATAAAGAATACAAAGATAAAAATGGCTAATAAGAAAATCCCCGCAATTAAGCCAAAGGTTCGATTACCAAAGCGGAAACTTCTCGGCATTGTTTCTTTTTTCCAACGAAGCCCAATATAGGCGATTAACAAGAACAAGACAGGCACTAATGACGTAGAAGCTGTCATATTAATTAACGTTTCTAAAAAGCTATCCATATTTCCAATTCCTAATGCTGGAATGGCAACTAAAATCGTCACAATAATTCCTTGAACTAACAAAGCATTGGTTGGATTTCCCTCTTCGTTCGTTTTCACTAGCCACTTACCGAAGACCCCATCAGGAATTTCTGAGAAAAATACTTTAACTGGTGCTGCCGTCCACAGAGCCAAAGAACCAAGACTTCCGACAAATAAGATAATTCCTACTAAGCGCACCATCATTGCTGCGGGAATATGGAAATACGTACCTAAAATTTTAAAGATATCAAAAATACCATTTGAAAAGTTTCCTTTTAAGACGTCCGTTGGCACTACCAAACCTACAGCAACGGCACCAAGAATATACATGATGCCGACCGCAATCGTCGCACCAATCATCGTGCGGACAAACGTTTTATTGCCGCCTTTAACATCCTTAATGTATACGCCGATACTTTCACCACCGCCAACAGCTTGTAAAATCCACGCCATCGTCATGAAAAAAGTCCAATTAAAAGTTGGCATAATTGACGTCGTGGTAAACTCTTGTGCTGGTTCATTGCCAAAACCAAACACGACGACAAAGGCTAAAACCACAAAAGCCACGCCCATAAATAAACGAGCACCACCCGCTAAGCTAGTCACTTTCGAAATCCACGAAACCCCTTTAATACAAACCCATGTCATTAACCAAAATAACAGAATAGAAATCACTGCAATTATTTTAGTACTATGGTTTCCTTGAAAAACGTTTTGACCTAAAAAAGCGTATGAACCATAAATCAATGTATTCGGTAGTAATGAACAGAAGAAAAACAAGTTGACAAAGAAATACGACCAAGCACCTAAAAATGCCCATTTAGGTCCTAACACAGATTCCAACCAACTGTGAACACCTGATTCATTTTCAGAATTAGCAGAAGCAAATTCTGCAATCATTAGAATAAATGGTAAAAAGTAAAAAATAGAGCCGAATAAATAGCCTGGAATAGTTGCTAGGCCAATCTGAATACTGTTGTTAACAATGCTGGGAAAGGCAAAAACCGCTGAAAAAGTCATGAGCATCAATGCGACAGAACCTAATCGTTCCCGTGAATGTGTTGCCATTTTACTACATCCTCTCTTTATCAAATTAATTAGTACTCACACATTGTAAAACGCTTACAGTTTTTTGAAAATAAAAAATGTTGCCTATTTCTTGTAAAGATGTTGACTTTTAGAAAGCCTTTACATACTCTTATAAAGAGGTGATAGCATGCAAAATGTTTTTACAAATAATGTCAGCATCCTGATTAATGATCAACCTATTAGCCAAGAATTTCATCTTTATGAAGCTGGCTATGAAAAATGCCGTCCGACAAAACCAACTGAGTTTGCCCCCATTAATTATTGGGTTTTGCATTATTGTAGCGATGGTGAAGGCTATTTTTCAACACCCTTTATGGAAAAACAACACATTACCGCTGGCGATTTGTTTATGATTCCAGCCAATTGTCGCAATATTTATTATCCTAATCGGCAAAATCCTTGGACCTATCATTGGGTCGGTTTTGTTGGAGATCTTTCGTCTCAGTATTTAGAAAAAATAGGCCTGACTACCGAAAATTGTATTTTAAAAGGAACTGTTGATAAGAAATTAGAAAGTTTATTTAAAAATATTTACCAAGAAGCGAAGAAACATAATCATTTTGGCAGTTTAAGTGAAAGCTTTCAATTGTTGAATTATCTAGAGCATCATTCCGTTACACAGCACGAAAACCAAAGCCAACAATTATTTAACCAAATTAAAATGGCTATTCACGAAAATTTTTCAAACAATCTTTCAATTAGTCAATTAGCTTCTGAATATAACATTGATCGTAGCTATTTATTTAAGCTGTTTCAGCGTTATGAACAAACAAATCCTAGTATTTATGTACAAAACTTAAAATTGCAAAAAGCCTGTTCTCTGTTAAGAAAAAGTTCCTTAACCATCACGGAAATCAGTTTTGAAGCAGGTTTTTCTTCACCTTCTTATTTTTCAAAATTTTTCTTCCAGAAAAAAGAGATGACACCTCGACAATATCGTCAACAGTTTTTGACTTAAAATAAATTGTTGCTTATCTGTAGTTAAAGAAAAAAACGATTTATTTAATAATTTTCAAATTTAGGTAGTTCTTATAATTTATCTATTTTATAATTAATTAGGGTTTTATTATAGGTGGGAGTGTGATATATAGACTAATCAAAATCAATAAATAATTTACAAGTTTTAGCAAATAAACAATATTGGAGAGAAAAATGAAACATTTTATTAAAGAAAACAAAGGTTTAGCCATCTACAGCTTTTTAATCGTCTTTGCTACTTATGGTATTAAACTATTTAACAATACTTACGCTATTGATACTATGCACTTAATGACTAACTACAGAGGCTACTTAAAACATTGGGTTTCGATTGGTAGACCAGGATTAGTAGCTTTAAAGCTTTTAACATACAACTATGTAAATGTTTATTTTTTAAATTTGTTAGCTATTATTTTCTTTGCTATTGCCACTATCTTGTTGTGCTATTATGTTGATCTTTCAACTAAGCAGATTTATAACAAAAAGTATTTATATATTATCCCAAGTATTTTTCCAACCAGTCAATTATTTAGCGAACAATTTTACTTCGTCCTACAAAATTTTGAATTTTCATTAGGTATCTGTTTGGTTATACTTTCTCTCATTGCTATTTACCATATTCCCAATAAAATTTTTAAATTATTCGGCTTTTTGTTGCTGACATTTACACTTACTATGTACCAATCATTCTTTGTATTTGCGTGTACCTTAATTTTATTCAAGATTTTAATGGCATTGTATTTTGCTCAGTTGAATGACCTTAAAATTTCTTTTAAAGACTATGCCTTCAAAATTGGTCATTTTATTCTACTAGCTATTTCATCTCTCGTTCTATCTCAACTAATGACGGTGTTAGCAAAAAAAGTTTTAAACGTTGAAAGCTCCTATCTAGATAATATGATTCTTTGGGGTAAACGCCCCTTGATAGATTCTATCAACGATATTAAAGATTACGCCAAAGAACTATTCTTCCCTCCAGTCGGAGACACTTTTTTTACACCGCTGTTTTTGATATGTATTCTTTTACTGGTCATTGTATTAATTAATATGTCCTATCTGAAACGCAAAAATGTTTTCTTCATCTTTATTACCTTGTTAGGTATTCTAATCACCCCACTCATGTTTACAATTTTAGGTGGAAAACGTCCAGCAATTAGAGGTGAAGTACCTAACTTCCCTGCTGTTTTAGCGTTATTACTCATCTTTATTATGATTTACTGGGGATACAACTTTGTGCTTAAACATTTATTAGTTGGCATAGTAATTCTCTTTACTTTTATTCAAGTTCGGGAAACAACCAACCTAGAATATTCTGAGTATCTAACAGCGGAAGAAGATTTACGTACTGCGGAAATGATTACAAATAATATTTATTCAATGGAAATTGAGAATCCAGAATCCTATAAACTTTTAATGTATGGAAATCGTTCTCCTCGGAATGTTTCAAATATAAAAGGGGAAACAAACGGTGTCTCATTATTTGAATTCATGCCTAACTCGGTGCATACTAGTTTAAATACTTTACTCTATATGAAAACATTTGGATTAAATTTTAATGATCCTACACCAGAAGATTTTGAAAAACACAAAGCTTTACAAGCGGAAATGAATGTCTGGCCTAGCAAAGATTCTATCCGAGTGGTAGATGATTGTATTGTTGTTAATTTGTCAAAGTAGACAATTAAATTTTATAGATATTTTACTAACGGTAGTTGTTTTAGCAAAAGACAACTACCGTTTGCTATAAAAAAAGAACCCTTGCCACACAAGGGTTCTCGAACATTCAAAAGTTGAATGAATTATTTTACTGTTACTGAAGCGCCAACTTCTTCTAAAGCAGCTTTTAAAGCTTCTGCTTCTTCTTTAGAAACAGCTTCTTTAACTGGTGCAGGAGCGCCATCAACTACAGCTTTAGCTTCTTTCAAGCCTAAGCCAGTTGCTTCACGAACTGCTTTGATAACTTTAACTTTTTGATCGCCAGCTGCTGTTAATTCAACAGTGAATTCAGTTTGTTCTTCTGCTGCTCCACCTGCTGCTGGTCCAGCTACTGCTACAGGAGCTGCTGCTGATACGTCAAATTTTTCTTCGATAGCTTTAACTAATTCGCTTAGTTCTAAGATAGTTGCTGTTTCTAACTCAGCAACGATGTTTTCAATGTTTAATGCCATTTTGAATTTCCTCCATTTAAATTAAAATTGTTTGTTTTTTATTTGTTTGAATTAGACTGCAATTAAGCAACTTCTTCGTTTTTCTCTGCCACTGCTTTGACAGCGTAAGCCACGTTGCGGACTGGCGCTTGTAATACAGATAATAGCATAGATAGTAAACCTTCGCGGTTTGGTAGTTTTGCCAAGGCAGTAATTTGTTCCACTGAAGAAACTTTTCCTTCGATGACGCCACCTTTGATTTCTAATGCTTTTGCATCTTTAGCAAATTCGTCGATGATTTTAGCTGGTGCTACTACATCGTCGTTGCTGAATGCGACAGCAGTTGGGCCTGTAAAGACTTCGTCTAAGCCGTCTAAACCAACTTTTTTAGCTGCACGAGAAAGGATTGAGTTTTTGATGACTTTCATTTCTACGCCTGCATCACGTAATTGTTTACGTAAGTTAGTGACTTCTTCAACTGTTAAACCACGGTAGTCCACGATTACAACTGATGCTGCTGATTCAAATTTCTCAGCGGCTGCTTGAACTAGGGTTTCTTTTTTAGCGATTGCTGCTTCACTCATTTATTTCACCTCCTGATTTTGATGGTGGAGTTGGACTTGGTTTACGATATGTAAAGTAGAAGAATCAAATGAAACTTCGCTCACTTCGTTCGTCAAGTATTGTTTTACATCGGCTTTTTTTCAAAAAGTCGTGTAAAACAACAAAACTCCATGCCACCGTAGACATAGAGGGACCGAATTGTATATAACTCAACAATTGTCCTCGGTAGGAAATTAAGACTTGCGTCACCTACTGTCTTCGGTACAGTTAATTATTAACCTCACTCACTTTACCATAGGGTAAGTGAGTGAGTCAAGAATTTTTTAATTATTTTCTTTCAAATTAGAAAGAAGCTTGGTCAACGTGGATTCCAGGTCCAAATGTTGTTGTTACTGAAATGTTTTTGATGTATTGACCTTTAGCAGTTGATGGTTTAGCTTTCAATAATACGTCGTTAATTGTGTTGAAGTTTTCAACCAATTTTTCGTTATCAAATGAAACTTTACCGATTGGTACGTGGATGTTACCAGCTTTGTCAACGCGGTAAGTTACTTTACCAGCTTTAACTTCTTCAACAGCTTTTGTAACGTCCATTGTTACAGTACCAGTTTTAGGGTTTGGCATTAAACCTTTTGGTCCTAAGACACGGCCTAATTTACCAACTGTAGCCATCATGTCAGGAGTCGCAACAACTACGTCAAAGTCGAACCATCCACCTTGGATTTTTGCAACCATGTCGTCGTCGCCTACGAAATCTGCACCAGCAGCTTCAGCTTCTTTAGCTTTTTCGCCTTTAGCGAATACTAAAACAGTTTGTGTTTTACCAGTTCCGTTTGGAAGCACAACTGCTCCACGGATTTGTTGGTCTGCTTTTTTAGGGTCAACGTTCAATTTGTAAGCAACTTCAACTGTTGCGTCAAATTTCGCGATGTTTGTATCTTTTGCTAAAGCTACTGCTTCTTCAACTGAGTAAGCTTTTGTAGCATCAACTTTTTTCAATGCTTCTTGCATTTTTTTGCTCTTTTTAGCCATTTTGTTTCCTCCTTGATTGTGGTTATAACGGTTGTACCTCCCACGTCTTTCATATCTTTAAATATGAAACGAACTGAGAAGCTACTTCTTTGAGTAAGTGTGGAATAAAAATTATTCTACGATGATACCCATGCTTCGTGCAGTTCCTGCAACCATGCGCATTGCTGCTTCAACGTCAGCGGCGTTTAGGTCTGCCATTTTAAGTTCAGCGATTTCTTTCACTTGATCGCTTGAAACTGTTGCAACTTTAGTTTTGTTTGGTTCACCTGAACCTTTTTCGATTTTTGCAGCTTTTTTCAATAAGACTGCAGCAGGTGGTGTTTTAGTAATGAATGTAAATGAACGATCTTCATATACAGAGATTACTACTGGAATAATCAAGCCTGCTTGGTCAGCTGTACGAGCATTGAATTCTTTAGTGAATCCCATGATGTTGATACCTGCTTGACCTAACGCTGGACCTACTGGTGGAGCTGGTGTTGCTTTCCCCGCAGGAATTTGTAATTTAACGATTTTTTCTACTTTTTTAGCCACGAAAATACCTCCTTAAGTTCTCGTGCGTGGTTAATGGGGTTGAGATTTCCCCTCCCACTCAACGTACATTTAAAACATACCCTATTACTATACAGGATTCCCTTTACTTTTTCAAGATGTTTTTATGATTTCAAGGCAATTTTTTTATCCGTTATTTTCTTCATGAAATGCGCATCATGCTCAATCACTAGCATTGCAGGCTTCACAGATAAGATTAGCGTTTCTAATTGTTGATGATTAAACACATCCAAGTAATTAAGGGGTTCATCCCAAATATAAAGTTCAGCTGATTGAGACAATGATTTGGCTACTTCGACTTTTTTCCGTTGCCCCATACTCATTTGTTCAATTCGATTAGTGAAAACGGCGCGCTCCATCCCAAGTTTTCGTAAGTTATTTAAAAATTGGGTGTAATCTAACTGATTTTTCTCTGCAAATTCGGATAAAGTTCCTTGATTGTCTTCATAATCTTGGCGCACATAAGAAATGGTTAATTGGTGAGCCAAAGTGGCTTCGCCTTCTGAATCCCCAGAAAAATCCCCCAACAAATACTGAATCAAGCTCGATTTTCCTGAGCCATTTTTTCCTGTTATTCCAACAATTTCTCCCGCGTTTATTGAAAAAGAAATTGGCGCAAATAGCCAATTTTTCTCGTAGCCTAGACGAAGCTCTTCCACCGTCAATAATGTTTTGTGATGCGTTGGCTGATAATCCATTGACAAAGGATCAATATACTCAAGATCTTTTAATAGTTTTTCTTTTTCTGCTAATTGTGTTTCGGCACGTTGTTGAATGTGTTTCGAGCGCTTCATTACGCGCGCTGCCCGGGCACCAATGGCTCCTGTATCAAAAATCGCCCCGCTTCCTTTTTCTTTAGCATTGCCGTACTTATCACCTTCACGGTTCATCGACCATTCCGCTTTTTTACGAGCGGTTTCTTTCAAGCGATTGACTTCTTTTTTGATTTTTTCATTTTCTGCTAGTTCAAAAGCATCTCTTAATTTTTTTTGCTCTTCATAAATAGAAAAATTCCCTTGATACAGCGTCAATTGACTTTTTTCAATCGCCAAAATATGATCAACCACTTCATCAACAAATGCCCGATCGTGGCTGACTAAAATAAACCCGTGTTTCTTTTTCTTCAAATATTCAGCCACTTGTTGTCTGCCAGCTAGATCTAAGTGATTTGTTGGCTCGTCAATTAAAGGAAAGGCATTTTCTTCAATAAAAAGAAGACCTAATAAAACTTTCGTCTTTTCGCCGCCTGATAAAGAAGAAAAGGGACGCCATAAAACTTCAGGATCAACGTTTAAAAGCGTTAATTCTCGTTCTAATTTCCACTGTTCAAAAGAAGTCACCTCTTGTAAGACATAATAAGTGAGCTGTTGTTCTTCTGCAACTGTTTGTGGAAAATAGACGAAATCGACTTGATGCAGAATCTCTCCTTGGTAATCCAACTGCTTTTGTAACAATCTTAATAAGGTTGTTTTCCCACGGCCATTGCGGCCAATCAATCCTAATTTCCAATTGGTATCCATCGTGATATTTGCCTGATCAAAAAGCAATACTTCTTGATTATCATAGGCAAAAGATAGTTGTTTTAGTTCAATTTTCGACATAAATATACCTCCATAAAGCAAAATTGATGCAGCTTTACGGAAATCAGCGGCATCAATCCAAGGTATACAAAAAGACCCGTGGCTGAATTCTTTAAGCTAATTTCCGAAAATCCGCACACTCCACCCGCTATATTCAGGCAAAGTTATACAGTTTCTCTAAAAAATTAACTTAAATTTTCAACGCACGAATCCCTCTTTTCGTCTTTTATTATCTAGAATTTAGCATCTCTTCACTGATTTGTCAACGAAGGCCCCTTGCTTTCATTCTGATAAAAATTTAAATTATTCGCTAAAACACAAGCGATTGCCTAGTTCCCCGCCATTTTTTGTGTTAGACTTCCAATGAAAACATATTCTAATGAAGAAGGTGCTGAAATGGAAGAGTTACGCTTTAATAGTGTTTTTGATATTATCGGACCTGTTATGATTGGTCCAAGCAGTTCTCATACAGCTGGAGCGGCAAGAATTGGAAAAGTGGTTCGGAGTATTTTTGGACAGCAACCTGATAGCGTTGACATTTATTTATATGAGTCTTTTGCCAAAACTTATCGTGGTCACGGAACAGATATCGCCTTAGTTGGCGGCCTTTTAGGTATGGAACCAGATGATGAGCAATTAGCCAATTCTTTGGAAATTGCTTATGAACAAGGAATGGAAGTTTGTTTTATTCCTAAAAGTGAAAAAGCAGACCACCCTAATTCCGTTAAAATTGTGGTTTCTTCTGGCGACCGAAAACTATCTGTGACAGGAATTTCAATTGGTGGTGGAAACATTCAAATTTCTGAATTAAATGGCTTCAAATTGTCTTTAAGTATGGGCACGCCAACATTTATCGTTGTCCATCAAGATGTTCCTGGCATGATTGCTAAGGTGACCAACATCCTTTCAGCTAGCGATATCAATATTAGTACAATGACCGTTACCCGAGAATCTAAAGGGGAAAAAGCGATTATGATTATTGAAGTTGATCAAGCCGAAGTCGGTGACATTGTCATGCAATTAACTGAAATCCCTCATATATATAGCGTCAACTATTTTGACTAAATGAACGTAAAGGAGTAATACGATGTTTTATTCAATTGAAGATTTGGTAGCTCAAGCGAAAGAGTACCCTTCTGTGAGCGAATTAATGATTGCAACAGAAATGGCTCATGGCGGGTATTCTCGTGAACGAATTATTGAAACAATGGAAAAAAATCTAGCCGTTATGAAACAATCTGTCGCTGAAGGAATCGCTGGTGTTACCTCAGTAACAGGGCTAACTGGTGGCGATGCAACCCGCTTAAATGATTACATACATTCAGGCAATTTTTTAAGCGGTGAGACCATTTTACAAGCCGTGCGAAATGCGATTGCTGTTAATGAAGTTAATGCAAAAATGGGCTTGATTTGTGCTACACCAACCGCAGGCAGTGCCGGAGTAGTTTCTGGCGTCTTGTTGGCAGTTATTGATCGCTTAAAGTTAACGCATCAGCAACAATTGGATTTTCTATTTACAGCTGGGGCTTTTGGCTTAGTGATTGCCAACAATGCCTCAATCAGTGGTGCCGAAGGTGGTTGTCAAGCTGAAGTCGGTTCTGCTAGTGCAATGGCCAGTGCCGCTTTAGTTGCGGCTTCTGGCGGTACGCCTGATCAATCTGCGCAAGCTGTAGCCATTACGATAAAAAATATGATGGGTCTCATTTGTGATCCTGTTGCGGGACTTGTTGAAGTCCCTTGCGTGAAGCGAAATGCATTAGGTTCTTCTCAAGCCTTCATCTCAGCTGACATGGCTTTAGCGGGGATTCGAAGTGTCATTCCACCAGATGAAGTCATACACGCTATGTACCAAGTGGGTCGCCAAATGCCACAAATTTTCAAGGAAACCGCTGAAGGCGGTCTTGCGGTGACACCAACTGCACAACGTTTAAGCAAAGAAATTCTAGAGAAACAAAAATAGAAATAACTATAGCAAGAAGCTTACAGAAAAAAACGTCCATTCGTTTTTTCCGTAAGCTTCTTCTTTAATAACTTGTTCCGCCTAAACCAACCACAGCGACAATTCCATTCATGACATCTTTCATCGTTTCACCCACAAATGAAACGGTTCTACCATCAATGCGTTTAATCATTGGTAACATTTCAATACGATCTGCTTGTGCTGTCGTCACACATTGCAATTTTACGGTTGCTGGCGTTCGCAAAGTATATTTGGGTAATTCAGACAACGCAAAGGAAGTTAACACCTGACTTGTAGTTGCTACGATAGCTTCTCGAACTTGTTGCATGGGTCTATTTTTGATTGCATAACGTCCCAGAGATTCTTTGGTGGAAACAAAGGGAACTTCGGGCATCATTTTTTCTTGAAAAAGTTGTTCCTCTAAGCCTGATTCACCGATAATTAAATCAACAGGGACACCTAATTCGCTAGCGTAAGCTGCATTAATTGTCGTTTCATTCATCGCTAAGTCGTTTATTTTTAAATCATAAGCAACACTAGCGCTATACCCATGATCCATATTCCCTTTTTGTTTACCAATACCGGCATGATAACCTAAGAAAAAGACTACATCATAGCTACTATCCAAGCCACTCATCATATAATCCATGCGAGGAAAGCCGCTCACTAAGGAAATTCGTTCATCCATTTCTGCTAAGCGCGCATAAGCTAAATTCAATCCACGGCTATGCGAATCGGCAATAGTAATTTCTGTAATTTGTTCATTTTTAGCACTCTTTTGAATCCCTTCAATCAACCAAGCCACATGTTGGTGATATAATTCTCGGAATAAAACGGTGTCTTCTTTTTCCATATCAAATGTCGCAATACCTGCTAATCCTTCAATATCGCATGACACATAAATCTTCATTTGTTCCACTCCTTTGACAATGGCTGAACCAGTGCTTGAATTTTGTCGGCGTCTAAATTTTTGATTAATTGAATGACTAATTCTTTCGCCGCTTGGTAATCTTGAAAATCTACATAGCAATGGGGTGTGTGAGCGTAACGGACAGGAATTCCTACAACAATCGTCGGGGCTCCTTGAACTTGTGTAATCGCCATGCCATTGGTTCCACCACCACTTCGAACAGAAACTTGAACAGGAATTTTGTGTATTTTAGCAATCTCTAGTGCATACTCTTGAAATTCCGGATTCGTAATCATAGAAACATCAAAATAACGTAACATCGGTCCTTTTCCCATTGCTGATTGAATCATCTCTGGCGTTTCTGCCGTATCATCAGCCGGGCAGCCTTCGAAAACAATAGCTAAATCAGGATTGACTTGCTTTGCGGCAATAAGTGCTCCTCTTTCGCCAACTTCTTCTTGTGCAGTTACTGTCGCAACTAACTTGAATGGAAGCGTCTCTTCTTTCAACTCCTCCATGACATCCACTAAGCAAGCACAGCCAATGCGACAATCAAAAGCTTTTCCTAAAAAAAGATCTGTCTGTTCGTTGTAACAGCACGTCACATCTGGAATGACCGGTGCACCAAGATCGATTTTGTACGTTTCAATTACTTCTTCTTTTGAGGTAGCCCCAATGTCGATCGTCAAATCAGCAATGGTTAACGGTCGCTGACGTTCCTCTGGTGTCATAAAATGAGGGGGCCGACTAGTAACTACGCCTGGCAGATAGGTACCTTCCCGGTTACGAATCCGAACTTTTTGTGCAGAAATCGTATTAGGGACCCAACCACCTAACGGAAGAAAACGCAACAAGCCGTTTTCTTTAATTGCTTGAATCATAAAACCCACTTCGTCACTATGAGCATCAAAAAGCACTACTGGACCTTCACTTAGATTATTTTTCTTCTCAAGATATAAATTTTTAATGGCATCTAGCCGTTGAATAGTAAAATCCGCAGTTGCGTGTTGAAGGATTCTAACGACTTCTGTTTCAAAGCCTGAAACACCATTAGCATTTGAAAGTTCCTGAATTAATTGAACAGCTTGACTTTTTTTCATTTTTTCCCAACCTTTACTTGTCGCCGATAGAGACTGATTTGTAATAGCCTGAACCTAATGGACCATAGACTAAATTTTGGACAGAATCGGCCACTAAGCGTGCTTCTGTTAATTGATAAAGAGGAACTAGGGGTGCTTCTTCCGCAACCAATTGATCCACTTTTTGTAATGTTTTCCAACGTTCTTCATATTTGTTTGCATAAGTTACGTTTGCTTCTTGAAGCAACTGATCGAAGTTCTTATTAGACCATTTACCAAAATTATTGGAATTTTTTGATTGCAATAAGTTTAAAAAATCGATTGGATCAGCATATACCGGCGTCCAGCCACCAACCACAATGTCGAAATCTCCGCTGCGACTTTTTTCTAAACGATTATTAAAAGGAACTGGCGAAACATTGACTGTTAAATTTTCTAAATTATCTGCTAAAGCTCCTTGAACATACTCACTGATTTTTTTAGCATTTTCTGTATCCGAACTTAAAATCGTTAGCTCCGCTTTTTCAATTCCTAATTCTTTTTTAGCCGTTTGCCATAACTCTTTCGCTTTTTCTGGTTCACTAGGATTTAAATCTCCTAATTCCTCTGCAAAATCTTTTTGCGTTTCTTGATTAGTGAAACCTGTTGGCACGAAGCCAAGTGCTTTTTTTGAGCCATCATTTAAAACATTTTTAGCTAAACGTTCAGAATTCAATGATAATGCTATCGCTCGACGTGCATTCTTATTTGCCAAAAGATCTTTTTGCGTATTTAATTGGATATAATACGTTCCAGGAATTTCACGAATTTTCAAAGCTGCATTGCCTTGTTCTTGTGCAACAATTTCTCCAGAAATTTTTACAACATCTAATTCTTTCCCTTCGAAAAGATTTTTCCCAGTATTGACTTCTTTAACGACTTGGACATCCACCTTATCTAGCGAAACATTCGCTTGATCCCAATAATTTTTATTCTTCACATAGGACCAAGTATTATTCGTGCCATCCCAACCTTCTAATGTGAAGGCGCCATTGTAAAGTGTTGACTCAGCTGATGTACCATAGTTTTTGCCCGTTTTTTCGACAAATGCTTCATTTAAAGGATAAAAAGCTGGCACCGCCAATAATTGTTGAAAATAACTCATAGGATAGCTTAGCTCTACTTCCAAGGTATGGTCATCAATGGCTGTTACTCCTAACTCTTCTTTAGATTTGCCACCGTCAACAATAGCACGATAATTTTTTAGCCCTTCAAAGTAATACGCTTGCGGGGAAGCTGTTTTTGGGTCCACTGTGCGCTTCCAAGAGTATTCAAAATCATTGGCTGTGATTGGCTCGCCGTTACTCCATTTTGCATCTTTTCGAATCGTAAAAGTATAGCTTAAACCATCATTGGAGGGCTGTACTTTTTCAGTTGCCAATGCTGGTTTCGCTTCTCCTTTTTCGTCAAAGGAGAAAAGTCCCTCCCCTACTTGGCTCATTACATCTGCTGCTGTATTATCCATTGCCAACGACACGTCTGCCGTTGATAATTCCGAATCAATCCCGACCCGTAATACCTGTTGTTCTTGCTTTTTGGTTTCTTTCCCAACACTTCCACAGCCCGAGAGAAGTAAAACCATGATTGCTGTCAAAGACAGCCTTTGCTTTGTTGCCCTTTTCATAAAAACACCTCATTTTTTTATTTTTTGATACCTTTTTCCCACAAAATTATTTATAATCTGATAAAGGAGGTTTGCTCATGAACTTAGATTACTTAAAAGAAACGTATCATTTAACGAAAACAGAAAGTCAGATTTTGTATTATTTGGATCAACAAAGTACGAATGCGGCCGATTTGAGTATTCGGGAAGTTGCCAAACACTGCTTTTCTTCGCCTAGTTCCATCATTCGTTTAGCCAAAAAATTAAATTTATCAGGTTATAATGAACTTATTTACAAATTAAAAGAAGCCCATTTTTCTCAGCCAATCCCTTTTGAAACAGCGCCTTCATTTGAAACAACCAACGAGTTTTGTCAACTGCTTGCCAAACACAAGAGTCATTTATTTGTTATTTTAGGTCATGACTTTTCACGACATTTGGCGGCTTACATTAGTGAAGTTTTCAATTTTCATGGCATCCCCAGTATCACAACAGCCTATACTCATTCGATAAATAGTCAAAATAATCAGAATTTTCTTTTTATCATTCTTTCACATTCTGGTGAAGAAAAATACCTAAAAGAAACAGCTCTGCTTGCGAAAGAGAAAAAACATCCTATCATTTCTTTTGTTGGCGCCAAAAATTCAACTCTTGGTCGACTGGCAGATCTCGTTTTTTCAACTGACTCTTACAGCCCGTTTTCAACAAGTGTCGCTCAGCCACAAATGTTTTTTAGCCAAACATTAATCACCTTTGAAGCCTTGATTTGTGCTTATTTAAATCATGAGGATTACATTCCAATATCTCCTAAAAATAAATAATTTTATTTATTATAGCTGAAAAAAGCTATTTCGCTAGCCCAAGTATAGAAAAAGGCACATGTTCCATTTTTTATGGAACATGTGCCTTTTTGCTATTTTTTACTCGGCCATAGAAATTCAATTAGCAATTGATCTACTTCAGGATTTTCATGTAATTGGCTATGTTGTGCATTTTCTCCTTTAATAATCTGGCTAGTGACTTGAGTTCCTCGCTGTCTTAGCAAGGCGTTGACTGCTAAGGCACTAGATAACGGTACCGTTCCATCACTTAAATCTGTTGCACTTAATTGACCACCAATTAATAAAATGGGCAGTTTTTCTGGAACAACATTGATCATCTCTTGATAATCCAAATACCGGCTACTTTTTTCTGTGGGGCCGTTTTCTAGTTCCGTTTCGATGGTTTGCTGTTGACTCGTATCAATAAAATCATTGAAAGGTGCCCCAATGCTGACGAATTTTTCAATTTTAGGTAACGATGCGTCTTGCCCATAGGTTCCTAAATAACGTAAACCACTAACACCACCCATAGAGTGCCCGACAATATTGGCTTTGTTCACTTGATAATTTTTTTGTAAATAGAGTAATGTGTTTTTTATCCATTCTGTTTGATTCCATTCATTGTTTTTATTATCTTCAAATAGAACTTGAACACTGGGATTCGTCGCTTTGCCACTTAAAGCTCCTCGCTCTTTAACCACGGTCCCATCAGGTTTAACGAGTAGCACTAATTCTTGAGTTGTGGCACCTTGTTTCTCCAAGCGATGCAGTAACGAGCCAAACGAATTTTTAGTTCCTGCGTAACCATGAAAAAAAAGTGTTGGTGTTGTTGTGCGGTTTAACTCAACAGTTGCTTCTTTTGTGGCGGCTTGGTTGTCATTCTTCGTGCTTGCTCCAATTTGGCAAGCACTTAATAATAGAACAAGACCCATTAGCAAAGAAAAATAACGATATTTTTGGGCATGTTTCATTTTTTTCATTCCTTTCTGCGATGAACTAAAAAAGGGCTTGGAAAAGAAGTCAGTTGACTGCTTTTCCAGACCCTACAATCTGTATCAATCAGCTGAACAATAGTTTGTCAGCTTGTTTATTAATCAATGTTATCGACTTGTTCAAAGTCTAATTCTGTACTTGTTTCACGACCAAACATATCGATGTTTACTTTTAATTTTTGTTTTTCTTCATCGATTTCTGTCACAACACCTTCAAGACCAGAAAAGGCACCTTCGATAATTTTCACTGTATCGCCTAGCGCTACTTCTAAGTCTGATTGACGGGTGCTCATGCCAATTGAACGTAAAATGTGGTTAATTTCTTCTTGTAATAAAGGAGCGGGTTTACTACCAGCACCATGTGAGCCTACAAAACCAGTTACGCCTGGCGTGTTACGAACAATATACCAAGAATCATCGGTCATAATCATTTCCACTAACACATAACCAGGGAAAGTTTTATGAACGATTTCTTTTTCTTTACCATTTTTGACTTCTTTTTCTGTTTCTTCTGGTACAACGACACGAAAAATATAATCGCCCATTCCCATGCTTTGTGCACGTGATTCAATGTTTGCTTTTACTTTATTTTCATAGCCTGAATAGGTGTGCAATACGTACCAATTTCTTTCAAAAGTTTCCATTACTGATTCGGCTCCTTTAAATGTTTTAGTTTATTTTTTTCGAGCAAATAAAAAAAGCTCAGTTTCCCGAAGCTTTTTCTCGAATACTATTATAGCACCCCTCGTCGGGAAATACTAGAATTAATTATTTTAAAATCCAGCCAAATGCCGTTTGGATAACAGTATCCATGATAAAGAACAATGCTGCAAATAAAATAGATGTTTCAATTACAACTAATGTATCTTTACGCAATTGTTTTTTTGTTGGCCAAGTTACTTGCTTCATCTCATCAGCAACGCTGCGGAAAAATTTCATGTTGATACCCTCCTCTAAATCTATTTCGTTTCTTTATGTAACGTGTATTGATTACAATATTTACAGAATTTATTGATTTCTAAGCGTTCGCCACGTTTACCTTCACTAACGGATTTAGAATAGTTGCGAGAGCCACAAACGGAACAAGCAAGAGCTGCTTTCTTTGTTGCCATGTTCTTCGACCTCCTCTATTCACAAATTTACTTCTTAACAGTACCATTATTCGAAAAAGTTGTCAAAGTTTAATTTACTTTTTAAAGAAGCGCCGTGCCGATTCTTACGTAATTTTTTACCATTATCGCGAATACGTGCTTGATTTCTTTTATAAAATATCTGATTTTTCTTTATTTTCTATTTATTTTAACAAAATTGCTTTTATTCTGAGGTCTCAGCTATTGTTTTCTGCTAAGTTATGATATGATAAATTTATTAAAAATGAACCCTTAGGAGGCCTGTTTATGTTATTAAAATCTGTAGTTATTAAAAAAGATAATTTAACAACCGTCAATGAATCTTGTACTCTAGAAGAAGCTCTTTCTATTTTAGAAGACTCAGGTTACCGTTGTGTCCCAATTTTAGACGAATCTGGAAAAATTTTCCGAGGAAATATCTATAAAATGCATATTTACCGCCATAAAGCAAACGGTGGTGATATGAGTTTACCTGTTACCTATTTGTTAAAAAATGCCACAAAATTTATTTATGTCAACACTTCATTTTTCAAGGTATTTTTTACTATTAAAGAACTACCTTACATTGCTGTTTTAGATGAAAATAATTATTTTTACGGCATTTTAACACACAGCACCTTATTAAATATTTTAGCGCAATCTTGGAATGTAAAACAAGGGAGCTACGTTTTAACAATTGCTTCAGTTGGTCAACAAGGCGACTTAGCAGCCATTTCAAAAATCATTGCCAAATATAGCAGCATCGCCAGCTGTATTACATTGGATGTTGATAGTGAAGAATTTGTTCGTCGCACACTTATTACTTTGCCAGCCGGCACAACTGCCGAAACGTGTACAGCCATTGTAGAACATTTAGAGCGGAAAAACTTTAAAGTTGTAGAATTGGAAAATTTAGAAGACGAGTAAAATTTACGACCTTTATCTTAGGATTTAAAGCTAGGGAGGCAAGTCAAAATGACTTGCCTCCCTAGCTTATTTTTTAGACTTCTTCACCAATAATTCGAACTTCCGTTTGTAATTCAACATCAAATTTTTCTTTAATCACTTCTTGGATATGTGCAATTAATTCCACATAATCTGTTGCGGTTGCATGATCGATGTTAACAATAAATCCCGCATGCTTTTCGGAAATTTGAGCACCGCCCCATTTTAAGCCTTGTAAGCCAGCATCTTGGATTAATTTCCCTGTAAAATGACCAACAGGGCGTTTAAAGACACTGCCACAAGAGGGATACTCTAGCGGTTGCTTCAGTTCACGAAGTTCCGTTAATTCATCCATTTGGGCTTTAATTTCTGCATGGTTTCCTTTTTCTAAAGCAAACGTTGCTTGCAAGACAATACAATGTAATTCTTGAATTTCACTATGACGATAACGGAAATTCAAGTCTTCTTTCGTCATTGTTTGGATAGTCCCATCTGCCAACAGCACTTCTGCAGACTGGAAAACATCTTTAATTTCCCCGCCATATGCTCCAGCATTCATATAAACAGCACCGCCGACACTTCCTGGAATACCACAAGCAAATTCAAAACCAGTTAAATCAGCTGCTAAGGCTTCGTAGGTTGTATCAATCAGCTTGGCACCAGCATCCACAATCATGGTAGTACCGGCTACTTTGATTTCTTTCATTTCTGTTAGCATAATCACGACATCGCGAATACCTCCATCACGAACAATCAAGTTGCTAGCATTGCCTAATACTAACCATGAAAGTCCTTGTTCTCGGCAATACGCCACAATCTCTTCGACTTCTTTTTTTGTTTTGGGTAAGGCCAACACATCAGCTGGGCCGCCTGTTTTGGTAAAGGTTACGTTTTTTAATGGTTCATCTACTAATAAAGTAATTTCGTTTAATGTTTCTAACATAGCTTTAGTGTTCACGAAAGTTAGTCCTTTCTTTTCAAAATATCTGTCTTATTCTAGCATGATAGAAAGAAAGTTGCTAGTCCTCTTTAAAGAACATGCCGTTGTTGTTGGCGTAGCATTTCTTCACATAACGCATGACTTTCATAGACTTTTTCTTGTTTTAACTCTTGCTCTTGCGGTTTTTGAATGGCCTGAATGAAAGCAGTAACCATTTGGTAAAAACCTCTTTTTTCCAATGTTGGCGTCCAATCTCCCATCTCTTTTACTTGGTATTCTTCTTCTGTTTGGATGGTCAAATGCGTTAAATTTTCCAAGCGATAAGTACCTGTGGGGCTGGTGACTTCAAAAGTTTCTGTATTGGCCCCAGAGTGTAAATCCATGGAACAAACAATCGTTGTCTGTTCGGTTTCTAATTGTAAAATTGCTCGTTTTAAATGACCGTTTTCTTCCACTAATTTTGACTGCACCACGTGGAGCGGTCCTTCCGCTAAATAAACTGCGGTATCAACGACATGTAAAAATAAATCATACATCATAAAACTTGTTTCTCTCGTTGTATTGATGCGGTTCTTTTTAATAAAAATTGTTTGTTTTTCAGGAATATTTTTCAATACTTCCGTATAAGGGGCAAAACGACGATTGAAGCCAACCATCAGGCGCAGATTTTTTGCTGCTGCTAATGCTTGTAATTCTTTGACTTCAGCAAGCTCTTCACTTAAAGGTTTGTCCACAAAGACGTGAATACCAGCCTGCAATAATTGGCGAACGACTGCACCATGCACTTTTGTGGCTACATGGACAAAACAAGCATCAATCTTCGCTTCAATCAATTCTTCTATGGTCCCAACAGTTTCTGTAAAGCCATACTGATCAGCGATTTCTTGTCGTGTTTCTGGGTTTCTAGTTGCCAATACAAACTCTGCCAAGTGGCGGCATTCACTATAAGTTGGCAAATACGCTTTTTGTGCAATGTTTCCTAAACCAATGACTCCAATTTTCATTCATTTGTCCTCATTTCTGCTCTTTTTACTATTTTATCATAGACTACTTCTTTCCAAAAATCAGTCATTTTCTCTTTTTCTTTTCAAGTATTTAAAACTTCTTTAAAAAGTATTAGAATAGAAGAAAGCACCAAGCGACCTTTTCTTTGGTTCTGGTTTGCACTGAAACGAGCAAAAGCGTTTCTTATTTGAAAGGAGTTTCAACAATGAAATGTATTTCTTGGAATGTCAACGGCTTACGAGCGGTTGTTAAAAAGAATTTTATGGATGTTTTTAATGAATTAGATGCAGATTTTTTCTGTTTACAAGAAACAAAATTACAAGCTGGGCAAATTGATTTAGAACTTCCTGGCTATCATCAGTATTGGAATTATGCCGAAAAAAAAGGCTATTCTGGCACAGCAATTTTCGCTAAAGAAGAAGCGTTAAGTGTTCGCTATGGCTTAGGTATCGAGGCTCACGATCAAGAAGGCCGCGTGATCACTTTAGAATATCCAGAATTTTTCACGGTCACTTGCTACACACCAAACTCACAAGCTGAACTAAAGCGTTTAGCTTATCGAATGACATGGGAAGATGCTTTTCGTGCCTATTTAAACGAATTAAATCAAGAAAAACCCGTAATTCTTTGCGGTGATTTAAACGTAGCTCATCAAAAGATTGATTTAAAAAATTGGAAAACCAATCAAAAAAATGCGGGATTCACGCCTGAAGAACGGCAAAAATTTACTGAGTTATTAGACAGTGGCTTCACTGATACATTCCGTTATTTTTATCCAGAAGCTGAGGGCATCTACTCATGGTGGAGTTATCGCTTTAACGCACGAAAAAATAACGCAGGTTGGCGGATTGACTATTTCGTTGTGTCAGAATCCTTGAATGAACGTTTAGTCAGTGCTAAAATCCATACAGATATTCTTGGTAGTGATCATTGTCCAGTGGAAGTTGTACTTGATTTTTAAGTGTTACTCAACGCGTTGAAAGGAGTTTTTTTAATGAACTTTTACGCTTTTGACTTTGAAACAGCTAGTTATGATAAACATAGTGCCTGTTCCATTGCAATTGTTAAAGTAGAAAATAGTCGGATTGTGGATGAATTTTACACGTTAATCAAACCAGAAACACCTTTTTTCTGGCGAAATACGCAAATTCACGGCATTCATGAATCAGATGTTGTCAATGCGCCCAAATTCCCTGAAGTATGGCAACAAATTCAGCATTGTTTTCAACCAAATCGGTTAATGGTCGCTCACAATGCAAGTTTTGATTGTAGTGTTTTGGCTGGCTGTTTAGATTACTATGGCTTAGAACAACCTAATTACCTTTCTTTATGTACAGTCAAAACGAGTCGCAAACTGTTTCCTGAATTTCCTAATCATAAATTAAATACCGTTTGTGAAAACCTCAATATCACTTTAAATAATCATCATGATGCTTTAGAAGATAGCCGTGCTTGTGCCGAAATTCTTTTACAGCAAGAACAACGATTTGGGGTTGAACCTTTAAAAAAATTAGTATTGGTGAAATAATCCAGTTCTTGTTTCCAGCGAAGGCGTTATCTCTTTCAGTGGCTAGTTGGCAGGAGATAACGTCTTTTCTTTTACATAACTTTTCCCCTAAAACAAAAATTTTTCAGAAAGGACGCGATGATGTATTCGATTCTTTACTTATTCACAGACTCTCTCAAAAATGCGTGGCGCTCAAAAAACCAATTTAGTACGTTGATTCTTATCTTTATTATTAGTTTTCTGACTTTTTCTGCTCTATTATTGACTTTGTTGTTTTCTCGATGGCTTTCACAAATGATTCTTCTTGATAATTATGCAGTGATTCCTCCATTGAAAATTTTCAGAGGTTTGGCTGGAATCAGCGCTGGAACCCTCTTTTTCTTCCTGATTAGTTATATTTGCCGAGCTTTCTTCCTAACTTTTTTAGAGCAAAAAAACGACTTACTGATCTTAGCTCTTTTAGGTACGACAAAATTACAAATTTTAATTAGCTATGCCTTACAACCCATCTATTATTTGATTTTTATTTTGCCTTTAGCTGCTTTTCTAGCCAATAAGCCCATTCAACAGTTTATCCATGATTTTTTCAGCGAGGTACCTGGTTTAATGCATATCGATAGCTACATGCAAGGTATCTTTTTACCACTAACAGGAAGCCTATTGTTCATTTGCTGTTGTGTCTTTTTAATTCTTTTTAGGAAACTCAATCGCCTAATCAAAAGAGATACTTGACTAACTATGCGAAAAAAGTGAGAAATACGTCATCTCGACGTATTTCTCACTTTTTTGAATGACTTAGGTTCTTTAGGCTAATTACTTTTTCCGCCTCTTTTAAGCCAAGGCTTCAATAATTTCGGTCATTGTTTTTGAACCAAAAATCATTTGTTCTCCATCAATCAGCATTGCTGGAACGCTCATAATTTTCTTTTCTTTTTTCAACTCTGGAAATAGACTAATGTCCACCATTTCTGCTTCCACATGAGGATTAATTGATGCAATATGTTGGCAAGCCGCCACGACATCGGGACAGAAATGACATGTTAGTGAAACAAAGATTTCTATTTTTCTTTTTGGCAATGCAAGTATGTTCTTTTGCAGACTTGCTTCTAACGGCTGCCCCTCGCTGCCGACATTATAAACCGCCAAAACCAACGAGTTTACTTCATGGCCACTAGGAATACCACTAAATTTAATTCCTGTATAGTTTCCTGCCGCATCTAAGAGCACAACGCTAGGCATTTTTTCAATCCCATACAGCAATTCTTTGGCTGGATCAGTATCTTTCAAAATCGTTTCTAAAGTAATCTTCTGATCCAGACTTGCAAATTCTGTTAAGAATGACTGAAGTTCCAATGATTTTTCATCACTTGCATCCAAAAACTGAAGCAATGTCACTTTTTTGGTTAGTTTAGCGAAAATACCGCTTAATTGTTGGCGCATACTTTCTGGGAACCACTGATGCTTACCAGTAACTTTCGCTGGCTGTTTTTCTTTTGGTTGCTGACTGTTTGTTTCAGGGGCAGATTGATTAGCTAATCGTTCAGTCATTCGCTTCGTTACAATCGGTTGGCCCGCCTGTGTTTTTTGTTCTGTCACGTAACGTTGCGCATGAGTGGCGGCAATTGCACCGTCTGCAACCGCCGTCACAATTTGACGTAATTCTTTTATTCGTAAATCTCCTGCTGCATAAACTCCGGGAATATTGGTTTCCATATTTTCAGTTGTTGGCACATACCCACGGTCTAAGGCAATTTTTCCTTCAAAAATTTCTGTACTTGGTTTATTTCCAGCAAAAACAAACAGACCAAATGTACTGTCTTTTGGCGCTTCATAAACCGTTTCTTCTCCCGTCTGGTTATTGACAAACACAGCTTTCCGGACAAAATCATCTCCCGTAATTTCTTTCACTTCTGTGTTATAAACAATCTTAATTTTCGGGTGATTTTTAGCCGCCTCCGCAGTTAATTTTGCACATGTAAAATCGGGTTCTCGGATAATCATCGTTACTGATTTACCGTAACGTGTCAAATAAACGGCCTCTTCCGCTGCTGCATAACCGCCACCAATCACAAAAATATCTAGGCCTTGGAAAAACTCCCCATCACAAGTAGAACAATAGGCCACGCCGCGTCCTGTAAATTCACTTTCACCAGGGAAACCAATTTTACGAGCAGAGGCCCCTGTCGCAATCAATACTGCATATGCTTGATAGGTTTGACTCGCTGATTGAACAGTTTTTATCGTTTGACTAAAATCAACATCAATAATCTCGTCTTTTGTAAAAGCTACACCGAAGTCTTGTGCTTGAATGCGCATTTCTTCCATTAGTTCTGGACCTGTTGTGTGACGAATCGCTGGATAGTTCACAATTTCAGAAGTCGTCGTTACTTGTCCGCCAATTTTGTCTTTTTCAATAATTAAGGTATCCATCATTGCGCGACCTGCATAGATACCTGCAGATAAAGCAGCTGATCCGCCACCAATAATAATCAAATCGTAGATTTCTTCTGTCACTTGCTTCTCCTCTTTCTTCTGTGTTTCAGAAAAAGAGCTGAACAAAACATTTTCTCTGTTTTATCCAACTCTTTGACCTCTATTTACAAAGTGAATTTAAATTTTACCAACTAAATCTAAGCTTGGCGCAATTGTTTCTTCTCCTGGTTGCCAATTGGCTGGACAAACTTTATCACCATGTTCTGCTACAAATTGAGAAGCTTCTAATTTACGAACAAGTTCTTCAGCATTACGACCAATACCCATGTCGTTGATTTCATAAGATTTGATCTCACCTTCTGGACTCACAATAAATGAAGCACGGTAAGCCATTCCAGAAGCTTCATCTAAAACGCCAAAGAAACGAGCAAGTTGACCGTTGGGATCGGCTAACATTGGATATTTAATTTTTCCAATCGTTTCTGTAGCGTCAGCCCATGCTTTATGCACATAATGACTATCTTCTGAAACAGAGTAAACCTCACAATTTAATTCCTGTAAATGCGCATAATGCTCTTGCATATCCCCTAATTCCGTAGGACACACGAAAGAAAAATCAGCTGGATAAAAGAAGAAAATACTCCATTTTCCTAAAATATCTTCTGTTGATACTCGTGTAAATTCACCATCGTGATAGGCATCACATTCAAAGTCAAAAAGTTTTTGATTAATTAAATTCATTGTCGTTCCTCCTCTGTTTTTTTACTCTTTAAGGATAACAGTTTATAATTATTCCGTCAATAGAATAATTATAAACAAAAGAGGTTTTATTAACACATAATACTGTCCTATTGAGAATTTTATGATTATCATTCTCAATTAGAAATAGCGAGATAACTTTTTAAATAACATAAAAAAGAAAGCGAATCATTAAAAGAACTTGCTTTTTAATGATTCGCTTTCTTTTTGTGAAGACATTCTTTAACTATCTAAAATAATCGTTTCTTTCTCTTTGGTAATTAAAATAACTCCATCACCAAGAGGAACTAAAGTAGAAGTTAAATCAGGGTGCGTCATGACTACATCTAAAAATTGGTTTAATTTACGATGAATCGCTCGATTTTTTTTCGGTACTTCCTCAGCAGGGTCTAAAATTGTCCCAGCTTGAAATACATCATCCACCATTAAAACGCCGCCAACTGGTAGCAACCGTAAACATTCAGGTAAAAATTCAATGTATTTTGATTTGGCACTATCCATAAAAATAAAGTCATAAGGTCCTTCCAACGTTGGTAGAATCTCAGCTGCTTGTCCTTCTAAAAGAGTGACCTTTTCTTCTAAGTCTAGGCGTTGGTAGGTTTTCTTCGCTTTTTTTATCATTACGTCAAAACGATCAATCGTGGTCACGTGACCATCTTCACCAACAAATTGGGCCATCAAGCTTGAAGAAAAACCAATTGCTGCCCCGATTTCTAAAATATTTTTGGGCTTTAGTTGTCCTAGCAAAAATTGTAGAAAAACTACTGTTTCGTGCGGAATAATCGGCACCCCTGCTTCATTGGCTTCCGCCTCCACTGCACCTAATTCTCCGGGAAGTTTCTTTTGTTTTGTACGCATATACTCAACCAATTCTGGTTTAACGACTGGTCGATGCATCATTTCGTTTCTCATCACTTTCGCTCCTTTTCGTCCCTTTATTATACGAAGTCCTTGTTCCTCTGTAAAGGATTGAAATAGGATTCTTATTATTTGTTTGAAAATAACATGCACATTCTTAACTTCCTAGCTAAATGCGGATTACTTCTTGTAAGCACATTTTTTCTTTGTTTCTGCTATTTTTTATTAAGTTTTAATTAGAAAACGTCAAAAAGTAGCCCTCAAGAACATACTTATTGATTTTTTCTCGTTATTTCTTATAAAAATACTTCTACATATGTTAATATTTTCCCTTAAATCACTATTAATTCTTGCTATTTCAAGCCCCAAAACAAGCCTATAACCTTGCCAAAATAAGAAACGTCAAATTTTACTACTTTGTCTGTAAAAATTTGATATCACAAAAGAAAGGAAATCTTGTATACTCTTTACAGATAGTGATTTATAGTGAAGCACATAACCAAATTCCCGGACTTGACTTGGTTCAAGTACATATGCAGGCGAGCTATTTGATAGTTCCCTGATAAAAATCGTTTCGACGATTTTGCACATAGCACTACCTTTCTAAAAGCTAAAAATTATTTTTAGCTAGAAAAAAGACAACCGTTTGAAACGGCTGTCTTTTTTTTAATAAATTAACCCAAGCAAATCTTCTTTTTCGATATTGCCAAAGTATTTTTTAACGTCAATTTGATCAATGGCTTCTTCTAAAGAAGCTTTATCATATTTCACGCCGGTTAAAATATCTTCAACATCTTTAATTTCACCAAGACCAAAGAAGTCCCCAAAGATTTTAATTTCTTGAATGGCACCATCCGCCACATTCATTTTCATTTCAATTGAACCAATTGGAAAACGATGGCGACGTTCTAAGTTAAATGCAGGTGATTTACCATAATTCCAATCCCAATTGCGATAGTATTGCTCTGAAATTTTGTTAATAGCCGCCCAGTCTTGATCAGTTAATTCATACGTTTTAACTTGGTCGATCGAATCTACGCCGAAAATTTTCAAAAGAATTTCTTGGCGGAATTCTTCCGTTGTCATATCTTGTTTATCTTCAGATAAAAATGGTTTAATGTTTGTTACCCGTGAACGAACAGACTTGATACCTTTAGATTCGATTTTATCTTTCCGTACTTTCAATGTATTTACAACTTCATCAATATCACTATCAAACATTAAGGTTCCATGCGCAAACATGCGGCCGTTGGTAGCGTACATCGCATTTCCTGAAAACTTCATATCATTAATCACTAGGTCATTGCGCCCTTTTAATTCGGCACCTTCAACGCCTAAGTCGTGCAATGCTTGGATAATTGGTTGGGTAACTTTTGCGAAATCACGGAAAGAGTTGCCGTCATCTGGCATAATAAAACTAAAATTCAAATTACCATGATCATGATAAACGGCGCCGCCGCCACTTAAGCGACGAACAACATGAATGCCGTGCTCATCTACATATTCTTTGTTAATTTCTTCAATTGTATTTTGGTTACGGCCAATAATGATTGACGGCTCGTTAATGTAAAATAAAAGAATGGGCTCATCTAAAGGCATTTCTGTTAACAAATATGTTTCAATTGCTAAGTTCACTCGTGGGTCATTATTTTCATTCGGTACAAAAATCACAATCGGTTCTCTCCCTTGGTATAGTTACTTTTTTAAATCTCAACTGTTAAATCTGGTTGGGCTAATGTCACTGGAATTTCCGTTCCAGCATAGTTTTGCGCTTCTTCCCGTAGTTGTTCCAATGACCCATGTTGTGGTAAATGGGTCAACATCAATTGTTTGACTTGTGCTGCTTTGGCAATTTCACCCGCTTCTCTTGACGTAAAATGTGCATGATGTCGTTCATTACCTTCAAATAAGTACGTATCCGCTAAGAATAAATCGGCGTCTTTTGCAAAGTCTTCAAAACTTGCTAAGTAACCAGAGTCTCCTGTAAAGACAAAGACTTTGCCAGTCGCTTTTTCAACAATCCGCATCGCGTAACAAGTGACAGGATGAATCGTTTCCATGAAAGTAATTAAAAATGGTCCTACTGCCAACTCTTCTGCTTCAAAATACTCTTTCCCTTCGGAAACGTTAGGAAGCGTTAGTTCTTTGAAATGCATTTGATCTTGTGTATGGCCATATATTGGCAAAATAGGCGTCGGTTCCAGCGTTGGATAAAGCTGACGATAATATTGTAAAACACCTAAATCTGCGATATGGTCATGATGGTAATGCGACAGAATGACAGCATCTAATTTCAATGGATCTAGATAGTTTTCTAAACGCACTAATGTCGTACTGCCTGCATCAATAAGCAAATGAAAGCCTTCAGATTCTAACAAATAGGAACTCGTTCCTTCTCCTTTGTATGGATAAGCACCTAAACAGCCTAAGACAGTCAATTTCATGTGTGGACAACCTCCTTCAATACGATACTTCCATGTTACCATAAAATAACGGAAAAACGAGGTTAAAACGCTTAAATTTTCACAAAAAGACCAAAGAAAAAACCTGAACCCTTTGTCGAGATAACGAAGGATTCAAGCTTCTTTTTTATTCTTCGGCTAAACCTTTTTCTTCTAAGGCAGTTTGATAAAAACTAGCTAACGCTACATAGTTATAAGGAATCACCCATAATAGACCGATACCAATAGCTAAAAAGCCCACAATATACCAACCAATAAAAGAAAATTGTAAACATAAATATTGCCAAAAACGATTTTTCATTAAATATAACGCCTGTTTCAATGCCATCATAATTGGCAGTTCTGGATTATCAAAACGTAGCCACACAGCAAATTGAAAAACGCCACTCACAAATAAACCAATTAAAAAGATTAAGATAGAGGCGACGCCAAACGCTAGGAAAAAGGAAAAATCATTTAAGAAAAAGGCTTGGATTTCCTCTGGTGTAACTGTATTAAACATCAATTTGAAATACAAGGTTGTCCCTGCCCCAAATAAAATTGGTAACAAAAATAACAAACCAATTACACGTTCAAGTACTTTTTGAAGTAGGTTGACCACAAATAGCGGACCATAATATTTTCCTTGAAAAACACTCATTAAAATATTGACCCGCACCTTTTCACCACGCAACACCTTCAAGGCTGCGTAATATAGCGCATAACTTAACGCGAATAAAACAAAAATTTGCAGTAATACTGCGGCAAAACTACTTTGAAAAACTTGATTTTCACCAGAAAATAAATTTTGCACAATCGATGTTAAGAAGCTCTGTAAAACCACTCCTAAGAAAGTTAACCAAGCCATGATCCCCCATTGCCCATCAAGAGCTCTGCGAGCATTGGCACGATGTTGCGAATTTGTTACTAAACTTTTCATTCATTCCATCCTTTCTGAAACTAATAACTAGTCAATTTAGCGACTGTTTCTTTATCTAGACGTTTCACCACTTCTGTGACTAATTTGACTGTGTTGAAATAATCATCTTCATGAATAACTGAGGTATGTGAATGCAGATATCTAACAGGCACCGTGATGGCTAATGATGGAATCCCGTTGCGCGTTAAATGCATGCGGCCAGCATCCGTACCTCCCCCTGTAATCACTGTATATTGGAAGGGAATGTTATTTTCTTCCGCCACTTGAATAACAAAATCACGTAATTTTTTATGCGGAATCATTGATGCATCATAAATCAAAATTTGTGGCCCTTCACCTAAAACAGAGTCGGCTTCTTTAGGTGTCATTCCTGGTGTGTCACCAGCTGTTCCTGTGTCTAAAGCAAACGCTATGTCTGGATTCACAAGATGCGTACTTGTTTGCGCACCGCGTAGCCCCACTTCTTCTTGCACATCACTGCCTGCAAATAAAATATTGGGGTGCCCTTCTGTCGCTAAATTTTCTAAAACTTTTAATGAAACGGCCGTACCAATTCGGTTATCCCACGCTTTTGCCAATAAAAATTTTGTATCATTCATGCGACGATAGTCAATATATGGTGTCACCATATCTCCTGGATGAATCCCCCATTCTGCAACTTGTTGATCGCTACTTGCACCAATATCAATAAACATATCTGCAATCTCATAGGGTTTGTTACGAACTTCCGCTGTTAACACATGTGGTGGTTTAGACCCAATGACACCATGGTAAACCTTACCAGTCGTGGTTTTAATCTGAACTTGTTGGGCCAACATCACTTGCCCCCACCAACCGCCAACGGTTTGAAATTTTAAAAAGCCTTTTTCTGTGATTTGGGTAACCATGAAACCGACTTCATCCATATGCCCAGAAATGTAGACTTTTGGTCCTTCTTTATCACCAACATTTTTTGCAATAATACTGCCAAGGCCATCATATAAAAATTTATCCGCATACGGTGCTGCATACTTTTTAAATAACGAACGTACTTCGTCTTCATTCCCAGCAATCCCTTTAGCACTTGTTAAATCAATTAACATTTTTTCTTCTTTTGCATCCATAAAAATAACTCCCCTCAAAAACCAATTTTATCCATTATAACACGAACTAAAAAAATACTTACAAAAAAATAAATTGAGCAACGTTCTCCACTAAAAATAAACGAAAAAACAGCCTGCACGCTCGTTATTCAACGGCAGGTACAGGCTATTTTCATTGTTACGAAGCGTTTCTAGTCCGCTTCAGATAATTGGTACTTGATCCATCTTGCCTTCTTAAAATTGAGGTAAGACCAATGGATTTTGTTGTTGCCAATCTGTCTGATAAAAACGATCATCAATTTGATACGCTAACTTTTTAGACGCAGGTTGTTTCATAAATTCATCTACTTGACGATCAACAGCGAGCCAACCACGCCAACCTAAATGAATCGTGTCCGCCATAAAGTAGCGTTCATTACTACATGTTGAGAAGTCAGCAATGTTAGTAAACCCTTGCTCTTGAAGTTGATATTTCAGCTTGCGTGCTACTTGTTGCAACATATCTTGTGACAAGCCCGTATAGTCCGACCAACGTTTGTTAACAGGTGGGATCACAAATAAAACATCGACATTTTTTTCTGCTAACTGTTCTAACGCAGCTTGGAAATCACCATATTCTGGAGAAAAACGATAATCCCATTTCTTTTGTGAATGAGCTAATTTCGGTAAAACTGGTTTAATCCGTTGGCGATAAAAACCGTTACTAATTTCAAATTTATTATTATTAATGGCTTTTGCCGCAATTTTTCCAGCTAGCTGATCTAATTCATTAAAATTATAAGTAGCAGGTAATTGTTTCATATCTTTTTCAACAATTGGTTCTCTGCTAACCATGCCAATTTGGCTAAACAATTCATCTTCACGATTCAAGAAACGGAGATTCATTATAAAATAATCTCGTTGAGAGCGTTGGGGAAGTTGCCCTGCCTGCAGATTTGCCAAGGTTTCCATTAAGACTTTGTCTTTTTGAACAACTGGAAATTTGGTCAAACGTTGTGCTAGATATTGGTCACCGCTGGTTAATTCGGTTAAATTAGCTAACCATTGATAGGTTTGTAATTGTGAATAGTGTGCACCAAAACTATCATTAGGTACACCCTTTTTGACAAACCATTGCGGAGATAAAATAAAGACCGCTTTCTTATTGGCAATCGCATCGCCCATCGAATGAATGACCATCGCTTGGGTTAATGACTGTGTGCCCGCTTCTCCTAGTAAAAACGGTCGGTAGTTCCGTTGATACTTTTCAGAGAGCACACTAGGGTGGAAAGCACTAAATCGACTTAATTCAGAAGAGCCAAAAAAAGGAACATATTTACCAGAAGCCACTGCTTTGTTTTTAATCACATTGCCTTTTAAAACGTTCGGTGCCATTGACGTTGATGCTTCCTTCAACGTTTTTTCGGAAGTTAAATTGATTCTGAACGGTGCAAAAAAGAACACTGCAACCAAGACCGCTGAACAAAGCACTGGACCTAAGATTCTGATTAGTCGTTTTTTTCTAGACATTATTGTAAAGCTTCCACTTGTTGAATGATTTGTTTTGGTGTTCCCCATACTTCACGGTCAAAGTCTGATACAGGAACTTGGATTCCTAATTGTCCTTCAATTTCTACTAATAATTGAACCGTCGCTAAAGAGTCCAATAATCCTTCTTCAAATAATTGAATGTCTTGATTGTTCACAACTTCGTCTGTTCCTGTAATATCTTCTAAAATGTTTAATACTGTTTCTTGAATGTTCATTATAAATTGCCCCTTTATATTTTTATTTTTATTTTTATTTTTATTTATTTAAACCATAGTTTGTCTAAAAATCCTGAGAAAATCAGGAAGCTGACACAAACCGCTTGGAAAGTTAAAAAGACTGCAAATGCATGTGTAAATTTGTTTGATGGTATCTTGTCTTTATGTTTTTTCTTAAAACGTAGCCAAGCATCTGTCACACAAATTAGTGTTGCATGGTAGAGCCCATAAGCGATGTAGAACCACGTTAATCCATGCCAAATGCCCATGATTAAGAACAACGCAAAGTAACCAATATTAGAAGTCACGATCCGACTTTTAAAGACTTTCTTTTTCATTAAGAAAAACATTAAGCGCATGTAAATGTAATCACGGAACCAAAAAGATAAGGTCATGTGCCAACGATTCCAGAATTCTTTAATATTCCAACTTAGGAACGGTTTGTTAAAGTTCATTGGTGTATCATAGCCCATTAAATAACTTGTGCCAACGGCCAGTAAACTATAGCCTGCGAAATCAAAGAATAGATACAAACTGTAATTATACATATAGCCAACTGTCCACCAGGATAAACCGCCTTGTGCCAAGGCCATTTTTTCCACATGTGGTAAAAAGACACCACCAAGATAATGACTGATAATAAACTTATATAAAAATCCTAAAAATAAATAGAAAATTCCTTTTTCTAAAAAGTCTAAATATTTCTCCGCACTCGGCGGGTTTTTCAAATCTTTTTCAAAGCGCCGATAACGATCGATGGGTCCTGAAGAAATAGTCGGGAAAAACAAGAGAAACTGAATGTAACGAAACGGATGATATTCTTTCATTACGCCATCCCGTAAATCCATGACCACTTGGACCGCTTTAAAGGTTAAATAAGAAATCCCTAAAAAGCCAAGTAAGGTTGTTTTGCCTGTCATGAAGGGAGAAACTTTCACCCAAACAAGCGGTAATATAGCTAAAAAGACAGCCAGATAAAAGACCCAACCTGCATTTTTATTTTTTCGATAAGCCGCATAGCCCCACGTTAGTAATGTTTGATAAATAACATATACAATCAGAGCGACTCCTTGTTGCCAAAATTCGCCACCAAAACTGATATATAGAAAGACCAGTGTCACGAGTGTTTGGTACCAAGGCCAACGTGTCCCTTTAATGGCTAAAGTTAAAATCATCGGCAACAAGGCCGCAATTAGCAGAACAAAGTAATACGGCGCATTATAGGGAATCATATGAGGAAAATTCATCATGTGGCATTCACCTCATTCATCAACCCTTTCCGATCAATTTTACCATTACTTGTCAAAGGTAATTGTTCAACATATACAAATTTTTGCGGAATCATATAGTCCATTGTCAACGTGGCTAATTCTTGTTTAATTGCCTTAGTTAATTGAAAATCACTTGAAAATTCATGTGCTTTCGGAACGACATAGGCAATTAATTGTTGGACTTTATTTCCTTGATATTTCGGCACAACGACTGCTTGTTTCACGTAGGAAACATTCGTTAAGTGATGATCTACTTCTTCTAACTCAATGCGGTAGCCATGCAATTTAATTTGAAAATCTAAGCGTCCCTCATACTGCAATAGGTTATCGACTAACTTTCCAGCATCGCCTGTGCGATAAGCTGGTACGCCATCTAATTGGAAAAAAGCTTCAGCTGTTTTCGCAGGATTATTTAGATAGCCTTTGGAAACACTTGGTCCAGCAATGACGATTTCACCAATTTCACCTGCAGGTAATTTTGACATGCCTTCCATAATATAAATTTGCGTATCCTCTTTCACATACCCAATTGGTAAACGTTGGACACTTTTTAAAACTTCTTGAGTGATTTCAATGGCACTAATCGCTACAGTCGCTTCTGTCGGCCCATACGTATTATAAATATGCGCAGTTGGGAAACGAGCGGCTAATTTCTCAGCCGTTTGTTTTGGTAATTCTTCTCCACAGAATAAAAACGTGCACAGTGCTGGTAGATGTTCACCATCGAAGCTTGGTTCCATTAGACACAATTCAATAAAGGACGGTGTTGAAACCCAGACGTCGATTGTTAATTGTGGCAAACGCGTAAATAATTGTTTAAAATCGTTAATGATTTCATTGGGTAACGGAGTTAATGAGCCGCCTAACGCCAATGCGGGATAAATAGACATCACTGATAAATCAAACGAATAAGGTGCCTGTGCTAAAAAGCGGGCCCCTTCTTCTAAACCAAAATCTTGCAACAACCAATTCGTAAAGCTAACTAAATTATCATGGCTGATTTGCACACCCTTTGGTACGCCAGTTGTCCCTGAAGTGAAAATGATATAGTAATTACTTGCTCCTGTGACAGGTATTAACGCAGGCGCATGCCGAGGTGCATGCATCATCATTTCTGTTAATTCTTCCGCCGTAATTACTGGCACTTCGGTGGCTAACTCAGGCCATTCATGCACAGCAATCACTGCGGTTGGTTTGGCTACGTTTAGAATTAGTTCAATACGTTCTTTTGGTGTATGTGCATCAATGGGGATATAGCTAAAACCAGCTTTCGATGCGCCTAAAAAACTCACAATCATTTCAAAATCTAATTCTCCGTATACGACAATCGCTGACTTGTCCGTTTTCAGCTCAGCTAAATAAGCGGCTAGATTGTCTGACTTTTCTTTTAACTCTCCATACGTAGAGACTTTTTCTTCGGTTAAATAAACAGGACGTTGGGGTTCTTTACGTGCCCATTCATCAATCGTTTGAATCATATTAATTACTTTTTCCATGTATAGCCGCCTCCTTAAAACTCGTTATAAATGAAGGTTCCTCCATTGATATTCTTGTAATGATAAAGATAAATTAATGCAATGACAATGAAAGAATAAAATAACGTTTTACCGATGAATTTAAGACTTTCGTTATTGAGAATTTTCTGAAAAGTTGTTTTCATTATCATTCACCTCCTAAGGTTAATCGCTATCCATTATTTTATGCTATATTTCAGCAAAGTCCATTGAAATTTCTTACAATTTAATAAAAAAACTAACAATTTCGTCACTTCTTAAATTTTCATGATTTTCATAAACGGAACTCTCATAATTTTTTCGCATAAAGAAACTGTAAAAACCGCTTCACAACGGCTTTTACAGTTTTTTAAAAATGGATGTGTCGAATCATCCGCGCATAAATGGCAGACGTTAAAATATAAAAAATTAGATAAACAATTATTAAGATTCCACAAGAAAGATATACTAACAAATATCCTGGACTCTTAATAAATTGGCTTAGCAAATAAATGGCAAAGGTAGTATGCAAAATCCCAATGACCATCGGCGGAAAGAAAATCAAACTATTCTGTCGATAAATTTGCTTAGTTATCGCTTTACTAGAAACACCCATCCGTTTTAAAGTCACGTAATCTTGACGCTCACTTACAGCTGAAAACAGTTGTCGTAACATCAAAATACTGCCCGTAATAAACAACGCTAAAATCGCCACAAACATGGAGACATATAAAGTCAAGCCGTTAATTTTTCGTTCATAGCGTAAAGAGGCGTAGCGATCATTCATATTTAGCCGCCAAGTTTCTGTGACATCATCTTGCGTATTCTTTACCTCTTCGTTAGGCATTTGTTTGGCAAAACCACTCAACTGCTGGTTATTTTTTTCATACTTATACAAAATTGGCGCTTGCCATTCTGTGGCAATCTGTTTATTTACGGCTTCATAAAGTTTTTCACGGCTTTTCGTGTCAACATTTACGGCGTTAATCTGATACTGAATGGAATTTTTTGTCACTTTCTGATAAAGGGCATCGGAAACGACAATCGTTGGTAAGGAATATTGCAATAAAAAATTGCCTAGATAGTTAGGCAGCACTTGTTGCAGTTGTGCCTTCTCTCCTTCAACAAATTGCAGTTTCGATTCATAACGAGACATACCACTTAAAATATTGGTAAAGCTATCCATATAGATAACACTTTGGTCATTTTTTAAATGTAAATCGTTTAAATAAGGATTAATTTTTTGATAGTTACGGTAGTTGGAGAAAGATAAAACATTAACTGCTTCAATCGTTTCTTGTTCCTCTTGCGCTTGACCAATTCGCAAACTGCGTTCAATTCCAGTAATTTTATAAGAAAGTGTCACTTCATTTTTTATTTTGGTGTCCTTCGCTTCATCAAGAACTTTCTTCAATTTAGGATAGCTTTCCTGTGAAACTAAAAAGTCCACGGGGCCATCACTGTTGACCGTGTGCATACTAATCGTATACACAAAAACCATCACGCCAATCCCACTCAAGGCTGTCGCAATTAATAAGGTCAAACCAGTGAGTGTTTTGCTACTTTTAAATAAGTAGCGTTTGGCATTGCCTAAAGTAATCATGCGTAAATCTTGGTAATACCATTTTTTTCTATGATTAAATAAGCGAATGATAAAATACATGGTATAACGGAAAAATAAATAAGTTCCCACCACACATAGACCCAAAATGATAAAAGGCGTCAATGTAATAATCATCGGAATCGAGATATCCAATGAATCATTTAATTGTTTATACACAATACCTGTCGCTAAATTCCGAAAATCAAACGCAATAAAATAACCAGCCAGTAAACAAATAGGTCCTAAAATACCTAGAAACTGCCGCCGTTTCGTTAAACGACTATAATTAATTTGACCAATTTTTTCTTGGTGCATAAGCTGCGACAATGGATAACGATAAATCATCCAAATACTTCTTAAGCAGACAATCAAAATCATAAATGCAAAAGCTACACCGGTTTCAATAACGGAACGCCAAGAAATATAGAAGAAACTGGGGACTTCTAAAAACATAACTTTGGCTAAAATCATTGAAAACAACTTGGTGAAAATCACTCCTAAAATAATCCCATTAATTAGTGAAACAAAGCCTAAAACTAAATTTTCCACTAAAAAAATTAGTGAAACTTGGCTCTTTCTCAAGCCAATTAATCGATACAAGCCAATTTCTTGGCTACGTTTGCCTATAAAAAAGCGATTTGCTGCCAACATAAAGCCCAAAATAATAATCGTGACTAAGGTACTACCGAGTCCTAAAGATCGCTTAATTTCGATATCACGGCCTGCACCTGCGACAAGAGGCTGGTTGTAAGCAATCGCACGGAAACAATAATAAACGACCGCTGCAAAAGTCATACTAATGTAATAAACCAGATAGTTAGGTACATGAGCTTTTAAATTTTTTAATGATAGTTTAAAAATCATTTGCGCGCCCGCCTCCACCAATCGTTGCTTGCATATCTATCACACGATTAAAAAATTCCTTACGTGATCCTTGACGAACAACTTCTGAGAAAATCGCACCGTCTTTAATGAATAAGATGCGATTGCAAAAACTGGCCGTGTACGGGTCATGTGTCACCATCAAAATTGTGGCATCATCATGTAGATTAATTTCAGCTAAATATTTCAACAATTCTGTTGCTGATTTTGAATCCAGCGAGCCAGTTGGTTCATCTGCAAAAATAATTTTAGGGTTCGTAATCAAAGCACGAGCAGCTGCTACCCTTTGTTTTTGTCCCACAGATATCTCTGGTGGATAAGCAGATAAAAGCTCCTGAATCCCCAAAATCGAAGTCACATGTAACAAACGTTTATCCATTTCTTCTAATGAAACTTTTTCTACAGCTAAAGGCAACAGAATATTGTCCTTCACATTTAACGTATCAATTAGGTTAAACGATTGAAAAATAAACCCCATTTCGTTTCTTCGAAAATCACTTAATTGATTATCTCGCATTTTTAAAATATCTTGTCCGGCGATGCGCACGATTCCTGCGGTTGGCAAAATAATCGAGGATAAGACATTCAACAGTGTCGATTTCCCAGCACCGCTGGGACCCATAATCCCCACAAATTCGCCTTCATCAACGGTAAACGAAATATTATCTAATACTTCTGTTTTATTATTTAAACGACCATATGTCTTGCTGACATGGTTTACTTCTACAATTTTTTTCATTTTTCTCGCTCCAACGTTTTGTTATTACTCTTATTTTACCAAGAAAAAATCTGAATGAACATCGTTTTATCTTACAATATCGTTCGGTAGTCAAAGAATAATTGGCATTTCGTGAATAAATCCGCAAACAATTATTATTTAATAATTGTTATTTTTTAGTGTTGCTTTTAGCAATTTGGCAAAAAACTCTTTGCTGTTTTTTAATTTGGACAAAGAATTTTTTTCACGCAAAAAAATTTGCTCAATCCTTTTCTTCATTTGTTTTCATATTTTTTCAAAACAGCACAAGCACAATATATAGTGTTTGTCTAGTGATATTTTACTAAAAATACGCAATATATCGATTGAATTTAGCCGACCTTTGTATTAGGATAGTTACTAACGAGATATAAGGAGCTGGATAAAATGATGAAGATTACTGATGAAAAAGCCGAGGATGTTAATCTCTCAACAATTAAAGTCGTCAAACGAGATGGTCGTTTAGTGACTTTCGATGATCAAAAAATATACGATGCTTTGATCAAAGCTGAACAAAAAATACATGACCAAGTCACTCCTTTGACACATCAAAAAGTCCAATCGATTGTTGCCGATGTCAATCGAGAAATTGCCGAACGTTTTACCAATAACGTAAAAATTTATGAAATTCAAAATATTGTGGAACATACTCTGCTATCCAACAACGAATATGCCTTAGCCGAAGAATACATTCATTACAGAACCCAACGTGATTTTGAGCGTAGTAAAGCGACTGATATTAATGTATCTATCGGCAAATTAATTAATAAAGATCAGACTGTCGTGAACGAAAATGCCAACAAAGACAGTGACGTTTTTAATACGCAACGTGATCTAACCGCTGGGATTGTTGGAAAATCAATTGGTTTAAAGATGTTGCCTTCACACGTGGCTAATGCCCATCAAAAAGGCGACATTCATTACCACGATTTAGATTATCATCCATATACTCCCATGACAAACTGCTGTTTAATTGATTTTAAAGGCATGCTAAACAATGGCTTTAAAATTGGGAACGCTGATGTCGAATCACCAAAATCAATTCAAACGGCCACTGCACAAATTTCTCAAATTATTGCCAATGTAGCTTCCAGTCAATATGGTGGTTGCTCTGCCGATCGGATTGATGAATTATTAGCGCCTTTTGCGGAACGTAATTATGAAAAACATTTAGCAGATGCGCAAGAATGGATTGAAGGAGAAGAACGCCAAAAAGCATTCGCTCGGAAGAAAACGAAAAAAGATATTTTTGATGCCATGCAAAGTCTTGAGTATGAAATTAATACCTTATTTACTTCCAATGGACAAACCCCTTTTACTTCTCTGGGATTTGGTTTAGGTACCAACTGGTTTGAGCGAGAAATTCAACGGGCGATTTTACAAATCCGAATTAATGGTTTAGGGATTGAAAAACGAACAGCTATTTTCCCAAAACTGATTTTCACAATTAAGCGCGGCGTCAATGCGCAACCTACTGATCCAAACTACGATATTAAACAACTGGCACTGGAATGCGCAACGAAACGCATGTATCCTGATGTTTTAAACTATGATAAAATCGTTGAACTAACAGGTAGTTTTAAGGTACCAATGGGCTGTCGTTCCTTTTTACAAGGCTGGAAAGACGAACAAGGTGAAGAAGTAAATGTTGGCCGAATGAATTTAGGCGTTGTGACCTTGAACTTACCAAGAATCGCTTTAGAAGCGCAAGGAAGCCAAGAAAAGTTCTGGCAAATTTTAAATGAACGTTTGGCGATCGTTAAAGATGCTTTGGTTTATCGGGTTGAACGTGTTAAAGAAGCTAAACCAGCGAATGCGCCGATTTTATACATGTATGGTGCATTTGGAAAACGTTTAGCTACACAGGATGCCGTAGATGAACTGTTTAAAAACAAACGTGCCACGGTTTCACTTGGCTATATTGGCTTGTATGAAGTGGCTTCTGCCTTTTACGGCGGTGCTTGGGAGGACAATCAAGAGGCCAAAAACTTTACACTGGATATTTTAAAAGAACTGAAAAAAAATGCCGACAACTGGGGCAATGAATACGGCTATCATTTTAGTGTCTACTCTACACCGAGCGAAAGCTTGACTGACCGTTTTTGCCGTTTAGATACTGAAAAATTTGGCATCGTCGAAAATATTACAGATAAAGAATATTACACAAATAGTTTCCATTATGATGTACGCAAAAATCCAACGCCTTTTGAAAAACTTGATTTTGAAAAGGATTATCCAAAATACTGTTCTGGTGGTTTTATCCACTACTGTGAATACCCCATGTTACAGCAAAATCCCAAAGCACTTGAAGCTGTCTGGGATTACGCTTATGACAAAGTTGGCTATTTAGGAACCAATACGCCAATTGATCATTGTTATGCCTGTGGTTTTGAAGGGGACTTCCATCCAACTGAACGTGGCTTTGAATGTCCAGAATGTGGCAATCATGATCCTAAGACTTGTGATGTCGTTAAACGGACTTGTGGTTATTTAGGTAACCCGCAAGCTCGCCCAATGGTACATGGTCGTCACAAAGAAATTTCCTCTCGTGTTAAACATTTAAAAAATTAAACTCGATTATTCTATAGAAAGAAGTTTTGCTGATGCGTAATCCGAAACCACAAGAATGGAAAACCGAAGACTACAGCCAAAAAAAGATTGCCGATTACAAAGCGTTCAACTTTGTTGATGGCGAAGGTGTACGCAATAGTTTATATGTGAGTGGCTGTCTCTTTGCTTGTGAAGGTTGTTTTAACAAAGCTGTCCAAAATTTCAATTACGGTACGCCGTTTACAGAATCTTTAATGAATCAAATTATTGAAGATTTGTCCCATGACTATGTCCAAGGTTTGACTCTTTTGGGTGGTGAACCTTTTCTGAATACAGATGTTTGTCTTAGTGTAGTCAAACGTGTGCGGGAAACATTTGGCTCAGCCAAAGATATCTGGTCTTGGTCTGGGTATACCTTTGAAGAACTACTTTTAGAAACGCCTGATAAGCTTGAACTACTCCATTCAATTGACATTTTAGTTGATGGGCGCTTTGAACTGGCAAAACGTAATTTAAATTTACAATTTCGTGGCAGTAGTAATCAACGGATTATTGATGTACCCAAATCACTTGCTGCTGGCAAAGCTGTTATTTGGGAAAAATGTCATGACGCCGAAACGTCTTATGAACAAATCAAAAAATCAATTTAAAAAAGTTAGCCCTTTAGCCATCTCTTGAGGATGTGTCTAAAGGGCTAACTTTTTTCCCATAAAGGTAAAACAATGTTTTCATACGCTAGTGGATCTAAATTCGTTAAAGTAATGCCTAATAAACGGATTCCTTGTTCTAAACCTAAAATATCTTCCCAAATTAAATTCGCTTGATAGAAAAGGTCTTCTTTTTTAGAAATATATTCAGGTAATGTCACACGTTTCGTAATCGTCGTATAGTCAGTATAACGAACTTTCAGGACTACTGTTTTGCCATGTTTTTGCACTCGTTGCAATGCATGCTCAACACCTGCTGCTAATTGTCTCAATTGAGCCGTAACCTGCTCTTCCGTCGTTAAAGGGGTGCCGTAAGTATGTTCCTTGCCTACCGACTTACGATCTCTAGTCACTTGAACTGGCGCATCATGGATACCACGGACTTTACGATACAATGAATAACCCATTTTACCGAATAACCGAATCAACGTCATCTCATCTTGCTTGTATAAATCTGCTCCAGTAAAAATCCCTAGTTCATGCATTTTAGGCACTGTTTTTTTGCCGATTCCGTGAAAATCTTCAATCGGTAATGCTTTCAAAAAATCTTCGGCCTCTTCTGGTAAGACAACCGTCAGGCCCTTTGGTTTCTGGAAATCTGATGCTAACTTGGCTAAAAACTTATTGTAACTAACACCTGCCGAGCAAGTTAACTGCAATTCATGCCAAATATCATATTGGATCATTTTCGCAATTTTAATAGCCGACTTACTGTTGACCTTATTTTCAGTTACATCTAAATACGCTTCGTCAATAGATACCGGTTCAATCACATCTGTATAGCGGCGAAAAATTTCACGGATTTCTTGAGAAATTTCACTATATTTCTGATAATTACCTGGCTTAAAAATGGCACTTGGACATAGTTCATACGCCTTTTGAGCACTCATAGCCGAGTGAATACCGTACTGTCGAGCAATATAATTCGCTGTGGTCACCACTCCTTTGCCCCCAGTATCACTTGGATGGCGCGCAATAACTAACGGATGTCCTACTAGCTCTGGATGATCTCGTTCTTCAACTGAAGCAAAAAACGCGTCCATATCTATATGTATAATTTTTCTCGACGTATCTTTTTTTAAGGGAAAACGTAATTCGCTCATCATTTTGATTCGCCTCCTCCCTCCATTATATACGAACGTCCGTTCTTTTTCAAATAACAGATTTACAATTTAAGTGCAACACAAAAATCATAGATAAAATTCTTGTCTAATGGTGTAGACTAACACGAGCATTTGGGGGAATTTTATCTAGGAATTTATATACACATCTTACTACACAAAAGCGAGAGATAATATTTTTATATCATAGTTTTGGTTTTTCTTTCAGAAAAATAGGTCGGTTAATCAAATGGTCGCCCTCAACAGTTACGAGGGAAATTAAACGACATTCCGCAAAAATAAAACCGTATTCTCCTTCTTTAGCGCAGAAAACTTATCAAAAAAACAAACAAAAATGTGGTAGAAAACGTGTCTTGGATACTTCTCCGCTTAAAGAAACGGTTTGTAAACTTTTCCTAGAAGATCAATGGTCTCCTGAACAAATAGCGAATAGAATTAAAATGGAAAAACATACAACGATTAGCTACAATACTATTTACCATTCCATTTATCGTGGTTTGTTTAATAAAGGATTCACTAAAGACAGTCGTGGTATTCGTAGAAAACTTAGACGAAAAGGAAAAACTAGAAGCAAACGATTAGAGGAAGGCCGTGGAAAATTCAATGATACTCCTACAATACATGAGTATCCACTTGAAGCTGAGAATAGAAAGAACTTAGATCATTGGGAAGCCAACACAGTTATTGGTGCAAAAGGAAGAGCCTGTTTCGTTACATTAGATTAAAAATAATAAAATTTAACATTTTATAAAACTACGAAATAAGTACTAAAAAATATCATTTTACATCAAAAAACTCTCTTTTAGTTTGACTGAAAGAGAGTTTTTTATTCGATTAAATAAAAAAATATTTTAAATATCGAAATAGAAAAAATGAAATTCTATTCAAATCCAAATTCCAATGGTGGATTTTCTACCTCTTTTTTTACTTCCTCATACCAAGCCATGAAAATATCTGAACTATGAAGATCATCAGTGTTAGAATACTGTAAATCATATTTATATTCCATTTTTAAATGTTCACTTTTTATATCATATACTAACTTAAATTGGGTAGGAACAGGTTTATCATATTTTTCAAATACTCTTTCTAGCTTCTGCAAACATTCTAATCCTGCATCTAAAGTGGCTAATTGTTCATCATCAGATACATCATATTTTTTTTCATTGTTTTCAAGAGCATCGTTTACTTTACTCATAAAAACAATTTTATTGTTAATTTGATAAAATACATTAAAAGAAAGTACTCCTTCTTCAATCGAAGCATATAAATAAATTTTATCAGCTCTTCCTTCAATGTACTGAAAGGCACTATCAACCATATCAACTTGTAAATCTGTTATTTTATCTTCGAATATTTTAGTCATATATATTCTCCTAAAATTAATTTGTATTTTTTATAATTTCATTGGTCCAATTACCATCAATTTTGTAATCAATTTTATATGTTGATGGTCTGAAAGAATTTCCTTCATAATTAATTTTCACTTTTACAAATACTTCTTTTCCTTCCTGGAGCGCCTTCTTCCAGATTCGTTCTAATCGTCCATATTCTTTCAAATTTACGTTTTTAGCTTGCGACAATAGATTGTTTAATTCTGGAGAACCGCCAAACATATCTGCAAAAATATGTCCCGCATGGTCATCAGGTTGTTTATCTGGTGTATTCGGATTGTGTCGTTTTCTACCTTGATGTGTCTTGAGTTTCAAGTTAGCATCTGCATTTGAAACCCTTCCCAACTCATCTGTCTTATACCCATAATCATGTTCCCCTGATTTGTATTCATTATTCGGTTTCAAATCTTTATGCTGCTGTCCATAATTCCGTGCAAAGCTATAGCTCACCGAAGAAGTCGCCACACCCATTTTCCGAATAGCGTCTGTGACAGTAATGGCTCCTGCGCCCATAGTTGTGGCACCCGCCACCATTCCTGCTTGGCTGACACCAACAGCTGCCAGCGTTCCGCCAGAGAAATACGTGCCTACCAAGTCCAAACCAGTAATCCCTAAGCCAGTTAAAGTTGTCACTACGCCTGTTGCCAGTTGCAACAATGAGTCATTCAATGATTCCCATTGTTTTTTGTCTAGTTCTTTGTTGGCTTGCTCGGTCAATTCCTTGTCATTCTTGCCATTTTTCAGGATAATCACGCCATTACCTGCACCAAAATTAACCGGCATCACTCGTAAAATGTTGCCTTTATCATCAAACAATAACAGCTGATTCAGTTCTTGAATGGCTTTGTCCCATTGCTTCACAGGAACGTTTTTTAACGCTTCCTGCATAATCTCTTGATAATATTTCTGGGCTTCTACAGGCAAGTTTAACTCAACCATACCTTTGGTTAACGCAATTTGTTTCTGTTCATCAGTGACACTTTGTTTTTTCACGGAAGTAAACCAAGAATGATCAAAACCAACTGGTAATGTATACTTTCCTGTGGCTGAATCCACTTTGGTACCATTAAGTATTTGAATGGATTGTGTCACGATTTTCAATTGTTGTAAACTATTTTCAAAAAGCAAAGCGGTTTGATGGTCAAATTGTTTGAGTCCATTTAGCTTTTGTTCGGCTTCTCTCAACTTGTCCAGTAAGGCAACTTTGGCATTATGGAGACGTTGTGTGTCCATATGAATGGCGTAAAGAAGCGGTTTCGCCAGTTCGCCAATCAAAGAAGATTCCAATTGTCTCGCCATGTCAATTTGATAATCAATGGTTCGAAGCTGACGTTGTAGCGAACGAATCAATTCTTGTTGCAGTTCTGAATCAATCAGCGACCAGCGTTCCACCGCCATTTCAGCATGACGATATCTTGCTAAATCCTGTTCTAACGATTGAATGGCTTGATCAGCTCGTTTGATTGTGGGAATAATGACTTGTTCAAAAAGTCCTTTACCAGCGGTATACGCAGCTCCTGAAAGTTGTTTGCCATCCACTGACTGAACCAAATGTTGACTGCCTTGATTTAACTTTATGGTCAATTCCCGTGCTTGTTGAATTGTGGTTTTCATACTTGAAACCAGCGCTTGCGAATCTGCTCGAACATATCTTACCATGGCATTTGCCCTCGCTCTCTGAACAACGCTTCACGGTCATCAGCTAATTTCAGTTTTAATGAGCGATAGTGTTGAACAAGTGTCTGTTGCTGACTCTGACAGGAATTTCTAACATCACGAGTAACCGCTTGCAAAAAATCGCTCATTTTCTGAGCGTCTTCATCACCTAATGAATGTAGTTGTTGAAAAATATCCGTGTACTTAGCTTCTTCTCTTTTTAATTCTTGAACCGTGCGCTCTAATTGTTCCATTTGCTGACGTTCTTCACGGCGTAACGTCTCTTCCTGTTCTTCCACTTGGGCAATTTTTCTTGTGATTGTGGCGTGGAGTTCATCGTTTCTCTCTTTTTCACTCATATCTATTTGTCACCTCCAAACTGCTTTGCAGATTGTTGGTCACGATAAGTAATTTTTTCAGCAATTTGGGGGAATTTCTCGGCTTGTTTCCAGACACAATTGGCTAAATCTGTTAAGTTTGTTAAAGCTTGAGCATTTACTTGTTTGCCTTTGGTCATTCCTGAAACTGTACTTCCTGAAAAGGTCACCTTTGGGGCTTCTAAATGTTCGTTGATACCAGTCAACTTTGAGACAGCACTTTGGGCTGAACTCGTACTTGAAACAATCTTTCCTTTCATAATGGTTCTCCTTTATTAAATTTATTTCACTTGAAATTTAAGCTACTTTCATTTTACTAAACTTTGGTAATGAAAGAAACAAAAAGAGAATAATTATGACCTTTTTACGATAAAGTGTTGCACTTAATTTGACAATTGGAGATTGAAACTTCTTTATTTCAACCAGAAAAAGCTGAAAATCCGTGAAGTTATAAACACAGATTTCCAGCTTTTTAATTAAACGACCAATTGTTTTTGTTGATTATAGTAGCCTTTATAGGCAAGATAAGTTGCAATCACTGAACCAATACTTGTTGCTGATAGCAACATAAAAGTCACCATAATCTGATATTTTATCGCATGGACCGGATCAACGCCCGCAAAAATCAAGCCTGACATCATCCCAGGCAAACTAACAATTCCGACAGTTTTGGCAGAATCAATCGTCGGCGCCATCCCGGTTTTCACACTTTGTTGGATGATTGGTAAAGAGGCGAGTTTGATAGTTGCACCTAATGCTAGTTTCTCCATTACCGCTTGCCGTTGGTTTTGAAAAAGAGTATCTAAATTGCGATAGCATAAACCAATTGCCACCATCGAATTGCTGGCAATCATCCCACTGATAGGAATGATTTGAGAAGGAATAAATTTAATAGAACCAGAAAAAATCAAAATACCAATGGTAATTCCTGTACTACAACCAATCGCAATGAAAGAAATCAAAAAGCCCTTTTGTAATTGCTGGCTGCGTTTTTTTGCATTAAAGGCTGCGTTGGAAACAATCACCAAAACCATGATGAGCGTTAAAATCAGGTTATTGACTTGAAAAACATATTTTAATAAATAGCCGACTGCGACTAATTGAATGACTGCTCGAATCACACTAATAATAATATCTTTGGTAAAACCTAATTTTTCTTTAGTACTAATAATTAATGCGACCACCACTAGCATGGCTGAAAAAAATAAGGATAAATTATTAACTGCTAAATCCATCTGTCGGCGCCACCTTTCCTGCTACAATACGAATCACTTGCTGTGCTTGCTGAATTTCTTCGGTATCATGCGTGACACGAACCAGCGTGACTCCTTGCTCTTTGTTTAATTGGTTTAACAATTGATTGACAATCTGTTTGCTTTCTTCATCTAATCCCGTTGTAACTTCGTCTAATAATAAAACATCTGGTACAAAAATAATGTTTCGTAGCAAAGCAACCCGTTGTCGCTCACCACCAGAGAGTTCGGCTATTTTCTTTTCAAGATAAGCAGCGGGCAATTTCACTTGTTGGAGCAATGCCACGACTTTTTCCTGATTAAACGCTTCTTGTCTGACGGTAAATGGAAATAATAAATTATCATACACGGTTTCACCAAATAAAGTTGGCTGCTGAAAACAATAAGAAACCTTTTGGCGGTATGTTTCGATTGGTATTGTAGTAATTGGCGCTTCTTGATAAAAAATTTCGCCTTCTGTAGGACTTAATAATGAAGATATAATTTTTAAAAATGTACTTTTCCCGCTACCTGAAGGACCAACAATTGTTGTATTGCTGCCTGTTTCAAATGACAAATCAATATCAGAAAGAATGCTACGACCATTTACTTGATAAGACACGCCTTCTGCTCGCAATAAATTACTCATGTTTCTCTCCTTTTTTAAATGGAATGATATTCTTTATATACTTCTTGTTTTTTTACATTTCTCAATTTGGCCACTTCTTTGATTGCCTCTTTTGAACTCCGTCCCTCTTCCTCCATTAAAACTTGTACATGTTCTTTGAGGGAAATAGCTGGCATTGCTGCTATTGTCTCTTTCTCACCAGTAAATCCGCTAACTAATAAACAACACTCGCCTTTTAGCGTATTTTCTGCTAAATATTCTGTTAGTTCTCCTAAGGTACCACGCAAATACTCTTCATGAAGTTTCGTTAATTCTCGACAAATCACAGCGGGACGTTCTTGACCATAGACTTCAGCAAACGTTGCGACCGTTTTAGCAATCCGATAGGGGGACTCATAAAAAATCTGTGTCGGCCGCTCTTCTTTTAATGCTGATAACACGTCTTTCTGTTCTTTTTTCTTTCTTGGTAAAAAACCATAAAACGTAAATGGCTGTGGTAAAAGACCCGAGGCAATCAAAGCGGTCATTCCTGCCGTAGGTCCTGGCAAGGCAATCACTGCCAGTTCTTCTTCAAGACATGCTGTAACCAATTCATGGCCAGGATCACTAATTGAAGGCATACCTGCATCGCTAACTTGGGCAATCGTTTCACCATTCAGCAATCGTGTAATCAGTTGAGGAATTCGCTCTTTGTAATTATGTTCGTGTAAACTAATTTGTGGTGTTGTAATCTCAAAATGATTTAGCAATTTTTGTGTGTTTCTTGTGTCCTCACTAGCAATTACCGTTGCTTCTTTCAATATGTTTAAACAACGAATACTCATATCTTCTAAATTGCCGATCGGTGTTGGGACAAGATACAATTTTCCTTTTGTTGTTTGCTTATCAAAACTTTTCTGTTTTTGCATAGCGCATCCCTCATTTTCCTTTTTCGTTCTATAAATAGATAAAGGTTTGATTTGACAATCGATTGACTGTCAAACCAAACCTTTCCTTTTTATTTGCAGTGTCCACTAGACTTAACGCGTACGTTCCCCATAAATAACATCAAGACAAAAGGCACATTCTTCATCATTTTCACGTCTTGAACCATATAAAATATTACAGACATGGAAGCCCTCTTCATAAAGTTTTTCCAAATTCATACGTGATTTTGATAGCTCTTGTTTTTCAGTTTCAGTTGTATTTCCTGCTAACTTATTCAGTTCTTGGAGATGCTCCCGTAAGCGTTGGTTTTCGATTTCCAACGTGGTATTTTTTTCTACCAACTCATGGAGTGCTGCTTTAATTTCTCTTAATTGTGTCACGGAACTGTCTAAATCAGTTTCCAACGAATTTAATCCATCATAGAGCGAACGTTTATCCATTTTGATCACCTTTTTCAGCAGCAACTTTCGCAGTAGCTTCTTTGATTTCTTCGTAATCATAATCCGCTGCGATTTCACGACCATGCAGACGAACTTTGACAATCCGACTTAATAGATTCAACCCGACGACTTTGCCTTTGCCATCTGGTGTTATTACTTCTTTTCCATAATCTGGTAATTCTTTTTTAGCGGCTTCATATTCGTCGTTTTCATATTTCAAACAACACATTAAGCGGCCACATAATCCCGAAATTTTGACAGGATTTAAAGATAACCCTTGATCTTTAGCCATTTTGATTGAAACTGGCATAAAATCTCCTAGAAATGTTGAGCAACATAGTTGTCTGCCACAAGGGCCAATGCCACCTAATATTTTCGCTTCATCTCGGACACCAATTTGACGTAACTCAATTCGCGTCCGGAAAATAGCCGCTAAGTCTTTGACTAATTCACGAAAATCAATTCGCCCATCTGCCGTAAAGTAAAAAATCATTTTGCTACGATCGAAGGTATATTCTACTCGCACTAATTTCATTTTTAAGTCATGAGCTCGAATTTTTTCATTGGCAATGCTTTTGGCAGCTTCTGCATCAGCCAAATTTTTTTGTTCTTTTTCTAAATCATTGGCTGTTGCTTTATTTAAAATGGGTTTTAGGTCCTCTGGTAAATCGTCTGAATCGACTGTTTTTTTAGGAATAGCAACAGTAGCTAATTGTTTTGACTGTTGAGATTCAACGAGTACTTTCTCATTATAAATATACTCAGATTTTCCAGGAGCAAAATAATAGATATGACCGGCTTCACGGAAGCGAACTCCTACTACTTCTACCATTTTATTCCTCCTAATCTAGTTCAAGTGAACGTCGCTTCAATCGGTTAAGGAACTTGCTGAAACAACTAAGTTCCTACTATATTATGAAACTGAATGCCACTTGGCACTTTTTTCCTTTATGATTTAGGGTGAATCATTTGGATAACTAATTGTTCACAAACATTTTGCCAACTAACATTGGCAGTCCATTTTTGGCGTGCTTTCAAAATTAGCGCCAACCGTTCCGCCTGCTCTTCCGTTACTTTTTTGGCTTGCTGTGTCGCAACACTTTCTTCCAATAATTGACGGTAATAAACCATGAGCAAGTCAAAGCTAAGCGCTTGTTGTTCTTTTTCCTTAAATACTTTGACCATTTTCTTCTGAACGTAGATAAACGCCTGTAAATCATTACTTTTTAGATAATTAAACCATTGCAAAATGATTTCCCTAGCTTCATTAAACCATTCATCTTGAGAGATTTCAACTGCTTTCTCAAAACTATTTGTCAGCTCAGCTAAAAGGGTTGCAGTCTTTTCACCAATCCCCTGTTTGATTAAGCGATCAATTAATGTTTTTTTGACTAATGGTTGAAAATGTAAGGTTTGGCATCGTGATTGAATCGTTGGTAAAATTCGAGAAAGCGAAGTGGTTTCTAAAATAGCTAAAATTTGTCCTTCTGGTTCTTCTAAAAATTTTAAGAGACTATTGGCTGCGCCGGTACTCATTTTATCTGCTTCTTGAATTAAGAAAACTTTTTTAGCAGTCTCGACCCCACTTTTAGAAAACTCCGCTTTTAATTCACGGATTTGGTTCACTTTGATGGTTTGCCCATCTGGCGCAATTCTTAAAACATCTGGATGTTCATTTTCATTAATCCGCACACAATTATGGCATTCGTTACAAGGCTGTTGATTTACTAAATTCGTACAAAAGACATGTTTCGCCATCCATAAGCCAAATTCTTGTTTTCCAGTTCCTGTATCTCCTTCAAAAAGATAAGCATGGGCAAGACGACCATGCTCAAAACTTTTTTGGAGTTGCTTGTACAGCAAAGGTTGCATTTGCTGTAGCTGTTGTGCTTCATTCATCTTAATATTGATGGAATCCTTCAACTGGTAAGACGAAGCAAGTAGCGCCGCCTACTTCAACTTCCACAGGATAAGGAATTTGGCCATCCATTGTGATATCTAAAGTCACAGGTGTTGAAACATATTGTTTTCTTGATTGACATGTTTCTTTAATTAAAGCTAATGTTTCGTCGACACGTTCATCATCAATCCCAATAATAAATGTGCTGTTTCCCGCTTTTAAGAATCCACCTGTTGAGGATAATTTTGTAGCACGAATATTGGCATCAATAAATTCGTTGGCTAATCGGTTACTATCTTTGTCTTGTACAATGGCTAAAATAATCTTCATGGTCTACACCTTCCTATAATTAAAAGTTTTCTGGATAACGTTCAATAATCGCCTGATACGTTGCTTCTACGACAAGTTCTAAACTCATCCGTGCATCAATCTTTTTGATACGTTGTGGATTTTCTTCTGCTAATTTCAAATATTCATGACGAACACGTTGATGAAATTCTAATCCTTCTGAATCTAAGCGATCAATTTGCTGTGTTCGATTTTCTTGAATCCGCCGTAAGCCAGTATCTGAGTCAACGTCTAAATAAATTGTAAAATCTGGTGAGACACCTTCTGTCGCAAACGCATTAATTGAAGCAATGGGGGCAATCCCAATTCTACGCCCAGCGCCTTGGTAGGCTAATGAGCTGTCAACAAAACGATCACATAGGACTAAATGACCTGCTTCCAAAGCTGGCAAGATTTTTTCCACTAAATGTTGACGACGAGCAGCTGCGTAAAGTAAAGCTTCTGTTCGCTCATCCATTCTGTCATTTCTTGGATCTAAAATAACTGTTCGAATCTTTTCGGCAATCGGTATGCCGCCTGGTTCTCTTGTAGTGACAATTTTTCGTTTTGACTCTTTAGCTAATCTTTCAGAAACTTCCTTCAAAACACTGGTTTTGCCAGCGCCATCTGGACCTTCAAATGTGATAAAAATACCCTGCACGTGCGAAAACTCCAATCAATTTTTACTTGTATCTATTATACTTCATCTTGCTCTATCAGTCTAATTGAAATCCTTATGTCCTATTTAAAGTGATGCATCCGCTGAAAAAAAGAAACTGAAAAAGAAGTACGGGAAAGCTTGAACTGCGACATTTTCTCACAGAAACGACCTACTTCGATTTCAACTTCTTTTTCCAACGATGTTTCTTTTAAATTTCTCGACGTCCTTCGACTGCTTTTAGCAAGGTTATTTCGTCTGCATATTCAATATCGCTGCCGACAGACAAGCCGTGTGCCAAACGAGTAACGGTGATTCCAGCTGGTTTAATGAGCCGTGATAAATACATCGCCGTCGCTTCTCCTTCAGTGGTAGCGTTGGTTGCTATAATGACCTCTTTCACTTCATCATCGTGCAATCGTTTGATCAAAGAGGCAATATTAATATCTTCTGGTCCTGTTCCTTCCATCGGTGAAAGAACCCCGTGGAGTACGTGATACAAGCCTTGATATTCACGCATTTTTTCCATTGCCATAACGTCTTTTGGTTCTTCCACTACTAAAATAATACTACGGTCACGATTTTTATCTTGGCAAATTTCACAAGGATCTTCTTCAGTAATATTTCCGCAAATACTACAGAAATGGAGATCTCTCTTGACACTAATTAGCGCTTTTGCAAAAGCATTAGCATCTTCTTCTTTCATATCAATTGTATAAAAAGCAAGCCGTGTCGCTGTTTTTTGACCAATTCCTGGTAATTTCATATAACTTTCAATCAATTTTGCAATCGGTTCTGGATAATTCATGAGGCTTCTACAGTCCTTTCTTAGCAAGGCGTTTCTGTTATTACTAAACGAGTTATAACAGATTTTGCGTCACTGAATATCTTATCACGCCCTGTCAAAAAAGCAACTGACAATTACTGCTTTCTAATACAAAAACAAGTCGTTAGTTACGAGCACTAAACGACTTGCTTTTGTATTAACCAATCCAGGTTTCGTGTGTATAGGCCATTTCCCAAAAAGCGTATTCCATCTCACTGCTGATAACAAAAGCGGTGATCATAGCTGCTTGTTCTTGTGGTGAACTTTCTTCATATAATTGGTCTAACAGTTGGCGTTCCTCTTGGACGTGTTGGTACGCTTCCTCCCCAGCATAGGTTTCAATCCAACGTTGGTACAGTGGCTCTGGTGAGTGTTGTTTGACTAACTGTGCACCAATTTCTTGATAGAGCCAAGAACAAGGCAACATACTTGCTGCGGCCGTCTTAGGCGTTCCTTCAATAAGTTGGCGATACATATGAGAAACATAGTGATAAGCGGTTGGTGCAATCGGTGTCGCTGCAACTTCTTCTTCCGTAATCGCTAGTTCTTCAAAAAAAGTTTCACGAATAGCTAATTCGCCCAACGCGAGATTTTCCGCATTTGTTAAGAGTAATTTTTTCAATCGAGGTTGTTGCGTTTGTGCCGCAATCAAGCGATAAAGTTGACTAAAGTGTTTTAAATAGTAATGATCTTGAATTAAATAGTAGCGAAAAATCATTGGACTCAAGGTTCCTTCATGTAACTCTGTGATAAAAGGATGCTGAAAACTTCCTTGCCAAGAAGCTTGCGCTTGATCTTTGGCTTGTTCTGTAAATGTCATAGGTTTCTCCTTTACGTTAGAAAAATAAACAAATTTGTAAAAATGATGATCAAAATAGCAAGCCCAAGACTGACTTTTGCTGACACAAAATGCTCTTTTCGACTTCTGGTGGCTCCTTCTTCATAGCCATGGGCAGACATTGCTTCCGTATATTTATCTCGCCAAGAAACAGCAACGAGCAGTGTTTTAACATAAAGCATCGGCGACCAAAAATGAAACGTTTTGCCACGGAGTAGGCTTGCTTCTTTTAAATCATTAATTTCTCTTTTCACTTCCGGTAAGGCGTGAACCACCACTAAAATTCCATAAACAAAGTTTGGTGCTAGCCCCTTTTGTTCCAATAACAACAATAATTCTTCAAAATCAACGCCTACAGCAAAAGCTAGTCCTAAACCGGCAAAGGCATACGTTCGACTAAACAAAAGCCAGGCTTGTTGACTACTCGTACCATGCAAATAAATAGACCAAAACATCCCGATTGCTGGTAAAAGTGGCAAGAAAAATAACCAAAGCAGTAAGCGGGATTTTCGCTGGCCTATTAAAAAAATGACACAACCCATAAAAACCGCCAAATTTGCCAAAATTGACTGAGAAAAAGATAATTCAAAGGTCAAAATAAGAATCAAAGAAGCATAAATTGCTGCATTTGTTTGCTTTATTTGCATGTGGTTCCCTCCTGCCAGATAATCAGTTGTTGCTGCAGCAATTCTATTCGGTAATTGCTCACGCCAGAGAGAGGTTCTAGCCGATGCGTGACGATTAGAAAATCTTGTTGCGCACTTTTTTCTTTGATCCATTCAACAAAATAATTGCATGCTCGCTCATCTAATCCAGCAAAAGGTTCATCTAAAAGTAAACAGTCCAAATCTAAGCTCAGCAAACTAATTAATTGCACCATCTTTTTTTGCCCTTCACTTAGTTGAAAAACACTGTACTCTAGTTTTTCTTTTAAACCTAAAAAAGTTAAGGCTTCCTCTTGTTTTCTTCTTTTTTCTGCTGTCATGTTCTGACCAAACAAAAGCTCTTCTCGTAAAGTCAACGTGACAAACTGACGATTGGCTTGTTGCACCGCTAATGTCATGTGTTGATACAATTTTTTTGAAGCCCGCAAGCGGCGGCCCGCCAAGAACATTTTTCCTTGATATTTTTGTCTCTGAACGATGGCTTTTAATAAGGTGGATTTCCCCGCCCCATTTGGCCCCGTCAACGTGGTAATTCCTTTAAAAAAAAGCGCTTCTTTTTCTTCAAGTAGCACTCGTTTTCCCTGAGACAAACGAAAATTTTTCAATTGGAGCATTGGTTGTTTTACCACAGAAGTTGTAAGCTGAAATGTCTGCGGTTTTGTTTTGATAAACGTCAACGGTTGCTTTTCAAACTGGCCATTTTTCAACGTGACGACTTGGTCCACAACATCAGCGTAATCGTTGAAATCGTGGTCGCACACCAAAATCGTTTTGCCTGCTTGATGGAGTCTTGCTAAAATTTGAATAAATTGTTTTCGAGAGGTTGGATCAATGCTTGCAAAAGGTTCATCTAATAAAAGAATATCTGGGTTCATTGCTAGCAGAACTGTCAACGCCGCTTTTTGTTTTTCACCACCAGATAACGTCGCTAATTCTCGTGTGAATAAGGTTTGAGTCTGAACAAGTTGAAGCGCTGTTTGGATTTTTCGGTTCATTTCTTCAGGCGAGATTCCTAAATTTTCTAAAGCAAAAATCAGTTCTCGTTCCAAGGTTTTCATTGTAAATTGTTGACTGGGGTTTTGAAACAGCATGCCAATTTTTTGCGCCTTTTCACGAGTTGATAATTGTCGGCGCTCCATTCCTTCAATCAAAATTTCTCCTTGGTAATCAAGCGGAGCAAATCCGGCAATCAATCGTAAGAGCGTTGATTTTCCACTACCACTATCGCCAATTAATAAGGAAAACGTTCCTTGAGGAATTGCTAAATTTGTCTTTTCAAACAAGGGTTGTTCTCGTGAAAAGGACACAGCTTTTAATTGGATACTATTCATTTTGCCTTCACAGCTAACCCTTGCGCAGACTGATACATTCGTAAAATAACTTTCGTTAAGAAAATACCAAAGAAACAAATAGAAACGAACCGAACGCTAATTAAAGCAATGTTCATCCCCAGTCCGTAATTGCCATAACCAAACTTAAAGTATTCATACACATAACTAAAAATAGTCGTCCCAATCGCACTATAAAATAACGTTAGTGTATCGTACCGTTTGTAGCGTGTCACCAAAAAGCCACTTTCACTACCTAGACCTTGAATCACACCAGAAATTAATACACTAGGACCGAAATACGAACCATAAAGCATTTCTGCCAAAGCGGCTAAAACTTCCGCCAAAACAGCACTTCCCGCTCGTGGAATCAGCATCGCTGCAATTGGTGCCACCATGGTCCACATTCCAAATAAAAGCTCATTGGCAAATGGACTCAGTCCTAATGGTAACAGCGCAGCATTCAATAACGCATAGAGGAATCCTGCCCCCATAAAAACACCGCCAAACAAAAAGGCTAAAAAAGCGAGTAAGACGACTTGTTGCAATGACCATTTTTTCAATAAAAAAACTCCTTTCTCTTAACAAAAAGCAAAAGGAGTGACTTAAATAAACCCTGATAAAAGAAAACACACTCATCCTAGGACAGAATGAGTGCGTGAAAAATCAAAGTAAATCGGCATTTCCCTGCGACAGTACTAACTGCATCAGGTTCAATGGGTATCATCTCAGCCATAACAGCACCCCAAATGTTTTTTATTAAAATGTACTTTTACTATAGCATAGAATAATTATAAAAACTAGTCTTGGCACTTTTTTCTTTCATCAAAAGCTGAAGAAATCAAACAATTTTGTAAGATAACTGTTAGGCAAATAAATGGTTGGTTTTTCTGGACTTTGTTATATTGTTCTTTATGAAAGAGAGGCGTTTATACTATGGGTAAAACATTAACTGGCTTTCATTTGAAAGTCATTGGGGTTATTTCAATGGTCTTTGACCATCTATTGCAATTTTTTAGTTTTTTAGGCGTGCCTGGTTGGTTCGGATGGATTGGACGAATTGCTGCACCTATTTTCTTATTTGAAAGTTCTGAAGGCTTCATTCACACAAGCAATCGGCGAAAATACATGTTCCGGTTATTGTTAGGCTTCTGGATTATGGGGATTCTGAACGGCATTTTAAATGCGTATTTTTCAACAGGTGGCTTAATTATCAATAATATTTTTGGGACGTTATTTTTAGGTACGGTCTACATGCAGTCTATGGACTATTTTAAACAAAAACAAATTGGTAAAGGGCTTCTTTGGTTTATTGTGCCTTTATTAATCAGTGCTCTACCTCTCGTTGTTTTTAGTTCTCCAGACATATTAAGCAACCCTGCTATCTTAATTGGTTTCCAACTTTTCAATCTGATTGTGCCATCACTAATGATGACAGAAGGTGGGTTTTTATTTGTTCTCTTGGCCGTGGCTTTTTATTTATTCCATGGCAAAAAATGGTTACAAATTTCAGCGATTGGCGTTGTTGCGTTGATTTCAGCAGCCAGCTATAATTTCCAAGAACTATTCGGGGTGAACCACCAATGGATGATGATTTTAGCAGCGATTCCAATTGTTCTTTATAATGGTGAAAAAGGCCGTGGCATGCGGAATTTCTTTTATATTTTCTATCCAGCTCACATTGCTATTTTTGCAATTATTAGTTTCTTCATGCAACGTTAATTATTTTCTGCTTGACGATTGCCTAAAAACTGTTTACAATGCAACATGTAAACAAATCGTACAGATAACACGCAAGTTGCGTGTCGAGAGAGAGGCGGTTTCTATTCTTATAGAAACTGCTTCTATTTTTTTACGAAAAAATGAAAACTATAGAGGTGATTAAATGGAACAAAAAAACGTACGATTATTCCCTGCCGTTTTAGCGACAGGAATTATGTCTTTTGCTGGCGTATTAATTGAAACAGCAATGAATGTAACCTTTCCGACATTAACAAAGGAATTTGGTGTTTCCACCGGTACCGTGCAGTGGGTGACAACGATTTATTTATTAGTTATTTCTATCATGGTGCCCTTATCCAATTATTTATTAAAAACCTATTCGTTAAGACGCTTATTTATTGTTGCGAATCTTTTCTTTTTGATTGGTTTAGCGATTGATGTCTATTCGCCATCTTTCAGTATCTTGTTATTAGGCCGACTCTTCCAAGGGGCTAGCACTGGGATTGCTTTGCCACTGATGTTTCATATTATTTTGAACTTTACCCCGCTGGAAAAACGAGGAACGATGATGGGGGTAGGCACATTGACCACTTCAATTGCTCCAGCCATTGGTCCAACGTATGGTGGAATCTTAACATCTTCCCTGTCTTGGCACGCCATCTTTTTATTCTTAATTCCTGTTTTACTACTTTCTTTGTTTATGGGATTATCTGCTATTCCAGAAATACCTGTTAAAAAAACCACCACTCTTGATTTGGTTAGTTTAATTGGTATTGCCCTGTTATTTAGTGGTTTGTTGATGTTTTTAAGTAAAATTGGCACATTGTTTGGCTGGCTTTCACTTCTGGCAGCCGTTATTGGCTTTGTTATTTTTTATAAACGAGCAACGACGGCTGAACAGCCACTAGTTCGTTTGACAATTTTAAAAAATCCCGCCTTCGTTTTATTTTTATGTGGCTTTTTAGTTTGTCAATTCTTATTGTTAGGTATTTCCTTTGTCTTACCAAACTTTGTTCAAATCGTCCTTGGAAAAAATGCGTTTGTAGCTGGGCTAGTCATGCTGCCAGGTGCTACAGTTGGGGCCATTTTGGCACCACTTTCTGGACGAGTGTTGGATCAATACGGCGCTAAAAAACCTATATTATTTGGCTTAAGTTTGGCGACAATCGGTTGGCTAGCTTTAACAATTTTACTAGAGATGCCTGTTTTATTAGGATTCGTCGCTGGACATGTTACCTATATGATTGGTCTAGGTTTTGCATACAGTAATATGATGACGACTGGTATGAGCTTGTTAGAGGAGAAAGATTTTGGCGACGGCAATACGTTATTTAATACACTTCAACAATTTTCTGGCGCTATTGCGACGGCCATTGTAGCGACGATTATTAATATCGCTCAAGACCACGCAGATAATTTTGCTCAGGGGACAACGATGGGCTCCCTCATTTCTCTGATTTTCTTGTTAACCTTATTAGTAATTGTTTTAATTGCTTGCTGGAATTATTTCCGCAAAAAAGCTTAAAAAAAGCAGCTGGTCAGTTCCATAGTGACCAGCTGCTTTTTTTAGTTTTCTAAAGATAGTTGTTTTTTTGTTCTTCTTGCTTCCGAATATAAAGTACGAACAAGACAGCAATTAGCACGATAAAACCACCAAAAATCGGTGTATATGTTACTGATAAATGATCTGTGACCACCCCACCTGTCATTGAGCCGACGGTAATCCCAATATTAAAGGCTGCAATATTAAAAGCTGAGGCCAAAGTGATATCTTCTGGAACATACTTTTCCGCTAATTCTACAACATATAGTTGTAAACCAGGTACATTCATAAAGGCAAATAGGCCCAACATCAAACTTGCTAATAAGCCTAGAAGACTGTTATCCATTAAAACAGTAATGAATAAAAAGACTAAGGACAGAATTAATAAGCTAAACATTTTTACTAACGAATCTAAAGGTTTTTTATTTGCCCAGTGACCACCTACTGTATTGCCAATTGCGACCATTACGCCATAAACAACTAAAATAATCACTACCGCGTTGGCTGAAAAGCCTAAATTTTCCAATAACGGTGACAAGTACGTATATGCAGCAAACGTTCCACCATAACCAAAAGCAGTAATTAGAAAAGAGAAAACGAGGGGTTTGTTCGTAAAAATCCGCGTGATTCCTTTTATGTCAACCTTCCCTGGTATCGGTAAATTTTTGGGAACTAAAAAATAACTAGCAATCAGTCCCACCAAGCCAATACTGGCTATAAAAAGAAAGGACATATGCCAAGCTGTTTGTTGCCCAATAAACGTCCCTAAAGGTACGCCAGTCACTGTTGCAACCGTTAAGCCCGTAAACATAATAGCAATGGCGCTGGCACGACGTGATGGCGGCACAACATCTGCGGCGATGACAGTCGAAACAGACATGAAAATGCCATGCGCCAATGCAGAAAGTATCCGCCCTACCAATAAAATAATAAACGTTGGCGCAAACGCAGCAATTAAATTCCCACTAATGAAAAGAAGCATAATCCCCAGCATTAATGAGCGACGATTCCATTTTCCTGTCAAAATTGTTAATAACGGCGCCCCAATCGTCACACCTAAAGCGTACAAAGAAACAGTCAAACCTGCTTGGGAAAGACTAATATGAAAACTTTTAACAATCATTGGTAATAAACCCACACTAATAAATTCTGTTGAACCGATTGCGAAAGCATTGATAGCTAATGCAAAGAGCGTTAAATTTGGTGAAATTTTCTTTTCCATTCTCTTCCTCCTAAAAAACATTTGAATTTCAACAAAAATTACTATATACTAAGATTGAAATTTTGATAAGTACCTACTTTTTTGTATCATAGGTACCTTTTAGTAACTTTTGGTTATTATCAACCTATTAAGGAGGAATGTTTTTTGGAAACTCGTACATATGCGATTGGTGTCGAAGCAACGATGGATGTTATTGGCGGTAAATGGAAACCAATTATTCTGTGTAATTTACGGCACGGCGCCATGCGCCCCAGCGATTTAAAACGCGGTATTACTGGCATTAGTCAAAAAATGCTGACACAACAATTACGGGAACTCGAAGAAGACAACATTATCGAGCGGAAAGTTTACAACCAAGTTCCACCAAAAGTCGAATATTATTTAAGCGATTATGGTCAAAGCCTCTCTGCTGTCTTAGATAACTTATGTAATTGGGGAGAATCCCACGTGGCTCATTTGCAAGAACAAGGCCAAGAAATTTATTTAAAATGTGAAGATTAGTGAACAAAACGTTTATAAACTATATTAAGAGGGAGCTTTAAGCTATTTAAAGCCTGGGGAAAAATCATTTTAGATTTTTCCCCAGGCTCTTCTTATGCTTTAATAACTTGAATATCTTGCGTTAATTGGGCCCAATGATTAGTAGGTCCGTGACCATGTCCAACAGAAATTGCTTGGCTAATGGCCCCTTGTATAAACTGTTTGCCAATCACAATCGCCGCTTCTAACGGCGTACCTTTTGCTAATTCGGCTGCGATACACGCTGAAAAAGTATCTCCTGTTCCATGAGTATTTTTCGTTACAATTCGTGGTGCACTTAGCCAAAAGCTCGAACCGTCTTCCATTAACACATAATCAGCCGCTTGTTGATTTGTGCTATGTCCGCCTTTCATAATAATATTTTTTGTGCCCAATTGCTGTAATTTTTTTGCTGCGGTCTGCATTTCTTGTTCTGTCTTGATGGTCGTCTCTAGTAAAACTTCCGCTTCTGGTAAATTAGGTGTCACGACCGTTGCTAATGGCAACAGTTGCTCTTTAATCGTTTGAACTGCCTCGGCTTCTAACAAATGATGTCCACCTTTAGCCACCATTACAGGATCGACAATCAACGGACCAAAATCAACTTTCTGCAAATTGCGAACAACAGCTTCGACACGCTCACTATCTGCTAACATCCCCGTTTTCGCTGCCCCAATTTTAAAATCAGCCGCCAGTGATTGGAATTGTGCATCAATAAATGAACTAGGAATCGGTAAGCTATCTTGCACGCCATACGTATTTTGTGCCGTCAATGCAATGACAATATTTAAGCCAAATGCCTGCCGTGCTTGAAATGTTTTTAAATCTGCTTGCATGCCAGCTCCCCCACCAGAATCAGAACCAGCAATCGTGACTACTTGTGGGGTCAAATTATATTCGGTCATTTTCTCGCCTCCAACATTCGCTCCGTTACACGCATCAACCCTTGAACTTTCTCGGTTATCTGTTCAGCCAGCATAATTTCACTGACCAGTGAAACACCAGCCACTCCCGTTCCCATAAGTTGTTCTATATTTTCTTCTTTGATTCCACCAATCGCTACAACAGGAATCGTGACTGCTGCGGCAATTTCAGAAAGTGTCTGCAAAGAAGTTAACGGACTGTCCTTAGTCGTTGTGGGGAAAATTGCGCCCACGCCTAAATAATCGGCGCCCTCGTTTTCCGCTTCAACTCCTCGTGCCACCGTTTTGGCTGAAACACCTACGATTTTTGTGGACCCAACCAGTTTTCGCACAAGAGCAACCGGTAATTCATCATCCCCTATATGCACACCTGCTGCATCCACTGCCAAGCAAATATCGACACGATCATTAATAATCAACGGAATCTGATACGCATCTGTTACCACTTTAACTTTCACTGCTAATTCGTAAAAGCGCCGTGTTGACACTTCCTTTTCGCGCAGTTGGACCAATGTCACTCCACTGCGACAAGCAGTTTCAATTCGTTTTAAAAATTCAGTATCACTAAAATCATACCGGCCTGTCACCAAATAAACTTTCAATTGCTCTCTCATAGCACTCGTCCTTTCACCGCCTCAAACCAATCCTTCTCCTTCATTAAAAGAGATAACTGATTTAACGTATTTTGGCGAAAATCGGCCAGCCCTTGGCTCTTAGTCTTGGCTTTTTCTCCGCAAAGATTAAAATAGCTCACTGCGGCTACTGCCGCAGTCATTGGCGCGTTGCCTTCACCTAATAAAGCGGCAACTAATGCGCCGACTAAATCGCCCGTGCCAGTGAAACAATCCAACTCAGGCACGCCATTTTGTAAGACAATCACTTGCTCTTGGCTAACCAAAACATCTTGAATCCCTGTTGCTAAAAATACCGTCTGGGGAAACTTTTGTGTTTGTTGACGTAAAGCTTGAATCAGCTCCTCAATTGCTTCTTCACTTTGATCCAAAGGGCTGCCATCCACTCCTCGGCCATGACTCACCAACTGGCAAAAAGTCCGCATTTCTGAAAGATTCCCTTTCACAACGGTTGGCTGATTGTGCACCAGCTTTTCCCCGACTTCACTCCGAATATCACTGGCGCCATAACCGACTAAATCGACTACGGTCGGTTTAGTCACTTGCCGAGCATAATCACTAGCTGCTAACAAGCTTTGCTCTCGTTCTTGTGATAAATGGCCTAAATTCAAAACCAAAGCACTGGTTTGCTGAAACAACTGCGGAAATTCCCGTGGATCATCTGCCATAATGGGCTTAGCATCAATATAAAGTAATGCATTCGCCATAGATTCACACGTAATTTCATTCGTAATGCACTGAATTAATGGTGCCGTTGTCAGTGGAAAAATCGTTTCAAACTTAACGCTTGTTTTCATAAAAGTACCCTCCTAAAAATAATTCCTGTGTTTGTTTAAATACCCGAGTTTCTTTCAGTTTTACTAAGACAAGCCAAGCAATCACTGAACCAATCAGTGTGGCACCAATAAATCGTGGTGTATAAATGAACCAATAAAAATTCTGCTTACTGCCAGTAAACCAAACCATTACAGGATAGGACAATAACGAGCCAATGATGCCTGTCCCAAAAATTTCCCCTAGCATCGACCAGCCTAATTTTTGTCCCCATTGATAAAATAAACCAGCAAAAAACGCGCCAAAAACGGCACCTGTTAACGCTAATGGCGGAATACCTAAGAATGTCATACGGATTAAGCCGCAGACAAGTGCCATGAGCGTTCCGTAAAGAGGACCTAATAAAACTCCGGCAATAATGTTCATGACACTGGACATAGGGGCCATTCCCTCAATTCGCATTAACGGCGATAATACAACGTCCATCGCAATCATTAAAGCCAGTAACGTAACTCTGTGGATTCGATTTTTTTCCACGTAAAAAAACTCCTTTCTGCGAGAAGCAAAAGGAGGCGCGACTGAAAAAGACAGAAAAACCCAACCACAAATAAACGTAGTTGGGTGCAATAATCGGTCAAAATTTCAAGACATTTCCCTGCGCCAGTCCTAACTGTTTCAGGTTCCATGGGTATAATCTCAGCTAATAGCACCCCAAATGTTTCTCTTCAATTGGCTTTAGTATAGCATAGTTTTTTGGAAGCGACTACTAAAATTGCCAAAGAGTTTTCCCACAAAAACAGAAAAAACATCATGCCCAAAAAGTTCGATTTTTTGGGCATGACGTTTTTCATACTTTCGTTTGTCTTATTTTTTAGAATCCTGGCATTCCTTTGGTGTATTTGCCTAAAGTTGCTTCGGTTTCTTTTTCAATTTTTACTAACGCGTCGTTGACAGCCATAATGACTAAATCTTGTAGCATATCAACGTCTTCAGGATCAACCACGTCTTCTTTAATGATCAAATCTTTCATTGTGCGATCACCAGTAAATGTCGCTGTCACAAGTTGATTGGTGGCTTCACCGATAAATTCTTTTTCATTTAGTGCTTCTTGCGCTTTGGCCATTTCTTTTTGCATTTTTTGTACTTGTTTCATCATGCCTTGCATGTTGCCCATTCCTCGCATCATAATTCCTCGACTCCTTCATATTAATCATCTAGTACTTCGACAAGCTCTTCACCAAACATAGCGATTGCTTCATCTACTACTGGATTTTCTTGTGAATGTTCATTTGTTACAGGCGGTTCGTCCGCTAGACGAGCCATTTCATTTTCAGGTTCAGAATGATTCAAACTGCCCTGATTTTGGTTAATAAAACTTTGTCTTAGTTTTGGCCAGCTTTCTCTAGTAATGCAGACCATCTCTGGTGTATAGTCCATCAAACGGCTTAAATTATTATTGAAAGCTAACTGCATCTCTTCATCGTCTGTTGCACGAGCACAAACAATCTCATAGTCAAATGCCACCACGATGCCCTTAGGACTCGCTGCGACAGGTTCACTAGCCTTTAGCATCGCTCGTTGAGTCACAGATAATGTTTGCAGTAAGTCTTCCCAGACATTTTTCACATTCATTAAATGTGTTCTAGTCGCTTCGTTTAAGACTTGATATACCCGTTCTGTGGGTACACGGAACGAACTTTTTGGCGCTTGTGGTCGTGCTTGTTGACGTGGCGCATCTGCTTCTTTAGCAGCTACACCGTGTTTCTTTAATTCAGCCAGTTCTTTCTTCAGTTGCCCGATTTGATTTTGTAAATCTGCTAATTCTGGATTTCCCTCTGCACTACCATCTTGATTAGCTGTTTCTGGCGTGTTGTGTTTATTGGGTTGCACCGTTTTAGCTAATTTGACAGTGGCTACTTCCAGATAGATATTCGCATTGTTGGTAAAGCGGATCTCATTTTGTGTGTCACTTAAAATTTGGATTAGTTGGTAGATTTTTTCAGCAGGCGTTTGTGTAGCTAGTTCCTTAAATGCTTCTGTCAAAGTTCCTGCTTTTTCTGCTAATAACTTCGGTGCTTGCTGATACATCAGCAAATCTCGACAATATAATAACAAATCTTCTAAGAAACGGCGCGCTTCTTTGCCTTCGCCTAAAATACTTTCCAAGCCTTCTAATGCTCGTTCAACATCACCGGCGACACAGCACTGAATATAATGATCCATCATTTCATAGGTTAGGCTGCCTGTCACTTGCATTGCATCTTCCAGTGTTACTTTTTCATCACTAAAGGAAATCGTTTGATCCAAGATACTCAAGGCATCTCGCATCCCACCTTCCGCAGCACGCCCAATCACATAAAGGGCTTGTTCCTCATAATCGAGAGCCATTTCCTGCATGATATGGGCCATATGATCGACGATATCTTGCGTACTAATTCGCTTAAAATCAAAGCGTTGCGTCCGTGAGATAATCGTTAACGGAATCTTGTGTGGTTCAGTCGTTGCTAAGATAAAAATAACATTTTGTGGCGGTTCTTCCAAGGTTTTTAAAAGTGCATTGAACGCGCCTGTTGATAGCATATGAACTTCATCAATAATATAAACTTTGTACTCGGCTTGTGTCGGTGCATACTTTGCTTTATCACGAATATCACGGATTTCTTCCACGCCATTATTACTCGCCGCATCAATTTCAATGACATCATTTAAACGACCTTCCGTAATGGCTACACAGGTTTCACAAACATTACAAGGTTCACCATCTTGACTATGTTTACAGTTAATCGCTTTAGCGAAAATTTTTGCGGCACTGGTTTTACCTGTACCACGAGGGCCAGTAAATAAATAGGCATGAGATGTTTTCTTTTGCACTATCGCATTTTTCAGTGTCTGAGTAATTGCTTTTTGTCCTACTACGTCATCGAAACGTTGTGAACGCCAGACCCGATAAAGTGCTTGATAAGCCATTTTTTACCCTCCCTTATTTTTCATTCTTATCTATTATACGTGATTTTTAGTCATTCGGCATCTTTTTTCTTTTAATGAGTCACTGGCGCAACCATTGCTAAAAAAGCCGCTTTTCCTTCACTTGTTTCTGCAAACGCACTGGCTTCTTTTAATCGCTGTTGATACGCTGAAGCGACAGTTTCAAGTGCCTGCGTTTTCTGGTTGTTCCAAGTCGTTAAACCTTGGACTTCTGCTAACGTTAACGAAGGCTTTGCTTGAGGTCGACTAAAAATTAAGTCCATGACATATAAAAGTTCTTTTCGTCGGGCAACGATTTGTATCTCATCCGTTGGCAGTTTTAGCATTTGCCATTGCTCAAAAATATCATTTGCGGCTTGGGCAACTTCTGACGCATTCGGTCCCTCTAGGCGAAATGTCGCAACTGGCCAATTCACCATTCCTGCGTTGATTAAAGGATAGTTAGCTAACTCAACATATTCTGAAATGCTCGCTTCGGCTAATGGAAATTGTTGCAAACCCGTTTGATAATAGACATGCTCATTTTGTTCAAAGTCAGCATCAATCCCAGCAAAATAATGAGGAAAGACCTCAACAATTTTCAACAATTGCTGAAAAGTCTTAACTGAACGTTTCGCTGCCTGATGTTTTTCAAACGCAATCACACCTTGTTGCTGATATTGTGCCTGTTTTACAAAGGAAAACCCCCAGCTTTCTCCATCTAAGTTCATTCGAATCACTCGATGGTTCGTAGTCGCAGGAAATTGCTGACTTCCCTGGTAGCCTTCTGTTGCCATGCACCATTCACAGCGGGGATAGCTTTGTGCAGAGAGCGTTGCTTTTGGCGCCTCACTGTGGACCTTATTTGCTAAAAAATCACCATAGACTGTTGAAAAAACAACAGGTTTTTCCTGTTCAATGACCGTACCGTTTTTTTGACAAAGTTGGTAAAAATACTCGGTAGCCTCTTGTGGCTCTTTGGCATAATGTTGTGCAAAAAAAGCATTAACCACAGAAGGTGGCGGTGTTAACAAATCCATCAATTGCACCATGAACTGTTCTTTTTGTTGCTCTGTTTTTACAAGTTGGTTGGCACTCGCAATTTGACACAATTGTTCCGCCAAATCAGCGGCGGGTGTTGCCACAGGCCGTATGTCTACTTCGCCTAATTCTTGTTCACCAATCATTGATAATAAACGGTTCTGAAGATATAAGCGATCCAATTCCATCCAACCACCTGCTTGAATAGCAAGTGTGGTAAAATCGGCAATCATTTGACTCGTGGTCATCGATTCATTCCTCCTATTACTTTTCTTGATATCCATGTGGATGAGCTTGGTGCCATTGCCAAGCGGTGGCGATAATGTCCTTGACCTCAGTTACTTCTGGTTGCCAGCCTAAAACTCGTTTGGCTTTTTCACTAGAAGCAATTAACGTACTAGGATCCCCTGCTCGGCGTGGCGCGATTGTCGCAGGAATTTCTTGACCTGTCACTTCGCGAGCAGCATCTAACATTTCTTTAACAGAATAGCCGTTGTTGCTACCAAGGTTAAAAACGTCACTTTCGCCGCCATTTTTCAAGTATTCTAAAGCCAAAATATGTGCTGCAATCAAGTCTTCAATATAAACATAATCTCGAATGCACGTGCCATCTGGTGTATCATAATCATCCCCAAAAATGCTTAGCTCTGCTCGTTGGCCTAATGCCACTTGTAAAATAATTGGTACAATATGCGTTTCTGGCGTGTGATCCTCACCAATTGAGGCATCTTTTTTTGCTCCCGCAACATTAAAATAACGCAAAGCAACATATTTCATTCCATAAGCGTTGTCGCACCATTTCATGATTTTTTCCATCATTAATTTACTTTCCCCATACGGGTTTTTAGGATTCGTTGGGGTTTCTTCTGTAATAGGCATTGCTTTTGGTTCGCCATAAGTGGCCGCTGTGGAAGAAAAAACAATATGTTTCACTCCGAATTCTTGCATGACTTCCAAGGCAATTTGAGTGCCGTGAACATTGTTATTGAAATACATTAACGGTTTCTCCACGGATTCTCCTACTAAAGAATTGGCCGCAAAGTGCAACACCCCTTCAATTGATTCCTTTTCAAAGACACTACGTAAAAAAGCTTTATCACGAATATCGCCTTCATAGAAAGTCGCTTGTTCATGAACTGCTGAACGATGCCCTGTTAATAAATTATCAACAACCACAACGGTATAGCCTTTTGAAATTAATTGATCGACGGCATGTGAGCCGATGTAGCCTGCGCCACCTAATACTAAAATAGACATAAATACGCTCCTTTTTCTCTCTAATTTCTTTTTCTATTGTACCATTAAATAAGGTTTACTTCTGAATTATTTCATTTTGTAAACAGGATTTAATTTGGCCATTTCTCCTTATTCATTTTTCCTATAAAAATACAGAAAAGACTTGGTAAATTTTAACAAATCTCTAAATTAGTCGTAGAGTTTATGAAAAATCATTGTAACTATTGGATTTTTTTACTTTTTTCCGTCATAATAGAAACAAATACAATTTGAAAGAAGGAATGAACGATGAAAAAATTTGTATCAGGTATGTTAGTCGGTACTGCTATCACAGTTGCTGCTTTAGCCGGTGTGGCTACAACTATTAAAAAAACAGTCATTGATCCAATTGAAGAAAAAGAAGATATGATTGAAGAAAACCGTAAAAAAGCGATGCGTAAACGTATTGCACGTTAAAAAATAGCTGTGACGTTGAGATAAAAAATCTAACGCCAAGAAATCAACAGAAGCGCTTCTGGCTCTGTTGATTCTCTTAAGCATAACAAGTGGTCATCCATCAAAGCGATGGATGACCACTTGTTATGCTTTCTTTTTTACCAAAGGAGCTGACTATTTTTCTTAACTATTAAAAATAGTGGCAGCAATCCGATCCATATCACGCATATTCCAAGGATCCACACCAGGACGAGCTGCAGCGGCTGTTAACCAATGAATACCTTCTGTTGGAATACCACAACTAAAAAGGCCTGTCGCCACCTGTCCACCTTTTGTGATGACTTGATTCGTGGCAGGCACAATCAAGAGTGCGCCTGTTTTGACTATTTGACCATCAGCTAATGCCAGTTGATGAAGCGTAGCTAGCTTATCGGCTAACAACTGCCTCGTTAAAGGATTCAAACTTTTTTCATTATTAACTTTGGGAATGCGTGCTTCAATTAAAAAGTGACTATTATACCGATTTTCCGGAAATAAATTAGCATAAGTAATAAATTGACCCGCTTTCATTTCGACACGCATTTCTGGCCCCAGAATCGTGACCAATCCCAGTTCAACTAACGCCTGTAGCTCTTCTGTTCTTTCAACAGAAGGTCCCACTGACAAAAAGGTATTCAACGGGGTAAACCAATGCCACAACCACTTTTGACTCTCGTCATTCGTTAATAACCCTTCATCCAAAACAAAGCGAATCTGATCTCTTAAATCTTTTAAACTGTCTAAAGCAGTGGTCAAAGGACCGCTAAGATTGCCTTTCTCTGCTTCTTGAATATCCCATTTTAAATACTCTAGTAAAAACGAACGAAAACTTTCATGAGTGGTTTTCTTTGTTTCAGGATGTTCTAACGCTTGCCAATCAAACCAATCTTGTTTTTCAAAGTGGGCTAAGCTTTCCGGCGCTCCCTTGGTTTGAATAAACAGCTGTTGAAAGGCCTCTTTAGAAAGATGCGGATATTTTTCTTCGATTAAGCAAGTGTAATACACATATTCCACTTCTTTTTTTAAATGCCCAAAAAACTCTGCACCTGTAACCTGTCCTTTTTTACGACATTCAGCTAAATAGGTTTCGGTTAAAAAAACAGGCTGATAGGTTTCCCCGTAACCTTTTTGATTAATCCCTCGAGGATGAGAAGGAAAACCGCGACCAGAACCAGCAATAATAATGGGCTCTCTTCCAGAAGGTTCATAACGTAAGCGGCCATTTTGACGAGAAAAAACACCCCCGCGGCCAATCGTCAAGGCAGATAAATAGTCAAAAAATGCCAAACCTAAGCCTTTTAACACAACGGGTTGTTTTGCAGGTATATTGGCAAGTGCCAATAAAGCATCCGCCGCATTTTTAGGAGAAGAATAAAACAAACGATGCTCCTTGGCGTAGTCCGCAAGCTCTTGTTCAACAGTCGTTAATTCATTTTCTTGGTGACCCAAAGCTAAAATTACTTTGTCTGCCGTAAACTCAATGGATTGAGTATACACATAATAGTTATCCTCTCCTGCCCGCACAGCAGTTACTGGCTCTTTAAAAAACGTCAGCGATGTTTGTTCGTTACACCTCGTGGCTAAATACGTATAAAACCATTTTTGGTACATGCCATAAAAAGCCCTCGAGCAGTGATCATTCGGTCCAAGGCGATGACATTCTTTCAACAACTCAAGATAATTATAGGGTTGTTGCTGTTGAATGTACTGCGCAGCTTCTGTTTGGGTCCATTCATAGAGAGTGGGACCCTTGACAATTGGTCCTTCGCCACTAAAAGATTCATCTGTAAATAAAGTGACTTGACTAATCACGGTGTTCATTAATAAATAATTAGGTTGCTCTGCTCGCCAAATTTTCCCACCTGGACCGTATGGATCAAACAACGTGAGCTGAACATTTATTTCCGTTTTACGAGCCCATTCAATGACTCGTTCTGCAGCTGATAAGCCTCTGGGTCCAGCACCTACAATTGCAATTTTCATCCAATCACCTACTCTATTTTTCTAATAATTCTTTTAAGACAACCGCTTGATTATGCACTGTATCTTTCGCCCCATAGACCAGCGTGACTACTGGCTGATTTTTTACAATCGTCTGTAACTGCTTAAACGCTGTGGCAGTTGGCTCATGTTTCAATTCTTCTTGGTATTTTTGTTTAAACTCAGGATATTTATTTGCTTCATGATTAAACCATTTCCGTAGCTCTGTACTTGGTGCCACTTCTTTGAGCCATTCATCTAACTTTTCAGATTCCTTGGATTTTCCTCGTGGCCAAATACGGTCAACTAAAACACGGTAGCCATCTTGCTCTGTCGGTGCTTCATATGCTCGCTTGATTTGAATCATCTGCCTTCACCTCTTCTCTTTATTGTAGCTCAAAAAGTGAGGACTGACAAAAAGCAACATCTCTATTAAGCTTTCCTATACAAAAAGAGTTGGTCTCAATGAAGACCAACTCTTTTTGTTATTAACTATTTCTCTTTTTCACTTTCCCAGTCCAGCCATCATAGCCGCCTTTTAAAATATAAATATCAGTATAGCCATTTTTGCGTAATAAATTAGCTGCTCGGATACTTAAAGCTTTCTTCTGATCATAAAGATAAACAGGTTGATCCTTACGAAGAGAACCAATTGTTGTTTTTAACATGCTGTATGGCATGCTGCGCGCCCCTAAAATATGCCCAGCATCAAATGTATCTTTCTCACGAACATCAATCACTTGTGCTTTACGCATTGTTTCTTTAAATTCTTCTTCCGTCAGCATTTTTGCTGAACGTTTCACCATAATTTTCAAATATAATTCATTGAATACCATCGCTAGTACAATAACTAGCAAAATGCCATTGATTACCCATAAAATACTCATTCTAAAAAGCCCTCTCTATTTCTCTTTTGAAAATTGTAATGCTAGTGAAGCGGCACCAATCACGCCGGCCTCATTACCTAGCTCTGCTAATTTGATTTTTGTACTATTTCGAACTTGCGGGAAGGTAAATTCTTGGAAATATTTTTCGACACGACTACGTAAAAATTCTCCTGCTGCAGAAACACCTCCACCGATAACCACGCTATCTGGATTTAACGTGTTGCCTAAGTTTCCTGTGGCTAAGCCTAAATAGAAGCAAACACGATCCACAACCATTAAAGCAAAATGATCGCCTTTTTCGGCAAATTCAAAAACGTCTTTACTTGAAACATCTTGTCCATCATCAATCGCTTGTTTCAGTTCAGAGTCACCTGCAAACTCTTCTGATAAATGACGTGCAACACGAACGACACCAGTGGCACTAGAAACAGTTTCTAAACAGCCACGTTTCCCACAGGTACAGTCAAAGCCGTTAGGATCAACCGTCACATGCCCAACTTCACCAGCACAGCCAGCAACACCGTGGAGCAATTCTCCCGCTGCAACAATGCCTCCGCCGACACCTGTTCCTAAAGTAATAAAAATCACGTCGGGATTGTTTTCCCCCGCGCCCTTCCAACGCTCACCTAAAGCGGCAACATTGGCATCATTATCTAAGGCAAACGGAATTCCTAAAGCAGATTCGATTTGTTCTTTGACAGGCTGTACAGTCGTCCAGTTTAAATTATAGGCACCTACAACAGTTCCTTTTTCAATGTCGACACTTCCTGGTGTTCCCATACCAATTCCTACAAAATCTTCTTTTTTCATATTATAAAGATCTATACGGTGACGAATACTTTCAATAATTGATGGCACAATATGCTTGCCATCTTCTAAAATATTCGTTTCAATACTCCATTTTTGTTGAACAACGCCATCGGTTGTTAAAATAGCAAATTTGATGGTCGTTCCACCTAAATCAATCCCAATAATCTTCTTATCCATTTAGTCGATTCCTTTCTGCTTCCCTCTAGATTCTTCTATTCGATGCTCTCTTTGCAAAATATGCCGGGCCTGTAAATACGTATCTCGGTCTACCAATTGACCTTCATACAATTTTTTTAATTCAATCATCATTAACTCAATATCATAAATCCGTGCACCGACATAAATATACATCCCAAACTGTTTAAAAAGTTGTTGTACATCATATAACGTTTCCATACGAAAACACTTCCTTATTATACAGGTAAACCGTATTTTTTAAAACCCAATAACAGACAAATTACGACAAGAAAAATAAAAATTAACGTGGCCATAATTCGCTCGTGCTTATTAAATGCTTCTTCACGATTTGGAACAGCAAAAGCCGTCGCGACTAATAGTCCACCAATTAGACCGCCAACATGACCCATCATATCTACAGAGCTACTAAACAAGTTAAATAACAAATTAATCACAATAAACATTGAATAGCGTTGCACCATATACATAATCGCTGGATTGTCTCTAAAATGGCGTCCTAAAATAACAAATGCGCCGAACAAACCAAAAAGCGCTGTACTAGCACCCGCTGAGACACTGTTGGGTGTCCCAAAGGCAAAACTGGCGATATTTCCAGCAATCCCACTCAATAAATAAATTCCCAAATAGCGCCAATGCCCATAAATTGCCTCAACCTGTGCGCCGATATAATAAAGAGTAACCATATTCAAAATAATATGCATAAATCCAATGTGAAGAAACATTGGCGTGATAAACCGCCAGTATTCATGATTTTGAGCTACCAGTGGACGAACCATTGCTCCCCAATTAACTAAGTTTAAAATATTTTCTGATCCTCCAGTTAATTCCAATCCAAGGAAAACAATGATTGAAATACCTAAAAGGGCATACGTAATGAACGGCTGATTTTTTAGCCGTTTCAATTTCATTTCTGTTTGATAATTCATTCCATTCCTCCTATTGTATAAATAATTGTTCGATTGGCTGATCAAACGCTTCTGGTTGCCATTGCTCATGGAGTTGTTCACTAAAAACTAAACTACATGAATGGCCCGAAAAATGTTCCAAATAACGATCATAAAAACCACCGCCGAAGCCTATTCGATAGCCAGCACGATTGAAAACAATCCCTGGCACAATCAATAAATCAATCGCTGTAGCTGTTATTTCTGCCGCTGTTAACGGAGGTTCTTCCACGCCAAATGCACTGGTATCATAAACCGTCTCTGGAAAGACTTGATAAAAGTGCATTTTGCCTCCTTTAAATGTTCGCGGCACCGCCACTTGCTTGCTCTCTTGCATGGCCCGTTCGAAAATTGGCTGTGTTGATAATTCTAGCGGTAACGACCGAATCATTCCGATCGTTTGTGCTTGTTGCCATTGCTGACTAGCAAACAACTGTTCATAGAGACTTGATTCTTTATGTTGTTTAATTTCTGGATGTTGTTTTAGCCATTCCAGGGCAGTTAAGCCCACTTTTCTCAACTTGTTTTTCTCCATGTACACCTTCAACCCCTTTTCTGTTAAGTTTATAGAAAGTGTTCTTAAAAAACAAGCTGATTCCCCTTTTCTCTTTGAAAAATCCCTTTATTTTTCTAACGTTTTTGACGCTTCTTTAAAAAAGTCAACAACCAAATCCATTGTTTCTCCTTTCACTAAATGCCGCTCACCGATTTCCGTTATAAATTGCGTATTTCTCGCATACGTTTTCCCAGACACTAATTGTTCAAAATCAGCCATGTCTTCATAGGGAATTTTTTCATCTTCCGTTCCATGCCAAAACAGCATCGGTCGTTCTTGTAGTCTTTCTGGCGTTTGTGATAAATCGTATTGATGCACCCAACTTAGCAACAGTGGCAAGTCTTTAGGTACAAAAATAGCAAATTCTTTCGCCCGTTGAATCACTCGCTGAATATAGCGCGCCGGATAGGGTGTTCCCATTAAGCAAGCAGCAGCTTGAATCTCAGGATGTTGGGTCATAAGAGCGCTGGTAGTAATACCGCCCATGGATACACCACCCACGCCAATCCAATTTTCTTTAATCAACCCTAATTTATGAAAATGATGGATAATTACTGGAAATTCAATTAAATTATATTGAATGCTACTCCAAAATGTAATCGAAGGAATCGTGGAAATAGGTCCTGTTTTTCTTTCTCCATGGTTCATGGCATCTGGTAAAATGACCCGAAACCCCTCGTGTGCTAATTTTCTTGCTTGTGTTAAAGATAATTCTTTAGCTGATTGCCAACCATGATAGTAAACAATTAAAGGTAATGCTTCGTTTTTTTGCTCTTCTGTTGTCACTTCTAATGCTGGAATTTTTGCTATGTAGCGATGTCTAATACTGATTTTCATTCATGATTCCTCCATTATAAAATATCTTCTCTTATTTTACCGTTTTTTGATAAAACCTGCTCTTTATATGATTTATCAAAAAAATCACAAAATATGCGAATTCGCATTTTCCTATTTTATTACTTTCCGTTATAATCATTTTATTAAATACAAAGGGGTGTTTTTATGGTTAAAATTGAGGAAAAAGGTAAAGTAACATTTGGACAAGCTTTTAAAGATTATTTTCGTGGATATGTTGATTTTAAAGGTCGGACCACACGTGCTGGTTATTGGTGGATGACATTGGTATTAAGCATTTTAGCACTTATTTTTTATATTGCCATTGTCGGCAAAGCTGTGTCAGCAATTTTAGCAGCTGAATATTTTGAAACCTATGATTTTGGGAACTTATTACCGTTGATGCTTTTTGCACTTGTTTTATGGTTAGCTTTATTATTACCAACGTGGGCAATGTGTGTCCGTCGTTATCGTGATGCTGGGATGACAGGTTGGGGCGTGCTTGTTTTATATCTACTTTCTATTGCCTGTAGCTATACACAAGTTTTCTCTGTTATGTCAACTTTTAAATATGACGTTCAAACAGATACTGTGATAACAGGTGGCAGTCCCGTCTTCTTATTTTTCACTCTTGTGATTAGTCTGTTTTTCTTCTTACTAACAGTCTTACCGACAGATAAACTAACAACAACTAGCCAAAATAGCGTCTTACGCTTCTTCTTCCGTTACAAAGAAGTGAAGTAAGGAAAAGTTTTAAGCCTTTCTTTTAAAAGAAGGGCTTTTTTCTTATTTTAAAATCTTTATGATAAAATAAGAACTAGTCTAGCTAAAAAAATGGAAGGAGAAAATATGGCTACTTTTAAACGGATTCTGAATCTAGAAAATTATATTTTTACTTTTTTTATTTTATTTGTCTTTTACGGCGCAATTAACTCTCCCTATTCTCTGGTAAAAATTCTTTGGGAAAAGCCTAAGCACTTGCTTGTTTTACTTCCTCTATTAATTATTCTATTGTTGATTATTTATAAAAACAAAAAATTTCTTTACACTAAGATTCAAGCGCTCTGGCACTTAATAAAAACCCATGATCGTGTGGTTATTATTGGTAGTTTGGTCAGTTTATTTTTACTACAACTTTTACTCCTGACGCAGATTACTGTGCCGATTGGCTGGGATGTTTTTGACAACTTTCATAGTATTACCACTGAAAATAGGGATTATTCAAAAATCGTACTTTCTTTAAACCCCAATAACGAATTTTTCTTTTTCATGATGTATTACCTGAATAAATTTTTGCGTTTCATTGATGTAACAGGGAGCTGGAGCAATACTTGGTTTAGTTGGCAAGTGGTTAATTGCTTGTTTATTAATAGCAGTTTATTTCTCTTTTATCATGCCTCTAAACGTGTCTTTAATCCATTAACGGCCTTCGTTGCTTACAGTTTATTTTTTCTTTCTTTCGGATTGTCTCCATGGTTACTCACGCCTTATACAGATACGGCCGTCTTATTGTTCATCAACCTAGTCTTTTTTGCATATAGCCTTTTTGACCAAATTTCCCATCCCTTCGTAAAATATTGTTTATTACTGTTTATTGGAATTGGCTTAGCTTGGTGTTTTTTAATGAAACCTTCGTCTATTATCTTTTTTATTGCATTTAGTTGTATCAAAGTGCTGCAACTTCTTTTAGTAAATCGGAACAAACAGTCTATCGTAAAATTAACCGTGGTTGCCCTCTTTTTACTGACTGGTTTCGTCAGCGCATATTATAGTTTTCAATTTTTTGTGGAAAAACAAACGATTACGGAAATCGATAAAGAACAAGCCAAGCCTTGGACACTTTTTGTAATGATGGGTTTGACGGGAACTGGCGGTTACAATGATGCAGATACACAAGCAGTAAATCAGTTGCCTACACAAGAAGCCAAAAAAGCTTATACCATAAAAATGATTCAAGACCGTTTAAAAAATAAAGGATTCTTCGGTTATCTCCGTTTTCTGGCTCAAAAAAATCGTCATAATACTGCCAATGGTGATTTTGACTGGGGTTGGGATGGCGGTGATTTAATCCCAGAAACACCTTCTAAAAATCGTTGGCAAGAACACTTGCGGTCACTGTATTATCCGCAAAATCAAAAAAGTAACTATCTACGAATTTATATGCATTTTTTCTATTTACTCACATTACTAGGTCTATTGTTCAGTATCCCTCTAAAAGATTCAAAAAATAACTACGCGATTTTAAAATTAGCTTTCATTGGAGCTATTCTGTATTTATTGCTCTTTGAAGGCGGCCGCTCTCGCTATCTAATCCAGTTTATGCCGTTTTGGTACTTGTTATCAGCGAGTGGTTGGCTGGGGTTGAGAGAGAAAATCAATGCAAAAACCATCTGTGAATTAGAATAAGTAGTCACTATGTATTATATAAATAGAAAAAAATAGAGCGGATTTACCGCTCTATTTTTTCTAACATATCACTAGGTTCTTTTTTACTACTTTTTAACATCCTGTTCTAGTACCCAAGACATTAATTCTTTTAATAAAAATGCTTTTTTAGATTTGCTTTGTGTGACATTTTTAATTTCCATCACTGTATATGATTTTCCTTTAAGACTACTTGGAATTGTTTCCCCAGTCTGATATGCACTAGCAGTCTCCAATAACATAACTTTATCCCCAATTTTAATATCAGTCGCTTGTGCATCATCTAAAAATGCTTTTTCGTCGATCCAACCAATATTATCCATGTAATAATATGCACCCTTTTTCCCAGTCACTTTTACTTCTTTATTGATATAATCAGCACTGACACCAAATCTTGTCACCCCTTTAAACCAAGGGAATTGGTCAACAGTGAAACCAGCTCTTTTAACAACCATTGTTTTATTGATAGTCTCAACTTCTTCAAACCCTTTAAAGTCTGTCCAGCCTTTTGTTTGAGGACTATATAAGTAACTTCCCATTTGCTGTGTCAAATCAATAACTCTTCCAGCAAAACTATCAATGCCATTGATTTTAATGTAACCTTTCTTTCCCCAAGGTAATGTATCCACAGTATATTTTACATCTTTTTTCACCATAACTCTTTTATTAATCTCTACCATTTCTTCTTCTCCTTCTGGTTTTGTATTTTGATTTGGATTCCATCCAGTATAATAGCGACTTAAGTCAATGAAAGTAACACCCGTTAAACTGTTAAACGTACTCAATGGATGAGTAGTTACTACAGTTCCATTGTTAGGATATACTCCATCTAATCCGCCAAATGTCGAACCAAAATTAGCTTCACCTGTAATTACTGTATTTCCATCAATACCTAGAACGATACCAGTATGTCCAGCACCTTGTGTATAGTAATTGTTATTCCATGGTGTTATTGAAAATAAAGAAAATGCCTTTGGAATGTTACTCTTTACTAATTTTCCTTTATTTGCATTTAACACAAAATCTACCGTTTGATAACCATTCCCGCTTTGTGTTGGCAAAGTTAAATTAGTACAATTCTTTAAGAACCATGTAGTAAATAGAGTACAATTTGAATGTGATGATGGCGAACCACCATAAGTTCCATAATAGACACCTGGATAAGACGGCAAATTAGTATCTAAATACTTCTGCATAAATGTTTTTGCTTGATTTTTTGTTAAACCTGTTGCCATTGTTGTTCCTCCTATAAGTTATTCCGTGCGTCCACGGCGAACATATGTTCATAAACCTAGTATAGTTGAATTGACCTGTTTCGTTTTGTCAAATTTCGTACCAACCCAGTCGATAAGCAATTTCATGGATAAATTCTGTATCTCGTCGAGCAATTGTAGACTCGCTCAAAAACGTCTCACAAGCAACAAATTCATTCTTTTTATATGGATAACCATTTTTATATTTCACTAAAAAGATATCCTGTACATCCCTTGTAGAATCAGCTAAGATATCTTCTACCGTTTGTAAAAATAATTTATGAAATGCAATTTGACTGATAGTTATTTTTTCAGTTGGTTGCTCTACAGGGTATTCTAAAAAAGGATTACGATTCATTAACATAACATCCTCGTACTCTTGTAATTTTTTTTCAATATGTTGATAATCCCATAATAATTGTCGAATATGTTTTTTTATTCCAGCTTTCATTGTACCTCTCCTCTAACCACTTAATATTTTATTTGTAGAACTTTTACAGATAATAGAAATAGTATGTTCATCCTCCATGTATTCCTTTTATCCATCTACTCTTATTTTTGATCACATTCATTTTCAAAATCTAACTTATTCGTTTGTACCTCTCCTATTTTTCCCTTTTATCAATAACTGTCCACCTCCTAGATTATTTTATATACAAAAATAGACCACTCCTTAAGCGATCTATAATGACAAAACTTATTTTTTTCTTAGATTTAAGCGATTCTATTTTTCCACTTAAATATACTTAACTTGATTTAAAGATATTGAACATTCTATTTTTTAAAACTTAGCTATATAAACAAGCATCTATAGCATTGATAATTCATTTTTAGCGATTCTTCATACTACTAATTTATCATGTTGACTATACTAAAATTTCCCAATAAATTCCCAATATGAAGTTACTTCTACTTATCTTCCAAAAATACAATTTTACTACGTAACTTGTGTTCACTGAATTCATTTGTTTATATCCTACTTTATCCTTACCTATACTATCCTTACCTATACTATCCTTATCTATACTATCCTGTGTAGCCATTTGGTAGCCAAATTAGTAACCAGCTTCTGCCATTTTTAAACTCTTATTTACAAAAAATATAGTCAATGGTTCTATTTTAAAATAAAAGGAGCCTAACATTCTTTCAAGAAAGAATGTTAGGCTCCTTTTATTCAGACAATTTCAGCCACTCCTTGCGATTGCAATAGGACATAGTTTTTACAAAGACAAAATGATAAAGCAAACCGTAAGCTAGCCCTAACATATTTAACAAAATTCTTAAGTAAAGACTTGTTTCTAGCCCAAATATCATAGAAGCTGCCATGATAGCACCAACACAATTAAAAATCGTTTTACTTTTATAAGATGTGCATAAGCCTAAACAAAGTCCTCCTAAAATACCAAGTAGGTTCGTTGGTATATAAAATAACAAGATAGCCGATACTAGAGAACCAATAACGACCCCTATTATTCGTTCTTTTGCTCGTTCAGACAATTTAAACGTCTCATACCCAGAAAATAATGACGAACTAGCAAATGTTGCCCACATAAAGCGGTCAATCTGAAGGTGCGTTCCTATAAAAAGTAATAAGCTAATGCCTAAAGCGTAATAACCAAACCAAATATTTCTTTGATTAAAAAAACCATTTTCTGTAACCATCTGTATAAAAGTAATCTCTTGATCCAACTTTTTATGTTTCACATGATAAACAAAAGCTAAAAGTAAATAGGCAAACACTAATACAAAGAAAGTTTGTTCTAATTGCTGAAACGATTGATAGTGAACCGTGCCAACTAAATATAAGTAGGAGAACGTATACAAGCCCGGATTACCCATTTTAGGGTTTTTACCAGTTAAGAAAAACAATGCCAGCAAGCAGATAAAATGAAGACCCCATTGTAAAAATGATACAGAAATCAGTGAAATTAGTGGACTAACACCTAGAATTGTTAACACGATTCCTAAACTAAGCAAGGCCTGTTTTTCCCTGTAGCCATATGAGACGAAACGGATACTCAACAGCAAACAAAATAATACAATTGAAAAAGGCGCTACAGCTTTTCCAAAGAAAAAAGTAATCGTCGACACCCATAAAATCGCAAACGAAACTAATAAAATATCCCTTATTAACAAGGCGCGCCAAAAATATCTCCGCTGTTTTTTAGTGTCCGCTTGATGAATTTTTTGTTTTAAAATAAATGGATCTAACTGCAATAATTGATAAAAAGTCACCTAAAATCATCTCCTAAAAATCGACTCTTCTCAATTCATTATTCCAACTTTTCCTTCTATGAAATCATAAGAAAAGAAGTTGTGACGAACATTTTACTACAACTTTTTTTCTGAATCAATACATGCTTTATTTCTTATTCCAATACCTTTCCCGATACGATTTGCTTACTTCATAAAAAATAAGCCTAGAAAAAATCAAAACGATTAATTCTAGGCTCAAAATTAAATAACTGTTGAACAAAAGCTAGCGCTTTTTTACATAAACTTTTCCAACAGATCCATTTCTTTTTCTAATTCTTTTTCATCATACTTGTCATACTTACCAGCTTCGTGTGCAATTTTTTTAATCTCATGAATGGCTTTTTTTTCAACAATCCATTTCTTCATACTATGTTTTTTTGTATCCTCATCTAGCGAGCCCAACTCTTCTAAACTTGCATCCAATTTGTTCAAAACGTCGGCAATTTTTGCTAATGCTTGCGCTTCTTTTTCTTCATAGTTTGACATAATAGACACCTCTTCTTAAGTATTTTTCTACTTTAAGTGTACGTCTCTGTCGTTTTATTTGCAACTAATAACTCAACTGCTTCTCGGTACGGAGGATAAGGGATTCGAACCCTTGCACGATGTTACTCGCCTAACGGTTTTCGAGACCGTCCCCTTCAGCCAAACTTGGGTAATCCTCCCTCTACATTCCATCTACAAATGAACATGTAATGAATCAATAGATAAAAAGCCTAGACCCTTACACAACAAGGATTCTAGGCTCTATCTAACTAAATTATTTAGTTTCACGGTGTAATTTTTATGCAACACCATATTTAGACAGACTAGAACTCACAAGGGTTTGCGTAATATCATTTTAATTCAAATTAGCAAAATAGACTATAACAACAAGATAAAATCTACATCAAAAAATTAAAAAAGGCAAGCGAATAGATATATAAATTATACCGAATAAACAAAAAAGGCCCTACTTCCCGTGAGTGAGAAGTAGAGCTTTTACATTTCTAATTATTCTATCCATTCATCATCGAAATATTCGTCCACAAATTCATCGATTGCTTCATCGTATTCTGGGTCTTCCTCAAAGGGTTTTTCTTCCGTTACGTGCTCTTCACTCCACTTGGTGAAATTATGAATCTGAATATGTCTTATATCGTAAAAATCGATTTCTTGTTCACCAATCAGCACAACATCGAATTCTGCCATTCCACGAAATACACCAAAAACATGTGGTTTCACTCGGTCATATTCATCTAACGAATTCAATTGGATTTCTAAAACTTTATTTTGCTTAATAGAGCGATCTAAAAAATATTCTATTTGTCGCTGTGATTGCTGCGGCAGTCTATCAATATTGCGAGCATGATATTCATCAGTACTCTTTATTGCTTCAGTCAATTCGCCCAACGGAAACGCCGTTGGCCACTTTAATTCAAAAGGACGGTCAACATAATCGTTGTAAGGTTTAAACTCTTTTTTCGTTCGTCTCACCATCTGATACACTCTCCTATCAGAAACATTATACGAACGTTTGTTCTATTTTTCAACAAAAAATATTAACATAACAAAAAACACCTATCTTTTATAAAAAAGAGGCAGGTGTTTTACTATGGAATAAACGGTTACGAATGCTTTCTTTATTTTCAATCTATCACCTAAGACCATAAAAAAATTAATAATTACAAAAAGCTTTACATATTCGCGTCGAAGTAATAATGGTCGCATTCCCATTAACTTTTTCTGCATTATTTACTGTATCAGCAAAAGTAAAAAAATATAAATTACTTTCACAATCTTCTACATTATCATTGAAAAATTTTTGTACAGAACACATATAGGTCCATTTTTTTAAACTTTTAATGCAATTGTGATCATTTAATTGTGATTGTTTTAGATAAAGTAAAAAATAATTTAAATCAGCTTTACATTCGCACACATCTACAATAGAACTTTCTTTATTGACATGAACTAGATCTACTAAGTTATTTCCTCCACCAATTAAATTTTCATTATCAATATCATTAGTTTTGATAATAGTATTTTCTAACTCATTATTTGATTTAAAGAAAATCCTTGGCTCATGGAAAAATCTTCTTTTTTTATTACATTTATTCTTAACAAACGGAGTTGAAATTGCAAAATATAAAAAGCATACATATTCTACAAAGTTACTTCGAAAATCCTTAAAATCCTGATCGCTATATCGATAAAGAATACTTAAAGTTTGTTTTAAATCAAGCATATTACGGTATGATTCTGAATCATCTCCATCAATAATTTTTCTCAATTCAAGTTCATCTTCAAGTCTTTGAAGTTCATTTTTTATAGGTTCTGAGTTATTTTTATTTCTTTTGAAAAATGATAATACAGTTTCAATTAAAACAGAATCTCTACTCATTAAAATATTTTTCATTTTTTTATTATGAGAATTTTTGAGAACATCTTTAAAAAATTCATTTTTACGAACATCTACAAACCTAATATCTTTTAGTTTCATTTTTATTCCACAACCTCTAAATCGTCAAAAATATTAAGAGGTAATGGTGGTACAGGAAAGTTACTTCTACTAAAAATATTGGTAACTAACTCTCTAATATATGGTCCAGAAAACTTTCCTATTTCTTTACTAATTAAATTTTTATCCGCTTGTTTAAAGTTTTCAAAAATAAAATCAATTTTGTATACACAATTAAAAACAGCAAATACATGTGAATCATCAACGTTACCGTTATTATCAAGTGCAATTTTGCCATCCACAATTTTTAAGGAGAATTCAATATTCGTAGAGAAGAGATTTTCTTGTTTAGTATACTGTACTATATCCTTAAGGTTACACTCTCCGAGTATGCCGCAGCTAACCTCTTCCGACATATTTGTAACTTGTTTATCGTCTATTAAAACTTGCAGAAGACGTATATTTATAATCTCTTTTAACATCTATATTCTCCTTTTTATCCTTTTCTTTATACATATTATAACAATAGTTCCTAGATATTTCAGGCAAACTAACATCAACCCACTGTTTATTAAAATTTTTACTTAAACGAATCAAATTTTTAGATAAGTCTGCATAAATATCGTTAGTTATATCTAATGTTTTTTCAATCTCACGTTCTTTTAAAGTAGACTCTTCGAAGTCCAATTTACTAATAAAAATTCGTATGATTGCATCTATCTCTTCTTTTTTACATCTAGTAAATGTGTAGTCCTTTAAAAGTGACTTTAATTGAAAATATTGTTCACAATTAAAATTATCATTCTCTAAACTAGCTTCGATTGTTTTTACATAAGATAAATTTATTTCATAATTAGTGATATGTTTTTCAGTATTTTTAATATGATCTTTCAATACTTTTAGATATGCAGAAAATTTTGAATTAAATACTTGCAACTGCTTTTGTTCAGCTAATTCAAAAGACTTCATATACTTCTCCCTCTTTTACGTACTATTGATTAATGTCACAACTAATGTTACCAATAAAAGATTTATTTGTAAATATATTGATGTGTAATCGTACTTAAAATATAATTTTAAGTAAAGTTAATTTACCTCTATAATTAGTTTGGAGAATATTAGCCACTATAATTCGCAATTTCGCATGTAAAATAGAATTAGTTTATTATTAAATATCCTCTCACTGGTATATAATAACCCTCCCGTATATATAATAATTAAAATATGTACACCCCTCCTTTAAGAGGGGCTATTTTAAAAATTCAAATTTTGGCCAGGATAAATCAAGTTAGGATTTTCTAGTCCATTTAATACAGCTAATGTTTGATAAGTCGTACCAAGCTTAGCTGCAATACTTGATAAATTATCACCGTATTTGACTGTATAAACATTGCCTGTTGCTGATCCGTTGACTTTCAAAACTTGACCAGGATAAATAAGATTTGGATTAGCCAATCCATTTAATGCCGTCAACGTTTGATAATCTGTTCCGTATTGATAAGCAATGCTGGATAATGTTTCGCCATGTTGAACTACGTGTGTTGCTTCTGGCTGTTTATCAGGAACAACTGTTGCATCTGGTAATAATTCAATATCGCCTTTACTAATCCATGACAAGATGCCTTCTAGCAATACTCTGCTTCCGGTTACTTCTTGTACTTTATAGCTGTTTCCTTTTACCCATTGCGGAATAGCTTCACCAGTTGCCCATGCATCTACATTAAATTTCACTTTGACGGTATCGCCAACTTTAACATCGGAATTGGGTGTTTTTTCGATTTCTTCCCCTGCATCTGTTGCTGGCGTGTCCGTTTCTGGCTTATCTGTATCTGTGTAGCCACTATCTGTAATTCCTGTTAAATCTACGTTACCATCTAAACCACCTGCAATATAAGCGGATGTGAATTGCCAAATGCCAATACCATCCATGCTTGGGAAATAAGCATACAATGGATATGGTGACACACCATCGATAGGATACGCAGCAATCCATAAAGAGTTAGGAAACTCTTTGATGATTTGTTGATAGTTTACATGATTTAGTGTAAATGGCTTATAGCTGTAATACATTGGAGTATAGCCAGCCTGTTTGATTCTGCGCATACCGTACAAAATTGTCTCTGTATTTGCTGCTTTTTCGGCATCTGAACTTACATATCCTCCATATCCATCTGGAACACTAGCCAACGCTCCATGTTCAAAATCTAATGCAACGATGGAATTTTTAGGCGTTTGAATACGTGGCAAGAAATAATCCATTGTTGTTTTGGCAATGTCCATGCTACCGAATGTGTCATACCAAATATAAGTGTGTGCTCGTTTGCCTTGAGCGATAGCACTTGCTACTTGTGTTTTGTATGTGTATTGTTCATAAATACCGCTAGTATTGTAGCCACCAATCTGGGCAATAGCGAATTTATCATGTGCATAACCAAAGCGGCCTTGTTCCCCCTGATAAATAGCCCAGTCAACGCCTTGGTCACCTTTTGCAGCAAACACATTTAAAGGCATAAAAAATAGAGCGATTAACGCTCCTACTAAAATTTTCTTTTTCATTTATTCATCTCCTTTTTTATTTTCTGTCTTAAAACTATCGATGAATCGTTGAAATAAGTCTGTTTTACCACCCATTTTTTGATAATTTTCCAATACTGATTTTATTTCCATTAATAGATAGCCTATATATAGGGTGTATAACAACGCAACGCCTGCACCTCCTGGTACAATAACAGATAACGGAATGAAAAAGACGAGTAAAAAAATACTCGTCAATTTTCTTAAAATTCCATTAATCCCTATTTTTGATTTAAATTCTATTTCTGGATTGACTTTAGCTGCAAAGGTACCTGTAAAAAAATCAATAACCATGGCTCCGCAGATTAAAGCTAATATAAATAAGATTTTTGTATCTTCTGTTTCTAAAAAATGTCTAAAATAATCAAACATGTACATAAGTACCACCTTTTCTTTAATTTCAACCCTTAAATTGAATAGACAACCGATCCAGCAGCCCAGCTCGTTCTGTCTTTCCAGTTTAATCCAACAGCTAGCGTCCCAGCAGTTGCACCAGTTGCCACGATGCGACCGCGAATATCAAACGAACCAACTTTCACATCTCCATTTGCTGCGCTAACCCGAATAGTACATGGATTATATTGACTTTTCATAGGAATCGCCCATTCTGGAAGCGTAGCAATCACATCATTTTGATTATTCGTTCCTTTTTCAACGTTAAAATTGATGTGGATTCCTCCACCAACTAGTTCTTCAACGTATGTTGCGTTTGGAATCCCTTGATTACTTTGAAAACCATTTTGGTAACTTAAGACTGCGTATCTTTGGTTTCCAGAAAGTGAATTTGTCGTGATATATTCCACACCTAGTTTTTTCATTCCTTCAAAACTATTTTCTGGAACTGTCCAAGTACCAACTTTAAAACCAGCCATATGCAATGCTTTAACATTTGCTGTTGACAAGCTAGAATTACTATATGAGCAACTAACAGCCGCTGGAACACCTAGTTTTTTGATCTGAGTAATTACACTTTCGTTAATAGCATCAACAAAGTAATGCAACTCTATATTAGGATAATAGGTTCTGATTGTATTCAATATATTGGCATCAAATGAACCAATAACGCAATTTGCTTCGCCATATCCATAAAGATCCAACGTATCTTTTAACAAATCAAAATTAGCTTTGCTATAGGTTCCAGATTTGATTTCAATAACTGGTACTTTATTTAATTCTTTACAGATTTTTAAATACTCTTCAAACGTAGGTGGCGTTTTTTCTTCATCTGATAAACGAGATAAATTTTCTCCTGTGTCAATTCTTAAATTTCTAAATTGTGCCAATGTCATAGATGATACTTTACCAGTTCCGTTTGTCGTTCGATCAACTGTATCATCATGCATAACTACCCATTGACCATCACTAGTCACTTGAATATCAGTTTCGATACCCCAATGACGTCGAACAGTTTTAAATGCTGGAATTGAGTTTTCTGGATATTCTGTGTTGTTTCCTCTGTGAGCAATCCAATTTAAACCCTCACCCCATTTTTGACGTTGTGCCTTCGTGTCATTTTGATAGAAATCTTTTGTTACTAATTTTTCTTCGATACCGTCAATTCCATCTACATGAGATTTCATGTAAACGGGTTTATCATTTTCAATTAATTGAAAAATATCTGCCATTACGCTTCACCAACTTTCTCAAATGTAAAAACCGGTAATGCATCCAGTTTTGCTTTATCTGTTTTCGACATCAAGCCGTTACTTGTTGAGGTAGCTATTCCTGGAATAGTTGGAATAGTCGTTGTATCAGGCAAGGCCTTAACATCCGTTGCACTTAACACGACAACACCTGTTTTTCCATTTACTGATGAGACAGTACCAGCTCCTGCATTACCTATTTTTTCATCTACAAATTCATTCAAACCAGTTACACCACTTGTACTTGTTTGTACATCAATGGCCACGCCATCCTTTTTAATAACATATAACTCAGCCATTAACTTCATCTCCTTCTACTTTCTCAAACTCAACACCAGAACCACCTAGTTTTCCAGCTTCATAATCAGCGATGATTTGTTTTATTTTTTTATACTCCTCTGATGAAATCAATACGAGATCATTTGGCAACCCTAAATCGCTAGGCGTTAAAATCACATCGCCAACACGGCCATTTACAGAGTTTACTTTTCCTTGTCCTTTAATCACTTTATCTAATCCAACAACACCATCGACGTGCGCCAGTGGATAATATTGATATTGAACACCACTTTCTGCAGTTTCCATCATTCGTTTAATTTCAACCATTAAATAACACTTCCAATCTTAAATGTGTTTTGCTGTGCATCATCAATTGTCGCAATGATTAACGCTCCTTCATTTTTAGGATTTTCAGTATTTCCAACAATTTGAATTTCATGATTAACGGAAAAGTTATCATCTTGTAATAAATAAAGCGTGCTTATCTCGCTGTATTTTTTTGTAAATAAGCGTTTCTCTAGTTTCTGATATAAATAGTCCATATCAGCTAACAAGCGCTCTGTAAGTGAATTGTGGCGTACTCCTTGCACATCCACACGTGCATCGATTAACTCTACTAACATTGTGCCGCCTGGATCAACAGTTTTTAAAATGTCCTTAATTGATTCAAACCACAAAAGGTAATCTGATTCTTGGCCATTTCGCCAAGCTTCAAATGTATCTTGTTGATTTTTACGCCATTTTTCAAACTCTTCTTTTCTAGCGTTCATCCATGCTGTGAAATCGCCTTTATTTTCATTGATAAAAGCGGTCATATCAGCTATCAAATCTTCTATTGATTGCCAATACGAACCCATTTCACCTTCTGTTTTTGAAACAGCATTCACGACAAAGTAAGAAAAGTTCTGCGTTGAGCCAATTAGATTGTCGCCTTTATGAATACTGAAATATGCTTCCTGTCTGTGCAATGACTGCATAGAATATTCATCAAAGGTATACTGGATAATCCCTTTTTTGGCATTCACAATTTTTGCTGCTCGTTGAATCGGATATTTGTTATCAATAACTGATTCAAAAAAAACTTCGCAACCTGTTAAATCAAGTGGCAAAGCATTTTCAACTAATATAGCTTCTAAAACTTCGGTATTTCGGTTCCCTTGCCGTACATTTTGTATACCAATGTAATTGTATGGTTCTGTGGTGCTTAGTGTCGCTTGCCATTTACTCATTTATTCACACCCTTTCTAAAAATTAATAACATCACGCGGATTGATTCGTTGCCACTGTGCGCCTTTCCATACTTCAAAATGGAGATGAATACCTTTAGCAAGTCCAGTGGAACCCATTATCCCAACACGACTATTAGTAGTCACTTTTTCGCCAACAACTAAATCAACTGAATCCAAATGACCATAATAGGTCCAATAACCATCATCGTGTTTAACAACAACATAGTTTCCACCAGTTCCATCATAAGTGACGGTTTCAACTGTACCGCTACGCGCCACATAAACAGGGGGGCTCGTGCCTGCTGGCACTGAAGCAATATCTATACCGCCGTGAATAACGTTCGTTCCCCAGCCAATTTGGTCCCATTCTTGTGTAATCGTATAAGTTGAGCGAACAGGGTTTATCCAAGTTGGCTTACTAGGTTTCAAGTCTTTCAGCAAGTTGTACCAATATTGAGCTAATGGAATACGTTCAGGATGAGTAACAGCTGGTCGTTCAAAGTTCGCTTCAAATGCCATCGTAGCGGTACCGATATCTGTTAATGCTTTAAATTGTGCTACCGAATACGGATAAGCCGCGGAAGGAATATATTGACCATTATGCATATGCCAATCTAATAATTTCAGCTGCGTGGTAATATTTCGATAGTCTCCACTGATTCCAGCTTGACCTAGCAAACGTTGCACATAAGCACGGCCGCTTTCGCCAGCAATTGGCGATGTCCATTGAACTAGACCGTAACCAGGGCCGCCACCGCCTTCATCAATATCAGGCATAATTCCAGATTCTTGATCCATATTTCCTAAAATTCCAGCGGCCGCTTGTTCGCTGTAGCCTTTTGATTTTAAGAACTGCCAAACCGCCCAAGCATTTTTCTCTTTTTCGGTTGTTAGCTCTGGTGGTACATCACCATCATTGCCGCCTGATCCATCACCAGGTATTACTTCTTTACCTCCGACAATCAACCTATCAACTGTTATAGTTGATTTGCTTCCTTTTGGTCCAAAGAAGTTAAAGTTATTACCAACAAAGAACTGTGTTAGACCAGTAATTAAATGACCTGCTCCTGATTGATTAGATAATCCAATAATTTTCTGAGGGTTATCTGCGACCAGTAGTAACGAATTGCCATCAGATACTACAAGATTTCCATTAACATCTCTCAAGTCTGGAAAAGGATTCCCTTTTGTTCCTATTGAGCCAATGTGGCTATTGCCATTCCAGAATTCTAATCCTTGCTTAGTCAATTCCATTATTTTCGTTTTCCCATTCCAAGCTTGCAGAGCGCCGTTAACTAAACGCAAAATATCTCCATATGCATTGAATGATGTCTCAAAAATATCAGATCTAATTTTACCAGCTCTGATAAAGTCGGCATTTAAAATACCATCAATAGTCCAAGCGTTTCTAAAGGGGCCTTTCCATCCAGTAGTTGAAAAACCGATACCTTGGTTATTAATAGCGATAACATTCTTTGCGGTATCTGTGGAATCTGTATCCATAAAATAAAGCGTATGTGGCCTATTTTTAGGATATTGAAGAATACTACCACCTTTCACGCCATTGATTAAATCGGTAATGTAATCAATAAAGTTACTCATGTAGTCTTTTTTAGTTAAGGTTTTAATTGCTTCTTGAAAATCTTGACTTTGCTGTTTATAAAAAGCAACTTGGATATCTCCAGCAGTAATCTTTATTGTTTTTTCTGCTAAAGCATCATAGACAATCCCTGTAACTTTCGTTTGAATGTCAATATCATAAAACTTGTGATACACAGTGAACGTATCGAATAAATTATAGTTTCTCATTTTAGCAAATTCTTTTGCTTCTTCTGAATCTGTGAGTTTCTCAATTTCTAGTTCAATAGAAACTTTAGGCTTATCACTTCCTGGATATAATGTAGTGAAGTATTTACCTGCCGCTTTATTTAAGCTGGATAAATCTTTTACTCCTTGATCTTCAGTGAACTGAACGTATTGAGCGTAAACATCTGGATATTTGTTGATATATTCGCTCTTAACCGCATCTCCATAAATCCGTTGAGAAGTTCCGTCTGCACCACTTTGAAGCTCTGCAAATGGTAAAACTTTAGTAACAATTGATTGCCAATCAAATTTAATGGTTAATCCTTTTAAATCTTTACCATAACGAACAGTGCCAACGTTATCTCGTCCTCTACGTCTTAACAAAGATAATTTAAAAGGTTCTCGTTTGATTTCTCCACCCCAATATTGAAGCAAAGAACCTTGTTCACCAGCAATACAATTAAGTACGTTTCTAGCTTCGAATACCGTACTAGAAGCTGTGTTAATATCAGAATAAAGTTTGATATCGCATGGTTCGTCCATGTTCTGTTCGATTAATCTCATAGCTTCTGCACCATTACGATTATCAACTGTTACTAGCCTCACTTGTCTGTTTCCTAGTTTATAAGTACGAGATTGAGCATAAATGACAATACTATTAGTAAACGTATCTTTAAACGTTTGTTTGATCTCGAAAATGTGGTATTCTTCTAAGTCATTCGGCTTTGCTTTAATCTGATAGCCATTTTCAAAATAATCACTAAATCTGCTAATCGCTGGATAGTCCATTTCTAGTTCATATTTTCCGTTTGCTTCTTCAGTGATTTCGCAACGTGTCGCATCAATAAGACGTCCTAAGCCGTTTGTTGTAAAATCTTTTTCTCCAGGTTTAAAAATAACTGGAATCAAACTTTTCGCCTCCAATTAGGCTGAACTTTAAACTCTGTCACTTTTCCAGTCCAGCGAAAATTATTTTCTCCACTTTTTAAAATTGGGTAATCTTTGAAAAGTGTTTTATGATCCAAGATTTCAAACGCTCCACCTGATTTTCGATAAGCTTCTTGTTTTTCTGAATCAATAATGATATCTCCATCTATAGCTTTTAATGCATATTCCTGATTATTGATGAAAAAAGAAATATCCCCAGAACCCAAAATCTGAATAGTAGGTTCTGAAGGATATTTTTCTGTGTTTATTAATTGTTTAGGATTACTTGTCCAATATTGGCCAATACGATTTTTTTTGAAAGGTCGGATACTTACAGTAAACTCAAAAGGAATTAAAACCCCTGTTTTTCTTGTTCCTGTAAACTTTGGTGGACTTGTTACGATGGCTTGATAGATGTAATGTTCATCAAAATAGACGATAAAGTCTGAGTAGTTTCCCATATCGAGCCAAAACGAGATTTCATCTTCTAAGAAAGATACTTCTTGTAAATTTCTTGCTTTCGCATAGCATGTAATGGTGCGTTCTACATTTTTATAATACTCAAAATCAACAGCTATTGAATCATTACCCATTCGCTCCCTAAGCTCTACTACACGTCCAGCAGAAAGTCGTTCAGGTCTTTCTCTCATAAACACATTGAATTCAGAGCTATGTTTTCCATTAAGAAAAAACTGACCTCTTTTAAATTCCACCAAAAGCACCTCCTACTGCATCGCTATCTCTATTTTTGACGACTTGAATGTATTTAACTAATTTTTGAGCCATGCTCATTAATTGCTTATCATCTAATTCACCCATTGCTTGTAAATTAATGTTAAAGGTATCACCACCAAAGGTAGTCGTTGCATTGCTGTTGTTCTTATCCGATTTAGATGCTTGAGATTCCTGTTGACTAATATATCTACCTGTGACAGAAAAATCCGGTAATTCCGTTGGCAAATCAGTCATTTTTTTAACCGATTTATCCAAAGTTCCTTTTTCTTGGTCAATGCCATCCACAACACCCAACACGATATTTTTACCAATCATATCTCGCATCCAGCGCGAAGGAGAATGAATATCTAAAGCTCCTTTGATTTTTTCTTTGATATTACCAGCTACTTCTTGAATTTTTTCCCCAACTGCGTTAATCATAGATCCGATACCATTGATCAATCCTTGAATGATATTTTTACCAATTTCAAATAAATCAACATGTTTTAAATCTTCAAAAGTTTGTTTTACATTCGACACTGTATCACTGACACTTCTTGTGAGATTATTCCATGCGTTTTTAGCGCCTTGTACCATGTTGTTGAAGGTTTCTATTGTGCCATTTCTAATTCTATACCAGGTTTGAACAACACCATCTTTTATTCCAACCGCCGTATCAACAATCCACTGTTTGAAATTGGACCATGTATCTTTTGACCATTGAACAGTTGCATTAAATGTATCAATGGTTCCTTGTTTTAGGTTGTTCCAGCCATCGATCACACCATTTTTAATGTTTTCTACTGTTTCGAAGAACCAAGTTTTCAAACTTTCCCATATTCTAATTGCTTCAAATTTAATATTTATCCACGTTTCGATGATAGAATATTTAATTTCAATCCAAACGTTGATCGCTCCATATTTAATGTCAATCCAGAGTAAAGTGAAAAATAACTTCACATCAATCCAAATCTTTTTAATTGTCAACATCAATCCATTAAAAATAGAAGTGACTGAATAGGAAATAGCTGTGACAGTGTTATAAAAGATATTTTTAATGCCAAACCATATTGTTTGAGCTGCTTCAGCAATATTATCCCAAACGGCAATCATGTTCTCTTTTGCTTCTTCCCACCCACCTGTAATCATTGATGTGATGAAAAGTATTGGAGCTAACAGAACATTTTTTAGAATGGTAACGACATTTTCAGCGATCATTTTGACATTTTCAATGTTCGCTTTCATAGCGTTAACAACCATTTTAAACGCATTTTTGATTCCTGTTACATACGGACCAATATATTTCCAAACAAAATCAAATGCTGTTGTGAAAACATCTGATATTGATTTTCCAATACCCTTAAACCAATCTTTCGCATTATCAAAGCCATTTTTAAAACTTTCGCCAACGCTTTTAGCACTATCAGCAGCACCCTGCTTGATATTTTCCCATGTGTTTTTTGAGCCTTCTTTTGTTGAATCCCAAAGTCCACTAAAGAATTCTTTAGTACCATTCCATTTATTTTTAACCCAGTCGGCTGCATTTCCAGGTGCTTCTTTCATCCATGTACCAGCATTTGAAAAAGCTTCTTTTGTGCCATCCCACATATTGCTGAAGAATTCCATTGTCGAATCCCAAGCTTTTACAACTACATCAGCAGCGCTTGAAATGACCTCCTGTATGTTTTTCCAAATGTTTTTAACAGCATCTCTAAAACCTTCATTGGTTTTCCAAAGATAAATAAACGCTGTGACTAACCCTACTACAGCAGTTAAGATTGCAACAAAAGGATTTGATAGCATTGTCTTATTTAAAATTGCTTGAGCTATCGAAAGTGCTTCTGTACCTTCCCTCCAAGCTTTAAATGCTGCATTCACTTTATTCACAAGCATCAACGTACCAATGCTACCCGCTAAACCCGCAAGTAGCGGTGCATAAGGTTTTAACGTATCATACAATGTTTTAACTGTCTTTATCATTGGCGGAATCATCTCCGCAAACTTAGATAAAGCCGCTTCCATCTTTGCGCCTTTATCAGCAATGATTTCGCTTATACTTCCAAAGCCCGCACTTTTTAAGCCTTCGTCAATTTTAGTAACAACATTGGCCACGCCACGAACGATCGCAGTTTTCATGTTAGCTAAACCAGTTTTAATACCCGCGGTAGAATCTTTAGCGATCTGCTCTAATGATTTAAGGCCTCCACCGCCCTCTTTATTCAATTTTATTAGAGAATCTTGGAATTCTTCAACTGAAATTGAACCATCAGAGAGACCTTCTTTCATCTGACCAGCAGTTAACCCCATTTGTTTCGCTAAAGCATTCAACGCTGGACCCAAACCACTGTTAATCATTGAGTTCCAAGTTTGCGCATCTACTTTACCATTTGAGAACGATTGGGACAGCTGGATAATAGCATTGTCTACCATCTCTGCAGACCCACCAAAGCCGAGGATACCGTTATTTAAAGCTGCGAAAATCTGTTCTGATTTACCTAAATCATTTGTTGATGAAGCGATTAATTGAACACCTTTAATAGCGCTATCTAACGGCGTAGGCAGCCCTTGGATACTTTTCTTTAAGCTATCCATTGTTTTAGATGTTTCACCAGCTGAAAAGCCCATATTTTCAAACACACGATTTGCGTTATTTAACGTATCTACACGATTAATGGCCCCGTCGATGTTGCTGGTAATCAATCCAATACCTTTAGAGATAATTTTAGTTGCTCCGCTAGCTAAAAAGTTACCAACAAAAGACGTCCATATGCTCCCAAGAGATCGGCCGCCTTTTTGTCCTGTTCTATCAACTTCAACATCAAAGCCTTGTAACTTTTTTACTGCTGAATTTAATCCTTGTGAAAAGCCAGATTCATCCAGTATCATTTTTAAGACTAAGTCTTCATTGTTCAAAAAGTACCCCCTCCCTCTTAGAACATAGTATTTTCATCAAGATATTTGATATTTTCAAATTCGTCTACAGCATCTTTAAATGCATAAATTTTCAAAAGCTCGTTTAAATCTGTGTTTTCGATCTCATTTAAAGTCCACCCATTCTCAAGAAGCGAACTTTTTAGTTCTGCTTCTCGATATTGTGGCGTGTACTTAAAATGAGGATGATATAAAAGTTCCGTTACTTTTTTTTCTGTTCAGAATAAATTGCATCATAACCAGAAGTAACAGAACCTAACAATTGAGCTGTAATTTTCAATAATTCACGAGCATCCATACCGTCAATATATTCTTGTCCAGTAAACTGTTTTTCAAAAATAACGTCAGCAATAAAGTCATAGCATTCTCTTAAAATAGGACGAATTGCTTCCATATCATTTGTTTTTGTTGCTTCTTCTAACCTGATTTGTAAATCCGTACCTGTATCCATGACTGAACCTGGTAAAAATTCTGCCGACGTGAATTGTTTTGTAGTATATTTGCTTCCATCTTTAATCATTAATTTAATTTTTTGTTGAAATTTACTTGCCATTTTAATTCCTCCATATAAAATAGGACGACAAGGTCGTCCTAAACTGTTATTTTTAATCTGCTGTTGTTACATTTAATGTACATTTTGCGGTAAAGTTACCATCTTCTGTTGTGACTACGATTTCCGTTGTCCCTTCTCCTACAGCAGTAACCTTCCCTTGAATTGGTGTTACAGTTCCAATAGCCTCACTTTCTGAACAGAACTGATATTTTTTATTTGAGGCGTTATCTGGTGTAATTGTCGGTGTTAAGGTTGCTGTTTGGCCAACTTTTAAATTTAACTCTGTTTGGTCTAAAGTTACACCAGTAACAGCAGTAGTATTTTCTTTACGTGGATCCATTACCTCAGTAAACCAGTTTTTAATCATCTCTAAGTCGACACCTTCATCGTCTTCATCCACGGAATACATATAACCCAACCCTGGAACATCAACGAAAGACCCCGTCCATTCTGGATGAGTATAAGATACTGAACTTCCTTCTAATGTAGATGTTTCATCAGATGTTAAAGCAAATTTTCCTTTATAGAAAATCGTATAGCGATATTTACCGTTCGATTTTCGGCGACGGTAAGCAAATGCTCCATCTGATGCAATATCATCCGCAGACCGCAATACGCCACCCTTTAATTTTTTTCCCCCTGTAATTTCAGCTAAAACTTCATTTTGGTAGCCGTTTGTTTCTAAAGTAACTTCTGCACCACCAAATGCAACATACTGATCTTGAACTACACTATCGCCATAGTCAGGCGTTGTTTCTGTTGTAACATCTGGTTTGATACTGACAGCAGTACCGATTGTAATTGGCGTTCCGTAAACTGGAAAAGCGCCCGTTTCGTCTGTTAGTGGGAACCACGTTGGCTTCTCTACAGAAATGACACTTACATTTTTCTTTTTTGCCATCTATTTTTCACTCCATTCAATTAATTGTGGGAACGCAACATTAAAATTGATATGTTGAATTCCGTCTGTTTTAAACGTTTGATAATCTTCTGGAAACAATTCATTTCCGTCCAAATTCAACACATTAAAAAAAGCCCCACAGCTTTCTGTTAGGCTTGTTACTAATTGTTTATCTTTCTTACTATCAACCAGTGCAATATCAACATTGTATGCTTTATTTTGAACGTTTTGACCTACATTATCAGTCAGACTCTCTTCAAGACTTAACACAAAATAAAACGGTTCTGACGATTGCATTACATCATCAAGATAGATAGGCGCATTCGAGAACTGTTTTATTGTGTCAGTAAGCATTTTTAAAATTTTATCGTACATATCTATCCTTTCTTAACAATGATAATCGCCATTTGTTTAAATCGTTTCGGAATATATGTTGCATTAGCTAATTTATTAGATTTTTGCAACATAAATCTGCCTTTAACAAATCCGCCATTTTTTGTTCGGTGGCCATCGTTTACATATCTAAAGTATTTTTCATTATTAATCAATGCTCCCACGATACGACCACTAGACAACTTTCTAGCTTTAATGATTCGATAGCCTCGTCTTAAATCACCCGATTTAATTGGTGTCATAGGTACAATTAACTGATAAATTTTAGCTAACGAATCATTCACCATTGCAGCACCTTCTTTTTCAGCAATGGGTGTCATTTTCTTTAAATTTGCAATAACTTTATCAGCATTTGATTTCATTCTAAGATCGCTTTTACTCATCAATTGAACTTCCTGATAGCACTACTTCTATATGGCTTGGATAATAAAAAGGTTTTTTTGAAAATAACACATGTTTTTGACCTGTACCTTGAGTAATAGTTATTCTATCTCCTTTTTTAACTTTTATATTAGGTTCTAAAAAAAGTTTTTGTTCTTCATAAGAGATATTAAACGCTTCTTTGTTTTCTATTACAGGTAAGTTCCCCATACTTCCTTGAGAGAAAGCACAGGGTAACTTGCCAACATGAATTGGAAAATAAACTTGTTCAGTAATCCCACTTTCCGTATTTTCAATATCGCTCATTCTCTCAATAACACAGGTATCAAAATAAGTAGCTGCTAAAATTTCTGCTTCATTCAATAGAAAAACACCCCGCTATCACAGCCTAAAATACGTTTAATAGCACTGCTATAGTTCTTCATGAGTGATTGTATGTCTTTTGATTCAACTACATAACTAATTGATGTATCACCACGTTTTACACTAGCTACAGACTTATCTATTTCGTTTTTTAAAGCTTTGTAGATAACCTCAATTATAAGTTGTTCAAACTCGTCCCAAGCAATATCAATTTTGCAAGTATTGTAAGAATTGATTTCAAAGATAACAAGGTTTAAAACAGACAAAATCCTATCTTCAGAAGCGTTAGGTAGCATCAATTGAATTTTCTCAACGATTTCTTCTTTTTTTTCATCAACCATAAAGCATCATTACCTAAACTTTAAAAGTATCTGCAGCACGTTCTAATATCTCAATAGCTTCTTTGTCATCTTCTGAAACTACAAATTCATTATTTTCGTTTGCTGTGATAAATTTTTTTGTTTTAGGATGCATAAAGCCCACAAAGTTTTTCTTGTCAAGCACACGATAGGTTACTTCTTTTTTTGCTGTTGCCATTTTTAATTTTCTCCTTCGTTATTATATTTTAGGCTTTCAAGTTCAAGATTGCTCCAGAATTAGAAGCTTTGTATTCAATTGAATACTCACCAACTAATCCAATCCGTCTTGAATCTGTTGTTTTTGCTAATTCTTCCGCACGCCATTCACGTAGTGGACGTAATTTTACATAATTAGTATCAATAGCTGCGATTGTTCCATTAGGTAAATTAGGTTCAATTAACGCAATTCCTGAGCCGTAATTTGAGACAATATTTCCAAGTTGCAATCCAAAAGTAAGTTTATCGCCAAATTGCACAATTTTTGTTGATTTTTCATCCAACTGATCAGTCATTAATTCTTGCATATCAGGTGCTACTAAACATAATTTTTCGCCCATGTATCCTTTTTGGAACATTGTTTTAAATAAGGCATCAATATCTTTTCTTGTTACTGCCCCCGCAGCTGCTGTTTCGACTTTATTCGTTGAGCTAATCAAATTTAAAATTCCGTTCATCTGACGACCTTTAGAACCAGATTCATCAGCCTTTACACCAACAATCAATTTACGATTTAAGTCAATTTTCATTTCTGTAGCACGAAGAGCTACTTGGCTATTCAATTCATTTCCTACACCATCTACATTAATAGCATCTAATGTGCCAGATACAGAAGTTGATTTTCTGAAAATTTCAGTATAGTTGTTAAACCATGTACGATCAGATTCCGCATCTGCGTATTCTCCGCCTTCTAATTGAGCAGATGAATCATCATTATTCATGCCATATTCTCGCCATTTAATCTCAGTTGACTTGGCAGCTTCAACTTTGCCTGCGCCTAACAAATAGCTTAAAAATGGTGTGTTTGGAACTTGTAATGCGTTAACTTCCTGTGAAATATCTAAATACTCAAGATTATTTAATGAACTTTTTTTCATTTGTAGTTTCCTCCTAATCGATAAAAGCTTGTAATTTTTGTCCTAATGCTACCTCTGGATTTTCAAACGATTTTGTTTGATTACCAGTTCCCATGTTGGTTTGTTGCGATTTATTACCAAAAGCTTTAGTCATTTCTACATTTTTAATAGCTTCTGCATGCTTATCATTTATTGCTTCTAAAAGCTCTGTAAAGCCTTCTACAGCCTTCTTAGTAAATTCAGTATCTGAACTAACAAGATTATTTAACATAAATTGAGAAATAGAATCTTTCAAATCTCCGTCCCAATCTAAGCCAGCAATTTTTTCTGCAACAAAAGCCTTATTATCACTAGTCACACGTAATGCCTTTTCAGCTTCAAATTCAGCCTGTAATTCTTCTAATTTAATTTGTTCAGGAGTTTTATTTTTCTTAGATTCTTCATACTCCTTGATTGTTGTTTCCTTGATTTTTTCAAGATTATTTTGTTTCCAAGCTTCTAATTGTTTATCTGCAGCTGATTGTGACTGTGATTGTACAAATTTTTGTGCTTCCTCATTTGATTCTACAAATGCCTTAAAATCATCGAAAGTGAAGTTTGTACCACCGTCTTCTTCTGCAAACATTTGTAAATTCATTGGTAATAGGTTTGGTTTCATTTTGTTTCTCCTTTCGCCCCACGATTCGACTAATCGCCCCGCATTGCTTTAGATTTATTTATTGCGCCCCACCATTCAATTAAGCCCAGCATTGCGCTAGTTTAACGTCATTTCGGACAAAATAAAAAGCCTAACTTTCGTCAGACTTTAATTGCTTTTCTTCTCTTAGTAAATGCTCTTCATAATCTGCATCTAAGTAATCATAGGGATCCATCTAATCACTTCCAATTCTTATGGACCAGTTCAGCACCTAACATTTGATAATCAGTGACAGCATCTTTTACGTTTTGCAGAGTCCTAGACACAATCGAAATAGTTAATTTACTTTTTTTACCTGGTAACGAATACAAAATATCAACGTGACAATAATTACCACCCCAAACTGATTTAAGCTCATCTTTGACGATATTACCGTTGCCATCTCTCAAAGTGTGTTTGGTTAAGTATCGTTCGTTTTCTTGTTCAAAAGCTTTTTTATAGGCTTTTTCTGTACCATTGGTAACTTCTAGATTTAATACTGCTTCGAATAATCCTTTCATGATCTCACCTCCAATTTAGGGTATAAAAATAGCACTCAAAGTTATCCTTTAAGTGCTTAGTAAAGTCTGCTATGGTAATCTGACGGGACGTGGACCGATTTATTTTCTTTAATATGCTCATCAATGAATTTCGCTAATTTTTTTGCACCTAGAATAGAAAAATCGAAGTCATCACTCTTTGTTACATCGATATATTCATATATTGGAAACTCATCATGGAAATGTTGTTCATACTTTTTAACTGCATCATCAATAATAGACCATGCGCCATCTTCGCAACTAAACACTTATTTCACCGCCTTTAAGATATCATCTACTAATTTTTCCCATTGGCTTACTGCTGTCGGAAAAATCTCTTTCATTAATTCTCTTGACTTATCGTTAGCAACTACTTCTGTCATATGTGCAAAAAATTCCGTTTCTGTGCTACCTGTTGTTTGCCAATAGCGCTTGCCGTGACCAAAACCTAACGGATAGTCTCCTAAAGAACCTATAGATTCAATCATATCTGAAATAGCGGATACTGAGTTAGGATTTTCCCTAACTATTTTTGATAATCGTTCTCTAGTTTTTTGTAAGTTCTCTGTATTTTTTTTATAAATTTCCGCCCTTAAGTCATCATAAGCCTTTTTCTTATCCGCATTTCTAGGTCTATTACCTAAATCATTATAGGATGGCAAATCTCCGTTTACATATTTCCAAAAATCGCGTTCTAGCGCTTCTTTAATGTTATACTCAGAAAGTGACGATGCGTGTGTTATATGCACTTCTATAAAAGTGGTTCGTCTTCCTAGCTTTCTTTTTATCAGTTTTCCTGTCGGCATCGTATTTTTTCCTGTTAATACTTCAAGCCCAAGATGATCCAAAGCATGTCCTATCTCATGATAAACTGTTTGATAAGGATTAACACCCCTATCCCCATCAAATGATTTTTGACTAAGTTGAATTGATTTGCCTTGTGCAAATGCTCTTACTTCTTTGATGTCTTTAAACTCCAACTTATGCCCTATCACATTTATTAAGTTTAGCACCCTTTGGTCAGTTATCCCATCTAAATGATCTAAAAAATTAGAATAATTTTCTTTTCCTAAAGCTTCTTGCATGTTTGTTTTGTCTAATACGGATTTTAAATCGAGTTTAGTTGCACTAACTTTTGGATGATTTAATTTAATACCCCACTGCTTACTTGCGAATTCATCCAATAAATCACCAAACATCTCTTCATACAATTTATCTATGTCATCGCTAATTTCAGGAACAATTGGTATTTCAGTACAACGGCAACGTCCATGATACGGTGGATGCCAATCATCTTTAATCTCTTTTCCATGACGTCCACCACAAATAGAACAAACACGCTCATCTTCTGCCGACCAGCTTTGTGTTTGCTTAACACCTATATCCTTTAGCGATTTTCTTACACCTTCTACCGCAAAATGTGAATATTCCGTTCTAACAAGATTTTCAATCGAACGATTAAACTTTCCTTGTTCCAACTTAAACATACCGCTAATAACACCATCGTTTTTCATCGTTCTAAGAGCTTCCACAACTCCTTCACCACTTGCCAATGAATTAATAATGGAATTGCTCAAACGTTGCTCTAGGGTTGATATATTGCCCCATAAACGAGATGAAAATGTTTTTCCGCTCCACGGATAGTTCATGATGTTTTCTAGTTCATTCTTAGTTAAACCAGGTGCTGAACCGCCTAATAATTGTATCAACGCATTAGAATTAGAATTGTAGATTCGTTTTGTGATATTCTCTAAGTCGTTATTAAATTTACCGTTAACATCACTAGTTATTGCTTCACCTGCAAGGGTAGAAAAAATGTCTGCTCGTAATTGTAACAAGCGATTAACTTTCGCATAGTCAAAGGATGGAAAATATTCATCAATGAATTGTTTATAAGCTTCATCTGATTCCATCAACTTTTCATAGTTTTTTTCGATATACTTGCGGTACTTCTCTTGATCTTGTTTGCTAAAGTCTTCTAGCATTTCACTTTGAGTGATATCGTGTAAATCTGCTTGTGACAACAGCTGTCTTTGAATTTTAACTAAAGCACGTTCGAAAACAGATTCTAGCTCATTAAGAGTTTTCTTTTCCAGTTTCAAACGTGCTTTATCTTCTAATTCACGACGTTTTTCCCAATAACGTTCACTAGCCGTTGTTTTCTTCTTCGTCATTACCTGCACCACCTAGTTCATCATATTCACCGCTAGGATAATCTTGACCTTGTTCTAAATTCATCAAGTCCATTTCATAATCTGGGTCTTTAACAAATGGAATCTGATTAATAATTGTTCGTTTGGATACAAATGGTGAAAGTTTAGGCAATGCATCAGCAAGATAACCGATGTCTGTTGGCAAGCTACGACTGAATGTGAATACAATTTTTGACACATCAACATCTAATTTATCCCTAAATTTAATAAAGGCAGACATCGTCTCAGCTGCTTCTTTCAATCCTTCTTTAAAATACTGTTCTTTAGTATTTGTTTTAGCTTCTAGTGTAATAATTTGCCATTTGCGAGCTTCGCCAGAGCTATTAGACTTAAATACTTCATCATTGAAATCGATTGACTTAGTTACCGTGTAATAAAGCTTTTTCAGCTTATCAAGATGATACTCGTTGAAATCTTTATTAATGTCTTTCGTTACATACCCAACCTTAGCTTGTGGATCTGGCAAATTAATAATACCTAATTGTTCCATCATTCTTTGTGCTTCTTTTTCATCTAATCGTGAGCCACTAATGGCCATATAAGCAAGTTTAAACTGTTCAACTTCGTTTTGTTGGTCTGATAAGCTTCTATCAAATGCATCAGAAAGTTCTTCCGCCACTTCAAAATCGCAATAACGATTCGTGTTATTTTTAAATTCTGATAAGTAAAACGTTTCTAGCGGGTTTTCTACTTCCTCAATCAATTTAAATGTTCCAGATGCACTGACTAAATTAGATTCAACATATCTGCTATATATACATATTCTTTTTTTAGTAATGACTTTCATTTCTTCGAAAAATTTTTTTTGATGTGTATCGTATTTTTCACGAATAAAGATATCTGCATTTTCGTATTTTTCAGCTTTCCATGGTTCGATATTGCTCGCCCATAATTGCCAACCTTCCACGGTTTCAACAGGTTCTAACAAACGAAAAGCAACACCACAAGCTCCTTGAAACCGAGCTGTATCAGAATCAAGCATGGCAAACCGCATATCGTTTACTAACTCTGCTAATTTGTCGAATTCTTCAGGAGTTTTTGTCTCATTTCTGACATTCCCTGAAAACAAGTCTTTTACCTTTGAACCCATTTTTTGCAATATAGATTTGCGTTGTTCGGTAATATCATAATCCCACTTAATTGGAATGCCTGTGAAATGGTCAGCTGCTTGGTCGACAATAGTATTGTATAAACCAGCATGAAGTTTATTATTCACTTTTATAATCTCTGTGTTTGGTTTAGGTCTTCTATCGATCTCATTTTGTTCGCTTGTATAGGCTTTGTACTTACGCTCTCTATCATCAAAAAATGGCTTCATTTCAGTAATAAAATCATTAGGATCGAAAACTTCTTCATTAATTTGTGTAGAATATTTTGTTCGCACTCTTTTATACCGCTTCAAACTTAAATTGTTTTGAAACATTTTCCCACCTCCTAATATTGGATAAATCTCACATTATTTTTATCCATATCTTCACTGAAAGCATATCTTGTCGCATCAATTGTATGGTTGTCTTTATCTTCTAACCTAGGTTTAGGATTACCGTCTTTATCAGTTTGATAATCAATATTCTCAAATTCTTTAGCAATGTTAGGAGTTCTTAATGGATCAATACAAATAAAATCCAAATCGCCTAACCATTCTTCGCCATACTCAACAGAATCAGGACCTTTTTTTACTCCGAAAACTCGTGGCATACCATGTTCACTGTTTAGCTCTGCTATTGATTTAGGCTCTGCTGAATCAGCTGCAATTCTATCTGATATATATCCTTTAGACTTAGCTTTATTAGCAAATTCCCTATTACTAATTTTCACACCATAAATTTCATCAATAGCATAGATGCCATTTTTCTTTTTGTCATAATGCCATCTAACAAATGCTAATGGATCAGTAGCATAACCAAAGTCAAGACCATTTCTGATATTGTCAAAGTTAGCAGCCATTTCATCAGTAATACATCCTTTTATTACTCGTAGATTATCAAAAGGAACAACTCCTGAACCAATAGCTTTGCCGTCATACTCCCACTCAGCACGTTTCGGATTCTTAGCCCTCGTAGCATTAACTTCTTCAATAAATGCTTGAGCTATGAATGGATTATCCTTATATGTTGAATGATGAACGAAAGTATTCTCAGGTTGAAAGCTAGATTCATATTTCTTATTAACCCATGATTGTCGTCGCTTAGGAGGATTGTACGAATAAAAGAATTTATAAAAAAGACCATCTGCTAATTCACCACGTAGCAATGAGTTAGTTATGGTTTTTACATCATCTTCTGTTTTAAACTCGGCTAATTCCTCAATCCAAGCTATAGCAAATGGAAATCTTGAATCCTTTAATGACTTAATTCTTTCTGGATTCTGTGCGCCACGAAAAACAATATAATTCCCCCTAGGCTTATAGGTGATTTTCATAGGACTTTTATTTACTTTAAAATACTTAGACACACCTTGTTCTTCAATTGCCCACTTAATCTGTTCAAAAATAGATAGCTCAATCGTATTATCAACGTATCTAATGGCCACAGCATTTACAGGATATCTCATAATCAATTGAACGATTATGTGCGCTATGCCAGATGATTTACCTGACCCACGGCCACCTTTTTCAACAACATGTAATATATTTGAGTTTAATGCTACCTTCCAAGTAGTATGAAATGCTTTAGGAAGAAATTCAGATAGTTTTTTACTCATATCCATCACCTGATATATCATCAATAAAAACTGGCATATCCATGTCTCCACTTGTAGCACCTAAACTAGCTTTAGCTTTTTCAGTTTGAACTTTCAACAATTGTAATTTGGCATCATTTGCTAGCAAGGCATTCTGTTGCTTAACAGCCTTTGTTAACTGATTGCTAATTCTAGTCAACGCATCTTCAATAGCTAAGATGTCATCTAACTTTCTAAATGTTTTACGAGTTACTTGAACGTCTTGCATAACTTCACGTTTTATTTCTAGCTTTATACCGTCTTTTTCAATCGGTGTTTTAATTTTCCTTAGCTGTTGTAACCGTTCAACTTCTTCATCATTTAGTCCTTTTTCAGCTTCTTTGATACGTTTCATCATTCTAAACTGCCGTACCTTTAATAAGCGAATCTCATCATTCAAAATAAAAAAAGGATCATCATTCATGTTAGAATAGATGTCCTTTTCTTCGTCAGATAGTAAGTCAGCAAATATTATCTCATATTCACCTGTTTTTACTGCATTCTTATTTCTTTTTGGTGGCGAGGCTCTTTTATTTCCTTTATTACCTATAGCATTTTGATTGCCTTTAGGTGCACCCCTATTTGTAGGTTGCACCTCTTTGGTTGCACCCCCTCTTTCCCATTTATCACGTTTTCTCCATGACTTCAATGTGTTGGGAGGTACAGAAAGCTTTTCGGAAATATCCTTGTATTTCCAACCTTCTTCATAATATTTCTTTGCTTGTTCCTTTTTATCCATTTAAAACGACACACCACCTCACAATGCTTATTGAATTGAGTTTTGTTTTTTTATTTCTGTTCTTAATTTATTGAGACTCAAATAAGTAAAAATCAATACTAATCTTCTACTTATTTGAATTGAATATTCTACTTGTCATTTTATCTACTACAATAGTTAAAATGCTTCCTCAATGAGTACCCTACCTTTAATAACGACTATTTTCTCGCATTCATTTTGATATTTTTTTCATTATGTCTTTTTTAGATATTTTGGCCAGACATTGCTTCTTCCTATTTTTTTGATTAATAGTGAAATTTTCGCTTTCATTGATAAAAAAACTTTCTTCTATAATATTAAATAAAAAATGTTTCAAGTTTTTATTTAACTTACGAATTTTTTGGTAGTCATAAGGAGTATTATTTTCATATCTATCGCTCAATTGCTTTACGCCATCTATTTCATATTTAGCATGTAATATATCCGAACCGATTTTGAATAAATTATTAAAATAATCTAATTCTTTCTTATAATTCACATACATATTAGATTTTTTTAAATTTGTATCCCAAAGAGCTCTATAGCTCATTTTAGTCACTTCTTCAATATTTTTGCCAGGAGTTTCTATTAAAAATAATGTTTTTAAAACATTTTCAGATATCTGCCTTAATATTGCCTCGACGATAAAATCATCATTAAGCGGATAAACATATAATAGCCTTAAATAAACTATCCTAATTTTAGTTAAAAAATTCTTTACCTCTGAAGAAATATTTTCATGTTCTTCATAGAGTTCTAAAGCCCATAAAACTTGTATGAATTCAACTAAAACAGGAAACATATTATTTAAATCATTATCATTTTTTTTTATTATCTTGGCAAGTGTAGTATACTCGTAATTTTTTACAATGAATTTTAAGTAATTACTAACTTCTTTGTGAATATTCAATCCTCTATTCACCTCTACCAAATTTTTCTAAAACATCATCTATAGAATTTCTTTTATTTTTCTTAGATGTCACTTCTTGAATGTCTTGGATTGAAAATAAATAATTTACTGTTTCCTTCTGTATTTTTTTAAGTTGATCTGCATCCATTTTCTCTATATCCCTAATAATTCTAGATAAAAGAAGTGTTCTACTTTTCATTACATAATCTTTCACAGTAATATTAACTAATTCTAAAAATACAGAAATTTCACTATTTCTTTTAAATATAGTTTTGGATAAAATAACGGCCGATATCAAACCATACAAATTTATCCTCATTATATCAATCGATTTAGTTTCTGACTTAGTAGCGAATGTCGACAAATAATATAAATCGTTATCCATAAGCATAAATATCTCCTTCGAATTTTATTGAATTTCAGTTACTTTTTTTATAAATTCCTGAGCAATTAAAGATAGATTACGTTTTGAGATTTCACTATTACTATCCACTATACAATAACCAATATTTTTATATAACTCTGTGTTTTTTTGGAAATAGTTGTCAAATAATGGCATATCCCATTCTTTTAATATTTGACTGCTCTTAATTTCTTGTATTAAATTTTCTACACCTACCGATGGCTTAGACTCAATATTTGTAAAAACCACTCCTAATTTTTCCAATGGCTTATTTTCAAAAAAAGTATCGTGTTCTTTTTGTATATATTCTACTACTTGAAGTAACAAATCTATGCCTAAAATGGAATACGCCTCAGGCCTTACTGGGATTAAATAATAATCTGAAGGTTTTAAAGCCAACACCGTATAAGAGGAGTATGTGGGAGGACAATCAATAAATATAAAATCAAACTTTTCCCTTAACTTGTTCTCCTTTATAAATGTATGCAAACTATTTTCTAAAGTCGCACTGTTTAAATTTCTTAGTGAAAAATCTATACCTAACTCTCCTGGTATTATTGCTAGCCCTTCATCATTGTCATTTAAGTGTTGCACTACTTCATTATAAACTGGTACAGAGGATGCATTTCTATTAATCATATTTTCGATGCTAGCCATAGTTTTTTTGTACTTTTTTTTATCTTCCGTACTTTTGTATATCACTTGTTTTTGAGTGAATTTATATATGTCAAAAAGTGACTGAGTAAGGTTTGCTTGTGGGTCAACATCAACAAAAAGTATTTTTTTACCCCCTTGTTTGTGTAAAAACAAACCTAGTTCTTTACAAAGGGTTGTCTTACTTACCCCACCCTTCATATTTATAAAGCTCACTACTTTTCCCTTACTATTCAAATCCATATTTCCCCTCCTAATAGATTTATAATTTAATATTACCAAAAATCAATGAATTTAACTATTATTATTTATACAACCAAAAAGACTGCACGCTGAAAGTGCAGCCTAAGATAGGAGGGAAAATCTTAACCGTCGTTTGATCGTAAAGGTAGTTACATTTGACTTATTGACGATTATTTATTTAAGTAGCTATGCTACTTACTGGAATAACGAGACTCGAACTCATGACCTTACGATTAACAGTCGTATGCTCTACCAACTGAGCTATATTCCATTAAAGTGTCACTTGCAAACCTGTAGAAAAAAGAGGAGGTTATTCACCTCACTTCATTTTATTGAGAACGTAAGTCTGCAAGTGACCATCGAAAGACAAAGTAAACGGTGACTAAACGAGAAAGTGTGTAATGTGTCCATTTCTTTGACTTTCGATATTACTATATTAGCACTCAAATTCGTATAAAAACCGCCAACTTTCCGCCAAAAAACCGCCAAAATTTTATTTATAGGCAATTATTTTTCCATTTCGATAAGCTTCAGCAAATTCAATTAAAGCTTCTGATTTCATACGTTGAATACTTCTTTCAGAATATCCAACTTCTCTAGCAATCTTGTAATTAGAGTAATGATCCTGCACACAAAAACTGTATTGCAGAATTTGTCTACTAGTCAAACTCAAAGCCATAAGTGCAGATAAAATTGCATCTCTTTCTGCTTCTGCATCAGCTAATTGTACCAGTGCACCTTCTGTTTTGTTTCCGTGGCTTTGGCTTTTAGGCATCTCTGTAATAATTGGTGATTTTAAATCTATCAAAGAGCGACCAGCTATTCGCTCTAAACGTCTAAAACTCTTCAACACATTTCTAGCATTCGCTTTTGTTTGTCGAAAATCTACTTCTTTTAACAATAGAATCAAGTGAAATCGCTCCTTTTATGGTATAATAATTTATAATAAACATATCATCATTTAAGAGTTGCTTAGCGGAAACTAAGTAGCTTTTTTTATTTATCCAAACATATATAAGAAATGCTTATTCTTTGCTCATCAGCGACTCTATATGATATAAATTATACTAAGAATACTATTCCAATAGCTATTCACTTCTCAGCCAGTCGGCGGAAACCGACTGGCTATTTATTTATCGAAATATTCATCACTCATACATGTTTGTAGTCAACAAATTATTGGTTGACTATAAAGAAAACAATAATAATTCTACAATATTTTACAATCTTCCATTCGTCATCTTTCACATCATCTTTATTCATTTGATATTTTCCATCTAATAAATATTTTTGGCATAGAAGGTATTTTCAAATCTATTTTTCAATGGTATAATCACTTTAACTTTCTTGGGGATTTTATTTATGAAATAAATTTCCTCCTTTTCTACATTAACTTCTGGTAAACAGTTAATAGTAGTACACGTCTCTGCAAGAGATTTATTGTCGATTTTTAATCGGCTTTTTAATAGCACTTTATTTGGGGAAAGTGCTAACTCACACCTAAAGAACAACTGGCGGAAAACAGTTGTTTCTACCACATAAGTCAGCTAGTGGTCAGCTGGCTTTTTTTGTTGCCTTAAATTTCATAGTAATGTATTATTAATTGTCTCTATCTGAGATGAAAATGTATCTATAACTAGCTAGCGGAAACTAGTTAGTTTTTTTATACTATTTTTTATTGGTTTTAAAACTACTTAGCTTTTTTATATAAATGTGAACGTCGAATAATTGAATATTAAATTCTTTAAATTTAAGCATCTTCTTTACTCGCTTTCTAACCGAATAATTCTCTTTGATCTGTTTACCCGTTTTACCCACTACACTTGTTCCTCCAAACTTTTAATTTCTAGTTCTGTTCGTGGTCGCATACTGTACAACTTTTGACAAACCATTACAGCAATTTGACCATCGTTTTTATATAAAATACCTTCAGCAGCATCAGTGACTGCTTTGAAATAATTATCCAAGTCAGGTTTCTTATCTCAATATTTCCGCTCTAATTCCACTTCTAAGCGTTTTTTTTAGAACTTAATAGGGATTAGGAGTAGCGATGTAAAACGTAATATGCGCAAAAATATCCCCTTTTTCAATCAATTCTGGTTTTTCCTTTCGTAGATACACTTTTATCTTTTGTTTATAGGCTCTCATAGCGCTATCTTCATAGGTTTGGACATAATTCCCACGTCTTGCAAACCTCGGGCGACTTTGCGGTTTTGGTTCAATTGGTAGAATAATTCGCATCTCTTCCACCTCAAACCTTACAAATCGGCTTCTTTGACGAATGCTCCATTTACCATCTTCCCTTGGCGATTTTTGATTTCGCTATATGCTTGATTTACGCATTCGTATAAATCCATGTTATTTTGCATAGCGAGAATAATTAACGTCACAACCACATCACCAATGCCATCTCTTAGGTCGTTTTCGTTGTTTCTTGCCAATGCAGCGACAACTTCTCCGACTTCCTCAATCACTTTTAGCATTTGCTTTTCAGGTTCCGCTTTATCTAAACGCTTTTCTTCCGCCCATTCTTACACTAATTTAACTAATTCATTCATCTAAAATTCCTCCCCGAAATCTAATTCACGTTTTAGCTTGCTGTGAATCGATTCTAGCTCTTTTTTGTATTCTTTGACTGTTTGTATTGTTTTACCACTAGAAAGCACATAATCGCGTTCTATTGCGACGAGAGCCTTACTTAAATTGCCATAATAACCAATCAAAGCGAGTGATTCTTTTTGTGTACCGTCTTTATCAGTCAAAATGGTTAACTCTCCGTGTTCGTTTCGTCTCGCTTTATTTACGATTACTTGCTTATCATCACTAGTAATTCGATAATCAAGTACTCTCATTTCAATCATGACTTGCCCTCCAAAAATTCTTTTATTTGCCTATCAAGTTCAGCTTGCTTTTCTGGTGATAGTTTTTCCTCTTCTTGTTTTGGTTCATTTACCCAATCTGGTAATTGCTCTTGTCTAACTGGAGGATTCGTATATCTTGCTTGCGTTGTCGTTTCAGACAAGTCGTATTCATCGTTAAAACGTTCATCACGTATCCAACGAAACAATTCTTGTGGATGGTACCAATCGTTTAATTTAATATACGCAAGATAGTCTTTATATCCTTTTTTAAACGACTCTAAATCTTCTTCCGTCTTGAACTTCTTTAAAAATTGTTCTCTAGCTTTTTTCTTGTTGGTTTTCTTTGGATAAGTTTTCCAAACTTTTTCGAATAATTCAGGCATAGTTGAGCTTGGCTCAACACTATTCTTTTTTTTATCCTTAACTAACCTATCCTTACCTAACCTAACCTGTGTATCCATTTGGTATCCCATACGGTTGCCATCTGGTATACCAAGATGGTTTTCACTCTCTATAACCTCGGTTTTAAAGGTATATGCCTTACTATTTTTCTCAGCTAATTCAGCCTTTTCTTCTTGATATAGAGTTGGTTTGTATCGATCATTTCGAATATAGTTATGAATTTTCCAATGCTTGATAACAATAACTCCGCTATCAAAAACTAAAATAAATCTTTTGGCCATTAATAGCTTTAAATCATCATCTCCACATCCAACCATTCGTTGAATTTTCTTAGGATTATTAATAAACCCATCATCATCCGCTCGCATTGACAGATGAAAATAAAGAGATTGAGTTGACAGCGGCATGTCTAAAAATGCATCGCTATCAATGATGGTCTTTGCAAACATTCTTCTTTCAGCCACCGTTCTATCCTCCTATGTTTAACTTTTTACGTTCTTCGATGTTTAATTTGACTGGTTTAATTTGATACTTATTCAAGAAGTTCTTAGTGCCTACTTGGTGTTCCTCTTGATGGTGCTGACGGCAACCAGCATAAAATGTGAATGTCTCATGATTAATTTTTTTGCGATTTCGCCCCATGCCAACAACTTCTATATGGCAAATATCAGCATGTTTACCACAAATACAGCACTTACGATATTTCAGGCAGTAATAAAACCATTTGTTATTTTCAAGCAAGTATTGGTATCTTTTTTCAAGTGGTATATCGTTTTTCAAAATGAACTCAATTAAGAAACCGATCCACTCAGTCGCTTCATTCTTGGTAGCTCTACTATGTTCAAAATAAACACCACTCTTAGCTTCGTAGTAGTATTTCAAGACACTTTCAATCCATTTAGGTTCGTCATAGCTCCAACGTGCCACATCGGCTATTAGAACGTGAGAAAGTGCATTCTGTTTTTGAGACATCTGTCGATTATCTAAGAATTCAACTTTCGCTAAATTATCATCGTTATTAGCCAGAAGTTCGAGAAAATTTGAATTTATTTCATCCTCAAATTCGATGACCAATTTATTTCCTATGTGGTTTATTATTTTTCCAATCACTCAATCACTTCCACCATAATGCCACTATCAACTATAAACTCATTAAGTGCTGTCAATTGACTGTGCGAACCTGAAAGTCGTAATGTTACTGTATTTTTATTTGTATCTTTTACTTCCGCTTTTGGTGATAGTTCACTGACTATTTCTCCTGTATTTTTGTCAATTACTTTATCTTCTACGACTGTTTCATTTAATTCTCGCATTGCTGCTTCATATTCTTCATGTGCTTTCTGTTGTTCTATAGCCCTTTGTTCAGCGGCTTTTTTCTTTGCTAGTGCAGCATCAATCTCAATCATCAATTCTGCAGCTGTTTTTCCGTTATCAATTTGACTTAACCACGAGTAAGGCTCTAATCCTAATGCCTTTACATAATTTTCTATAATCGCTTTTTCTCCTATAACTCGCTCTTTTTCTTTAAAAATCATTGTCATATCGGCAGCAATTTCTTCTAAAGTTTTTTTATTTATTTCTCCTTTTGCAGTAAAAGAACTCTTATTTAACCAGTTATTTCTAATACCTACTTCTTCTACCTCAACGCTATAGTTTTCTGACATTTCTTTAATAGTATCTTTGATTTTTTCAAGCCTCTTAGAACGTTCTGTTTCTTCATATAATTGGATACTTTCGTTGATGCCATCACTTACTAACTTAATTTGTCCAACATAAGTTTTAATTTTGTCTTCAAACGATTTCAAGGGTTTGTTATACTCGTTTTTTATTGCTTTGCGCTCATTATCTAAAAGTGTCGCCACTTTATTTAAATCCGCTTTTGCTTGCTTGGCTTCTGGAATATTCGCATCTGTAAAAATCATACTTGAGTAATGATTTACTGCTTTATCAACCATTTCTTTTAGTTGCGATTCGTTCTGAATTGTTATTTCACTGGCTTTAAAATCTACTTTAAACTGCACATTTGTTGTTAATTCATTTGTCATTACCTTTGCCCCCAGTTAATATTTTTTACTTGATCATTTGTATTGTTTTTATTGATCTCTATTTCATAGTTACTTTTCCACTTATTTAACTGTCTCATTGCTTCTGGATACTGTTTATCTGTCATACTGTCTAATGTTTGTGCACCAACATGTTGCAACAATCCATTTCTAACAACTTGCATATCGCTTGAGCTTAGTTCCGCTACTTTTCTTATTAAATCGTTCATCTCTGATATTTGTTTACCATTAACCAAATTTATTGGTTCTTTAGCATCAAGCTTCTTTTGAAATGAATCAGGATCATCTTTATCTGTTGCAATATTAAAAAATTTCAATAAAAAATATTTTTCTGCATAAGTTAATGCTTTACCTACACCCTTCTCACCAGCAATATCAACACCTTGTGCATACCACTTTGATTCCAAAAAATCTTCTGGATTATCAATATTAATCCAGCGCATAGTCATCTCAAGTTCAGTAAAATATGTTATTCTTTGTTTCTGTTCCGTCTGTTTCGTGTACTTATTGTATTGATTTATAATCTCTATCTGGTCCTTAACTTTATGGCCTGTAATTGCTGGCTGTAATAACAATCCCATTTCATTAATTTTTGAATGTAAAGCTCCTAGGACATCACTTGACCCAACATAATTAAATTGACTTCCTGATTGTTCTTTTTTTAAATAAGATACTTTTTTTCTTACTTCTGCTAATCTTTGATAAACATTTAGTTGTTCAGCCATTTAACAAGACCTCATTTCTGTGATATAATTTTTCTTGTATAATTTTTGTATGCGACTTATTGCTTGCCGGCTTAAGTCGCTTTTTTGTCGTCATGCGACACCTCTACGCTCTTTTTGTTGCGCAATGTATATTTTATTTTTTTGTTGCTTGTACCATAAATCAGCAAGTTTTTTTGTTTGTTCTAATTTGTCTTTTCTTGTCACTTCTTAACCTCTCTATCTTCAAGTGCCAGATCATAAAACAGTGTCCAAATGATGAATAAGCCGATATAAATATTTTGGATAATCGGATTAAAATTTCCGCCTACTATCAACCCCAATCCGAAAACGATTAGCAACACTGCAATTCTTCTTAAGTTATAAATTTTTCTCATTTCATTTCTCCTTAAATATGCATTCTATTTTGAATCTCTAAGTATCTTAAAAATTCAAGTTCTTTTTCAATTTGATATGCTTTTCCTTCGGTCAGTTGTTCTGATTGTCTAAGCGCTGCTCTATCATCTTGTAGCTGTTTACGCTCTTTTTTGATTTGGTTGAGTATCCAGCTTTCTTGTTCAGTTGTATAAGCCATAATATTCTCCCTACGCTATGTCGTTTAAGTCTAAACTCATTTGTCTTACAACTGTTTTTGTGGCTGTGGACGGCTCCCAGTCATTGATATATTCAATTACCATTGGATAATGTTTTTCTCTTAATTGTGATCTGGTACCCACGCCTGTAATTTGCTTAATACCTGAATTAATATCTTTGTATAACTTTCCACGCTGTTCCTTTGTGATTTTCCCAAATCCTCTTGCAACTTCTGCTACTCGTTGATGAACTCGACGTGATAAGTAGCCATAATCATCTGCACCGATTTTTTGATTGTCTTTTAAGTCGGCTACTTCTTTTTCAATTACATCTACACGCTCATTTGTTTCTTCATTTGCTGATAAAGCAAGCATCGCCAATTCTCTTTGAGAGGTTGGAAGTTTAGGCTGTTGAATTTCTTTTTCCATTTGATTAAAAGCCTCAATATATTTCAGTTTGAATTGCAAAGCTTTTTTACCTGTGAATCCCATTGCTAGTAGTGTGAATCCGTCACGGTTCATAATTACTTGGCGATAAGACTGTTTGTTTTGCGGATGAATATAGTTATCTTCGTAAAATAGGTCTGCGTAATTTTCCGCAACCCCCTCTTTTAAATCATCAATTGCTGCTAAAACATCACGATGGTTTTTATTAAATGTTTCGGCAACTTGTAAACTACTTGTTACTGCTTGTTGGTCTTTCATTATTACTAAATTTGTCATTTGGTTTACTTCCTTTCTGGTATAATTTTCTTATCAGCAAGTGCTCTGCTGAAATAACTGATAAGGTGGTGAGGTAATGTATAATGTTGTAGAAAAATCTATCCCCTTTTTAGAAAAATATTCTTTTTGGGTGTCGATAGCGTTATTTTTATTTTGGGTTATCCAAAAGAAAAGTAAGCTGTATATTTCTTATTTAACTAATAAAGCCAAGAACAATTACGAACGAAAGTATTTTGAAATTTTTGCATACAATGAAAAAAATAAAAATCATCAAATACAATTAACTAGTAGCTGGCTTGACCTTTACAAAAGTTACTGGAAAAGAACAAACAATACTCTACTTTTGTCATTTATTTTTGCGTATATCTCTTTCAATACAACATCTTATTTTAGAAACGATTCAGATAACTTTTTTAAACTATTAACCATTTCCACAAGTCTGTTCCTAGCTGGATTAACATACATCCAACAGCTATACCGAGAATAAAGATGAATGCTTGAACAAACAAAGATTCTTTATATCTATTTTTCGCCTTAGTATCTTCTGCCAAAGTACTAAGGCTGTTTGCAATGCTTTCCAATGCAATAACTGTTCTTTCATCCGTATTCATATTATTTCCTTCCTAAATTTCGCTTGCCCAAGATTTATCTTTTTTGTGATAGAAGCCATCTGCGACACTCTTCTTTGTCGTAGAACTTCCCTTGTTTACTTACTGATCCATGCGGAAGACCTAGCTTCTCCCATTCCCTTATTGTTGTAGTGGATACATCGAAATATTTTGCAATCTCTGTTTGATTTAAAACTCGCTTATCAATTGAGGTATCTCTTCGTGCTTTTTCTATTTCATCAACAATAATTCCATGTACAAAATCCCTTAGAGAAGCTTCATTTTCTGGAGTTAAAATCACTTCCATTTTTATACCCCCTTCTAATCTCCTTTTGTTTTTAAAAGTTCTTCCATGCCAACACCTAAGTAATCTGCAACTTTTTTTAAATTTTTTGCAGATGGCATCGACTTGTTCCATTTAGAAATAGTTCCATTAGAAAACTCTAAATCACGTTCGATTTTGTAGATAGATAAAGCTTTTTCTTCAGAAATACATTTGATGCGTTCATAAAGCAATTTTCACACCTCCTAGAAATGAATAATATTTTTTGTTTCTGGGGTATTGACTTATAATAGAAAATATTCTATTATAAGTGCATAGAAAATAATCTAAAAACAATATTGTCCTTAGTCTTTTTATTCTATGTTATACCATCCAGAAATGTGAGAGTTTCTTGTACTTCCTGAGTACATGTGTATAATATCATAGAATTATTTCTAATGTCAATAACTTTAATAGAAAAAATTCGGAGGTATTTTGATGAGCACATACGAACGTGTTAAAAAGCTTGCTGCTGCAAGAAAAATGAGCATCGCGGAATTGGAAAGAGTTCTAAATCTATCAAATGGAATGATTTCTAAATGGAGTAAATCTAAACCCAACTCAGAGCCACTTTCTAAAGTAGCTGATTATTTTGACGTATCGACGGATTACCTATTAGGCCGTACTGATCTACCACATGGCGGTTTAACTAAAGAGCAACGAGAAATGACTATTGAAGAAGCAATAAACTCTGTTATGAGTCACGGCGGCAAAGAAGTAACTGATAATGACAGAGAAGTCTTAAAAAGAATAGCAGAGGCGTATTTGGAAGGTAAATACGAATAAAAAAAGAATTTTTGAGAAGGTGCGTTGCTTGGATAAACAGATTGAAGAAATAGTCAAGATTTTAGGAACTACTGTGATTTACGATGAAATTGAAAATAATGCTTATTACATGACACGCTTTAATTTAATAGTGGTAAATGTAAAGCTTTCAGAATTTGAACAAAAAAAAGCTTTACTGCACGAGCTCGGTCATGCTTGTGAGCACCAAGAGAATTATCCCCTGTACAAAACAGCATATGCTCTTCGTTCTAAAATGGAATATGAAGCGGATTGTTTTATGGTAGAAAAATTATTAGATGAATATTTAAACAGTACGGGTATTGCTCCAGAAAGAATCAACTACATGAAATTTATAGAAGATGCCAAAATAGATGCGCGCTACGAAGATTGGGTAAAGACTCTACTGTTTAATAAGTTGCAAAGAATAAACTTTGCATAAAAAAAGCCCGTGCGACAACACGGACTCAAAACCTCGTTTCGAGATTTACTCATAAAAACATTATATCAGAAGTGAGGAAGGTTTTAAAAATGAAAAAAATTGTTTTTCTAGGTTTATCATTATTATTGCTATCTGCTTGTTCGAATAACACAAAAAAAGAAACAAATGTTAATAGTTCATCTACAAACATCTCATCAAGCGTTAAAGAATCATCAAGTGACACAAAAGAAAAAAGTCAAAGTTCTACGTCAACAGCATCCAGTGTTGTAGGTTCATCCACTATTGAAGAACGAACAGTTCAAGCAAGCCTAAATGATTTTGTCGGAGGTTGGGGTATCCCTCAAAGTGATAATTTATTTTTTATAAATGCTGACGGAACTTTCTCTAGCACTACTCAATCAAATGTTCCGCTCCAAAATTTAAATTTTTCTGTTGATGCAAATGGTAATCAAACAATGTCATATGTTTTGAATAACACTCCAGGAACATTAGTGAAAAATGCAGATGGTACTTTGGCTGCTGGCGGACAGGTCTATAGTTATCTTGGCAATATTACGATGGAACAATTAATAGAAAGAAACAATCAAGGTCAACAAAATACTGCCCAACAGGAAGTGCAAGAGTCAGAAAATATTATACAACCTTCTACTCCCGAAATTAGTCAACAATCTCCCGAGCCAGTCACGGAAGTTTATGACCAAGTTAGAGATGGCGAAGGCGGCCGTCAAGTAGCTGAAAGAAACGGAATAACACTTGAAAAATTACAAGAACTAAATCCAGGTATCAGTGGATATATGCCCGGACAATCATTACGAGTTAAATAGAGGAGATTTTTTATGAAAAAGATTAAATATTTTATTTCAATGTTGCTATTAATTGTTACTTTTGCTGCTTGTGGAACTAAAGAAGTAAAGCCTGATTATACAACTAATGAAGCCGAAACAGCGCTAAATAAGGGAGAGGATTTAACAGGAAAAACTGTTCAATTCACAGTTGATAAATATGTACCTGATGGATCATTAGGATATACGATTCAAACTGGAGAACACTTAAATTTTATTTCTTCTGAAAATCCAAATGTAAAAACAGGTGATACAGTTATTGCAGAAATAAAAAAAGTTGAGAACCTTATGGGGTCTTGGATTATTACTTTCGATAAAAAATAAATTACCCTTCTCTGGCGAGTTCTATCGTGTTCGATTCACGATAGGGGCTTTAAAATCAAATAAGGAGGTGCTAGAAATTTGTCATTCCCTCTGTTCGCTTGCCCAAGTGGAAAGGATAAAAAATGGCAACTTTTAAACAATACACAAAAAAAGGACAAAAATACTGGAAAGTAACTGCCTATTTAGGCGTAGATTATTTAACTGGTAAACAAATTAATGTCACTATCAGAAACTGTAATACAAAAAAAGAAGCACAGCTCAAGCTTAATCAAAAAAAATTAGATTTTGATAATGGAAATCTAGCTAACGAGCATACTCGTTTAACCACTTTTGAAGAAGTTTATTATATGTGGTTGGACGAATACAAAAAAACAGTTAGGGAATCCACATTCATAGCTACTGAGCGACGTATGAAAAAACACATTTTACCCACATTCGGGAAAATGAGACTTGAGCGTTTAACAGTAAAGATCGTGCAAAAATCTGTTAATGAATGGTATAAAAAGAATGAAATGGGAAAAGTACTTTTGAGTTACGCTTCTCGTGTTTGTGACTATGCTGTTGGTTTAGAAATAATAGACTCAAACCCATTTAAGAAAATAACTAAGCCTAGTTCGCTAAAGAAAGTAGAAAAGAATACAAAAAGAAAGTTCTATACAAAAGACGAACTGGAACATTTCTTAAATACAGCTGATAGCATTGCCAATCAAGCCAAAGAAGAAAGTTTAGTTCTAAAATACTATGCTGACTTAGACTGTGCTATTTTTCGCTTACTTTCTTTTACTGGTATACGTGTTGGTGAAGCTTTAGCATTGAATTGGAATGATATTGATATTAAAAAGCAGGTAGTTAATATAAATAAAACTACTGCTATCAGTACAAATGGATTGACTATAAACGATCCTAAAACTCCCAATTCTATTCGTAAGATTTCTTTTGATAACAAGACTGCTTATATCTTAAAAAAATGGAAACTTAGACAGTGTGAGGCTTTAATGAAAAAAGGTGGGTTTAAAACACAACTTATTTTCACAAAAATTGATGGTACCATGTTCCGAAGTCAAGACATTTACCAACGTTCCAAAAGATTGGCAGAAAAAGCTAACTTACATTCTATTGGTTGTCATGGTTTTCGGCATACCCACGCAACATTATTATTCGAATCAGATAATGTTAGGTCTAAAATAATCCAAGAACGTTTAGGACATTCTTCTTTACAAATAACTATGGATACTTACACTCATGTTTCTGATGAAGTTACTAAAGAAGCAACAGATGCTTTCAGTAGCTATGTAAATTTTTAAAATAGCAAAACTACATCAATAACTAAATCAGTAAATTACTAACAACAAAAAAATAGCCTAGAATCCTTGTTGGATAAGGATTCTAGGTTCTATCTAACTAAATTATTTAGTTTCACGGTGTAAAGTAACTTTTCTTTCACGTGGGCAATATTTTTGTTTTTCTAAACGATCAGGATTGTTACGTTTATTTTTATTTGTTAAGTAGTTACGTTCTTTACAAGAAGTACACTCTAAAGTGATGTTTACGCGCATGTTTTCCCCTCCTACTAATAATTGATCTTTCCAAGAGATTTCTTAGACTTGAATATCATACCATTTTTTTTGTCATTTGACTACCCTTTTGGGCAAATTTGTAAAGTAGTTCTACTTTACAAATTTTATTTTTTGTACATTTCCATATACGCTTCTAAAACTTCTTTGGCAATCGTTTGGTTTGGTTTTGATTCTTCGTCATTTAAGTGTGGTAAAACAACGCTAATTGCAATTTCAGGGTTTTCGTAAGGCGCATAAGCCACCAAGTTACTATTAACCGTCGTGTGAACAACTCCGTTAGCATCCTTTGCTTGCGTTTCGGCGGTCCCTGTTTTAGCAGCAATCGAAAACTTGTCTGATTTTAAACCTGGTGCCGTAGTCAATTGACTAGTTCCATTTACCACATTATAGAAACCTTGTTGAAGAATTCCTATCTGGTCTTCAGAAATATTCACCTTATTCAAAACTTTTGGTTCGATTTCTTTCAAAATTTTTCCTAAAGCTCCATTTTCATCATTGCCATAGATGCCTTCTACCACATGGGGTTGTACGCGGATACCATTATTTGCGACAGTGGAAACGTACTGTGCTAATTGTAATGGTGTGTAGTTATCATATTGTCCAAATGATAAATCTAATAGATTTCCGCCTTTAGGCGCTTCAGCAGGATCTTTGAAATCTTTATTTACATATCCAGGACTTTCACCAGGTAAATCGATGCCTGTCTTAATCCCCATTCCATATTCAGCATAAGCGTTTCTTAGCTCTTTGAAAACTTTGTCATCGCCAATTTCATACGGGAAGACCATATTAGGATAGTAATTTACACCCATTAGTTTAAACACAACTTTCATCATGTAGGCATTAGAAGAGTACTCTAATGCTTGTTCAGCAGTTAATTGCATTTGTGCATTACGACCACCACTATTCCACCAAGAAGCTTTTGGATTTGTACCAGCTAAAATAATTGGTTCATCTAATAGAGTATCATTTCCTTGTAATACTTTCGCCTCATAACCAGCTGTTAAAGTACCTGCTTTCACAACAGATCCAGGTACCTCAAAGTTTAAAATAGGCCCTAAAGGATTAGGTGTGACTTCTCCTGTCTGTAAATCATGACTAACTCCGGACATCGCTAAAATAGCTCCTGTTTGAGGGTTCATAGCAACGACATACGCATTTTCTGAGTATGGTCCAATGGTTTTGACTATTTGTGAATAGTTTCGTTGTAAAATTTCATCAACTTTGTTTTGGAAATTTGAATCAATCGTTAATTTTAAGTTGGAGCCTTTTTCCCCTTTGGAAATTGGGGTTTGTGAAACAATCTTTCCGTTATTGTCTAAAACGACTTCTGATTTTGCTTTTTTACCTTGTAGAACGTCTTCATATTGTTTTTCTAAATAGCTAGTTCCAACACGGTCATTTCGTGCATAGCCTTTTTTCAAATATTCATCGACTTCTTCGGCTGGCAATCCTTGTTTTTCAGTTGAAACGGTACCCAACAGGCTACGTAATGCACCACTTTGAGAATAATCACGCGTCCAATCAGTCCCTGTTGAAACACCTGATATTTCCGCTGTGTGTTCACCAATTGTCGCAATTTCACCTTCTGTTACCCCTTCATTCTTGATGAAGACCGTGTTCATTTGTGACGCGGCATTCATTCGTTTAAAAATCGTCACTGCTTGTAAGGTTCGGTCATCAAACGCAATTTCTTCAGGGGTGACTTTTTCAACTGCTTTGGCATACAATGTGCCTTCGTCCGTAATTTTGTTGCCTTTTTCATCTTCTTTATCTTGATCGGTTAAACGGGCTTGGGCTGCTTTTAAATTTTCAGGATTCGCTAACCAATAATCTTTTTTGTCACGATCCGTTAAGTTTGGATCAACTGGAACGTTAATAAGTTCGTTAACTTTATTCGCAATCGGTAAAATATCTTTTCCTTCAATATTTTTTCCTCGTGTGTAAGTGATTGCTAAATTGGCTTTGTTAGAAACCAAGGCTTTTCCTTGTGAATCATAAATTTGTCCTCGAGGGGATGGTGTCGTGATTTGCAGTGAAGAATTGGCAGTGATTTTTTTGTTAAACTCTTCTCCTTCTACAATCTGTAAATACCCTAAACGGACAATTAATGAAACAAATAAAGTGAATATCACAAAAAATAATAAGTTCAATCGAAAAGGAATATGTGGCTTTCTACCTCGTTGACTCTTTGCTGCGGCATCTGTTTTTTTTATTTTATCTATAAATGAGTTTTTCTTCATACCTCTAGTCCCTTCACTAAAAAGTTTCGCATTCTCATTGTAACAAAAAATAGTCAAAAAATCAGGATTATTCCCAGCTCTAAGGAAATATTTAATTATTTTTTTGTTAAAAAAAAGTCAAAAGGACTTCTGAATTCAGAAGTCCTTTTGACTTTTTCTCTTTTTTTAACGGCTGTAATTGTGAACTTCAGCAACCATGCTGTCAATGAAAATTGATAAATCTTCGACAGACGTTTCTTTGCTTCCATAACGACGGACGTTCACCGTTGCATCTTCCATTTCTTTGTCCCCGACCACTAATTGATAAGGTACTTTTTGGGTTTGAGAGGCCCGAATTTTGTAGCCCATTTTTTCGTTACGATCATCGACTTCAACACGTAAGCCTTGTGCTTGTAAACGTTCTTTGATTTCATAAGCATACTCAGAATGCGCTTCTACAGAAACTGGGATAATAGTTGCTTGAATTGGTGCTAACCAAGTAGGGAAAGCGCCTTTGTAAACTTCTGTTAAGTAAGCCACAAATCGTTCCATTGTTGAGACAATACCACGGTGGATAACAACTGGGCGATGTGTATTTTCACCATCTTCGCCAACATAAGTTAAGTCAAAACGTTCTGGTAATAAGAAGTCTAATTGGATGGTTGATAATGTTTCTTCCATTCCTAAAGCTGTTTTTACTTGAACATCTAACTTCGGACCGTAAAAGGCAGCTTCGCCTTCTGCTTCAAAGTAATCTAATTCTAATTCATCCATGGCAGCTTTTAACATCGCTTGCGCTTTTTCCCACATCGCATCATCATCAAAATATTTGTCTGTATTATTTGGATCACGATAGCTTAATCGGAAACGATAATCCGTAATGTTAAAGTCAGCATAGACTGCCACCATTAACTCCAAAGTACGTTTAAATTCGTCTTTAATTTGGTCAGGACGAACAAAAGTATGGCCATCGTTTAAAGTCATTTCACGAACACGTTGTAACCCTGATAATGCGCCAGATTTTTCATAGCGGTGCATCATCCCTAATTCAGCGATTCGAATTGGCAATTCGCGGTAACTATGAATGTCATTTTTATAAACCATCATATGGTGTGGACAGTTCATTGGACGTAATACCAGCATTTCGCCATCGCCCATATCCATTGGTGGGAACATATCTTCATGGTAATGATCCCAGTGACCAGATGTTTTGTATAATTCCACATCTGCCATAATTGGTGTATACACATGTTGGTAACCTAAGCTAATTTCTTTGTCCACAATATAACGTTCAATTGTACGACGAATGGTTGCGCCTTTTGGTAACCAGAAAGGTAACCCTGAACCAACTTCTTGTGAAACCATAAATAAATCTAATTCTTTTCCTAATTTACGGTGGTCACGTTCTTTGGCTTCCTCGCGCATTTTGATAAATTCTTTTAAATCTTTTTTATCAAAAAAGGCAGTGCCGTAAATCCGTTGCATCATATGATTGTCAGAGTTTCCGCGCCAATAAGCACCAGCTACTGAAAGTAATTTAAAGACTTGAATCCGTCCTGTTGAAGGGACGTGAACACCACGACATAAATCAACAAAATCGCCTTGATCATAGACAGTGATGATTTCATCTTCTGGTAAATCTGTAATTAATTCAACTTTGTAAGGATCATCAGCAAATAATTCTAACGCTTCTGCACGTGAGATTTCTTTACGAACGATTGGGTTATTTTCCTTCACAATTTTCATCATTTCGGCTTCAATTGCAGGTAAATCTTCCGCTGTCACAGGGGATTCTCCATTATCTGTATCATAATAGAACCCAGAATCAATCGCAGGACCTACGCCAAATTTAATGTTAGGGAAAAGACGGCGTAAGGCATTAGCCATTAAATGAGCTGATGAATGACGTAAAATTCCTAAAGCATCTTCATGATCAGGTGTCACGATTTCAAGCGAACCATCTTCTACGATAGGACGATCTAAATCGATTAAAACACCATTGAATTTACCAGCTAAAGCTTTTTTGGCTAAACTGTTGCTAATACTTTTAGCAACATCAAATGTTGTAATCCCAGAATCAAACGGTTTAACAGCGCCATCTGGAAAAGTAATGTGAATAGACATAATAAAATTCTCTCCTTTTAATTTTTTTGATTTGAAGCGTTTCATTGTGTTCCTGTTTTTCACAATGAAACGAAACAGCCACCTGTTCCCCTTGTTAAAAAACAAAAAGTCCTAGTATTCTAACGAATACTAGGACGAAAATATCGTGGTTCCACCTAATTTTGAACACAAATAATCTGTGTTCCTCTAGCGTGTTAACGGTGCGACCGCCTTTGTTTCAACAAAGGTTTCGAAAGTGGTCATCCCTTGTGCCAATCTGGAAAATTTTCAGCCAAGATTTTCCTCTCTAATAGATCGCGGGCAAGTTCAGTTGTCTTTCTCATCAATCATTTATGCACTTATTTAACCACTTATTTTCAGAAAAAGCAAGTGATTCAACAGAAATTCTCTGAAAACTTATTTTTTCCATTCGCCGCCTTGTGCATAGCGGTCTTTTTTCAATTCATTGACAATCACATGGATATTCTCTTTTGGTGCACCAGCGTTTTTTGACACAGCTTCTGTAATATCTTTGACCATATTAGTTAACTGTTCTTCTGTTCGGCCTTCAATTAATTCTACATGTACAAATGGCATCTTCGTTCCCCCAATTTAAATTGCTTGTTCTGTTTGTATCATAGAGCGGGTTATGACGCTTGTCAATAAAAAATTGGAGACGTCAGTCGTTACGGTTGACGTCTCCAATTTTTACTTTTCAGATACACAGCTGGACCAAAGTACGGTCTTGCCTAATATCTCTTTTTATACTTCTTCGCCGTAATCTACAGGTTTATCAAATTCACCTGGTGCATCATCATAGATATGTCCGTAAATAATTACCGGCATTCCGTCATAGGATACATCAAAGATTTTTGAAACTTCTGTTCCTGGCGTATTGATACAGCCATTACTACCAGCATCGGTTTTAAAGGCTTCTTTATCGCCATACTTATCCAATTTATGGTCGGAGTCATGAATCCCGATTTGTGTGACAACGCCCCCTTGACTTAATAACGGCATCCAATATTTTACTGGCACACTGTATCGAGAACCATCAAGCATTTGACCTTCTAAATTCACATCGGTTGTCCGATATAAAATTGTATGGAATCCTGGTACTGTTGCGGTTCCTTTGTTATATCTGCCAGTAATGACATCTGTGGTGACTATTTTTTTGCCATCAATGAAACAATACATTTTTTGATCTTTTAAATCAATTTCAATGTAATTATTGGCAATTTTACTATTTTCTTTGGTATCGCCAACCAACGGAGCAGTGATTGCATTCATTTGTTCTTGGCTATTCAGCGCGTTTACTAGTAGTTCTTGCGTTTTGGCCCCATCAATCGACCAGCCATAACTTCCATTGTTTTTAAAACGACGTGTCGTACCGTGAACATCTGTAAATAAAACTGGTTGATTAGCAGAACCATATGTTGTTTCTAATTGTGTCACCCAAGTAGTTAGTTTTTCTTTGTTGATTGTGCCATCATCATTCAGCACGTTTTGAATTTGTGTTTTATCAAAGGCTACTTTTTCACCATTAATATCAACTGTAATTGTTTTATTTAACTTGTTATTGAGCGTTGTCAATGTTGCCTTTAACGTTTGATCCTCTTTTGTAATTTCAGGGGCTTTATAAAAATCTTTGGCATTGTATTGATAGTTGCCTTTTCCCGCTTCAACATCCGCAATAATCTGCTGATTTAAGCGCTGTGTGTCCACTACTGTGCCTTTTTCTTCGGGAACAATTTCAAAAGTACCATTGCCTCGACGGATACTCGCATTTTTGCTTGGTTTCCCCTCTGGAAAACTCAAAGTTGCTAATTTGGCTTCTAGTTCTTTTTTGAATGCCTCGTTTAACGGTAGCTTCACCTTGCTACTGTGTAAATGGTCTTTTAAAAATTTTTGATCCAATTGGTATTTTTTAGGAAGTTGAATTTTTTCTTCTTTTGTCCCCGTTTGAACCACAACTTCTTCGGTTTGATTAACTTGCGCTAATTTTTCTTCTGCAGCATTTACATTTAACCAGCCTACAGAAACTCCATTTACTTTTGTGGTTGGTAAAAAGTGACTTTGAAAATAAACATAGCTGCCCCCAGCAACCAGAGCTAGTCCAACCAAAGAAGTAATAATTACTTTCTTTTTATTATTTTTTCCTGATTTTTGACGACGTGTATTACGCATTTGCATTTCTTCTTTTTTCATTTGTTCATCCTTTATATCAATAATTTTAGGTTTATTTCTTAGAGACTAGGCAACAAACAACTGCGGTGATCTACAATCAAAAAAGGTTCCCTTTCTCTCGCAGATTAATTTTTTCAATTATACACTATTTTTACGTTGTTTTCAGCTTATTTTCCTTGTAAATCCTTTAATCTTAAAGAATTTGTATACTCTGTGACTTTTTTTGCTTCTTGTAAATGATACGTAAACTGGGCCATTTTAGCAAAATCCTGAGCGACGACGTCAAAAAAGGCTTGTGTCTTTATTAAGCTGTTCCAACAAGCTTCTTTACTAGAAAAATCCAGCAATGATGCTAATTGATCCATCGTGTCAGGAGTGACATAATTTTTCAGATACTTAAATTGTTTCCCAATAGAAATTGGCTCCGGTTCCTGCCAAGCCGCTTGCCAAGAAAGCAAGCGCAACAGTTCCTGCTGACAATATTCATAGAGATGTGTGACAGCGTAAAATAGTTCATTCCGACAAAGCCCCTTAACTACATACGTACTAACCCACCAAAATTCATTGCAACAATCGTTAAACTGCTGCTGATTCGGAACTGTTACTGTATAATTTTTATCAGATGCTACAGGTAAAGGTGGCAAATTTTCATCTTTGTCTAACAAGATAATTGCTAAAGAATCGCCTTCATGCCAATTGTCTTTTTCTGCGAGAGGACACAACGTTAAATCGATACGTTGACCATCTTCAAATAACATTAAAAATGTTTCCCGCGTCTTCGGTTCTGTGGGAAATAAGGTCATTTCCTTGGGACGTTGCATAATTAATGGTTGTCCAAATTTTGCTATCCACGTTGCTGTTTCAAAAAACTCAGCACATGGTTCTACAATATAAACAATGTCGAAATCTTGAAAACTATCTTTTGGCGCTTTCACATTCGTGCGAGAACCCACCATTCCCACAGCTCGAATGTGTTCTTCTTGTTTTGCTACATCCATAATAAGTTGAAACATTTCTTCTTCTGTACGCATGCATTCGCTCCCTCTCTTCAAAAGTTTCTATTAAAACATAGATTTTTTTATAAGTCTTTTGTTTTCTATCGCTTTTTCTATGGTACTTCGTATACACTAACATTACAAGGAGGGATGTTTCATGCATTGGTTAAAAATAACAAGTTTATCCATTGTCAGTTTTGGCTTTTGTATTCTTTTGATTTTAGGTCTACTTATTTTTACTGGCAAAAATACGCAACCCACCGATAAACCAGATGCTATTTTAATTTTAGGGGCCCGTGTTTTAGGGACGTCTAAAGAAACCGCACTGCCCAGCCGTGTTTTGCAAGCTCGGTTAGATGTGGCTATCCCCTATATTAAACAACACCCCGAGACACCCGTTATTGTTAGCGGAGGGCAAGGAGCAGATGAGCCGGCTACGGAAGCCGCGGTTATGAAACAATACTTGCTAAATAAAGGTGTTCCAGAAAAACAGATTCTCTTAGAAAATCGTGCCACACGCACCAAAGAAAATATTGTCAATTCACAAAAACTCCTTTCTTTTAAACGGCTAGTGATTGTTACTAGTGACTTTCACATGTACCGCTCGCAACTTTTAGCCAAGCGAGCAGGCATCTCAAATGTTTCAGGCATCACTGCGGCTTCTTCTTTTCCAAAAGATATCAAAAATTTTGGTCGAGAGCTGCTTTCTTTAGGCTATGCCTTACTCTTTGATTGGTAAAAGAGCGTCCTTCGCAAGACCATTTTGCGAAGGACGCTTTTATATTCTGTGGATTTGCTCACTTTTGTTCTCTTCTTCTTGTGTTTAAATTATAAAAATGATAACATATCTTTGTTAACGCTTACAAAAAATATTTATTTTATAGGAGGAGAAAGTTATGGGGCATCAATTGAGCACTCATTTTTTTAACAAGAAAACAGGGATTATTTCAACTTTTTTAAGTTTGATACTTTTAGTCGGTGGGTTACTGTTTGCACTACCTGCATTTGAAGTACAAGCAGCATCAACTGTTACACCTAAAACAGTCATGTATGTAGAAGTAAACAACCACGATTTTAACAATGTGGGAAAATATACTTTAGCTGGAACCAATCAACCTGCTTTTGATATGGGGATTATTTTTGCAGCCAATATTAATTATGATACGGTCAATAAAAAACCTTACTTATATCTAAATGAACGGGTCCAACAAACTTTAAACGAAGCTGAAACACAAATTCGTCCAGTTCAAGCACGCGGCACTAAAGTCCTATTGTCTATTTTAGGCAACCATGAAGGTGCTGGCTTTGCTAACTTCCCAACTTACGAAAGTGCGGATGCCTTTGCAGCTCAATTAGAACAAGTCGTTAATACGTATCATTTAGATGGTATTGATTTTGATGATGAGTATGCTGAATACGGAAAAAATGGGACGCCTCAACCAAATAATTCTTCGTTCATTTGGTTACTTCAAGCCTTAAGAAATCGCTTAGGTAATGATAAATTAATTACTTTTTATAATATTGGACCAGCGGCTGCGAACTCTTCAGCTAATCCTCAAATGAGTTCTTTAATTGATTATGCTTGGAACCCTTATTATAGTACCTGGAATCCACCACAAATTGCAGGTATGCCTGCTTCTCGTTTAGGTGCTTCTGCCGTTGAAGTTGGTGTCAATCAAAATCTAGCTGCGCAATATGCCAAACGTACAAAAGCGGAGCAATATGGTATTTATCTAATGTATAACCTCCCAGGAAAAGATTCATCTGCGTATATCTCGGCGGCGACACAAGAACTTTATGGTCGAAAAACGAACTATTCACCAACTGTTCCAACACCTTAATATTATCTCGTGTCTACAAGCGCCAACATGTAAAGAGTTAAAAGCCAGCTTACTACAAGCTGGCTTTTTGGTATCTTGAGCGAATAGTTTTACACAAAAAAAGACCCGCCCTTTGGGTAAGGACGGGAAAGGAGTTAAAAATGAAAAAGTGTTTTGTGTTGTTAAGGTTGTTTGTTGATATGCTTATATCTTACAAACTAAATGTGAAGATTTTGTGATCATTTCATTCTTATTTTGCTACTTTTATAGGAATTAAATAGATTGCCACGAGACTATCTTTAGTTGCCTCGTGCATCCGTTATTCTGACTGCTCCTTGTGGTGATACTCTGTAAAAACCGACAGTTCCTGTCCCTCCATTTGCAACCATCTGTTTCGATTGGGCTCTAAAAAAGAAGTCATTTCCATTCATACCCAAAAATCCAAGGTTCGTATCATTATTTTCTGCATCAGTCAATGTCTTTCTAATATATGTCTCTGCTTTTTCTTGTGTATCGATGATTTTTGCCTCTTCATTTTGGTCTTGATTTTCCTCTTCAGAAGAACGATAGTAATACTCTTCCGCAGGATAATTTCCACTATCTTGAGTAATTAACAATCGTGGTTTCGTCTTATCCGATTGGTCGCCGTTAGGATTTTCAACACCAATTTTATATAATAATAACGCAGCACCAGTAGGCCCCCACCTAATACTTAAGCTTGTAATTGGTCGCGACTCATCAGTAGGTAAATCCTTCGTAATCATTCCTCCGGTATTTGTACTACCATCAGGATGAATGATCAAACTCTCTCCTTTACCATTTTTCCATGTTCCAGCTAAAGTAGTAAAATCGCCAGCATTAATCGCTGTAGTATCTAAATCAGCTACAGTTAGCTGACTATTGTTTTCATCAGCTGTCTGCTCTTCATTTTTCACTGATTCGTTAGACTCGATACTGCTGCTCGCTTGTTCATTTGTCTTATCAATTGTTTCACTGGTTTTTTCATTCGTATTCGTCTCTTCAACTTTAGAGGATGCCTCCGTTGAAGCGGTTACTTTCTTTTCTTTTGGTTCCCGACAAGCAGTTAATGATAAAACCGCTAGCCCGACAAAAAACGCGAACATTCCCTTTTTCACGCCTATTCACCCCGTTCAATGATCTATCTTACTAGACTATTGTACTATTAATTCAACTGTTTAGACAAATATTTATGGAACAGACAAAAGTTGAACCAGTCATTGAATGCTTTGTGTCACATGGACCTATCAATCAACTTTCTTTTTTCTATGTATTATATGAAAAAAAGTGAGCCATCAGTCAAAATGACCGATGGCTCACTTTCTAAATCTTAAAACAAACGAACAAATGGATTATTCAGGTAAATCTACATTATGATGAACTTTTTGAACATCTTCTAAATCTTCTAAAACGTCTAACATTTTTTCAAAGTTCGCTAAATCGTCGCCTTCTAATGTTACTTCGTTTTGTGGAACCATTTCTAACTCAGTAACCGTGAATTCTTCAATGCCTTTTTCTTTTAACGCTTCTTGTGCATGGTGGAAATCTTCTGGTTCTGTGTAAACGATAATTTGACCGTCTTCTTCAACAACATCGCGAACATCAATGTCTTTTTCCATTAAGTATTCTAAAATTTCATCCGCATCGTCACCAGCAAAGCCAATGATACCTGTATTATCAAACATGTAGGAAACAGCACCGCTGACACCCATGTTTCCGCCGTTTTTACCAAATGCGGCCCGCACATCTGCTGCTGTTCGGTTCACGTTGTTTGTTAAAGCATCAACAATGACCATTGAACCATTTGGCCCAAATCCTTCATAGCGTAATTCAGAATATTGTTCATCTGCTGAACCTTTTGCTTTTTCAATAGCGCGATCAATAATATGTTTTGGTACATTGTATGTTTTGGCGCGTTCGATTACAAACCGTAATTTTTGGTTTGCATGAGGATCAGGGTCTCCTGACTTCGCTGCTACGTAAATTTCAATCCCGAATTTTGCATAAACACGGCTATTGTTTGCGTCTTTGGCAGCTTTTTTCTCTTTAATATTTGCCCATTTACGGCCCATATTCTCACTTCGCTTTCTCTGATTTGTTGTTAGTATCTTATCCCTTGTTTATTATACTGGGGAAACTGATTTTTGTTAAGTATTTTTTAGGTATCTGGCGAAAATCGTAAGGGAAACCGACCAAAATTTTGTTCTTTTAAAGAAGAATCTCCCATCTGATATAGTTGATTGGCGCGAATATCTAACGAAAGCATTGCGCGGTTTTCTTTAGATACCTTGGAAATTACCGGCAATTGAATTTGTGCTTTGGTTTCTTTTAGATAAGCTTGTCCCTTTGGCGTAAATCCTAACACATGGAGATAGCTGTCTTGCCAAACAGTTTCAACTTCTTCTTTGGTCATATTTAACAATATATAGGTTGCTAATCGTTGCAATCTTGTCCAAGTATAACGCTTCGTTTTCATACGTTCCATTAATTCGTGAAAAGAACCTGCTGCTTGGATTTGATCTTTTAGTCGATATTCAAGTCCTTCCGTCATTTGGTAAATGGCTTGTAACTCTTCTAACGAGGATTGAACAATTTTATACTTTAGGAAGGGCCAATAGTTTTCCCATGAAATCATTGCCTGCGTTTGTAAATGTTGTGCGGTTATAGAAGGAACCGTTGGCAGCACTTGCGTTATTTCTTGTTGAAAAATACTTTGCCTAATCGCCGTGGCGCTAGCAACTTTCCCAGAAATCGTTGCATCATGAAAGCCCGCTTGTTTTCTAGCAATTGGGTAGAGCGTCATCGGGGTTGGATACGTGGCATTTTCCTTTGCATAACTCATCCCCAAAATATGATTAGGCGAAGAAAAATCGAACCTGCTTTCAGGATATACTTGACGAAAAACAGCAGTCATTTTTTGTGGATAACTCAATTGTTTGTCTGTCAATGCGTGGAACGTTTGATCAATTAAGGATTGATTTTCTTGGACAAACTGGCCGAAAGCCGCATAATCAATTGCACTTGTACTATCTGTTCCAAAACATAAGCTCTCACATTGCAACGCCTGCAATAACTTTATACCGCCTTTGGCAAAGTAATCCGCAGACTGTACCGACCAAGCTGTCGGCAATTCAATGACTAAATCCACACCATTTTGCAAAGCTTCTTCTGCTCTGGCCCACTTATCTAGTAAGGCTGGTTCTCCTCTTTGTAAAAAATTCCCACTCATTATAGCAATTACTACTTCAGCTCCGCTTTGTTGGCGAGCTTGTTGGGCATGATAGCGATGTCCATTATGAAAGGGATTATATTCCACGATAATGCCACAGGCTTTCACTCTAGCCACCTCCGTTATAAAAAAATGGACTTATCAGCAAAGAGACAAACGTTTTTAAGCGCTGTCCCAAGCTCATAAGCCAAATCTTATTAATCTCTTTGACAAACAAAGAACCAGCGTTCACTTGTTTCAGTTGGTGCTTCATCTGTAAAGTCTGCATAAACTTTGACGTTCATGAAACCAGCACTTTCTAACATTCGTAAATAGTTATCTAACGAATAGGTTCGTTCTTGATGCAATTCATCATACCGAACAAAGTGCTCATCTGTTTCCTGTTCTTTCACAAAAAATGTTAAGAAATGTTCGATGCTGTGTTCTTTTTCACCAGCGTAACTATCCCATAGAAAAGCAAATTCTTCTGTTTGATAATGATAGCTATATTCTGGAAAAACTGAATCAATTTTGTAAGTAGAATGAACATCAAAAATGAACGTTCCTTCCTCTTCTAACGCTTGATAAACTTCATCGAACACTTGTTGTACTTCTTGGCGATTAGCCATATAGCACAGTGAATCAGAAAAACAAGTGATGGCTTGGTATTGTCCCACTTCAGATAAATCTAGCATATTTCCCTGAACAAATTGAACTGGCACTTCTTCTTCAAAGGCCCGTTCACTAGCAATCATCAACATTTCTTCTGATAAGTCTAAGGCTGTCACATCGTAACCACTTTTTGCGAAATCAACTGCTAAAGCGCCTGTACCACAAGCCATTTCAAGAATTTGTTGGGTTCCTTGTGGGAGATGACGATTGGAAAAATCCAACCATTTTTGGTATAGGCTTTCGTCCATCACTTCGTCATAGACGAAAGCAAACGTTTCATAGGCCATTTTAGTCGACCCAAGCGCTTAGATCAACCATTGGGGCATCTGACCATAATTTTTCTAAGTTGTAAAAGGCACGTTCTGAAGATTGGAATACGTGGACAATAACATCGCCTAAATCGATTAAAATCCATTTTCCGCCTTCTTTACCTTCCACACGCTTGACTTCTACTTGATTTTTGGCTTCTTGTTCGTTAATTTCATCAACAATCGCATTGATTTGACGTTCACTATTGGCTTGGCAAATTAAAAAATAATCTGCTAATAATGAAATCTCTCTTACGTCTAATGCGACAATTTCTTCTGCTCGTTTTGAATCTGCTGCTTTGACAGCAATTTCTAAAATTTTCTGGCTATCTATGATAGTTCCCTCCTAGTAATTCTTTCTTCTTTTATTTTTGATTAACGACCCATTGATTGTAGGTCTCTAACGTTTTTGGATAAATTTTATGTTCTTGTTCAATCAAATGTAACAAGGTATGTTTCGTTTCATAAGCAACCGCTGCATCTAAGTCAACAAGGGCAATTTCACGGGCTTCTTTCACACCTGGAAAATCACGTCCTGGTTCAATGTAATCTGCGACATAAATAATTTTATCTAGCAAGCTCATCTTAGCAGCCCCAGTTGTATGCACACGAATTGCCTGCAAGATTTCTTCGTCATCAATGGCTAATTCCCGTTGGACAATATCCGCCCCAACTAAGCCATGCCAAATTTCATTGCCATAGTTTAATAAAGTCAAATCAAAACCATCTCGGCGAATAATCAACTCGAATTCATCGTTTGGTCGTTCTTTGGCGTAATCATGCGTCAAAGCAGCAATACTGGCTTTCGCTTCATCGGCACCATATTTCGCTGCCAAGGCCACAGCTGTTTCCTCGACTCCTAACACATGGCGAAAGCGACGTTCACTCATTTGCATTTGAACTTTTTGCATTAATAATTCACGTTGTGCAGCATCATAATTTGTTATCCAGCTCATCTTGATACAGTCCCTTCTCTTGAATATAGTTTATCACATTCTCTGGAAGAAGATAGCGTGTTGAGCAACCACTTTTGACTTTTTGTCTAATCAAAGTGGAACTAATCGCCATCTGCGGAACATCGACCCAAATAATTGGATAGGTAGATTCCGTTGGATAATTAGGACGCCGAATGCCGACAAATTGAACTAAATGGAGTAAGTCATCAATCCGATGCCATTTGGGCAAGTATTCCACCATATCTCCACCAATTATAAAATAATAATCAGTATCTGGATTGGCTTCTTTTAAAGCTTTCATTGTATCATACGTGTAACTTTTGCCTTTGCGAATTAATTCAATTGGCTCAATATCTAAGCAGGGATTATCAGCCACTGCTAGTTCTAACATCGCTAACCGATGTTCACTGCTAATTGTTTTCTTTTCGTCTACATGTGGTGGTAAGTACGTAGGCATTAAGTAAACTTTGTCCAAACCTAGTTGATTTTGAACTTGATCGGCCATGACAAGATGTGCTAAATGAACGGGATTAAAATTACCACCTAACAAGCCGACTTGCTTTCTTGTTTGAAAACGTAACGGTTCCTCTTGCAAGAGAACGTCCGCTCCTTGACGCGCTTGTCTTTTTTCTCCCATTGTTCATCCCTCCAATATTAAATCTCTTTGACTGCTGCTGAAATTTTTTGATATTTTTCTTTACTTGATGGCTTGAATAAGACCAACACGCGACCAATAATTTGTACCACATCGCAATGAATGGCTGCTGTTAGTTCTTCTGCAACCTCTTCTGCTACTTCATCTGTATTTTGTAATAACGTAATTTTAATCAATTCACGTTTTTCCAACGCTTCATCAATTTGTGTAATCATTGCGTCATTCAAACCACCTTTGCCTACTTGAAAAATAGGTTGTAAATGGTGTGCCTGACTACGTAAATAACGTTTTTGTTTTCCTCTAAGTTTCAAATTGTTTGCCTTCTCTCTAAAATTTAAATTAATGCTTTTCTACGTAAAACATCGACACCTTTAGGCGCCCAACCAGCGACTACACCAGGTTCTGTGACAGTAATCCAACCTAGACCAGCAAACACAATATCCGTTTTTTCTTTCACGGAAAATTCAAAGCGCACTAATTCAGGAAACTCAGCGACTTCATCGGCACGTGGAGGCTGCAATAAGCCACCAACATGTTTTTCATAAAAAGCATCGGCGGTTGCTGTTTTTGTTCGGTGTAAATTTAAGTCATTGGAAACGTAGGCAATGAAGGAACTTTTAGCACCTTGGACATAATCAAAGCGAGCCAAGCCACCTAAAAACAAGGTTTGTTCAGCATTTAATTGGTAAACTTTCGGTTTGATTTCTTTTTGCGGTGCAATAATTTTCAAGTCTTTTTTACCTAGATAATGTGCCATTTGATGACGGTGAATAATTCCGGGCGTATCGATTAAGAAGTGGCCATCGTCTAATGGAATTTCAATTTTATCTAGCGTTGTTCCAGGAAATTGTGATGTCGTAATCACATCTTGAACACCCACTGTTTGTTGAATGATTTGATTGATTAATGTTGATTTTCCAACATTGGTCACACCTACGACATAAACGTCTCGGCCTTCACGATATTTTTCGATCGTATCTAATAACTCTTGCATTTCTTGTGGTTTCTTGCCACTTGTTAGTAAAACATCAACAGGGCGTAATCCTGCTTCATGGGCCCGTTCTCTCATCCATTGAACCATTTTAGGTTTTTTTAATGATTTAGGCAAAATATCCACTTTATTGCCAACTAACAACACAGGATTATCTCCGATAAAACGATGCAGTCCTGGAATAAGAGAGCCATTAAAGTCAAAAATATCCACTACGTTCACAATCAGTGCATCTTCTGTTCCTAAACCATTCAATAAACGTAAAAAGTCATCATCTGTTAATTGGACATCTTGAATGTCATTATAATGTCTTAAGCGAAAACAACGTTGGCAATAAACTTCCCCTGTTTCCATTCCTTTTTCGAAAGCTGTTTTTGGTGTATAGCCTAATTCATGAGGATTTTCCGTTTGGATAATCGCACCACAGCCAATACAATGAATTGCCTCTGTCATTCTAATCCGCCTCTCCATGTCATTTCTGGATGTTTTTTTGATAAGTATTTCATAATTTTCCGTTCAAAGAACCGATTGATTCTAGTATTCCAGCCATCTGTATCGACAATCGGTTGAACTAAAACATTGCGTATACCCGCTGCGTTAGCTCCCCGAATATCTGTCATAATCTGATCGCCGACCATTAACATTTCAGATGGCTTCAAGCCTAATTTTTTTTCTGCTAATTTGAAGCCACGTGCGGTTGGTTTCAAGGCACGTGCTACATAATCTAAGTCAAACTTTTCAACAACGCGTTTAATCCGGCTGTCTTTGTTGTTTGAAACAACGAGGACAGTAATTCCTGCATTTTTCATTTCTAATAACCAAGTTTTTAATTCTTCTGTTCCATCGGGATTATTCCAAGCAATTAACGTATTATCTAAGTCAGTTAGTACTGCCTTAATCCCTAGTTTTTTTAATTGTGCGGGGGTAATTTTATAAATCGCATCAATCATCCATGTCGGTTTATATTTTGAAAACATCGTGACTCCTCTCACTGACACTATGTAGTTTCTTCGATTTTAAGAGACTGAAACATAACTAAACAATTATGCTTCAGTCTCTACCTATTGTATTATACTGCATTTTACTGAAAATTTCTATAAAGGACGGTCGTTCCTTGTAAAAGAACAAGTAAAATAAAAGAAAAAATAAAAAAAGCCACCCATCAACCCCTGAAAAGTTCGTTGATGAGTAGTAACTTCTAATATTTGCGAAAACGTTGGTATCTTTTTTCTAGTAATGTTTCCGTATCTAATTTAGCTAATTCAGTTAATTTTGAAATGAACGCTTTTTGTAACATGCGATTAATTTTTGCTTGTTCCAGAGGCTGACCGTTCATAACTTCCGGAATTACTTTATCTACAATAGCTAATTCCTTCAGCTCTGTCGCTGTGATTTTCATCAATTCTGCTGCTTCTTTCGCACGACTGCCATCTTTCCACAAAATAGAGGCGAAACCTTCTGGCGAAAGAACCGCATAAATCGTGTGTTCCAACATCCAAACTTCATCTGCGACTGCTAACGCTAAAGCACCGCCACTGCCACCCTCACCAATGATGACTGAAATGATTGGCACTTTCAAATCAGACATCTCTAACAGGTTTTGCGCAATGGCTTCCCCTTCTCCCCGCTCTTCGGCACCAATCCCACAATAGGCACCAGCAGTGTTCACAAAGGTAATGACTGGGCGATTAAATTTTTCCGCTTGTTTCATTAAACGTAACGCTTTGCGATACCCTTCAGGATTAGGTGAACCAAAATTACGTTCAATATTTTCTGGTAGATTTCGGCCTTTTTGGATACCTACCACTGTAACTGGTTTCCCTTGCAAAGTAGCAACACCACCGACTACAGCTAAATCATCGGCAAAGTAACGATCCCCATGAAATTCTAAAAAGTCCTCAAAAATTGCTTCTATATATTCTAAAGTTGTCAAACGATCTTGGGCTCTTGCCAAGGTAACAACATCATTGGCTGTTTTCTTTTCCATGTTAGCGCCACCCTTCCAAAGAATGTAAACGTAACAAGTCGCTCAATCGTTGACGCAAAAGATTTCTTGGCACAATCTGATCTACAAAACCATGTTCTAAAAGAAACTCGGCCTTTTGAAAATCATCTGGCAACTCTTGACGAATCGTTTGTTCAATTACACGGCGGCCAGCAAAACCGATTAAACTCTGAGGCTCTGCCAAAATAATATCGCCATCCATCGCAAAACTTGCGGTAACACCGCCAGTCGTTGGATCAGTCAATACCGTAAGATACAGCAAGCCTGCTTTGTTATGCCGTTGCAAAGCGGCCGAAATTTTCGCCATTTGCATCAATGAAAAAATTCCTTCTTGCATACGGGCACCACCAGATGCAGTGAAAATCACCACTGGTAAATGCTTTTCTGTCGCCCGCTCAAACAAGCGTGTGATTTTTTCACCAACAATCGTTCCCATACTGCCCATGATAAAATTAGCATCCATGATTCCAATTGCAACAGCTTGTCCTTCAATTGTTGCTTCTCCCGTTAAGACAGCTTCATCTAGTCCAGTTTTTTCTTGCATTTTTTCAATTTTTTCAAGATAACCAGGAAAATTTAGTGGATCTTTTGTCACTAATTCACTGTCCCAATTGTGGAAACTTTTTTCATCAACGGTTATCGCTAATCGTTCCCATGCACCAATCCGAAAACTATAGCCACAATGCGGACAGATTTTTTCTGCACCCATTTCTTTTGTATACAGTGTTCGCTTACAAGAAGGGCATTTTGCCCACATATTATCTGGAACAGAAGGCTTCTTTGATGCATCATTTGCATCAGCACGATTTGGATTAATGCGAATGTAATTTTTCTTTTTAAATAATGCCATTTGCTTACTCCTCGTATTTTAGCGGCAAGAGCTCAGCTCCTTTCAAAAGATCACTGATCTTTCCAAGCAAGAGAGCTCTTGCGGCGTTCTTTCTTTAATGATTGCTTTCTGGCTCCCAATTTGGTAGAAATGTTTCTTGTAAAAAGCTTGTGTCATAGTCACCTGTCAAAACATTGTCATGTGTAATTAAATCCAATTGGAATTCGGCATTCGTAATAATACCTTCTGTTACAATTTCATTTAAAGCCCTTTGCATTTTCATCAAGGCATCAAAACGATTTTCACCATGTACGATGACTTTCGCAATCATTGAATCATAATAAGGCGGAATTGAATACCCTGAATACATAGCGCTGTCTACACGCAAGCCCATTCCACCACTAGGCAACAAGAGATTTTGAATTTTACCTGGTGAAGGAGCAAAATTAAAGGCAGGATTTTCAGCGTTAATTCGGCACTCAATCGCATGCCCAGTCATGGTAACATCCTCTTGGGTATAGCCTAAAGGTTCACCTGAAGCAATTTCTAATTGTGCTTTGACTAAATCAATCCCTGTTACCATTTCCGTAACTGGATGTTCGACTTGGATGCGGGTATTCATTTCCATGAAATAAAAGTCGCCAGCTGGATCCATCAAAAATTCAATGGTTCCGGCATTTTCATAATGCACAGCTTGTGCCGCTCGAACGGCCGTTTCGCCTAACATCTGACGCTTTTCTTCAGAAATAGCAATCGATGGTGATTCTTCTAACACTTTTTGATTATTTCTTTGTAGTGAGCAATCACGTTCTCCTAAGTGAATCACATGCCCATATTGATCACCTAAAATTTGCACTTCGATATGACGTGCTGGATAAATAATTTTTTCTAAATACATATCATCATTACCAAATGCGGCTTTGGCTTCTTGCTGCGCTGAAGTAAAGTGTTTCGGTAACTCTTCTTTTGAAAGAACTTTTCGGATTCCTTTTCCGCCACCACCAGCAGCTGCCTTTAACATCACTGGGTAACCAATTTTTTCAGCAATCGTCAACGCTTCTTCGACAGAATCAATGACGCCATCACTCCCAGGAATAACAGGTACCTTGGCTTTTTGCATCAGTTGACGTGCGTTTATTTTATTGCCCATTGCATCAATCGTTTCTGCTTTAGGACCGATAAAAGTAATGTTGCATTCTTCGCACATTGAAGCAAATTGACTATTTTCAGATAAGAAACCAAACCCTGGATGAATCGCTTCAGCATTGGTAACAATCGCTGCACTTAAAACAGCTTGAACATTTAAATAAGAATCAGTTGCTTTCGCCGGTCCAATACAAATAGCTTCATCTGCTAACTGTGTGTGTAACGCTTCTTGATCCGCTTCAGAGTAAACAGCAACTGTTTGAACGCCTAATTCGCGACAGGCACGAATAATACGAACAGCGATTTCTCCGCGGTTTGCGATTAATACTTTCGAAAACATTTTTCACCTATCCAATCATAAAGGTTAATTCAGCCTCGGCAACTTTTTTTCCATTAACTTTTGCCACACCTTTACCCATTCCAGCAGAAGCACGGACTTTTAAAAGTTCAACCTCTAAAATTAATGTGTCGCCTGGTGTTACCTTTTGTCTAAATTTTGCTTTATCTAATCCACCAAAGTATGCCGTTTTCCCTTTGAATTCAGGCATTGAAAGTAATGCCACGGCGCCTGCTTGAGCCAACGATTCAATAATTAAAACTCCTGGCAAAACAGGATTCCCAGGAAAATGACCTTGAAAAACTTGCTCATTAACCGTTACATTCTTTTTCGCTACAACGCGTTCCCCGGGAATGACTTCTTCAACACTATCTAATAATAAAAAGGGATAGCGATGTGGTAAAATTTCTTGAATTTCTGTAATTGTTAATTTCATGTTTTATTCTCCTTTAGCAACTCGGAATAGCGGCTGACCAAATTCAACCACATCTTCATTGTTGACTAACACTTCGGTAATCACACCGTCAACTGTCGCCGTAATTTCATTCATTAATTTCATCGCTTCAACGATACACACAACGTCACCCGTTTTAACAGTGTCTCCTACTTTGACAAAGTTCTCTTTATCTGGTGCTGGTTGTAAATAAACGATTCCTACAATAGGTGACGTAATTTCTTCTGTCTTTTTATTGACTGTCGGTGTATTGGTTGGCGTTTCTTCAACGACAGAAACTGTTTCAACAGGCACTGACACACCACTAGCGGCTACTGGTGTTTCTTGTGGTTGCGCCACTGGTTCTACGGCACTTCGTCCAGAAACTGTATTTTTATTCATATATAATTCAAACGAGCCTTCTCGTAAATCGAATTCGGTTAAAGTTGATTGATCAAATTGTGTTAATAGTGCTTTTACTTCTTCTAACTGCATGTTAATCCTCCCAGCGTTTTAAGCAAATAACTGCATTGTGGCCACCAAAGCCTAGCGAGTTACTTAAAGCATAATCAAATTTATGCTCTTTGCTTTCGTTTAAAACAACGTTCACCGTAATTGCTTCATCTTGATTTTCCACATTAATGGTTGGCGGAATAAATTGATGTTGTAAAGCATTTAGGGTAGCAATTCCTTCAATCCCACCAGCGGCGCCTAAGAGATGTCCCGTCATACTCTTCGTACTACTTACATACGCCGTTTTTGCGGCATTACCTAAAGCCAATTCAATAGCTTTAGATTCTGCACTGTCATTGGCTTGTGTGCTTGTTCCATGGGCGTTAATATAGCCAATTTTTTCTGGAGAAATCCCCGCTTCTTCCATTGCTAGTACCATGGCTTTCGCTGCGCCGCTCCCATCTGGTGTTGGTGATGTCATATGATAGGCATCGCAATTAGCACCATAGCCAACCACTTCACCTAAAATAGTTGCGCCTCGTTCTAGAGCATGATCTAATGATTCTAAAATAAAGACACCCGCACCTTCTCCCATCACAAATCCACTACGTTCTTTATCAAAGGGAATTGAGGCTTTTTCTGGATCAGTCGCCTTTGTTAAAGCGGTCAAGGAAGCAAATCCTGAAATACCGATTTCTGTAATAGGCGCTTCTGCTCCACCAGCAATAATGACATCGGAGTAGCCATGTTTGATATTGCGGAACGCTTCCCCAATTGAATGGGTTGCACTAGCACAAGCCGTCACTGTTGACGTACAAATTCCTTTGGCACCAACACGTAAAGCAATATTTCCCGCCACCATGTTTCCAATCGCCATTGGAATAAATAACGGTGCCACACGTTCAGGTCCTTTGTCGTGCATCCGAATTACTTGATTTTGAATTGTTTCCAAACCACCAATCCCGGAACCCACCATGACGCCAAACCGATCCACATCTAGTTGACTGGTATCCAAGCCACTCATAGCCATTGCTTCTAAGGCCGCATAAATGCCAAATAACGAAAACTTATCCATGCGTTTGCCATCTTTTTTAACAAAATATTTTTCCATTGGAAAGTCTTTCACTTCAGCTGCTAAGGTGACACCTGTTTCACTAACATCAAATTTACTAATCGGTCCGATACCATTTTTCCCTGTTTTCAAACTTTCTAAAAAAGTCTCAGGTTCATTGCCAATCGGCGAGGTGACACCGTAACCGGTAATAACTACTCGATTCATCCTTTTGACTCCTTTCGTTTATCCGTGCATGACTAAGCCGCCATCAACATTCACTACTTGCCCAGTAATATAGGGACTTTTAGCTAAGAAAATCGCTGTAGCTGCGACATCTTCGACTTGCCCAAACGTTTGTAAGGGAATTTGCGCATTCATTTGTGTTTTAACTTTTTCCGATAAAACATCCGTCATTTCTGTTTGGATAAACCCTGGTGCAATCGCATTGCAGGTAATACCGCGCGGCGCAACTTCTCGTGCCACCGATTTAGTAAAACCAACGACACCTGCTTTACTCGCAGCGTAGTTTGCTTGACCAACATTTCCCATTAAACCAGAAACGCTAGCCATATTAATAATCCGACCACTTCGTTGTTTCATCATACGTTTAACCGCTTGTTGGGTCATGTTAAAAGTTCCTACCAAGTTAATATCTAAACAGGCATTAAAATCCTCTTTTGTCATTCGTAATAATAATTTATCATTCGTAATCCCAGCGTTATTCACCAGAATATCAATCGAGCCTAATTGGTCAACAGTTGCTTGAATCATCTCACCTGCTGCATCAAAATCGGAAATATCTCCAGAAAGGCCAATACATTTTACCCCAAAGGCTTCAATTTCTTGTCGTTGTTCTGGCGTAATCTCACTCCGACCGTTTAAAACAATATTGGCGCCCTCTTTCGCAAAAGCCAACGCAACTGCTTTGCCAATCCCGCGAGTGCTTCCAGTAATAAATACGTTTTTCCCTGTTAATTCCATTTTTTACCTCCCAGTAAGTGCTGTTAACGTTTCTTTTAATGTTGCAACATCTTCCACACGGTGCATTTCAATTGTTTTGTCAATTTTTTTAACAAAACCAGTTAATGTTTTCCCTGGACCAACTTCAATCATCGTTCCTACGTTCATAGCCTTCATCGTTTCGATACTGTCTTCAAAACGTACCGCAGACATGACTTGCTTTTCCAATAACGCTTGAATTGCCTCTTGGGGCATAATTTCGGCAGTCGTATTACTAATGACAGGAATTTGCATCGTTTGAAAGTTCAATTTTGCTAAATCCTGAGCCAATTTTTTTGATGCTGGTTGTAACAGCGCCGTATGGAAAGGACCACTCACATTTAACGGAATCATTCGTTTCACACCAGCTTCTTTGAGAAGTGTCATCGCTTGATCAACAGCAGCAACCTCACCACCAATCACGATTTGTTGTGGTGTATTATAATTTGCTGGAGCCACAATTCCGAAAGCACTGGCTTCTTGGCAGGCTTTCTCAATTACTTCACGCTCAGCATTCATAACAGCAACCATTTTGCCAGTTCCTTGTGGTGCTGCTTCTGTCATGTACTGACCGCGCTTTTGGACCAAGGCCACTGCTTCTGAAAAGCGCAAAGCCCCGCTGGCAACCAAAGCACTGTATTCCCCTAAGCTTAAACCCGCTACGACATCAGGCGTTAGTCCTTTTTGTTGCAAAAGACGGTAAAATGCGACACTGACTGTTAAAATAGCAGGTTGCGTATATTCTGTTTCATTTAAACGTTCATTTTCAGTAAAACAAAGTTCTGCCATCTCATAACCTAAGATATGACTTGCTTCATCGAAAGTTTCCCGAACAATCGCTTCTTGGTGATATAATTCTTCACCCATCCCTTGATACTGGGCTCCTTGTCCACTAAATAAAATCGCTGTTTTCATACGACACCTCATTTTTTGTTAAAATTATTCACTTAGCCCCAACGCTGATTCATCTTATGTACAATCGCTTTGCATTCAGACATGAGTGAATCAATGATTTCTTGGGCTGTTTCTTCTTTTTTTATTAACCCGGCAATTTGTCCCGCCATGACGGAACCGTAATCCATATCCCCGTCAACGACAGCTTTGCGCAAAGCGCCCTGACCAATTTTTTCAAACATTTCTAAATCAGGCACTTCTTTTTGGAGTTCTTGCTTTTCTAATTGATTATATTGAGCGGTTAATTTATTTTTTAAAGTACGCACTGGATGGCCAAAATGTTGGCAGGTAATTACTGCATCTAAATCACGTGCCTTTAAAACTTTCTGTTTATAATCTGGATGAACGTTGCATTCTTTGGCAATTAAAAAACGTGTGCCTAACTGGACTGCTTCAGCACCTAACATAAAGGCCGCAGCCATACCACGACCATCACCAATCCCACCTGCTGCAATCACAGGAATTGACACAGCGTCAACGATTTGCGGTAAGCCACTCATAGTGGTTAACTTGCCAATATGTCCACCAGCTTCCATTCCTTCAAAAATGACAGCATCGGCACCAATTTTTTCCATTCTTTTTGCTAAAGCAACTGAAGGAACTACTGGGATTACTTTAATGTTATGTTCTTTAAAACGAGCCATGTATTTGGCTGGATTGCCTGCACCTGTCGTTACGACAGGAACCTGTTCTTCACAAACCAAATCGACAATTTCATCGGCAAAAGGTGAAAGTAACATGATATTGACACCAAAGGGTTGCTCCGTTAATTCTTTAACTTTTTTAATTTCTTTTTTTACGACTTCTTTTGGGGCATTGCCGCCAGCAATAATCCCTAATCCACCAGCGTTTGACACGGCACTTGCTAATGAAGCATCGGCTACCCAAGCCATACCGCCTTGAAAAATGGGATAATTGATTCCAAGCAACTCACATAACTGTTGATTCATTGATTTTATACGTCCTTTAGTTCTAAGATAAGTACACTTCATTCAAGTAAAAAAGGATTTTTCCGGCTTATTTACTTGTTTTTTTAGGGACTGGATCATTTAGCAATTAAATGTCCCAGCCCCCTATTTTCATGTATTAGTTTGCTTGTTGTTTTTCTACATATGTTACTAAATCTTGAACGGTTTGGATGCCATCTTCTGTTTCGATTTTCACATCAAATTCATCTTCGATTTCGTTAATGATTTGGAATAAATCTAAGCTATCCGCATCTAATTCTTCTTGAATGTTTGTAGTTAATTGTACCTCTTCAGCATCTTTTCCTAATTCTTCTACGATAATTGCTTGAATTTTTTCAAATACCATGTGTATATTCCTCCAAAATAGTCATTTTCTTCATTTATATGTGAACAGTTTTTTACAGCGTTAGGAGCAGTGAGCCCCATGTTAAGCCGCCGCCAAATCCTGTTAGCACCACGCGTTGTTGGGAACCTAAAATTAAGGTCCCATTTTCAACTGCTTCATCCAACAAAATAGGAATACTAGCAGCTGAGGTATTGCCATATTTATCCATATTCGTTAAAAACTTCTCGCGGGAAATCTTCGTCTTACGTGCAATTTTATCGATAATGCGCACATTTGCTTGATGTAATAGAAGATAATCCACGGTTTCGTCCGTCACGAGTGATAAAATATTTTGTGAAACATCTTTAATCGCAAAATCAAAAATACTACGTCCTTCCATCTGTAGCGTCTTACTAGCCTGCTCATGCCCCTGATAAAAAGGACTTTCGTTGATCGTGTAGCCTGACGTTAAAGCCGCCCACCGTTGTCCATCTGCTTGTAATTTTTCATTTAGAAAATGCGGTGTCTCAGCCGCTTCAATCAAGACGCCAGCAGCCCCATCACCGAAAAGCACCGCTGTGGAGCGATCGGTCCAATCCAACATTTTGGAAAATGTTTCGCCACCAATTACTAGACCTGTTTGATAACGACCACTTAAGACTAGTTTTTCTGCCATGCTTAAGGCATAGACAAAACCAGAACACGCTGCACTGATGTCAAAAGCAAAGGCCTCAGTGGCGCCAATTGCGCCTTGCACTTGGCAAGCAACAGAAGGCATATTGAAATCTGGTGTCACTGTTGCAACTAAAATAAAGTCAATCTCACTTGCTTGCTTTCCAGATTTTTCCAATAACTGTTTTGCGACCTGATGACATAAATCAGACGTATTTTCTTGCGTAACGATGCGACGTTCACTAATGCCTGTTCGCGAATGTATCCATTCATCAGAGGTATCCATCATTTCACTCAGTTGGTGATTCGTGACACAATTCTCTGGAACATAACGGCTTGTACAACTAATTCGTGCATAATTCTTCATGGGGATCCTCACTTTTTATTTGTATTCTTGCAAGAAATCATGAAGATTTTTTAGTGCTCTTAACAGCGCTTGTTCTTCTTCTTGCTCCATGCCTTTCAAAATGTTTTTAACCATTTCACGATGAAAATGCTGATGGACTCTAAAAAGTAATTTTCCTTTTTTAGTTAAGCCAAGCTTTACTACACGTCGATCATCTTCACTACGCAAACGTTCAACATAGCCTTTTTTAACTAAGTTGTTAATCGCTACAGTAAGTGTTCCGACAGTAATTGAAAGTTCCTTGGCTACTTCTGAAGACGTTTTTTTCTTGTACATACCAATTGCTTCGATTGTGTGCATCTCCGTAATGGATAAATCATTAAATTGTGATTTTTTCAATTCAGATTCTTCAATCGTTAAGATGTCATTAAAGACACTGACTAAGTAATCGTTGACTGTTTCTAAATTAGGTTCCATTCTGTGCACCATCCATATACTTTGATTATCAAAACATTTGATGTTCAAACTATATCGTAAATAAGCAAAGAATGCAAGAGAATTTTCTATATTTTTAATGAAATATTCTTCAAATATTTCAAAAAAGGCGCATTTTCAAGGGACGAGGCTTTTAAAAAAAGGATCAATTACTTTGATACCCAAACTATTTTCACAGAAAAAGGAAAGAAGTGCAACTAAAAAGCATCACTGGCACTCCCCTGATTGAGAAGTGCCAGTGATTTTTGTTATATAATTCTTAAATTCCCACTAAGCTATTGCTACAACTTGACTGGATAATACGAGAAGAGAGTGAACCAGAAGCTTTGGTGCTTCTACTCCACTCCCTTATTAAAATGTAGGACGATTAATTATTGAATTAAGTCGTAAATTTCCATTGCTACAATATCGATGTTATCGAATTGATAGCTTTGGTGCGTATCAGATTCTGTTAATTCAAATGTTTCTGTTGATTTATCAAAACTTACAATACATTTCTCTACGCCTTCACGTTCAAAGCGGCGTACTTGTACTTCATTATCTGCTGCTTCGATCATTGCTTCCAGTCTCTTAATAATCGCCACAAGTTGTGAATGTTTCATCAGTGGGCCTCCTTTTGCAAACTAGTTCTGTACCATTGTAACAAAACATTGCCTAACTTGCATGATTTTTCGTCATTTTTTTTGATTTTTTTGTTGTTCTTTAATTTTTATTCGTTGGTTGCTTGCCATCTGTCCACCAAAGCTTAATTAAGGCCTGTGTGCCATCATTTTCAAACCCTTTATCTGCAAGGCTTTCATATAATTCTGTCGCTTTTTGCGTCGCTGGCAATGGAAGGTCAAGTTTTTTTGCTTCATCTAACGCAATCTTTAAATCTTTGATAAAATGTTTAACAAAAAAGCCTGGCGTATAATCTTCTTTTAAAATACGCGGACCATAATTACTTAATGACCAGTTTGCAGCACTACCACCACCGACTGTTTCCAGAACTTTTTCTAAAGTTAATCCTGTCGCATTTGCGTAAACGAGCATTTCAGTCAAACCGGTCATTGTGCCTGCAATCATTAACTGATTCGCCATCTTAGTGTGTTGCCCTTTTCCAGCTGAGCCGTGTAGCATAAACGTTTTACCAAATGTTTTGAAAATTGGTAAGACGGTGTCATAACTTTCTTGATCGCCACCAACCATAATTGTTAAAGTACCATTTTTAGCACCTAAGTCACCACCAGAAACTGGCGCATCCAACGCATGAGCACCCACTTCTGCTGCTTTTTTGGCAATCTTTTCAGCCAAGGTTGGCGTACTTGTGGTTAAATCTACTACTATTTTACCTGTAAGATCTGCTTGAAAAATCCCTGTTTCATTAAAATACACGCCTTCAACATCTGAAGGAAAGCCAACCATTGTAAAAATGATATCACTCGCTTCCGCAATTGCTTTTGGCGTATCATACCAAACTGCTCCTTCAGCAACTAAATCATCTGTTTTACTTTTTGTTCGATTATAAACATTGACAGATAAATTGTTTTTCATCATATTACGAATAATTGATTTCCCCATGACACCCGTTCCAATAAAGCCGATTTTAGACATAGTAGCTTCCTCCGTTCTTAAAATAAAAAACTTTCCTCCTTCAGTATAAACGAAGGAGGAAAGTTTTGCAGTTTATTTTCTTAAAGATGTAAATTTTACTTTAATTTTTTTTATTGAGTCCGCATTTTCTTTTTCCATTTGAAGTTGATCAAAGTAAATCAATGTGTCTTGATAAAATTCAATCATTTTGTTGCCAAAGTTTGTAGAAGAAATTTCAAATAATTTTTCATCTAAAATAGTTTGGTCTATTTTAATATTTGCTTGTATATAGTCAATCAATGTTGGGGCAAAATCACTGTCTGTCTTAAAAGTTTTGCCTAAGCTTTCATGATCAAATAAATTATTTAAATAGGCGTTCCCTTCTGCAACACATTGAACGCCAGCAGCCATCGCTTCTGTATAAGTTAAGCCTTGTGTTTCCGACGTTGAGGCGCTGACAAAATAGTCAGCAGCTTTATAATAAATGGCGACTTCTTCATTTGGCACTTCACCCGTAAATTGAACGTATTCACTGACTTCTAGTTCTTCTGCTAATTCTTTTAAATCCTCTAGATAGGGACCATTTCCAACTATTACTAAACGAGTTTGTGGTAATTTTTCAATAACTTGTGGTAACCCTTGAATAATTGCTTGAATATTTTTTTCATAAGAAATTCGACTTAACGATAACAACATAATCTGTTGCTCTTCAATACCTAGTTGTTGACGCATTCCAGCGATCATTTCCTCAGTAATATCGGGACGTAAAAACTTATCAATTTCGATCCCTGTTGGAATAATTCTCATTGGTGCGGTTACTCCATAATCCCGTAATTTTTCAATTACACGTTCACTGGGACAAACAACACCTGTCGTATGATTTGTAAACACTCTTGAAAAGAATTTAACATGTGATGGACGGACGACTTTTCCTTTAGCAATATAATGTAAGTAATCTTCATACATCGTATGATACGTATGGATGACAGGAATTTTCATTTTTTTCCCAACCATTTTCCCTAAAATACCCGCACCAAATTCAGTATGTGTATGAATTAAATCTAATTCCAATTCTTTGGCAATTAAATAGGCGTACCACATACCGCGAACCACTACTCGGCGATCTTTAAAAGACACGAATGGCACACTAGGCATTCGTATGACATCTTCTTCAAAATCAGTCGCGTTAGGATCGGTTGTCGTAAAAATATACACTTCATGGCCGTGCTTTTCTAATTCATCTTTTAAGGTCTTAATAGAAGTCGCTACCCCACTCACTTGCGGGAAATACGTATCAGTAAAAAAACCAATTTTCACTCTCATTACCTCCATTTCATCTAACAATAACTGCCTTCAATATTTGTTAAGATAAGACTGTTTCGTAGACTTCTTTTAACTCGTAACCAATTTGCTTGATACTTCTTTGCTCTGCTACTTGATAGCCTGCTTCTCTAGTGCTAGGTATTTTCCCTTCTAATAAGCCTTCAATATATTTTTTAAATTCTTCAATAGAATGACCCATATAACAATTTTCATTAGCTACTAGCCAGCCTTGATAAACTGGAATATCACGCACTAAAACTTGTTGCTGACTAGCTAATGCTTCTAAAACAACAATTCCTTCCGTTTCTTCACGAGAAGGGAAAAAGAAGAGATTCGCTGCCGCATAAGCCCCTTCGATGACATCTCCTTTAATATAACCTGGGAAAATAACATTTTCTGGATGATCTTCTTTAACTAATTGTCGGATATTTTTTGGGATAGAATACATTGGTGTATCACCAAACCAAATAAATTGATACTCTGGTAACTGTCGCGCAACTTCAATAA
>NZ_CP172914.1:2350000-2817259 GCF_050537425.1 Enterococcus sp. DIV1307a
GGACTACCAGGGTATCTAATCCTGTTTGCTCCCCACGCTTTCGAGCCTCAGCGTCAGTTACAGACCAGAGAGCCGCCTTCGCCACTGGTGTTCCTCCATATATCTACGCATTTCACCGCTACACATGGAATTCCACTCTCCTCTTCTGCACTCAAGTCTCCCAGTTTCCAATGACCCTCCCCGGTTGAGCCGGGGGCTTTCACATCAGACTTAAGAAACCGCCTGCGCTCGCTTTACGCCCAATAAATCCGGACAACGCTTGCCACCTACGTATTACCGCGGCTGCTGGCACGTAGTTAGCCGTGGCTTTCTGGTTAGATACCGTCAGGGGACGTTCAGTTACTAACGTCCTTGTTCTTCTCTAACAACAGAGTTTTACGATCCGAAAACCTTCTTCACTCACGCGGCGTTGCTCGGTCAGACTTTCGTCCATTGCCGAAGATTCCCTACTGCTGCCTCCCGTAGGAGTCTGGGCCGTGTCTCAGTCCCAGTGTGGCCGATCACCCTCTCAGGTCGGCTATGCATCGTGGCCTTGGTGAGCCGTTACCTCACCAACTAGCTAATGCACCGCGGGTCCATCCATCAGCGACACCCGAAAGCGCCTTTCACTCTTATGCCATGCGGCATAAACTGTTATGCGGTATTAGCACCTGTTTCCAAGTGTTATCCCCCTCTGATGGGTAGGTTACCCACGTGTTACTCACCCGTCCGCCACTCCTCTTTCCAATTGAGTGCAAGCACTCGGGAGGAAAGAAGCGTTCGACTTGCATGTATTAGGCACGCCGCCAGCGTTCGTCCTGAGCCAGGATCAAACTCTCATAATAAAAGTTAGAACAATCTTACGATTGTTAAGCTCAATTTGTTTGCTAGCATATTGCTTGCTTGTTAAAAATGTTTGTTGTCTTGAATTGAATCAAGACGCCCTACACATTTGGTTCGTCTATTCTTTGTTCAGTTTTCAAAGGTCTACGTTACCTCGCAGCAACTTTTATATCATAACAAACTTTCGTTTGAATGTCAAGAACTTTTTTAAAAAGTTTTTTAAGTTGTTTCGCTCGGTTGTTGTTGTCTGTTGTGACAACTTCTATATCTTATCACCTCGCTTGTTATTTGTCAACAACTTTTTCGTTGTTTTTTCAAACTTTTTTCGAGATATTTGAAATCAAGAATTGTTATTTAATTATTGATTTCTGAATCGCTCAGCTGTGTGACTCGCCTTGCGACATGTAATAATATATCAAGATTTTGATGTTTGGTCAACACTTTTTTTCAAAAAAATTAAAAGAAGTTTTCAATCTGTTTTCATTCTTTTCAATTATTTCGTTTTTAAACTTTTTAAATCCTAATTGTCTATCAAAACAGTTTAATTCCTTACTAAAAATCGAACAATTTGAATCATATATTTGAAATAGTTCGATTAACTTTTTTACGTACAACATAAAAAAAGAAAGAATCTGTTCGATTATCGACAGATTCTTTCTTTTTTGTTTAAAACATTGGGACACCTTCAATATGATATTTTGACCAAATCGTTTTTAATTCTGCAGGTGCTACCCATGTATAGTCTTTATCCATTTCATTTTTAAGTGCTTGTTCATCCATCTCGAAGACAAACAGCGGAACATTTTCTTTATTGATATGCGCGTTAGTTAATTCTACTAAGCTAATTGAAGTAACGTCCAATTGAACCTCTTCTTTGAACCATTGTAGCATACTAGCTAAACCCGTCATCTCATCAGAAACTTTTGCCATCGCAAACTCAATCGCTTCACCTATTGGATGCATCAAAAATTTTTTACTACCATCGTTTAAGTTCAGTATGATTGTTCCAGCGACTTTTTTGTTAGACACGACATCCACCTCAATTAATTTTTAGATTCACTAACAAAAGAAATTGTAACACACTTTCTGAAAAAATACAGAATTATTTTTCAAGCAACTTATCCATTGCTTCATCAATCCATTCTGGAAGTTCTTTGTCTAAGGTTGCAAAGCCAATTTTTTTATTCTTATCCGTAAAATATTTTTTGCGTCGATGGTTCACTGAATGAACTTTGTCTTCAAGGGTCCGTAAAGATAAGCTAATCTTTTGAGAATATTCATCAACATCAATAACTTGAACGGTTACTTTTTGTCCAACGGTTAAGAGTCCATGGATATTTTTAGTAAAGCCAGCTTGTACTTCCGAAACATGAATCAGTCCTTGTGTTTCTTCGTCTAAAGAAACAAATGCACCATATGGTTGAAGTCCGGTAATTGTGCCAGAAAGTACCATACCAATTTTGTACTTCATCAAATTTCCTCTTTTCATACGATAAATTTCTTTTTCCGTTTCTACTCATTTAAAATAATAGCATTTTTTCAACGTTTGTGCATTATTTCTTCCCTAGTTGTTAAAACAATTGTTTCATCTTTTAAGCAAAATCTACTATACTATAGGAAGTAAGACTTTATATAGAAGAAAAGGAGTTATCTTATGTTTAATTTTAATGAAACCATTGATCGTCGCCACACGAATTGTGTTAAATGGGACACCGTTGAAACGAGTTACCACGAAAAAGATTTACTACCTTTATGGGTTGCTGATATGGATTTCAAAGTACATCAGCCTATTCTTGATGCCTTGTCACAAGTTATTGAACAGGGCATTCTAGGATATGCAGTGGCACCTAATGAACTGTATCAAGCAATTCAAGATTGGCAACGGCAACACCATCAATTGATTGTTGAAAAAGAAGAAATTTTGTTTAATAGTGGCGTGGTACCCAGCTTGGCCACAGCCGTTCAAGCGTATACAGCACCTGCTGATTCTGTCATGATTTGTGATCCAGTCTACCCCCCTTTTGCAGATGTGGTAAAACAAAATGAGCGTAGACTTGTGTGCCATTCTTTACTAGAAGTTAACGGACATTATGAAGTTGATTTGGTTAAAATGGAACAACAGATAATCGAAGAAAAGGTGAAACTGTTACTTTTTTGTAATCCCCATAATCCTGGTGGACGTGTTTGGACAAAAGAAGAATTGCTAGCAATTGGCCGTTTATGCCAAAAACACCAAGTAACTGTAGTTAGCGATGAAATTCATCAGGATTTGATTTTCAAACCGCATACCTTCACTTCCTTCACTGTTGCTGATGAAGCATTTAAGGAATTCACTGTTACCTTAACAGCGGCAACGAAAACCTTTAATTTAGCGGGTATTAAAAATTCAATGCTGTTCATTCCTAATGAAAAACTACGGCAATCTTTCGTATCTTTACAAGACAAAAATCATCAAGGCGGTATCAATACTTTTGGCTACGTTGGAACGGCAGCTGCCTATCAAACAGGGGAAGAATGGCTAACGGCGTTACTTGATTATTTAAAAGAAAATATTGATTTTGCCCTTTCCTTTTTCCGTGAAGAGCTGCCTAGCGTTCGTGTAATGGAGCCTGAAGGAACCTATCTTTTATGGTTAGACTTTAGTTCTTATTCGCTAACGGATCGGGAACTTCGCGATACCTTAATTCATAAGGGGAAAGTGGTTCTAAATCCAGGAATTAGTTTCGGTCCCCAAGGTTCTCAACACATGCGTTTAAACTTAGCTTGTTCAAAAGAAACTCTCGAAGAAGGCCTTTTACGTATCAAAAAAGCTTTTAATTAAAAACAGCTGTCCTAGTTTTTAGGACAGCTGTTTTTAATTCTTTCTTTTGCGTTTAGCTAAATAAACTCTGACGAACCAGATACCTGAAAATAGAAGTAAAATTTCTCCAATTATGATTGTATAAAATCCTGGTTCATGAACGATTCCTTGCTGATCTACATACGTAAAAAACGTTCCTATAAATGGGAGTATTACTGCAAACAAAGCCAAGGCCATTGGATATCTGTATTTTTCTAACAAATTTGGTTCCTCTCCTTCTATTCTTTAACTCAGTATCCTATAAAGACTTCATTAAAAGAAGCGATTTGGATGCTTTTAAAAAAAAGTTAGTCGTTTTAAGAAAAAAATAAAGAGTACCAACGAATTTGTCCCTCGTTGGTACTCTCTTTTTCAATTGGTTAAACTTATTCACCAATGATTTCAACTGTGTCCATGACGACGTCAAATGTTGGACGGTCTTGGGCATCCCGTTGGACTCCACCAATTTCATCCACTACATCCATACCATCAACAACATGACCAAAAACAGTATGACGGAAGTCTAACCAAGGTGTTCCGCCTTGTTTGTAAGCTTCAATAATTTCTTCTGGAAAACCAGCATCTTCTAACTGACTCATCATTTGAGCTGGAACATTTTGATTAGTAACAACAAAGAATTGGCTGCCATTTGTGTTAGGACCAGCATTTGCCATTGACAATGCGCCACGCAAATTGAAAACATCCCGAGAAAATTCATCCTCAAATGCTTCTCCATAAATACTTTCGCCGCCCATTCCTGTTCCGGTTGGGTCACCGCCTTGAATCATAAAATCAGGAATCACACGATGGAAAATAACGCCATCATAGTAGCCCTTTTTCGCTAATTCAACAAAATTTTCAACCGTTTTAGGCGCTTGTTCTGGGAATAATTGAACAGTGATGTCGCCTCGGTTTGTTTTAATGACCGCTTTTGGGCCTTTAGCATTTTCTAAATCTAATTGTGGAAATTGTGACATGAGAATGTCCTCCTAGATAATTATTTTATAGTTCCATCATATCGAAAAATGCTGAAAATTGCTATGATCTTTTTCCAATGATTAAAGAATGCTTTGATTCGTTAGCCAAACTTGCTTTTTTCGAAAAGCCGTGCTATTTTGTGAAGTGTTCGCAAAACGATCAATAGTTGTCTCAACCCTAAATGAATTAGGAGGAATTTTCAAATGTCTGATGAAAAAGATATTTATGATTTAACAATTATCGGCGGCGGTCCTGTTGGATTATTTGCCGCTTTTTATGCGGGAATTCGTAAAGCGAAAACGAAAATCATTGATAGCCTGCCGCAATTAGGTGGTCAGCTAACAATGCTGTATCCCGAAAAATATATTTATGATATTCCTGGATTCCCTGCTATTAAAGCCGGTGAGTTAATTGCCAATTTGGAAAAACAGATGCAGCCATTTCAGCACGATGTTTGTTTGGAAGAAGAGGTCACACACCTTGCACAGGAAGCAGATGGACTTCTGCGCTTAGACACAACTAAAGGCACACATTATTCTAAAACGGTTATCTTTGCGATTGGTAACGGTGCTTTCCAACCTCGACGTTTAGCTATCGAAAATGTTGAAGCCTTTGAAGGTGAGTCAATCCATTATTATGTGACTGACATGAAAAAATTCGCTGGCAAAAAAGTTGCGATTGCTGGTGGCGGCGATTCCGCAATTGACTGGGCTTTAATGCTAGAAAACGTTGCAGAAGAAGTATCTATTATCCATCGTCGCCCACAATTTCGCGGCCATGAACATAGCGTGGAACAACTGGAAAAATCTAGTGTTTCTATCAGAACTCCTTATATCATTAGTGATATTTTAAAGGAAAACGAAACGTTCACAGGCATCCAATTAACGGAGACAAAAGGTGACCAAACATTGGATCTCCCTCTGGATGATTTAATTATCAATTATGGCTTCACTTCTTCTTTAACACACCTCAAAGAATGGGGATTAGACGTTTCTAGAAATGCTATTAATGTTCATTCCGATATGTCAACTAACATTCCTGGTGTATACGCTGTAGGGGATATCTGTTCCTATGAGGGAAAAGTGAAATTAATCGCTACAGGATTTGGTGAGGCACCTACTGCCGTAAATAATGCTTTACATTACTTACGGCCCGATGCTCGACGTCAACCAGTTCATAGTACAAGTTTATTTGAAAACGGCGTACCTAAATAAGGTTAGCACTGGACTTTAGCAGTTTTTAAGCCAAGGACAAAAATCTAAATCGGATTTTTGTCCTTGGCTTTCTGCTTTACTGAAAAGCCTTTCTTTTTCTCTTTTAAATTTATTTTTGATACAATAAAAAGTGCTAGGAGGAAGAAAGATGAACCAACCAATTATTTATTTAAATGAAGTATTCAACGAAGAACAACTGGAACAAGTGAAAGCTGTGGCGCCCAATTATCTAGTTAAAACATCTACTGATCATTTATCCTCTGCTGAAGAAGAGGCAATCGAAATTATGTTAGGCTGGCATAAAGAAATTGGTCCGCGTTTATTAGCCTCTGATACTAGTCACCTAAAATGGATTCAGCTCATTTCTGCTGGTGCTGATTATATGGATTTTGATAAATTAAGAGAAAAAGGCATTCTGTTGTCTAATGGTAGCGGAATCCATAGTGTTTCTATCTCAGAACATGTTTTAGGCGTTTTATTAGCACATACTCGCGGACTGCAAGAAAGTATCCAACAACAAATGCAACACACATGGAATCAAACAGCCCCTTCCTATCAACAACTTTCTGGGCAAAAAATGTTAATCGTAGGCACTGGGCAAATCGGACAACAATTAGCTAAATTTGCTAAAGGTTTAAATCTTCAAGTTTATGGCGTGAATACCTCTGGACATGTGACGGAAGGCTTCATTGAATGCTATTCACAGAAGAATATGAGTAAAATTATCCATGAAATGTCCATTGTTGTGAACATTCTTCCTTTGACTGAAACAACAAAACATTTATACAATCAGGCACTTTTTGAAAAAATGGCTCCTGAAACAATTTTCGTAAATGTTGGTCGCGGCGCCTCAGTAGCAACGAGCGATTTGATAACTGCTTTAAACAATAAAACCATTGCTTTTGCTGCCTTAGATGTCTTTGAAGAAGAACCTCTTCCCGAAGATAGCCCTTTATGGGAGATGCAGAATGTTTTACTAACACCTCATATTTCTGGCATGACACCGAAGTTCAAATCAAAATTACTGGCGATTTTTATTCCAAACTTAAATCAATTTGTGACAGATCAAACCCTCGTCAAAAACCAAGTTTCCTTAAAAAAAGGCTATTAACTCAAAAAAAGGCCTTCAACCATCTTTCAAGTAATTGCATGGTTGAAGGCTTTTTTTGCTATTTTTTACCAGATAACCCTGAAGTTATCATTTGTCGACGCTTGAATGATTGGATGTTTTTTTAAATATTCTGCAATCAGTTCCGTCATGTCAATTTGGATTTCTCGAATAATTTTTTCAGGTTGGAACATTTGATAGTTTCCGCCACCGACTGCTCGGTATTGATTTGTCACGATTTCCAAAACATCTTCTGCTTGCACTGCTTTGCCATGATAATTAAGTTTCGTCACTCTTTCACCAAACGGTTGTCTTAAATCAAGCGTATACTCAATGCCTTCATACATATCATAATTATAGTATTGTGGTTTTGGATCGACATATTTCGGGTTAAAAATTGGTTGGCCTTTTTCTAACACAAAATAAGTAGCGCTTTGTTCTAACGCTTCACGGAGGTCTTGTCCAGTGACACGCAATACAGCCAAGGTATTTGGATAAATATAGTTGGTAATGATATCGCGCATCGTAATTTGGTTATTAAACCCTTTGCCTTCATTGTTAAAAAGTGCAGTCCCTGAAATATCCGTTCCGCTTGAAGCCATTTGGACGTTATTAATAAATTCTATATATGGATGTTCTTTTAGGCGTACGGCATTCGGATTTTGAATCGTCATATCCCCTTCCACATTTCCCACTGGTTGGTCAAGCCACTCTTCTACCTCGTCATGTAACGCTGTTGTCAAAGCTAAAACTTCTGTATCTGGTTGTTCGTTTCCAACAGGATGAATAGCTGCATCACTTCCGATAACGCGATAGCCTTTAGCCATAGGTTCAATTTCTAAAGTAATTTCTCCAACAAAAGCTCCTCGAAAACCTGGTTGAATCACAGGTATTCCATTCAGTTTTGTAGCAATTTCTCGATGTTGGTGACCAGTGACTAAGGCATCAATCCCAGGAACTTTTTCCAATAAATCGTAGCCTTCATTTTCTCCTGTTAGTAATTCCGTGAGTTCCCCTGTTTCTAAATCTTTTTCAAAACCGCCATGGTAAGCGACAACAACTAGGTCCGCTTCTTCCCGCAGTTTTGGCACGTATTCTGCCGCTGTTTCAACGACACTTTTAAACGTTAAATCTTTGACTGTTGCCGGCTGTTCCCAATGAGGAATATATTGAGTCGTCACGCCAAGGATGGCTACTTTAACCCCTTGTTTTTCTATGATGACATACGGCTGACCGAAATAAGGTTGTCCATCTTTACCAAGAATATTGGCAGCTAAAACTGGCTGTTGATAACTGGCAATCGTTTCCTTTAAATAATCTAATCCGTAATTAAATTCATGGTTGCCTAAAATGCTAACATCATAATTCATTTGATTAATGATTTTAGTGATGGCTTCCACTGAATGTGTTTCTGCTTTTCTTACGTAGTAACTAAGCGGCGAACCTTGAATAAAATCCCCATTTTCAATTTGAAAAACTGGTCCTTTGGCAGACGCCCGTAACTTTTTCAGCATGGTTGCTGCTTTTGCGGTTCCAAAAGGCAAATCCATCTTTTTTTCACTATAACTTGTCGGCATAATATACCCATGCATATCACTTGTTGCTAAAATTTTTATTTGCATTTTGTTTCTCTCCTTCTTCCGCCCAAAAGAACAGGAAGGTTAGAACACGAGCCATAACGACTCAGATCCCAACCTCCCACGTCTGTTTATTTATTGATTATTGGTTCCATGCTTGTTCAAATTGTGACGTTGCATCTTTCAATAATTTTTTCGTGTCTTTATTTGATGAAGCAAAAATACTTTCCATAATTGTCCGCATTTCATTATAGGCTGAATCAGCATTTTCTTCTACTGGGATAGCGAATAAATCTTTTACTGCGTTTTCAAGTTGTGCAGGTACTTTGGTTGTCTTAGAATTTTTGTACTCATCACTGTGTAAAACAGATTCTAAAATTGGCATATAACCTGTTTGTTGTGCCCAGTACAATTGTGAATCAGGCGTAGCTAAGAATTTCATGAATTCAAATGCCGCTGTCCGTTGTTCTGGCGTAGCACTATCGAACATATAAATATCTGTTCCTTGTTGTAAATTGATTTTTTCAGGACGTGGTGCAACACCGTATTCATAGCCACCAGCTTCAGCATCTTTTTGAACAAAACCAGCACCAGCAATACTACCGACAAACATCGCTACCTTTTTGTTTGCAAATGGGCCAGATAAATATTTATCTGAACCAGCTGTGCGGAAGTAACCTGCTTCGATACCATCACGGTAATAGTCCACGACTTCTTGTGAATCTTTGCTTGTTAAATCTAAGTCTTTATTAAAATCAACGCCTTTGTTTTTCATTCCAATTGCGTAATAGTTATTTAACGAGTCAAAACCAGCACCAACGACTTCTTTGTTGGATTTTTCGTAAATTGTTTTAGAAGCTTCTTTTAATTCCTCTAATGTTTTCGGTACTTCAACACCATATTCTTTCAACAAATCAGCATTATAGAATAACATTTCTGTCGATTTATTAAATGGAATGCCGTATTGTTTGCCGTCGATTTTGGCGCCGTCTAACAATACTTCACGAATTGGCTCTGCATCTTTCCAGCCGATTGTGTCATCATCCATATATGGTTTTAAGTCCACTAACATTTCATCTTGTGCAGCATTCCATAACCAGCCTGGGTACGCTTGCGTAATTGTTGGTAAATCTTTTGGTGAAGTTAAAGTCGAATTGATTTTGGCTTGTAAATCAGGGTAAGCAGATTGATTTTGTAATTCCACTTTAATTTTTGGATTTTCTTTCATGAAGTCTTTCGTTAATTTTGTTAACGCTTCTTCTTGAACCCCATTCATTGCATGCCAGAAAGTGATTGTCGTATCTTCCTTCACTTCTTTCACAATATCGTTTGATTCTTTGGCCCCATTACCGTTACCACAAGCCCCCAATGCGAAAATAGCTGCGGTTGCTAACACTGTTGTTGCTAGAGTTTTGAACTTCATTTTTTTCTCTCCCTTAAAAAAATTTATAAAACAATTTGCTCGCCACGTTCTGGCAATATTCTTTCACCATACGGGTTTTCCAGTTTTTCTGGTTTTAACGTATGGATTGGAACCAATACTTGAGGTTCAATCAATGCAATAATTTTATCCAGATCTTCTGGAATTGCATGTCCTGAACAAGCTAAACGGACAAAAGTAATGTCTTTTTTAGCCAACAAATCTAAAAACACGCGATACTGTGGATCAAAGTCCCCTAACGGTTGCGCATCACTGTGAATGTATAAACTACCTTCTTGGAGGTTGTCAAACTGGTTCACAACTTGCCACAAATAGTCTGTTTTGTCCTTTAGTAACGTGTCATACGGGATTTCTAACGCTGGATTCAATTCTGATATTTTACCAGATTCAGCATAATAATAACGAACTTCTATTCCAAATACTTCAAGTAACAACGCAGCCATATTTGCTTCTAAAACGACTGTACGTGGTGACTTTTCAATAATCTTAGCAAAACGTTCCACGTTTGCTGGATAACCATTAAAGGTAATTTGTCGATTCGGGTTTTCTAGTTCTAAACGAACCAAGTGCTGAACAAGATCTTCTTCACTGACAACCGCTATTTGGGCTGGATCTGGTTCACGTTCTGGGAAGCTAATGCTTACGCCTTCCATCATTAATAATTCAGTATGTTTGGCTTTTTCACAAAAAGCTAAAGTCTCTTCACGATTATGGCCATGTAAGCGCAAATCACCTGTGTATGTGATGAAATGGTCAGGCGTGCGAATCAGTAATGCCGAAGCACCGTACGCATCATGATCAACAGGTACGATTTCCACTGAAATTTCGCCAACTTTAATCACATCGTTTTTATTAAGACCAATCATTTCTCGGGTAAAATTCTTTTCTTCAAACGGTGATGGAATCAAAAAATCACCTTTGCGATTTAAACTATTTAGAATCATTTTCGTTTCTTTTAGGGTGTACAACGGAACAGCTGGGTCTAAATAATTAATCATGCGTGAATGATCTAAATGGGCATGAGATAAGAAAACAGCGGTGTGTTGATACTCTTTGTCTTCTGCACCATGATATTCATAACCTAAACGTGGATCATATAAGTCTTTTAATTCTGGCACTAAACGATTATTAATTAAGGTTTCAATGTGATCATCAGGCAAATCTAATTCTGGTCGAAATTCTGTACCAAAATCAAAGAAGATGTGGGCATCTTTATACGCCACTTCAATCACGGTTCCTCCAATTGTTAAAATGCCACTGTGAAAAGTCACAGTTGTTTTAGCCTTTGATTCCATTTTTTGCAACTCCTCTGATAATTTCTTTTCTGAAAATCAAGTAAATAATTAAAATTGGAATAACGGTTAATGTTGCAGCAGCCATTTGTAAATGTACGTCACTACCGCTCTCTGTCGCAAAGGCCGATAGTCCATTATTCAATAGACGGTATTTTTTCTCGTTCGTCACCAACAATGGCCACAAGAAAGAATTCCAACTAGAAATAAATGTTAAAATCCCTACTGTTACCAACGCTGGTTTTGACATTGGTACTAAAATACGCCAAATGTATTCTAAATCACTAGCGCCATCAATCTTGGCAGCCTTATAAAAAGTATCAGGAATACCTTTTAAATACCCGTTTAAATAGTAAATATAAAAAATACTAGTTAAAAATGGAATAATTAAGGCGCTGTAAGTATTTAACAAACCTAATTGCGCAATCGTTTGATAATTGGTAAAAATAATAGATTCATACGGAACCATTAACAACGAAATCATCAAAGCAATGACCACATTTTTAAAACGGAACTTCAAACTCGTTAACGCGAATGAAGCTAACACGGCGGTGACTACCGTAGCAATCGTTGTAACACCTGAAACAAAGACTGTGTTTAAGAAATACCGAAGAAAGGGTGCTTTTTGAAAGACCTCTGTGTAGTTTTGCCATTGTGGTTGTTTCGGAAACATGGTTGGCGGCATGCTGGTCGCTTCAGAGTAACTCATTAAACCAGCTAAAATCATATAGACAAATGGAAATAACGTAATAACGGCTAAAATGCCTAAGAAAACAAATGCGATAATCGTTAAAACTTTTTTCATTGGCTTATTGCCCCACTTTCTTTAAGAGTTTATTTTGTAAGAAAGTGACCACTAAAATAATCACAAATAAAATCACTGTGGCGGCCATCGCAATTCCGGGACGCCCTGCAATGTGGAATTTGTCATAAATATAGTACACTGCGGTTGTGGCACTATTGGCAATCCCCGCACGACCACCGAATAAAGCATAAACTTGTGTATAAACTTTAAAGGCGCCAATTAAATTGACCGTTAATAAAAAGGCAATGGTCGGGACTAGTTGCGGAAACGTAATACGTCGGAAAATTTCGCCGTCTGAGGCACCAAACATTTTCGCTATTTTAAAGTGTTCTTCATCAATATTTCTCAACCCAGCCAACAAAATAATAATATTAAATGCTAAACTCGTCCAAACCCCAAAAATAATCAATGTTGGCATACTCATTTGAACATTATCTAGCCAGTTGACAGAAGGAATGCCGAAAAAGCCTAAGACGTAATTGACAATTCCATAATCGCCATTAAAGAAGTAACGGAAGACAATCCCAATGGCAATCGTACTCGTTACATAAGGCATAAAGAAAATCGTTTCAAAGAAACTCTTATGTTTAACTTTTTCAAAGATAATCCAAGCAATTGCTAGGGAAATTATCAAGGCAATCGGTACCACAGCAAATGCATAGAGCGCTGTATTTTTTAACGCTTTATAGAAGATTGGATCATTCAATACACGTTGATAATTTTCTAAACCAGCGTAGCGTTGGTTAATTAAGGAACCTTTTTGGAAGCTCATCCACAAAGAACGAAACAGCGGATAAACGCTAAACAGTAAAATGATTCCTAATGATGGCAGAAGGAAGAGCCATGCTTTTGGTTGATTTTCTGGATTGTATTTTTTCATTAGTAAACCCGGTCTCCCGCTTCGTTAAAGATAAATACTTTTTTATATGAAAAATCAAAAGATAAAGTGTCTCCTTCTTCAATCGCTTCTTCTACACTTACAATTGATTTCACTTGTTCATTTCCTAATGTAAATCGTAAAATACGTTCTCGACCAATCAATTCCACTAAATCTGTCGTTGTGGTAAAGAGACCTGTTTCAGCTGGTACCACATCTTCTGGACGAGAAGCAAACGTATATTTCCCGTCAGTCATTGGCATTTTAAAGCGTGCTTGCTCAAAACGCTCAAGCGGAATTTCAAAACTTTCGTGGTACATTTTGCCGTCTTTCACTTCAACAGACAATAAATTAATAATTGGGTTACCTATGAACTGAGCAACAAATAAGTTATTTGGTTCTAAGTAAAGGTTTTGAGGTTCATCATTTTGTTGAATAACCCCTTCGTTTAATAAAATAATTTTATCACTGATTGATAGCGCTTCCTCTTGGTCGTGCGTTACAAAGATTGTTGTAATCCCTACTTCTTTCACCAAGCGGCGGATTTCTTCACGAATTTTCAAACGCAAACGTGCATCCAAGTTACTTAAAGGCTCATCTAATAATAAAACATCTGGTTTTTGAACTAACGCCCGGGTAATCGCAACACGCTGTTGTTGACCACCAGAAAGTGTGCCTGGCTTTTTATGGCTTAACTCTTCAATATTCGTTAGTTTCATATATTCTTCGGCAATAGCTTGTGCCTCTGCCTTGGGAACTTTCTTACTTCCTACTGTCAAAGGAAACATTACGTTTTCTAGAACAGTCATATGTGGATATAAGGCATAGTTTTGAAAAACGAACCCGATGTTCCGATCTTTTGGTGCTGTTTTGACAACCGATTGCTGTCGAAACTGAATATCTCCATCACTTGGATGTAATAAACCTGCAATTAAGTTTAAAATTGTGGATTTCCCACACCCACTTGGTCCTAACAAACAAACCAAGTCCCCTTGCTCAATCGTAAAATTGACCGATTTTAACGCTTCAAACCCATTATCGAATACTTTTTTCAAGTCGATAACTTCTATCATGACCCAACCTCCAAAAAAACATTTAATAGCATACCTTTTGATTTTAACATTTATTTCTTGCAACCGCGAGAGCAAAGCTGTTTCATTAAGATAAAAATAGGTAAAGTTAATGTATTTTTTATGTAAAAAATGTTGTTTTTCTGAAAAGCCTATTTACACTTTTTTTAATGCACAACAAAAAAACAGAGAATTTTTCTCTGCTTTTTTGGTTATTTTTTAGAATCTTTTTCTGATTCCTTTACAATATAAATTGGTCGTTTTTTCGTTTCTAAGAAAATTTTGCCGATATATTTGCCAATAATTCCTAAACATAATAGTTGCAAACCACCTACAAAAAGTACAATACAAACCATTGAAGGCCAGCCGCTCGTTGGATCACCATTAACTAATGTTCGAAAGATAATCACTAACATTGCTAGTGCAGAACCAATACACGAAAAGGCGCCAACGTATGAAGCAATATTCAATGGTGTTTCTGAAAAATTGACAATCCCGTCAATTGAATAACTTAATAGACTCCAGAAAGACCAAGAGGTTTCTCCAGCAATTCGTTCTCGATTTTTAAATTCAATATATTCTGTTTTAAAGCCGACCCAACTAAAAATCCCTTTTGAAAAACGATTATACTCAGATAACTCTAAAATCGCATCGACCATTTGTCGGGTCATGACACGGAAGTCACGGGCACCATCCACCATTTCCGTCTCAGCAATTCGATTAATGAGTTTATAGAACATCCGTGCAAAAAAGCTACGAATGGGCGGTTCGCCGTCTCTTGTTATGCGTCGTGTGCCAACACAATCTAAATCTGTACTGGTTTCAATCATCTCAATCATTTGAGGTAATAACTCAGGCGGGTCTTGTAAATCAACGTCCATGACTGTCACTAAGTCACCTGTTGCTTCTTTTAAACCAGCGTATAAGCCCGCTTCTTTCCCAAAATTTCGTGAAAAAGAAAGATAACGGACCTTCTCTGGATGTTCGCGATAAAGCTGTCTTAAAACAGCTAACGTATTGTCTTTTGAGCCATCATTCACAAATATATATTCTACTGAATGAGACAGTTTCTGGCTAATTTTTTCTACTTCTTCAAAAAACAGCGGAATCGCTGCTTCCTCATTATAACAAGGGACAACAATTGATAACATTTTATTTCCTCCACACTTCAGTTAATTATCATTATACCATATAATAGCCTTATTAAATAACGATATCCAACTAAAATAACTTAAATAGAAAGAACCTGAGAAAAAATCCAAAACGATTTTTTCTCAGGCTGACTAGCGGTTAAACGAAAGCAACAGAAATAGTCCTACGCACTACTTCAGCCTCTTTTGTTTAGCACTAAAATTATTTTGTTAAATCTTCTTGGTTTGCTTCAAATTGATAACGCGGCTCATCATTCTTTTCATCATAATCAACAATCAAATCATACCCTTTAAAGAACCAATCATCTGTTTCTTCAATAAAATAGGTAATCCCATCTAGGTTCTCTTTAATCATTGGCTCATCTGGCGCTTCTACAGACATCGCAATGGAAAAACCATCATGAACAGGTGTTTTTCCGTAAATTTTTCCGAAAAAACGAATGCCTGTCTCAGGCTGAACCCCGGTTTCTTCTTTAAACCATTGTTGGGCTTTCGGTGTCACTTCTAATTTCATTCTTTGTTCCTCCTTCACATCTCTGTCGCCATTTATTGTAGCACAGCGCAGTGCTTTTAGAGAATAAAGTGCTTAGCCATTCATTTTTTCATCTAATAAATCCACGTCTGCGGTATCACCGATAACTAATAAATTGTCGTTTTCTCGAACAATTTCAGAAGCATCTGGCGAAGCAATTACTTCTGTTTTCGAGCGGCGAATCGCTACCACAGTTAAACCAAATCGCTGACGGAAATTTAATTCTGCTAAGGTTTTATTGTAAAATTTAGGATTGGTGACCCGAACCTCAGCTAATGAAAATTCGCTAGATAATTCAATATAATCTAAAATATTGCGTGAAACAAGTTTGTGAGCAATTCGAATGCCCATATCCCGCTCTGGGTGAACGACCATGTCTGCCCCAATTTTATCTAAGACACGGGCATGATATTCATTGACTGCTTTGGCCAAGACATTGGGAACCCCCATCTCTTTAACCATTAGTGTCACTAAAATACTCGCTTGAATATCTTCACCAATTGCCACCACTACGTGATCAAAATTCCGAATCCCTAAAGAACGCAACGTCATTTCATCTTGGGCGTTAGCCACCACTGCATGCGTTGCAATATTCATATATTCATTGACACGGTCTTCACTGCTGTCAATGGCCAAAACTTCTTGACCAGCTTCCACCAAAGTTTGGCATATGCTGCCGCCAAAACGTCCTAAACCAATAATTGCAAAATTTTGTTTCATTTCTTCTGACCGCTCCTGTCTGTTCGTTAAAATTAGTATAACAAATCCATAAATAAATTCCTAGAAGGATTTCCTAGAATTTATTTATGGATTTATCTGATATTTATTTGGCTAAACCATGTTGAAAAGCATAAATCGCCGCTTGGGTCCGATCATCCACATCTAGTTTTGCTAAAATGTTTGAAACATGTGTTTTAACTGTTTTCAAAGTGATAAAGAGTTCATCAGCTATTTCCTGATTACTTTTACCTTGTGCAATCAACATTAAAATTTCGTGTTCCCGGTTTGTCAAATCTTCGTGCAACACCGGCTCTTGTTTTTTTGTTAACCGTTCCATCATCTTATGCGTCACTTCAGGTTCCAACACACGCTCTCCGCGATAAGTCGCCCGAATTGCATCAGCAATCTCATGTGCTGTTGATGTCTTTAATAGGTAGCCCGCTGCACCAGCTTCAATCGCCGGATACACTTTTTCATCATCAATAAAACTCGTCACAATAATAATCTTGGCTTCTGGCCAATCTTTCAAGATCGCTTTTGTTGAATCAATGCCGTCCATTTCTTCCATTACCAAATCCATCAAAATAACATCTGGACGTAGTTCCAATGCTTTTTCATAGCCAATCTTACCGTTTTCTGCTTCGCCTACGACTTCTATATCCTCTTGAATAGATAAATATGATGAAACGCCTAAACGGACCATTTCATGGTCATCCACTAACATTACTTTGATCACTTGCAGTTTCCTCCTTTATGACAGGAACTTTAATTTCAACGCTGGTTCCCTGCCCTTTAAAACTAATAATTTTAACTGTACCGCCCATGCCGACAACACGTTCTCGAATATTATTTAAGCCATAACTACCGGCTTTATTACTTTGTTCCTTCATATCAAAGCCGACACCATCATCAACAATACGCAATAACACGTTTTTATCGACTTGGTGTAAGTATACCTCTAATTCCTTTGCTTTGGCATGTCTTAAGGTATTTGAAAGTAACTCCTGCACAATTCGGAAAAGATGATCCTCAATGCTGCTATTTAAATGAACATCTTCAACATCCCAAATCAATTCAATTTTAATTTTTGTTTGTAGTTCTTTCAGTAATTGTTCAATACCTTTACGCAAACTTTTTCCTTCTAGACTGATAGGACGCAAGTGCAATAGTAGCGCGCGCATTTCCGATTGGGAGGCATTAATGATTTCTGCCACCATGGCTAGTTGTTTACGATATGGTTCCGGGGTTTCTGTTCGTTGTGCTTGTTCATTTAATGCAGACAACATCATCATGGCTGCAAAAAGTTGTTGACTGACTGAATCATGCAACTCCCGCGCCAAACGATGCCGCTCGTTCTCTAAAATTTCTTCTTTTGTTTGCCCATCCATTAATTGCGGTCGACTGTTTAATAATTGCAATTCTTTAGACATCTCTAATAATTTATTTTTAATCGACCAAATATCTTGTTCGACTTCGGTTAGATAATGGTCTTGATTTTCACTGGTCGTTGGTTTGTTTAAGACTGGACTTTCATAATTACCGTTGGCCAATAACCGAAGTTTTTCTTCAATCCGTCCATATTGCCCTTTTTGAACCAATGAAATCAGTAAAAAGGTCAATAAGCCTATTAGTAAGGATATGAGAACAATGTGCACAATTAGTGGTAGATAAAAGACTTTTCTCTGAAGAAGCTCTAATAACCACCGGTTTTGTTTAATCGAATGAAAATATGAAAACAATGTAATTAAGATAACAATAAAGGTGCTAAGGGACGCATATAATGAAATCATGCGTCTTGAAATCCGATCGGTCATACACGGATCACCTCAACATCTCCTACTAAAGTGTTCGTCATAATTTTCAAACGACGAAGATTGGTATCATAATCATTGCTGTATATTTTTAATGATTCGTTTTTCAATTGATATTTTTCTTCTTCAAAACGTACCGTTCCGTAAAAAGTTGAATGTTCTAACAAAATAGCTACACCTAACGGCACTAGAATTCGCGTGCGGCCAAAACCTTTACGAATAATAATAATATTGTCTTCTTTCGGTAGTAGCGTATTACCTAAATCAATAATGGTGTCCCCAGAGATTAAATCAATATTGATATCGTCCCATTCATAGATATTGTTACCAATGCGTTCGTTGGCAAACCAGCGGCGTTTAAATCGTTTGCCATTTTTAGGTTCTTTTGCCGCCGTCTCCACCATAATCATTTGTTTTTTACGCCAAGGTGCTCGCTCAGCTATATCCACGCCTGAAATCTCAAAGCCTTTTAAGCCGATAAAGAGTACGCCAAAAATCAACATAAACCAAACAGCCGTGCTGTTCATTGCACCAATGACAATAAAAACAACGCCGAGGACGAATTGAAAGTTGTTAAAATGTGTTTTAGATGCTTTCCTGGAAACATAGGCCACAAGTAAAACGCCAATTGTTAATAAAACAGCTAATCCAGGATTATGTACAATTTGCCATAACGCCAGAATAAAAAGTAATGCTTCTGCGACGATAAAAAAGCGCCAAGGGTTATTCATAGATTTGCCTCCTCCCTCTGTCATTTATCTTACTCGTTTATTTTATTTAATCATAGTGGTTTGCGCCTCAGGTTACCATAGGACTTTAGCCCTAAATGTCATAGATTGCGAAAGGACAGGCCTTGGAAGCTGCCTGCCCTACTCAATTATTTAGTTTGCTTCAACTTTTGTAATTTTAACTGTCATGTCGCCACCAGGTGTTGCAATAATCACTTGGTCGCCTAATTGTTTACCAATTAAGGCTTGCGCAATCGGTGAATCGTTAGAAATTTTACCAGAAAATGGATCGGCTTCGGCACTTCCTACGATTGTGTATTCCTCTTCTTCTCCATCAGGCAATTCTTGGAAAGTAACTGTTTTACCGATGGAAACTTCGTCTTGGTCCACGCCATCATTATCGATGATTTCTGCAAAACGAATCATATTTTCTAACGTTGTAATACGTCCTTCAACGAAAGCTTGTTCATCTTTAGCTGATTCATACTCTGAGTTCTCTGAAAGATCCCCAAAGCTACGAGCGATTTTAATACGCTCTACGATTTCTTTACGTTTAATTGTTTTTAATTCTTCTAGCTCTTGTTCTAATTTTTCTTTTCCTTCAAGAGTCATTGGATATACTTTTTCTACCATGTTAATTCTCCTTTTTCGCTTAACGATACGTAGTTCTTGGTTGGTTATTGAAAAAAATTCCGCTTTCAATCCACAAAAGAGTACCACGCTTTTTCTAAATTGTAAATATAATTATTGAATTTTTGTGATTTTGCTAAATTTTATTTATATAAATTTCTAGTTGCTACTCTTTCCCTCTGCTAAACAGATTACTTTTTGAGTATCTAAAAGCTTGGTGAATCATACAAAATTGATTCACCAAGCTCTTTTATGTTTTCATTTTATTCACTACTTGAATTATTGACATACTGATCTACTAATACTTGATGTTCTTCATATGTTTTTGAGAAGTATACTTTTCCTGTAGAAATATCTGCTACAAAGTATAAATAGTCACTTGGTGTCGGATTCAAGACTGCTTTAATTGACTCCTCACTTGGGCTATCTAATGGTCCTGGTCCATAACCAGTATTTTTATACAAGTTATAAGACGAGTCCACTTCCAAGTCAGCATACGTTACAGTTTCTTTGTGTTCTCCTAGAGCATACAGAATAGAAATATCTGATTGGATCGGCATATCGGCAGCCAAGCGGTTAAAGAATACTTGCGCAATTTGTTTGCGGTCTGCTTCTTTGACTCCTTCTTTTTCAACCAATGAAGCTAACGTTAAGACTTGCTGATTGGTTAAATTCTTTGCATGAATTGTCGGCGTATATTGTTCCATTACTGTGTTCATTTTAGCAACCATCTGTTCGACAAATTCAGGAAGTGTTGCTTTTTTGTAGTAATCATAAGTTGCAGGGAACAAATAGCCTTCTAAGCGATAACGAACCCCTTCTGCAGTTGCAGCACTTTCAAGTAAATCAGGATACTTAGCCTTCATTTGATTGAAGAAGTCTTCGTTTTTCATTAATGCAATGAAATCTGCTTTCTTGAAATCTGTATTTTTTTCAATAGCTTCGCCAATTTTATCTATATCGTAGCCTTCAGGAATCGTTACTTTGCCATCTGCAATTTTAGTTGGTTCTGGCGTGCCTCCTTCTTTTAGCATTTCACCAATTTCATCGAGTGTCATGCTTGGAGACATTTGATAATAGCCCGCTTGAAAATCTGTTAAGTTTTTAAATTTTACGTAGTAGTTAAAAACCATTCCGCTTTTAATGACGTTGCTTTCTTCTAAAACCGCAGCAATTTGCTTATTAGAAGATCCTTCTGGGATATGCACTTGAACAAGCTTCTTATTGTTCTTGTCTAGTGGCTGTAGCCCAGCATCTACATATTTATAAAAAGTAAACCCAAAGATTGCCATCATTAAAACTAATACAGAAACTACAATTAACACGATACGACCGACTAAACGATCTTCTTTTTTACGTGTTTGTTTTTTTGTATTTGTTGGCTTTTCGTCTGTTTCAATCGGGGTTGGCTCTTCGACTGTCTGTGTTGTCTTGTCTTTCCCACGTCTTCGAGCAGCTCTAGAACCTGCACGTGTTTGTGTTGTGCGGCTCGCTGTTTCTTGTGATTCATCAGATGAAGGTTGGGGAGACCTATCATTTTTTTCAGAGGAATCAGGTTGATCGCCATCATTTCTACCTTTTAAAGACCCAGTTACTTGATCTCTAAGCGAAGATTTGGGATCTTGGTTATTTTGGTTATCATTAGCCAAAACTAACCCTCCTTACTATTCTATCGTTTATGACTGAAACTATTATACATGAAACCTCTTTAAAATTAAATGTTTTTAATAAAAAGACCGTCATTCCCCGATAAAAAATTCATCATTGACAACGTTTAAAGCCTATGATGGCGCTTTTCTATTGAAACGATAATAAATCTTAAAATCCTCCTAAATTTATCGAAAATCCATTTTCTATTAGGAATTTTGTAGCAAAATAGCACCTAAGTCTTTAGGCGATTGTACTAGGAATGTCGCTCCCGCCTCTTGTAACTCTGTTTCTTCACCAAATCCATACAAGACACCTATACTATCTAAGCCATTTTGTTGAGCACCAAGAATGTCATGATTACGATCACCAACCATGATAATCGCTTCTTTGGTTGGGTCTAATTGAGCTTCCGTTAATGCATACTGAATCACATCTGCTTTTTTAGAACGATGACCGTCCATACTCGCTCCATAGATGCCTGTAAAATAACGATCTAAATCAAAATGAGTAATAATCTTTTTAGCAAATTCTTCTGGCTTGGAAGTCGCAATGTATAACTTTGCTCCCGCTTCCTTTAACCTTGTTAGTACCTCTGGGATCCCTGGATACACATGGTTTTCAAACATACCTTTTCTCTGATAATACGCTCGATAATGACCCACGGCTTGTTGCGCTGCTTCAGCTGAAGGCGCCATGTGCAAAAATGATTCATATAAAGGCGGCCCTATGAAAGAACGTAACGTCTCCTCGCTAGGAGCTGGCCAGCCTAATTGTTCTGTTGCGTATAAAATAGAACGCATAATGCCGCTACCAGAATCCGTAATTGTGCCATCTAAATCAAATAAAATCGTTTGATACATCTTCACTTCACTACTTTCTAGCATTTTTTGTCTAATTGATTCTTCAAAATAAGATACGCAAAAGAAGCACATTTTTCAGCGCTTCTCTGCCTTTTTATTTATTTTGCTGTAAACGTATCTGGTTTTTTATCTGATTGCTGCATTTCATAGGCAATGGCTTCAACGATTCGGCGGCTAGCTTGACCATCCCCATACGGATTTTGTGCATGCGCCATCGCGTGGTAAGCATCAGAATCAGTCAATAATGTTTTCGCCTCTTGATAGACTACTTGTTCATCTGTACCAACCAATTTCAATGTTCCTGCCGCTACGCCTTCTGGACGTTCCGTTGTATCTCGTAAAACTAAAACTGGCACACCTAAGGAAGGAGCTTCTTCTTGCACACCGCCAGAATCAGTTAAAATTAAAGAACTTTTCGCTGCAAAATTTTGAAAATCTTTGACATCCAATGGTTCAATTAAATGCACACGAGCTAATTCACCTAAGTGTTCCGCTACTATTTCACGGACTTTGGGATTTTTGTGCATAGGGAAAATGACTTCAATTTCTGGATGTTCCATTACAAGTCGACGAACAGCTCTAAACACATTTGCCATTGGCAGGCCTAAATTTTCACGACGATGCATTGTGATTAGTACAATGCGTTGGTCTGTAGGGATTTTTTCCAATAAATCATTTTGATAGTGGGCATCAACGGTGTACACCATCGCATCAATCGCTGTATTGCCAGTTACATAAATATGTTCTTCTGGATGATTTTCTTTGATTAAATTGTCCTTACTTTGAGTGGTTGGGGCAAAATAAATATCAGTTAACACGTCTACCAGTTGACGATTCATTTCTTCCGGAAACGGAGAATATTTTTGCCAGGTCCGTAATCCTGCTTCCACATGTCCCACCGGAATCTGTTGATAAAAAGCAGCTAACGCAGCCGCAAATGACGTGGTAGTATCGCCATGAACCAAGACAATATCCGGCTGTTCTGTCACAAGAACCTCAGTTAATAAATTCAAAACACGACTTGTAATATCTGTTAAGGTTTGCCCATCTTTCATGATATTTAAATCATGATTCGGTGTAATTTGAAAATCTTCTAACACTTGATCCAACATTTGGCGATGTTGCGCTGTTACGACTACTACAGAGTCAAATCCTTGACTTTGCTCTTCTAAAACTTTGATTAAAGGGGCCATTTTGATTGCTTCTGGCCGTGTTCCAAAAACCGTCATTACTTTAATTTTCTTCATCATTTTCCTCCTAATTCTATGTTAGTTTCGGGTATTTTTGTTGGCGAAATTCTTCTGCTCGTTGAACATAATGTAAGGCGTTCATATGATTACTGGCTATTTCTGCTGCCGTTAACGGACGGATAACCTTCGCGGGTCGACCAAATGCTAAAACATTTGGCGGGATAATTTTGCCTTCTGTCACTAAAGAGCCCGCACCAATCAGGCTGTTTTCTCCAATAATAGCGTTATTTAGAATCGTTGAACCCATGCCAATCAAAGCACCATCACCGATTTTACAACCGTGTAACATGCATTGATGGCCCACCGTTACATACTTGCCTACAATTGTCGGGGCATCTTCATCAACATGAATAATCGTGCCTTCTTGAATATTACTACCTTCACCAATGGTAATTGTGTTACTGTCACCTCTTAAGACCGACTGAAACCAAATATTACTATCCTTTGCTAGTTGTACGTTTCCATAGACATCTGCACTAGCAGCAATAAAATATTCTTTTTTCAAACTCTGTCACCTCTTTTCATTAAGTATAGACAAGAATTCCTCACTTTCATAGTAAAAAAGACAAGAAAAGAGCGTGGGACAAAAATCACTTTGGATTTTTGCTCCACGCTCAAAAACTGATAAACGGCGGGAACAAAAGCAACTCCTTCGGAAATAAGCCGGAATTCTCCAAAAATTACAGAACAATTTTCGGAAATTCCTTCTTATTTCTCGGAGTTAAACGCTTCTGTCCCGACCTCTTTTTATTCCTCATAGTCGCCTTCTTCAGCAAATTGACTATTGTATAGTTTTTCATAGAAGCCACCTTGTTCTAGCAACTCATGATGCGTACCTTTTTCAATGATTTCTCCTTGTTTCATAACAAGAATTAAATCAGCTTCACGAATAGTTGATAGGCGGTGGGCAATAACGAAACTCGTTCGTCCTTCCATAACACGATCCATTGCTTTTTGAATTAAGGCTTCCAAGCGTGTATCGACTGAACTAGTCGCCTCATCTAAAATCAAAATTTTCGGATCAGAAATTACCGCTCGGGCAATGGTCAACAATTGTTTTTGACCAAGGGAAACGTTATCTCCCTCAGAATTGATTTCCATTTCATACCCGTCTGGCATTGTCCGAATGAAGTGATCCACATTGGCCGTTTTCGCTGCATCGACAACTTCATAATCCGTGGCATCTAACTTCCCAAAACGAATGTTATCTGCAATGGTACCTTTATACAACCAAGCATCTTGCAATACCATTCCAAATACAGATCGGACATCACTACGGTTCATTTTTTTCGTGTCAATGCCATCAATTTTAATGGCGCCTTCTGTTACATCATAAAAACGCATCAGTAAGTTGATTAAGGTTGTTTTCCCAGCGCCAGTTGGTCCCACAATCGCAACCATTTGGCCCGCATCAACTTTAAAGTTCAAATTACGAATTAACGGTTTTTCTGGGTCATAACTAAAGCTGACATTTTCAAATTCAACAGAGCCTAAAATAGGTTCTGGCAAAGGAACATCTTGTTCGTTAAGTTCTTCTTCTGGTTCATCTAGGATTTCAAAAATCCGCATGGTCGAAGCTGAAGCGCTTTGTAAAGCTGCAGACAACTGCGTAATATTCCCCATTGGTTGGCTAATTTGCCAAATATATTGAATAAACGCTTGTAATTGCCCCACTACGATCACACCAGCAACCACATAGTAACTACCAAGGACAGCTACCCCGATATAGGTCCCATAAGCGGTCATTTGAACCAATGGCAACATTAATCCTGAGATAAAGGATGCTTTGAAGCCAAAACCATTTAAACGGTGATTGACTTGTTTAAAACCTTCAAGAGTTTCTTTTTCCCAGCCATATAGTTTTAAGACACTGAACCCAGTCATATTTTCTTGAACATAACCATTTAAGTCTCCTAAAGAATTTTGCATTCCTTGGAAATATTTCTGGGAGATTTTAACAATTGTTCTGGAAATAATCAGAGACAACGGAATCATAATCACTGAAAAAATCGCCATCAGCGGATTGATCAAGAACATCATCACTACCGCCATCACAATCCCTAAGACTGCCGAAACAATATTAATAAAACTTTGTTGCATCGCATTGCTGACAGCATCCACATCGTTCGTCACCCGTGACAAAATATTTCCTTGTTGGTTCTTATCAAAATAAGAAACTGGCAAACGATTGATTTTTTCTTCAATATCTCGACGTAAATCGCGCATGGATTGTTGAACGACATTCGTCATTAAAAAGCCTGACAAAAATTGTGCCACACAATAACCTGTTCCCACAACTAAAATCCAAATTAAACATTGGATTACATAATCAAAATTGATTGATTCACCGGCCGCAATATTACGGCTAATTTCTGTCGTTGGTAATCCAGTCAAATAAGGCAACGCTGCATTAAAGGCCACGGTTAATATTGTAAATAAAATAACTAAATAAAACGTCACTCGGTACGGTTTAATATAGCGACCGATTCGTTTCATAGAAGAAAAGGCGTGTTTCATGCTAATTCCTCCTCTGACAATTGAGAAGCCGCAATATCATAGTAAATTGGACAAGTCTCAAGTAATTCACGATGTGTGCCAATTCCGACCACGTCGCCTTCGTTTAAAACAACAATGCGGTCCGCATGCATAATTGTTCCAACACGTTGTGCCACAATTAAAACAGTGGATTCTGTTGTCTCTTTTTTCAGACGCGCTCGTAAATTTGCATCTGTTTGATAATCTAACGCAGAAAAACTATCATCAAATATATAAATTTCCGGATTGCGAATAATCGCCCGTGCGATAGCTAAACGTTGTTTTTGACCACCAGAAAAGTTCGTGCCACCTTCTGAAAGAGGTTCATCATAGCCTTGCGGTTTTTGTGAAACAAATTCTGTAGCTTGAGCAATGTCAATTGCTCGTTCCATTTCTTCTAACGTCGCATCTTCCTTACCGTAGCGAAGATTATCAGCAATTGTACCAGTAAAAAGTAACGCTTTTTGTGGAATATAGCCAATCTTATTGCGTAATGCACTAAGTTGGTAATCTTTTACGTTCACTCCATCGATTAAAATTTCACCTTCTGATACATCATAAAACCGTGGAATCAATTGAATTAATGTTGATTTCCCACTACCTGTGCTCCCAATGAAGGCCACTGTTTCACCAGGTGACGCCTTAAAACTTACATTGCGGATGACTGGGCTTTCCGCATGTCCAGGATAGGCAAAGGTTACATTTTTAAACTCTAGATAGCCTTTAGTAGCTGTTTCTGTTACGCCTTCTTCTTCACGAATAGCTGGTTCCATGTCTAAGGCTTCTTGAATCCGTGAAGCCGAAACCGCAGCCCGCGGATACATCATAAAGACACTGGCAAATAACATAAACGAGAACAGCGCATGGAAAATATATTCAATAAAAGCAATTAAATTCCCAACTTCTAAATCCCCATGGCTGATTTGAACAGTCCCGCTCCAAATGATTAAGACCATCACAATATTAAATAAGAAAAAGAAGCCTGGTTGGGCTGCTGCCATTAAACGAAACAAACTTTTTGAACTTTTAGTGTAAGTTTCATTGACTTTATTAAAACGAGATTCTTCAAATTTTTCATTAACAAATGCGCGTATTACCCGCAATCCAGAAAGATTTTCTCTTAAAATCCCATTGATTCCATCTAAGTTCTTTTGTTGCTTTTTAGATAACGGTTCTGACAAACGAGCAATCCCGACAACTGCTAGCAGCAGAAAAGGCAAGGCACCTAAAACGTACATTCCTAACGACGGACTCGTTCGCATCACCATGTAAAGACTGGCAATAAACATCACTGGCGTCATAAAGCCAAGACGTAAAATATTTCCCATGAAGAGCATAATTTGGTATGCATCATTGGTAGTTCGCGTAATTAAGGAAGAAACCCCAATACTTTCATATTCACTATGTGAGAAAGTTTGAATCTTTTCAAATAAATCATCCCGAATATCACGAACAATGTTTGTTGTAATTCTGGCACCAAAGTACCCCAGCAAAATATTCATTGCGACACCAATAATCGTAATTACAACCATCCAAATCCCTTGCTGATAAATATAGTCCATATCTTTAGGAATAATTCCTTTGTCAATCATTCGTGCTAAAATGGTCGGCAAGCCTAATTCAATCAAAATAAAACCAAACACACAAATAAAATCAGCAAAAAGTAATTTCTTATAACGCATTGTGTAACGCCACATTAACTTCAATTAATCATCTCCTTCTTATCTTACTTTAAATTTTCTAGTACTCCCACTGTATCAAAAAGAAATCGGTAATACAAGCTGTCTGGCTAGAAAAAACAGCCTTTCTCTTTCTATCCTTTCTCTTTTAGATTTTCTAAAAAATAGATAATTTTAATGATTTACTTATACGATTAAAATTGCTACTTCCTTTTGATTGTGCCATAATTGGGAAAAACTGAAAGGACCCTTTGAATGAAAAAATTATTCTTCATTTTTCTCGGTTCCTGTACGTTTGCTTTAGGCACGTTAGGAATCTTTTTGCCGCTTTTACCCACCACTGGTTTTTATTTATTAACGGCCTTTTTTTGGATGCGTAGTTCAGATAAACTTTATAACAAATTTTTAGCTTCTTCTTATTATCAAAAATATATCCAAGAAGCCTTCTTTGAGAAAAAAATTACTCATAAAGGTAAATGGAAACTATTTATTTCCATGTTTCTTTTATTTGCCATTCCGTGTTTAATTGTCCGAAATACGTTGATGACTACGACTTTAGCGATTGTTTATTTAGCCCACGTGATTGGCTTAAGTTGGTATTGGCGTCCTAAAAAAAAGGCACTCGAACTTGATCAAGAATAAGGCGAAACAAGAAGTTTGTTTTTTTTAAAAGTCCAGTGAGTGTTTCTATACTTCCTTATCATTCTATGATAAAATAAGCTTAATTGTTGTTATTCACAACACACGGGACGGTTGAAAAAAGAACACATAAAATCAAATACCCAGAATGAAGCAAAGTCGAGGCTTCATTTCATCATTAACAGATGTTTTTGATGAGCATTCTTTTTTAGGTGATCAGCACCTCGTTTTGTTGTGTTTAATTTTCTGTCTTAAAATAAAAAAAACTATAAATTGCTACTATTAGTAGCTGAAGGAGAAATGAATCGATGATTTACAAAGTATACTATCAAGAAACAAAAATCAGAAACCCAAAAAGAGAAGACACAAAATCTCTTTACATGGAAGCCGATAGCGATGTAATCGTGCGCCAATTAGTTGAAGAAAATACCCCATACAATATTGAATACGTTCAATTATTAGACGAAAAACATCTTGCTTACGAGCAAGAACATGCGGACTTCACTCTAACGGAGTTTTAACATGAAAGTAAACATAAAAAATAACGAAACTGGCGTTTTTGCAATCGGTGGTTTAGGCGAAATTGGAAAAAACACATATGGGGTACAATTCCAAGATGAAATTATCATTATTGATGCTGGGATCAAATTCCCAGAAGATGATTTACTTGGGATTGACTACGTGATTCCAGATTATAGCTACATCGTTCAAAATTTGCATAAAGTCAAAGCACTCGTTATTACCCACGGTCATGAAGACCATATTGGTGGCGTTCCTTATCTTTTACGTCAAGCGAATATCCCAATCTATGCGGGACCACTAGCCTTGGCTTTAATTACCAACAAACTAGATGAACATGGTTTATTGCGAGAAGCGGAATTACACGAAATTAATGAAGATACGGTGATTCGTTTTAGAAAAACAGCGATTAGCTTTTTCCGGACGACTCACAGTATTCCTGATGCCTTGGGCGTTGTGGTTAAAACGCCTTCTGGTAACATTGTCGCAACAGGTGACTTTAAGTTTGACTTTACACCCGTTGGCGAGCCAGCCAACTTACACAGAATGGCGAAATTAGGTGAAGAAGGCGTCCTTTGTCTTCTTTCAGACAGTACCAATGCTGAAATACCCACCTTTACAAAATCTGAAAAAACAATTGGGACCTCTATTTTAAAAATCTTTGAAAAAATTGATGGTCGGATTATCTTTGCCAGTTTTGCTTCAAACATTTTCCGTTTACAACAAGCTGCTGATGCAGCCGTGAAAACAGGTCGCAAAATTGCTGTTTTTGGTCGTAGCATGGAAAATGCCATTGTCAATGGCGAACGCTTAGGCTACATCAAAGTGCCAAAAGGAACGTTTGTCGATGCGGCGGAACTGAATCAATTGCCAGCAAATGAAACAATGATTTTATGTACTGGCTCTCAAGGAGAACCTATGGCCGCGCTTAGTCGGATTGCTAACGGTACACATCGCCAAATTAGTATTCAACCAGGCGATACGGTTGTTTTCTCAAGTTCACCAATTCCTGGAAATACGACAAGCGTTAACCGTTTAATCAACTTATTATCTGAAGCCGGTGCAGAAGTTATCCACGGAAAAATCAATAATATCCATACTTCTGGTCACGGTGGACAAGAAGAGCAAAAATTAATGCTTCGCTTGATGAAGCCTAAATATTTCATGCCTGTTCATGGTGAATTTAGAATGTTAAAAATCCATGCTTCGCTCGCTCAAGATACAGGGGTTCCTGAAGAAAATTGCTTTATCATGGGCAACGGCGATGTCTTAGCTTTAACGGCTGATAGCGCACGTCCTGCTGGTCACTTCAACGCTAATGACGTGTACGTTGATGGAAATGGTGTCGGTGATATCGGGAATGTTGTTTTACGGGATCGTCGTATCTTATCTGAAGAAGGTTTAGTTTTAGCGGTAGCAACGGTTGATATTAAAAATAAAGAAATTATGGCTGGTCCAGACATTCTTTCCCGTGGTTTTGTCTACATGCGTGAGTCTGGTGATATGATTCATGAAGGCCAACGTCTTTTATTCAATGCTCTACGTGAAGCAATGAAAGATAAAAACTGTACCGAAGCAAAATTAGGCGAAGCCATGACGACCGCTTTACAGCCTTTCTTGTTTGAACAAACAGAACGTCATCCAATGATTCTGCCAATGATTATGACTGCCACAGTTAGTGATCAATAAAACTCTCATTTAATAGAGAAGAAAAATGCTTGTCCATTTTTCTTCTCTATTTTTTCTAACAAAAAAACACCTAACGCATGTTAGGTGTTTTTGGATTATTTTTTATTAGTTTTTTTCTACGTTAACTGCTTGAGGGCCACGGTCTGAATCTTCAACATCAAAAGTCACTGCTTGACCTTCTTCTAAAGTTTTGAAACCATCACCTTGGATAGCTGAGAAGTGTACGAATACGTCGCTTCCGTCTTCGCGTGAGATAAACCCAAAACCTTTTTCTGCGTTAAACCATTTTACTGTTCCTTGTTCCATTCTTTTGTTCCTCCTCGTGCATTTGCACATAAATAGTCGTAACTTTGCTCGCTTCCAATAGAATATTTAAAAAAATTTAAAAAGTCTACATAATTCCAAACAAGATTACCCTTTCATTTTACACGTGATAAAATATTTTTGCAAGAATTGTCCTCATTCTGAAGCAAAAAAATTCTCTTCTCTCAAACTAATGTATCCGCTATCACCAACAATAATATGATCCAACAATTGAATCCCCATCATTTCGCCACATTCTTCCATTCGTTTGGTAAATTGAATATCTTGTGGAGACGGTGTCGGATTGCCAGATGGATGATTATGAGCTAATAGTATGCGAGCAGATGAATATTTAACCGCTTCCCGAAAAATTTCGCGTGGATGAGCAATACTTTGATTCAGTGATCCTTTGAAAATCGTTTTCTGTTGGATAATGTCATTCTTGGTATTCAAGTAAATACAAATTAAATGTTCTTGTTGCAGCCCCTTCATCTCTTGGAGTAATCGTTGAGCGACTTGTTGACTGGACGTAACTTTGCCAAATTTGATTTGACTACTTTGATAAATTCGACACCCCAATTCAATGGCCGCACGTAATTCAATGGCTTTCACTTGTCCAATACCTTTAATAGCCATTAACTCGTTCAACGTGGCTTGCTGCAAATAAGAAAGTTGCTTAAACTGTTTTAATAGCGTTGCGGCAACAGTCATCACGTCTGCTTCTTTTGAGCCAGTTCGTAACAGAATCGCCAACAACTCTTGATTCGATAATGCTTTTTCTCCTATCGCTAAGAGCCGTTCTCGTGGTAAACAATCACTCGGCATCTCGCGAATAAACAGATCCGATACTTGCATAAAAAAAACCTCCTTTGCTAGTCATTAATAAACTACGCAAAGGAGTGTTGTTTTTATTATTTTAAATAATGTGGCGCTTGATGTAAACTCTCCAAGACATGTAATGTTTTCTCTTGGATAACTTCAGTTGGTTGCAATAAATCAGGTACCATGATCACTGGAATGCCCGCACTATGAGCCGCACTTACCCCATGAAATGAGTCTTCGAAAATCAAGGTTTTCGGGGCTTCTGTTCCTAAAAGTTGACGAGCTTTTTGAAAAATTTCTGGGTCCGGTTTTGCTCGTTTAACATCCTCTGCTGAAACGATCCCTACAAAACGATCCTGAATCCCAGCATGGCTTAATAACATTTCAATTGCTGGACGGACGTTACTTGAAGCAACTAATCGAGGAATTTTTTGATCATCTAAAAAGTCAAGGAATTCCACCACCCCTGGTTTTAAAGGGACGTTACCAGATCGAAACTCTTGCAGGGTATCCTCATAAGAACGGCGGATAAATTCTTCCACTGTGTCGTGACCATAGGACGCATAAATACGTCGGTAATTCTCTTGTACTTCTTCATCGGAAATCCCAACATAGTCTAAATAGACTTCTTTACTATATGGTAACCCCATTGCATCTGCTACTTTTTGAGTAGATGTATAGTAAATCAACTCCGTATCAAAAAGCAACCCATCCATATCAAAAATTACGCCATCAAATTTCTTCATCATTTCCTCCTATAGTTAAAAGTAATTCTCTTACTTGAGAAACAAAATATAATGAACCTGTTACTAATAATAAATCATCTGTCGACATTTTTTCTAAAATTTCGCCTAAGCCAAATTGCCATAAAGACACAATTTCTGTTAAATCGTCTTCATATTTTTCCATTTCTGTAAGTGCAATAGCTTTAGGATAATCGAAGCTAGTTAAGTAAAGATGCGCATTCGATACTTGCTTTAAGTCCTGAATCATCTCATCCACATCTTTAGTTGCTAAAGCTGAAAATAAAATATGAATCGTGTGTTGTGGAAACTCTTTGCGCAAGTTTTCAACTAAGCGTTTTACTGCATGATCATTGTGGGCACCATCTAAAACAATCAACGGTTCATCACTAAGACGTTCCATTCGAGCTGGCCATTGCGCTTTAGCTAACCCTTGAGTAATGTCTCGTTCTTTAAACGGCAAATGTTGTAGTTGGCAATACTTGTCAAATAATTGAATAGCTACCGCCGCGTTTTCTACTTGGTGACGCCCCAACAAGGGAACTTTAATCTTTGTCAGTTTGCCCATTTCTCCATAGAAATTAAATACTTCCCCCCAATGTGTATCAGGATGTAGATATTCCACTTGATACTCTTTGCCAAAACGAAAAATTGGACTCTGTTTTTCTTGTGCGACTTTTTCAATGACTGCTAGCGCATCAGCACAAATATTGCCTGTTACTACTGGGACTTTTTCTTTAATAATACCCGCTTTTTGATAGGCAATTTCAGCAATTGTTTCACCTAAAATTTCTGTGTGATCCTTCCCAATTGTCGTAATTCCCGTCAATAATGGCTTCACGACATTGGTGCTATCAAGTAATCCACCTAAGCCAACTTCAACAACTGCGATATCCACTTGTTCATTCACGAAATAGTCCAAGGCCATTCCTGTCAATGTTTCGAATTCTGTAATTCCAGCCACTTCAGTGATTTGGTCTAATTCTTTAATGATTGGTTGATACTTCTCCACATAGGTAATCAATTGTTCGTCTGAAATTGGTTGACCATTTATCGCAATTCTTTCATTAAATGATTCAATATAAGGAGAGGTAAAGGTTCCGACTTTCAAGCCCATTTCTTCTAATAGACAGCGTAAATATGTCACGGTTGAGCCTTTACCATTGGTTCCTGCGATATGAATCGTTGGCACTTTGTTTTCTGGATGATCAATTTTTTCTAATAACGCATTAATCCGATCCAAACCAGGTCTTGAACCAAAGGGTAACCGGCTATGAATCCATTCAATGGCTTCTTCTATTGTTAATTGCATCTTGTCCAACTCCTTGTCTTCTTCTACATTATAACTAAGTTAGGTGACTTTTTCACTAATAACCAATTGAAACTTTTTCTTGAAAACTTTTTGCATTTTTCATAATTTTGCGTTATTAGCGGATACATTAATGAACTTATGGTAAACTAACATTCTGGATGGTTCGTTCCAGCCAGCCAATTAAAAACTATTTTTAGAGCGTTCAACACGCTTATTCATGATTTTTTTATAAAGGTGGACTTATTTTGATGAAAAACAAATCGAAGCTTTTATGGTTAGGAAGTTTTTTCTTGCCGTTTTTACTTCTGTTGCTTGTATGGATGACATTACAACTTGCGCCTTTTGGTGACAACAACTTATTAGTTAGTGATTTAGGCACGCAATACATGCCTTTCTTGAGTTTTTTTAAACGCTCTTTTCACGAGGGAATAACTACATTCTACTCTTTTTCCAATGAGATTGGTGAGTCGATTGTTCCTTTGGCAGCCTATTACTTACTGAGCCCTTTTAATGTGTTGGCTTTCTTTTTTCCTTATGAACAATTACCTATAGCAATTTTATGGATTATTACCTTAAAACTTGCCTTGATGGGCACTACGATGTTTAGCTATTTAAAATACACCTATCAAAAAGTTGATGGCACCACGTTACTTTTTTCAACGTCCTATAGTTTCTGTGGCTTTGTCACCGTCTATAGCCAAAACTTTATGTGGTTGGATGCACTGATTCTATTCCCGCTTATCTTATTGGGACTCCAACGTTTATGGGATCAACGCAAATGGGGCTTATACAGTATCACCCTGTTTTTAGCGATTGTGACGAATTACTACATGGGTTATATGATTTGTCTCTTTGCTGTTTTGTACAGTATCTATTGGTTCTTTAAAAAGAATACCCAAGCCCATGCTATTCGGCAATTTTTTAAACAAAGTCCGTTATTCATCCTCGTTTCTTTTTTAACAGGAACCGCAACTAGCTTTTTATTATTACCTGCAGCAGAAGGAATGCTCTATACAAAAAAAGCAGATTTTGATGTCTCGACGTTCTTTTTAACGCCTAAGTTCAACACTTCATTCTTCTCGCAATTAGGCTTAGGTTCTATTAATTATGAGTTGCGTTTAGACCATTTACCAACCGTTTTTGCTGGATTATTTGTGACACTCCTCTGTGTCGCCTATTTTCAAACGAAACAAATTGCGTTAAAAGAAAGAATAGCTTCAGCGATTCTTTTATTCATTCTCTTTTTAAGCTTTTGGTTAGAAGCCTTTAACACTGTCTGGCACATGTTTCAAAGCCCAGCTGGTTTCCCATACCGAAATGTCTTTATCTTTAGCTTTTTATTGATTGTCTTTGCCTATGAAGTTTGGCTTAAAAAAGTGACCATTCCTTGGACCGCACCTATTATTTTTAGTCTGCTGTTAGTCATTGGCTACGGATCTTTGTATTATGGTCCACAAAAAAATCTCTTAATTTCGATCAATTATTTATGGCTAAGTTTACTTTTTATTTGGTTGATTTTCTTTTGCTTGCGTTTAGCACACAAAAAGGCCTTAAGAAACTATGTAGTCGTGGCTTTATTCTTACTGGTCAGCACAGAATTAACAACGAATTTCTGGATTTCTTTTAAACACATGCCCTTTGGTAGCCAAGCAACATTTGCCCAAGATTACCGAAAACACAGCCAATTAATCGATGAAAAAATGGCCTCAGCACCAGAACTTTATCGCATGAAACAAGTCATTCCTTCCAAAGAAACAGGGTTCCGTGAAATCAATAACGGCTACAACAATCCTTTACTTTATGGCTATGCTGGCGTTTCTAGCTATACTTCGACTTTAACTGCCACTACCCAAGACACATTAAGTGCGCTAGGTTTATATCGAAAAAATGATCGCCGGATTGCTTATGTGGATAATTCACAACTAACCAATTTACTTTTAAATGTGAAATATGACTTTTTACCAATTGAAAAACCTACGAGTGAAAAATTGCTAAAAACAGTTGGTTCCACAAAAATCATGGAAAATGATGAAGCAATCGGTATGGGCTTTTTGGCGCCAACCGCATTAACCAAGTTAAAATTAGCAAAAAATAATCCTTTAGATGCCCAAGAAGAACTCCTGCAAATGCTCGTGCCGACGGATAAACCTTACTTTAAAACAGCTTCGTTGATAAATGAACCTCATCATACCAACGAAACAATTGAAGCAACCTTTAAAGTGAATAGCACTGGCGACTTGCATCTTTATATTCCGAATTTAAAATGGAAAAAGGTTACACAATTGAAGGTAAACCAACAAGTTATCTCGACGCCAATTTATATTGCAACCAATCAGCTGTTCAATTTAGGGCATTTTGAAAAAGGAACTACCGTGACCCTGTCACTAACTGCTGAACAAGTGGTTGATTTAACTAATTGGCAGCTTCAAACTTTAGACCAAACAGCCTTTAATCTTGCGGTTGACAAATTACGCCAACAAGCTCTTCACGTGAATGCAACTAAAAAAGGCCATTTAAATGGCGCACTGAATGTACCTGGAAATGACACTCAGTTACTGTATACGTCCATTCCTTATGACCAAGATTGGCAAGTCAAATCGTCGCTACAAAAAGAACCATTAAAAACACAACGCATTCTAGGTGGCTTTTTAGCTGTTGAAGTTCCAGCTGGCAAACAGCAGTTAACCTTTGCCTATCATCCAAGAATGATTTATCTCGGCACTGCCGTCAGCGGAACGATTTTACTGGGAACGGCTGGTTATCTTGGCTTTAAAAAATACCGTCGAAAACGTCAGGAGGCCACTCATGACTAATCAGAAAAAATTTTTAAATGAACTCATTCGGTGGTTACCCCTAGTTGGACTGGTGCTTTTCTTCGGCTTAATTCTATGGGGATATTCCAGAGGAATTTTTCATTCTGTTGCTTCCTTGCAAGCTTTTATTAAACAGTTTGGTAACTATGCGGTTCTGTGTTTCGTTCTTTTACAAATCGTCCAAGTGATTATCCCTATTCTACCTGGAGGAATCTCTTCTGTTGCAGGAATGTTGATGTTTGGCAATTTGCAAGGCCTTTTGTATAGCTATCTTGGATTGATTATTGGTGAGTTTATTGGCTTTTTACTGGTTCGTTACTATGGACGTAGCTTTGTAAAAATAATCCTTTCACCCAATAAATACAAAAAATTTGAAGAGATTTTAGACAAAAATGAACACAATGTCAAAAAGCTTTTAATCTTTACTATGTTAGTCCCCTTCGCTCCAGATGATATTGTTTGTTTAGTGGCGGGAATTACAGATATTTCTTTAAAAGAATTCATGAAAATTGTTCTTTTATTGAAATTCTGGTCTGTGGCTACTTACAGCTACTTAATGTTGTATTTGTTTCAATTATTTGGCAAATTATAACAAAAAGACAACAAAACCAAACGTTGGTTTTGTTGTCTTTTCTTTTTTAGATTGAACGTAATTGGGCAATCCGTTCTTTGACAGCCTCTTGTTTTTCAAGGTAGTCTTTTTCTTTTGCACGTTCTGCTTCCACGACCTCATCTGGTGCATTTGACACAAAACGTTCATTTGAAAGTTTGCCTTGCACACGTTTGACTTCTTTTGTCCATTTGTCTAATTCTTTTTCTAAGCGAGCAATTTCTTCTTCAATATTAATCAAACCAGCTAATGGTAGGAATAGTTCTGCGCCTGTTAAAACAGCGGACATGGCTAATTCTGGCGCTTCTATTTCACGACTGATGACTAATTCCTCTGGGTTACAGAAGCGTTCCAAGTAGCTAGTATTAGCTGTTAAAAATTCTTCTACTTCTGTATCGTTTGTTTTAATTAACAAAGTAATTGGTTTAGAAAGTGGTGTATTCACTTCTGCTCGAATATTCCGAACCGAACGAATAACTTCTTTCAGAACTTCCATTCCTCGAGCTGCTGCTTCATCGTTAAATTCTTCATGAACAACTGGGTACTCTGCCACAACCAATGACTCACCTTGATGCGGAATTTTTTCCCAAATTTCTTCTGTTACAAATGGCATAATTGGATGCAATAAGCGTAAGATTTGATCCAATGTGTACACCAAGATGCTCCGTGTTGTTTGTTTAGCTGCTTCATTTTCTCCGTAAAGAATTTCTTTACTCATTTCAATATACCAATCACAGAAATCATCCCAGATGAAGTTGTATAATTGGCGACCTGCTTCACCGAATTCAAAGCGATCAAATAATTCTGTCACACGGGCGACTGTTTCGTTTAAGCGCGTTAAAATCCAACGATCAGCGACAGTCTTTTCACCACTAAAGTCAATATCTGCAGCAGTCATACCTTCTACATTCATAATAACGAAACGACTTGCATTCCAGATCTTATTGATAAAGTTCCAAGAAGCATCCATTTTTTCATAACTAAAACGAACATCTTGACCAGGTGCTGAACCATTTGATAAGAACCAACGTAACGCATCTGCGCCATATTTTTCGATGACATCCATTGGATCAATCCCATTCCCCAATGATTTACTCATTTTGCGTCCTTGCTCATCACGAATTAAGCCGTGAATTAAGACATTTTGGAAGGGACGTTCGCCTGTAAACTCTAAGCTTTGGAAAATCATACGACTTACCCAAAAGGCAATAATATCATAGCCAGTAACTAATGTGCTTGTTGGGAAGTAACGTTGATAATCTTCGCTTGCTTCGTCCGGCCAACCCATCGTTGAAAATGGCCATAATGCAGAACTAAACCATGTATCTAAGACATCACTATCTTGAACCCAGTTTTCACTGTCGGCTGGTGCTTCCATCCCAACATACATCTCGCCCGTTTCTTTGTGATACCAAGCAGGAATTTGATGGCCCCACCATAATTGTCGCGAAATAACCCAGTCATGAATATTTTCCATCCAACGTAAAAATGTTTGATTGAAGCGTGGTGGATAAAATTCAACAGCGTCTTCTGTTTTTTGATTTTCTATTGCTTTTTCAGCTAATGGTCCCATTTTTACAAACCATTGGGTCGATAAACGAGGTTCCACGACAACGCCTGTTCGTTCTGAATGGCCCACGCTGTGATTCATTGTTTCGATCTTAATTAAGCGACCTAATTCTTTCAAGTCAGAGACAATCGCTTTACGTGCAGCAAAACGATCCATTCCTTCATATTTTCCAGCCAGTTTATTCATCGTGCCGTCTTCGTTCATAACATTTACTCGAGGTAAGTCATGACGATTACCGACTTCAAAGTCATTTGGATCATGAGCAGGTGTGATTTTTACAACCCCTGTTCCAAATTCCATATCTACATAGTCATCTGCAATAATTGGAATTTCTTTATCGACTAATGGCAAGACAACTGTCTTACCAATAAGTTCCTGATACCGTTCATCTTCTGGATGGACCGCAATCGCCGTATCTCCCAACATTGTTTCAGGACGCGTTGTCGCAATTTCAACAACGCCAGAACCATCTGATAATGGGTAGCTCATGTGGTAAAAAGCTCCTTCAATATCTTTATGGATTACTTCAATATCAGACAATGCTGTTTTCGCTTTTGGATCCCAGTTAATGATATATTCACCACGGTAAATCAAATCTTTCTCGTAAAGAGAGACAAACACTTTACGAACGGCCTCAGATAGCCCTTCATCTAAAGTAAAACGTTCACGGCTGTAATCTAAAGAAAGGCCCATTTTTGCCCACTGTTCACGAATGTGAGAAGCATATTCTTCTTTCCATTCCCACACTTGATCAACAAATTTTTCACGACCTAAGTCGTAACGTGAAATTCCTTGTTGTGCTAGTTTCTCTTCTACTTTTGCTTGCGTGGCAATTCCGGCATGGTCCATTCCTGGTAGCCATAACGTATCAAAGCCTTGCATTCTTTTTTGGCGGATAATCATATCTTGTAATGTTGTATCCCAAGCATGCCCTAAGTGTAGTTTCCCTGTTACATTGGGTGGTGGAATAACAATTGAATAGGGCTTTGCTTTTTTGTCGCCACTTGGTTTAAATAAATCTTGATCTAGCCATTTTTGATAACGGCCAGCTTCGATTTCTGTCGGTTGATATTTCGTTGGTAAGTTTTTTTCTTCTGACATTTTTTCCCCTTCTTTCTTAAAATACGCGATTTGGAGCGGTAATTATTTTACAAATGAGTTTTTTGGGCTAAACACTAAAATACGCCCTAAAATACTTTCGTATTTTAGGGCGTAGATTCATCTTATTTACGCGGTACCACCTAAATTGCATTTGAATTGAATTCATTCAAATGCCACTCATTCGTGAGATAACGTTCACGAAACGAATCGTTCTACTAACGTACTGTGTTCAAACCATTGACTCACAAGCTACCTTCTCACTGGTTGTGTAAAAGTCTTGCACCTGAACGACTTTTTCTCTAAAACGACGCCAATGATACTCCTCTTGTTCGCTGTCTTTGCTTCATTCTACAATGAAGCGCAAGCAAAGTCAATTTGTAATCTAGAGGGATTACACTTTTTTTGCAGCTTCTAACGCTTGTTGATAATCGGGTTCCGACGAAACTTCTGAGACGATTTCTTCATAAACTAACGTTCCTTCTGGGTCAATCACAAAAATAGCACGTGCTAAACGGCCCATTTCTGGAATATACAAACCATAAGCTGCACCAAATGAGTCTTCAGTATCATGAAGCATTTCCATTTCGACACCCTCAGCGGCACACCAATTTGCTTGTTCTTCAACTGTGTTATTGGAAATCGTGATAATCTGAACACCGTCTAATTTCGCCGCTTCTTGATTGAAACGTTTCGTTTGCAGTGAACAAACACGTGTGTCGATATCAGGAACCACACTAATTAAAACCGTTTTACCTTTATAATCTGCCAAGTTGATTTCTTGGTTGTTTAAATTTTTCAAAGAAAAGACGGGGGCTTTTGTGCCAACTTTAGGCTGCTCACCTGTCAATTCTAATACGTGCCCTTTTCTTGTAACATTCATTCTGAAATCCTCCTTTTCCACTTTCAATAATAAGTATAGTAGAGGATTTTTATGAAGACAATTTTATTGCTTTGGGCTATTTGCTAGTGAAAAAGTTTCATTAAAATAAATCAGTGTTTGCAGTTCCGTTGTTAAATCAATATACTGCACACTAACGTTGGCTGGCACACTGACACGGTCTGGCGCAAAATTTAAAATCGCAGTCACACCCGCTTGTACAATTTTGTCGATGGCTTTTTGGGCATGGTGACTTGGTACTGTAGAAATGGCTACCGTGACCCCTTCTTGTCGAACGAATGCTTCTAACTCAGACATATCATGAACTAATAATCCATTAATCGTGGTGCCAACTAAAGCTGAATCATTATCAAAAGCACAGACAATATTCAAATTCTCGTTGCGTCTAAAATTATTTTTTAATAATGCCTTGCCTAAATTGCCACAACCAATCAGAGCAATTCTTTTTTCTTCTTGCGTATTTAAAATATTACTAAATACCTCAATTAAATACGGCACATCGTAACCATAACCGCTTCGGCCCAGTTCACCAACGTGGGAAAAATCACGCCGAATCGTTGCAGAAGGAATCTGGATCATTTCACTAAACTCTCGTGATTTAATGCGTTTAACACCAGAATCCCCTAACATTTTTAAATAACGTAAATAAACCGGCAAACGTTTTGCCGTTGCTTTAGGCATTTTTTTCTCCATCCTCTGTCCTCCTTGTTACCTACTTCACATATTCAGTTTATCACGGTTCCCCTCTCCGAGCAACTTGTTTGTGAAATAAGTACAAAATAAATACAGTGACGTCTAAGCGACCGTCACTGTATTTATTTCTTATAGGAAATCTGCAAATTCGTCTTCTTGTTTATCTTTCGCTGTTTCTGCTGAAATCTCTGTAATTTTGAGTCCTTCTAAGGCCCGAGCCATTAAACCTTCCAAGTCTAAGCGCGCTTCATAATCTTGCGCTTTATCCAAGCGCGGTCGTGTTTTCGGTTGCGGTGGCGCAAAAATTGTACAACAATCTTCGAAGGGTTGGATGGCTAATTCAAACGTGTCAATTTTTTCGGCAATTTCGATAATTTCTGTCTTATCCATTGAAACAACGGGTCGAATTATCGGTGTTGAGGTAACCTCATTAATTGCTACCATACTTTGAAGTGTTTGCGAAGCCACTTGTCCTAACGATTCACCGTTAATAATGACTAAACCTTTCCGCATTTCACGAATTGCATCTGTTAAGCGTAACATTAAACGTCGTGTAATGGTCATTAAGTAGCCTTGGGGAACAACTCGTTTTATTTCTTCTTGAATTTCTGTAAAGGGCACTTCAATAAATTGAATAGTTCCTACATAAGGGACTAATTTTTCAGCTAAATCTTTAGCCTTTTGTAACGCTTGTTCACTTGTATAAGGCGGACTAGCAAAATGGACAGCTTCCACTTCCACGCCACGTTTCATAGCTAAATAACCAGCAACTGGTGAATCAATGCCTCCTGACAACATCAACATACCACGACCACTGGTGCCCACTGGCAATCCACCCGCACCGCGAATCGTTTCATAAGATAAATACGCCGCATCTTTACGAATTTCAATTCTTAAGTTAATATCAGGCTTTTTCATTTGTACTTGAATTTCCGGAATGGCTTCAATAACGGCCCCACCTAATTCTTGATTCAAGCCATTTGAATCAAGTTCAAATGAATGGTCCGAGCGTTTAGCAGTAATTTTAAACGTCTTACCTGGCGTATAAACTTCCCGAACAACCTCTTGAACCATTGCACGAATCGCTGGCATTTCTTTTTCAATACGAATACTTGGCGAAAAATTTTGAATTCCAAACACTTTACTTAGTTTCGGAATCACTTCTTCACTATCTTCCCCATTTAATAAAATATGCATTCTATCTCGATCTGCATGGATTTTCAATGCTGGAAAATCAGCTAACGCACGTTTCACATTTTGTGCTAACTGCATGATAAACGTTTTACGATTTTTTCCTTTAGTTGATAATTCGCCATAGCGAACCATAATTTCTGTATACTTCACTTTCTATTAATCCCTTTCTAAATCGCTTTAAAACAAAGCTTACAATTAGTTTTCATTATATTTGCTAACAATAAAGCTAACAATTACTATTCTAAATTTTTAAATCAGTTAATTTCTTAGAAACATCATTCATTCTTCCATTATAAAGGTGCCCATATTTTTCTAAAGTGGTTGTTATACGACTATGACCCAACCTTTCCTTAATAACCAGTGAATCTTCCTTAAGGGCAATTAACATAGAAGCATGAGAATGTCTTAAAGCGTGTATCTTAATCACTGGCACATCTGCTAAGTCACAAATTTTTTTAAGCCAGCCATGCGTTGTAGACTTAGCCAATGTTCCACCATCTATAGAAAATATAAGGTTTATTTTTAAAGGAGATTGCTGTTCTCTCCATATTTCAAAAAGCCGTAGCGTTTCATCGTCAAGAGATACCGTTCTAATACTACTTTTTGTTTTTGGCGTTGTAGTTCTAAACTCTCTTTTATTTTTAACAAGCATCGTCTTATTAATATAAACAACTTTACTGTCAAAATCAACATCTTCCCAATTCAAAGCTAAGGCTTCACCTAGCCGAAGACCTGTCATGAATAAAAATCTAAAAAACATTTTTTTAAAGAACAATAAACTATCGCTTTCATCACTAAGCAGCATTACTTTTTGCATATCATCTATAGTCCAAATGTTAACTTCTTTATCTTCAACTCGAACTCTACTTACTTTTTTTGATATATCTTCATCAATAAATCCAAAAATAAAAGCTCGCTCAAATACGGATTGAATATTACAAATGATTAAATTAATATACTCTGGAGATAAACTTTCACCTGTTTTAGTTTTATACTCACCAGATAAATAATTAATCAATTTTTGTAAATCAACTGTTTCAATAGCATTTATCTGTACCTCATTAAAGATAGATAAATGATTTTCAATTATACCTGTATTGGTCTTAAAAGTACCTTCCTTAACATGATTTTTGTACCAGCATTTATAATATTCTTCGTAAAAATTACCAAATGTAATCTTTTCACGTTTTTCTTGATAATCAATCATAAACTGATTATAAGCTTTTTTTGCCTCCTTTGCTGTCTTAAATCCACGCTTAAATTTTTGTATTCTTTTCCCTTTTAAATCAAAACCCAAACTTGCAACAAAATAATACTTACCTGTCTTTTTGTCTTTATAAACATTTGATGTCTTTGCCACCTTTATTAACCTCTATTCCTAAAATTTCTTCAACTACACTCACAGGAACACAAGAGATTTTCTTACCACTATAGAAGTGGCAACCTCTTTCTACTAGTAAAGCTTTGGCTTCACGAATAACACGTTGTGATTGGTATGGAGAAAATCCAAGGCTAATAATGTCTTTTTTTGTCACAGTACTTAACATTAATAATACCATCTCCTTCTATTTAATTACATAAAAAAAAGCAGTACTTAATTAGCACTACCCTATGTCAAATGTTCATTAAAATTGAATTTCTATTTAAATTTACCCGACTTGTAGATAACTTCATAGTTACCACTAGCTTTCATATCATCAAAAGTTGCTTTGCTTTTTGTACTATCTAACTGCTTATCTTCATCATAATAATAAAAATACTCCAATGCACTAGGCTCATCTTTAACAGGAACCCAAATATCAGCCAAATAACGATTAGTGTCTTTATCTTTATACATCAAAAAACTAAAACTATCTTCTGAATACTCATCACCATATGCAGAATCTTTAATTATAGAGTCTTTAAATTCTTCACCTGTTTTATCTAATTTAGAACCACAGGCAGATATCATAAAAATTGCAACAACCATCAACACAATTGAAGCTGCCTTTTTCATTTTATCATCTCCTAACTTATATAAACGTAATACTATTAAATAAAGCAAAAAATTGTATATCAAAATTAATACTCTTGTTTCACTGAGTTATAAGTAATTTCTGCTATCTTATTCCCTTTCACTTTTGCCAGTAAAAGTACCCTTGTTTTTGTTCCGTTTTGTTCACAATCAAGCAAGACTGCGTATTCCTTTTTATCATTTTGATATATTGAACTTACTTCACCTTTACTTTCCAATTTTGCACCAGTTTTCACATCAATACCATTTTTCGTTATACATTCAGCAGTCATTAATTTCTTCAATTTTTCGTTACGATCATTGATACTAGAAAAATTAGCATAAGCATTTCCAAAGTCCTCTACCAACTGGTAAGTGTTAGATACCTTTTCTTCCGTTGATTTATCCTTACTCTGTATAGACTTGGTACTACTTTTTTCAGTTACTTCACTTCTTTTCGTAGTATTAATATTATCAACTGGTTTCATAGTCACCAATTCAGTTGTTGACGAAGCCACCGTTTCATGACCTTTGGTATTTCCTCCACAAGCAGAAAATATTAATCCAACACCTAATACTAAAACTACTAAACTTAACTTTTTCATTTTCTACCTACTTTCTTTGAAATGCGTTGCACTTCTTTAATATACATAATCTTTGAAAAAATCCCCTCAGAAAATTTAACACGATACTCTTTATTATTCACAGCTAATAAAAAACTATCTTGGTACTTTTGAACTGCAAATTCATTTTTTCTACAGTTAAATTTCGAACAGATTTCTTTTATCTGACGATTAGTTAAACCACTTTTCTTACTCAAAGTCATTCATAATTCCTCCTATTTCCTTACTATGCTGGTCACATGTGGAAAATCTAATCCCCAAGTCCGAGAATACTTAGCAACAATTTGACCTTGTTCAGCGTTTTGCTCATAAGTAGTAAACTTGTTTTTACCTTCAACACTTGCCACTATACCAGTATGCCCATAAATACTAGTAGCCACACCCCCTTGACCAAAATTAATGACATCTCCTGCTTTAATATCTGAATAATTTGGATTCTTTATGACTGTCCAACCAATTGAACTCCAAGGATAATCATTACCAATTTCACTCGCAAACATATGCCCCGTACCCATCATTTGTAGACCTCCTTGTTTTTCAACAAAAAAAGCAGATAAGCCATAACATTGACCACCATTAATAGTTTGCCCCATCACTTTTTCCAAGGCATCAATTTTTCCTCCACCAACATTGGCTGAACCTCCGCCCATGGAACCTGTAGAAAGTCGTTTATACCAATTATTAGCACTAGCCTTTCTTTTTACTTGTTCTGCGGGATCATCTTTTGTTCCAGCTCGCTCCCACAGCTTCAAAATATCAACCGCAAGTGTATTTACATCTTTTGATTTAGACATTCTTTTAAGTAAATCACTATCAGAACCATCCTTATTCCACGCAAAATCCATTTGTAAAGCTACTGATTCCCATTCCTTTTTTTGACTTTTTGCAAAATTTAATAAATTAACTCTTCGTCCTGAATCCCATTGTCCTAATCCAATTCCATAACCGCCTAAACTAGCGTTATAAGCAATAGAAGGATTAAAAGCCAAATCACTTTGAATTCTAGCAGGATTTAATCCACTTTCATGTTCCATATTGCCAATCCAAGCGGAAGCAAACTGCAACGTTCCACCGTGTGACGTCACGTAGTTAGAAACTTCTAATGCTACTTTTTCCTGTGGTGTAGCAGGCTGAAACTGGGAAGAATCTCCGCTTTCACTAGAAGAAAATACACCTAAAAATAGTAAAAAAGGAAGAATAAAAATAAAACAACTAACAATTAAAACCTTGCCTAATTTCTTCATGATCTCTCCTTTCAATAAAAAAGAAGACTGATAAACATTTCATCAGCCCTCTACAACCTCAACATTATATTCTTCCGTGTCCACACTTCCAAAAAATTGTTCCTCTGTTTGTTCTAAATTATTGAAGTTTTCTTCTGTTTGGTAAAATGAATAAACGTTATTTAATGAATCATTGTTGTTTGTGATAAATTCGCTATCCTCTCCACCATCAAAAAATGCACGTTCTTCACGAGCAAATGCCAGCTCATCGAAATTATCGACCCTAACATTCAAATTGTCTGCTATTTCTTGCTTATCAAGTTCTTGATTTAATACCTCTCTATCATTTTCACTTGATTCTACACTTGAATCTAAACTATCAAGTTCATTTTCAATAATTGGCTCTAACTCAATATTACTTTCATCAGCTAAAGAAGTATCAGAATCAGATACAGTTTCATCTAAGACTGGAACATCAATTTCTTCTAAAGAATTATCCGCTTCATCATCTGTTAAATCTTCAAAATTATCCACTTCATCAGTTAAAGCTCTATCTTCTATTTCTTCTAATTCCTCGTTATCAACATTAGTTGGCTCTTCTACTTCCACAATTTCTTTTTCGGTCAATAAATCATCTTTTAATGGTTGTTGTTCTTCTTGAGTAGAACGATTCAACAATGAATTCAATCCTGTTTTAACACCCGCAAATTGCCCATTATCGTCAATAAAATGGTCTTGAGCTAAGTTCAATGCCTTGTCATGCTTTGGCATTAAATGACTAGCACCATCAGCAGCCAACGCTAAATTTCCAGTGGAAGCACCTATTCCTGCTTTTACTGCTCCAACACCAATTTCACCTGTACGCTCAAACGTTTCTTTTGTTTTTTCACTCATTTTTGATTCAAAAGAAGGTTGTTGAACTTGACCATCAGAAAAGAATGATAATATTTTATATCTGCTTTTCCAAATTTTCCGATACAACATAATTTTCACCAATGCAGTAACAATTAATGTTCCTAAAAGAAAAACACCACCAGACATCACCATTAATAAACTACTACTTACTTTATCCATCAATCCTAAAAACGCTTGGTCAATTAACTTATTAATCCAAAATAACACAGACAAAAAGATACCGAAAACTACAGGTAAAAATAAAATGCCAATTAATGATTTAAAAAATTTAAACATCATCATTTGACACCGAGGGAAGAAAGACACCAACGCAATAATCGGAAAAACAAGAATGAGTAAATCAACAATGATTTGAATTACATTTAGCATAATATTAATATACGTGACAGGCACTGCTAAGACTGCTAAATTGACTAAACCCACACCAACGCCAAAAGCTTTTTCCATTGTTTTTGCTCCGTCCTGTGAGAAGTATGGATTATCTTTCTCATTATTTTTTATATAGGTACTTCTTTCATCCTCAAACTTTGCTTTTTCTTTTTTAGACAATTTAGGCTTTTCTAGTAGTTTATCTTCATCTAATTTCTTACCATTCTCCATTTTTCCATCTAGCGAACCACTATTCACAAAATTAAATGTTTGTTTTACTGTGGCATCAAAAATTGGACTTTGATATACTTCTCCATCTTTAGATCCTTCTGTTCCTAAATTAGCACTTGAAGTAAATGTACTTTGTACTCCTTTAGCAATTGCGTTAGTTGATTGAATCAAGAACATTGAGCCACTTGTTGTGCCTGTTGACGTTGATACAGAGCCAAACCAAAAACCAAACAAAACAACAACTGCTAAATAATGAAGGAATACTTTTGAAAAGCTTCTACGACTGGAAAAGAAATGATAAAGCAGATAATATGCACTAATAAGAATCGCTAATGCTAGTAAAGAACCACCTCTAAATCCCTTGCCACCAATGCCACTTAGAACATTTTTTGACATATTCAATACTGTTTCTTGTTTTCCTTCAAAGAAACTAGATTGGTTTAAGACGTTCTCACAAAAAAGGAAAAAAGAAACAAACATTCGTAAGATAAAGAATGGTATATCTACAAAGAACCAATTCACTACTTGCCATCCTTTATCCAACAAACCACCATCAACCGTATACGCACTATAACTGTCAATTAGATACTGCATCTTCTCACTTCCTTCCTATGCAACAAAGCGGTTCTCCATTTTAGAAGCTTCTGTATCATCAACGGTTTTGAACAGTTCCAACCATTCTTCAAAAACAACATGAACAACAATTCGATTAGTCTGACCAAACATATCTTTCATTAAACACTGACCTTGAACCATATTTGAGACCCATTTCATGTTAATTTCGTTCACTGGTAAATTGAGATATTTCAAAACACCTTCTCGATTTTGAACTTCATCAAAACAAATCACTGTACCAAAACCAGTACCATCTTCACTATCATCCAAATCATTTGTTGATTGTGTAATCAATACTAAGAAATTATTAAACGAACGTCCAATACGTTTCATTGATTTTAAAATCGCTTTACCTTCTGGCGAAGATTGAAAAATCCAAGATTCATCAAAGAACGTCACTGTTTCTTCTTTTGGATTTCTTGAACCAAACTTCGAACAAAATGTTCCTAAAGCAAACATCAATGTAACAGAAAGACGTTTATTTTCATCTAAATTTTCATTTTTATCAGTTGGTAAGTCTAAGTCCTCAATTTCTAAAATTGTTACTTTCTTATCGAATGATAGACCCTCAACATCACCATGAGAAAAAGCTAATTCTAAAACTGAACCTTTAACAGTCGACAAAATAAATCTACCCATATCTTTCACGTCAGAAATTTCACTTTCCACTAATCGCTCAATTACATGCCAAAATCCAACCTTTTTGCCTTCTTTCCGTTCCGAAACAACTTTCGCAATCGCTTCATTAATTTCTGTTTTTTGCTTTAAATTCCATGTTCCTTCGTATATATTGGTTAACATTGCTTTAGTTGTTGCAATCGCTTCTGTTTCATCAAATAAAACAATCGGGTCAAGCACGCCATGGTTTTTCGTATCACGAACATCTAAAGTGACGAAATTAAAGGACTTCACAAAATCAACATCTAAAGGATATTTCTTTTGATATTCAGGGTCATTAATTGTGTACATAAATTGCTTTCGCATTTCTTTTTTTGGATCAATGTATAACACTCTGTCTTTTAAAAGTGCCATTTGCATAAATAAGGTTTTAGCCGTCACTGATTTTCCATTCCCAGTATCACCTGTAAGCGCCCAATGTGGGTTGTTTGTTTTCTTTCCATCAACCCCTTCTTTATTTGCTAATAGCATGTTCATAAAAATTAGATTTTTTGAACTAGAAATAATAGATTTTCTATCTGCTTTTTCTTCCAAAGTTGTATCCACTCGTCCAAGGTAAAAGCCTAACTTCGTACCTGCATGAAGTGAAGTAAAGAAATTCAACTCGGCAAACGATTCAATCGTTGACGTGTGTTGCCAACGAGAAGTCTGCATTCGCAAAAAATTACCAAATAAGGTTGATTGAAATAAATAAGGATTATCAAACGTTGCTTTAATAAGTGGAATATCTAAACTATCAAAACGATTGATTAAATATTTTTTTCTTGCACGCATTTGTTTTTTCGTGCTACCACTAACAACAATCACTGCTTTCCAGTCAATAATATCCACACCATCATCAATTTTTTGGTCTAAATCGTCAAGTGATAATTGACCTTCAACAATCTTTCGTTTTTGTTTAGAACCAGCTAAGTGTGCTTCCTGCATGATATTCTTAGTGCGGGTTCTTGCACGTGACGAACGCCCAGACAGTGCTAATTGCCCTTTACTTTCTGCAAAAGTCGCTTGAATCTTCACTTCGACTGGGAAAGGCATTTTTTGAACGACCTCTAAAAAATGATTACCATCAAGAAAAACACCTACATCTCCCATTGGAAGATAGGATATATAGCTTTCGCCATAATCACAATTCAAATGCAATCCCCCGCCAAATAACGGTTTAATTTTTGTTGCCATTAAATTATCTAAATTTTGACTAGAAAGAACATCTTGTCGCTCATGAGGAATATTTTTTAAAAATTGATACGCTTGGTAATAATACAATTCATCTTCTGTTAATCGTTCAATTAACAATTCAGATAGATTTTGGTAAACTTCTAATTCTTGCTCTCGATAATCTTTTTCCCAATCTTCTGCTAGTTCTACATCAAAACCTAAGCCTTTGACAAACTTTTCCGATACGTTACTAATTGAGTTAGTAACGGTTTCTTTTAAATCAACAGCCAAGTCTTTTTTGATTAAAGGTACACCAATTACCCATGTATATTCGTAAACCATGCCCATTTCTTGTTCTAAAACCATTGCCGTTTTCATCAATTTATCTACGCCTACTTCATAATTACTAGAATCAATTAAAGAACGCATAGCACCCATTTTCCCTCGAATGTCGGCATTAACTGGCAAAAGGTTAATTTCAAATCCATCATTTGCTTTTAAACGATTTAACGCACGAGCAACTTTCCTTTTCGTTTTTAATTTCTTTTCAACATCAGTCAACATTACGGTTTCAGAGCGAACACGATAGTAAGCTATCGCTGTTTTTTCTTGTGTTAAAACAATATTTCCTTTCATATGATTCGTTAATGGATATTCTAGTTGCATATTCACACTCCTTTTTATTTTTTATCGTTTAAACGAAAACTCTTCTATTTCTTTTACTCGTTCAAAAGCTACAATTGGCCTACTATCTAACACATAATTTTTCATATAGACAAAACCATCTTTTAAAAAACCAAAGCCTGTTTTTCCTTCGAATTCCTTTTCGGAATACCAACGAGCAACTTTATTCGGAACCAATACCATGATTAACAAATTTAAGTTAATTCCTAAAATTTGTGGTAATGGTACTTCTTTCCAAAACAAACCAGTTAACACAATCCCTAAGAATAGAATTAGGAGATAGGATAGGCTAACAGGTTGTGCAAATACCCACACCACTTGACCCTTAGGTGACTTAATAACTTGCATTGAATAAGGGGCTTTTAAGCCCCTCGAATAATCGTAATATTTCATATACTCACCTACATCTTAATTCCAACTAAACTTAGGAACCATTTAACAACTGCAAAAATATTTTTTCCTTGATTCGTCGCAAAATCCTGTAAGATTAAGGCAATGACAATTACGGAACCAATTTTTGCCCATTCAGCACCTTTCCAGTGTTTTAGAATCAAAATAATTACACCAGCCGCCATAATTGTAATAAAACTTGTACTTAAAAAATTACTCAAATTTCCTGTATTCATTAGTCATTTCCTTCTTTCTCTGTAAAGTAATGTTTCATCGTATTAATAAAATAAGAATTCTCCGTTTTAGATAACCAAAGCGAAAAATCCTCTGTATGCGTTAATTTTGTTGTTTTATCTGAAAAAGTAACCGATACTTGAACCCCTGTTACGTCTTTCTGCTTTGTATCAAAAAATTTCATATCACCAGAATCTATTGAAACAAACGAGTCTTGACCAGCTGTCGTTGTTGGATTTTTCATTAACAACATTAATTCTTGTTTGTTCCCAACTGAATATTTTGTAAAAAACATCTTTAAAAATTTCTCTACAGATTGTTTTTCTTTCCCATCAACATCTACTGAATTTTCTGTCTGTTTTAGAGGTACTGTTTTCCCTTGTGGTAAACTACTTGCTACAAAATAAGGACGTCCTACAATTGAAAACAAATTGTCTTTTACTCGAATTGGTAAAACCATATTCTGTGTCACATTTTCAGTCTTTTTATCTTTCTCCCATTCATAACTCACATTTAGATAAACCAAATAACAATCTTCCATTTTCTCTATACGTGATAAAGACGTATTTTTAAACGTACGTAAGACATTCCCTTGTAGATTTTCTGTTTCATCAACATCTTTTACATCCAGTGATAAATATTTAGATAATCGATCAATACGAGCCTTTTTCGCTTCATCACTAGCTTTCGAGTTATAATTCAAATACTCTTTCGCAAAATTTTCGACATAAAAAGAGAGGGCTGAATAATCAAGCTCCTCTCTATCAACTTTATTCTTTTTTGATTGTTCACTTAATGTATCCACTTTTGAATACAAATTATCTACATTACTTGCCATCACATTGGCTCGAAGCGCACCAACTCCTGACATCACCAGTAAAACACTAGCGCCAATTAACACAACCCGATTCGCTTTCTTTTGAGAAAAAGTTTTAACCTTGGGTGTTTTTTCTTTCTTCTCTTTCTTTTTAATTTTCTTTAAATTCATATTCCCCTCCTACTCTTAATAAGCCCAAACAACTTTCAAACGTTTTTAAAAAAGTAGATTTAATCGCCTTTTCAACATAAACTCTCTCTCTAACATGCCCCTTATGTGTTTGAAAGCCTTCTTTATACAAATAAAAATAATACGAATTGTACATTTTATCCCCGTTAGGCTTTCTCAAATATTGACCTTCTGCCATCAAACTAGTTATACCGCCATGAAAAACGTATTGCGCAACAAATTCCTTCTTAAAAGGTACTTCATCAATAATAATCCCCATTTTAAGTAAAGAATTTTTATATTCTTCCATATAAACAATATCTGCTTCATCAATTGGCATTTCATCAACTATGAATCCATGCAAGCGAAGCATTTCAGGAACTGGTACATTTGAATACCTTTGGTAAAATTTACTATGCTCTCTAAAAATTGGCATAATATGTTGATTCATAAAATACAACTCCTTTCCATTTTTCTGTAATATTTATGGTATCTTTCCATAAATCCCCCCCTTAACTCTTCCAAGCCTTGGGTAACTGCTTGTTTAGAACGACTTATCATTAGTTCTTCATAACCCATAGGAAAATCATCATGTGCGATAAAATAATTAATAGCTATCTTCTTTTCTCGTCCTAAAATATAAGATAAATCATCTGCTCGATACTTTTCTAATGGCATTTGCTGTTTGACCATTTTTACGTGTAGACCACAAAATTTTTCTTCACTAATCACATCATATTCCACTCGAAATAACTTTAAACGGTCAAGAAAATTTCTTTGAACAATCCTCCCCAGTTCTTTTTCATCAGGCGGATACCCCTTCATTCGTCTATATGTTTCATAAAATAATACAGCGATTTTCTTTTCACATTCCAAGAGTTTTTCTTGTTTAGCTGTTATTTTTTCAGGATTATTGGATTTGAAAATTAATGACTTAAAATCAAACATGTACTGATTGACAAATTCTTCTTTTGACAATTCCCTTATTTTTTCAACCAACTTTTTCCCTCCTCTAAACTAATTCCGCAATCACAATAATTCTTCCTGTTGTTTTTGTGGCTTGGTCACAAGTTATTAAAGTTAATGTTGGCTTTCTTGTTAGATTCAACATAGTTGTATCAGTCATATCAACATGCTTTTGCTCTTTTACCTTATATATGAACGAATGTCCTTCACGATCATTAAGTTTGACCAAATCTCCTACAGAAACTTTATTTAACGAGGTAAAAAGTAATCCTTCATACCCAGCATTGTGAGAAGCTAAAGCATAATTTCCTTTTCCCATCGTTTGTTTTGATAAAACAGTACACGCTCCATAAAGCATATTGTCAAAACTATCACCCATTAAAATAGGTAATTTTAATTGAATAGAATCAATTTCAATAGACCCTAAAACAGAATCCGACACTTCATTAAAATTTTCTTGGGCATTTTGAATCGTTTTAACAGACGGACGTTCGCCTTCGGTTAAAGAAATCACTGTTGGAATAGGTGTTTCTTCTTGTGCTTCCGTACCAGTAATAACATCTACTTGATTACTTTGAACAGTTTCACTAGATTTTGTCTCTACATGTTTTTTTGGCTTCTCCGCTTCCTCTAAGCCACTTGATACCACTGTATTTATAGCTTCTTTCACTTCTTCTTTTTGTTGGTTTTCAAAAAGAAGGAATGAAAAAAGAGCAATGAGAATAACTCCAATTGCTCCAACAAAATATTTGTTTTTTTCAATCCATTTTTTCATTAATTAGCCCTCTTTGCTATCTTTTTGTCGTTTCACTGCTACGACCACACCAATTAATGAAATTGCAATCACTGTAGCTACACCTGCACTTGTTCCAAAATCCATATTAGTATTTGGCAATACTTTTGGTTTTTCTTGTGGAGTTGTAACATTCACTTTGTTAGAATCTGTCGGTTCATCATTAATCACCAATTGTGCCACGTTTGGAATCATAATATTCCCTTTATCATCGACATATTGAGAAAAATCTGCGTCTTTCAATTTCCCTTTAATGTACACAAACAATTGTTTTTCTTTTAATTTGTTTGGTTCATTGGCAGCCCAAGAAACTTTTTGTGTTTTTTCATCAACACTAATTTTTCCTTGATCCGTAATATCTCTCCCATCTGAAAGAGTGACTTTCACTTCTTTATTCGCTTCTAAAACATCTTCTAAATCATCTTGAATGACTAAAGAAGTCATATCTTTGGTGTTTGGTACTTGCACATCTAATTTGAATGTCACTTCATCGCCCACTTTGGCACTGGTCAAATCCACTTCTTTATCGCCTTCAAGGATTTTCTTCGCGATAGACGGGTCTTTTGGTGTGACAGTGGTTGTTGTTTCATCAGTTGGGACTTCTTTGTTGTTTTGGATAATTTTTGCTTTATTTGGAATTTGTAACTTGCCATCAATAAGGTACTTATCTAAGCTGGCACCTTCACGAATTTTTGTTTGGAAATTGAATTTGTATTCGTGATTATAGAAATCCGCTGTTTTTAATACGTCAGCCTTTGCAACTATACGTACTAAATTGCCTTCATGCTTCGCTTCAAATTTATTGGTAACGTCCTTTCCTGCTTCGTCCGTGACTTTCACATCAGACACACGTTCCAATTCAGGAATCAGTTCGTCTTGCATTTCATAGTTGCTATAATAAAATTCTTTCATTTCATCAGGAACTTTATGTGTGATCGTATAGCTATATACTTCGCCTAATCCTTCTAACGTATTTTTATCAACATTTGTTTCATCACTATCTGTCACCGTTTTAGTAGGAATCATTGGCGCTGTCCGAACTGGTTTTTTGGCACTATAGCCAAAATAACTATACTGGTTATTATTTTTTTGCGGTAAAGGATACCCTAAATTCTTTTCACGTGTCGCGAAATCTTCACTGTACGTGAAATCAAATCGAGAACGATTAGAATACAAGAACGTAAAATCACCACGGTTGTCACCATCATCTAATGGAATATCGTCAGAATCATAAAAAGTTTTTCCACCGTCTTTTTCTTCTTTATATTTAACAATTGTATCTTTCGTTGGTACGTACAATTTATCGATTGCTTTGTACGAATCTTTGTCAATCGTCATTCCTTGTAAATTATCAATATCAATCCATGAATAGTAGCCTGAAACTGGCTTTTCTTTGTCTGTGCCATGTTCTAGATACGTCCATGTTTGTTTCACCCATGAGAAACCACCTTGGTAGGTTGCAATTGCGGATACATTGTTAAAAGCAACAATATTATTTGACACCATATTTTGTGCATTTTTATATTGTTCCCAATCTTGAATGGTAATTTTTAAATCAATTGGTGTCCCATCATCAGCTGTACCTACATTGTTGTAACGAATCCACGATTGTCCTTTCTTCGTTTTCGTTACATCAAGACCGATTTTCCCATCCCATTTTTGCGGAGGCATATTAACGTAAACATCATTCGTCCACCCATCACCACCTGTTTCAACCGTAGTGACACCTTTAATAAACTTTGCAATAAAACTATACTTTGAACCAGCTTCATCATCTGGTGTTACCACAGAAGCGTTCGGCGCATTAATGATTGAGTTAGAGCTTGCATTTGCACGTTGAAAAAAGTCGGCTCTAACTGTTTGTGGAACTTGTCCGCCTTCTTGCGCTTGAACCATCATTGGCATTGCCATACCTGCTAAAATAATTGTCGTTGCTAATCCTTGAATAATCGTTGTTTTCTTCAAAATATTTCCTCTTTTCATCATTATTTTTTGGTATAAAAAATAGCCATAGAGTTTTCTCTATCGCTTAATCACAAACTTCTTTAAGTTAAATAACACTATGGCGCACGTTCAACTTTCAGATTATCACTCTTCCTTTCTCTTAGCCCACAACATACTCATTAATATCTTGCGCACCATCATTTACATAAAAGGTATACTTCCTAGATAATTCTCTTCTATTTTCGTCAGAGAAAAATTTATCAAAACGTTCATCAACAAACTGTTCCTCTTCTACTATTAAAAAGGAGTGTTCAACATGTTCCACTTGAAAAACAATTTCGCCAGAAAAAAAATTTAAATTTATTACATCTGTCAAAATTCTTTCTTGTTTAACAACTACTCCTTTATCATTTCTAACAGAGATACCCATAATAGAAGTCAACTCTTCCTTAGATTTATATCTTATCTTATTAAATCTTCCATACTTATCTTTCAAAATTTCTGGCGTATCACTTAAATACTCTTTCTTAACCTCTACCATTTTTTTTGGTGCACATTCTTTATATTTCTTTTTAACACGCTCTGTTGGAGCGGGTAAGTTAAATAGAATCAAAAATACGATACCTAACAAAATCGTTAAGAACATTGAAGGCATTTTTATTGCTACTTCAACGAACCGCGAATCTCTTTTAAATAGTGACAAAAAAACACTTATACATTTTACAAGCACTACCATTGATAAAATTACACGTAGTATATTAAAAATACATATTTTTAATACATCTTTTTTAAAAGAATCAAAAGATTTTAAATCTCTATAGAAACCAATTTTTCTTAAAATACTATCCATTTTAACTCCTTTCTAAACCAGACCTTACTACTAACTTACACCATTTTAATTAATTTACCTTCCACAATTTCTCCTTCAAACCATTCTGCAAAGTCCTGTTTAAACCCATTGACACTATACAATTCTTGCAAACCAACTTCTTCTCCATCAGTTGGATCTAAATATGTTGGTTTATCTTTAGGCCTAGCATAAACACCAATCCAACGTTCAAAATCACCTTCAAAAGGACTATCAACAATATACCCTTTCTTTTCTAACAACACTCGAGCTTGTTGTTTTAATTCTTCACTATTTTTGGGCTCAAAATATTTATACTTCTCTTTAAAACTGGCAAATTCTGAAAGCTCTTTATCATACAATTTTTTTATACTGAAAAATTCTTCCCAAATTGCTTTCTCTTTAACCGTCATTTCTGCTTCATGAACCACATAAGTATATTCATATCTTGAAATTTCTTTTAAAAGCTCTTCATTTGATTCTGAAAGCTTTTCAAAAGTAGTCTTTAAAAAAGGAATAGTCAATTCTTCTTGTTCATCTAATTGAACAATTTTTTCTTTTGTTTTTTGTAAATCATTTTTACCTTTTCTCATTTTTTCAGTAATAGCAATTGCTACTTTAGTATTGCGTTCAATAAATTCTCTACTCATAATTCATACATTCCTTTCAACTAAACTCATATCTATTTAAAATAACGAATCAAGTGTATCCATATCCCCCTTAATCTTTAAAATGGATATGCTTCCTCTAAATCAAATTCTTGTTGCATGTACGAACGAACACTATTATTTTGATTAGTAGTAAACAATAAATCTTTAGCATCAACACACACCATTTCAATTATTTCTTCATGTTTATCTTTTAATTCTGCTAAATCAATACGCTCCATCAATTCATTTGTTCCTAACAGATTATCAATTTCTTTAATCATCTTTAATGAAGGAGCTAAATAATTTGATAACCATCGAAGTGTTTTCTCAATAGACGGTTTTTCACCTTGAACAGACAATTTTAAACCTTCCAATTTATCAACAACATCATACCAAGCTTTGCAATAAACTTTCGTACCATCTTCAATGTCAAAAACTGTCAAAGATTGATTAATAATTTCTTTCACTAGCCAATCCAACGATTCACCACTTGATAGAAAATATTCCACAAATAAAAACGCCTTTTCATCAGAAAGGCGGATTTCATATCTATTTTTAATTTCATGCTTTTCTCTTGCTTCCTCAACACTTATACTTTCTTTTCGTGCTAATTCATAATCTTTTTGGTAAAAATTAAAATACAATGGCGATTGACGACTGCCAAAATAAAGAGACAAACCTTTATTTACCATTTTTTTATTTTCATAAGCAAAGCCCCCACTAAAATCAAAATTCTTAAAAGTGGTATCCACAAGCCCTAGTTCCATTTTTTCTTTCAAAACATATAAATCAAAATTTTCTTGTCCTTTCACAATCAATTCATCAAGAGCAATATCAATTCGTGTAATTTTTGTATCTACTAAAATACCTTGACCGAAAATATCATCATCATAGAGGGAGCGAAAAAACTCTGTCCACGATCTATTGTTATCCTCTTCAAAAATTTCTTCTAGTTGCCGACAACCTTCACCAGACAAGTCCAACATAATTCCCATATTGACGTTTTCAGGATTCCGAAAAATCCGAATTGCACTATAAGAAAACGTTTCGGTATAATGATAAAACCCTCTCGATTCATGAGTAAACCAGTTCATATCCATGTGCAACAACTTTTCAATAACTGTCCGAACATCTAATGTCTTAAATCGTATTCTCAAAAAGTCAATTTTTGCTTCTACCGAAGCATGACCACCATCAATATGCAATACTTCCACTATTTTTTTCTCCATCTCTTGTGTAATCGGTCGTTTTCCAGATTCTAAATTAGAATAAAAACCTTTAGTGATAGACAACAATTCACACATTTCTATTTGTTTCAATTTTAATTCTTTTCTATATCTCTTTAAATCAACGCCCCTCACTATTTAACCCTACTTCCAAAAAAGTTTCCAAATATCTACTAAAAAGTTTCCAAAAACAAAATCGTTCAATCCCTTGCGAGACATAGTGTTTAAGCAACTTTTTTATATGATATGTTAATTTCTACCCCCATGTTATAAAACGGGGGTAGAAAATTTCGAAGTGGGTCAAGCCCACCTCACGACTAGAAGTATTTGGGATATACGTTGCTACTTTTGTTAACGATAGAATAGGGGCGGGCGCCTTGGGGCGCCACCCCTATTCTATCTACAAAGCACGCAACAATCCCTAGCAACTTCTAGTCTACTCTCCTACCATTCCTTACTTCATTTCTAAAACTTTCAAGCGTTTTTTTATCTCTGCATTATCTGATAGTACGTCCTTTACTAAATCGATTAGCTCTTTCACTGTTGCTTGATTTTCTCGAAACTCTGCTTTTGTTATTGAAATAGTTTCCTTCTTCTTTTTCTCTTCTTCTGACATAAAAACATCCGAAATAGCTATATCTAAAGGAATATTTTTACTTCTTAGATCAATTAATTTAAAAAAGGATTCAACATCATTAGAACTGAAAACTTTAAACGAATAGGTATAACCTTTAGAATTTTTCGCATATTTCCTTTCAAATTTTTTATCTGTTAATCTCTCTATTTTATTCGCCCAGTTTTTTAATGTTTTTAGTGCAATTTTATTTTCAAGTTGTAAAATCACTTCCTCAAACGAAAACATACTTAACACCTACTTACCAAATATTTCTTTCCAAGCAGAATCCATATGCTCCTTAAATATTGTTTCTAAATACTTATCAACTTCTTGTGATGTTGAGAATTTCTTTTCCTCAACTGGTCTATCTTCATCATAAAAAGCTTCTGCATCTAAAATAGAAGTCACTAAAGACTTATAATCAAGCAATCTATTATTATCTAAAACTCCTTCTTTTTCTGCTCTTCGGTCAATTTCTTTAATTATTTTTTGTTCCTTCTCTTTTACATAACTTAGCATTTGTCCTTGCGATTTAAATTTCACTTTCTTTTTCCTCCTTTTTATTCAAAGCAAAGATTACTTCTTCAACAATTTTAGTTCCCTTATTTTCTATAAATTTTTCAAACTCAACAGGATCAGTTAATTTTTTTATTCGCTTTCCATTAGAAAATCGAACTAATTTTGCATAGCTTTCTGATTGTTCATAGAGAATGTCACGAATACGTGTATCTAAATCAGGCTTTTTATATCGTTTCTTGACTTCAACATATACTCGTTCTCTAACGTGTTTGATTATTTCATTAGAATCCAATAAAAAGCTCCTTTCTTATTATCCAAATTTTTCACTTAACTTTGCTAACTTTGCTTGCCCCGCTTCTAACTCTTCATCAATTTCAGCAAGGGCTTCTTTATCCACATGTTTTGATATTTTTTTAGATACTTCTTCTTGAACTTCTTTTGAAATTTCTTCATATCCTAGTTCTTTAGAAATCTTGATAAATTCCTGAATGAAGTCAAAATCTTGTGGTACTTGCGGGCTATAAAATTCTCTTGCTACTGAACCTCCTTGTGCAACATAACCACGACCATAGACTTTTTGACCGTCAACTTTTTCAACATATTTAAAGTTTTTATTTTTATTTTCATCACCAAAAATCATCAAAATACCTGTTTCTGAAAGACGGCCAACTGACATTCGAAACATAAAATTATCACGTAAAGCCGTTTTGATAAATTCACCATCTGGACGTTGCATTGCAACGATAAAGAAAATCCCTGCTTGACGAGCTTTTAAAATAAGTTGGGTTAAATATTCATCTACATCGCCATCAATCGCATAGTCATTCGCTAATTCTGCTTTAAATGCTGCAAATTCATCAATCACAATAAACTTAGGCTTTAAACCATAGTACGCATAATTTTTACCCATTTTGTAATCAGGGCTATTATTCATCATTTCAAAACGTGCATTCATTAATTCAACTGCATTTTTCAAGCAATTAACAATATCTATTTTTCCTGTATGCACTTTTCCTGCAAACATTGGTAACTTACCTAGTGCCATCAAGTCAGAATTTTTAGGATCACAAATTTCCATTTCACCCACACGGCAAAGTGCATAAATTAGAGATAAAATGGTAAAAGTTTTGCCTCCGCCAGTTCCACCACCTAATAATAAATGTGGGTCTTTATCAAAGTACCAATACAACCCTTTCATTAATTGAACCTTTCCTTTATCAGCTTGCATATCCTTTATCCAAATACGCTTATTGTAAACATCAGAAGCTAGTTCATAGGTAATAAAGCCTTTTTCATCAATTTTATTTAAATTGTCCGCATGAAACGCTGTTTCCAAAAAACCACCAATGGTTTCAAATTTTTCCTGAAATTTATTACCTGCTGTTTCAAATGAAACGAAAATACTATTTTTTGCAGACTTATAATAAATTTTTGGGAACTTTATTTTTTCTTTTGTTTTACCATCACTACCTTTAACTTGCTTCTTCGTATAATAGCCATTGTCGATAATCATACGAGCTAACACTTGACGTTGTTCTACTTTAGAAAAATAGCCCGAATTGATAATTGAAGCCTTAACAAGCAATGTAATTAGCACGATTGAGCCTATCGAGACACCCATAATGATTAACGCTGGTACAATATATATTTTCCAATCAGTTGGATTTGAAAGATATAAAGGATACATCCATTTATAGCCCACAAAATAGCCTAAACAAGCAAAAATTGGCATAAAAAATAACACTCTATAGAGTGCCAACAAATTTCTTGAAGAATAACGAATTCTTCTACCTCTATATCTAAATAATTTTTTTACCATTTACCTACCTTCTTTTTTTAACCGTGCTAATTCTTGTCTACAAAATTCTTTATACATTGGAATATATTCTGTAGCCATTCGAAAAATCTGACGTTCATTCATTGTGCTATACGAATGTGCAAACATATTCCTCATATTCCTAAGTCTTTTCCAATCAACTTTACCACTATTTTTCTCTTTAAATTCTTCTGAAAAGCCACTGTTCCCAACAGTATATTCACCAATTTGCATTAAACACATACTGATTGCATTAAAAAACACTCTATCATGATAGAAGGTTTCATAATCCCTTCCAAAACGATTGAGTGTCTGTTCTATATCTTCAATGTAGATCAGCGTTCCTCTTAACAAACGTAAATCCTTTGCTGTACTATCTCTCAAATACCTTTACACCTTCCTTTAAAATGGTAGCTAACAATTCTCTTCTTTCGGGTTTATCTTGTGTTTCAACAAGAGTTTCTAGCTCCACTAAATCAATATCATGCGCTACAGCTTCTTTTAATTCTTCAAAGAAATCTCCATATAAATTCCAATAGGCTTCTTCTGATTGTCCTGTAATATCTACAGCAAAATCAATATCACTGGTTTCTTTCGCTTCATTACGTGCATAAGAACCAAAGACATAAACGACTGGTACATTGTGTTTTTCTGCTACAGGTTTCACACGCTCTTTAATTTCATTCATTGTCATCACCATTTTTCTCACCTCTTCTAACGTCTATTCTAAAGCCATTATAAAGCATTCAAATTTCACAATCAATTCACTTTACTTGTGTATTCCTCAAAGAAAACACCCTTATCAAAATCTTCATGCAGTTTATTATTATATGCTTTAACTAATTGTTCTAAAAAATTATCTAACAAGTTTAAAATAGCTTCATCACATTCAAAAAATAAATCATCTAACAATAAAAACTGGATAAGATACTCACTAGTTTCGTTATAAAGTTTTAAATACAATGTACTATAATAACTAAAACTTTGCCACATACGATAGACTCTAATTTTTCTCTCTAAAAACCTCCTATATTTTTCTTGTTTTACACCCATTCTTTCCGCCAAGTCTAACACTACTTCTCCGCCCCCCCTTTCAATAATAAATTTCCTTCAAATTACCACTTTCTTTATGAAGAAAAATCACACTACTCTTCAACCGTCTTTCTACTAACCAATTTGTTGGATTCAATCGGCAACTTTTCAACAACTCTTTTTCTTTCCTAACTAGGCGTTTCCCTTGTTTCATTTAACCTCTCCTTTTCTTTATTATTAATGTCTATTAACAAATCTTGTTAACACAAATTAATAGTAAAAAGGGCACTCGTTAGAATGCCCTTTTTAGCTGTTAAACGGTGCTACCGATTCGTCTGAATATGATATTTACTTTCGTTTCAATTCCCACATCCAATTAATTTTTTCAGAAATTTCTGGTTCAGTGGTAAAATATTAACAAAAGGAGGTGTCCTATAATAATGCTAAAAACAATTGAAAAAGCATGTGAAATAGACATGCAATCCGTAACAATTATTCTTGCCAACAACCAAAGACTCAAAATTGAAAAATTCCAATCAATTATTGATGATAAAATTTTAGAATTTATCAGCTCCAATATTCAATACTACATTCCTGAAAAAAGTATTCTCTATTTTACAACGTCTTAAGAGACACCATTGTTCGTTGCATTTCATGATCTAATTTAATCGAAAGATAATTTAGCGTTACTTTTGCTTGTTCAAAGGTAACGTTGTTTTGTGCCAAAACTTTATATAACTCATCACCTATTTTTTTAATTCTTCCCTTTTACTCATTAAATCTACCTCAATCTAATATTTATTTTTGCTAATTTGCTTAATTCTTATTTTCTTTTTGTAGTGTAGGTTGCGCTGGTTTAACAGCTCCTACTTTTTTAATACCCACTGCACGGACTTTAAACGCTTGTTCTGTTTGTACATTGTCATTAAAACCTTTGTAAGCATTAAGCCATCCACGAGCTGTTACATTTCCAGTCAACTCGATTTCATCATCATAATTGATATCACTAACGTCATAGCCTGGATCAATCGCAATTTCTACTTGGTCATTTAATTTGCTAGAATAAACCGTTACTCGTTGTTCACGAACATCGTCAGTCACATTTCCTTCACCATCACGTTCATTAATTGCAACTACTTCTAAGAAATTCATCGTACCAAATGTTCCTACTACATCAAAATTTTCAATCGTGTTATTTTCAAATGATAATCCCATTATTTATTACCTCCAACTACTTCTAAACGTTTTGCATAAACTACCATGTCAATTGAGCGACTATTTCCAATGTTATTCCGTTTTACATTGATTCGTGCTACTGGATCAATTAATTTTACTTCTTCACGGCCATTCAACATTTGTGAATTTCGTAAATGAGGAACAAAAATCTCAAAATCACGTTGCTTTTCGCTTGAAGCGGTGAACACACGACCACGAACAGGTGCTCCATGTACATAAATATCACGTTCTGTTTTATAAACAGCTTTAATTTTACTTCCTAAATTTTTATCACTTAATGCAATTTCTTGAATTCTATTTGCCAAAATAATTTCCTTCTTTCACTAATTTTTATACAAAAATAAACAGTCAACCATTGACTGCCTTTCTCTCTTTATGCAATTCTTCTTATTAACTAAAAAACACAACTTGACAAGGTTTATGATAACCTGTCATTTTATATGTTCGTTGTAAAATCTGATTTTTTAATAATCGACTTTCAATTGTTAAGCGTTCCATGTTTGTTAACTTAACCGCACTCTTACCTAACTTCTTACGTTCTAAGTTATAGCTCTTTTCTATATCCGAAATAGAAAAAGTTTTTTTCTGTCGTTTCATACGTTCAACAAACTTCTCAACAAAAAGTAATAGCTCTTCTTTCATTTTTATCCTCCTTATTCACTTAATAACAAATTCTGTTCTTTCATTTAAAATAAAAAAGTACAACTAAAATAATACAGTTGTGCTTACTAAAGTTAAGATTGAATTTTTTTTTAGAAAAAATCTTTTTCACGATTAAAAATAAAAACTTAAATTGTATTTCAATTTTAGATCCTTACGTTCATCACAATACATAGAATCATCTTCAATGGCTAGTGACTCTTACATCACATAACGGCACATTAGATAGTATTGTAATATACGGTGTACAGCTCTCCTCCTTTTATTGAGCTTGCATAGATTTTTTTATTCAATCTAGTTCAGCAACTATTTCCAACGTGTCTCACGACATGGTTATTGAAAATAATCTGACAGCTCTGCATTAATCTGTCATCAATATGGCTCTAATTAAAGATACTACTGCCACCTTGCGTCCCATTCAACGGCTGGTATGCACCACCTCAACAAGACTTACAACCTCGAACAAAAATTTCATTCTTGTATTATTTCGTCAAATCGCTTAAAATAAATGTGTCTAGTATTTATATAAGTGTTTGCGAAACAGAAATTCATTTTCTCCTCGTGAACGCTTTTTGTTTATTTAATTATGATTCGTAAAAGAACCAATAGATTCTATTTCGAATCTTTATGAACATAGTGTAATATTCTATAAAAGAAATGTCAAGATTTATTTCAGATTTTTTTAAAGATTTATTTTAAATCCATGTTAAACTGTATTAAATCAATAGATTGAAGGTGACTATTATTAAAACAAATGAACGTTTGAAACAACTACGTGAAAATAAAGAATTAACTCAAAAAGAATTAGCTGATTTACTGCACATGGATAGAAGTGTTTATAATAAAATTGAATCAGGTGCTCGTCCCATTCGTGATAACGAACTAATTCAATTTGCGGATTTCTATAATGTATCAACAGACTACCTTACAAATAGAACTAACAATCCCATTCCCCCTGAAGAAAAAACAAATGTGGGACAAAATATCATCTCACATTTTCGTCTTAATACTTCTGATATGGACATAGAAGATATAGAAGAATTAGAAGAAGAATTAATCGACTTTCAAGATTTTCTTATAAAAAAAGCAAAAGAAAAAAAGGAACGTAACAAAAAAAATTGATTGGACTGTTGTTGGTGGATTTTATTAGTAAAGAACTCTATTTTGAAGCATTTAATTTTTCGAACGAATTAATAAAAGAAGTATCTTACTACTCTTCCAAAAATATTGAACAAGTTAAATGCTTTGATATTGAAAAATATGTAAAAGAAGTTGAAGATGTTGAATTTGTTGAATACACGTTTCAAAAACAACTTAAAAGACGGATGCTTGGTTCAATCTCTAAAGTAGACGATGAAGTCATTATAACAACAAACAAAGAATTAATGTTAGAACGAAAAAATTTCACTAAAATGCATGAGGTTATGCATTACTACATAGATATACCTAAAATTAATAATGCAACTCATACTTTTTCTGATATTCTTTTGAAAAATGGTTACTTGATGGAAGATTTTCCAAAAGAATATCGTGCTAATGTCGGTGCTAGTATGTTAATGGCAAATGATCAAGCATTGTTTTACGCATTAAAAAAATTTTATTCATTCGAAGAAATTGCACAATACTTTTTTATGAGCAAATCTGCATTAAGAAATAGACTCATCGAGCATCTTATGTATGTAAATAATTGTACTTTTGCACACGCTAATACACTTTTTAACAATTATTACTTTCATAAAGAAACTGATATCTACAGATTTATTTTCAATTAGTTTTTATTTTTAATGAATCATAAAAGGAGTGTTATATAATGGATAAAAACGTGGAAAAAAAATGCCCTGTAGAGGCTTTATCTAATATACTTGGAAAAAAGTGGGTTCCCCAAATAATAGAATCCCTAAACGGAGGATCTATGCGCTTTGGAGAAGTTTGCCGATTGCTTCCGAATAGTTCTCCAAAAATGATCAAACAACAACTAAAACTTTTGGAAGACAATGAGATTGTTAAGAATGAAAAAGAAGTTTTCAATAATACTACTTCGTCTACTTATTATTTGTCTGAAAAGGGAAAAGATTTAGCAACTATTGTTTTACAAATGAAACTATGGGGTCAAAGAGAATTAGATTGTACAAATCTAAAAAATTGAAGTTCATTTCTATGGTTATGAAATGAACTTCAATTTTTTATTTTAGTAAATCATTTAAAGATTCCGACATAGTAGGATGGGTATACACTCTATCACGTAATACTTTATAGTCCATATTAAAATCCATTGCCAACGAAATAAGATTTATTAATTCATGAGATTCTGCACCATATAAAGAAGCTCCCAAAATCTTTTCAGTTTCTGCATCTATTATTACTTTAAAAATTCCTACTGTCTGATCAATAATATGGGCTTTAGGTATAGCTTTTACAGGTAAACTAAAAACTTTATAGTTTACTTTGCTTTTTTCTAGCTCTTTTTCTTTTATTCCAACACTTGAAAAAGGTGGTGTTATAAATACACTGTACGGTATATTACCTCTATTCATAGTATTTCTCTTTTTGTCACCATAAAGATAATCCACTATTATTCTATAATCATCTAAAGAAATATAGGTAAATTGTAGGCCCCCTTTTACATCGCCTATTGCCCAAATATTTTCCACAGATGTTTTTAAAAATTCATCTACAACAATAGCCCCATGACTATCCGTTTTTATATTTGTGTTTTCTAATCCTAAGGCATCTGTATTAGGTTTTCTACCTGTAGCTACAAGCAATTTAGACACTTCTACTTTCTTTATTTTACCAGCTTGAGTATATATTACTTCAGTATAATTATCCTTATCTATGATATGGTTTATAGATACGCCTAACTGAATATCAATTCCCTTATCTAAAAAATCTTTATATATTAATGTTGAGATATCTTCATCTTCTCTAGGTAAAAATTCAGAGCTAGCATCTAAAATACTAACTTTGCTTCCATAAGAATTAAACATTGATGCAAATTCTAACCCAATGTAACCAGCACCTATAATAACTATTTTTTCTGGTGCTATTACTTGTTCCATAGCAGTTGTAGAATCTAAAACATTCTTACTTTTATTTAACCCATCTATAGGTAATTTGATAGCTTTTGAGCCCGTATTAATAAAAATACGTTCACCTTTAACTTGTATTTTCGTATTATCTGTCTTAGTGATTTGTATGATTTTATCTGATAAAAATTTAGCTTTTCCATTTAAAATAGTTATATTCTCTTCCTCAAAAAGGTTATTGTAATTTTTTTCTCTCAGCTTACTTGTCAAACTATTTTTTATTGAATGTGCCGTTGACATATCTACATGTTTTTCTCCATTAATTATTAAAGATTTTGATGGTATACATCCTACATTAATGCATGTCCCTCCATACATTAGTTCAGATTCTTCAATCATCAATACCTCTTCACCACGCATAGCAATTTCTTTTGCTAGTGTTTTCCCTCCCTTTCCAAAACCGATAATTATATTTTTATATTTGTTCATAACAATCACTTCCTTTCTAAAATAATTTTATAAGGTTTTATTAAAGCTAGCAATTAGTTACTTTAAAGTAACCATATGGACCCATCTTTTTAACTCCTTTAATCCACATTAATTTCAGTGTCTAGCATTCTATTCATAAACCATTCCACTTGCTGTGGTGCGTCATGATCAAAGAAAGCAGATTCTTTCATGTCTAAATTCGCTATCTTTTCAATGTCTCCTTTTGAAAGCTCAAAATCAAAAATATCAATGTTTTCAGCCATTCGTTCAGGATGGACTGATTTTGCTAAAGCTACAATCCCTCTTTGCATTAGCCAGCGAAGCACAACTTGACCAATTGACTTGCCATATTGCTCACCGATTTCTTCTAATACTGGATTTTTGAATAGTTCATGGCGGCCTTCTGCAAATGGTGCCCAAGCTTCTATTTGTACTTCATATTTTTCGTGCCATTCCTGATCTTCAATTCGCTGATTCCATGGATTCACTTCAATTTGATTAATTTGAGGTTTTACTTCATTCAATCCAACAAACTCAATCATTTTAGCTGACTTGAAATTTGAAATTCCTATTGCACGCAATTTCCCTGCTTTTTGAGTAGCAACCATTGACCGCCATGCACCATAAATATCTCCATATGGTTGATGAATAAGATAAAGATCAAGATAATCCAATCCCATTACTTTAAGAGAATGTTCAATCGTTTCCTTAGCTTTGCCCTCTGATGCTTGAAGAATAAACAATTTAGAGGTAATAAAAAGTTCATCTCTAGTGACCAGATCTTCATTGATGGCACGTTTGATTCCCTCACCTGTTTCTTTTTCATTTCCGTAAATAGAAGCTGTATCGATCAAACGGTATCCTGCTTTAATGGCTTGATAGACTGCTTCAGCTGTTTCTTCTAATGGAATTTGATACACACCAAATCCCAATTGAGGCATTTCTACACCATTATTCAAAGTAATTGTTTGCATATTGTTTCCCTCCTCTAATTTCTTTACATGTTCTATCCTAAATCTTAGAGTTAAATACATAAAAAGAAAAAAATTTATTTTTTTCGTTCCCATAGTTTTTCTACTTTATCAGGATCCAATTCACCAGCTTTAAATTTTGCAATATGATCCTCATATGTTTCTATCTTGTACACAAGTAATTCTCTTGTTTGTTGCATTTCCTCTAGCTTTTTATCTAATTCTACTAACTGTTCTTTTAAAATATGCTTCTGCGCATTTTCTACATTTTGTTTATCTCTAAGTTGTGCTAAAGTTGAAAATTCAATCAAAGATTCTATAGATAAGCCTGCATTACGAAGATTTTTTACTAAATAAACCCAATTTAAATCTTTAGTTTTATAGTCTCTATATCCACTACTGTTTCTTGATACAGGAGGTATTATTCCCACTCGTTCATAATATCTTAACGTATCTACTGTTAAATTAAACATTTCTGCTGCCTGTTTTATATTCATTATTGTCTTTACCTCCTTACTCTAAATGTGAAAAATCATGATTAATAATCTCTTCTAAGTAAAACTGATCATTCTCAAAACAAAATTTCATAATACTACAGTTACCAATAGGAGCTTGCGGTGTAATATCACTTAAATGCGCCCACTCTCTTATAAATTGCCTACAAGCTGCTCCATGTGAGACTACTAAAATAGTTTTACCTTGTTCTTTCTGCATAATATTTACTAAGCATTTTGTTACTCTTTTTCTAAACTCTATTTCTTCTTCACCACCATATTGTACAAAAAAATCTCTATAAGGTAATGGTGGATTTAAATATTCATGCTCCGCTTCTAATCTGCCAAAATTCCATTCTTTTAAGCCTTTATGCCTCTCATAGTTTATTTCTGTAATTAATTCTAATGTATCTGAAGCTCGTTCAAGAGTAGAAGTGTGTGCACCATCAAATACAATACCGTTTTTTTCAAAAAATTCTTTAGCTATCTTAGCTTGTTCAATTCCTTGTTTTGTTAAAGGAGAATCGCACCATCCTTGAATTTTTTTTTGTTGATTGAACAATGTTTGACCATGTCTCATTAAATAAAGTGTCTTTTTCATCTATCTAACTCCCTACTATCTATTTTTCATCATTATAAACCTTGAAGTTAACTTCAAGGCAACTGATTATGTTTTAAAATATATATCTATAATTTTTCACACAATATTAGCTAAAATAGAAAGTCTATTAATAAAATTTTATTAGATATTTCCGTTGAAATTATCTATAAATTTAATTTATACTATAGATAAATTAAAAATTCTATTCGGAGAACAAAATTATGAAAAAAAATCCACAATTACCTATTTGTGATGTAGAAACAACAGTTAAACTAGTTAATAGTAAATGGAAGGTCTTGATTATCCGGGATTTAATGACTGGTTCCAAAAGAAATAGTGAGTTAAAAAGATCATTGAGTGGAATTTCACAAAAAGTTTTGACAGCTAGTTTAAAGTCAATGATTAAAGATGGCCTTGTTGAACGTATTGATTTTAAAAAAAATCCACCCCATGTCGAATATAAATTAACTAAACTAGGAAATACATTATTACCTGTAATTGAATCTATGAGAGAGTGGGGAGAATTTTACAAAACACAAGTTAACATATAGTTACATTTTTGTACCTACTTCTCATTCTAAAAAAAATAAGCTATCCTTATATTATAGAAAATTAGGGAGCGTGAAAACATGGATATAGAAATGTTTGATTTTGAGCAAGTAAATGTAAATGCCAAACTTACTACTTTAAAAAAAGATATTGTTTTAAGAGTTGTAAAATCAAATAAAATAATGGAATTTGATGAAAATACCTACGCTAAAGTAACTAATTTTTCTTTTCATAATGGTATAATTGAAGTAAAAATGTTAAGTAGGTTATTGTCGAATGCTCCAAACTTTGCTCGAGGTTTTATCGGTATTGCATTCAGGATAAATGATGATGATTCTAAATTTGAATCTTTTTATATACGCCCTACCAATGGTCATAGCGAAGATCCTATAAGAAAGAATAGAGCAGTACAATATTTTTCATACCCCAACTATACCTTTGAATATTTTAGAAATCTTAATATAGCGGATTATGAAGGTTCAGCTGATATTAAGCTTAACGAATGGATTACTTTAAAAGCCATAATTCAAGAATCTAGAGGTGAATTTTATATAAACAATAATGAAACTCCTTCTTTGGTTGTAGAGAACATGAAACTTGGGGAGGCTGCTTCTGGTAGTATAGGATTGTTCGTTGATATCGGTACAGAAGCGTTTTTTAAAGATTTAAAAATTATAAAATTCGATTAAATAATAACAATTGCATGCAATAAAAAAGTCTGAAAAGCATTAACAATAATGTTCTCAGACTTTTTTTATAAACAGTTCAAAATATTCATTACATTGATTATTAACATTTAAATTACTTTAATGTTCTTACATTTTATGCTCTCTTTCAGGATTTTTTACTAAGTTAGCTCCTAATAATCCAAATAGGGAAGTAATAATTAAGCCAACGACCATTGCAACAAATCCCCAAATAGATGCTTTAGCTGTCGTGTTTGATGCATCCTCTGCCGCTTGTCTTGCTTCATCGATTGATTCTTTCAAATCATCTTTAGCTTTATCTAAATTAGTACGTGCAGTGTCAATTTGTTTTTGCGCTTCATCACTAGCTGTTTTTAATTCATTGTAAATATTATCTGTTGCTTGTTGAGCTTCTTCTTGAGATAAGTCGCTATTTTTCGCTACAGCATTCACAATCGCGTTTTTATCTACGGAATCGCCAATTTTTTTCGCTTGGTCTTGTAAAGAATCCGCTGTAGAATCAAAAACCTTATCTGCATTTTCAGGATTTTTTATAATTTCTTTACCAGCATCTTTGATTTTATCAGTCGCTTCACTCATTTGATCTTTTAAATAATCTGGTTGAAGTTCTGGAACATCCGTATCTTTTAAATATTTATTTACATTATTTTGTAGTTCTTGTGTATTGACCGTGCCAATTTCATCAGTTACTTTATCAAAACCTTTTGAGATCGCATCGCCAGTAGTAGAAGCAACTGCCCCAACACTATCCCCTACACCAGAAGCAACATTTCCTAAAAGGGAACCGATTGCTGAAAATGTACTAACAGCTGTATAACTCACTAAAAGCATTACTACAATCATACTTGTTGCCCATGTTAAGAAACCGTGTAATAAACCAATTCTTTTAGCCGCTACACCAGATACAAATCCTGCAGCCATCAGAGATAACACAATAGTAATAATCGTCCAAATAATGAGTCCAGTCCCAACTCCATCTAAAGGGTTACTTGATGTCGGTTTTAAAGTACCGAACCCAATCGCTGATCCAATAAGTCCAAGAGTCATAAAAATAGATAGAAATGTAATTACTCCAGCAAAAACTGATCCCCAAGAAATGTTTGTCCCCGCTTCATCGTCTGTAAAATAAGTTCTGAATCTTGTATTGCTTTTTTTCATTTTATATATCCTCCTAATTTTTATTTACAATAAAATTTTATAGGATGTTATTTATTTATACAAATATTTTGATTTCCTATAATTATAAACTATTATTTAAAAACATTTATTCAATTTGTTTTATGTGATAAATAACCTGTTATAATTTAATAAACTAATTACGCAAAAAAATTATCCAGTATAACTACTAGTTAATACTAGTTTGCATAAAGTTTTTTAGATTTTAATAATTCATTAATAGTAACTATTTATCATTCATGCTTAGATCCATATAATTTGTCATATCCAATCACAATTGTTTCATTTTTTTCTTTATGACCTTTGATGCTGTCCAATTCTATAATTGCTGAATTGGTCAATAAATCTTTTATCTTACCACTTCTTATTTCTTTTCTATACATAAAAGACACATGTTGATTTTCAGAAAATTGTTTACTACTTTCAGAAGGCACACTTGGTTTCCATCCATTAAATCCCATATAATTTCCTCTTTTCTGTAATTTTAAATTCTTTCATACAATAAATATTAAAAAATAACGGATCAAAAATTGATCCGTTATTACTCGTAATTAAGCTTTTGCGATATTAGTGGCTTGTGGCCCACGCGGACCTTCTTCAGTATCAAACGTTACGGTTTGTCCTTCATCTAAAGTTTTAAATCCATCTGTTTGGATAGCTGAAAAATGGGCAAATACATCATTGCCATCTTCACCTGTAATAAATCCAAAACCTTTGTCTGCGTTAAACCATTTTACTGTACCATTGTTCATGTATATTTCCTCCTAGTGCACTAAATCATGCAAATTATTGCAAAAAATGTTGAGTGGTAAAAGGAGAAGTATAGTTTTTAGATGTATAACTCAAATTACTTATCAAAATTGATTACTTGTTCACTATAACACATTAATAAGGAATAAACAAAACTAAGTCTTCTTGAAATAATTTAGATAGTACTTAATTCGAATTTATTAAGATTCAATTACATTTAGAAATAAAAGTAACTAATATGAAAATTAATGTTAGAATTTACTTGTATCAGAAAGTAGGTGTTCATATGAATACTAATTTTTTTCCAATAAAAGTTTACTCTTTAAACTACAATCTATATTCTTCACGTTCAAAAGCTTTTTTAACAAAAAAAATAAACAATAATCAAACAGTTGATCCTTTCTATGCCGTTTTAAATTTAAGGGAGATAAAAAATATTGAATTACGTTTATCCATATTAGATATTGATATTGATAAATATAAGAGCCTTGATCACGCAATTAATCGTTGCAAGGAACTCATGTATATGTATAGGTAGTCAAAAAAATTTTATTCACTAATCGAATAGATTTTGCTCTAAAAACACTATTATTTGCCAATAGTGCTTTTATTTTAGACTTCACTTATATTAATGGAATTAACTTTATTCAAATTATAAACAACTAAAATAAAAAGAAGACCAAAAATCGTAAAAAGATTTTCAGTCTTCTTTTTTATGATTTTTAACCCTTATGTCCTAATCTCTTTTATTCACTTAGTCGTAAAGCGTCCTAAGTAATCCACGTTGAAATCAAAGTTAATTCCAGGAACAAAATCAAAAGAACCTTGACTACTCCATTGCCAAGCAGCTGTATCTGTGTGCAATAAATTATTAGCACTTGGGTTCGCTGGCCATTCTGCCACCCAACTATTTTTTTTACCTAATACGTCATATTCCATCCAATTATTATTGAACCAACTAGCGCTAGAATAATGGACAACGTTTTTGAAGCCACGTTTTGCTAATTGATCTCTAAAGTAGACAGAAACTTTTGTAGCATCCGCGTTAATCATTGGCGTTGTTTCTGCATCATTAACCATGACGCACTTTTTGGATAGACCTAATTCTTCTGCGTAATCCGCATAGTAATTGGCTTGATCAATTGCTTCTTGTTGATTTTCAAACCAAGAAAAATGATACGTTGAAACAGTTAGACCTGCTTTTTTGGCATTAGTAATTTGACTAGGGGCTAACGGGTTTTTGTAAGTTGTTCCTTCAGTTAATTTGACTACTACGCCTTTAATTCCCATGTTTTTCATCTTTTGAAATTGTTCTACAGAAATCTCTCCATTATGAGAGGAAATATCAATAAAATCTACTCTCGGAGGTGTTTCGCTGAGGCTACGTTTACTTCTTAGCAAGGGGTGATTGACAGAGTCATTTTGAGCAAAACTCCCTAATTCATAGTTACTCGTCACAATATTTTTTGCTTCTGCTGGAATACTCGTTATAAGACCTCCAAAAGTTAGTCCTATTCCTAAAACAAATAACTTAGCTGAACTTTTCATTTAACCATTCCCTTCTTTTTTGTTACATGTTACATAATTTATAACACTTATAAATTATTTTGCACTTAATATAACTCTTTCAGAACCTGTGTTTGTCTTAACATTGATATCATAAACTAATGTTCCATCTTTTTTTTCTAATCGCCAATCTAATACTCGTGGAGAAATCCCTCCCACCTTATTTTTAGCTTCTTCTAGAACTTTTTTTGTAGATTTAATCCCTTCAATCTCATTTGTATTAAATGTTTCTTTATTATTCTCTTCACCGCTAGTAATGCTTTCTTTTTTTACCTTTTCGTTTTGTGGATTTATATATATTTTTTCAGTCTTGTTAACAAACATATACTCATATTCTTTAGAGCTCTCACCAATATCAAAGTTAATAGACAGAATTTCTGAATTATTCGTATTTTTTTTGTAAATATTTGCTGCGTCTTCAACAGTTACCTTATAGTTTGTGTTTGTTACCTCATCCTTACCTAGCCCACAGGCAGTAAAAGTAACGATTCCTCCTAGCATTGCTACGACAAAAAAGATTCTTTTTAAATTCAATACAGTCAGCTCCTAACCTATATTATCATGATATTATATTCAAAAATGGTAATTAGTTTTATTAAAGTTTGATACTTTATAATTTGTAGTAATTTCTCAAACTATAATTGTCAATCATCATTGTAACTTCTTCTTTTGTCTTAGGATTCACTTCTTTTAATTCTTTAGCTAATTCCTCGAAATTTTTTATAGTTCTATAAGACATCTTAGTGAATATAAGGAATGGATCTATCTCTTGTTTTACATGATTCCGATATTTGGATGCTGTAGTAGTAGATATTCGTCCATTAGACATTTTTTCAATAGAATAAGACGAGATCATTGGATTCCTGAGTAATTCAATAATATCTTTTTTCATACACATACTTTTTTAGTCCTTTCTTTAATAATCTAATTGGAAGTTTATATAAAATAAATTTTATTTATCTATTTTAAATATTTTCCATTTACTGGTGCCTGATAGACAAGATCACATACATCCAGAAGAGAAAATAAATTTCATATTTTTATAGTCACTTATTATTTAAGTTACTAATAATCAATACTCATTTTCAAAAATAGTCATCATGATTTTCGCAATGTGCCTTAATCCCGATGAAAATAATTGCTATCATCGAAACAAATTTTAATGATAGTATGAATAACAACCTAAGTTCTCCTTTATCTATTTATCTTTCAACATGTTTTATATCAACTTTCCTTAATTTCAAAGTACTTAATCTTATTAAAATATATTCAAGGTGCACTTGTCTATTGAACAATATGACATTCTGCTAACAAAAATGAAAGATTGACTCTAAGTCCATACTAATAGTTTTGCTACAATATTTTGAAATGAACTATTCCTTGATACTATAATTTCAGTAGAAAGCGGAAATACATGAAGTACATCTTTTATTGTTTTTCTCAAAAGTATTACCAATTTAGTTTAAGAATAATAACATATAAAATTCAGGAATTAACGACTACAGACACTAACTCATAGATTTCTTTATATGAGTTAACAAATTTTAATTCTGAACTGTTCCTATTGGCGAAGTAGAAAAGAAAGAATGGCAAATAAGATAATATGTGCAGGGTAAAAATAATAGAAGAAACTTTTTAACCCCTTTCCTTTTTCTCCGTTATATAAAATAATAGGAATTGCTGAGAAGAACATCATCCATTGATAGTTACTAGAAAATAAATCTGAAAAACCGTTTGCTGCTGCTGAAATAAAAGACACAATTCCTAATGATAAAACCTGAAAGTGTTTTTTTCCATGAAATATATAGAACAATACTCCTAATATTACCATCAAAAACCCACCTTCTGTAACAAATAAAGATGGTAAAAATAAGGTGTATAGTTGTAAACTAATCATCTTTATCGTACTCATTTCACCTATTGTAAATATAAATGAAATTAATCCTATTAAGATAGGAATGATGAACCAAAAGAAACTTGCAACAAATTTTCTTTCTTTAAGATATGCAATAGATTGCATATAAACTGTTCCTAAAAATAATGTACTAAAAACATTATTTGCTATAATTTCTCCATTAACCACAAAGTATTGATTCAATACTAGATTTATTAAATTCATTATCCAAAAGCCTACGAGTAATCGCAACATATATTTTTTTCGATTACTCGTATGAACAAAACCTTCAGAACTTTCAAATAAAAAAATAGGGGCGGTAATTCTTCCAACCCAATGGAACCATAATGGAATTCCTAAAAAATTGAAAAATTCTGCTAAGTGATCAATTACCATTGTAATCAATCCGATAATCTTTAATTGAAATCCTGTTAAATATTTCCTCATATTTACAAGCCTCACTATCAGTTTCTCAAGTCTATCAAGAAGTTGAAATTCTAACTTCTTGATAGCTTCTTTACTTACATTTATTTCAAAAATATATCTTTGTTCTTGATCATAAATATTATTCGTTTAAATGATCTTTGTTTCTAAGCCAAGTCGCCATTAACACTTTATCCTGGTACATCTAGTAGTGTCCAATGCAATGTTGATTCATAGCTGCCTTTTTTATTTTCTGGCGGAATGGACAAAGTTATTTCTTTTGTTGCCAATTTATTTTTCCAACGACCTTTACCTTTTGTTTTCGTTCCCTGCATTAAAATACTCGCTTTTCCATTTGCTTCTAATTGACAGTCATATTGAATAGGTTCCTCTGTTTCTAAATCAGATTCTAGTTTCCCCATTGGAATAAATAAGCTCACTCCTTTCAAAATACTTTTACTATTCTTTTTATCTAGAAACGGAGATAGTTCAACTTGTAATTGCCAATCTTTTGCTATAATTGAAGGGGTTTCTAATTCAATTATAGGATTTTCTTTGTTATTAGTTACTAATCTATTTATTGATGTCAACTCTTTTTCACCAAAATCAAAATCAGATACATGTTTTAGTGTGAAAGGTTCTTCTTTTACTGTTACTTCAACGGTATTACTTAATGCCCAATCGTTATTTGCCTTCAATATAGCGATCCTTACAGAATGCTTACCTGGTTTACTGGTATCTATTTCTCTTTTCTTATTTCCATCTATCCAAACATCGTTTACTTCTTCTGGTTTTATTGGGTTTCCATCTTTATCTACTACATTCTTAAAGACACTTCCTAAGTCCCATTTCTGGCCTACGTATAACTCTGTATCTTTTAATTCTACTTTTGTTTTGTCCTCTTTTACTGTTACTTCAACGGTATTACTTAATGCCCAATCGTTATTTGCCTTCAATATAGCGATCCTTACAGAATGCTTACCTGGTTTACTGGTATCTATTTCTCTTTTCTTATTTCCATCTATCCAAACATCGTTTACTTCTTCTGGTTTTATTGGGTTTCCATCTTTATCTACTACATTCTTAAAGACACTTCCTAAGTCCCATTTCTGGCCTACGTATAACTCTGTATCTTTTAATTCTACTTTTGTTTTGTCCTCTTTTACTGTTACTTCAACGGTATTACTTAATGCCCAATCGTTATTTGCCTTCAATATAGCGATCCTTACAGAATGCTTACCTGGTTTACTGGTATCTATTTCTCTTTTCTTATTTCCATCTATCCAAACATCGTTTACTTCTTCTGGTTTTATTGGGTTTCCATCTTTATCTACTACATTCTTAAAGACACTTCCTAAGTCCCATTTCTGGCCTACGTATAACTCTGTATCTTTTAATTCTACTTTTGTTTGGTCTTCTTTCACCGTTACTGTAAATGAAGAGGACACTTCTTTATTTTGTCCTTTCAAAGTATATATTTTATAGTAGGTACCGGGACTGTTTGTATTAACGGATGCATCATTAGTCTTAATTCGATCATCAGACCAATAAACAGGATTTGAACCTTCATCATATGCTTTCACAAAGTTATCCTGTGGATTCCATATTTCTCCTTGGTATAATGTACTATTTTTTGTTTCAAGGACTAAATCATATGCAACTATAATATTTGAAACATAAAATGTTTCATGCTTGTCCTTTATCCAAAAAAATTTAGCATATGCACTATTGCCCTCTTGGCTTGTATCAAGGGCGTTATCCAGCCACTTATATCGAATTTCAGAAAGAGGAATGTCTGTATCATTTTCATCCGTTGCTTTAAAAACAACCTTTCTGGGGTCAAGAAAACCTCCTCTTTCGATATAATACGGATTTAGTAGTTCCATTGATTTAAGTCCTTTGTCATAAGGTTCTATTATTTCTGCTTTAGTAGATACGGTCTCCATTTCCGAAAAAACCACCTCTTCTTGTTTAATAGAAAAAATCAGTACAAATAGAAGTAATATAAATTTTTTTCTCATACGAGTAGTTCTGCCTCACTTTCTCTTGATTATTTTTAACAGTAAATAGATAATAATCCCTACAGTAAAAAAAAGCATGAGTGCTAAAACATACACTATATAATTATTTTTATTAGTTGAATCTTTTATATTGACTGCATCTTCGTTATATTTTTTTACATTATTTTTTATCTCAAACTCTTTATTAAATGACCACTTGTGGCCTGTTTTATCAATTACATTTAATTTCAATCTATATTTACCTGGTTGGAATGCTTGATTGTCCCATGAAATTGGAAAGTTATAGTTTGAGTTTGGAGCCATTGATTGATTGTTTTTGACCGTTTTATGAAGGACTTCTGTACCATTTTCTTTATAGACTTCAGCGGTAACAGTCATATCTGTAATCATTGTCGCAGCCGTATTTTGAAGATTAGCAAACAATGTCGTTCGATAATTATTTAAGCCAGGCTCAACTGTGTTTAGTTTTAATTCTGGTATTACTTTTTTCTCTGTTTCTGTCACTTGCAACCCAATGACATAAGAATAGTCATTTTTAATTTGAAATTTTTGATTCGTAGCAGCTTCTTTGTCCTTCTTATGAATATGGAACCCCCCTAAAAGAATTCCTTCAAATTTTTGTTCAGGCATTGTGATAGTATAGGGTACTTCTTTTTTTTCGTTACCATTCAACTTTACGATTTGGTCACCTGTGATAAGCTCTTTTAAATCGTACGCTAAACTGCTATCTTTTCTTTCTTTTGTTCCTTTATAATCAATGACACCATTATCATTCGTTTGTGCTGCATGATAATTCACTTCTAATTCAATTGGGTCTTTTGAATGATTTTCAAAGGTAATGCTGATTGCTTGCTTTTGTTTAGGCTGCATGAATAAATCAAAATACGTATGTTCATTGTTTCGCTGATTTTCTGGCAAGTTTGCTTTGACACTATATGCCATATCCGCTGCAGAGACTCCGTTGGCCGGTAATATGGCGATAAAACAAATGATACAGAGCGAATAGATGATTTTTCTCATAAGTTATTCCTCCTATGTTTTCTTCTCATTGATAGAATAGTAACACTTAGAAAAAATGCTAACATACCCAATATGAATAATACCCCACTCATTTTTGACCCTGTACTAGGCAAAAATGTTTTTGAACTTCTATCGAAAGTCATCTTCTGAGAATCTTTGCTTTCCGCCCGTTCTTGCTTCTCTGAGCTTTCTACAAATGTAATTGTAACTTGACTCTCAGCATTTGATTTTTGTTGTGTATTAGAAGCGTATCCATCCTCTTTGATTAAAAATCCACTTAATATAACTAAGAGTACTACTAGCTTTTTCATATTTATTCACCTCTAACTAATCTATATGATGTATGTAATTTACTCTCTAAAGCTAATAACTAGTTATTAGCTTTAGAGAATCTATTTTATTAAGCTGGTGCATCGGTTAATTCCCAACGGATAACGCTTGAATAGTTTTGTTTAGCTTTCGCTGAACCAGCTGGTACTTTTAATTGTACATTCGCATTATCATCTTTTGTTCCAGAAAATACATCTAGCCAGGTCCCCATGCCTTGATCTGTTCCCGCTTGCATAATTACTTGCATGTCTTTGTTCAAGTTGACATCATATCCTAGAGGTTTTTCAGACACATTTCCACTTATTGATTTAATGCTACCGTTTTTTAAAGAGAGTTCTGCTCCTTTTAATATTTTTGTCTTATCTTCATTGCTAAATTCATCAATAGATGCTTTTAGTGTCCAACCAGCTCCAGTGGCTCGCCGGTCAGTTACCTGTACATAAGGATGTTCTGTCTTCGCATTATAAATAGCTTCTTTCTCTTTAATTTCCTGTTCTCCGAAATCAATGCTAGAAACATGATCAATTGTAAGAGGTCCAGTATTTCCTGTACCAGGTACTTCTGGGTCTGGATTTGGTTTTTCCGGATCAGTGGGATCTACTGGGGGTGTCGGTTCAGTAGTTTCACCTGCAACTGTCTTTACTGTACTTTTTGATTCCGCATCACTTTTCATTTCCGCATGTGTAGTTTGAACGCCAACGAAAAGTGAAGTAATAAGTAAACTGGTTCCTAAAAATAGTTTTTTCATACGTATATTTCTCCTCCTGTTTTGTTTGTCTTTTAAAAGTGCTAAATGGTTTTCACTCTTTCTTTGTATGGACAAGAATTATCCTCAAAATAACTTGTCTGTCATAGCATAGTTGTTCGCTACACATAATGACTTTTTCGTGTGTAATTTATTTTATTCCTCCTTTACTTTAATAAGATAACCAAACACATATGTCAGTTTGTACTTGCTTCAAAAATAAAAATAGGGGGAATTTTCTTATACATCTACTATGGATAGAGTAATATTTTGTGCTTACACACTGGACATATATGTTTGGTATACACCTATTTATCCTTATGAGATACAGTATTTAATGATAGTAACTGCCTAAAATCATAGTGTTGACTTATTATTTACTTGGTATATGAATCTTTATCCTTTATCAAACAGTTGCCTAAATAAATAGATGATTATGTGTATACTGATACCTCACAAAAAAAATAGCATCTTTTTCCGCCAAAGTCTTATCTTGTTTTTTTTAGTTTTGTTACTTTTTGGATAAAAACCTGTCTGATAGTCTAAGTCGAAAGACTAGTCTTCTGTGATAACTAGTAAGGTGCAGCTGTATATTGATACACAAAAAAACCTCAAATTTATTAATTGAGGTTTCGCTTAAATTTATTTAGTATTTAAAATACTGTTAACATATTCAACGATGGAAGAACACCAAGTATGTGGATCTAAAGCATGACGAATTAAAAAATAAGTTTTTTCTTTAAAAGAGATCGAAGGGGTATCAGAAATAATAATATCTGCCAATTCATAACTTTCCACTATTTCTAAAATTTTTGTACTATATCTGTGTTTTAATGCATTTACAACAATCATTCTGTCTTCTGAATGATGTTGGAATTCAACGTATATTTTTAGAGGCTGTTCCACAGCTAACTTCACATAACTAGTGACTAAAGGAATTAGGCTATATTTTAATTTTGCGTATGACCTTTCATTTTGATAACCATAAAAATATTTATCAAATAATACTTCAACACGCCTATCAACAACACCTTTAAATTCTACAGTATGTCTCTCAAACATAAACTGGTGCAACCCTAAATGATGAACAACAACTAACCTTTTACATAACGTATATAGCAGTTCATAGTAACAATCTTGAGATATCGAAAAGTTTTGTTTTATATCCTCTAGAAAATACATACACGTTTGTATGATTTCATTTTTTTCAAGTGTCGTATAATTCTTTCCAACTAGAATTTTCTGATTTCTATCACGTAATTCTTGTATGAAATAATGAACCATGAATAAGAAATGAAGGTTTCGATCATCATTTAATACGTCGACAGTTTGATTTATATAAAATGGAAATTCACCATCGTTATCCATCAGTTCACCTATTTCAATAATATTTTTAGATAGGCAAAATAAGGGGTCCTTAACGTGAGAGGTTATTTTATAGATTGCTAAAAGATTCAAAATTTTATCTCTATTACAGTCGCTGAGTAACTCTAAGCTATCTAAAATTTTTGTGGGCTGGTAAGACAACACCACTTCTTTTTCACTGTCTTGAAATACCCAATCATTTTCATGGGAAACCAACATGACTAATAAATAGTGGAAAATTATTTTAGAAGATTCCCTCCCCTCAAGATAGAGATCAGATTTATTAACTTTCACTAATTTTAAATCTGTTTCTAAGTAATAGAAAAAATTTTTCAATCTTTTTATTATTTTATAAGTATAAGAATCACTATAGAACAAGTGATCAGCTAATTCTTGCAAACAAAAATAGCGTTGCTCTAATACGAATAGCAATGCTTTGTAAACACTTGAAGAAAGTAAATATTTTTTTCTTAACTGCATAAGCAACATTGTATAAGTTGCCTCATTTATTTCAGAATTAAATGAAACAAACTTATCTTTAACTACTATTATATTGTTAACCTTATCAAAGAAGTGAAGGCTTTTGACTTCTTCATCCAATACTTTTAGGACTCTCTTTAATTCATTTTTAGAAACTTGGCAGAGGTTTTCCAGCTCATTCATTTGTTTGCCTCTAGGATACAGATTATAAACTACAACCAAGCTCTTTAATTGCGTTTGGCTTAATACAAGATTTTTTAATTTATCTAGTTTCATATAAATTCTCCTTCTTATCAGCTATATTTTGAGTTGTATATACCAAAAATAAGATTCCAATAAAGATAGGATTCAAATACGAAGTACTAAATCAACAAAATTTTAGAACATCAACCACTATACTTGATGTGTAGTCCTAATACAATAGATAAAAAGATTTAAACATATATCAATTTTGTAAGTTATTTAAATGAGACCTAATATTATTCATACTAAAATACACGATTGAACAAACATTAAGAGTGTATGTTTGTTCAATCGTGTACGGATGATTTATAGTTAATCTTCTTTTGAAAAAAGGAAAATATTTACATCCAAAAATTATACATAAAAAAACATTTAAACTAAATTAGAGAAATCATGATTTATCGCTTGTAAAAATACAAAACTATTATTTTTATACCCAAACTCTAAAATACAACAATTTGAAAATTTTATCTTCGAAACTTTTTCATACGCTAGCCATTTTTGAATAAATAGATACATAGCTCCCCCATGGCTAACTGCCAAAACGTTCTGATTGTTTTCTTGTTCCATAATTTTAGTAAGTCCTTCGTTTATTCTTTCCTGCACCACTTTTGAAGACTCTCCGCCATAAGGCACAAAAGAATCACCATATGAAGTTTCCCCAATAGGTCTTTTAGGGTTTAAATATTCTCTTTCTCCTTCAAATATACCAAAATTCCATTCTTTTAGTTCCTTCATTCGCTTATATTTTTTATTTCCTATAATTATCTCTAGTGTATCTGATGCACGCTCTTGTGTAGAGGAATAATAAGCATCTAATTTAATATTACGATTTTGGAAGTACTCTTTTGCAATTCTTGCTTGTTTTATTCCTACTTCAGTCAAAGGTGAGTCACTTGCTCCTTGAATTTTCCCTAATTTATTAAATAGCGTTTCACCATGTCGCATAAGATAAAGTTTCTTCATATTATCAGTCTCATCTGCTTTTGACTTTGTTGTTTTATCAATCATTACCATCCTCTTCCTTATCTATTAATTTTAGCACACGAGCGGGAACGCCACCTACTACAGTGTAGGGTGGAACATCTTTTGTGACGACCGCACCTGCTGCAACTACTGACCACTCACCAATCGTTACACCTGAAGTAATCGTAGCATTTGAACCAATCCATACGTTATTTTTTAACACAATTGGCGCATAATGATTTTTACGTTTATTCTTTGGAAATAGGTCGTGATTAATTGTAGCAAGTACTACATTATGTCCTATAAATACACCATCACCAATCACAATCCCACCTTGGTCTTGGAAATGCGTCCCTGAGTTTATAAAGACATTTTTGCCAAGTGTAATGTTTTTACCAAAGTCCGTATAAAAAGGTGGAAATATACGAAAAGTTTCATCTACTTTTTTTCCAATCAAGTAACTCATAATTTCTCGTAATTCCTCTTCTGAATGATACTTGGTATTCATTTCTATTCCAATTTTTATCGCTTCTTGATAAAGCTCCTCAGCATACGCATCTCGCTCTAAATCAACAGGAGCATCACTTCTGTACCCATTAATAACATCTTCAATACTTACTTTCATTATTAACACTCCTTTAGATTATCATAAAATTCATTTTTAACAGGCTCTAGCCATTCGTTTGATGTTTCTACCCCAGGCACTTCAATCGCTAAGTGGCTAAACCACCGATCTTTCTTTGCACCGTGCCAATGCTTTACATTGGCAGGTATTGTAATGGTATCCCCTGGCTTCAGGCTTTGTGCTTCTTTTCCTTCTTCTTGATACCAACCTTCACCATCTACGCATATCAAGATTTGGCCTCCTCCTGATTTCGCATGATGAATATGCCAATTATTACGGCAAGCTGGTTCAAACGTGACATTGGCAATAAACACTGTTTCTTTTGGATCAGTCAATGGTTTCAAATAACTTTGACCAATAAAGTATTCTGAATAAGCTGTGTTTAATTCCCCTTGACCAAACAATCCCCCATGTTCTTCTTTGTTATGGTCCTCCACATACACTTCTTTCGCCAATCGAAACGCTGCCCAAGCATTCGGCCATCCTGCATAAAATGAAAGATGTGTTAATAATTCAGCCATTTCTGTCTTAGTTACACCATTTTTCCGAGCAGTTTCCAGATGATAGTTCAAAGATGAATCGATAACTCCCTTTGAAATGAGCGCCGTTATTGTCACAATAGAACGCATTTTCAAAGAAAGTTTATCTTCTCTTGCCCATACTTGACCAAACAACACATCATCATTCAGCTCAGCAAATTTGGGTGCAAATTCACCTAAAACATCTCTTCCAGCAGTTTGTTTCTCAATCATTTACAAATTCCTCCTATCTTACTTCCAAATTTTGATAAAAAAATTCGGTCATTTTATCAAATGGAATGATGTCTATTTTGTCGTAGAGATCAGTGTGTGTTGCTTTAGGAATAATTAGCAACTCCTTGTTATCTCCTTGCAACTTCTTAAAAGCGTCTTCTGCGAAATATCGAGAATGAGCTTTTTCACCATGAATAATTAACACCGCACTAAAAATCTCATCACTATAAGACAGAAATTTAGTATTTAACAATGAAAGAGCAGACGTCATATTCCAACCTTCATTTGAGTTCAACGATCGCTTATGATAGCCGCGGTCTGTTTTGTAATAATCGAAATAATCTTTAATATAATAAGGCGCACTTTCTGACAAACTATCTGGAACACCACCCGAACGAGCATAATCCCCATTTTTGAAATCTTCAATACGTTGTGCATTGAGTTGTTGACGCATTTCATATCGACCATCTACATCAATAGAATCAAAATAACCATTAGCTGTTACACGAGACATATCATACATAGTCGAAACAACGGTTGCTTTTACTCTTGTATCAATTGCAGCTGCATTTAGTGCCATGCCGCCCCAACCGCAAATACCAATAATTCCAATTTTATCCTGAGCAACATTTTTTTGGACCGACAAGAAATCAACAGCCGCTTGGAAATCCTCAGTGTTAATATCGCCAGAAGCAACATTACGTGGGATCCCTCCACTTTCTCCAGTAAATGACGGATCAAAAGCTATCGTCAAAAAGCCCCGTTCTGCCATTGTTTGAGCATAAAGTCCTGATGATTGTTCTTTAACTGCCCCGAACGGACCGCACACAGCAATTGCAGGAAACTCTTCCGCTTGTCTTTTTGGTTCATATAAATCAGCAACTAGAGCTATTCCAAATCGATTAGTAAAAGTCACTTTACGATGATTAACCTTATCGCTTTTTTGGAATACCTTATCCCATTTTTGAATCATTGTAGTATCTTCTAGCATCCTTGCTTTCCCTCCTATAGTTGACATTTAATTTTTTTAATAATACAATCTTACTACCTAAACTTAACTTTAGGTCAAGTCTGATTATAAAAATTTTTCAGGAGGAGCTATGACAGCATATTCAATCGGCGAAATATCAAAAATGTTTAACATTCCAGTTTCAACTCTCCGCTATTATGATAAAGAAGGATTATTTCCTGAAATAACGCGTGTTTCCGGTATTCGAAAATTTTCTAATAACGAAATTGAAGCTTTAAGAGTGATTGAGTGTTTGAAGAAATCTGGATTAGAAATTAAAGATATTAAACAATTTATGAAATGGACAAAATTAGGGTCAGAAACTTTCAAAATTCGAAAAGAACTATTTGAACGACAAAAAGTAAGCGTAGAAAAAGAATTGCGACAAATGGAAAAAGTTCTTGATATGATTAAATTTAAATGCTGGTACTACGATGAAGTCCTTAAGCAAGGGAACGAGGTGGCTGTTAAATCAAAAATTCCAAATAACTTACCAAAAGAGGTAAAACTTTATTACGAAAACTCTCATTAATTTGAAACGATTGTACATTTAATGAGTTAATCTAAACAAAAAACAAACGTTATTTAAATTAGTAGAGTAGATTTGTCACTAGCACTTTAATTTTCATAGACTACACTATTTAACTAAGTTCAAAAAGCAACAACTGCTAGCAGCAGAGCTAACAATCGTTGCTTTTTGAACTTATTTACTATACAAACAAAAACATTAAAAACCAGTATTATCTATACTTTCCAAAAAAACTACTATACAAAAACATAATTATTTTATATTTACTATAATTTAAACTACAGTCTGAGCTTATTATAATTCATTCTTTTATCGTACAACATTAAATATTCTAAAATGATGACACTACTTCTTACAGTTATATTTCAAAAACCTTGCTAACTGATTTTAATACTACTTCATCTTCTTCATGAGTAGTTAAAATAATACCCTTATCTTCTGATATCTTAATATCTATAATCTTATATAACATTTTTTTTCTTTTCTTATCTACAAAAGCAAACGGTTCATCTAAAATATACCATTCTCTTTCTAAAGACATCAAAATAAGAGCATAAAGGAACTTTTTTTCCCCTCCTGAAAGCATTCCCCATTGTTTTTTAAGCAACTTATCAATATCTTCACGCTTAAGAATTTTATCGCTTAATTGATAAAAAGATTGAATACTTTTTTTTCCGTCCAAACCATAACTAAATTTCAGAAAGTCCATTCCTGATAAACGATCAGAAAAATATATGTTTTGATTAATATATATGATACTTTCATTCCCCTTAATTACAGTTCTTTTTGCCTTTTTTACTCCTGAAATGTAATCTAATAGTAAGGTTTTTCCGTTACCATTATCACCAGTAAATAAATTATACTCTTTTAAAATATTCATACTTATTTTTTTATCTACATAAGGAATATTTAAATCCTTTATTTCGATCATAGCTTTACCTTCTTTCATTTGAAATCGGTTCAAATTTAACTATAGAATACATACTAATAAAAACTAAAAATATTGAAAAAGTAACATATTTGAAGACATCCATATTTTTATGTTCAATTAAAACATTAGATAAAATTGACAGAGGGTTATATTTATTTAACTCTATATTCGTATTTAACAATATAAATAAACCAAAAATTAGCATTGTAAATATTGAATTTATAGTATTAGCATGCACTTTTTTTATTAGAGTTAAATTGTAACTAAAAAATGCAACTGGTAAACACGCTATAATAGTAATAAAGCTATATAAAAAAAGACGGAGAAACGATAATGGTAGTAAAATAACCACAATTAAATTAAGTAAGTTTACACTGATAAAGCTAAACATAATTTGCGTCAATAGATTGCCTAAAAAAAATGCCCAAGGTGAATTATTTATTGAAAAAATTGTTTTTAAGCTTCCATATTCCTTTAATTGTAATGCGTAAACTCCTACTCCATAAACATAGGAACAAACAACAATATATACCCACCAATATGCCAATTCCCATTCATTTGTTACACTTCTATAATTCATAAAAAAAGTAATTACAGGTAAGGCTATTGACCACAATAAAGGAATTTTATCTTTCAGTAACATTTTAATATTAAACAATGCATATGATTTAACTGAGATAAACATTTTCACTCCTCCTTACGGAAATGGTAACAGTTCTGAAAAATTTTTTCTTTTTAATTTTAATATATTCTCTACATTTAATATTATTTCTTTCGAAAAATTTCTTGGTGCCATGTTGGGGAACCACTTTGGGTCAAATACCTTCACTACTTTCACATTCTTAGCATGATTATTTTCAAACATTGTAATATACGGATACATATTAAGAGAATTACTTATATTTTTGATAGTAAATGTATGACTAACTTTTTCTATTTTCTCTTCATTATTCAGAATAATAAATTCACTACCTTCAAGATATGCATATAAATCTTTAACTTCTTTCGAGCTCAATCTATCAAAATAGTCATGATAAATGTCCTTATTGTCAATTACTAATCCAGAGCTTTGACTAACTTTTCCTTCTTTATATTTTGAATGCGATGTAGCAAAATATTGTAATATTTCTTTTTGTGATTTTATTACTGCTTTTCTTGCTGATTGACTAGTTCCCAAACCCACTGCTTTGTATTTTTCACCATACCCAACGGCAAGTACCACGTAAAGGTTCTTACTTAAAGATATATTATAATATTTGACATTGTCTAAATAATTAGTCAAATATCTGTCTATTTTTTTTATTTCTTCTATCTTATCTATATTTAATTGCTGAGCCTTAGTATGAAACAAGAAGTTAGTAATATAGCTCTGTCTTTCAAAGAATTCTTTATACGCTGTCCATATTAATGGCTTTGATTTTTTATGCGAGGCCATACCAGAAGAATCAACAAAACTATTCTTAAACAAAATCATATCAAGATTAACTTGTTTAATGCTTCCATCAATTAAATTCGTAGCAATAACCGTATGCTCTTTTGGTGAATTTTCGTTGATGAGTGTTTCTCGCTCCAAATACTCTCCTAAAGTTGAAAGAATATGCTGCCTTTTATTCTTTAAATCAACCTCATAGGCTTTGATAGGTCTTTTAGAATATTTTTCTATATATACGTTATAGTGATGTGACATAAATAAATCCTCATTTAAAACAAAATTCACCTTATTTCTTAAAAAACCTTTCAAAAGTATTCTCCTTTCTATCATTGGATAGGACAATCAATAGAATAATCAATTAAATATCTCTTAATAATCTCTTTATCTTTTTGTCTTTCAATGTTTATCTTAATTGGTACAGAATTTAGTAACTGTTTGGATATACATTTTATTGTTTTAACTCCTCTATTTATGTCATCTCCAATTACGGATATCTCAACATGGTTAATCCAATCAGCAGTTTCAATGTATTTCGTAGCTTGTATAGAATCTTTTGTAATAACTTTGTATGTTTCATCCATAAACTTTACTTTTTTTAAAATTTTTTTATGCAATTTATCAGAAAATTTATTTGCTTTTGCTAAGGGATTATTAAAAGTTTGCCACTCTATTCCCTTAGCTTCTTTCAAGGCCAAAATTAGAGATTGTTCCATAGTAATACTACAACATACACCTGAGGTTAGTAATTTCCCTTCTAAAAACCCCATCACGATCACTGTTGAATAATTACTAAGTTCACGAACTACATAAATTTTAAACATATTTGAAATAAAATTATAATCATTAATTAAGTCATGAATTTCTTTATCTTGTTTTAACTTTTCCCCTTTCAAACCATACCAAAAACAAAATACTTCATTTTTCTCAATCAATTCTGTTAGTGCCTTTTGGATTATTACTTCTGAAAGTTTTCCAGATGAAGTTCCTGTCGTATCATTAAATCCAAACTCATGATTTCCATATCCAAATTCTGAATATTTTCTGCTACTTACAATATTTTTTTCTAAATTTACAGAAGAAATAGTTTTATTTGTACTTAATGGTATCCCTAAGAAAAGTCTTTCTAAATATTCATTATAACTTTTAATAAGTGATAACTGTTTATTTTCGTCAACTGAGAAAGCACTACCTGCTGTCGTTCCTTGCTTAATCTTGACACGTGAAAAATTCACATATCCAATATTTATATTTGATAAAAACATATCACTTTTCACACCGTAGGAACTTTTATTCGTGAATATCATTAGTTAACACCTCTAAAATTAAAGCTTCCATTAACAAACATTTTCTCAAGTTTATACCTAATCCATTTGTCAGTTGTTGCTCTGGTACTAGCATTTCGTTTATTATTATGTTTTTTTCTTTACTAATCGCTAATTGACTGCTTTTAGAAACATAACCAATTTCTTTTATACCATTTGTGTACGCCTTTTTTTTATATAAACAAATTGCATCCTCTATGTTTAAAAAAAAAGCTAATACCAGTTTATCATTTACTATTTCTCTAATCTTAGTTACATCAGTTTCATATAGAATCAAAAAATTATTTTTAAAATCAAAAGAATAACAACCAGTATTTACATTCCCTATTTTTTTTGTTATGGCTAGTATTGGCATACTAACTTTATATATAAAGGAAGCATAATTTTTTTGTAAATCACTAACTAACGTTTTTATAAAGACAGGTAACTCATCAAAAGGATATACCGCTAACCTAATATCCGAGTATTTCACATTATAAAGACCTAAAACATCGCTCAATTCATCTAAATTATTCTCTTCTACTTGTTTATTCACTACCCTTTGTTGATATTTTAACGTATCAATTAAATATGCTTCATCTAATAGTACATTCTTATATTCATTCCAATAATAATCACTCATAGCAATCACAATACCCCCAATGATAAGCAATATCTTTTGTAACTAAATGATTATTTAAATCAATAGATAAAACTTCATCTAAGTCACATTTCATTAAATCGCTATCCAAATTCCTCATTATGGTATAAACTATCGTAAAATAATCATCCTTTTGCAACGGGTATTCTATAGCAAAATTTTGTGATTTTGTATAAAGTAAATCTATAATTGTCTGAAAATTAGCTGTATCAGAAGTTATTTCTCCTCTTAATTGGCTTTCTAGTTCAGAAAAAAAACATATTGGACATGGATTGTACCATTCCCTTTTATAGAAATTCGAAAAATAAATATGATGATTATAGCTAAAAATTATTTTAATGACTACATTCTTTTCCTTGGCTATATTTACAATATTTTCATATTCTTTAAAATTGAAAGCCTTTAAAAATACTATAAGCAATTTACCATCCATATTTTTAGATTCTAAGTGGGAAATACTGCTCTGATGACTAATTGTAAATTTTTCGGAAAACACGTAATCGAATAATTCAGAAAATTCAGAATCATCGGTATATACCAAAACCTCATTAACCTTATTATTTTCTATATCTAGCTTTTTAATTAATTTATTTTCTTCTAAAAAGACCAGTACATTATTAATCATGTTGCTCCTAAAATAATTGGATAATAGAGATTCCTCAAAATTTATTACTTCATTTTTTTCTAAATCTTTTAACATTCTAACTAAATTTTTATTAGTAATAATTATCGAAGATAGTTTTGTTTGAAAGAATGTTTCTTTTTCACTAAGATCATGCCATATAAAAGGGTTTACTTTATACATTTTTTCACTCCTTTTTACTTGAGTATGTAAAGAGGTAAGTGCGTCCACTTACCTTATGAAGTTTCTATTCTTCTAATCCTGTGGCACCCCCACAACAACAGCAGCAACAACAACAACAGCCACCGCCGCCGCCTCCACCACCGCCTCCACCTTTAGAGACAGTAATGTTCTCAACGACAGAACCATACCCAAACCCATATAATTCAGTCTCTTCATTAATTGCATTTGGGGTTTTTTGCGACACTAAAACTTCTTCAACATTCATTTTAATACACCTCCGTTATAATTTTATCAATATTGATGAAATTATTTTACCACTATCCAATCATTTTTCAAGCAAAAACTCATCTTATTCTAATTAAAAAACGTATTTTTATACTGAAAAATCTAAAAGTCTTTGATTAGACAACAAAAACAAAAAAATTAATAACAAAACAACTATCATTAATTTTTCTATTTTTATATCAATGAAAATTCTAACAAAAATAATTTTTAAAATATTTATTTTATCACATTAAAATTATAATATACAATGCATATTCGCATATTTTCGGATTTTACCTCTTTAATAACAATTGTGAATACCTAGTTTTATGAATTGATACTTACTATAAGGAAAGCATATTGTTTAATAACAAAACATATTTAAGTATTTAAAAAGCAACAACCGCTAACACAAGAGCTAACAATCATTGCTTTTTGAACTTATTTACTGTACGAAAAAAGACATTAAAAACCAGTATTCTCAATACATTTCAACAGAAACTACTACCTGAAATCATAATTTCTGTATACTTCACTCAATTAATTCCTCTCTGTTCCTGTATCTTCACAGGTCAATGTCTTTGCAAATTATACATCAAATAAGGGGCGTTTTTCTAGTGCTTAGTCGAAAAAAAATAGTTGATTCATAAGTTCATTGTCTTATGAATCAACTATTTGATAACTTTCTCTCTTACTTATTGCGCATTCAGGATCCACATGAATCCGACAAAAACAAAGAACAAGCCATACATAATTGGCGAAACTTCTTTCCCACGTTTTGCCGCAATCATTGTAATTGGATAGAAGATAAAGCCTAAGGCAATCCCATCTGAAATGCTATATGTCAATGGCATTCCTAACAAGATTAAGAAGGAAGGGATTGCAATTTCCATTTCGTTCCATTTAATTTTGCTTAAGGATTGTGCCATCAAAACGCCAACAATAATCAACGCTGGCGCTGTAACTTGCGAAGTGACAACTGCTAACAAAGGAGAAAATAGCAAACTGAAAATAAATAAAATCCCTGTTGTAATAGCTGTGATTCCTGAACGACCACCCACAGCAATCCCCGCAGATGATTCGACATATGCGCCAACTGGCGATGTCCCTAGTAGAGAACCAGCTAACATCGCTGTTGAATCAGCGGCTAAAGCTTTCCCCACACGCGGCATTTTATTGTCCTTCATAAAACCTGCTTGATTGGCTAAGCCCACCAACGTACCAGCCGTATCAAAGAATGTTACTAATAGGAACGTTAAAACCACGACCCACATTTGAATCGTATTGATATCTTTCACATGTCCTAACGCCACTAAAAATGTTGGTTCTAAACTTGGCGCGCTTGAAATAATCTTATCAGGCATTGGAATAACGCCTGTCGCTAAACCAACAATCGTTGAAATCGCCATCCCAATAAAAATACCACCCGGTACTCGACGAACTAACAAAATTGCAGTTACGACTAAGCCGACAATGGTGACCCAGGTTGAACCAACATTCAAAGGTCCTAAGCCAACGAGTGTCGCATCATTTGCCACAATTAAGCCACCTTGGCTTAAACCAAGAAAAGCAATAAACAACCCGATCCCACCTGAAATGGCAAATTTCAAGTCTGCAGGAATTGCATCAATAATTAGCTCGCGTAATTTAAAAATTGTAATTAAAATAAATATCAATGAAGCCACAAAAACGCCCGCTAATGTCGTTTGCCAAGGAATCCCCATACCAACAGAGACTGAATAAGCAAAGAATGCATTAATTCCTAAAGCTGGTGCTGTCGCAATCGGATATTTCGCCAACACACCCATTAAAATACAACCTAAGGCACTCGCTAAAGCGGTGGCAGTAAAAACAGCGCCTTCGTCCATGCCAGAAGCACCAAGTACGGTTGGATTAACGAACAAAATATACGCCATTGAGATAAATGTGGTGAAACCAGCTAACATTTCTCGTTTCATATTCGTATTCAATTGTTCAAGTTCAAAATATGAACTTATTTTTTCTTTCATGTTCCGTCCTCCTAAAATCTAAACATCTTACAATGTTCGTAAAATATTCAATTTATTAATGAAACAACGTGTTTAATCATATAATAAACCAACAAATATGTAAATATCAAATTCTAAATTCTGTAAAAAACGAACAATCACGATTTAAAAAAAGTATTCCTTTCTAGGAATACTTTTTAAATTAAATCGTTTGTGTTGTCGGGCGAACAACCATTTCACTGATTGACATACGATCTGGCGTGTCTATGGCAAAGACCACCGCTTGCGCAATGTCTTCCGCCTTTAAGCCCCAACTTAACTGTTCTAGATGTAACGTTTCAGCTACTACTCGATTAGAAATTGTTTGATAAAGTTCTGTTTGTACAGCACCTGGTGAAATAATCGTTGATTTAATGTTATTCTCTCTTTGTTCTTGTCGCAATCCTTCCATAATTGCTCGAACAGCAAACTTTGTTCCACAGTAGACAGCCGAATCTGGATAAACGACATGTCCTGCCACAGAATCAGTAGCAATAATCTGCCCTGATTTTTGTTCAACCATAATTGGAAGAACTGCCGCAATGCCATTTAAAACACCCATAATATTAATATCTAGCATTTGACGCCATTCTCCTTTTGGTGCTTCAATAAGAGGCGCCGTTGGCATAACTCCTGCATTGTTAAAAAGAACATCAATTCGTCCATATTTTTCCATTGTAAGCTTGATTACACGCTGAACTTCCTCTTCTTTCGTTACATCTGCTTGTTGCACGAGAATCGTTGCTTCAGGAAGTTCTTTTTTTATAGCAATTAAACGTTCTTGTCGACGTGCTGCAATGACTAACTTCGCTCCTTTTCTGGCAAGTAAACGGGCTGTTGCCTCACCGATGCCACTGGAAGCGCCCATGATAACAATAACTTTTTCTGATAATGATTTCATTATATTTCCTCCTTATCTTCCTGAATCCAACGAATAATTTTAGCTGGTGTTCCTGCAACAATAGCGTTAGCTGGCACATCTTTAGTTACAGTCGCATTAGCTGCTACGATAGCATTTTCACCAATCGTAATACCTGGTAAAACAGTGACACCCGCACCTAACCACGCAAATTTTTTAATGGTAATTGGTGCTAGCAATACGCCTCGCCGTTTCATTGGCAGTTCCGGATGATTGACACTTAAGAGATTAACGCGCGGACCAATTAAAACATTGTCTTCAATTATAATGCCCCCTAAATCAACAAACATAGCTGCCCGATTAATAAAAATATTTTTACCAAAATGTATATTGCGTCCAAAATCTGTATAAAAAGGCAATAAAATCGTAACAGTTTCGTCAATTTTGTCTTGGATAATCGTGGCAAGAAGATTCCTTACTTCATTATGTGTATAGGCTTGTTGATTTAATTCTATTAAATAGCGACTATTTTCCTCTTGAATCTGATGAATAAGTTGAAATAGTGGTTCATCTTTATCAATGCTACCTGTTGCAATTAGTTCTTGGAGATTTTTTGTAAGCATTCCTAATCGCCTCCTTTTGCTAAATTTATCGTAATACGTGACAACTCCTCTGTCTAATACTTATAATAAATAGATAAGTATGCGTTTTAGTTATAGGAGGGAAAGTAATGGAATTACGAGTGATTCACTATTTCTTAGCAGTGGTCCAAGAAAAAACGATTAGTGGCGCAGCCAAACAATTGCATGTATCACAACCAACATTATCTAAGCAATTAAAAGAATTAGAGGAAGAATTAGGCGTGACATTATTTATACGAGGAAATCGACAAATACAATTAACACCTGAAGGAGAATATTTAGCTAAACAAGGGCAAGATATTTTAAGCTTAGCGAATAAAACAGTCACCAACTTGTCGCAAAATGAATTCATTAATGGCGAAATCACGATTGGTGGCGGCGAAACAAAAGCTATGTCTTTTTTAGCGAATGCACTACAACAAATAACAAGCCAGCACTCAGCTGATATTCACCTTCATTTATACAGTGGGAATGCAGATGATGTAATAGAACGGCTAGACAAAGGATTATTAGATTTTGGTTTAATTATTGAGCCTGCACCTAAACAAAAATATAGCTATTTAACATTACCAGTTGTAGATACATGGGGCTTAATTACTGTAAAGGACCATCCCTTAGCCACTAAAAATGTTATTACTGCAGCCGATTTAAAAGAAGAACCTTTATTTATTTCTCGACAAGCACAAGTTCCGAGCCAACTCTCTGATTGGCTCGAAGCAAGTCTAGATCAGTTCCGAATCGTTGGGACCTACAACTTACTTTACAACGCTTCACTGATGGTAGAAGCTGGGCTAGGTAGCGCCCTAAGCATTGATGGTATTCTAGAAACAAAGCAAACAAATTTACGTTTTATCCCGCTATATCCTGCTTTAACAGCCAAAATTAGTTTAATTTGGCGCAAAAATACGGTTCTTTCCACAGCTGCTGCATTATTTTTAGAACAAATAAAAAAAAGTATTCAACGCCCTGAATAATAGGTCGTTGAATACTTTTTTAAATCATCACTGTGATCGTAGCTGCTGCCAAAATCAAAACTAAGCCGATAATCGTTACGGTCATTTCCTTGGCTGTTTTCTTTTGACCTAAGAACCAAATACCTGTCAACGTTGCAAGCACAACTGATGTTTGGGATAGAATAAAGCCAGTTGCCAAGCCGTTCATATCTGGCTGCGCTGAAATTAAATAAGTTAACGCTGCAAAGGCGAAGAAAAAGCCTGAAAAAATTTGTTTGTAAGAAACAGTTTCTATAAATGGCGATGTTTCCCCACCCTTAATAGTGACAACTGCTGAATAAATAACTGCGACAATTACCATGCCTATTGCTTGTGGTAAAAAGGCATGCATGCCATCAATTGCCGTCGCTTGGGGTGCTGCAGAGTACGCCCAATAGCCGATTTCACCAACGGCTAATAGAAGAACTGCTTTTTTCATAATCCCAGCACTCTCAGCGGATTCCGTTTCCGACCAGACCGTCATTTTGGCACCAATCATGATTAACACTAAGGCAAATGCGCCTAACAATTTGGCTGTCGCACCTGGCCAGTTTCCTAAGAAAAAGACACCCCAGAGAGAAGCCCCTAAAAGTTGGAACGCGGTCGTTACTGGCATGGCACGTGATGAACCAATCATCGTGAAGCATTTAAATGTAATGATTTGCGCACAGGCCCAACCGACACCAGATAAAATTGAAAAGAATAAATCCATGCCCGCTGGAAAAGCCAAACCATTAATCATTGAAAAAATAGCGGCAAAAATCAATGTTCCTAAACTGGTACCGAGAATTTGATTCACCGGACGTCCACCAATTTTTGAAGCAATTGTTGGAAAAAGCCCCCAACCTAGAAGCGGTCCTAAACCGATTAATAATGCAGTCGCATTCATCTCTATTTCCCCTCTCTCGTTTAAAAGACAACGTTACTTTCTAATAAAATATTTGCGTATGGGGTCATTTCCCCTGTCCGAATAAAGGCATGGCAGTTGTTTAATTCTTGTTTCATTTCTGTATGAGGAATAAAACTGATGGGAGTTTCTGGTAAACGAGTTTTAATTGCTGTCAACATGTCAGGATTTTCTGTTTTAATTTCTTCTGCTAAATAAATTCGTTGAACTGCCAATTCCTCAAGGACATTGTTTAAAACTTCCATAAAACTAGGGACACCATTGGTAACTGCTAAATCAATTTTTTCTGTAGTTCGAGGCACAGGCATGCCTGCATCACCAATACTTAATTTATCAAAATGACCCATTTGTGCGATGACGCGGGAAATATCTGAATTAATAACTTTTGTTTTTTTCATGTCGCTCGCTCCTTTTTATTTGTCTGCCAATTCGTGTTGATAAGGAATCGAAGGTTGGGCTCCAAAACGTTGAACAGTCAACGAGGACGCCTTGTTTCCATAACGAATAGCTTCTTCCAAATTGCTAAAGTCTTTCTCTAATATACTACTTAATGCGCCAATAAAAGTATCGCCAGCAGCCGTTGTATCAACCGCTTTCACTTTAAAAGCAGGCACAATACCACTTCGTCCATTGACGTCATAAAAGGCGCCTTTACTACCTACTGTAATAATTACTGCTTCAATCCCTAATTGATGAAGTGCTTCTGCGGCTTTACGCATACTCGCTTCATCTGTGATTTTAATGCCTGTTAAAATTTCGGTTTCTGTTTCATTTGGTACAATCATATCTGTCACGTTTAGTAATTCTTCAGGAACTTGTTCTAACGCAGGTGCGGGATTTAAAATCGTTTTGACGCCTGCTTTTTTAGCAATTTTAAACGCTGCAATCGTACTATCAATCGCACTTTCAAATTGGGCAATCACAAAATCACTTTTTTCAATAATTTCTTGATGTTCCTGTACTTGTTTTGGCGTAAAGGCGTTATTGGCTCCTGCGTAAATCATAATGCTATTTTCACCAGCGTTATCTACCATAATAAAGGCTTGGCCAGTAGCTGTTTTCTCTAAAGTGGTAACCCCAGTTAAATTAATTTCATCTTGACTCATTAAATCAGTCATCATAGCTCCAGCGCCATCATTTCCCACAGCACCAATAAAATATGTTTCTGCGCCTGAACGTTTCGCTGCAACTGCTTGGTTTGCTCCTTTACCACCACCTGCTGTAAAATGTTCAATGGCGTGAATTGTTTCGCCTGGTTTTGGCATTTCTTTGACTCTTAATGTTGTGTCTAAATTGATACTTCCGATAATTGTAACCGTGTTCATTTTCATCCACCTCAATAAAATTTATTTTTTCATTCTAATTAAAACGTTTTAGTAAAACGTTTTAATTCCACAACAAAAATATAGCACACCTTGAAAGCTATTTCAAGGGTGCTGTCGAAAATCGTTCAATCAGTTGGACCGGCAAGGTTTGCTCCTCCCAATCTTTTGCAGGCTGATGGATTCTTTCCAATAATAAAGTCGCCGTAGTTTGCCCCAATTGAAAAACAGGTTGAGCAATTGTTGTTAGCGGCGGCGAAACATACTCGCACATGTCAACATTGTCATAACCAATAATACTATAATCCTCAGGAATTTTTTTGCCCGCTTCTGCTAATCCTCGATATAAACCAAAAGCAATTTCATCATTGATAGCAAAAATTCCGGTGCTCTCTGTTTTTAAAATTTCGGGGACAGCTTGGTAGCCGCCAGTTTTTGATAATTCTGTTTCGATTAACTGGACCTTTTCCGTATAAACAGAACAAAAACCTTTTAACCGTTGCTGAATATTGACTGGCGCATGTGGTGGCATTACCACGACGACCTGTTCATGTCGTTGCTCTTGTAAATGTTTTGCTGCTAGTTGCCCACCTCTATAATCGTCTGTCAAAACAGCGTCGCTAAAGCCTTCTGCTTTTTTTTGGTCAAGTACAATAAACGGAATCTTTTTCGCACGTAGCGTTTCATTAATCGTTTGATTGGAAATTTCAGAACTTGCAATCACAAAGCCATCGACACTACGACGAATCAACTCTGTTAAATATTCATGTTCTCTTGTAACGTCTTGGTCCGCATTGCATAACATCAGTATAAAATTTTCTTTGTATAAAACACTTTCAATTCCTCGAATCAATTGCGCGAAAAATGGATTAGTAATATCAGGTACGATTACGCCAATCGTCTTACTTTTTTTCATCACCATACGTTGCGCAAAATAGTCGGGCTGATAGTTTAATCGCTCTTTTGCAGCCAATACTTTTTCGACCGTTTTCCCACTAAACCGTGCCCCATTCCCGTTTAAAATTTGTGAAACGGTAGTAATGGAGACACCTGAGTCATTGGCAACATCTTTAATTGTAACCTTTTTATTTGTCATCCTACTTCTCTCCTTGCCGTGAACGCGCCCATTCACCGGACCTCTTAATCTCATTTAATTTACTACAATCATTTACTTTACGCAACCACAAATAAATACGTACATTCGTTTAAACCGTCCTTTCATCCCTTCAACAAATTTCGTTGTTCTACTTTTAAAATGTTATACTGTAGAAAAAATGATTTACTTTTTGCTGAATGGAGGGCCTTAATTGAAAAAGAAATCGATTGGTTTGTTGTTAGCTAGCGCATATTTGTTCCACGCACGTTCTCGTCAAAAATCCTTAAAAGCCTGTCTTTTTGAAGATTCTTTACGTCTTTCCCAAATTGCTCGACTTGAACGAAATCCGAAAGTCACCAAGGCTTTTTATCATTGGCAACGATCATTAAATGAACAAGTAACTTTGCCAAAACATTTACGTCATCTTTTTCCTCTTCAAGAAACGACTCAATTTCCTACGATGTATCGCATGTCAAACTCCGTTATTGCGCCTACCAAGAAAGCTGTACTGTACCTGCATGGTGGGGGCTTTACATTGAATCTCGCCTATAGCCAATTAGACTTTAGTTATAAACTAATTGAAGATCTCTCTTTTGCAACAGATTATTTTATCCCTGTATATCCATTAGCACCAAATAAGTCTTTTGCTGATATTTATAATCATTGCTATGCTGCTTATCAAGAAATTTTACAGCATTATGATCCCGAAGATGTTATTTTATTAGGTGATTCTGCTGGTGGTACATTGGTTTTAAACGTATTGCAGAATTTAGCCATCGATTTCCCTGAACGCTTACCCAAAGCTGCTGTTTTAATTTCTCCTTGGTTAGATGGACATTTAGACATTCCTGTTGCCAAAAGTTATCAAAAAAAGGACAAAATGATTGGCATGAACTATTTACAATTAATTGCCCAAGAGATTGACGACACGGCCAATCACGCCACGCTTTCTTTAAATTGCTTGTCCTTTGATTATCAAAAATTTCCGCCACTTTTTTTCGTGGGCGGCACACATGAAGTTTTTTGCCCTTCCTATCACCAATTTTTAAAGCAATTAGGGCCACGACCACAAGATACTTGCCGATTGGTGCCTGGCATGCAACACGTTTTCGCAATGAAACAATACTTGCCAGAAGGACGACAAGCGCGGAAACAAATTGCACAGTTTATCCAAGAACAATGGTAAAAGGCAAGTGGGACAGAAGTCAAAACGACTTCTGTCCCACTTGCCTTTTTGTAGAAGAAAACACTTAGTTTTCTTCGGCGACTTTTTTCTCCCGCATAGTCAAAACAGCGCTAGCCAAAAGAACAACCACTACAAAAGCAATGATTCCTCCTACTAAAAGACTCGGACCTGCCTCACCTAATTTGCCTAAAAATAGGCCTGGGATTAAATAATCTGTATCCGCAAACGTTGAGGATGCTAACTGTAGATCACCCAAGACTGGTAAAATAAATAACGGTAACCAACTAATTAATAAGCCATTAAACGCAGCTCCTAAAATCGCTCCTCGACGTCCCCCTGTGGAATTTCCAAAAACGCCTGCCGCGGCACCACAGAAAAAGTGCCCGACAACGCCTGGTATAATCACGGTGGTATTCAGACCAACCATCGCTAACATTGAAATAGTTCCCACAATAAAGCTCACAAAGAACCCAATCAAGACAGCATTTGGCGCATAAGGAAAGATAATGGGAACATCAAGTGCTGGTTTAGAATTAGGCACTAATTTTTTAGCAATTCCTTGGAAAGCTGGCACAATTTCTCCTAAAACCATCCGCACACCCTGTAAAACCACTACGAAACCAGCCGTAAAGGTTCCTGCTTGAATTAATGAAAAGATAATCGCATTTTCGCCATTGCTTAACTCATGCTCGACATAGCCTGTCCCAGCCAGCAAAGCCAAAATCACATAGACAATCGACATCAAAATCATAATTGAGATGGTTGAGTCTCTTAAAAAACCAAAACTTTTAGGAATTTTAATATCTTCCGTTGACTTTTCTTTATTCCCAAAGACTTTTCCAATAAAGCCACTTGCCGCATAACCAATATTCCCTGTATGCCCCATTGCTACTTTATCATTTCCAGTAATTTGTTTCATAAAGGGCTGACAAAGAGCAGGTGTCACTGTTAATAAAGTTCCTTCAAATAAACCACCTAAAAGAATCATTGGTAAACTAACGCTAAAACCGGCCCCCACTAAAATAACGGCTGTCAAACACGAAACGTACATCATCGCTTGACCTGTCAAAAAGATATATTTAAAACGTGTAAAACGCGCCAACAGAATATTAACAACCATGCCCACCAACATAATCAGAGCAGTTGGTGTCCCATATTGTTGCAAGGCAATCGCTACAACTGCTTCATTACTAGGCACCACGCCTTGTGTATTTAATGCGGTTTGGAACATCTCCGCAAAGGGCGTTAATGAGTTCGCCAATAGCCCTGCGCCACCAATTAAAACTAAGAAGCCGACGAATGTTTTCAACGTTCCTTGAACAACATCAGAAAATTTCTTTTTCTGTAAAACTAATCCCAACAAAGCAATTAATGAAACCAGAATCGCTGGCTGGCTAACAATTGAAACAAATAAATTCAATAAAGTTTCCATGTTTTTCCTCCTTCTTATTGATGTGCAATGCCATTGTCATCTAAAACTTTCAAGACTTTCTCCTTCGTTTCATCGTAATCAATAATCGCATTTAAAGGAATGATTTTTTCATCAGGAATTGACCCTAAAGCATCTTGCAATGTTTTTTCGACAAAGAAGTAATCAGCCATATCACCACTGGCACTCCCGACATCTGTGTGATCAATTTGAAAATTATCTGTATCAACACCGACTTCCTCTAAAATTTGTTGGATATTCATTTGTACCATAAAACTTGTTCCTAAACCACTTTGACAAACTGTAAAAATCTTCATCTTATTTCTCTCCTTCTTGGATAATTGATAGTATTTCTGGGACGGTTTCAGCCGCCACTAAGCGATGTAATGATTCTTTTTTTGATAGAATTTTTGTCAGACTAGATAAGGCCCGTAAATGTGTTTCGTTATCTGAAGCAGCTAAACAAATAAAAAGGTGAATTTCATGCTTAGGATCTTCTAATAAATCGACACTTTTTTGGATTTTTAGTAATGACATGCCTAACTGATTAACGCCATCTTCTGGTCGCGCATGAGGCAATGCTACGTCTGGACAGATATGGATAAATGGCCCAAACGATTCGACTTTTTGAATCATCGCATCAATGTACTTTTCCGTAATACTGCCATTTTTTAATAACGGCTTGGCAGCTTCTGTAATTCCCGCTCGCCAGTCTGCAACTTCAGGCAGGACTTGGACTGTTTCTGTTGTTAATAATTCCGATAACATTGGACGCAGATCCTCCTCTTTTTCTAAAATTTTGTTCATTTTACGATGCAAGACACGATATAACTGCGCTTCTGTGACTCCTTTTTTTAAGGAAATATAAGGTTTTAACGCATCTAAAATATCTTTAACATCTGGCATGGAAATACCTGGCAATAGCCAATCTGATTGAACTTGGTGCATCAATTGATTTTTCTCCAAAGAGCTCATAATGGGCTTGGTAAGATAAACCTTTTTGGCTGTTTCAATAGGGACCGTTGAGAAAATGATGTCATAGCTTTTTTCAGATACATTCTCTATTTCCCTCACCGCATTCGTTTCTTTAAATTCAATCATTGGAAATAGCCGACGCAATTCCGATTGCAAAATCAACGAAGAACTGATACCACTGGGACAAACAATTAGCGCTTTTAGCTTTTCTTGCCGCTGCTCATTTTTTTGGCCGAAAATTTCTCCACCAAATAATATGGTAAAAAAACCGATTTCCTCTGACGGGATTGACCGTTTCGTTAATTTTTCTAAAGGAGTTAACGCTTGTTCACAAAGATGATAAAGCGACCGATACGATTGTCGAATATCCTTGATTAAAACATTCGGCAAGTAAAAGCCATAGTTAATCCGAAAATAGGCAGGAACCAGATGATAATACACATTCATGAGCAATTCACGAGGCTGTTCAAATTGAACAACGGCCAACAATTCCATTTTCCGAATAATTTCACCAGAAATATCTAATAAAAACTCTAACTTCGTATCTCGCAATTCTCCTTGCAAGGCTGTCATTAAACAAATCGTGAAAAAAAGACTCTCAGTTTCTACATTCGCCACTGGCCCAACTAAATCACTTAAAATACGACGACTGACGGGATAAGCGCGTAAGGACTGAATTAACTGGTTCTCAGGCCAGACGACTGTTCCATATTTGCCTAATCTTTTTTGAGAAAAAGCAAGAAAGTAACTAATTTCATCCAATCTGCTGGGTACCAGTTGAAGCTGCGCTTCCTGGACGGCTAATTGAATGCCGTCACGCATTTTTGCGTATTGGCTCATTTGATGCTGACTGAGCCAGCAAAATAAAGCGAAGGTGCCCGACTTTTGTTGTAAGAGGCGGGCAAGCCAATTTTTCCCGAAACGACGAATCCGAAATTCATCTCCTTCTAGGTAAAACCCTCGTTTTCGTTCGTAGGATAAAGCAATGTTTTCAGTTGCTAGTTGGTGTCGTACTTTTTTGATGTCCGCTAAAATAGTACCTTTCGAAACATCTAAAAAATTTTGGTAATGATACACCGATAGTTCTTCGATTTCTGAATAAGTGAGTAAAAAAATAAGTGCTTGTCTTTCTGTTTCGCTATAAATCACTTGACGTTGTTGAAAAAGTTGTTTTCCCCATTCATTTGCGGAAAGGTTTGGAATGCTGACGGTATTCTGTTGAACTGCTCCGCCTATTGTCGAAAGTTGTGTCACTAATTCTCGTTGCGAAAGATCGGTTATTTGTTGAGCCAAAGAGAGCGCAATTTTTTGCCCTGCATACTCGTCAAGGAGATAACTTATTTTATAATTCACAGCTGTGTCCTCCTCCTGTAATCATCATATAATGATAGCGCTTTATTTTCTATCTAAGTTGGGTACAAATGTCTACTGTACTTTTTTGATAAATTGTACCGTTCTTTATTTTAAAGTTAACAAAAACCCGTTGCAAGTTTCTTAAAAACTTACAACGGGTTTTCTTTATGTTAATTGTGTTTGTAATGCGATATTCAGCAAGATAGCTATTGCTACCCAGCCACCACACATCACCAGAAGCAGCCAACTAAACATTGATTGTTTTACTAAAGACTGCTTAGGCTTTGCTTGATGAACAAAATTCATGCTATTTACTAAGAACAGTAAAAATAAAGCAAAACAAAGGACGGCCAAGCCAGCACAAATCCAAATCCACATCGTAATCTCCATCTATATTCCTCCTTCTACAATTGACTCTGTTTATAAAAACAGCACATTATTTTTCCTTTTTCCTTTTTTTATTCAAATAATAGAAACTTGTTAGTACTACGAGTAAACATGCAATACCAAGGCTGTAAAGCCACGTGCTATTTCGTTCACCTGTCCTTGGTAATGACGTCTGTGCATTAGTCGGATTCGTTTTAGCAGTGGTTTTTCTGCTCACTTTGTCTTGTTGTTGTGACGTTTTTTTATCTTTATTAGTGACTGGTTGTTCTGTTGACTTAGTGCCACCTTTCGTTCTTAGGGGTGCCTTCCCTCCATAAAACGTCACACCGATATTCGTTTGTCCCGCTTCTTCTGCAAAGCTCTCAGAAGAAGCGGTCAGAATCGCAATGCTGACGGTTAAAAGTATTCCCAATGTCACCAGAAGTGACCCTTTACTTTTCATTGTCATCATAGCGTGCTCCTTGTCTATTTTTCAAGGCTGCCTGTTTTTCTTGTTGTAAATAGGCTTGTTGTTTCAGTGTTGCTTTCTGTTGCGTAAAACGCCAAATAGCTAGAATTAGACTCACAATTGTTGCAGCTAACAAGCCATAAAAAGCTTGATTCCACCAAGTCGGTAGGACCAATTTCACTACTGCTTCTTTATTTAATTTTTTGGCTTCTTGACTACTGATGGTAAATTCTTGCTTAAACGGCCACACTTGTTGTTCATCTTCTTTCAAGACCGCTTTTCCTTCAAAAATATAGGTTCCTGGACGAACATCTTCTTTCCCGAAATCTAAATGGAAGTTCATCGTCGAATTTGGCGCAAAACGAACACTTGGTAAAATCCGTTTGGCATATTCTTTCGTTTCGCCTTTTTTCGTTACTTTTCCTTCTAAACGTACTTCAGGAAAAATAGCGGATGTCGGATTCTGAATAACCGCTTGGACCGATTTATTTCCTAAAGCAATGGTCGGAACTAATTTAACTAATTGAAGAGTCTCTGCTAGATACATCGGTGTATCTTCTGACATTCGTAAAGCAATTGCTACATTAAATCCATATCGACTGGTTAAACCCGTTGATTTTCCTTTTTCTTCCTTTTCATCTTCTGCAAGCGAAGCATAAACACCACCCAAAACTAATCCTTGGAAACCATTCGCTGGAATTTCGACAGTCATTTTGGCTGTTACGGTTTTCTTAGCGGGAACTTTTACATGTTCCTCAGGTAATTTAATTAATGTTGTCAAGGGTACTTTTAAACTTGAATCTGGTTTTTTCTCGAAATCATTGTACACAATTAAACCATTGTCATTCGTCACAGCATTCGCCAAATTTAAATCAATCGTCAATTCTTCATCTGTTTTATTAATTAATGATAATTCGACTTCTTGTTTCTGTCCTGGTTTTACAATGAGATCATAGTAGGATTGCGTATTTTTCGCTTGATTCTCAGGAATATTGGGTTTAACTGTAAATTTTGTATTCATGTTGTCATCCGCTTCTTCTGCTTGTACAGCAGAAGGGATGCTTAATGCCATCACACAAATAAAAACTGTGACGATTAGCCAGCGCATTGTCTTCATTATTTGTTCCTCCTATGTATCGAAAAGGAGCCGTGCACCACTGCGCAGCTCCTTTTCTAGTAATGCAGTATTCTCGTTAGTAACTGTTTATGGCGCAGCCACTAATGTCCAAGTTACGTTACCTGTATACGCACCATTTATAATTTGTGAACTAGGTGTTGTAATGTTTAATTTTACATTTGATAATTCAGAATCCCATGTACCTTGACCTTTACCAACTGCTGCTGTAGCAATTGATACAGCTGCTCCACCTACTGGAATAGTTGTTCCAGCAAATTCAGGACTTCCTGGATCTGCTGCAAAGGCAGCCACATCACGTGAGTATTTTGTTGTTGTTTCATCATATTTCGCTACCGCTCCTGTTTGTGCAAAGGTAATTGAACCTTCTAACGTAGCAGTACCGTTTTTCATTTCAGCAACGCCGGCAGTAACTGACCAACCCGCTTGTGTTCCACGAACATCCCCGACACCATAACGTTTTGTTTGGGTACCTGTCGCATCTAACGAAATCGCTGATAAATCAGAACTAACTTCTGTCGAAGCAAATTTGAATTCTGTTGGAACATATAACAAATCAAAGTTAGTATTCGTACCTGGTCCTGGCTCTTGTGTGCTTCCGTCATCTCCATCACCCGTACCGCCTGGTAATGAACCACTTGTCATCTCTACGTTTGCTGGTGTTGTACCAGTCGTTGTTGCATGCGCTGCTGCAGGAGCGATGCTTGCCCCTAAAATAGCTGTTCCTGCAAATAAAGTTACCAATGTTTTTTTCTTCATTTTACTCTCTCCTTTATATCTTGGTTAATTAATGAATAAAAAAGTGAAAAACTTTTCTATCTCAGTAGAACGTAAACTAAGTATAGCGAAAAAAAGACTGCTTGTGATTTCAAATTTTAAACACCTCATGCAAAAAAAATGAATTTACTATAACAGCAAGGTTCCAACGACTTTTTGTGTCTTTGAAAACGTAATTTTCAAAAAAGATATCGTTTTTTTTCATATATAAAGTGGTAATTTTATAAAAAAACAGCGAGAAAACGTCAAAATATTAGTAACAAACACTAACATTTTGACGTTTTCTCGCATTTATTAAATCAAAATTTCCTCAATATTTTTAAAAAAAATAGTGAAAACTAAAATTATATCGTTTTCATAGACAAAACGTACATTTTTTCTTACGAAAATTGATAATCACTCGCTGACTATTCTCTAATCAAAGCTTGCGTTGTACAACGGAAAGAACCACCTAACATTCTAGAAACATGGTAATCAATTGCCTCAACTTTGATACCTTTTGCTTCTATTTGAGGAATTAAGGTTGTAAACGATTGGTCCGTTATATACGTTTCTTCGTTAAGCGGTAGACCATTTGTCACTAAATACGCTGCTTCTTGCAAAGTAACGTGAATTTTTTCCCAGTTGGCTAATTGCGCAGGAAGTCCATCCAAAAAGGCCTCTTCACAAACAATCATCAAGCCTTCTCTCAACAAGCTTAACGCACAATCTAAGTGGAGAATATGCGGATGTAACCGAACCGGCACCACTTCATAACCAAAATGACCAATCATATTGGCTAACCACTGAATTCCTGCTAGGTTACTTGCCAAGCCAGAGTAGCCCACAAAAATTGTTTTTCCTAGAACTAAAACATCGCCGCCTTCAATAAAGGGACCTGCTTCACTTAAAGCCCCTTCAGAAATGTCAGGTTGTGGCGCAGCAAAATAATAGCCTTCTGCTTCTTGTGTCCACTGCTGAATAATCGGACGAATTGGTAAAATTTCTTGTCGACGGTGTTGAAATCTTAAGTTTCCTTCTATTAAGAGATTGCCAATTGTAAAAAAAGGGTCTCGTGAAAAGAAGTTACTATATCCTACGCCCAATTCCTTGCCATGTTCTTTTTCATAGGTTGTCAATAAACGTGGACGAAATACTTCTACGCCATAAGATTCTAATACTCCTTGCATGACTTCTTTTTCTTTTTCCCAACGCACTTGTTGTTCTGGTGCAAAGTCTGCTAAATCGCGCCCTTCATTATTCTGTGTTAAACGGGCATTTTCCTCTGTTAAAAAAGTCGTATCCGCTTCATCAAATTTATCTGGTAAACAAAATTGCGATTGTGCTAAAACAACTGAACGTAACGGTGCAAATTCACTTTCAACATGCATTTTTTTCATTATTTGACCTCACTTTTATCTGGTTACCTTCATTATAACAGAGATAAAATTTTTATGCCTCCAATGAAGAAAAAGCAGAACTTCTATACGTTCTGCTTTTTCTTCATTTTGTTATTTGCCAATACCTTTATCTTTAATCTCAGCTTTTTGCCCGGTGCCATCTACTAAGCCAAAAATAATCTTCGCTTGGTCTGTATTATCAATTTGTCCTGAAAAAGCTTCTGCTTGTGGGCCATAAGCATAGACATTTACATCTTCTCCTGTGTGTCCGCCAGTAGTCCAACCAGTATTCGAACGTTCATCAAAAATCTTTCTTAATGCCTGAGCGATTTTTTCAACATCTTTTGACTCCGCCGCTGTTTTCACTGCTTTCAATTCAGCCTCACTTAATTGAAAATCAATATACTCAGTCACTGTTTTTTCCACATTACCATTTTTAATAATTTCTTCTGCCATAAAATCAGGCGTGCGTTTTGCCGCATGTAAAGGCTCCGTCAACCAGTTGTATTGATCTCCTTTGCCTAAAGACAAGCCCCCTGTTGAATGATCTGCAGTTGTAACCACCAATGTTTCACCATCTTTTTTGGCAAAATCGATGGCCTTTTCAAACGCCGCTTCGAAGTCTTGCATTTCGCTCATCGCGCCAACAATATCATTGCTATGCCCGGCCCAATCAATTTGACTACCTTCAACCATTAAAAAGAAACCTTTTTCATTTTTATCTAACCGTTGAAGAGCCGCTTCTGTCATATCAGCTAATGAAGGGACCTCTTCCGTTCGGTCAATCATTTTAGGTAGCCCGCCTGGTGCAAACAAGCCTAAAATTTTGTCGTCTTGGTTTTCATTTAACGACTTTTTGTCTGTGACATGACCATAACCCGCTTGGGAAAATTCTTTGACTAAATCACGATCTTTCCGGGCAAATAATTCGGAGCCGCCGCCAAGTAACACATCGACTTTATGTTGTCCGTCGATTTGATCATCAAAATAGTCATCAGCGATTTCTGCCATATTTTTGCGTGAAACATTATGTGCGCCATATGCAGCAGGGGTTGCATGTGTTATTTCAGATGTTGCTACAAGCCCCGTTGATTTCCCCACTTTTTTCGCACGTTCCAGCACTGTTTCTGTTTTGGACTTGTCATTATCGAGCGCAATAGCATTATTGTAGGTTTTCACTCCAGCAGCCATCGCTGTCGCTGCGGACGCTGAATCGGTGACATTCTCTTCTTCATCTTCTGGATAAGTGGCTTGTTGCCCAACTAAATAGGTATCAAAAGCTGTTTGGGGAACACGCTTGTCTGAGTGATTGGCTTTGAAATAGCGATAGCCCGTTGTATACGGATTCCCCATGCCATCTCCAATCATAAAAATAACATTTTTTACTGGTGCTTTTTCGGATTCAGTTGCCTTCGCTTCAGCAACCTCTGTTTGTTTTTCGCCGCTTTTTTGTTCAGATAAATTTGTACAACCCGCTAATGTTGTGAATGTTAATAAGGTAACCCCTAGCAAAGCTCTTTTCTTCATTTCCTTGTTTCCTCCTTCATATCTACCCATACATTGACTATAACAAGTCTTAGTTGATTTCTGATAAATAACAAGTAAACAAAGTGTTAAGTTGTTGTATTGCTTCTGTTAAGTTCCTTATTTGTCGCGTCTTGCTGCTCTTTTTTCGGCTTCTTTGCGTAATTGTTTCTGCGCTTTTTTTGAGCCGCGTTCAATATCTTTGAGTTTCTTTCGTTCATGGAAATCTGTAAATAAACTTTCTAAATCATAGTCTTGCGGATATAGATCTTGTGCTTTCGCTTGTAATTTCAACCGTCTTCGTGGTACATTTTCGATTTTATCATTCACAAATACTTGGATTTCTTGTTCACCCTCATCTGTAAAAACCAACCCAATTTGTTGTGTTTCTGTCAATAGGACACGATCACCTTTTTGATAACGGTGTGTTTCTTCTACAAACGTGGCAAAGGTCGTTTCTTTTGCTTTCAGGGGTTTAAATAGACTTCGATTAGTAGGGTATTCTTTCCGCTGAATATAATGAGCCGCCTTTTCAATGAGCTGTGGCTCCATCTTCATTTTACGTGCAATCCAAAGAGCCTGACTATCGCCAACTTCACCAATTTTCAATTGATATTTGGGCGTTAATGTTTCACGATCGAAGGCCATTGCGGCGGGCACAAAATCGTCATGCTCTTGGGCAAAACGTTTAATTTCACCATAATGGGTCGTTGCAACTACCAAGGCCCCCTTTTGATACATCGTTTCCATGATAGCAATCGCTAAGCCAGCTCCTTCGTTCGGCTCGGTTCCACTGCCAATTTCATCTAATAAAACAAGCGTGTGTCGCTTAACGTTACGCAACATTTCCGCAATATTTTTCATGTGCCCAGAAAAAGTGCTTAACGCATTTTCCAGATTTTGCTGATCACCAATATCGACAAAAATTTCATCTAATACTGGAATCTCTGTGCCCGCTTGTGCTGGAATTTGCAACCCAAATTGTGTCATGACAGTCAATAAGCCAACTGTTTTCAAGACAACCGTTTTACCACCAGCATTGGCACCTGTAATGACAAGTCCTCGATACTCTGCTCCTAAAGAAAACGTCAATGGTACTGCGTGTTCTAATAAAAGAGGGTGTTTTCCTTGAACAATGCGCAAGCGTTCTTCTTTGTTTACTTTTGGCGTAATCCCACCAATTTCGCGACTATACTTTCCTCGTGCAAAAATAATATCTAAGGTGGTCATTGTATCGACGGCTTGATCGACAAGTCGTTCTTGCTCATTGATTAACCCTGTTAGTTCTGCCAAAATTTGATATTCTTCCGCTGTTTCTTCCGCTTTTAAGAGTGTCAATTGTTCATTTAATTTACTAATTGCTACAGGTTCAATAAAGACCGTTTGTCCTTTATTGGATTGCTCAATGATTGTGCCTGAAACCTTATTTTTATAGCTAGCTTTGATTGGTACCGTGTAATGTTCCCCTTTTTTCACCATCATATTTTCTTGAATATACAGTTGATTATTTTTATTACGTAAAAATTTGGTGACTTTTGTTTCAATTTCTTGTTGGCATTCATTGATTTGACGCCGGATTTTCCGAAGTTGTCGAGAAGCATCGGTGGCAACTTTTTGGTTATGGATTTTCGTATAAATTTGTTCTTCAATTGCTCTGAAATCAGCTAAGTGCTGACTGTAACTAAATAGGCGTGGTGTTTGGTATTGATTTTTTTCAAAAAACTTCTGGATTCGCTGACTACTTCTTAAAAAGTCAGCCACCTCAATCAATTCGTTTGGTGTAAGGATTAAGCCTTTTTTCACTTGTTGAAGCAAGCGGGTAATTTGGCTCAAGCCCATGAAAGGGACGTGTTGTCCGCTATCAATAATTAAGCGGGCCTCGGTTGTTTCCGTTAAGCGGGACTGCACTGTTTCTAAACGTGTTGCAGGGACCATTTTCGCCAACCGTTCTTTACTATACTCGCCAATCGCACGTGTTTGAACTTCTTTAAGAATTGTTGTAAATTGTAATTTTTGAATGGTTTCATGATTCATTTGTTTTTTCTTCCTTTCTATCGCGAAAAGAATACCTGGCGCCTTTAAATAAAAACCAGTTTCTACAGAAAAAAGAGGACAGCGTTCTACCGCTGTCCTCTTTATCATTGGATAAAGGTTACTAAAGAAACCTCTTCTAAAGGAGGTATTTAGTAAATGAGATGACTGACAGGTATCACTTTCTAAGCACACCAAATAAACCTTGCTTGGTTCACTGGTTATTCAACTTATCAATTAGATACCTACGACACTCACCAAAATACCCCACATTCATTTGTTGGTTTTTATTTATTCTCCACTTGAGAGTAGCAAATCTGGCGAAGAAAGTCAAATAAAGATTGGCCCTTTACTTATTCAATGTGTTTTTCATCATGGTTAGTAACGTTTTCACGTCTTCTGTTCTAGTGTCCCCTGTTTCTTGATCGATAATTGAGCTGTAGACATGAGGAATGATTTTTTTAACGCCGGCATCCACCGCAATTTGAACAATTTCTTCAAAGTTTTCTAAATCAATGCCCCCTGTTGGTTCTAAATAAAAGTCATACTTGGCACAAGCTGCTGCTACTGCTTGGTATTCTTCTTTGTGAGCCAAGCCTTTCATCGGGAAATATTTAATGGAACTGCCCCCCATGTCTTTCAACAATTTGATGGCGGTTTCGATAGGCACTTCCGCCGCTGGCGCACCCGAGCTTAACGGACCTGTCGCAATGTTGACATAGCCAACTTTGCCTGTGGGTGAAACCAAGCCATTAATCACTGTTTCGTCTTGACGAAGTAAGGCCCGCGAAGCGCCGACACCTGTGAAGACTTGGTTCACGTGTTGCGGTTGTAGAACTTCTGATAAGCGAGCCACCATTTGACTTTGATTAGGATCGCCAGCCCCTAAGCCGACAGATAAAGCGTTGTTGGTTGCTGCTTGGTATTTTTTCATATCGTCAATGGCTGCTTCATCGGTTTCATAGTTTTTTGAAAGGACGCCTAACACAACATGCCCTTCTGCTGCTTCATAACAGGCTTGGGCATTTTCTACTGAATTGGCTAAGACGTTTAAACAAATGCGTTCTTCTAAATAATTAGGTTTTAATGACATGGCTTATTTCTCCTTTGTGTCCATAATTTCTTGTAATCGTTGCACGATTTTGTTCATTTCTTCTTGATTGACAGAACGAATGTCAAACTCAATGATGCCATTGTTGGCTTGATATTCTCGCGTATAAATGGCTGGACTTTTTGCTTTTAATGCTTGGATGACTTCCTTGGCAGTTTTTCTGCCGTCCACTTTAACACTGGCGCGATAAATGTCTCGGCCAGCGCCATCTTGGACGATTTTGGCGGTTAAATCTGACAAGTTGTTGATGGCTTCAACAAACGGTTTTAAGCGCTCTTGCATCGAAGCCCCTGATTCACTGCCATGTGCCAAGTATTCTTCCACTGCTTGCGTAAAGCCCAAGATATTGTCTTTGCCAATTTTCATTGCTCGACCAATGCCTTTGCCTTGTAGGCGCACCCAGTCAATGTATTCTTTTTTCCCGACCACTAAACCGGCACTTGGCCCTTCAATTGCTTTGGCGCCGCTGTAAATCACCAAATCAGCGCCTGCTTCAGTGTATTTGAAAAGATCTTCTTCTGCTGCCGCGTCAACAATTAGCGGCACCTTGTGGCGTTGCGCCACTTTGGCCGCTTCGGCCACCGTCAGCATACTTTTTTGCACGGTATGGTGGCTTTTGATGTATAGAATGGCCGCTGTTTTTTCAGAAATCATCATTTCCACGTGTTCTGGACTGCACATGTTGGCGTAGCCAGCTTCCACCACTTGGCCGCCGCCTTGCGCTACCATAACTTCTACAGGCGTGCCGTAGTCCACGTTGTGCCCTTTAGGTAAAACAATCTCCCGCTGTTCGATTTTTTCTGTATAAGGATGATACGCGTGGTACAAGCTGCCTTTTCCAATCAAGGCAGCCACCGATTGGGCAATCCCCGCCGAAGCCGAGGAAACGATTTGTGCATCTTCTGCCTTCAACAAGTTGGCTAAAAAGGCCCCTGTTTGTACACTAAGTTCACTCATTTCAAAGAAATGTTCGCCGCCGAATCGTTGAGCTGCTAGGACTGCCTCCGAAACTTTGGAGACACCTAGAATGGTCATTTTCCCAGAAGCATTGATGACTTCTTTTAAGTGGAATTTTTCGTAACTATTCATTATTTTCTCCTTTATAACAAACCAAAGAATGAAGTGACCAAACTAACTAAGACAATCGTGCCGATAATGATACCGTAACGTGGACCTTTTTTTACCATGAAGAAATAAATAGCCAGGACTGCTGCTAAAGGAAGTAACCCTTTCATAATTTGATCTAGGATATCTTGTAAAACAATCGTGGCACCGCCAGTAACTTTAAACGTCATCGGGCTAGCAATTTTAACATAACTCGCACTTAAAGCGCCCATCATCATCATTCCTAAAACATTTGCTGAATAAATGACTTGCTTAATTTTGCCGTCTTTTAACAAACTTAAGATTGAATTACGCCCTAATGTATAGGACTTATTTACTAACGTCCAACTGATGTATAACGTAATGGCTGTGTACAGAACCAACGGACCGATACTTCCAATCACGTTACCTCCTTTAGCCATTGGAATAAAAATGGAAATGATTAACGGCATTAATGCTGCCCAAATAATCGAATCGCCAATCCCAGCCAGCGGACCCATCAGCCCAGTTTTAATCGATGTGATCGCCGTATCAGAGATCGCTGCGCCATTGGATTTTTCTTCCTCCATAGCAATTGCAATCCCTTGAATGGAAGCTCCTACTGTTCCTTCAGTATTAAAAAAATTCAAATGACGTTTCAGAGCTTCTCTTTGTTGTTCTTCATCGTCTGCGTAAAGTTTTTTAATTGTAGGAATCATCGATGCACAAAAAACTAAACTTTGAAGACGTTCATAAGAATTTGATAATTCACAGCCTAGTTGATAAATCCAAAAGGCTTTGGATAATTCTTTTTTAGTAATTTTTTTCTGTTCCAATTGTTGTTCATTTGCTTGTGTCATTTGTTCCATTATGCTGCCTCCTCACTCAATGCCTTGTTTCTAACTAAAAAGGCAATACAGATTCCTAAAATAGCGACGGCCATAACTTCTGCGCCAAAATATACTACTGCAACAAAACCGATTAAAAAATAAGGAATCAAATTTTTCTTGCCAATTACCATAATTGTTAAGGCGAAGCCTAACGCTGGTAAAATACCACCCATTACTTCAAAGCCGTGCATCAACCATGCTGGGATAACTTCTAAGACTTTATTCACCACAGATTGACCAAAAAAGTTCGCCGCAAAAACCAACGGAAAGCGAATTAAAAATCCCGCTAAAGCTGGATAAACAAACGCAGCTCGGTAAATCCCCCCATAATTTAACTCTTCTGCATATTTATCAGCCATATGCACCCACGTCGCATTGATGGTCCGCCGTAATTGATCCATAAAGACGCCTAACACACCAAAAGGAACAGCTAGTGCAACAGCCGCCTCGGCATTCATTCCCACACCTAAAGCAATTGGAATCGCAATTGCTGAAGCTAAAGCCGGATCACTAGGCACATTGCCACCCGGTGTGGAGGTGACTCCGAGATAAACAAGTTGAATCCCCGCCCCCACAACCATTGCTTCACTAAGTTTTCCTGTTGCTAAACCAGCCACCAACGCTGCACCTAATGGCTGAGACAGCATGCCTGAAAATGTATACCCAAAACGCAAACGTGCAAACCAATAATAAAGTCCCATAATAATTGAAACACCTAAAACGCCCATATGATTCTCTCCTTTTTCTCTGATTATAGTGATTGATATTTTTCAATTAATTTTTGAATTGGTAGGGGATTTTCTTCGGGAATCGCTTGGAAGAAAACATGAATGCCCTTCGTTAAAAGTTCAGTCAAAATTGCAACATCTTCTTCAGATAAATTGATATTTTTTAAAACATTTTTCCGATTTGGTCCGCCACCTAAGCCACCAACTTGAATCTCCTCTTTAATAATTTCTTGGTCCACCATCGCTTTTAAGGTCGTTAAATCTGGCACTAAAAATAACACCTTTTTCTCTTCCTTTTCTTGCGATTCCCAATATTCTTTGGCACTTTCAATCCCTTTAATTACTACAGAAACCCCTGGAGGCGCCGCCATTAAATAAATACTTTGTAAAAATTCATCTTGCTCTAGTTCATCACTCACTACCAAAATTTCATTTGCACCTGATTGTTGTAACCATTTAGTCACTACTTGTCCATGGATTAAACGACTATCGACTCTTGTTAATACGATTTTTGACATTCTGTTCACCTGTACTTTCTTATTTTGGAATTTCTAAAATTTGACAACTGTCTACTGCTGCTTGTTGAATCATCTCTGCATCTTGTAAACGAAATCCAGGACCACTTTGTTTCATGACGGATTCTAATAATAACGATGTGCATAATCCTGACACGATCAGGAGGTCATAATCTTTTGATAAACGCAATGCAACATTACTAGGTGTGCCCCCTTTAACATCTGTTAAAATTAGCAACTGGTTGTGCCACTTTAATTGGTCAATTTTTTCTGTGACTCGTTCTAAATAATCCCCCAGTGAATCCTCTGCTTGTAATGCTACTTCATGTACATTTGTGACTTCTCCAACGATCATCTGGACGCTTTTGACTAATTCCAAGCCCCAACCATTGTGTGTTAAAAGTAAAATTGGTTCATTTTCCATAAACAAACTCCTTTGCTAATTAATCATTTTATTAAAAGCAATAAGTGTGCCAACTTTCATTTCCGTTTGAATTAAGCCTTTTCAAAGAGCAATTCATAAATATAGCGCACTTCCAAAGGTGGAATCAACAGATTATAGGACACTTCAAGCGGTCGAAACGCCATTTTTATGACAGATACTGCTTCTGGCAACTCTCGATATGACACTTCATAAGCTGTCGGGTCATATTCTGGATTCAACAATTGCCGTTCTAACATACAGGCACAATGAATGATAAAACGAAGTAAAATCTTTTCGTCACTTTTTATTTTAGTTTGTAAGCAAATATCTGAATAAATCTTAGCTAATTCGATCGAAATGGTTGTAGGATTCAAAACCGTTAGTAAGTCTGTAATAGCTTCGATTGATAATCCTTGAATATATTTAGCTGAAACTTTTTTTAGTAACTCTTGGTTTTGTTTTTCTTCTAAATGATGGCCTAATAATTCGAAAACTAGCTGAATGCCCCGCTTCGATAGTAAATCTTGTAAAGAAATAAACGGAATATCTGGCACTTCTGTCTTTACGGTGCCAATGATGCCAACGATTTTCTCTTCTTTCCGAACAAAAGAATGCAAGCGATCAATGTCTTCCACTTCTCTTTTCTCTAAAGTAATGATGCGTACATTCGTTAGTAATTCATTGGGAAAAGTTTTTAGTAACAACTGTTCAATTTTAATAGCAGTCCCCATGCCAGTTAGACAGGAAATAATGAGAACTTTTGCCTCGTTGAAGCGACCTTTACTGCAAATCAAGGCGCGATGATTTTTTTCTTTTAAGACTGGTAATAGATACTCAAACGCCGTCGATTCATAAATGACTTCTCGGGCCACTTCTAGCAATGTTAAGAGATTGATATTGCTAATTAGCAGCACTTCCATTTGAAACGTTTGACTGATAGCATTACCAAAGTAAACCAAGGAACCGATGTCCACCATTAAAATAATTTTTTTATACTGATTTTGCTTCACAATTGTACGGACTTTTTCTAATGTTTCTTCCACTGATTGATTAATTGGCATATCAACTGCACGCATGACCGTTGTTGAGAACAGAAGGTTGGTGTACTCAACCATGCTGCTAGCCGTCGCGGCACCATGTGCAACGACGATAACGCCACAGTTTTCTTCAACTGAGTGCGCTCTTTTTTTAGCTGTGACTTTACGAATAAATAGATCAAAAAAGAGGATTTCCGTATCAGCAAAAGAAATCCCAAACAACGTTTGTAGAAAGTCCACCATGGTCTTAGCAGCTTGATACTGGGTTACTTTGCCAGAATAGATATTTTTGGTATCTGAATAAAATGTTTCATTCATTTGTGCAGAATAAAAAACAGCAGAATAAAGGTGGACAATTAAAATATTCTGGAAATCCTCTGTCAATTTTTCTTGGATTAATTGTTCAAAAAAGACAATGGCTTCTTGAATTTTTGGCTGCAATGTTTCGTCAATGGCCTCTATGGCTAGCGGTTCTTGAGCAAAAATATCCATATCATAAAGTTGCTCGACTTTGTTTTGCATGATTGCTAGCGCATCCTCTGTCGAAAGAGTTAATTTTTTCAAATCCGCATATTCTTTCAATAGAAAATTATAAAAACGATCATTTTTCAGACTTTCCGATTTGAGTAACTCTTGACTGCTTAAATAAAAATGGTTGTATTGAATCGTGAGGCCATCGTTAGGTATCCACTCATTAAAAGCCAGCAGACTTTCTACATCAGGTTGCTCTTTGACTGTTCCCTCGTTTGCTTCAATGCAAATAGTTTCCGTTAATTGATCGAACACTTCTAAATAGGCTTGTGCGCTCATAAATTGAATCGCCGCTTTCAATTCGCCAACGTTGGCTTCAAAATGAGTAAACGTTAATTGTTTCAACGCCTCATAACGAATATGGATATTCTTTTGAATCCGTTGACTTTCTTCTAAGAAAAAGGACAAAATCAATTGAATTTTTTCTTTCAAAGAGCGCTCGGCTAAAGCTGGAATGGCTAATGTCACAGGGATCCTTCTTAAAAACGTTTTCAAAAAATGTTGATTGACTGCTTCGGTTGTTGCAAAAATAAATTTTATCGATACATTTCTTTGTTTTTCGGCTTCGCCCATCCGTGTAAAATACCCTTTATCCAAAACTGTAAACAATTTTTCTTGGCCTTCGCTCGTTAATCGATGGACTTCATCTAAAAATAAAAAACCGCCATCTGCCAACTCCACTAAGCCTTTTTGGTCATTGACGGCACCAGTAAAACTGCCTTTTTTATAGCCAAACAGATGCGAAGTTAATAATTCTGGATTGTTGAAATATTCTGCACAATTAAAATAAATAAACGGAACTTCTTGGTTCATTTTAACTTGATAAAATTGGTGTAATTGTTCCGCAATTAAGGTTTTCCCCACCCCAGATTCTCCAGTAAGTAAAATATTCAAGCCATTAGGCGGATATAAAATAGCGGCTTTCAACTTCTTGATGGCGTCTGCTAAGCTCCCATCAAAACCAATTACGTTCGCAAATGGATTCATTTTCAGTAGCTGCTTTTTCTTATGTATCTGTTCTGTCTGTTGATAAATGTCCTCTTGCAGCGAAGCGAGGGAATCGTAGCACGTGCTACTTTTAAAAAAAGGAAACTGTTCCTCTAAGTAGTCTTTATCAAAAAATAACACTGGTCTAGATTTAACTTTAACGACTTGGTCTTTTCTCACTAATTCTGAAAGCTCTTCACTAACAGCGGTTCGGGTATAGCCAGAGGCCTGACTTAATTGCGAAGCCGTTGCGGGCAACAAGGTTGCTTTGCTACTTGGATTTTGTACGTGAAACTGTTTTAACGCTTGATGAATATTATCAATTCTCATAGTCTTTTCCCCATTTCTTTTTTGATCCAAAAGTTAATTTATTATACATTAAAACGGAAGCGGTTTCTTATTTACCATAAAAAAAATCAAGTCTTTAACCAAAAGATTAAAGACTTGATTTTTATTCTCCGTATTGTACAAGTTGTGTATTTTCACAATGAAAGTCCAAGAAATCTTGGATTTTTTTACCATTGAAGTAGTTATCAATGACTCGCATAACCGCATTGTGGCAAACAAATAAGTAAGTTTCCTCTGAAGCCAAGGCTTCCTCAATCAAGGGATAAATTCGACCCGCGACATCTAGGACTGATTCCCCTTCTGGAAACGGCAAGGAAATCTCAGAACGATTTTCTTGGAAAGCCGTTGTTTCAATCGGTTCACCATCATAAATGCCAAAATTCATCTCAATTAAACGAGGTTCTGTTTCAATCGTCAATTGATTTCGTTCCGCAATTTTACGTGCTGTTTCTTGCGCCCGTTTTAAAGGCGACGCCAGTAAACGGTCGATTTGAATTCCTTGTTTGGCAATTTTTTCAGCTACCAATTCCGCTTGTTGATAGCCTTTTTCGGTCAATTGCGCTTCCGCATGACCACAAATTCTACGGGCCACATTATAATCTGTTTCACCATGTCTCACTACGTACAGCATTTTTCCACCTCAGTTTTTTGTCTTGTGTCTATTTTATCTGAAATTTGGTCACAATAACACCCTATTTAGCGGTAACTTTCTGGTAATTTAAATTTTCCTTCTTGCTCAAACTGTTCGCCTACTTGGAATAAGAGATCTTCACGTCCACGAGCAGCCAGCAATTGAATACCTAAGGGTAACCCCGTTGCCGTAACATGTGTGGGCAAGCTGATGGCTGGTTGTCCTGTCAAGTTCGCTAGTTGAGTATATGGTGTTAGCTGTAAACTTTTATCAAAATAATCATAGATTAATTCAGCTAACTCTGCTTCTGTTAATTCTGCTGCTTGCGCCATTCGTTGACGAATGTGCTCACTTTGCAAATCTTCGTTAATTTTTGGTGCTGAAAAAGCCGTTGTTGGTGATAAAAACAGATCAAATTTTTGAAAAAGTTCTTCCATCGTTACTGCTGCTTGATCCCACAACTGTAATGAATGAACATAGGTGGCTGCTGGAATCTTTTGCCCAAATTGATGCATGGTCCATGAAAAAGGTTCGATTTCTTCTTTACGAATTGGGCGCCCGAGCCCCTGTTGAATGCTGTTCATCATCGCTGTAGTTTCTGCGCCGTTCATTTGATAATAGGAGCGAATCAGCGCTGCACCATCGACTGGATAAGAAATTTCAATGATTTCATGGCCAGCGGCTGCCAGAAAATCAGCCGCTTGTTTCGCCGCTTGTGTTGCTTCTGGCGAAATCATTGAGCCGATAGGCGAAGCGGTACACAGAGCAATTTTTAGCCGTTGTTTTTTAGTGTGTGTTTGCCATTCTGCCAAGGGCGCTTGGTATGGGGCGCCACTGTGGCTACCACGTAGGTCATAAAATAATGCTTTGGTGTCTCTCATAGAAATAGTCAACGCAAAGTCAATCGAGGCACCTTGCCAGCCTCGCCAGCCTTCTGGGCCGACAGGCATGGAGCCACGGCTAGGTTTTAAGCCAATTAAGCCACTAAAAGAGGCGGGAATTCGGATGGAGCCACCGCCATCGCTAGCGCCGGCGATAGGAACAATCCCGCTAGCGACAACTGCGGCAGCGCCGCCACTGGAACCGCCTGGCGAATGTTCCAGGTTCCAAGGATTGCGGGCTGGCCCGTAAAGCGCAGGATCCGTAATATTTTTAAAGCCAAACTCTGGGGCGTTGGTTTGTCCTAAGGGCATCAAACCAATCGTTTCTGCTTGTTTGACAAAGTTAGAGGTCGTTGTTGCAGTACTATTTTTAAAAAGTTGCGAGCCGGCCGTTGCCGACCACCCCGCTTTTTCTTGGCCTAACATTTTCAAAGGAAATGGCAAACCAGCAAATAGTGTGTCCTGCTGTTTATTTTTTTGGTAAGTTGCTTCTGCTTCTTGGCTGTCAAAGGTTACAAAGCCATTGATCTTTGGATTTAACTTTTGGACTTTTTTCTCAATATCCTTTAAGAGTTCTGTGTGACTTACTTTCTGTTCTTTTAATTGTTGTACCCAATATAGTCCGTCTTTCATACAGACCCACCTCCTATACTATTCAGTATTAGTATAGCATGGTTTTTAGGGGTCATCCTGTGATGGTGATTTTCATTCGTCAAGTGCTTCTCTATTTTAAGTAAATAATTCGCCAATGTAAGGAAGCAACTGCGGATGCAGTTTGTAGCCTTTATACCGTGTATTTTGGATACCTTGTTTTTTAAAGCCCCCTACTTGAATTTTTTTATTTAATTTTGTCAGCTGTTTGGTCATTTTTTTTCGATTATTGGCTGTTTCTTCTGTGTCATATATTAATTTACAAAGGCGTTCCATTGGTAAGTGTTCTTTTGGCGTACTATACAAGACAGCCAGTAGTGCACGTTCTGCGGCTGTTAGCTTTATCCCCTCTACATCTAACTTTTCATCTTCTCGTTGGATGGGTTTATTTAATTCTGCCAAAAGGAGATTTTCTCTTAATGTATCCAAAGTCGCATCCAATCGTAACCAATTGAGAATGCCATATTGATAGCTAATGCTCAATTCTTCCGAGGTAGGAATGTCTTCCGAGCGAAGAAACAACGGCGTTTTAACTCTGGCTAATTCCTTTAGATATAAATATTGTTCTTTGCGAGGAATCGTTTCGCTGAGAATGATGGCATCAAATTTTCGATAAAACAAATGACTTTCCTTAATTTCACCAATCAGACACGTCGTACAAAAAACTTGGTGATCTAAATGCTGTAAGCGGTTTTGAAAAGCAGTTTCTGATAAAATATTTTTTGTGATGACCATTATTTTCATTCTTGATTCCTCCTTAATTCTTTTTTGGTTCAAAATTTTCTCAATTCTCGTGTTTTGTTTTGATATATTTAGTATACTGGAATTTTTTCGAATTAAAATTTAGAAATTTACAATCAAATCAGTCATTAACAGTCATTCCTGTAATCCCCGATTTATAAAGGATTTCCAATAGTCTTATTTAAAAAATATTTGTTATTTAATCCTCAACATGCTATTTTTTTAATTTTTTCTTTTTTTATTTAGCTAACAAACATCAAAAGGTTGGTAGCTAATATCAACCTTTTGACGTTTGTTAGCTATTTTCTCTTGAAATCTTTGGATTTTTTTCTACTTTTACTAAAAAAAACAGCCAAAAGTGGCTGTTTCTTTGCTATTTATATTTATTTCATAATATCGATTAAGTCTTTTTTTGAAGCGGCCGAGGCAGGGAAATAGCTAAATACAACCCCGATAAAGACAGAAATCCCGATGGCTAATGTAACCGTCATTAAATCTGGACGAACAGAAAACGGTAGTGCCATTGAGGCTAAGTAGGCAATAATCATTCCTAAAAGATAACCAGTAATTCCGCCGATTAAGGTCAAGGCAATTCCTTCTGTTAAGAATTGCTTTTTAATATCACTGGCTGTCCCGCCCAATGCACGGCGGATACCAATTTCCTTAATCCGTTCTGAGACCGAAATGTACATCATATTCATAACGCCGACCCCAGCAATTACCAGTGAAATAGCCGCAATTGCGGAAATAAACAAGGTTAAATTATTTAATAAAGAGCCCATTTCTTTGATGGTATCTTTAACATTATATTCTTGATACGTCCCGCTGTTTTTCATGGTTCCTTGTTGAGAGAGAGTTTTTATTGTTTCTTTCAATACTTGATCTGGTTGGTAGCCAGGTGCTACTGTTAGCTTCAACGTAGATGTATCTTTTAGCTTGCCGAAATAATGTTCATAGGTCTTTTTGGGAAAATAAAGCAATGAGTCATCATTACCTGGACCAATGGCACCGCTGGTATTGGTTGTCACGCCAACAATGGTAAAAAGTTGATCTTTATATGGAAAAGTTCGATTAACTGCTGCAGTCGGGTCTTGGTAGAGTTCTTTGGCAACCAGTTCATCCACCACCACTGTTTTATCCAGTTTTGCATTGTCTCCATCATTCAGTTGGCGTCCCGCCAACAATTCTTTGGTGGTTTTGTCGGCAAGTTCATAGGTTACAGAAAGATTTTTCGGTCCTGCTTGAAAATTCAGTGTACCTTTTTGGGCGCCATCAACTTCTCTTTGATCAAAATCAATTTTTTCTACGCCAGGAACCATGCGCACGACCCCTAAATCATTGTCGGTAAACATCGCTTGGTCACTAAACATATCCGAAGTGTTGTAGGCCGAAAAAGAAATCTTTTTCACATTTTCTTTTTGTTTTTCAGCAGATAATTTATCGACCATGTCTTCTTTAAAGCCGTTACCGATAGCCACGATGGTAATCACCGAAGCGATCCCGATAACAATCCCTAGCATCGTTAACAAGCTGCGTCGCTTATTTTTCAAAATGGAACGGAAGGCGGTTTTCCAAATAATTGAACGTTTCATGTCAGCACCTCCTCTAAAATCTTTCCATCACGAACTTTAATCAAACGATTGCAGTATTCAATTGTTTCTTCATCATGTGTCACTAAAATAATGGTGACACCTTCATTGTTTAATTGCTGAAAGAGCGTTAAAATTTCTTCCGATGTTTTACTATCTAAAGCCCCAGTTGGTTCATCTGCAATAATAAAACTTGGCCGATTGACAATCGCACGCGCAATGGCCACACGTTGTTGTTGTCCGCCCGAAAGTTGTTTTGGATGCTTCTTGCCTTTATCTGGCAAGCCGACTTTTGTCAGAACTTCGTGGACACGATCTTTGGCTTCTTTTGGGGTTAACCCACTATATAAAAGAGGCAATTCAATGTTTTCTTCAACTGTTAGTGTTTCAATTAAACTAAAATTCTGAAAGACAAAGCCGACTGCTTCATTTCTAATTCGGGATAGTTCCTTATCAGAAAAGTCGCCAATTTCATGGTCTTCAAATAAATACGTTCCTTCAAACTTTTTATCAATAAAGCCTAGCAAATTAATCAAAGTCGATTTCCCAGAACCAGAAGGACCCATAATCGCTAAAAATTCTCCAGCGTCTACTTGGAGGTTAATATCATCTAACACATGCAGTGTTTCTTCTTCGGAATAATAATATTTATGAATATGGGCTAGCTTAATCATTGGCAGCTACCTGAACATCTTGATTATCTTTTAATTCTTTATTGGGATTGGCAATCACTTGGTCTTTCCAGTTCAAGCCACTTTTGACAACTTTACGACCTAAATTTGTTTCTGTTTCAATCGGTGTTTTTTTCGCTTTGCCCGCTTTGTAAACATAGACAAATTCTTTTTCGCCTTCTTTTTGGATTGCTGCTGTCGGTATAATCATTTGCTTTTGTGGCACAGCGATACTAGTAGACAAGCCTTCTGCCCAAGGAAAATCACCTTCTACTGTAAATTGATAACTCACTACTGGATTGCCTTCATTTTTAGCTATTGGGGTTTGCGCAATGGAAACAATTTTGCCTGGCGCTGATTTGCCTGAACCAACGGTCGTCACTGTTACTTCTTCCCCTGTCTGTAATTTATCGTAATCATATTCGGTTACTTTTCCTTGAATATTTTTCTTTTGTGTTGCAATTTTAATGACTGGTTTGTCGGTACTACTCATGGCACTAGCATCGACAGTGACTTGGCCATCAATTGGTGCTGTAACGACTGTGTTAACTTTGCCACGTGTTTGTTCAAGCGTGTTTGCTGCTCCGACGGCATCACTGTTGGCTAATTGAAGGGCTTGGTTAGCTTGGGCGACTTCACTATTCGCAGCACTAACGGCTTCATTCAATTGCTGAATTTCCGCATTTAGTGTTTCTTTCTCTTCAGCCTCTTTTGCGGTGTTTAATTTTTGCTTGGCTGCAGCAACTTTGTTTAAGGCTTCATTGTATTTTTGAGTGGCTAAGTTAACGTTCTCTTGTGCTTGTTGGACTTGAAGATTGTTCCGATTAACGGCATTCGCTTGTTCTGTTTCTGTGGCTTGGATGTCTGAGTTATTGTACGTTAACAATGGACTATCTTTCTTGACTTCTTTACCATTTTCAACATTTATTTCGGCAATTTTTCCTAAAGAAGGATCAAAGAAAATATCCCGAGTATCTAGAAAACTCACTTGACCATCTAATTTTAATGAGGCCATTTCTGTAATGGTATACGTTGTGTATTCAGGTTCAACTTCTTTTGAAGAAAAAACTGTTTTTGCTCCGATAAATCCGACGACGACCACTGCGGCACCAATACCGAACCACACTTTTTTATTTCGCTTCTTCTGGCCTGACTTTTTCATTTATTTGTTCCTCCTTGATTTCTGTTGACGAGTTTGTCATTTTATTTAGTATATAATGAATAAAAAAACTGGTCCCTTCATCTTCCTATCATTCCTCTTACAGTTTTGACACATCTTTATCTAACAAAAAAACGTTTATCCTGTGTAAAAGGATAAACGTTTTTTGTTATTTTATTGTTCTAATTGACCCAACCAGCCAGATGTACCGCCTAGAACATTGGTTACTTGATACCCTTGTTGACTGAGAAACGCACATGCTTGTGCGGAGCGCGACCCCATTTGACAAATCAGGTAATAGGGTTGTTTTTTATCTAATTGCTGATAATTTTCGGTTAAAGTACTTAAAGGTAAGTTGATGGCCTGGGGGACATGCCCCAGTTGGTATTCCATTTCTTCTCGTACATCAATAATCGGTAATTTTTTTCGTTTTGCTTCCTGATAAAACTCAGGCATGCCAATCGTGTTATACATTTTCTAGTTCCTCCGGTTTTACCATTCGATATAGCGCAAAAGCACCATCTAAATTTTTGGCTGAGATGCCTGCTTGTTTTAGCATCCGTTCTGCAATATAACTACGCAAACCGCTGTGACAACTAACAATGTACTCCGTTGACTTGTCTAATTCCTCCAAACGTTCTCTTAACTCATTTAAAGGAATAGACACAGCATTTTTAAATTGACCATTGGCTCGTTCGGCGGGATTACGGACATCTAATAAAACAGCCCCATTAGCTAATTCGTTGGATAACTCATGCCATTGAACGTTTTCACTCAATCCTTCTACAAGGTTCATCGCTGCATAGCCTAACATGTTCACAGGATCTTTCGCTGAACCAAACGGCGGCGCATAGGTAAACTCTAATTCAGGCAAATCAAAAATAGTTAACTGTCCTTTAATAGCGGTCGCAAGAATATCAATCCGCTTATCTACGCCCTTTGCCCCAATTCCTTGTGCGCCATAAATTTCCCCTGTCGTAGGATGGAAAACTAATTTTAACTGAAGATCTGTTGCGCCAGGATAATACCCCGCATGGTCTTTTCCACTGATATGCACAACATCTGTTGTTAGTCCAGCAGCTTTAGCAGCCCGTTCGCTTAAACCAGTTGAAGCAGCGGTTAAATCAAAGACTCGCACAATGGCGGTCCCAATGCTTCCTTGATTTTTTCTCTCTAACCCAGCAATCACATCCGCTACTTGACGTCCTTGGCGATTGGCAGGAGAAGCTAAAGAAATCAGCGCATCTTCTTGAGTGATTTGTTGTTTCACTACAATAGCATCCCCAACCGCATAAATATCGGGTTGATTCGTTTGATAGCGTTCATCAACAACAATACCGCCACGTAAACCAGTTGCTACACCTGCTTCAACTGCTAAGGTATTTTCTGGTTGGACACCCACCGACAAAATGGTTAAATCAGAAGCTAATGTTTGACCGTCTTCTAAGCGAATCACTTGCCCTTCTTCTTCAAAAGCAACCGCAGATTGTCCCGTAATTACTTGAACATTGTTTTTACTTAATTCAGCTTTGACAAAAGCGGCCATTTCTTCGTCTAATGGCGGTAAAACATGAGGCGCTTTTTCCACGAGAGTGACTTCTAATCCGCGTTTTTGTAAGTTTTCTGCCATTTCCAAGCCAATGAAGCCTGCGCCAATCACGACGGCTCGTTTTGTTTCTGGTGTCAAGGCTGTCATAATTTGATCTAAATCAGGAACATTTCTTAATGAAAAAACATTTTTGGCTTCTGCCAATCCTGTAATTGGTGGCACAAAAGGTTTCGCCCCTGGTGATAAAATTAATTTGTCATAGTGTTCTGTTAAAATTTCTGTTTCATGTTTCACTGTGATCACTTTTTCTATTGGATCAATCGCCACGACTTCATGGTGAGGACGAACATCTAAATTAAACCGTGCCTTTAACGCTTCGGGTGTTTGAACAAGCAGTTGCTCTCTTTCTGCGATTTCGCCAGAAACGTAGTAAGGCAAACCACAGTTTGCAAATGAAACAAAAGGGCCTTTTTCCATGACAACAATTTCAGCATCTTCCATTAAGCGACGTAAACGTGTCGCTGCTGACATACCACCAGCCACGCCTCCGATAATTACAATTTTCATTTATTTTCCTCCTTTAATTTGACCAGACCATTGGGACATCCCACCACGAACGTTAATCACGTGATAGTTTTTTCTCGCTAAAATTTTGGCCGCATTTTTGCTGCGCATGCCGGACTGGCAAATCACATAGACTTCGTTAGCGGATTTGTTGTAGGCGGGAATTTTGTTAAGTGGGACATTAATCGCTTGTGGAATATGCCCTGCGCGGTATTCGCTAGGTGTTCGGACATCTAATAACGTTATCTCTTTAGATAAACGTGACTGCAGTTCTTTTGTTGAAATACTTGGCGTTTTTTTAAACAATTGAAATAACATTTTTTTCTCCTTCTCTTATATACCTTATGGGGTATATTTAACATGAAAAAGTTAGACTTGTCAACTGAAGAGATTTCTGCCATTTTTAGATTCAAAGAAAAGATAGTTGACAAAAATACCTCGTGTAGGTATATTTTAAACCAATCACTACTCTTAAGGAGGGGCAAAATGACTGAAGAAAAAAAGAAAGTGCTGAATCGTTTACGCCGCACAGAAGGTCAAATTCGCGGGATTCAAAAAATGATTGATGAAGAAAAAGAATGTATCGATGTTATCACTCAGTTGAGTGCGGTCCGTTCTAGTATTGATCGCGTAATGGGGATGATTGTTGCGGAAAATTTAAAGCATTGCTTTGAAAATCCTGAAAAAGATCCTAAAGAACAAGAAGAGCGATTAGCACAAGCGATTAATATGATTGTCAAAAAGTAAAACAACGCAAACTTATTCAGCGAAAGATAAGTTTGCGTTGTTTTTTTATTTATTAGACGAATCTGCCCCGCGTTTTTTTAAATTGACAAGCATAAAAAGAATCGTGCCAATTAGTAAAATCACGACGGCGATATAAAAGCCCATGACTTTCGAACCCGTTGTGTCTGAAATTTTCCCAGTTAAAGCTGGGGCAATCACAGATGACATCATGCCGAAAAAGTTAAACACGCCCAAAGTAGTGCCAATTCCAATTTTTGGTGCATTTTCACCTAGCCAAGAAATAATAATCGGTTCTACAGCTAATTTTCCTAAGAACCCATACATAATTAAAGCAATTAATAACAACGTTGCATTACTTACTTGTACAGTTAACAAGAGCATAGCTGTTGCTAAAAATTCTAAAACAACGATGAATTGAACTTTTTTATGCATGTACTTATCCGCCAACCGACTAAAAAATAACGCTCCTGGAATAGAGGCAAATGCGACCAGCGAAGAGGATAATCCTATCGCCGCTCCTTGGAAGCCACGTTCGGTACTTAAAAAATTAGGTAACCAAGTCACAATCATATAATATGCATAACAAGTGCCAAAATATAAAATATACGCAAATAGCATATGTGGCGCAAACAGTTTTTTAAAGGGCACTTTTTCTTTTACCGCTCCGTTATCTTTTTCATCAACAACGGTTGGCTGAATCAAGGCCATGTCTTCTTTATGATTGCGAATAATCACTTGAAAAGCTACTAACATACAAATAATCATAAAGGCGGAAATGTACATCATCACTTGCCAAGGCAATCCTTTTTGGGCAACTAAATAACTAGATAAAATCATTCCTAAACCTGAACCAACTGCTGAACCACTGTTGACAATAGCTGTTGCAAAACTTTTTTTGGCTTGAGGAATGTTTTGCGACGTCAACGAGTAAGCCGAGCCATAGAAAGAACCACATCCTAAGCCTGCCAATAAGCTACCTAAGTAAATTGTTCCAATCGTTTGGGCTTGGGCAATCAGTAATGCTGCCAGCGCAAACAAGATAAAGCCTGGAATTAATACACGTTTTTTCCCAATTTTGTCTACCAAGAAGCCTGCAGGGATCTGCATGACTACGTAACCGAGAAAATAAAAGCTAGAAATGGACCCGAGGGCCGTATCGGAAGCGTTACCATTTAGAGACGCACGAATTTGTGGATAAACAGGAGAAAGCGCGGAACGATAAATCCAGATTGTTACCCAGCCCATACATAGTAAAATAACGATTTTTTTCCAATAAGCCAACGAACTTTTTGTCTTGTCTGTCATTTTCTTTTCCTCCACCAATCATTTTTTTGGTTAACGTTTCACAAGGAACAAAAGCACTACGCTTTTTTACGTAGTGACCTTTGTCCTACCTTCTTTTTTAGTTTAAATACTCAGCCAATGCATGAGTACTACCGCTACCGCCTTCAAATTGATAACCTTGGTGTTTCAATACAGTCTCAAAGGCACTTAAGAAATGCAACACATTGTCTTCCCGACTGCTGTAACCCATATTACCGACCCGCCAAATTTTTCCTTTTAAATCACCGAAGGAAGAGGCAATTTCAACTTTAAAATGATCCAGTAATAAGCTCCGCACTTTTTCACCATCAATTCCTTCTGGAATGACCACAGGAATGACTGTTGGTGTTTTTGTGTCTAACTTCCCGAAAATTTCTAAGCCCATTTTTTGCAGACTTTCAACTAAAATACGATCGTTTTTCCGATGGCGTGCATAGACATTTTCCATGCCTTCTTGAAGTAACAAGCGCAGCCCTTCATGTAGCCCATAAATCATTGTAGTCGCTTCTGTATGGTGATTTAAGCGCTCTGGTCCCCAATATTTTTCTAATTGCGATAAATCCAAGTAGTTACTTTGAATGAACCGTTCATTCCGCGCATCCGCACCAAGTCCTAACTCTTTTTGGTAACGGCCCGCCAGATAATCGGCCACACGTTGGTTGTAGGTAATCAAAGAAAGGCCTGAAGGTACGCTGACACATTTTTGAGTGCCTGCTACCGCAATATCAATCTTCCAATCATCGACCTTTGTTTCGACACCGCCGTAAGTCGCCACCATATCTACTACGAAGAAAATTTCATTTTCCCGACAAAAGGCGCCAATTTGATCCAGCGGTTGCATTTGTGCATTCGCCGTTTCGCCGTGGACCATCGCAACAATTTTTGGTTGATGTTCTTTAATCGCTTCAATCACCGTTGTTTGTTCAAACGGTGCGAGCCAGTCCTTTTCTAAATAAATGACTTCGGCCCGGGCGCGTTCGCAAATTTCACCTAATAAATAAGCAAACCGGCCATACGCAGGCACAAGCACTTTGTCACCTGGCTCAATCAATGCAAATAACCCCGCTTCTAAGCCTGAACGTGACGTGCCATCAATGGCAAAGGCTTGTTGATTCTTTGTGGCAAAAGGTACTTTAATCATTTCCCGAACTTCGTCCATAATCTGTAGAAATTCTGGATCAAATTGCCCTAAAATTGGTTGACCCATTTGACGAAGTACCGATGGATGGGCTTCGACTGGTCCCGGCGTCATGATTGTTCGCCGTACAAAATTTGGTTGTTGATACATAGTAATCCCTCACTTCATTTTTAATTCTTCTCTTTTATTATCTTTGGAAAAACCCAGAAATTCATTGTTCAATTTGCACTATTTTGACTTTGTTTTTTAGACATATTCAATAACTATCTTTTGTACTCCTTTTTATTCTTCGCTATACTATAAAAAAAGGAGGTTGTTGTGATGAAAATATTAGCTGAGGTCTTGGCTTTACCAAGATTTTCTGACTTACAATTATTATCGTCTCACTCAAACTTAACACAGCCCTTGGAAAGTGTAGAAATCACGGAAACACCTGATGTGGCTGATTTTATCCCTAAAAATGTCATGATTTTAACAACGGCAATGATTTATAAAGATGATCAAGAAAAATTGAAACCTTTTATTGACTCGCTAAAACAAGCAGAGTGTACGGCTTTAGGAATCAAAGTTGGGCGGTTCCTTGACGAAATTTCACCAGAAATTGTTGCCTATGCCAGTGCCGTTGATTTGCCCCTGATTAAAATTCCTAGCACACAGCCACTAGGCGGGTTGTTGCATGAAATTGTAGGCTATCTTCGTGATAGCAAAACCGAACAGATGTCTGTAGCATTTGACATCCAAAAGCGTTTTTCAACATTATTAATGCAAGATGTTGATGCTACGCGCTTCATCGCTGAATTTGCGAAAATTTTAAATGCGCCAATTATTTTATTAAGTCCTTGGCAACAGGTGATTGCCCACTCGAATTATTTTTATGGCAATCAAAAATCGGCGGAGTTTTTTATCAAACAATTATCAAAAGACCACTTTCAACAATTGGCACAAGAAAAGAAAATCTTTCGTTTACAGGATGAGCGACAAGAAAACATTCAAGTAGCTGGCTTTCCAATTCGTGTGAACGATTATTTTCCCTATTATTTATTGGTCTTATCTCCTGAACAGATTCCTTATCCTATTTCTGAATTTGCCATTGATCAGGCCATTTTAGTTTTGACTTTTATGTTATTTAAAAACCAGAAAATTGCTGAATCTTTTGAGCATCTCAAAACAGACTTTTTGGACCGCTTGCTTGATACACATCAAGAAGCGCTGAGTAAACATCAAAATTGGTTGGAACTTTGGAAAAATTATCGTTTAATCAACAGCGATTATTATCAATTAGCGATTGTCTACGGCGTGACTAAACCAGAAAATGAAACCCATATTCGTTATCAGCAAGCGGAAGGGCAACTAATTTTCCAATGGCTCAAAGAACAATTACCGGAAATCCTGCCAGATGTCGCCTTGTTTAAATTAAAAAATCAAAATAAAAGTATCTTGATTTTTCAATCTAAGAAAAATGACCATTTGATGATTTTGCAAAACCTCGCTGAACGTTTGCAACAGGCTTTGCCTATTACCATTCGCTTTGCTTTAGGCAATGCTTATGAAAACCTAGAAGATTTGCCTAACTCTTATATTGAAGCTTCCTCGACATTAGAGGCTTCTTTACACGCTCAAAAACCAGCGACTGTGCAATTGTTCCATCCCAAAGGCCTAGCTGGACTTTTTGAAAAGATTGGCACTGAAGATGTTGAATACTTTTGCCAGCAACAATTGAAAGAGTTGGCCTACCCGACGGAACCGACGTTACAAGAATTACGAAAAACCTTGAAAGTTTTTTTAGATTTCAATTGCGAAATTACTAAAACGGCCAACGCTCTTTACCTTCACAGAAACACCATTAAATATCGCATGAATCAATGTGAAAAATTATTAGACACCTCTATTCAAGAGCCTGAGACGAGTTTACTCTTACGGGTAGCGTTGGAACTTTCAGAAAAATAATTAACAGGAAAATAGCCGAATAAAAGTAACGTCTACCAAGAAAAAGGACTCTACCGTTCACCACTGCGTGTTCAAATCCTATTGTTCCGAGGTCATTACTTTACATTCGGCTTTTCGTTATAATTCTGGTTCACGATTGGCATCTTTGGAATAAACGTACATTAGCGGTTCTTCACGGCCAACCGCATAGGCTGCTTGTGGCACATAGGCACTCATGAAAATATAGTCCCCTTTTTCCACTGGATACCATTCATTGTCCAAATTGTACATCCCTTGGCCACTAATTAAATACGCGCCATGCTCTTGGACATGCGTTTCAATGTAGGCATGACTAGCACCTGGTTCAAAAGATAAGATATGCATATTCATATCAAAGTCAAACTCTTTCGGCAATAAACTCCAAAGCAAGACGTCTGTCATTCCTTCATATTCTTCGGGTTGTTGGTCATGAATTGACCCAACCACTTTATAAGGTTGATGGCCCGCCAACGGCTGATAGCGTTTTTTATATAAGAAAACTTCTGTGTCCGCTTCCTGTGCGTTCGCTAAATACATTTTCATTTCAGGCGTAAAGTAGGCGTAGCCCCCGGCTTCAAGTTCATGAGTTTCTTGACCATCTGAAACGCGCAAACGACCGTCAATGACATAAACCAACGTTTGAATCCCGTCGCCACCAAAACCAGTTGTTTGTTGACCATTTTTATGAAACGTAGCAATGTAATCCACAAATGTCGCACCTAATTTAGGCGATCCCAAAATGGAAATATCGACATTTTCAAAACCAGGTACTGCATTTTGCACCAAACCATCATGGGGAATAATGGCGTAATTGTCTTTTTTTATCACAGCTCTTGATGTTAACAATTCTTTTTGGTAACCAACTCGATTATTTTTATAACCCATCACAATTCTTCCTTTTCTATCTTATTTATACGCTAATTCATATAAGGTATCTGCTAAAAGCTTGACGCCTTCAACCAAATCTGGAAATGCCGTTGCTTCTGCTGGATTATGACTAATCCCACCAATACTTGGCACAAATATCATCGCTGTCGGGTAATGGGGCGCAATAATTTGCGAATCATGCCCAGCGCCACTATGCATCATACGATACTGATACTTGCCTTCTTTGGCTTTTTGTTCAATAACTTCTACAATTGCTTGATTCATCGGTACAGGGGCTTCATCCATCCAGCGGTCAATTGCAATCGTTAAGCCTAATTCTTGAGCAATTGTTTTCATCCGTTCTTCTAATTCACCGGTAAAATGTCGTAAAAAAGCAGCGTCGGTATGACGGCAGTCAATTGTAAATTCCACTTCTCCAGGCACCACGTTGACTGTATTGGGTTTCGGAATAACTTTGCCGAATGTTAAAACTAACGGATCCCCAATTTCGTTCGCACGATCAATGGCTTCTGCACAAATTTTAGCAAAGCCATATACCGCATCATGACGGTAACTCATTGGCGTAGTGCCTGCATGATTGGCTTGCCCTTTTAAGTTAACCGTGTAGCGACGTTGCCCTACAATACTATGAACAACACCGACTTGGAGCTTTTCGTTCTCTAAAATATTGCCTTGTTCAATATGAATTTCGACAAATGCTTCAATGTCCTCACGTCTAGTTTGCTCCTGCCGAAAATCAAAGCCTTGGCGATGCATCTCATCAACAAACTTTTTACCTTCGTTGTCAGAGATATCGACTACTTCTTCACGTTTGGCTTCACCAACGACATTTTTGCTTCCCCAGAAAACCGTTGGAAAACGACTCCCTTCTTCTTCAGCCATGGAAAGCACTTCTAAAGAACGCCGTGGTTTCCCATATTTGTCTAATAAATATTGAACAGCCGTCATGGAAGCAATAACACCATATTGACCATCTAAGGTCCCACCATTAACCACGGTGTCGATATGTGACCCAGTTAAAATCGTTTCCTGAGAAAATTCCGTTCCTGCCACTCGACAAAACAGATTCCCGACTTCGTCAAATTGCGTTTCCAGTCCAAACGCCTCAGTTTGACTTTGCACATACTTTTGTGCTGCCAACCACGAATCTGTATAAAGTAAGCGTGTCATCCCTCCTGCAGGATCACTCCCAATTGCTGACAACTCTTCGATTCTTTGTTTTAAAACTTTTTCCAAGTCCATCACAAAACCTCCTGACTGATTACACTCTGATTGTAAACGTTTCCCTAGCTATCTTCATTGTACTTATCAAACAAAATTAAGCCTTTTTTTGTGCAAAATAGCCAATGAACATCCTCTAACTCGTGGACAGAGGTGCTAATTCAATCACGCTTCTGTCCCTTTACATTTCTAAAATAAGTGTTTAATTTTTGATAAATACGCCGTTAAACGCCTCGGTTACTCCAGTTTCTTGTGCGTAAATTGTTTCGCCTCTTAAAATTGTTTGAATCACTTGGGCCCCAATTTCACGACCAATGTAAGGACTAATTTTATTTCGATATTCTAAATCTTCTGCTTTTAAGATATACGGCGCATTAGGTTTAATTAGTACAAAATCGGCATCCTTACCAATGCTGATGCGGCCCTTTTGTGCTAAGTGATAACGGTCAGCTGGATTTGCTGCAATCAGATCCGCGAATTGTTTCAAGGATAAACCACGTTTTTGAACAGCTTCATCGAATAACACATCGACGTTATTTTGAACACCAGAAATGCCGCCCCAAGCTTCAAAAGCATTGGTTGTATCTTTTAAGTCTGGCGTACAAGGAGAATGGTCAGAGGTTACAAACGCGATTCCGCCTGTTTGCACGTGGTTCCATAAGGCGGCTTGTTGGTCCGCGTCACGAATCGGCGGTGAACATTTGACAACTGGACCAATGGCATCAAGTTCATCCGTGGTAAAATATAAATAATGCGTACATGTTTCACAAGTCACATCTACCCCTTCTGCTTGGGCTTTTAAAACTTCTTCCACACCTTCTTGACAAGCCACATGACAAATATGAATCCGACAACCTGTTTCTTTGGCAAATAAAATAGCTTTTTGAATCGCTTCAACTTCGGTAAACACAGGACGTGTAGCTACATATGCTGCTAAAGTCGTTTCGCCATTTTGATAAGCTAACGCGCCTAATTTATCCGTAATTGGCGCATTTTCTGCATGGATTGCTAGCACTTTGCCAGTCTTGGCAACTTGTTTCATTCCTTCATATAGTGAATAATCGTCGACATTTTGAAAATCTCCTTCAATTGAACGATCGCCGCACGTTCCCAAAAAGCATTTATAGCCAGAAACGCCTCCTTCATCAAGTTCCTGAATCCCACCAGCCAAGTTGGTCGGGACCACGCCCCCAAATGACCCTACATCTACTTTTAGTTTATTTTCTCCTGCCTTGTATTTGATCTCAAGAGAGGTCTTATCCACAGTTGCTGGAATCTGATTTAAAGGCATTTCCATAAAGGTCGTCACGCCCCCTTTGGCACAAGCGGCTGTTCCTGTGACATACCCTTCCCATTCATCGCGGTAACCACCACCAGGATCGGTAATATGAACATGAGCATCCACCATCCCAGGACTAACGACTAAACCCGTCGCATCAATCACACGTTCTCCTGACAAGTCTTGCCCAATCGCTACGATTTTTCCTCCTTGAACGGCGACATCCGTAATGACTTCTCCAGTTTCTAAAATAACTAACCCGTTTTTAATCACTAACTCTGCTTGCATTTATTTTCCCTCCTGATAAGCTGTTTCTTTCACTTTTTTTGAATCCCAAGTCCATTTTTTTAACACTAAGTACAGCACAAAACCTGTGGCAAAGCCCACAAACCACGAAATATCAGCAATGATTTTAACCTGTGGAATAAATTGACCACTTAAGGAAAGAACCAACGCCAGAATAGTAGCGACATACGCCGGCTTGTTTAATCCGTAAAAAGGATTGGCTTCCTCTTTTTTGTGTTTATCTACGTATAAAGCATTTAAATCAATTTGTTGCTTTTGAACAAAATAATAATTCGCAATCATCACACCAGCGACTGGTCCTAAAACAGCCCCAATTGCGTTCAGAAAAATAAAAATACTATCGGCGTTTTCCATCAGTTTCCAAGGCATAATAAGAAAGCTAATAACACTGGCAATCATGACGCCTTTTTTATACGTCATTTTTTTAGGAAATAGCGCCGCCAATTGATAACCTGCCGGAATGATGTTCCCTGTTGCATTCGTTGAAATAGTCGTTAATAAGAAAACCGACATGGCTAAGACCACCACCGCCACATTATCTAAACGATCAATAATGTTTAAAATATTCCATTCTTGAATCCCAAAATACAGCGAACCACCTAACAGAATAACCACACTAGAAAAAGCGAAAATCCCATAACCAACAACTAAACCTGCTGTTTGCCCCACAACCTGAGCACGTGTCGAGCGCGCATTCTTAGTAAAATCCGCCACACTCGCACCAGGCGCTGACCAAACGGCCACAACCGAGTTAAAAATAATCAGATACGCCACCAGTGGATTGACTGAACGAATCGCACCAGAAACTTGATAGGACAAAATTGGTGTTAAACCGCCCCCAGCTCGAATGGCCCAAATCGTTAATCCAATAATAACGACATAAATCAACGGACTTAAAATGGCGGTAAAACGGTTCAAAATTTTGCTACCACCGAAACCTATTGCCACATTTAAGAGCCAGAAAAGAGTAAACGCCATTAATTCAGGTAGCCTGAGACCAAAAAACTGGAATGATCCACCAATTTGTAAAAAGTTCGGCCAAAATTTCCCGAGAATAATTAATAAAGCCAGCGATCCTGTAAATGTTTGCAGACCAAACCAAGCAATCGCGGCCACACAACCTCTTAAGAACCCTGGCAGTTTTGCCCCGAGACTGCCATAAGTAGACTGTAAGTGCATCGCAAAAGGAATCCCATATTTAGAGCCAGCCACGCCATTCAAATTCATGAAAGTTGCTACAATGAATGAGCTTAACACAACTGCCAGCATAACTTGCAGCGGCGATAAACCTAAGAAAATAAAGCCGCCCACTGCTGCATAATTCGGGATATTATGAATCGAACCCATCCATAATGTAAAAAAATTGCGCGCGCCCATCGTCCGTTGTTTCGGGCTACTTGGCAACAAATCCTCATTGTAGCCACGTGCTTTCATCGCTGTTTCTTCTTGAGCTGTTACTTGAGACACATTTTTCTCCACGACAAACTCTCCTTTTTATTAAAAATTTTTTTCTATTAAAACACCCTGCCTTCTCTTTTTTGTCACTTTTGCACAAACATGCGTACTACTATCACCACACGAATTGTAAGCGCTTTTTATAACAAGAATCATTAGTTACCCCAACTAAATAACAAACGATTCTTTGTTCACTTTGAACGAAAAAATAGCAACCTTTTTTATATCGCCCTCTCACTCTAGAAAATAAGAAACAAATCTTTTTATTCACATATTATGTACAACTTCTCTTTTTCAATGCTAAAATACGCTTATTATTAAAAATGACATAAATAAATTATACAGTTAAATGAAATCCAACACAACATTTTTTAATCAAACACACACAAAACGGATAAACTGAAGTGGATTTTCAGGAAGAGACCCATCCTAAAAAAAGACGCTGACAAAAGAGTTTTCTCACAAGATCGACAACTTTTCACAGATTTAAAATCTTCTTTTTCAATTTTTACGTTTTAAAAAATAACATTTTGAAAATAAAAAAATGCTTAATTTTAGTCAAAAAAATAAACAAAGATTTCTGATTTTATCAGAAATCTTTGTTTCTAAATTTTCTTGCTATAATTCCTTTAACAAAATAAAATCCGTCTGTTCATCGTCTCCCATAAAAAATGAATGTTGACTATAATAGCGGTAGCCAATCGTTTTATAAAATGCCCGCGCCGCATCATTGTGTTCCCAGACACCTAGCCACAGTGCGTTTTTACTAAATTCACGAGCTTTCTCTTCCGCCAGTTCTAACAATTGTGTTCCCAGCTTCTTTCCTTTAAACGCAGGCAAAATATACAATCGCTCAACCTCGAGCTTTTCTGGCCCCATCGGTTCCGTTTGTGCCCTCTCACGATTTAATTTCATGTAGCCAGCTAATTGATTATCGACAAAGATAAAATAAAAGTCAGAGTGGGGATTAGCCAATTCCTTTTGTAATTTTTCTAAATTGTAGGCTTCTACTAAATAGGCTTGCATATTTTCTGGCGTATTGTACGGTCCAAAAGTATCTGTATAAGTTTCAATGCTGATTTCTTGTAACGCTGGTGCATCTTCTATTGTTAATTGTTTTATTTCTCCCATCAATCAGTCGTCCTTTCCTTAATAATTTCGAGTGTTCCCTTTTTTGACAAATTCCCAATCTTCGCTGACATTTTTACGCATCCGGACTAAGTAATCTGCCAATTGTGAAATTTCCACTTCTGACAAGCCTTGCAAAGCAACTTGATTCGAGTGTTGATTTTCGCGCACAATGATTGGATAAACGTTTTTCCCTTTTTCTGTGGCATAAATCCGCTTAATTTTTTTGTTGATTGCATCTTCTTGACGATAAATAAAGCCTTGTTCTTCCAAACGCTTAATCGCCCGCGCCGCTGTGGTTCGATCAACTTTAATCAGTTCGGCGATCTTTTCTTGGATAATTCCAGGATTTTCACAGACCCTGACCAAATAAAGATATTGTCCTCGTGTTAAAGATAATTCCTTAAATTCAATATTACTGATTGAATCTAAAGCCCGCGCAATCATGCCAATTTCTCTTAAAATATCTGTCACTAGGACACTTCCTTTCGCTAATATTTTATGATTGTCATTACTTTAACTTATTTTTGTTGCAAATGCAACAAAAATAAGTATAAAAACTACAGATTTAAACAATTTGAGCATTCGTGAAAATAAAATAATTATTTCTTTTGTTATATTAACAAGTAAGATAAAATTAGTTATAGCGTCTATAGGAGGAATAGTATGAAAAAATTATTTTGTGTTATTTTAGTTATTTTTTTAACAGGTTGTAGTTCTCAAAAAGCGAATGAACCTAAAAAACAAGAAAATTCTACCAATCATACAACATCAATGAAAAGCAGTGCTAATCATTACAGTTCTAGCACAGAAACAAGCTCTAATAATAAACTAAAACAAACTTCAGAAAGTGCCAGTACCACTCAAGCTTCGGCAAAGTCTAAAAATGAAGTATCCACAAATGTCGAAGAAGCAAATTCTTTAGAAGCAACACCTTATGCTGTCGATCTTAGTAGTTTAAACAATCCACTCGTATTTAATTTTAAAGGAATGAATGTGCCAACTTCAATTACGTTAGAGAACTTAAATTCAACACCAACTGCTACCTTCCGAACTAAATTGTTTGGGGCTGAAAATGGTCAAGTGAAAGAAGCCATTAATAAATATGAGCTATCTATAAATACAATTCCTACAAAAGAGATTAGAATATTTTCAGCGGCCGATAACAGTATTCGCACCGTTAAAGTAAATACAGAATTAATTTTAGGAACTAATATTTCTTCAAACGATGAACAAAATAGATCGGGCACTTTATACTTATTCAACAATAAAAATGGTTCGATATCTTTAATCACTCCTAACTACGCAGGCAATGTTACGGATGATCAAAAAGACGTTATGCTAGAAGTAATTCAATAAATAACAAAAAAAATAATAAAGAGAAAACTTCATACTTAGAAGTTTTCTCTTTATTATTTTTTTAGGAACTCCTCTAGAAACTCGTTTTAGTCCCCACTTATTTTTCTTATTTCTTCACCCATTAAGCCCGCGATAGAAAATAGAACATTTTATTTGAAAATGAATTATTGTTCTGCAATATGCACCGTTTGTAAAAATTCTGCGACTGAGAAATGGTATTCTTTCTCTTGATTTCCTTGAATGGTTCGAATCATTTTTTCAACTTCTGGTTGCAGAGCGGCAAATTGAACTTGTTGTCCACGACCTTCTGCTGCAAGACAAAATTCTTCTAAAATATCTAACGCCGTACTATCAATGCTAGGAACTCCTCGCATTGAAAATACTACACCACTTTTTGTTTCCAATTGCAGTAACGTTTGTTTCAATCGTTCAGAAGACATGAAAAATAACGGGCCACTCAAATAAACCACCACCCAATTTTCCGTACAATCGGTCGGTACTAGCCCCATTCTTGACCAATCAACTTCCTCGACATTAATCGTAATCACGGCACTTTTCGCAATGAAAAACAGGCAACCCGCTAAGACCCCTAAAACAATCGCTAAACTCAAGTCAAAAATAACGGTCGCTACCATCGTTAAGAAGAATAAACATAGGGCTGTGTGGAAACGTTTCTGGAAGAATTCTTTAATCACCGACCATTCATTCATTCGCCACGCTGTCACCACTAAAACACCAGCTAACGCAGGCATGGGAATTTTAGACATGACTGGCGATAAAAGCAACATCGATAACAATAAAAAGACTGCATGAAAAATACCCGCTAAACGTGTTTGCGCACCAGATTTAATCACTACGCTCGTGCGGGCAATCGCTGCCGTCGCAGGTACGCCACCGAAAAATGGCAAAATTAAGTTGCCAATTCCTTGTGCCACTAGTTCCTGATTACTGTCTAATGGTTTCCCTGTCATGCGACCAGCCGAAGCGCCACAAAGCAAACTTTCAATCATACCTAACATAGCAATGCTAATCGAAGGCACCAAAATATCCTGAAACGCACTTAATTGAAGCGAACCAAGTTCCAAACGTGTATCACTAAAAATACTTGTCGGAATTTTCCCTACAGTGGCCACTGGCAGTTGAAAAACCACTGTTGCTAACGTAGCTAAAATAATCATCACCAATGAAGCTGGTATCATCGCATTCCACTTTTTCGGAAAGAACACTAATCCAAGCACCACTAAAATCGACATAACCGTCGTTGGTATACTTAAATCAAAGCCCAATGAACGATAACTGCTGATTTTCTCAATTAAATTGTGGCCTTCTGAACGAACCCCAAAGAAATTATCAAGCTGCCCCAACGCAATAATAATAGCAATTCCTGAAGTAAACCCGGTAATGACCGGTGACGGAATAAAAGAAGTCAAGCTCCCTAAACGCAAAATCCCTGCCAAAAGCAAGAAAATTCCCGCCAAAAAGGTGGCCAACAAAATCCCTTGCATGCCATGCACTGCCGCAATTGACATTAAAATAGCTGCCATCGCACCTGTTGGTCCTGAAATTTGATAAAACCCACCCGAAAGGCTCCCAATCACAATTCCAGCGATAATCGCCGTGATCATGCCAGCTGCTGCAGTCGCGCCGCTGGAGACCCCAAACGCTAACGCTAACGGCAACGCGACGGCTGCGACAGTCAAACCTGCCAAGAAATCTTTTTTCAATTTTTTTTGATCATACCCTTTAAATTCATCCCTTATCATTTGTGTGTACTTTTTAAACATTCGCATCCTCTTTTCATGAAATTTCCATTCTAAAGATATCATATTTTCGGAAAGATAATAAGGTGTTTTGTGAAGGAAATCGCTAAAAAATTTTTTTCACCTCATTTAGACAAAATTGTCTAATATTTTAAGAATTTAGCCACCGCTGTTTCCTAGAGTATGATATGCTTAACTAGTAAACAGGCTTCACAAACTTACATTAATTGGGGGAAACTATTATGTGTACAGGCATCAAGATTATTTCCAAAACAAATGATATTTTTTATGGACGTACGATGGATTTTACGTTTGACTTTTTTGGCAACGAAGATCCAATTGCACCAAAAATCCCTACTCTAATTGCTCAATTTCCAAAAGGTACAATTCTAAACAGCCAACTAAATCCTTGGACGGCAAAATATGCCTTTATGGGACTAGCAATGTCAGGCACAGATCAACCAGCAAACGATGGTAAAACCGTCAGTCTTGCTATCACAGATGGTATCAACGAAGCCGGCTTATCTGGTGATATTCAATATTTAATGGAATCTTCAACAGCACCTGCTGAAAGTTTAGCAGATCGTGGTTTAACACCTCATATTGCAGAAGAAGTACTCGCTTATATTTTGAGTAATTTTGAAAGCGTTGACGAAGTAAAAGTAGCTTTTGAAAAAATCGGCCTGTTAGATCAAAAATTCCAACTTGATTCATTGGGGGAAGTTCATTTCACTTTACACTGGACCATTAATGATAAAAATAATAATAGTATCGTTTTGCAACCAACAGATAACGGAGCGTTCGTCATTTATGATTCGATTGGCGTAGTCACAAACAGCCCAGAATACAATTATCATTTAACCAATGCACGAAACTATATCGGAATGCGCAACTACGCTATTAAAGAACCTTACACTTTAAAATCAGGCGCAACACTTGACCCAATTGAAGGTGGGACTTCTTACGGACTATTAGGAATCCCAGGAGACTTCACTTCGCCGTCACGCTTCATTCGTGCGTTATACTATTCTGACAATCTCCAAGAATTTGATAGCTCTGAAGGGATTATGCAACTCTATCGCGCCTTCCAAACAGTGATGATTCCTCGGGGAATTGGCCATTTAGGTCAAAGTAATTCTCTGTCTGATTTCACACATTATTGGTCAGGATATGATGTGACTAATTTAACCATGTATGTCCAACCAGAAAGTACTACCTCATTTACAAAATACACTTTGGATCCAGCTTTAACAGAAGTTACTACTTTTGCTGTTTCTAACGAGCTACTACTAACAGATTTAAATCAATAAAAACACAAACAACGTCTCTGACCAGGTACTTGGTCAAAGACGTTGTTTCGTTCATTTTTCAGATAATGCGTTATACAACGGCGCTAATTCTTGAAGCGCCTGACAACTTTTTTCTTCAATCGTTTCAAGCTTTTCCGTCGCAAACCACAACTTACCGATCTGAAATGAGCGATTGCCTATCCGCTCTTCTAGAATTTTCCGTTGTTTTTCATCTGCTAAATAATCTTTTAAAGGCAAATGGTCCACTAGTTCATGCTCCTCCTGCGGCCAAATATAATAGCCTTCACAGTCGATGGTTTGGCTCCAAGCTTCTAAACGATTAAGCAATTGATTGTAAGCGACGACTGAGCCTGCCCGCTCCTCACTTTTGTAATGTTGAAACATCAAATATACTTGAAATTGCTTTTTATTTAATAACAACGCCAGACAAGCATTTTCCGCTTGGCGTTGCTCACTGCGATATGCAGCCCAGAAATGACTGCGTAAATTCCAGCCGTTGGTCCAGCTTTCGATTTTCGGCTTAGTGATGCCGAGTTCAGCTGGTAAACCTTGGGTGATTGCGAGGTTTAAGGCTTTCCACTTTTCCCAATGTTGCTTGTAGGTTTGCTTTAAGGCATCGATTTCTGCTGATGTTTGTTGCTCTTTGAGTTGTTTAAATGTGAAGATTTCTCGGTTGAATAGATTGAAGTCTTGATGGGTTAGGTTCATTTTATTCCCTCTTTTTAGTATCTTCTAGTTACTCTTAATAATTTTATTTTTCAATAGCCATTGTAAAAATAACACAAGGACTACAACTGGCCAAAGCGTGATGGGGAAAAAGAGCCCCACAAAAATGCCTGGTACAAGAATCGTTCCTAAGATTTGGGTTGTTAAACTCGTAGCAAAAATTGCGACAACAAAAAGCGAGTCAATTGTTGGGAAAAATTGTGCGACCGCAAACCCGATTAAAATAGCTGAAAAAACGACGGGAAAAATATCGCCACCTATCCAACCCGTGTGTAAACAAACTTGTAAAAATACTAGTTTCATTATCGCAGCGACCACCAAGATATACCAGGCTTGTTGACTACCAAAACTAGGAACTAAATGCATAAAAGATTGTCCTGAAAATAGTAATCTTGGCATTAAAATAACAAAAAGAAAAATACAGGCTGCACCAAAGCTTACCAGTATGCTTTGCTTTTCTTCAAAAGGTTGGCATAGTTTAGCCAGAGCAGCTTGCAACCATTGATAGGCGTTACTAATCACAAAAGCAGTTAATAAAGCGGGTAAAATCAGCCATAACGAAGCCATTTCAATTTTTCCAGTTCCTAACTTCGTAATAAACGATGGGTGTCCCACCAATTTCATTAAAAAGGTAAACACCACCAACCCGTTCACAATAAATAACCCGTTCATCACTTGTTTCAGTTTCTTTTTATCCACAGGAGCGAGCCTCGTATCGTAGCGCTGAACAAACTGTTGCGGATGTAGTAAGCGCTGGATTTTTGTCCAAAATGTTTGCTGTTCTTGCTCGTCATAATGAAAATAAAGGTACCGTAACTTATCAGATTGCCAGACTGACAACGAAATAATTGCTCCCAACAATGCGGCTTCAGGACCGACACCAGCCCCGAAAATTAAAATTACCAAGGCGGCCAATAAATTTCTAAACACACCTGAATAATCGACCGATTGTTTCGCCTTCAATTCTGTCAGCGCCTCATGCGCCGTTTGTGGTACTTGCCCGAAGCGTTTCTTCAGATAACTCAATACCCACGCTCCTAGCACACACAAGACAAAATAATAGAGGATTGGCCACTTCATTTGCGCTGGCAATACCTCCCAGAGCAGAGTCGTTAACTCTCCTTCAATGATTAAAAATGCTCCTGAAATTCCCGCGATGATACTACTTAAAAATAACCCACTGACGATAATTGTCCACATTTTTCTGTTACGCATACTTCCTCCAAATGATAGTTGTTTCTTTTATAGTAGCAGATAGTTAGTGGTTTGTGTTTGAAGATTTTGGGAAGGATTTATTTTTTTGAAAAAATTGAGGTTATGAAAAGATTCCATTTTTTATTGATTAAATTATCCTTCTTGTATAATCGTTTCTTTTAGCTATATATATTCCATTAAATTAAAAACCGCCACTTATATTGCTTCTTAAGTTCCCACAAATAACGCCACTTCCAGCGCCAACAAATCCACTTCCTTATCAAAATCCAACAGCACTAGCTGTTCAATTTTCTCCAATCGTTGTAACAAAGTATTACGATGAATAAAGAGCTTTTTGGCTGTTTGAGACAAGTTTCGTTTTGATTGAAAATAGACATTCAGTGTATGGACAAAGTCGGTATGTTGCTGTTGATCACTTTTCTGCAATGGTTGGAGATATTTGTTTCTGAGGGTTGCTTGTCCTTCTTCTAAAAAATAACGTTGTAGTGTCTGTCTAAGATGAAAATTCGCGTAGGAAGCAATCCTCATTTCAGGTTTTTCTGCAATGAATTGGCGTTGAAAGGCTAAAACGTCAATCGCTTGTTGATACGATTCATGAATCTGGGTCAGACCTTGAATCTTAGGTCCTATTGTTAGGAAAAGTTCCACATCTTCTTGTACTTTCATTAACTGATTTATGCTACTTTTTGCTAGGCGTTGCATCATTTTCAGATAATCGCCTTCTTTTTCAGGTGGATTTTCAACTAATAAGACAAAGGAACTGTCAATTTCAATACAAACAATTTTTTGTTTGTCCCCTAAGATAACTTGGTTTAGCTGGTTGCCTAAAATAGACATTCTTTCTTGCCTTTGGCGTTCATTTAAGGTTAATGAAATTAGCAAAATCGCATAGGGCTTATCTATTGCCAAGCGATAATATTGTTGAAATTGTTGGAAAACAGCTTGATCCCTCTTTTCATGCGCAATCAGCTTAAAAAATAATTCGTTTCGTTGTTGGTATTCTTCAAATTTCCGTGAGTATTCCAATTGCAATTGTAAAAGTAAGTAATGAGCTGTGATTTTAAAATGAGCCACGTCGACTGGTCGTAATGGGGCCAAGGTGTTCCAGACGAGCAAATAATATAAAATAACATTTTTCTTTTTAATTGGATAAATTTCAATTGGCACCACTTGGTTCTGGAGTTTCAACTGTAAATGAATCGGTTCTTGATAAAAGCGTAATAATGGATGACTTTGTTCCAGCAATTGTTTTTGGAACTCTGAGGTTTCTTGTCTATCTTCTAAAATGCTAGAAATACGAATTGGATTTTTAGGCAAGTCAAAAAAATTAACTCCTTCAAAGTGGTCATTCAATAACAAGACAGGATTTTGAATGGTTTCTGCTAGATCCTGCAGCAAATGAAAACTGCTACTTCCCGTTTCTAAGATTTGGTAAATTTTATTATGCAATGCGGTTTCTTGCGCATTCATGTCAAATTGTTCTAACGTGACACGACTTTTCAACACGTCAGCAATTTGCGAAAAGGTGTAATTGTAAGGAATTGCTAAAATAGGAACGTTCATTTCATCTGCTAATTTGATTAGGTCTGGTGGAACTTCTTCAAAATAACGTTGGGTTTTAAATCCTAAGGCAGCACAATGGTGTTTGGCTAGTTCTTTCAAAAAATTTTTCTGTAATTTCCGATCATCTTTAAATATGTACCCTGTCGTTAACAGCAGCTCACCTGCTGTTAACCAATCTAAAATATCAGGATTTTCTAAAATATTGACTTTTAAAATCGGTTGGTCCTGATTTTTATGTCCTGCCACTAAGGTAATGCCAGGCAATTCTTCTAACGTTAATAAATCACTCACTTTTAACATCATTTATCCTCCCAATGTACAAATTGTCCATTCAAACTTGTAAATCAATGTCATTTTTAGCAATTGTTTAGCGTGCTAGATTCTTTTATTATGAAGTCGTGAAAGCGCTATTAAAAAGGAGGTCGTTGGAATGACAAAAATTTTAGCTTATGACCAAACGATTTTATCGAAACTCCCTCATCAAACATTGACTAGTTTGCAATGTTTTACGCACGCTATTAATTATGGTCATGTAGACACCCAAGAAATTCTCTTGACCATTTCAACGCATCCCGAACATATAGCACCTAACACGATTATACTCGATGAAAAAAAACTTAGCCATTTCGCTGATTTACCTGTCCAAATTGAGCCCCTGTTTATCCGGTTAGGCCGACGACACTTAACCCTAGCCGATGCCCAAATTTGGCAACCAACGCCACTTTATTTAACACCCAGTAAAACAAAAATAGCTATTTTTTTAACGTATATTCAGCAAACTCGTTTCAATCCTTGGCAAACGCTTTTTCCTGCTTCGTCGTCAACCTTTCTTTTTGATTCTTATAGTCGGACCCAGATTCAAAAAGAAATGATTCATTTTCAACAGGCTTGGGCGCAAAAATCTTTTAAAATAGCTCTTGATTGTTTAACGAAGATTTTGGGATTGGGGATTGGTTTAACTCCCACTGGCGATGATTTTATCACAGGATTACTTGCTAGTTTTTCTGCATTACAGCAACTTCCCTCGAATTTCCAACAGCTGGCTGTGCTAGCCAAGGAACGAACGAATGCGGTCAGTTATGCGGAAATCCATGAAGCAGTGAACGAACGATTTTCTCAGCTAGTTCAGCGTGTTTTTTTATCAATTGAAAGTGGAAATACAAACGAAATGGCTCAAGCGGTTTCAGCTTTAGAGGAGGTGGGCTCAACTTCAGGAAGCGACATACTTTGCGGCATTATTTTTGGTTTAAAACTATTTTGTGAGGAGAATAATCATGACAATTCAAACAGTAATTAAAGAGAACGCCTATTTTGATTCAGTTACTTTAATGACCATTTCAACACGAGCCAATGAACTGGCTGGAGTTAAAACCGCAATGATTGGGATGGGAACCGACATGAATCTTGAAGTGATTCGGAATGTTGGTTTATATACACCCGCCTTGGATCATGTTACAACGGGCGATTTATTAATTGTTTTAGATCTTGATGACCAAGCGAACTCAGAAGAAATTTTACAGCAAGTCGACGAGTTATTTACGAAGAAAAAGAAAACCGCTTCTTCTGAAGTAACCTATAAGACGTTAGATTCAGCCCTTCATGAAGAGCCTGATGCCAACTTAGTTGTAATTTCTGTCAATGGAAAATTTGCCGCACGAGAAGCGCATAAAGCTTTAGATCAGCAAAAACACGTCATGCTCTTTAGTGATAACGTGACGGTTGACGAGGAATTAGCGTTAAAACAAAAAGCACACGAAAAAGAACTGTTTGTGATGGGCCCTGATTGTGGAACAGCGATTATTAATGGCGTCGGGTTATGTTTTGCTAACGAGGTACGTTCAGGAGATATTGGAATTGTCGGCGCTTCTGGTACAGGTAGCCAAGAAGTTAGTGTCCAAATCCATAAATATGGTTATGGGATTTCACAATTAATTGGTACTGGCGGCCGTGATTTGTCTGCTGAAATTGGTGGGCTGATGATGCTTGACGGGCTGGATGCTTTAATGGTTGACGAACAAACTAAGGCAATTTTGCTTATTTCTAAACCGCCTGCTCCAGAAGTAACAGAGAAAATTTTAAAAAAATTAGCTGTTTCAACTAAACCAGTTGTTATTTATTTTATCGGCAGTGAACAAACGGAACGAAAAATAGACAACGTCACTTTTGCTACTTCTTCTCTGGATGCAGTTCAAAAGGTGATTCAATTTAGTCAAACACAGGAAGCGGAAACCAGCCTCTATCAAAATCCGACAGGCGCAACGTTAACAGCCATCCAACAGCAACAAGCCCCTTCTCAAAAATTTGTTCGTGGGTTGTTCTGTGGTGGCACTCTTTGTGATGAACTTTTATATGCTTTAACAGAAGTCTCTGATGATGTTTATAGTAATATTCATAAAATTCCTGAACGACAATTAGCAAATCCTGACCACAGCCAAGCACATACATTGATTGATTTTGGTGATGATCGTTTCACAGAAGGCCGCCCACATCCAATGATCGATCCGACTTCTCGGATTACTCGCATTCTTCAAGAAGCCAAAGATCCTGAAGTGGCAGTTTTAGCGTTAGATTTTGAATTAGGTTATGGTTCTCACGAAAATCCTGTTGGCGTGTTAGCAGAGGCGTTAAAAGAAGCCAAAGCAATAGCGAAAGCAGATGGTCGTGAGTTAGCCATTATTGGCTATGTTTTAGGGACCGAAGAAGATCCACAAGATATTCATGAACAGCGGAAAATTTTAGAAGATTTAGAGATTCTCGTTGTCGACAGCAGTCATCAACTTTGCGAAGCCACCAAAACTTTTGTAAAAGGAGCGAACGAACATGAGCAGAAATGATCTTTTTAAGCAGCCTTTAGATACGATCAATGTAGGCATTGACTTTATACATGAAGATATGAAAAAACAAGGGATTCCTTCACATCAAGTAAATTGGGCACCGCCAGCCAATGGTGACCCAGAGCTATTGAAATTATTGGATCAATTAAAAAATCCAACACTTTATGAAAAAATCCAACAAGCCAACGAAGAAGCGGTTACCCGCATTATTCAATCAAAACCTATTTTAGTGGGATTTGATAAAGCAATTAATGTCATGCCCGATATGACTGAAACGACCATTTTACATGCTGGGCCACCCATTACTTATGAAAATATGTGCGGACCGATGAAAGGTGCCGTTCAAGGAGCGCTTGTTTTTGAAGGATTAGCAAAAGATCTAGTTGATGCCGATCGGGTTGCTCGTTCTGGCGCGATTACGTTTTCTCCTTGTCATGAACATGATGCCGTTGGTTCTATGGCTGGCGTGACTTCTCCGAATATGTACGTTCATATTATCAAAAATGAAACGTACGGCAACACGGCTTTTACTAATTTAAGTGAACAATTGGCGAAAGTTTTACGATTTGGTGCAAATGATCAATCCGTCGTGGATCGCCTGATTTGGATGCGCGATGTTTTAGGTCCATTACTTCATGATGCCATGACTTTTTGTCCAGAAGGCATTGATTTACGCTTAATGCTTTCGCAAGCCTTGCATATGGGCGATGAGTGCCATAATCGCAATGTAGCCGGAAGTACGTTGTTAGTCCAAGCATTAACACCTTACATGGTTCAAACTGATTTTTCTCGTGAACAATTAAAAGAAGTATTTGAATTTCTTGGCAGTTCTGACTATTTTTCTGGTCCGACTTGGATGGGCGCCGCTAAATGTGCGTTAGATGCTGGGCATAATGTGGAGAATAGTACAATTGTCACCACCATGTGTCGCAACGGGGTCGAATTTGGGATTCGTGTCAGTGGGATTGGCGGAAATCACTGGTTTACAGGGCCTGCCCAACGGGTGATTGGTCCGATGTTTGCTGGTTACACACAAGAAGATGCTGGTTTGGATATGGGCGATAGTGCTATTACAGAAACGTATGGTGTTGGCGGATTTGCTATGGCAGCTGCACCAGCAATTGTCCCATTAGTTGGCGGAACAGTGGCAGAAGCATTGAATTATTCAAAAGAAATGCTGGAAATTACTACGAAAGAAAATCCCAATGTCACGATTCCTGTTTTAGATTTTATGGGGATTCCTTCAGGCATCGATGTCTTAAAAGTCTTAGAAACAGGGATGCTGCCTGTCATTAATACTGCTATTGCTCATAAAGAACCGGGGATTGGTATGATTGGCGCTGGATTGACTAATCCGCCAGCAAATGTCTTTAACGAAGCACTAAAAGCTTTAGTAGCTAAAATAAACTAATTTCAAAAACTTAGTAAAATGTCATTTTTTTTGGAGCGATCATATGAAAAATAAATCGATCAATTACGAAGCCGTTTTAGCTCTTGTTGTAAAAATTTTTTTGGGAATGTTCCTGTATTGGATCATGAATGGCTTTCGACATGTGTCTAACTTTTTTCCTTACAATGACGTAGTTACCAAAGTGAATCAGCAGGGATTTTACAAATTTATCTATTTTGTTATGAACTTCACGGAAGGGGAATTTTACGGTGGACTTTTTACAACGCTTTTCTTACTAATCGGCGGTCTGATTGCTTGGCAACTTTATCGAAAAAATTCAAAATGGCAGGGATTTGCAATTGCTGGTGGCTCTGGTGCTTGGCCTTGGGTACTTGCTTCTCAGCTACTTTCCCTCTTTTTAACTATTTATGTTTTTGATTTTACACGCTTTTTTACAAAAGAAGTGTTGTGGTTACCAACGTTTATTGTGGTTGTCGGCACGCCGCCAGCTTTAACGCTCGTTTATGGTCCTGGCTGGAAAAAATTAGGAACGATTTCTCTGTTGAGTGCGCTTTTCACCTTTCCGTTTGCCAATTGGCTGAATGCGCAATTGATGCCCCTTTTAAATGTACCTGGGACAGTTTCCAACGTTACCACAATGACTTTTGTTGGCTGGATTGTTTCAGCCATCTGTCATCAACTTCCTTGGATGGTTCCTTCTGTTGCACCAATCGCTCAGAAGCGGCAAAAACAACCTAAAATTGAAAATACGCAAACCTTTCAATGGTCAATACGACGCACTTTTGCTGACTTCTCCGAAGCTTGGTTTTATGGAAATGAGTTAGTTGGAGGTTTGGTAATTCTAGGCGTTTTAACAGATTGGTTTGTCAATATTAATCATATTACAAATGGTTCTGGCTTGGTTCCTGACATTTTAATGGGACAAATGATTGCTTCGGCTGTTGGTGTTTTTCTTTATCGAAAACATTTCGCTGAAGAAGGTTGGTATCCAACGTTTATGCCACTGGTCAGCATTGTTCCTGGTGTGATTTTAATGATGGGTGGTGGCTTTTGGCTTTCCCTGACCATCGCCGTTTTAGCAGGAATCAGTGCGGCCCCTGTCGGTAGCTATATTGCTAAACGATTACCTCCGTTTGTTCCTGGTGCTGTCGGCTTTGTATCAGGAATGGCTGTTGTAACCATTTTATTGTCAGCCGTTTTGCATACATTTGATATTTTTGTATAGTGGATAAAAAGAAGCGAATGACGATTCGCTTCTTTTTTTAATTGACCAATCCCCTTTTTATCCGTATTCTTAAGCAAAAGGAGGTTTTGCCATGTACTCCATGTTAAAACGTGTGATAACGGAAAAAGATTTGCTTCGGCAAATTCGTTTGTTGGAACAGTTGTTAAATGTTCCCCAGCTGACAGCCAAGCGTTTAGCCGCGCAAATCCAAACGACAGAGCGAACCGTTTTTTCGGATTTACAGTATATTCGCAGTCAATTACCCGCCGACTGGTCCATTGAAACCGATAGCAGTGGTATTCGGTTACGCAATCAGGGGAATGCGCAAACCAATGAGCTTTGGTCATTATTTTTACCTCAATCCATTAGTATTCAGCTATTAAAAGAGCTACTATTTACGAAAGAGTTAGTGACAACTTCTTTTTTGAGCACTAGTGGTGTTTCTTATGAAACTTTGAAGCGACATATCAAAAAAATGAATCAGGCCTTACGTGATTTTCATTTAACGATTCAATTAACCACAACGACCATTCAGCTAATCGGGGCAGAAAGCAATATTCGGATTTTTTATCACCGTTTGTTGGTGCCTTTTACTCATAATAATTATTTTTTTGACGATTATTCTATTCATGAGGAGCATTATTTTCAATTTTTGAAACAAGTTTACAGTAGTGAGTTGACGGTGGAAACGGAAGAAATTTTTGGCGCTTGTTGGTTTTTTATTAACACGATTCGCAACAAAGCCAATTGCCGAGTGAGTCAATTTTCTTTTGACTCAAAAGATGTCTTGTTTCAACTTTATCAACCGTCCTTGGCAAAACTTTATGCTTCTGAAGGCATCTATTTGCAAGGAGAAGAAAGTTTTTTCGCCTTCTTTTGTTTCTTAGAAAGTTGGAATTACGATAATGTCTATGGCGAAACGTTGGCTTCTGCGCTCCACACTCATTACAGTCAACTGCGAAAGTCGTTACAGCAGTTTGTCACTAATTTGTCCACTGAAGAAGCCCGGCCAGATTTAATCCAAACAAATTTATTGGATAATCTGTTATTGTTATTCATTAAATATACCGAGTCCCCAACACTTTCTGAGCAATTTCAATTGGAATATCAAGAATTAATGACCGAACAAGCCGCGGAGGACCTTGCGTTATCAAAGAGCAACCAAGAACTTTTGGAGATTTTATCTCGCTACACCACGATTGAAGAACCAACTTATTTTCTTAGTTTGGCTTCTTTGTTAGAAAAACAAGCCAGTTATTCTATTCAGGCGCAAACGATGACCGCCTATTTCCTCTTTCAAGGGGAACCTGCTTGGAAAGCTTTTTTGCAACAAGAATTAGCTGCTTATTTAGGTACTCGTGTGAAATTACAAGCCATTGAATATGTGGAACTAAGCCAGTTGACGTTAAATGAAGCCGACATAATTATTTCCAATTTCCCCTTGGATCATCTTGATTTTCCTGTCTTTTATCTCTCTTTAATTCCAACAAAAAATGAACTCCGCCGACTAGCAGAGCTCACTCTTCATTCTTATTTTTAAAGGAACTAGCGAGGACATTCGCTAGTTTTTTGGCTTTCTTTCGTCATGAATCGTTTGGTTATATATTTTTCCCCTTCAACAAGGAAAAACAGACTCACAACATGGACGAAAATCATTGCTAATTGAAGGCCATTTAAAGAAGTTGTACCAATTAATTGCTGCGCTACTGGCCAGTAAACTACTAGCGCTTGCAGTAAAAAGAGGATTCCTAATGAAGCAAACAACACTTTATTTTGGAAAAAGCCTGTGCTTAACGATGGATCAACCAACTTACGACAGTTGATCATATACGCTGCTTGCGCTAAGACGATACTTTGTAAGAGGAACGTTTGCTGTAAGGCTTGGCCCTCAAATTGTAATGCCATAAGGTAACCTGGTACCATAATGAGTACCGACACATAGACGATTCTAAAAATACTGTACTTTGTTAAAATGCCTTCGTTGACATCTCTTGGTGGTCGTTTCATGGTATCAGCACTCGCTTTTTCAAAACCTAATGCATAAGACAAAGTAATCGTAGTTACCATGTTTACCCATAATATCTGGACAGGTGTCAACGGTAGAGGATGATTCATTAAAAGCGCCCAGACAACAATTAAGCCTTGTGCCAAAGAAGTTGGCAAGAAGAAGGTAATCGTCTTTTTCAAGTTATCAAAAATGCGGCGTCCTTCTTTCACGGCTTTAGCAATCGTATGGAAATTATCATCTGCCAAAACCATATCTGCGGCTTGTTTGGTTACTTCACTTCCTTTAATTCCCATGGCAATTCCGACATCGGCTTTCTTTAGTGCTGGCGCATCGTTCACGCCATCGCCGGTCATTCCGACAATTTCGCCATTGTTTTGTAACGCCGTGACAATTCGTAATTTATGTTCTGGCGTCGTTCGTGCAAATACATCGACTTTTTGAACATGCTGAGCTAATTCTTCATCTGACATAGCATCAATTTCTAATCCTTCAAGGACTTTTTTCGTATGCTTTAAACCAACTTGCTCGCCAATGGCTTGCGCTGTATCTTTATGGTCTCCGGTAATCATTTTGACGGAAATACCTGCTTCTTGAGATTCTTTGACGGCTTGAATGGCACTTTCTTTTGGCGGATCGATGATGCCTGCCAGTCCAGCAAACGTCAATCCTGACAATGTTTCATGTGTCAGTTCCTGTTGTGACGTAACTGCCTTATAAGCGAAACCTAATACCCGTTGTCCTTTTTGCGCTAATTGCGCAGCTTGTGCTTGCCAAGCACCTTTTTGATTATCAGATAACGTAGAAAGTTGTAACAATACTTCTGGCGCACCTTTGACATAAATAATTGAACCTTCTGCTTGCGGATGGCGAGTGGCCATGTATTTGTAACTTGAACTAAACGGAATTTTCTTTTCTACAGGGCGTAAAGACAGTTGATCCTGATCAACATATTGTAGTAAAGCTAACTCGGTAGGATTCCCTTGCAAGTCGGCGATTTTTTGTTGGTCTTGTAATTTCAATTCTTGACAGTTGGCCATAATCTCTTTGACAATGGTCATTTCTTCAGTCACTACATCCATTACCGTCATTTCATTTTTAGTTAGTGTTCCTGTTTTGTCTGAACAGATAACTGTCATTGAACCTAATGTTTCAACGGAAGGCATGCCTTTAATAATCGCATTTTCTCTAGCCATCTCATGAACACCCATCGATAAAATCATCGTTAACACAGCAGGTAAGCCTTCTGGGATCATTGCTACAATTAATGCAATCATCGCAGAAAATAAGAGGCTCCATTCCATGCCATGACGAAAAGTGGTAAAGAAAATCAGAAACACGATCAAGACCATAATCCCTTGGAAAATTTGCTTGTTTAATTGGTGCATTTTCCGTACGAGCGGCGTTGTTTTTTGATCTACTGACTGCAACGCGTGATTAATTTTTCCAACTTCAGTGGAATCTCCTGTTTCTACTACAACACCTAAGGCCGAACCTGCTTGGACAAGTGTTCCTGAAAAAGCCAAATTCTTTTGATCGCCTGTTGGCAATTCTTCATTCAAGGAACTGGTAATTTTCTCCACGGCTTCTGATTCACCTGTCAAAATTGATTCTTCAATCATCAGATTATGAACATCAAATAAGCGCAAATCTGCTGGGACTACATCACCAGCTTGTAACGTGACTACATCTCCCAGAACCAATGTTTCAGAAGAAACGGTTGTTTTTTGTCCATCAATTAGAACGACTGCCTCTTGGCCCATCATCTGTTTAAGGCCGTCTAATGATTCTTCTGCTTTACGCTCTTGCCAATAACCGACAAAGCCATTGACAAGCACCACTAGAAAAATGATACTTCCTTCGACCACTTCGCCTGTGGCAAATTTTAGAATTGCGGCAGCGAGTAAGACCATCATTAGTAAATCTGTAAAATGTTTGGCTAGCTTTTGCCACGTTTTCAGTTGTTGTTTTTCTTCAATTTTATTTGGACCATTCGTTTGTAAACGTTGCTGACGTTCTTCGCTAGAAAGACCCGTTTGCTTCGTCTTAGTCTGCTCGATTACTTTTGTTGAGGAAAGTTGATACCATTTCATTTCGTGTACCTCCTATTTACTTGATACCTTTATTATAGAGAGGATTTTCTTCACAAAATGGTCGATAATTTCAGTGGCCCCTGAAAAAAATGGGGCCGAGATTATTAAAGAAAAGAACAACCAGCATTTTAGCGGGTTGTTCCTTTCTTTTAAATATTTTCTTGTTCGACCACCAATTGACTTTTGCCAATTAATGCTTTGACATCAATAATTTCACCATTTTTACGTCGGTCTGCTAACTCAACTGAGGTGGTAAACAACAAGTCACTAGAAGAGTTCAACGCTGTTTCAATGGAATCTTGGACTACGCCGACGATAAAGCCAACGCCGACGACTTGCATGGCAATGTCATTGGAAATGCCAAACAAACTACATGCAAGCGGAATTAACAACAAGGAGCCGCCAGCAATTCCTGAAGCCCCACAAGCAGAAACAGCGGCGATGATGCTCAACAATAATGCTAAATAGATTGGTACGGACATGCCTAATGTGTGGACTGCCGCCAATGTCATAATGGTAATCGTAATGGCTGCGCCGCCCATATTAATCGTTGCGCCTAGCGGAATAGAGACCGCATAAGATTCTTCATTTAAATCCATTGCTTTCGCCAATTCCATATTAATGGGAATATTGGCCGCAGAACTGCGTGTAAAGAATGCGGGAATCGCACTTTCCTTTAATACAAAAAAGACTAACGGATACGGATTTTGCCGAATATTCCAAAAAACAATCGCTGGATAAACGACTAAAGCAACCACGGCCATCGTACCAATTAACAATAATAGTAACTGACCATACTTGGCTAACCCTGCAATGCCTGTTGTTGCCACCGAATGAAACACCAAACCTAGAATTCCAATTGGCGCAATGCCGATAATCATTTGAACGACCGTGGTAATCCCTGTTGAAAGATTGGCAATCACATCCTTGGTAGCGACCGAACTTTGACGTAACCCAATACCGATTAATGAGGACCAAAATAAAACAGATAAATAATTGCCTTCAATCATCGCTTGAATCGGATTTTGGACAACGCTTGTTAACACATTGCTTAAAACATCACTAAGTTGCGTTGGGGCTGCTTGCGCTTCCTGCGCCGCCTCCAAGACAATCTTAACGGGAAACAGATAGCTTGCCGTCACGGCAACAACAGCTGCCAAAAATGTCGCTAACAGATACACAACTAAAATTGATCCAACATATGTTTTCGCCCCAGCCTTTTGTTGGGCTAGCGACGCAATAATTAAGACAAAAACTAAAATCGGCGCAATTGCTTTTAAGGCGCCCACAAACAATTCACCAAGAACGCTGATGAAGGTCCATTCCGGCACCAAGAAACCCAAGGTGGTTCCAATCACAATCCCTATCATGATTTTTTGAATTAACGATAATTTCCGAATCGCTTTGACCATTCACTTCACGCTCCTTTAAAATAAAATACAGTTTGGGACATACTACCATAATTATTAAGATAAAAAAAGAGTGTTTCTCAAAAAACTTTCATTTTTCGAGAAACACTTGGTCAACTCATCAATTTCGTCTATTTTTCTGAAGACTTTTCCGCTGAATGTTCTTTGTTTTTATGGTGATGGTGGTGATGACTTTGTTTAGAATACAAGTAGGATTTTGCTACGACCGAAATAAACATAGCCATAATCCCCAAGCCTACTGTAGCATAAATCATGGTGAAAATTTTTCCCAAGTCAGTAACTGGATGCACATCTCCATAACCAATCGTGGTTAACGTCATGAAACTTAAATATAACGAATCTAATGGCGACAATTTTTCCACTGTTGAATAAAAAATAGTCCCACTCAACAACGTGGTTGCCAGTAAAAAGAACAAGGCACGAGTGTCTTCTTTTTTTAAGATACCTAAAAAAGATGAAAATAATTTTTTGACAGAAATAAGTAAAGATAGCAAAAAAATGACCTCTTTCTATTGTTAATCTCTTCTTAACGTTAGCACTTTTTAGATGAAGTTCAACTTTTTAATTGGTGTGGTTAAAGAAAATTTATTTTTTTGTTATTTATAATAAGCTAAAGCTCATCTTCAAAGTAATCATTATCAATTCTAAATAGCTTGTACGTCTTGGCTATTTCTACACCAACACCAAACTCTAACATGAGCTCTGTTAATTTAATACCATCTATTAAAACTATCCCTTGATTTTTGGCAAATTCGTGCGCATTAGCACTAAAACTAGAAGTTGTTATAAAAACTCCTCTATCTGCATTTACAGCAGCTAAAGCGCCATAAAATCCTTGTATAGCAGGGCGACCAATGGTATTAGTTTCGTGATATCGCTTTGCTTGAACATAAACAGTACTAGTTCCTAATGGATCCTGATTGATGATGCCATCTATTCCACCATCATTTGATTTGGATGTAACAACTGCCGTTCCGTGTTTTCCACTATATCCCATTGTCTCCAATAAATGTATAACTAACTTTTCAAAAAATACTGGCTCCACTTGTCGAACTTTGTTTAATAGTTCAATCGCAATTTGATTATTTTGATTGTTGATCATATCCTCAATGTCTATTTTAGCACTTTCAATTGGTGCGCTTGCTTCGATAGTAGTCGTTCCAACACGATTATTCCGTTCGACTAATTCTTGCATATATTTTTGATATGCAGGTTGTTGTTCCAAAAGTTTTCTATTGATTTTTTCACCATAATTATTTAATAAATCCAAACCTAGTTCTGTTATTTGATACATACCTCGTTTAATCCGTTCAACAGCTCTAGCTTTATACAAATCGCTGATAGCAAAGCTGAAACGATTTGCTAAAATCCCATCTCCTTGAGGGTAGTTTGGATACATCATTGAGGCAATTTCATCCGGAATATCTAAGAACTGAATAATACGCTTTAAAATGATCTTTCTGTTCAGTACATCTCCATCTTTCAAAACTTCTAAAGTATATGGCATTAATGATTCAAATGTTGGAATACCTTCATTAGACGCTTTTAGTTTTTTCCAATCTTTATTCACTTTTCCCCCACCTCTAAAGTTGTTTATTTATAATACACTTCATCTAAAAACAATCCTTGTGCAGGAGCCGTTTCACCTGCGCCTTCTCGGACTTTTGTTGCGAACAATTCATCAATTATCGCTAATTCTTTGGTGCCTGCACCAATTTCTAAAAGTGTCCCAACGAGGATGCGGACCATTTTATGCAAGAAACCATTGCCCACAAAAGTGAACTGTAACATTTCGCCGTTTCTTTCAATCGTAATCTTTTCAATCGTTCGAGTAGTCGATTTTTTGGTTTTTTTCAATGCTGAAAAGCCAATAAAATCATGGGTCCCTATTAATTTTTGGCAAGCTTGTTCCATTTTTTCTTGATCCAACGCTTTGGGAAAGTGAAAACTATGATACCGTTCAAAGGCATTAGGAATTGGGCTATTCCAAACATAGTAGCTGTATTGTTTGCCTGTGGCGTTATACCGTGCATGAAAACGTTCAGGCATTTCTGTAACTTCTTTAACAACAATATCGCCAGGTAAATATCGATTTAAAAAGGATAACATTTCGGTTGTTGTTAGTGAACTAGTCGTTTTAAAATTCGCTACTTGACCACGTGCATGTGTGCCGGCATCCGTTCTGCCTGAGCCAATAATTTCAATCGGTTCACCCGTCATTTGTGTTAAAATACTTTCAATTTTCCCTTGAATCGTTTTCTCTGAATTGCCTAGTCGTTGCCAACCTGAGTATCTTTTACCATCATATTCAATGGTTAATTTTATGTTGCGCATGGGCGAAGCTCCTTCGTATTCTTTTTCTCTCTTATCATAGCAGAAATAAGTGGATTTTTCTTCTTTTCCAAGAATAAAACACCTCTTTTCTATAGAAAAGAGGTGTTTTATTTAGTTTAATCCTGCAATTTTCAATTCTTCAACATTCGCTGCTTTAGCATTTTCAGTCACTACGGCTTTAAATGTCACTTGGTCGCCCTCTTTTAAGAATAGCGCCAGCGGACTGTTATTAGTCGTTACGCTAAAAATGGTTTTTTCATCTTCTAGTAAAAATGAAACTACCGTTTGCGCTTCCCCAGCTACTACTGAGACACGAGCTACTTTACCTTGCATCGTTTTCAAGTTGGCTTTGTCTGTATTTTCATTGTTACTTCCTTTGGTTACTAACTCAATTCGATAAGCGTCTAGTGCGCCTTGTGCCGTGTCTGCATCAATTACAATATCATTATCTACAGCATTTATATAGACATATTTTTTGAAAATCCCTTTACTGTCCATTAACGAAACAATCCACGTTGGCACGCCATCAATGTTATAAAGGACTGGCATACTAGCTTTCCATTTCTTTTCTGGATAAATTTTTGAAGCGATAGAAATGGCGCCATCACTATCCATAATGCCGACTTTAGTATCACGATAATACGTAACTTGACCTGTTCGGGCATTGATTAAGGAGTAACCTAAAGCGGAATCTTGGTCTTTTTCACTACTTGTAAAGTCCGTAAAATAAAGCAACTGGTTCCCTTCCTTGTTCATCATCGGCGTAATTTGTCCTGATGCATAAATACCATTTTCAGTTGGAATTTTGACATCTTTTTTGGCACCAAACATTGTCTGGTTCCACCAGCCTTGACTGTAACGACCAAAGAATTCATTTAAGCTATTCGCCGCTGAGCTAGTAATCGGCGCATCAACGAAACTTGGGGCTTTTTGACTGTCATAAACGTTAACTTCTCCTGTTGTAGCATTTAATACTGCCGTTTTAAATTCATTATAGTGCATGCGACCAGAAACCCCATACTCTTTGTAAAGCGTTTGAATATAGTAAGGATTTCCTTGGTCGTCCAACTCTAAATTGATTGTGCCAGTTGCTGCATAACCTGGATAAGCGGAATAAATTTTTCGTGCGGCATCTTTGCCAAAGTAAGCTGAAGGAGTATAAACAATTGGTTTTTCTACAAATTCTGGCTGTGCGTTGATATCTGTCGCACTAATGATAAAATAGCCAGGTACCTCCCCCAGTTTTAGCCATTTAAAGAAGCCATTAAATTCGACTGTTGCTACATAAACATACTCGCCATTGACAACTTGTGCCGTTATACCATCCAAAGTAAACATATTGGAATTGGGAATGACAGAAAATTTCTGTAACATTTTTCGTTTCGCCGTTTGTGGTGCAATCGCAATGGGTGTTTCTTTCGCCGAAGTTAAAACTTCAGCTTTTTCTTCCGTTTTTAAAGGAATCGTTTGATAAATTTCATCAATAGAAGAGATTCTGGTAATACTACTGACAATAGTCAACAAAATCATTGCCAAAACGGCAACACCCAAAATTTTGCCAGACCAGTCTTTGTTAGCCGTTTTGTTGGTATTCTTCCCTACTTCTTTGCGGCCCTTTGGGATACCAGGAACTTCGACTTTACTAGCTAAGCGTGTACTTAATAACACCCCACTAGCAATCACTGCGCCAATCAGATTAATCCATAACACGGTTGAAAGATTTTTACTTGGCAAAGTCACAAATAAAAAGATACCTAACAAGAGCAATTCCATCACCATTAATAGAATGGTCCCCTTACTCTTTTTCCCTTTATTCGCTACAATTTTGGCGCCATTCGCAACTAAGATCCCGATACCAAAAAATAACGTTAACCCAATAAAATTAAAAAACATTCACTTGCCCTCCTCATAGATAAGTAAAAAAAGTGCTCCCACGCATTGTAGAAGCACTTCCTGTGATCCATTCTATTATAACGTTTTCTATTTTTACTGACAATATCGTTGAAGCAAAATCAGTCGGAAGGCTTAGAGTTCTGAAGAACGTTTATTTCTCTGGCTGAATATAAGGAACGATAGGTGCGGTCACGCCAATTGAAGCCCCACGAACAAAAGGTTCATTTTGTAAGGCTTTGAAATTTTTAGTTTGTCCGGTAAGCATGACTCCCCAAATAGGTAATTTTTCGACTTTTTTATTTTTATTTTGTTGGATAAACTTTTGGCCTTCTTGGTTGTCAGCAAACAACGGGGATTTTTCTAAGGTTTCAAAAAAGTGTTGCTTGTCGTTTTCAGGATCAAATATTTCGTTGTGATCGTCCATGCTTAATTGAAAACCATAAGGCAGCGTACCAGAAGGACCTTCTGCTTCATTAACCGTTTCGGAGTAAACATAGAGCCAAACTAAGTTGATATTGCTCGGTAACATTTTGCGGACTTCTTCATATGGATAAGGTTTATCAAAAGAAATCGCCACTTCCGCTACTTGGTTTTCCATCTTATCTAATTCACTTAATTCGTTTTTGATACCACCATAGTAATTGGTAATCGCTGGGTTATAAAAAGATGCTACTTTCTGCTTGGTTTGTCGGTTGTATTCATAAAAATTCTTAGAAGAATAATAGCTACCAGGATAGACTTCATTCCAGTCAATCGAATTTCTGAAAAAGCTATATCTGCTACGTAAATTACTCCACTCCACCGTGTAACCATCAATATTTTTTGAACGATTAGTTACAACTTCGCCCCCAAAAGGCGAACTATTAGCAATTACTTGGGAATCTAATTGAGTGTTTGGTGAAGCAATCATTTCTTGATCATTAATTACTTCTAGTAGGGTATGATAGTTTTTCGTCGAAAGTTTATCCATTCCCACAAAAAAACCGACAAACAATACAGCAAAACTAACAACGGTTATGGCACCAATCACGATAAATTGTTTTCTTTTCGCTTTACGAATACTTTTTTTTAAATCCACTTCTATTCCTCCAGTTCTTTTTTTAATTTTTGACGTGTGCGATACAATTTTTTGCGAACATTTTCAACAGATAATTCTAAAATCAACGCAATCTCGGCATACGATAATTGATAATAATATTTCAAAAGCAATAGTTCTTGTTCCTCATCTTTTAAGGAATCGATCAATAATAATAACTCTTGCCCCTCCATTTTTTCTATTGATTGCACAGGATGACTGTTTGCCACAAAAGTGCGTTCTCGTTTCTTTTTTCGATACATCGTAATGTAGTAATTAAATGTTACTCGGAAAAACCACGGGCGTAGATTTTCTGATGTAATTTCAGGTAATATTGAAAAAATCGTTGTATATGTTTGCGACACTGCATCTTGTGCATCTTCAAGACTTGCTCCTCGGCGAATCAAGACTTGGATGACTTCTTGCCCCAAAGAAAATAGTACTTCGTCAAAATTTGCCTCCTTTTTCATCTGATTTCTCCTTTCACTTATACAACGTTTCAACTAGGGAAAAAGTGGACAGTCCTTCGTTCATTATTTTTATGTATTTTTTCTCTCAATAAAAAATACTCCTGCTTAGGCAGAAGCATTTTTTGTTTTTTCTTATTTATCATTTTCCAATGACTAATCTTCGTGTATAAACGGCTTGCCCAGAATGCATCACTGCATCATCAATCGCTGAAACTAAACGCACTTGTCTAGTCACCGGCGGGGTCCAATTTTTATCAATCACGTCTGACAATTGTTCTTCTTTGACTTGGTCTAAATAGCTTTTGGTAAGTGCCACACTGGCAGCCAAATAGTCACTAAGCAATTGCTTTTCTGCCACCACGACTTTCGCCGCTTCTTCTGGTGTGTGATGCCAGTCTTCTGTTTCATCTGGCAAATCCAAGGCAAATTTTTCTGTCCAGTGTTGGCTAAGCCATAACGGCTCACTATGATTAAGTGCGGAAATTTGTAGGTCTAATTCTCTGGCTGTGTGCCACATTAGCCAAGTAACAGACTTAATTAATGGTGCGGGCATCGTGTTTGCTTCGGCAACGGTCATTTGCGCAAGTGTTTCTTCAAAACGTTCGTGCGCTCGGTCAAGGGTTTCACTAGAAAGTTGAGTGACTTTCATAAAAATACCTCCTTTGTGTTGGTGCCTGTTCTTTCGTTTCTATTTTCTATTATACTGCAAAAGAATCCGTTGTAGTTCTTTTTTGGCTGCGGTATCTGCGGAAAGGGTAAAGATCACTTTCTTTCTTCAAAAATAACACCCCCCTAAGTAAAAAAGAATTGACAATTCTCGTAGTTTCCCTTAGTATGTGGAAAAGTACCTTTAAGATAGTCCGAGAGGCTAACAAGGCAAAGTTCTGTAAAATTCTGTATTTTTGTATAGTGAATGATACGAGATGTCTTGCCCTTTTTTTGTGTGCAAGGCTTTTTTTGCGCGGTGCTTAATCAATTTATTTGGGAGGCAACAAAGTGGAAAAGAAAAAACGTGAAGTGAAAGGTATCTCATTTACCAAAAAAATGGTGATTTCATTGGTGGGAGGGTTAATCGTTGGGCTCGGCTTTTTATTTTTAAGAGAGTACCTTATTCGCAGCAATCAAGGCGCTGTGTGGCAGACAATCAATCAGATTCTTTTCCAAGATATTTCAGATCCTGAAAAAGGACAATCTGCGATTGGGCTTTTCTATATTATTGGTCAACTATTTATCAACGGCCTACAATTAGTGATTGTGCCGATGGTCTTTACTTCAATTACTTTAGCCATTTGTCATATTACCGATACGCAAAAATTAGGACGAATTTCCTATAAAACGATTTTTGGCTTTTTATCGATGTCACTGATTGCTCTACTAACAGCAGGAATTGTGGGCTATAGCGTATATTTAACTGGCGCTTTTAATGTGTCGTTATCTGAAACGCTAGCTCCTGTCGAAGTAAGTACGAGCGGCAACCCATTAATGGTGATTGTCAATGCTGTCACGAAAAATATCGGTTCTGCATTTAGCGACAATGGTGCAATTTTAGCCGTTGTTGTGTTGGCAGTGATTACTGGTTTATGTATTAATGCATTAGGGGATAAAATTCGTGTTTTCAAAAAATTAATTGAAGAAGTCAATGCGATGGTCACGTTATTTTTAACCTTTGTAATTACTAAATTTGCTCCTATCGCCGTCTTTATGTTGTTAGTTCGGACGTTTGCTTCCTACGGGATTGATTATTTAAAACCAGCGTTAGTCTACGTCATAACAACGACAGCGACGCTCTTAGCCTTTTTGATGATCGGTTACCCATTATTTATCTTATTTGCGACAAAATTAAATCCTGTTCCTTTTATTAAAAAGATTATGAAAGTTGTGGTCTTTGGATTTTCTACTTCTTCTTCGGCAGCCACTTTACCGTTAAATACAAAAACAACGGTTGAAGAGTTAGGTGTCGACAGCGATGTTGCCGCCTTTGTCTTGCCGTTAGGAATGACTATTAATATGAACGGCACAGCGATTATGCAAGTAATTGCGGCTATTTTTGTGGCGGGCGTAGCTGGTTATGAAGTGACACCAGCTAATATTGCCTTGATTGCCATTTTAGCTTTAATGTCATCTATTGGTACACCGGCGGCACCTGGCGCTGGCGGAATTATCCTTTTCACTATTTTAACTGGTTTAAACTATAACAATGAGATTGCGATTGCGACGTATTCATTGATTTTAGCCATTAATCGTCCAATCGAAATGCTCGTTACTAGCCTAAACGTGGTTGGTGATAGCGCCACTGCGATTTATGTTGCACATTCGGAAGATTTGTTGGATGAGGCCACTTATCTGACTGATGTCGCTGACTTGCAAAATGCGGAAGCGGAGTAATTAATGAAAAAGCAGACTTCTTGTATGGAAGTCTGCTTTTTTATTATGTTTTTAGTGAATCCGTAATTTTTTACTTCTTCGATTTACTTTTACGAAAAACTAAAAGACACCCACTGGCGATAACTAGAAGGCCAATAATCACAAGCGCGATTGATTTCTTTTCTCCTGTGCTCGGTAAAAATTGGCTAGCTTTTCTGAAACCACCTTGGCTTGATGGCTTAACTTGTTTCGTACCAGTTTGATCAACTCCCGCACTAGTATTTAAGTGTCCATTATTCCCCCCATTTTTTTGTTCCTTTTTATTTTCCCCACTATTTTTCAATGTTAATCGCTTCACTGCCGAACGTAGTTTTGCTTCTGCTTGGTCTACTTCTGCTTGCGTTGCTGTTGTTTGATCTGCCACAGTTTGTGCTTGTTTCAATGCTTCGCTGTAGACTTTCCAGCTGCTTGCGGTGTAGTCTTTTTCTTGGTGTTTCTCGTTTTCTTTGATGATTTTCAACAAGTTGGTTTTATCTACTTCTTTAGTTGGCACTTTTACCAATTGCTTCACTGCCGAGCGTAGTTTTGCTTCTGCTTGGTCTACTTCTGCTTGCGTTGCTGTTGCTTGATCTACCACAGTTTGTGCTTGTTTCAATGCTTCGCTGTAGGCTTTCCAGCTACTTGCGGTGTAGTCTTTTTCTTGGTGTTCTTTTTGTTCCTGAATTAATTTTTCTAACGCTTCTTTCGTTACTTCAGGAGTTGTTTTAACTGTGATTGAACGCGAGCTGCCATTTAACCCCGCACTATTTAAAGTGATAATATTTTGGTCAACAGAAATTTCTGGGTCCGCTGCGACTACTTCAAGAATGCCCTTATCAAATTCAATAGAAACGGATGCATTATTTTGTAAAGGATTCGCAAGAGTTAAGCGATAAACACCGTTATCAATTTTTTCTGAAATAATCGACATTGGATCATACGCATACAGTCCTGCAATTTCTTGGTCATTATTCCATGTATTCATCATGACATAATTACCTGCTTCAATGGCTTGTAAGCTTGCTGTATTTTCTAGAACAGTATAGCCTTTGTTTTTAGAAAGAGCTGCGATTTCTTCATTCGTTTTCCCAACCACTGTTAAATATTCGTAAGTACCATTTTCAACAGTCTTGCCATAATTTTTACTAATTTTAGCAAATGTATTTGTATAGGTTTTATCATTAACAAAGTATTCGTTAATATCTCCGTAGCGACCAGAGCGTTCTTCTATTTGAACATCAAGCGTATTCATTGAATTAGGAAAAACATAGCCAATGTTATTCAATGGATTCGCTGCGCTTAAACTAATCCAAGAATTATCTTTGTCTGAACCTTGGTCAAGCTTCACTTCCTGTGGATGAATCATCCGATTATCGAGGATTGTTTCAATCGAAGCATCTGTCGTACCAGTAATGCCACTTCCCAAATTAATGATTTGACCATCTAATAAGAACCAAGATTTTTTAGCAACTAAGTTCATTCCTTCATTATTTTTATCTAAAAACATTCCTATAGAGGCAACCTGTCCATTATTTGAGCCACCTACCCATGACTGGGGACTGCGTTTCCCTGTATAAGCACCATTTACCAATTCTCTTGTGTCAACTGTCGTTCCTGGTAATCGATATGGATCGATCGTTGCCCAGTATCCTTCATCAAACTGAGCAAAGTCTTGATTGTATAAATAAAGCATGCCGTCTGCTGTATGCCAGCCTTTTTTATTTTCCGTATTCCCAAATTCATAGTTTCCGACACGTTGTGAATACATACTGATACCCACCGCATATTCGTTATTTTTCTGTAGGACTCGATCCATCGAACCATATACATTTAAAGATTGCATTGGTGTCGCTTGGGCAGGTGACGCACTATTCACCACATTTTTCAAGTCAATTAACGCTTCAAAATCTCTTGGTTTTTTAAAGAAATGATAGTATGACCCACTTTGTTGAAGCCACGTTTGGATAGATGTATAAATGTCATTTCTTAAATTTTCTGGGGCAAATTTTGCAATTAAGGTTAAATTAGCTATTGTTTCTTTACCCGATTCAAACTCTGTAGTAAAAGGATTCGTTTCTGGCGCTCTGGAAATACTTCTACCAGAAACCATCGATGGCATTTTTCCATTTACCATCAATTGTAAGTAACCTTTATCAACAACATTAAATAAATTACTAATGTTAGGGTCATTCATCTCCCAGTCGGAACCTTGTAAAATAGTCTGAATTCGTCCAAACCCTTTTAGCAACTCATTCCCGTAACTGCCGTTGTACGGAAAATAACCATGTTGAATCAAGGAACCATCAGGATATAAGCCATCACCAGAGGAAACACTTTTTAAAACGGACGGAACAGCTTCTTGTACTTGTACTAGGCGTTGATTATCTTCTAACAAAAGTCCAGTACCTAAAACGGTGATTGAAATATCTGTTAAGTTAGCCCCTGTTGCACGATAAATTGGCCATTGTATGTTTGGATCTTTTGCATACAGCATCAGCGGAGCAGTAAATTTATTTAATTTTTCTGCATCTGTATTCAATAGGTCATCATGTAATAAAATCAATGTATCTGTTAGCGGCTGCGCGGAACCAATTTGCCAATCCCACCAGTTACCTGTGTAATACGTTCCATTGTATTTTTTTGTATCAATCATAAATTCAATGCCTTTAACAATCGCATCATAAACTTCCGGTTTTTCAAAAAGCTCACTTGATGGTTCATAGTAGCCTAACGCTAATTTTTTAATATTGGTAAATTGAGTCGTGTAATCAGCAGACACTGTATCCGATGGTTTTCGTTCCCACAGATACCCACGATCTGCTGCTTGATTAAGCGTTTGCCACAATGCTAAACTCTCCGTAGCAATCTGGGCACGATACTGTTGCACATCTGCATCGTTATCATACTGCGTTGTACCCAACAATCGCATTTTCCATTTTGCTCGCATTTCCGCATATTGTTTATTTTCTGCTACAACAGTCACAGGAATTGTATCACTAATTTCTGTTCCTTTAATTTTGACTGTTACCTTCGCTTCACCACTCTTAACTGCTGTTAAATTACCCGTTTGGTCAACCGTCACAATAGTAGGATCACTACTTGACCACTCAATCTGATCTTCTGTAATATCTACTCCAGCTGGTGACACTTCAAAGGCTAGCTGTTGCTTTCTTTTTTCACTAATAGTCAGGTTCTCTGTTAAAAGTTTAATCGCTTCTGGCAGTCGTTTTTTTTCATATGCTTCAAACGAAATAATACTTGAACTGTAAAATTGCTTATTTGTGTGTTGCCACATTTTCATCTGCTGATATTTTACAAAACGTGCTTGTACATTATTGCCATCAATATATTTTTTAGTAGGTTGGCCACCTTGCCCATTCTCTTCTTTAAAGATAGATTGATAGCTTTCACCATCTGTTGAAACTAAGATTTCATACACAGGACTTTCTGCATGCAACTGTAAAACGAGTTCGCCAATGTTTTTTACTTCACCCAAATCAACAATTAACCATTGTTCTTCTTGCTTATCAGCGGACCAGCGTGTTGTTTCATCGCCATCGACAGCTTTTTCGCCAACAAATTGAGGGTATTTCCAATTCTCTCCAATTTTTCCTCCTTCCACACCAGAATATGTCACTTCTTTTTGTAAAAATAAATCAGTTATTTCTTCTGCAGATGCACTCATCGCAGTTAGCGAGAAGCCTGTAAGCATGAAAGCAACAACGACTATTATTTTTTTAATCATATTTTTCCCCATATCTTTCTATTTTTAAGCAACCAATCCGACTTTTCCAAACACTTTTTTCTGATAATTTAATCAACTTCCTCCTCTACTAAGTATTCTATATAAAAATTAGGCATGAAAAGACAACCTAAAGTAATTACTTCAGACAGACTTTTCATGCCTAGTTTTCCCTAGTCACATGAAATATTATACATGTTTACGCTTTCACTTTAAGGTAATTTTTGGTTACTGTCAATAGCGTTTTCTTCATTCAAGAGCTTATTCAACTTTTCTCGTTAAAAATATTGATTTTTATGATAATCCCTTAATTTTTCTCATTTTAAAATAATAATCATGGGTGCTGAACCTGTTTCTGAGGCACAACAATCGGACAATTTTAAAAAAAACGAGAGGAATGACCATTGTTTTTTGCCATTCCTCTCATTTTTATTTATTGTTTGAACGGTAACGTTGCTCTCAAACCAGTTTGATTGAATTTTTTTATTTTCTATCAGACAAACAGACTAAAGATATTTTACTTCATATATTTTTCAAGCAATGACTTGATTCATAGAAATTACTGAGCAACCAGCCTACTTCCTATTTATGATACGGTTCCCCTTTCATAATCCGAAAACCACGATAAATTTGTTCAACTAATACCAAACGCATTAACTGATGTGGATAAGTTAAGCGGCCAAAAGAAATTTGTTGGTTACTTCGCTGAAGGACTGAATCACTGAGACCTAAGGAGCCACCAATGACAAAGGTTAGATTACTTTTGCCACTAATCCCTAATTGTTCAATTTCTTTTGAAAATTCTTCACTAGATAATTGTTTGCCATTAATGGCTAAAACAAAGACGTATTCGTTGTCATTAATTTTCCCCAAAATACGTTGGCCTTCTTTTTCTTTGACTTGAAGCATTTCAGCGTCACTGAGTTTTTCTGGGGCTTTTTCATCTGGTACTTCAATGATTTCCATCTTGGCATAGCTATTTAAACGTTTCAGATATTCATTAATGCCTTGAATCAGGTATTTTTCTTTCAGTTTTCCGACTGTTACTAGTTTAATTTTCACCTATTCCACTACTTTCTCGTTTTCTCTTCTTTCTTATTTTAGCACGAAGTTTGGCTACTTTCCACAACGTTTCCACATACTTATACACATATACACAGAGTTATCCACAGAACAAACTAAAAAATTACTTTATTTAACAGCTTTTTCAATACAAACACATATTCGCCACTGATTTGTCCACATTATCCACATTCTGTGGATAACTTTCTTAAAAACTATACACAGAGTTATTCCCGATTTGTTCACATTTTTCTGTGTATAACTTTTTCATTCGTATTTTTTCTGTAATTTTTCCCTAAGTTGTTCATAAAAAATTCAAAGCTATTCGATAGACTAAAGGAGTAGGAAACAGATATACTTAATATAGAAAATTCAGATGCACTTATTGGGAGGTTATTTTATGCAACGAAAAGATGTTACACCTAATTCAGATAAAAAAAGTTTATTGCAAAAATTTGGGATTGGTTTAGCTGGCGGCTTACTTGGTGGCGCCCTTATTCTAGGAGGCGCTTATTCTGGGATTATTCCCACACCCAACGGCGGAAATAATGCGGCGACGACGACGTCCACTAATCACGGCGACACAAAAGTCAGCAATGTAAGTTACAATGTGTCTAGCGATGTCACAAAAGCCGTGAAAAAAGTTCAAAATTCTGTGGTTTCTGTCATTAATATGCAAAGTGCTAGCAACAATTCTTCGGCAGATGATCCTTTTGGGGGATTGTTCGGTGGGAATGAAGGTACTCAAGACTCTTCTGGCAACAATGGTAACGATTTAGAAGCAGCCAGTGAAGGTAGTGGGGTTATTTATAAGAAAGATGGTAAAACGGCTTATGTCGTGACAAATAACCACGTCGTAGATAAAGCGCAAGGATTGGAAGTTGTTTTATCTGATGGTACCAAAGTGAAAGGCGAATTAGTCGGAACCGATGCTTACACGGATTTAGCCGTGATTAAAATTTCTTCCGACAAAGTTGATCAAGTCGCTGAGTTTGGAAATTCTAGTAAAATCACAGTCGGTGAGCCTGCTATTGCAATTGGTTCCCCTCTAGGCTCTGATTATGCTAACTCTGTCACACAAGGAATCATCTCTTCTGTGAATAGAAATATTACCAATAAAAACGAGTCTGGTGAAACCATCAATATTAATGCCATTCAAACCGATGCTGCCATTAATCCAGGAAACTCTGGTGGTCCACTAATCAATATTGAAGGACAAGTCATTGGAATTAACTCAGTAAAAATTGTGCAATCAACTAGTCAAGTGAGCGTTGAAGGGATGGGCTTTGCCATTCCAAGTAATGACGTAGTCAACATTATCAACCAATTAGAAAAAGATGGTAAAGTGACACGACCAGCTCTTGGGATTACGATGTCTGATTTAACAGGTATCTCTTCACAACAACAAGAACAAATTTTAAAAATTCCAGCTTCTGTAAAAACTGGCGTAGTGGTTCGTGGTGTTGAAGCAGCGACCCCTGCTGAAAAGGCTGGATTGGAAAAATACGATGTTATCACGAAAGTTGACGGCCAAGACGTAAGCTCTACTACAGATTTACAAAGCGCGCTTTACAAGAAAAAAGTTGGCGACAAAATGGAAGTGACTTATTATCGTGGTTCTAAAGAAATGAAAGCAACCATCGATTTAACCATTGATAAATCAGCTTTAACACAACAAAATAATCGAAGCAATCAATAAAAGAAAGAAACGACCTGTTATTCAAACAACAGGTCGTTTCTTTCTTTTATTCTCCTACCGCAAATGCAGAACCAACTTCTGCATCAAAAGGCAATTCTAAGATTCCTTTTTTAGCAGGTGCATTTGGTAAACGTAATTCTTTTGCTGAGCAAATCATTCCAAAACTTTCTTCCCCACGTAAAACCCCTGGCCAAATCATTAAACCATCAGGCATCATTGCGCCTGGCTTGGCAACAACTACTTTTTGTCCTGCTTTGATGTTCGGTGCGCCACAAACAATTTGTAAGATTTCGCCGTTGTCTACTTCTGTTTGTGTGATAGATAAATGATCTGAATCTGGGTGTTTTTTACATGATTTGACAAAGCCGACCACAATTTTAGGGTTGTCGTCTTTTTCAAGGGTTTCTGAAAATCCCGCATCTTTAATCGCTGTATTGACTTTTTTGATTTGTTCGTCTGTTAAAGTCACTTGGCCGGTGCCATTAATGTCACCTAGAAGCGCTGAAGCATTGAAAATATTCCAAGCTACCACTGTTTCTGGCGCCTCAACTAAACTTACACGTGCCACATCGCCGACACGTTTTACTTGGTTTTCCGCACCTTGATCGTCCGCAACGATGACAAGTAAGACATCGCCAACGTGTTCTTTATTATATGCAAAAATCATTTTTGTTCCTCCTCTGTCGTTTTCCTGTCTTATCTTATCAAAAATTGACCCATTGTGCATACTTTTTTGTCGAAAAACTAAAAGACTTGGAAAATATGTCACTACGACTTATTCTCCAAGTCCTCAATTTTGAGTGACAAGCCGCTGATCCTTTGAAAAAACAAAAGAAACGTTAGGTCAACTCTCTATTCAATCAATAACTCTTTTTGCTTATTTTTCTTCAGAGTGAACAATTAAGACATCGCAAGGGGCTTGACGAATAATGTAGCTACTGACGCTTCCCATGACCACACGTTCGACTGCGTTTAATCCTGATTGTCCCACCATAATTAAATCAACATTGTATTTTTCAGGTAATTCATGACTCATGACTTCTTTGGGTGAACCAAACATGGTAACTGTTTCAACATTATGAAAATCAACGCTTTCAGCATACTTTTTACAATCGGCCATTAATTCTTCCGCAGCGGCTGTTTCTTGATCAATTAATTGATCATTTAACGTCGAATACCCCATCATTGTATACACTTGATTTTCTAAAATATTTGCAACAATGACTCGGCTTCCGTTTCGACGAGCAACCTCAATTGCACGTTCATAAGCTAAATTGGCTTGATCACTACCGTCTACGCCGACAAGAATATTTTTATACATTTGTTCTTCCATTTTCGTCACCTTCCCGATGGAGGCTGATCTAAAAGGCTTCTTTGACTAAGAAACTAGAGTCAAAAATGAATTTAGGACCCTTGCGCAGAACGCCCTTTTGTCCAGCTGATTCTCTCTTAATTTAATGGTTCCTCTGGTTCATGAAAATTAGCCTAAGCTAGTTAAAAATGCACTGATTTCTTCTTTTGTTTTTCGGTCTTTGTTTACTAAGCGTCCTAACTCTTGACCGTTTTCAATTACGACAAAACTCGGAATACCAAAAATATTCCACTCGGCAGCCACGTCAATAAACTGATCGCGGTCGACTTCGATAAATTGAAAAGCTGGAAATGCTTCTTCAATTTCAGGCATGACTGGTTTAATGAAACGACAGTCTCCGCACCAATCAGCAGTAAAGAAGAAAACATTTTTACCTTTTTCAACATAAGTTGCTAGTTCTTCTAATGAATTGGGATAAATCATTTAAACATCCTCTACTTTCCGTAAACAATTGTATTAACTGTTGATTTATCCAAGCCACGTAATGCTTGTAACAACATTTCCCGCGCTGCTTCATAATCCGCAATACTAAACATTGTTTGATGCGTATGGATGTAACGACCACAAACGCCGATGACTGTACTTGGTACACCATTATTAGTTGTGTGCGCTGCCCCAGCATCCGTTCCGCCTTTAGAAACAAAATATTGATACGGAATATTGTGTGTCGCTGCTGTATCTAATAAATATTCACGTAAGCGAGGCAATGTGATCAAACCTGGGTCGAAAATCCGTAATAACGTTCCTTCACCTAAATGACCATACGTCCCTTTTTTCGTGTGAATATCATCTGCCGCTGAACAATCCACCGCAAAGAAGATATCTGGATTAAATTTATGAACAGATGGTTTAGAACCACGTAAACCAACTTCTTCTTGTACGTTTGCTCCAGCAATTAATGTGTGGCCTAATTCTTCATTTTGTAACGTTTCCAATGCATCTAATACCAACGTACAACCATAGCGGTTATCCCATGATTTACTGATAATATTTTTGCCATTGGCTGTTTTAATCGTTTCTGTTTGTGGAACAATGGAATCCCCTGGACGAACGCCAAAGCTTTCAGCTTCTTCTTTTGAAGAGAATCCTGCATCAAATAACACATCAGAGACTTCTAATTGTTTTTGACCACTCGTACCACGCAACAAGTGTGGCGGAATAGATGAAGAAATACATGGATAGTTCCCTTTACTTGTTTTTAACGTAAAACGTTGTGCTGAAACAACATAGGGATTCCAGCCACCTAAAGGAACCACTTGGAATAAACCATTATCGTTAATTTGAGTTAACATGAAGCCAACTTCGTCCATGTGAGCTGCTACCATTACGCGTGGCGCTGCTTCCACTTTTGAACGTTTAATCCCAAAAATACCGCCTAAACCATCATATTGAACATCGTCCACTAACGGGGTGATATGTTCTTTCATGTACGCGCGAATGTCGTCTTCAAATCCGCTGGTTCCTTGTAATTCAGTTAATTCCTTGATTCGTTGAAATGTTTTTTCTTCCATAGATGTATGTCCTATTGCTTTTGATTTGTTGGAAATTACGCCAACCAAGCGTCACTTTTTCTCTAAAAAGTCACTTTATCCTGTCGATAAAAATAGGTACTCCTTTCATATGATTTCACTCTTATTATAACGCAAATACTAGAAAATGCACATCGCTTTCTCTTTTTAAACGTGACAATGAGAATGCCCTAAAAGAATGATTGAAAAACTTTTTTTATTTCTCAGCGGCCCCTTCTCTATGGTAAAATAAGAGTGATACTGACAAAAGTAATAGTAAGCAGAAACCGACCAAGGGAGGTCATACAAATGAACGAAGAAAATGAGTTGACATACTTTAAAGGCGGCTTAGCGCTAGGCGTTGGTCTTGGTTTAGTAGGCGGCATTGCCTCAACCTTGTTCTACCATAAGAAAAAAACAATCTCCGCTGATCTCGTCTTAGAAAATGTAAAAGCTGCTTTTTTAAAAGAAGGACCGATTGAAGGTTCGTGGATTGAGTTTGAGAAAAAGCCCTTGCGGAAATTCGCCATCCACTCCAAAACGTATACTGGAGGAATTTGCCGCATTGAAGACGACGGCATTGTTCAATACGAATTCACTGCAGATGCCTACACAGGAACTGTCATTAACATCCAACGATTAAAAGATTAAAAAGATTGTTACAAAAGCACTTATTTGCTTTTGTAACAATCTTTTTTTCTTCTCATTTGTTTTTTGTAAAAGGGATGTTTATTTTATGTCAAAAAAATCAAATCAATGATGAATAAATACTCAAAAATCGAATGTTTTCTGTATGGAAATCACCTCAAATCTTTACTTATCAACGTTTGTCCACTTTTTTCATAAAAAAGATTAGACATTTTTTAAAAATTGATAAAAGAATAATCATTTCTAACGATTTTTTAATTTCTCCTTTTCATTTTTACATTATACTGAGAGTATTGCTAAAAATGAAAAGGAGCGTGTCAAATGAAGAAATCTGTTTTATTTACTTCATTACTTGTATTATCAAGCTTAGCTTTAGCGGCCTGCGGCGGTGGCAGTGACGATAAAGGAGCAAGCAACGGCGGCAGCGACAACCAAGTATACACAATGGTTGAATCCCAAGAAATGCCTAGTGCCGATCCGTCCCTTGCGACAGATGAAGTGAGTTTTACCACTTTAAATAATGTCTACGAAGGAATCTATCGTTTAGATAAAGACAACAAACCCGCGCCTGCTGGTGCAGCCGAAAAAGCGACTGTTTCAGAAGACGGTTTAGTTTACAAAGTTAAATTACGTGAAGAATCAAAATGGTCTGATGGCAAACCAGTTACTGCTGCAGATTACGTTTACGGTTGGCAGCGAACAGTGGATCCTGCCACTGCTTCAGAATATGCCTACATGTTTGAACCAGTAAAAAATGCTGAAAAAATTTCTAAAGGGGAACTACCTAAAGAAGAATTGGGCATTAAAGCAATCAATGATCATGAATTAGAAATCACTCTAGAAACAGCAACACCATATTTTGACGATTTATTGGCTTTCCCTTCTTTCTTGCCGCAACGTCAAGATATCGTTGAACGTTTTGGTAAAGATTATACAAAGAGTAGCGATAAAGCAGTCTACAATGGTCCGTTTACGCTAACTGAGTTTGATGGTCCCGGAACAGATACTAAATGGTCTCTAACTAAAAATGAAGAATATTGGGACAAAGAGACTGTCAAGTTAGATAAAGTCGCTATCAACGTGGTGAAAGAAGCCCCAACTGCCTTAAATCTTTATGAAACTGGTGAAGTGGATGATACGTATTTATCTGGCGAACTGGCCCAACAAATGCAAAACTCGCCTGACTTGGTCCAATTAAAAGCCGCTTCTTCTTTCTATTTAGAAATGAATCAAGCAGATGAAAAATCACCATTGACCAACGCAAACTTACGTCGTGCTATGTCTTATGCCATCGATCGCGATTCATTAGCTAAAAACATTTTAGCCAATGGCTCTCTTCCTTCACAAGGCTTCGTTCCTGTGGATGTCGCGAAATCACCAAAAACGGGTGAAGACTTTGTTAAAGAAGCTGGTAGCGACAAATTAGTCAAATACGACAAGAAAAAAGCTGTGGAATACTGGAACAAAGCGAAACAAGAACTTGGTGTTTCCAACTTAACGGTTGATTTAATGGTAGACGACTCTGAAGGCGCTAAAAAAATGGGCGAATATCTTCAAGGATCACTATCTGATACTTTGGAAGGCTTAAAAGTAACTGTGACGCCTGTCCCAATGGCCGTTCGTTTAGATCGTACCTTAAAAGGGGATTTCCAAATCGCTGTTCGTGGTTGGAGTGCCGACTATTCAGACCCAATTAACTTCTTAGATTTATTAGAAAGCTCAACTTCTAATAACCGTGGACGTTACAGCAATCCTGAATACGATAAATTCATTGCTGCGTCCAAAACCACAGATGTTAACGATCCTGAAAAACGCTGGGAAGATCTAATCAACGCTGAAAAAACAGTAATTGCTGATATGGGTGTTGTGCCAATTTACCAAAAAGCAGAATCACACTTACGTGCACCAAACGTGAAAGAAATTATTTATCATCCAACAGGTGCTAAATACGACTTCAAGTGGGCGTATAAAGAATAATCACTCGATTAAATTTAGAAAAAGATTTGGAACAATAGCGATTTTGGCTATTGTTCCAAATCTTTTTTATATAATCCCGATTAAAGAACCTAACAACCCAAAAATCACAGTAAAAATAATTAAAGCAATCGGCGTGCGTCCTTTTTTCAACATAATAAAACAAAACAGCGTAAACACTAAAGGTAATAAATTGGGCATGATTGTATCAAACAATTGTGTTTGAAGGTCTAACTTAGTGTCTTTCAAGCGAAAAACAAAAGTTGTCGTTAATTGTACACTCTTCGGAATCAACGCGCCCACCACGGAAATTCCTACAATTGTTGCTGAACGAGATAATTTTTTGGTACTTTCGCTTAAGACCGAAATTGCTTTGACGCCCATTTTATAACCTAGATTAATTAACCCAATTTTGGCAGCCATATACGGAATATTAAATAACAACAAGAAAACAATTGGTCCTAAGATATTGCCTTCTAATGATAGTTGTGAACCAATCGCTGCTGCAATCGGCAAAACGGTTAAATAAAATAACGCATCCCCAATTCCGCCTAACGGGCCCATCAACGCTGTTTTAATCGCTTGAATGGATTTTGGTGATTCTTTTGACTCTTCCATTGCAATAATCACACCATGCATGAACGTCACCAATTGTGGATTCGTGTTCATAAATTGTAAATGATTTTCCAAAGAAAGAGCTAAGTCTTCTTTATCACGATGAATCTTTTTCAATCCTGGAATTAATGAGTAGGTCCAGCCGCCTGCTTGCATTCTTTCATAATTAAATGAAGATTGTAGCAGATACGAACGGAACATTATTTTTTTTAACTCTTTTTTTGTTATTACTTTTTCGGATATCGTATCATTATATGTTTCTTCAGATGCCATCTTCTTCAAACCCTCCATTATTATTTGATGCAGTGACTGTATTATTTCTTTGTGCGTAAAATTCATATAAAGCAATTGCGACAGCTAAACCTGCAACCGCTAATGTATCTAATCCTAAATAGGCAGCCATAACAAAACCAAAAATAAAGAACGGTACGTAGGATGTTTCCCACATCGTTTTTAATAACATGGCGAAACCTACTGCTGGCATCATACCACCTGCAACGCTCAAGCCATGAATACTCCATTCGGGTAGAATAGAAATGAAACTAGATGCTTTATCAGCACCAAAGAAAATACATAAAAATACTACAAAAAAATAACAAATGAATAAAACGATTGGGACAAAACTAGACAATCTTTCGATGCCCCTTGTATCTGCTTTTTTTGCATAAGCATCAAATTTATGCATAATTGGTGACATCGCTGTATATAACAAGGTAATTAACGCTTGCGCTGCAACTGCGAAAGGAACAGCCAACCCTACGGTTACTTGCGGGTCAGATTTTGTGATAATTGCTAACGCTGTTCCAATAACTCCCCCAATTACTACGTTGGGTGGTTGCGCACCGCCGATTGCTACTGCACCAATCCAAACTAACTCTAGCGTTGCTCCAGTGATTAACCCTGTGTTGACATCTCCCAATATTAAACCCACAATCAATCCTGTAACAATCGGACGATGAATATGTGTCTGTAAGACAAGCTTATCAACCCCTGCTATCCCAGCCCAAATTCCTACCAAAATTGCCTGTACTAACATTTTTTTCCTCCTATTAGACTTCGTCTACTTTTTATAAACTGTTTCACCATTTACTAAGGTTTCTAGTACTTCGTATTTCTCATCAATAATTGTAAAATTACCTAAAAGCCCTAGTTTGATTTCTCCCATAGATTCGTTCACATTCAACAAACGAGCTGGATTTTTCGTGACTGAATTAATAGCAATCACTTCTGGAAGTAATGCTTTTTCAACAAGGTTGCGAACCATATTATTTAAATGGTTCGTACTTCCAGCTAACTTGCCATTCGCTAAACGGACCACATTTTGTTCATCAATAACCATTTCGATCCCTTTTTCTGGTTTTGGATAAACGCCTGGTTGACACCCTTTGGCCCAGATAGAATCTGTCACAGCAATTAAATAGTCCTTGCCTTTTAGTTTGGCTAACACACGTACTAATGAATAATCAACATGTACCCCATCAGCAATAATTTCAGCAAACGTTTCTTCACTATCCAAAGCAGCAACTACTGCGGTTGGTTTTCGATGACTGATATCTTCCATCCCATTAAACGTATGGGTAAAACTTTTTGCACCTGCTTCGACAGCTGCCATTGCTTGTTCATAGGTTGCAGCCGTATGGCCAATTGAAATGACTACATCATGTTCATGACAATATGTAGTCAAGGCATTCTCTACATCATTTTCTGGTGCCAACGTCATTAATTTTATGTGCCCTTTTGCTAACTCTTGCCATTTTTTAAATGTTTCAACGGATGGTTTTACTAATAACTCTGGATTATGAGAGCCACGAAATTCTTCAGAAATCATTGGTCCTTCCGCATGAATCCCTATGATTTGTGCCCCGTTGGTTCCTTGCTCTTCCTCAATAAATGAACCAATCACTTCAAATGAATGTTCCAAGTCTTTTGGAAATGTGGTTGACGTTGTTGGTAAAAAGGCTGTAATCCCTTCTTCTGGAAGGTAAGCTTGCCACTCTTTGATAAATTCATGATTGGCATGATTGGCATCCCCACCATGCCAACCATGATCATGAATATCAATAAATCCTGGAAGAATGCGATTTGCTCCGTATTCTTTATCGACAGCTTTTTCATTGTACGGTAGAATTGCAACAATTCGTTGTTCTGACACTTCAACTTGAGCTGGTTGAAATTGTTCGTTAATCCATACGTTTTTACTTTGAATAATCATTCTTCCCACTTCTTCTCTTCAAAATTATTGTCCAACATTACTTTTTTATGAAAATAATGCATCTAAACTTTCTTCTGGCGTTGACGGTACACGTTGAATCGAAAGTTTAACACCTAATTCTTGTAGCTTTTTAAAGGCGTCTACATCTGTTTTATTAACCGCAACAGCGGTAGCTACTTGTTTTTTGCCTTCTTCCATATGCATATTACCAATGTTTAATTTTTCGATTGGCACACCACCTTCTACCAAGCGCAATGCATCAACAGGATTATCAACTAACAGAAAAATCTTTTGTCTTTCTGAGGCTTTATGAATGACCTCAATCGTTTTCTTAATGGAGAAAAAACGGGTTTGTACTTCTGCAGGGGCCGCCATGTTTAACAATTGTTGGCGCATTGTATCCTCAGAAATTGCATCATTTGCGACTAAAATTAAGTTGGCGCCTAAAGAACCGTTCCATTGTGTTGCGACTTGACCATGAATCAAGCGATTATCAATTCTTGTTAATAAAATATTCGGCATAGTGCTTCCTCCTCTTTTCTAATTGGTTAGATTCCGTCTGCTTCTTCTTGAGTATTTGCTTGTGGTTGTTCTAGTTTTTTATGAACGATCCCGTCTCTGGCTGAATCTGTGACCATTGAAACAAAATCTTCTACGTTCGTGCTGATTGTGCGTAATGCAAGCCCTTCAAGAACCATCGGTAAATTTGTTCCTGCTAGCACTTCGACATTTGGATAATTACTTGCGACAGTCATTGAAATTCTAAACGGTGTACCCCCTAAAAGATCAGTTAAAATGACCACTGCTGGACACGTCTCCAGCATAGAGTCAACGGCTTTACGAATGTTTGACTCTAATACATCAAGCCCTGTATCATTGAAAAAAGGGACTGCCTGAACATTTGCTTGCTCTCCTGCAATCATACTAACTGATTGATGCATTCCAGTTGAAAATACCCCATGTCCCGTTAAAATAAGACCTATCATTTATTCTTTCTCCCCTAACTATTTACTGAGCTTACTATTTAATTGGATAAGCAGAACTTATTCCTCAAAGAGTGTAACAATTCTTGTGACAATTGAGTATGCTTTCCCATGATTTTGGACAATGATTTCTATTTAAGAACATGTCCCTATATAGATACAAGGCGTCCCAACTTAAAGATGCTTTTGAAAAAATACTCGATTACAACCGTGAGTCCAAACGAGCCAACAAATGTACCCATATACAACACAAGAATAACCAAGCTGACTGGTTGATTGGTTAAAAACGGATGGACCAGTTTCAAGACCAATTGAAAAACAATAACATTCGCTAAATAACTGCGATACGCATAAGTGGCTATCCATTTAACCATTGGTAAAAGACGAATCTTTTTGGCTATTCCTTGCGTTCCCAAATAAAAAACCAACCCGATAATTAGTAAACTATAGGCACTTTGAAGAGGATCCAAATAAGGTAGATCGTTCGGTGTCATCTGTGTTCCATCAAATAAATTCCCTTGGACTGCCTGCCAAAAAATAAAAAGAAACAACAGAAATAGCACCACTCTCGTCTTTTTCAAGAAAGTAAAAATTTCCCCCTGATACTTCGCTGCGATGACCCCGAAAATACCATAAATGAGATAACTAAGCCCTGAACGATCTATTAAGTACCAAAGAGAAGTTTCTGCATATGGAAAAATCATTTTCTGGTACCAGAAGCACCAAAGGATATGCGCACCGATTGTAAAAAAGACAATTGGTAAAATCACTTTTTTGTTTTTTATAATTCTTGTTGCCAACCAAATAAAATACGGCATAAATAATTGGAATTGCAACATCATTACGGCATACCATAGATGTGCCGCGCCATCACCACTGAGAACTTTTCCTAGAAATCCTAGGGGCGTTTCATAGGGCATTCGTTGTTGTAAACTAGGAAAAGCGTATAGATAGAGACTGGACCAGACCACATAAGGAAGCACCAATTCATAAAATTTTTCCTTTAAAAATTCAAGATACGATTCAGCTTGGCTCTTTAACACCGTGTTGTAAATAATTGCAAAAATAAACATGGGTGCCGAATATTTAGTCATTCGGTAAAAACTACCGATTGAATTCATTGCTTCCGTTTGTGGAGAATGTGTCAACACATATGATAAAACCGTTTGTAAAATAACTGATGCTACAGCGAAAACTTTTAAAAAATCGCTGATATTCAGATTTATTGGTTGTTCTTTACTCATGTACGTCCTCTTTCTTTCAATAATTTAGCGTGTAAGTAAGCGCTCGGATTAAGAACTTACTCACACGCTATTCACGCTTCTTTGATTTACATTGCTAGCGATTCATAATTGGCTAACAAGATGCCGCGTTCTTCAATCGCTTCTTTGACTTCTTGGGACGTTAATATTTCCACTTCACGAATTCGAGGCATACAATACCCTGATTGCTTTTGTAAAATAGTATCGATAAACGCAGGATGACAATTGATTTCAAAGACCTCTCCTTCACTACAAACAACCATATCAAGCAATTGCAAGATGGTTTCAGTTGAAATCGCCTTGTCATAAAATTGGTACAACATTTCATCTGGCGTGCGAACATCCTGATATAACTCTAAATAGTCTTTTGTTTCAATACTTCTTGAGGCGTTACGTAAAGGTAATTGATATTTGCGAGCAAGTGCCAAAGCCACACCTAATAACTTTTCATTTTTTCCATGAACGTTATGATGAGAATCAATATGATCAGGGCGTCTGCCACTTTTCATAAATGAAATAATTTGAGCATCCCATTCGTTATAAACCTCTTCTAAATTGACTTTTTCTTCAAAAATCGATTGATGCCAAAAATAACCAGCTTCATCTACTAAGGAAGGGACCATTTCTCGAGGTAAAATAGGTTTTGCTTGGTTCAATGTCAATGTTAAATGGACACCGATAGCTAAATTCGGTGCACTGATTCGAGCACTCTCCATGGCCTCTAAAAAATAAGGAGAAGTTGGTAATGCGGTTGTTGAAGTAACCACGCCACGTTTGTGTGCTTCAATAATTCCTTGCGTTACCGCTGGCGTGTAACCAAAATCATCAGCGTTGATAATTAATTTTTTATTGCTCATTTTTCCCCACTCTCTCTTCTGTTTCATGAATTTTTAGTTGTTTCTCTATTGATTGTAGCTAAGTGGCGCCTTTTTTTATAGCTAGTTTTCTGATTGAGTGCTATAATCTACAAATAAGACCATGTCCCTAAAAAAGGACATTACGTTCACAAACGACAGGAGGGATCAGCATGCTGTTTTTAACCTACGATCCACAATTAAATCCAACAGAATTAGAGATTTACAAGTATATTAGCCACAATATTGAAAAAGTTCCTTATATGACAATTCGAGAATTAGCAGATGAAATTCATTTCAGTAAAACGGCAATCTGGCGTTTTTGCCAAAAATTCGAGTGTGAAGGCTATACAGATTTTAAATTTAAATTGAAGAATTATCTAAGCGAACGAAAAAAAACAGCCCAACCAAAATCTTTAGATGAAACAATGCTGATTCATTTTTTGCAACGCTCATCAGAAGAATTATTAGAAGGACGGATTGTTCAAGCTGCGGAATTACTGGCAAAAAAAGAATTTGTTCTTTTTATTGGCGAAGGAACGTCCAAAGTCCTAGCTGAATTTGGTGAAATTTATTTTTCCAGTATCTACAATTTATCTGCTTCTGTATCCCACCTTTTTTCCCATCCCGTTAGCAAATTATCCGAAGAAACGGCTAAAAAAGTGGGCGTTATCGCCTTATCAGTTTCGGGTGAAACACAAAAAGTTCGGCAAAATATTGATTATTTTATCGAAATGGGGATTGATGTAATTGCTATTACAAATAGTGAAAAAAGCACGATTGCTCAACTTTCAACAGTCACAATCCCCTACTATATAACAACTGAGAAAAGTTCCATTGCAGACGTAACGTCCCAACTACCTGCACTATTCTTAATAGAAAAGTTGGCGAAAACTGTTTCAACGATGTTAAATGAGTGTCCATAATCACTGCAAAAAAAGGAAGGAACTAGCCATTCGTTTTGCTAGTTCCTTCCTTTTTAATTCTTCTATACTTATTTATACTGACACGTTTCTAAATGATCATTCACCAATCCCGCCGCCTGTAAAAAGGAATAGACTGTCGTGGCACCTAAAAATTTAAATCCTCGTTTTTTTAACGCTCGACTAATCTGTTGCGATAATTCCGTGGAGGCTGGAACCTCTTCTGGGTGCTGCCAGTGATTAACGATTGGTTGCTGATCGACAAAGTTCCAGAGGTAGCGATCAAAGGACCCAAATTCTGCCTGAACTTCTTGAAAAACTTGCGCATTCGTGATGGTCGCTTGAATTTTTAAACGATGACGAATCACACCAGGATTTGCTAGTAAAGCTAAAATTTTTTCCTCATCATATCGCGCAATTTTCCGATAATCAAACGCATCATAAGCTGCCCTGAGCGTTTCTCGTTTATTCAAAATAATCGCCCAGCTTAAGCCCGCTTGCATACTTTCCAAGGTCAATAACTCAAATAACTGTTGCTCTTCATGAACTGGACGTCCCCATTCATCATCATGATAGGCTTGCATCTCTTCAGTTGTATTCGTTGCCCAAGTACATCGCTCCATTGTCCTGCCTCCTTTTATTTGCTAAAAAAGATGCGAACAAAGGGTACTGCCTGTTGTTCCACACCTTTTCTTATTCCTAATAAAATGCCCAGAAGTTTAACGCTTCATTCATTACTTCTTCGGCTGTAAATGTCCGTTTTGAATGGCCCTTTTCTTCTGAATCGTTTGGATCATTAATCCAGAAATCGCCTTTTTCATCCACACCACTCATCACCATAATGTGACCAGTTGTAGTGAAATAGCCCGGTTTTACAGAAATAATGACTGGATGACCTTCCTTCAAGAAAGCTGCCACTGTTTCAATATCCCCAATTTCTTGACAGTTATAGCCTTTCATTTCAGCATATGCACTAAAAATAGACCACGCCGTCCCTTGTCCTTCCATAAAGAAGTCATTTTTTGCCCAAGCTAACACATCTAGAGGAGTAACTTCTTGGTGATCCATGTATGAACCAACCATTGCAAGCGACACAATCGCACAGCCATTAATTTCGATTGTATTCGGCTTATCCACATTGCCAAATCCGTATGCGGTGTCTTTCCATTTAGCATCTGTCTGCAATTCTAACGGCAAATCCAGATGTCCATTATATTGCTTCTTTTCAATTTCTTGATTGACCTGTTGTCCATAGCTTAAAGGTTTGACTTTTTTCTCAATTTTAACTGGTGCTGGTTCTTTTGTTTTACTTGATTCAGCACTAGCTTTAACATATGAATCATCAAACCAACTTGAAAACCCACCTGATTTCATCGGCGAAAACTGCGCTAACAATCCGCCAAAGCCAAACGATACCAACAACACCGTGAGAACTTTTTTTTGGTAACCTGATGGTTTTTTTGACATACTATTCATCCTTTTCTATCTATTGACTACATCCGATAATCTTATGTATTTCTTATATGCTCACACATTATACTACTTTCTTTTTCGAAAAACAGAAACGTTGGTAAATTCTCATAATTATTGAAGGCGAACATATTTTCTTGAATTTTATCACAAAATTAGGTAAAATACAGGTAATTAGTCATTTGAGTTTTATTCTATTTTATTCGTAAAGGAGGCAGAAGAATGGATCAACATAAAGCTACCATCAAGAGCATTTCTAAACTGATTACGCTCTCTTCCCAACATTTCTTTTCGGCATTTTTAGAAGATTCTCAAGATCAAAAGAATAAAGAAAAGGAACGCAGTGCGCTTTTACAAGAGCTCCAAGTCGCTGCCGCCCAAAAATCCTTAGTGGTCTTACAATTGAAAGAAGTCCCTACAGCGCATAAATTCGAAACGGTGATCGGCTGGATTGTCTCAAAAAATATTTCGGACAATATCGTCGTTCGTTTACAAACGGATGAACAACAGTTGCGCATGATTCCTGTTGCTTCTGTCATGAAAGTCAGCACGTTAGCTAATCGTCACCAACGTCAAATTTACTAGAATATTGAAGTCTTTATAAAATAAATGGAAACCACCAACCCTGGCGATTGCAGGTTGGTGGTTTCTTTTATTTATGACTTTAGTCAAAATCCCATGAAACTTCTGACTTAGGACTCAACTTATTTCTTAGGAACAAATAATTGCGGTGCTACTTTTGCCAATAAGCCTAGAACTAGACTTACATACAAACAATTGACGACGGTACTTGTACCGTTTAGAACAAAGGAATAGAGATATGGGCTCATTCCTTCTGGTGCATACATGCCCCAAACCAATACACCCGCCCAAAAATGCCAAAACCAGCGGGCGAAGACTGCGACAACACTTCCTAAAATAATCGTACGAATGGCTGATTTTAAACGATTCGCTTGAAAATACAGTTGAATTTTTCTAGCGAATACGCCACCCATTCCTCCAAACGCAAAAGCAAAGGGATATTCAAAAATAATCTGTGGAACGGACAAGAAATTTTTCATGGCTGTGCCGAGAATAATATTTAACATGCCCCAAACAAAGCCTGCTGCAACTCCGGGAAGCAACCCACGACGAAACGAATAAAGAACTAATGGGACCATTCCCAACGATAGGTCCAAGCCACTATTGGCAAATTCAATCGGTAAAAAAGAGAGGGCCATTGCCATTGCTGCGACGACTGTTCCTTCTACCCAAATACGTAAATCCATTTTTCTAGCCAAACAAATTTCCTCCTATGTTCTGACGCTCTCAACCACTAATACATCGTTATTTTACCATAGGGACTTTAGAAAAACACGTTTGTCGAACAAGCAAAAAAATAGCTGATCAGCATTTAAGATAATCAACTCCTACTCAAACGCATGCCAGCTACTTTTTATCCATTAATCGTCCCGCTCAGTTGTCAAAATTTTACCAGAATGAGCATCGATTTTTACCTCTATTTTTTGTTGGCCCTCTTTCACTTTCACTTCCCAATAGGTGATTCCTAATTCTTTCTCTAACTTCCAATCTGTTGCCTGGCCGACTTTCGCTGCTTTTTCAGCCAAGGTTGTGGCTTGTTCTCTGGAAATGATATTTGTTAAATCAAGTGCCTCTTCTTGCATTTTAACGCCATTTTGTTCATCGGCATCCAAGGTTTCGACTTTTTCTTTTGTGAATTCGCCTGTTTCTGCGTTCACTTCAACTTGATATTCTTTTTGCTGATCCACGCCTTCTATTTCATAAAAATAACGTCCAAAATCTGTATCTAACTGCAGACTTGTTATTTTAGCTTCTGGATATTTTTTCTCAAATGCTGTCGTTACTTTTTCTAAAGAGACAGCTACCGCACTTGTCTTCTCTGATGTCGTCGTTGCTTCTTGTTGTACAGATGTACTTGTTTCGCTAGTTGATATTACTGTTTCTTTTTGTTCATTTGTTGATGAAACAGCTGTGGGTGTTTTGGATGTACAGCCAGCTACCAAAAAGAGTGCCAAGCCAGTCATAGAGCCATAGAGTATTTTTTTCATTAAACAACCTTCTTTCCTTTTTATCATTTTATTATACTTGATTTCTCATCCAAATCATAGCTACAAAAAAAAGCCCTACTTTAGTTGATAAAGTTAGAGCTCTCTCAGCCTTCATGGGCCAACATAAAAATTTCACCGAAATCATTCTCTTGTTCAATGTGCCAAATGCGTTTTTCACTATTATAGACAAGCGTTGCCAAAATTTCTTCTTTTTGGTAAGAGGTATTTTTCATCTTGCTAAGTGAATCTTCCACCAAGTAAATAGGAATCCGATATTCTTCTTTATCCACTTCCGTTTGTTGGAAGCAAAAAATAACACCTTCTTGCAAGATACCTTTCATATTTTTAAGTAATTCAGGACTTAATTTTTCGACAGGCGTATTTCGTTTAAAGAAGGCCTTTTTCTGGTTGACTTTCTCTAAAACAACACGTGTAATTTTATCAGCAAAGATTCGATAAAATTCATCAATATAACGATAATAGACACGCGTCATCTGATCTGCAAATTCAAAAAAGACAAAATCATTTTGTAGCTTATAAAAGAAAGGCGAATGCAAACTATTCTTCATGTGTCCAAAATAAAGAAGTTCCGAAATTTCTAATGGCGTTAGCTCTTTTAGCATCGTCACATCGGAAAAGTCAATCCATTTAATCTCTTCAGTCATCCAACGACGTTGTAGCGATTGAAAATAGCGATTGACGCTTTCTTCTCCACGAATAATTTTCAAGCCTGAATGCATATCGTATTCGCCAGCTTCGGCAGAAGGATCTAATAATAGTAAGTTCTGTGGATGATGCACAATTGAACGAACAAAATCGGAATGGGTAATTCCTTTAGATAAAACCGCGTTGCTGGTTACATCTATATGTACATAAATTAAATCAAGCAAATTCCCATCTCCCCTCTACTAGCCTCCTTACCATTTTACAATATTTTCAAAAGAAAAGCTTGTTTCTTTTACTTTAAAATTCCATTACAAAATGAGGATTTTTTTGAAAAATCAATCGATTCAGTTGTTTTTTATTAAATTAAGGTCCGGCCAGCTTACCTATTCCCCAAAGAAAATAAATAGGTTTTTCAAATAAATTGTGGTAAACTTGATACATTAAAAGGAGGGAGAATATGCGCCCAAAAGAGAAAAAAAGAGGAAAAAATTGGTTAATCAACAGTTTATTAGTTTTACTATTTATCATTGGCTTGGCCTTAATTTTTAACAATCAGATACGCAGTTGGGTGGTTCAACAAAATAGCCGCTCGTACGCCGTTAGCAAGTTGAAACCAGCCGATGTGAAGAAAAATATGGCTCGTGAAACAACGTTTGACTTTGATTCAGTTGAGTCCTTGAGCACAGAAGCGGTGATGAAAGCCCAATTTGAAAACAAAAACTTACCTGTGATTGGTGCCATTGCGATACCAAGTGTCGAAATTAATTTGCCCATTTTTAAAGGATTATCAAATGTCGCTTTATTAACTGGTGCCGGGACCATGAAAGAAGATCAAGTCATGGGGAAAAACAATTATGCCTTGGCTAGTCATCGAACGGAAGATGGTGTTTCCTTATTTTCACCTTTAGAAAGAACCAAAAAAGACGAACTCATTTATATCACTGATTTATCTACTGTTTATACATACAAAATAACTTCTGTAGAAAAAATCGAACCAACCCGTGTTGAGTTAATTGATGACGTTCCTGGTCAAAATATGATTACCTTAATTACCTGTGGCGATTTACAAGCAACGACGCGAATTGCTGTTCAAGGAACATTAGCAGCAACAACGCCTATTAAAGACGCCAACGACGATATGTTGAAGGCTTTCCAATTGGAGCAAAAAACTTTAGCCGATTGGGTGGCTTAATAAAAAAATCCTTGAAAAGTTTTGACACTTTTCAAGGATTTTTTGCTTTATTTCATCACTTGGCGTTCTTGCTGTTTCAAACGAGCAAAACCATAACGAATACCTGCAAATAATAAAACTAACGGAGATAAGAAAACAGAGATTATTAACCATTCACTTGTATACATACTACTAAAAGATAAATGATACGTGACAGCATACACTAGCGGCAGACTCATTATCAACAATAAATAATACAAACTCAATTCAAAAACATAGGATAAATAACTACTGTTCATCTTACTTCCCTCCTGTCTCTTTTTCCCTGAACAATTTGTTAACACTATTGTACCAAGGGGAAACAGAAAGTACTATCGGACTATAGTCCTAATCTTTCAGCTGTGCTTTTATTTTTTTCAACCATTCTGAGGTACCTGCTTCCACTAAGCGGTAAGTTTCCTCAAAATCTCCAGTATAATAAGGATCAGGTACGTCCATGGTTTCTTTACCAGCCACAACTTCCATAAATAAATGAATCCGCGGTTGCTCTTCTTGAGGAGCTAATGCTTTTAAATCGGCCACATTATTCGTATCCATCCCAATGATATAGTCATATTTTTTAAAATCACTTGGCTGGATTTGTGTCGCCCGCATTCCTTGATAGGAAATTCCTTGTTGCTCCAAAATTTTTCTGGTTCCCTTATGTGGCTGACTGCCAACTTCCCAGTGGCTAGTAGCTGCTGAAAACACTTGAATAGTCGATTCTAAACCGGCTTGTTGGACTTTCTGACGAAAAATCGCTTCTGCCATTGGCGAGCGACAAATATTGCCTAAACAAACAAATAACACAGTTACCACAACGTTTCACTCCTTCATAAAACTTTTTATCCTTCACACATTACTCATTGGCTTCTTGTTCATACAAATGATAAGCCATAAATTCTGTATCTTTCGCTAAACGGAATAATTGCGTCGCCATTTCCAAAGGAGTCTGAGGATATTCCTCAAGAATCCATTTCGTTAAGACACCGCTACATCCATAAGAAAAGAAATTCGCATAAAATTGTTTGTCTTTATCTGTTAAATGGTTCTCAACATCGACTTGTTCAAATAATGAAATAAATAAGCGATTGGTCGAAGCGGAAAAAACATTAAGAAGAACTTCTGAATCTGAGGTCACCGTTGTATAGTAGAAATGGCTCTTCTCTTTAATCGCTTTTAATAACTTCAGGGCTTGTTCCTCCCAGTTTTCCAAACAAATATCTGTTTCTAAGTAAATCAATGCATCGTGACGATAAATCCAACGTAATAAATCATATTTATCTGTAAAGTGATAATAAAATGTTTGGCGATTCAAGCCCACTTTTTTGGTAATATCTTGGACACTTATTTTACGAAAATCCTTTTGTTCACATAATTCTATTAAAGCTGAAGCGATTGCTTGTTTTGTATCGTGCGTTCCGCTCATGCTGATTCCTCCGCTCCTAATATGTATATACCTCTATAATTGCAAAAAAATGGCCAGATTACAATATTTTCAGATACATTTTATGCATATATTTAAAATTAAATGAATAAAAAAAGCGGCAACTAACGATTTTTGTTAGTTACCACTCCTTGTTATCAATTATTAATAGATGACTATTTAGCCTGGAAAACGCCATACAACAGCGCGGAATCCTGCTGGTGGTGCTGGTGACCAGTTAGAGTTAGAAGAAACATAACCAGAACCTCCTGGGTTGTTCGCTTCAACGATTTGGACACTTCCACCACTTACACCTGTAACTAAGACAGTATGCACGCCACCAATCCAGCTATCTGGACTATAGGCACTTTCATATTGAACAACATCGCCTGGTTGCACGTTACTCCAGCTAACTTGTGTTGCACCAGAAGCAACATAGCCACTGTTTGGACCACCATAACCGAAGTTAATACCGCCTGCCGCTAACCAGCGACGAACGGAAACTAAACATTCGCCTGGCTGATTCCAACCTGTTGCATAAGAATTACCAACATCTGCTAAAGCTGCATTAATTGCGGCTTGTTTTCCTGAAGTCACGCCACCATTCCCTGGTTTTGCTTCATTACCTTTTTCAGGAGTCGTTGGGTTAGTTACAGGAACTTCTTTTTCTTTTTCAGGTGCTGCTGCCACAGGTGTTGTTACAACACTTTCTGTTTCAGTACTTGAAGTTGTTGTTTCTTGCGTTGTGGTACTTTCAGTAGTTGTTGATGATTCTACTGCTGGTGTTGCGGCTTTTTCTTCAGCAGCAGATGCTGCTGCCTCATTGGCTGCTTTTGTTGCTTTCGCTTGCTCTGCTGCCGCTTTTTGTGCTGCGGCTTGTGCTTGCGCTGCCGCTTGTTCTTCTGCTTTTTTAGCAGCTGCACGTTGGCGTGCTTGTTCTTCTGCTAAACGTTTTTCCGCTTCTTTTTTCTGTTTAATGAAGCCGTCTTTTTTCCCTTGTTCTTCAGAACGTTGTGCTTCTAAATCATTTTTAGCCACTTCTTGTTGAATCTTCAATGTTTTTAATGATTCTGTTTTGTCATTTAGTTCTTTTGTTGCTGCTTCTAATTCAGCAATTTGTTTTTCAACATTCTTTGTTTTCTTTTCAACAGTCGCTTTGTCTTCTTTTTGTTGTTCTAGTAATTCATTGTTGGCGCTCATCATTGTTGAGACCGCTTGAACGCGACCAATTGCATCTGCTACTGAATCTGCATCTAAGACAGCATCAATAATTGAATCACTTTGACCATTCACTTGGACATCGCGTGCTTGTTTTGTCATTTGTACTTCACGTTTTTGAATACGGACATTCAAATCAGAAATTTCACTATATAATTTAGATACTTCTGATGATAGCTTGTTCTTTTTAGCTGTTAATGTATCGATTTGTTTGGCCGTTTCAACCATATCATTTTCAATCGCGGCAACTTTTGCTTCTGCATCTGACATTTGGCTAGTTAACGCATTAATTTTTTGATCTTGTTGTTGAATCTTTGTATCGTATTCATCTGCAAATGCTGCGGATGGCAACGCTACGCTTGTTAAGGTAATGGAACATACCATTAGAGCCGATAATACACTTTTCTTCAATCTGTTGTCCTCCGAAAATCCTTTTTTGTTAAGCTTTTTTATTATTTATTAAAATTTGAATAAATTTCTCTTTTTCAACGATAGAGCAATTGTAGCATAGCTGTATGTCACTGAGATAATATGGATGTTACAGTAATATTTCAATTTTCTTCTTGTAAATGACAAAAAAAAGCTTCACTTTTTTCACAACTTTCTTCAAGGCTCCAGGGTAAGCTTCTCATCGTTTTGTTATTTAAAGAAAATAAAAAAAGCGAAAAACGCTAACAACTGAGCATTTTTCGCAAACGAACAAAATTTTCAATTTTTATTTTACGGAAAACAGTTTTTTCAGCGGATAAGATAAAATAACATACCACACCATGTTCAATAGCAATGTAGGGCCCAACACACGCGTAATAAATAAAATCGGGCTGACATCCGCTAAATGAAAGGCCACTTGAATCAGTACCGCAATCAGTTCATACAACGTGGTAAAAATAACGATCCCAAAAAAACCAGTTAGTAAATTTGTTTGAATTACTTCTTTAAATGTATACATCAACATAACCGAAAGCGTCAGTGCGACTGTATAAATCCCGATAATGCCAATGTAGTAGCTATCGCAAATAAAGCCTAAAATTAACGAAGTAATTAATAAATAACGTTTAGAAAAATTAGGAACGGCAAACATAAACGCAAGTAATAACAGATGTGAACTGGCGAAGTAAACATTACTTGTCCACGTTTCAAAAGACTTTGTTAAATGAGCATCAATTAACATTAAGAAAAACAAGAGAATAGGTGTGACGTATTTTAAATACTCTTTCCGAATCATTCGCTTTCCCCTGCCGATCTTTTCACGACCGTCACAACGGAGATACCATAGACATCCGCATAAGGTTTCACATACACTTCACGATCTAAACCAAAACTATCTGGTTTCACTTTAATAACTGTCCCTACCGCTAAATCGGCTGGGGAATTACCACCTAAGCCAGAAGTCTGAACGACATCGCCTTCTTTTAGAGTGGCATCGCCAGTTAATTGTGACACAATTAATGCATTCGTCTTATTGTCGTAATTTTTAAGTAAACCAAACGATTCGCCATTTGCGGAAGTTACTCGCACAGGGAAATGGTTCGAGTTAACATTTTTAGACGTTAGTAGTTCCACTTTTGCAGTCGTTGCATTGACTTCAATGACACGCCCCACTAACCCTTTTTGCGCCATGACCGCCATGCCCGCTTCAATGCCGTCATTGGTTCCTTTATCGATAATTAATAAGTCTTGCCAAGTATCAGGCGAACGCGTAATGACATTCGCAGTTACTTTTTCATAGTTGGCCAACGTTTCGTTCAGATTCAATTCTTGTTTTAAACTATCAATTTCGCGTTTATAGTTATTGTTTTGGACAGCTAATTCATTATAGCTATCAATTTTTTCTTTTAGACGTTCGTTTTCTTTAAACATGTTAATTAAATTGCCCATTGAAGACAAGCCGTTTTCCACCACACGAGCTGGAAAAGAAATCACACGGTCCACCATACTAACGCTATTATTGACGCCACCTTGAACGACATTGGTTTTGCCTTTTTCAGAACGTTGCGCAGCAGTTAAACTAATAATGGTTACTAAAATAATGACTAAAATTAAGGTAATGATTATATTTTTATTTGGATTAAATTTTTTCACAAAGACACCCCAGATATTCTTCAGACTGATAGTATTAATTTTACCACTAATTGACTATAAACAAAAGAGTTGGCGATCGTCTTTAGCTTTTTTTATCATTTCTTTTTTAGGGCTTGTTTTCAACGAAAAAACCAACGAAAAGAAAGGAAGCTTCCTTGGTTTTCGTTGGTTTAAAAAGAAATTATTTTTCTTTGTTTTCTTCGTTTAATAATGCTTTTCTTGACACGTTGACACGGCCTTGTTTGTCAATTTCAGTTACTTTGACAAGGACTTCGTCGCCTAATTTCACGACATCTTCAACGTTGTTCACACGTTCGTTTGCTAATTGAGAAATATGGATCAAGCCATCTTTGCCTTTAATTAGGTTAACAAATGCACCAAATTTTTCAATGCGGACAACTTTTGCTAAGTAAACTTGACCGACTTCGACTTCTTTGGTTAATTCTTCAATAATCTTGATGGCTTTTTTAATCATTTCAGCATCTGATGAAGCAATACTTACGTTACCGTCTTGATCGATATCAATCTTAACACCAGTTTCATCAATGATGCTGTTGATTGTTTCGCCACCTTTACCAATGACATCTTTAATTTTCGCTGGTTTAATTTGAATCATTTCAATTTTCGGTGCATATTGACTTAATTCTTCACGAGGGGCAGCAATCGTTGTTGTTAATTCTTCTAGAATTTCCATCCGTGCTTTCTTCGCTTGGTCTAATGCTTCCGTTAAAATTTGTTCTGTAATTCCTTGGATTTTGATGTCCATTTGTAAAGCAGTGATTCCGTCTTTCGTTCCCGCTACTTTAAAGTCCATATCGCCAAGGTGGTCTTCTAAACCTTGAATATCTGTTAAGATTGTGTAGTTTTCGCCATCACTAACAAGACCCATTGCAATACCTGCAACTGGCGCTTTAATTGGCACACCCGCATCCATTAATGCTAATGTTCCCGCGCAAATACTTGCTTGTGAAGAAGAACCATTTGATTCTAACACTTCCGCTACTAAGCGGATTGTGTAAGGGAAGTCTTCTTCTGATGGAATAATTTGTGCTAAGGCACGTTCACCTAACGCACCGTGACCGATTTCACGACGACCTGGTGAGCCCGCGCGTCCTGTTGAACCAACAGAGAATTGTGGGAAGTTATAATGATGGATGAAACGTTTGCTATCTTGGACACCCAACCCATCGATAATTTGATGTTCCCCTAAAGGCGCTAATGTACAAACGGATAAAGCTTGTGTTTGACCCCGAGTAAATAAGCCAGAACCATGCACACGTGGTAAAATACTTACTTCTGATGATAAATGACGAATTTCGTCTAATTTACGGCCATCCGGGCGAATCTTATCGATCGTGATTAACTCACGTACGACATCTTTTTCAAGATCTTCCGCAATTTGTTTCACTTCTTTTAGTAATTGCGCTTCTTCTTCATGTTCCGCAAATTTTTCAGCGTAAACTTCTTTGACTGTATCTTTTACTTTGTCAATTTCAACTTCACGTGCTAATTTTTCTTCCGTCATTACGGCTGTTTTCATTGTATTGTAGTACGCATCAAAAATTTCTTTTTTAAGATCAGCGTCCACTTGTAATAAGTCCACGTCCATTTTTGGTTTACCTACAGCGGCAACGATTTCTTCTTGGAACGCCACTAGTTCTTTGATGGCATCAAAACCGAAAAGTAAGGCACCTAACATATCTTCTTCTGATACTTCTTTGGCACCACTTTCAACCATATTGATGGCTTCTTTTGTTCCAGCAACAGTTAATTCAATATCTGTTTGTTCTGCTTGTTCTACCGTTGGGTTTAAGACATATTCGCCATTAATACGACCAACGTCAACACCAGCAATTGGTCCATCAAACGGAATATCTGAAATTGCTAACGCTAAGGAAGACCCAAACATTGCAGCCATTTCTGGTGTACAATCTTGATCCACACTCATAACGATGTTTGTGATTTGGACTTCGTTACGGAAGCCTTCTGAGAACATTGGACGAATGGGACGATCGATTAAACGAGCGGTTAATGTCGCACGTTCACTTGGACGACCTTCACGTTTAATGAAGCCGCCAGGAATTTTTCCTACCGCATACATTTTTTCTTCATAGTTTACAGTTAATGGGAAAAAGTCTACATCTTTTGCTTCTTTAGAGGCAACAGCAGCACTTAAAACGACCGTATCGCCGTAACGTACTAAGACAGCTCCATTGGCTTGTTTGGCTAATTGGCCGATTTCTACTTCTAGTGGGCGGCCGCCCCAAGTTGTTTTAAAGACTTGTTTTTCTGTCATAATTCTTCTCCTTTACTCTTGCTCTTTGGAAAAGTCAGACGGCTACTAAACAAATGAAAAAGTAACAAGTCGTTGCTGCTCTTTCATTTGGTTAGTAGTTCCTAAAAACTTTCCAAAGAGGACCTTCAATAGTGACAATAAGATAAAAAGCGAGATTCTGATTGAACCTCGCTTTATACGTAATGATTAACGACGTAATCCTAAACGTTGGATCAATTCGCGGTAACGTTGGATGTCAGTTTTACGTAAGTAAGCTAACAAGTTACGACGGTGACCGATTTTTTTCATTAAACCACGGTAAGAATGGTGATCTTTTTTGTGTGTACGCGCATGTTCGTTCAATTGGTTAATGTCTTCAGTTAAGACAGCAATTTGTACTTCTGGAGAACCAGTATCTCCTTCATGACGTGCGTATTCTTTAATGATTTCGTTTTTTCTTTCTTGTGAAATTGCCATTTGTTCCACCTCTTTCTCTATTATTCGTCTGATCACTGAGTGAAGCGTTGGTGACTCGCTAAACCAAGTGATAGATGGTGTGTTTCCACACAAGCTTACTTTACAGGAAACACCGCTAAAATGCAAGCTTAATCTCTATTATTCGATAGTTTTTTTAAACAATCTAGCCCCTTTTTTGGTGATTTTGTGATACACTAAATGGTGGTAAACAACTGATTATTTCAGCGCATGAATAAATAAAAGAAGAATTTTTTTATGTTTCAAAGGAGGAACCATTGAATGATTACAATGAAAGATATTATTCGTGAAGGGAATCCCACACTTCGTGCTGTGGCAGAAGAAGTGCCTGTCCCTATCACTGAGGAAGACCGACAATTAGGCGAAGACATGTTGACTTTCTTAAAAAATAGTCAAGATCCAGTCAAAGCTGAAGAATTACAATTACGTGGTGGCGTTGGTTTAGCTGCACCACAATTAGACATTTCTAAACGAATTATTGCTGTCCATGTTCCTAGCAACGACCCAGAAAACGAAACGCCTTCATTAAGTATGGTGATGTACAACCCTAAAATTTTGAGCCATTCTGTGCAAGATGTCTGTTTAGGTGAAGGGGAAGGCTGTTTATCTGTCGATCGGGATGTGCCTGGATATGTCGTTCGCCATAACAAAATTACCGTCAGTTATTTTGACATGGCTGGCGAAAAACACAAAGTTCGTTTAAAAAACTACGAAGCGATTGTGGTTCAACATGAAATTGATCATATTAATGGCATTATGTTCTACGATCATATTAACAAAGAAAATCCATTTGCTTTAAAAGAGGGCGTTTTAGTCATCGAATAAAAAAAAAACTGGGCCGTTTGTTTTCAGACAAACGGCCCAGTTTTTTTAAATGGCCTTCATTTCTTTTAAGGCTTTCCAAATCCCATCATTATCATTTGTATCTGTGACCATCGTAGCCACTTTTTGAATGGAAGGACTCGCATTGCCCATTGCAACGCCAATTCCTGCATGACTTAACATTTCTCGGTCATTTTCGCCATCCCCAAAGGCAATGATATTTTTTGCATCAATGCCCACACGTTTAGCTAAATACGTTAACGTAGCTGATTTTGAGCCATCTTTAGGCACAACATCTACGCTATGTTGATGCCAGCGAATAAAGCGAAATTCTGGGTATTCTTCTTCAAACGTACACTGATCTTCTGCGTCATAAAAAGCCAGCGCTTGGTAAATATCATTTTGACGATAAAAGTGTTCATCATAAGCAGGTGAATGAAAATGAAAAGAGTTCATCGCAATTTCCATTTTTTCAGCACGGTGCTGGTTGCTCTTCTTAATATCATCTAAGCCCACACAAGCAAACCCTAAGCCGCGTTGATCACTGTCTTGTGCCAAACGTTCCAACGCTTCAGCGTGCAATAAATTTTGATAATATTGCTCATGATCCACAAAAGCCGCGGCGCCATTGCATAATACGTAATTAGTAAAATCTAAATCCCAAATCACCTCTTGCGCCATATAACGACTTCTGCCAGTTGCCAGCGTAACTAAGTGTCCTTGCTCCCGCAATTTTGCTAGCGCTTCTCTCGTGCTATCCAATGCTTTCTTCTCCGAATTTAACAACGTCCCATCAATATCAAATGCAAAAAGTTTTCTTTCCATCATTTCTCCTTATTCGCTCGCTTTCGCTAAATATTTACTGCCTTCTCGTTGTGCTAAAGGACTCAACACTAATTCTTTCATCAATTCCTCGACCCATTGCGGATTCGTTTTACTATATTGGCGTAATGACCAGCCAATCGCTTTTTGAATGAAGAACTCCTCTGTAGTTCTATCATAAATAATCGCCTTTTTCAACAGGTCCTGATTGGTCTTTTCTTTCAACATCAACTGTAAATTCAGCGCAACACGCCGATTCCAGAAATTTTCAGCGCCATAAAAAAGGGCAAAAATCGTTGGCAATTCAGTCAGATGCAACGCCACCCACGACCCAAAAAATTTTCGCCAAGCATCCACACTATCCCACCACGCTTTTTGTGGAACATAGGCTTTAAACGCTACGACCTCTTCTAATGAAAATCTCCGAACATTTTGAAGGGCTAAATCAATAGCGACATACTGATATTCTCGTTCTGTTTTTTGATAATAAGCCTCAATCTCTTGGCATAATTTTTCCTTTGGCCACGTATGACTTTCTTTTAAAAGTTGTTTACTTAACGCTTGACGTTCTGGGGCGGGGATGCCTGCAAAAACAAATTGGTGTTTCATATAAGCAGACATTTTTGCTGCTGTTTCTGGGTTCTTCTGAAATTGAAGTGTGTCCATTCCTTCGCTCCTTATAATAAAAAAACTATACTAAAACAGTGTACCATGTTTTAGTATAGTTGGTTGGTCAATTAATCAAAATACGTTAAGTTTTTGTTGTCTTTATCTAACCAGGCATAGCCGAGACCCATAATTAAGCCACCACCGATAAAGTTACCGATAAAGGCCCAGAACAGATTATGAACAACATTACCAGCTGTGAAAGCTTCAATTGCGCCGTTCGAAGCAAAGTAAGCTAAACTGAAGGCTGGGAAGTTGGCAATCACGTGTTCAAAACCAAGGAACGCAAAGATAAAGATAATGAAAATAATGGCCGCGACTTTGCCGGCATCATCTTTCATTCGCATACTCACTAATACGGCTGTATTAACTACAATATTGGCGAACATAGCTTCAACTAAAATTTGCAGGGTGGTTTTTTCTAATTTTCCAGCAATCGATGTAAAGAAGAAACTATCTTTTGGCAAATCTTGGAACGGTACTGTAAGTGATACCAAGAAGCCAAACAAGACGCCACCAATTAAATTGAATAAGATACAGGTAAATAAAATTTTTGCAGCTAAGGAAAAGTTGACTTTTTTACGATAGACCCCAACAGTCATGTACAACATATTCGAGGTACCAAGTTCGGCATTCATATATAAAATCATCACAAGTGACCAACTGAACATGAAGGCGTAAAGCATTTTCCCTAAACCATGAGAAATTCCTTCTCCTTTAATTGCGATTGCAAAAGCAACGGCTGTTCCCAACGTTAAAAATAGACAAGCAAGCATTGCACGAACAGCGTAGCGGGAAAAGCTGTTTGAGAATAAATTCACTTTCTTGTCGATGGATTTATCAATTTGTTCAAACAATGGTGAACCAGACTTCATTGTAAACTCCCTTTCATTCCGTTTTCAACTTATATTTTCAAAACATCTCCCCTTATTCTAATGAGGAAAAGTGTTTTTGTCTACCTTTTTTTCAGATTTCACTTTAAAACCTTGACGTTTCCTATCCTATTAAGTATACTAGATTTTGTGTAAAATAATTGCAGCAGAAGAATAATAACTCGTCAACAGTTCATTGCCAAACTTGGTTCAACTGCGTAACCGCGGCTGCAAAGGCGAAGGTTGAAGAATGAACTGAACGAATATGAATTTTTCATCTAATTATTTTACTCCAAAAAAACATTTATTTATTGGAGGAATTTTTAATGTCTCGTTATACTGGACCATCATGGAAAGTATCTCGTCGTCTAGGTATCTCTTTATCAGGTACTGGTAAAGAACTAGCTCGTCGCCCTTACAAACCAGGACAACACGGACCTAACAGCCGTGGTAAAGTTTCTGAATACGGAATGCAATTAACTGAAAAACAAAAATTACGTCATATGTATGGCATGAACGAACGTCAATTCCGTACGTTGTTCATTAAAGCAAGCAAAATCAAAGAAGGTAAACACGGTGTTAACTTCATGGTTTTACTAGAACAACGCTTAGATAACGTTGTTTACCGTTTAGGTCTTGCAACTACTCGTCGTCAAGCACGTCAATTAGTTAACCATGGCCACATCACTGTAGACGGCAAACGTGTTGATATTCCATCATACCACGTTGAAGTTGGTCAAGTGATCGGTGTTCGTGAAAAATCTCAAAACATCTCAACAATTAAAGAAGCGGTTGAAGCAACTGTTGGACGTCCAGCATTCGTAAGCTTTGACACTGAAAAATTAGAAGGTAGCTTCACTCGTTTACCAGAACGTGATGAACTTTACCCAGAAATCGACGAAGCACTTGTCGTTGAATACTACAACCAAAAACTTTAAGATTTCAAAAGGTCGAACTGCGGTTCTTACCTTCTTTCAAAACCTTGCCTTTCTTGGCAAGGTTTTTTTCTTTGCCCTCTTTACAAAATTGTTTACTTCCGCTAAACTATTGTTAACCAAACAAAAATAATTGGTTAACAATAGAAAGTGAGGCTTCTTATGAATAAAGCATCGTTACGCTCTTTAATTTTAGCAGCAGAATTCGCTGTGATTATTGCTGTACTTTCACAATTTACAATTCCATTGGGGATTGTCCCACTAACCGGACAAACATTTGCCATCGGCTTAACCGCTACCGTTTTGGGTAAGCGAACGGGGACCTACGCTATTTTAATTTACTTCTTATTAGGATTAATTGGTTTACCCGTTTACGCTGGGATGTCTAGCGGGTTCGGTGTACTCTTTGGACCAACTGGCGGCTATTTAATCGGGTTTATCTTCAACGGCTTATTAACTGGTTATATTTTAGAAAAAACAACCTTTAACTATACTTGGGCCATTATCGCAAATATTGCCGGCGCCTTAGTTACCTTAGTTTTCGGTATGATTTGGTTGAAATATTCCGCAAATCTGCCGTGGCCAAACGCTTTCGCTGGCGGGTTTGCTCCGTTTATTATTCCTGGTATCATCAAGGCTGTCGCAGCTGCTTATGTTGGTATTTTAATTCGCCAACGCTTTATGAAACGTTTTTTAGCACACCTTTCTTAAGGGGAAAACTTTTTTCTTTTCCTTGTCTGTAGTACACTAAAAGGACAAAGGAGTGAAGTCCATGTCCTCATTATTAAAACGATTGGTTCAGTTGGTTTTGTTAGTCGTCGCTGTCTTGCTGATTCGACACTATGTTTTCTCCCCTGCTGCGGTGAACGGCTCTTCAATGGAACCAACACTTCATAACAACGACCGTTTATGGGTGACCTCGATTAAAAAGCCACAGCGCTTTGATATTATCGCTTTCCCTAGTCCTCGCAACGGCCAACGAGTAGCCAAACGTTTAATTGGTTTACCTGGCGAAACAGTCGAGTATCGCGATGATACCCTTTATATTAATGGTGTATCACTCAGTGAAGATTACTTAGCAAGTGCTAAACGAAATGTCTCTAAAAATGAAAATTATACCCAAGATTTTACGCTAGAGACCTTAGAAGCCACCCAATCCCTGACCGTTCCAGAAGGCATGTATTTTGTCTTGGGGGATAATCGCCCGCGCTCAGATGACAGTCGTTACTTTGGCTTTGTTAAACAAGAGAGTGTGGAAGGTGTTTTGACTTTTCGTTATTATCCGTTAGATAAAATTGGCTTTCCATAAAAATAATAAACCGCCCTCAAAAAGTTAGACTTTTTGAGGGCGGTTTAGCTTTTATTCACGTATTCTTGTTAAGGTCCAGTCACAAGATTCCACGTAACCGCGGCCTTGTATTGTTGCCCTTTAATACCTTGATTTGCTGGCACTTCAAGTTTGACATTATTGAAGGTGAAGTCCAACTGGTAAACATTACTACCTGTGAATTGCTGGTTGGCAATAATACTCGTCGCCGTGTTGTTGGCTGTTAAGCTAATGGCACTCGTGGTACCGACCGCATTTTTCAACTCGGTTGGTTGATTGTAATTGGTGAAGCTAGAGACATGCGCCGCCCCTAATAATAAGCGGGTCGCTGTAGGCAAGCTGTCTGTCGCTGATTTTGGTTGCGACAGTTGCGCCGTTAAGCTCCAATTCGGTTGCGTTTTCTTAATCCGCAGATACGGATTCCGTGTGCCGTTACCGTAGTAATCCGCGGCTTGTTTCAAGTTGTGTTGTTGCTTAGTTCCTGCAACGCCCACTTGGCCGAAGTCGAAGGTTGGCACACTAATGAAGCCTTCGGTCGTTGGTGTGACTACTTCTTGATCATTTGGACGAATTCTCACGAAGTTATCCACTGTACTATCTTTAATACCACCAAATACTACAACTTCTGCTTTCAAAACAGTGTTTGGTTTCCCTGTTGCGCGAGTTGTGAAAGCAATTGAAACTTTTTTGCCGATAGGAACAGCATTTGGTAAAGGAACCCCCTCTGTCCAAAGTGTACTATTTACTGGGATTGATTTTGTCGTTTCTCCTTCTGGTGTCACTTCCATAAAGGTCGGGATCGTCAGACCAGCTGACCAATTGGGCCCTTTTTTCAAGGTAAGATTTTGTAAGGGTGCTTTGCTAGTATTCGTGATCGTCGTTGTCCAAATTACATTGGTATTCGTATCGATCACTTCTTTTGGTCGAGTTAATGTGACACTAGCCGTTGGTATTTCTTCCTTATACATGGCGGTCATATCGTCATTGCCATCAAAAGTCGCATTAAACGTTGGTGTTGTGGTTTTGTTCAACGTACTTGGCTTGGTTTTCCCTTTATACCACCCTTGGAACGTATAGACTTTGCCACCTGCAGTATAAGTCGCTGGTAAAGCTTTTGCGGCTGTGTACTTGAAGGTGTTACTGTTCATTGGTACTTGGTTACCTTGGGTGAAGCCTGTTGGTGCAGTAATCTTGGCACCGTTGGCATCAACGAAGTTTTCGGTGACTTGTTTCCGTGTGACTTTATAGTTCATGGTTTGTTTATAAGTAGAAGTCCCATCAAAGCCAATTAATACCATTTGCTTTTCTGGAGGATTATCAGAGACCGCCACTCTTAATAGTCGAGGGTAGGTTGTATTGGAACTACCTGCACCAAAAGTTGTTTTCATAGCAAATTTATTATCTGTTCCTTTTTTAAAGCCTTTATCTACGGCATTTAAAAAAGTAGGGTCCCCATTATTGAAAACAGGATTGACTCCCACATAACCGATAGGATACCTTGCTACAGGAATTTCTGTAGTTGTTGCTTCAATCTTATCGACATAATTCAACGTATTCGTGATGGTGATATCATCAATTGTGTAGCCACGAAGATTATAAATATCACTGACTTGCGTATCAAAATTTGCAGGCATAGCGACTCGTGATTGTGTTCCTATTTTATACTTGTTGTTTTTTGAAGTATCTTTTGTCCCAACGATTGGTGTACGTGTTCCCGTTTGATTTATCGTGTTATCCGCTTTTCTTAAAAATTGAGTATAGTTACCAGAAAACGTTAATGATTCATTGAATGCTTGACTATTTTCATCGACAAATTCTGCATAGAAACCTGGGTAAATCCACGTATCTTGTGGAATCATTTCCTCATACACCACATTTAAATCATCATTATCATCATACGTTACTGCATAGCTTGGCGCTTTCGTAGTTGTCAAGGCACTTGGTTTGGTTTTGCCTTTGTACCAGCCTTTGAACTTGTAAGTTTTTGTGCCGACTTTGTAGGTGTCAGGTAAGGTGCCAGCTTGTTTGAACGTATAATCATCACTTGTGATCACCGTTTGTTTTCCTTGGGTGAAACCTGTGGGCGGTGTGATTTTGGCACCGCTTGTGGCTACGAAGTTTTCGGTAACACGGCGGTTTTCTAAATAATAATAAACAGTTTTATCTGGGGTAGCTAAATTGTAAGTCGCTCCTACGTTACCAGAGTAAACACCCATTGCATAAAGTGTCTCAGTCGTATCCCAGTTCCAATAATATTGTTTGGTGTTATATGATGTATTACTGGTTTTACCTAATTCATATGCATTTGTACCAGGACTTGAACTAACAACCGTACTTGGATTTACAATATCTTTTCTGACCTCATTCGCAAGTGGATATTTCGTTTTATCCCCTGTATAAGTTGCCGTTGGTGAGATTGAAATGGTGCGATAGTATTTCGGAATTTCATGTGTAACACTTCGTGTACCATATGTGGTACCTTCCACAGACTCTGGTAAGGTATAGACTTTTTGTGGAATCGTTAATTTTTTAAGATTCGTTGTCGTTACATTGGTTCCTGTAATCGTTGAAAAAGGTGTTGTTGTACCACTTTTCGTTGTTTCAGACATCGTTGCTTTCAATGTGAAATTAGCAGGATTGATTAAATTACCTTTTTCGTCTACATAGCCAAAAGTAATTTCTTTGCTAGGTAATGTATAGGTTTTGGTGACTACTTCCTCATACACCACATTCAAGTCATCATTCCCATCATACGTCACCGCATAGCTTGGTGCTTTGGTAGTTGTCAAGGTACTTGGCTTTGTTTTACCTTTGTACCAACCTTTGAACTTGTAGGTTTTACCACCTGTTGTGTAGGTGTCTGGTAAGGTGCCTGCTTGTTTGAAAGTGTACGCTTCACTATTTATAACTGTTTTCTTACCCTGAGTGAATCCCGGGGGTGGTGCGATTTTTTGTCCACTACTATTAACAAAATTCTCATAAAGTTTTTTGTAATAAATATAGTAGGTAATCGTTGCACTATTATTTCCTGCATTAAATTGTCCTGTTGTTCCCACAAGATTGTCACTAAACATAATATTAGTACTTACTCCGCTATGAGGATTAAGATTAGTTATGCGCCACGTCTTACCAGTCGCTTTAGTAAAGTTATATGCTGAAATATCATAGTTGCTTCTCGTATAAGTTGTTGATGTATATGCTCTGGAAGTCATCACACCTGTTCGGCTATCTGGAAATGTTGTTTTAGGCGGCGTTAACACAATTTTATCAATTCTATTGGTGGTAGCTGTAGCAAAATTAATCGCAATGTCGTTACTAAAGAAAAGCCACGAACCCCCATTACTAGTGCCTACAGTTTTTAGTCCTGTATTAAAACTATAAAGTCCATTGCCAGCGTTTGTCATAGTTAAAGGATATCTTAACAGTGTTCCTTCAACTTTAGAGTTGGTTGATTTAAATAGTACTGGATTCATGGAAAGGCTCATTTGTTCCTTACTAGACTGTCCATCCTCATCGTAAAATTTTAAACTCCCTTTTAAACCTAAGTTACCAGCAAATTTATCCACATATGTCATTTCATTTCGTCTATTGACTGCACCAAAACCATTAAATCGAATCGTGGAATCGATATATTTTTTTTCATTGTGTATACCAGAAGTAATTCTTGTCTGAAAATACAACGTTTTGATATACCCAGTATTTCCAGAAGTTCTCCCGTGTAGACGATTAATAAATGCAGTGACCGTCCTAGTGGACTCTGTCCAAACAAAATATTCGCCACCACTATTGGCATTATGAGAGCCTTCCCCTAGAACTACATTTTGTTCCTCGGGGCCAACTTTAATAATAACTGAAGTGGGTCTAGTCATTCCTGCTGCCAATTTTGATTCAATTCGAATCGGACCAACAATATCTGAATTTGTGTCATCTGTTGTAATATTTTCAAATTTCAACCGATAATCAACTACATCATTAAGACAAACCGTAGTTTTATTCGTTGTCCCTGTAGCTGCCCAGACAAATGCCCTAGGCATAATTTTCGCTTGAACACTGGATGGTTCAAGTATATTTTCTTCTTGAATGATTTCTGTTTTTTCTGTCTGCTCTACTTCTTCCTGACTTGTGTCAGTCGTTACTTGGCTATTTTCCGTACTGGCTTTCGTTGTTTCTTCTTTCACGCTACTGGCTGGCGTCTCTTCCTTGGTACTACTTTCGGCGGTCGGACTACTTTCAATCGTCACAGTTTCCGCAACTGCCGTCACGCCCGAAAAGGCATTCACTAGCAAAGAACTACATAAGCCAATAGCTGCAAGACGTTGCCATTTATTTCGCTTCATGTCGTCCCCTCTTTCTATGTACGATTCCCGCCAAACCGATTAAGGCGAAGCCGAGAATGTTCAAATTTGCCTGACTCTTGCTCCCTGTACGAGGGAGCGTTGAGCCAGTTGTGGTGGTCTGTGTCGAACCACCACTTCGTTGATCTCCTTGCGGAGGACCAGCTGGTTCCTTGGGATCAGCAGCTGGCGCATCTGTTTTCGGTGGGGGATCTTTAGGAGCGGGTGTTGTCGGATTTTGGTAAAATTCAATCCCCACCGAACTAGAACCACCATCAGACGCTTCAACATTTATAAAAAAACTAGGGGAAAATAGTAGACACACAATCATTAAATAACGCTTTTTTTTCATTTAAAAACCTCCTTTTGCATTTAAATATCTCTCACAACCTATTTTCATAGCTCTATAATAGCAAAAAAAAGACTCTTCAAAACAACAGTTTTTTCCAGTTGATAACCCTTATTTCAACAAGTTCCTTATATATCGTGTCTTTTACGCTACGTTATTTAAAGGAAATAAGGGAAAACAGTAAAAACTATCCCCTTTTTTAAAAAAAGCATCTTTAATTTCTTAAATTTTTACTAGCCAAACCCCATAAAAGCTCACAATGTTAGTGTTCAAAACTAACATTGTGAGCTTTTCTCATTTTTGACGATTGGATAATTCGATAAAATAACACTAAAACACAAAATAACTGTCTGTTTCTCTTATTGGGCAACAGCTAATTGATACAATGGCAGGAGTTGTTGATAGGTTGACAACATATAAGCGCGTGCTTTTTCAGGGTTTTGCCACAAGGCACTATCTTTGGGAATGATGCGCCCAATTTCAAACTCACCTTTTTTTACATCTCTAAAACGAGTTAAGGCTTTTTCTAAATCCGTTTCTGGCAGCGGAGTAATTTGAGGAACCGTGTGATCCAAGGAAACATACGTATCTTCTGGTAATGCTTGGAATAATTGCTGATTCTCTAAAAAGGCTTGCGCAATCTGCTTTTCATTTTTAGGATTATCAATGAATGACAACCACATAAACACATAGTCGCCCCAAATGCCTAATTGAAAATGCGGCTGCATTTTATACCCGCGCTTATTCGGACTAAGTGCTGACCAAGTATTTTCTGGTGGATACACGGTGCGACGGCGATGTTGCGCAATATGGACAAACAACTCCGTTCCTAGTTCAGGCGCTAGTTGTTCGGCAAAATACGTATCTAATTCTTGAAAAATCGGTTGAATTTGCGCACGGATAACCGCCATTCGTTCATCTAATCCAGCAACTTCAAAGGCTGCGAATTCTTTTTCTGTAAACATCAACATTTCTCTAATTCCTCTCTTAACTTGTCTTCCGCTTCTATTTTTGTCGATTTTGCCATGTTTCCAGTGTCATCCCACGATAAACATCTGTGACAATTTTTCCTTTACTAATTCGAGCATTGGGTAGTGTTCCTTCGTAGGTAAAACCAATTTTCTCCATGACACGACCAGAAGCTGGATTGTCTTGATCATGTAAAGCAAAGATTCTCATGAGTTTCATTTTTGCAAAACCCAGTTCAACTAACGCCGTCGCGGCTTCAGGCATGTAGCCTTTGCCCCAAAAGGCACGGTTCAAGACATAGCCTAATTCTCCAATATTATTGGTTTCATTGACCCGCAAATCAATCGTGCCAATCATTTTACCTGTTTCTTTCACTTCAATCCCATATTTTCCTAAAGGTTCCCCCATAAAATATTTCGCAATACTGGCTCTTGTTTCTTCTTTGGTTTCATTTTTAGGAAACACAAAACGCGTCGTTTCCTCATCTGAAGCATATTCGTACATATCTTCTGCATCGGCTAATGTGACAGGTCTTAAAATCAAGCGTTCGGTTTCAATTCGTTGGTTTTCTACAAAAATCAATGGATAATTCATGAGCAAAACTCCCTACTTTTCTACATACTTTACAGAAAAACAGCGAAACACGCAAGGAAAATCGGCATTTTCCTCGCGTGTTTCTTTAATTAGCGTTTAAGCGAATGATGGCAATGATCGTTTGAACAGCTTTGGCCATTGATTCAACGGTAATGAATTCATATTGCCCGTGAAAATTTTCGCCTCCTGTAAATAGATTAGGCGTGGGAATGCCCATGAAAGAAATCTTAGAACCATCTGTCCCGCCACGAAAAGGTGTGATAATTGGTTCAATGTCACAACTTTCCATTGCTTGGACGGCTAATTCCACAGGGGTCCAATCTTTTTCGATGATTTCCTTCATATTATAGTATTGGTCTTGGAAAGTAATTGTTAGTCTGGGTTTATCCGCCAGCGCATTTAAACGTTGGATTTGTTTTTCCAAAAATTGCTTTCTCGCTTGAAAGTTTTCTCGATCATGATCCCGAATGATATAGACAAGTTCTGCTTTTTCAATACTTCCTGTAAATTTATTGAGTAAATAAAATCCTTCATTTCCACGTGTTTGTTCTGGTACTTCCTTTTGCGGTAGTGATTGATCAAGTTGTTCGCCTAATTTAATGGCATTTACTAACGAACCATAGGCCGTTCCCGGATGGACACTGGTTCCCTCAATTGTTATCACAGCTTGCGCGGCGTTAAACGTTTCATACTCGAAATGCCCCACACGGCCACTGTCGATCGTATACGCAAAAGCGACTGGGAAGTTCGGTGCATCAAATTGATCGGCCCCGCGTCCAATTTCTTCATCTGGACCGAAGGCGAGCCAAACATCCCCCCGCGCTACTTCTGGATGTGCCAAAAAATACTCAACAGCAGCTAAAATCTCGACAATTCCCGCTTTGTCATCTGCTCCTAAAAGTGTGGTTCCGTCTGTAGTAATCAACGTTTCCCCTTGATACTCTTTTAAATTGGGAAATTCAGCAACCGATAATACGATGCCTTGTTCTTGATTCAAGAGGACATCTTGGCCATCATAATTAGTGATGACTTGGGGACGGATATTTTCTGCTGAAAAATCCGCCGTATCCAGATGTGCAATCAAGCCGATGCTCTTCGCTGCAGGTTGGTTACCAGGCAACCGTGCCGTTAAAAAACCGTTTTGTTCGTTATAATGCACATCGGCCAAACCTAATTCATGAAGTTCTGTTTCAATCATTTTGGCTAAAACCACTTGCCCGACCGTCGTCGGTGTGGTTTGACTGTTGGCATCTGAACGGGTGTTAACTTTCACGTAAGTTAAAAATCGTTCGACTAATTTTTCCATTTTTTACTCCTTCTTCCTGAATCATTCTGTTAAATAAGCATTGCGCAAGTGGAAATAATCCCCATACAAGTGATAACTAATGCCTTTCAATTTAGGATTGATTAGATAATTTGAGGCACTTTGATACAGCGGTACTTGGGCAGCATCTTGGTTCAGCAAGATGTCTTCCGCTTCTTTGTATTCTGCAAACTGTTTCTCTGGATTATTGGCATTAATCGTTCGTGCATCTTCTACCAATTGGTCGTATTTGGCATTATGATAATTGCCATAATTGTAACTTGATTCTCCTGCATATAAGTTAAAGTAAGAGTCTAATTCACTACTGCCGGCAATCCATCCTGAAAGAGACAACTCATAATTTTTTTCACGTCGCGATTGGTTCACATTATTACTTGGTTGCGACGAAATGGTAATTTCTAAACCTGGCAGATTTTCTTGCAACTGACTTTGAACATATTCAGCAATTCGTTTTCCTTGATCTGTATCTGCCGCCAGCAATGAAAGTTTCACTTTTTTACCGACATCCGCTTGGGCTTTCGTCCATTCTGCTTGGGCTTTTTTGACATCATTTTTCAAATATTCGCCACTGTAAGCTCGGAAATCTTCATCTGTTTCTGGATTCGCATAAAGTTTACTTGGAATTAATCCGTTGAGGGGTTTTGACCCATCGTTTAAGACACTTTGTGTTAAGGCTTCTTTATCAATTGCTTGGCCAATCGCTTTTCGTAAATGAACATTCGCTAATGGCGTTCCTTCTTTTTTGTTGAAATCTAAGAAGTAGTTGGCCACATCTGGATGACTGACATAGCCTGGATCATCTTGATATTGTTGAACATATTGTCCGTTAATGCGAACTAAGTCTAGTTCATTCGCTTGATATAAGTTAATCCCAGTATTATCTTCTTTGACTGTACTAACCGCAACTTCTTCCAGTTTCACTTGATCCGCATCATAGTATTCTGGATTTTTTTTCAATGTCCAAGTATCTGAAGTCGCATCCCAATTGGCTAGCGTAAATGGCCCGCTATAAAGTAAATGTTCACTATCCAAGGCGTAATCTTTACCTTGCGCTTCGACAAATTTTTGATTTTGTGGCGCTAACCAAGCAATCGAAACGACTGCTAAGAAGGAAGGTTGGGCCTGTTTTAATTCAACAATGAATTCTTTGTCATTAGGGGCTGAAATCCCTAATTCATCGACTGACTTTTCACCGTTGCGTATTTCAAAACTATTTTTAACGCTGTCTAGTAAATAGGCATTCGGTCCAATCGTCGCTGGTGTCACCAATTTTTTCCAAGAATAAACAAAATCTTGGGCCGTAATTGGCTCGCCGTTGCTCCACTTAATCCCCTCCCGCAAGGTAAAGTGGTACTTGCGCCCATCGTCACTAATCTTGACATCTTTAGCTAGAGCTGGCACCGTGGCACTATCATCATCAAACCGATAAAGGCCTTCAAATAAATGTTGTGCCATTGTAAAGGTATTTTTATCTGTTGTTTGTGTTGTATCCAATGTTGAGATTGGTGCAGGTGAACTAATACTGATTTTTTGTTCAGCTGCTAAATTTCCCGAATCTACTTTCTCTGCCGCTTCTTTGGTTCCGCCACATGCGGCTAAAAGAAACCCTGTTGCAATCAAACCTACTACTTTTTTCCCCAATTTCATGTTGTTGCCCCCTCATATTTTTTAAACAAATAAAAAAAGCATTCGTCCTAAAAAGGACGAATGCTTATGCAATCGCGGTACCACCTTTGTTGATCTCTTCGCTAAAAAAGATCCGCTCGTTTCCAGTACAATCATACTGTAGCGCTATAACAGGCGCACCTGAATTGGTTTAAGCAAACGGCTTCAACCAACCTGTTCAAAGGCCATTTTCCCCTTTAACGTCACTACCTCTTCTCACCAAACGAGGCTCTCTGCAAGCTATTTTAAAAAGTACTTTCCTTCTCATCACATTTTGTTCTTTTATTTGTTTCATCAATCATACTGATTTACGGATAGTTTAGCAAACATTTTCGAGGCCGTCAACCACATTTTTAATTTAAAACTTTTTTGTTTTTCATCAAAAAAAGAAAAGAGGTTTCAATCCCTCTTTTCTAAAACAATTTTACTCTAATCCTTTTTTAACATCTTCTATCATCAAATGCATTGATTCTAATCCACCACCGCTTAGATACCAAACATCCGGTTGAAGCATAATAACTTTATCATTTTTACCAGCATCGGTTTTTTGAATCAATTCGTTTGCAGCGACGTTATCTTTTGAATCGTCGCCACCAATTGCTTTGGTGCGATCTACCACAAAGAGAATCCCAGGATTTTTTTCTAAAACATATTCGTAAGAAACACTTTGCCCATGAGTGGAAGCTTCAATCTTATCGTCTGCTGCTTTGAAGCCAAATGTATCATGAATTAAACCGAAACGAGAGCCTTTTCCGTAAGCGGAAAGTTGACCTTCGTTAACTAACACAACAAGCGCATTATTCGCGCTAGCTTCTGCTTGTTTTTTCACGTCAGCAATTTCTTTTTCTAAGCCAGTTATTTTTTCTTTGGCTACCTCTTCTTTATCAAAAATAGTGCCTAACGTTTCGATATTTTGTTTCGTTGATGCCCAAGGATTTTTGGCATCTACAGCTAAGTAAATGGTTGGCGCAATGGCTTTTAATTGTTCTTGATAATCTTGTTGACGACCAGAAATAATAATCAAGTCTGGTTTTAGTTGATTGATTTTTTCTAAATCTGGTTCTTTAATGCCGCCTGCTGATTCAACTTTTTGGTATTTTTTCAAATACGCAGGGATATTTTTGGTTGGCGCACCTACCACGCGGTCACCGACACCTAGTGCGTCCATTGTATCCAAGGAACCATTGTCAAAAACAACGACTTTCTGAGGATTTTTGGGAACGGTTAATTGACCATTGGTGTCTTTGACTGTGACTTCCGTTTTAGCTGTTGTTTCTGTTGTTGCAGAATCTGCTGTTTTTTTATTTGTTTGACAAGCACTTAACATTAACAGTCCCATCATTGAAACTGCCATCATTGCTAAAAATTTCTTTTTCATTCTTTTCCTCCAAAAACGTTATTTTTAAATTGCCCGATTTAGTGATAAAGACAAAAGCGTTTTCCTTCAATTTCACAAATCCGGATATTCATTTCATAAAGATCATTTAAAATACTTGTTTGAATAACTTCTTCTGTTGCGCCATGCGCATAGAGCTTTCCGCCTTTCATGGCGACAATTTCATCTGCATAGCTTGCGGCAAAATTAATATCATGTAGAACAATCAGAATCGTTTTTCCTAGTTCATCTACTAAGCGTTTAAGAATCTGCATCATTTGAACCGCATAATTCATGTCGAGGTTATTTAAGGGCTCATCCAATAAAATATAATCGGTATCTTGGGCTAAAATCATGGCAATATACGCCCTTTGTAATTGGCCCCCAGAAAGGGTATCAATGTATTCTTCTGCCATTTCAGTTAAGCCCAATTGTTCCAGTGCTTCTGTTACTTTTTCATGGTCAGCGCTTTTTAAGCGACCTTTGGAATAAGGAAAGCGGCCAAAATTGACTAGTTCTCGCACAGTTAATTTAAGTTGTACACCGTTGGCTTGTTTTAAAAGGGCAATTTTTTGTGAAAAAGCTGATTGCTTCCAGGTTTTTACTTCTTGCTTGTCCAGATAAATTTCCCCGGTATCTTTGGGAATTAAGCGACTCATCATGGCTAGCAGCGTGCTTTTCCCAGCGCCATTTGGTCCAATAAAGGCCGTTAATTTGCCTTCAGAAATAGGTAAATCAATGTCTGAAACGACAAATTTATCGCCATATTTTTTTGATACATCACTCATCTGGATCATGTGCGTTGCTTCCTTTCTGCAATAATTTTCCATATAAAATAAACGCCCCCAACAAATTGAATCACCACACTTAGCGGGGTATTCAAATGAAAGACCTGTTCAACCATCAATTGACCAAACACCAGTAAAAAGACTGCTATTAAACTTCCTGCCACAAACAGTTCTCGGTGGCGATAGGTTTTCATAAATTGATAACTCATATTGGCTACGATAAAACCTAAAAATGTAATCGGTCCCACTAATGCTGTTGATAAGCCGACCAGACTACTGATCAAACACAACAACACTAATTGAAACTGATTCACAGCAATCCCCAAATTCTGTGCTTGATGGTTCCCTAAATGTAAAACGTCTAAACGGTAACTTTCCCGCCAAAGTATCCCACAAATCATGAGTACCGCCACACCAACGAAAACGAGATACTGACTATTGACGTTACCAAAACTGGCAAACAACTTTCCTTGGAGTAAGTCGTATTCGTTAGGATCCATAATCACTTGTAAAAACGTACTAATACTACTGAAAAAAGTACCTAAAATCATGCCAATCATCAATAATAAAAATAAGTCGGATTGATTTTTGCGTAATAGAAAATACGATAAACTAGTACTTAAAAACACCATTAAAAAGACGTTCATCAAAAACGACCCAAGACTTACTTGACCTAACGCTTGTGCGCCTCCTAAAAGAAAAAATAACACCGTCTGCACAAAGACGTACAAGGAATCCATCCCTAAAATGTTTGGCGTTAGGAAATGATTTTGCGTGACTGTTTGAAAACTAATAGTTGAAAAAGCCGCAGCGATTCCAACAAAAATAAAAGCCAATAACTTTTTGCCTCGTAACGCCAAAGCAAAGGACCAATTGCCATACGTGTTATAAGTTAAATAACAAAGGCTCACAATTACTACGGCAGCTAAAAGCAAAAGTAATGAAAGCCATTTTTTTAAAGGCCGTTTCATTGTTTGCGCCCCCTTAGTAATAATAAAATGAACAAAATGCTCCCTAATATTCCGACAACCACGCTGACAGGAATTTCATAGGGGGCAATCAATACTCGTGCTAAAATATCACAGATTAACAAGAACAAACTCCCGCAAATCCCAGTTAACCACAAGGTATTTTTCATATGATCGCCATAACGTAAAGACACGAGATTGGGAATCACAACCCCTAAAAACGGAATATTCCCCACCATCAATAAAACGATGGCACTTGCTAAAGCAACCAGCGTCAAACCTAAAAACTGAATTCTCTGGTAATGGACGCCAAGACTATTTGCAAATGCTTCACCCATACCAACGACAGTGAAATGATAAGCAAATAAATAAATAACAAACCACAAAGGAATCATTAAGAATAACCATTCATAATTCCCTTTCATAACTGTGGAAAAATTTCCTTGTAACCAAGCAGACATATTTTGAACCAATTGGTATTGATAGGCAAAAAATGTGGCAATTGAACCTAGAATGTTACCAAACATCACGCCCACCAAAGGGACCATCACTTGATTCTTACTTGGTAATAATCGAATGAGCGCTAAGAATAACAAGGTCCCGCTTAGCGCAAAAATAAAAGCAATTGCCGTTCGATAGAGAAACGGAGCTGTTGGGAAAAATAACATTGCAACTAAAATACCCAACCTTGCACTATCGGTTGTTCCAGCGACACTAGGAGCGACAAATTTATTTTGTGTGAGTTGCTGCATAATCAATCCAGAAATACTCATCGTACTACCAGCAATGATTAAACTCAACGTGCGGGGAACACGGGTGGTAAATAAAACAAATTGTTGCTGCGCATCTAATTGAAACAACTGAGAAAGTGCAATGTCCTTCACCCCTATCACTAATGACAATAAGCTGAAAAGTAATAGTAGAACAAACAAACCAATCTTTTTCATGAGAAAACTCCATTTTTATTTAATTGAGAATGATTCTCATTCTTAGTTACAGTGTATGAGAAAACCATCACAAATGCAACCACTTTTTTTCCTTTATTAAAAACTTCTTCTCAAGCCGACTGACCAACGACTTATCTAAGATATGCTATAATGGAGGGAAACGTTAGGAAAGGAGTGTTACTGAATGGCGAATGATGACTTACAACAACGTCTGGATAAAGGAATGTACGGTACGCCCCTCGTTAATCCTGAAGAACAACACAAATACATGGGCACATTTCGTGAACGCTGCCGTCTCTCCATGACCGTCGCTGAAATGAAAGATGCACAGAACCAAAAACATTTATTAGAAGAATTAGCGAAGCATCCTGAAGTTACAGTACTTTTAAATGGCGAAATCTCTTCTGACCTGCAAAGTACCTATATTAAATTATTAAATCAGCATGGCGCAACCTTTAAGATTGTTAACAATTTTGTGGAGAACAACCCTGACTCTCTCGGCTTACTGTTAGCTGAAAAACATGCAGTCGATGAACCTGTGATTGACGTTACAGAAAAATATCCTCAAGCAACAGAAACGCCAAAAGAAGAGCCAACAGCTAAAAAAGGCTTTTGGCAAAAGCTATTTCACTCATAAAAAGCTCAAGGAAAGTTATGAGCGCTTCCATTTATAATAGAATTGTGCTATTATAAAGATGAAAAAGAGAGGTATGCGGGTAACATACCTCTCCTTTATACCAGCGCCAGTTATAAGAACTGGTGGCTTACTGAGTTAAGTTTTTATTGTTCTTTAACCGTTCAGCCGTCTAAGCTTATGAACGGTTATTTTTTATCGTTTTTCGTTGCTTCAAGGATACCGAAAATCAGTAACGCAACAAGGGTTGCAAAACTAATCATCAATTCCAATGTCGCTTCGATTGACAAAAAAAATGCTCCTTTCGTTAAAGTGCATCGGATACACATAGGCATCACCTGCCTCTCTAACTCAGAGCCACCGTCATACAACTTTCATTGGTAATAGTTTTAGTATAACCTATTGGGTTCACCAAGAAAACGTTTTTATAAAGAATACCGCCAAAAAATCTATTATGAATTTTTTGGCGGTATTCTTTTTTTATTGAACCACTTCTGGGTATAAAAGTTTTAAAACGTCCATTGTTAAACGGCGTCCTTTTCCAGCGTAAGGATACACATGCATGTGCATGGCTGGATTAAAGTTTGCTTCGATAATCCCGTACGTTAAGCTATCACGTGCGCCTTTTACGTCTTTGTCAGGAATGATTAAATCAATACCACAAATTTTGGCTCCTAAAGCAGCTACGGCCTCAATGGCGATTTGTTTATAACTATCATCAATGACATCGGTCATATCAATCGAATCCCCGCCCGTGCTAACATTAGAATTTTCTCGCAAGTACACGATTTGCTCTTTTTCTGGCACAGAATAGATAGTTAAACCTTGTTCTTTCAACATTAGTTTTTCTAAATCATTTAACTGGATTAACTCTAGTGGTGCACGGTGATTGGTCCCCCGCAATGGATCACTATTTTTAGCGGCCACCAATTCTTCTACAGTGTGTTTGCCATCTCCCGTAACATTGGCTGGCACGCGCAACATGATGGCTTTTACATCATTATCTAACACAAAGAACCGATATTCTGTTCCAGGTAAAAATTCTTCAATTAAAACCGCTGTGTCCTCTTTAAAAGCAATCCGTAACGCTTCCGTAAAGTCTTCCAACGAAGCGCCTTCTTTAAAAATGGTAATTCCTAAACCGTAATTCGTTGATTTTGGTTTCACGACAAACGCTTTATTGGCGTAGCGTAAATGTGCTTCCTGTGCCTCAATAAAAGATGAAAATTCTTCACCGCCAGGCACATGGAACCCTGCTGCAGACAAAATTTTCTTTGTCACGGTTTTGTTTTCCATAATCAATGGTACCACGTAGTTATCTTTGCTAGTCATGTTGGCATTTTTGACGTATTCAATGTGCTCGCCATGTTGCAGTTTCAAAAATTGCTCTTGTTCATCTAAAATTTCGATTTCCAAACCTTTTTGAATCGCATCAAACAAGAAAATTTGTGTGGATAATTCCATCTCACGGAAACCAGCTAATTGATAAGGGCGTTCAAAGGCCATACTTTGATATTGGTTTCCAAAAATATTTCCCAGTTCACTGTTGGAGTTTTCTTGAATAATCGTCCACATTTTGCCAGAAACGGTGTCTTGTGGATTCCGCAGTTGTTGATAATACTTACCGACAACTTCTTTGCCTTTACGAATGCCTAGAGCATCTAACATATCAATCATTTCTGAAAAAATCCGATCGCCTTCTGCAATTAACTTAATCGTTTCATGAGGATGACCAAGAGCCACTTGTTCATTAAAAATATCGCCAGTTTTTACCCATTCATCCGCTTCTTCTTTTTCATCTGTCCACAATAAATACAACATGAAATAATGTAAGAAATCCACGGTATCTTCCACAATGCCTAAACGTGAAAAAGGATTTAAGTCTAAATTACGCAACTCGATATAGCGAATACCTGTTTTAGGCAGATCAGACATTTGTTTCCCGCCACGTAAGCGCACAGGCGCATAAAATTCTTTTTCTTCAGAAAGTAAACCATTTTCCACCATGCGATGAATATCTTCTAAATAGCGTTCCAATGAGGCATACGATACTTTCACATTGTCATGATTTCTGTAGCCATACGTACTATTCCGAATACTGCGAATGGGTTCTTGCGGTTGGTCGTCATAGACTCTAAAGTAGCCGTCTTCACTAACTGGTGAAGCCCCAAAAAGATACGTAATTAACCAGCGATAACGTAAAAAGTTACGGGCAACTTTCATGTACACTTTCGTTTTAAATTGTTTGCAATCTGTCACTTCGGATTGTTCATCATATAATTGCTGAATCAGGGCTTGGTCATACTCAAAATTAAAATGAATTCCGCTGACCATTTGTTTTCGTTTGCCATACTCTTTTGCCAAATAACGACGATATAACACTGCATCATATTGATCTAATTTAGCAATTTTAATCTCTTCATCTTTTGTTGGTAATTGTGGCGGCATACTTAATGGCCACAGCATTTCATCTTCTGGAATCGAACGACGAGCCACATCGTGAATGGCATCTAAAAAACGAAGCATTTCTGTGCCGCTATTTGCTACAGGCGTGATTAGTTCTAATTGTGTTTCACTAAAATCTGTTTGAATATATGGATGATAAGAACGGTTACCAAAAACCGTTGGATGATCAGTTGTCGCTAAAAGCCCTTCTCGTGTACTACGTTGGTTTTCTTTTTCTAAACCAAAACGAGCCATCAATACGTAAGGACGAACATTTTTCTTTTGCATTAATTCTCTATAATTCATCTTGTCGCCTTTCTTTCTACAAACTATCTGTTTCTCTTACTATTATATAGGAAAACGAGTAAATATGCTGTTTTTTTGAACGTTCGCTTGGGAATTTTCGAGACACTTTTAGAGAGCACCTTTTTCCGTTATACTGAAAACAACTAGTTTATAGAAAGTGGGGATTGCTCATGAAAAATCGTGCATTACTTTTAATTGACTTTCAAAAAGGCATCGAAAGTCCGACGCAGCAATTGTACCGTCTGCCAGCAGTGTTGGAAAAGGTCAATCAGCGTATTGCTGTCTACCGCCAACACCATGCGCCCATTATTTTTGTTCAACATGAAGAAACTGAACTACCTTTTGGCTCAGACTCTTGGCAACTTTTTGAAAAGCTGGATGCACAGCCCACAGATTTTTTCATCCGCAAAACACATGCGAATGCCTTTTACCAAACAAATTTAAATGATTTATTGACGGAACACGACATTCAAACGTTAGAAATTGCTGGCGTGCAAACCGAGTTTTGTGTGGACACTACAATTCGGATGGCTCATGGTTTAGGCTATACGTGTTTGATGACACCGAAAACCACTTCCACCTTGGATAATGGACATTTAACCGCGGCACAAATTATCCAACATCATGAAGCTATTTGGGCTGGCCGCTTTTTGACTTTTTTGCCTTCAATAAATTGAGGGCTTTTCCAAAAATTGTTTGTTCACTATGTTTTCTTGTCGTATTTCATGTTAGTATAAGGAAAAAGTGTTCAGTTGATTAGTTGAAGATTTAGAGTGTGGGACATAAGTCGATTAGGCTTGTCTCTCATGTTCTGTCTTTTTTTATGTCATCATTCACTAAACTAATAAATAATTGGAGGTATTTTATGAACAAATTTTTTACAGCCCAACGTTTAAAAGACACCGCCTATGTAACAGTCGGTGCATTCATTTTGGCCATTTCAATCAATGCGGTCTTATTGCCAAATAAACTTGTCGCAGGCGGAGCCAATGGTATTAGTATTGTTATTAATTATGTTTTCGGGATTAGTCCCGCCATTGTTCTTTACGCCATCAATATTCCTCTTTTAGTGCTTTGTTTCTTACTTCTTGGGAAAGAGGTCGGTGTCAAAACCATTTATGGCAGTCTTATTTATCCATTTTTTGTAGGAATTACTTCGGGGATGCCTGTTTTAACACATAATATTTTTCTAGCAGCATTATTTGGCGGTATTATTACAGGTGCTGGCCTAGGCTTGGTTTTCCGTGGCAATGCTTCAACTGGTGGGACAGCAATCATTTCACAAATTGTCAATAAATACTTCAAAGTTTCCTTAGGTATTGCTATTTTATTCGTCGATGGTTTAGTCATTTTATCAGCAATGTATGCTTTTAATGCAGATATTGTGCTATTCTCTTTAATTTGTTTATTTACAATTGGTCGTGTCGTTGACATGATTCAAGTTGGTCTGGTTCGCTCGAAGAATGTGATGATTATTTCACCAAAATATGTCGCTATTCAAGAACGCTTATTACGTGAACTAGATAAAGGTGTGACCTTGGTGCCAATCGAAGGCGGTTATCGAAGCGCGAAAGGCATGCTCTTAATGACTGTCATTCGTGAAAAAGATTTTCCCCGCTTAAAAGAAGCCATTCTTGAGATTGATGAAGAAGCTTTTTTGATTTCAATGAGTGCGAGTGAAGTCTACGGAAAAGGATTTAGCTTGAAAAAAGTAGCTGATTCTTATGGCGTTGAAGCTACTAATGCCAATAATTTACAATAGTTTTTTGTAGGAAAAGAGCCGCAAAATCTGTAGAGATTTTGCGGCTCTTAATTTATACTCTATTGTTCAGTCATCTTAAAAAATTCGATTTCTTTATTCAATTCTTCGATTAATTCGTTTTCATCGGTTAATGTTAAGATTTTCATTCCTCGCTCTATTAGTACGCTATTTTTTTCACAAATTCCCATTCTAACAAAATAAACGCCTAAAAAATCATATCGTTTTAAATCTAGTGCTAGTTGTTTCATTCGAAGCAAAACATTTTCACACTCAGCCATCTTACAATTTTTCAAATAAATGGTTGATAAATTAGTCAATATAGATATTTCAAGATCTTTAATTTTAGCATATGTACTGTATTTCTTTAAAGAATACAATAACTTATCGGATATGGCTTCGATTGTTTCAAGTGGGAAATAAAACAAAATACCATTAAGTAAGCGAATCTCATTATAATACCATACATCCATTTTCTCTAATCTAGTCCAAATTTGACTAATTAGCAGTTTCGATTTGCACACATTGCTACTCATTGATTCTAATTGGAAGGCTAACTGAGCTTTTAATAGCATCTGAATATCTTTGATATAATAATCATCCGTTATTTTTAAAAATTTTTCGCATCGTTTTAGCAAGTCCTTGATATTCACTTTGTCTGTATTATTTATTAAAGAATTGAATTCTTCAATGATACACTCTCTTTCCTGGGGCTGATAAACATTACATATATACTCGAACTCAGAAAAACTCATATTTATTTGTTGTAATAAATACTCCATAGTTTGATAACTGGGCATTATTTTACAATTTTCTAATTTGGATAAGGTTGTTCTGGATAATGCTTCATGACAAATTTTTTTCTGCGAAATACCTTTAGACTCTCTTACCTCCTTATAAACTTTCCCAAAATTCCATTTCACCACCATCACTCCTTTTTATAATACTTGTGACTAAAGTGTACAAACTGATTTTTTCTTAATTTTATTTGTTAACATAATTCTAATCAAAAATTCAGAAAAATACAAATATAGACTGGAGGTGATTATTATTTATATTAATTTTTATATTTTATGGTTTTTCTAATTTTTGATAAAAATTACACAATTAGGAGGACTCTTTATGAAAATCAAAACTAAAAAATACAACGTAGAAGTAAATCATGTACATGTGAACCAAAAAAACAATCTTTTTGGAACGTTAAAAATCACATCTATTAATCCTGCATTTGTCTCTGATACAAAAAAACCTACAGAAAATCATATTATTTGCGGCACATGTCATTGTAGCGCTTCAAACATACGCGCCTAATTTTTGAATGATACATTAAAAAACAAGAGTGGATAGTTTTTCCACTCTTGTTAAGTTATTATGCAAAGGAGTCGTTTTATGAAATTATATTTTAATAATGCTTTTTCTATTATTAAAGAAGACCAACACTATTTTTTATTTGAGAAAAAAGACCAAAAAAAGACCACTATTAATGAAGATATGTTTCATTTGCTTAATGAAATACAAAAATTAAACGGTATTGATTCAGATAAATATGTAGAAATTTCTTCTTTAATTATGGAACTTAAGGAAAAAAATATATTGACTTCCATTTCACAATTATCTTGCGATAATTTTTTTATAAAAAACTATTCAGTAGAGATGCTGTTTATAGAATTAAGTAAAAAATGTAATTTAAAATGTCAGCATTGCTATAATGAATCTTTATATTCTATAAAAGATACTCTAACTACTGCTGAGCTATTTAAACTTATTGATCAAGCCAAATCTTTAGGTATTTTTAAAGTTCAATTAACTGGTGGAGAACCTCTTCTTAGAAAGGACATAGTTGATATTTTGGAATATCTATTTAAATCAGGTTTTTCAATAAAAATATTTACTAATCTAACTCTTCTAAAAAATAAGCATCTTGCTTTAATAAAAAAATTTCATATTAGTATTGTTACAAGCTTAGATTTTTTAACAGATAAACAACATGATACATTTAGAGGAAAAGTAGGAGCCTTCAATACAACATTAAATTCTATCAAATTATTAAAAGAAGAAAGAGTTCCTGTCAGAGTGAATTCAATATTAGATGGAAAATCTAACATTGAAATTGAAGACTTCGTTAATTTTTTAAAACAAGAACTTACAGTTGATTATTTGATGGATATTATAATTCCTACAGGTAGAGCTGATTGTGTCGACATTAAAGAGTTTTACAGATTAGTTGAAGCTTATAAAGTTATTGCAGTCGATCAACAAACTAGTTCTACTCAATTTACATTTGAAAATGAATGCAACATTTCAAAAAATTGTATCTATGCTAATGACTGTGGCATACAAAAGAGTTTTTTATTTATCGATCATTTAGGCAATGTGGGTATTTGTCCCTCATTACGCATAGATCATTCATCTATGTTTTGTTTAGGAAATATCTTACACACTCCCTTGGAAAAAATGTGTGCCTTAATGGAAACTAAAAAAAATGATATAGAATGCCGTCATAAAAAAAGTTGTGCCTTTTTTAAAAATTGTCATGGAGGATGTCGCTCAAGAGCGTATCATTTTTCTAATGGAGATATCAATTCCGTAGACCCTGTGATGTGTAATCTATTTGATATATTGGAGGAGCATATTGATGAAGTACACAAATTTAGAATTCCCTAGCATAACGCTAGCTTCTGGTTTATCAGAAGCCAACGTATTAAATATTATTCAGCAAGCATTAGAGCTCAATATTCAAACAATTGTTTTAACCGAGCCTTCTCAAAATTTAGTCTCTACACTACAAACTAAATTTCCATCCGTAAATTTTAATAAGTTGTTCAATCGTTTTATTTGTGATGAATCTCCACTACCAAAAATTTTCCAGTGTTCCTACCGAAGCATTTCTCTATCCTCGTTGAACAAACTGAACAGTTTAAGAGACATTTTGTTTTATAATATTGAAATTGATAAAAGCTTCAGCAAAAGTAAACTTATTAAAGCATTGGATATTTCAAAAAGTTTCAATGGTTATACAATATGTAATCCAATCATCTGTCCTGATATAGATAGTCCGTTGAATATATATGATAGTGTTATTCATTTAATTTGTAATCACTCTAATAAATACTTATTACTTGAAAAAAAACATTTAAAAACAAGTTTAATTCAAAATCATCCCTGCAATGTACATGCATGTTCCGGTAACTCCTGTCATGAAAAAAAATCTGGATTACCTACACAACTTTTCATAGATAACAAGTTACAATTATATGCTGATAATGAAATTTTTTTAGGTGAATTAACTGACAACCTTTTATATGAGATACTTTTGGACAAGAAAGAATATTATTTAAGTATGTTGAAATCAGTCTATTCTACTTATGTATTAAATCATTCTTACAATTATTTTCCTTTAGCGTATTATATACATTTACTACACGGGGAGGGATTTTTTGAAAAAAAGACATGCTAATATTATGTTAACTGATAATTGTAATCTAAATTGTTCATTTTGTTATGCAACAGATTCTGAAGTCTCCCATCAAAGCATTCCTTTTGCACATTGTAAAAACATCTTACTTTCTTTAAAAATTCAGGGATGTAACTCTATATCTTTCACTGGTGGGGAACCCCTTCTTTATCAATATAGTAAAGAAATATTCTATACTGCTAAACATTTAGGGTTTCATACTACGTTATACACAAATGGAACTATTATAGATGAAAATCTTCTGGATTCAAATGTAATTGATTCTTTTATAATTAGTGTAGATGGTCCCTCGGCTATTCACGATATTTTAAGAAAAAGGCGAGGCAGCTATAAATCAACTATACAAAATATTAATAAAATAATTAAAAAAAACATACCTTTAACCCTAGCTACTACTGTGTCTAGTCAAAATTTTGAAACTTTAGATGAGCTTTCTGTTTTGATAAAAAAAATAAAACCAAATTTTTGGAGAATTAATTCTTGCCTGCCTATAGGAAAAGCATTAAACAATATTCTGTTCGCCAATGCAAATAATATTTATAAAAAAATCGTTACTTACTCTTTAGATAAGGACCTTCCTTTAATAATTACAGATTTACATTCCGTAAAATCACTAAAAATTGATTATCAGAAACAAATAGATAACTTCTTTTCATCTATTTGGATATCTCCTGACACATCAATTTCACTCTATCCAAGGTCATTAGGTGCAAAAACTATCTGTTTGACATTAGAAAATTTAACTCTCCTTGATTATTTGTATAAGGAGATTTCTCAAGACTTTGATTCTTATTTAAAACAAACAGAAGAAAAGATAATAAATCCATATTTTATATTAGAAAAATTATTCATAGAAAGGACATCCCACCTCGATGCTTAAATTTTTATTCAGTAAAAATCGAAAGTTATTCCTTGCTACATTTCTGATGACATTACTTTTCGCTACCTACAAACCGATTTTTTCGCTACTGATTTTATTCGACTCAAATTATATTAAACAAGAACAAACTTTCCCTTTTTACATCTTAGTTTGTATCAACTTAGGAATTCTATTTAGTCTTGTTTTAATTAATTTAGGATCACAAATTGTTCAACAACATTTTTTTGCCAGTTCTTTAAAAAAAATGAATAATCAAATGTACCAAGCTTTGATTCGGTTACCGCTGGCTACTTTAATAAAAAAATATCCTACAGAAAAAGTTGTTAAAATAATGACGATTGACAATCCTTTTGTGATAAAAAAATATCTAGGTGCGCTAATTAGTTTGATTTATTTTATTTGTTCATTTTCTCTAGGTTCGCTATTAATTCTAACAATTAATTGGCATATTTGGCTCTATTTATTAGCCTTAACGTTGATTTCTTTTTTTACAACGAAACATTTTGTCAAAAAAATCGCTATATATCAAAAAAAATTTAATGATTCACAAGCTAATATTGTACAAACATTGCAAGATATTTTTGAAGACTTAGCAGTATTAAAAATTTTTTCTATTGGCAAACATCTCTTTCCTCGTTTTTCTCAAAAAAACAAAGAAGCTGAAAAACATTTTTTCAAGAATAATTTTTTCCAATCAACGATAACAGTTATTAATGATACTTGTGGGTGGTTTATTCAAATTGGTTTGTTATTAATAGGTATTTTTTTAATTCGCCAGCAAGAATTGACTTTTCCCGAACTATTAGCGATAACACAATCTGTCGAAACAATTACTACTCCTATTTTTTGGCTCTCAACTGTATTAACAGAACTTTATTCTACAAAAGAGATTCGCAAAGTTAATGATGTCTTGCTTTCCACCGAACCTAAACTTCTTCATTCTTCTATAGTTCCCAAAACAATTTTATTTAATAATGTTTTGATTACTTATGAAGAAAAAAATATTGGTCCGATTAATTTAGAATTATATTCAGGAAAAAAGTATATAATCATTGGTAAAAACGGAAGTGGAAAATCATCTTTCCTAAAATTATTGACACAAGAGATAAATCAGTATCAAGGAAAAATATTATTGAATCAACAACAAGAATTACGCACAGTCGACTTCTCGACAATGATTGGCTATGTTTCCCAAAAAGCCAAGCTTTATGATGGGACAGTCGCAGAAAATATTACTTCTTTCAATAAACCTAATAAAGAGAAGTTACATGAAATTGGTAAAAAAGTTTTTGGTGCCAATTTTGAAATAATTTCCAATCAATCTACTGCCACAATCAGTGGTGGTGAGGCTATGTTAGTTTCCTTGGCTCGGGCGCTATATGAAAATCGTCCATTTTTATTGGTAGATGAACCAACTTCTTCAACAGATAAAGAAAATACTGAAAAAGTTTTATCCCTATTAGCTGAAAGTTCTAAAACAGTCCTTGCTGTTCTTCATCATGTAAACAATGATATTTCTAGTAAATTTGATGAAGTAATTCAAATGTAAAAGAATATACACCATTTTCAAAGTTAGACTTTTTAATCTAAGTTTGAAGAATGGCGTATATTTTTGTTTGGTTATAATATTTTTTCTGTAGAGATTTTGCGGCTCTTTTTACATCTTCATCCAGACAGGTTCTAAGCTATTGCCATCCAAATCTTGCACTTCTAAGCCATACATTTGCTCTTCTGGTATTCCCATATCAACTCGGTAGCAGTTGCCTCCGTTAGCTTTGGCGGTTTCGCCAAACTGTTTTACGGCTTCGGCACTCTCTAAACTAAAGGAAATTAATGCCCCACTGGTTGTTTGCGCATCAATAATTTGCTTTTCTTGGATAAATTTTCCATAAAAGTCATGGTTCAACAACATAATCCAAAATTGATCATCCCACATCATCGAACTAGCTTCCTCTGTTGAAAATTCCTCGTTCTTTTTGAATCCAAGTTTTTCATAAAAGGCTGTAGAACGTTGGACATCCGCTACTGGGAAGTTAACAAAAACCATTGTGCCCATGTGATTCATCCCTTTCTTTTAATCATCTACGACAGCTAACTGTGCGTTGCGACAAAATCAACAAGCTTGTTTGATTTATACTAGCATATTCATAAAAGAAATGTTACTAAAACGTTTTCTTAAGGTAATTCTCGATAAGCCAAGTGCTGAATGATTTCACTATGTTGTGGATAATCGTTTAACAATTCCGCTTGAGTAAATAACTCGAAGTCTTCAAACTCAAAGCCTGGTGTAACCACACAACTGACTAACGCAAATCCTGCCGCTACTGTAGAGCCAAAGATTGTGCCGGCAGGAACTGAGAACGAAAGCTGTTGTCCTTGAACTAAGTCTTTCCCTAACTGAACAGCTTGATACGTTCCATCAGGAAAAATACAGTGAACGGTTAACGGCTGACCATCGTGAAAAAACCATAATTCATCCGCTTTTAAACGATGAAAATGTGACGGACTTTCTGTATTTAATAGAAACAAAATCGCTGTATGCAACGCCCGTTCGCCTCGTTTGGTCGGAATCAATTGTTCACTTTTATTGGTTTGTTTAAAATAACCGCCCTCAGGATGCGCTTCTAATCCTAACTTCTCAATCCACATTTGTTCTGTCATCTTCTCCCTCACTCCTTCATTTTTTCAGAAACAATTTAGGAAGAACTTAGAACATCCGTCCCAATCCTAAAATAAACGGCGGGACAGGAGGTCGGGACAGAACCGTTTAGCTCCGAGAAATAAGAAGAAATTTCCGAAAATTGCTCTTTAATTTTTGGAGAATTTCGACTTATTTCCGAAGGAGTTGGTTCTGTTCCCGCCGTTTATCAGGTTTTGAGCCTGGGACAAAAATCCAAAGTGATTTTTGTCCCAGGCTCCTGTCCCACGTTCTTCCCAAACCTGTTTATTTTCTACAACTAAACATCTTTTAATAAGCCTTTAAATAAGCCCATTGCGAAATCGTTGGCATTAAATGGTTCTAAATCGTTAATGCCTTCACCTAGACCAACTAATTTCACTGGCAAGTGTAATTCATTCCGAATAGCAATGACAATACCACCTTTGGCTGTTCCGTCTAGTTTGGTTAAAACTAAACCAGTGACATCGGTTGTTTCTTTGAACTGTTTGGCTTGTGTCATCGCATTTTGCCCAGTAGTTGCGTCCACGACTAAGAGAACTTCGTGAGGCGCATCTGGAATTTCTCGTTGGATGACTCGTTTGATTTTTTCTAATTCTTTCATTAAGTTGACTTTATTTTGTAAACGACCTGCTGTATCCACTAGCAAAACATCGGCCTGTTCTGCCTTGGCACGTTCCACTGCATCGAAAACGACCGCTGCTGGGTCGCCGCCAGCATTCCCACGTACAACTTCAACGCCAGCCCGTTCGCCCCAAACAACTAATTGATCGATGGCGCCCGCTCGGAACGTATCGGCAGCTGCCATTAAAACTTTCTTTCCTTCCAACTTGTATTGATGGGCTAATTTACCAATGCTGGTTGTTTTACCGACTCCATTAACACCGACAAATAAAATCACGGTTAAGCCATTTGGCTGTAAGTTAATCGCATTATTTTCATTAATTCCTGCTTCTTCATACAAATCAACCATTTTTTCAATGATGGTATTTTGAACTTGAGCTGGTTTTTTCACATTTCGCAGTTTCACTTCTTGTCGCAAGGCTTCTGTAATTTTTAAGGATGTATCAAAGCCTACATCTGCACCAATTAACGTTTCTTCTAATTCTTCAAAGAAATCTTCATCGACGCTTCGGAAATTAGCAAACAATTCGTTCAACCGTTGACCAAATGTTTTACGCGTTTTTTCCAAGCCTTTTTCATATTTTTCTTGGACCTGCTCTTCTTTTGACTCTTCAATTTCTTCTGAAACCTGCGTGTCTGTTGTTTCTGCCAAAGGAGTCACGACGTTATTTTCTTCCTCAGGCGCTTCCACAACAACTTCTTGTGTTTCCTCTGTCAGGATTTCTTCTGGCTCTTCATCTAACGCTTCTTCTACATCAGCTAATTTTTCCATTTCAGCGTTATCTGTTAAATCGGCTGTTTCTGTGACTTCTTCCGCTGTCGTTTCTGGCGTTATTTGCGCCTCTTCTGCTGCGGTTTCTTTTGATTCAGCAGGCGCTGATTCATCACTAGGTGTTTCGTCTACTGTTTCTTCAATTATCTCTTGTTTTTCTTCTTCCTTTTTTTCAGCGGAAAAAGCTTTTTTAATTTTATCAAAAAATCCCATTCTTATTGGCCTCCTTCCAACGGCGTTAAAATATATTTTTCGACCGCTTTGGCAACGCCATCTTGGTCATTCGTGTCTGTGACGACATCTGCGGCTTCTTTAACTAATGGAATCGCATTTGCCATGGCGACACCTAAGCCAGCGTATTCGATCATCGGTAAATCGTTTTCTTCGTCCCCTAGGGTCATGATTTCTTCTGCACGGATTCCTAAATCTTTGGCTAACAAGGAAATACCATAGGCTTTCGTAATCCCTTTTGGCATAAATTCTAATAAGTTATTTCGCGTTTTAATAATTTCAAAGCGCTCATAAAAAGAGGCTGGAATTTCCTTGATGCGTTCATTTAAATACGCTTCATCAATCGCAACAACAACTTTATTATAAATTCGATTCGGGGTTAACTCTTCTAATTTGTAGGACTCAAAGGTTAATAATTTGTTTAGAGAACTATAAATTGAAGGATAATTTGGGGCAGAAGGCAGTTGCATCACGACCTCATCGGATAAGACATCAAACGGCATATTGAGTGTGGTTGCTAATTGGTACAGCTCATGAATCGCTTCCAAGGGCATCAATGTTTTCTCAATAATGGCCCCTGTATCATTTTTTTGAACCAACCCGCCGTTAAAAGTAATGCTATAATCGCCTTCATCTTGTAAACCTAATTCTTCTAAGTAAGGACCAATGGCTGCCAAAGGTCGACCTGTGCAGATAACAACTTTCACGCCTGCTTGTTTCGCAGCCATCAGTGCTTGTTTATTCCGTAAAGAAATCTCTTTTTGGCTATTTAATAATGTTCCATCTAAATCAATAGCAACTAATTTTATCAAACGTTCGCTCCTCCTTGCTTCTGGCTAATTGCTTTTTTCAATTGCGCCACCTTCTTTGACCTCTTCCAAGCGAACTGAAACGATTTTTGAAACCCCAGATTCTTGCATAGTCACGCCATATAAAACATCTGCGGCTTCCATTGTCCCTTTACGATGCGTCACCACAATAAACTGTGTGCCATCTTCAAATTCGCTTAAATAATGGCCAAAACGAGCAACGTTGGCTTCATCTAAAGCTGCTTCTACTTCATCTAAAATACAGAACGGAACTGGTCGAACACGAATAATTGAAAAGAGTAATGCAATCGCCGTTAATGCTCGTTCGCCTCCAGACAACAAGCTTAAATGTTGTAATTTTTTCCCTGGTGGTTGCGCCTCAATCTCAATCCCTGTATTCAAGAGATCCTCTGGGTTGGTTAGCACCAGTTCTGCCCGTCCGCCACCAAACATATTAGGAAATACCACTTTGAACTGGCCACGAATTGCTTCAAAGACTTCTTTAAACCGTTCTTTCACTTCTTGGTCCATTTCATCCATGGTTTCAAATAATTGTTCTTTCGCATTTAATAAATCATCTCGTTGACTGACTAAAAATTGATGGCGCTCATCGACTTGTTCAAATTGCTCGATGGCACTTAAGTTAACAGGTCCTAACCGCTCAATTTCTTGTTTTAGGCGTTTCACTGTTTGCTGCGCTTGCGCCAAATCATCGATTGGGAAATACGCTTCATAGGCAGCTTCAAAGGTTAAGCTGTATTCTTCCTGTAAGTAACTTAATGAGCTATCTAATTGCATTTCTGCACGATTTTTTAGGACTTCGATTTGTGTTTTATCTGCTAAATACTGTTGTTGGCGTTTGTTTTCTTCCGCTAATTTTGTATCTAACTCGTCTACTTCTTCTTGCAACGCTTGTCGTTGACTACGTGCCGTTTGTAAAGACGTTTGCAACGCTGTTTGTTTCTCCGCTAATTGCGCGACTTGTGCCGCTAAGCCTTCTTCGGTTAACTGGTGATCGCTAGAATGGCTACTTAATTGTTGTAGCTGTTGACGGATGGCCGTTTCTCGAATCAACAATTCGTCCAATTGTTCTTGTTTGTCTTGTTTTTGACGAGCAAAATGGGCACATTGTTCCGCCGCTACTGCTTGTTCTGCTTGAACTGTCGTCAAGCGTTCTTGCGCTTGGGCTTTAAAGGTTTCCATTTGGCTAGCTTCTTGTTCCACTTGTTTCATTTCAGCATCTAAACGTTCTTTCGTTGCCGTTAAGTTTGCTTGTTGCTCTGTCAATGTGGCTTTTTTCGTTTGATATTCGGTTAAGAATTGATGCAATTCACGTGATTCATATTCAAACAAGCGTTTTTCTTTTGTTAAACGAGTAATCGTTTCTGTTTGATTGGCTAATTTATTGTCAATTTCTTGTTGTTTTAAACGATTTTGTTCACCAGCAGAGCGCAACATTTCTGCACGTTCCGTGGCTGTTTTCACTTCTTGCGAGAGCGCTTGGACTTCTTGTTCTACACTTCTTAGTTGTGTTTCTAATTGAGTCATTTGTTCAGTAATTGTTTGAAGTTCTTGCGCTTGTGAAAATAGGCTTCCTTGGTTGCCACGTTTATTGGCTCCCCCAGTCATCGAACCGCCAGGATTCATCACATCGCCTTCCAATGAGACAACGCGATATTGGTAATTGACTAATTTTGCTAACTGGTTGGCACTCGTTAAATCTGCCGCTAAAATCGTGACGCCTAAGAGATTTTGAATAACGGTTTGTACTTGTTCTGGATAACGAACTAATTCACTGGCAATCCCTACGAATCCTGGTGCACCAGTCAAACGATTCTGAACCATCGCCGATACAGAGCGCGGCTTAATGGTAGTCAATGGTAAAAAGGTTGCTCGGCCACTGTGTTGTTGTTTTAAGAAGGTGATGCCTGCTCGACCATCTTTCTCATTTTCCACAACAATATGTTGCGCCGCACCACCTAAGGCCGTTTCAATCGCCAACGTATATTCTTTAGGCACTTCAATTAACTCAGCCACTGCGCCAACAATCCCAGTTAGTTGGTTTTTGTGACGCAATACAGCTTTCACGCCTTGATAGAAGCCAGCGTAATTTTCTTGAATTTCTTGCAAACTTTTTTGGCGTGCCTTCGCTTGTTGCACTTGATTCATCGCTTGGTACATATCATTTTGACGCTGTGCTAATCGTTCACGTTTGGCTTCAAGCGTTGCTTTCAACGCAGTGTATTCTTCCAGCTGTTCTTGTAAGCCTTGTTTTGCAACTTTTTGCTCTTTTTCTAGCGTCTCTTTCATTGCGAGAGCTTCAACCATCTGTTCTTCTAGCGCTTCGTGTTTTGCTAGCGATTGTTGATTTTTAGCTGTTTCTTGTTGATATTGTCGTTCTAAATATTTTAAGTCATTGGCTGTATTGGCTTGTTCTTGCATGACTTCCACATACTGGCTGCGCAATTCCTCCATCAATTCTTTAGAAGACTTACTATATTTTTCCACATCTTTCGTTGCCAAAGCCAATGCTTCTTTTAACGTCTGACGTTGTGCCGTTTTTTCTGCGATTGCTGTTTCCAGCGTCTGCAATTCTTCTCGATAACGAACAATTTTTTCGGCCGTTTCTGCCAATGTCTCTTCGTATTCGCTTGCCGTTTGGGAGGTGTGTTTGGAACGTTCAATTAAAACATTTTTTTGTCCTTCTGCTTGTTTCAACGCTTCTGTCACTTGTAATAATTGTTGTTGTTCCGTTTCAATTTGTTCATCTAAACGATTGCGCTTGCTGCGTAAACGTACCAATTTGCCTTCTAAGTCATGGACTTGCTTACTTGCGCCGGCTAACTTTTCTTCAATGGCTGTTAATTCTTGCGTTTTCGTTTCCCAAATAGCTTTTGCTTCTTGAATTTCGGTCACAGTTAAATTGACATCAATTTCGGTAAGTTCTTCTTTCAAAGCTAAATACTTTTTAGCCGCATCTGCTTGGGCGGCTAGAGGAACTAATTGGTCTTCCAACTCGTAAATGATATCTTGGACACGGCTTAAGTTGTCCTCAGTTTCGAAAAGCTTTTGTTCAGCCTTTTTCTTCCGTTGTTTGTATTTTAAAACGCCCGCTGCTTCTTCAAAGATCCCACGACGGTCTTCAGGTTTACTATTAAAAATCGCTTCAACTTTCCCTTGTGAAATAATTGAAAAAGATTCTTTGCCTAACCCTGAATCCATAAATAAATCTTGAATGTCTTTTAAACGGCACGCTTGTTTATTAATAAAAAAGTCACTTTCGCCCGTTCGTTTTAAACGACGGGTGACACTAATCTCACTATAATCCAATGCTAAATAATGGTCGCTGTTGTCTAACGTCACGGTAACTTCCGCAATATTTAGCGGCTTACGACCTTCCGAACCGGCAAAGATAATGTCGTTCATTTTGCCACCGCGAAGGTTTTTCGCAGATTGTTCACCTAATACCCAGCGAACAGCTTCCGTGATATTACTTTTCCCACTTCCATTCGGACCAACCACTGCTGTCACATCATCTTCAAATTCAATAATGGTTTTATCTGCAAATGATTTAAATCCTGTAATTTCAATTCGTTTTAAATACACGAATATTGCTCCTTCCAGCCTTACTGAGGAATACTTTTCAGTGCCCGCTCAGCGGCATCCTGTTCAGCTAACTTCTTCGATTTTCCTTGGCCTAACCCAATGAGTTCACCATTCATGTAAACTTCAGTGAAAAAGGTGCGGTCATGAGCAGGGCCTTCTTCTTTAATTAAGCGATATTCAATTGAAACATCGCCTTTGCGTTGTAAAACTTCTTGTAATTGTGTTTTGTGATCCATCTCATGTGAAAAAGCACCGGCATCAATTTTCGGAAAAATAACGTCTTCAATAAATTTCTTGGCTGCGCCAAATTTTTGGTCTAAGTAGAGGGCACCTAAAAAGGCTTCAAATAAGTCACATAATAATGATGCACGTGTTCGTCCGCCCGATGCTTCTTCTCCTTTACCTAATAAAATGTAGTTGTCGAAGTGACATTCTTTCGCAAATTTGGCTAAACTATCTTCCCGAACGATGGCTGCGCGCATCTTCGTTAATTTTCCTTCTGGAAGTTCTGGGAATTTTAAATACAAATATTGTGAAACAATTAATTCTAAAACTGCATCTCCTAAAAATTCAAGACGTTCATTATCGGATAATTTTAAATAGCGATGCTCATTCACATAGGATGAATGAGTAAAAGCTTGCTCTAATAGATTGACATCATGGAAAACAATGCCGTAACGTTCTTTTAACTCTGTTGTTAACTGATTGTCCATTCTCCACATTCCTTTACATTTATTTACACCTTGTTTCATTATACTTTTTTTTTCACTTTTTTTAAATGGTTCTATTCAGAAAAAGCCTGTTATTCACTGTGTTCTCATTATTTTTTAGAAAAAAATAAATAAATAGAGCTATGACTGAGATAAAAGCGTTTGTTTACGTAAGAGATAGAAAGAGCGTGGGACAAAAATCACTTTGGATTTTTGCGCCACGCTCAAAAACTGATAAACGGCGGGAACAGAAGCAACTCCTCCTTATTTCTCGGAGTTAAACACTTCTGTCCCGACCTCGTTCTATCTCTATTAAATCAGCGGAACGTTGTTTAACGTTTTTCCGCAGTGACACCCACCGTTGCCCATGGATTATCTTTCGTATCAACTGCCCAAGTAAAGTCAACTACACGGTCGTTGACAGGCAAGACTTCATTTCTGTAAAGCGTTGGGATTACAAACGCTTCATCAATGGCATACTCTTGCCAATCGTAGAAGGCTTTTTTACGTTTTTCTTCATCAAATGATGCTTTTGAATCAATCGCATCAAGTAATTTAGTATTTTCTTCTGACTCAAAACGTGTATAGTTAAAGGCTGAGTTTGGACCATATAAGCCGGTTGGTGAAGGATCTGAACCTGTGCCCCACGCGCCTTGATAGATATCTACTTCTGGGTCATCATTTTTCAATTTATCATAGAAGGCTTGGAAATCAATTAAGCGTCCTGTTGTATACGTTACGTTTAAGCCAATTTCTTTCCATTGTTGGACATAGTAATCAGCAAGTGGTTGTGCAGTTTCGCCGCCTGACATTGAAGCAAACTTGATTTCTAGTGGTTTGCCTTCTTTGTCTTCGCGAATGCCATCGCCGTCTACGTCTTTATAACCAGCATCGTCTAATAATTTTTTCGCTTTGTCTAAATCAAGCGTATAGCCTTTCGCTTCGCTATCATGCAAGCTCTTGAAGACTGGTGGGATTAACGTTGTTGCCCCTGTTCGTAAGCCGTTGTAGAATTTTTGGCCGACTGCATCATTGTCAATTGCATAGCCCATGGCTTGACGTAAGCTTTTATCTGCCATTTTAGCTTTTGGATTGTATTTCACTGTATTGGTTTCTTTGTCAAACGTACCCATTTTAAAGCCAATATACGTGTAGGCTTGTTCGGGACGTCCTAAGATTTGATACCCTTCAGTATCTTTGTATGTTGGATACGTATCTGTTGGCATTGATAATGCAATATCGTATTGTTTCGCTTTCATCGCTTCTACAATGCTCGCAGAAGGAACAGATTTGAACACTAATTTATCTAATTTAGGTTTGCCACCGTAGTAATACTCATTTGGTAGGTATTCAACAGATTCACCTGTCACAATATTACTCATGTAGTATGGTCCAATAGTCACAGGGTTTTTACGAACTGCATCGCTTGACTCCATGTCTTTGACAGCAATTCCTTCAAAGGCATGTTTTGGTAAAACTGAACCCCAAACACCGCCACCTAATTGTTGCATTCCTGGGTGAACTTCTTTATAAGTGATTTTAACTTCTTTATCATTGACTTTTTCTATGCCAGAAATGGTTGGCGATTTACCAGCATGGTAGTCTTCCATACCAACAATATTCGTAAAGTTATCATCATAACGAATCCCTGTATAGTCTTTATGACCAATGACTTCATAAGAGAAAATCACGTCATCTGCCGTCACATCTTTACCGTCAGACCATTTCAAATTGTCACGTAATTTAATGGTTGCTGTATTGGCATCTTCATCTAATTTCAGATCCGCAGGACCCCCATCGACAATCTTAAAGTCTGCATCATTGTTAAATAATGGCTGTACCGTTGGAAGCATGTATTGTGCATCATAGTTGTCTTGATAAAATTCTTGCTGGAAAAGTCCTTGGAATTGTGTATCCATAACTACAGCGACATCTAATGTCCCGCCATCAATTGCTTTTTTATCATTTTTAACAGCGATTGGCATTTTTGAAATGTCTTCTGTTTCCGTTGCTTTATTGCCCCCGCCTTTATTGCCGCCACCACATGCAGCTAACCCGAATACTAACACAGAAGCTAACGTGATTGCACCTAAAATCCGTTTCTTGTTCATCTCTTTTCCTCCCTCATTTTTTGGCTAATTAGCCTAATCGTTGTCGTGCATCTGCTGAGCGCTTAAATGCTTGTCCAACATAGTTTATACTTAACATCAAGACTAAAATTAGAATTGATGCAGGTAACCAAACCCATTGTTTATTGACTAATACATCCCCACTGCTGGCGTAGCCAATTAAGGTTCCTAAACTTGGGACACTTTGTGGTAACCCGAAGCCTAAGAAAGTTAACGTTGTTTCGATCCCGATATTGGCCGCGAAATTAATCGTTAAGTTCGTAATAATTAATGAACTTAAATTCGGCATAATTTCTCGAAACATAATTTTAAAATCGCTTGTTCCCATTGTCTTAGAGGCACTAACGTAATCTCGGCGCCCTTCAGATAACGTTTTACTGCGGAACAACCGCGCTTTTCCAACCCAATAAAACGCACACATAATCCAAATAAAGGACCAGATACTATATTTAGGAATCACGGAAACGAACACAATAATAATTAACATAATTGGCAAAATCATAATAAAATCCACGATACGCATCAAAATATTATCAATCATGCCTCCATAATAACCGGAAATAATCCCTAAACCGACCCCGATAATAGACGTAATAATCGTAATGGCAAAACCGATTAAAATCGAGTTCCTAGCCCCGATAATCAATTGTCCTAAAACATCACGACCCCCTTCATCGGCACCTAAAATGAACTTGGTGCCATTCATTGTAACGGTACCTGGTTCCGCATACTTATCTAAAATACTTACATGCATAACGGCACTTTGGTCTAACACTAACGAACCGATAAAAACGGCTAATAAGATAATGACCAAAAGGATTAAAGAAAACATCGCCATTTTTTCTTTGACGAATTCTCGCGCAATCATCCGAAAGCCCATTGGTGGAATACTTTCTTGTAAGACTTCTTCTCTTTTTTCTTCTGTCAATTCCATTTTTATCACCCTTTCTTCGTGTTTTTTCTACTGAATTCGAATTCTTGGATCAACAATACTCATTACAATATCAGAAATTAAGGTTCCGATAAGGGTTGCCAATCCCAAAATCAACACGAGAGCGGTAATAACGGAATAGTCACGTTGAATGATACTATCAATAAATAATTTTCCAATTCCTGGGAAAGCAAAAATCTTTTCAATAACGACTGATCCGGCAATCAAAGCAGTAATTTCATAACCTAATTGAGAGGCAATTGGTAATGCTGCATTTCTAAAAATGTGTCGATTAAAAATTTTATTCGTTGGCACTCCTTTTGAACGAGCAGTACGAACAAAGTCCATGTTTTTAACATCAATCACTTCACTGCGCAAATATTGAATAGTGACCGCTGTCCCTAGCAACGCTTGAGTGACCCCTGGTAAAATTAAATGCTTCAGTTTATCTAAATAATACGGCCACGTTCCCTCAGCCAAACCAACAGTCACGGTTCCACTCGTTGGGAACCAGTCTAAGCGATACCCAAAAATAAAGAGCATAATCAAGGCAAAGATGAATAATGGCACGGCAAAACTGAAGAAGTTGTAGATAACCACCATTTTGTCAAACCATGAATTTTGGTAACGGCCAGCAATTAAACCGAAAGGAATGGCGATTAAATACGTGATTATAACTGACACAGCGGCCAATGCAATCGTATTCCCCACCCGACCAGCAATGAGCGTGGACACAGGTAACTTAAAGATAAAACTATGCCCAAAATCTCCATGTAAGGCATTGCCAATCCAACGGAAATATTGTTCGTACCAAGGATCATTTAACCCGGCAGCTTCGCGCATGGCTTCAATCACTTTCGGGTCTTGGTTCGGATTAATCAATCCTGTAAACGGATCACCTGGCATCATTTTAGCCAACAGGAAAATCAAGACACTTAAAATAATCACTTGCGGAATCATCAATAACAAACGGCGTAAAATTGTTTTCCACATTATTCAGCACCTCCATTTTTTAACGCTACTTGGTGGGTTGGACTAATCGCATGTAAGTTATAAACCCGCCCATTTTCATCATAATAGTCTTTATGATTTTCCCGATACTCTTGCTCAACTCTTCTTCGTTCTTCTTTGTGAGCTTCTCGGTTCGCTACGTCAATTTTAGGAATTGCTGAAAGTAAGCGTTTGGTATAAATGTGTTGTGGATTAGTGTAAATATCTTGGCGTGTACCGATTTCTACAAAACGGCCTTTGTACATAATGGCAATGTTGTCACACATATGTTTAACTACGCCCAAATCATGGGAAATAAATAAGTAACTTAACCCATATTCCTGTTGAATGTTCTTCATAAAATTCAATACCTGTGCTTGCACAGATAAGTCCAGTGCTGAAACAGGTTCATCTGCAATAATTAATTTGGGGCTGGTAGCCACCGCTCGGGCGACGCCTAAACGTTGGCGTTGTCCACCAGAAAATTCATGAGGATATTTGTACAACGCATCTTCTGGCATCCCCACAATGTCCAACAAACTTTTGACTTTTTTCTTTTCTTCTTGGTCACTTAACCGTTCAAAATTTCGAATTGGTTCGGCGATAATATCTAGTACTCGTTTTTTAGGGTTTAAACTTGACATCGAATCTTGGAAAATCATTTGGACATCTTTGTTGTATCCAATCGCTTTTCGACTTCGCGGCTTGGTTACATCTTGTCCTTGATAAATAATTTCACCATTTGTAATTTTTTCTAAACCAATAATTGCTTTTCCTGTCGTTGATTTTCCAGAACCCGATTCACCAACTAACCCATACGTTTTACCTTGTTCAATCATGAAATCCACACCATCAACCGCCAAAACATGATCAGTGATTCGATTGAAGAAGCCGCTGCGAATTGGATAATGAACTTTTAAATCTTTAATTTGAATAATTTCTGTCATTACGCTTCCCCTTCCCCGTCTCTAAAATGAAAATGTTTATAACATGTACAACGAACATAATGATTCGGTGCAACTTCATGTAATGTTGGATTTTCTTCATGTTCCGATGCATCAATCCAAGGAATTCGTGGGGCAAACCGACAACCTTTTCTAGGTAATTTGGTTAACGAAGGAACAATCCCTTCAATCACATGAAGTTCTTCTTCATCAGAATTCTCTTGGGGAATGGACTGAAGTAAGGAACGTGTATATGGATGTTTCGGATGACTAAACAATTCTTCAGCAGTGGCTACTTCTACAAACTGACCCGCATACATAACCGCTACACGATCAGCCATTTCCGCAACTACACCTAAGTCATGGGTAATTAAAATAATGCCGCTCCCTGTTTCTTCTTGTAAATCTTTTAACAAATCGAGAATTTGTGCCTGAATGGTAACGTCTAAGGCCGTTGTTGGTTCATCTGCAATTAAAATCGGTGGTTTACACGCGATTGCAATGGCAATAATCACCCGTTGGCGCATGCCGCCAGACAATTCATGAGGATACTGTTTCCCGACACGCTCTGGGTTGGGAATTCCCACTTGATCTAACAGTTCAATGGCCCGTGCTTGTTTTTGTTGTGCGGTCATTTTGGTATGATACGTGAGACTTTCTTTAATTTGGTCTTCAATTCGCATGAGCGGATTCAGTGCAGACAACGGATCTTGGAAAATCATCCCAATATCGTTTCCTCTGACTTTGTTGTACAATGTTTCATTAAACGTAGTTAAGTTTAAATTGTTGTATAAAATTTCCCCAGTAATTTTGGTATGATTGGGATCATGTAAGCCCATAATCGTTGTTGCTAAGGTACTTTTTCCACAACCAGATTCTCCGACGATTGCTAGAATCTCATTTTTCTTCAATTCAAATGAAACATCATCGACGGCATTATAATAATCATCTTTGATTCTAAATGCTGTTTCTAATCCTGAAACCTCTAGTAATTGTTCATTTCCTTGCATCCATACGCACCCCTTACGTCCTTTCAAAAACATTATATAAATTAACTAATATTTAATGATAGCACTTTCTAATTTTTATCAATGTTAATTTACAGCTCATTGTTTTTTCATAATTTTATAGAATTATTCCATAAAAAGCAAGATAAAATAACTTTTTTCGCAGTTATTTTTTTACATGTATGATTTTTTTTACAAAAATATGTGTAAAAATAGCCTTATTGCTTAATAAAATAACCATTATGTACGCAAAAAAAGTCGATTAACAGGAATGTTAATCGACTTTGTCTTATTATTTTTTATGAATTACTCACAATATAATCTACAGCGGCACCAACTGTTTCAATTTTTTCTGCATCTTCATCTGAAATCTCTGTTCCAAATTCATCTTCAAGTTCTAAAACAAACTCCATTACGCTAATTGAGTCAGCGTTCAAATCATCTTTAATGTTTAATTGATCTGTTACTTGATCCGCTTCAATATCAAAGTGGTTTGAGATAATCTTCGCTACTTTTTGAAGTACTTCTTCACGAGTCAACTGTATTCACCTCCACTGCTTTTGAAAAAAGGTTCTTTCTTTTACTAAAACGCTAAGATACATTGTACTCACAATTTGGGTATTTGTCCATCTTTTTTTCATTTGAGTAACAAACTGATGTCAAGACAATTGCAAATTACTCTGCTTTGCCTTCATAATATTCCACTAATTGTGGGACAACTTGGGTTTCTAACATTGTATGAATTTGACGAATGGTGTAGCGGACGGCATCAGGACCCGTGGCCCCATGCGTTTTAATGACTGGCGCTTTTAAGCCAAATAAAACCGCTCCCCCATGTTTTGAGTAGTCCATTTCGTCTTTCATGCCACGCAACGCATTCTTTAATAATAAGGCGCCCATTTTTCCTTTGACACCTTCAGAAAGAATCGCTGTTTTCAGCAAGCTCATCATGTTCATAGCTGTGCCTTCGATGGATTTTAAAACGGCATTCCCTGTGAAGCCATCTGTCACCACCACGTCAGCTACGCCATTTAATAATTCTCGTGCTTCAACGTTTCCGACAAAATTAATCGTTTCATCTGCTGCTAACAATTCGAAGGCTTTTTTCGTTAATTCACTGCCCTTTGTTTCCTCAGTTCCGTTATTTAATAGACCGACACGAGGATTCTGAACGTTCCGAACTTTTTCAGCATAGAATGAACCTAAAACGGCATACTGAACCAAATGTTCTGGTTTATTGTCTGCATTGGCTCCTAAATCTAACATGTCAAACCCTTTGTCTGGTTCTCCCATGACAGGTAAAGTTGACATCAAACCGGGACGTTCCACATTTTTGATGCGGCCGACAATGAACAGACCCGCTGCTAATAGCGCTCCGGTGTTGCCTGCAGAAAAAATCGCATCGGCTTCCCCATTTTTAACTGCTTGCGCTGCTAAAACCATGGAGGCAGTTTTCTTACGACGGATTGCCTTCACTGGCTCATCGTCACTAGCAATTTTTTCATCGGTATGAATAATCGTAATGTTTTTTTCATCGGTGATGTATTTTTTTATTTCGGCTTCTTTTCCATATAATTGAAATTCAATGTCTGGGAAGTCTTGTTTGGCTAGCATAACCCCTTCAACAATTGCTTGTGGGGCGTTATCTCCACCCATTGCATCTACAGCAATTTTCATGAGTGATTCCCTCCTACTTTTTTGTTTCCTAACAAGTATAACATATTTTTTTCAAAGAAATACGCATTGGCTTTTACTTTCTGGCTTCAAAAATTACCTCTTCTAATCGAAAAATTGGGCCGCCTCATCTTGGGGTTTCACTCGATTGGCTAAGCCTTGATAAGCAGGATATTGCCACCATTCTTTCACTTGCCATAGGGCACTTGCTTCTTGGCGCGCAACTTCTAAAATGTTAAAGTCCGTCACGATATCTCCTACCGCAAATTGAGGCACCCCTGATTGCCGTGCACCGAACACTTCCCCAGGTCCGCGAAGTTCCAAATCACGCTCACTCAAGACAAAACCATTGGTGGTTTCTGTCATGATTTTCATACGCTCAACGCCCATTTCATTTTTCGGATTGGCCACTAAAATACAATAAGATGCACTGGAGCCACGCCCCACACGGCCCCGTAACTGATGTAACTGTGCTAACCCAAACCGGTCCGCATCCATAATTAACATCACCGTGGCATTTGGTACATTCACGCCAACTTCAATAACGGTGGTAGAAACCAATAATTGTAGCTGATTGTCTTTGAACTCCTGCATAATGTCATCTTTTTCTTGATTTTTCATTTTACCATGTAGTAATCCCACTTGATATCTTGGGGAATAAAAGCTTTGCATATGTTCAAAAATTTCTGTTGCGTTTTTCACATCTAAGGCTTCTGATTCTTCAATCAAGGGACAAATAATATAGGCTTGATGTCCTCGAGCCAGTTCTTTTTCCATCCATTCTAAAACAGTATCTAACTGCGGCGGCCGAATCCAACGTGTTTCGATTGGAATCCGTCCAGCTGGCATTTCATCAATGATTGATACATCCATTTCGCCATAGGCTGTAATTGCCAGCGTTCGAGGAATCGGAGTGGCCGTCATAAATAGAACATCTGGTTTTAAGCCTTTTTCTCTTAATATTTTTCTCTGATTCACACCAAAACGATGTTGCTCATCGGTGATTACCAAACCTAATTGATGGAAACTGACATCTTGTTGTATCAAAGCATGGGTCCCTACCACAATGTCAATCTCGCCATTGGCCAGTTCTTCGAGAATTAGACGACGTTCTTTCGTTTTGGTGGAACCTGTTAATAAGGCCGTTCGCACTTCTAATGGATCAAACAACTGCTGTAAGCTTTCCATGTGTTGCTGCGCTAAAATTTCAGTCGGAACCATCAACGCTCCTTGAAAGCCAGCGGTCATGGTGGCGTATAGCGCAATCGCAGCCACTACCGTTTTCCCACTCCCCACGTCACCTTGAAGCAATCGTTGCATATGCTTCGGACTTCGCAAGTCTCGACAAATTTCATTGGTCACTTTTTTTTGGGCGCCTGTCAATTCAAAAGGCAGTCCTTGGGTGAACGTTTTTAAGCGATCCACGTCATATTGAATAGCTAAACCATTTTTTTCCGCTTTTTCTTGTTTCTTCAATCCTTGCATTTTAAGTTGGAAAAGGAAAAACTCTTCAAAGACTACTCGCCGTTTGGCTTGATGGCTTTCTTCTGGATTACTGGGAAAATGCATCGCCCACATTGCTTCTTTTCTAGGCATCAAGCGGTACTTTTCTAATAAATCATTCGGTAAAATCTCTTCAACCAGTGAACCATACTCTTCAAAAGCAGTGCGGATTAACTGAACCAACGTGCTTTGGCGGACTTTTTTATTCACATGATAAATGGGGGCGAAATCTTCATTGTCTCCTTTAGAAGCTAAGATTTTCATGCCATTTAATGATTTTCTCTTGGCGTCCCATTTGCCATAAACAGCAATTTCTTCGGAAAGAACTACTTTGTCTTTTAAAAAAGGTTGATTGAAGAAGGAAACATTAATGACCGCATGTTCTTGCATCATTCGAAACGTTAACCGGCTCTTCTTATAACCGTACCGACTAACGACTGCTTCCGAAACCACTAGCCCTTTTAGCGTAACTTTTTCCTGATCCTGAATCTCGCTTAAATCCTTTTCTTGGATATCATCGTAGCGGAAGGGATAATACGTCAATAAGTCTTCAATTGTAGCAATCCCCAGTTCTTGTAAATTTTCAGCACGTTTTGGGCCAACACCGGGCAATACGCTGACTAAATCTGTGATGTCCATAAAATCCCCTCCTCATTAATATACGCAAAAAAATGGATCATTCATTAAATAGGCTGGTTCATTAGCCCTAACTAATGAACCAGCCTATTCGTTTTTATTTTTTCATCACGAAAACCTATTCTGCTGAGAATAAGTATGGATATACAGGTTGTCCACCTTCATGAAGTTCTGTTTCTAGTTCATCGTTTTCAGAAACTAAAATAGCGATTAGCTTTTCAGCTTCTTCAACAGAACCATCTTCGCCGACAATAATTGTCACGATTTCAGTGTCTTCATCAATCATGCGGTTCAACGTGTCTAATGATGCATTAAAACGATCTGCTTCAGAAACGACGATTTTACCATCAATCATTCCTAAGAAGTCATCTTTTTTAATTTCAACGTCATCAATGGTTGTGTCACGAACAGCTGTGGTTACTTGACCACTCACAACGCTGTCTAACATTTCCGTCATACTTGCTTTGTTTTCTTCTAATGATTGTTGATCATTGAAAGCTAACATTGCTGTCATTCCTTGAGAAATGGTTTTAGATGGAACAACCGCTACTGGTACATCGGCAACTTCTGCTGCTTGATCAGCCGCCATAAAGATGTTTTTATTGTTTGGTAAAATAATGACTTGCTCTGCATTCACTTCTTTGACTGCTTTTAAAATATCTTCCGTACTTGGGTTCATTGTTTGGCCACCACTAATAATGTAGCTTGCACCTAAACTTCGGAATAATTCTTGAACGCCTTCACCGGCTGCAATAGCAATCACAGCAAACGGTACGCGAACTTTTTCAGTCAACGCTTCTTGCTGAGCATCGCGTTCAACTAACGTTTCATGTTGTAAACGCATATTGTCTACTTTTATTTTTACTAACGAACCAAATTTTTGGCCGTAGTTCATCACTTCACCTGGATGCTCAGTGTGTACGTGAACTTTGATAATTTCGTCATCGTTAACGACTAATAGAGAATCGCCTAGTTCATTTAAGTAGTTTCTGAATGTTTCATAATCAAAAGCGCTGTCCACGGTTGGGCCTTCGCCGATACGAACCATAATTTCTGTACAATAGCCAAATTTAATGTCTTCTGTCGCAACGTGACCACTAACACCACGATGATGTTCAGCATTAACCATTTCGTCCATTTCGGCAGGACTTGGTTCATACGTTTCAGTTGGTAAAAATTCACCACTAAGCGCTTCTAAAAATCCTTCATAGATAAATAGTAGTCCTTGACCCCCACTATCTACAACGCCGACTTCTTTTAGGACAGGTAATAAATCAGGTGTTTTCGCTAAAGCACGTTTAGCACCTGCTACAACAGCTGTCATAACTTCGATACAGTCATCTGTTTCTTTCGCTTTACGTTCACCAGAACGCGCCGCTTCACGAGAAACAGTTAAGATTGTTCCTTCAACGGGTTTCATCACTGCTTTATACGCTGTTTCTACACCATGTGTAAAGGCAGCGGCCAAGTCTTTGGCATTTAATGTTGTAACCTCAGGAATTTGTTTTGAGAAGCCGCGGAATAATTGAGATAAAATAACCCCAGAATTTCCACGAGCACCCATTAATAACCCTTTGGATAACGCACCTGCTAATTCTCCTACTTTTTCAGAGCGAGAATCGGCCACAGCCTTTGCACCACTGGTCATTGATAAGTTCATATTTGTTCCTGTATCACCATCGGGTACAGGGAAAACGTTTAATGAGTTGACATATTCTGCATTTGTGTGCAGACGAGTCGCACCTGCCTGGACCATTTCCTGGAACTGACCTGCGCTGATTTCTGTTACATTCACCTAAAAAATCCTCCTTCAGATTTACCGCTAACGGCAACACACGACTTCCTTGTGCAATTGCATCGTTGACAGTACACTACCTCTAATCCGGTAATACACGAACTCCTTGAACAAAAACGTTAACTGAATTCGCAGTGACACCTAATAATGTTTCAAGATTATATTTTACTTTTTCTTGGACGTTACGAGAAACTTCAGAAATTTTTGTACCATAACTAACAATCGTGTAGACATCCACTGCGATTCCGTTGTCTTCTTGACGAACAACGACACCACGTGAGTAATTCTCACGACGTAAAATATCGTTTAAGTTATCTTTAATTTGATTTTTGCTTGCCATTCCGACAATTCCGTAAATATCTGTCGCAGCTCCGCCAACTACTGTAGCGATCACATCATTGGTAATCTCAATGGTACCTGCGGGTGTTTGAATTTTTACAGCCATTGATGAAAGCCTCCTTATAAGAGCACATTCGCCCTATTTTCTTCCATAACATTTTATCATATCCAGCCTTTAATTAAAAGGAAGTTTGTCAGATATTTTCATTCTTCCACTTCTAAGTGAACATTCTAGCAAGATTTCAATTTACTCTTTTTGATTGCTAAAGTCAAATCATAGAAAAAAATCTTCTTGCAAATCAGTGCCTAATATGATAAATTAAGTTAGTATGAGCTGAATATTATCGCTCCAAGATCAAGGCAAAGGAGGAAACTTAAAATGGCAAAAGTATGTTACTTCACTGGTCGTAAGACTTCAAGTGGTAATAACCGTTCACATGCGATGAACTCAACAAAACGCACTGTGAAACCTAACTTACAAAAAGTTCGCGTATTAATCGATGGTAAACCTAAAAAAGTTTGGGTGTCAACTCGTGCTTTGAAATCTGGTAAAATCGAACGTGTTTAATAAACTTAAATAAGCAAAGCTGGACGTTCGTTGTTCGGCTTTTTTTATTGCATAAAAAAAGAGGCTGGACCTTCATCGCATTGATGAAGGTCCAACCTCTTTTTACTTGTCTTTACTTTGAATAACCGCAATCATCCCTGCATCGAAGGAAAAAGCAGCGGCTTCTTCGATAAATTCATTACTTGCATACGATGTTGGGTAAGGAACATCTTGATTGGTTAATAAATATTTACTGCGTCGTAGCGTCAAGTTTTCTACAGGCGTCAAACAGCAGTAGGCCAGATATTCTTTATCTGGCTCTTTTGGTACGATATACGAACCAGGGGCGTAATACTGGATGCTATTTTGACGATCGCATAGACGGATTTGGCGAAGTACGCCTTGAAATCGTGGTTCAAAGGGTAACCAAAGATTGGCTAATAAGTGGTCAATTCTGCCCCCTGTCGCACCGATAATCGTCATCTCTGCTTGTGGAAATCGTTGTAAAGCTTCTTGAAGCGCTAATTGTGTATCTGTATCATCTTTTTCAGCAGGTGCTTGGATGAGTGTTTCGGCAGTTTCTTGGACAAAATGGTATTCTTCTCGTGATAATGAATCAAAATCGCCCACCGCTAATTGTAACGGTAAATCGGCCTCTAATAAATGGAGACAGCCGCGATCAATACCTACGAAATAATCATACGTAGCTGGTTCAATGGTTGGCCAATCACTTGGATTGCCCCCAGCTACCAGTAAGACACGACTCATTTGTCTAGCACTGCTCTCAGTGCATCGATTCGTTCTTGAGGATTTTCAGCATTATAAATGTAGGAGCCTGCAACGAACACTTCCGCACCAGCTTCTTTGCAGCGTGCGGCAGTTTCAGGAACAATCCCGCCATCGACTTCAATTTCATAGGTGTATCCTTTTGTTTCTTTCCATTCTTTTAATTGAGCAATTTTTTCTAGTGAGTTTTCAATAAATGATTGTCCGCCAAAGCCTGGATTGACAGTCATTACCAAGACTTGATCTGCCAAATCTAATACATTTTCGATCATCGAAAGTGGTGTCCCAGGATTGATGGTTACGCCAGCTTTCACACCCGCATTTTTAATCATTTGTAAGACACGATGAATATGGGGTGTTGCTTCTTGATGGACAGTAATAATATCCGCACCGGCTTCCGCAAAGGCATTGATATAGTTTTCAGGTTGTACAATCATCAAATGAACATCCAATGGTAGTTTTGTCACTGGACGAATCGCTGAAACGATATTCGGTCCTAAGGTAATGTTGGGCACAAATTGACCGTCCATGACATCAACATGAATATAATCTGCTCCTAATTCTTCTACTAAACGGATATCTCTTTCTAAATTGGCAAAATCGGCACTTAAAATGGATGGTGCTAGTTTCATTTGGCTCGCTCCCTTTATATTTGCTATGATTTTTTCTTATAAACAGGTCGTCGATTCTCGATTTCCATTAAAAACTGTAAATAATTTTCGTAACGACTCGTCGCAATGGTTCCCGCTTCCACTTGACGTTTCACTTCACAACCAGGTTCTTTGTGGTGCATACATTCACGAAACTTACAGTGAGAGGCCGCGGCAACAAATTCAGGAAATTGCTTTGGTAATTCCACTGCTTCCATCTCCAAGAAATCGATGGCACTAAATCCTGGTGTATCAGCGACCAAACCGTCGTATAACGGAATCAATTCCACGTGACGGGTCGTATGTTTGCCCCGTCCTAAAGATTGGGAAATTTCCGCAGTTGCTAGTTGTAATTCTGGTGAAATTTGATTCAACAATGTTGATTTTCCAGCGCCTGATTGTCCCATAAAAACAGTCAACCGTTCTGGGAAAAAGCGTTCTAATTCTTTGGTGGCTTCTACGTCTTCCGAAGCGATTACCGCATAACCTAACGCTTCATAAATCTGTTTAATTTCAGTGACTTCTTGACGTTGCGGCTCATCTAATAGATCAACTTTCGTTAAATAAATAACTGGTTCTATATCCTTATACTCTAAGCTGACTAAGAAACGATCCAACAAATTAAACGAAAAATTTGGCGAAACCATACTCATGACAACCACACCTAGATCCACATTTGCAACAGGCGGGCGCACTAATTCATTTCGTCTTGGTAAAATTTCCAACACATAACCATCTGTTAAATTATCGCTTTCAAAAAGTACTTCATCTCCCACGAGTGGCGTAATTTTTCGATTACGAAAATTCCCTCGCGCTCTTGTTTGATATGTTTCTCCATCTGCGTATACATAATAAAAACCGCTTAACGCTTTTCTGATTTGACCTTTCAGATAAACCACTCCTAACTACTTTCGAATATACAGGATAGTGGCAGAGAAATCAAGGGAGCCTCTCGATTCTATTAATTAAAAAGAGCCTAGGACATAAGTCGAAATGACTTACCTTCCTAGACCTAAATCTTAAGATAAATGGCGAGACAGGAGCAGCTTCTTCTTATTGCTGAGAAACACTATTTGAAAAGCAAATAGATGTTAAACAGTACCTACTTGGTTCTTGAAGCTAAACCCTCCTGTCCCAACCTCTTGTCTTAATTACTCGTACTACTTTCACTAGTGGTGCTTTTTGAATCATTTGCTTTTGAATAATAAACTGTAACAGAGTCGCCTTTTTTGACTTTGCTGCCAGCGGATGGGCTAGTTCGTTCAACGACTTGGCCATCGCCAGAGCCAGATAATCCTTGTTCATTGATTTTAAGGCCAGCGTTATTGATGCTGTCTTCTGCAGCTTTTGGCGAATAACCTGAAATATCAGGAACAGTTACTGAGTCACTGCCTTTGCTGACATGTAAAGTAATCGTGTCATTTTTCGGATCAACAGCGGTACCAGAAGCTGGTTCTTGACTAATCACGGTATCTTTTTCAACCTTGTCGCTTTCTTCGTCCACTCGTTTAATTTGAGATTCTGGGATACCTAAAGCAATTAAGCGACTTACCGCATTATCGTAAGAAATTCCGCTATAATCAGAAAGTGTCACTTTGTCGCTACCTTTACTTACATATAATGTCACTTGACCATTTTTAGGTGTCACGGTGCCCCCTGGTGCGGGGTCTTGCGTAATGACTAAACCTGGTTCTACCGTATCGCTTGCTTGGTCGACACGCGTAATTTGAGATTCAGAAATGCCTAACTGTGCCAGTGCATTTACTGCATTTGTGTAAGAATAACCGGCGTAACTAGGCAAAGTAACCGCTTCTGGTCCTTCACTGACCGTTAAAGTGACGTTGTCTTTTTTCGGATCAACTTTTTTACCTGCAGCTGGTTTTTGTTTAATAATGTTATCTGTAGACACAGAATCACTGTATTCTTTTTTCGTTGTAATTTGGTCTTCTGAAAACCCTAGTTTTTTCAAGGCTTCGACAGCAGATTCATACGATTCCTTTGTATAATCGGCCATCTCAATTTTTTCTGTTCCAGAGCTGATATATAAAGTAACAGATCGGCCTTTTTTCACAGATGATTTTGCTTCGGGGTCTGTTTTGACCACCTTGCCTTCTTCAATCTTATCATCGGGAATTTTTTTGGTTTCACTATCGACTTTCAGCCCGGCACTTTGTAGCGCTTGTGAAGCGTCCGCTTTCGTTTCATTTGTAACATCAGGAACTTCAACGTCTTTACCGCCCGACATTGCAAAGGCTAAGCCACCTATTGCTAAAGCAATTAATGCCGCAATTGCTAAGCCAATCCACAATTTTTTGCGGTTTTTCTTCGGTGGTTGTTCAGCTAAAATGTCATCTGCGATATCTTCTGGGACTTCGACAGGCGTTGTCTCTTCCGGTTCAGCGATGTCTTCGGGAATCGGAGTTAATACTTTCGTTTCTCCTAATAAAGCCGTTGGTTCCCACGCAGGTTCGTTTAAACGACTGGCTGACAAGGACGTGTATAAGTCTTCTGCCATCTCATTCGCTGTTTTGTAGCGATCGCTTGGGTCTTTTGCGGTTGCGTGACGAACCACATTTTCCAATGATTGAGGAATCCCTGGATCAAACATTTTGACAGAAGGAATTTCTTCTTGGAAATGTTTTAAGGCAATCGTTACGGCTGATTCACCATCAAAAGGTACATTCCCTGTTAGCATTTCATAGAGAATAATTCCCACAGCGTAAATATCTGATTGGTTGGTCGCCATGCTTCCGCGCGCTTGTTCTGGCGATAAGTAATGCACCGAACCTAACATTGTGTTCGTTTGCGTAATTGACGTTTCTGACAAGGCAATCGCAATCCCAAAGTCAGTAATTTTGACTGTGCCGTGTTCGTCAATCAGAATGTTTTGCGGTTTTAAATCCCGGTGAATAATTCTATGTTCATGTGCCATTGCGACAGCAGATAAAATTTGTTGCGTAATGTCCACAACTGTGGAATAAGGAATTGGGAAATGCGTTTGGATGTACCGTTTTAAGTCCATTCCTTTCACATATTCCATGACTAAATATTGTAGTCCATCTTCTTCGCCTACATCGTACACACTGACGATATTCGGGTGAACCAGCTCAGTTGCGGCTAGTGCTTCACGCTGAAAACGTCGGATGGCGGCTTGATCGTTTTGGAAGTCAAAGCGCAAGACTTTTACTGCAACGTCTCGGTCTAAAATTAAATCGTGTGCTAAATAGACGTTGGCCATGCCGCCGCTTCCGATGCTGCCAATAATGTGATATCGACCATTCAGCTTCTTGCCGATTTCTATCATTGGTTTTCCTCCTTCTGTTCGTCAAAGTGTATCACTAACACGGTAATGTTATCTAAACCACCTGCTTCATTTGCTTGGGCAACGAGTTGGCTTAATTTGGATTCTAAGGGATCTGACGTCTCTAAAATTTCTAAAATTTTTGTCTCAGGAACCATATTGGTTAAACCGTCCGAACATAACAGTAAATAGTCATTAGGCAGCCATTCATGATTGGTTACATCGACTTCGACAGTGCCAGGCATTCCCAAAGAACGTGTTAGGACATTTTTTCGTGGATGATTTGCAGCCATCTCACGAGTAATCTCCCCTGATTTTACTAGTTCATTCACTAAAGAATGATCTTCTGTTAATTGTAACATGTGTTGGTCACGAACTAAATAAGCACGACTGTCCCCCACATTTGCTAAGACAAATGAATCCGGTAAAAGGATGGCACCAACCACGGTTGTCCCCATTCCTAAATACTCTGGTTTCGATTGTCCGCGTTCATAAATTTTTTCATTTTCCTTTTGAATTGCTTGAATTAACCACTGTGCAGATTTTTCAGCTGAGTCGACAGACGCATTGGACCAACTCTCACCTAAATTATTGACTGCCATTTGGCTAGCGACATCACCTGCTTGGTGACCACCCATGCCATCTGCTAAAACAGCAAAGGTTATGTGTTGTTGGTTCTCAAAAACGTTGGCATAATCTTGGTTCGTATTTCTTTTGCGACCGACATCTGATTGAACGTTGATTTCCAAATTATTTCACCTCATTTGAACTAACTTTCCGCATACAGCAAATAAAGAAGCCATCTGTCATGTATTGATGGGGATACAGAACCAGTTCTTGCTCTTTTACTACTGCTTGGACATTTTCATTTGCAACAATTTCAATTTTTTCAAATTCAGGGTGTTTGGCTAAAAAGGCTGCCACTACTTCCTGATTTTCTTCTGGCGTAATAGTACAAGTGCTATAGACCATTATACCCCATTGTTTTAGTGTTGGGGCAACACTTTCTAAGATTTCTAACTGAATTTTAGGTAAATTTTGAAAATCATTGGCCGTTTTATGGTATTTAATGTCTGGTTTACGGCGCATTAGCCCTAAGCCTGAACATGGTGCATCAACTAAAATCCGATCAAAGGTTTCTGCGGGAAATTCTTCGGCCACTTGTCGCGCATCAAGCTTTTCTGCTTGGACGACATCCGCCACATGGAGGCGTTGCGCATTTTCATTAATTAGCTTAATTTTGTGCGCATGAATATCTAAAGAGGTCACACGACCACCTGCTTCAGCCTCTAAAAAAGTTGCGATATGAGTCGTTTTGCCACCAGGAGCCGCACAAGCATCCAAGACACGATGATGCGGTTCAATTTGCATCGCTGGAGCCACGAGCATAGAGCTTTCATCTTGAATGGTTAAACAACCGTTAATAAACAGTTCACTGCCAGCTAAGTAGCCTTTTTCAGCGACAACACCATAAGGGGAAAGTTGACTTTCCTTCGCGGCAATCCCTGTTTCTTGTAATTCTTCCAGCGCTTCTTCTCGTGAAATAAACCGTGTGTTTACTCGGCCACTCGCATGGCTTTTTTCAAATAATGATAAACCTAACTGCCGTGTTTCTTCTTCGCCTAATTGGGCAAGTAATTTTTCTGTTAACCAACGTGGCATGCTAATTTCCGTGGCTAAACGATCAACTGGATCGCTAATTGCGGCCAAACTAGGTGCTCCATTTCGTTGGAACGCCCGCAGCACGCCATTCACGAATTTACCAATCCCAGGATTGCCACGACGTTTGCCAATTTCAACCGCTTCATTAATGACTGCATGATCGGGCACTTTATCTAAATAAAGTAATTGATATAACGATAAAATCAATAAATTTTTCACCCAATTATCGACTTTTTGCGGTTTCTTAACAAATGGTGTTAAGTAGTATTCCAACAATAATTTGCGACTAATTGTGCCGTAGACAAGTTCTGTAAACAAGCGGCCATCTTTCTCGCTTAGTTCTGATTTTGTCATCATTTCATTAAGTAAAAGATTGGAGTACGCCCCACCTTTATCCACACGTTCGATGGTTTCTAAAGCAACGTATCGAACAGAACGTTTTAATTTCTTGGGGATTTTTTCAGCCATTTTTGTTAGTCCACCTTATCTTTTTCTGCGACATTTTGACCAACGCCATTTAAAAATTCTTGAATCGTTAATTGACCTTTACCTGCTGGTTGCAGGCGATCAATTTGAAGGACTGTCCCTTCACCACAAGCAATCCATAGCGCTTTTTTACTACGCTGGATAATCGTTCCTGGGGCGCTAGTTGTTGTTTCAGTCAGTGGTGTCACTGCCCAAATTTTCCAGTTGGTCCCTTGATAGGTTGTGAACGCTGTTGGCCAAGGACGCATACCACGCACTTGGTTATCGATTGCCTCAGCAGTTTTTTGCCAGTCAATTCGTTCTTGTTCTCGGGTAATATTTGGTGAAAAAGTAGCCTCTTCTTCCACTTGTGGAATAGGCGTGATTTCGCCAGCAATTAGCTTGGGTAACGTTTCTAATAAAAGTTCTTTTCCTAGAATGCTTAATTTTTCAAACATGGTGCCTACATCGTCTTGTTTCGTAATCGGAATTGCACGTTGCGCTAAAATCGCGCCAGCATCCATTTTTTTCACCATTTCCATAATCGTGACGCCTGTTTCTTTTTCTCCTTCAATAATCGAGTAATGTACAGGTGCGCCGCCACGATATTTTGGTAAAAGTGAGGCATGGACATTAATCGCACCTAGTTTGGGCGCTTTTAAAATTTTCTCTGGTAAAAATTGTCCAAAGGCTGCTGTCACAATTACATCTGGTGCTAAGTCAATCACTTTTTCCATTTCAGGAGAACCTGAAATTTTCTCTGGTTGTAAGACTAATAAGTTATGTTTTAAAGCTGCTTCTTTGACAGGCGTTGGGGTAATCACTTTTTTTCGGCCAACTGGTCGATCTGGTTGCGTGACAACCGCTTGAACGTCATAGCCTGCCTCGATTAAACTTTCTAAAATCGGAACAGAAAAGGCTGGTGTGCCCATAAATACAATTTTAGTCATCAAAATGTTCCTCCATATACGCTTCTAAATCTTCTGGTGCAATTTTCTCAATCATTTTATCGATAAATAACTCGCCGTTCAAATGATCAATTTCGTGTTGAAAAGCTCGAGCTAAATAACCGTAAGCCGTAACTTCCATTTCTTCACCTTCACGGTCAAAATAACGGACAGTCACTTCATCTGCTCGTTCAACGGTTCCATATGTTTCTGGAATACTTAAACAGCCTTCCACATCAATACTGGTTCCCTTTTTTTCAATAATCACTGGATTAATTAGTTCAAAACGACCAGATTCTTCATCGATTTCAATCACTGCCATTTGCAAATTTTTACCAATTTGCGGGGCTGCTAAGCCAATCCCATCATGGGCCAGCATTGTTTCATACATATCCTCTAGTAACTGCACAATTTCATCGGTAATAATCGTCACAGGTTGAGCCTTCATTTTTAAGTGTTCGTTCGGGTGAATCACAACTGGATAGCGCATAAGTGCTCCTTTCAAAGCTGTATTTTTTAAATAAAATTCATGGGTTCTGCATCAATGGAAAGCTTTAAGCCACGAGCCGTTGCTCGTTGTGTATCGGTTAAAATTTCTTTCAATAATGGTTGAAGCATTGGTTCTTGTTTATACTTGATAATCACTTGATAAAAGTATCGATTATTGACACGCATAATTGCGTTGGGCGTTGGTCCCAACAAAATGGCTTGCGGCGATAAGCCTTGTTTTAATTTCGTCGCAATTTGAAACATTTGTTTCGCTGCTTCATTTTCTTCAGGATGGCTAGCCGTAATTTGGACCGTAAAATAGTACGGTGGATAATCCCCACGATGACGAATATACATTTCTTTTGTATAAAAATCTTCATAATCTTGGGCTTTTGCCAATTGTATCGCATAATGCTCGGGGTTAAAAGATTGAATGATGACTTCTCCCGGTTTTTCAGCACGACCAGCTCGGCCACTGACCTGTGTCAATAATTGGAAGGTCCGTTCACTGGAACGAAAATCGGGTAAATTCAAGGCGGTATCAGCATTTAAGACACCGACTAACGTCACATTTGGAAAGTCCAGTCCTTTGGCAATCATTTGTGTGCCTAATAAGATATCCGCTTGTCCTTCACCAAATGTTCGCAAAATCTTTTCATGCGCACCTTTGCGACGGGTCGTATCAACATCCATTCGGAGAATACGACTTTCTGGTAATAACGTTTGTAATTCTTCTTCTACTTTTTGTGTGCCTGTTCCGTAGTAGCGAATTTTATCTTGGCCACAGTTAGGACAGCGATAAGGAATCCGTTCTTCATGCCCACAATAATGACATTTCATTGTTTTACTATCCATATGCAAAGTTAAGGAAATATCACAATTCGGACACGGCAACACATAGCCACAATCGCGACACATCACAAATGACGAATAGCCACGGCGATTAAGTAGGAGAACACTTTGTTCGTTTTTCTCTAAGCGTTCTTGGAGTTTTTCTTGCAACGACATGGAAAAAGAAGAGACATTGCCATTTTCTACTTCTTGCCGCATATCCACTACATCAATCGTAGGCAAGGTTGCCGCTTGATTGGCACGCTGTGTTAATCGTAACCGCTGATAAACATTTTTTTGTGCGCGAGCGCGTGATTCCAAGGACGGCGTGGCACTGCCTAAAACAACAGGGCAATGATGGTACTCCGAACGCCAAATCGCTAAATCTCTCGCGTGGTAGCGCGGGGTTTCTTCTTGTTTATAACTTGCCTCGTGTTCTTCATCAACAATGATCACGCCGATGTTTTCGATTGGCGCAAAAATGGCTGAACGCGCGCCAACCACCACTTCCGCTTCTCCTCGTTCAATCTTCCGCCACTCATCGTATTTTTCACCTTGCGATAAGCCACTGTGCATTACAGCAACATGTTCGCCAAAGCGACTTTTAAAGCGTTGCACCATTTGCGGAGTTAAAGAAATTTCAGGGACAAGCATAATGGCTGTTTTGCCTTGGTTAAGAACTTCTGCAATGACCTGTAGATAAACTTCTGTTTTCCCACTTCCTGTAATACCTTCCAATAAGTAGGTTTGGCTTTGCTGTTCTTGGACAGATTGTAAGATTGTTTCCACAGCCACCTGTTGTTCTGCATTCAAAGATAACGCAGTCGTTTTTTCAAACGTCTGATTAGCAAACGGATCACGATACGCTTCTTTTTCAATGAACGTTAACCAGCCGTTTTTGGCCGCTTCATTTAAAAGCGCGGTACTGAAACCTAATTCTTTCATTTCCTTCACAGCGGTGATTTTTTCAGTGCCCAAGCGTTGTAAATAGTAAAGAAGTTGCTCTTTCTTCTTAGCTCCCTTGCGTAAACCCAAACGAATTTCCTCTAGTTGTTCAAATTCCTTAGCGGCTTGAATGAAGCGGACCATTTTTACTTTATTTCTCGTCGTAACTTCGTAGCGAATATCGACTTTTTGCTGTTTACGCAACGCCATTAGTTGAGGCAAAAGCCCACGTTCTTGCGCTTGGTCCCACGAAATTTCCTCTAAACCATAAAATAACTGATCTTGTAATTCTTCAGAAAGCTCATCCGTTAAATAAATATATTTTTGGTAATCGGCACGCATTACGCTAGGCAACATGGTTTGCAAACAAGTGATTTTAAAAGCAAACGTTTTTTCCTTCATATAATCAGCTAAAGCCAACATTTCTGTATTTAAGACAGGTTTTAAATCCAACACCGCCACTAGTTCTTTCAACTGAACATTGGTTTCGTCAAGAACCGTTGCAGCCATTGGTTCAATGGCTAGAACAAACCCTTGAACATGCCGATTACCGTTACCAAAAGGCACTTCTACACGCATGCCGACAGCCAATTGCTCATTTAAATTTTCAGGAACTAAATAAGTGAATGGTTGATCGGTTTGCATCGTTGGTACATCCACAATAACTTTGGCTACTTTTTGCATGGTGCGTCCTCCTTTTTATGTAAATTCTCTTTGCCTATTGTACTAAAGATTGACTGATTTGTCTTGTGTGTCTCGTTGTTGTTAAGCTTAGTTAATTTCCCCTTAAAATATAAAAAGCTAGCTTTCCTAAACAAATGATCTAAGAAAGTAGCTTTTAGTAATCCTCTTAAAATACTTTGAAACTTACACTGCTAACTAGTGTTAGCACTCTACATTTTTTTATGGTATAATCATTTTGAAAGAGAGATGTTGGTCCATCTCTCTAACTGTAGAATCATGACAGTAACTTAGTTTTTACTTAATTAAAAAGAAATAACCAGTTAACCGTTCAAAGTTTATGACTGGTTATTTCTTTTTGTCTTTTTTTAGCAAAGTGACAACCAAACTAATCAACGCAATGGTATATAAACCAAAGTCGAAAATTAGTCCGATTACATCTAATGCGGACAAATACGGCTTTCCCCTTTCATAGATTTCAGTACTTATGCTCATAAGCACCACCACCTTCCAGAAGTAGCCACCGTCATAACTTATCTACAAAAACAGTATACCACAAAAGTCATCCCACAACATTTGCAATCACAAAAAAACAAGCCTTTACTTGAAGAAAGCTTCAATCATAGACTTGTTTTTCATTCAATTAATTTTTTTCGTCACGTAAACGGTTTTCTAATTCTTTTTGTTCTTGTTCACGTTGGCGTTTGCGTTCTTCACGTTCAATGCGTAGACGTTCGCGTTTTTCTTCAGGATTTGGATCACTGATCACTGTTCCTGCTTCGATTTCTTCTAACGCACGACCTACACTTTTTACAGAATCAAAGGATTCAACGGTTGGTTGAACGCCTTCATCTAATTCATGCGCACGTTTGCTTGCTAAAATAACCAAAGAATATTTTGAAGGGACTTCTTTTAATAATGAGTCAATTGACGGTTTTAACATCATAAGGCTACATCTCCTCTAACATTTTAATATATTTTCCAATTACACGGTCAACACGGAAGTGCTCACTCGCGATAATGTCTTTAATTCGTTGCACGGCTAAAGGAACTTCATCATTCACTACCGCATAATCATACAGCGCCATCATTTCGATTTCTTCTCTGGCCACAGCCATTCGTTCTTCAATCACAGACATTTCGTCTGTTCCGCGGCCAATAATTCTTGATTTTAATTCCGCTAAATCGGGGGGTGTCAAAAAGATAAATACGCCATCAGGCACTTTGTCTTTGACTTGTTTAGCCCCTTGGACTTCGATTTCTAAAAAGACGTCTTTGCCTTCATCTAGCGTCTGGTTAACATACGTTAATGGTGTCCCATAATAGTTACCAACATATTCCGCATATTCCAACATTTCTCCAGCTTCAATCATCGCTTCAAATTCTTCTCTTGAACGGAAATAGTAATCTACTCCATCCACTTCGCCTTCTCGCTGTTTCCGAGTGGTCATTGAGATTGAATATTGAAAATCATTTTCTTCACTGTCGAAAATAGCCTTTCTTACAGTCCCTTTCCCCACTCCTGAAGGACCTGACAATACGATTAATAACCCGCGCTCTGACATAACGACTTCCTTTCAAAACATAATTTCACAGTATTAGTTCTATTTTGCACTTTTTTTCTGCAATTTTCAAGACTTTCTTGGAGATTCACTGAAAAAATAACATTTCTTCTTTAATTTGGCTTTCATAACTTGTTCTTTTTTTAAACAAATTACCTAGAATTCCTATACAGGCAGCCATTTTTTAAGTAAAATGAAGTGATGACTCCTTTAGGATGAAAAAACGTGAATAAGAAAGGACTGAGAAACATCGCACGAATTAAACCATTTACATTGTTTCTGCTAGGCTTAGTCGTCAGTTGTGGGGCCTTTTTTGCCCAACCTACTGTGACTCACGCAGAAGAAGATATTACCGCGATTGCTAAAAAAATGGGGACGACCCTGAAAGAGGATGGCATTCCCAAAGCAGCCATCGTTGTTGATGCTGATTCTGGAGAAATTCTCTGGTCGCAGCAACCAGATTTAGCGTGGAATCCTGCCAGTATTGCCAAAGTGATGACCATGTACTTGGCCTTTGAAGCAATGGAGCAAGGAAAATTTACAATGGATACCACTGTGACTGCTACGCAAAAAGATGTCGATATTTCTAAAATATATGCCATTAGTAATAACAAAATTACGTTAGGTGTTGCTTATCCAGTCCGTGAACTATTAAAAATGATTGCTGTCCCCTCTTCTAATGTGGCGACTCTCATGTTGGCAAATTTAATTTCAGGGGACCAGCCTACTGACTTTGTTCATTTAATGAATCAAAAAGCGGCTGAATTAGGGATGACAAATACTACCTATTACAACTGCAGTGGGGCGCAAGCAAGTGCCTTTAACGGCCTGTATCAAATGCAAGGAATTGACCCAAATGGCGATAACGTCTCTACAGCTAGAGATTTAGCTTCACTAACTTATCATTTTCTGAAAAATTATCCAGAAATTTTAGAAATCACCAATAAACCAGTGGTGAAAACAATGGTCGGCACGCCTTACGAGGAAACGTTTGAAGCATACAATTATTCTTTACCAGGCGCTAAGTATGGTTATCAAGGCGTGGATGGTTTAAAAACAGGCTCTAGTCCAACAGGCGGCTTTAACTATATTGCGACTGTCAAACAAGGAGATTTCCGTTTAATTGAAGTCATTTTAGGCGTTGGTAATTGGCAAAACCAAGATGGTGAATACGAACGGCATGTGGCTGGGAATGCTTTGCTGGACTATGCCTATACGACATACGAACGCAAAAAACTTTTAGACAAAGGACCACAAACCATTGATCACAAAAAAGTCACTTTGGCTAACGATTTATACGGTGTCGTTCCCAAAGGCAGTCAGCCTACTTTTAAATTAGTAGCAGGGCAGGTGCAAGTCGACACGCCCTTGACATTATTAAATAGTACGGTTCAAGCGCCAAAAGTGGCTTACCAAGAAGTTAAGCCAAAACAAACAACAGCGGAAGCTGCGGAAGAATCAAACGAACATTCTGGGGACACCACCGTTGCAGAACCGAATCATTTTATTCCCAAATCGATTGCCACAAGTGTTTTAGTCCTTTTCGGGCTGATTTTCTCAGTAATTACCCGTCAGCTTCAAAAACGTTTAGAACGTCAGAAAAAACACGGCAAAGAAAGCAGTAAAACTGCATCCATGCGGACAATCTTTTTAAGTGCCGCAGTTCTTTCTTTCCTATGCGCCGTTGGCTTGTTTCTTTTATTCTAATTAAAAAAAATACCACCAAGCGTGAAATGCTTGGTGGCATTTTTTATAAGCCCATATTAGAAAGCGTATTGACCACGTTCATCAATTCATCGCGACGACGAACTTGTTTGTCGACAGGGCCGTCAACTTCTTTCACGTCAATGCGAACAACAAAATGACGATTCAAAGTAACAAACGTGTCTTCGTTAATTTGGATATTTAATTCTGTTTCAGAATAGCTTGCACAAGCATCTTGCCAGACGTCAAATGGTTCTCTGTCTGAAGCGACTTCTGTTTTTACCACAGAACGACCACTTAATTCTTGAAAGGTTACATCATAAAATTTAGTCATTGCTTTCACCTCTGTCATTTATTCGTTACTTCTATATTATAGCGTTTTCTGGAAAAACACGAAACCATTTTCTCTATTCGACATTTTGAATTTGTTCACGAATCTTTTCTAAGGTTGTTTTCATTTGAACGACACTATTTTTTATTTCAATTGGACTTGATTTCGAACCAATCGTATTGACTTCACGGTTCATTTCTTGAATTAAGAAATCTAGTTCTCGGCCCACTGGTTCTGTTTCGTCAAGCAACTGATGCAACTTATCAATATGGATATCCAAACGATCTAATTCTTCATGAATATCGCCTTTTTCCAATAAAATGGCCATTTCTGTTAATAAGCGTGTTTCATCCACTTGGCTACCTAACCATTCGTTTAATTTCGCTTCAAAACGTTGACGGTATTCTTGTTCAAAAACGCCCACAAACGCTTGCAGTTCTTGAATTGATTGGGTCAACACTGCTACATAGTCAAGCAGGACTTGTTTAATTTGCGTTCCTTCTTGCACACGGCTTTGGTCAAGACTAGCGATGGCTGCTTCAAATGCTTGAACAAGAAATGGTTCAAATGTCTGATCAACGATTTCTGCTTCCACTATTTCGACAAAATCATTTTGCTTTAATAAATGGTTGACCGTGTCCCCTGCATCAAACGTTGCTTCCGGATAGTTTTCCTTTAAATGTTGATCTACCGAAGTTAATAATTGATCAATTAAGTCCCACTGCACGCGTACTTCTTTTTGATTGTTGCCGATTTTTTGGAGATTTACATAGACTTCCACACGTCCACGTTTTAACGTGCGTTTGATTACTTGCCGAATCACCAGTTCATAGGCATTCAGTTCCTTTGGCATACGCAATAGAATATCTAAAAACCGCTGGTTGACACTTTTGACTTCAACATCCAATTGATAATTTTCATTTTGAATGGTCTTTTTTCCAAATCCAGTCATACTTTTCATTGACAGGGTGCTCCTTTTACATGGATTTAATTGTTTTGCTTAATTCAGCAAATTCTTCGTTAGTTAAGGTGATGCCTTTACCCATTTTTTCGTGATCAGGGGCCCACTCACGCAAATCAAATTTTGGTGGACGACCATTCCAACTAATTAAATTCAATTCTTTACGCCAGCCACGAGCATTCTCAGATAACACAGCGACTTCTTCTAAAATTTCATATGAAAATTCTTCTTTCATAACATTCACTCCTTGTTAGTATTCCTTAGGTTATTGTACCATCTTTTCCTCGACACTTAAAATACACATCTCTTTTCTATCACCCTGTCTATATAAACATACGCAACTTTTTCAAAAAATCAGTAAAAAAAGCGACGACTGCTCGTTTCAATAGTGTCAGTCACCGCTTCTCTGTCTATTCTTTTTCTGTATAAAGATCCACCACTTCAAAACTTTGGCAAACTAACAGCATGTCGGGATAAAATTGTAGCTGATAGGGGGCCAGTTCTTCTTTAAAGAACCGCGCATGCTCTTCATACCAATAATCCAATGTCAAATCTCCTTCACCTTCCGCTTGTGCAAAAGATTCTGAGACCTTGTTCATGGGCATAATTTCAACTTTGGTTGTTCGAATAATAGCCAGCGGTTGAGACTGACCATCTAAAATTATGTCGTATTGACCAGCTTTAGGGAGTTGTTCTTCTTCCATCTTATAAATATCTAAAGAAGAACATGTCGCTGTCTTACGACCAGAAACAACCAATTGACCCAAACGGTTACCCATCTCAGAAGAGCCATCACCAAACATCCACACATCGGGCATCAACATATCTAATTCATGTTTATCTAAAAAGTTTTGCCAGAACACTTCTACATTTTTTAACATCCTTTGCTCTCCTTTTTATTTTTACTTCACGCAACCTTCTTTCACTAATTATACATAACTGATTGCTTTTCTCCTATACTATTTTTACAAAATGAAAACTAAAATAATGACAGTAGTATTTGGACAGAAAAAAAAGAGGACTAAGTAACAAAACTTAGCCCATCTTTTTATTTTGCTTGTCGTTCTTTGATTTTCGTGAGTAAAGATTGAACATGCTGGCGTGCCGAAGCTTCATCTTCTTGAAGCATCTTTTCCGATAAAATAAAGGATCCGCCCACTGCTAATACTTCTTCTGCTTCCACATACTCTATAAAGTTTGTTTCATCAATCCCACCAGTTGGTAAAAATTGAACATCATAAAACGGACCGCTTAAACTTTTAATGGCTTTTAACCCGCCGTAAATATCGGCTGGGAAAAATTTAACCACTCGTAAGCCATACGCCAGCGCTCGCTGAATCTCCCCAGGCGTAGCTGTTCCTGGAAAAATAGGCACCTCATTTGCCAGACAAAAATCAATGACTTCTGGAACAATCGCTGGGGAAACAATGAACTGTGCACCGCTCGCTACTGCCTCTTGGGCTTCTTTCAAGGTTCGAACAGTTCCTGCGCCTACTATTAAATTTCCTGAAGCAGCAAGTTGTTTGATGGCAGGCAAGGCCAGCTGACTCCGAAAAGTGACTTCAATAAACGGTAATTCGTTTTCTACTAAGACTGATTCTACTTGTGGCAAATAGCGTAAATCTGTTGCAGTGTATAGTGGTAAAAGTTTACATGTCGCTAATTGTTGATACAGTTGATTTTTTTCAACTTTTGTTTCCATTCTGTCACTTCCTATTTTGTTTGGCTTTGGTTGCTTCGTACAGTCCTTGAATATAGGTCAACCCCATTGCTCGATCATATAAACCATAACCAGGCATCGCTTTTTCATCCCAAATTGCCCGCCCATGGTCAGGGCGAATAACGCCTTCATACCCTACGTCTACCAGTGCTTGCATTAATTCCGCCATATCTAACGAACCAGCGACACTAGGATGCGCCGTTTCTTCAAAACGATGCTCACCTAAATACTTCACATTGCGGAAATGAACAAAATTAATTCTGTGACCTATTTCACGAATCATAGTAGGCAAATCATTCGTCGGATCCGCACCAAGGGAACCTGTACAAAATGTAATCCCATTTGCTGGTGAGTCCACTAAGGAAAGGATTCGTTTCAAATCCGCTAAATTTTTAGTGATTCTTGGCAAACCAAAAATTTCCCAAGGTGGATCATCGGGGTGAATCCCCATTTTGATATTTTCTTCTTCACAGACAGGAATCACACGTTCTAAAAAGTAGCGCAAATTTTCGACCAAATCTTCTTCTGTTACGCCGGCATACATAGCTTTCAATTCTTGAAATTGTTGCAAACGCTCCTCTTCCCAACCTGGTAACCGGAATCCTTTTGACTGACTGTGAATTAATTGATACATGTCTTCTGGCTGCATGTGCTCTACCACAGCTTGATCAAATAACAACGATAAGCTGCCATCTTCATTCTCATACGCCAAGTCCGTTTTAGCCCAACCAAAAATAGGTTTGAAACTGTAGCACACTAAGGAAATTCCGCATTTCCCCAAGTTACGTAACGTTTGGCGATAATTATCAATATAGTGGTCTCGTTGATCCGTTCCCGCTTTAATGGCATCATGAATAGCGACACTTTCAATTCCTAAAAGTGCTAATCCTTCTTGTTCCACCGATTGTTTAAGTGCCTGAATTTCGGCTACTGTCCAAACATCACCTGGTAGTTTATTTAACAAGGTACCGACAACGCCAGTAATTCCTGGAATCTGTCGAATGTGTTTTAACGGAATGGCATCGCCTGCCGCTCCGTACCATCTAAATCCCCATTTCATTGCTTTCACCCTTTACTACATTCTTAAAAATCATCGTCCTCATCCTCTTCATCCTCAAAGGAAGTCATAGAAATATCCCATGCTTGCACACTTTCTTTGCCTTGCGCAACAATCGCTTGCGCCGCTTCAGCAATCGGTGTGCCCAATAATTGATGGTTTATCGCTTCTAAGACCATTGGTAGGTTGGTACCACTCACCACAAAGATTTTCTTTTGTAGTGCTGGTTCGAGTTCGTTAATCACCAAAACTGCCTGATTGTAAGGACTCGCACTTAATAAGTCAACCATGACCAACACGCCATCCCCTTGTTGGACGTTCTCAATCGCTGTTTTAATTTGCCCGCCTAGTGCTTGGACATCGTCTCCACTATTTAGATTAACGGTTTCGATATTTTCGGTTGCGCCCATAATCACGGTAGCTGCGTCTTTCGCACCGTCACTTAGTGCACCGTGTGTAGCAATCACAATCCCTAACATAAAAGTTCCTCCTTCAATTCAGTGGCTTGAGTCATTATTTCAAACAGTCATGCAATGACTCAAGCGACTGACCTTTTTTATAAATTAAATTTGCCTAAAACCTCTTTTAAACTAGTTTTTGGTGCAGAAGGCGTTGCTTGGAAATAAATATCTTCTACGCCATACACCTCATGTAGCTCTTTTAATTTTTCGGCATCTTCTTTGTTTAAATAAACTGATTTGGTTACTAATAAATCTTTTTCTGGATTCTTCTGTGCAATACCGCCGATGTTTAACTCCTTCATAGGGACTCCGTGTTTTACTAAGTCATAAATTACAGAGACGGTTTTAGCGATTAAAATACAGTTGTACTCTTTGAATTGGTATTCATCCCAATAAAATTTAGCTTTTTCCGGCGTAATGACAATGGTTTTTTGTCCTGTCCGACTGCCTGCACTTTTGTATAAATCACGCATAAATTTATCCTTTGCCACCACTTCATCGACAACGAAAATGGAATTAACGCCACTTTTTTGGGACAAGGTCACCATCACTTGTCCATGAATTAATCGTTCATCTACTCTTGCTAAATTTACTACGCCCATCTGATTCACGTCCTTTTCTTTTTATAAAATACCGACTGTTGCTAAGACAATTAAAATACCTGTTAACCACAATAATGCTTGCGTAACTTTCAAGCCTTTTTTCGTATAGAACCAATACACGCCCATTACGACAGCTAGCGGCAAGAGTCCTGGGACAATCTGATCAAGGATATCTTGGACCACAAACTCACGGCCAGAAAGTTTAAATTGAAGGGTTGAAGAAACTTTGACATAATTACCAGCTAAAATTCCCATCATGAACAACCCTAAAACAGATAACATTTCAATAGCTTTTTGAATCCCCGCACTTTGCATTAAGCCTGTGGCATTCCGCCCCATTTTAAAGGATTGTCTCGCAAAGAACACACCTAGCAGTACTTGATAAAGGGCAAACGCGACAAAGGGGAAAATCGCACCTAATGCGCTACCTTGTTGCGCCCACGGCACCGCAATCGCAATAAAAATATATTGAACCGTACCTGAGTCAATCGCATCACCAATCCCCGCTAACGCGCCCATCAAGCCAGCTTTGGTGTTATACATTAAATCATCTTGCATCATGATTTCGCGGCCTTCATGTTCTTCTTTGGCCCGCTCTTGTTCCATGGAAGCCATCAACCCAGTAATGACCCCGCCGCCCCAGCTTAATTGCGTATTGAAAAACAGCAGTTGACGCATATAAGCGGCTTTTAATTGTTCATCGTCTTTATATAATTTCTTTAAAAGTGGCATCATTGCGTACAATAACGAAGGCGCCAAGTAACGTTCAAAGGAATGGGGAATTTCATTGGCAAAATGCCAACGGAGATAGGCTTTTGTAACATCTTTATTGGTAATTTCTTCTGGTGCTAAATTCGTTGTTTTCGGCACGACTTTTTCTGTTGTTTCCGTCATTTCAGTTCCTCCTTTTTCTTTTAAAACCCGTCATCGTAATCGTCATCATCATCAAAATCAGTGGTGGCACTGGCGGAACCAGCACTTTCTGCTACAGGTTTGCCTTTTTGGACTTGCACAAAAATTAACGCAATAATTACGCCAAAGATGGCATACGTTACCATGGTAATTTCCAATGACTTAAAGACGATACTCATGAAGTATGCAAGGAAAAAGAAAACCAAGAAATCTTTTCGACCAATGACATAGACCGTTGTCGCAATCCCAATTGCGGCTAAACCACCACCGACTACTTCTAACACGTGAATCACAACGGTTCCTTCTAATGCTTTAATAATATCGGCAATGACTGGTGCCCCTAGATAAAGAGCAAAAAAGACTAATGGAACGAATAAAATAAATGAGGCAATCGTTGGATACCAGATAATTGAGCGGGCAATTTTTTTAGAATTTAGTTCAGCCACCGCACGATCGGTATACTTCCCTAAAAACGTGTTAATAAAGAAACGGAATTGATATAAATAACTTCCTAAAAGACCGACAGGAACCGCTACGGCGATAGCCGCTTCCGGCTTCAAATTCCCTAGCAACGCAACTGGCACAGCAATCGCTGCCGCAATTGATGGTTCTGCTGGCATAGAGCCACCTGGTGAAAAAACACCCATGTAAATCATTTGTAATGCTGCGGTGACGATCATCGCTTTCGGGACATCGCCCATCACTAAACCTGCTACTAACCCTGTCATTAAGGGCGAGAAACGCAACGTTAACGTTGCTCCTCCTCCAAGCCATCTGGACATAATTGCTGCCACCCAAAGCGCCATTATCAAACTTTGTAAAACACTTAACGTTTCCATAGTTCCTCCTTCTTATCCTTGGTTTTGGATATACTTTTCTAGCTCTTCAATCCCTTGACGTAAACGTTCTTCCGAAATCTCAATAGGAATTAAATGAACCTTTTCTTTTGAATCAATAAATTGAACCATTGCATCGAGTACTGCTTCTTCTTCTGGGTAAAGGCCCATTTGTCGTAACGACATGGGTAAGTTTAGCTCTTGATAAAAGGGGATTAATGCGTCTATGATGGCCCACCTTTTTTCCAATGCTAATTGATAGAAGATGCCGTAAGCTACTTTTTCGCCATGTAAATAGTCATGACTTTTTGGTAAAAATTTACTCATAGCATCATGCATGGCGTGTGCTGCTGCATTGCGGGCGTATTTGTCGCCGAAGCCGCCGACTAATCCAGAAACAGCGAAAACAATTTCTGAAAGATGGACAAATTCAGGCGTGAGTTTGCCCTCGTCCATCGCTGCTAAGGCTGTTTTTGAGTCCCGCATAATCGCTTCTTGCGAAAGCTTGGCGGTCGCTCCCGCTAATTGCAAAAAGGGTTCCCCTTGCAAATGGGCTTGGCGTAAAATGGTCTCTGATTCATACCATTTCGCTAACGTATCAGCTAAACCAGCGACAAAATAATCACGGGGCGCATCCAGAAGCAACTTAGGATCAGTGATTAAAAACGCAGCTTGGCGAAAGAAATGTTCCGTTTTGCCTTCGGCCGCGCCATTTTCTTGATACATCACAGCTAACGGTGTCCACGGCGCACAGTTACTAGCCAAAGTAGGGACTAAGCCAAAATTCAGATTGTTTAAATGGGCGCTGTAGCCCACTAAATCGGCTAACTTACCGCCGCCGACTCCCAGAAGAAAGTCAATCTGGTGTTCCTTTATTTGCTGTGAAATTTGTTCGGCGCCAAAATAACTACATTCTCCTGTGTAAGTGTGATAGAAGAATTGATACTCTGAATCTGCCAAGAAGGGCAAAAATGGCTGAGCTTTTTCAAAGGATACGGTGCCATGCACCACCAAAATTCGTTGGGCGTGATATTCCTTGAAAAGTGACGGCACCGAAGCTAAGGCGCCTTCGTGGTAACGATAAAATTGCGGTCCAACTTTCACTTTTAAATCAGTTAACATGCTCCTCCTCCTTCTTAACTAACGTAACGACTGACTTCTTGCACTGCCCGTTGAGGTAAAATACCTTGCACCACGTCTTCCACATCTTGCACGCATTTTTCTCCCATCGCTTGCAGGCATTCCATGGTATAAGCGGAGGTGTGCGGCGTCATTACTACATTTTCAAACGCAAGATAAGGATGATTTTTCCGACCTGGTTCCTCTTCTAAAACATCTGTCCCAAGCCCAGCAATTTTGCCCGATTGCAAACCGGCAATCATGGCTTCTTCATCAATCAAGGCGCCTCGTGCGCTATTGGAAAGATAGACGCCGTCTTTCATCTTGGCAATTTCCGCCGAGCCAATCATGTGATAACTTTCTTCAGTTAAATTGGCACATAAACAAATGATGTCTGCTGAAGCTAGCAACGTATCTAAGTCTACTTTTTTGGCTCCATAACTTTGCAGATAAGTGGCGGATTTATAGGGATCATACGCTAACACGTCACAGCGAAATCCGTTTCGTAACGTCTCCACGACACAACTTCCTGTGTTCCCAACACCAATGACACCCACAGTTTTGTTAAATAACGTCCGACCGACAAAATTCGCTCGTTTTTCCCATTGATCTGCTTTAACGCTGGCATCTGCAGCCACGGTTTGCCGTAAAACAGCTAGTAAATTTGTGACATTGTTTTCCGCCACGGCATCTCGTTCTACTAAAGCTGGGATGATGGAAACAATTGTGTCATGCTGTTTTGCAGCGTCTAAATCGATGTTGTTATACCCAATGCCGTGGCGAGAAATCAGCAACAATTCATCTTTATGTTCAAAAAATTCTTTCGTGAAAAATGGCGTCACGCTAGCAATAATAATCGTATATCCTTGTAAACGTTCCGCTAACACTTTGCCACCAATTTCACTGTCGACTGTAAAATGCTTCACGGTGCCTATTTTTTCTAAGCGCGTCAAGTGTTCAGGAAAAATTTGACCAAAACTACTGGAATTCACTATGGCAATTTTTTGTTTTTTTAACATGACTAAACTCCTTTACTGACTTTTTACGACTTCATGCCCGCCAAATCCTTGTCGCAAAGAAGCGACCACTTTGTTTGAAAAATGATTTGCTAGCATACTTTCATTTCGAGTAAATAAGGACAACGCCGTAGTTGGGACGGGCATCTCCAAACGCAATGCTTCTTCAATCATCCATTTGGCTTCGCCATTTGCTGCAACTTTCCCTTCTAAATTGGCTAACGTAGGATTTTCCGCAAAAACCTCTTTCGCTAAGCCCATCAAGCGAGCTTCAATAATCGAGCCGTGATTCCACACATCGGCTACTTTCTCCAACGCAAAATCATATTCGGCAGCTTCTAATAAATTGAATCCTTCGCCCATGGCTTGCATCATGACGTACTCAATCCCGTTATGCACCATTTTCAAATAGTGACCAGCTCCTGATTTTCCAGCATAAAGATACCCTTGTTCACAAGCTAAATCTTCAAAAAATGGGGTTAACACCTTGACAGCTTCAGGCGCACCGCCAACCATTAAACACGCTCCTTCCCGCGCTCCTTTGATGCCACCAGAAGTACCACAATCAATAAAATAAATTCCTTTTTCCTTAGCAAGCTGAGCATTCGCAACACTATCATGAAAATTTGAATTGCCACTATCCACAATGATATCCTCTGGTGCTAATTGCTCTACCAATTCTGCCACTAATTGATTGGTAATCTGACCAGCGGGGGTACTTAAAAAAATCACCTTCCTTTTATTAAGCGCTTTCAATAATTCCGGCAACGAATCTACAACGGAAAGACCCTGTTCTCTAGCAGTCGCTCTTGCTTCCTTTGTTACATCAAAGCCAATAATGGGCCAGCCTTGTTCGTGAACATTTAATGCCATGTTCAAACCCATTTTCCCAAGTCCAATAAAGCCAATGTCCATTTTTCTTTCACCTGCCTCTTTTGATACTTCAATCATAAAGGATAAAAAAAATAATGTAAACGATTACACTAATTAAAAAATATTTTTTATTTTTTAGCAAAAATCTTGCCTACTCAAAAGGTAAAACGTTTTTATTTTTAAGGAGCTTTCATACAAAAAACACAAGTAAATCTCTTGGTATCACGTTCTTTTTACTGGCTACTTTCTTTAGTTGAGAGAAGTCTTTTCAAGACCCCTTCATTTTTCAGAAAAAAGATTATTTATTTTTTTTTGGCTTTTTTTAAAGAATTTCTTTTTTGTGGAGAAAAAGAGAAATTGTATTTGTCCTCTTTTTCCACTATAATCAGTCTATACCAACAATGAAAAGGCATTCATTCTATTTTAAAAAATAAGATTGGAGGAACGTGTTAATGAAAAACCACTATTTGGATCAACGGATTCGGATCAAAAAACCGAATTTGAGCCTCACAGAAAAGAAAATTTCCGATTACTTTGTTCATTCTGAATCATTATTGACACAAATGACGTTAGAAAGTCTTGCCAACGAAATTGGCGTCTCCCAATCTTCCGTGTATCAATTTGTAAAAAAGATTGGCTATTCTGGGTTCCAAGAATTTAAAATTGATATTGCTAGAAATTCTAATTATCAGCCGACTTTTCAAAACATCAATAGCGTGAATGGCGCCGATGATATTTCACCAGATGATGATAGTATTACCATTGCTAAAAAAGTCTTACAAGCCAATATTTATTCCCTCAGTAACGCCACACAGTTCTTAACAAAGGAGCTGTTAGATAACGTGTTGGCTTTGATGTACTCTGCCAAAACGCTTCACTTTTTTGGGCAAGGCGGCTCCTCGATTGTGGCTTTTGATAGTTTCCATAAATTCATTCGGACCAACTATCGGTGCAACTACATTTTTGATTACCACATGCAGTTAAGTTTTGTCACAAAATTAACCAGTGAAGATTGCGTGTTTATTTTTTCCCATTCAGGCAAAACCAAAGAATCAATCAACCTAGCACGACAAGTTAAAAAAACCAACGCAAAAATGATTACGTTAACCGGTAACAGCGGTTCAGAGTTGGCAGGCTTGTCCGACGAAGCAATTATTGTCGTCACTGAAGAAGGCTTGTTTCGTGCGGAATCCTTGGCTTCACGGATTAGTTACTTAACGGTAATGGATATTTTATATACAAATACGATGTATCACAATTTTGATCAAAATGCCGATTCCTTGAAAAAAATCCGCGACAACATTAGCACGACTAAGACCGATCCGCATTATTTGTCGTAAAGGAAAGTCGGTGACAAAAATTGGCTACCGCTTAACTAGTATCTCACATTGAAATACTAATTAAGCGGCAGCCAATTGTTAAAATATCTAGTTTCAATTAAAACGGAATTGTATTATATTTGCCCTTTAAAACTTCTGACCATTTTTCTATTTACCACCGAAATCGCCATACACATTTCCTTCTGCATCAGATAGACGTTTTCCTTTATCAACTTTTTTAAACGTTATTGTGTTCGTTTTCTTGTCCAACTGACCAGTAATTTCATAACTATCTCTATTTTCTTTTATTTTAATATTTTGATACACCTCTTTTTCTCCTCTACTTGTTTTTAGTGTGTCTTCATTATTTGGATTAACCAAATATTCTTTTTCAAACGTCATGGTTTTATCCTTATTAAAAAAAATTGAACCTTTTGTTAGGTCTTCTTCCTGTTCAGTGATCGTGGTAAGTATCAATGGAAACGAATTGTTATCTAAAAGATGTCCGCTTTCTTTTTCATTATGACTACACTCCGTTAAAAATATGAACAAAATAATACAACAAAGATACCCGATTTTTTTCATAATTATCTCCTCCTGTTCCATTCCATAGCGCTGAAAAGCTATCGGTCATTAAAGCAGTGTACCCTTCCTTGTTCCCTTTAAACAAGCACAGTTTATTTGCCTATTCAATCATGAATACTAAAAAACGCTTGGCACAAGCCAAGCGTTTTGATTCTCTCTTTACATCGAACCTTTAAAAACATCTTTATTCTTAGCAAAATAATCAACACCAGAGTAAATGGTGAAAATCAAGCAGGCATATAGCATGATTTGATCTAGTGGTAGATGGAGTGCTGAAAATGGAATGTTGTTAATGAACAGTAAAATAATTGCAACCATTTGGGTAGCTGTTTTTACTTTTCCCGGCCAAGCTGCTGCCATTACTTCGCCATGTTCGACTAATAACAACCGTAAACCAGTTACTGCCAATTCACGACAAACAATAATTGCTACAATCCAAGCGGGTACTTTGCCTTGACCAACTAAGACGATAAAGGCGGTCATCACTAGCATTTTGTCCGCTAATGGGTCCGCAAATTTTCCGAAGTTCGTCACCAAGCCTTGCGCACGGGCAATTTTGCCATCCAACCAGTCTGTAAAACTAGCAACTGCAAAAATAATCGCGCCCACTAATTGGGTAACGGCTAACGTTGTGTCGCCAAAACTAATCGTTCCCCAGTCCATCGGCACCGACACAATAATAATAAAAATCGGAATCATAAATATTCTTAAAACTGTTAATTTATTTGGTAAATTCACTTCAATTGCCCCTTCCTTCTCCTATTCTATTTTACGTTATCTTGCTGGCAGTGTCACGAAAAAAAGAAAAGAATCTGGAATAATTGCCGTTTGACAGTTTATCCAGATTCTTCTTACACCATTTCTAACGATACGTAATCCCTAATGTAACATCCTTACGAATTAAAACTGGCGTTTTTTCCAGTGTTAAATCGGCGCCATCGACTTGAATGGCGACGTTATTTGAGGCGCCTAGAATCAGTGTTGCATTGGCGGCATTCGCAGGTAAAGCTGTTGTTTGGGTCTCTCCTGCTTGCAGGGTGTGTTGGTACGTATAGTTGCCATCGACCATCACGCCAATCCAGCAAGAGCCTTCAGTCCCTTTAAAGGTAATGTTGATTGGACTATTCGCATCTTTAACCGTTGCAGTTACTTGATTATTGGCATCACTCACCACAGCCACAGCTGTTTTCTTCTCTGGTTCGCTTGAAGAAGACGGCGGTGTACTACTTTGTGTGCTACTTTCTGGGGCTTGACTTGATTCTTTGGGTTTTTCCACACTGGCACTAGTTGCCGGTGTTTGAATAATCGGTTCGGCTTTTTGATCTTGCCACATAATATACAGCACCACGACCGCAATGGCTAAACCAATTAACGAAAAGGCAATGGCTGGTAAGTTCCGCAGTAACCAACTGGATTGCTTTTCTTCGTCATGCAATTGCTTACGTGATCCTTCAAGCTCTTCATACACTGGCTTGGGTTCTTCGACAATTGCTGGTTCTTTGCCATCATAGATATCTACCAATTGATTGCCATCTAAGCCGACCGCACTTGCATATTGGCGGATAAACGCCCGCACATAAAAGGTGCCTGGTAAGGACTCAAAATCGTTTTGTTCAATAATTTCTAAATATCTTTTTTGAATTTTTGTCATTTGTTGCAGTTCATCAATTGAGATGTTCTTCTGCAATCTTGCTTCTTTTAGTGTTTCTCCAATATTTACGCTGGCCACTCGTCCATCTTCTCCAGTCTATTTTGTTAATTTATCGATTGTCTCATCAGTCTTTTTCAATTGCCAAGGAAAACATTCCCGTCCTTTAAGAATACCACAAAAGAAGCCAACTGAGGATAACAAAATTGAAAGATTTCAAAGATTTTTCTTTTTCTTAAACAGTTGGTTTATTGCTCGGTTTCTCCTTTAGGATACATGTAGAAACGGCTCAATCCTTCTTCACGAATCAAGGTCTCTGCTACTTGGCGGACGTCGGCTAATTGAATGCTTTCAATGACTTCAATCTTATCAAACAGCGTGGTTTCCCCAAACAATGATTGTGAAAATTGGTTGGCGATATACTCTAAAGAGTTTAAGGATTGGAAATATTTACCAATCATTTTTTTCTTCAATAAGGACAAATTTTCTTCCGTTAATTCTGGACTTGTTGTGGCAGATAATAAAATAGCTTCAATTCGTTCTGCTAAGACTTCTGGTTGCTCACTATCGCCGCCAATATCCGCAAAATGGAAACTGCGATCTAAATTAAAGTCATAACTAAAACTATCATCTAACAAGCCTTCATCATAAAGAGCCAAATAGTTTTGAGAGGTATTACCAAACAATAATTGTAACAACAAGTTCACGGTGACTTGATATTTCATTAAGTCACGACCCGTTGTTGGCACTTCATCTAAGCCTTTCAAGCCAACAAGCACTTTTGCCCGTGTGACTGCCATTTCAATGGCGCTCTCTTTGACAATGTCAGCAGCTGTTTCTTCAGGAAAATGCCGACGAATAGGTTGGGCGGCAGGAAACTCTTTCGCCGCTTGATTTTCACGAATGAACGCCATTAACGCTTCGGGGTCCATTTTCCCTACCACGAACAAGGTCATATTACTTGGATGATAAAACGTATTGTAACATGTATACAAATCCTCTGCGGTAATCTCCGCAATACTTGCCACTGTGCCGGCTATATCAATATGCAATGGATGTTTCGGATAAAGGTTACCTAAAATACCAAAGAACAAGCGCCAGTTAGGATCATCTAAATACATTTGAATTTCTTGTCCGATGATGCCTTTTTCTTTTTCGACCGTTTCCTTCGTGAAATACGGCGATTGCACAAAATCAAGCAACGTTTCTAGATTTTGTGTCACTTGATCCGTCGTTGAAAACAAATAACTCGTTTTCGTAAAACTGGTAAAGGCATTCGCTGAAGCCCCTTGTTGCCCAAATTTTTGGAAGACATCGCCATCTTCTTTTTCAAACATTTTATGTTCTAAAAAGTGGGCGATTCCGTCAGGCACTTCAATCATTTCCTCTTGACCAATTGGCACGAACGTATTGTCAATTGAACCATAATCAATCGTAAACAAGCCATACGTTTTTTGGAAATCATTTTTCGGTAATAGGTAAACCTTTAAACCATTTTCCAGTGTTTCTGTATACAATGTTTCTTTAATTTGTGCATAGTCTTTTTTAATCATTTTCCGTGTCTCCTTCCAAAAAGAAGATTGCTTGAAGTTCCAAGCGCTTGGCTATTTCTTGGATTTCTGGAATAGTCACGGCATTAATCCGCGCAATCCATTCCTCCGCCGTCAGCATCGTCTGTGGCATTAATTCGTTCAAGTATTCTTTTTCCAGCCACGCGCCTGCATTATCTAACGCTAAGATATACTGATTTTTTAGCATTGCTTTCGTTTGTTCAATTTCTAATTCGCTAATCTTACCTAAGCGAATATTTTCCAATTCTGTCGAAATCAAACGCAAGACCTGATTCCGATTTTTGCCATCGATCCCTGTTTGAACCGTCATGAAGCCACGGAAAGTGTCGATACTACTAGAAGCATAATACGCTAAATGCTCTTTTTCACGGACATTCATAAATAATTTAGAATGCGGGAAACCGCCAAAAATCCCATTAAACACTTGCAACGCAAAATAATAGCTATCGCCATAATAAATATCCGTGTTGTAAGCCAAGTTTAATTTCGATTGGGCTAACACCTCACGCTCGGTCCGCTCTTCAATCACGTTGCGAATTGGTTGATTGTAGAAAATCGCGGCTTTGCCTTCTTCACGAGGCGTAAACGGTAATTGCTTGAATAATGGCACTAACTCCGCCTCATTGACATCACCTAAAACAAAAATATCCACTTGATCTTCCGCCAGCATTTTTTGATAATATGCCGCTAATGACGCCGCTGTTTCCTCAGCTAACGCCGCAACAGTCCCGAAACTAGGGATTTTTTGATCCTCCGATTGATTAAAATAGACACTTTGAAGCACCAAAGAGGCATAGGTTTGCTTATCCTCCACAATACTTTCCAAGTACGCTTTCAAGTTCTCTTTTTCCCGTTGGAAGGTTTCCGCCTCAAATTGGCCCGCTTGAATATTGGGGGCAAAAATAATTTCCTTCAAAAAGTCCACCGCTTCGGCGAGAACCTGACTATCCTGTAAATAATGATCATTGACAATGTTCATAGAAATATTAAACCAATGTTGATTGCCTTTTTTGGAAACGCCAATCCCAAAGCTGGCGCCGTAAAGTTCCGCCAAACGCTCACTTAACTTGACTTGATTCGGGTAATTCAAGCTGTTGGTTTCCATCAAACTGGACAACAGCGTTCTTTTTGTAATGGTTTCATGATTTAATCGTGTATTAAAGCGGACTAAAAGACGCACCGTTTTATATTTTTCTGTAGGAATGACGTGTAAATTCACGCCTTTAACTAATTGAACAGACATTGCCGCATCGCTCCTTCATTTGCTTCATCTTACCTAAAGAATGCTGTGAAATATATGTATCGCGTAAATTCTAAAGCATTTTTTAATGTTTTTTCCAATAGCTCCATTATAACACAGCTTCAGGTGCTTTCTGAATGATAAGAGTTTTTCAGTTCAAATTTTCAAGAAGATTCGGTATACTGTTTTTAAAGTGAGGAGGGAAAAAAGAATGATTAAAGAATTTAAAGAGTTTATCATGCGCGGGAGTGTCTTAGACCTAGCCGTTGGTGTTGTCATTGGTAGTGCGTTTACAGCGATTGTGACACAAGTGGTGGAAGGCTTGATTACCCCGTTAATTAGTCTGATTTTTGTCTTGACGACTGGGAAAAAGAGTGCCGACGATGCATTGGGAGCCCTTGTCTATAAAGTCGAAGGCGTTGAATTCAATATTGGTAGCGTGATTAGTGCACTTATTACATTTTTAATTACGGCCTTCGTCCTCTTCTTAATTGTCAAAGCGGCCAACAAAATGAAAAACCGCGGCAAAAAAGAAGAAGCGGCAGAAGAAGAAGTGGTACCAACGAGCGAAGATTACTTAAAAGAAATTCGCGACTTGCTAGCGGCGCAAACACCGCCTGCTGAAACTGTCAAAACAGACAGCACTTTCACAGAGAAATAAGCAAAAAGTCATCCTAAGGGGATGACTTTTTTGTTTGGACTTACACAGATGGTCCTGCGACGAGGTTCCATGTGATACTGCCTGTGTAGGCCCCTGCTTTAATATTGTTGGCTGGTGTTGTGATGTTTAAAGCTGTATTAAACAGTGAAAATTGCCATAATCCTTGGCCTTGACCAGCTGCTGCGTTAGCCATTAATTGGGCTTCCCCGCCTAAATCAAGGGTCCAATTTTGCGGAGCAGCCAGTTGTGGTCTGACTTCTGGCGCAGAGACTGCTGTCGTCAGAGCTACATAACTATTGCTTGTTGCCTCGTATTCCAAATCAAGTTGAGTAATCAGCGCCACTTTAATGTTGCCTTGTAAGCTTTCAGTGCCTAATTTTAGGCCATTAGATTGGGCCGTTAAATGCCAACCTTCTTTGCCGCCGCGTACGTCACCAACACCAATCATTTCTGTATGGCCGTTGATGGCTTCTGGGTCTCTTTGGTTAAGAATTGGTTTCGTTAAATCATCAGAAATTGATAATTTCCCAAAATTAAATTCGCGAGGAATAAACAGTAAATCGAAGTTACTGTTTGAGCCATTCGGGTCTGGATCAACGGTATTGGCATCGCCGTTGCCGTCTGGCAACGTGCCGCCTTCAAATTCTGCTGTGACTGGTGTATTCCCTGTCGTAGTCGCCTGTACCGAAAGTGGTGCTAAACTTGCGCCAACAACTGCGCTACCAACTAATAAACTTGTCATCATTTTCTTTTTCATTTGTGTTCTTCTCCTTTACGATTGAATGATTATTAGAGGGCAGACCAGCAGCAGTTACCAGCTGATGGTCCGTCCTCTGTTTTTCGTTGCTTGTGCTTAGATTGATGGTCCCGCGACGAGGTTCCATGTGATGTTGCCTGTGTAGGCGCCTTTTTTCAGTTGTTGCATTGGAGTTGTGACGTTTAATGTCATATCATCAAAACGCCCTGCCCAAGTACCTTGACCTTTTCCAACAGTAGCATTCATTAATAAAGTAGCACCACCACCAATTTTTATGCTTGTTCCACTGAAATCAGGCGCCGTTGGGTCATTAGCAATATTTATTCCATTTTGGACAATTGCGGCTACATAATATCCTTTTTCAGTTTCAGGAGTGAGATATTGTGCATAACTAGCAGTTAAAGCTATGTCGATAGTCCCAGCTAATTGCTCTGTGCCGTTAGTCAATCCAGCTATTTCACTGGTCACATGCCAACCTTCTTTCGTTCCTCGTAAGTCCCCTACCATAACACTTCTAAAGCGTTCATTAGTAGGCAACTTGATAGCAGATAAATCTTCGCCAATTTTTGTCAAAGGAAAGTTCAATCCTTTCGGAACTGCCAATAAATCAAAATCTGTATTAGATGTACCAGGATCTGGATCTACAGTACCAATTTCATCACCTTGGTCTGGCAACACCCCTCCACCAAACTCTACCTGCACTGGCGTATTCCCTGTCGTAGTCGCCTGTGCCGAAAGAGGTGCTAAACTTGCGCCGACCACTGCGCTACCAACTAATAAACTTGCCATCATTTTCTTTTTCATCATAATATGTACATCTCCTTTTACTGTATGAATTTCCAGAGCGCGCGGTTCTTTTTTCTGCGCTTCCGAAGCTATAGCCTTATTATACAAGAATCTGCCCTCTTCGTAATTTTAAATATTTAACAGCCATTCGTAAAAATTGATGATTCCTTTAAAACCAAGCGTTCCTCTTGATTTCAAGCTTTAATTTCAGCACTTTTTGATATTTATAAATGTTATTTAATGATTTTTTCGTCAAATTCGTTTAAAAAACAAGGAAAAAACGTCAAAAAGTAAGAGTTAGACCTCTACTTTTTGACGTTTTCTCCTAAAATCTTATACATTTACCGGCGGTTCTTGCGAAAAAACCGTCAATTTCCATTTAATGACAGCCGTTTTTATATTTGTTCATCACTAAGACTTACAATTTACGGCGACGAGCGAATTCCACAAACTTAAATTTGTTTAAGCGGTGACGAGATTCCGTATAGCCAAAACAGCGGGTATCTTCCAAGTTCATGATACTGCGGACCACGACGACATGATTGCCTTCGACTTCACCAATCAGCTGCTTGTCCATCTCTGTGAGCGGTTCCACGGTAATCTCTTTCTGGGCATAACTAATCGCCAAGCCAAGGTCGTTTTCCAGATAATCGAAAATCGAATCTTCGGCACGGTGCTTCGGCAGTTCAGGGACAATCTCTTTAATCAAGTAATCAATATCTAAAATATCGACTTCCCCTTCAATCTCCCGTTGCCGAACTAAGCGCCACACAGGGGCCCCTTCCGTCCAGCCAGTCAACTGAGCCAAGTTGCGCTCCACAGGAATTTCTTCTAAGGAAACCACATGAGTATGACTTTCAATATGCTGCGTTTGTTGTAACTCCTTGTAACTGGTCACCCCTGAAATAGGAAAATTAAACTTTTTAAAGTTGAGCACAATCGAGCCTTTGCCTTGTTTTTTCTGAATGTAGCCAGCGTTAATCAGTAAATTCAAGGCTTTCCGAATTGTTTCACGGGAAACATTGTAAGTTTCCACTAATTGATTTTCACTAGGTAATAAATCGCCTGGCTGATAGTCGCCTTGGACAATTTGTTGTTCTAATTCTAAAAATATGTCATGAAACTTGTTCATGCCGATCCTCCTCTACCAACAATTTCTTTTCTAAAAGCATAGCATATTCCCTCCGAAAAACCTAGAGCTGGTCAGAAAAATCCCCCGCACTTTCTGCCTTGCTTACGCCACAAACTCCCCCAGCCAAACCACTGATTGACCGCCTTTTTTTCGGACCCAGCGCAGTCTGTTGCTGCCCCCTTCTGGAAAAGTTTTCCCAAGAATCTAGGGAAAATCCTTGTAATTCTGATTCGTTCATACTATACTGTAGTCAAACACAACATGTCTATACAAGTTTACAAGGAGGCGCCAAACATGACCATTTTAGAATTAACATTCGCAACGAACCAACTAACGACGACTTTTTTTAACCATAAATTGGAACCGCTTCACCAAAAAACATTCCCTTTTGAAGCCTTGACTATCGAAGAAACGGTTCCTGAACTGTGCCAATTGATTGTGGCAGAGGCTGCGCCGATTCTGGGGGGGATTGTGGCTGATTTCCCAGCGGATTTCTTTTCGCCAGAGGAAACGTTGGCGCTGGTTCCGCAAGCGGTGATTCAAGCATTCGCGGAACAGTTGAACACGCCACTTTTAACGGCAGCCGAACAAGCGGCGGCACCGAATCTGCTGGCAGCATTTGAAGAAAAACGGCAGTATCTGGCTTGGCATTTAGATTATTATGGCTACGTACCTGGGAAAAATGAATATGCGGTGGAGTCCCTGTTAACTGTCGGCAATGGCTTTTTAGGCTTGCGCGGCACGACACCTGAGATGACGATTTCTGATGATCATTATCCAGCGACCTATATTGCGGGGCTTTATAATACAGCGGCTTCGGAAGTTGCGGGTCAAGTAGTGGAAAATGAAGATTTCGTCAATGCTCCTGACAACCAACACATCGCTTTAAAAATTGGCAATGCCACCGACTGGTTAACGATTTCTCCAGACACGCTACAACAATTACATCGTCAATTGAACTTGAAAACGGGATTGTTTGTCGCAGAAATGATTTTGAAAGATGCGGACAATCAGCAAATTAAATTAACGACGAAAAAAATCGCCAATATGGCACAGCCGAATGACTATCATCTGCAATATACGTTTGAGCCGTTAAACTTTTCAGCCCCAATTACTTTGAAAACCGTCACGGATGGCAGTGTCTACAACTATAACGTGGTGCGGTATCGCAACTTAACAGCGAAACATTTTCAGGTGACAGCATTAAGCGCGCAGGAAAACAAAACCGTGATTGAGGTTTGTACCAATCAATCCAACTTGAGCGTCCGAGAAACGGCCTTGATAACCGGTGATTTTTTTGAAAAAGAAGCCATTATGATTCAAGAAGAAGCGGAAAAAATCGCCCAAGTGGTGACCGTGATGGCGCACCAAGGAACGCGCTATACGCTAGAAAAACAAGTCTTTGTGCAAGCCAGCCACGCCGAACAAAGTTGGCAGGTACCGTTTACGCCGAAGGACTCTTTTGCGGCCGCCGCTCAGGAAAGCGCCCGCGCTTGGCAAACTCTTTGGCAACAAGCCAACATTACTGTGACAGGCGATTTGATGTCTCAAAAACTTTTACGGATTCACAGTTATCACTTGCTGGCTTCGGCTTCGCCTTTTAGTAACCAAGCCCAAGCATTAGACGTCTCGATTACCGCCCGAGGCTTGCATGGTGAAGCGTATCGTGGACATATTTTCTGGGATGAAATTTTTATTTTACCTTTTTATATTCAACATTATCCTGACACAGCGAAACAATTGTTGCTGTATCGTTACCACCGATTAGAGAAAGCGAAGGAGAATGCGGCGGCCAGCCAGTATCGTGGCGCAATGTATCCGTGGCAATCAGGGCGTGATGGGCGTGAAACCACGCAAAAACTTCACTTAAATCCGTTGAATGGACATTGGGGCGAGGATCATAGTATTTTGCAACGGCATGTGTCCTTAGCGATTGCTTACAATGCTTGGTTGTATTGGCATAGTACACAGGATCATGAATTTATGAAACAATATGGCGGCGAAATGTTGTTAGAAATCGCTCAATTTTGGAACAGCGCTGCGACGTTAGATGACGCAACAGGACGGTTCTTTATTGATAAAGTGATGGGACCTGATGAGTTTCACGAGGGCTATCCAGACCAAGCGGAAAGCGGCTTGAAAAACAACGCCTATACGAATTTGATGGTGGTTTGGCTATTCGAAGAATTAACCAACATTTTGGCACTTTTCTCTGAGGAAGAACAGGCACAACTTTTTGCCAAAACGCAGACCTCTTCGGCTGATCTAGCCCGCATGCAGCAAATTCAAAATTCACTGGAAATTGAAGTTAATTCTGACGGTATTATTGCGCAATATGAAGGGTATTTCGGCTTAAAAGAGATTGACTGGACAGCGATGAAAGAGAAATACGGCAATATTTACCGCATGGATCGAATTTTAAAAGCCGAAGGAGAATCTCCCGATGATTACAAAGTGGCGAAACAAGCCGACACGTTAATGTTGTTCTACAACTTAGACAAAACTCGGGTGGATCAAATTTTAGAAGATTTAGGGTATCAATTGCCTGCGGATTATTTGGAAAAAAATCTTTTGTATTATCTAAAACGGACGTCTCATGGTTCGACTTTGTCACGAATTGTTCATGCCCAATTGGCAGAAATGGCGCAATTCCATGAGCTATCTTGGCAACTTTATCAAGAAGCGTTGTATTCCGATTATCGTGACATTCAAGGTGGCACGACCGCTGAAGGAATTCATACAGGGGTCATGGCTGCGACGATTCACGTTACTTTAGCGACGTATGCAGGCGTTGACACGCGCCAGAAAGAGTTATCAATTTGTCCAAACTTACCTGAACATTGGCAAGCGCTGGCGTTCCAGTTTATTCATCAAGGCGTGACGTATCAATTTTCATTAACACAAACCAGTGTCACGATTACAGCAGATAAAGACACACAATTATTGGTTCAGGGCGCGTTGATTCCGTTAACCGCCGAACGACCAAAAGAAGTACATTATCAATAAAGGAGCGAACCACAATGACGATTGGATTTATTTTTGATTTGGATGGTGTCATTACTGACACTGCCAAATTTCATTATCAAGCTTGGAAAGCGTTGGCCGATTCGCTAGGTATTCCCATTGACGAAACCTTCAACGAAACATTAAAAGGCATTAGTCGGATGGATTCCTTGGACCGCATTTTAGCCCATGGCCACCGTGAAAATGCGTTTACTCCAGCAGAAAAAGAAGCCTTAGCTCAGCAAAAAAATGATCACTACGTTCAATTATTAGAACATTTAACAACAGAAGATGTTTTACCTGGTGTCGTGCCATTGCTACAGCAAGCCCAAGCACGTCACATTCCCTGTGCCGTGGCTTCGGCTTCAAAAAACGCGCCCCTGATTTTGGAAAAATTAGGCGTGCGCGCGTACTTCGCCACAATTGTCGATCCCGACTCGTTAAGTAAAGGCAAACCTGATCCTGAAATCTTTTTAGCCGCCGCTGACAGTATTGGCGTGCTACCGCAAAACGCCATTGGCTTTGAAGATGCACAATCAGGCATTGACGGCTTGAAAGCCGCGGGCATCTATGCCGTCGGCTTGTCGGCCAGCCAACCCTTAATCGGAGCCGACATGCAAGTTTCTGAAATGACTGAACTAAGCGTTGATGCACTGCTCAATCGCTAAAGAATGACAAGAACCTTTAGCAGCAGGCACCTCTTTTCATCTACATTGTATCTATGCTAGAATGTAGATGAAAAGAGAGAGATGCGTCAACATACCTCTCTAGTGTAGAGCCGTTTGAGACGGTGACCAATTGTATTATTTAAAAATAACCGTACTGGTCAAAGTAGACGGTTATTTTTTATTGTCATTTTTAACAGCTTTTATAATTTCACGGATTAACGCTAAATTTATTCGTACTTTTCGGGAAAATGTGCTATAATGAAAACGAAAAGAGAGATATGCGTCAACATACCTCTCTGATGTAGAACCGTTTAAGACGGTGACCGATTTTGTTACAAAAAATAACCGTACTCGATCAAAGTAAACGGTTATTTTTTATTGTCATTTTTAAGCAATTTCACAATCAGCGCAATCAAAGCAATGGTAAACATACCAAACCCTAGGATCGTCTGAATTGTTTCATATGCTGACAACAGGCCTCTCCTTTCTGTAAATTTTGGAAGTACGCTCATACGCACCACCTCACTGAAAGGGGAAAGTCTCTGCTCCTACGCTTCTCACTTTGTTGCGATGCTCGTCGCAAAGCGCATGTTCCTTTGCGCTTGCCTCCGCCTTAACTTCTCTACACTTATCGTATATCATGAATGCCTAATAAATATTCAGGTTACAATATTTTTTTAGATAAAATGATTTAGAGAAAAAACCGCCCACATCAGAAAAATGATGTGGGCGGTTTTTTGTAATTATTTATTTTTTGTTTCAAATAACGGACTAACTGGTTTGTTTTCGTGGATACGTTTAATCGCATCTCCGATTAATTCACCAACGCTGACTTCGTCAATTTTAGCAATTTTACGATCATCAGATAGGTAAATAGAGTCTGTTACAACTAAGCGTTCAATTGCTGAATCTTCAATACGTTGTAAGGCTGGTCCTGATAAAACGGGATGTGTACAAGAAGCGTAAACGTCTTTTGCTCCGGCTTCTTTCAATGCATTTGCAGCAAGAGAAATTGTCCCCGCTGTGTCAATCATGTCATCAATTAAGACACATGTTTTGCCTTCCACATGACCAATGATATTCATTACTTCTGCTACGTTCGCTTTTGGACGACGTTTGTCAATGATCGCAATTGGTGCTTTTAAGAATTCTGCCAATTTACGCGCACGCGTTACACCACCATGGTCAGGGGAAACAACAACGACGTCATCGCCTTGAATGCCGTGTTCGATGAAGTAATCGGCAATTAATGGTGCACCCATCAAATGATCCACTGGAATATCAAAGAATCCTTGAATTTGGACCGCATGTAAGTCCAATGTCAACATTCTTGTTGCACCAGCTTTTTCAATCATGTTTGCAACAAGTTTAGCAGTGATTGGTTCCCGGGCACGTGCTTTACGGTCTTGACGTGCATACCCATAATAAGGCATAACCACGTTAATTGTTTTAGCACTCGCACGTTTTAACGCATCAATCATGATTAATAGTTCCATTAAGTTATCGTTAACAGGGCTACTTGTTGATTGAATGACGTAAACATGTGCACCACGAATACTTTCTTCAATATTCACTTGAATTTCGCCATCACTAAATTGTGTTACAGAGCACTTTCCTAGCTCCACACCCACAGCATCCGCAATTTTTTCTGCTAAGGGACGATTAGAGTTCAAAGAAAAGATTTTCAATCTTGGATCAAAATAATGTTTCGACATTAGAACCTCCACTTTCTATTTCAGCCAATTCGTTAAAACTGAACAATACTTTCCTTCTAAAATAATAGTAGTCCTAGCCAAATAAATCAAGAGATTTTCTGTATTTCATACAAGATATTCATCAAAAGTCGCTTTCTTCTAACTATTTTATCGTATTTGTCTAAAAAATGAGGATTATTTGAATAAAGAAAGGTACTCGCCATAGCCTTCTTTTTCTAAATCTGCCACTGGCACAAATCTCAAAGCTGCCGCATTAATGCAATAACGTAAGCCGCCTTCTTGGAGTGGGCCATCAGTGAAAACATGCCCTAAATGTGAATCCGCTTCTTGACTGCGAACTTCTACTCGGTGCATGCCGTGACTAAAATCAGCTTTTTCTTTGACGCCACGTTTTTCAATTGGTTTGGTAAAGGATGGCCAGCCGCAACCAGCATCGTATTTGTCCAAGGAGCTAAACAACGGCTCGCCACTAACAATGTCTACATAGATTCCGTCTTGGTAAAAGTCATCATATTCTCCTGAAAAAGGGCGTTCTGTTGCGTTTTCTTGTGTGACGGCATATTGAAGATCCGTCAAGGTTTGTTTTAATTCTTCTTCTGTTGGTTTTGTCATTCTGTCCACTCCTTTTCTTCTGTTCAATTTATTGGGTTCAATGATACCACGTTTGCCAAACAGGCACCTAATAGTTTGCATAGTAAAAGACAGTCCTTTCTCTTTTTAACGAATGAAAAGGACTGTCTTTTATTAGTTGAATTCTTTTAGTAGTCGGGCTACTTTGGCAATTGGTAAGCCCATAATGGCGTAATAATCGCCGGCGATTGCTTCAATTAGTAATGCTCCTTGTCCTTGGATACCATAAGCGCCTGCTTTGTCGGCATATTCTGCGGTATCTAAGTAAGCATGGATTTCCGTGTCTGTCAGTGGATAAAACGTCACGGTTGAATGAACTGTCGCGGAGCGCTCTTTTTCCCCTTGTTTCAACGTCACACTTGTATACACGTCATGTGTTTTGCCACTTAGGAGGCGCAACATGCGATAACCGTCTTCCCGAGAAGTGGGTTTGCCGAGGATTTCTCCCGCCAATGCCACAATTGTATCGCAGCCAATGACTAGTGCTTCGGGGGATTGCTCTGCTATAGCCGCTGCTTTTTGGGCAGCCATTTGCGCCACATATTCTGCTGGTAAGCCGTCTTTACCAACAGTTTCATCGATATCGGCTGGTGCAATCGTAAAAGTTGGGACCACACGCTTTAATAACTCCTGACGGCGAGGAGATTGGGATGCTAAAATAATTTGCATAAAATGATGACGCCTCGTTTCTTTTTAATGGGGGTCTTGAATGCGTTTAAACATTCGTTCCATATCTGAATTCGTAAAATGAATCAGCACCGGACGTCCATGCGGACAATTAAACGGATTTTCGCACAAGGCTAAATCTTTTAATAGCACGCGTGCTTGTTGCTCATTGAGGTAATGATTGGCTTTGATGGATCGCTTACAGCTCATCATAATGGCAGTTGCTTCACGGAATTTTTTCACGCTGACCGAGCCAGTTGTTAGCAACATGTCAATCATCTCGCGAACAATGCTTTCCTCTTCGCCTGCAGGATACCAAGTTGGGTGCGCCCGCACAATGAAACTATTTTGTCCAAAGTCTTCCAAATGGATGCCGACTTCTGCAAGGGTTTCTTTCTGCTCTTTAATTTTCAAGGCATCACTATTTGGATAATCAATAACGATTGGTACCAATAATTCTTGTAAATCATCACTGACTTCGCCAATTTTTTCACGGAAGTACTCGTATTTAATTCGTTCTTGGGCAGCGTGTTGGTCGATAATAAACAGGCCATCTTTGCTTTGTGCGAATAAATAAGTTCCGTGCATTTGACCGAAGTATTCTAACTCAGGAAAACGTTCTGTCGGTCGTTCTTCTTCCAACTTATTCAGGGCTTGTTTCAGTTCTCTTTGACTCGCAGCGCTATTGGCATCGAATTCTGGGTGAAGTTTCATTTCTTCTTGGAAAACCTCGTCAGCAGCCTCTGATGAACGCAGAGAAGGTTCTGAATCAGATACTTCAGTTATTTTCGTTTCTTCGGCTATTACCTGTTGCTCATTACTAGCTGTTTCCCAATGATTTTCGGAATCAACAGCTGCCGAAGAGGTTTCGTAAGCTGACGTTTCTTCCGCTACACTCGTTGATTCTGGCACTGGCGGCGCAAATGGATCGTCCATTGGGTCCACTGCTCTTTCTGTCTGGTTGACAGCTTCAGGGGCGCTTGAGGCTGGTATTTCGTCTGTCGCATGTTCCGCATAGAAGCGGCCTGTTGCGGGATTATAGCTTAAGCTGCCCGGTCGTTGTTTTACCGCAGGTTGTTCAGTCGATAAAGGAATTTCCATTTGTTCGGCTTTAGGTTCTGGCGGTAGTTTCTTTTTAAAACGCAAATTGTCTGCCGCATTGGGAATCAACTGTTCTTGGCTCAACACTTCTTGAATCGCCTGTTCAATTAATGCCATTAAATCTTTTTCTTTACTTAAACGAACTTCTTGCTTAGTAGGATGGACATTGACATCGACTAACAGCGGATCCATTTCAATTTCTAACACAGCAATTGGAAAACGTCCCACCATTAGTTTCGAACCATAGCCGGCTACAATTGCTTTATTTAACGCGAAATTTTTAATATAACGACCATTGATAATCGTTGATAAATAGTTGCGGCTGGCCCGTGTGACTTCTGGCAATGAAACATACCCTGTCAAAGTAAAATCAAGGTCTTTTCCTTCAATTTTCAACATTTTCTTTGCGGTACTAATGCCATAAATCCCGGCAATCGTTTGTTTTAAATCACCATTGCCTGTTGTACTCATCATTTTGTGGCCGTCATGAACTAAGCGAAAAGCGACTTTAGGGTGACTTAACGCCAGACGATTGACAATGTCACCGATATTGGCCAATTCCGTTTGGATCGTTTTGACGTATTTCAAACGAGCAGGCGTATTATAAAATAAATTGGAAACGGTCATTTTTGTGCCTTTACGGAGAGCTGCTGGTCGGTTTTCTTCGACCTTGCCCCCTTTTAGAATCACATAGCTGCCTTCTTCTTCCTCAGCTGTGGCAGTTTCGACAATCATTTCAGAAACTGAGGCAATACTTGGTAAGGCTTCGCCTCGGAACCCCAAGCTGCGAATTCGGAACAAATCATCTCTTGTATGAATTTTGCTTGTGGCATGGCGTTTGAAGGCATTCAGTACATCTTCTTTGGCAATTCCTTCACCATTATCAATAATTTGAATGGTTTTCAAGCCAGCTTCTTCAATAAAAATATCAATTTGGGTGCTTCCTGCATCCAGTGCATTTTCCACCAATTCTTTGACGACAGAAGCGGGACGTTCAACAACTTCACCAGCAGCAATCTGGTTGGCTAGTTGTTCGGATAGTTCTTGAATTTTCCCCATTTCACGACCTCCTAACCGGTTCGGTTCCTAATTAGATACGTTTTTGCAATTGATGAAGCATGTTTAACGCATCTAGTGGTGTCATTTCTAATAGATTCATTTTCTTCAATGTGTCAATGACACTTAATTCTTCTGTTGAAACTTCTTTAAATAATGAAAGTTGCTCGGTTTCTTCATGTACTTCTGAAACTTCTTCATGATGAACTGAAATTGGAATCGTTGTTTCTTCCGCTTCTAAAACGGATAAAATGGTGGCTGCTCGTTCTAAAAGCGGGCTTGGTAAACCAGCGATTTTAGCAACATGTATCCCATAGCTCTTATCAGCAGGTCCTTCCATCATTTTATGAAGAAAGACCACTTCGCCATCTTTTTCGACAGCGCCCACGTGAATATTCTTCAAGCCTTTTAAGGTTTCATCTAGAACAGTTAGTTCATGATAATGTGTAGAGAATAGCGTTTTGGCTTGTACTTCACGATGGATATATTCAATGATGGCTTGCGCTAGCGCCATCCCATCATAGGTTGCCGTGCCGCGTCCTAATTCATCAAATAAAATTAGGCTGTTAGGCGTGGCGTGTCGCAGTGCTTGGTTAGCCTCCATCATTTCTACCATAAAGGTACTTTGCCCTGCAATTAGATCATCAGAGGCCCCAATCCGTGTAAAAATTTGATCGAAAATTGGCATTTCAGCACTTTCCGCTGGTACAAAACAGCCAATTTGCGCCATGACCACCGTCAAAGCCAATTGACGCATGTAGGTACTTTTCCCTGACATGTTTGGTCCAGTAATCAAGAGAATATCTGTTTCTGGGTTCATGCGGATACTGTTTGGAATGTATTCTTGATGCCCTAAAACTTTTTCCACGACTGGGTGTCGTCCTTCGACAATCGCCAAATTTTTCGTGTTACTTCTTAACGTTGGTCGAACGTATTGATACCGTTCACTAATTGTTGCAAAAGATTGTAAAACATCAACCGCACTAATGGTTTTAGCCAGTGTTTGCAATCGATCAATATTCGTTTTTACTTGTTCTCTAACGGCCAAGAACAATTGATATTCTAGTTCAACTGATTTTTCTTCAGCTTCTAAGATTAAACGCTCTAGTTCTTTTAGTTCGGGCGTAATAAAGCGCTCCGCATTAGCTAATGTTTGCTTACGCTCGTATTTTCCTTCTTCTAAATTCGCTAAATTTGACTTAGTGATTTCAATGAAATAACCAAAGACACGATTGTAGCCAATCTTCAAGTTTTTAATCCCTGTTTCTTGGCGTTCTTTCGCTTCTAACTCCGCTAACCATTGCTTACCATTGCGCATGGCATCACGGTATTCATCTAATTGGTCGTTATAGCCGTCTTTAATAACATTTCCTTCAGTAATTTGTAAAGGGGCTTCTTCATTAATCGCCGTCGCAATCAATGCCACTAAATCTTCAACGGGGTTTAAGTCGACTAACAAATCATCCCATTCCCCTTGATTGATCCCGACAATTAACTGTCGAATCGTTGGTACTTGTTCTAAAGAGGTCCGTAATTGAATTAAATCACGCCCATTCACGCTGCCGAATGCCACGCGTCCTGCTAACCGCTCTAAATCATACACGTTCGTCAATGCTGCTTGCAAATCTAAGCGTTCAAAATAGGCATTTAATAAGGATTGCACCATTTCTTGACGCGCCTTAATTTGACGTTCCTGAATTAGCGGACGATCCAACCATTGTTTTAATAAACGGCCGCCCATAGCTGTTTTCGTTTCATCTAATAGCCACAAAAGAGTCCCTTTTTTCTGCCCTGTTCGAATCGACTGACTCAATTCTAAATTGAATTTAGAATAATGATCCATTTTCAAGAAATGATCTGGCTGATATTCCACAGCTTTCTGAATATGGGACAAGCTCCGCTTTTGGGTAACGGATAAATAAGATAATAATTTGCCTGTAATTTCAATTTCTAATGGATTAATCAGTTCATTGGTTAAAAAACTAAACTCGGCATTTTCTTCCACCGTTTCTTGTGTCGAAAAGATGATGTTTAAACGTAAACTTAAGTTCTCTTTTAACGATTCAGGAATCCCTGAGCCTAGGACCATTTCTTTTGTTTGCAACGCAGAAGCTTCGTTTAAAACGCCCTCTTCATCAGCCAAGACTGCTGTTTTTAATTCGCCTGTACTCAAATCTACATAGGCAAAACCGAACTGATTACCATCTGTTAGCACAGCGGTTAAGTAATTATTGTCTTTGGCTTCCAAGCCTTTACTATTCATCACCGTTCCTGGCGTTACCAACTGCACCACTTCTCGTTTGACCATGCCCTTGGTAGTCTTTGGATCTTCCACTTGCTCACAAATCGCTACTTTATAGCCTTGCTCAATCAACGTATCAATGTAGCCTTGCGCGGCATGATAAGGAACGCCACACATAGGAATCGGATCATCCGCATTGCGGTTACGACTGGTTAACGTCAATTCTAAGATTTGCGCTGCATTGATAGCATCTTCATAAAATAACTCATAGAAATCACCTAAGCGATAAAATAAAAACGCATCCTTGTATTGGGCCTTAATGGATAAATATTGTTCCATCATGGGTGTATTTTTTGTCTTTTGTGGCATTTAATTCCCTTCCTTCTCTAGCTCTTCGTTCACGCGGTATTGAATGAGCGCCGTGACATGTTGAACTAAGTCATTGGCTTCGATCAGTTGTTCGCGGTAGGCTACAACGAGTGGGTGCTCATCAAATTCTTTTGTTTTCGCATCAGCTCGTTGAATGGCTTCTTTTTCAGCAGTTGGTTTGCCATAGTGAGCAAATTGAACCGCATCTTTTTGCGCAGCTTTAATTTCTTCCACTAATTCTGTCAGCTTTTTGTTTTTCTTTACCTTTTCTTCAATCGCTTGGTAGCGCTGAATGACTTCATCTTGTCCAATTAAATGTAACAATTTTTCTAATTCTTTATTACTTTGTGCATCTAAATTCAACGGCTCCATTTTTTTCACCTTCATCTTTCACCGGCACTTTTTCTATAAGAGCAGAAAAAGTTAACCTCTTAATGATCCGAGATTAACTTTTCTTCTATTATTCTTGAAACGGGCGATCTTCGCTAATCTGAATCGGCTCAATCATCTTCGCTTGGCCCGTTTGGTCATCAATCTCTAAAATACAGGCAGATAAAATTGTCCGCCCTGTTTCGACTACCTCAAAGCGCTTCGGCAATGCTGTCATAAACTTCTCAATAATCGGTTCACGCTTCATTCCTAAAATCCCATCATAAGGACCGGTCATACCGACATCACTTAAGAAGGCTGTCCCTTTCGGTAAAATCCGAGCGTCATTTGTTTGAACATGCGTATGTGTTCCAACAACGGCTGAAACTTGGCCATCTAAAAACCAGCTCATGGCTTGTTTTTCGCTTGTCGTTTCGCCATGAAAATCCACAAAAATGAGCGGTGTCCGTTTGCGAGCGATAGCCACTAGCTCGGCGGCTTTCTTGAAAGGATCTTCCAATGGCACCATAAATGTGCGGGCCTGTAAATTAATCACCGCTAGTTCCAATTGATTGACTTTCACAAAAACCATTCCTTGACCAGGCACATCTTCTGGAAAGTTCGCTGGACGAACCATTTTCTTCGCATCATCAATGAATTCAAAGATATCCTTGTTGTCCCACGTGTGGTTACCCATCGTAACAACATCGACACCATCTTGCAAAAATTTCTTATAAATCTTGCCAGTAATCCCCCGACCAGATGCCGCATTTTCACCATTGGCAATGGTCACTTGTGGACGATATTTCTTCTTTAATTTAGGGACATACGTTGCTAGGGCTTCTCTTCCTAAAGAACCGACAACATCTCCTATAAATAATATACGCAAAAAGGTTCCTCTTCTCTTTTTAACATCTCTTGTTTATTATAGTTGTTTTCGCTTTGAAAAGAAAGTTTTGGTTTTAAAAGATTAAAAAAAGTGTCTCAACGAACAATCCTTGCAATTGTTCGTTGAGACACTACACGCGATACTTATTCGCTTTTTATTTTATTTCGCATAGTCAACGGCACGTGTTTCACGGATAACCGTTACTTTGATATGTCCTGGATAATCCAAGTCATCTTCAATTTTCTTCCGAATGTCTCGAACTAAACGAACAGATTCTAAATCAGAAATTTCTTCTGGTTTCACCATGACACGAACTTCACGTCCTGCTTGAACAGCAAAACTTGAATCAACGCCTTCAAAACTATTAGAAATATTTTCTAAGTTTTCTAAGCGGCGAATGTAGTTTTCTAACGATTCACTACGTGCACCTGGACGGGCTGCAGATAACGCATCTGCGGCTGCCACTAAAACAGAAATAACTGAGGTTGCTTCCACATCACCATGATGCGAGGCAATGGCATTAATAACTACTGAATTTTCTTTATATTTCGCAGCTAATTCTGCGCCAATCTCAACGTGAGAACCTTCAATTTCATGATCCAATGCTTTCCCAATATCATGTAGTAAACCTGCACGTTTGGCTAATTGAACATCTTCGCCTAATTCGGCGGCTAAAACGCCAGCCAGTTTTGCTACTTCGATTGAGTGGTTCAAGACATTTTGACCATAACTTGTTCTGAAACGTAAACGGCCTAAAATTTTAATTAAATCAGGATGTAACGTATGAGCACCTACTTCAAAGGCTGCTTGTTCTCCGTATTCACGAATCCGTTCATCCATTTCTTTACGTGATTTTTCTACCATTTCTTCGATACGAGCGGGATGAATCCGACCATCTTGGATTAATTTTTCCAAGGTCATTCGAGCGATTTCTCGTCTGATTGGATCAAATCCGGATAACACAACCGCTTCTGGCGTATCATCAATGATTAAGTCAATCCCTGTTAATGTTTCCAATGTACGAATATTACGTCCTTCACGACCAATAATGCGACCTTTCATCTCATCATTTGGTAAAGTGACCACGGAAACAGTTGTTTCAGAAACAGAATCGGCGGCGCAACGTTGAATTGCTAGGGAAAGCAAGTTCTTCGCTTTGCGATCAGATTCTTCTTTGGCACGTTGTTCTGACTCCTTGACCATCAAGGTTAGTTCATGATTCAACTCTTCTTCTGTTGACTTCATAATAATCGATTTTGCTTCTTCTTTTGAAAGGGAAGCAATTCGTTCTAATTCTTGATGTTGCTGATTAATTAAGTTTTCTACTTCTTTTTCTCGCTCATCAATTAATTGCTGTCTAGCACCAAGTTTCTCTTCTTTTTCTTCCAGTGAGCCTTCACGTTTTTCAAGAGAGTCATCTTTACGATCCAACGTTTGTTCCCGTTGAATTAAACGATTTTCTTGAGATTTAAGTTCTAATCTGCTTTCTTTCAACTCACTTTCAATTTCTGAACGATACTTCTGGTTCTCTTCCTTAGCTTCTAGCAATGCTTCTTTTTTCAGTGTTTCTGATTCTTTCCGAGCGTTCTCGAGAATACTCGACGCTGAAATTTTTGCACCATTTATTGCTTTATCATGACGTGACTTTGCAATAACAAATCCTAAACCAAGACCGACAATCAAACCGACGATAGCGAGGAGAATATTTAAAACCATATTTCCACCTCCATACTATCTTTTTGTTAATTCATATCTTGTAGTTTTTTGATAAACTAAAATCAATTATCAATATGCCTACTTGCATATTTGTGCATACACACAATTTTATTCTAATGTTTGTCGCGAAAGGTGTCAACTTAAAAAAGCCCTTTCTTTTGGAAAGGGCAGCAAATATTAGACAACGTCACATTTTTAGGTTTCCGCCGTCACGAATTGTTTAAATTTTAGAACAAACGCCGCATAGTCTGCCGTTTGACTAAGCTGCTTGATGTGGATGGGTTCGGACATGGACAACAGTCTCTTTAACAATCTAGTTCTAAACAAAAAAAGACAACACCTGTCCTGTTCAGTAAGTGTTGTCTTTCTTCTTAACGAGTCGTATTCACTCGTTATTTATTCATCTAAGGGTAATTCTTCTTGACCTTCTGCTTCTTCTGTAATGGTTGAACCGTCACCGATGCCATATGCATCACGGACCAATTTAGACACTTCTGCCATCATTTCAGGATGATCCGCCATGTATTGTTTAGCATTTTCACGGCCTTGGCCAATTCGTTCTTCTTTGTAGCCATACCAAGCACCACTTTTGCTGATAAGGTCTTTTTCCACAGCCATATCTAGTAATTCGCCTTCTTGGGAAATCCCTTGGCCATACATGATATCAACTTCTGCCACTTTAAATGGTGGCGCCACTTTGTTTTTAACGACTTTAATTTTTGTGCGGTTACCGACGATGTCTGTTCCTTGTTTTAACTGTTCTGCACGACGAACTTCTAGACGAACCGTTGCGTAGAATTTCAATGCACGTCCACCAGGAGTTGTTTCAGGATTTCCGAACATCACGCCAACTTTTTCACGAATTTGGTTAATGAAAATAGCAATTGTTTTTGTCTTATTAATTGAGCCTGATAATTTACGTAGTGCTTGAGACATTAGTCGAGCTTGTAAGCCGACATGGCTCGCTCCCATCTCACCATCAATCTCTGCACGAGGAACTAACGCAGCAACCGAGTCGATGACAACGATGTCAATCGCACCACTTGAAACTAAGGCATCGGCAATCTCTAAGCCTTGCTCACCCGTATCTGGTTGAGATAAAAGTAATTCATCAATGTTAACGCCTAGTTTCTCCGCATATTGAGGATCCAATGCATGCTCAGCATCGATAAAAGCGGCTGTTCCACCATTTCGTTGCACTTCTGCAATTGCGTGTAAAGAAACAGTTGTTTTACCTGAACTCTCAGGACCATATACTTCAATAATTCGGCCACGTGGATACCCACCTACGCCCAATGCAACATCTAACGCTAAAGAACCACTAGGGATAGTTGAAATTTTTTGATCAGCTTTTTCGCCTAATTTCATAATAGAACCTTTCCCAAAGTTCTTTTCAATTTTTTTCAGTGCGGCATCTAAAGCCACTTTACGATCATCTGCCAATGGATAATCCTCCTTTAATTTATATAAACTTATTTTTCATTTCCTGTTAGTAGGTCTATCATATCTCTTTTGTACCAAAAAAGCAAGAAAAAACCGAACAAACATTCGCATATTTATTTTTTATTAATGATTCGGCGCCGCAAAAGATCTAACCCTCGCATAACCGCACTCTGTCTAATATAATTTCGGTCACGGTTAAAATGGAAACATTCTGCAACAGTTGGTTGGCCTTCTTCCGCCAGCCCAATCCAAACAGTGCCTGTCGGTTGACCTTCGAGTGGGTCACCAGCGACCCCAGTAAATGATAAGCCATAGTTAGATTTAGCTAACTGACGCGCTTTCTCTGCCATTTCTTTGGCACACGCTTCACTTACCGTGCCATGCTCTTCTAAAAGTTCATGAGAAATTCCTAAAAAGTTCTCTTTTGTTTCTTGCGAATACGTCACGAAGCCTCCCTTAAAAATCTTCGAAGCACCCGCAATTTCCCCCAGTGTACTTTGGAATAGGCCAGCGGTGAGGCTCTCAGCAGCCGTGACGGTTTGTCCGTTTTGTAATAACAAGTCCACTGTTACCTTGGCTAAACTATTGTCATCCCCATACCCATAAAAATAGTCTCCCACTTTAGCTAAAACCTTTTCTTCCGTCGCTGTTAATAATTCTTCGCCAGCTACTAAGTCTTTTGTTTTAACTGTTAAACGAAGTGTCACTTCATTAGGCTTAGCATAAGGCGCAATGGTTGGATTCGTTTGGTGCGCAATCAACGATTGAATCTCGGTCACCAGTTGTGATTCACCAATCCCATAAAAACGCAAGACTCTTGAAATCAATTGTTCTTCTTGTGGAAACGCATCAATCAATAAAGGTCGTGCCGCTTGTTGGAACATCGGAATTAATTCATTGGGTGGTCCTGGTAAGAGCAAATAGCTTGTTGTGCCTTCTGTTACGAAAGAACCAACCGCTAATCCTGTCGGGTTTTGAAGAACTTGTCCACCTTCAATGGCTAACACTTGTCGTAAATTATTTTCCGTCATTGGCCGCTTAGACTGTTGGAAAAACTGGTGCAAGCGGTTCAATCCTTCTTGATCTTCTACTAATGATTTATGGAGATGTTGTGCGACAACTTGCTTGGTTAAATCGTCTTCTGTAGGTCCTAGCCCTCCACAAAGGACAATTAAATCACTTCTTTGTTCTGCTTCTGTTAGTAGCGTTTCTAAGCGGCCGCCGTTATCACCAACAACGGTCTGATAGTAAACATCGATGCCTAGCGCAGCTAACTCTTCTGATAAAAAGGTGGCGTTGGTATTCACTACTTGTCCCAGTAATAACTCTGTTCCGACTGCAATGATCTCTGCTTTCATTGATTTCCCCTTCTCTAATAACATACGTAGTTAAACTCACTTTCCATTTTAGCACAACAAAATTTTTACAAAAGAATTTGAGCTTCAGGAAATAATTTTTTTATCAGGAAATTTATTAATTATTACGAAAAAAATGTTCATTTTCTCACAATACATTGTATAATAACGTTATATCGAAAGGAGAGAAATGAATGAGTGTAGTATTAGTACTTTTGGGTCTATTAGGGTTACTTGTCAGCGGGGGACTGACTATCAAAGCATTAATTAAGAAACAACCGAAAAAACAATATGGCTATGCCGCGTTAGCAAGTGCCGCTCTATTTATTGGTGGGGTTGCCACGACAGATTCTTCCCCGACACTTTCACTTGATGCAGAGAGTGTTGAAACCGATGCCAATGGCTCAGCCACCATCAAAGGCGAATACGACGGCAACAGCAAACTAACGGCCAATGGCAAGGAAGTAAAAACGAAAGACAAAACGTTTGCTTACAAAGTAAAACTGTCCGATGAAAAAACGCAAAAAATCACTTTTGTTGCTGAGAAGAAAGATACCAAAGTTGAAAAATCAGTCGAAGTCACACCGTCAAAAGAATTTATTGCGAGCATCACAGATTCTGAGCAAGAATTGGCCAAAACAGAAAAAGCCTTAGCTTACGCTGAAAAACAACCTTCTCAGAAAAACTATGATGAAGCCGCAACCTTAGTATCTTCATTAAGTCAAGAATACGAGGAATACAATGATCGCCTTGAAAAAATCAAAGAAGCAGTACCTGTTGATGAAGCAGTTACAACTGCTGAAAAATCTAAAAGTAAAAGCGATTATCAAGCAGCTGAAAAATTAGTAGCTGCTGCCCCAGTTGGCAAAGAAGGATTTCAACAACGATTAACGACTGTTCAAACCGCTATCGCTGAAAAAGAAAAAAATGAACAATTAGTCGCCAGTGCAACTGCCGCTGTTGAAAAAGCTGAACAAGAACCAACCAATGAAGCTTACTATAATGAAGCGGTCAAACAAATTGACGCTTTAAACTCCCCAAATCAAGCTTTAACAAAACGGGTAGCCGTTGTTAAAACTCAATTAGATGCCCACAAAGAAAAACAACGAAAAGAAGCAGAAGCTCAGAAACTAGCCGCTGAAAAAGCGCAAAAAGAACAAGCCGAAGCGGCAGCAAAAGCGCAAGCTGAAGCAGAGGCGCAACAAGCCGCACAGGCGCCGGCGGAAGTCGAGACGGCTGCTGCGGAAGCACCAAGCGGTAACGCCTTAATTAAAGGGTCACGTAATGGAATTTATCATGTACCTGGAAGTAGATATTATAATAGAACTACGAATCCAGTAGCTTGGTTCTCTACTGTTGAAGAAGCAGAAGCAGCAGGATACCGAGCACCCAAACAGTAAATACATTAGCAATAATTAATCAAACAAGAAAATGGGGCCTCCGTTGTTTTAACGGAGGCCCCATTTTTCTTGTTTCTTTTATTGATACACACTAATTCGTTGATTTGGGTGTGCATTACTTTCCACTTCATCTAACATGGCAACGGCGTAGTCTGCGTAACTAATGTAGCTGTCACCTTGACTATTGGTTGTTAATTCTTCGCCAGCGACTTCATAATGGCCTGTCGCAGGACCATCAGCATCAAACATGGCTGCAGGACTAATATAGGTCCAGTGGATGTTTTGAGCTTCTTTCAATAAGTTTAAAGCTTCGCCCATCGCCGAAGCTAATGGCTGAATTTCTGCTGGGAATGATGGTGTATCTTTTAATTGAGTTGTGTGTTCTGGGTCCACATACAAGGTTCCAGCGCCCCCAACGACAAACAAGCGCGTTTTTTGATTGGTTAAAATCTCAATCAAATGCTGGGTAGATTTTGGGAAATCTTGCACATCAGGGAATCCTAAGGCACTAATTAATACATCAAACGCTTGAATATCTTCTGTTGTTAATTGATAAACATCTTTTTCAATGGTCGGTGTGCCATCTGTTATTTTTGAGGCATTACGAACGATGGCTGTCACGTCCATCCCGCGACGTTTAGCTTCTGCTAAAAGTAATTGTCCTTCTTTTCCTGTTGCTCCTAATACTGCTACTTTCATGTAAATCATCCTTTCATTTTTAAATAGAACTAAAATAGTTACATTTAATACTTTAAAAGTAGAGAGATTACTTATCTCTCTTAACTTCTATTTCATGAATCACATCTGCTAAGGTGATACTTTTCAATTCTTCTTCCATTTTTTGTTGCACTTTAGTAAATTCAGTTTCTAGTACCGATTGGATATTTGCCCCAACGGAACAGTTTGGATTAGGATTTTGATGAATATTGAAAATCTCTCGTTCCAATTCAACCGCTGTATAAATTTCATACAGTGAGATCTCTTCTGGTTTCTTTAATAAGGTATTTTTATTGGCTCCACGCATGGAATGAATCAAGCCGGCTTTTTTTAACTGACTCATTAGTCGTCGAACAACGACTGGATTCGTATTCACGCTCGAAGCAATGTATTCAGAAGTCACTTGTTCTTGAGGACCTGTTTCAATCAAACTTAAAATATGAATCGCAACACTTAATTTCGTTGACATGGCCATGTCTAATCACTCCAAACTAAATGTAACGTTATTTGTTACATTTACAGAATACGCTGTTTCGTTTTATTTGTCAATGAGAAACCTCTGACTATTCAAAATAAAAATCAGTTGTTGAAACAACACGGGCCCCAAACGGCATTAACGCTAATTTCGCCAATTTAAAGGATTGTTGCCCAAACGGAATACCGATGATTGTCAGACAAAGCAACAAGCCACTAATACAATGCCCAATTGCTAATGGTAGTCCACTGATAATCAGCCAAATAATGTTTACCACCAAAGATACGCCGCTATCACTATACACGACTCGCTTTTTAAACGGCCAAAAACTCAACCCCGCTAATTTAAAACATTGTAAACCAATCGGAATACCGATAATTGTAATGCACCAAATCACGCCTGCGAATAGCCAAGATAAGCCACCAAAAAAGCCGCCAAAGATGAACCATAAAATATTGCCAAGTGTTTTCATTCTTGTTCCTCTACTTTCCTCATTAAAAATTATGCATGTGAGTAAGTATACCATGAAAGCTTCTTTTTGTTTCAAACAATATTGTAAGGTTGCTGACTCGTTAAAAGACGAAGACGCTGTTTCATGATACAATGAAGAAACTAACGATAAAGGAGCAGACTTCATGGACTTACATTTAACCGTTGATCTAAAAAAAACAAAGACACTCATTGATTTAGCCGATCAGGCCCACTTAATCATTGAACAAACAACTAAATTACCGAAAAAAGAGGCAGCGATTCTTTTCTTGCTAAGAGATAACCAACTAGTTGCTTTAGGACTTGCTGAAGAAAAAGCTACATATAAAGAAGTTTCTTTTGATCACTCGATTTTGTTGAAACCGACTTGGGACACAGAACTTGCCTATTTAGCGCAAGCTTTCCTAGATGATGCGAAAGAAAGTGGTTTAACATTGGAAGCAACCCCAGCGACAGTCAAAATTCCGAAAAGTGCGGTAGCGACAGTGACTAACTATAAAGAAACAGTCACCTTTATCTTGGAACGTTTTGGCTACTCTCTGTTTAAAAAACCGGCGCCGAAGAAAGCCAGACCAGCCAAAGCACGCCACAAATGGACAAAAGAAGTCAGCCAAATTCCTTTTTATATTGATACTCGACAAAGCAAAGCAACAGTTTTTTGGCAAAAGCGCAATGAAATGCTTATTAAAGCTGGCGCGACAATGATGCCCGAAGCCCCTTTAAATAAAGACGGGTCTGTCGGTTTCTCCGCCAGATTTGGTGAAAAACTTCGTGATGAACGCAAGGGCCAATTTAAAGACTTTGTCACAACGGAAGATATCGTCTTAAAAAGCGTTAATGAAGTCGGCTTGTTTCTCTATTTTGCTGGAACAAACAGCTGGTTAGAGCTAGTTGATGAGAACGGCAAAACCTTAAATGAATGGACTGTGGTGGAATAAACCTTATAAAAAATGTCGCACCTGATTTTTATGATTCAGGCGCGACATTTTTTTAATTTAAATAACTTTTTGCTATCGCTTGATACTTATCAATCATATCTAAATAATTATCAATTTCGACATATTCGTCGACTTGGTGTGCAGTAGTGGTCACGCCTGGTCCAAAGACAACGCAATCAAATGTATTGTCTGATTTAGTAAATTCAGCTAAGTCTGTGGTCCCAGCGCTTGTCACTAATGGTAATGGTTGATCAAATTGGGCTTGAATGGCTTGAATTAACGCAGAATCTTTCTCAGCTTTTACAGGAATTTTATTGTAATCAATCGTTAATTCTAACTGATGTTTTTCTTTTTTGTTCAATTCATCGACAATTTTTTGTAATAATGCAATGACTTGGTCGTTGCTGAATTCTGGAATTGAACGGATATTCCCTTGCAAGGCTGCTTGACCTGGAATACTGTTCACTTGTGTGCCACCTTTAATGACGGTTACATTGTGAATCGTTCGGCCTAATTCAGGATTTTCATAGTTTGCTGTGACTTCCGCCATTTGTTGGTTTGCTTCTGTAATAAATTCGTTCAAATTATTAATCGCGTTAATGCCTTCTTCTGGCATCGAACTGTGGGCTTCTTTTCCGTGTGACACAACGGAGTAGTTAATTGAACCCATGTGCGCATACATCAAGTTATAATTGGTTGGTTCTCCAATGACTAAGGCACTTAAATCATCCGCATAGCCTTTTTCAGTTAATTGGCCAGCACCTAGCTCACCGACTTCTTCACCAACTGTACCTAAAAATTTAACCGCTCCATTTAATGAGACTTTCTTTTCTTTTAATTCAATCATTGCTAAAACCATTGCGACTAAGCCGCTTTTCATGTCCGTTGCGCCACGGCCATACAATTTATTTCCTTCAATATGGGCCGCAAATGGTGGGAAAGTCCATTGACTTTCGTCCCCTTCAGAAACCACGTCCATGTGGCCACTAAACCCTAAGACTTTTTCTCGGTTTTCACCTAAATAAGCAACCAAACTACTACGATTTGGTGCATAAGAAACAAGTTCAGAAGGGATCTCATATTTCTTCAAAAGATTTTGTAAATAGATTGCCACTTCTTCTTCGTTTCCATTTACAGATTTAATTTTAACCACATCTTGTAAAATACTAATTTTTTCTGATTTTTCCATTGCCATTCGCCCTTTCTTGTTATGCTTAATTCTAGTGTACGCTTCTCTCAGTAAAACCGCAACTGACTTGGTTAGGTCAGCAAAAAACACGCGACAGTTTTAAGAAATGTCGCGTGTTTTTTACTGAGTTTATTTTAAATAATTAGGCGCTGCCAATTCATTTTCAATGACTTGATCAGGAATCACAAATTCAGGAGTGCCCATATAGTAAGGCGCAATCTCTCCTTGGGGAAACACAATCACTAATTGGTGTTTTTCATTGATATAGAAAGGTTGGTCCTTTTTAATTTTTTTGAAGGGTTGAACATCACTGGGGGCATCCTCTTTTTCGGACCAGTATATTTTATTGCTATCGTTCTTCATTTGGTCTGCTATTTGTTGTTTAATTTCACTACTAATGACATCAATGTAAAAATCATTTTTAAAAATTAAAGGGAGTGAAACGACAACATTGGCTCGTTTGTCGATGGTGTCATATTTCGTTGTCGTCGCAGAGCTGCCTTTAATTTCTGTGAAGGTTCGTTTGACCACTAGGAAGCGACGGTCGTCCACGACTTTTTCATAATCTCCAGTGACTGAAACACGAGAACCATCAAACAATTGCCCTTTGACTTGTTGAAATTCTGTTTGGGCTTCTTTCAAGTATTTTTTGTTGAGCGTGTCGGCTACTGAAGATTCTTGGGATGTTTGGATTTTAGGGACATCGATGTTTACTTCACTTTCCTGTTTTTTCGCTGTCAACGTTTTGATGGTGACTAATTGAACAATTTTATCTAACACAGGAATGTTTCGGGCTGCTTCACTAAAGCCTGGAAACAAATTGACTGATAAGACAAAGCCACAAGCCACTACTAGACTACTTTGCAGTGAGCGGTTTCTAAAACGAAGCCAGGTGTACCGCTTTTTCTCTTTATGAAAACGCGCTTTGACTTCCGCTTGTAGATCCGTTGGCAACGGTTGTTGGCGGTATTCTTTTGAAAAGTTTTTAACAACACTTTTTACAAAATCTTCCATTATTTTTTCGCTTCCTTTCTTTTACTAATTCAATAGACTTCGGAGTTCATTCAAACTGCGGTACATCTTCGTTTTAATCGTATTTTCGTTAATATCCAGGATCAAGGCAATTTCTTTTAGCGTAAATCCTTCAAAAAATTTTAATAGAATAATTTCACGATTGGGACTATCTAATTGATTAATAATTTCTTCAATTTCTAAAAAACTGCGTTGGGGATTATTTAAAAGGGCTAAAACATGTTCATCTTTTTCAATATGAACAGCTTCTCGTTTCTTTTTACGCCAATAATCTGTCGCTACAGAAAGCAGAATTCGAAAGAACCACGCGTCAAAATCCTTAATATCGGGTCCTTTTTGGATGGCCTTCAGTGCCTTTTCAAAGCTTTCTTGAATCACATCCAAGGCATCTTCTTTCGAATGTGTATAGTTAAAGGCAATGCGATACATTTTTTCATATTTGGTATCCACAAGCGTTTCTAACGCGCGAATTTGTTTTTTTCTTTTCCAACCATCGAAAACCATCGATTTCTGGAACCTCCTTTCCTGTACACTTATATAGACGAATCACAAGCATAAAAAGTTTCAACTTTTTTATTATTTTTAATTTTTATATTCTAAAAGAAAAAGAAATCACCGTCTAGTCTACGATGATTTCTTTTTCTCTTCTCCCGAGTGCGGTCTTAGTGCACTCAGCGTTTTAATAAAATGCGACCAATCAACAGGACGTGGTGGCGCTAGCCAAATAATTTGAGTAATCTCAGGCCAATCGACAAAATGAATATCCGATAAAATTAATTGTACACTTTCATCTACATGTGCTTTGAAAATGATATTCCATTCCGTAATTTTTTCAATATTTTTTTGTATCATACGATTATAGGCTTCACCAAAGGAAAAGTCGACACACAATGTAATCGGAGCCAAAACTTTTTTCAATGGTAACGCATCCACCATTAACAACAGATACCGATAAAATAAAAACCGTCTGGCATCCCAAACAGCGGGATTCGTTTTTTGTTCTTGAATAAATTGTCGACTAGCAGAAAAATACTCTGTATACGTTTCTGCAAAGTAGGTTATATCCATTTTGAGATAACTATAGTTTGCTTCTATTGGAAAATGGAACAATTTAAAATGTACGATTGTTACTTTTTGTTCAAAACCTTGCAGGACTTCCTCGGAAAGCTGAAATTGTATTTTTAAATAGCTTAACAAGTCACGATTCAATTGTTGAATTTCTGCAAATCTTTGGCAAAGTGCTGCTGAAGCTACTTGAAGCCACTCTTCAGCAATTAAAAATAAGAGTAAATAATTGCCTTCGTTTGTTCGTTGTGGTTCTGGGATTTGAAGACTCTCTAACCAATTGAAAACATTCTGCTGATTGTCACCGGCTAATTGTTTTAACACTTGCGAATCTACTTTTTTCTCTACATAAAACTGTTGCTGCGTTCGTACTAAAGAAACCGCCAAAAAATGAAAACATTTAGCTTGTGCATAGCCCGCACGCTGATTAAGATGAACCTTCTCAGAAAAAAATAGCTCAAAGTTCCGAATCTGCTCTAAAACTTTTTTACCGTACAATGAAAAATCACGTTGGTATAATTGTAAAAAAACCAGTGTTGTTACTTCGCGTAAATTGGTTTCATTTCCCACTAAGTGAAATTCTTTATTAATTGTAATTTGATAATTTTCCAGCATTTTCTTTAATTCCTTGAACTCCTTATAAGCCAATGTGTGACTAACAAAGTGTTCTAACGCAAACTCATTCACAGAATCAAAACGCTGAAAAAAGAAATCTTGAAACATAGCAAAACGTAACGACTCTTTAATATAGCAATCAATCAAGGTAGCGGAAGTTTCCGTTCCTGATTCATTAAGAGTTAAGAAAATACCATCGCTCACAATTTGAAAATCCTCTGATAAACCAAATTCAATAAAATCGGCATTTAATTCAGCGACCGTTTTGTTCACAATAAATTCAGATAATTCTAACTCCTGCATTACGGTTTCTTTTGACTCTGTTAACATCGGTGCATTTTCCAGTAACTGAAATAAGGCGATTTTTCTTTTATCCACTTTATTTAAAAACATCATCAATATCATAGACTTCTCTCACATCCATTTTTTTCCCATACAATCCATTTCCTGAAAGAAAGTACCCAACCGCTGCTAAATAGCTTTCAGATTCTTCATCGCCGCCTGCACCAAGTCCGTTAGGAAAGACAAAATCTTTATTCACTTGTAAGGGATGAGCCGTTGTTTCTTTTGTTTGTTTCTTTTTTTCTTTTGACATTGCCGGTTTCTCCACAGGTTTGTCTTTTTTCTTGGGTGAAGGCTTTTTTTCTTCAGAAGGAACCGTAGTTTTTTGATCTTCCGGAGGGGTTGGCGCAGGTTGTTCCGGTTCTGACTTTTCCTGAGGGGTGATTGATTCTGGTTTTGGTTGAATTTCTTCCGTTGGTTCTAAGGGATTATAAATAGGTGTCGCCAATGTTTGAATTGGTTCTATTTCGACAGCCGTAAAAATTAGCAAAGAACTAAATAAAAAAAGATACTTTTTTCTCATGGCTTCTCACTCTCTCTACCTCTACTTTATGGGAAGCAATTCCTTGTAAAAGTACCTTTACTTTTACAAGGAAAACCCTTTTTGTCAATAGATAGCCCTTTTTATTGCTCAGATTGTTGTTCTTCCTCTTTTTTCTTTTTACGATACAAGAAGAAAATCAATAAGAGCAGCGCTAGAATGATTAATGCAATCAGTAGATACAACCACCAATTGGTTCCTTTAATGGTTACGTCTTTTTCATTTAATTCTTTAGCGACGTCCCCAGAAATAGTAAATTCTTTTGTAAATTCCCATTTGTACAGGTACCGTTCTTCACCATTGGCGCCTTTGACTTGATAGGTGCCCTTTTCATCTTTTACACCATAGGCCGTTGATTTCAAGACATATTTTCCTGGCGTTAATCGTTCCCCTTTTAAAGAAATTGGGTAACTAAAGTTAGAGTTTGGCGCCACTTGCATATCCTCAGTATCGGATTGGTAAAGCGTTTCGCCTCCTTTTGAAACAGTGTTGATTAAATGTAATTGGTTTAAATAGGCCGCTTGTGGGTTTTGTAAAGAAACATTGATGACGTTTCGCGCGTTGACTTGGCCTGGTTTAACCCCCAGTAATTTTAAATCTGGTTGAACCTTTGTCTCATTTTGCTGAAGAATAATAGCCACAACATAGGAGTATTCATTATTAATAGCTAACCCTTTTGATTGATCCGCAGAAGTCGTTGTTTCTTTCTTTTTCTCTTTGAGTGTTATACCGCCAGCCATCACGCCATCAAAAGAATCTTTAGGCATCGTAATGGTTAAAGGTAAGGTCTTTTGGGAATGCTTCGGCAAGATGATTTCTTTCGGTGCTTCCACATAATCTTTTAAGTTAAAACGTAAGGTTTTGTCAGGTTTGATCCCGTTTTGGCCATATTCTACTACGCCATTTAAATTTGTTGTCGCTGAGTTCACCGTATTTTCAATGGTAATGTCTTCATCTGTATCATTGCGTAACTGAATTTCTACGGTTTGTTTGGCACCAGGCGCCATTTTTAAGTCAAAGTAGGTTTTTGATTTATCCACTTGATTTTCGGGAATTGTTGGTGTGACCGCAAAATTAAATTCAGAAGCGTGCGCCTCCACGCCAATCCAGCCAAATAACATACAAGCGATTACCGTTGCATATACTTTCCATCTGTTCATATTCATTCTCCTATGTCTGTCATTCTTTGTTGTATTATAAGCACCAAAAGACCGAAAGATAAGCCAAAAAATTTTTGACCTATATCCCGATCTTGCGTGTATGCTGTCGTTCTTAGTTTCCTGTGTTAGCAGGTGTATCTGTCAAAGTCCAAGTAAAAGTTGTCGTGTATTTTTTCGCATATTTTGTGGTTGAACCAGGTACTTCTAATGAAATACTTGTTTTAGCGGTATCTACACTATCGCCCCAGCTCATTAAGTACGTACCCGCACCTTCTTTATCGCCAGCAGCCATGACCACTGATTCAGCCCCAGTTGGGTTTAATTCAATCGTAGCTGGCGCTGTCGTTGGCTTTGCAGATTGTGAAGCTGAAACCACGCGTCCGTTGCTTAAAGTTACTTTGGCCGCTGTTAGTTCTTGGTTGGCTTCAGTTTTGAATTGACCATTTTGTTTTACTTTTAGCGTCCAACCTGTCTCAGTCCCACGATTATCTGAGACTTGAACAAAGTTTGGGCCTTCTTGGTCGGCACCAGCGTTATCTTTGTATTTTTGTGTTTCTGCATAGTAGGTCATATTTTTTGAGGTAATCGTTTGTTCCCCAAAAGATAAGCTAGATGCATAGTCAATGGATAACGGACCTGCTGTCCCTGGCTTAGGCCCTGTCGGATCAGTTGGATCAACTGGTGTAATTGGTTTATCTGGGTCTGGATTCGTCGGATCAACTGGATTCGTTGGGTTCGTATTTGGTGCAAATTGAATCGCTCCGTTTGTTTGGTATTCACCACCGTCGACTGCTAATGCACTCATTGGTACAAGTGCCAGTGCGCCTAAAGTTGTGGTTGCCATCAATGTCATTACTTTTGTCTTTTTCATTTATTTCCCTCCATTATTTACTGGTACATCTGAAAGTAGCCAAGTCAATGTTGTTTTATATTGTACTGCATCCTTAGGGGTTTTCCCAGGAACAGTTAGTGAGATTGCCCGTGTGATTGTGGCATTTACTTGCTGTCCTTGTTGATTTTTTTCGGTCACTTTTTCTGCTTGCCCCCACAGCGTGATCCACGTTCCGGCGCCGGTCTTTTCTGGGGCTTGCATGACAACAGTTTCTGCGCCCGCAGCATCTAATTGAATGTTTGCGGTAGCAGTTGGCGGCAATACGTCCGTCGCATTTGAGCGAACACTGGGCTCAGTAAAGGCGACGGTGGCGCCTGTTAATTCTTTGTGTAATGTTTCTGCATTACGAAATTGACCATTTTGTTTCACTTTTAAAACCCAGCCAGCATTGGTTCCCCGTAAATCACTTACTTGTACATAATTAGCAGTTGCCAATTCACTTGCTGAACCATCTGGATTTTTATAGGTTTGCGCTCTGGCAAAATACGTTTGATCCTTATTCGATATCTCATTACTCCCAAAATCCAAACTTGAGGCATAATCGATGGAAAGTGGCCCAGGTGTGCCTGGATTAGGTCCATCAGGATTCGTTGGATCGACTGGTCGAACTGGTTTTTCTGGATCGGGATTTTCTGGATTTACTGGATCCGTCCCATCTGTGCTTGGGGTAAAAACAATCGACTGTTCGCTATCAAAAACGACCGTCGCCGCTTCAGCAGGAACAGTGGCGCCAAGCAACATTGTTCCGAATAACAAGGAGTAGACGACTGTTTTTTTCATTTACTTAGCCTCCAACATTCGTTGGTACAGATTTCAATGTCCATGTTAAGGTCGTACGATATTCTTTTGCTAATTTAATCGCTTTACCTGGGACATTTAATTTCACGGCAGTAGCACCTTCTGTCGCATCTTTCCCAAAACGATAGACCCAAGTCCCCATTCCTTTGCCATCTTCTGCTTTGACTAATTCTACTTCTGTTCCAGGAACAAAGGTATGTGCTGCTGTTGGTGTTGGCGCGTATGCAGCATCAACAATCGATGTCACACCTGCATTGGCAATCGATAAAGCGGCCCCAACTAATTCTTCATTTTGGGCTGTTTTGAATTGCCCATTTTGTACAGCGCTTAACGTCCAGCCTTCTTGTGTCCCACGTTTATCCGTTACCTGAACATAGTTGGGACCTGTTGTTCCATCTTTAAATGTTTGAATTTGTGCGTAATAATCTTTCGTATCGGAAGTGATTTTTTGGGCGCCAAATTGAAAGCTTGAAGCATAGTCAATTGATAAGGGGCCTGCAGTCCCTGGTTTTGGTCCAGTTGGGTCAGTTGGATCTTCTGGTTCAACTTTTTCATCTGGATTGGTTGGGTTAACTGGCTTCGTTGGATCTGTATCTGGTTCAAATGTAATGGCGCCATTACTTGTATAGTTCACGTTAATGTCTTCCGCAAATGCTTGTTGTGTCGCTAGGACACCGCTAAATCCTACAATCCCTACTACTGCTAATACTGTTTTTTTCATCTTCTCTTCTCCTTTTAATAAATAATATGCCTATAGTGATAAGGCTGATTCCCAAATAAATAAATGGTGCTTGATTGGTGGTACCTGTCGCTGGTAATCTTCCTTGTCGCGACCCATATACGCCAGAAGAAAGGACGGATGAAGCGCCTCCGTCAGCTGGCTTGGTGGGTTCGGTCGTTGTGGAAGAATTACTAGTCGCTGTTGTCGACTCTTCTGTGGGATATTCATACGTTCCATAAAAGGAGACAACACCACTATTTTCATAAGCTGCTTCCCCAAACGCAGTGTCTGAATGACAGAAGCTGAAAAGACCTAAAAAACAACTAAGCAAAAGGTATTTTTTCATCTCACTTCTCTCCTCCTTGTTATGGTGCCATGACTAATGACCATGACAATGTCCCTTTGAATTCGCCAACTTTTTGTTTCTCGACTGGCACAGATAGTTTAAGTCCCCGTTGGTTTGCCGCACCCCAACCTTGGTTAATTGTATAACTACCTGAACCGGAGCCTTCATTTTCTGTAACAACCGTATCTCCCTTATTGAGTAAAAATTCTCCTTTGTCTGTAACCAATGACAAATCTTCCAATTGATCTGTGCCGTTTGTTAAGGGATTCGTTACCTGAACATTCAGTTTCCAAGGCGTACTTTCTGTCCCGCGTGTGTCTTGAACGACTAAATCATCTGAAAGAGTTGGCCAGTAAACTTCTGGCTTGGCAGAAATTTTTTGTTTGCCAAAATCAATTGTTTTAGGTACTTTTTCTAACGTTAATTCACCTGAAATAGACACATTGACTTTTTTATTTAACGTTTCACCAGCTTCTGTAAATTGATAATTGGCTGGCACCGTTTTGGCTAATTCTTCTGGTTTCGCTTGTTGAATGGCTTGGAAGGTTGCGGCATCAAGACTTGGTGTTTGATTGGCCCGACCATCTGCGAAAATCACCGTTGCTTGTGTCCATTGTGCCAACTCGTCTGAATTCGTTAAGCCATTTGCTTCTTTTAACTTCAAATGCGCACTTGTCGCATACAAGGCAAACGAACGATCTTTGGCAAGGACACTTTCATTTTTCACAACAACTAAATGAACCGTTTTGTTTTGCAAATTATCTCCTGACGTCCCTGCTTCTAATTGAATATCATGTGTCCGCGATACAGTTTTTTCTGCTAACGGCGCTTGAATTTGTGGTAAATCCGTCTCTTTTAATGAGGTCTTGAAAAACGGCCGACCTTTTGCGCCAAGCATTTCTATTACTTTATCGACAGTCGTTAGTTGCGCTGCCTCATCTTCTGTGACAATCACCGATTGCCCCGAAAGTTCCACTTTATTTGAAAATTGAACTTTCACCTGATAACTGTAGTTCATATTCGTCGCTTTCCATGAAAGCGGGGTGGTATCTTTTTGCTCTGGAATTTGCTCTATCGCGCTCCCAACTTCACTAGATTTAACCGTTCCTTGGTGCAACCAAGAACCTGTTACTTCGTCAGGAAGGAAGCTTAGGGTTGGTGTTAAAGCACTTGAGGTCGGAATCATCAAACGTCCTTTTTGAACTTTTTGTCCAGCTACTTCGGTGCCCCACGCTTGTAAGGTTAACGGCGCATTGCCGGCTTTGACCTCTTTTACATCATGAGAAATAGTACCTGCACCTGCCACAATTCCAGGCGTTTCCACTTCGTAATCGATGATGGAGCCAGGAATTGCTATCCCATAGCCATTGGCGCCCTTGGTCACATCGTTATCGCCAATAAATGTTTTTCCAGTCGCTTTTTCAATCCCATGAAACGTTGTTGGCGTAAGTTTTGTAGCATTATTGACCGTTGGATTAATCGTCAAGACCTGATAGGCTTTGACATTTCCAAACCAAGTCCCTGTGCTATCCACCAAAGCAGTTGTATCTGTCGTTGGTTTAATCCATAAAAGTTCATCTTTTGTTGGATCGACAGCTTCAAAATCCGCAATGTTTACCTTACCTGTACCAGGAATTGTTTCTAATGTTGCATGATCCTGAACCGTTAGTTTGCTAGCTGAAATTAAATTGGCCGTGTTGGTAATCCCAATTCCAGCGTTTTTAGATAGATGAATTGATCCGAATTCATTGTAAGTCGTACTATGATTCGCGGCAGTAGCAGAAACGCCATTTTTGATGTTCCCACCATTAGCCATTAATTTAATGCCATTGGTGACATTTAATTCCGTAAAGTTGACAACGCCTAAGCCTGTCGCATTTAGTGGTTCTGTTTGATAGTTATTGGTGCCGTCAACGTTCTCGCCAATGTTAATGACAACTTTCTGAGCATTTTTAGAAACAATGGTATTGGTGAAACTATCTGTTGCATTTCCACCAGATAATCCATTGATTGTTTTGGCACCTTGTAAATTTATCTCGACATCACGTAACAGCCCTGTCGTAGGGGCATTACCATAATTTGTTGCATATAAGTTACCAATACTTGAACCTGTTGCTTGAATATTCATAATAATTTTGCCACTTTTTGTATATGAGGACGTCCGCGCGCCATCTCCGTATATCGCTGCACCATTCAAAACATCTGAACCTGGTTTTGTATAGATATTTAGCGTGATTGTATTAGAAGCATCTGTTCCTAAATTAGTTGTTCCGTTATAAGGAACACCTCCTGAAATAAACGTTCCCGAAGGCAATTTAAACTCGCGATTGTAGTTTCTTAAATCAATGGTCAAATTTGCGTTTCCTAACAAAGAGCCAACATTTGTTATTCCGCCAGAAAAACCATTCGTTCCTTCACGAGGAGTACCAGAAAAGTCGCCACCGTAAACAATGTTATTAGAATTTCCAGTAACAGTATGATCACTTGAAGCACCATAAGATGCTCCCATTGAGGCATTAATGACACCATCATAAACGGTTACTCCAACATTCCCGACAATTTTTTTATCATTCCAGCCACCACCAGATAAGAACCAGTCAACTTGACCATTCCTCACAGTTGCTTGGGCATTTCCATAAACTCGACCGCCTTCATAACCACTTCCTTCTAAGGTATCGACAATACCTCCATTCAATGTATTAGAGGTGTTCCCTTCAACAACGCCAGAAAATAAACCACCGTATGTTCGTCGAGCTACAGCATTATTAATTACTGTATTTGACTCACCGCGAATGTAGATAGTCCAAGCATCTCGGCCAATGACAAGACCACCGCCAGCAATATCAAAATCTTTCGCATTCGCTAAATTATTTCTACTAGAAGAATAATTCGTGTCAGTTGGACGACTTCCTTTATAAACCAAGCCATCGCCGCCAGCTGTGCCATCGCCTGTTTGTGTTCCAACTTCTATAGTTGCCTTACCTTCTACGTAACCACCTACACCAGCTGCGGTTGTTCGCCACAGATCCGCATTACCAAATGAACCTTTAACAAGATGTGAGTGAATATTTCCTAAAATTTTATAAGTTGCACTATCAAAAGCTAATTTTGCTCGTTGCTCTGATGTATAAGCATCATAGGTGCCTTCATTGGAAGCTCCTAGTGCTGCTTTTGATAATCGATCAGCTTCCGTTCCACTACCACCATCAAAATTACCTATACCGCCTTGAGCATCTGTTGTTCCACCAATAACCGTATTTTCAATATTTCCTGTTATTGTGCCGTTATAACGATTGGCTCCAATAATACTTGGTCCATAGGTTGTATAATTACTTGCATCGAGGGTTGTGGAAATTGCATTTGTTCCACGATTTGTTCCAATATTCCCACGACCTGAACCACCAACATACGGCCCTCTTGAACTCCAACCGCCATATCCAGATAATGAATTTTTAATAGTACCATTAATGTTTCCATAAAGTGCGCCACCATAGTAAGTGGACATCCTAAAAGAACTATTTGCTTCTACTGCAATGTCTAACTCATTGGAAACACTCCCGGTCACAGAAATTGGGTTTGCTGCTGTACCAATTCCTGCACCATAATAATTAGAAAGAGCACCATTGATTCGTTTAACAGAAACGGTTACATTCCCATCGACTGTACCTAGATTTGCACCGCCTGATAGCGTATTGATTCCGGAGACCGTGTTATTAATGAGCAACGTTGGGTTTCCTTTTAAAGTTCCACCATTATTATTTCCGCCATAAAAATACCACGTACCTGAACCAGTACTATTTACTGTAATCACAGGATTTCCTGTAACATCGCCTGAATCCGTTCCGCCAAACACAGAGAAACCATTCCCGATAGAACCACCATTCAATGACAAACTATGACCGTTTAAATACATTTGTGATCCTGTATAAGAAATATTTCTTAAAGTAATATCTGTACCGAAGTGAACAATTCCTAGTGCCAATGTTTTGGAACCTGTAGGTAAAGTTGTATCCATACTAATCGGATCCGCACTGTTTCCAGTAATCACTAAATGATTGACCTTGCCTTGCAAGGCGTAAAAGGTCATATTACTTGCCGTAACGGTGTCAGGAATCACTTTAGCGGTGGTTGCCGTACCCGTTGTAATATTAGTTCCTATATAAAGAGTGAAATCGCCATTGTTCCCCTGTTGATACAAATCAAACAAGGCTTCTTTCAAACCAGCCTCTGTCGATGCATATTCTTTGTACGCTGCTCCATCTCCTGCTGGACTTGGCACAACAATCACTTTTGTTTTATCCGCAGGAGCAATTGTGTCCGCAATGGACTGATCAACTGAAACAGCTCTGGCCATGCGTGTCCGTTTCTGTTTAAAGACAGCTGTAAGTTGTGTATCTTCTGAAAACTCTAATTGAAGAAGTTCTTCATTTGTATATGTTTTTCCTTGGTAAGACCAGCCAACGAAAGTCGTATTTTCCTCACTATTCGCCCATTTTGGTAATTCTTCTGTCCGAAGTGGCTGATTTTTTTCTTTTACCACTTGATAACTTTTTGCATCATTTAGAAACAAAGCTTGATCCGTTGTTTCAAAGGTCAAGGTGATTTGCTTCTGCTCTTCGCTTGGTTTTGTTTCTGTGGAAGAGGTGGTTACTTTTTCTGTGATAGCACTAGATTCCGTCATTGATGACTGTTCTATAGAATGTGCGCTGCTTTCTTTTGTTGCTTCACTTGTACTGGTTTCTGCTGTTTTTGGCTGTGTCTGCGTACGTTCTGTTTGTTGCTCCCCTTCAATCGCCCACGCTGAAACAGATAAAAATGGTTGTACAAGTAAACAAGTTGCCAATAAAACAGCGATTTTCTTTTTCATTAACTTCATCACTCCTCCCTCGAAGTAAACTTTCCACAACCAACCTATGGCTCAAGTATACGAAGTTTTCTTCTGATTTTTTTAAAGATATTTTCTTAATTTCAAAAAAAAAATTTATTTTTTAATTTTCTTTTTGTTAACTAAACGAATTTTTTGCTGTTTTTTGTAAGATAAAATGTTAATTTGTTCACAAAAATAACAAAAACGTTGTTTTTAACATTAAAATTAACAAACGAGTTCGTAGTATAGCACGGATTTTTTCTCATGTAAACATCATTAAATAAACATTTTTGTTTAATTTATACATATTTCTCAGCTAAAAAAATGACAAAAATAAATAAACAGAGGCCTTAGAAATATTTCTAAGGCCTCTGTTTATTTATACGTATTCACAAACTGGACTGTTTCTTGGTAACATTGTTTAGCTTCTTTTGTTTGATAGTCGAATTGATATTCGTGGGTGATCGTTGCTTTCTTATCTTTGAAAAAGAGAGCTGAAACTGGAACATTTAAAGTTTTTAACCGCTGAACCAAGGCTAGTCCTTGCTCTTGGAATGAAAAACTATTGCCATCTGTTAGATACGTCGGGGGAAATTCTTTGGTGACTTTATCCACTAAACTCACTTCTTGCAGTTCTGCACTCGTCTGCCAGTCTTTAGTGCCGAGCAAGGACCAAGCCACTGTTTTAACGAAAAATTTCATAAAACGATTATCACTTTGTTGGTTGGCCATTTGTTTCAAATCCACCGGACCACAATACGAGAGTGTGCCTTTTAAATGGCTAGCCGGCAACGCTGCAGTCATCCCTAATTCTTTGGCATAGTTGGCATTGGTTTGAACTGTTGCATATTGTAGAGCAATCTGTGCACCCGCACTGTCCCCGCCAATAAAAAGCTTAGATAAATCTAACATGGGATACGCTTGTTTCTTTTCTAATAAAAATTGAACAAGTTCATTGACCTGCTGGAGCTGGCTTGGATAAGGTGCGTCTGGTGCTAATTCATAATTCATTGAAATAAAGGCAACTGAGGAATCAGCCACTAAACGTGTCGCAAACTCTTTCATCCCAGACTTATCTCCTCCCACATAGCCACCACCATGGACCCATAAAACGACTGGTACCGCTTGTTTTGACGTTTGGGGATAATACAAATCAAAGGTATTCTTTTTTCTTGAAGAAGGGTATGTTTGATTTTCTTGCAATTGGACATTGGGTAATGCTTTATCATAGGAAGCTGAATCTTTTATTTCAACTTCGCCTGCGAATAACTGGTTGATGACCCAAGCGCCTGGCTTAGGAGATAATTGAAAGGCGAGAAACACGCCTAAGCAAATAACCACAAGGATTCCTAACAACCAAAGGATAAAACGTACGATTTTTCTTTTCACTCTATTCACCTGCTTTAATTTGTAGCAAAATTATAGCATGTTTTTTAGCCAAAGCGTTTATTTTGAAACAGCTTTTTTAGAATTTGATGTACTTTTATCATTTGAAATGCTTTCTTAAAAGCTGTAAAATGAACAAAATGACTTTAACCTTTAGGAGGTTGCCAAATGAAAGCTCTGATTTCCATTGATTATACGAATGATTTTGTCGCCACAGACGGAAAACTAACCACTGGTGCCGCTGGACAAGCCATTGAAACGGCCCTTGTTCAACAAACAAAGCACTATTTTGACAATGGCGATTTTGTGGTTTTTGCCATTGATGGGCATGACCCCCTAGATCGCTATCATCCTGAAAATAAACTTTTCCCGCCCCACAATGTCTTAGGAACTGACGGGCGTAATCTGTTTGGCTCGCTAGCTGATTTTTATCAAGCTCACAAAAATGAGGCAACCGTTTATTGGCTGGACAAACGGCACTATTCTGCTTTTAGTGGCACGGATTTGGACATTCGGTTACGAGAACGAGGAATTACAGAGCTTTGTTTAACTGGTGTTTGTACAGATATTTGCGTGTTGCATACGGCTGTTGATGCCTATAATTTAGGCTATCAATTAATGATTCCCGAGCATGCCGTTGCTAGTTTTGATGAACAAGGACACGAATGGGCGTTACGCCACTTTAAACAAACTTTAGGAGCAACCATTCTATAAAAAGACTGGTCAATCCGACCTATCTATACTCAAAAAATCGTGTAAACAACACAAAAAAGCCTGGGACAAAAATCACTTTGGATTTTTGTCCCAGGCTTAAAAATTGATAAACGGCGGGAACAGAATAAGCAGAGTCTGCTAGCTGATAGAAATTAGCTACTCATAAAAGAGTGGGGAAGCCCACTTTTTTATAGACCAATGACCGTTGCAAAGAAAGGAACTACTAAAACAGTAACTACGCCAACCACTACGACAGAAATACTAGCCATAGCAGCCTCTGTTTCGCCCATTTCCATGCCAACTGCCACACCTAGGGCATGTCCGGCCGCACCTAAAGCTAAACCTTTGGCGATTGGATTGTTAATTTTAAACCATTTCAATGCAATTCGGCCCAAGGCATAGGTTAGTACACCATTGAAGATTACAGTAAACGCCGTAATGGAAGCAATGCCACCAACAGTTTGAGAAATAGGTACGGCAATCGCTGTTGTAGCTGCTTGTGGTAAGATTGAGGCCACTAAATGATTATCCATGCCAATCACTTTTCCTGCAAAATAAACAGCCACTAGCGAACCAAAAGAACCAATTGTTAACGCCGTTAAAATTTCTAACCAATATTTTTTCAACACGTCTCTCTTTTTATATAAAGGAATCGCAAACGCTACTGTCGCAGTCTCTAGAAAGAAGCTGATATATTTGCCACCTTCATTGTATTGCTCGTAACTAATTCCTGTTACTTTTAAAACGACAACGCCTAAAATCATCGCAACGAATAATGGCGTAAATAAGAAGAAACCTTTACTTTTTTTAAACAACCAAGTACCTATGCCAAATACAGCTAATGAAATAATAATGCCAACATACGGATTCATGCGCGAACCTCTCCTTTCGCTTTCTTCGTTGCTGCGGGTTCTTTTTCTTTTCGAGCATCTTTCATATGCAATAAAAAGGCGCCCGTCCAACCAGTCGTTGCTAGTAACGCTAATGTTGCTACTAAAATAACAAAAACAATTTGAACGCCAAATTGTTGCATAATCCCTAAAGAATTAACTAAGGAAATCCCTGAAGGAACAAATAAAAATGTAATAACCGTTGATAAGCTATTACCTAGCCCTTCCACTTGCTCCAATTTAACAACTTTTGTACATAAACCAATGAACAATAACACCATGCCAATTACTGAAGCAGGCATTGGTATTGGGGAAATGAACGCCAAGCCGTTGGCGATTAACATAATAATGGCAAAAACTGCTGCTTGTTGTAAAAATGAATATACTTTCTTTTCCATGCTTCTTCGCTCCCTTTTGTCTGTTTTCTATGGGTTAAGTATATAAAGAAAACGTTTTTTTAAGGGCTTTTTTTCATGAAATGCCAGAATTTCTTCACCAAATGCAAAAATCACCACTTGAAATGCATTCGACATTTCAAGTGGTGATTTTTTAACTTAAGCCAAGTTTTTCTTTAAATTCTTTGACGTATGAACGGCTAACAGGTACTTTTGAGCCGTTGGTTAAAATTACTTGCAACGTGTTATTAAACCACGGCTGGATTTCTTGAATTTTTGTTCGATTCAAGATGAAACTTCGATGCGTTTTAATAAAGAGCGTGGCAGGTAATTTTTGTTCGATACTGTTGAGGGTCCCTGTCATCTTGTAGACCTGTTGATCCACAAAAATGCTCAGTTGCCGTTCTTCGACAGAAACGAGGTAAATATCTTCTGGCGCCACAAGATAAATGCGGTCTTCCCCTTGAATAGGTATTGCTTCAGATTTTGGTCCTTTTTCGGCAGTGTTTTCTGGGACAGCTTGACCCATTTCTTTCGATGCTTTTTCAATGACTTGTGTTATTTTTTCTTCTTCAAAAGGTTTCAAAATATAATCTTTTGCATTCACTTGAAAGGCCTTTAACGCATATTGATCATAGGCGGTTGCAAAGACCAAGTAGGGCGCTTTTTTAAGATGGGTTAATTTTTCCGCTAAATCAAACCCGCTTTCATCGGTCAAATGAATATCTAAAAATAACAAATCTGGCTTTTGATCCATCATCTCTTCCATTGCCTCCGCCACAGAATCCGCTTCTGCAACGCTCGTCACTTGCGGATGTTGGGAAACAAGATAGCTCAATTCTTCTCGTGCTAAGGGCTCATCATCAACGATTAATACGTGCATCTAATTCCTCCTGTTCCATCGGGATTTCTAAATGAACATGGCTCCCGCCTGTTTCTAAATTTTCAATTAAAAAACAACCTTCTGATCCATAAAGGTTCGCCATTCTGCGGGACAAGTTTTCCAGTGCCGTGCCGGTGCCTTTTTCCGAAGTCACTGTTGTCTTTCCTAATAGCAAGCGGCGTTCTTCAGGAATCCCTTGCCCATTGTCATACACATCCACATGTAATTTGTGTTGTTTTGCTTTGACCACTACCCGGACTTGATTGTTCTCCTTCCGGCTGCCAAATGCATGCTTGATGGTATTTTCCACTAACACCTGAATCGCATACGGCGGTACTTTTTCTGAAGCAACCGCTTCTTCCACGTCAAATGTTACTTGATAACGATTCGGAAACCGTGCTTGTTCTAATGACAAATAGGCTTTTACTTGTTCTAGTTCTTGTGAAACTGGGATCGTAGTTTGCACGGCTCCCTGCAAGTTGCCTCGAAAGTATTTACTTAATTGGAGCAATAGTTTCCGCGCTTTTTCACTGTCTTTCCGCATTAATGCGGAAATAGTATTGATGGCATTAAAGAAGAAATGCGGGTTCACTTGCGCTTGCAAGGATTTAATTTCAGCTTCTTTAAGTAATTTTGATTGTACTTCCGCTTCACCTAATTCAATTTGTGAAGAAAAAATTGTCCCAAGACCTTCTGCTAACTGTTCCTCGACATGCGTTAACTGCGCTGGATCCGTAAAGTACATTTTTAAGGTGCCAACAATTTGCTGATGGGAAAATAATGGAATCACAATCGCCGCTTGCAACGGACAATTAGGGTCCGAACAACCAACTTCTTCTTTGGCATGCGCGATGGTCATTTGGCCCGTCCGTAACACTTCCCGAGAAAGCTCCGTAATGACTTCTAGCTCTGGAATATGATGATCGCTTCCTGCGCCAACATGAGCTAAAATTTGATGACTGTTTGTCATGCTAATCGCACTGACTTTTGTATAATGCTTAATAATCTCCGCAACTTTTTTGCTGGAATTTTTATTGAGGCCTTCTCGAAAATATGGCAGTGTTTCCGCTGCTAATTCCAAAACATCGTGCGTCTGAACCGCTTTGGCCTGCTCTTCTTGTTTCAATGTCGTCGTTAGAATCGACATAAAAATAAACGTTCCTACGCTATTTAACAAAATCATCGGCAGCGCAATAAAACGAACCAACGTAGCCCCATCCGCTAGATCACCGCTGAAAAAGAAAATAAAAATCATCTGAATCATTTCCATACACGCTCCGACAATGGCAGAAAAGCCGGCAGACGGAAAAACAGTTTGCTTTGCCATGCGGCTCCCTAAAAAACCAGCAATTAAGCCAACAATTAAAGAAGCAGGCACATAAAAGAAACTATGCCCCCCGCCTTGAATAACCCGATGAAAGCCAGCAATTAAACCAACCGTACTGCCGACAATCGGACCACCCACTAATCCAGAAACGCCAATTACTAACGTACGCGTATTCGCAATGGAAGCATTGCTGCTTAAATAGGTTAGTAAATTATTGGGAACAATCTGATTCTTAGCGATTTCGATACCTGTAAAATTAGAAATAATAGCAAATAAACCAAAAATCAAAATCAACTGAACTTTTGAAGACATTTTTTCACGACTTAATAAAACACGCTTAAAATAAGGCACATTCACTAAAAGAAAGGCCAGTAAAATAATTAAGCCCACCCGTTCCATCATTAAAATAAATAATTCGACCACACCGGCACCTCCTTCCTATTAACTATACTATAAATCAAGGAAAAGAAAAAAATGAAGCTTCTCAAAAAGAGGCTTCATTTTTTCTATTCATTAAAACGCAGGAATATTGGCGCCTTTAGAATTTTTCTTGATGTATTCAGCAACTTCTTTTGTTGTCATCGCTTCTTTTAAAACCTTGATTTTTTCACTATCTTTTTCGCCTTTACGTGTCACAACTTGCAATGCGTAATGTTTACTTGCTTCTTCATCTTCTAACAAAATCGCATCTTTCGTTGTTAAACCAGCAGGTTCTAAGTAGGCTGGGTAGCAGAACACCATAGCGATGTCTTTTTCATCATAGGCTTTAGCTAAATTCAGTAAATCAATGCTTTCAAAAGTGATGTTTTTAGGATTTTCCACGACATCTGCCACCGTGCCGTTAAAGCCGACACCTTCTTTTAATTTAATCACGCCGTTTGCATTTAAAATTGCTAAAGCACGACCTTCATTGGTTGGATCGCTAGGAATCCCCACTTTGGCATTTTCAGGTAAATCTTTCGCATCTTGGTATTCTTTTGAATAGAAACCACCAGCAAAATAATAAATCGGTTGAACAGCCACTAAATCAGCTTTTTTCTCTTTGTTAAACATTTCCATGAAAGGTTGATGTTGCGCAAAATTAGCATCCGCTTCGTCATGTTGCACGGCATCGTTGTAGGCAACATTGTCGCTCACTTCCATAATGTTAATTTTGTACCCTTTTTTCTCAGCTTCTTTCTTGGCAATTTCCAAGATATCTTTTGAAGATTCCAATTGCACGGCAACGGTAATCTCCTTGTCTTCTTTCTGATCTGCTTGTTTATTTCCCCCACAGGCAGCTAAAATGACTGTTGCAATAACAGCGAATGTTGCTAAATAAAACTTCTTCATTCTTTTGTCCTCCTACTTTCTTTTGTCTAGTTTTTGGGCAATGAAGTTCCCAAGCATTTGTAAAATGAAGACCAGTGCAATCATAATCACAATGGCAACATACATAATACCGTATTCATACCGTTGATACCCGACACGAACTGCAAAATCGCCAATCCCGCCGCCACCAACAACACCCATCACCGTGGAATATGAAACCATACTCACTGTCGTGGTTGTGTAAGCAAGGACCAATCCGCTACGTGCTTCCACCAATAAAAAGTGCCAAATGTATTGGACTTTCGAGGTACCTAACGAATTAGCTAAAAAATAAATTTCTCCTGGAACATCCAACAGCACTTGTTCAACCAAGCGAGCAAAAATCGCGATCGCAACAATACTCAATGGCACAGATGAAGGAATTGGGCCAAATGCCTTTCCTAAAACAGAACGAGTAACTGGAATCAACGCAATCACAAATAATAAATAAGGAAACGAACGAATAACAGTTACAATGAAATTTAAAACCCAGTATAGCCAAGGTTGATGTCCTTTGACTTTCGGATTAGCCAAAAATAGTCCTAAGCCTAAAGGCAAGCCAACAAGCAAACAGATAGCCATCGAAATCGACATCATAATCCCTGTTTCTTTTAAACCAATCAGCATAGATGGCCAATATTCGACAAAGGTTTCTGAAAAAGTCATGGGCGCAAACTCCTTTCCACTTTTTCTAAATAGGAAAGCGGTTCTTCCTCATATTGTTGAGGATTATTCAGAAATTCGCCAATTAACTGACCTTTTTCCATCACTAAGATACGATTACATAAGCGCTTCACGGTTTCTAATTCGTGACTGACAAAGAAAATAGTCGGTCGGAATTCCTGATGCGTCTTATGTAATAGTCGAACGACACTTTCTGTATTTTCTTCATCTAATGAACTCGTTGCCTCGTCACATAATAACCATTTTGGATTACGGCTCAACGCTCGAGCAATAGAGACACGCTGTTTTTCCCCACCAGAAAGCAGAGCAGGATACGCTTCTGCCTTATGGGCCATATCAACAAACGTTAATAAACGCTCAATTTTTTCAGGCTGTTTCTCTTTTAAAAGTTTCAAAGGCAACGCAACATTATCATAAATTTTCAAATTTTCTAACAAATTGTAATGTTGAAACACCATCCCCATTTGTTGTTGCTGCTGGCGAACTTCTTTTTTAGAGAAGGTTTGAACATTTCTGCCATCAATACGAATCTCCCCTTCACTCGGTTGTTCCATTAAATTCAACAAACGTAACAACGTGGACTTGCCAGAGCCACTTTTCCCAACAATCCCAACGATTTCTCCTGGTTGGACAGAAAAGTGAATATTTTTTAACGCGTGTGTCTCTTGATAGACTTTCGTCACATTCACTAACTCAATCATGATTACCTCCTAAAGGCCGACAAACAAACTATAACAACTAAAAAAACTGTATAACAATTAAAGTAATTCTGTGAAACGATTTAAAAAAACTATTACGAATTAAAAAATAACACACGTTTCGCAAAACAGCGTTATATCAGAGATGTAACTACTTACATCATCTACTAAAACAGAAAAAAAAGCAACCTTTTTATTTGTGAAAAAAACACTATCTGTTTTTTGTCTGTATTATTTTGTACAAATGAATTAAAAATTTCCTGTTTCTACAGCTATTTCCCCACGCTCCTCTAAAAAAAGACATTCTCAGAAACGAGGCATCCAAAATGGGAAAAGCGCTCGTAACGATAATGTCTCTAATAGTTTACTTTTTAAATACAACTGTTTCTTCGACAGTAATTCTTTCAGCCAATGATTGAATCACTGGACAGTTTGGGGAGACAAGTTTCAAACACCGTGTCGCCCGTGCTTGAAAGGCTTCTGGAACAGACACATAAAAGAGAATCGTCACCTGTTTTAATGGTTGTGCGCGTCTCTCTACTTCTCTTGAATACGTGACTTCTATTTTTTCAAACTCAAAGGGAATGTGCGAATTTTCCAAAACGGATTGATACACGTACCCCCCACAAGCGCCAATTGCCGAAACGAGCATTTGAACTGGCGAATATCCCTCTTCTTTTGCTAACACCCAGCGCGCTGTTTTCGTTTGTAATTCAAATTTTTCCACACCACGAATAATCGTCAAACGTTCTACCATTGCCATCTTCACTCCTTTTTACTCTTTCTTAAAAGATACTACAAAACAGCGCTAAAACAAACATTTCTAACTTCTCAACTTAGCAAGTCCTAAAAAAAACGAAATTCTCACTTGACAAACAACGCAACACCTGATAATATACTTCCGTTCAAATCGTAACCATTACGATTTAGATTTTATAAATCCAAAAAGAAAGGAAGTGCCTTATGGCTAAAAAATCAAAAATTGCTAAAGCAAAAAAACAACAAGCAATGATTGCAAAATATGCGCCTATTCGCCAAGCCTTAAAAGAAGCTGGCGATTATGAAGGTCTTAGCAAATTGCCAAAAGATGCTCATCCAAGTCGCTTAAAACTCCGCGATCAAACAGATGGGCGCCCACGTGGCTACATGCGTAAATTTGGCATGTCTCGGATTCGTTTCCGTGAATTGGCTCACCAAGGCTTGATTCCTGGCGTCAAAAAAGCAAGCTGGTAACTCATTATTTCGATAAAGACAACTAGCGAGGACAGTCGCATTTGGGCTGACCTCGCAGCCCCCTTTATCTTTTATACGCAATTAAAAAAATCAAATTGGAGGACGGTACTATGCGCCAAACCATTACGTTAGCTTGCGCTGAAACTGGCGAGCGCCTTTACTTAACAAGTAAAAACAAACGAAATACACCAGAAAAATTACAGCTGAAAAAATATTCACCAAAACTACGGCGCCGCGCACTTTTCACTGAAGTCAAATAACAGGAGGAAAACTTGATGGGCATTCCAATCACCATTGTTTCTGGCTTTTTAGGCGCAGGAAAAACAACCTTAATTAACCATGCGCTTGCGCAGTCACCGTTTCCTAAAGAAGAAATTATTATTATTGAAAATGAATTTGGTCAAACAGGCGTTGACCACGCATTACTTTTACAAACCACGGAACGAATTATTCAATTAAATAATGGTTGCATGTGTTGCAGCTTACGAGGAGATCTTCTTGCCTCTTTATCAGCAATCTTAGAAGTGTACCAAGAAGAACAACAACCCATTGCCCAAGTTATTTTAGAAACAACGGGCATTGCTGATCCGCAACCAATCATTCAAACAATTTTAACGACCCCGCACATCAAAAATCATTTCTATATAGACAGTCTCTTAACGGTCGTTGATGGGCATCATTGGCAACAGCAACTTCAAGAAACCGAAGCCATCAAACAACTGGCCTTAGCAGATCGCCTCTTTTTTTCTGTCAAGGAACCAGCAGACAGCACTCAGCTACCAACGTTCCAAGAAACCCTTCGTACCATTAATCCTTTTGCTGATATTTTATCCTTTCAAGCCAACGAGCCTCTTTTGGCTAGTGACTTTTTTCAATTAAATAAGTTTACGGCAACACTTACAGAACACGAAATGACTCATTCCCCGCATGAGCACGCCCACGAGCATCATCACCATACCTTTCACTCCCTTACGTTAACGGCGTCCTCAGCCCTCAACGAACCTCTTTTCACTCGTTGGCTTGATTGGTTAATGTATACACATCAGGAAAAGTTATACCGTTTCAAAGGGATTCTCGCCTTACAGGAGCATGACTTGGCCATTGCCATGCAAGGCGTCAACCAGCAAGTGGCCTTTCAAATGACGAATCAACCCCCTCAAGAAACGACAATTGTTCTGATTGGCAAAGAATTAGAGACAAAAAAAATCCAAGAAACCTTTCAAACCCTCAACAAAATAGCTACTCCGTAAATTAATTTTTTACGAAATGGAGGTCCTATATATAATGGAAAAAACTGACTTATCTAGCGCTTATCGTCGACTGAAAAGTCCCAACATCAAAACACGAAAACGCGCACTTAAAATCATTAAAGAACATAAGCGCAATAAACAAAAGAAAATTGCGTAATTCACTAAAGGAGCACACCTATGAAAAAATTTACTCTTCCCCTGTTAGCCGCCTTATCGCTAATCCTTTTCGGCGCTTGCGGCAAAACAAACACCTCTGATAAAACCGCTGACGGTAAAGAAAAACTATCCATTGTCACGACTTTTTATCCTATGTACGATTTCACTAAAAATATTGTAGGCGATGAAGGAGACGTCAAATTGTTAATCCCTGCTGGTTCTGAACCCCACGATTATGAACCATCCGCCAAAGATATGGCTACCATCCATGATGCGGATGTTTTCGTTTACCACAATGAAAATATGGAATCTTGGGTACCAAAAGCTGCTAGAGGCTGGAAAAAAGGAGCCCCGAACGTCATTAAAGGTACCGAAAACATGGTCTTACTTCCTGGCAGTGACGAAGACGGACACGACCATGACCACGAACATGGCGAAGAAGGCCACCACCATGAATTAGATCCACATACTTGGGTTTCGCCCCATCGTGCCATCCAAGAAGTCACAAACATCAAAGAACAATTAGTCAAACTTTACCCTAAAAAAGCCAAAACATTTGAAACAAACGCAGAAAAATACTTAACAAAATTAACAGCCTTAGACAAAGAGTTCCAAACAGCTTTGAAAGACGCTAAGCAAAAAAGTTTTGTTACCCAACATGCTGCATTTGGTTATCTTGCCTTAGATTACGGCTTAAAACAAGTGCCAATAGCTGGTTTAACACCTGAACAAGAGCCAACTGCAGGGCGTTTGGCAGAGTTGAAAAAATATGTCACAGACAATCAAATTCGCTATATTTATTTTGAAAAAAATGCCAACGATAAAATTGCTAAAACGTTAGCTGACGAAGCGAATGTTCAATTGGAAGTCCTAAACCCGCTAGAAAGTTTGACACAAAAACAAATGGACAATGGCGAAGATTATCTTTCTGTAATGAAAGAAAACTTAACTGCTTTGAAAAAAACAACAGATACAGCTGGGAAAGAGGTTCAGCCAGAAACCTCTGAAAAAACAGAAAAAACCGTGGCTAACGGCTATTTCAAAGACAGTGAGGTGGCTGAGAGAACACTGACAGATTACGCTGGAAATTGGCAATCCGTCTATCCTTTATTAAAAGATGGCACATTAGACCAAGTCTTCGATTACAAAGCGAAACTGAAAAAAGATAAAACACCAGCCGAATACAAAACCTACTATGATGCCGGCTATCAAACCGATGTCGACCACATCAACATCACTGATTCCACCATTGAATTTCTGGTCAATGGCAAACCACAAAAATTCACCTATAAAGCAGCCGGTTATAAAATTTTAAACTATGCAAAAGGCAACCGTGGCGTCCGTTTCCTTTTTGAAACAGACGATGCCAATGCTGGGCGGTTTAAATACGTCCAATTTAGCGACCACAACATTGCACCAACGAAAGCCGCTCATTTCCACATCTTCTTCGGCGGCGATAGCCAAGAAAGTCTGTTCAATGAAATGGACAACTGGCCAACGTATTATCCAAGCGACTTAAGCAAACAAGAAATTGCCCAAGAAATGATTGCGCATTAAACATTCAAAAGAGAGGAGGTAGCATTAGCTAAAATGCTACCTCCTCTCTTTTTTTATTTAGTCAAGCACACCATGTTCTGCTTCAAACGTCGCTAACAACTGGCGCACTTCATCCGTTGATTTTGTATTCATTAATTGTGCTCTTAAATCACTGGCACCTGGAAAGCCTTTGACATAAATTTTGAAGAAGCGATGCAGCCCAACGATGGAGCGAGGCACCAATTCTGCATACTTGTCTTGCAAATCCAATTGTAAACGTAGCAAGCCCAGCAATTCTTGTGGCGTATGCGTTTTGGGTTCTTTTTCAAAGGCATAAGGATTTTTAAAAATCCCCCGGCCAATCATGATGCCATCTACACCATATTGTTCTGCTAATTCTAGGCCCTTTTGACGATCGGGAATATCCCCATTAATCGTAATTGTCGTTTGCGGTGCGACACGGTCCCGAATAGCCATAATTTGCGGAATGACCTCCCAATGAGCATCCACTTTGCTCATCTCTTTTCGTGTTCGCAAATGAATGGATAGATTCGCAATGTCTTGCTCTAATAAATGCGTGATCCATGCCTCCATTTCCGCCATTTCAGTAAACCCAATGCGTGTTTTGACACTAACAGGTAAGCCACCTGCTTTGGCGGCGTCAATCAATTCAGCCGCGACTTCTGGGCGCAAAATCAGCCCGCTGCCTTTTCCACGCTCAGCCACGTTGGGCACAGGACAGCCCATATTTATGTCTAATCCTTGAAAGCCCATCTCCGCTACGCCGATACTCATTTCACGGAAAAATTCCGGTTTATCCCCCCAAATATGTGCCACCATCGGCTGTTCATCTTCTGTAAAAACGAGGCGCCCGCGCACACTGTCTTTTCCTTCAGGATGACAATAACTATCTGAATTAGTAAACTCTGTAAAAAACACATCTGGTGCTCCAGCTTCTTTCACGACATGACGAAAGACCACATCAGTGACGTCTTCCATCGGTGCTAAAACAAAAAAGGGCTTTGGCAATGTTGCCCAAAAATTCTTGCTCATCTTCATATACTCCGTTTCTGATTTTTTCTTTATTTTCAACGACAATTGTCGACATATTCTGGTGCGAAACATTGCTATTATACAGGGAAATGCACGAAGAATCAAAAAAGGCATACTTAGAAACAAGAAAACTGTCTGAATCTGCTCGCTAGAATGAGTGATTCAGACAGTTTAATCTTTTTACGGCTTAACTACGTAAGCCACGCCCTGTTTCTACAAGGTACCAACAAATGCCATATAAAACGACAATAAATAAGATTAAAATGGTCATAGAAATACCAATTGGCACATCTTGAACCCCTAGGAAACCGTAGCGGAACCCAGAAATCATGTAAACAATCGGATTAACTTTTGAGACAGCTTGCCAAAATGGCGGCAACATGGAAATGGCATAGAAAACCCCACCCAAATAGGTTAAAGGCTGTAACACAAAGGTCGGCACAATCGATACATCATCATAGGATTGCGCAAAAATACCATTTAACAAACCAGCTAAAGAAAAGAGAATCGCTGTCATCAATAAAGTCATGATGACCATCAGCCAAGAAACAACGTGCAATGGGACGAAAAATAGAGAAATGATGGTGACTAACGCACCGACCAAAATACTACGACCAACGCCACCAATCACAAATCCCCAAATAATCACATGAGTTGGAACTGGCGCCACGAGAATTTCTTCGATATTTTTCTGGAATTTTTGTGAGAAAAAGGAAGATGAAACATTGGCGTACGAGCTTGTAATGGCTGACATCATAATTAAACCTGGCACGATAAATTCCATATAAGAAAAACCGCCCATGTCGCCAATTCGCCCGCCAATCATTTTCCCAAAAATCACAAAATATAAGGACGTCGTAATCACTGGCGGTACCAGTGTTTGGACCCAAATCCGTAAATAACGGTTGGTTTCCTTCACAGCTAAACTTTTTAAAGCAGTAAAATACAGACTAAACATGTTGATCCTCCCTTTGGTACGTATCCTCGGTAATCTTCAAGAAGAGCTCTTCCAAACGGTTGGACTTATTCCGCATTGACAATACTTTGATTCCTTGTTGACTTAGCTGTTCAAACAAGTGATTGACTCCTTGGTTTCGTTCTACTTCCACCGCTAACGTTAACTCGTCCTCAAATACGCTTTGATAGCCTTCAATAACTGGCGCCTGCGTATAAGGTGCCAAATCAAAAATAAACGTTTCGAATTGTAATTTTGCTAACAAGTGCTTCATGCTGGTGTTTTCAATCAATTCACCAGACTGAATAATCCCAATGTTGCGACACAACATCTCAGCTTCTTCTAAGTAATGGGTCGTCAAAATGATCGTGGTTCCCTGCGCATTTAACTCTTGTAAAAAGGCCCACATTTCACGGCGCAATTCAATATCGACACCTGCAGTTGGTTCATCTAAAATCAATAACTTCGGCTCATGCATCAGCGCACGAGCAATCATCAAGCGACGTTTCATTCCGCCAGAAAGCATCCGAGCCCGCTCGTTCCGTTTTTCCCATAAATTGGATTGTTTTAAATACTTTTCACTCCGTTTCATGGCTTCTTTACGAGACACCCCATAATAGCCCGCTTGATTAACCACAATCTGCTGGACCGTTTCAAACGGATTGAAGTTAAACTCCTGCGGCACTAACCCAATCTGTTGCTTCGCCCGCACCATCTCCGTATCTAAATCATACCCAAAAATTTTGACTTTCCCCGAAGTCTTATTAACTAACGAGGTCACAATCCCAATCGTCGTTGATTTTCCTGCGCCATTCGGTCCCAAAAGAGCATAAAAATCGCCTTCTTCGACTGTTAAATCAATCCCCCGCAACGCTTCAACACCTGAAGCGTACACTTTGCGTAAATCTTGTATCACAAGAGCATCAGTCATTCGTAACTCTCCTTAATGTATAAATATTCATGAATATTATTGTAACACTTCTCGATAAAAACGGGGGTTATTTTGATTAAATTTCACAGTTTTGCTTAGCTATTTTTCAACAATAAACTAGCCAACGATTAACGTGTTTATTTTGACTTGAAACTGTTTAAACAGTTTCAAGAGCGTCAAAACCTTTTCAAATCAAGGATTTAGAGTTCTCTTTTTTTGGCACAGAACTTGCTTTATATAAAAGTGAGGTGAAAAGAATGAAAAGAAAATTTTTAATTGCTAGTCATGGAAACTTAGCGAAAGGCTTCCAAAGTTCCTTGGATATTCTCGCAGACAAAGGAAAAGAGCTGGCGGTCATCAATGCCTATGTGACTCCTGAGGACTACACGCCAATTATTCAAACGTTTCTTCAGTCCCTTGGCGCAGAAGAACAAGCTATTATTTTAACAGATTTATATGGTGGTAGTGTCAATCAAAAAATTGTTCAAGAAGTCATGACGACAAAACCAGACAATGTTTTTATCATTTCCAATGCCAACTTAGCCATTGCCTTGTCGCTGATTTTCTTAAAAGAAGGCGAAAAGCTAACCAAAGAAGATATTCAAGCAGCAATTGCTGAAGCACAAATTCAATTCGTTGAATTAAACCCATCAAATGAAGAAGAAAACTTTTTTTAGGAGGAAATTAAAATGATTACACAAGTACGAGTAGACGACAGATTAATTCACGGCCAAGTAGCCGTAGTTTGGACCAAAGAATTGAATGCCCCCTTATTAGTTGTAGCGAATGATGAAGCAGCCAAAAACGAAGTAATGCAAATGACGTTAAAAATGGCTGTCCCTAATGGCATGAAACTATTAATTCGCTCAGTCGATGATGCGATTGATGTCTTCAATGATCCTCGTGGTAAAGACAAACGAATTTTTGTAATTGTGAACAGTGTAGCGGATGCTACTAAAATTGCGAAAAACGTGACAGATATTGAAAGTGTGAATGTTGCCAATGCTGGCCGCTTTGATAAATCAGATCCAGCCACCAAAACAATGGTTTTCCCAAGTGTCCAATTAAACCCTGAAGAGTTAGAAGCTGCCAAAGAATTAGCCAGTTTGACTCACGTGGAAAGCTATAACCAAGTCCTGCCAACCAACTCAAAATTAAGTCTAAAACAAGCCGTCAATTAAAAGGAGGAAATGAACAATGCTTATGCATGCAACAATGGCAGCCTTAGCTGTATTTATCTGTTTTGCTGGGAACTATTTAACTGGTCAAAGTATGATGGAACGTCCCTTAGTCGTTGGATTAGTCACAGGAATTTTAATGGGCGACATGAAAACAGGGGTCTTAATGGGGGCCTCTTTGGAAGCAATTTTCTTAGGAAATGTTAATATCGGTGGTGTTATCGCAGCGGAACCTGTAACTGCGACTACTTTAGCCACAACGTTTGCAATTATTTCAAATGTCGAACAAAAAGCCGCCATGACGTTAGCCGTACCAATTGGGATGTTAGCCGCTTTCGTGGTGATGTTTTTAAAAAATGTCTTTATGAATATCTTTGCTCCTTCTCTTGACAAAGCAGCACGTGAAGGCAACCAAAAAATGGTTGTAACACTGCATTACGGAACGTGGATCATTTATTATTTAATCATCGCTTCGATTTCATTTATCGGAATTTTAGCAGGAAGCGGGCCAGTAAATCTGTTTGTTGAAAGCATTCCACAAAATTTGATGAACGGCTTAAGCGCAGCTGGCGGACTTTTACCTGCCGTTGGGTTTGCTATGTTAATGAAACTATTATGGGATAATAAATTAGCCGTCTTTTACATTTTAGGCTTTGTTTTAACCGCGTACCTACAATTACCAGCCGTTGCGGTAGCGGTCATCGGGACAGTAATTTGTGTCGTGAGTGCCCAACGGGATGTAGAATTTCGCGACATTCTAAAAAGAAAACCTGCGGCGTCTTCTGCGGTTGAAGGCAGCGCGAAAGAAATCGAAGAGGAGGACTTTTTCGCATGAAGTTAAAAGAGAATTTATCTAAAGAAGAGAAAAAAATGATGCGCTCTGTTTTCTGGCGTTCTTGGACGATGAACGCTAGCCGGACAGGAGCTACACAATACCACGCAGTGGGTGTCATGTACACTTTACTCCCAGTTATCAATCGTTTTTATAAAACCAAGGAAGAACGGGCCGAGGCATTGGTGCGTCACACCACTTGGTTCAATGCAACCATGCATATCAATAACTTCATCATGGGGCTCGTTGCTTCGATGGAAAAACAAAACAGTGAAGACGAAAACTTTGATGCTAGCTCTATTACAGCAGTTAAAGCCTCACTAATGGGGCCACTTTCAGGCATCGGTGATTCCTTCTTCTGGGGCATCTTACGTGTCATTGCTGCTGGTATTGGGATTTCATTAGCCAGCACTGGTTCGCCATTAGGGGCGATTGTCTTCTTACTTTTATACAACGTTCCTGCGTTCTTAATTCACTATTATGCGTTGTATAGCGGCTATTCAATCGGTGAAAGTTTTATCCAAAAAATGTACGAATCAGGCGGAATGAAGATACTCACAAAAGTATCAAGTATGCTAGGCTTAATGATGATGGGCAGTATGACTGCTTCAAATGTAAAATTCAAAACGATTCTTGAAGTTTCCGTTAAAGGAAGCGAAGACGTAGTTAAAATCCAAGACTATTTGGATCAACTATTCGTCGGTATCGTACCATTAGCCGTGACGTTACTTGCTTTCTGGCTATTACGCAAAAAAGTCAATGTTAACGTAGTGATGTTTGGCATCATGTTCTTAGGCATCTTGCTAGGATTACTAGGCATCTGTTAAAATTGAAACAATAAACATTTAATTATTAAACACTTAGAGCCTGAGACAAAAATCCAAAGTGATTTTTATCTCAGGCTTAAAAGCTGATAAACGGCGGGAACAGAAGCAAACCCTTTCCCGACCTCTCTTTTGGAAGGACGATGAATCATGCGCTTGGAGACCTACCAACACTTAGTTGATATTTTAGAAACCAGCAACAACCCGATGAGCACACAAGAAATTGCCACAAAAATTCAATTAAGCCGCTCGGTAACCAGCTTATACTTAAATAAATTATTGGAAAAAGGTGAAGTCCAACAAACGGGAAAAAAACCCGTTTATTGGCAATTAATCCGTGCAACAACCCCCACGACCGATGTGTTTCGACAATACATCGGTAGCCAAGGCAGCGCCAAAAAAGCCATTGAACAATGCAAAGCCGCTATGTTGTATCCCCCATTGGGTATGCCTTTATTAATCCATGGAGCCAGTGGCGTCGGCAAAAGCTTTTTGGCAAAGCTGATTTATGAGTATCTAAAAAACGAACAAATCATTGGCCCGGAAAAATTCTACACCTTTAACTGTGCCGATTATGCCAACAATCCCGAATTACTGTCATCCATTCTCTTCGGCCATACCAAAGGCGCGTTTACTGGAGCTGAATCAGAAAAGCAAGGACTCTTGGCCCAAGCCAATAATTCCGTACTCTTTTTAGATGAAGTACATCGATTATCCAACGAAAACCAAGAAAAACTCTTTCAGTTTATGGATACAGGAACCTTCCGCCCCATTGGTGAAGAAGGAAAAATGGTGCATTCCAAGGTCCGGCTACTATTTGCAACCACCGAAAACCCGAAAAAAGTCTTATTACCAACCTTTTATCGCCGAATTTCCGTAATCGTCTCACTTCCGAACTTCAAAGAGCGCCCCATTCGAGAACGGATTGCGATTTTGAAAAACTTATTTCACCGAGAAGCGAAACGAATGACCAAAGACATCAACGTGGACGAAGAAATCTTTACGGCATTATTAGAAAATGACGAACCTGGCAACGTGGGAAGTTTATCCAACAAAGTGCAGCTCCTTTGCGCGTCGCAATTACGAAAAACTTTGCCCAATCAACCTGTCGTCATTGGCGATGCGACTCAACCAATGATTGCGATTCCTTTAGACAAAGAAGTGTTAGAAGAAGACACACTTTCTTCCGATATTTTCGCAACATTTGAAGCCTTATTTACAAAAGAAAAAACACTGACCCACTTAAAAACTGAACTGACACAATTCATTAAATATTGTTTAGACGATGAAATAACCTTGGAAAATGATTACTTTTTACAAAACCTAGTCACGGAAGTCCAAACCAAAAACAAACTAATTATTAACCAACCTGAGCAAACTGAAAAACCGATGAAAGATGTTGCCAAATTGCTGAAAATTTTACCGCCAACATTTAACGAAACAATGCTCCTTCCAGTCCAAGCACAGTTAAAAGAACACTATCCGCGAACGGTTTCCCTCGTGAAAAACTTAGTCAGTCCGCTGCCAGAAGAATACCGTTTCTTGACAGAGGTACTCTTATCTGTATTACTTAGCGGAGAAATTTCTGAAACGATTCCTTACCAAGCGCTCCTCGTGGCGCATGGTGAATCGACTGCCACAAGTATTCAAGCCGTTGCCAACAAATTATGCGGTACCTATATTTTCGATGCGATTAACATGCCCTTAACCTCCTCCGTCCGAGATATCGTCGCCGAAGTTAAAGACTGGCTTTCTCAGCGGGACACATCACAAGGCGTCATTATGCTCGTCGATATGGGTTCTCTGACACAACTTTATAAAAGTTTGAAACCGCAAATTCTTGGAGAACTCTTGGTGATCAATAACCTGACCACTGCCTATGCGTTGGAAATTGGCCATCAATTAATGAACGAACAACTTTTCTATGGTATTGCTAAAACCGCTGAAAAAAAATTTAAAACCGATGTACAGTACTTTGAAGGCTTTTCAGTGGAAAAAAATATCATTGTCTCTAGTATTTCAGGTCTGGATATTGCCAAGCAAATCAAACAAATCTGTCAAAAATACCTGTATACTGATATTAAAGTCATTACTCTAAAATACAAAGATTTGGTAAACACGTTAGACATTGCCAACGCCGAAGAAAATTATTTAAAAGAAACCTCGCTCATTTTGACGACGTCCTACTTAGACAATCATACGAATGTTGCTAGCGTGAATCTCTTAGACATGTTAGACGAAGATGCAGGAACCCAGTTGATGGAACCTTTCCAAAACTTGATGCATCCCAATAACATCGATAGCATGATTAACGAATTTGTTCACTTCTTCTCGAAAGAGGGCTTGTCAGAAAAACTAGAATTTCTAAATCCTGATGTCATTATTAAACAAGTCGAAAACGTTACAAAAAACATTGAAAAACGCTTCGACCTCACACTCAGCGGCAAAATGAAATTTAACTTAATGATGCACAACGCGCTCATGGTAGAGCGAACCATGCTCGGCGTTGAAGACTATGAAATCCCTGCTAACCTAGAGGAACTAACCATTAACCAAAAACCATTTTTCCAAAATGCTAAAAACATTTTCTATACTCTAGAACAGTTTTATCGAATAGAAATTTCCAACTGGGAACTCTATGTGATTTATGAAATTTTGTCTTCTCGGTGAGGGGGGATGGGAAAGAGCTTGGGCCGTAAGTTATTTCGACTTATGGCCCAAGCTCTCTTTACTAAAGGATCTCAATAGATGTCCTTTTTATTTTTCTTCACTAACAGCAAATCACCGATTCAAACTTTCTCCATTTGTAGAAATAACCTCTTTATACCAATGAAATGAATCTTTTTTACTTCTTTCAAGCGTTCCATTCCCTGCATCATCACTATCCACGTAAATAACACCATACCGTTTAGACATTTCAATGGTTCCACATGAAATGATATCGATGATTCCCCACATAGTATAGCCTAAAAGCTCTACACCATCAGCAATTGCTTCACTCATTTGTTGTAAATGCTTTTCTAAATAGTCAATCCGATAAGGGTCATGAATTGCGCCATCCTCTTCTACTTGATCATAAGCACCTAACCCATTTTCAGCAATAAACAGCGGTAATTGATAGCGATCATACATCTCGTTTAGAGAAATTCTCAAACCAATTGGATCAATTTGCCATCCCCAGTCACTTGTTTCTAAGTAAGGATTTTTCATCCCGCTTAGTAAGTTTCCGCTGGTAATTTCATAATCAGGACTGACACTAGTTATCATTGACATATAGTACGAAAATGATAGGAAGTTTACTTTATTCTCTGCTAATAATTCTAAATCTCCAGGAGCGACTTCTATCGTAATTCCTAACTCATCAAACATTCGCTTTGTATAGCTAGGATATTTTCCTCTTGCTAAAACATCCGTATAAAAATAATTCTTATAGTTCTCATCCAAAATGCTTTGCATTACATCTTCTGGCTTACAGGTCGCAGGATATGTTGTAAATCGTGCAATCATTCCACCAATCATTGGTTCGCCTAGTATTTCTTTTGCAGCTTTAATTGCTCTTGCATTTGCCACGAACTGATTATGTCCTGCTTGAAAAATACTTTGGTTATAGTTTTCTTCTTGATCTTCAATAACGGCACATCCATTGTATGGATTAAATCTATTACAGTTAATTTCATTAAAAGGTAGCCAATAGTCCACTAAATCACCTAAACGCTCAAACAATGTACGTGCATAGACTTCAAAAAAATCAATAGTCTTTCTACTTTTCCAACCACCATATTTGGTCACTAAATTAACTGGAATCCCATAGTGAAGCATTGTAGCAAAGACTTTCATTCCTCTTTTTTGGCATTCAGTAAATAGATCAACATAAAATTGTATTCCTGCTTCATTAGGTCTCTCGTCATCTCCATTTGGATAAATACGCGACCAATCAATGGATGTTCGGAAAATATTCATCCCCATTTCTTCAAACAACGCTAAATCCTCTTTATATCTATGATAAAAATCAATCCCTCTTCTAAAGGGATAATTGCGATCGCCTTCTGCAACTAGCGCTTGCTCGAAACGCTCACTGGTCATATTAATATCTCTGTTTCGATTCCGTTCCTCACGGTTCCAGTTAGGGTCAAAGTAACGCATCGATTGTGTATCCACACCTTTGCCATCTTCTAAATAACCACCATCTGCTTGACCACTCGAAATAGCCCCGCCCCATAAAAAATCCTTTGAAAATGTGTAAGTCATTTTACTTTTCCTCCAATTCATTACGTAAATACTGGTCCTTATAAACCAGACCGCTCGTTATAATAAAAGCTAAAATAAAACTAGCCACTGCACAGACAATTGCAAAAATAAAATTCCATTGATTCGTTGGATCAATAAAAATAGGCAATGTCGTAATTCCTGTTGGCGCAAAAGTCATTCGCTTAACATTCAGGAAACCCGCAAGTAAACCACTCATTGCACCAGCAATAATCACTGCTAAAAACGGTTTTTTATATTTTAAATTCACGCCATACAAAGCTGGTTCGGTAATTCCTAACAGTGCAGTAAATCCTGAAGAAAAAGCCAATCCTCGTACTTTCTGACTCTTTGCAAAGCGACCTACAGCAATTGCTGCGCCTGCTTGAGCGAAATTAGAAACTAAAAACCCAATCCCTAACATATCAAATCCATTGGAACTGATAGATTGTAAAACGAGAGGAATTGTTACCGCATAATGCATCCCAGTCATAATGAAGACTGGCGATAACGCACCAAAAATAAATGGTAGCACCCAAACAGCATAATTTTGAACTAAATTTAAGACAATTCCTAATCCTTGTCCAACCCAACTTCCTAATGGACCAATAATTCCCAAAGCTAAAGGAATCATAATAAAAAATGTCACTAACGGCCGCAAGAAAAACTTTACTGACTCAGGACAAAAACGTTCGACATAACGATCCACATAGGAAGCTACCCATATAATTAAGATAATTGGAATCACAGTTGAACTATAATTAGCTAACGTAATTGGTAAAAAGCCAAACATCTTTAATGGTTTACCTTCACTTACCAATGAAACAAAGGTCGGATGTAGCAGTAGCATGCCAATAATTGTTCCTAAATAAGGATTCAAACGAAACTTTATTGAGGCAGAATAAGCAACTAAAACAGGCATAAAATAAAAAGCAGTATCGCCAGCAAATGTCAAAATTTGATAAGTACCACCTGCAGGATCAATTAAATGGAACAAATCTAAAAGCACCAGTACTGTTTTTATCATTGCTGCAGCGGTGATTGCAGGTAACAGCGGTGTAAAAATACCTGTAATTGTATCTAATACTTGTGGAATAATCCCTTTTTTTGATGGTTCACTTGGCTCGGCCATTTCTTGATGACTCAGATCACTTTCAGACTCAGTTGACAGCAACTGAGTAAAGTGTGCATAAACAGTTCCGACACTTTGACCAATAATTATTTGATATTGTCCTCCGGTAACAATACTGCCCATTACGCCGTCTAAATCATTTATAGACTCTTGCTGTATTTTCTCTTCATCATTTAACGTTAAACGCAAGCGAGTTGCACAATGAGTAACACTTTTCACATTTTTGGCTCCGCCTATGTTTGACAAAATGCTATGACATAATTTTTGAACATCCATCAATAACCCTCCTATTCAACTTGTATTTCAATACTTGTACAAATATCAATCACTAGTTATACTTGAATTATACAATTATAAAAAACGCTTTCAATAATCGTTTTCCAGAACATTGATAACAAAAGGTAAGGTGATAAAATTGTTAAATCAACTCCCATCAGACTTATTTCTGTTAACCCACAGCGAACACCATTATTTAGAGGATCCCAATTATCATAGCCCTATTTATGAACAACTAGACAAAATTCTGTTACATGATCAAGAAGTCTATCAGTTTCAATTACCAAATTTAAAACAAAACCTTATTGAAATTAGAAGAGATTCGCGATTCACAGATGTACCATTACATGTACATACTAATTTAAATCTTAATTATGTCTATTCTGGAAGCTGTCATTATCAAGTAAACGGAACCGAGGTATTACTAAAAGAAGGAGATTTATGCATTGTTGATCGGCATGTTCTTCGCTCAAAAGGCAGACTAAGTGAAAAAGATATAGTCTTTAATATTAGTCTAAGCAATGACTTTTTTTCACGAGCATTTATTATGGGCTTAGGTGAAACAAGCATTTTAAGTACTTTTTTATTTTCAGCAATTACTGAAAATAACCACCATGACGGCTATATGATTTTTCAGAATAACCATAAAAATACAATTGCTTTTCTCAATCAACTAATTTGTGAATATTTCCAAAATGATACTTTTAGTAAACATGCGATAGAAGCACTCTTTTCATTAATTTTTATTCAGCTTATCCGTGATTATCAGAAGAATTCCACAAAGAAAGTTGCCCCTATTAGCAATAAAACCAGCCATATGTTAGAAATTATCGATTATATAGAAAAAAATGCTCGCACCTGTACATTAAAGGAAACCGCATTATTATTTAATTACCATCCAAAATATTTATCTCAGTTAATCAAGCAGACTTTCAATAAAACCTTTAAAGAAATTCAAACAGAACAAAGGATGAAAAATGCGATACAATTATTGCGTTATTCAGAATTATCAATCGCTGAAATCTCTCAAAATGTTGGTATTTCAAACGTAAGCCAATTTTATAAAAATTTTTCAGCTCTCTATACACTCTCTCCTAATGAATATAGAAAAACATTGACGAAACACTGAAATACTCACTTACTCCATTAATGGTATAAAAAAACACTTTCTATCAACAGAAAGTGTTTCAATAAATATTTCGTTTAGGCAGCGCTGTTTCCTGTAGTGTAAACGAACAAGAAAGTGAACAAAATGGACACGCCAACCATTATTAATTTTTTCGTTTTGTTGGGGTCCTCTTGAAGTAGCCATTTAATCAACAGACTGCCTCTAATCCGTTGACTTGCCTTCTCTTTTTCAGTCGCTGACTTTGTATACCGCCAACCACAAAAGTGCCAACGAAGTAAATTGGCGTACCAAGCCCGATAGTTTTTAGATAGAAAACCACCACAGATAAACAACGCTCCTAATAAAATATCTAAATACAACCAAACAACAAATGTTAACGGAATATCGATTAATGAATAATTCTTCACTTCAATCACTTGATCTTTCAAACCAAATTGATGAATAATCCGTTCTTGGTATTCAGAATCCGTCTCCGCTTCTTCTTTTCCCCCAACAACTTTTATGGCTGACTCGACGCCCATACCTTTTATAAAAGCTTGTTTGGAATGACAATACTTACATTCCACCACTTGATCAGCGGTATCGTACCATTTAAACGCATTCGCCCCACAACTTTGACAAACCACACTACTCATTTTTTGCCTCCGATATTTGTTATTTTTTATGGTTATGTTTCATTACTTAATGATACCATTTATTGGAGAATTCGGCTTATTTCTGAAGAAGTTGCTTTTGTTCAGCTGAGTATTTTAAGACATAGCTAGTAGACCATAAGTCGAAACGACTTATGGCCTACTAGATTTATATAACATCTTTATTTCTAATTAATTCACTTTTTTTTCCGCCCAATCTGCTGAATATTGTTTTCCTGCGACTAGGTCATACTGAATCAATTCATAATCATGAAGCAACTCTTTTTGTTCCTTCGTAAGATCTTTTTCTTCTGTCGTTTTATTTTGATCACTAGCAAATACTTTTTTACCATTCTGAACGTTTTGACTACCAGAATTAGGGTCAATTGTTGTAGCTGGTAAATTATTTGTCACTGCTGTTAACAAGGCATAAAATGGTGTCACTTTAATATTAGCTTGCTCGAGCGCCAATGAAGAAAACATATACGGAGATACTAATGAATAATTTGGCAGTTTTCTTTGTTGTTGTGCATATTTATTGTTATATACGAAATAATCTGTTTCTCGATACAACAAAGGATACTTCGCTAAATCTTGTTCCTTATAGATACCTGGTAAATGATCTCCATACCAAACAATTGTAATTGGTTTTTCAATTTTATCAATTTCTTCAATAAATTTCTGCGTTGCTTGATCTGTATAATTTAAACCTTGAAGATAGGTCTTCATTTGATTTCTATTGCTTTCTGAGACACCAGCCCCCTCGAAATCAAATGTGTCTTCTTTGTAGTAATTGTTATACGGCATATGATTTTGCATTGTAGATAGTTGGATAAACTGAGTCTTACCTTCCGTTGCATTTATCGCATCAACTGTTTCTTGATAGGCTGCTTCATCTGAAATATAAGGATTCGCTTCAATCTTTTGTGTATAATTCAATCCATCTGGACTTCCAATATAATGAAATTTATCAAACCCAAACTTTTCAAATACATTTAAACGACTGTAAGTATTTGCAGAAAATGGATGAATTGCCACAGCTTCATCAAATAAATTTAAAAAAGTAGGCGTCTTTTTTTGCTTGTTCACTAACTGAGTGTAAGGCACAGGCAAGGTAGCCCCCAAGTTACTTAAATCCATCCCTGTCAACGATTGCCACTCCATGTTTGCTGTACCTCCACCATAACCTGAGGAAAGCATTAAACCCGATGTTGTTTCTTTAGATAACTGTGTAATAAACGGAAATGGATTATTGTTCAAGGTTATATCCTTCAATCGAGACGGATCACTGAAGCTTTCGCTAAGAGTAAAAATAACCGTTTGCTCTTTTTGCCAATCCTGACGCTCTGAATTTATTTTTTTAGCCTCTGCATCATACTTTGCCATAATTTTTTTAATGTTCTCTTGTGAGTATCCAGAGGGTTCCTCCATAATTTTCACATCAATATTACTTAAAAATTGGATGACTGGACCATTAATCTGTGTCCCACGTCTTTGATTATAAAATTGACTATCAATACGGAAAAGCTTAAACACCAAATTAGGCAGCGAGTTCTGATGGTTAACGAAAAAGACCCCTGAAAAAAACACTAAAATTGAGACAATTCCTAATACTCGTTTTTTTATGTTTACTTTTAGATGATAGGTTCTTTCCAAACGTTTTTGTAGAATCCAAGAATAAATTCCTACTAAAACTAAACCAATGACGCTAACAATAAGAATGACAGGATTTAGCATATCTAAAATTTCACTAATACTGTTTAAAAAAGCTAAATCTGCCGGTAAAATGGGTTCAAGTCTATATTTAATTTTCAAAACTGTCGCGATAGTTAAAACAAGATTTATCACTAAGGTAAACGCAAATGCATACCAAAATCTATTAATCAATAAAATAACTAACATTAAGAATGCCATGATTACTATTACGTTTAAGACAACTGGTGCCTGTCTGTAGATAACAACGGTAAAAATAGAACGAAGTGCTGCATCCTTTGATCCATAATCTGCAATTAATAACATCTGCATAATCGTGAATAAGTAGAAAAATAGCGCACTATAAAATAATCTGCGGTAAGCACAGACCCAGTTCCATAGCTTATTTAATTTCAATTTTAGTTGTGAAAAATTTTCTACTCTTAAATTCTGCTCAATTTTACGATATAGCGGAATTTTTTGTAAAAGTAATACAACACAGCTAGAAAGAAGTGCTACTATCAAATAAGCAATAGTTAAATAGATAATTTGTTTTGCCCAAACAGTACCAGATTTCACCTCTGTTTGAACAAATTTCTCAGAAACTAGACGTGTAACAATTGGCCAATTTACTAAGATTTGTACAACTAATAAACTTGTAGATAGCACATTAAAATTTAAACGCAATAAGGAAAATCGTTTATTTACATTTTCTAAAAATATAAATAAAGAGATTGAATAATACACGGAAAAAAGAGACCAAGGAACATTGAATCGAGTAGCAGTACTTGTTCCTTTGTTTAAAAATAGAGAGATTTGTGTCATTAGTAAGACTAAGCTTGCTAATATTACTATTCCAAAAGCCACTTGAATAAATTTCAAATGGTAACGAGGAAGAAATTTAAACCGATAAATGGTGTAGCCAACTAAGTAAAAATAAATTAAAAGTAAAATGCTATTGCCGCTAGCCATTCCCCAAATATCTTTTCCAAAAAAAGTTGGTAAAGCGATTAAAAAGAATGTTAGTAGTGACATGGTCCATTTGATTTGTTCGTTCTTTAACCGATCTAAATACTCGTATAAATAAGGGCTTAATAAAAACAAAAGCAAGTAAGCCGTAGCAAATGGAAAAATATTTTGACTAATTGGAAAGAGTATCGTCCAATAATCACGTATATTTAATGAAAAAGAAGCCAAAGACAAATTTAAAACGAATGTTCCAAAAACATATAATAAATAAAAATTTGCAAATTTAGCTAGCGGCTTGGTTCCTACTGATTTTTTTCCGTGGTACCCCATATATAAAGCCAATAAATTCCCACCAACTGCAACTAATCCTAATGCTACTGAATAAAGATAAAAACGCGTACCATTTTGGTCATATTGTGGAATCGCTGTACCCGAAAATAATACACGTTGAACAATTATAAAAATACATGCCATAATTGGTGTAACTATTGGGTATTTTTTTAATTCTATCATATTTTCACCTATCTTTAATTTAAAAAAACCGTCCAAAATGGACGGTTTATAATTTTAGTTTCCTCATTTGGAAAGTGTCTTTCAAAATGATAATTGAGTGGCACTCGATTTCCAAGGAAATCTCCGTCCCATACTGTATTCGTAAGCAAATAAATTTGCAACGACTCCAAATAATTAACGTTTTGAAAACTGTGAAGCTTTACGGGCTTTCTTAAGACCTGGTTTTTTACGTTCAACCATACGTGCGTCACGAGTAAGTAACCCAGCGCGTTTTAAAGCAGAACGGAAGTCAGGATCTACTTGTAACAATGCACGAGCGATTCCGTGACGGATAGCTCCTGATTGTCCAGCATAGCCACCACCGTTTACGTTTACGATTACATCGTAAGCGCCTTTTGTTTCAGTTACGCCAAATGGTTGGTTGATAACTTCACGCAAGTCAGCATGTGGAATATATTCTTCTACGTCTTTTTTGTTTACAGTAATTTTACCAGTACCTGGTACTAAGCGTACGCGGGCAACTGCATTTTTACGACGGCCTGTGCCGCTATATTGTACTTGTGCCAATGAATTTCCCTCCTTAAATTAAGTTCGTGATATCTAATACTTCTGGTTGTTGTGCAGCATGTGGATGCTCAGCTCCACCGTATACGTTCAATTTAGTAAATTGTTTACGTCCTAAAGTGTTTTTAGGTAGCATACCTTTTACAGAAGTTTCGATAAGACGGCGAGAGTTTTTGTCGCGTAATTCACCAGCAGTCACTGATTTTAATCCTCCAGGATACATTGAGTGACGGTAGTAAATTTTGTCTGTAGCTTTTTTACCTGTTAATTTTACTTTATCAGCGTTAATTACGATTACGAAATCTCCAGTATCCACATGTGGTGTGAATGTTGGTTTATTTTTACCACGTAGTACAGAAGCAACAACTGCTGATAGACGTCCTAAAGGAACATCTGTTGCATCTACTACGTACCATTTACGTTCTACTTCGCCAGCTTTGGCCATATATGTTGTACGCACGTTTCTTTCCTCCAATTTTGTTTTCGATGTTTGACATACACTTGAGTTTCCGGGGCTCATTGTGGGGCAAACAATACCATTTAATATTTTACCTTCAATCACTGATAAAGTCAATGTTTTTCTGCGCTTTCAGAAAATAGATTTTCACTTATTTTTTTGTGCCTTTTAAACAGAAAAAAACCGCCAACGTCAACGTCAGCGGCTTTGGGAGTTGTTTTAAATTATGCGTCAATACCAGGCGCTTTGCCAAGTTTGGCTTGTAACATCCAAATATTTTTTTCGATGTCTGTTTTGTTTGCGATGAAAATGTCTTGTGTGCAGTCGTCGCCTTCTTCACCAGAAACTTCGATTCCTTTTGCGTAAAGGTCTGCTAAGTAACGGTAGCCTGCTACTAATTTTTCCATACGTTCTGGAATGGTGCGGTCCCAGTTACCAATTTCATCTTCAATTTTTGTATTTTCTGCGAATTCACGCAATGTTGAGAATGGAGAGCCGTCCAATGTGATTAAACGTTCTGAAACAACATCTAATTGCTCATTGATTTGATCCATGTATTCATCCATTTGTGGGTGAAGTGTTAAAAATTCAGGTCCACGCATATACCAATGTGTTTGATGAATTACCACGGAAAATTGGCTTAAATCTGCAACGAGTTGGTTCAAAATTTCTTTTGTTTTTTCAAATTTCATTCTTTGTCATCCTCCTAAATATTATTTCTACACTCTTAGTGTAATATGAATTGTGAAAAAAGTACACTGAAAACCTTTCTTTTTTAAAATTGTTATCAAATTATAATAATTACAATTAAGAATCTAATTAATTTCCTGAAATCGCTGTTTTTTCATCCGCAGTGACGACTTTTTGTTCCGCTTGAGTGAGGATCGTGTCGAGTGCCTCCGTCAACTGGTCAGTATCTTCTTTTCCTGTGACGAAAGCTAAAAAAAACTGATTCAGTCTCAGTTGCTCCGCTGCCGGCAAGTACCATTGCCCTTCTACTTGCTTAACCGTTAATGGCAGTTCAACTGGCTCATGGCTGACATTGATTTGTTGGATTTCTTTTTTTAAAACGGCTAACGTGTGCTGCATGTCTAGCGCTTGTGTTGCCTGTTGCGTTTGCTGAAGAAGAGCAGTGGTTGTATCTTCAATCGCCGTCACAAAATCTAAGCCCTTAATCTGAAAGGTGATTGTCGCTTGCCCATTCAATTCTTTCGTGGCTACTAGTTGATATGACGCTTTTTTCTTCACTTGAGCCAGTAATTCTGCGCTAAGCTTCTGGGCTTCGGTCTCGGTGACTTCAGCGTTCATTTCTTTTAAGCTATTGAAAAACTGCTTCTGGAACTGTTGACGGCTCGTCTGCAAATGCTCCACTAAGACTTTCGGTTCACGAAAAGTTTGAGAGAATGTCGCTGTCTTTTCTTGATAAATAAAGTAATCTACCAACTGTTGCGCTGCTTTTTCGCCGGAATGAGACGGTGCACTGCAACTTGCTAACGCCCCAATGAATAACAGAAATAGTGGTAGTAGCTGCTTCTTCATTTCTCATCCTCATTTCCTCAAGTCTTTGTCTCTCTTCTAGTTAAGCAACTTCTCAGCCATTTGTCAAAGCTATTTACTATCAATTATTTTCGGAATTCTGCTAATTTTTGATAACTTTGTGCTAAAATTTGTTGGGTTTCTTGAAAAACAGGATACAGTTCTTGATAAACTAGCAATTGATCCGCTCGTGGCGTGACCGTTTCATGAATCAGCACCTGTTGCGCCGCTGCTTGCAAATTTGGTAATTGCCCTAAGCCTTGCCAGCCTAGCAAAACAGCGCCTAATGCCGAAGCTTCGGTGCTATCAGTGAACGATAACGTTTCTCCCAGCACATCAGCCATGATTTGACGGAACACAGGGGAATCAGCAAAGCCGCCTGTCGCCCGAATCTCCTGAACGGGTCCACCGAGTTGTTTCAAATCTTCTAAAATAGTTTTTAAATTGAAACAGATTCCTTCCACCACCGCTCGAGCTAAATGTCCGGCGTGGTGATTTTTGCGCAAGCCAATAAAACTTGCGCTCGCCTCTGCATTCCACAGCGGTGCTCGTTCACCTAGCAAATAAGGATGAAACAGTAAGCCATTTGCCCCAGCTGGCACGGTTGCAATTTTGGCCATAATTGGGTCATAGAGATTGGTCCCGTTTTGGATAGCTTGCTGACGTTCTTCTGCAAAAATCGTTTGGCTCGCCCAATCTAACGCAACTGCACCATTACTACTTGCGCCACCAATCACCCAGTGCTGTTCATCTAGAGCAAAACAAAACGTTTCACCTTGCGGATGCAAAAAAGGTTCTTCGACAATATACCGAAGTGCGCCGCTCGTACCAACGGTCAAAGTCGCTACACCCATTCCTAGCGCTCCCAAACCTAAATTAGACAATGGACCATCCGCGCCACCAAGAACTAAAACCGTTTCCTCCTCAACACCAAGCATCTCTTGCCAAGAAGGCGCTAATGCTGGAAAAATGAACGTTGACGGGGCAACTTTTGGCAACTGTTCCTCCTCAATAGATAAATACGCCAAAATCGACGATTCCCATTGCCGCGTGTGAATATTAAATAAACCCATCCCCGAAGCACTACTATAATCTGTCCAGTATTCGCCAAAGAAACGGTAAAAAATGTAGTCCTTAATCCCAATAAACTTGGCCGCGCTCTGCGCAACGGCTGGCTGATTTTCCTGCAGCCAGCGAATCTTGTACAAAGGCGCCATTGGATGAACTGGCATGCCTGTCAATTGATAAAACAATTGGGCCGCTGGCGTTTCTTTTAACGCTTCCGCATAATCAGATGCTCGTGTGTCAGCCCAAGTAATCACTTGGGTCAATGGGCGTCCTTGCGCATCCATGGCAATTAAGCCATGCATCGCTGAAGCAAAAGAAATGAGCCCAATTGGTTGATTCTTCACTTGTTGTGTGACGGTTCGAATACAGTTCACCACAGCTTGGAACAGCGTTTCTGGGTCTTGCTCTGCCATTCCTTCAGTCTCTTGAATTAATGGATAACGCACATAGCTAGAAGCTACGACTGTGCCATTGGGTTGAAAAGCCACTGCTTTGGCTTGCGTGGTGCCAACGTCGACACCAATCGCTAATTTTTCCATTTGATTCCCTCATTTCTTGTTTCTTTTATTATTCCTAACAAAAAAAGATTTGTCTAGTCAAACGAAAAAGTTTAAAAAAAGCGTAGTTTATTTTTAAGGAGGTAACCTATGTTTTTCTTGAATCTCTTTTTGATTGGTGCCTGTTTCGGTTCTTTTTTATGCTTAGTGGCGGAGCGCTTACCAGTAGGGCGTTCTTTGTGGTGGCCCCCTTCCCACTGTCAAGGTTGCCACCAGCCTCTACAACTCTATGAATTAATTCCAGTTGTTTCGATTTTACTGCAGCGCTTTCGTTGTCGAAAGTGTCAACAGCCAGTGGCTAAGAGTTATCTTTTAGCAGAACTTGTCATGGGCGGGTTAACCGCAAGCTGTTTTTCAGCTGGCCTGACGATTGATGCTTTGATTCTCTGGTGGTGGCTGACGAGTGCTTTCACATTATCCTTGATTGATTACTGGTATTTAGTGGTTGAACCGAAGATTCTTTATCCGAGTTTTTTTGTGCTTTGCTTGCTGAAAATGGCGGGTCAGCATTCGTTTTACTTACTGACTGGTCTTTTTTGTTTTTGTTTTTTCCGAGCCGTCTTACACTATTTTCCGGAAGCCATGGGGCGAGGAGATCTTTTGTTACTGGGTTTGTGGGGCTGTTTTTTACAGGTACCTCAGTTGCTGATGCTACTATTTTTTGCCAGTAGTTATGGTCTAATCTATGGCTACAGTTGTAAATTTTTAGGGTATCCAGTTGAACAAAAACTTCCCTTTGTCCCCTTTTTAAGTTTGGGCTTACTCACAATCAGTTGCTTATAGCAAATAAAAAAAGCCGTAAGGAGCATGCTCCTTACGGCTTTTTAGGGTTTATTTATTGATGTTTTTCATCGCATCTTCAGCAGCCATTTGTGCTTCAATGTCTGAAATACTATAAACGTTTTCGCTAGCTACGCCAACTTCTTTTGGTTCCATGTTACGGTAACGCGCCATACCAGTACCAGCTGGGATGATTTTACCAATGATAACATTTTCTTTCAATCCAAGTAATGGATCTTTTTTGCCACGGATAGCAGCATCTGTTAACACGCGTGTTGTTTCTTGGAAGGATGCAGCAGATAAGAAGCTGTTTGTTTCCAATGACGCTTTGGTAATACCAAGTAAGACTGGACGACTAGTAGCAGGGACGCCACCAGCAACTAATGTGTCGTAGTTACGGTCTTTAAATTCTGCGATGTCCATTAATGTTCCTGGAAGGATTTCAGTGTCACCTGGATCCATTACGCGGATTTTACGTAACATTTGACGAACCATTACTTCGATATGTTTGTCGCCGATTTCTACCCCTTGCATACGGTAAACACGTTGTACTTCACGTAATAGGTAGTTTTCAACAGATAAAACATCACGAACTTGTAATAATTGTTTTGGATCGATTGAACCTTCTGTCAACGGTGCACCACGGTGGATGATGTCGCCTTCAGCAACTTTCATACGTGCAGTGTAAGGGACAGTATAGGTACGTGTATCTGTTTTTCCTTTGATGGTTACTTCTTTTTGACGTGTGGCAGGATCTTCAGAAATATCGATAACTTCACCGGTTACTTCTGTAATCACTGCTTGTCCTTTCGGATTACGTGCTTCAAAGATTTCTTGGATACGAGGTAAACCTTGAGTGATATCGTCACCGGCAACCCCACCGGTATGGAACGTACGCATGGTTAACTGTGTACCAGGTTCCCCGATAGATTGAGCGGCGATTGTACCAACTGCTTCTCCGACTTCAACGTCAGAACCAGTTGCCAAGTTACGTCCGTAACAGTGCTTACATACACCATGTTTTGTGTTACATGTAAAGACAGAACGGATGGTTACTTTTTCAATACCAGCGTCCACGATTTCTCTGGCAAGATCTTCAGTGATTAATTGATCCGCACCAATGATGATTGCACCAGTTTCTGGATGAACAACTGATTTACGTGTATAACGACCTAATAGACGTTCGTCTAATGGTTCGATAATTTCGTTACCTTCACGAATTGCTTCGATTTCAAGACCACGGTCAGTGCCACAGTCGTCTTCACGAATGATTACGTCTTGGGCAACGTCAACTAAACGACGTGTTAAGTAACCTGAATCGGCTGTCTTCAAGGCCGTATCGGTCATCCCTTTACGAGCCCCGTGAGTTGAGATAAACATTTCTAAGACAGAAAGTCCTTCACGGAAGTTTGAGATGATTGGTAATTCCATGATTCGTCCATTCGGAGCGGCCATCAAACCACGCATACCAGCTAACTGTGTAAAGTTGGAGATGTTACCACGGGCTCCAGAGTCAGACATCATGAAGATTGGGTTACGAGCTTCCATACTTTCGATCAGTTTTTGTTGGATTTCGTCTTTGGCACCGTTCCAAACGCCGATTACACGTTCATAACGTTCGTCATCAGTAATTAAACCACGACGGAATTGTTTAGTAATTGTTTCAACTTGTTTGTGGGCAGCATCAATGATTGCTTGTTTTTCATGAAGAACCATGATATCGGCAATCCCTACCGTCATCCCAGCATAAGTTGAGTGTTTGTAACCTAAGTCTTTCATGCGGTCAAGCATTTTAGAGGTTTCCGTAATGTGGAATCTCTTGAAGACTTCAGCAATGATATTTCCAAGATTTTTCTTCTTGAATGGTAAAACTAATTCTTGCTCTTTAATGTGTGCAGGAATGTCTGTACCAGCTTCTACGAAGTATTTATCTGGTGTTTGAACAGTTAAGTTATAGTCTGTTGGTTCGTTCAAGTAAGGGAACTCAACAGGCATGATTTCGTTAAAGATGATCTTACCAACTGTGGTGATTAAGATTCGTTCTTTTTGCCAATCAGTAAATGGTTTGTCACCTAAAAGTGTTGTTTGAACCCCAATCCGTGAGTGTAAATGCACGTAGCCATTTTGCCATGCTAAAACAGCTTCGTTCATGTCGCGGAAGATCATGCCTTCCCCTTCACGGCCTTCTTCTTCCATTGTTAGGTAGTAGTTACCTAAGACCATATCTTGAGATGGTGTAACAACTGGTTTACCATCTTTCGGGTTCAAGATATTTTGGGCAGCAAGCATTAACATACGAGCTTCTGCTTGTGCTTCTTCATTTAGAGGCACGTGAACCGCCATTTGGTCTCCATCGAAATCGGCATTGTAGGCTTCACAAACTAATGGGTGAAGACGAATCGCACGACCTTCAACAAGAACAGGTTCGAAAGCTTGGATCCCTAATCTATGCAACGTAGGTGCCCGGTTAAGTAAAACTGGGTGTTCTTGGATAACTTCTTCTAAGATATCCCAAACTTCATCTTCGCCACGTTCGATTTTACGTTTCGCATTTTTAATGTTTGTCGCAATTTCACGTTGTACTAATTCACGCATTACAAATGGTTTGAATAATTCAATCGCCATTTCTTTTGGTAAACCACATTGGTACATTTTTAAGAACGGACCAACGACGATTACGGAACGACCAGAATAGTCAACACGTTTACCTAGTAAGTTTTGACGGAAACGACCTTGTTTCCCTTTCAACATGTGAGAAAGAGATTTCAATGGACGGTTACCTGGTCCAGTAACTGGACGGCCACGACGACCATTATCGATTAAAGCATCGACCGCTTCTTGTAACATCCGTTTTTCGTTTTGAACAATGATGCTTGGCGCATTTAAGTCTAATAAACGTTTTAGACGGTTGTTACGGTTGATAACACGGCGGTATAAGTCGTTTAAGTCACTTGTTGCAAAACGACCACCTTCCAATTGAACCATCGGACGTAAATCTGGTGGAATAACTGGGATAACATCCATTACCATCCAGCTTGGTTGGTTACCAGAAGCACGGAAGGCTTCTAAGATGTCTAAACGACGGATGGCACGTGTCCGTTTTTGACCAGAAGCTGTTTTTAATTCTTCTTTTAATTGCGCAACTTCGCCATCTAAATCGACGTTATCTAATAATTGTTTCACGGCTTCGGCACCCATAGCAGCTTTGAAGGCTTGGCCATATTGTTCACGTTTTTCACGATATTCGCGTTCCGTTAACAATTGTTTTTTCTCTAATGTTGTGTCACCTGGTTCGATGACAACGTATGAAGCAAAATAAATGACTTCTTCCAATGCACGAGGGCTCATGTCTAAAACAAGACCCATCCGAGATGGAATTCCTTTAAAGTACCAGATATGTGAAACTGGTGCGGCTAATTCAATATGTCCCATACGTTCACGACGTACTTTTGAACGAGTGACTTCAACGCCACAACGGTCACAGACAATACCTTTATAACGGATACGTTTATATTTACCACAAGCACATTCCCAGTCTTTGGTTGGACCAAAAATGCGTTCACAGAATAACCCTTCACGTTCGGGTTTTAATGTACGGTAGTTAATTGTTTCGGGTTTTTTAACTTCCCCATAAGACCAGCTTCTGATCTTTTCTGGTGAAGCAAGCCCTATTTGCATACTTTCGAATTTATTTACATCGATCAAAAGGAATTCCCTCCATTTCCTTATTTAGAGAAGCTGAGTCAGCAACTTGTTAGCAAATGGCAAGCATCACTTGAAAGAAGGTCTGACGACACTTGGAACAAGTAATGGCTTGCGCAGTTGCAACAAAGTCGCAGTTGAATCAACTCATCAGAGTGGTAGCGACAAATTAGTCTCTGTCTTCGGCTGTTTCAATTTCTTGAACAACGTCTTGTGCTTCTTCTTTCACGACTGATTCTGCTTCTTTTTCCAGCTGTTTCGCTGATTGTTGTTCCGCAAATTTGGTTAGTGCGTCAACGGTGATTAAATCATCATCGTCATCGTCCATATCGCGTAACTCAATCTCAGCTTCCTCAATGTCCAAGACACGCATGTCTAAACCAAGTGATTGTAATTCTTTCACTAATACTCGGAATGATTCAGGCACACCTGGTTTTGGAATTGGTTCACCTTTAACGATGGCTTCGTATGTTTTCACACGTCCGACAACGTCATCAGATTTGTAAGTTAAGATTTCTTGTAATGTGTAAGCAGCACCGTAAGCTTCCAGTGCCCAAACTTCCATTTCCCCGAAACGTTGTCCACCGAATTGAGCTTTACCACCCAACGGTTGTTGCGTAACAAGAGAGTAAGGTCCGATTGAACGAGCATGCAATTTGTCATCAACCATGTGGGCTAATTTAATCATATACATGACACCAACGGAAATACGGTTATCAAATGGTTCACCTGTACGTCCATCGTAAAGAACTGTTTTAGCATCGCTAGCCATACCAGCTTCACGAACAGTTTCCCAAACGTCTTCATCGGTTGCCCCATCGAAAACAGGTGTTGCGACGTGAATGCCTAATTGGCGAGCAGCCATACCTAAGTGTAATTCAAGTACTTGTCCGATATTCATACGAGAAGGTACCCCTAATGGGTTCAACATGATATCAACAGGTGTTCCGTCAGGTAAGAATGGCATATCTTCTTCCGGCATAATACGGGAAACAACCCCTTTATTTCCGTGACGTCCCGCCATTTTATCTCCTTCGTGAATTTTACGTTTTTGAACGATATAGACACGAACTAACATGTTGACACCTGGTGATAATTCATCGCCAGCTTCACGAGTAAAGATTTTCACATCGTGAACGATACCGCCGCCACCGTGAGGTACACGGAGAGACGTGTCACGAACTTCGCGGGCTTTTTCCCCGAAGATTGCGTGTAATAAACGTTCTTCTGCAGATAATTCTGTGACCCCTTTAGGTGTGACTTTACCAACTAGTAAGTCGCCATCTTGAACTTCAGCACCAATGCGGATAATCCCCATTTCGTCTAAGTCTTTCAATGCGTCTTCCCCAACGTTTGGAATTTCACGGGTAATTTCTTCAGGTCCTAATTTTGTATCACGTGCTTCTGATTCATATTCTTCAATATGCACAGAAGTGTAAACATCGTCTTTAACTAAACGACGGCTCATGATAATGGCATCCTCGTAGTTGTAACCTTCCCATGTCATGAAGGCAACTAAGACGTTTTGCCCTAAAGCCATTTCGCCTTCTTCCATAGAAGGTCCATCCGCTAAAGTATCGCCCTTTTCAACTTTTTCACCTAAGTGAACAATTGGGCGTTGGTTGTAGCTTGTTCCTGAATTTGAACGACGGAATTTAGTAACCATATATTTGTCTAATGCGCCATTGTCGCGACGAACGCGAATTTCTTTTGCATCGACGAATTCTACGACACCGTCATGTTTACATAGTAAAGCAGCACCTGAGTCATGGGCTGATTTATATTCCATCCCTGTACCTACCCACGGAGAGCGTGGTTGAATTAACGGCACCGCTTGACGCTGCATGTTGGCACCCATCAAGGCACGGTTGGAGTCATCGTTTTCTAAGAAAGGAATACATGCTGTTGCGACTGCGACTACTTGTTTTGGTGAAACGTCCATGTAGTCAACTTTGTCTACGGCAACTTCTAAGTTTTCACTTTGTAGACGCGCCATAACAACATCATTGGCAAATGTGCCATCTTCATTTAAAAGTGAGTTCGCTTGCGCTACGATATAATGGTCTTCGATGTCTGCTGTTAAGTAATCTACTTGATCAGTAACACGGCCTGTCGCACGATCAACACGGCGATAAGGCGTTTCGATGAAACCAAATTTATTCACTTTTGCGTAACTAGATAAACTATTGATCAACCCGATATTTGGTCCCTCAGGCGTTTCAATTGGACACATACGACCATAGTGAGAGTAGTGAACGTCACGAACTTCATAACCGGCACGGTCACGAGTCAAACCACCAGGCCCTAAGGCTGATAGACGACGTTTATGGGTTAACTCACCTAATGGGTTTGTTTGGTCCATGAACTGTGATAACTGTGAAGAACCAAAGAATTCTTTGATACTTGCTACCACTGGACGGATGTTGATTAATTGTTGTGGTGTCAATGTTTCTGTGTCTTGAATAGACATTCTTTCACGAACCACACGTTCCATACGGGCTAAGCCAATACGGAATTGGTTTTGTAATAATTCACCTACTGAACGGATACGACGATTACCTAAGTGGTCGATGTCATCGACATTGCCGATATCTTCCATTAAGTTGAAGAAGTAGCTCATTGAAGCAACGATATCTGCTGGACGAACTGTTTTTACGCTGTCGTCTGGATAGCCGTTACCAATCACATTTACGATACGTTCAGGATCTTTTGGTGAAAGAACTTGAATCACTTGGATTGTCATTGGTTCAGTTACTACCGCATCTTCACTTGGATAGTAAGTTACGCTGTTTAAGCCGTTGTCAATGTATTCGCCTAATGTTTCCATGATTTGGTGTGTTAAAACCGTGCCTTTTTCGACAATGATTTCACCAGTTTCTGGATCAACTAGCGTTTCCGCTAAGGTTAAGTTTAATAGACGTGTTTTTAAGTCTAATTTTTTGTTAACTTTGTAGCGACCAACGTTTGCCAAATCATAACGTTTTGGATCAAAGAAACGTGCAGTTAACAAGCTACGTGAGCTATCTGCTGTTTTTGGTTCGCCTGGGCGAAGACGTTCATAAATGTCTTTCAAGCCTTCTTCTGTACGAGAATCACTTGCATTTTTGTGTAAATCTTTTTCAATTGTGTTGCGTAAGCTTTCGCTGTCGCCGAAAATTTCGAAGATGGTATCATCTGAACCGAAACCTAAAGCACGAACTAACACAGTTAAAGGAATTTTACGTGTGCGGTCAATCCGAACATAAGAAATGTCTTTCGCATCTGTTTCCATTTCTAACCATGCACCACGGTTAGGAATGACTGTTGAGCCAAAACCTTCTTTGCCGTTTTTGTCCACTTTTCCATGGAAATAAACACCTGGAGAACGAACTAATTGGGAAACGATAACACGTTCTGCCCCGTTGATGATGAAGGTACCCATTTCTGTCATTAATGGGAAATCGCCGAAGAATACTTCTTGGGATTTAATTTCACCTGTTTCACGGTTGGTTAAACGTAATGTTACATGTAATGGCGCAGAATAGTTGGCATCATGTGCGCGGGCTTCTTCTACTGTGTACTTTGGTTCTTTTAATTCATAGTCAACAAATTCTAAGGATAAGTTTCCTTGGAAATCATCAATTGGTAAAATGTCTTCAAACATTTCACGAAGTCCCTCATCTAAAAACCATTGATAAGAGTCTGTTTGGATTTCAATTAAATTTGGTAATTCCAATACTTCACTGATACGTGCGAAACTTCTACGTTCGCGATGCTTTCCGTATTTTACTACGTGTCCAGCCAAGCTCTTCACCCCTCTAGTTATAAGTCTATCAAAACACCGATCCGAAAAATTACATTTACGTTACATATATTAAATATATGTAACAAAAAGCATTTTTTGCAGTTTTTAAGCAAAAAAAAACCAAAAATAGAACATGCTTCCGAAAAATTTTCTGGCGTTTCTACTTTTGTTTTCCTATAAAAAACCGGAACGGACAATATTTCGCTCCTGCTTCGTCACTTTCAGATAGTTTTTGCTCTATAGATTCTACTACCTTTGTCTAGAAAAGTCAAGGGTTTCTTTAAGGTTTTCTTTTTCATAAAAAGGAGTTTTTTTATAAAGGGTTTTAATGAAAAAATGCGTAATAAATAATTACGCCTTTTCCCCTATCTTCTATTCACACAAAAAAACGAATGCAAAGATGCATTCGTTTTTGACTAACCGCCACCTAATAAAAAGTCTAGGACATTCATGCCGCCGCTTGTTTGGCTGCGGTAAAGTTCGGTGTAGCCGCATTGGGTACAGCTAATTGTAATAAATTTTTTATTTTGAACATCAAAAATTTTCGCAAAGTTCCCACCTGTTGCTTGAAATTGGTCCGACACATAGTGCATGTTGCCACATTTCTCACAAACATATTGTTGCTTTTCCATTCCCCTCACTCCTTCTCAATAAAATAAGTATAGCAAACGCCTGCTTCATTTTCCTCCATCCTAAGATGGATTTTTTCACTAGTTGACCAAGCCTTTTCCTTTCCGCTACAATAAGCATAACGAATCGGAGGAAAAAATATGTCGACAAAAAGCCAAGTCCTAACTTTATTGATGAAACAAACGCCCGCATTCCTTTCGGGCGAAGAGATGGCACAACGTCTGTCCTTATCTCGCACAGCTATTTGGAAAGCGATTAATGAATTGAAAAAAGATGGCTATCAAATTACTAGCGTGCAAAATAAGGGGTATCGCCTTGAAAAATCAGATGTCCTTTCTGCAGAAGGCATTCAGTTGGCGTTATGGTCACAAACACCGCCTTTAACAATTACCGTCCTAGAAACATCTGAATCTACCATGACCGATGCTAAGCGGGCGATTTTAGACCAGACGCCCGACAATACTTTGATTGTTGCTGACATGCAAGAAATGCCGCGGGGCAGGTTCGGCCGGCCGTTTTTCGCTACGCCAGGTAAAGGGATTTACATGAGCATGGTGCTTCAACCGAACCAAAATTTTGAAGAAATCGCTCAATATACTGTGATTATGGCCGTAGCGGTCGCTCGAGCAATGGATGCTCTGGCAGGCGTTCACACAGAAATTAAATGGGTCAACGACCTTTATTTAAACGGCAAAAAAGTTTGCGGGATTTTGTCGGAAGCCATGAGCAATGTGGAAACAGGGCAGATTTCTAATGTTATCATCGGCATGGGGATTAATTTTTCAATTACAGAAACCGAATTTCCTGAGGACATTCGGCAGAAAGTGACTTCTCTTTTCCCAGAGGGTGAACCAACGGCGACGCGAAATGAATTAGTCGCCAACATTTGGAATCATTTTTATCAAATTTTAGACAAACGTTCAACGAAAGACTTTTTAGAAGAATACCGTCAACGCTCCTTTGTGATTGGCAAAGACGTCGCTTTTACCCAAAACGGGCAAGACTTCCGCGGCGTTGCGACAACCATTAATGGAAATGGCGAATTGATTGTCCAGTTGCCTGATGGCACGGCCAAAACGTTGTCTTCTGGGGAAATTAGTTTGGACCAGATTGGTGAATGGCGTCGAGGTTAAGTGGGGAAATTTAGAAAAAAGCAAGTGGGACATCAGTCGTTTTGACTGATGTCCCACTTGCTTCTTCTGAAGATAATCAGCTGAACAAAAGCAGCCCCTTCGGAAATAAGCCGAAATTGACTTTCTCACACAAGTGTTCGGCATATCTTAATCCTTCCAAGTGTTGAGAATCACGAAGAACGTAGTGATTCGATGATGAACAGAACCTACTTGGTTCTTGGCGCTAAGCACTTTTGTCTCAGCCACATTATCTTGATACCTGATTATTGAACATTAACATCTATCGCTTGATAAAATGAATTAATCGTGTCATTGATATCCCAAACGGCATAAATAACATGGTATCCTTTCCTATCAGCGGGAATATTTATTCTGTGTGTTTCTGTATCATTGACCATAAATCCTTGACCAGGAGGTAAATCTTGACCGATTGGTTGCCCTACTATGCCAATCAGTTCCATTTCGTCCATCGTTAATGGTGCATTAGGATTCCATCCAGGTTTCGTCATATAGTATCTAAAACGATTGGTCTTATGTTTTGCCGTCATCACCCATTTAAAATTATTCTCTCCTGTTGTTATATTACTTTTTACCCAACGAGTGGCTGTTTGTTCATCTAGTTTGGAATAGCTTGCTAAGCCAGCTGAAGGCAACCTTCCATTTAATTGACCCGTGTCTAATAATTTAGTTGGCGCTTCAATTCCTTGGGGTGTCGTGATAATTTCTGGCTGTGAGCTGTCTTGACCAGGTCCCCATCCAAATCCGTTTGCTTCCGCATTTTTGACTCGACTGACTGGGCTATCAACATAGCCGTGTGCATAACTCTGCTGTGCATCTCCTAAAGCAAAAACACTGATCATCGTTGCGCCTACTGCAATTATAAATAACATCATTTTTTTCATGTATATCGCTCCCTTATAAGCAAAACCCTTCAAAAAACATGTAATCTTAATCAACTGAAACATAAAATCTCCACAACATCATTTTTACTTTTTCGATAGCGACCATCAACTTTGTGCACAATTATTGTCGACATATTTATTTTAAATGAACTAGCAATTCAATAGCAACTGTCCGCCTTTTTTACTGAAAAAAACTTATAGCACTCTTATAAAAAATGTTTGTTTTTTAATTTATCATTATTGAACACCAACTATTTATAGCGGTTAACCGAGAACAGCCTTGTACACTTTTTTAAGAATGCTCAAGTACTGTTTTTTTAACTGCTTCACTTCCCCACACCTTTAAATTTATTTAAAAAACAATAAATTTTCTTAAACTTCATTGTGAGAACCGCTGCATAAATTCTATACTTCTAGCGTTAGATAAAATAACCTTGTTAGGTGAGGCTCCTATCCAAACATAGGCTATTGCGCAGAAATGTCGAAAGACACCAATGTGTAAAACAGGAATGGTCGAATTAAGGCTCTTCTAAAAATAGCTAAGAGAAATCTTTACGTTGGATAGTGCTAAAGCTCAGACGATGAGAACCGATTGGCTTGCTGTGTCCTGTTTAGTCGCAAGCGCTTATTTACGATCGATGCTGGCTTAGTCTACTCTTTCAAGGGAAAAAGAAAGGGATTCTCATGCAAACATCGAATAAAAAATTTCCACTTTATGCCCTAACAACGCTTGGTTTTACTTTCCTCACTTTGTTAGTGGCGGCTAGTCCAAATTGGTTTCAACAAATGGACGAAGCTATCTATCACATCAAATGGCAATTAAATGCCCCACTTTTAACAGCGGTCAATCTGTTAGCAAAAACTGCCACGATTGGACCAATGCTGCTATTCTTCTTATCATTGATGGTGTACCTTTTACGCAAAAAAGAAAAAATTCTAGCCTTTTGGGCTGTCAGTAACCTATTAGCTGTCGGCTTTTTAGGGAGCGTTTTTAAACACGTGGTGGGTCGGGCTCGACCAAACCTAGGCGCTTTAGCTGACCGGAGCTCTGCTAGCTTTCCCAGCGGACATTCATTATTAGCAATGGCGCTAGTCTGTACGATTTTGATCATTTTGACCTATCTTCATGTCGAAAAAACCAAAGGCATCAAAATTTTCTTACTCACTTATTTAGTTTTGATTGTGTTAGGTCGCTTAATCTTACGCGTTCATTATCCTAGTGATGTCATTGCTGGGATGCTCCTAAGTTATAGCTGGATCAACTTTTCATTTCAAATTGTCCAACGTTATTTGCCGGCACCTGAACCAGAGGAAGCAGAAGTATCGACACAACGCCGGCGCCGCCATTCTCGTAAAAGAAAAAGTTTATTCGTGGTCTTCAGTTTAACCCTTTTATTTTTAGGTACACTTTCTGTTTCGGCTTACGGCGTCAGCATGTATCGCAATTTGCAAAAAACGGCGAACACCATGTATAAACCAAGAAAATCTTCCACGAAGAGTCCCGATTTAGCCAAAGGGGAACCGGTTAGTTTCTTAATTATGGGGATTGCGAATGACTCAAAACGCAAAACCGATTACCGCTCCAACGCCTTAATGGTGGTTACAGTGAATAATCAATTACAAAAAACTACCATCACTAGCATCCCGCGTGACTACTATGTGGAAATGGCTGGCACCAATGGCGAATACAATAAAATCAATGCGGCCCACGTTTTCGGTGGTGCCGATATGCAAATTAAAACGGTTGAAAATGTCTTGCACATCCCAATCAATCATTACTTTTCAATTGATATGGATGCTATGAAGGACCTTGGCGATGCGGTGGGCGGCGTCACTGTTGACAATGCCTTTGCTTTTGACGCTGAAGGGATTCATTATCCGAAAGGCAAACAGCATTTAGGTGGCTGGGAAGCTTTACAATACGCGCGCATGCGTTACGAAGACCCTGAAGGCGACTATGGTCGTCAACGCCGCCAACGAGAAGTTTTAATCGAATTAACCAACAAGCTACTTTCTTTTAACAGCTTGCTAAAATATCAAGAAATTCTGGACGTAATCGGCGAACATGGCGAAACCGACTTGTCCTTTGACCAAATGATGGCGATGCTAAAAAAATACACCCCCGCACTAAAAACGATTGAAACCGATCAATTAAAAGGCTACGATTACACTGGCGATGGCGTGACAGGGATTGAAGGTATTTCTTATCAACTTGTGGAAGAGAGTGAACGCCAACGTGTCGAAAATGCCATCAAAGAACAAATGAACCTCTCTACGAAAGACACTGAACAATCGCAATAACGACTAAAAAGCAGCGCCCCTTAATGAAAGGGGCGCTGCTTAACTTTGCCTAGTTAGACGGTCATTTCAAAAATATTAATTTTTGTCACCGTTAGTAACGGCTCTACATCAGAGAGGTATGTTAGCGCATAGCTCTCTTTTCATTACCATTATAGTACAATTGCCTAAAAAATATATTGGAAACTAATTATTTTTTGTTTTACATAGTATACTCTAAGCGTAGAGAAGTTATGGCGGCGGCAAGCGCACAGGAACATGCGCTTTGCAACAAGAATCGCAACGTTAATCTTCGGAATCCTAAAAGCTGTTAAAGAAGACAAGAAAAAATAACCGTCTACTTTGACCAAGTACGGTTATTTTTAAATAATCCAAAAGGTCACCGTCTTAAACCGCTCTACACTAGAGAGGTATGTTGGCGCATACCTCTCTTTTCATTATTATTATAGCACACTTTCCTAAAAAAATATATTGTAAACTAATTATTTTTTAGTTTCGCATGGTATAATCTAAGAGTAGAGAAGTTAACACGGTGGCTATCCAATCTGAAAGAGAGGTGATGCGTATGCACGTATTTCCGAAATTTAGAGAAAGGAGAGGCCTGTTGTCAGCATACGAAACAATTCAGACGATCCTAGGGTTTGGTATGTTTACCATTGCTTTGATTGCGCTGATTGTGAAATTGCTTAAAAATGACAATAAAAAATAACCGTCAACTTTGACCAAGCACGGTTATTTTTAAATAATAAAATTGGTCACCGTCTTAAACGGCTCTACATCAGAGAGATATGTTGGAAGCATATCTCTCTTTTCTTTACCATTATAGCACAACAACCCTAAAAAGACCATCAATAAAAAATGCCCAAGCCTCCTATTTAAAGGCTCGGGCATTTTTATTTTAGGGACCAGTCACTAAATTCCAAGTGACCGCAGCATTGTACTGTTGTCCTTTGGTTCCTTGATTGGCTGGCACTTCTAATTTAATGTTCTCAAACGTAAAATCCAGTTGGTAGACGTCACTACCTGTGAACTGTTGGTTTGCGACAACACTGGTTGCCACATTATTCGCCGTTAAGCTCAAAGAACTAGTCTTACCAACTGCTTTGATTTGTTCGGTTGCTTCGTTATAATTTGTAAAACTTGAAACATTCGCTGGACCTAACAATAAACGAGTCGCTGTTGGCAGACTATCTGTGGTTGCTTTCGGTTGAGATAGTTGCGCTGTCATCTGCCAATTCGGTTGATTTTTCTTAATTCGTAAGTAAGGATTGCGTGTACCATTTTCGTAGTAATCGGCCGCTTTTTTCAAGCCTGATTGTTGCGTTTTACTAGCAATATTCATTTGTCCAAAATCAAAGGTTGGCACGCTGATAAAGCCTTCTGCTGTTGGTGTAATTGTTCCTTGGGTTGTATCTGTCAGACGTACCGCATCCGCGGCGCTCACTGTCGCAAAATTGCCTGTAACATCAAGGGTTGCCGTCAAGCGTTGGTCTGATGTTCCTGAAATTTTGGTGCCAACAAGCGTCACGTTGGCTGTTTGTCCAGCGGGAATTTCGAGACCTGTTAAGCTGATTCCTTGAGCCCAAGTTGTCGCCGTTACTGGATAAATTTTCGGTGCTTGTCCGTCCAATTGGACAGAAAGTGACGTCGGCGTACCAATTCCTGCAGGCCAAGTAGTCGCTGGTTTCACTGTCAGCGTTTTAAGTGGTGCCAGGCTGGTATTTTTCAGTGTTGCCACCCAATCTACACTATCGCCATTATTCACGACACGGTTGGTGCTGGTCAAAGTTAAAGCAGCAGTCGGCGTTTCTTCTTCATAGACCGCCGTCATATCGTCATTATCATCAAAATCCACCTGATAAGTTGGCGTAGCCGTTGTTTTTAAGGTCGTTGGCTTGGTGGTTCCTTTATACCAACCAACAAACTTATAGGTTTTTGCCCCAGCCGCATAAACGCTTGGTAAAGCTTTTGAAGCAGTATAAGTAAAAGGATCACTGGTGACTGTGACTTGATTCCCTTGCGTAAATCCTTGAGGTGGCGTGATTTTTGCGCCAGATTTATCTACAAAGTTTTCAGTCACTCGGCGATTAGTCGCATAGTAATAGATTGGCTTATTAGGATACATTTCTACGCCTGTTGGTGCCACGCTACTTCGAATTAACGTAGCTTTGTACAAACTAGAGAAACTTTGTGTAGGCTCTTCTTTCCAATGAAACTCAATTATTTTGTATTGATTGGCTTTGACTTTCGAAGCAGAAAAGTAAGGTGGTTGTGCCCCCGCATCATACGGATTACCACTAAACATATTCTCAACACGCCCTGCAACTGGATAATCTAGTCCTTGGTAATTGGCAGGTTTGGTAAAAGAAATTTCTTGGTATTGTCTTGGAATCGTAATCAATGAATTTTTTGTTCCATAGAAATTCATCTGGGGAGTCAATACATATTCCTTTTGCGGGATCGTCAAAGTTTTAACGTTGCCTGTACTGTCGACAGCTGAAACATTACTTAAAACCGTACTCAGCCCATCGATTGTTTCAACAATATCCGTAGTCACCTGAAACCCTGTCGGCTGAAGCAATTGCCCATCTTCCCCAACAAAACCAAATGTCACCGTATTTCCGCCGTATTTAATTTCTTCGTAAACAACGGTTAAATCATCGTTATCGTCAAACGTTGTATCATACTCAGGCGTTCGACTCGTTTCTAACACCTTAGGCTTGGTTTTGCCTTTATACCAGCCTTTAAATCGGTAAGCTTTATTGTTTAAAAAATAACTAAACGGCAATTCCTTCGCCAATTTAAAATGATAAGTATCACTGTCAATCACCGTTTGATTCCCTTGCGTGAAGCCTGTAGGCATTGGTACCTCAGCGCCTGCTTCATCAACATAGTGTTCAGTGACGCGGCGGTTTTCTAAGAAATAGTACATCGTGTTATCGGTCGTGAAATAACCTGGCTGAGTAGTGGTCGTCGCCATGCTTAAAGGTGTACTAAATTCCGTGTTGGTAACATCATTTTTCCATCTACTTTTTTTAATAAAATAGCTATGAGGCGTCGGTAAGTTATATAAACTATAGTAAGTGCCATCAGTTGTTACCTGTTCATCTGTCTGATTACTAATATGTCTTAACAACGTTGGCGTCAAAGGATAGGCGGTCGTTGAGCCAGTGTAGAATGAGCTAGGTGCGACTGTCGGAGTTTTATAACGCTTGGGGATAGTCAAACGAAAATCGGTTACCCCAGAATAAGCAAATTTAATTTCAGGTACATAGGTTAGTGTTTGGCTAGGAACAGTTAACTGTTTTAAATTACCTGCATTAGCGACTGGAGCAGTCCCCACCTTCTGGGCCACCTTGTCCACGACAGTTGTTAAGTTCGCCTGAATGTCTACATTCGTTGGCGCAACAAGTGCCCCTTTTTCATCAACAAAACCAAACTTATAGGTAACTTCAGGAATAGTGGTGGTCAATTCATCGACTTCATCATAAAAAACATATAAATTGTCGGCATTATCATAAGTGACATCGAACTCTGGTGTCAATGAAGTTTCTAACTTAACGGCTTTCGGGTCCGCTGGTCTTGCTGACCCTTTGTACCAGCCTTTAAACTGGAAATGACGATTCCCAGAAGAGTAAGTTGCTGGAAACGCCTTTGGTGCTTTGTAGTGAAAATCGTCTGAATCAACCACTGTTTTTGAAAGACTGGCATTATACCCTGTAGGATACGCAGGTAAAGCGGCTGGTTCCATGGTACTATAATAAATACTAACCCGTCTGTTGGGGACATAATAGTAAACCGTGTCATCCGTCGTATAATAATCATTGGCACCACTTGTTGTGGCCATACTAAAGCCATAAGCAAACTTAGTCTTTGATACATCGCTTTGCCAAGAAACTGTGGTAAACGCGTATTGCTTCGGAGTAGTCCTAAGCAACCTAAAGCGCGTACCACTCTCATCTGTTTCTGTTACTTCATTGTTCGTAAGACGAACTCGCTTAGATTGAGCGATTGGAAATGTCGTGCCTGTATGATAACTAGTGGGGGATATTTGAGGTAAATCATAGTAACCAGGTAAACGAATTTGATTATTCCAAATCCCCGAATACCCCGTATTTCCCGTACTATCATCATCCGCCAACGTTACTGTCGGCACTATCATTTCTTTAAGATTACCGACGTTGCTTGTGACGACATCACCAACTTTGCCAGAGGTGCCTTGCGCTTCAACCTTCATTACATCGCCAGTAATCGTGACTTTAGCGGGATCGATATAATTACCCGCTTCATCAATAAACGCTAATTTATACGTTTTAGCGGGAATAGCAAATGTACCTGCCGCTCGATTTTCTCGTTTGCTCCCTTGCTGTGAGTCAGGAACAAGCGGAACAGGCTGATCCAGTTGAACGTTTTCAGAAACTTCTGCCACTGGCGGTTCTTCTGGTTGCGCTTCTGCCGCCGTTGTTGTAATTGGTGGAATCACTGGTAGTCCTCGAAGAGGTGCTCCGCTCTCTGAGCTTTCTGGTGGTGCATCAGCTTGCAGTTCTTCTTGTGGTTTTTCTTGAGTAATGTTTGGTGCGGTTATAGTTTCAGCAACTGCTGGGAGGCCATTTAATGAACTGATTAGTAAAGAACCACACAAAGCGATTGCAAATAAACGGTTTCTTTTTTGATTCATGCCATTCTCCTTTTTTATGTAACTTTTTATTGTTATTTTTATTGTCCTATGTATGATTTTTTGTATGATTTTCATTTTATCAAAAAAAGGCCCCGCTGAAATTTCAAATTTTGATACGACAACTTGATATTTCCAATGATTCCTTTCATACCAAGGAGGAGCCACTGTTTTTTGGTAAAAAACAGCCTGGAAATCAGTGGAATCCACCATTCCCTCTCTAATTTTTGCTAATTTTTCTTGATATTTATTGAAAAAAGCTCAAAATGTTAGTAATCATAACTAACATTTTGAGCTTTTCTTCTCTATTCTTAACAATTAGGGAACAGGAAAATCTTTTAAAGCTTAAAAATGACAAGAAAAATAACCGTCTACTTTGACCGAGTACGGTTATTTTTAAATAATTAACATGGTCACCGTCTTAAACGGCTCTACATCAGAGAGGTATGTTAGCGCATATCTCTCTTTTCATTATCATTATAGCACAATTTCCTAAAAAAATATATTGGAAACTAATTATTTTTTTGTTTCGCATGGTATAATCTATGTGTAGAGAAGTTATGGCGGTGGCTATCCAATCTGAAAGAGAGGTGATGCGTATGCACGTATTTCCGAAATTTAGAGAAAGGAGAGGCCTGTTGTCAGCATATGAAACAATTCAGACAATTCTTGGGTTTGGTATGTTTACCATTGCTTTGATTGCGCTGATTGTGAAATTGCTTAAAAATGACAATAAAAAATAACCGTCTACTTTGACCAAGTACGGTTATTTTTTGCAACTAAAAAGGTCACCGTCTTAAACGGCTCTACATCAGAGAGGTATGTTGAAGCATATCTCTCTTTTCCTTTTCATTATAGCACATTTTCCCGAAAAGTACGAATAAATTTATCGTTAATCTTCGGAATCCTAAAGGTTGTTAAAGAAGACAAGAAAAAATAACCGTTTACTTTGACCAGTACGGTTATTTTTAAATAATACAATTGGTCACCGTCTTAAACGGCTCTACACTAGAGAGGTATGTTACAGCATATCTCTCTTTTCAATGCTATTATAGCACAACGACCATCAAAAGACCATCAATAAAAATGCCCGAGCCTTAGAAAAATAAGAGGCTCGGGCATTTTTATTTTAGGGGCCAGTCACTAAATTCCACGTGACGGCGGCTTGGTATTGTTGGCCAGCCATGCCTTGGTTGGCTGGCACTTCTAGTTTGATGTTAGCAAACGTGAAGTCTAGTTGGTAAACGTCACTGCCTGTGAACTGTTGGTTTGCGACCACCGCTGTTGCGGTATTGTCGGCGGTTAAAGTCACGGTGCTGGTCTTGCCAAGTGGTGTCCTGGTTTCTGTTGGTTGGTTGTAATCGGTAAAGCTGGCAGCAGCGGCCGTTCCTAGCAACAAGCGGGTCGTTGTTGGCAAGCTGTCTGTGGCTGATTTCGGTTGCGACAGCTGGGCCGTTAAACTCCAATTGGCTTGGCTAGTATTCAGGCGTAAATAAGGGTTGCGAGTGCCATTGCCGTAGTAATCTGCGGCCTTCTTCAAACCATATTGTTGCTTACTTCCTGAAATTGCTAGTTTACCAAAATCAAATGTCGGGGTACTAATAAAGCCGTCACCGTCAGGGCTCGTAATTTCTTGATCTAAATCTTTAATACGGACCGTATCTTTGGCGGTTAAGCTGCCAAAGTTGCCCGTTACCTCAACATCAGCGGTTAAAACTTGACCAGGTTGACCGGTCACGGTGGTTCCTAATATGTTCATTTTTAATTGACCGCCAGCTGGTAAAGGCTGATCCAACGTGATGGTCACTCCTGCACCGGTCGTCCATTGTTCTTTGGTGACAGGAAAAGCTTTGGTGTTTTGACCCGTTCCTTGTACAAATATCGTGTTGGGTGCGCCGATGCCAGCCGCCCAAGTTGCCGTTGGCTTGATTTTAATGGTGGTTAACGGCGCTTCGCCTGTGTTCTTCAGTAGTGCTTCCCAGTAGTCCATTGTGGCGCCATTTTCGATTATGTCAACGGCACCTGTTAACGTTAGTTCCGCAGTGGGAATTGCTTCTTGGTACACAGCGGTCATGTCGTCCTCATCATTAAAAGTTGGTGTAAAACTTGGGGTCGTTGTCGTCTTTAATGTTGCTGGCTTGCTTTTGCCTTTAAACCACCCTTGGAAGATATAGGTTTTTTCACCAGCTTGGTAGATTTTCGGTAAAGCTTTTGCGGCAGTGTAGACATAGTTTTCACTGTCCATCACTAGCTGATTTCCTTGTGTAAAGCCAGTTGGTGGCGTGATTTTTGCGCCACTCTCGTCTACAAAATGTTCAGTTATTTTTCGTTGCGTTAAGATGTAGTAAACAGGGCCACTAAAGGTATTGTAATTGGTAAAATACGTAGAATTTATTGGCACAGCATACCGTCGATACAACCTTGGATAGGAAATATCTGGCGCACTTACTTCAGCATTAACATTAGCTAACGTATAACTTTGTGCTTGATTAACGACTTTGGTCACATCAAAGGCTGTCTTTGCTGTATTTAAAAGGCTATCGCCTTGGTCGCTCCGATGATACATAACTGTTGGTACAGGATATCGACTATCTTCACCAGAGCTTGGTGCCATGGCTGAATAGTTTTTTGGTACTTGAAACGTCACATTGATTGGGCTATAGACACTGTTGCCAGTATCAGTGTTAGGGACAATAATTTCTTTGTCATCAAGAGTCATTGTTTTATAATTTTCGACATTCGTTCCAGTAATCCCTGTTGCTAAAATGGTTGAGTCTTTATTCTCCAACTCCCATAAGTCATAGGTCATCTTAATTTTACTTGGATCAATAAAATTTCCTGAATCATCCACAAAACCAAATTGATAGGTAGCGCCTGGCAAGATTGTTGTCTTGACTTCTTCATAGACCACATGCAAATCGTCATTGTCATCATAGGTCACCGCATAACTAGGCGTTTTGGTGGTTTCCAACGTGCTAGGTTTCGCATTCCCTTTGTACCAACCTTTAAATAAATACGTCTTCCCATCACTGCCTGTGTAACGCTCAGGCAAGGTGCCTTCTTGGGTAAAAGTAAAATCCTCCCCCGTCACAATGGTTTTCTTATCCTGCGTAAAACCTTCTGGCACAGGAATCGCCCCGCCTGCGGGATTCTCAAATTTTTCCGTGACACGCCGCTTGGTTAAATAATAATACACAGGACCCGCTGTTCCTCGTCTTTGGTGCGAACTAGTTGGACCGCCGACATCTCCATAAAAATAGGTCAGTGCATACGTAACGCCTCCTGGTGCCGTAGCTACCGTATATTTAAACGTCTTTTTAGGACCAAACGTCAGCTTATTGGGCATTTTTTCATTGGTTAACTCTAATTCCGTCTCCGCATTGGCGCCCACATAGTTCGTCACTTTGCCCCCAACGTTCGCAAAAACCGTTGGCACTGGATATTGCGTAGTGTCTCCTGTATAAAACGTACTTGGTCGAATGTCCAGGCTTTGATACTCCTTAGGAATAGTAAACGACACTTCAGAAACGCCATAAATATTACTTGGATCCCGATTGTTGGTATCATATTTAAAAGCTGGTGACGTTGGAATAGACAGTAACTTTCCGCCATTCACAGTGGTGGGCTCAAGGGGGGTTCGTTGTAATTTCTCTTCATAAAACGAAAACGAAGAAAGATTGACCGCCATCGTAATTCGGTCGGGATCAAACAACGTCCCGTCTTCCTCCACAAAGAAAAAGGGAATCTCGCGCCCTTCCACAGAAGAATAACCAATCGCTCGAGAAGCAATTCTCGCCGTTTCCTGTGGCGGCACTGTTTTCGCTTCACTAGCGACCGTTGCCTGTGACTCTTCGGTTGTTTGCGTCGTCTGGCTCGCTTCGTCACTAGACTGAGATGTTGCTACTCCTTGCTCCGTCGCCCCAGTAATCGTTTCCGCTAACACAGTCACACCAACCACTGAATCCATGAACAAAGAACAACTTAACCCAACAACTAGCCATCTTTTCCAATTTACTCGCTTCATCTTGCTCCTTCTTTCTATGTAAAAATTCAATCTATAGTCTCTATAAAGTCCTTTCTTAATCAGTATCCTGTTATTATCGATACTGATAACTAGCATTTTTTTATTTATTTTACCAAAGAACACACCGCTTGAAATTTCAAATTTTGACATATTGAGTGCCGTTTTTTAGTGATTCCTATCCTTTCAAGGCTGAGCGCCTCTGTTCCCTTTGAAAACAAGTGTTATTTTAGCGAAAATCAAGGATTTAAACGCTCTTTTGATGAACCCCAACTGCTTTTTCCTTAATATTTAAACCAAAAAGCTCAAAATGTTAGTAATAACAACTAACATTTTGAGCTTTTCTCATGATAACTTAACTATTTTAAGGACCTGTAACTAGGTTCCATGTAACTGCGGCCTTGTATTGCTGCCCTTTAACACCTTGATTGGCTGGCACTTCAAGTTTGACATTATTGAAGGTGAAGTCCAACTGGTAAACATTACTACCTGTGAATTGCTTGTTGGCAATAATACTCGTCGCCGTGTTGTTGGCTGTTAAGCTAATGGCACTCGTGGTACCGACCGTATTTTTCAACTCGGTTGGTTGATTGTAATTGGTGAAGCTAGAGACAGGCGCCGCCCCTAATAATAAGCGGGTCGCTGTAGGCAAGCTGTCTGTCGCTGATTTTGGTTGTGACAGTTGCGCTGTTAAGCTCCAATTCGGTTGCGTTTTCTTAATTCGGACATACGGATTGCGGGTACCGTTACCGTAGTAATCCGCGGCTTGTTTCAAGCTGTGTTGTTGCTTAGTTCCTGCAACGCCCACTTGGCCGAAGTCGAAGGTTGGCACACTGATGAAGCCTTCGGTCGTTGGTGTGACTACTTCTTGATCATTTGGACGAATTCTCACGAAGTTATCCACTGTACGATCTTTAATACCACCAAATACTACAACTTCTGCTTTCAAAACAGTGTTTGGTTTCCCTGTTGCGCGCGTTGTGAAAGCAACTGAAACTTTTTTGCCGATAGGAACGGCATTTGGTAAAGGAACCCCCTCTGTCCAAAGTGTACTATTTACTGGGATTGATTTTGTCGTTCCTCCTTCTGGTGTCACTTCCATGAAGGTTGGGATCGTCAGACCAACTGACCAATTGGGCCCTTTTTTCAAGGTAAGATTCTGTAAGGGTGCTTTGCTGGTATTCGTGATCGTTGTTGTCCAAATTACATTGGTATTCGTATCGATCACTTCTTTTGGTCGAGTTAATGTGACACTAGCCGTTGGTATTTCTTCCTTATACATGGCGGTCATATCGTCATTGCCATCAAAGGTCGCATTGAACGTTGGTGTTGTGGTTTTGTTCAACGTACTTGGCTTGGTTTTTCCTTTGTACCACCCTTGGAAAGTATAGGTCTTGCCATCTGTAGTATACGTCGCTGGTAAAGCTTTTGCCGCTGTATACTTGAAGGTGTTACTAGTCATCGGTACTTGGTTACCTTGGGTGAAGCCTGTTGGTGCGGTAATTTTGGTACCGTTGGCATCAACGAAGTTTTCGGTGACTTTGCGATTGGTTAAATGATAGTAGATTGGCCCTTCGATTGTTTTATATCTAATATTTCCATCGCTTTCATCTAAACTATTAATACTTCTACTCATAATATTCGGATATTTAACACTAGAATCTATCGTCACATTTATCTCCCACGGTGTATAACTCCTATCTTCCCTCTGTGTTAAAGTTAAATTAGAAATAAGCCCTGCTTCAGTGAAAACATTATCTGGTGCAATCGTGCTAATTATTGCTAGTTTAGGCAATGGATAATTCGTCCCAATTTTCCCTGTTTTATCGTAAAGATTTAACGATTCATAATATTTAGGAAGCTTGATTGAGAAGTCAGAAAAGACATCTCCATTCCAGCCGGTTGTAGTAGGTCGCTCGATAGTTGTCGCAGGAAATATCACCTGTTTAAAATTACCTACCGTTGTACCACTCTGATTGGCAGCAATTGTTTTGTAAGAAACGCTTGGATCTACTCCTGCAGGTCGTCTAAAAGAAATCCCCGTATGATTGTACGTAATATTAATATCTGCAGGATTCGCTAACTTACCATCTTCACCAACAAAACCAAATTGGAATGTCTCTGCAGGAAAATCAAAGGCTCTTACTTCCTCATACACCACATTTAAATCATCATTGTCATCATAGGTTACTCCATAACTTGGCGCTTTCGTCGTTTTCAAAGGCTCGGTTTTGGTTTTGCCTTTGTACCAGCCTTTGAACTTGTAGGTCTTACCGCCTGTTGTATAGGTGTCGGGTAAGGTACCTGCTTGTTTGAAGGTGTATGGGTCGCTGTTAATTACCGTTTGCTTACCTTGGGTGAAACCTGTTGGCGGTGTGATTTTGGCACCGTTTGTGTCTACGAAGTTTTCAGTGACACGGCGGTTGGTTAAGTAGTAGTAGATTGGTTTATCTACTGTATAATAGGTTCCTCTTTCTTTCACTGTCACATTAGGATCCTCGACAATCTCCCTTAAATAAGCAGGGACTTGAACATCTGCTGGAGCAGCGCTAATTGGTTGGTTAAAAATAAATGATTGAACGCCACTTTTCTTTAGGTCAAACCATCTAGAAATGTTTTTACTTGCACCTTCAATTACATAATTTGTACTATTATTACCTAGGATATTAGGAAGCGGATAGAATGCATCAAACGTTCCATTCTTGTTATAAACACTCATTTTTTCATAGTACCTTGGTGGTGTAAACGTTAAATTAGCCGCGCTATATTGTGAATATTTCCCACTTACTATTTCAAAAGATTGAGTAGGATAAACGATTTCTTTTAAATTATTTTTGGTTGGCGCAACTTTACCTTGTTCAATACTGACTGTTTTCCAACCAGCAACATTGCCTGTTAACAATTCCCCAAACCAAGTGTCATAGGTTAGTTTAATTGTTGAAGCATCTACTCGCTGGCCTGACTCTTTCACGAAGCCGAATTGATAGGTCAGCGCTGGAAAATCAACGGCATCTATTTCCTCATACACCACATTCAAGTCATCATTCCCATCATACGTCACCGCATAACTTGGCGCTTTCGTGGTGGTCAAGGTACTTGGTTTGGTTTTCCCTTTGTACCAGCCTTTGAACTTGTAGGTTTTACCACCTGTTGTGTAGGTGTCTGGTAAGGTACCTGCTTGTTTGAAGGTGAAAGCATTGCTAGTCATCGGGGTTTTCTTATTTTGGGTAAACCCTGTTGGCGGTGTAATGGCTACGCCGTTCGCATCTACGAACTTTTCGGTGACTTGTTTCCGTGTGACTACGTAATTGATTGTTTCTCGGTACGTTGCTGTACCGTCAAAGCCGAATAGTACTGGTTCAGATGGGTTGTTTACACGACCTACAAGCAGGATTCTTAGAACATCTTTACTATCCGAATTTAGAGAAAAAATATTCCCACTACTTTTAGAAAATACACTCTCTATTGTGCGAAATGGATCATAAGGAATATTAAAATTTCCAAACTTTGGTGTGTCACTTGTATGCTGCGAACTATATACGACTGCCCTCATTGTAGAATTTGGAACAACAATGATGTTATCCACATATTTTAGCGTGTTATCAATCTTTAATTGTTCAATCGCATAAACAGTCTGATTATAACCTGCTGGTAAATTTGTGTAAAAATCGTACGGCAAAGGAACTGCTGCATTGATAGCTACTCGATATTGTCCACTCCCTGCATTAGAAGAAACAATTGGATATCTATAAGCGCTTGCTTGATATCGAGTAGGTGTTGTAGATGTTGCAGTTGTCATTAAAAATTTAGTATATGTCCCTGATAACGTCAAATTTTCATCAGCGAAAGCTTTTCCTGTTTCATCCGTAAAGCCAAAGGTTATTCTCGGATAAATTACTTGGTTATTCGGTACCCAACGTGGTGAAATGCTTTTTTGTAGGTCATTTTCACTACTAGTTGCTGGTGTTTCTTCTTGTTCCACTTCTGCTTGCGGTTCTTCTTTCTGCTCTTCTTTCGCTTCTGCTTCTTCTTGTTTCTCCGCTTCTTTCGTTTCCTCTTCCTGACTCGTGTCAGTCGTTACTTGACTATTTCCCGTGCTGGCTTTCGTTGTTTCTTCTTTCACGCTACTTGCTTGCGTCTCTTCCTTGGCACTACTTTCGGCGGTCGGACTACTTTCAATCGTCACGGTTTCCGCAACTGCCGTCACACCAGAAAAGGCGTTAATTACTAAAGAACTACACAAGCCAATGGTTGCTAATCGTTGCCACTTAGTTTGCTTCATGTCGTCCCTTCTTTCTATGTACGATTCCCGCCAAACCGATTAAGGCGAAGCCGAGAATGCTCAAATTTGCCTGACTCTTGCTCCCTGTACGAGGGAGCGTTGAGCCAGTTGTGGTGGTCTGTGTCGAACCACCACTTCGTTGATCTCCTTGCGGAGGACCAGCTGGTTCCTTGGGATCAGCAGCTGGCGCATCTGTTTTCGGTGGGGGATCTTTAGGAGCGGGTGTTCTCGGATTTTGGTAAAATTCAATCCCCACCGAACTAGAACCACCATCAGACGCTTCAACATTTATAAAAAAACTAGGAGAAGATAGTAGACACACAATCATTAAATAACGCTTTTTTTTCATTGAAAAACCTCCTTTTAACTCGCTAGCCTTTCTTGCCCTTTTACACAAGAAAGACGAAACAACCTTTTGTTACTCCTCTATAATAACAAAGAAACCCCCAGCAGAAATTGACGATTTTTTCGCACCCCATGCGAAAATTTTGAAGGTTCCTATTCTGACAAGGGTTACAACAGCTGTTATTTAATAATCGGCTCAAAAAAAGGGCGATTTCGGCAAATTTTTACCAAAATCCCCTGACAAAATTTTAAGATTCCGCTCTTTTTAACAAGAAAAGCTCAAAATGTTAGCAACGAATACTAACATTTTGAGCTTTGTTTGATTGTTTTGAAGTAGGCACCTGAAAAAAAACAGTATTTTTTTCGCCCAGCCCGCTATTTTTCCGCAAGACTAACCAAGTAAGGCGCTAATGAATAGCCCTAAGGCATAGGTGCCATTGAAAACCATTAAGTTTTTAATGGAATGACGGAAACTTTTCGGCTGCGGCAATTCTTGTTTAAACGTTTGAATATTTTTCCAAATGACAGGCAAAGTAGCAAATGTAATTAACACTGGCCATTGATAAATACCACTAATGAAGCCGAATAAAATCACCAGATAACCAGCTAGCGCTAACACTTGAAACAGCACAATCCCTGCTGGGCGCCCGATATAATAGACTAACGTATAACGGTGGTTCTCAATATCCGTGTCTAAGTCCCGTAAATTGTTGGCGAGCATGATGTTAGCAATCGAACAGACCAAAGGCAAGGACGCCACGACAATCGCAAGTACCGCCCAGAGATTGCCGTCTAAGCGAAAGGCGCCGCTAGCAAAATCGACCGTTAAGTAAAAAGGCGGATTGGTGACGACGTTCAAGTAAACGGTTAAGACGAAGATGCCTAAGCCCATCGTGAAGCCACTGAAAATTTCCCCCAAGGGCATGCGGGATAACGGAATCGGTCCATACGTGTAGAAAATACCGATGAAGCAGCAAATCCCGCCTAATACGAGGAAGAGCCAGCCTGTTTGAACCGTTAAGTAAGCACCCACAACGGCAGTGAAGGCAATCATGGCGAAAATCATGTTGCGGACCAGTTGTGGTGAAACGCCTGATTGTCCGATAATATTTTCTTCATATTTATAGACGTCAGATTTGGCTTTTTTGAAGTCCATGTAATTATTAATGGCAGTGGTGGCCATATCAAAGACCACCATGCCAATGAAGAAAACCAGCGTGTTGCCCCACTGGACTTCCCCAAAATAGGTCATTGAAAACAAGACCCCGATAATGAAGGGAAAGAGACTGGCAAGCTTCGTCTGAATTTCCACTACTTTTAAAAACACATTTAAAGACATTTTTAGTCGCTCCTTATTTCAAATCGGCCCGATTACCCATCGTATAGCCAGAGTCTTTGCCGATTTCAAAGTTGCCTTCGATATCTTTGCTGATGTAGACTTTGTCGTCTTTTGTGACGAAAATGGCATCGGTTCCTTTCAGACTTTCGACATATTCTAGTCCTTTTTTGACGCCCATTGAGAAGACGGCTGTTGAGAGACCATCACCATCGATGGATTTGTCGGTGATAATGGTGACACCTGCGATGTCGTTATCAAACGGATAGCCAGTTTCACGATCAAAGAGATGGTGGTAGGTTTTGCCATCGACTTTTAAGTAGCGTTCATAAATTCCTGATGTGACTAAGGTTTTGTTGCTTTCTTTGACTTGACCTAAAACAGTGTTGCGGGCTTTATTCGGGTCTTGAATACCGACTGTCCAGTCCATGTCTTTGCCACGTGGGCTGTGTCCTAAGACGTAAACATTCCCGCCTAAGTCGACGATAGCGGTGGTGACGCCGTTGTCTTTGAGGACTTTCACGACTTCGTCGGTGATGAAGCCTTTGGCAATTGCACCTAAATCCAATTGCATGCCTTTTTCTTCAAGGTAAACGGTTTGCTCTTTGTCGTTGAATTTGACTTTCGTGTAATCGACAAGTTTCAAGGCTTGATCAATTTCGGCTTGGCTTGGTTTGCGGGCATCATCGAAGCCAATGTGCCACATAGAGGTGATTGGGCCAATTGCCATGTCGAAGCCGCCGCGGGAGTCTTTGCTATATTCATAGGCTTTTTTCAACAAAGGATACAGGTCATCTGAGACTTTGACTGGTTTTACGCCTGCTTCTTGGTTGATTTCATCAATTTCTGAACCTGGTTGGTTGACCGTGATTTTATCGCCTAGTTCTTTGACACGGGCAAAGGCTTTCGGTAAGACGTCTTCTTTGCCATCATCGTAGATGCGAATTTGAACGTAGGTACCAAGCATTGTTTGACGGTCAGAGTATGGTTCTGTATTAATTTTCGCTTCTGGTTTTGAGGAACAAGCAGCTGCCACAAACAGCACTGCTAGAACACTCACCATGAGCAGAAGTTTCTTTTTCATAGGATTCCCTCTTCTTTCCTTCTTTAATTAAAAAATAAGTTCTCTTGCATAGTAGCCTTTTTTGGAAAAAATGAAAAGTCTTTCTCTTGGAAATTCACAAATTTCTGTGAAAAAATTTGTGAAATGATGGACAGAACTAGCGAAGAAAAAGGGGCGGGAAAGTCAGCCAACCGACTTTTTCCCAACCCCTCAATGGTGTCAAGTAATTGCTGAAAAGCATTTCAGGAACTACTTCACGATTCATTTATTATTACTTATTTTGTTACGATGTTGTCAACAACGATTTCAGTTGTGTCGCCTTTTTCAGCAGCGTTCACTAATTGTTGTGCGTAGTTGATGAATGAATGTGTGCTGTGTGTTGCACCAGTTACCACTTCAACACCTGCAGGTGAGCCGTCTTCTTCGCCCATTGCTTTAACAAATTCTTTGTTTAATGTTTCGATATATTCTTTTGGTCCAACGCCAGCAACGTCTTTCATTTTGCTTTCGTATTCAGTGTCATCTTTTTTAGATTTGCCGTCAGCGTTCACGTTATCGTAGTTAGATTCAGTCACTTTACCATCTTTCACAGTCATTGAGAATGTTGTGTGGTAGCCGTTTGAGTCATTTTTTTCTTTCAATGAGTACGTACCATCTTTCAATGTTGCCCCATTGTCGATTTCGATTGTGTCTGTGTTACCAGCTTGTGCTGCTTGGATTAATTGTTGTGCGTAGTTTTGGAATGATTCAGATGAATGAGTCGCACCAGTTACTACTTCCACACCGCTTGCGCTTTGTGCTTTAACAAAAGAATCGTTTAATTGTTTGATGTATTCTTTTGGTCCAACACCAGATTTTGCTTTCATGCTTTCTTCATACTTAGTGTCTTCTGTTTTAGATTTGCCGTCAGCATTGATGTTGTCATATTTAGATTCAGTGATTTTGCCGTCTTTTACAGTCATTTCAAAGACTGCACGGTAACCATTTTTTTCATTTTTTTCTTCTAATTTATACGTACCATCTTTTAAATCGCCACCGGCAACTTTTTTCGCTGGTGCTGATGATTCAGTTGATTTTTTCGTTTCTGAAGATGCTGCGCTAGAAGAGTTCGTTGTGTTGTCTTTCTTGTCTGCGCCACAGCCTGCTAATACTAAACTAAATAATGCAATTGCCGCAAAACCTTTAACAAATTTATTCACTTTCATTGATAGTCACCTTTTCTTTCATGATTTTCACAAACATTAAAAGTTTGTGATACATTACACATTATAATGGTTTTAAAAACGTTGTCAAGACCATCCCCTAAAAATATTTACATTTCGGTCTTTTTTTCATCAAAAACTCATCGTTGGAGTAAATTTGTTGACAATTAAAATTTATATTAGACAAATTCGTGAAATACTTATATAATGTTAGTCGATTGTGTACTTATTAATCATTATCACTATTTTACTACTTACAATATTAAGGAGCGGATTGTCAATGACAAAGCAAAATATTGTCGTTGTAGGTGCTGGGTATGCTGGCGTTTCAGCTACTAAATTTCTAGCAAAGAAATTTAAAAAAGATACGGACGTAACAATCACATTGATTGATCGCCATTCTTACCACACTATGATGACCGAATTGCATGAAGTAGCAGGCGGACGTGTTGAACCAGAAGCAATTCAATACGACTTACAACGTTTGTTCTCACGCAAGAAAAACGTAAAATTGGTAACAGATACTGTTACTGGGATCGACAAAGAAAACAAAGTTGTGAAAACTTTAGCAGGTTCTTATCCATTTGACCAGTTAATTCTGGGTATGGGTGGCGAACCAAACGACTTTGGAACACCAGGCGTGAAAGAAAATGGTTTCACCTTATGGTCATTTGATGATGCAGTGAAAATTCGTCATCACATTGAAGCAACCGTTGCTAAAGCAGCCATCGAACCAGATGCTGAAGTACGCAAAGCAATGTTAACATTCGTTGTCTGTGGTTCTGGTTTTACTGGGATCGAAATGGTCGGCGAATTAATCGACTGGAAAGATCGTTTAGCGAAAGATGCCAAAATTGATCCAGACGAAATTACATTAATGGTTGTTGAAGCAATGCCAACCATCTTAAACATGTTATCTCGTAACGATGCTGCCAAAGCAGAACGTTATCTAGAAAAGAAAAATGTTCAATTATTATTGAACTCACCAATCGTTGAAGTTGCAGCAGATCACATTAAATTAAAAGATGGTTCTGAAGTACCAACGCATACGTTAATCTGGACAGCTGGTGTGAAAGCAACTTCTGATGCCGCTGACTTTGGTTTAGAAGCAGCACGTGGTAGTCGTTTAGTTGCGAATGAATACATGCAAGCAAAAGGTTACGAAGACAAAAACATTTATATCATTGGTGACTTGGTTTATTACGAAGAAACACCAAATACACCAACTCCTCAAATCGTTCAAGCAGCTGAACAAACAGGTCATACTGCGGCTGCCAACATCGTTGCAGATATTAAAGGTGGCGAAAAACACGCCTTTAAAGGAAACTACCAAGGATTCATGGTTTCCATCGGCGCGAAATGGGGCGTTGCCAACTTATTCGATAAAATTCATTTGAGTGGTTTCTTAGCCATCATTATGAAACATATCGTTAACTTGAAATACTTCTTTGATATTCGTTCTGGTTACTACATGTTCCAATACATTATGCACGAAATCTTCCATATTAAAGATGATCGTTCTGTTGCTCGCGGACATACGTCTCGTTACGGCAATGTCTTGTGGAGTGTTCCGCTACGTGTTTTCTATGGTATGGTTTGGTTAGTCGAATCAATGAAGAAAATTGTCGGCAACGGCGATTACTTGAAACCAAGCACTTGGTTTGGTGATGGTTCTTGGTTCACAGATAAAGTCGTTTTCCCATTCCCTTGGTTACAAGAACAAGTAACAACAGGTGCTTCTCAAGCAACTGAAACAGCAACAACTGCTGCAAGTGGTGCGGCGGATGCGGCGGCAAGCGGTGGTGCCGATGCGGCAACACAAGCAGCGCACTTTGGTTTAAGCTACGCTTACGGCGAAACACCAATGCAAGTGTTTGATCACATGCCTAAATGGTTCGAAAGCGTAATGAAATTTATGATGCCAAACCAAGAAGTTGCTTTGTTCATGCAAAAATTCATGACAATCGTTGAAGTATGTATTGCTTTAGCATTGATTGCTGGTTTATTCACTTGGTTATCAAGTGCTGCTACAATTGGTTTAACAATTGCCTTCTGTTTATCTGGCATGTTCTATTGGGTAAATATCTGGTTTATCTTTGTCGCTTTTGCTTTGATGAACGGTTCAGGCCGTGCTGTCGGTTTAGACCGCTGGGTAATTCCATGGATTCAACGCAAACTTGGTAAAGCGTGGTATGGTACCCCGAAAGCTAGATACGGCGGTAAGTAAGCAATCGATAATCGATTGACAACTACGAGCAAAAGCTGAGACACATGTCTCCAGCTGACTATCATAGGATTTAGTATGTGGGACAGCAGTCAAGCATGACTTTTGTCCCACATATTTTCTTTTATATAATATGGTGGCTCAACTGAGGTCGGGACAGAATCGTTTAGCTCCGAGAAATAAGAAGAAATTTCCGAAAATTGCTCTTTAATTTTTGGGGGATTTCGGCTTATTTCCGAAGGAGTTGGTTCTGTTCCCGCCGTTTATCAGTTTTTGAGCTTGGAACAAAAATTCAAAGTAATTTTTGTTCCAAGCTCGTTCACTGTGTTATGATAGACAAGAAAAAAACACCAAAGGAGAGAGAAGAAAATGACGATCAAAGAATTCATTAAGAAAAGTCGCTTGAAAACATGGGACGTTATTATTATTGCTATTTTAGTTCTTGGTTCTTTTCTGCCCCTTGTTGTTTTTGCCATGCAAAACCGTGGTCAAGAAGCGGCTACGTATCAAGCAGTCTTGAAAGTAGACAACAAAGTAATCAAAGTCTTTGACTTAAAAAAGGACGGCCCGCATTATACATATAAATACGAAGCAAAAGACGGTGATTACAACCTGATTGAAGTAGATGGTGATCGTATCCGCGTGAAGGAAGCCAACTGTGCTGACTTAGTGGATGTTCGACGAGGCTGGATTTCCAAACCTGGTGAAACCCCGATTGCCTGTCTACCCCACAATTTGTTTATCACCGTGGAAGCTTCTGATGGGAGTGAAGACGGTAGCTTAATTTATTAAGCACGACAACTATGAGCAAATTACACAAGAATATTTATATTGCTATGCTCGTTGCCCAAGGGGTCATTATTGGTTTAATCGAAAATATGATTCCTTACCCTTTCGCATTTGCTCCTGGGGCAAAGCTCGGTCTAGCAAATTTAATTACCATTATTGCGATTTTCACCATGCGTAAGCGTGATAGTTTTTTCCTAGTCTGTTTACGTTTGATTTTAACGACATTACTGGGCGGCACACTTTCGACCTTTTTCTATAGTGCCAGTGGTGCCTTATTAAGTTATTTCGGCATGTTGCTTGTCAAGCAGCTGGGGCCAAAACGGGTCAGCATTATTGGGATTAGTGCCGTTGGTGGTTTCTTACACAACGTTGGTCAGTTGCTAACGACCTCTTTCTTTGCTCATTCGTGGGCGCCGATGCTGTACTTACCATTTCTATCTCTGTTTGGGTTACTTTCGGGGATTGCCATTGGGATTGCCGCTAATTATTTACTGCAACATGTCCAGACGTTACGAAAATTCCAACTGAATTATGAACAAGCAACGAAACATAAGTGGAGTCAATTTTTCTAATTGAAAACCTGTCCGCCACAATTAAAGGAGTCATCTTATGAATATACATCCTATGTGGAATACCTATCCTACGTTATCAAAAGAATTAACAACTACTCTTCGCTTGATGGAACAAGCGGTTCAAATCGATAATCAAGAGATTCAAGCTGCTGTCCATGACATGATTCATTCTGGCGGCAAATTGCTACGTCCAGCCTACCAACTGTTGTTCTCTTATTTTGGTGAACAGCGGGACCCTAAAAAGGCGACAGCGTTAGCGGCTTCCATTGAATTACTGCATACCGCCACGTTAGTTCACGACGATATTGTCGATGAAGCTGATACGCGTCGTGGCTTGCCAACATTGCGTTCGCGCTTTGGAAATAGCACAGCCGTGTATACAGGCGATTATCTTTTTGTTTGCTGTTTCAAGCTCTTATCTGATTATTCTTCTTCATTAAAAAGCATTCAATTAAATTCGCGCAGTATGGAAAAAGTCCTGACTGGTGAGCTTGGTCAAATGGACAATCGCTATAATTTCGAGGTAACGATTGACCAATATTTAAAAAATATTTCCGGGAAAACTGCGGAACTGTTTGCGCTAAGTTGTTTTGTCGGTGCCTATGAAAGTGGCACCTCCCAACGTTTTGCCAAACGTTGTGGTGAAATCGGCGAAAATATCGGACTGGCTTTTCAAATTATTGATGATATTTTGGACTATACACAAACTGCCGATGCTATCGGCAAACCCGTCTTAGAAGACGTACGTCAAGGCGTGTATTCTTTGCCATTGATTTATGCACTTGAAGCCAATCGTGAAGTCTTGTTGCCACTTTTAATGAAAAAAGAAGCCTTGACCGATGAAGAAACACAGGAAATTTATCGTCTTGTCCATGAACTAGGTGGCGTAGAAAAGGCCCAACAATTAGCCACTCATTACACAGAAAAAGCGCTGAAAGAAATCAGCAAACTTCCTGAAACAAAGGCCCAAGCGAAAGAACAATTGTATGAAATTACACAAACGATTTTGACAAGAGAAAATTAAAAAAGCCGCTGGATCCTATTGAGGATTTAGCGGCTAGCTTTTTAGGTGATACCAAACATATATTTTATGATAGAATTTAAAAATATACTTGATTCATTAGTAGAAAGAGGTGCTACTATGACTTTTCTCCAGTGGTATTCTCATACCACGCTCAGCGAAATGTGGGCGTTTTATGAAAAAACAATCACGCATCATCCCTATTACCTTGCCATCTGTCTTAAAGATAAAGAAAATAGTTGTCCAATTGGCTACGTAAAAGCGGAAATGAACGATAGTCACGACTTTGGCACTTCGAAAGGAGTTTCTTCGGCATAAAGGGATTGTGACAGACGCCAGTAAATCATTGGTTTCATTACTGAAAAAAAGAGAGTATCCCCTATATTACAGCCACACATGATGTAGAAAATTATCGCAGTGGAAATGTGATGAAATAAATCGGTATGACGTACTGTTACTAATACAGAGAACAATGGCAACCTAAAAATGTGCTCATTTCTGAATGTACCAGTTAAATTTAGATAATCACGCAGACCGTGTCTATAAAAAATATTGGGATACTTATCCTGACCACTTCATAGAAGACATTTGATGTAAGCTTGTTTCTTCTAAATCCTTTTTGCCGTTTTTATGTATTGAAAGCGTATACTAATAATTGAAAGGACGTGATTTTTTGCGTAAAGATGTACCAACTATGTTCGCTTAATTTAACATTTTTCCCAAGACAAGTAATATCAGCCTTGGAGACTAAAGCGAAAAGAGAGAAAAAATGAATTTACAAGAAATAATCCATAGATTAGAAACTATCTATCAACAGACCGATTACAATGGTAGTTATGCACTTGTAACCGCTGATAAAATTTTAGCTAAGAAAAATTATGGGTTTGCAAAATTTAAGGAAAAACAGTTATTCACAGAAGCAACTCAAAGTTGTATTGGCTCTGTAACGAAGCAATTCACTGGTACCGCCTGCATGATCCTTCATGAACAAGGTAAGTTAAACTTGGAAATGCCAGTAGTAGCCTTTTTTCCAGATTTGCTAATCCCAAAAGCAATCACAGTTAAACATTTATTGACAATGAGTAGTGGTCTACCTGATTATCCAACGGAGCTATTCTTAAATAGTTTGAAAAAAATTAAAGAACAGAGACCAGAGCTAAACGAAAAACTTCAGGAATTTTATGCTGAATTTGCTACCGCAGAACAAATTTCTTTCAATAAATTGAAAACGATAATTGCTACTAAACCGATGGATTTTCAGGTTGGAACCCGAGTTTCTTATAGTAATACTAATTATTATTTATTAGGTTTGATTATTGAAAAAGTATCTGGACTCTCATTTGAGAAATTTGTAACACAAAAAATCTTGTCTCCTTTATCGATGGTAAAAACTTCCTTTGCCACACAAAATAGCATAGCAAGGAGCTATCGTAACATTGATAATGAACTACATGAATTTCCAAATACTTATCAATTACTATCTGCAGATGGCTGTATGGTCTCGACTATTAACGACTTATCGAAATGGCTACAAGCAGTTCTCAAAGGTGAAATTTTGTCGCCCGAAAGTTGGGATCAAGTTTTCAATCTCTATTTAAAAGAATATAATTGTGGTTGGATGAAGTTAGGAGATTGGTTTTACCATGGCGGTCAATATCTAGGTTTTTACTGCGAAATCTTTCTGCATCGAAAAGCAGGTCTAGGAAAAGTTATGCTTTATAATCGGGAAGCCACTTCTGAATTAGATCAATATTCTATGGATGAACGTTCCAATTGGCGTAATTTAATTCGAGATTGGTCATTTTCTCAAAATTAATAAAAAAGCTCTAATCCTATTGAAAGATTTAGCGGCTAGCTTTTTAGGTGATACCTTGCTATAATAAACACGAAGAGAGCGTACTAGACATACGCTCTCGGGTAGACCGTTTAAGACGGTAGCTTGATTTTAATACGGAAATAAACCCGTCAATCTTCGCTAAAGGTTATGACGGGTTTATTTTTTGTCGTTTTTATTACTGATTTTGACAATTAATGTTGCGAAAGCAATCGCAAGCATCAATGCTTCAAAGACAGTCACTGCTATTCCTTTCTAGGGAAAAAGCGAACAAGCAAAAACATTGGCAGTCCCCCTTTTTTGAGAAATTGCCACCGTCATAAACTTCCTACTTGTGTAGTATAACACATTTATCCCTTACTGGAATACGCTTACTTTTTTTATTTACTATTCGACTTTTCCGTTTCAACTTGCTATAATAAACACAAAGAGAGCGTACTAGACATACGCTCTCGGGTAGACCGTTTAAGACGGTAGCTTTAATTTATTGGTTAATAAACCCGTCAATCTTCGCTAAAAGTTATGACGGGTTTATTTTTTGTCGTTTTTATTACTGATTTTAACAATTAACGTTGCGAAAGCGATCGCAAGCATCAATGCTTCAAAGACAGTCACTGCTATTCCTTTCTAGGGAAAGAGCAAACAAGCAAAAACATTGGCAGTCCCCCTTTTTTTGAGAAATTGCCACCGTCATAAACTTCCTACTTGTGTAGTATAACACATTTGTACTTTGTTAGAAGGCGCTCTCTTTAAAAAAGTAGGAGCCCCAGAGAGATCTAGAAAAAAGTGTCCAATTATCTATTAATAGATCTTTGGACACTTTTTTCTTATTAAACAAAGGTTTTATTCTGGCGCATCTTCCAGAGACCATCGCAATACTCCACTATACCTTCCGACTGGATCAGAAGGAAAAATCGTCAACTGAAGTTGTTTGGTCAAATTAGCGGTAGCGTTGCCGCTTCCTTGCAAAATAGGTTGGCTATCTGCATTAATTAGAACACGCTGATTCTTCTCACCATAACTTATTCTTTTGTCGAGTAACTCACCGCTTTCGTTCTTTAACGGTTGTTCTTCTTTTACTTTAATTGTCCACCGACTTTTATCAAGTTTGCTTGTATCTTCAATGCGGATTTCTTTATTTGTAATAGAAGAAATCATTGTCTCTGTTGCGGGAATTTCATTCACACCAAAATTGATTGTATCAGGTAAAATGAGCTTGGGCCCAGCTTCTTTTTGAAGAGTCCGACTGTCTTTTTCTGACTCTTGATTGTTCTCATCTTTTATATAAAAGAAAACCTCTCGATTCAACCAATGTTCAGGAAAAGTATACGTAACTTTATCAACAACCGATTCTGGCGCATCTACATATTTTTTTAATTCTTTTTCTTCTGTGCCACACTTCGCTATTAAAGTTATATTGGTTGATGGATCATGAGAAAATGAAAAAGTAACTTCTCGCTGATTTGTAAAACGTGAGACCAATAGCGGATTTTCTTCATCCATCAATTTGAATTGTAATAACTTCTTTTCACGATAACGATGAATAATTGTTTGCTCCTCTGGAAGAAACATTCCTTGATCTTGTTGGGTCTTAATTGGTTCATAGCCAGCTATTTGGGGATACTGATTAGACAAGTCAAAAGGCGTGGTTAAAATCCCTTCTTTTGTGACTAGTTCATGAATAGCATTATCTTGTTCATTTAAAAACACAGCCGTTGCTTTCCCCACATAATTCACACTGGATGTAGCAGTCGTTTCCTCTAAATTTTCTCCATCTAAAAGAGTTCTTGCACTAAACGGCAAGTCTAATTTTCCACTTGAAATGAGCGCCGTATCGACTGGATTTTGAGTCCCTTGCCATTTCAAGTAAACTTTATATTGTAATACGGTATCGTAGAGACGACTATCTGACAGATTTTTTGTCATAATTTGGATATTTTCACCATCTGTTTGGCTAGTAAATAAATCCGTTAAATCTTCTCCTTTAAAGTCTGTAACTAAGACTTTGTCAAATTGATATTGCTTTGTTTGATTTACTTGGTTCAGGTTAACGTTTACAACCATTTGACTAGGTTTTGTCCACTGATCAATATTGGGAATGGTCTGTTGCACATTTAAACAAACAGCCGTCTCTGCATTTTCAAAATAAGTATCCATTGCGTAGGCTGGTGGAAATTCTGGTTTTGCCAAAAAATCCGTAAAGTAAACAATTGATGACGGCGTTGTGTCATTGTTGTGGACTACAAAAGTAACAGTAGAAATACTTTTGGTCGTCATTTCAAAACGCTGGCGAGGGTCCCGCCAAGGTACCCCTGCAGTAACGTTTTTTAGATATAACCAATAATCATCGTCTCCGCCATCCCACGTATCGTAAAGAATATGTGTAGGATTTTCCGCATATAAGGCATCAATTATCGTTCCAGGGTTTTTATAGCCAACATATTTGTTTGAATTTAACCCATAGTAATTAAACGCTGTTTTTATCGTTAAGGGCTGACCATAATTATCAACAAAATCATAGGTAACCAGCATTTCGCCTTTAATCGTAATTCCTAAAAAGTAGCTTTCAGTAAAACTAATTGATCCTCCATCCAAATTACTTTTATTCCGTTGTAATGTAACTAATAAATTAACTGCTTTTCCTTCATAGAACCCCACATTTTTTACTAATGCTTTACTTTTATTTGTCGTTTGACTAACTGCCATGTAGTTTGAATACACTTCGCCTTCAATTGGTTCAACGGATGTATTTTCGCCGTAATGCATAATAAATGTGTTTGCCGCTGGTGTAATCGATTGATTTGCCCAATGGAAATAGCCCAGTTCTGTTAATGGTCTAGGAGCAGCCTCTACTTTTTCAACTCCTAAAAAGATCCCTCCAACTATCCACAATAAAATCAATAAATAGTTATGTTTTTTCAATTGAGATTACAACCTCCTTACTTTTACTTGTAAAAAATAAAATAAATATTAAATAACAATTGATATTATTTGAAGATCCAAAGACAATTGTAATAGAATTTCTATGCTGTATCTACTCTAAAATATTTCTTAAAAATACCTAAAAAACGAAAGCTTATTTAACAATCGACTTTCCCGTTTCAACTTAGCATAATAAACACGATAAACATGAAGAGGTCAGGACAGAACCAATTAGTTCCGAAGGCGTTGGTTCTGTTTCTGCCGTTTATTAGGTTGCGAACGTTTAAGACGTCATCTTTAATTATAATCAACCTTCGGTAAAAGTTATGACAGGTTTATTTTTTATTACTGATTTTAGCAATAGACTAAACAGACCGACCATCAAAAAAGATGGTCGGTCTGTTTAGTCTATTGGTCTACCTTTACTCCTTCTCCGACAATGCTCGCCAGACATCAAATGTTTGTTTTAAGCCTTGGACATTATGAACACGTAAAATTTCTACGCCTTGTTGTGCTGCATACAAGGAAGCAGCGGCTGAACCAAAATCACGGTTGGCTGGTTCTGGTTCGTTCGTTAAAGCGCCAATGGTTCGTTTGCGAGAAACGCCGTATAGTAACGGATAATCTTGGTAGCGAAAGGCGTTAGGATCTTTTAACAGTTGAAGGTTTTCTGCGACAGTTTTATGAAAGCCGATCCCTGGATCGAAACAAATTTTTTCTAAGGAAAGGCCGTATTTTTGGCATTGTTCAATTTTTTCTGTATAAAATTGGTGTAACTCTTCTTTTAAAGAAAGAGATTGGCGTTTTCTAGAATGCATAATCACAACTTGGATTTCAGGATATTGCGCGAGGACTTCTGCCATCCCCGGAGTGTCTAATCCTTTGATGTCATTAATCATTGTGGCGCCAGCTTGGATCGCGGCTTCCGCTACTTCGGGATAGTAGGTGTCCACAGAAATCGGCGCTAGAGAAGTCTCACGTATTTTTTTTATTAACGGTAATACTCGGTCTGCCTCAACTTGTGGAGAAACTTCTTCGTAGCCAGGACGTGTGGATTGGCCGCCAATGTCTAAAATATCGGCCCCCGCTTCTAGTAAATGAAGCGCATGTTGATAGGCCACGTCGACCGTTGTGTAGCTACCGCCATCAGAAAAAGAGTCGGGGGTCGTGTTGACAATCCCCATAATTTGGTAATTCTTTTTTAAATCAATCATTGTCACATTGCTCCTTTATCTGCTGAATCATCTTTCGTAAGGCCCGCATTCTAGGACTTATCTTCATTCGTTCACTCGTGGACAACTCCGCTAAGGTTTTGCCTCGGTCTGGTAAATAAATAATCGGGTCAAAACCATAACCACCTGTACCGCGCGGTTCAACTAATTCACCAGTCAAAGTGGCTTCCGTTTGCAACAGTTTGTCGTCATCGAGTACATAGACCAACGTGGCTGATAAGGTTAACTCGCGGGTCGACTGTTGCCCTTCAAATAAGTGCAACAGTTCGCGGTTCTGTTCTTCCGGATTGGCTGAATGGAAAAAACGGCTTGTATGAATACCTAATAAATCAGGAAAAGCAGTTAACGTTAAGCCGCCATCATCACCTAACACTGGGCGGCCAATTAATTGTTGGAAAAAGCGAGCTTTTAGATAAGCATTTTCAGCATACGTAGTGCCAGTTTCTGCAGGTTGTTCTTGACTGGTTGTATACTTTCGATAAGAGACAAGTTGAATAGCGGGGTCCTTAAGTCCTGATTGCATTTCTTTTAACTTACCTTGGTTATTCGTGCCAACAATGATTTCCATTTTCTAACGTATCTCCATTAAAAATTGATTTTTCCACTCTTGTTCTTTAAATAGTCCGGTAAATTGAAATGTTTTGGTGCTACTTTGTGGTGTTTTCACGCCGCGCATCGTCATACACATATGTTCCGCTTCAATGGCTACTGCAATGCCTTTGACGGGAATATTTTCTTGGAGTTTGCGGGCAATTGTCACTGTTAAATCTTCTTGAACTGTGGGACGTTTGGCACAATGTTCTACTAATCTTGGTAACTTGCTTAGTCCCAATACTTTGCCACCTTCTGGCAGATAAGCGACATGTACTTTTCCATAAAATGGCAATAAATGGTGTTCACACATTGAATAAAAGGCAATATCTTTTACTAAAACCATTTCGCCTTCATTTAAGCTATCAAATAATTTATAATCGTCAAATTCAGGTTCGGTTAATCCACTAAAAACTTCTGCATACATTTTAGCTACACGTTTGGGTGTATCAATGAGTCCTGACCGTTGAGTATCTTCCCCCACTGCTTCTAAGATTGTGGTAACTGCCTGCTCAATTTGCGCTTGTTTTTCCTGCTCCATCTCTACCATTCCTTTTCGCTTACTCGCACTTCTTCTTGATTGCCACTGCGCTGAATCCATGTAGCTATTGGCGCGCCCAATAGTTGTTCCTCTGCGTAAACATCACTTAAGGGAATCAAAACAAATGACCGTTTTGTTAATTCTTGATGAGGAACTTGTAAGTGGGGCAACGTGACTGACTGTTCCCCTAATAATAAAATATCAATATCAATAATCCGCGGACCCCAGTGAATTAATTTTTTACGTTTCATCGCTTGTTCAATTCCTTGGGTAACAGCCAGTAATTCTTCAGCGGTATAGCTAGTATCAATTTTCAATACGGCGTTCAAAAAATCATCTTGGTCTGTATAGCCGTAAGGATCCGTTTCATAAAGTTTTGAAGAAGCCACGACCTGAATCTGCGGGTCTTCGTTTAAATAATTGCGGGCTTTCACTAAATTTGCGTACGGATCGCCGACGTTACTACCTAATGCTACATAGCCAATCATCTATACTTCTCGCTCCATTTCAATTTCAATATTGTCAAAAAGGCCGGGCATCGGCACACTATATTTTCTAATTTTAATGATAATTTTGTTCAATTGTTCTTGATAATCTGCGGAAATATCATCTAAAATAGCACTCGCTAACCCTTCGATTAAATCGTACGAGTGATTGTTTACTCGTTGGGCAATCAATTCATTCACTTCGGCATAATTGACAGTTTGAGTGACATCATCTGTTCGCCCTGCCTCGGCTAGCGACAACTGCATTTCAAGGTCGATTTCTACTTGCTGCCCTAGACGTTTTTCTTCTGCCAAAACACCATTTTTTGTGAAAAATTTCAAGTTGTTGATTCTAATTTTATCCATCCTCTAACTCCCTACCCTCTGTTTTGCTGATTTTTTTAATCATAGCATATTTCTTGGAAAAGTCAGTAGTTAAAAGATGGAAAAGTGGTTATTGGTATGATATAAAAAATTACTTTTTATGAATCAAATAGTATAACTCGTGTATTCAAAAAAGAGCGTTGCTGATGCAACGCTCTTTTTCGGGGGTTATTCGTCTTTTATCGCATTGTTACAAATTCTTCTGAGCCTGTTGGATGAATCGCAACAGTATTATCAAAATCTGCTTTGGTCGCGCCCATTTTAATAGCGACTGCAAAGCCTTGTAGCATTTCGTCAACACCGATGCCGATGCCATGCAAACCGACAATTTTTTCTTCTTTGCCGACACAGATTAATTTCATGTCGCATTTTTGACGGTATTCTCCTAAAGCGAAATACATTGGCGTAAAGCTAGAGCGATAGATTTTCACTTGGTCTTCACCATATTCTTCAAGCGCTGCTTTTTCCGTCAAACCAATTGTCGCAACTGGTGGATGGGTAAAGACCACCGTTGGTACCAAGTTATAATCCAAATATAAATCGGTTTGTCCGTTAAATAAGCGTTCAGACAGGCGCCGACCAGCGGCAATCGCGACTGGCGTTAAGTCGATTTTCCCAATGACATCGCCGACTGCGTAGATGCCATTTTGCGTGGTATTTTGGAATTTATCTACTTTGACGTAGCCTTTTTCATCAAGGGCTACTTTCGTATTTTCTAAGCCTAATTGATCCGTGTTCGGCTGACGGCCTGTCCCGAAAATCACGGCATCTGTCGTGATTGATTCACCATTTTCAAATGTAATAACGTACTCATTCTGCGCCGTTTTTTCAATTTTAGCTGGTGTTGCATTCGGATGAATTTGCATGCCCATTTCTTGATAGCGTTCTACGACTTTTTCAGAAAGCATGTCATCAAAGCTTCGTAATGGTCGTTCATGACGGAAGGCCCAATGTGTTTCTGCGCCTAAGCCATGTAAGGTTCCTGCTAATTCGGCTGCGATGTAACCCGCACCGACAAAGACCACACGTTTTGGCATTTCTTCTAACGCAAAGAAGCCGTTTGAATCTAAGGCATATTCTTCTCCTGGAATACCTAGTTTTTTCGGACGACCACCTGTCGCGATTAAAATGTGCGGCGCCGTATATTCTGTTCCATTGACTTCAATTGTTTGCTCCCCAGTAAACGTAGCGTAACCATGGATACGTTCAATGTTGTTACTGTCTAAACCACGATTATACGCACCATGTAAGAAGTCGATATATTTTTCACGATTTTCAACTAATTGTTTAAAGCTAAAATTTTTGATTTCAACATCAAACCCGTAGCCTGCTGTGTCTCTTTCCATCATTTCCATCATGCTGCTGGCTTGCCACATGACTTTTTTAGGCACACAACCAACGTTGACACAGGTCCCACCAATTTCGTTGCCCTCAATTAAAAGGACGTTGGCTCCGTGCATTCCTGCGCGGTTAGCAGAAGCAATCCCGCCACTACCGCCACCAATAACAATATAATCATAGGTTTTCATTTATTCTGGCTCCCTTTCAATTTGAACTTTCTCCTTTATTATCGCAAAAAATAGCAAAAAAAGACAGTCGTATTACTTACTTTTGTTTAGTTTTCTGCTGCTTCTGTTTCATGGATTCGTTCCGTAAAAGCACTGGGGGAAAGGAATTCAATCGTAGCATTGTCGAAGGGAATTCCTAAATCTTCTTTCGTTACGTTTGGATTCATTGTAATGACGTAAAGTGTTTTGCCTAAGGAAAGTGCAATCCCAATTTCTAAATAACTTAGTCGGTCAAAGTCACCATTAATAAAAACGTAGGTTGCTTCGTGAAGATACCGTTTTATCACTTCAATATCTGTAAACATTCCGGTTTGAACACAATCGGCTAACCCGAAGCCCACACCCCCCGCACAGCCATGCTCATCTTCAAACAGCTGAGGATCTACCAAAAGGTCCGTTTGAATACGTGGGTTTTGACCAATTTGGTAGGCGAATAATTTAGCCATAGTTATTCCTCCTTCTTTTTCTTTTACTATAGCACAAAAAGGAAACCCTCATATGCCAGAGGATTTCCTTTCTTTTAATACATGTTCCCAACCACTTTTACTCGTAAGCGGGTTGCATTTTCTGGATGATAGGCGAGTGGTGTTTCTTCCACCTCGACTAACTCGATTGTGCCAGGGACTGCACCTGCAAGTTCAGCTTGTTGGACGGCTTTTTCTTGGGCATCAGCCAACGCCGCATCCCGTTGAATTTTTGAATAGACATAAATTTGTTCGTATTGTCCGCTAATTTGAGCGATAGAGGCACCGATGGCATTCGCCACTGCCCCGTTTTCGTTGCGAATTAGCACTTTAACACCTGTCAATTCTTCGGGGATGATAATACTTCCACCACCAACTAAAACGACCGTCACGTCTGCAGAACTGGTTTTCATGCGATCAATCGCTTCACTGACCAATTCGCCAATTTTTTGGTACACTTTTTCCGCAAACGCTTGGTCTAAATGAGCCACTTTGCTAGGATCACCGACTTGGGCATGGCCTAAGCGAACCGCAATATCAGTGGTCGTTAATTGTGTGCCGCCAAAAACAAGGGCCTCTTGTGTAATACGGTAGCCGACACTATCGGGGCCAACTGTCACAGAACCATCTGGTTGTTCACGCACTAGACTGCCGCCGCCGACACCAATTGACACGATATCTGGCATTCTAAAATTGGTCCGTACCCCGCCAACATCAACGGCCAGTGAAGATTCTCTTGGAAAGCCATCCACTAACACGCCAATGTCGGACGTTGTGCCACCAACATCTAAAACAACCGCATCTTTCAAGCCAGCTAAGTATGAAGCGCCACGAATACTATTGGTTGGTCCACAAGCAATGGTTAAAATAGGAAACTGTTTGGCATACGTTAACGACATTAACGTACCATCATTTTGACATAAGTACACTTGGGCGTGATGAATTTTTTCTTGTTCTAAGGCTTGTTCAAAGCCTTCGCTGGTCACTTTAATTACTTTGTGCAACGCAGCATTCAAAATTGTCGCATTTTCCCGTTCAATTAAACCGACAGACCCAATCATTGAGGAGCAAGATACAGGAACATCTGCCCCTAACACTTCCTTCGCAAGCGCTTGAACAAACAATTCTTGGTCATTTTTTAAAGAAGAAAAAACGCCAATTACTGCGATTGCCTCTACTTCTCCTCGCCAAGAGGCCAAAATCCCACGTAATTCTTCTTCGTCCAGTGCAGTCAATGGTTGTCCATCATATTCGTAACCGCCATGTGCTAAAGCATACGTTTCTGAAAGAGTGGCCACTAAATCCTCGGGCCAAGCTGTGTAAGGCAAGACCGAAGCGGTTGCTGGATAGCCCAAACGAAGGACCCCAACTTTTGCTAATTTTTTTCGCTCAACAATGGCATTCGTACATTGGGTCGTGCCCAACATTGCATGTGTGACTTTGGTTGGGTCCACTGCTGATTCTGCCAAGACTTTATTTAAGGCACCGGCAATCCCTGTTTGAATATCATCGGTTGTTGGAACTTTCACTGAATGAATCAAGTTTAATTGATGATCTAAAATAACAGCATCTGTATTTGTGCCACCGACATCGATACCAATTTTATACATTTATTTGTCCTCCTTCGCTACTAAGTTTTCTAGTGGTTGATAATCCATTTCGTAGCCGAAATACCGAGGACCCACTGTTTCGATACCTTTTTTCGTTCGCCAAGCGGCATTCGCTTTCAAGCCCATTACTTGGACACGTTTGCCGTATTTCAAGCTTTCTGTTGTCACAGGCGTTAAAGTTTCTAAATCTACCATACAAATCAAATCAGGCGTCATCGCAATCACCTGACCATCTTTCTCGGCAATTAAATTTTCATTTTGAAAATGGACGACTGCTTCTGAACCAGCGTCACTGTTTAAGCCACTCAATTTGACACGTCCCAAATTGAAGCCACCTTTTACTTCTCGTTCTACATCTAGAATTTTTCCTTGGAACAATTCAAAGCCATCCGTAACTTCTACTAATGCTTGGCGTTTTTCTTGTTCATCTGCATAGGTACCTCGAATCACTTTGCCAATTTCTTCTGATAATGTCACGATGTTATGAATACCATAATCTTGTAATTGTTTGCCTGTCGCGGGATAAATGCTCACTAAAGCACTAGCGCCCATTTCAACCGTTTGAACACGAGCAAGACGTTCTGTCCAAGTATTATCAATCGTTTCCATAATGCCAATATTTCCTTTTTCATCGGTAATTGCCATAGGGGTCGCTGACATCCCATTCAAATGGAACGTTACCATAGGCAATTCTGGAAAGGCCCGCCCCATACCATCACAATCCACCAAGGGAATGCCTAGCTTCGCTGCAACAACAATTGGAATCATTGAATTGACGCCCCCAGCTTCCATTGGAAAGGTTCCCGCAATCGTTTCTTGGTCTAAATATTTTCCTAACTTCTCAAAGACACGGACGAATTCGTCGCCTTTGGGAAATTTTTCAATTGCGACAGATGGGGCACCCATCATTGCGGCGGGTAGGAAAAAATCCTCCGCGGCAATTTCTTCTGGAGAAACCAGTTTGACAGGTCCGTTTTCTTCGATGGCGGACAAAGCCATCATTTTACCAATGTAGGGATCACCGCCACCTCCTGTCCCTAAAAAAGCTGCTCCTGTAGCTATATTCTCAATTGCTTCTGCATCTAAATAACGCATTCTCCGACACTCCTCTTCTTCATTCCATTTCTAATGATTCGGTGTTCGTCTGTTGACGTTTTGCACCGAAATAATAAATAACAAACGATAAAACAATGCCAATTAGCGGTTGGTTAGGCAATTGAGGGGCATTGGGAAAGAAACTCATAATCACCGGAATGCCCCCCACTGCAGCACCAATTAGCCATGAAAAAACACCTAATTTATTCACGCCAGGCGTTGGCTGCCATTTGGTTCGATCGCCTTTGTTAATCAACCAATAGGCAGCAATCATTACACCAGCCACTGGTGGAACCATCGCAGAAAGGACAGACATGATCGGCGTAAAGTAATTTAAAATCCCCACAACTGCTAATAAGGTTCCAATGGCGCCGGCCGCACCGACAGCGACTTTTTCTTTTTCTTTTGGAATATCAAAGACATTAATCAAGGCCAGTCCGCCAGAAAAAGCATTCACGGCATTCGTGGTCCAAGTTGCTAAAATTAGCGCAATAATTCCTAAAACTGGAAAACCGAGATTCATAAAAACTTCCGTGATATCTGCGGTGTTCGAAGCAATGGTCAAGACCGCACCAACGCCAATCATCAACAAGCCTGTCGGTAAAATCCCTAAGGTGGCCGCTTTAACCACATCTTTACGAGAAGAAACATATTGAGAGTAATCTCCAGCAATTACTGCGCCTAATGCAAAAGAACCGACAGTCATTGAAAGACCTGACATAAAGCTTCCTACTGTTTGAGGTGTATATTGACTAACAGCTTCCCAACCGTTGTTTCTTAACGAAGCCACCAAGCCATAAAGACAAACCAGAACTAACACAGGAACCGCAAAATAATTCAGAATTTTCAATATTTTTATGCCATAAAGAGCCGAAATAAGCATGATAATTCCCCAGATTAAGGAAGAAAGCGACACAGGTAAATCAATGCCGTAAATTTTTAAAAAGTTCGTGAAGGCGCCGCCGCTGACATTGGCTTGCAAACCAAACCAACCTAAGCAAGCAATCGCTAGAATAATGGAAATAATCTTTTGCGAACCTTGAATGCCAAACACTTGAGAAGCGACTTTGACAGAAGGTTCTTGTAAGTCGGAACTTTGAATTCCTTGTAAAATCATTAAAATAACAATAATACCGTAACCAATAAATCCTGTTAACAAAGCTTCCCATAAAGGCATGCCTGCAACTAACGTTCCTCCAATAATTAATCCTGGCACGCTAATCATTGCGCCCGCCCAAACAAATGCTAAGCTAAGCCACGATTGTTGTTGCTCGTTTTTTAATTTCATTCTCATTCCTCCTTAATTATTTTTTCAATTATAACGAAAAATCAGTCATAGGTCTTTTTCAAATTGAAAAAAATATCGAGGAAGTTTTGGCTTAAAATAAAAAAGCAGACAAATCGGCTACTGCCGATTGTCTGCTTTTTTCATTCATTCGTGACCAAGCGATATAAGATCATCGCCAAATAGACTTCATAGGCTTCGGCGGCGTTAGTCATATCATAGCCGAGCGCTTCATTAATTTTACTGATACGATATTTGACCGTATTTTTATGAACAAATAGGCGTTCGCCGCATTCTTTAAAATCACTACTTGCATCTAGTAAAAACGTCCCTAATGTCATTAACTGCTCTGATTCTTTTAAGAGAGGTTGGATAACTGCTAAGCGTTGTTGGATTGCTTCTTCTCCTGCTTGGAGACACGTCATCATTTGTTGAACTGTACGAATTTCCGCGATTGATAACACTTTTCTTTGTGGATAGACGCGCTTTAAAAACGGCGCGACTTGATTAGCGGTTTGGTAGCTGACACGCACTTCAGTCGTGTTACGAACTTTCGGACAAAGGATGATTTCACCTAAATAGTCCTGATAGTCTGTGGCTTGCAAGTATTCTTTACTAATCGTGGCTTCAGGCTGTTTGTGTAAATAATTACCTAAGAGAACAATCAGGTAATTTTCTGTTTGCTGGACAATCGTTGTTTGGTAATAGTAACGTAGGAAATCTTTCAAATCTTGCTGAATAGCGTGGATTTCTTGTCCTTGTTGCCAAATAGGCAAAAGCCACATCGTTTCGACAGAAGAAATATCAATCATTAATTTTTTGGCTAATTGGTACATCTTATCACTTTCGTCGTTAATGATTGCTTGGACTAAGGCATACTCACTGACTTCGTCATAGTTTTTCCCCCATAAATTCAGAGCCATCTGAACGACTTCCACCGCTTGATTCATCTCAAAAGAGGTTAACTGCTCTTCTTCTCGAATGAAGTAAAGCTTCAATGTTTGTCCATCCTTCTGAGGAAGTTTTTGCGAGGTAATGAAGTAGGTCGTTTCTCCTAGCGCTACTTTCTCTTGTGATTGATAAAGTAACTTGGTTAAGGGCAATTTCGTGCTTCGCGGCCAATTGATGGTGCTGATGATTTCATTGGTATAGGTGGTTAACGCAATATTGACTTTTAAAAAATCGGATAGGATTTTCAAGGTCATTTCCACACTGCGGTTTTGTTCAGGCAAAAGGGAAACTTTTTCCAAGAGGTCCGTTGCAAAAGAAGTCATTTTATTTTTATTGACTAACAATTTCATGACTTCATAAATGACTTCGTTGTAGCGTAATGTGGGATCATTTTTAGGCATTTGGATTAAAATGAAACCTAAAGAATCCGCTAATTGAATCACTTCCTCTGCAACTTTCGGTACGATAATCCCAACGTAGTACAAGATTAGGCCTACTTCGCCTAATTCATGGAGATGCCGAATCGTTTCGCATTGCTTCACCACATCATGACGAATGGCACAAAATGAACCAATCAAAATTTCGCCAGCATGGTATTCATTTGTTTTGTGAAGTTTTTCCGAAAACAAAGACATATCAGAGACTTCTAAAAAAGAAAGAGAAGCAACAGATGTGTCCAATTGGTTTTTACCAGAAAGTACCGTTGCTTCTCGCAAAGACGGTAATTTTAATAAATCATTCACGCGGACACTCATATTTACTCCTCCTTTTGGCTGGTTTATTTTTTCTTACGAATCATATCGCCGACTGCAACAGGTTGGGTCACTTCCATCGTTAATAACATCATGGGATTAGGTGCCCGATCGATCGCTTCACCGTCTTCATTATACATCTCTTTAACGGTTTGGTGGAAATGGGTAAACCCGGGACCATAAAATTCAATTTCATCGCCGACACTGAAAAGGTTCCGTTGACGAATTGTCGCGACTTGCGTCTTTTCGTTGTACGCAATCACTTCGCCAACAAATTTATATTGTGGAATTTTACGACGTTCGCCGAATAATTGTTCATTTTCACTTGGTGTATTGTAATAAAATCCAGTTGCTAATTCACGTTGTGCTACTTTCCATAATTCATCAATCCACTCTTGTTGGCAGACATAGTTTTCAGGGTCTTCCATGTAAGAATCGACGGCTTTTTTATACACATTAGCGACTGTCGAAACATAGTGAATGGATTTCATGCGGCCTTCAATTTTAAAACTATCGACACCATTTTCAATTAATTCTGGAATATGTTCAATCATAGACATATCTACGGCGCTCATTGAAAACTCTTCTTCAACTTCCCCTTCGCTGGTTTTGCTCCGACGTTCTGTCCCAAAAGGCATATCAAATAACTCGTATTTCCAACGACAAGATTGTGAGCAACCGCCACGATTGGCATCCCGCATCGACATATGGTTGGATAAAGTACAACGTCCTGAATATGAAATACACATTGCTCCATGAATAAAGGCTTCAATCTCAATGTCCGTATTTTCACGAATCGCTGCAACTTCCTCCATTGAAACTTCGCGCGCTAATACCACACGTTCTAAGCCTTCATTTTTCCAAAATTCTAATGTTTCATAGTTGGTTGCTGAAGCTTGTGTCGATAAATGGATGGGTAAACCTGGTGCTTCTGTCGCACAAATTTCGATTAAAGCTGGATCGGAAACAATCACAGCTGAAATTCCGATGTCTCGCAATTCTCTGAAAAACGCTCCTGCCCCTTCCTGGTTTCCTTCATGAGTGACCATATTGGCAGCGACATAAACTTTCGCATTATGTTCGCGGGCAAAGGCTACGCCTTCCGCCATTTCTTCTGGCGTGAAATTTCCTGCGCGGCTACGCAGACCGTAGGCATTCCCTCCGATATAAACGGCATCGGCACCATAACGAATTGCGACTTTTAGTTTTTCTAGCGTCCCGGCTGGAGCCAACACCTCGGGACGCTTCAATGTTCGTTCTGTCATTACTTTCATGTTCTTCTTCCCCTTAAATGAATCAATTTATTTTATTGCATCGGCACTTAAATCAAAGAAACCATTGTCTAAGCCACGACCTGTTGGATGTAATTTTTCAATTTCAGCTGTTGCATGAGCTGCTTGATCTTCTGACCAAGTTCCCGCTTCAAGTGCTGCTTTCGCTTCAGCAAATAAGCGAGCAATCGCGACAAAATTTTCACCTGGCGTGTAAAGGCCATCGAGCTTCCATGTACGATAGTGATGGTCATACAAGTTTGTTAACTCATTCATCAAGTTCACATCGTTATTGGCAAAAATATGCGTACCATGACTATCTTCATAAATGGAATAGTGGGTTTCTGGTTTTTTGGGTTCAGAAATAAACAGCCCTTCGTCTTTCGTAACCCCTTTGTCGTTCTTTGTGTAATTGTAGTAATTTTGAATTAATGGGCGTTTCGATTGATGAATACAGGTCGCCCCATAGACAAGAATTTCAGCTGGAACTGCTAAGTTTTCTTCCATTGCGACCATTTCTTCAAAAGGTACTTCCCGAGCTAGGACAGCTCCGATGGCTCCTCGTTTACTCCAAAAATTGATTTGACGTGAGCTCGTTACCAAGGTTTCGCCATCATAAACGTAAGGAATTTCTAATCCATCTCGTTGCATAATAAACACAATACCCGGATCACCCAAAGTAATTTTATCGACGTTGATTTCTTTTAAAAATGTCAGATACTCTGGGACTAATTTCATTTTTTCAGGGTGCATAATGCCATTTACTGCAACTAGCACTTGTTTGCCCATTTCATGTGCACGTTTCACAATCTCGCGTTGTTCATCTCGTGTAAAAGATACGGGCAAACGCAACCCGAATGTTTCTTCTCCAATATATAATGTATCCACACCTGTTGCGAGTAATTCTACAGCCTGCTCAACAGATTCTGCAGTTGCAATCAGTTCAATCATAAATATAGCCTCCTTCTTTATGACCGTTTAATAGTATCATACGTTCACAAACTTTAAAAGAGCCTATCTGTATTAAACGTACATTTTTCACAATGTTTCCGAAAAAATTTTGGTAGAAAAGCGCCAACCGCTTACCTACCAAATGCTCTTTTTTTTATTACTGGTCATCTGTTCTTTGGTCACTCGTTCAAGTGATATTTTCGTTCATAAAACGTTACTACAACGGTGAATAGCCACGCTGCCGCTAAGCCTAACAAGCTGCCTAAAACAATCCCCAAAAAGCGGAATTGAATCAACGTTATCACGTACTGCTGACGAACGAGCAATGAAAGCATCAGAGCCATAGGCGTTGTGAAAAATTGCGCCAATCCATAATTACGACGAATAAAATACTCAACGGTCACAAATAAGATTGTAATCACGACAATCGATTCAAAAGTTGTCAAAGCTAAATTAAGCAGAAAAGCGGAAATAACCAATCCAATCGTTGTGCCAAAAATTCGCTGAATATTTCGCTGCTTAATCGCACGTAAATTGTCTCCTTGTAAAATGGATGCACAGGAAACGACTAGCCAATATGGATTCTGTAAATGTAAACTTTCGCTGATATATACAGCAAAAAATAAGACAAAGCTATAATATATGCTATCTAATGGCGCTTCTGGATGCCGATAAATTCGTTCCCGTAATGATCGCTTAGCTAGCGGGGCACTGATTTCCTTCTCTGTAAAATGCAACACTAGTGCAAACAAAATAGAAAAGCCAATGCCTAATAACATACAGCCACTCATGAACGGAATTTTTGCTAACGGAATACTCGTACTGGCACCCATCGCTGTCACCATCACACCAAAGAAGGCCCCTGGTTTTGAAATATCGTAGACTTCAAAGAAAAAGCGGCCACCAAAACCGACCAGTGCAACAACAATGGGAATGAGCCATGCAATATGGGTCGATAACATGCCTAACAAATTTCCTAAAAAAAGGTAACTACCGACCACAGATAAACGAGTCATTAACTGTTTTAATGGTAGCGGCTGATAATATAAAAAAGTAAAAATACCTAACGAGCCAAAGCTTGAAATCAATAATTGATGATTGATATAGCCCAAAAAAAGAATGCTGAACATAACCAAGCCAGCAAACACTAGTCGAAAAGGATTATCCTTTGGACGTTGATAATGTAGTAATTCTCGAAAAAAAGATTGTTCCATTCCATCACCCCTCCTTATTAACGTAGCACAGAAAAATCAATCTGGCAATTCTCAAAAAGAAATCGCCACTGGAAAATAGAAAAAGGAGCGTGGGACAAAAATCACTTTGGATTTTTGCTCCACGCTCAAAAACTGATACACGGCGAGAACAGAAGCAACCCCTTCGGCTTATTTCTCGGAGTTAAACACTTCTGTCCCGACCTCCTTTGCATCTCATCTATACAGTTTGTAATTCTTTCGCTTCTGTCTTTGGTGCTTTTGGTGCCCGCACATTTAACGTAATTTTGCCTTTGCTAGCACCTAAGGTTACTTTATCCCCTAACTGAATTTGACCAGAAAGAAGGGCTTCACTTAAACGATCTTCCACTTCTTTTTGCAAGGCCCGACGAATTGGACGTGCACCATATTCTGGATCAAACCCGACTTTACCAATAACTTCAATTGCAGCTGGTGTGATTTTCACTTTAACCTCTTGTTCAGCCATCCGTTTCACGACAGATTGACTCATAATTTTCACGATTTCATGAATTTCCTCTTGTTTCAAGGAATGGAAGACAACCGTTTCATCAATTCGGTTTAAGAATTCTGGACGGAAGGCTTTTTTCAATTCTTCCATGATTCGTTTTTGCATTAATTCATGATTTTTAGAAATGTCTTTCACATTGAAGCCGACATGTTTTTCTTCACGAATCGCTGTTGCTCCTAAGTTGGAGGTCATGATTAAAATCGTGTTACGGAAATCGACTTTTCGTCCTTTGGCATCCGTTAAATGGCCATCATCTAAGACTTGTAATAAAATATTAAAGACATCTGGATGGGCTTTTTCTACTTCATCTAGCAAAATAACGGAATAAGGACGTTGACGAATTTTTTCAGTTAGTTGGCCGCCTTCTTCGTAGCCGACATAACCTGGAGGAGAACCGATTAAACGGCTAGTACTGTATTTTTCCATAAACTCAGACATATCCACGCGAATCAACGCTTCTTCGCTGCCAAACATCGCTTCGGCTAAGGCTTTGGCAAGTTCTGTTTTCCCAACCCCTGTTGGTCCTAAGAACATGAAAGAACCAATCGGTCTTGCTGGGTCTTTCAAGCCACTACGCGCACGACGGATAGCGCGTGAAACAGCTTCAACTGCTTCATTTTGGCCAACGACCCGTTGATGTAAAATGGTTTCTAATTCCATCAATCGTTCGCTTTCTTTCTTCTCTAGCTGCTGCAAAGGAACGCCTGTCCATTGTGAAACGACCCCAGCCACGTCTTCTTCTGTTACTTGTGTACTGTAACCAGACAGACTTTTTTCTTTCACTGCAATCAATTCTTCTAGTTTTTCCATCACTTGTTTTTCTTTTTGACGAATCCGAGCAGCACTTTCAAATGATTGGTTTTGAATGGCCTCTTCTTTTTCCGTAATTAATTGAGAAATTTCGGTACGCAATTCATTAATTTCTGAAGGTTGATCTGCCTTATCTAAACGAACTTTTGCTGCAGATTCGTCCATTAAATCAATTGCTTTATCTGGTAATTGGCGGTCATTTAAATAGCGAATCGATAATTGAACCGCTGCATGTAGAGCTTCATCTGTAATTTCTACGCCATGATGTTTTTCATAGCGTGAACGCAAGCCTTTTAGAATTTCTTCTGCTTCTTCTGGCGTTGGTTCTGCTACTTGAATACGGGCAAAACGACGTTCCAAAGCGGCATCTTTTTCAATATATTTTTGGTATTCATCCAGAGTTGTCGCACCAATTGTTTGCAACTCGCCACGTGCTAAAGCAGGTTTTAAAATATTTGAAGCATCAATCGCCCCTTCTGCACCGCCAGCACCGATCAAGGTATGCAATTCGTCGATAAATAAAATGACTTGTCCATCTTGATAGATTTCATCGACAACTTTTTTCAAGCGATCTTCGAACTCACCTCGATATTTGGTTCCAGCAACCAAGGCACCCATGTCTAGCATCATTAAACGTTTGCCTTGCATATCTTCAGGGACTTCCCGGTTGACAATTTTCTGGGCTAACCCTTCTGCTATCGCTGTTTTCCCAACACCTGGTTCACCGACTAAGACAGGATTGTTTTTGGTACGGCGACTCAAAATTTGAATCAAACGACGAACTTCGGTCCCGCGACCAACTACTGGATCCAAACTTTGTTCTCGTGCTAACTTGGTTAAATCTCTTGCTAAAGAATCCAATGTTGGCGTCCCTTGTGGCGCATTTTTATTTTGACCATTCCGACGACGTTGTGCGCCATTGGGTTCGGAAACGCCCATTTTTTTCAATAATAATTGACGCATTTTGGATAAGCTTAATCCTAAATTCACTAAAATTCTAGACGCTAAAATTTCTTCGTCTCTTAACAAGCCTAATAATAAATGCTCGGTACCAATCTTTTGAGCCCCTAAGCGCTTCGCTTCATCTCCAGCATAGGCAAAGATTTGTTTGGCTCTTGGTGAATAAGGTAAGTATAAGTTGTTATTCCCCATTGGACTTTGCATGGTGCCATAGCCACTTAAATGCTCAATTTCTTCACGGATGTCTTCTGTGTCAGTATTCAATTGTCGTAATGTTTTTCCGGCAATCCCATTCGGTTCTAAAACGAGTGCTAATAATAAATGCTCAGAACCGACGGATTGATGACGAAAATACTTCGCTTCTTCTTGGGCAATCGCCAGTACGGCTTTCGCACTTTCTGTAAATAGTTCATCCATAGTTATTCCTCCTCATAGCTCAAGCGCTCTAAAAATGAACGCATTATTTGAGCTCTTAGAAAATCTTCGTGATTCCCCAGACCATTCAATGTGCTTTTACTTAAAGCAGCTAGCATTAAATTGCCTTCCTTTTTCGTAATCACTTCTTCTTCATACAATGTTTGAATAAATGTTAGCGCATCTTTTTCTGTTAAGGTTGCGCCAATCAATTGATCCATTTGTTTTAGTAATTGATCGTTATCTGAAATTTGTACTTTGACAATGCGAATATAGCCGCCTCCACCACGTTTACTTTCAACTGCGTAGCCTCGTTGGATGGTAAAACGTGTATTAATTACATAGTTAATTTGTGAAGGAACGCAATTAAATAAATTAGCCATTTCCGCCCGACGGATTTCAATTTTATTACTTTCTTCTAAAATCTTTTTTAAATAAGCCTCGATTAAATCTGACGTATTTTGATTACTCATAGTCTTCCATCCTTCTTCTCTCTTGACTAATATTGACCATTATTATATCGAACTTTGCCTATTAAATAAAGAGGAACGCTTTGACTTTAATAAAAAAATGCAAAACAGGAGGAGCAACCTCAGTCAAACTGACTTAAGTTCCCCTCCTAAAATTGAAAATATGTTATTGAATTACAGGCAGACAATGGCTCCGCCTTAATGTCTCACAAAAGCGTTTCTTCGCCGTAGGCTTGATCCAAGGCTTGCTGAATATCTTCGATAATAGATGTTGGCTCTTCCAAACCAACGTACATGCGAATGTGCGCTGGTGACAAGCCTCTTTTCTGAAGAGCCGCCAAGTTATTGCCTTTAAATACAGGCAAGGCCAAACTTTCAAAGCCACCCCAACTGACCCCAATTGTGACCAGCGTCAATGCGTTCACAAATGTTTTCAAACGTTCAAAATCGGTATCTTTTAAATCAATCGCAAACAATGAGCCATAACCTGTTAAATATTTTTCTGCTAACGCTTGTTGTTGTTGATTCCCTACAAAAGGATGATATAATCGACTGATTCGCGGATCCTTTTGCAAAGCCGACAGCACCGTTTGGATGGCTTGAGACTGATGCGCCAACCGAACGGGCATGGTACGAATACCTCGTAACGCTAACCAAGAATTGAAGGGACTATTGACTGCGCCTAATGCTTGATGACCATGTTCAAAAATTTGATCCACAAGCGCTGCTTTGCCAATGACAGCCCCTGCTACAATATCCGAATGACCACCAATATATTTGGAACAAGAATGAATCACCAGGTCCACATTATGGCATAAAGGATGCTGAAATAACGGTGACGCCCACGTGTTATCAATGACAGTGTATGCGCCAATTTTTTGTGCTAACGCAGTTATTTTTTCTAAATCTAGCAGTTCAAACTTTTGTGAGGACGGACTTTCAAAGTAAATGACTTTGGTGTTTTCCTGAACAAATTGAAAAAGTTCTTCTGTTTCTGCAACGTCTACTTTGGTCAAGGATACGCCAAATTTCTCTAAATATTGCACAAACGAAACAGATTCTCCATAAATTGTGTTGACCATTAAAACATGATCGCCTTGTTGGAGCAACGTAAACAGCGTTGCCGAAATAGCTCCCATTCCTGAGGCAAAAACTTTACATTTTTCTCCACGTTCCAAACGAGCAATTTTTTTCTCTAAAATTTCTGTTGTGGGGTTGGTGCCACGTGTGTAAACATAATTATTTTTTTCATCTATACTCGCTGCCATAAATTCTTCGTAAGTTGGAAAATAAAAGGAAGAGGTTTGAACCAACTCGGGCACCATCGGATGATACATTTTTTCCATTCCTTTTTCCACTTCACAGCAAATATTTTCATCATTCTCAACATGCATTTCCTTCACTCCTCTTTCTCTACAATGTTTCTGGTACTTCATGGGCTTCTTCTTTTTGATATTGTCGATCTAAGGCTTTTACAAATGGATAATAAATAACGACACTAGCCGCAACAGCTAAAACTTGCGTCACTGCACCTTGCCATTTTCCCACTAAAAAGCCCGAAAACAGAAAGGGCGTAGCCCATGGTGCTTGAATGTTTGTAAACATTGGCATGAACCCAATTTTCATTGACAGAAAGGCAATCAAGACAGATACAATCGGCGCGACCGCAATCGGAATCAATAATAAAGGGTTAAAAATAACTGGGAGTCCAAAAATCAAGGGTTCATTAATGTTGAAAAATGCTGGAACAAACGAAATTTTCGACATGGCTTTCATTCTAGATGAATGTCCGACGATGGCCATTGCAATAGCCAAGCCAATCGTGCAACCAGCGCCTCCAATTGTGGCAAATTGATCGAGCATTTGGACCGTGCCAAAGTTGCCACTTTGAGCAGTTAATTGTCCTAATTCTGCTAAGCTTTGGTTTTTGTCTGCATTCGCATACAAAATAGGATATAGCATGGAATTGATGACAGTTGGATGAATTCCAAACCACCAGAACAGTCCATTTAAGCCAGCCACAATAATAATTGCAAAAGGGGTTCCGATTAAACCTTGCAGTGGCGCTTGAATCACCGCATAAATTAATTGCGGGAAGGAATCCGCAAACGAAAGCCCAATCCCATTAATCAATAAAGCCACCGCTACCACAAAAATCCCAGGAATCAATGCACTAAAAGCTTGGCTCACCATAGAAGGCACGCTTTCAGGCATTTTGATGACTAATTTTTTCTTAATACAGAAACGAGTCAATTCAACCGAAAGAATTGACATAATAATGGCCGTAATCACCCCTTGCGTTCCTAACCAATCAAACGATAAAACTTTCGTCACAACTTCGCCTGATTCTGTGATCACCGTTTTCGGTAAAACGACTACGTAAGCAACAATTCCTAAAATTAATGAAGTTAAACGATCCATTTCGTAACTTTCCGCCAATTTATAGGACATCGTCCCAGCAAAAATAATTCCCATCATGTTGAAAGTCGCTCGATAAGCTGGTGAAATCATATCCGCCCAACCTGCACCGAAAATTCCAGCCATAAAATCGCCATACCCTGCTACTGGAAAATCTGTAATCAACATAAAAATCGATCCAATAATTGTTAACGGCATAATTGCAAAAAAACCATTTCTTAAGGCTTGAAAATAACGTAAACTTGTAATCCTTGAAATTTTAGGCACTACGGCTTGCTCCACCCAGTTTGTTAACTTATCCATTTCACTTCTCTCCTTAATCCTTTGTGATATCCTCATCATAAAGAAACCGCTTTCTGATGTAAATACAACTAACTGATTCTGTAACTATGTTTCATAATTCATACGCTTAAGGTATACTGAAAGCGAAACAAAGTACCACAGAGAGGTGAACCCATTGAATCTAATCGAATGTTTAGAACAAAAAGAACGCTATACATATAACGAAGGGCTAATTATTGATTTTATTTTATCTCATACTGAACGAGTCCTGCATATGTCGATTTATGAACTAGCAGAAGCCACCAACTCTTCAACTTCCACGATTGTTCGTTTGTGTAAAAAAACAGAAACTAGCGGTTTCAAAGAATTTAAAATCCGCTTGTCCCGCGACTTAGAAATTCACTACCAAGCAATCCGGAATGTTGATGCGAATATGCCTTTTTTAGCGCAAGATTCTGATTTACTAATTGCCAAGAAAATTGCGCAGTTAACGACTGAAACTGTTCAATCCACCCAACAGTTATTAACCGAGGCCATGTTAAATAAAAGCATTGATTTACTTTTAACCGCTGAAAATATTTTAGCAGTGGGGGTCAGTAACTCCTACATTCGCTTAACGGATTTTCAAACAAAGTTATTACGCATTCAGCTATTTATCCATTTAATCCCTTATCAAGCTGAACAATTTTATTTAGCCATCAATGCCACCAAAAATGACGTAGCCATCCTCGTCTCTTACAGTGGTAACACTGCAGAAATCGTAAATGAAGCACGGATTTTTGCAGAAGGAGGCACTCCGATTATTGCCATTACTTCAGACTTGAACAGCCAATTAGCTAAATACGCCACAGTGATTTTGCCCATTCCTAACGTTGAACATGCAGATTTCAAAGTCTCGACCTTTTCCTCTCAACTAGCCATCGAATATATTCTCAATGTCCTTTATTCCTGTATTTTTAGTCGCAATTTCGATAAGAACTACACATCACAAAAAAATACACCTACTTCGATACTTAAATTTTAAACAAAACAAAAAAACAGTACTGATGATCAGTACTGTTTTTCACAATCGGGAAGACAGGATTCGAACCTGCGACCCCTTGGTCCCAAACCAAGTGCTCTACCAAGCTGAGCTACTTCCCGGGCTATGAAGTTAAAGTAATAAAAAAAGACTATCGAATTAAAAAGAAACTCACGTGCACCTTTTTAAAACTTAGTCAATCACTCAACTATGCACCCAAAGGGAGTCGAACCCCTAACCTTTTGATTCGTAGTCAAACACTCTATCCAGTTGAGCTATGGGTGCTAAATATAAAACAATGCCGAGGACCGGAATCGAACCGGTACGGTGATCACTCACCGCAGGATTTTAAGTCCTGTGCGTCTGCCAGTTCCGCCACCCCGGCGTAATGAATTGGCTAAGCGGAAAACGGGGTTCGAACCCGCGACCCCCACCTTGGCAAGGTGGTGCTCTACCACTGAGCTATTTCCGCAAAATGGTGCCGGCTAAAGGACTTGAACCCTCGACCCTCTGATTACAAATCAGATGCTCTACCAACTGAGCTAAGCCGGCTAAATATGCGGGTGAAGGGACTTGAACCCCCACGCCTTGCGGCGCTAGATCCTAAATCTAGTGCGTCTGCCAATTCCGCCACACCCGCAAATGAAATATGAATATGAGCCGTACAGGGCTCGAACCTGTGACCCTCTGATTAAAAGTCAGATGCTCTACCAACTGAGCTAACGGCTCAAAAAATGGAGGTTAACGGGATCGAACCGCTGACCCCCTGCTTGTAAGGCAGGTGCTCTCCCAGCTGAGCTAAACCTCCAAAAACAACAATTCGCGTGGCGACGTCCTACTCTCACAAAGGGAAACCCTTCACTACAATCGGCGCTAAGAAGCTTAACTTCTGTGTTCGGCATGGGAACAGGTGTATCCTTCTCGCTATCGCCACCACACTGGGTGTTGTTTCTTATTGAGTTGAATCTTCATTCACTCAAAACTGGATTGAAGTTTGAATCAAAATAACCAAGTTGCTTTTACTTATCCATTCTTTGGTTAAGTCCTCGACCGATTAGTATTGGTCCGCTCCAACTATCACTAGCCTTCCACTTCCAACCTATCTACCTGATCATCTCTCAGGGGTCTTACTTTCTTAAAGAAATGGGAAATCTCATCTTGAGGTGGGCTTCACACTTAGATGCTTTCAGCGTTTATCCCTTCCCTACATAGCTACCCAGCAATGCCCTTGGCAGAACAACTGGTACACCAGCGGTAAGTCCATCCCGGTCCTCTCGTACTAAGGACAGCTCCTCTCAAATTTCCAACGCCCGCGACGGATAGGGACCGAACTGTCTCACGACGTTCTGAACCCAGCTCGCGTGCCGCTTTAATGGGCGAACAGCCCAACCCTTGGGACCGACTACAGCCCCAGGATGCGACGAGCCGACATCGAGGTGCCAAACCTCCCCGTCGATGTGGACTCTTGGGGGAGATAAGCCTGTTATCCCCAGGGTAGCTTTTATCCGTTGAGCGATGGCCCTTCCATGCGGAACCACCGGATCACTAAGCCCGACTTTCGTCCCTGCTCGACTTGTAGGTCTCGCAGTCAAGCTCCCTTCTGCCTTTACACTCTTCGAATGATTTCCAACCATTCTGAGGGAACCTTTGGGCGCCTCCGTTACCTTTTAGGAGGCGACCGCCCCAGTCAAACTGCCCATCTGACACTGTCTCCCACCACGATTAGTGGTGCGGGTTAGAGGGTTCATAACACAAGGGTAGTATCCCACCAGCGCCTCCTCCGAAACTAGCGTTCCGGTCTCATCGGCTCCTACCTATCCTGTACATGTGGTACAAACACTCAATATCAAACTACAGTAAAGCTCCATGGGGTCTTTCCGTCCTGTCGCGGGTAACCTGCATCTTCACAGGTACTAAAATTTCACCGAGTCTCTCGTTGAGACAGTGCCCAAATCGTTACGCCTTTCGTGCGGGTCGGAACTTACCCGACAAGGAATTTCGCTACCTTAGGACCGTTATAGTTACGGCCGCCGTTTACTGGGGCTTCAATTCTGAGCTTCGCCGAAGCTAACCCATCCTCTTAACCTTCCAGCACCGGGCAGGCGTCAGCCCCTATACTTCATCTTACGATTTTGCAGAGACCTGTGTTTTTGATAAACAGTCGCTTGGGCCTATTCACTGCGGCTGACCGAAGTCAGCACCCCTTCTCCCGAAGTTACGGGGTCATTTTGCCGAGTTCCTTAACGAGAGTTCGCTCGCTCACCTTAGGATACTCTCCTCGACTACCTGTGTCGGTTTACGGTACGGGCAGTTGTTTTCTCACTAGAAGCTTTTCTTGGCAGTGTGACATCAGGAACTTCGCTACTATTATTTCGCTCCCCGTCACAACTTGTCCTTAAAGAGTAAAGCATTTAACTCTACTCAAGACTCATTGCTTGGACATGCACTTCCAATCGCATGCATTCCTTAGCCTACTGCGTCCCTCCATTACTCAAACAAAAACAACTGGTACAGGAATATCAACCTGTTGTCCATCGCCTACGCCTATCGGCCTCGGCTTAGGTCCCGACTAACCCTGGGCGGACGAGCCTTCCCCAGGAAACCTTAGTCATACGGTGGACAGGATTCTCACCTGTCTTTCGCTACTCATACCGGCATTCTCACTTCTAAGCGCTCCAGCCGTCCTCACGATCGACCTTCAACGCCCTTAGAACGCTCTCCTACCACTACACCTAATGGTGTAGTCCACAGCTTCGGTAATATGTTTAGCCCCGGTACATTTTCGGCGCAGGGTCACTCGACTAGTGAGCTATTACGCACTCTTTAAATGGTGGCTGCTTCTAAGCCAACATCCTAGTTGTCTGTGCAACCCCACATCCTTTTCCACTTAACATATATTTTGGGACCTTAGCTGGTGGTCTGGGCTGTTTCCCTTTCGACTACGGATCTTATCACTCGCAGTCTGACTCCCGGATATAAATGAATGGCATTCGGAGTTTATCTGAATTCGGTAACCCGAGATGGGCCCCTAGTCCAAACAGTGCTCTACCTCCATCATTCTCAATTCCGAGGCTAGCCCTAAAGCTATTTCGGAGAGAACCAGCTATCTCCAAGTTCGTTTGGAATTTCTCCGCTACCCACACCTCATCCCCGCACTTTTCAACGTACGTGGGTTCGGTCCTCCAGTGCGTTTTACCGCACCTTCAACCTGGACATGGGTAGATCACATGGTTTCGGGTCTACGACTACATACTCATTCGCCCTATTCAGACTCGCTTTCGCTGCGGCTCCGTCTCTTCGACTTAACCTCGCATGCAATCGTAACTCGCCGGTTCATTCTACAAAAGGCACGCCATCACTCATTAACGAGCTTTGACTTGTTGTAGGCACACGGTTTCAGGATCTATTTCACTCCCCTTCCGGGGTGCTTTTCACCTTTCCCTCACGGTACTGGTTCACTATCGGTCACTAGGGAGTATTTAGCCTTGCGGGATGGTCCCCGCGGATTCCGACGGAATTTCTCGTGTTCCGCCGTACTCAGGATCCTCCTAGGTGTTGTTAGCATTTCGTCTACGGGGCTTTCACCCTCTTTAGCGGAATTTTCCAAATCCTTCAACTATACTAACAGACTACCATATCGGAGTCCTACAACCCCAACAAGCAAGCTTGTTGGTTTGGGCTCTTCCCGTTTCGCTCGCCGCTACTCAGGGAATCGAATTTTCTTTCTCTTCCTGCAGGTACTAAGATGTTTCAGTTCTCTGCGTCTACCTCTAATCAGCTATGTATTCACTGAAAAGTAATATCCTATAAAAGATATTGGGTTCCCCCATTCGGAAATCTCTGGATCATAGCTTACTTACAGCTCCCCAAAGCATATCGGTGTTAGTCCCGTCCTTCATCGGCTCCTAGTGCCAAGGCATCCACCGTGCGCCCTTATTCACTTAACCTTATCAACCTTACGGTTGGGTCTTGATCACTTCTTCTAGCGATAGAAGGTTAATCAATAAATAAGCAATTGAACTTATTAAAAAACTCATTCAACGCGGTGTTCTCGGTTTGTTTTGATTCTTTTTACTTCAATATCCAGTTTTCAATGAACGAATGTTTTGAGAGTAGACCTCTCAAAACTGAACAAAGTAAAGACGAAATGTGTATTTCCGTAATATTCCTTAGAAAGGAGGTGATCCAGCCGCACCTTCCGATACGGCTACCTTGTTACGACTTCACCCCAATCATCTATCCCACCTTAGGCGGCTGGCTCCAAAAAGGTTACCTCACCGACTTCGGGTGTTACAAACTCTCGTGGTGTGACGGGCGGTGTGTACAAGGCCCGGGAACGTATTCACCGCGGCGTGCTGATCCGCGATTACTAGCGATTCCGGCTTCATGCAGGCGAGTTGCAGCCTGCAATCCGAACTGAGAGAAGCTTTAAGAGATTTGCATGACCTCGCGGTCTAGCGACTCGTTGTACTTCCCATTGTAGCACGTGTGTAGCCCAGGTCATAAGGGGCATGATGATTTGACGTCATCCCCACCTTCCTCCGGTTTGTCACCGGCAGTCTCGCTAGAGTGCCCAACTAAATGATGGCAACTAACAATAAGGGTTGCGCTCGTTGCGGGACTTAACCCAACATCTCACGACACGAGCTGACGACAACCATGCACCACCTGTCACTTTGTCCCCGAAGGGAAAGCTCTATCTCTAGAGTGGTCAAAGGATGTCAAGACCTGGTAAGGTTCTTCGCGTTGCTTCGAATTAAACCACATGCTCCACCGCTTGTGCGGGCCCCCGTCAATTCCTTTGAGTTTCAACCTTGCGGTCGTACTCCCCAGGCGGAGTGCTTAATGCGTTTGCTGCAGCACTGAAGGGCGGAAACCCTCCAACACTTAGCACTCATCGTTTACGGCGTGGACTACCAGGGTATCTAATCCTGTTTGCTCCCCACGCTTTCGAGCCTCAGCGTCAGTTACAGACCAGAGAGCCGCCTTCGCCACTGGTGTTCCTCCATATATCTACGCATTTCACCGCTACACATGGAATTCCACTCTCCTCTTCTGCACTCAAGTCTCCCAGTTTCCAATGACCCTCCCCGGTTGAGCCGGGGGCTTTCACATCAGACTTAAGAAACCGCCTGCGCTCGCTTTACGCCCAATAAATCCGGACAACGCTTGCCACCTACGTATTACCGCGGCTGCTGGCACGTAGTTAGCCGTGGCTTTCTGGTTAGATACCGTCAGGGGACGTTCAGTTACTAACGTCCTTGTTCTTCTCTAACAACAGAGTTTTACGATCCGAAAACCTTCTTCACTCACGCGGCGTTGCTCGGTCAGACTTTCGTCCATTGCCGAAGATTCCCTACTGCTGCCTCCCGTAGGAGTCTGGGCCGTGTCTCAGTCCCAGTGTGGCCGATCACCCTCTCAGGTCGGCTATGCATCGTGGCCTTGGTGAGCCGTTACCTCACCAACTAGCTAATGCACCGCGGGTCCATCCATCAGCGACACCCGAAAGCGCCTTTCACTCTTATGCCATGCGGCATAAACTGTTATGCGGTATTAGCACCTGTTTCCAAGTGTTATCCCCCTCTGATGGGTAGGTTACCCACGTGTTACTCACCCGTCCGCCACTCCTCTTTCCAATTGAGTGCAAGCACTCGGGAGGAAAGAAGCGTTCGACTTGCATGTATTAGGCACGCCGCCAGCGTTCGTCCTGAGCCAGGATCAAACTCTCATAATAAAAGTTAGAACAATCTTGCGATTGTTAAGCTCAATTTGTTTGCTAGCATATTGCTTGCTTGTTAAAAATGTTTGTTGTCTTGAATTGAATCAAGACGCCCTACACATTTGGTTCGTCTATTCTTTGTTCAGTTTTCAAAGGTCTACGTTACCTCGCAGCAACTTTTATATCATAACAAACTTTCGTTTGAATGTCAAGAACTTTTTTGAAAAAGTTTTTTAAGTTGTTTTGCTTGGTTGTTGTTGTCTATTGTGACAACTTCTATATCTTATCATCTCGTTTGTTATTTGTCAACAACTTTTTTGTTGTTTTTTCAAACTTTTTTCGAGAGATTTGAAATCAAGAATTGTTATTTAATTATTGATTTCTGAATCGCTCAGCTGTGTGACTCGCCTTGCGACATGTAATAATATACCAAGATTTCAAGCATTGGTCAATCATTATTTTCACTTTTTTTAAACTTTTTTTCAATACCGATTATTATGATTGGTATAGGTGTTTTCGTTCGCTTTTTACCCCCTTTCATCCTTTTTTGGCTATAGTTTATTAACTTTTAGCAAAATCTTCTAAATTTATCGTAATATATCAAGGATTTTGTCCTTTTTAGCAATTATTTGTTAAAATATGGAAAAGAGATTTTTTTATATATGGAGGAAATGAACGCTTATGAAAATTTTAGTTGCAGATGATGATAAAGAAATTGTAGAACTATTGAGTATTTATATTCATAATGAAGGATACGAAGTCGTGAAAGCTTATGATGGAAAAGAAGCGTTATCCAAATTGCACACAACACCAGATATCGATTTATTAATCTTGGACATTATGATGCCAATCATGGATGGAATGGAAGTAGTGAAAGAACTTCGAAAAGAATCGCAAATTCCAATTATTATGTTAACAGCAAAAACAACCGATATGGATAAAATCAAAGGCTTAGTTGCTGGTGCAGACGATTATGTCACCAAGCCTTTTAATCCTTTAGAAGTAATGGCTCGGGTAAAGTCTATTTTACGTAGAAGCCAAATGCAATTAACCAAAGAAGAACCCGATGAATTAGAAGTCGGCCCATTAATGATTAATAAGGACTCTCACGAAGTCAAAACAATAGAAGGAAAAGAAATTCAATTAACCGCTCTTGAGTTTGGTATCCTCTATCTATTAGCTAGTCATCCAAATCGTGTGTTTAGTGCGGATGAAATTTTTGAGCGTGTGTGGCAACAAGAAAGTATTGTTTCTGCTAAAACCGTGATGGTTCACGTCAGTCATTTAAGAGATAAGATTGAAGAAGCAACTGGTGGAGAAAAAGTCATTCAAACAGTGTGGGGAGTTGGATATAAGATCGATGCTCGTTAAACCTAAAAAGATTGAAAAACAAAAACGAATTACCTTAACTTCTAAAGAAATCAGCGAGTTATTAGCAGAAGCAATTGTGACAATTGTTTTATTACTACTATTAAATGTCTCAATTATGTTCCTTTTAGGACAACTACTTAGTGAAAACTCGCCCTTAGCTGGTGTCATCTGGGCCACTAAGGATGCGGTCGCTAAAGAATTAAATACTGATTTGTTTTGGAGCTGGAATAAATTTGTCTTACCCATTTTCTTTTTAGTAGATGCAGCTGTTCTCTATTGGCGCTTAATTCGTCGCTACCACCAAATGCAATTGCGTCATATTATCAGTGAGTTACATTACATCGCTGATGGTAATTACAATCACCGCATTCCGTTTGAATTAAGTGGTGATTTAGCAAAAGTCGTGACGAGTATTAACGGTCTAGTGGATAGTACTGTCGCAGCCATTGAAGATGAACGGCGAATTGAAAAATCAAAAGATGAATTAATTACGAATGTCAGTCATGATATTCGGACACCGTTAACTTCTATTATTGGTTATCTGGGATTGATTGAAGATCGTCAATTTCATAGCCAAGAAGATTTACTGAAATATACGCATACCGCTTACGTCAAAGCGAAACAAATGAAATTATTAGTTGATGATCTTTTTGAATATACAAAAGTCCGTCAACCAAGTGTACCGATTCATACGACGACTTTTGATATGGCACAATTAATTGAACAGCTTGCTGCCGATTTTGAATTGGAAGCGAAAAAGATTAATATGCAAATCCAAGTAAAAGCCAATCCAGCTTCTTTAATGATGGAAGGCGATACGGAAAAACTAGTCCGAGTCTTTAACAACCTTCTTTCAAACGCTTTGAAATATGGCAAAGGCGGCCATCATATTGTAATGGAAGTAGACAAAGTCGGCACCGAAGCAATTATCGCTGTTCGCAATGATGGACCAGCTATCCCTAAACATTCTTTAGATCAGTTATTTGACCGCTTCTATCGTGTCGAAGAATCCCGATCACAAGAAACGGGTGGTACTGGTTTAGGTCTGGCTATTGCACAAAGTATTGTTGCTTTACATGGTGGATATATTTATGCGAAGTCTGATCAAAAGTGGACTTCCTTTATTATTCATCTACCCTTACAGCGTACCAACAAGAAATCAGAGAGTTAATTGACATCCCTGAACTTTTTCGGTATTCTATAGAAAAGAGAAAACTAAGAGAAAAAGTATTTATGGCACTGAATTCCAGAGAGTTTGCGGGGGTGCGAGCAAACATTCATCCATAAAGAAGTCCGTCTCTTCCAGGTGTCCAGCGAAATAAGTTGGAACGGTCTGCAGCCGTTATCTGCAAATCAAGGGCAGTAACATTACTGAACTTGGGTGGTACCGCGAGATTTCCAGTCATTTCGTCCCAAGAATATTTATTTTTGGGGTGAGATGGCTTTTTTGTTGTTTTCTACAACAGTTATTATTGATTATGTACTAATTTTAAGGAGGAAAAAATATGTTAGATGTAAAAATGATGCGTCAAAATTTTGACGAAGTAAAAGCAAAGCTACAAACCCGTGGTGTGAAAGAAGAAATCTTAGTGGAATTTCTGCGTTTAGATGAAAGTCGCCGTGATTTATTAGTCAAAGTCGAAGAAATGAAAAAATACCGGAATGATGTGTCTGCTGAAATTGCTCAATTAAAACGAAACAAAGAAGATGCAACGGCCAAAATCGCGGAAATGAAAGAAGTCGGCGGTAATATTAAAGCGTTAGATGCAGAAATTAATGCTATTGACGAAGAGCTACGTGGGATCACAACTACTTTACCGAACTTGCCAGATGATTCTGTGCCTGTTGGTGCTGGTGAAGAAGAAAATGTAGAAGTACGTCGTTGGAGTGAACCAAGAACTTTTGCTTTTGAACCAAAACCACACTGGGAAGTCGCTGAAAACTTAGGCATTCTAGATTTTGAACGTGGTGCCAAAGTAGCTGGTAGCCGTTTTGTTTATTACAAAGGCTTAGGTGCTCGCTTAGAACGTGCGTTATACAACTTCATGTTAGATTTACATGTTTATGAACATGGCTATACAGAAATGATTACGCCTTATATCGTTAATGACACCGCCATGTTCGGAACTGGCCAATTTCCTAAATTTAAAGAAGATGTCTTCCAATTACAAGATACGGATTTAACGTTAATCCCAACGGCAGAAGTCCCGTTAACTAATTACTACAACAATGAAATTTTAGATGGCAAGGATTTACCGATTTACTTTACGGCCTTGAGCCCTTCTTTCCGTTCTGAAGCTGGTAGCGCTGGTCGTGACACACGTGGGTTAATTCGTTTACACCAATTTAATAAAGTCGAAATGGTTAAATTTAGTGATGCAGAGCATTCTTATGAGGAATTAGAAAAAATGACGAATAATGCCGAAGAAATTCTGCAAAAACTGGGATTACCTTACCGTGTCATGGCTCTTTCAACAGGTGACATGGGCTTCTCAGCTGCGAAAACTTATGACTTGGAAGTTTGGATTCCCGCTCAAGAGACATACCGTGAAATCAGTTCATGCTCAAACTGTGAAGATTTCCAAGCGCGCCGTGCGATGATTCGTTACCGTGATGAAAATGATAAAGTCCAATATGCGCATACACTCAATGGTTCTGGTTTAGCCGTGGGACGGACAGTCGCTGCTATTTTAGAAAACTACCAAAACGAAGATGGCTCTGTGACTGTACCAGAAGTCCTAGTTCCTTACATGGGTAACCTAACAGTTATTAAATAAAGGGAAGATGAAGGTCGTTGTCTGATATCAGATAACGGCTTTTATTCTATAGGAAAAGGAGCCTGTAACAAAAATCACTTTGGATTTTTGTTACAGGCTTAAAAATTGATAAACGGCGGAAACAGAAGCAAATCCTTCATTCTACAGAAAAAGAGGCAGACGTCGAAATGACGTCTGCCTCTTTTAAATTTCAAAAAAATCAGCTTTTATTTTATTGAACAGAATAGTTTGGTGCTTCTTTTGTGATTTGAACGTCATGTGGATGTGATTCTTTCAATCCGTTACCACTCATTTGAACAAATTGTGCTTCTTCACGCAACGCTTTCAGGTCTGCTGCACCGACGTAACCCATCCCTGATTTCAAGCCACCGATTAATTGGAAGACAATATCAGAAACGCTTCCTTTGTAGGCGACACGTCCTTCGATTCCTTCTGGCACTAATTTGTTTGCTTCATTGACACTTCCTTGGAAGTAACGATCACTTGATCCTTTTTCCATTGCACCCAATGAGCCCATGCCACGGTAAGTTTTGAAACGACGGCCTTGATAAATTTCAAATTCGCCTGGAGATTCATCTGTACCTGCTAACATACTTCCTAGCATTACAGCATGGCCACCAGCAGCTAAGGCTTTCACGATATCACCAGAATATTTAATACCGCCATCAGCGATAATTGCTTTACCATATTCTCTAGCTACAGAAGCAGCATCATAAATCGCTGTTAATTGAGGAACACCAACACCGGCAACGACACGTGTTGTACAAATTGAACCAGGTCCAATACCAACTTTGACAACGTCCACGCCGACATCATACAATGCTTTGGTTGCTTCAGCAGTGGCAACATTACCAGCAATTAATGTTGCTTCAGGGAACGTTTCACGAATTTCTTTAATTTTGCGAATAACGCCGGCACTATGGCCATGTGCAGTATCGATAACAATCGCATCGGCACCTGCTTCTAATAATGCTTCCGCACGTTCGAACGTATCACTAGTGACACCGACTGCTGCCGCCACAAGTAAACGACCGTGTTCGTCTTTGGCAGCATTTGGGAATTCAATCACTTTTTCAATGTCTTTAATTGTAATTAAGCCACTTAAGCGACCTGCTTCATCAACGATTGGTAATTTTTCGATTTTATGTTTTTGTAAGATTTTTTCTGCATCTTTTAAAGATGTGCCAACTGGCGCAGTGACTAAATGATCTTTTGTCATGACTTCTTCAATTTTGATTTGGTAGTCGGTTACAAAACGCATATCACGGTTTGTAATAATTCCGACTAATTTACGGTTTTCCATTGTTTCTACAATTGGCACACCGCTAATACGGTAACGACTCATTAATTCTTCTGCATCCGCTACTAAGTTTGTTGGTGTTAGAAAGAATGGATCAATGATAACGCCGCTTTCAGAACGTTTGACTTTACGTACTTCGTCTGCTTGTTGGGCGACAGTCATATTTTTATGTACGACACCTAGTCCACCTTGACGAGCCATCGCAATTGCCATATTACTATCTGTAACAGTATCCATACTGGCACTCATCAATGGAATATTTAACTTGATATTTTTAGCTAATTGTACACTCATGTCTACATCATTTGGTAAGACATGGCTTTCTGCAGGGATTAATAGCACATCATCAAATGTAAGACCTTTTTTCGCAAATTTTGTTTCCCAATTTGACATTTTTTTGTCCACTCCTCGACTTAATTTTATATATGAAAATAACAGATAATACTAAGGAAGTCAACTAGATTTGTTTAAATAATCAATGAGGAATAAAGGACAAAACACCAAAATCGGTTTGTCCTCTATTCAACTCTTCCTAATTAAGGTCCTACTTTCATCGTTGTTCTTTTATCTTGTGTTTCTTTTTTTGTTGTAAAAATCGGCTAAATCCAAAACCGCCGACAGAAAGCAAGGTAATCATTGTCCCTATTTTTTGCACTTTTGTTCTTTGGTAACGGATGTCGACATGTCCTGTACCAGATAAAGAAAGAGCGGCTAAGCCTCCTTGATTGGTTAGGTTCATTTTTTTAGCGCCCGTTTGGTTTTTCATTTGAATCGTGGCTTGATAGCCTAAGTAATAAATAAAAGGAACGGTCACCTTCGCTGATTGCTTCACCACTTGGTAATCAAATGAAATTTTCCCATAAGGCATTCTAACATTTGTAATGGTTACTTGTTCTGCCGAATAATCAAGTTGTCGTTTTTTCTGTTTCAATAATTCCTGATAATTGATTTCATCTGGCAAATATTCATGGCCCGCACCGATATAAAAAGGTGTTGGTTGCTCATACTCAGCTTTTGTTAACAGGCGACCTTGTTGTGACTGAATACTTTGATATTGATAAATGCCTAAATTGCTGATGGCAAGGAAAACCAACAAAGCCACGGTCCAAGATTTACGGAAAACGCCCCATTCGTCTTGTGCAATGAAAAAAGCGAGCATTACGGAAAGAATCCCTAAAAACCGCCAAGGAAACTGAATCGTATTTAAAGGCGTGTGGTTCAGCCAGTGCCAAGGAAAAAGCGTGGTAACCATCAATAAGAGTACCAGCGTCAAACCAATAAACCGTTTGTTCTGAATTTTTTTGCTGGCAAGCGAAACCACTGCTACAACAAGTCCCACAAACAAAAGGGTTCCTAGATTCGCTGTTTTCGCGTGAAAAACACTGCTCTTTAAACTATTAATGAAAAGAGAATCAATGGGATAACTTCTTTCGGAAATATAAGTGAGTGGATTGGATGTAACTTTAAACACTTGATTTTTCATTTGTTCAGCAACTGGTAAAAGATAAAAGGCCAGCCAAAGCAGCGTCAGACCTGCAGCCTTCGTTAATGCCCACAGGACCTCCTTTTTAAAAAACTGCTGCCAATAAAACAGAATGTATAACCCAATCCAAATAGAAACCATTTCAATAGAAATAAAGTGAGCCAACCCAATCCCAGTCATCGCCAGCGTTAACAACGGCCAACATTTCGTGGTTCCCTTTCGTAATAAAAACAGGCTCGCTAAGACCAACGGAAAAAAACTTAGCGCCAAAAATTCTCCTAACGCTTGGCGATTAAACAAGTCTTGCATGCGGTAAATAGATAAGCCATACAAAATGGCAAAGAGATAGCTTCTTTTTTTAGAGAGCGCCATTAATCGGCCTGCATAATAAGTAAGACTAAATGTTGCCAAGTTTACCGCAAACACAAAAACCGCCATACTAGCGACAAAGGAAAGCCCCAGAACACGCAAAAGCGCAGGCAAATAAAGATACGCATCTGGATAAAACAAACTAGAGGCATAGCCATAGCCTCCCAAGAAAAAATAATTGATTTTAGGAAACCAGTCGTTGTTTTTAATTGCTAATGCGAGGCCTTCCACCCGATTTTGATGAAAGCGGAAATCACTTGCTCGTAAAAAATTCTCTTGAAAATAGACAAAATAAAGAGAAAGTCCACTTAATAAGAGAAAACTAATAAAAATGAGTAGCCGCTCGTGTTGACGGCACCAAGACTTCACTTGTTGTCCCATAAGAGGCTCCTTTCTTTAGCAAACTTCTGAAAACAGAAGCCTGGGACACTAGCTTTTTCGACTAATCCCCCAGGCTTTAACTGTTAAAACGCTCTATTGAGAGAGCGACTTTGCTTGTTGCAGTTTCTGCGTCAGCCGAGCGCATTCACAATTGAGCGCGCGCCGTTTATTGACGTGTCATGAAACTACCTTGAATATTGTATTTTTTCTTGAAGAAATAGCGTGCTACAAAGGCTAACGCACCGATTACTAAAGCAATCATCGGATCTAAAATGGGATTGATCACTGGTGGCAGCATCGCTGAACCAGCGAAAACTGCAATCCACAAGAACATCCCACCAAATAGAATGGCGGTCGTTTTTAACCAACCAGGACGTTTGCTTTTGTCGCCACCTTGACGATCAAAACGATAAACATATTTGTGCATTAGATAGAAAACATAACCCCCAGCCATCGCACCTAAGATATATGTGGTTAATCCGAGAGGTTGTGCGGTTCCTTTTGAAAATAGAGACATCGCCGCTAACATGATTGTTAATAAACCAAGTAATAGTAAGGTATTGTCGAGCCAAATCATCCAGCCCGCTGGTTCTTTGACTTCTGCTGGTTTATTTAAAATTGCTTCCGTCCGTTCTGAAACAGTGCCAAATAACTGACGGGCTGTTTTACCTGTTTTTTGACCGGCTACTAATTCTGGTAAAATACCGTGTAGAGCCAATGCTAGCTCTTCTTCAGATAAATTAGCCGCTTTTAATGATTTTTTTAAGTCAAAAATGTATTGTTCATTTCTTTTAGTCAAATTCTGTTCTAATTGACGATTCTCAGCCACGATTGCTCGTAATGCTTCTGCTTCCATAGTTGTATCCTCCTCACCCTCATGTAGAGGGAACCTCTTTCTAAACGGCTGAATGGCCTTAAATATGTGGGCTTATCCCAAAACAAATTGCTTGTTGGGCACATTTTTTTAAACGTTAAAACGGAACAACATAACATCGCCATCTTGAACGACGTAGTCTTTTCCTTCTAAACGAACACGGCCCGCTTCTTTGGCAGCTTGCATATTGCCATATTTATCTAGGTCTTCATAAGAAACTGTTTCCGCACGAATGAAGCCTCGTTCAAAGTCACTGTGGATAATCCCAGCTGCTTGAGGTGCCTTGATTCCCTTACGGAACGTCCATGCACGAACTTCTTGTTCACCAGCTGTAAAGTAGGTAGCTAAGCCTAACAAATCGTACGCCGCACGAATCAATTGATCTAAGCCAGATTGTTCAATGCCCATTGCTTCTAAAAATTCAGCCTTGTCTTCTTCAGAATCCAATTCAGCAATTTCTTCTTCTGCTCGCGCACTAACTACGATTACTTCCGCATTTTCACTGGTTGCAAAATTACGAACTTGTTGTACATACTCGTTGTTGTCTGGATCCGCCACTTCATCTTCTGAAACATTTGCTACATAAAGGACCGGCTTTGTGGTTAATAAGAAAAGAGATTTAACAATTTTCTCTTCTTCTGGCGTAAATTCAATCGTACGAGCAGATAAACCTTCTTCTAAAACTGGTTTAATTTTGTCTAAAACAGCTAATTCTTCCACCGCTTCTTTATCTTTTGCTTTCGCCATTTTTGCCACGCGAGTATAGCGTTTATTGATTGAATCTAAATCTGCTAAAATTAGCTCTAAATTAATTGTATCAATGTCTGCTAAAGGATCAACGAAATCCGCATCCCGATTTTGTTCACGCATGATATTTTCGTCATCAAAACAACGAACCACGTGACAGATTGCATCTACTTGACGAATGTGACTTAAAAACTGATTTCCCAGCCCTTCTCCTTTGCTGGCACCTTTAACAATTCCGGCGATGTCTGTAAATTCAAACGTTGTGGGAACTGTTTTTTTCGGTTTTACTAGTTCTGTCAAGCGTTGTAAACGGGCATCTGGTACTTCAACCATGCCGACGTTCGGATCAATCGTTGCAAAGGGATAATTTGCAGCTTCTGCTCCTGCTTTTGTAATTGCGTTAAATAGGGTCGATTTACCAACGTTTGGTAAGCCGACAATTCCAGCTGTTAGTGCCATTTGTTTTCCACTCTTTCTCTCAGTCTATTCTCTTTTCTATTAGAGGCATCAAAGCATTAGTCTGCTTTTTTCTCGATTACTTTTTTTAATTTTTTAGTAAAATCACGACGCGGCATCATGACAATATGCCCGCAATTCGTGCACTTGATTTTGATATCAGCGCCCATGCGAATGATTTGCCAACGATTTGCTTGGCAAGCATGCGGCTTTTTCATTTCGACAATATCGCCTAAATCATACATGTTCCAAGCCTTCTTTCTTCTCTTACTTATATAAAAATACCATGATTACAATACCATTTTTTAACGAAACTAGCAAAAGGATTTGTGACTTTCTGTCTTACTTTCTCACTTTGCTTTTTATTCCTCGTCAAAATGAATATCTAAAATATCTAAAATTCTAGCCAAATCCGAAGAGGACAAGTACTCAATTTCAATTTTTCCTTTGCCTTCTTTTTCTTGAATCGCTACGGTTGTCCCAAATTTATCCATTAAGCGGTCTTCACTTTCTCGAATATAAATGGGTTTTTCCTTGATGGCTTTTTTCGCTTTTTTGCCCTTTTTGCCTTGTGTTTCGTTTAATTCAGCGACAAGTTGTTCTAATTGTCGAACCGTTAAATTGTCTTTAATACAACGATTAGCTAATGGCAATAGCTGTTCTTTGTTCTTCAAGCCTAATAACGTCCGTGCTTGACCCATTGACATGCTTTGTTTTTGAACCATTGCTTTGACCGCATCTGGTAAGGTTAGCAACCGTAAATAATTGGCAATATACGGGCGACTTTTTCCCAAACGTTCTGCGACTTCCGCTTGTGTTAATTTCAAATTTTTCATTAGCATTTCATAGGCTTCTGCTTCTTCTAGCGGATTTAAATCTTCCCTTTGTAAGTTTTCCAAAACAGCAACTTGCATCATGGATTCTTCATCAAATTCGCGAATAATTGCGGGAATTTTTTCTTTGCCGGCTAATTTAGAAGCCCGGAACCGACGCTCACCTGCAATAATTTCATAGCCTTTAACTGCCGATTTACGAACAATAATCGGTTGAAACACACCGGAATGTAGAATCGAGTTTGCAAGTTCTTGTAAAGAGGTTTCATCAAATGTTTTCCGCGGTTGGTAAGGATTGGGACGAAGTTCGTTTAATAGAATTTCTGTCACTTGTTCGTTCTTAACGTCGACATCTTCTAGCTTTGCGATATCTTGAAACAAGGCATCGATGCCTCTGCCTAAACCTTTGCCTTTATTCATTCTCCAACACTTCCTTTGCTAGTGCTTGATACACTTCGGCACCTTTTGAGCGAATATCATAGTCAATGATTGGTAAACCATGACTTGGTGCTTCGGATAAACGGACATTTCTTGGAATAATCGTGTCATAGACTTTTTCACGGAAATATTTACGGACTTCTTCCACGACTTCGGCACCTAAATTGGTCCGAGCATCGTACATGGTTAACAAGACCCCTTCAATTTTCAATTCAGGGTTAAAATGTTTTTGAACCAAGCGAATCGTATTTAGCAATTGACTCAAGCCTTCTAATGCGTAATATTCACATTGAACAGGAATTAGAATCGAATCACTTGCTGTAAAAGCATTGATTGTTAAATGCCCTAGAGAAGGCGGGCAATCAATTAAAACGAAATCATACATGTCTCTTACTTCATCAATTGCTAATTTCAAGCGCGATTCTCGAGCCATCATTGAAGTTAATTCAATTTCAGCGCCTGCTAATTGAATAGTTGCAGGGACAATATCTAAATTTTCACGGCTGGTATGTTGAACCACGCTAGTGATTGGTTCTTCATTTACAAGGACATCATACACATCGTGTGCGACATCTGGTTTAGGGACACCCATGCCACTGGTCGCATTTCCTTGTGCATCAATGTCGATCAGTAAGACTTTTTTGCCTAAGTTTGCTAAACATGCGCCTAAATTTACAGTGGTCGTTGTTTTACCAACGCCGCCTTTTTGGTTCGCTACAGAAATAATTCGTGTCATGTGTGTGCCTCCATCTTATTTAATCGGTTGTTTATTTGGTAATCCAGGTTTTCTGGGATATTTTTTAGGGGTTTCTTTTTTCTTTTGAATCACGACAATGTGGCGTTCGTCTGCCGTAATCGGCAAAGTAAAACCAACTTCTTTCTGAAATTGACCGCCTAATGTAGCGATTGCAGGTTTTGCTTCATTAATTTCTTCTTCGCTTTTCGATGCTTTTAAGGCTAAAAAATAGCCTTCTTTTTTAACTAAGGGTAAACACAGTTCACTTAAAACATTTAATCGTGCAACTGCTCGCGCTGTAACGTAATCAAACGCGCCACGAAATTCTGCTTTTTGACCAAATGTTTCTGCACGATCATGATACAAAGAAACATTAGCCAAACCTAGTTGATTCACCAACTCTGTTAGGAAAGTAATTCGTTTATTTAAAGAGTCAACAATTGTGACATTTAATGAAGGAAAAACAATTTTCAAAGGAATACTTGGAAATCCTGCGCCTGCGCCAACATCACAAATGGCTTTGTCACTGGCAAAGTCTTCAAAGAATGCCAACGAAACAGAATCATAGAAATGTTTCAAATAAACTTCTTTTTCTTCTGTAATGGCTGTTAAATTCATTTTTTCATTCCATTCTACTAGTAAATGGAAATATTGGTCAAATTGTGTCATCTGTTGGTCTGTCAATTCAATGCCTTTTGCGGCTAATAGTTGTCTAAATTCTTCGGGTAGCATAAAGACTCCTTCCTTTTTTGTGAAACAGAAAAATGTTTCACAATCATCTTTTCCTACTTTAACGCAAATAGCAATTTCTTGCAATGCTTTTCGGAAGATTTTTGCCTGAATGATAAAAGAAAAACCCGCCTTTTTATGTAGTAAAAAGTCTCTAGCCACGGGCCAAAATGTTCAATTGGCGGCAACGAGAACCGCCTTTCTCTAAGAGTAAAACAAGCCAATGTTTCATGTGAAACATTGGCTTGTTTTACTTACTATAATCATCGCACTTTATTTGTCGTTCTCTGCGGTAGTCGTATTCTTGGATACGGGGACTTAACCAACCTTTTTTGGCTGTTTTTCGTAATTGATGATCAAATCTCCCTGGTGGTGAACTATCTAGTAATTCATGGGTACGATTATTCCGATTTGCATAATTAAACGATTCACCATTCAAGACTTTTTCCTGGTATTCATTGTTTTTGGCCGCTTGATAATAAGCTGGATTACTAATTAATCTGCCTCGCCAGTCTTCAACTAACACATCCCACTGGGTTACAAAGGTCCCTTCTTCATTCAAAATAAACTCACTGTGAAAATTAGGCGTCAATCGTTTCTTATTAATTAAAGAATAAGATGCCCCCTCAGGGTATTTGTTGTGCAAACGAGCAGAGCTTTTTTTCAGCTTCCGCCCGTCCATCCCTTGCGGCTTGGCCGCAAAAACATAGCGTTTTAATGCCTGTTCATCGGTGTCCCCTTCTTGTTTAAAAAAATCGCGGATATACGTGATATTTTGACGATCAATATACATTCTTAATTGATGTATCTTTTTCGCTTTCTCTTGATTAAAGCTCCCAAGAAGACCTAACGGATAGGCTTTTTGAACTGTTTTTGCCAACAAATGCCAAAACGTCGCATGCGGTGCAATCGTCTTCGAGAAACGATAAGGTCCTACTAATTGCAACATGCCATGCTGATCCAACACTGCACCTAATTGCCATAACAGTAACGAGAGCTTTTCTTGCGGACGATAAGCCGAAAAGCGAAATAATCGCTCATACGCTGAAGAGCCCACTTCTTCCACTTCAGAAAACAGTTCCGCAACTGCTGTTTTCGCTTGCTCAAGCGGCAAGAAACGCGTGTCTTTTATGGCGCTTTCCACTAATCCATAAACAGCTTGGCGGTCCCAGCCAGCGTCAATCGCCGCCTCTACACCAGCACTCATTGCTTGTTGTAATTCTTGCCAACGTCCCATCTTCTCGCCGCCTTTTTCTATATACTTCTTCTATAATGATAATCCTTTCCCCGCAAAATGCCAACTGCTTTAAAGCAAAAAAACAACCCGCCCTTTGGGGAAGGGCGGGCGGAGGAGTTAAAAAATGAAAAAGTGTTTTGTTAGGGTTTTGTTTATCGGGTATGTTTAAATAATAGCCGTTAAATGTGAAGAAACTATGGTAAAAATGCGCCTTCTTTTCAACAAAATTTTGAAAAAGTCTCTTCAGAAATTAAGATTTTTTTGCGAAGTTGTATACTTTCTACCTCCATTCGATATATTATATATTTAATATACATAAAATCACAAAAGAAATATACATAATAATGAATATTTATTCAACGGTTGATAATCCAACAAAAAAGAGCATGGGACAAAAATCACTTTGGATTTTTGCTCCACGCTCAAAAACTGATAAACGGCGGGAACAGAAGCAACTCCTTCGGAAATAAGCCGAAATTCTCCAAAAATTATAGAACAATTTCCGGAAATTACTTCTTATTTCTCGGAGTTAAACACTTCTATCCCGACCTCTTTCAACTAAATTAAATGATTTTCTCTTAAAATATCACCAATATACGTATCCTCAAATTTCTTCACAAAGTGTTCAACCATTTTGCGTTCCACGAACGGCATATCCATTTCTGTTAATTTTTTCTTGTCAGATAAATAATAAACAGAGTTTGCTAAGACGCGCAAGTCGTATGCAGAAGCAAACACTTCTGGTACTCCGCGTTCAACCTCTAGCAATTGATAAACAGCTTCCATCGCTGTCCGTACAGAATACTCTGTTGTAAACACCGTATCTCGTTCAGTATCTGCGAAGTTCCCAATGAAAGCAAGATTTTTAGAGCCGTTTGGTACAACTAATGGTCGATCGCCTGGTTCTCTTAACATAAAGTAAGAAGTGATAAACGGCATATAAACCGGAATAGTGGTAGCCGATTCTTCTGAAATACGTTCAATTTCCCCTTCTGGGACCCCTAAATGATAAAGTAACTCTTGCGTAATTTCTTGGCCTGTACATTGTTCGATTGGTTTTTTGATATAATTTCCTGGTTTATTAGAAAGTAATCCATATACCCAAGTTATAGATTGTTGATCATTTTGTTCTTTAAAATGCGGTTGTCTATGCATAGCGAAACTCATCATCCAATTAGAGTCTTTGATAGTAATAATACCACCTGTGACAATTTTTCCTGTGCGTAATTTACGATGTGTTAACCGAGAAAGATACGGTTCAATATCGAAATTTTCCCACGTAATCGTTGCTGAGACAAACCAACTTTCATCTGGTAAATTTTCACAGAAAACTTCTGGGTGCCCAAATTCTGGGGATTGTTTTGCTAAGTTTTTCCAGAGATTCCAACTTCCCCCTAGTTCATGAGTAATTGGTGCTGGTGTATGATGATCTCCTTGCGTCGAACTTTCAGTAATTGAGCCATTCGTTACGAAGACTAAATCATTTTCAGTTAAAGGAATTTCTTTGGTTTTGCCCGCTTGTGTCAGCAATAATCGCCGAGCAACTTTAGTAGCTCCTTTGATGTCGACTTGGATATCATTGATCGTTGTTTCATATTGAAAGTCTACCCCTTGATTGGTTAAAAAGCTTAGTAATGGTTTCACTAACGATTCGTATTGATTGTATTTGGTAAACTTCAAGGCTGTAAAGTCAGGCAAACCTTTGATGTGGTGGATAAAGCGCATGATGTAGCGGCGCATTTCAATGGCAGAGTGCCATTTTTCAAAAGCAAACATTGAACACCAATAGATCCAAAAGTTGGATTCAAAAAATTCTTCGCCGAAAACATCTTCAATTTTTTTACCAATTAATTGATCTTCAGAAGTCATAAATAAATCAACGATTTCTTTTTGTGCTTTTTTGGATAAAGTAAATTGTCCATCATCTGGGACACGTTCGCCACGGTTATGAATAATGCGGCAATTTGAAGAATTCGGATCATCTAAATCTAACCGGTAAAACTCATCTAGGACAGAGGCATCTTCTACTTCTAATGATGGTACCGAACGAAATAGATCCCACAAACACTCGAAATGGTTTTCCATTTCGCGTCCGCCGCGAGTGACAAAGCCATCATGGGGAATAAATTTACCATCTAAAGAACCGCCAGACAGCGTGAGTTCTTCAAAAATGTGAATATTTTCGCCCTTCATTTGACCGTCACGAATTAAGAAAACAGCCGTTGCTAAACCTGCTAGGCCACCACCAACGATATAGGCACTCTTGTCATCTACACCTTTTGGTTTTCTTGGTCGAGCAAATGCTTCATAATTTCCATTTGTGTATCTCATTCTCGTTTCCTCCTATCATTTGATACCCTCATCATACTGCTACCAAAAAAAATACCCAAAAGATAACCCTTTTTTTTAAGAAATTCTTTGACAAATAAAGAAAATTGTCTAATTTTTAAGCAAGTGAATAATCGTAGATGTTTCATGTGAAACAAAAAAAGAACGAGAAGAAAAATGACCGCTTTTTCTTCTCGTTCTTTTTATGCTAATTCGTTTACCGTTTCTACTCCAAAAACAGCAACCCAATCTTCCTGAAAATCAGTTACTGCTTTTTGAATGGCGGGCATTGCCAAGCCTTGTGTCACGAGTTCTGGTGCGATAGTGACCGCTTGCGCCCCCATTTGACAGGCTTGATTAATTTGTGCCACATTTTTAAAACTAGCAGCTAAGATCTTACTCTTTGCGTTCGTCCGTTTAATTTCTGCAGCTAAATGCTCAATAACCTTTTGAGAATCAATTGTTAAATTCTCCATCCTATTATAATACGGTGCTAAATAATCTGCACCTGCCGCAATCGCTAGGTAGCCTTGAAATTCTGTATAAATAGCGGTTGCTGTTATCCGATAATTTGCCTGCTTTAGTTGTTTGATGGCTGCCAAGCCTGCTTCATTGACTGGGATTTTAATGAATGTTTCTTGGCCTAATTGTTGTACAATGGTTTGGGCATCTTCTAGCATCTCTTCTGTCGTTTGACCGACCACTTGGACGTGCAAACTCGCTTGTCCAATCGTTTTTTTGATTTCTTTCATCTGCGCAAAGAAGTCAATTTTTCCTGCTTGTTTAACAATACTGGGATTAGACGTTACGCCTGCCAGTGGTAAAATTTTCTGATACTTTCGAATAGCCTCAAGATTAATTGTATCTAGCATAAATTCCATCTTTTACGTTCCTCCCTCAAACGATAATTATAGAATAGTGATTGTTGTACCAACAGTTATTTCAGGAATAGCTTTTTCTTCAACATATAATGTACCTGGTAATTCAGGTGTTGTTGCGCCATCAAATTTAATAGTAATGTGACCCAATGTGTCTAAATTAGTTAATACTACCTCGCCTACAGCGGTAATCTGGTAAGTTTGTTCATCAATCACTAGCGTTTGCTTGTCCGTAATCGCTTCTGTGACTGGCTGAACCTCAATGTTATAACAATAATCTGCTAAAGCATCTGGTGCATCTTTTCCAAATAAGATGACCATTTTTTCTTCTTTAAATAATTCGGCTTCTGGTCCAATAGACTGAACCTTTGTTGTAAATACTGACATTTCCCATCCTCCAAAAAAATTTTTTAACTATACAATCCAAAACTTGCTAACCAAGCAACTAGTACTCGAGGGGCACCATTTAAGAAACGAGAATATAAAACAGAAGGGACCCCGACTTCAACGGTTTCAGCTTCAGCTTCTTCCAAGCCTAAGCCCACGGGAATAAAGTCGCACGCGTTTTGTGTATTAATAGCAAACAATGCTGGTAAGGCTAGTTGTGGCGGAATGTTGCCTTTCCCAATTTCCACACCAATTAACGTACCAATTACTTGGCTGATTACTGCTCCAGGACCTAATAAAGGAGAAAGAAACGGCAGAGAACAAATAAAACCAATAATTGTTAACCCCACAATGTTTCCTGCCAATGGCGCCATGATATTGGCAAAAAATTCACCAATTCCTGAACCTTGAATCACACCAATTAATAAAGAAACAAATGCCATAAACGGAATCACTGTGTTGATCATCGTTTGTACGCCTTCACGGGCTGATTGGTTGAATGTCGCTACAACTTTTCCTGCACCCATACCAATTTTCGCAACAAAACTTTGTTGTTCCGCTTTTTGTTCAGTAATTTTTTTACTTGTATCATATTTAAATTCTGTTTTTTTCGAGGTGGGCTTTTCTGTATCAGCAGCAGCTTCTTCTGATGTCAATGTAATCTGTTTCGGGCCTACAGCGGAAACATAAATTGTCTCATTAATGTATTGTGCTAAGGGACCACTTTTGCCAGTTGGAACAACGTTAATAGTAGGAATTCCTTTTTTAGGATAAATTCCGCAACGAAGAGTGCCTCCACAATCAATAATGGCTAATGCGATTTCATCATCTGGAATCGATGTCTTAAAACCATTGACCGCTTCCATTCCTGTCAATTCTACGATTTTATCAACAATTGCGGGTTTCTCGCCGCCACCTGTAATGTAAATAAATTTATGTTTTTCTTCTGTCGGTGTAATCACTAAGGGCCCACCATAACCGCCATTTCCTTTAACTACCTTAATACTATTGTACGTCATCTCACCTTGCTCCTTTCTAATCCACAGCAATCTCTACTGTTTTACTAAGGGTAATTCCTTGTTGTTTGCAAACATAGGCGGTAGTGAAATCGGTAACCCAACCGCCAATAAAATTCATTAATATCCCTACAAACATATAGCGAATCGCTAGGTCCATCGAATTTAGTCCTAACGTATCAATCCCTTGCGCAATCCCTAACCAAACGAACAATTCACCAGGATTAATATGAGGAAAAACTCCATTACTGGTATGACAAAATTGCGCTTGTGCAGCATAATAGCTAGGTTTATAGTATTCTGGTAAAAATCGAGCCATCGTAAAGGACATTGGATTGCCTAACATAAAAGCGGATAAAAAAGGCAACACTAAATACCGCGTAACAGGATTTTTGGCAGAAAGTTTGGCTACCTTGGTTACTCTTTCTTCTCCTAGAAAAGCAATTAAAGTATTCATAGCTACCATTAACATCAAAACAACAGGTACGATGCCTGTCATCCAAGAAATAAATGTTTCTGCTCCTGTTTGGAAAAGGTGCATAAATCCTTCCGCAAATTTTGTAATATAAGACATTACTCGACACTTCCTTTCAATTTTGTTTGTACTTTATTTTTCCATAATTGCCATTGAATTTTGGCTCCATTAAGCGGCGTTAATGGTTGTGTTTCTTGATAATTGCCAAGCTCAACACGTAAGTAAATTTCTCGTGCATTTTCCATCGCTTGTTGGGTTAATTTATTTTCCTTTTGTACGAGCGGATGGTAATGATCCATATAATGAATATCCTCGTTCACGTACTGAGGTAAGGAATGAAATTTAGCTAGAACAGTGACACCTTGCATCTTTCTAGCGGCTAAGATTTTCCCTTGTGAATCCACAGCAAATAAGATAATCGTGCCTGCTTTTAACTTCCCTGCACGTCGACCAATCGCGACTTTTCCTAATTGTCGCAATTCTTGGTAGTTTTGATTAAAGTGTTTAATCTGTTTCATTCCCATAGCTATCTGAACGAAGTAAGCTGTTAAAAAAAGCGCCCCGAATACGTAGATAAAACTCATATGATAATCCCCTTCCTTTGCATCCACTCTTTAACCGCTAAAACATCTCGTTGCTTCCGTAACTCATTACGTAAACGTTCGTCTCCTGCGATTGTAAACAAGCGGTCATATAGTTGTAGTAACTCTGCTTCAACAGTGGCCGTCAGCTCTTCTGGAATACCCAACAGCAAAATAACATCAACTTTACCTTCTGGTGTAACCAGTGATTCTTCAAAAACCCCAATCGATAAAATAATCGTTGGTAAGGCTTGATTAATTGTATGGGGAAAGGCAATCCCCGATTCAAAAATAGTTGTTTGTTGATCTTCTCTAGCAAAAATTCGTTCGATAAATTGGGGATCTACTAATTTTTCTGCTTCTAAATCAGCAATCATTTTCTGGATATTCGCTCGGTAACCTTGAGTATTCTCTAATAATTGATAGGTCATATGAATATTTTGAGATTCCACGGAACGAATTTCTTTTGCTCTCTGCCACTCATTTCTGAGCCAAGTATCGTTAAATAAATTAGTTAAATGGATCATCGGTGTTTGTGGTCGAATATTTTTTAAGGTAATGGTTGTAAAAATAGCAAAATATTGATTCAATTCTCTTCTCTCTGCCTCTTCTTCAGAAAAATGGGCAATCTGAACGTCTGGACCCAAAACTTTTTCCAATTGCCGCTGAATGATCAAGGCCGTTCCATGACCTGTACTGCAGATTACAGCGATTTCTTTTTTGGCTCCCGCTTCATAGTTCCCTCTCAATGCTAGCTCAAAATACAAAGCGAGATACCCAAATTCAACCGTCGGCACACAACGATTTAACAAACGGCCCAATTCTTGCAAGCCAATCTTGGCTAATTCATAGGCCAAAGGATATTGACGTTCAATTTCTCCGTAAAATAAATCGTGACACTCCACATGAAAAACGAGTCGATTCATCACGTTTCTTAAATGATCTTTCATTTCTGAAAACAAGAAGTCCTCATCAAATTCAACAACAACTGAATGATGAATTTTTTTCATCATTTTTTGAAAATAGTCAGCTAAGAGTCCTTCATCAGCCAATAAAGAATTACGAATATGGTTTGTGTTGATGTTAAAAGGAAAGCTGATAAAGGAACGTTCCCATTGGCTTAACGTTACATTATAGGTTATTTCCAAGTGATACATCAGTTCTTCAATCTGCTCGTTATGACGAACATAATCAACATATTCTGGTGGTAGTTCCGTAATGAGTTTTCCAGCTAAAACACGCTGCAAAACAATTGAAACCACTCTTCGTAAAAGAAAACTATCTTGTTTCGCTAGTCTTGTTTCTTTGATTATTTTTTGTATCATTTGTTTGGTAGTTTCATGAAGAAACTGTTCTTCAAAATATTCTTGGACGTAATTCACATGAAGTAAGCGTAAATCAAACTCTTTTCCTTCTAAATGAATGCCACGGTTTGGCGTGCCTACAACCGCAACCTGCCAAGGAGCAATCAGCTCTTTCATGCGCTTAATGTCTTTATTAACTGTGCCGCGACTAACGGCGAGTTCTTCGGATAAATCATAAGTTGAAATAAATTGATCTTCTTCTATTAATCGTTTGATAATGTAGGAAACACGCTTGCTTGAAGAATTAAAATCAGATTCCCTTTTTAGCCGTCCAGACAAAACCTCTTCAAAACCTTCAAAGTTATTGATTTCTAACTGAAAGAGATTTTCCTTCTGAATAATTTGGGCGATACCGATTAATTCATCATTCAATGTATCAATGTTTTTACGAACTGTTTGAGGACTTGCGGCTAATTTCTCTTGCAACTCCTGTAAGCTCATTCCTTTGTGATCAACTAGTAATTTTATTACTTGGTACCATCTATTTACTAGCGTCATTTAGTTTTCCCACCTCTATCCTCTTGTTTTACCTCCAGCTACGTTTGTGGTGATGCCTGTAATATAGCTTGAACGGTCTGATAAATAATAGCATACTAAGTCAGCGACTTCATGGAGTTTTCCGCTACGACCTAATGGAATCGTACTTGTTTTTGAATAACCTGCTCGCAATTGCTCAACAGAAATGTTTCGTGTATAAGCCAATGCTTCTTCATATGCTAAAGTGCGCAAGCCCGTTTCTTCCATAATGCCTGGCGCAATCCCCACAACACGGACGTTTGATTTTCCTAACTCTTTAGCCCATGAACGTGTATAACTGCTGACCGCTGCTTTCGTTGCAGCGTAGGCGCTTTGCCCTTCGGAGCCTTCTAATCCAGCTTCTGAAGACATATTAATAATGACACCTGCTTGTTTTTGTACAAGAATCCGGCCCACTGCTTGGCTCATTAGGTAGAGCCCTTTTTGATTGATGGCTACAATTTTGTCGAATACCTCATCCGATAATTCATAAGGCCCATGAGGATGATTTTTATCCACCAATAGACGAGGAATATTGATTCCGGCATTATTTACTAGGCCATCTACGGTTCCAAATTTTTCCACCACTTGAGCGACACCCGCTTCTACTTCTGCTCGAGAAGTTACATCGACTTTCACAAAGAGTAAATGCTCATGTTGCGTTTCTGATGCTGAAATATCAAAATTAGCGACATAGACCTCTTGCGCTAACAAGCTTTCAACAATGCTGCGACCAATACCAGATGAGCCTCCTGTAACAATCACTACTTTTCCTTTAATTCCTAACCAATCTGTCATTTGTTCCACTCCTATCATTTGTTTGCGCTTTCAGTATAGGTCAGTTTGTGAAATTATTTAAGACAGTCTTTTTTTGCAGTTTAGAAAAAAGAGTAGACTAATTCAAAACAAAAAAGCAGTTGCTTCTTCACAATCAATCATCCGTGAAGAAGCAACTGCTTCAAATTTTTATTATCCTTGTTCGACCACTCAGATAGTTAAATATTGATACATAGTATTTTATAAAAATTAAACTTTAATGATACTCTTTCAAAATAATTACTCATCTATAAAAAATTCATTTGTGAGAAATGCCATGCTTACATTCTTACCTCTGTCCTGTCCTGTACATCTAAACCCTATTGATTCATAAAAATTTTTAACATCTTTTTCACTTTGAACAGTAATAAGACATGCCCCAATATGTGGCAATATAGCTGTTTGAATGTATGTAAACACATAAAACATCATCTCAGTTCCAAAATGTTGCCTTTGATATTCTTTTTGAACTCCAAAGTGATGAATCTGTATTCCGGGTATAGAATCTCGACTAATCGGATTTTTCCATTCTTTAAATTTACCAGTCAGGGTTGATTTTTTTGTAACGACAACCCTATCTGTTGTTAATGAGAAAAACCCTAGCAAAAAGGTAGGACTATCCTCAGAAGTTATGAATAGTAGAAAAGTTTTAGTAATCCCATATATAACGTCTTCCAATGCTTCATCTTTTAAATATGAATCAATATGATCTTTTCCACAAGAAAAAGCCCTAACTAAGGCTTTTTCTTTTTCATCTATGTTTGAAATTTTTTTAATAATCACTTGTTGATCAATAAACATCTGCAATCCTCACTCATAGTTCATATTTTACGCCATCAATATTGAGTGTTTTTATTCGCTTCATACCCTCTAGAGTTTTTGCAATGTTTTTATTTGAAGGTTTGGTTTTACGAGAATATACATTTTTTAAAAATACTTTTCTTTCACTTTCTGTCTTAAAGTACATTTCGGTATTAGTAATCGTTGTAGCCATAATATCCCCTCCATTCTTCACATCTATCTTAACAGCTTAAAACTAATCTGTTAAATCTTATGCTTTTTTATTATCCCAGATAATCTTCTTATAAGCAATACTTTTTTCAACTATATCGAATCCTTATTGAATATTTTTTAATTTGAAATCCATCACAATTTTTATAATAACTTCTGAGTATGTTTACTATTTCTTATGTTACTACTAAATTGACATATTTTTTCTCAATATTTTATATATTTTTATTATCCTAACTTTAAATATACAGATAATCTTCACCTAAAAACTTATATCTTTTCTTCCTCTAGAAAAAATGTACATCACACTATCTTCTGCATAATATAAAAGCTCAGCTTTATTTTTAATAATATTCAATACTTTTCTATCTACTTCTGAAACTAAATTTAAATATAGAATCCCTATACAATTAAAGTACAGAGGGCTATACTATTCTCTATTTTCACATCGATATTTACTATTTCTTCACGTTAAAAATCGACTGTCTATGTTTTTTATAAATAAAAGGTATTTTAAAATATTTATGTGTAACTCACAGATTTCTTCCTACTTAATCGATTTTAGTAACTTTTTTCGCGATTTTTCCTTGTTCGATGTAGACCATCAAAATGCTAATGTCAGCGGGGTTCACACCGCTGATACGGCTTGCTTGGGCAATCGTTTCTGGTTGGATTTTTTGTAGTTTTTGTTTTGCTTCTGTCGCCAAGCCGTTAATCGCTTGGTAATCAATGTTTTCTGGAATGCGTTTTGCTTCCATGCGTTTTAGTTTCTCAACTTTTTCCATGGCTTTTTTAATGTAGCCTTCGTACTTGATTTGAATTTCTACTTGTTCAATCACTTTCGGATCGAGTGCCTCTTCAGGTGCGGGGATAAATTGAGCGACTTCTTGATAACTGATTTCTGGGCGTTTCAGAAAATCTCTAGCTAAAATACCATCTTTTAAGCCAGCAGCGCCTTTGGTTTCCAAAAATGCTTGCACTTCTTTGGTTGGTTTAATCCGATGTTTGCCTAAGCGGGCAATTTCCGCTTCAACAGCCGCTTTTTTGACTAGATAGGCGGCATATTGTTCTTCTTTGACTAAGCCAATTTCATGACCCATTTCTGTTAAACGTAAGTCCGCATTGTCATGTCGTAAAATCAAACGATACTCCGCACGTGACGTTAATAAGCGATAAGGTTCGTTAGTGCCTTTTGTAACTAAATCATCAATCATGACGCCAATATAGCCATCACTACGTTTTAATACAAGAGGCTCTTTGCCTTGAATTTTCAATGCAGCATTAATTCCTGCCATCAAGCCTTGACCAGCAGCTTCTTCGTAGCCACTAGTTCCGTTCGTTTGACCTGCTGTATAAAGATTTTCAATGACCTTTGTTTCTAATGTTGGGCGTAATTGGTGAGGGACTACCACATCGTATTCAATGGCGTAACCTGTACGCATCATTTCTACTTTTTCTAATCCTTCAATAGAATGAAGCATTTCTGTTTGGACATCTTCTGGTAAAGAAGTAGATAAGCCTTGGACGTAAACTTCTTCGGTATTCAACCCTTCTGGTTCCAAGAACAATTGGTGTCTTGGTTTGTCTGCAAAACGAACAATTTTGTCCTCGATGGATGGGCAATACCGAGCGCCCACACCTTCCACAATCCCAGTAAACATTGGGGCGCGGTGTAGATTTTTTTGAATAATTTCATGCGTTGTTTCATTCGTATAAGTTAACCAACAAGGTTCTTGGTTTTGATTGTAGGCACTATCTGGCGTGCTGTAACTAAAGTGGTTGGGTTCTTTATCGCCTGGTTGTTCCTCTGTCACAGAATAATCAATCGTACTTGATTTTACTCGTGGCGGCGTTCCTGTTTTAAAGCGATCGATTTCTAAACCTAATTCTTTTAAATGATTGGCTAAACCAACGGAAGGTTGCGAATTGTTTGGTCCTGATGAATATTTTAATTCACCAATAATAATTTCGCCACGCAAGGCAGTACCGGCAGTAATCACCACTGCTTGACTACGGTATGCGGCACCTGTTGAAGTTACAACACCACGACAAACGCCATCTTCCACGATTAATTCTTCAACAATCCCTTGACGAAGGGTTAAATTTCCTTCTTTTTCAATGGTATGTTTCATTTCTGTCGCATAGGCATGTTTGTCAGCTTGCGCGCGCAACGCACGCACTGCTGGACCTTTACCAGTATTTAGCATCCGCATTTGGATGTAGGTTTTATCAATGTTTTTACCCATTTCGCCGCCTAATGCATCGATTTCTCGGACAACGACTCCTTTGGCAGGTCCACCAACAGAAGGGTTACATGGCATAAAAGCAACCATATCTAAATTAATTGTTAAAAGTAACGTTTTAACGCCCATTCGTGCGGCTGCTAAGGCTGCTTCAGAGCCAGCATGTCCAGCACCGACGACAATAACATCATATGATTCTGCTTGATATTGATTCATAAAAAATTCCTCTCTTGTCTTATTTTCCTAAACAAAATTGACTAAATAACTGTGTAATTAATTCATCTTGGACACTATCGCCGACGATTTCGCCTAAATAATCCCAACAACGGGTCATATCAATTTGAACTAAATCGACTGGCATACCTGCTTCGATGCCGTTAATCACTTCTTGTAACGAAAGCGCTGCTTGATCTAGCAAAGCAATATGACGTGTATTAGAAATATAGGTAGCATCTTTTTCGCCTGTTTGGCCGCCAAAGAAAAGATCAGCAATTTTCGCTTCTAACTGGTCTAAGCCTGTGTTTGACAACACCGAAACGGATAAAATTTCTTCTGCAGGGACTAATTCTTGTAATTCGTTAGGATCCAGTTTTGTCGGTAAGTCCATTTTATTTAAAAGAATAACGCGTTTTAAGCCTTTCGTTGCTTCCAACAGTTGACGATCTTCCTCTGTCAATTCTTCGCTTTGATTTAAGACTAACAAAATTAAATCCGAATCTGCTAACGCTTTGCGGCTACGTTCGACACCAATTCGTTCCACAATGTCTTCTGTTTCGCGAATCCCCGCTGTATCAATTAATTTTAAAGGAACGCCGCGAACGTTAACGTATTCTTCAATGACATCACGTGTCGTTCCAGCAATATCTGTAACGATAGCTTTTTCTTCTCGTAACAGATGGTTTAACAAACTGGATTTCCCGACATTTGGTCGGCCAATAATTGCTGTACTTAGACCTTCTCGCAAAATTTTTCCTTGTTTAGCGGTCGTTAATAATTGTTGAATCTGCGCTTTCACAAATTCGGCTTTTTCTAAAAGTAATTTCGTGGTTAATTCTTCGACATCATCATACTCTGGATAATCGATATTAACTTCTACTTGTGCTAAAGTATTTAAAATTTCTTGTCTTAATGAACGAATTAACGCCGACAAGTTACCATCCAATTGGTTCAATGCAACATTCATCGCTTTATCTGTTTTAGCACGGATTAAGTCCATCACTGCTTCTGCTTGTGAAAGATCCATTCGGCCATTTAGAAAAGCACGTTTTGTAAATTCCCCAGGTTCGGCCATTCGTGCGCCTTCACGTAACAGTAATTGCAATAATTGGTTCACCACGACAATGCCGCCATGACAGTTAATTTCTACCACGTCTTCTCGAGTAAATGTTTTCGGTGCCCGCATCACAGAAAGCATGACTTCATCAATCAATTGATCGTTTTGCGGATCAACAATATGACCATAATGAATCGTGTGCGTGGGGACTTTAGCTAAATCTTTAGTGCCTGACCGATAAACTTTGTTTGCAATAGCAACTGCTTGCTCGCCACTTAAACGAACAATACTAATCGCACCTTCACCTGGCGGCGTAGAAATCGCCGCAATTGTATCAAATTCCATTGTAGCTGATTGCATAATTAGCTTCCTTTCTTCATAACAACAAAAAAAGCGCCCACTCCTCCTGCATTAAAAAATTCAGGTTGGATTTAGCACTTTCACTGCTTGTTCCTTCGATTTTCTGAAAATAGAATAGCACATTTTATTCTATTTGGCAATTTTTCTTCATTAAATGGAACGAAAAAACGTATCATTGAGTGGGGAATTCTCAACAATACGTTTTCTCATCTATAGGAATTAAAGGAGAGAGCTAGTTTTTACGTTTGCGTTTGATGATTCCCATGCTCGCAAGGAGTGCGACAAAGGCGCCAAACAAACTTGTTGTCACGGCTGAAGACTCTTTTTCACCTGTGCTAGGTAAGTAGCCTGTTTTCCCGTGATTTCCAGTGCCATAACTGATGGTACTTAGTTTCGGATTGTAGCCACTACCATTTGTACCGAGGCCATTGCCTAGTGAACCTAAGCCAGAACCTGTTGTGCCTAAACCAGAACCCCCATTTGGATTTGAACCTGTGTTTGAACCATTCCCATTATTCCCGCCAGTTGCGCCATTGTTTCCTGTGTTGCCGCCTGTATTGCCGTTATTTCCGCCAGTGTTACCATTGCCTCCTCCAGGATTCGTTGGGTCGGCTGGTGTCATGAAGGTTGTAGCCGTACTGTAATGTCCTGCGCCATCGGTAGCTGTCGCAAGTAAACTTTGTTGAGCAGTCGCTTGTCCCGCTGTTAATTGGATAGCGAAGTTGCCTTCAGCATCGGTGGCACCTACAGCAATCACACTTCTTAATAGTCGGTTACTAATTTGAATGATTCGGTTTGGTTCAGCTGTTCCTTTGATGAGGTAGCCGGCTTTAGACGTTCCTAAAACTGAAGAAACAGTTGGCGCCGCAATTTTAATTTCTGGTTCTCCCGTAATATCGGCTGGCGTCATAAATGTGGTTTTAGGACTCACATTTCCTTGTGTATCTGTGGTTAGTGCGGTTAACGTTTCTTTTTCTGTTGCTAACCCTGCTGCAATATGAACGGAGAAGGTGCCTCCAGTAGTTGTATTGCCACTTGCCAATAATTTTTCACTGCTATTGTAAAATTGAACCGTGACATTTGGATCAGCAGTTCCAGTGACTGTATAGCCATTGGCTTTGTTTCCTTCAACCTTCGTAATAGTTGGCGCCGCTAAAACAATATCCGCTGGAATAACGGCTGTAGCTGGTTGACTTTCATTGCCAGCGCCATCTTTGCTAATAATCGTAATCGTTTCTCCTGGTGTCACTACGCCAGCTGGTAGAGTCACCGTATATTGGCCGGTTTCGTTAGCAGTTGTAGCAGCAATGATGGTTCCGTCTGCGTCACGGACATCAATAGTGGTTTTTGGCTCCGCCGTTCCAGTGATTTCGTAACCTTTACTAGAATTTCCGGTAATAGAATCAATGGTTGGTGTGGCTAAGTCGGCTGGTGTAGTTGCTGTAGCCGGCTGACTTTCTTTCCCTGTTGCATTTTTCGCTACGACAGTTATTGTTTCGTTAGCTGAGGCCTTCCCTGGCTCTAAAGTCACTGTGTATTTGCCATCAGTTCCAGTAGTTGCCATGCCAAGGACTGTGCCATCGGCGTCACGCACCTCAACTGTTGTACCAACTTCTGCTGCTCCTACTACTTGATAGCCTTTTGTCGTGCTACCAGTGATTTTGTCAACAGTAGGTGTCGCGACTGGTGCATCTGGATCAGCAGGTGTTTTGAAAGCAGTCGGATTACTTTCTTTCCCAGCAGCATCTTTCGCAATGGCAGTTAAAGCTTCGTTAGCTGTTGCTGTGCCCGTCGGAAGAGTGATTGTAAAGGCGCCAGCACCATCAGTCGTTCCCGTAGCAATAACTAAACCTGCTTCATTGTGAATCTCAATGGTGACATTTGGCTCTGCCGTGCCGGTTACTTGATACCCAGTGGCAGTTGTTCCTGTAACAGTCGTCACAGTTGGTGCTGCTACGGTTGCATCTTCAGGAACCGTCACTTCTGTTGGTTGACTTTCATTGCCGTCACCGTCTTTTCCAACAACTGTTAATGTATCACCAGGATTAGCGGCTCCCGCTGGAAGGTCCACAGTAAAGTTTCCTTGATCATCCGTTGTCGTTGTACCAATAATTGTTCCATCTGGGTTCCGTACTTCAATGGTGGTATTAGGGTCCGCCGTCCCAGTGATTTCATAACCAGTTGTTGAATCTCCAGTAATGTCACCAATTGTTGGTGTGGTAACATCAGCGGGTGTCATAGCTGTAGTTGGTTGACTTTCAAGTCCAGTATCATTTTTAGCAACTACATTCACTGTTTGTTTCGCTGTTGCTTTTCCTGAAGCTAATGTCACAGTATATTGGCCAGTCGGTCCAGTTGTTGCGGTGCCTAAAACTGTTCCGTCTGTTGCACGAACTTCAATGGTGGTGCCAAGTTCAGCGGTACCTGTCACTTGATATCCTTGTGTTGTATTCCCAGTAACTTTGTCGACACTTGGCGGTGCCACTACTTCATCTGCTGGTGTTTGGAAGGTTGTCGGTGTACTTGTATTGCCAGCAGGATCTTTGGCTAACGCTGTCAATGTTTCGTTCGCATTTGCCGTCCCAGCTGGAAGGTTCACAGCAAAGGAACCAGTCCCATCGGCAGTCCCTGTTGCAATCACGTTCCCATCTGCATCACGAATTTCGATGGTAGCATTCGGATCAGCGGTGCCTGTCACCTGATAACCAGCAACTGAATTACCTGTGACTCCTGTTACAGTTGGTGCTGTAACCATGGCATCAGCAGGAACAAGGACTTCAGTCGGTTGACTTTCATTTCCCGCGTTATCCTTTCCAATCACTGTTAACGTATCCCCAGGATTGGTCGTTCCCGTTGGTAGCGTTACAGTAAAATCACCATTCGTATCAGAGGTACCTGTACCAATAACTGCCCCAGCTGGATCACGAACTTCGATTGTTGTGTTAGGGTCTGCTGTTCCTGTAATTTCATAACCCGAACCAGAGTTGCCTGTGATGTTATCAACTGTTGGTGCAGTGACATCAGCTGGTGTTGTCGCCGTTGCTGGTTGACTTTCCGTGCCACTAGCGTTTTTCGCTACAACGCTCAGCGTTTGATTTGCTGTTGCTGTTCCTGGATCTAAAGTCACTGTATATTTTCCATCAGTTCCAGTTGTGGCAGTACCAAGGACCGTGCCAGCTGCATCGCGAACCTCAATGGTGGTGCCAACTTCAGCAGTTCCTTTGACCTCATAGCCTTTTGTTGTACTACCTGTTACAGTCTCAACAATTGGCGTCGCCACGGGTGTATTAGGATCCGCTGGCGTTTGGAACGTTGTTGGCGTACTTTCTGTACCGCTAGCGTTTTTCGCTACGGCGGTTAACGTTTCATTGGCACCTGCTTCACCTGCGGGAATAGTGACTGTAAACGCTCCTGTTCCATCGGCGGTCCCTGTGCCTATCACGGTGCCTCCTGCATTTCGAATTTCAACCGTGGCATTGGCGTCAGCAGTTCCTTTAACTTCGTAACCTGCCGTTGAATTACCTGTCACTCCTGTGATTGTTGGTGCGGTTACGGTTGTCTCATCCGCTGGTGTTTGGAACGTTGTTGGCGTACTTTCTGTACCGCTGGCGTTTTTCGCTACGGCGGTTAACGTTTCATTGGCGCCTGCTTCACCTGCGGGAACGGTAACTGTAAACGCTCCTGTCCCATCGGCGCTCCCTGTGCCTATCACGGCACCTCCTGCATTTCGGATCTCAACCGTGGCATTGGCATCAGCAGTTCCTTTAACCTCGTAACCTGCCGTTGAATTACCTGTCACTCCTGTGATTGTTGGTGCGGTTACGGTTGTCTCATCCGCTGGCGTTTGGAACGTTGTTGGCGTACTTTCTGTACCGCTGGCGTTTTTCGCTACGGCGGTTAATGTTTCATTGGCGCCTGCTTCACCTGCGGGAATGGTAACTGTAAACGCTCCTGTCCCATCAGCGGTACCTGTGCCTATTACGGTGCCTCCTGCATTTCGGATTTCAACCGTGGCATTGGCATCGGCAGTTCCTTTAACTTCGTAACCTGCTGTTGAATTGCCTGTTACTCCTGTGATTGTTGGTGCGGTTACTTCACTAGTAGTGCCTGCAGCAAAATAAATGTTGGATACACCGTCTGCTGTTGCTAATAAATTAACGTCTAAAAGATCTGTTTGAACGACTGTTCCTACAAAACGAGCATCTAAATTATTGGATAAATTTTGAGGTGTTGAAACGGTAGTTGGTAAAGTAACCGTAGTTGCGCCTAGTAAAGAAGCATCCACTAACTCATTCACACCTGAACCACCAACCGCTAATAAAGGCAAAGCACCTGAAACAGCCACGTTTACCGTGCCTTTGACAGGAAGCAAGGCTGCATTTATGGCTGTAGCGACAAGATTACTTGGGATACTGGTTCCTTTCGCCTCCAAAGCTTGAACTGCCGCATTCAAATCTTGTAAGATGTTTGAAACATTTTGGGCTAAAACTAACCCTAAACCATCACTAATCGGTGCACTAATGTATGAGCCGTCAGCTGCTAACGTTTCCGGAGCTGTAAATGAAGCAGCACCTAAGTTTTCAATGTTATTCACTAATTCCAATTGACGATTCACTTCCGTCAAATCAATATCAACACCAGTTAAATTCCCTAACGCTCCACTGGTAATTTGAGTAATGACATTGGTTAAATCATTGGCTGCATTCAAAACGGCAGTCAAAAAAGTAACTTTTGAAAGATCAATCGTAACGTTGGTATTGATTGCTGCGCTGCCTGCTGCAGCTACATTTCCTCTTAACTCAGGAGGAACCACTAACACCGCTTGTTTTTGTCCACTAAACACAGCGGAAGCATCTGCTAAAGCGCCACCAGAAACCGTGAAATTAACTGGTTGATTTTGGTTTGCGGCTGTCCAACGATTACTCGTTGAAGTGCCACTGTCATTATTTGACGTAACATTTGATAATAGTTCAATATCCAAGACCGCTGCTGATGCACTGATTGTGCCAGAGGTAACAGCTATACTTACAGGGATTGCTAATGACGTAAATAATAAACCACTTGATATTGCTAAATTAAGCATCTTGCGTTTTGTCCATTTTTTATGCTGACTTTTCCGATTAAAATCCTCAACAATTTTCTTTTTCATCTGATCGTCCCTCTTTTCTTTAAAATAAACGATAAATACCAAGATCATTAGCTTCCCCTAGTTGTTCATCTCCCCCTTTAGCGATTTAAATGGATTTAACACCTGCAGTTTAGTACATTTCCTCAGCTTTTCAAAATATAATGCTGTGAATTTTTATATAAAAATTCATTTGATAACAAACAACCTGGATATGTTAAAAAACTCACTAATTCATTAGTGAGTTATTATACAATGAGAGGAAAATGAGGAAGTTTATACATTTCTTCTCAATCATTAAAGATAAATAAATTATTTTATTATAACTTATCGTTTGATAAATCGATAATTAAATAACGGAAAATTTTTTTATTTTTTTGAGAAATTCCGCCCTTGTTTTTTCTACTACTTTGACTGTTTTTATCAATTTTATAGACATAAGTTACAAAAACTTTACATCAAAAAAATGACTCTAATCTATAACAATTTTTTCTGTTTTTAAGATTTTTTTATGAAATTTTTTATATTAAAAAAATTTCATAAAAAAAGGCGACAGCCGTTTTTGAACGAATGCCGCCTTTTAGATAAACAAAAACCTGATTCTAAAAGAATCAGGTTTAGGAAAAGCAAATCAAGATTCGCTTCAACTGTTTATCATCGTATTTGTATACTCTGATAAGAATGATTTCGTAATAAAATATACTGTGTTTCGTGGTATTTGTCAATCGCTTTCTTGAATTCTCTTGAGACCTTTCCATAAGCATATAAGGTCAAAACAACTGACCAAATCAGCGTTGTAACTATCTTTTTAATTAAGGCGTCAGCCAATTTAATTTCATGAGTTTATCTAAAAACACCACCAAAATTAAAGCATCTGCACTGCCACCAATACTCCAATTTTTTTCTTTGAATAAGTGATTCAATCTTTCTAAACAAAGGGTTCCCCGTAACGTTTGTGTCCCCCCTAAAGCAAAATATTCCTGGATTAACGGTTGATATATTTCAAAAATTTGGACATTTTGACTTCGTTTAATCAAATTCGTATCCTCAACATAGAGCGATAAATAAAGGAGCGTATCAATGAGTTTTTGTTGTTGTGTGCCTTGATGTTTTTGATAATAAGGCACTCCCTGTTCAAAGACAGCGGGATAACCTTGTTGCGCCTCACCACGGATTCCAGTCAAGCCATGCTGAACAAATAGTCGTTCACCCCAAGTTAGTTTTTCTAGCTCATTCGTAGCGAGGTTTTCAAAGTCGGTCAGTAAGTCTTGCGTCATTGTTTGAAGCGTTTGTTGAAACAATTGTAAGGTGCAAGGGGTCTCCCAAATCATTAGACGACCACAGACAGCTAAAAAAATACCTAGAGAAAAAATCGCTCCTTTATGTGTATTGATACCTTCTGTTGCCTCAAACATTGCTCGTTCTGCTTCTAAACCAACTTGTCGAATTGCGCGAAATGTTGCCTCAATCGGCAAATGACGTAGCTCTGTCCCAGCTTGAACGAAGGTTTCAAAATAAGGAGTCAAAACCACACTACTTTCTAAAAAAGTGAAAACATCCATATCTTGATGGGCGCCTGCATCGACTGGATCCACCAAGCCTGGTTTATTTAAACAGGTCACTTCATAGAGTAGTGCCAATTGTGCTTGCTGCGCTAATTTACTCCTTGCTTGCTTTGTCATTGCCTTTTACGTCCCTTCTTCTGCCGTGGTCTTTTCTTGTTTTATATAGTCTAGTACAGCATTAAAAACCGTGTCAACTACGCCGCCATCAAATACATTAGGTATAAATTTTTCTGCTGTGGGTTCTGAAATCATAGCGGCCAAGCTTCGTGCTACTGTCATTTGCAAACCGACATCGACTTTTCTGCCTTTCGCTGCCAATAACCCTTTAAAAAGACCTGGAAAAGCTAAAATGTTGTTCACTTGATTCGGATATTTGGAAGAACCAGTTGCTAATAAACGGACACCATTGGCTTGGGCGAGGGCTGGTTCAATTTCTGGTTTAGGATTTGCTAAAGCAAAGATAATTGGGTCTTGGCTCATTGATTTAATCAGGGCTGGCGTTAGCACATCCGCTTCTGATAAGCCTAAAAAAACATCCTGATTGACGACAGCGGTGGCTAAATCTTTGTTTTCTACTGATGGTTTTATTACCTGTCGAAGCAAAGCACGTTGGTAAGGATTCAATGTCGGGTCTTCTTCTCTTAAAACACCTTGGCGATCTACTAAGGTGAGATGCGTAATCCCCGCTTGAATACATAACTTAGCGGTCGCTACACCAGAAGCACCAACTCCGTTAATCACCACACGTAATTGATTTAAAGGTTTTCCTTTAATTTTAGCTGCGTTAATTAGCCCAGCTAAAACGACAATGGCAGTGCCTTCTTGGTCATCATGATACACAGGAATGTTCAAACGTTGTTGAAGTTTTTCTTCAATTTCAAAACATTTTGGTGCAGAAATATCTTCTAAATGGATTCCTGCAAAACTATTTTGTAAATTTTCAATTGTTTGAATCATCTCGTCAACTGATTTTTGTTCCAGTGCTAAAGGAATAGCATCGACCCCCGCCAAATTTTTATAAAGTAAAGCTTTGCCTTCAACAATTGGCAAGCCCGCTTGCGTGCCCATATTGCCGAGACCCAGAACAGCTGATCCATCTGTAATAACCGCAATTAACTTACCACTAATGGTCCACTCGCGCGCTAATTCATGATTTTGGGCAATCATTAAACTCAATTCTGCGACACCAGGTGTATACATTTTGGCTAAATCATGATGGTTTAACACCGCTTCTGTTGCTTCAAGACTTAGTACACCAATATTTTTTTGATGAATTGCTAGAACTTCTTCTAACACATTGTCACTTCCTTTCACGGGCTGCCTTTTTTCTATTTGATGAAGCAAGGGTTTGAACAACCGTTATCGTCGCTCAAACCCTTGCTTCTTTATACATTTGCGGAGCACTTGCCCGTTCTATTCTGGCAAGTCAAGTTTGACTGTCACTTTCTGTAACGGTACATCGTAAAAAGGATCTTCACGACGTCCTAAAAAGTCTTTTCCTTGTTGTGGGAACATCGCATATAATAGGACATCCTCTTCAGATTTTGCATATTGTTGGATTTCATTTTCTAAACTATGCAACTCTGGTTTCAATAAATCCGCTGGTCGACAAGTGATTACCTCTTCATCCCCAATGATTTTTTGCTTAATCTCTTCTGCGATAGGTGCTGGTGATTTGCCATATTCTCCGCGCACATAATCTTTGATTTCATTCGGTATTAAGGAATATCTTTCCCCAGAAATCACATTCATTAAGGCTTGTGTTCCAACCATTTGTGAAAGCGGCGTAACTAGTGGTGGATACCCTAAATCTGCTCTTACTTTAGGTACTTCAGCTAAAACTTCTTCATATTTGTCTTGTAAGCCTTGCTCCGTTAATTGACTTAATAAGTTTGATAACATACCACCAGGCACTTGATAAATCAAGGTTTTCGGTTCCGTATCTTTAACTTTAGGGTTTAAAATGCCTTCACTTCTAAAACGATCACGAATCGGATTGAAATAGTCAGCAATCTCTGTTACTTTTTCCATATTTAAACCTGTTTCAAAGCCTAAATCTTCTAACGCAATGGCTACAGATTCTGTGGCTGGTTGACTCGTACCGCCAGCGAAAGAAGAGATAGCTGTATCGATGATATCCGCACCTGCTTCAGCAACTTTTAAATAGGTCATCTCAGAAATACCACTAGTCGCATGCGTATGCACCTCTAAAGGTAAATCAATGGCATCTTTCATTTTGCTCACTAATTCAAAACCAGTTTGTGGCGTCAAAACGCCTGCCATATCCTTAATACAAATGGAATCCGCTCCTGTTTGACTTAATTCTTTGGCTAATTTTACAAAGTAATCGATGGTATGAATTTCACTCGTAGTATAAGAAATCGCTGCTTGACAGTGTCCGCCAGCTTCTTTTGTTGTTTGAATTGCTGTTTGTAAATTACGGACATCATTCAAGGCATCGAAAATACGAATAATATCAATCCCATTTTCAACTGATTTTTCGACAAAGGCCCGCACCACATCATCAGCGTAATGACGATATCCTAGTAAATTTTGTCCTCGTAATAACATTTGAAGTTTGGTATTTTTAACTTCTTTGCGAATTTGGCGAAGACGTTCCCAAGGATCCTCGTTTAAATAGCGGACACAGGAATCAAACGTTGCCCCGCCCCACATTTCTAATGCATGAAATCCTGCCTCGTCCATTGTTTTAATAATCGGCAGCATATCTGAGGTTGGCATCCGTGTTGCAATTAAACTTTGTTGTCCATCCCGTAGCACCGTTTCTGTAAAACGAATTTTTTTACTCACTTGGCTGCTCCTTTCGTGTCAAAATTATTTCTGTTATTTTTTCTTGCATTGCTTCAAGACTGTGACGTCGATTTCGTCCACAGACTTTCGCCTCTTCTTGGCAAATAAAACAGCGCCGTGGTGGCAAGCCTAAATCTCCTCGATGAAGGCTTTTTAGTTCCTCATTTCCCCATAAAACATCTAGGTCCACTAAACGACCATAAGGATGTGTTTCTTCAATTTTGACCATTCTTTGTTTTAATTCTTGTGGGGCTAACGAAACCGCCAAATAATATTCAGGTCCTGTTTTTTCATTCCGGTAAAAATTAACAATCGGTACTTGATCCAGCAATTGTTGCTCGACTTCGTCAATTACTTCTAAAAAAACAGCCGTTAAGGTGGGCGAATTTTTTACTTCTCCAGGAATATTCATTGTGGCAGATAAGAGACTAGCTTCTGGTGCTGTTTCTAACAACTCCTTCTGTGTGGCAGCTCTTTGTTCGCGAGCATCCAACATCTCTAAAAGTGTTACTTTTTCCCCATTAAACATTGCGTACCACATCAATTAGACTACCATCTCGGTATTCAATTAACGCAACGACTTTGTCTCCATATTTAATTGGTTCCGGGGTGCCAACAATGTTGTAGGCTTTGTCTTTCAACTCTTCTAACGTAAACTGAGGAACGTCTAAGGTTTTAAAACAATCAATTAAGTCTGTTCTTTTTGGATTGATTGCAATGCCGACTTCTGTTACTACGACATCGACACTCGTACCTGGTGTAACGACTGTATTTACTTGCTCAACGATTGTTGGAATCCGTCCACGAACAAGTGGTGCAATCACTAGACTCATTTTACAAGCCATACTTGTATCGGAATGTCCGCCAGAAGCACCACGGATGACACCATCTGAACCAGTAATGACATTTACATTAAAATCTGTGTCCACTTCTAAAGCAGATAAAATAGCTGTGTCTAATTGATTAATAACCGCCCCTTTGCTAAGCGGTGAGGCATACATATTGGCATCAATTTCATAATGATTGGCATTTTCCCCTAAAGAAATAGCTGATGGATGATCAAAGTCTTGGACGTCAATAATTTTTTCTACTAAGCCTTCTTCCAAAAGTTCCACCATTGCATTCGTAATTCCGCCTAAAGCGAAACTTGCTTTAATGCCATCTTTAAGCATTTGTTCTCTCATGAACCGCGTAACTGCTAGTGAAGAGCCACCTGTTCCTGTTTGGAATGAGAAGCCTTCTTTGTAGTAAGGAGAATGTGTAATTATTTTTGCGGCATATTCAGCAATCAATAATTCTTTAGGATTCTTTGTAAAACGTGTCGCGCCTTTGGCAATTCCATCTGGATCACCAATTGCATCAATTTCTACCACATAATCAACATCTGTTTGTGGAATACTAATAGGGGTATTAGGATATGGTACTAATGTGTCAGTAATGATGACCACTTGATCCGCATATTTTGCATCGACCATCGCATATCCAAGAGAACCACAGGTAGCTTTTCCTTTGGTTCCATTCGCATTTCCATAAGCGTCTGAACTTGGTGCACCTAAGAAAGCTACATCAATATGGATATCGCCTGCTGCTACTGCCCGTGCCCGGCCACCATGTGAACGAATCACCACAGGATTTTCCATGATACCTGCTGAAATAGCGGCGCCTACTTTATCTCTCAAACCAGAAGAAGTAATGTTGGTGACTACTCCATTTTTAATGTGTTCGATCAAAGGTTCATGAACATTTGCAATTGAACTAGGTGCAATCGAAATGTTTTTCAGCCCCATGGCGGCAATCTCGGCTAAAACTAAATTCATCACATAGTCTCCTTCACGGAAATGGTGATGGAAAGAGATGGTCATGCCATCTTTTAAACCTGTTTTTTCAATTGCTTCACGAATACTTCCTAAAAGTTTTGTCTCCCGAGGTTTCACTGGTTTAATTGCTCGGCTCGCTTCTTGATAAGCATCAATGTGTGCTAATTCTCCTTCATAAATGCCGTATTGCTCTGCATAAGATTGAGGAATGTCTTTGCCTACTTTATTTACTACCATGTCTATATTTCCTCCTCGGTAATTAATTTAGCCGCCAATGCTAACGCAATGACCCGTTCAGCTCGTTCAACAATTGGTTTATCAACCATTTTTCCATTTACGGAGATAACACCGGAACCTTTTGCTTCGGCTTCCCGAATGCCCCAGATTACTTCCTTAGCATTCTGGATTTCTTTTTCTGTTGGCGCATAAATATTATTAACTAATGGGATTTGACGAGGGTTAATCACCGATTTTCCATCGAAACCTAGCTGTTTAATCAAACGAACTTCGGCTTCAAAGCCTTCCGTATTGTCTACATCTGAATAGACCGTATCAATAGCTGCAATCCCAGCTGCTCGAGCGGCATGTAAAATCATGCTACGAGCAAAGAATAGTTCTTGGCCATCTGGATGGCGCCGTGTTTTCATATTGGTAACATAGTCTTCGGCGCCTAACGCGATGCCAATCAAGCGAGTTGAACTTTTGGCAATCGCGGGCGCATTTAGAACACCTTCAGCCGATTCGATAGCAGCCATCATTTTCGTTGTTCCTACGGGAATGTCATTTTGCTGTTCTACTTCTGTAATGACTGCCTCGACATCAATGATATCTTGGGCTGTTTCTGTTTTTGGTAAACGAATCACATCGACACCAGCTAAGACCATTGCTTCAATATCTTCTGCGCCACCGGCATCTAAAGCATTGATCCGAACAACAATTTCAATATTGCCATAATCGAAAGTTTTCAAAGCAGAATGGACTAAAACACGGGCAGAGTCTTTTTCTTTTAATGAAACTGCATCTTCTAAATCAAACATGATTGAATCTGCCCCATACAAAGGTGCATCTCTTAGCATTGCTGCGTTCGCTCCAGGGACAAACATCATTGTTCTTCTTAAACGTTCCATGAGTCCAACTCCTTCCAATCATACGTTTCTTTTTCAGCGCCTCGATGTAAAACTGTAATCATCCGAGCTTTGATTGTACAATCTAATGCCCCTTTATCAATCGCCTTGACCGCAACGCCTTGGACATCTAAATGTTCCAAAGTTGTCGTAATCACCTGACGAATTTGATTGCCAAATTGTTTTTCGACACTACTTTCTAATTCAATGGTATTTTCTGTTGATTCAATGGGTTGGACGGTAATCATAATATCACTTGATTCTACTGTCCCTGCAGTAGCATTTTTGATAATCTTCACTTTCTTCACCTCATTAGTTTCTTGTGTTCTACTAAGTATTGATAACTTGTTGCTGGTAAAAACTTCTTGAGTGTCTCTTTGTCGCCTTCAGCCATCGCTTTGCGAACTTTCGTCGCACTAATCAGCTCTCCATCACTCGCTAATCGCGGGACAATGGTTAGCGTTATCGTTTGTCCGAAAACTTGTTGCATTGCTTGATTGTAGACATCGGTCACTTCTGAATAAGGCTCTTCTCCCACATAACGTTGCTGAATTTCAAGTATTGGCGCAATTCTTTCTTTAAATAACGTTGCATCAAGCGTTGCTTGAATTGCAGCTACCTCTAATGGCGCTTTTTCTTTCAAAAAATAGGTAGGAAAAGTCGCAGACGAAACTAAGTAATCTTCTGTAGATAGGACTGTCACATTGGGTAAATGGGCTACCCCTTTTTGCACCATTGCGAAACGTGCTTCTTTTGAAAACAGCGATTTATCTTCAGATAAAACAAACACATAAACGTGCGGACTTTCTTTGGCTGCTTTTTCGACTAAGTACTGATGGCCTTTCGTAAAAGGATTTGCATTCATGACAATGCTACTGGCTGGCCCTGCTTTTTTATGCTGTGTCAGGTAATCAAGATAATCGGCAAAATCTGGTTTGCCTTGCTCCATAAATAGCACCTCTTGATTCGCAACCACTTTTTGAAAGCCTAGCGACTGAAAAATTTGTTCATTTTTTGGTTTTGTATACAAAAAACTGTGTAATTGGTTTTCTTCTCTCAGTTTTTCAAGTAGATGAACCACCAATTGGGTTAACAAATTTTCAGATTGATATTTTTTACAAACGGCCACGCACTTAATCGTTTTGCCTGAAAGCGAGCCAGAGGCGATTAATGCTGTGTCATCATATATGCCAACGGTGTAATCAAGTGCTTCTGTCGTTTGCAATTCGGCTTTTTCCATTAATTCGCGCCAAGCTTGATAAGCTTTTTTATCTTTTTGCAACCAGATTCTTTTCATTGTATATACGCTGCTCACAGCAATAACCTCCTTTATTTTTTAATTGGAAATAATTTTGTTAGTAATTTAGATGCTAGATAAATGATAAATAAAACAACGAAAACGCCGCCCCAACCAAAACCTAACAGTTCAAAAGCAATTTTTAAATCTTCCATGTTAACAGACATGTATTCGTTCTCCTTTCCGTCCTATGTTAAAAAGGCTAATAGTAAGCCGCCAGCAATTACAGAAGCGATTTGTCCTGAAACGTTGGCACCAGCAGCATGCATTAAAATAAAGTTTTGTGGGTCTTCATCTGTAGCCATTTTTTGAATGACCCGACTAGACATTGGGAAAGCGGAAATACCTGCAGCACCAATCATTGGATTGATTTTTTCTTTTCTAAATAAATTCAAGAATTTAGCAAAAAGCACGCCGCCGACTGAGTCCATAATAAAGGCGACTAACCCTAAGCCAATAACCATCAATGTATCGACTTTTAAGAACTCTGCATAGTTCATGCTAACGGAAATAGATAATCCTAGCAAGATACTAATAATATTTACCAATTCATTTTGAGCTGTAATGGATAAACGATCCAAAACGCCACATTCTCTTAATAAGTTCCCAAACATTAAGAAACCAACTAATGGTAATGACACCGGCGCAATTAACCCTGCGACAATCGTAATAACAACCGGGAAAAGAATTTTCGCTGTTTGAGAAACTTCACCGGCCCGATAAGTCATACGGATACGACGTTCGGCTTTCGTCGTCACTGCTTTAATCGCTACTGGTTGAATAATCGGAACTAACGCCATGTAGGAGTAAGCGGCAACCATTATGGCCCCCATGTATTTTGAATGTAAGGTATTTGCTACGAAAATAGACGTTGGACCATCAGCGGCACCAATAATCCCAATCGAAGCAGCATCGTTTAAATCAAAACCTAATAAAACAGCCATAATAACTGTAAAGAAAATCCCAAACTGTGCAGCGGCACCAAACATCAACATAAACGGATTTTGTAACAATGGACCGAAATCAATCATTGCCCCAATCCCAATAAATAATAATAACGGGAATAACTCTGTTTTTATTCCAAAATCAAAAAGAACATTAAACGGACCTGGCTCGCCGCCAGCGCTCAATACGCCGGAATTAGGAAAGTTCACTAAAATCGTTCCTAAACCCATCGGCACTAAAAGTGTTGGTTCATACTCTTTTTTTATTCCTAAATACATTAATAGTCCACCAATCAGCATCATCACAATGCGTCCTGGTTCTTGGCCCATTCCTATAACACCTTGAATCAGTGTCTCCACACAAATCACTTCCTCTTCTTAAATTAATTCTAGTTAATTGTTATTAATGGTTCCCCTGGGTTCACAATTTGGCCTTGGGTAACATGAATTCCTGTTACCGTACCTGCTTTTCCTGCAACGATTTCATTTTCCATCTTCATTGCTTCTAAAATTAACAATGGTTGGTTCTCGGACACCGTATCACCAACATTGACTAATACTTTTAACACAGTTCCTGGCATTGGCGCAGGCATTGCATCTGCTCCTGCTGGGGCGGCTGGCTGTGCTGCTGGCGCTGGGGTTTCTTCAACAGCAGGGGCTGGTGTTTCTGTCGTAGCAACTGGCGCTGTTGGTTGTGGCGCAACAGGTGCTGGTTGTGGGACGCCACCGATTTCTTCCATCTCGACTAAATATTCTTTCCCATCAATTGAAATTTTAAATTTGCGTAACATAATGATCCTCCTCAAGGTTTTGTTTTGAAATTCTTTTGACAACTAGCTGAGACTCTTCTGAAAGCTCTGCAGCTATACTGGCTGCAATAATGGCAACTTCTTTTGCTTCTGGATTTCGTTTTGCGATTTTTTTGATAACAAAACGACTTTCTGGAAACTCTCCTGCTGCGATGGCAGTGGCCACAATACTTACCAATTGATATTCTTTTGGCTCAGCAGGAATATATGCTGGTATATCTATCCATCGCTTTTCCAAGTTATCCGCTTCACGTTGGATAACGCTTTCATTAATCTCGGTATCCTGCATGTGTTGCTCTCTCTTGAATAAGGACTTAAATAGGCCCATATTGTCTCTCCTTTCACTAATTCTTGGTATACGTTCATTATAGAAAAAACCGTTAAAAAACCTAGTGATAACACTAGCTCAGATTGTTCTTTTATTGTTTATTTTGTGAAAAAAACTCTGTAAACATTGGTATATAAGCATTTACCAGCCGTTAAGATTCTATTAATATTATATTAAGTTATTAATAAGAATTTGATTGTTGAATTGTTTTTTTGATGTTCTTTTTGTTTTAGGCTATTTATTCTCTGCGAAAGTTTGTATATTCTCACACTATAGACAAACACAAAAAATATTTTTTGTTGTAAACCAGAATACTGTGAAACATTTCTCATGGCTATTCTTTTTTATTAACACCGGTTGTTAACGCTTACAAAAAGGTTCTAAAAAAGAAAGGAAGAAAAACATGTTACTCACTATTTTAGCTTATGGTATGATTATCATCTTTATGTATGTAATCATGAAAAAGAAATTGTCACCGTTTACATCTTTAGTAATTATTCCTCTTATTTTTACTTTGATTGCAATTGCAACTGGAGTAGCGAGTCCGCCACCTGGTGCTGACGGTGTTGTCCCTGAAGTCAACATTGGGAATTTCGTCTTAGATGGGATTTCAACTACTTCAAAAACTGGTATTATGTTATTATTTGCCATTCTTTACTTCTCTATTATGTTGGATGCTGGTTTGTTTGACCCAATCACTAAAAAAATGATTTACTTTGCTAAAGGCGATCCAATGAAAGTCTTGATGGCTACTGCGGTAGTTGCTGCTGCTGTTTCCTTAAACGGAGATGGAACAACTACGACCTTGATTTGCTGTTCTGCGTTTATTCCCATCTACAAAAAACTTAATATGAAATTGATGAATTTAGGTGTGCTTGTTATCTTACAAAACACCATTATGAACTTATTACCTTGGGGCGGTCCAACAGCTCGTGCCATGGCCGTACTAGAAGTTGATGCCGACATTCTTTCTTATTTAGCACCTGGTATGATTTTATCTGTATTGTATGTTATCTTCTTTGTTGCTTATCGCATGGGGAAAAAAGAACGTGCTCGCTTAGGCGTGACAACGCTTACTGATAAAGAATTGGAAGAAATGACTATTGTTAACGATCCTGAGTTATTAGAAATCCGTCGTCCAAAGAATTTTGCATTCAATGGTATTTTAACGATTATCTTAATCGGTTGGTTAGTCCTAAGTTCATTCGTTGGTCAATTAGGTTTGCCTTCGTGGATTGAAATGCCACCGCTATTATTATTCCTAGTTGGTACTTGTATCGCTTTAATGATTAACTATCCAAAATTAAAAGATCAAAGCAGCCGTATCAGTGCAAATGCTGGTGATGCTGTGCAAGTAGTTATCTTAGTTTTTGCTGCTGGCGTCTTCATGGGCTTATTCCAAGGTTCTGGTATGGCCAATGCCTTAGCAAATAGCTTTGTTAATATTATTCCAAAACAATTAGCCGGCGCTTGGGGCTTAGTGATTGCGTTCATTTCAGCACCAGGAACATTCTTTATTTCAAACGATGGTTTCTATTTCGGTGTCTTACCAGTCCTAGCAGAAGCTGGACGTTCTTATGGATTTGACAATATGTCTATGGCTTTAGCTTCCTTAATGGGGCAAGCGTTCCACTTATTAAGTCCATTAGTGGCATTTATTTACTTGCTATTACGTTTAACTGGTTTAGATATGGGCCAATGGCAAAAAGAATCGGCAAAATATGCCTTAGGAATTTTCGTTATTTTCGTTGTTACAATTGTTGCTTTAGGTCACATGCCTTTATTTATTCCACAAAATTAAACGTCGTCGCTGAAACCGTAGGAGTGCCTTTTCTCCTCGGTTTTCTTTTCATTTTGTCTTTTCTTGCGTTATATTTTCATTTTTAATATTATATTTATTATCTATAAAAATAACCTATAGGGAGGTGCCTCATATGAATCCAACGGTTGAAGCAGTAAAACGGAACTTAGATTTAACCAGCAGTAAACCTCTAAAAATTTGTACCTATGAAGCCTTTAAAAAAACCATTATTTTAGGGGATATTCCTGCAGGTGAACGGATTAACGAAAAAGAATTTTCCGAGCAATTAAACATTAGTCGGACGCCCATTCGCTTTGCTTTACAAGAATTGGTCAAAGAACAATTGGTGGAACATATACCTATGGTGGGTATCGTGGTTAAAGGGATCAGTATGAAAGATGCTTATGAAATTTATGATATTCGTAAATCTTTGGACACTTTAGCAACCATTAAAGCCATGGAACTCATGACACCAGAAGATTTTGATGAATTGGAAGCCTTACTTCTCGAAGGAGAACAATACAATAAAAATAACCAAGTAGATGACTTACTACAGAACTTTTCAGATTTTAATTCCTTTATTTATACTAAGAGTCAGATGCTACGTTTAAAAAAAATTGTGACTGATCTCCATGCTTACTTAATCTATTTCAGAGATATTGCGATTCGTGCCTCAGAACGTCGTAGTATTGCCCTAGAAGAACATTGGTTAATTTTCCGCGGAATGAAAACAAAGAATATTGACCAGATCACACTTTTAACCCATGAACATCTAAATCGTTCGCTTCAATTTATTTTGAAAGAAATGGAACGTCGACAAATTGAATAATCAAAAAAGACCCGCAGTCGCTCGTGCAACTGCGGGCCTTTTTTCATTTTTTTTGTACGCAACCATCTGGCGTAAAGGTATAACCAATGCCCCAAACGGTCCGAAGGTAACAAGGTTCTTTCGGGTTTTCTTCTAATTTACTTCGTAAACGATTAATAAAAACCATAATCGTATTCGCATCGACATCCCCAGTACCCCAAACACTGCTGTAAATTTGTTCTTTAGAGAATACTTGCTCGGGATTCTCCAGAAAAAATTGAATTAATTGAACTTCTTTCGAAGACAATGAAATAGGTAAATCCTTTTTAAATAGTTGATAACGACCATAATCAAAACGGAAATCGCCTACCTGTAGCTCTTCTTTTTTATAAACATTCAATTGTTTTCGAATCATTCGAGATCGATTCAACGAAGCAATCACCTGAGCCTTAAAAACATTCAAGGAAAAAGGTTTCGTTATATAACTATCCACACCCATTTCCAAGGCTGCAATGATATCCTCTTCTTCTTTTTTGCTACTAAAAAAGATAATTGGCACCAGTGGATATTTCTCTCTAATCATTTGGACTAAGTAGTAACCATCGCTGTCATGTTCCAAGTTATCATCTAAAATGAACAAATCAAAGGTAACTCTGGACACGATATCTTTTGTTTTTTCAATTGATTCACTTTGGTAAATAAGAATACCTGTTGATTGTAATGCTTTCCAAATCAAGCGACGAACTGCTGCATCATCATCTACAACCAGTATTTTCTCCGTACGCATACCTGTTGCTCCCCCTACGTCTCTTTACAAAACTTTTTCATTTGAATTTACTACTGGAGTAATTACTGATTATCATAACATAAAAAAAGAAACGGAGACGGCTAAAAAATCATTTAACAAAGAAACGTTGGCAACTATTCAGTCCCTGCTGAGAGTTGCCAACGTTTCTTTGTTTGTTTAAAAATACTTCTTAACTGGTTCAACCACTAAATACCGATAAGGTTCATCCCCTTCAGAATGGGTTTTGATTTGCTCATCTTTACTTAGCGTGTGATGGATTTGTTTTCTTTCAAAAGCCGGCATTGGTTCCAAGAAGACTGGCCGCCCAGTGCGTTTGGCTTTTTCCGCGGTGCGTTTCGCTAAACGTTCCAAAATTTCATGACGTTTTTCACGATAATTTCCGACATTTACAACAATCGATAGCTTATTGCTTGCAATGCGGTGAATAAAGACTTGCGCTAAATACTGTAACGCATTTAACACTTTTCCGTGTTTTCCAATCAAGATGCCTTGTTTTTCTGTTTCTAAATGGAAGATAATATTGCCATTCTCGCGCGCTATGCGAACCATGGCAGGGGCGTTCAGTTCATTTGAAATATTCGTTAAATACATCGCTAATTCAGTAATAGCAGCTTCATCTTCCAGATTTTCTAAAGAATGTGTTGATTCCTCTGAGAGACTAGGAATTGCTTCGGTTAATTCCTCAACTGCTTCTTCCACTGCTTTTGCTTCATCGGCAACAACAATATCTTCCACTGTTTCTTCGACCGCTTCTGTGACTTGCTCACTAATCGTTGGTTCCATTGAAATTTGGGCAAGTTTTTTTCCTAGACCTAAAAATCCTTTTTTTCCTTCGTCTAACACATCAATTGTAACATCCTCTTTGGTTAAACTAAGTGCTTGTAAGCCTTTCTGCGTTGCTTCTTCGATTGTATTTCCTTCATAAATCGGCATCTGAACGACCTCCTTTATTTTTTCTTCCCTTTTTTCTTAGGACTTTTTGCTCGTTCAAGCGCTCGCTCCCGTGCTTTGGCTTGACGTGCTGCTTCCTCCCGCTCTTTACGGATTTTGAATGGATTGTTTAATAACAATGTTTGCCCTGTTTGGAAGGCATTTGAGACCACCCAGTAAAGAGATAAACTGCTGGCTAATGAAATCCCCATAAAGAAGATCATCGCTGGCATAACGTAATTCATAATTTTCAGTGAGGCATTTGTTTCTAGTTGGCTCATACTTGAAAGATACGTACTAGCAAACGTAAAGACAGCCGCTAAAATCGGTAAAATTAAATACGGATCCGGCTTATCGAGGCTTAACCACAAGAACGTTCCTTCTTTTAACTCAGGCACGCGTGAAATGGCTTGATACAAAGCCATCATGATTGGTAGTTGAACCAACAGTGGTAAACAGCCAATGTAAGGATTCACATTATTCTCTGCATACAAACGTTGCTGTTCTTCTCGGAATAAGCGTTGTGTTTCAGGATCTTTTGAAGAATATTTTTGTTGCAAGGCCTTTAATTGCGGTTGCAACTCTTGTGTTTTACGCATACTCTTCGTTTGGAAATGCATCAACGGCAATAAAATAATCCGGATGACTAACGTAAATAGGATAATCCCAATTCCGACACTGCCGCCTAATGATAGGAACTTAATCGCTTGGGCAAAATAATAAACAATGTATCGATCCCAAATTCCTGTACTACTTTCACTTACGGGCGCGGTTCCGCAGGCGGATAAAACAAAGACTAAGGTCACTAACCCAGCCATTAATAATAAGCGCTTATACTTCTTCACTACTCAATTCCCTCTCTTACATCTAATATTTTAGCTAAATTTAACACATGTGTTAAATTAGCTTTCACTTCTTCAGACGATAATTTTTCCAATCCTGGACGTGCAATCACGATAAAATCAATTTCTGGAGAGATACGGTCTTTTAATTGAAATAAACTCGCGCGGATTTTCCGCTTCACAGCATTTCTTGTGACCGCGTTTCCAATTTTCTTCCCAACAGAAATCCCCACTCGAAAATGGTCTTGTTGTGGTTTCTCTAAAACGTACACCACGAAACGACGATTTGCACAAGATTGTTTTTTATTAAACACCTGTTGAAATTCTTTTTCTTTCTTGACACGGTAGGACTTTTTCATCGGCATCCCTTTGTTTCTATATTTTTTTACTTCTTAATAATAATAGCATATTTCCGCTCTTTTTTAGTAGCCTTTTCTATAGAATCCTGCTTTCTTTTATTGAAAACAGAAAAAGAACCCTTAGTTATCTTCACATCTTCCAAAAAATTATGGAGATAACTAAGGGTTCTTAGAAATTGACTGTTTAAAAGACCAGACCATCATTAAGCAGAAATAACTTTTCTACCTTTACGACGACGGCTTGCTAATACGCGACGGCCATTTTTAGTGCTCATACGTTTACGGAATCCGTGAACTTTTTGGCGTTTACGTTTGTTTGGTTGATACGTTCTTTTCATGCAATTACACCTCCTGAAATTGTAACTATCCATCAATATATAGACATACTTTGATAGTATAACGAGTAATAGGGTCTTTTGTCAATAAAATTTAAGAAATATTTCCTGAGAAAGATTCGTTTCAATTATCCACAAATTAAATTTTCCTGTGAGTAGCTTGTGGATAGTTTTCCACATTTTTTTCTGTTCACAGCCATTTTTCCACTAGTTTTACACAAAAAAACAGCCTGTTAAAAAGTTTTACACAGGTGTTTTTTTGACTGTTGATAAGTTCTTGAAACATGATTGTGTCAAGCTTAATTATTCTCAACTTTTTGTGGATAACTCATTCAACAACCACTTTCTTCCGCAAGTGTCGACACCCTGTGGAAAACTTTTTTCACCCTTGTGTACTTTTTTTCCACATTGAACAATTGCTTGTGGAAAAAGTTTTAAAAAAATGCTAAAATCGACTATGCTCATTCTTTTAAGTTATCCACATTTTTTAGATAACCAAAATTTAAACATATAGGAGGTCACTGT